>NZ_JAHKKS010000002.1 GCF_019737615.1 Sphingobium xanthum | reverse complement strand
CCTCGAGCGTCTCGCCCTTGACCGCGAATACCGGAATGCCCGCCGCCGCGATCGCCGCTGCCGCATGGTCCTGCGTGGAGAAGATGTTGCACGAGGCCCAGCGGATCTCTGCGCCCAGCACCGCCAGCGTCTCGATCAGCACCGCGGTCTGAATGGTCATGTGCAGCGCGCCCGTGATCCGCGCGCCCTTCAAGGGCTTCGACGCACCAAACTCGGCACGAAGCGCCATCAGACCCGGCATCTCCGTCTCCGCAATCTCAATCTCCTTCCGGCCAAACGCCGAAAGGGAAAGGTCCGCTACAATATAGTCTTCTTTGGCCAAAGTAGCCATGGAATGTCTCCTCTAGGTTAGCCCCTCCCCTGAAGGGAAGGGGCTGATGTCGGTCAGTTACTTCAGAGCCGCCTTGAGGTCATCGACGAGGTCGGTGCGCTCCCAGGAGAAGAAGTCGCCTTCGGGCGTGCGGCCGAAGTGGCCGTAGGCGGCGGTCTTCTTATAGATCGGCTTGTTGAGGCCGAGATGGGTGCGGATGCCGCGCGGCGTGAGGTCGCCCAGCTTCTCGATGCTCGCGATCGCGGCTTCGATCTTATCGTCGCCCACCGTGCCGGTGCCGTGCGTGTCGACATAGAGCGAGAGCGGCTTGGAGACGCCGATCGCGTAGGCCAGCTGGATCGTGCAGCGCTTGGCGAGGCCGGCCGCGACGATGTTCTTGGCGAGGTAGCGCGAGATATAGGCAGCCGAACGGTCGACCTTGGTCGGGTCCTTGCCCGAGAACGCGCCGCCGCCGTGCGGAGCCGCGCCGCCATAGGTGTCGACGATGATCTTGCGGCCGGTGAGGCCGGCGTCGCCGTCCGGGCCACCGATCTCGAAGCTGCCGGTCGGGTTGATGTGATAGACCGTCTCGGCCGAGAGCAGCGCGGCCGGGATCACGTCGGCGATCACCTTCTTCACATAAGCGTGCAGCTCGGCTTCCTTGGCGCCCGTGTCATAGCCCGGTGCATGCTGAGTCGAGACCACGATCGCGGTGGCGGCAACGGGAACGCCATTGTCGAAGCGCAGGGTCACCTGGCTCTTCGTGTCCGGCTCCAGGAACGGCGCGGCGCCCGAGTGACGGTCGGCGGCCATGCGCTCCAGGATCTTGTGGCTGTAATAGAGGGTCGCGGGCATGAGGTCCGGCGTCTCGTCGCAGGCAAAGCCGAACATGATGCCCTGGTCGCCGGCGCCTTCGTCCTTGTTGCCGGCCGCGTCCACACCCTGCGCGATGTGCGCCGACTGCGCGTGCAGGTTGTTCTCGAAGCGCAGCGTCTCCCAGTGGAAGCCGTCCTGCTCGTACCCGATCTCCTTGACCGTGCCCCGCACGACCTTCTCGATCTCGTCGCGCGCGCCCGGCACCCAGTCGCCATTCTCATACACGCCCTTGCAGCGGATCTCGCCGGCCAGCACGACGAGCTGCGTGGTCGTCAGCGTCTCGCAGCCGATGCGCGCCTCGGGGTCCTTGCTCAGAAACAGATCGACAATCGCGTCGCTGATCTGGTCCGACACCTTGTCGGGATGACCCTCGGACACCGACTCCGAGGTAAAGAGATAGCTCGAACGCGTCATTATGCTTTGTCCTCTCTAGTGACTGCAAAAATTGAAAAATTCTGGATCGCGGCTCAGCGGGTCCGCTCGATGATGTAGCTCTCGTCGTTGAACCACAGCTCACCGTTCTTCCGCAGAACGTTGCGGGTCGCTTCGAGATAGTTGCTGTTGCTCATGGCTTCGGCGAGACGCTCGTCGTCGATCTGCGCCACGTAAGTCGCGGCATTCCAGGCGGCGAGCAGGGTGGACGTGCCGATCGAGGCGCTCTCGCTGTCGATCTCGTCGGGCAGCGTGTGCATCTCGTACCGGAAGATCGCTTCGCGATTTGGCAAGGGGTCGAAGCGGAACTTCGAGGCGTCGGCGCCCATGGCGTCCTTGGTCGCATCCAGCAGTTCGCGGCGCGAGACGGTGAACGGGTCTTCGCCCGGCCAGATCTTCTGGACGATCTCGATGCCCGGATCATTGCCGGCCGAGTGGATGCCGAGCAGGCGGCCACCGACGCCGAGCGCCTTGGCAAGCGGGGCGAGGACGCGGCCCGCCTTGAACTTGGTCGGCGCGCGCAGGCGGAAGGGCTGGCTGGCGAGGATCAGGTCGTAGTCTGCCTTCGGTTCGCTCTTCCGCGGAATGACGCGATCGAGCATGAACTTGCAATCCTCGCGGTAGAGGATGACCGTGGTCGGCGTCTCGGGGATCATGCTGCCCGTCTTCTCGCTGACCTTGGTCTTCCAGTTCTGCGCGAGAAAAGGCTGCAATTCCAGGATCTGCTGCTCGAACTCGGCCGTCGTCGTGCCCGTCAGCGCGACTTCTTTCCAAACCATGTTCTTGGCGGCTTCCGGATTGGACGGCTGCAGCCAGGGCGCGTCGGCATAGGAGATGTTCGTGAAAGCGAACACCATCTCGGGATGCTCGAGGAAACGGTCCGGCATCTTATCCAGCGTGAGGCGCACGTCCTCGAGGCTGATTTCCTTGCCGGCGATGAAGAAGGGGAAGCGCTCGAACTGGCGATGCATGGAGCGGAGGACACGGGCGAGGACGGTGCCGTCGCCCATGCCGGCATCGAAGAAGCGCACGGCCGGCGGCTTCGGCGTGAGATGCGACAGCTCCTTCTGCACGCGATCGGAGACGATCCACTTTTCCGAGCAGGTATTCACGAACATCAGATATTTCTGACGATTATCGTAGAAACGGAAGTTCTTTTCCGGATCCTCTGATGCCGCTGCGCTAGGGGCTGGTGCGACTTTCTTCGCGACCACGTCTTCGATCGAAGCCATGCTTCCTGACACTCCTCACCTGGATGGCTCGCCGTTGTCTGGCAGCCTCAACTCACCCTGCAATCAATCCCGCCATTGACGTTACCGGTAAACCACATTCGGTCCCACGAGGGCGGAGTGGGCATCTGCCCATCGAGATAAATCACGATGATCCAGTATGTTACGAGATTCATTGTGGGACGGTTGTGCCGCTTGGTGACATTTGCGCGACAGTCGGGACTCGGGACGCCTTGCGAGCGTCAGGACACGCACGGGCAGAGTGGGCGGCGTTTCCGTGCCCACGTCATTGTGCATTGACGCAGATTATATGAATATATATTCATATTCATATTAGAAGGCGGGACGGTTCTGGACAAGGGCGCCGACCGCCAGGTGCAAGACAGGAGAGGGAACATGAAGGGGGATGCGGAAAAGGGGCTGTCACGCGCATTGCGGGCCGTTCTCGCGATCGGCGCAAGCGCCGTCGCGCTGATGATCGGCACAGGTTCGGCGGGGGCGCAGGAAGACGCCGCACCACAGGAGGCGGTCGAGTCGGAAGAGGCGATCGTCATTACCGGTTCGCGCCTGCGCCTCGCGACGGGCATGGAAACGCCGGTGCCCGTGACGGCGGTAGCCGCGAGCGAGATCAAGTCGATGGCGCCCACGACCCTCGCGGAGGGTCTGAGCCAACTGCCGCAATTCTATGGAAATGGCACGCAGACCGGAGCCAATTTCTTCAGCAGCGGTAGCGCCGGCAGCCTCAATCTGCGTGGTCTGGGCGCCAATCGGACGCTGGTATTGCTGAACGGGCGGCGGATGATCTCGGCGACGGCCTTTGGCGGCGTCGACATCACCAATTTCCCCGAGGCGCTGATCCGCAACATCGAGACCGTGACCGGCGGCGCCTCGGCGGCCTACGGCACGGATGCGGTAGCGGGCGTCACCAACTTCATTCTCGACACCAATTTCACGGGCCTCAAAGTCTCCGCCCAATATGGGCAAACGACGCGCGATGACGGCACCAATTATCAGGTGAGCGCGACCTGGGGCGTCAAGCTGGGCGACCGCGGGCACCTGATCGTCTCGGCGGAGCGCTTCGAGCAGCAGGGCATTCACGACTATAAGGGCCGCGACTGGTACCAGTCCTGGAGCACCATTCCCGACGCGAACAACGTGCTGCAGATCTATCCCAATGTTGTCTCCCGCAACGCGACATTCGACGGGTTGATCGCGGCATCGAAGACCTCGCCACTCTACGGCATCATGTTCAATCGCGACGGCTCCATCTCGAAATTCCAGGACAGCGGGATTTTCTCCGGCGATGTCGGTGCCGGCGCGGGAGCGCGGCAATCGATCGCCAATGGGGGAAGCGGCGTCGATCTTGGCGGCGCGGAGGTGAACACGCTGCAGCCGGACTTCGACCGCAGCAGCCTCTTCGCCTATGCGGACTATGAACTGGCGGACAATCTGACCGTGTTCGCGCAGTTCATCCGCGGGCGAAAGACGACCAGCGGTTTCAACACGCCGCGCGGCGCGATCACCGGCGCGCCGACCGGGCTTACGATCTTCCGCGACAATGCCTATCTGCCGCAGTCGCTGGTCGACCTGATGACGGCGAACAATATCCAGTCCTTCTCCTTCCGCCGCATGGGCAGCATTCTGGACCTCGCCGGCAACTACAAGATCTACGACGAGACGGTGCTGAACTCGGGCACGGCCGGCTATGAGTGGACCATCGCCAATGACGGCGGCTTCCTCGATGGCTGGCAGTTCGACGGCTATTATCAATATGGCGAGAGCAAGCGCGAAGCCTATCAGATCGGCCTGCGCGTGGACCGCATCTATGCGGCGATCGACGCGGTGCGCGATGCCAATGGCAATATCGTCTGCCGCACGAGCCTGTTCAGCAATGCCTATGCCGGGTGCCAGCCGCTCAATCTGTTCGGCGCCGGCAACGCCTCGAAGGCGGCGGTCGATTGGGTCATCGGCTATGATCCTGGTCAGACGATCAACACACGGCTCTTCTTCGCCAATGGCGGCTTCACCGGCGAGACCGACAGCTATGTGACGCAGGAAGCCAAGCTGAACATCATGCGGATGAAGCAGCATATTTTTGAGATGTCGGCCAGCGGCACACTGCATCAGGGCTGGGGTGCGGGGCCGATCACGCTCGCGTTCGGCGGCGCCTATCGCAAGGAGACGATCCATCAGATCGTGCGCGATCCGGGCAATCCGACCAGCGATCACACGCTCGGCCCGAACCGCACGGCGTTTCCGGTGCCGTGCGCCGGATCGGCCGCGGCGACGGCGGCGGGCCTGCGCGGCCTGCCGGTTGCGGGCGACTGCGCGAATACGGTCGCGACGCAATTTTCCAAGGTGTCGAACATCGACGGCAGCATCAGCGTCAAGGAGGCCTTCGGCGAAGTGCTGGTGCCGATCCTGGCCAACACGCCCTTCTTCGAGGATCTCTCGGTGAACGCGGCGGCGCGCTGGGCGGAATATAGCGGCAGCGGACCGGTCTGGGCCTATAAGGGCGGCGTCAACTGGACCATCGGTGGAGGCCTGCGCTTGCGCGGCACCTATTCGCGCGACGTGCGCGCCGCCAATCTCTCCGAGCGATTCGATATCACCGGCGGCACGGCGACGGTCAACGATCCGCAATTCTCGACCGGCACGAACGATCCGGGGCCGCTCGTCACGGTCACGCGCTTCTCGGGCGGCAATCCGAGCGTGCGGCCGGAGCTGGCGGACACGATCACGGCCGGCGCAGTCTTCCAGCCCAAGTTCATCGACGGGCTGTCTGTCTCGCTCGACTGGTACAAGATCAAGATCAAGGACGCGATCGGCCAGGTCGGCAATCAGGCGGTGGTCAACAACTGCCATGCGGGTCAGCAGCAATTCTGCTCCTTGGTAACCCGAGATCCGAACACCAGGGCGCTGGTTCTGGTCGGTGACATCTTCGTCAACATCAATCAGTCGAAGGTGGAAGGCGTCGATCTGGAAGCGAGCTTCCGCCGGCCGGTCCGGCTGCTGGGCGGAGACGAGTCCATCGCCATGCGCGGCTTCGCGAGCTGGCTGCTGGTGCGTTCCGAGACTGGCGCGCCAACGGCCGCCTTCCCCAATGGCGAGACCAAGGATCGTGCGGGACAGACCGGCATCCAGCAGTCGGACGGCATCGCTTATGCCCTCCCGGAGTTCAAATATACCGGCAACATGACTTATCGGAACGGCGGCTTCTCGGCTTTCCTGCAGGGGCGTTACATTTCGCCGGGCACTCAGGAAAATGCGCCGCCGACGACGGTGAAGATTGGCCATAACCGGGTTGCCGGCGTGTTCTATGTCGATACGCGCCTCGGCTATCAGCTCGAGCTGGGCGGCAAGGATGTCGAGATATTCGGCAACGTCACCAATCTGCTCGATCGCGATCCGCCGATCACGCCCTATTGGGGCACGCTCGGCAACAATGCGATGCAGACCAACCCGATGATGTTCGATACGATCGGCCGCCGCTTCGTGATCGGCGTGAAGGTCACGCTCTGATCGGATTGCACCTCTCCCCGACCGACTGAGAGGGCGGGTGCCGCGAGCGTGCCCGCCCTCATTTTTGACCTGCATCCTCCTTTCATGACGGTGATGAACCGTCCCAAACTGGGTTTCACATCCTGCAAGGGCGTCAGCCTGCCCTTTGACATGGTGTAAAAGTTTGTAACCATGCGCCCCAAAACATGACGACCGATCGTTTCCTATCTAGATCGGCAAGGAGAGAGGGTGGGGAGCAAGGATGCGCATCGCTATCGTTGACGACGATGAAGGGTCCATCGAGTTCGTGTCGCAGGTGCTCAGGCAGAACGGGCATATCTGCGTCACCTTTCATCGCAGCCGTGACGTGCCGCTGGCCTTGCAGCGCGATACCTATGATCTTCTGATCCTCGACTGGAACATGCCCGACCTCTCGGGCATGGACATCGTTGCCTGGGCGCGGGCCAATCTGCCCAAAAGCCCGCCGGTCATCATGCTCACCAGTCGATCGGATAAGGACGATGTGGCGGCCGCGCTCAATGCCGGCGCGGACGACTTCATCGTGAAGCCGGAATCCGCGGTGGTGATCGCGGCGCGGGTGGAGGCGCTGCTGCGCCGGACCAGCGCGCAGCCGATCGACAACCGCATTGAGACCTATGGCCCCTATGTCTTTGACCGGCTCGACGAAAGCGTTACTCTGAACGGCGAGCCCATCGTGGTCACGTCGAAGGAGTTCGCGCTTGCCCGGCTGTTCTTCGCCAATCAGCACAAGCCGCTGTCGCGGCGCTATCTGATGGAGACGGTGTGGAAATCGGTCGCGGAGCTTTCGACACGCACCCTCGACATGCATGTCTCGCGCATCCGCTCGAAGCTCAATCTGCGCTCGGACAATGGCTATCGCCTGCAGACGGTGTTCGGTTACGGCTATCGGCTCGAAAGCTTTTGATGCGGTTTGAGCGTCCCTCGCGGTTGATCGCGATGGCTGCGCTTGCGTGGATGACCCTGGCCGCGACGGACGCGCAGGCCCAGCCCGGACGCTCAAAGGCTCCGCAGGGCGAGACGATCCGCTACACCATGGCCAGGGGCGACACGCTATACGGCCTTGCCAACCGCTTCCTGCTGCGGCGCGGCGACTATCGCGCCGTTCAGCGGCTCAACCGTATCGCCAATCCACGCCGTATCCCGGTCGGCAAGGTGCTGACAGTGCCGGTGTCGCTGCTGCGGACCGAAACGCTCGACGCGCGGCTGATCGCGGCACGCGGCAATGTTCAGATCACCAGCGGCGGGCGCGATTTGCCCGTAGCTATCGGCATGCAGGTCGCGATCGGCTCGACGCTGGCGACAGGCGATACCGGCTTCCTCACGATCGAGCTGCCCAACGGATCGCGCACGACCCTGCCCACGCGCAGCCGGGTCACCATCCGCCAGCTTCGTCGTTTCCTGCTCGGTGACACGATCGATTATGATCTGGAGGTCGGCAGCGGCAAGGTCGAGACCGAAGCGATGCCGGTCGGCGGCAGGGGGCAATTCAGGATCCGCACGCAGCGCGCCGTCTCGGCGGTGCGCGGCACGCGCTTCCGTGTCGGTTTCGCCGATGAGCAGACCAGCGCCGAGGTGTTGGAAGGTGTCGTCGCGGTCGGTGCCGGCAATGTGCCCGGCGAGACCGTGGAACAGGGCTTTGGCGCCCGCATCGCCCGCGACGGCGCGATCACCGAGGAAGCGCTGTTGCCGCCGGTCGAGCTGATCGAGCCGGGCAAGGTGCAGATCGACCCGATGGTCGAGCTCCAGCTTGCCGCCAGCCCGGCCGCCTCAGCCTATCATGTCCAGATCGGCAAGGATGCCGGCTTCGTCGATGTGGTGGCCGAGCAGGTCGTCCAGCAGCCAGCCGCGCGCTTCGCCGATCTGCCCAATGGCAACTGGTTCGTCCGCGCGACGGCTATTTCGCAGTCGGGCCTTGAAGGTCTCTATCAGACGTACGCGATGAAGCGGCGGCTGACCGGGCTGGCCGCCACGGCAGTCGGGACACTGGCGTCGATGCGCTTTCGCTGGAGCGGGGCGGGCGAGGGCCAGCGCGTCTACCGCTTCCAGATGACCGGCGAGGACCAGACCGATCTGCCGGTCATCGATGAAGGCGGCCTCGGGCCGGAAGGGCTGGAGCTGCGCAATCTTGAATATGGCACTTACTATTGGCGCGTCGGCGTGCGTCAGTTTCTGGACGGCGAGATGACCGAGAAGTGGCTTCCGTTCGAGAAGCTGATCGTCGCGCCGGAGGAAAAGCCCGCATCCCGCCGGGGGAAATAGGCGTTGCTCTATCGCCGTCTTGCGCTGGAGTGGTTGCTCGTCCTGCTCGCTGCGAGCCTGCTGGTTGGCTTCGCGGCCGTTGGGGCGTGGACGCAGGCCGCCGACAACCGGCTCTACGACCTGGCCCAGCGCTGGGCCGCGCGCCCCGCGGACGAGCGCATTCTCATCGTCGAGATCGATGACGCCAGCCTGAGCGAGATCGGGCGCTGGCCTTGGCCGCGGGCACGCCATGCCGCACTGTTGCGACGGCTCGCCGAGGCAAGGCCGCTCGCCATCGGCTACGATGTGTTGTTCCTTGAGCCGTCTCCCGACGATACCGCGCTCGCCATGGCCATGCGGCAGGCAGGCAATGTCTATCTACCGGCACTCGTGCAGCGGGAAATTGCCGGCGCCGAGACGGTCTCGCTGCCCGCGCCGGGCCTGGCCGCTGTTGCGCAGGTGGGTGTGGCTGAAGTGATCCTGGATGCGCATGACGGCGTCCGGCAGGCCGATACGCAGATCATGGTCGGCGGGCGCGAGATTCCGCAGATGGTGACGATGCTGGCGCGCCGCGCGCAACCGGGTCTGGTGCTGCCCAAGCAGCAGCCGTTCCTCTTGCCGCTGCTTCCCGCAGACGCCTTTCGCCGCGTCCCCTTCGCCCAGGTACTGAAAGGCGAAGTGCCGCCTGCCATCTTCCGCGACAAGATCGTGCTGGTCGGCTCGACTGCGGGCGGGATGGGCGACATCTATACGGTCCCGAGTTCCGCCGGCGGGCTTCTTTCCGGCGTGCAGATCCAGGCTAATTTGCTGAATGCACTGCTCGGCGGCCGCACGATCGTGCAGGTGCCGCAGCTGTTGCTGGTGGCTCTGTCGCTCCTGCCGGTCTGGCTGATGATGGTCGCGTTCCTGCGCTTCCGGCCAGCCGTCAATCTGCGCCTGTCCCTGATCGTGCCTGTGGCCCTCATAGCGGTCAGCATGGCGCTGATACCGCTTGCCGGCATCTGGGTTCCGCCCGGTGCCGCCCTCCTCGGCATCCTGCTCGTGCATATTCTCTGGGGTTGGCGGCGGCTTGCGGCGACGAGCCAGTTCATCGGCCGCCAAGCCGCGATGCTGGAGGCCGATCCCGGCATTGCACCGCAGACCTTGCAACGCGGCCCGATGACCGACCGCATCGCGCATGAGGCGAGGCAGCTGCAGGGCATTATCGCCCAGCTTCGCACGCTGCGGCTGTTCACGGCCGATGTGATCGAACGGTTGCCCGATGCCACCCTGGTCACCGACGAGAGCGAGACGATCATGCTCGCCAATCAGGCGGCGGACCAGTTGTTCGGCGGGGATGCGCAGGGGCACCCTCTCGATGTGTTTCTCGCTCGGATTTGCACCGGCGCGACGCTCGACGGCAATCGCATCAGTTGCCCCGGCGGCCTCACGCTCATCATGACCGATGCGCCGCTTTCGGGCGGCGGCCGCATCGTGCGCTTCGCGGACATGACGGACCTTCAGCGCGCGACCGACGAGCGCGAGGAAGTCCTGCAGTTCCTCACGCACGATCTGCGCTCTCCGCATGCATCGATCCTGACCTTGCTGGAAACGCAGAGGACAGCGTCGGGCGGCTCGATCGTCCCTTCATCGGTGATCGACCGCATCCGTTCGCATGCACGCCACGGCCTGCGCCTCGCGGATGACTTCGTTCAGCTTGCGCGCGCCCGCCGCCGGCCGATCGCGCCGGAAGCGGTGGACCTTTGCGATATCGCGCGGGAAGCGGCGGATATGGTCTGGCCGCGTGCTGTCGAACGGTCGGTTCGCATCGAGGATGGCTGCGGCGACGGCGAGATCTGGGTGATGGGCGATCATGCCATGCTGCTCCGCGCGAGCGTCAATCTCCTCGACAATGCGGTCAAGTTCGCGCCGGAAGGGGCGCTGGTCGATATGACCGTCAGGATCGAGGGCGAACGCGCGCGACTGAGCGTTTCGGGGCCGGGGCCGGAAATGCCGCCGGGCCGCGCCGAACGTCCCTTCGCGCTTTATGCCGAAGGTCGGGATGTCGGTGGCCGTGCCAGCATCGGCCTTGGCCTTGCCTTCGTGCAGGCGACGGCGATGCGTCATGGGGGCGAGGCGGCCTATCGCTACGAGCCGGGTTATGGCGCGACCTTTTCCATGACGCTGCCGCTGGCCGAAGAGGACTGAGCGCGCCTTATTCGACCGCGCGTCGCCGGCTCGTGGCGGTCGAGGAACCCATCGCAAGCGCAGCGACGGCCCTGTCGGCGAGACTGCGAATGCTGCCGTCAATCGTGCCCTTGCAATGACGCTCCTCGGCCCAGGCCCGGGTGATGGGGACCGTGTCGCCCACGCCATAATAAGTGAGGACGAGGCGATAGGTCCGATCGCGGCATGATTGCAGGAAAGCCTTGCCCTTTGGAGGTGACAGCACCGCTCCATCGATGACGGAGACACCCGTGATCGCCGGCCGATCGGTCAGGCCCACTTCGATCCGCATAGCTGCATCGGGGCCGATCATGTGGCCCCGCTTCTCGAGCGCGTCGGCCACGCTGGCCTGTGCCTGACGTGCCAGTTGTCCGTCCACCTGATGCGTGCCGATGAAGGAAATCGTCGCATTCGCGGGCATGGCGGGACCGGTCGCGCCGGAATTCAGGCGGACATGGCTCGTGCAGCCGCCCAGCAGCGCGGCGAGGCCTAGCGAGACGGCGAAGGCATTGCATGTCGTCACTGCGCTCTTCTCACATGCCGGCAAATGGACGTCGCGCTTCTTTCCATGCCGGATCGATCACGTCCAGACCGTGCGCGCACGGGTTTCGCTGCTAGGAACTGTGCGAACAGTGTCGGCCGAGGCCTGACAACGCATCCTTGAGCGGCGCACGAAGCCAGGTCAGCAGGTCGGTTTCGGCAAGCAGGAGCGGCCCGGCAGCGACCTCTGACTCGGCGCTGCGACCGCCATCGCCGGTAATGAGCGCGAACCGGGGGGATTCGCTGCGATCGGCCAGCCAGATGCCGGCTGCACAGACCATCTGGCCGGATGCCGGCGTGATCCAACGATGGGACCAGACGTCACCGTCACGCACCGGGATGGAATAACGCACGAGCGGCACGACGCAGCGCCGCTTCGCCAACTTGCGGGCAGTGCGGCCGCCTTTGGCGAGGTCTGACAAGGCGAGCGTAGGACGCAGCGGCGACCGGTCATCGGCGGGATCAGCCTTCTCGGCCTGGCTCCAGTGCATCCAGTCGAAAGCCAGCGTGCCATTCGCACCTTCATGCAGGATCAGGCCGAGATTGCCGGGGCGCATGAGGCGATCCTGCGGCGCATCCGAAGGCATCGTCGTGTCCGGCACGACCTGGTCCAGGCTGGCTTGCTCATAGCCGAGTACCGACCCGATGCGCCGCATGTCCCGAAATAGCGATGGCAGCGTTCCTCCCTCGGCATCGCTCCGGCTGTTGAGGGGAAGTGCCAATTGGGTAGGGCGAGGCGGGAAGGCGGAGGCCCCTGTTACGGTTGGCGAGGTCTCTTCTCGAACGAGGAAGCGTTTGACAAGCCGGTCCGCCAGCGATGCGGGTTGTCGCGGAGACTCGATAGTTTCAGGATCCTGGCGAAGCAAAGCCATCAAGCCTTGCCGAAGAGATCACGTCGGCGCGAAGCGGACGGAAACCATGTCTGTGCCGTCTGTGCATGATGCACAGAAGCAGCTTGCCTTGCCATATGCGACCCCCGTGCTCCGTTGACTTGAGCACACCGCTTATCGAACAGCCTTACGTTTAGGCCAGTTCGTCGCGAGAATCATGTAAAATCTTGTTGAGCAATCAATAGCGACGCGGGCGCGACTGCTTCGGCTCAGCATCGAAATGAGCTGTCGCTATCAAAACATTGTATTTAAACAATTTGCAGGATTTGGCACCATCGGGCCAGCAGCATCGAATTAGCCCGATGATGCCAAATCGCTGCGCGAGAAATGAGCCAGTTGATGGATCGTTCCCGACACTGTTCAGCGAATTCGTCGCGGAAGAGAGGATGTCCCGTTGTGGGTCAGGCGGATTGCGCGTCGCGCTGTCTGCGCCAGGCCGCATAGCCGAGGATCGCTACGCCTGCGCCAGCCAGCGCGATCAGCGCCGGATTGCGGAGCGCGAACCGTCCGGCGGTGCGTAACAGGGGGGCGGCCTGCAGGAGCGCGGTGCCACCGCCCAACGCTTTGCCGCGACTCCGCATCGACTTCGCCAGCGATCGCGAACTCGACAAGGCGAAGTCGGCAAGCGTTTCGCCGGCGCTTTCGGCTGCCGAGGCTGCCTTGGGAAGATTTGCGGCAGCGAATTTCCTGGTTCTGCCGCGCAGCACGACCAGCGCGTCGCGACCTGCATCGATCGCCTCGCGGCCACGATGCTGAATTGTGGTCCGGGCCGTCTGGGCTCGCATGTCGGTCTCCCTGGATGTCAGGTTGAAATTCGATGGAATGAAAACGGCGCAGAAACCGATTGGTTCCGGCGCCTTGCGCGAGCTCTGATCGAGAGAGGAAATTGGCCGGTTCCCGATTGTTTTGGGGGGTGAGGAGGGTCGGGAACCGGCCAGGGTCGAAACTGGCATTTCGGGGGCAGGTTGAATGCCAGTATCGCTCGAAAAACGCCCGTTATTCGACTTGGTTCCCGCAAAACGGAAAAATAAAATGGTTGTCCAGAATGGACGGGAACTCCTAAAATCAGGTGTTCCGGGTGAGCCTGTTCGCCCTGTCAAGCCGCGCGGAAAGCGCGCATAACGCTTTGGGAAATTGGAGCCCTATGAGATGGCACTTTCGGATCTGATCGCCAGGCAGCTTCCTTATCTGCGTCGCTACGCCCGCATCCTCACAGGCTCGCAATCGCTGGGAGACAATCTCGTGCGCGAGTTGCTGGAGGCGGCCATTGCCGACGGCGATCTTCGCGATATGATTTCAGGTTCGCGCGTCGGACTGTTCGCTGCATTCACGAAAATCTATGCTACCACCGGAGCCGAGCTGGCGATGACTGGCGCGGCAGGTTCCGATGAAGCCGCGACCGTGTCCAGCCGGCTCGAACTGACCACGCCGCTCGAACGGCAAGCCCTGCTGCTCAGCGCGGTCGAGGATTTTTCCCCGGCCGAGATCGCCGAGATCCTGGATTGCGACGAGGAAGAGGTGCAGCCGCTCATCGAGGGTGCGCTCGGCGAGATCGAGGCAGGAAGCCGATCGGACGTGCTGATCATCGAGGACGAACCCCTCATCGCGTTGCAGATCGAGGAGATCGTGACTTCGCTCGGCCATGATGTTGTCGGCACCGCGACCACCCACGCCCAGGCGGTCGCGCTGTTCGACGAGCATCGCCCGAGTCTCGTCCTGGCCGATATCCAGCTGGCCGACGGCAGCTCCGGTATCGACGCGGTGAACGAGATCCTCGCCAAATTCTCCGTCCCGGTGATTTTCATCACGGCCTTCCCGGAGCGGCTGCTCACCGGCGAGCGGCCCGAGCCGACCTATCTGATTACCAAGCCGTTCAGCGACGATTTCGTTCGCGCGACAATCGGTCAGGTCACCTTCTTCGGATCGACCGCGCCGCTGCGCTGAACGATCGGCCAGGACAGTTGAAAAGCGCTCCGACCGCAGGGCAGGGGCGCTTCTGTCATGTGGAAGACCGGGGCGAGCCGGATTAACGCCGCAGCCGGAACGACTTGGGCGTCCGCAACGGAACGGCGAATTTGCAGCGCAAGCCGCCGGGCAGGAAGTCGATGACGATCGGGCTGCCCAGTTCCTGCGCGAGCGCGCGCTCGATCAGGTTGAGGCCGAAGCCGCGCTTGGCTGGCTCGGTGACCGGCGGTCCGCCATGCTCTTCCCACAGCACGGAGACGGCTTCGCCATCGACATGCCAATCGATGCTGACCTGGCCCTCGTTGCTCGACAGCGCGCCATAGCGGGCCGCGTTGGTCAGCAGTTCGTGCAGCGCCAGGCCGATCGAAAGTGCATCGTTGGGCGAGATGAGCACATGCTGGCCGTTCATGCGGATGCGGCCATCCGCATTGTCGTGTGAGCTCACTTGTGTCTCGACGAGCGCCTTGAGGTCGGTCGGCCCCCATTGTGCGCCATCGAGCAGCGAATGGCTTGCGGCCAGTGCGCGGACGCGCTCGAGCAGGCTGCTGGTGAAGCTGTCGAGATCGGTCGTGTTGCGGCGCGTCAGCGAAATGATGGAGGTGACGTTGGACAGCGAGTTCTTCACGCGATGGTTGAGTTCGCGCACGAAGCTGGCGCGCTCGGCTTCGCGCTCCGCCTGGGCTGCGACCAATGTCTGCAGATCCTCGTTCCGGCGCTGGGCCAGCAGGATATAGGCGAGCAGCAGCAACGAGAATGCGACGCCACCGACCAGCACGGTCAACGTGAGGGGGGAGAGGCTTTTGTCGGACGGCGGATAATAGAGCAGCACCCATTGCTGGTCGAAGACGGACAGGCTCTGTTCCACCGGCGTGGCGAGCGCCCCGGTCTTGTTGTCCAGGGAGAAGATGGGTTCGCGACCCTTCGCGTTCAGGTCGACGATGTCGATGCGACCGGTGGTCGGCAGTCGCGTCTTCGCGGCCGCCAGGATGAAGTCGCGCGTGCGGATCGGGCTATAGACATAGCCCTTGAACACGCCGCGTCCAAAGGTGTTCACCGGCGCGTAGACAAGGAAACCCGGCGAATTGGGGCCGCCTGAGTCCTGAACCAGGGTGACTGTGTCGCTGGCGGCGATGCGGCCGGTGCGCCGCGCCTTGTCCATCGCGGCGGCCCGCCGCGCTTCGGAATGCATATCGAAGCCCAATGTCTTCGCATTGGGCGCGTTTTCCGGCTCCAGCATCGTGATGACATGCCGCTCGCCCGCGGCGCCTTTGTGTTCTGGATGAATCCGGAAATCCGGATGACCCGCCGCCCGCATGCGTGCTTCGAGCGCGGTCACCGCATTTGCGGGGACGATTTCGGACCAGCCGATGCCGACGACACCCGTCAGATCGTAGGCGACCCGCAATCGATCGATGAACTGTCGGAAGAAATCCGGCGACACGTTGTGCAAGCTCATGAACAGCGCGCTTGTCGCCTCGAGATAGGCGCCATTGGATGCCGCCTGCCGCTCGATGGCGCCGGCGATCTCGCTCGCCTGGATCTTGGCGTCGGATCGGCTCGTGCGCTCACCGGCGAGTTCGACCGACCAGGCGCTGGCGCCGACGAGCGTCAGGACGAAAAGGAAGATGCCGATGGGCGTCGCGCGCGGATAATCCCGCAACCAACGGTCCAAACGCCCCTTCACCCACTCACCGGGTTTCCAGCTCTTCATCGCCCCGCCAAACACAGACACCTCGATTGGAACTCTTTGCGGTTCGGTTCGTTCCAGCAAGCATAACCGTGGCCAAACCGACACAAGGAGCGTTTCAATGGCGAATGCCGCCCTGCAAGCAAAGCCAGAAGAGACGACCGTCAATACCGGGATTGGTTCCAAGGGCAGTGAAGCGACCGCCAAGGCGCTCGGCGATGCGCTCGCTGACAGCTTCTCCCTCTATCTCAAGACCCTGGGCGTTCACTGGAACATCGTGGGTCCCAGCTTCTTCGGCCTGCACAAGCTGACCGAGGCGCAATATGAGGATCTGGCTGCCGCAATCGATGCGCTCGCGGAGCGCATGCGTGCGCTCGGTCATTTGGCGCCGGCTGCCTTCGGCGATTACGCCGAGCGCAGTATCGTCGAGAGCAAGACGACGATCGCGTCGGCTGCCGACATGATCAAGGCATTGATCAAGGACAATGAGGCGGTTGCGCGCAGGTTGCGCAAGGCCGTCGCCGTGGCGGACGAGGCAGACGATGTCTTCACCGCGGACATGCTGACGGCACGGGTCGGCAAGCATGAAGAGAATGTGTGGATGCTGCGCGCCGTGGCCTCCTGAGTGGAGCTGGCGTTGGGGGTAGGGGCAGGCGCATCACGCGCGCTTTGCCCGGTTGATCGAGGAGGCGTGTGGACGAGCCGTGGATTCTCATCTCGACATAGTGAAGCAGGACGGGGCAGATAGGGGTATGTCCAGCAAAGCGGATAACCCCGGCACCAGGACGGCAACGCGCAAATCGCGCGCCAAGCCCGTGTGGGCGGAGGGTCTCAGGCGCCTGTATGACGAAGTGGTCGATGAGCAACTGCCCGACGATTTCGTTGACCTCCTGAAGAAGCTGGATCAATCTGGTGACAACAGCTAACAGCCCGGAAAATTTCGACTTTCGGGCAGAAATGACCCGGGTCCTCCCACATCTTCGCGCTTTTGCCCGGGGCCTTTGCGGCCGCCCGGACTATGCCGACGATCTCGTGCAGGAAGCCATGCTGAAGGCCTGGGCCGCGCGGGAATCCTTCCAGCCGGGCACGAGCATGCGCAGCTGGACCTTCGTCATCCTGCGCAACGTCTATCTGAGCGATGCGCGGCGCAATCGCTTCCGTGGCGACTATGATCCCGATCTGGCCGAGACGCTGCTGAGCCAGCCCGCCGGTCAGGAGGATGGCCTCCACATGGGCGATCTGCGCAACGCGATGATGCGGCTGTCGCCGGAGCGGCGCGAAGCGCTGCTTCTCGTCGGCGCCGGCGGCTTCAGCTATGAGGAAGCGGCGGACATCGCGCATTGTGCCGTTGGCACGATGAAGAGCCGCGTGGCGCGTGCGCGGCGCAGCCTGGAGGACATGCTGGGCGCGGAAACGCAAGCCGGCGGCTTCAAGGCCAAGCCCCGGTCCGTCTCCCATACCGAGATGCTCGACGAGCTCGATCGCGTCGCCAATCAATAGGGATCTGCACGAGCCGCCGGAACCGCGCGGGCCGCCGCGCATATTGGGGCAGCCGTAGAATTTGCAGACAGGATTTCCCGTGCCCTTGCTTCAGTATCCCAAGCTGGCGAACCCCCATATTCGCCTCAATGGCCCCATCGACCTCGGCATGTACAACAGTTTCCGGTCGATCATGAACAATCCGCCGGCCGATGATCTGGTCGTGGCATTGACCACGCTCGGCGGTGATCCGGAAGTGGCGCGAGTCATGGGCGAGGATATCCGGCTGTTCGGCGAGCAGACCGGGTTCAATGCGCTGTTTCTCGGCAAAGTAGCCGTCTATTCGGCCGGCGCCACCTTCATGAGCTATTTCCGCCGCGAAAACCGCTTCCTCACGCATGGCACCCGCATCTTGATCCACGAGCGCCAGATGCACAAGACGATCCAGCTCGCCGGGCCGCTTCGCGCCTGCATCGATCATCTTCGCGCGACGCTCCATGAGCTGGAGGAATCGGTCCGGATCGAGGAGGAAGGGTTCGCCAATCTCGTCATCCAGTCGGACATTCCGATCGAGGATGTGCAGGCCCGCGCCCCGCATAACTGGTACATCGAGGCGGAGGAAGCCAAGCGTCTCGGGCTGGTCCTTGACGTCATCTGACCGGGGCCGATTGCAACCCGGGCACGGCCCGAGCGTTGTTGCGGCATGGACCCGAAGGAATTCAGCAAGGATTTGTCGGACGGAGCGGAGCCGCTCTGGGAGGAGGGCGCACGGCCCGGGCGCCTCTATCGCGCCCGCCGCCGCTGGAAGCGCCTGCCTCTTCCGGTTCGTGTTCTCGCCTGGCTGCTGCTCGCGCTCTTCGCGGCCTGGCTGGTCCTCTACATCACCAAGGGCCGCTTCCTGAAGCAACCCGCCGAGCGCATCGCGACCTCGCTGATGGACCGCGAAGTCAAGGTCGCCGGCGACTTCCAGCTCTATTTCGCGCCCTTCTCGCTCAAATTCTATGCCGAAGGCCTGACCGTCGCCAATCCCGACTGGGCGATGGAAGGCGGCCCCTTCTTCAAGGCGGATATGATCGACACGCGCATTTCCACGCGCCGCCTCCTCTTCGGCAACCGCACGATCAAGGCGCTGACGCTCAAAGGCGGAAAGGTCGATTTGCGCTGGTCCACCAAGGGCGATCGCAACACCTGGACGTTCGGCGACCCGAACCAGAAGGGCGCGCCGCTCGAGCTGCCGCGGATCTGGCGCGCGATCGTGAGCGGTACGCAGGTCCATTATGAAGACCCGCGCCTCCAGCTCTATACCGACGTCAAGATCGACACCGTTACGGCCAGCAATCGCGCCATTCACGACGCGATTAATTTCAGCGGCACCGGCCGGATGCGTGCCAATCCCTTCACGCTCGCGGGCAGTCTGCTGACGCCGACCGAAACGGTGTCGGGCGGCGAAAACCGCTTCGTGCTCAATGCCCGCTCGGGCACGATAACGATGGACGTTTCCGGTACGCTGGAAGAGCCGACGCAACTTGAAGGCGCGAAGCTCGATGTCGGCGTGCGCGGCGCCAATCTGGCCGATCTGTTCGATTTCCTCGGTGTGGCCGTGCCGGACACGCGCTCCTTCCGCTTCAAGTCGGACGTCACTTATAGCAGCGACGCCTGGCGCTTCGCCCGGCTGCGCGGCAGTTTCGGCGACAGCGACCTTGGCGGCAACATGGTGATCACCATGCCGAACGACCGGCTGCTGATCGAGGCGGGTCTCAGCACGCAGCGACTGCACATGATCGATATCGCCCCGTTCGTCGGTTACGATCCCCGCCGCATCGAGGCGCAGGGCGCGACCGGCGCGATCGAGCAGGTCAACGGCACGCCGCGCCTGCTGCCGGATGCGCCGCTGCGCGTTGAAGCGATCAAGCGCTTCGACGCGAAGGTCGATTACAAGGTCCGCACGATCGTCGGCCGCAACATCCCGATCTCGAATGTCGACCTGAAGCTCGATCTCGACAAGTCGCTGCTCAAGCTCTCGCCGCTGACCTTCGATATGTCGGGCGGCCATGTCAGCTCCGACATTTCGATCAATGCCCGCCGCATGCCGGTATTCACCGACTATGACATTCGCCTATCGCCGACACCGATGGGCACGCTGCTGGGCCAATGGGGCGTGGAGAAAGCCGGCACGACTGGCACGATCAAGGCGCGTGTGCAGATGACCGGCGAGGGTGACACGGTGCGCAAGTCGCTAGCCACCTCGGACGGCCGCCTTGCGGTGATTCTGCCGAAGGGTGCCATGTGGGCGCGCAACATCCAGCTATCCGAGATCGACGTCGGGGTCTTCCTGCAGAAGATGTTCGAGAAGAAGCTCAAGGAGCCGGTGCAGATCAATTGCGGCCTGATCGCCTTCACGGTGCGCGACGGCGTGGCCTCGGCCGACCCGATCCTGATCGACACGCAAAAGAACGTGATCCTCGGACGTGGTTCGTTCAGCTTCAAGGATGAGAGCCTCGACCTTGCGATGCGCGCGGACGGCAAGAAATTCAGTCTCTTCTCGGGCCAGTCGCCGGTCGGCGTAAACGGCTATTTCGCAGCGCCGGGCATCAACGTGATCAGCCCGGAATTGCTCGCCCGGGCAGGACTCGGTCTGGGTGCGGGCATCGCTGCCTCGCCCTTGGCCGCCATCCTTGCCTTCGTGGACGTAGGCGATGCCAAGGCGGCCGATTGCGGCCCGGTCCTTTCCGGCGCGCAGGCGCTCTCGCAGCGCACGACCAAAGGCAAGCCGCGCGACGATGTCGGCCGCGGCACGCCGTCGAAGAGCGAGAACGGGCGCTGAGGTCCGGGCTGTCCTACAGACCTTCGTTCATGCCATGAACTTACCCACGCGGCGCGAAGATCGCCGCTCTTTGATCCTGTAAAATCCCGCAGAATCCGTGGCTCCCTCAAGGCCTCTGGCGGCTTCCGGCCATTCACCATGGACGATATGCGAGAAGTTTGTGAAGTTTTCGCCAGGAACTGGCTGAAATCTGGGCTTTTCGTCTTGCCGGACAATGCTTCCAATGGCGCAAACCGGTGAACTTTCCGGCCAAATCGTCATGATGATTGACGAACGGCCCCATTTACGGATGATCCGCGTACCAAATCGTGCGGGGGAAGCGATGGAGGGACTCGGGCCACTGGTCGTATTGGGCCTGATGCTGGCCGGCGTGAGCGCGCTGATTGCGAAACTGGTGCCGTCGCGGCGACTCGTCTGGGTGCTGGTCGGCTGGTCACTCGCACCGGCCATCTTGATGGCCTTCACGCTGCTGCTCGCCAATCTGCTCTCGCCGGCGCGCGACAGTACCGGCTCCAACGCCACCTTCGCGATCATGTTGATCGGCTCGTTCATCGTCGTCCCGTGGTTCATCGTCTGCGTCATCGGCTTCGCGATCGGTGGAGCCATGCGCAGGAAATCCCCGCCGGTTGAGCAATCCGCGCCGGAGCCGCCAGCACCAGCGCCTGTGCCCGCGCTTGCGAGGGCGACGGCGCTGCCCCGGGTCGCTCCGGCCGCTTCGGCCCCGCAGCAGCATTTCCTCTCTGCCGATGCGCCGCCCGCGCATTTCAGCCATGCTTCACCTGACGGCGGCATCCGTATCGACATTGATCCATCCGAGTTGGGGCCGAACCAATGGGTGCATCGGCCGCGCGTCGTTGAAACCGACACCGGACGCATCCTGCTCGATCTGCTGGATGGCGATTGGCAGGCGGATACGGCCTTCCCGCGTGAGGGCTATGTCTGGCTGGGGCTGCGCCGCTATCACTCGCCAGGCTATTTGTTCGCGGAGTTCGATCTGGCGGCCGGCGTTTATCGCATTGCAGTTCAGTCGCTCGACACGCCCGACGAGGAAGGGCCGGTCGGCGACATCAGCGACCGGCTGGAAGCCTGGTGGCAGCGCGCGACGGCACTGGCCATCGCCAATGCCCCGGCGCCGGAGCTACCGCTAAAGCCCAACCCCTTCGCCGCATGGCGCACGGCGCTGGTCATCCTAGGCGGCGCGATCATCGCGATCGCGGGCCTGACCTGGCTCTCGATGGAGACGGGCATCGAGCCACCCCGCATCCCGATCCTGCGACCGGGCGGCTACGGGACGCACCCGCCGGGCTAACTCACGAAAGCCATCAGGTCCGCGATCAGGTTCGCCTCGCCCGCCGGCTTGTCCTGCCGGATGCGGGCAATGCGTGGGAAGCGCATGGCGAGGCCGGACTTGTGGCGCTTGGAAAGATGGATGGAGTCGAAGGCGATCTCGATGACCAGCGTCTTCTCGACCTCGCGCACCGGGCCGAAGCGATTGGTCGTGTGCCGCCGCACAAAGCTGTCGAGCCATTTCAGTTCTTCGTCCGTGAATCCGAAATAGGCCTTGGCGACCGGCAGCAGCTCGCCGCCATCGCCGGGCGGCGCGGTCCAGCAGCCGAAGGTGAAGTCGGAATAATAGGAGGATCGCTTCCCCGATCCGCGCTGCGCGTACATGAGCACGCAGTCGGCGGTGAGCGGCTGGCGCTTCCATTTGTACCAGAGCCCGGTCTTGCGGCCCGGCGAATAGACGCTGTCGCGCCGCTTGAACATCAGGCCCTCATAGGCCTGCGCGCGCGCATCATCGCGCAGCTGGATGAGTTCCGCCCAGTCGGTGGCCCCGATGAGCTGCGAGATGTCGAACCGGTCCGGCGGCAGACTGTCCAGCGCGGCTTCGAGGCGGGCGCGGCGGACGCTCCAGGGGTGACCGCGCAGATCCTCCCCGCCGTCGATCAGCAGATCGTAGAGCCGCACGAAGGCCGGAAACTCGTCGATCATCGCGGCCGTGACCTTCTTGCGGCCGAGGCGCTGCTGGAGCGCGTTGAAGCTCGCAGCCCCGCCTTCCTCACCGCCCTGCAAGTCGCCGCGCACCAGCAGCTCGCCATCCATCACGCCACGAAAGCGGTAGGCGCTGGCGATCTCGGGAAAGGCGCCGCTGATCTCCTCGCCGCCTCGGCTGAACAGGCGCGTGGTCTCGCCATCGCCAATAAGCTGGATGCGGATGCCGTCCCATTTCCACTCGACCGCAAAGTCCGCGAGATCGAGCTGCTCCTCGCCTTCCAGGGAATGCGCCAGCATGAACGGCTTGAACTGGAATGGATCGGCAACGGGTGCGCTGCCCTCGGGCGAGGTCGCCCACGCGAACAAGCTCGCATAAGGCGGCTTCACCCCGTGCCAATGCTCCTCGACTTCCTCCACATCGAGACCGAAGGCCTGCGCGAAGGCGGTGCGGGCGAGGCGGCCGGACAGGCCGGTGCGCATCGCCCCCGTCGCCATCTTGATGAGCGCGAAACGGCCGTCCGGCTCCAGCCTGTCGAGCAGACGGGAGAGTTCGGCCATCACCGTCGAGCGTGACATGCCGGCCATGACCTCGACTGCCTCGGCCACGGTCGGCGGCGGCAGGTCGGTCGGCTGGCGCGGCCAGATCAGGCTCGCGGTCTCCGCGGTATCGCCCACGAAATCGCGCGAGAGGGAATAAAGCACCGCATCGACCCGCGTCGCGACCACCTCGCGAATGGTCGAGGCCTTGACCGCCGGGAAGTCCAGCCCACTGGTGAGCGCCGCCAATGCCCAGCCGCGATCGGGATCGGGCGTCGTTTGGAGATAGGCGGCGACGAGCGCGATCTTGTCGTTGCGCGAGCGCGTGTAGATGAGCCGGTCGAGCAGATGGGCGAAGCGCTCCACGGGCTACATCTCGTCTTCATCGTCATAGCCGACCAGTTCCAGCGCTCGCGCACGGATCTGGCGCATGCTGCACCAGTGGACCAGCGCATCCTCGCGGCCATGAGTGATCCAGGTCTCCTGCGGCGCGACTTCGACGATCGTGGCGGTCAGTTCCTCCCAGTCGGCATGGTCGGAAATGACCAGAGGCAGCTCAATCCCGCGCTGCACGCCGCGCTGGCGCACCCGCATCCAGCCCGAGGCGAAGGCCTGCAAAGGATTGGGGAGGCGTCGCGTCCAGCGATCGCCCAGCGCGGAGGGCGGGCAGATGACGAGCTTGCCCTTGAGATCGTCAAGATCGGCATCCGCAACCAGCGCAAGCGGGCCGAGCGGCACGCCATGCGCTTCGTAGAGCGCGCACATGCGCTCCATCGCGCCGTGCAGATAGATGGTGTCGGCAAAGCCACGCACCCGCAGCTCCGCGATGATCCGTTGCGCCTTGCCGAGCGCATAGGCGCCGACCAGCACGCAGCGGTCCGGCCGCTCGGCCAGCGCGTCGAGCAGCTTGTCGAGCTCCTGTCCGATCGGCGGATGGACGAAGACCGGCAGGCCGAACGTCGCCTCGGTGATGAAAATGTCACAAGGCGTCGGCACGAACAGGGGGCAGGTTGGATCGGGGCGGCGCTTATAGTCGCCAGTGATAACGACCCGTTCGCCGCGCCGCTCCAGCAGGATCTGCGCGGAGCCAAGCACATGGCCGGCGGGAAGATAGGTGGCGCTGATGCCGTCGCCAAGCTCGGTCGTCTCGCCATAGTCGACCGCTTGGGCGGCGGGCGTCTCGCCATAGCGCAGCGCCATGATCGCCAGTGTCGGCGCCGTCGCCACCACATGGCAGTGGCCGCCGCGCGCATGATCGCTATGGCCATGTGTGACCAGCGCCCGCGCGACCGCGATCGACGGATCGATCCAGGCGTCGACCGTCGGCAGGTAGATGCCCTGCTTCTCCGGGCGGAGCCAGCCGAACCCGCTGCTCATGGCATTGGCCTGGAGGATATCAGGGATCGCATCGTCATCGAAGTTAGGAACGCGCCGGCGCGCTGTCGAGCGTCGCCGCAGAAGGCGTGCGCGCTTTGCATGGACGCGGTGCCGACAAGCTGGCAAAGGCGAGGCATGACTTCCGCTGAGCCGGACCTGCCGGCCTCCACTTTCCCATTGCGTGTACTGCTCGTCGAGGACAATCCCGTCATCGCGATGAACACCGAAGCGCTGCTCGAAGATCTTGGCGCGCGCGAGATCATCATCGCAGCGGGCGTTACTGACGCGATGCGGTTGATCGACGATCGGTCATTTAATCTCGCCATTCTCGATCTCAAACTCGGCGATGGCGAGGATAGCCTGCCGGTAGCGGAACGGCTGGGCGAAGCGGGCGTTCCCTATGTCTTCGCGACGGGCTTCAACGAGGAGGATGGACTGCCTCCGGATCATGGCGCACTCGCGATCCTGAAGAAGCCCTATAGTTTCGAGGATCTGAGGCGCGCGATCGGCCGATGATGATCGCTTGAGGAACCAACTCGCCTCCCGTTTATTCTTCCAACAGAACGAACGGGAGACAGAAAATGGGCATTATCGTACTTCTTATCGTCGGCGGCGTCATCGGCTGGCTGGCGAGCCTCGTCATGCGGACAGACGCCCAGCAGGGCATTTTTCTCAATATCGTAGTCGGTATAGTCGGCTCGGTCTTGGCCGGACTTCTGCTGTCACCGCTGCTCGGCGCCGCACCGATCACGTCTGGCGCGATTTCGCTGACGTCGATCCTCGTCTCGCTGCTCGGCGCGATCGTGCTGCTTGGCATCGTCAATCTGCTGCGTCGCGGTTCGCTCCGTTAAGCTAAATCAGATTTGGATTGCGGAGGCGCCGGGCCGATGGCCGGGCGCCTCCTTGTATGTGGGGTCAGGCCGCGCGGCGCGCCCGCCCGCGGGTCCGCTCCGTCTTGGGCGTGGGCAGGAACTTGGCGCGGAATTCCTCCAGCGCGACCGGCCGGCCGACATGATAGCCCTGGATGATGTCACACTCCATCCTGGCGAGCGCATCGAGCACCTGCTGGTCTTCCACGCCTTCGGCAACCACCTGCATGTCCAGCTCGTGCGCGAGTTTGATCGTGGAGTTGATGAGCACGGCGTCGGAACGGCTGGTCAACACCTGACGCACGAAGCTCTGATCGATCTTGAGTTCGGTCGCCGGCAAGCGCTTGAGATAGGACAGGGTGGACTGGCCGGTGCCATAGTCGTCGATGGAGATATTGACGCCCATCGCGCGCAGAGCCTCCAACTCGGCAAAGCCCTGATCGTCGGCCATAGTGGCCGATTCCGTAATCTCGAGCGTCAGCTTCTCCGCTGGCATGCCATAGGTTTCCAGCAGCACGCGCAGCGGCGCCTCAATGCGGTTCTTGCCGAGCATGCGCATGGAGAGGTTGACTGCGACCGAGAGCTTCAGCGGCGCAAAATCGGCGATGGCGCGCTCCAGCACATAGAGGGTCAGCTTCTCGATGCGACCGGCGTCTTCGATGGCGCGGACGAACCGGTCGGGCCGGATGAAGCCGCGATCGGGATGTGTCCATCGGATCAGCGCCTCGGCACCGGAAATGCCTTTCTTGTGGAGATCGAGCTTGGGTTGATAGGCGACCCAGACGTCGCCACGGCCGAGCGCCTGCTCGAACTCGTTGAGGATGGAGAGCTTCCAGAAGACCTCGTCCTCGTCCGTCTCGTAGCGCTCCCAGAGGATGCCGCGATTGATCGCGTTGGTCGCGGCGAGAACGGCCTTGGGGAGCGCGTCTTGGACGGAAAGCGTGATTTCGTCGCAGAAGCCGGCATGCAGCGTGATGTCCACGGTCAGCTTGTCTACCTGGACGCCAGGTGCGAACAGGGCTTCGAGACCCTCCAGGCTCGCGACGACCTCGGGCACTTCCTCGGTGCTGCGCCAGGCGAAGCTGTGATTGTCGATCTGGTAGATGCGCTCATGGCCGGCAGCGAGGATGAGGCGATCGCGGATCTTGTTCAGCAGTTTGCCCTGTGCCGCGAAGCCGAGCAGGGCCGTCGTCTCGACATAGTTGCGCAGGCACACGACGACCGTGACACCCGGATCGCGTTCGTTCAGTTCCATGGCCGCCAGATTGGGGAGACCGGCTTCGGCCGACTTGGTGATGCGATCGAGCATGGCCTGAGCGATACCGAGCAGTGCGGTCGCCAGCAGCGCGGCGCCCAGAGCGACCGTGGCGGCGCCGACATCGAGACGCAAAAGTGTGAAATGCTCGACGAAGATCTGCGCGGGCGCTAGCGCGAACATGCCGGCCGCGAGAAAGGCATAGCGCCAGACCGGCCGGAACAGCAACGACATGGCGACAACCAGCAACCCGGCGAGCAGCGCCGGCCCGTCACCCAGCTCGATTGGGCGGCCAGCGCGTAACGTCTCTGATGCGGCCGCCTGAATATACATGCCTGCGAGCCTGCGATGGAAAGGCACGCTATACTGATCGCCGATGCCGAAAGCATCCCAGCCGACGAGTACGCTCTTGCCCCGGAAGAAGCCCCTGGGGAAGCGGCCGGCCAGCACATCCGAATAGGAAATGCGCGGGAACTCGTAGGGCCAATACGACCAGTCGATCAACACCCGGCCATCGTCGGGATGATGTGTTCCGGCGAGCGCCTGCGCCATGACTGGCAGATGCTTTCCGAGAACCGGCGCGTTAAGCGGAACGCGACGATGATATTGGTCCGCATCGCTCTGGACCCAGATGCTGACAGGCGTCACATAGGGTAGAACAGCAGCCGTCGGCAGTGCCTCGTGACGACCCCGCTCGTTGGCGAGATTTTCGAGGAGGGCAGCGAGGTACACTTCCGTCCGCGTCGTCGCTAATGCCTTCGCGAAGAGCTTGTCCTGCTGTGGATCGGCAGCCGGTTGATCGAAGATCACGTCGAACGCGATACGGCGCGCGCCAGCACGGTCCAGCGCGGCAACGATCTCGCCATGGCGGCCACGCGGCCAGGGCCAGGCACCCAGCGCCTTGATGCTCGGCGTGTCGATGGTGACGAGCACCAGATCACCGCTCGGCTTTTTGGGAAGGTAGTGATAGCGCTGTTCGCGGACCTGATTGTCGATATCCCGACCGGCACCAGTGAACGCCACGGCAATGCCGATCAGGCATGCCACGGTGAGCAAGATACTACGGGCCGACTTGGTCAGCCCCGCGAGGAGGCGTAATCGATACATGGTCCGTTCTCGAGGCGGAGCGACCCGCCGGGACCGTTTTTTTGACAGAAAACTATGAAGAAGTTCTTCTCAAACACCGGAAAACACTGGACCCCTATCAATGTAGGAAAAGATTGGAGCGCAGGAGGAGTGCTGCCCCAAGCCCTTCAAAACAGGACGTTTCTGATCATAATCACACAGAGGGCAGGGCGGCGGGAAGGCGGGTTCCGCGCATCGACCTCCGGCCCAATCGATATTCTGTTACGGCCGGCTCGAAAGCGTGTCAGTCCGCATCGATCTTCCCGGCGACGAGCCGCACGACCCGGCTGGCTGCGGCGATGGTCTGGGGCCGGTGCGCGATGATGATACGGGTGATGCCGAGATCGCCGATAGCGCGATTGACCTGCGCCTCATGCTCCAGATCGAGATGGGCTGTGCCTTCATCAAGCAGCAGCAGGTCCGGCTGACGGTAAAGCGCGCGCGCCAGCAGCACGCGCTGGCGCTGTCCGCCTGAGAGTGTGGAGCCCATGTCGCCGACCAGGGTATGGTGGCGCATCGGCATCGCCTCGATGTCATCGAAGATCGCGGCCGCCTTCAGGCATTGCGTCAGCCGCTCGTGATCCACCTCCTCGAAGGAGGCGACATTGTCCGCGATCGAGCCGGCGTAGAGTACATCGTCCTGCAGCACGGCGGCGACATGCTGGCGGAACGCGCGGCGGCCATATTGGCTGAGCGGTCGCCCATCGATCAGCACCTGGCCCTCGATCGGGTCGATCAAGCCGAGGATGATCTTGGCAAGCGTCGTCTTGCCCCCGCCTGATGGCCCGGTGATCGCGATATAGTCGCCCGGCGCGATCGAGAGATCGGCCCCCGCAAGGACCAGCGGATCATGCGGGCCATAGCTGAAATGAATGTTGCGCAGTTCGATGCGCCCCTCGAATTTCGGCTGGGTCAGCGGCTCGGAGAAGCCGCCATCTTCGTCGCTCTGGGCGATGTCGGCGAGTTGATCGAGATGCAGGTCGAGCAGTCGCAGCTTGATGCCTTCGTCGAGCAGGGACTGGCCCGCGGTGACGAACTGCTGACGATAGGCGAGATACGCGAACAGCGTGCCGAGGCTGAGCGCGCCGGCCATGCTGCCGCTGATCGCCAGATAGACGATGATGACCAGCTCGACCGCCGGAATCAGCACACGCGCCGTCTCGTGCCAGGCCTTGACGCGCTCGTGCAGATAGCGGGCGCCCAGTGCATCGGTCAGGCGGTTCTGCCAATAGGCATGGCGCATCGCTTCCCGTCCGGCGAGGCGCAGGGTGACGATGCCACGTAATGTCTCGATGATCGCGCCTTGCTCACGGCCAAGCGCCTTCACATAGTCCGCCTCGCGCAGCTTTTCTTCGCGCAGCAGGGCAAGGCGAATGACGCTGTAAATGAGCAGCCCGACCAGGGTGACGAGCGCCAGCAGCGGCGCGGTCAAAAGCATCATGCCGAGCGTCAGGATCGAGAGCAGCCCGTCGATGAGCGCGAGCGGCGCACTTTCGATGAGGAATCGCTGGATCGGCAGAACCGACTGAAGCTTGGTGATAATATCGCCGACCTTGCGCTTCTCGAACCAGGCGATCGGCAGGCGGAACAGGCGCCGGGCGAGATTGGAGGTGACGCCGTAGGAGAGCGCCGCACCGGACGAGAGCAGAACGAACTTGCGCAATAGCGCCGCGCCCGCGCCGATCACGGCGAGCGCGGCGAAACCGATCGCCAGCGTCACCAGCAAATTGGTGTCGAGCGCGGGCAGCGCCTCGTCCACGGCCGCGCGCAGATAGAAGGGCGTGGCGAGGATATAGGCCTGCATGACGATGCTGAGGATGATCGTCTGGACCAGCGCACGGCGGAAGCCCGTAATGCCGCTCCAGAGGTCCGAGAAGCGCAGCTTGCGCCTGGCGTCGATCGGCTGGAAATCGTGCGACGGGCGCAGCTCCAGCGCGACGCCGCTGAAGTGTCGGCCAAGCTCGGCATGATCGTACCAGCGCTCGGTCCCGGCCGGATCGATCACCAGCGCTCGATCGCGCTCGACTCGCTCCAGCACCACGAAATGGTTGAGATCCCAGTGCAGAATCGCCGGCAGATTGAGCAGGTGAAGCCCGGCCAGCTCCAGCTTTAGCGGGCGACTGAGCAGGTGCATGCCGTCCGCCGTCTGCATGAGCTGGCGCAGGCTCATGCCGCGCGCGCTCACGCCGAAGCGCTGCCGCAGAATGTTGAGATCGACATCATGGCCGTGCCAATTGGCGATCATTGCCAGACTGGCTAGCCCGCACTCGGCAGCCTCGGTCTGGCGGATCAGCTCGACGCGCTTGCGCCCGCTGAAATTGGCCGGGAAGATGTTCATTGCCGCGCCACTGCCGCCAGCGGATCGAACAGCCATTGCAGGAAGGAGCGGCGCGCCAGCACGATGCGGGCATTGAGCGCCAGATCAGGGCGAAGAACGACGCCGCGCGCCCGCTGCCGCTCGCTGAGTGGCGCGACCTTGGCCGTCACGAGGAAATAGGGCTCCGCACCTTCGACGGATGCCGAACCGACCGTTTCGATCACGCCATGCAGTACGCCATAGTCCTGAACCGGATAGGCGGGCAGGGTGATCCGCACGTCCTGACCGCGTTCGACCTGCGCGATGGTCGAGGTCGGGACGCGCAACTCGACCTGCCAGCTCGTCGCTGGGGGCACGATGCGCCCGTAGATGGCGCCCTGCGGCACGCTCTCGCCTTCGCGATAGCGCAGCGCGGTGAGCGTGCCGGCGCGGCTCGCCACCAGATCGATGATGCCGGCATTGCCGAGCGTCGCGCTTTCGCGGCGGAGCTGCGCGAGCTGGGCGTCATAGTCGCTCTGGCCGGCGCGCAAATGGCTCGGGGTCTGTGCCAGCTCGATCTGCGCCGCGCTCAGCGCATTGGCGTGCAGGCTGCGGTTCTGCTCAAGTTCGGCGAGAGCCTGACGCCGAGTGATCAGCAGTTCGCGCCGCTGCTGGAGGTCGCGGCCGGAAATGAAGCCGCGTTCGGCCACGCCCTCGATACGGGAGAGCTCTTGCTGCGAGGAGGCAATGAGCGCCTGTTGTGCCGCGATCTGCGCGTCGATGGCGCCGAGCTGGCGCTGCTCGTCCTGGATGCGAGCGGCAAGCTTGCGGCGGTTCTCCTCGACGGCATCGCCCGCCGAGCGCCGCTGCGTGACAAGCGCACTTTCCTGTGCGGCGAGCGCCTGGCGCCGTTCCTGCGTCAGCGATTGCCCATCGGCGAGCTGCGGACGGATCAGCCGGGCGACGATCTGGCCTTCGCGCACCGTCTGACCCTCGGTTACCAATATGTCGGAGACGACGGCGTCTTCGGGCAGCGCGATGCTGGCGATGCCGGTGGCAGGACGGAGCGCGCCGCTCGCCGAGATGCTGCGGCTGTAAGAGCCGAACGAGAGGAACAGGGCGAGGGCCGCGACGAGCGCGAAGAGCAGCCAGCCGATCGCCTGCCAGCGCAGCGGAGGGACGAGAAAGACCTCGCCATGGAGACGATGCTGATGATCGAGCGCCTGTTGTCTGAATAGCTGCATATCACGACCCGCTCCGCTTTTAGGTCGGGAGGGGGTGGGAGAGCCACTGTAAAATGCTGCCGCTGCCATTCGGCCCCGCTTGCTGTGCCGGACACGAAAATCCGGGCGAACGCACTGCGTCCGCCCGGCCATTTTTTTGCCCCGAGAGGCTGGCTGCGGCTAGCGATTAATTCTGGCCGCGAACGCCGGTGTTCGACTCATCGCTCGGCGCACCGCCGGCGACGACATCGATTTCCTGCTCGTTGAGCTCAACGAGCGCCGTTTCATTAACCATCGACGACTCCTGTTATATGTCGGTTTTTGAACCGACTTTTTCGGAATACCCGAACGTTAAGAAATCGTAAACCAAGTTAACCCTTGCATGCGATGAGCTGAGTTGAGGAAAAGCGCGGGAACCTTTTTAACCACAAATCCGTTGTTTACCGCCGTGAAGATCATCCGCTCCAGGCGGAACCGGAAGGTTCATTGGTTCGCCCCGTCAGCAGCCCCGCCGAAAAATACGGGAATCGGCCAATTCCGAGTCGCAATCTCATGGCGATGGCGAAATTGACGTGCTTGGCGGTTCGCGGCGCCGACCCTTGAGAAGGCTGGGTCGTGAGTGGTCGGCCGGAATCGACGCTCGTCCGGACGCAGAATCTCTCGCAAAGGATTCCCGATCTGGAACAAGCGGCTCGATGCCGGCTTGTCCTTCGGCACCACTCGGACTGCATCGCGGATCGGCTCGCCGTAGGCAGCGCGCGGCGCCCTCGCTATGAGGGGCATCTAGCCGCCATTCACTATGCAGGAATTTCCATGACATCGGTACGCGAAGCGACGCAGGATGCAGGCAGGGGCGAGGCGGTGATCGCGCGGCTGAAGGCGGAGCTTGGCGGCGATATCGTCAAGGACGCGGCCGAGGCGGACTTCGCACGGCACACGACCGACTTCACCAATGTAATGCCCGCCGGGATCGCACTGCCGGGCATCGCCTATCCGCGCACGACCGAGCAGGTCTCGCAGATCCTGCGCATCTGCAACGAGGAGCGCTATCCGGTCGTGCCGCAGGGCGGGCTCACCAGCCTGTGTGCGGGTGCCCTGGCCGATCGGCCGTGCCTGCTCCTTTCGCTGGAGCGCATGCGCGGCATCGAGGAACTGGACGAAGCAGGCCGCACGATGACCGTGCTGGCCGGCACGGTGCTGGAGACGGTGCAGATCGCGGCCGACGAGGCCGGTTTCCTCTTCCCGCTCGATCTGGGCGGGCGCGGCACGGCGCAGGTCGGCGGCAATGCCTCGACTAACGCCGGCGGCAATCGCGTGCTGCGCTATGGCATGATGCGTGACCTGATCCTGGGCGTGGAAGCCGTGCTGGCGGACGGCACGATCGTCAGCTCGCTCAACGTCATGATCAAGAACAATGCCGGCTATGATTTGAAGCATCTCTTCATCGGCAGCGAGGGCACGCTGGGCGTGATTACGCGCCTCGTCCTGCGCATGTTCCCCAAGCCGACGACCGCCTGCACGGCGGTCGTCGCGGTAGAGGACTATGCCGCGACGCTGGAACTGCTCAAGCGATGCAATTCCGCTTTCGCCAGCACCTTGTCCGCCTTCGAGGTGATGTGGCCGGACTTCTATCGGCTTGGCACGACGGCGGTCGGGCGCCAGCCGCCGCTCGCGGCCGGTTATGAGGTCTATGTCCTGATCGAGATTCTCGGTACCGATCCCGCGCGCGATCCCGAACGGTTCGAGGAAGTGCTGGGTGCCATGATGGAATCCGGGCTCGTGCTGGACGCTGTCATCGCCCAGTCGGACAAGCAGCGGCAGGAGATCTGGGCCGTCCGCGATTCCCCGGGCGAATGGCATCAGGGCGAGCACTGGCCGCAGGTCGCTTTCGACGTCAGCCTGCCGACGAGGCTGATCGGCGATTTCATTCCCTATGTGCGCGATCTGCTCGTCGCGAGATGGCCGGATTGCGTCACCATGTTCTTCGGCCATCTGGCGGACTCCAATCTCCATCTCTCCGCGCGCGTCCCGCGCGATCCGATGCCGGAGAAGGAGATGGAGGAGCTGGTCTACAAGGCGGTCGGCGAATGGGGCGGCTCGATCACCGCCGAGCACGGCATTGGCAGCATCAAGCGCGACTTCCTGCACTATTGCCGCACGCCCGAGGAACTGGCGCTCATGCGCATGCTCAAGACTGCGATGGACCCGAACAACATCCTCAATCCGGGGAAGGTGATTTAACCGGGGGTTCCCGCCCCCGCGCTCGTTGCAAGCCGACAAGGCGCCATCGCCATTCGATCGTTTATCGGTCTTTGCAGCAGACGGCAGATGCCGTTTGCCTTCATGCTGCTGATGGATATTGTGCAGGTGCGGCATAAGCGAACGGCGAGCAACTGATCGTGAGACCTGCCGTGCGCCAGGCGCGCAGAAGCAACACTTCTCCATGGGCGGCGCGTGACACTGGAAGCAGAGGCAAGGGCAGCACTCAAACGCGGTGACTTGCCGGCCGCAGTCGCCGCCGCGAAGGATTTGATGCTTGCCAGCCCGGAGCAGCCGGAGGGCTATTTTCTGCTCGGCATGGCCGCCGCGGAGGCCCGGCAGATCGCCAAAGCGATACCGCTCGTCGAAGCCGCCGTCGCGCGCGGGCCGCAAGCGGAGCATCTGGCCCAGCTTGCCCGGTTGCTGATCCTTCTGCGACGGGACGGCGAGGCCGCCGATGCCGCGCGTGCTGCCCTGGCGCTGGCGCCCGGTGAGGCACTGACACTGGACACCATCGGCTGCGTGTTCGCGCGGCTCGGCGATCATGAGGCATCGGTCGTGCCGTTCAGTGCCGCCGTTGCCGCCGAGCCGGCCAATCTCGATCTTCGTTACAATCTTGCGGCAGCGAGCGGCTTTACCGGGCGAGTCGATGACGCCCGCGCGCATTATGAGACCATCCTGGCCGCCGATCCCGGAAATGCGCGGACGCATTATGCGCTCGCCATTCTCTCCCGCCAGACGGCGCAGGCCAATCATGTGCCACGACTGGAAGCCGCGCTGGCAGCCGCAGGACGGCCCGGAGATGCCTTGCGCATTCGCTATGCGCTAGCGAAGGAACTGGAGGATGTCGGGAATGCGACCGATGCCTTCCGGCACCTGTCCGCCGCCAATGCCGCGCACAAGCAGTCGATCCGTTACGATTTCGCGCAGGACGCCGCGATCTTCGACGCGATCGAAGCCCTGTTCGAGCACGGCTCTGTCGCAACCGGTATCGGCAATTCGGACCCCGCGCCCCTGTTCGTGATTGGCATGCCACGCACGGGGACCACGCTCGTCGATCGTATCCTGTCCTCGCACCGTGACGTTGGATCGGCAGGGGAGCTTCAGGCCATGCCGCTCGCCGTCAAGCAGGTCACGGGCACATCCTCGCCTGTCGTGATCGATCCGGAGACGATCGCGGCAAGTGGCCGTATCGATCCCACCATGATCGGCGACGCTTATCTGGCGCGCGCGACCCAGCATCGCCCCAAAGGCGGTGCCTGGTTCATCGATAAGCTGCCGGCTAATTTCCTTTATGTCGGCCACATCGTGCGGGCTTTGCCCAATGCGCGGATCGTGTGCCTGCGCCGCAACCCGATGGATACGATCTGGAGCAATTACAAGAATCTGTTCGCCAGCCAATCGGCTTATTATGCCTATTCCTACGACCTGATGGACACGGCCCGCTATTACGCCCGCTTTGATCGGCTGATGGCGCTGTGGGAGCGTCTCTATCCCGGCCGGGTGCTACAGCTTTCCTATGAGGCGCTGGTCGCCGATCAGGAAGGTGAGACGCGGCGTCTGTTGGCGCACTGCGGACTCGATTGGGACGAGGCCTGTCTGTCATTTCATAAGAACAAGGCGGCCGTGGCGACACCGAGTGCCGCGCAGGTGCGCAGGCCGATCAACGCGGATGCCGTGGGGCGGTGGCGTGCCTATGCCGACGCTCTGGAGCCGGCGCGTGCCTGGCTGGAGGGGCAGGGGATCAGAACGAGGTTGCAGTAGTTTGGAGAGGGGCTCTCCGTTGCGGAGCAGCCCCTCTCTCGCCTCCTGGCGATCCTAGTATTTAAAGCTGGCCTCGATGCCGACGGTGCGCGGCGACAGCACGGCCTGCCCATAATAGCGCAGACGGACATCGTCGTTCACGCCCACGCGCGACCGGTCCTGATTGACCGACGTCACCGCATATTTGTCGAAGATGTTGGTCGCGAACAGGCCGATGCTGTAGCGGTCCGTATCATAGGTCAGCGATGCACGATGCGTCGTATAGGCCGGAAGCAGATCGCCAAAAGCGCGGTTCCAGCCGAGGCGCGACACCACATTACCGCGATAGGTGGCCGTCCAGTTGGCGATGATTTCACCGTCACCCATCGGCTGGGTATAGGTGATGCCGAGGCTTCCCGCGTTCTTCGATGAGCCCGGCAGGCGGTCACCGCTCAGGGCGGCAAGCTGGATCGGTCTGCTGGGATAGGTGCCGGCCGGAGAATTGACCGCGATGATGGCGGGCACGTCCTCGGTCAGCTTGGCATCCGTGTAGGAATAGGTTCCCTGGATCGACAGTTCCGGGATGGGCTTGATCTGGAATGACGTTTCAAAGCCCTTCGATTCCGCCGCGCCGCCATTCACGGTGATGCCGGTAATGCCGTTCAGCGTCGCCGAGGCCACCTGGATGCCTTCCCAGTCGATCTTGAACACGTTGAAGTTGAACGACAGCTTCCGGTCGAACAACTGCGCGCGCAAACCGACTTCGATGTTCTTCGTCTCATCCGGCCCGAACTGGATTTCGTTGGGCAGGGCGCAGATGAGCTGCGTGTTGTTGACATTGTCGCCGTCCGGATCGTTCGGCAGCGGCTGTGGGCAGGGCGCGACGCGGTTTGGTCCGCCGATGCGATAGCCCTTGCTGTAGGTCGCGTAGAGCATCACGTTCGGCGTGATCTTGTAGGAGCTGTTGAATTTCCAGACCGTGCCGTCCTTGCCGGCCGAGCCGCCGCTTGCCGGCAGATCATAGGCGCTGATCGGGTCGCCCAGGATCGGGAGAGCGGCGGCGCCTGCTAGTGTCGAGCTATAGTCGAAGTAACGAATGCCGGCCGTCACTTGCCACTCCGGCGTGACCTGGAAGGAGCCTTCGCCGAAGATCGCCTTCTCGGTCACCTTCGAGGAGACGTAGCTGATATATTCGATTTCGTCGGGATTGGTGGCGATATCGACCCACGGGTGGTTGGGAAGATGCTCGACATAATCGCTCTGATATTTGTTTTCGTTGTAGAAGCCGCCGATCACCCAGCTGAACGGGCCGCCATGGCTCGAGACGAGGCGGATTTCCTGGTTGAACTGCTCGCGCTTCGTGGCCGTTTCGTTCCAGCTCGAAAAGGCCGGGAACAATTCATAATCATAATCCAGATCGAGTAGCAGGTCGGTATTGTCCCCCATGCTGTCGGTGCGGACCTGCGTGTAAGCGGTGGTGGCCACCACATCGAAGATATCCGCGATGCTCGCGTTGATTTCCATGCTGACGAGATGGGCATGGCGCTCCGCCGGCTCGATATAGCGGGCAGCGTTCTCATAATTGTCAGTGCCGAACACGCCGGCGCTGTTCACTTGCGCGCCGTCGGTCTTGGTCTGCTGATAGGCATAGGTGAAATTGACGATGAGCCCTTCGGTAATGTCGAACAGCAGCTGGTTGCGCGACGTGAACGTCCTTTCGAAGTTGAGGTCGTTCAGCCTGTAGAGGTTGGCATCGTAGCCGGCCTGCGAAATTCCGTTCGGGCCGTCCGGCTGTGGCAGCGAGACGCCCGGCTCCTGGAGGAGCAGCGGATAGTCGATGAAGCCGGGATCGTAATAATAGCCGGTCGCGGATCGGAAGGCGACCACCCCAGGCACGATGGGGATGTTGATCATCGCGTCGGCCTGATAGCCCAGCTTGCTGGCGTGCGCCTTGGTGTAGATCTGGCCGTGACCCGCGGCTTCGAAGTCGTTCACGTCGGGCCGGTTCGGGATATAGCGGATCGCGCCTGCGAGCGTTCCGAGACCATAAAGCGTGCCCTGCGGCCCGAGCAGCGTCTCGACGCGCTCGATGTCGAGTAACTTGAAGTCGTAATAGAGCGGCACTTCGCCGAGATAGACGCCCATCGCGCTGTCATAGTTGCTGCCGTTTGCCGACACGTCGGACGCGCTCAGGCCGCGCATGACGATCTTGCCGGTGGAGCCCGGACCCGTGTCCGAGATCGTGAGGCCCGGCGTGAAATCGGCAAGATCGCGCACGTCGTCGATGCCCTGGCGCGCCATCTCCTCGGCGCCGAGTGCCGCGATGTTGATCGGCGTATCCATGAGCGTGGTGGAACGGCGCGTGCCGGTGACGACGATCGAGTCGGCATCGGCCGCGGCGGCTTCCTGCGGCTCCTGCGCCTGCGCGGGCATGGCGAGCAGTCCGCCCGTCAATATCGTCGCGGACAGAAGGCCCAGCCTGAGTTTCGCACTGTAACGCATATGCTTCCCCTTTTTTTGGAATAAGCTTTCCCGCGCCCTGACGCGGCTGCGTCAGAAGCTGAATTACCTTTGATGGGAGGATCGTCCGCGAGCGTCCGCCACCGCTTTTCCGGTTTTGGGCTGATGCTCGTCGTTTCGGGCCTGGCTTATCTCGTTATGCCAAGCCGTCCGATCCGATACTAAACTACCGCCTGGGCTCTCCGCCCCAGGTCAGCTTGCTGCCGGCGCGGAGCCGGCTCGCTTTGCCTTCATCCGCGTGATCAGCGGGACGAACGGGAACAGAAACTGCTCCCGGATCGACAAACGTTTGCGCTCGTCCTGACCGACGATGCTCGATTCACCTTCCCGATACGTACCCAAGACGCGATCGATGAGAATAAGCGAATTTGCGTAGTTGCAGCGCGTATCCTCATAGCTCAGCGCCGTATGGTGCAGGCTGTGGTGACGAATGGTCGTGAAGAAGAACGAGTAGAACAGGGGCGGATCCGAACGCACATTGGCGTGCGCGTAGCCCGACACCGCACCCAATATGTTGAACGCGCAGAACTGGGCGGCGATCGGCAGATCGAACAGCGCCAGCACGCTGAGACTGATCAGGAACAGTTCGATCGGGTTGCCGATATAGCCCTTCATCGCATTGAGCTGGGTGATGTGGTGATGCGGCGCGTGGGTCAGCCAGAAGGGCAGCCAATTGTGCATCAGGCGGTGCATCAGATATTGCCCGAACTCAAAGACCACGATCACCAGGGCGACCTGCGCGAGGAAGGGCAGCTGCATGGCCCATGCCGTGGTGATCCCGAAGGATTCCTTGAGCGCGGCCAGAGGTGCATCGGCAAGCCGGGCGGCCCAGGAAATGGCCGTGTAGCTCAAGGCGACATAGAAGATGTCCGTCGCGAATTCGCGGCGGTTCATGCGCCAGCCGGCATGCCGCTCGAAGACATATTCCATAGCCTGGATGAAGGCGGTGGTTAGCAGGCCCACCGCGACGATGGACCAGGGATTGCTCGTCCAGGATTCGGGGCCGAAAGCCCAGAACAGGATGATGACGGCGACCGTGGCAGGCGGCAGCAGGTTGACGAGCGTCCGCTTGAGGGCGCGATCGGCGTTAGCAGCGTCGTTGCCCGCAGCGGGGAGCGCGGCGCCTGAGAGAACAGCACTGGAGTCCGGTTGCTGGTCCAAAGAAAGTCTCCCGCATCGAGCCGGCAACCGGCCCAATCCTTTCGATCCTCTCTCTGCTGACCTTGCTGTTCAAGACTTATCGGCACACGGTATCGATATTACCTATTGCGTCAAGAGTATTATTTTGGATCATTGGGCGACGCATCGGAATCTCGGAAAATCAACGAAAACCGGCTTCTCACTGGGAAAAGCCGGTTCGAATTCACGCCTAATATTGATGTCGAGCGGATCGACACGATCATGGCGCCGTGTCCTAGGTACAGGGCCGCTGATTCGTCTCGCGCGCGTGGCGAAGGCGCCCAACGGCTATTCCCCATCCTTCGGTGTCGCGCTCCACCAGGAGAGGGTGTGGACGTCGTGCGCGCTCGTCCAGATGCCCTCCGGCGTATAGCGCAGAGCGCCGCTGCCGGCGGCCTTGCCGAGGCGCGCAAGGATCGTGGCAGTCTTGGCGTCAAGTACGACGAAGACCTGGTCGTCGGTCGTGCGGAGCCACACCTTGCCGTTGCCGGTATCTATGTCGCCCCATTTGAGATTGGCGCCCACCTTGGTGCGCGTGACCACCGTCACCGTCGCGGGATCGATCTTAGCGAGCGTGCCGTCGCCTTGCTCCTGAACCCACACCGCGCCCTCGCCCGCGACCAGGAAGCCGGGCATCTTGCCGAGCGCGAGCGTGTGGGTGACGGCATTGGTCTTGGGATCGATGCGCTGCAGCGTCTGCCCCTTGCCGCTGACGACCCAGAGCGCATCGAAGCCGAAGGAAAGGTAGGACGTGTCGGTGGTTACGCCGATCGTGGCGATCACCGTGTTGGTCGTGGGATCGATGCGGCTGATCTTGCCCGCCGTCTGGTCCGGCGCCCAGATCGATCCCGCGCCCGCGGCTACGTTCAGCTCGCCGCTCGGGCCGATCCCGGCGGGAATGGTCGCCAGCACCTTCGCGGTCTTCGGGTCGATCCGGTAGACTTCGCCGCCCTTGCAATTGCCGACCCAGAGTGAGCCGAAGCCCATCGTCATCGCGCCGCAGGGCTTGGGTACATCGACCGACGCGACCTTGCCGCTGGTCGACCATTGCTCGACCCGCCCGTCATTGGTCGCCCAGACCGTGCTGCCGTCGACCGCGAGGAAATCCGCGAAGCCCGGCACGCTGATCTCCTTCTCGGTCAGCGCCGCCGGATCGGGCGGGGATGCCGCAACGAGCGCGGCAGATAACAGAGTGATACCAATGGGTTTCTTCATGCGTCGCTCCTGCCCGATGCTTCAATATCGATAGGGATTGCGGTCGATCGTCGTCGTGCCCCGCGTCTGATTGCAGAGGAAGACGGTGCCGGTGAAATATATGCCTGGCTCCGTGATGGTCTTCGCCATCGCGAAGGCGTCGCGCAACTGCTGCACGGTCATCTCGACCGGCGCTTCGTCGGGCTGCCAGGTGACACCATAGGGATAGTCCTCGCCGGACTTGCTGATCTCGACATGGCATCCCATCACATGGGCGACGGGATGCGTGTCGCAAAAGTCGATCAGCCGCTTCATGCTGTCGAACCAGGGTTGCCAGAAGCTGATATAGCAGCGCCCCCGGTAGAACATGTCGCCGGTGTAGAGGATCTGCGTGTAGCTGTCGTAGAAGGCGAACTCGGACCGGACATGGCCGGGCGATCCCCAGATGAGGATATCGCGCCCGCCGAGGTCCAGGGTCACACGCTCTTCGGGGAAATTGGTCATGCCCCAGAAGCCGACCATCTCCTCATGGGTCTGGCCCATATAGCGCGTATTCGGCCGGTCGGCGAACTGGTTGACTGCCATATAATGGTCGCCGTGCAAGTGGCTGAACGCGACCAGCAGCTCGAGGCTCGCCGGATCGCGCCCGTTGCGGCGGCACCAGTCGTCGATGCACTCGTCGACCACGCCGCGCAGATCCCATTCGTTGCGCAGCTGCGTGAAGCCCTCGTCGAGCAGCAGCACGCGATCGTTGCCGAAATAGAGCGGAGCGAACGGCGCCTCGTAGCTATAGGCCTTGTTCTGCCGCAGGATCGCGGTGTGCGGATTGTACCAGTGGACCTGCACCGGCGGATCCTTGTTGTCCATGCAGGAGGAGGAGCCGCAGTCCCACTTCTCGGGAAAGGAGCCGGTCGCCGGGACATTGCTCTTGAAGTCGACCGGCGCGGGCCGGACGGCAGCCGATGCGGCGCCGGCAATGCTGCTGAGCGCCGCGCCGGAGAGCGGGATGGCGGCCGCTGCCGCATTGTAACCGAGGAAAGTGCGACGATCCATGGAGGCTCTCCTGCGTCGTCAGAAGTGGAAGGGCGGGGTGATGTTGGGCACGCCCGCAGGCCAGACGGGGGTGCGCTGATCGGGGCTGACCCCGTTGAACAGCACGAAGTCGGGCCGGATGAGCATCATGTCCTTGCCCTTGACCTCGCGCGCATAGGTCAGTGCCTCGTCGATCAGGCCGGGGATCATCTCCAGCACCCGCTCATAGGGTTTGTAGTTGACGAAGCGCCGGTAATATTTGCCGGGCACGAACATCATGTCGATATGGCCGCCGAGGATCCATTTCACCGAATGGCCGGCCACATAGGCCTTGAGCCGCTCCAGCGACGTCACGAAATCGCCGTCGTTGCTGATGTTGATCTTGCCGGGGAACAGCAGGTCTCCGGTGAAGAGAAAGTCGCAATAGGGATCGTAGAAGCTGACCCCGTCCTTGTGCGTGCCGGGCGTCGGGATGACCTCGATCACGCGGTCGCCCAGATCGATCTTTCCGGTGCCGCCCGGCCAGCTCGTGCCGAGACCGTAGAAGCGCTTCATCACTTCCAGCGGAGCTGGAACGAGGGTCGTGTCCGGCCGTCCCGCAAACTGCACCAGACCCTGATTCTGCGCGATGTCCTCGCCAGAGGTCAGCGCGACGGTCAGCGGTAGCTTGCTGCGCCCGCGCGCCTGGCACCAGCGGGTGATGATCGCGTCCACCATCGGTCGCAGCGGATAATGCTTCATGTCGCTGGTCGCGCCGGTGTCGATCAGCAGCACGCCCTTGTTGCCGAACAGCAGATAGGTGAACGGCGCTTCCCAATGGACGCAGACATTCTCCCGCAGGACGAACGTGTCTTCATTATACTGCACCACCTGCACGCGCGGATCGCGGTTCGTGGCAGCGACGTTGGACCCGAAGATCCAGCGGAAGGCGAGATCGCCGGGCGCCGGGCCATCGCTCGCATAATTGTGCAGGCGCGGCCCCTTCGGATGCAGCGGGATTGCGCTGTCCGTATTGCGAATGCCGGGAGGGTTATAGCTGAGTTCGGGATTTCCGTTGGGGTAAGTGCGCGCCGAAGCCGATGGTGGCGGTGCGGAAGTGGCAGTCGAACTCTGCGCCATCAAAATACCCCGAAACTGGCCGCAGACGCGGCTTTGAGTGAGCTGCCTTTGATGGACGTCCTCCCCGGCGAGCCGTCTTGCGGGCCAGTTTTATCTCCGCATGCGACCCAGCCATCATATTGATATTACTAACGGCCGCAATAGTAATAATCGAGCATGGACAAAGCGAAATTTTGCGGCAATGCTGCACTGCGAAAGGGGACGAATCATGCTGAGCGCCATCCGAACCGCGAGGAATATCGCACTGACGATATGTGCCTTGGTGGTCGCCTCCTGTTCGCCCTCTGCGACCGAATCACCCAAGGCGAAGACCGAGTTCAGCATCGGCTGGTCGATCTATGCGGGCTGGATGCCCTGGCCCTATGCGCAGCAGGCCGGCATCGTGAAGAAATGGGCCGACAAATACGGCATCAAGATCAACATCGTGCAGGTGAACGACTATGTTGAGTCGGTGAACCAGTACACCGCCGGCAAGTTCGACGGCGTGACGGTTGCCAATATGGATGCGCTCACCATTCCGGCCGCGGGCGGCAAGGACACCAGCGCGATCATCGTCGGCGACTATTCCAACGGCAATGACGGTGTCGTCATCAAGGGCGGCGACTCGCTGGCCGCGATCAAGGGCCGGCAGGTCTATCTCGTCGAGCTGTCCGTCTCGCATTATCTGCTGGCGCGCGGCCTCAATTCGGTCGGCATGGCGCTTACCGACGTGAAGACGGTCAACACGGCGGATGCGGACATTGTCGGCGCCTTCGCGACGCCGGACGTGACGGCGGCGGTGGCCTGGAACCCGCAGCTCTCGGTCATGAAGACGACGCCGGGCGCGAAGCAAGTGTTCAGCTCGGCCGATATTCCGGGCGAGATCCTCGATCTGCTGGTGGTCGATACGGCGACGCTCAAGGCCAATCCCAATCTGGGCAAGGCGCTGGCCGGCATCTGGTATGAGACGCTGGCGCTGATGCAGCGGCAGGATGCGGAAGGGAAGGCGGCGCGCGCGGCCATGGCGAAGCTCGCCGGAAGCACGCCCGAGCTGTTCGACCAGCAGCTTGCCACGACATTCCTCTATGCCGACCCTAAGGCGGCTGTCGCGGCAACGTCCGATGCGGCGCTGATCACGACCATGACGCGGGTGCGCGACTTCAGCTTCTCCAAGGGCCTGTTCGGCCAGGGCGCGAAATCGGCCGATGCGGTCGGCATGTCGTTCCCGGGCGGCAAGACGCTGGGTGATGCCAACAATGTGACGCTGCGCTTCGACGCGAGCTACATGCAGATGGCGGCCGATGGGAAGCTCTGAGCGGTTGGCGCCGGGCAGGACATGATATCATGCGCTGGGTGAACCGACATGTCCGTCCGGGCAACCGCATCCTGCTGGGGGCGATCCCGATCCTGCTGCTGGTGCTGCTCTATCTGGTGATGGCGGCCGGTCGTCATGCGGCTAATCCCAGCGACAAGATCCTGCCGCTGCCCGGTGCGATGGCGGAAGGCATGGCGGCTCTGCTGTTCGTGCCGGATCAGCTTTCCGGGCAGCTCATTTTCTGGGCCGACACGGTCGCAAGCCTTCAGCGGCTTGGCCTCGGGCTCGGCATCTCGACGCTCTCGGCGCTGTTCGTGGGCCTGCTACTCGGCGTCCTGCCGCCGGTGCGGGCGACCTTCGGCCCGCTGGTGACCGGCATCGCCGTCATCCCGCCGATCGCGCTGTTGCCGGTCCTGTTCATCGCCTTCGGTCTCGGCGAGATGGCGAAGGTGGCGCTGATCGTCATCGGCATCGCGCCGTTCATGGTTCGCGATGTCGCGGCCTATGTCGCCGATCTGCCGCGCGAGCAGATGATCAAGGCGCAGACCCTCGGCGCGAGCAGCTGGCAGTTGATGCTGCGCGTGGCGCTGCCGCAGGCGATGCCGCGCCTCATCCAGGCATTGCGCCTCTCGCTCGGCCCGGCCTGGGTGTTCCTCATCTCGGCGGAAGCGATCGCGTCCGACATCGGGCTTGGCTACCGGATCTTTCTCGTCCGGCGCTATCTCTCGATGGACATCATCCTGCCCTATGTCGGGTGGATCGCGCTGCTGGCGATCCTGATGGATATGGCGCTGACCTGGAGCAGCCGCAAGGCGTTCCCCTGGGCGCATGGAGCGACGCATTGAGCGCGCTGCTCAGCCTCCGCAACGTCTGGGTCGAATATGGCGACAAGATCGTGCTGGAGCGCGTCGATCTCGATATCGAGGCGGGGTCGTTCGTCTCGATCATCGGGCCATCCGGCGCCGGCAAGAGCAGCCTGCTGCGCATCATCCTGGGGCAGGAAGTGCCGACCAGCGGGACCATCCTGCTCGACGACATACCGCTGACCCCGGAGTGCGGGCCGGATCGCGGCGTCGTGTTCCAGCGCTATTCGGTCTTTCCGCACCTATCGGCGCTGGGAAATGTCGTGTTCGGGTTGGAATGCGAGCAGGCCCCGTTCACGGCGCGGCTGTTCGGTGCGAAACGGCGCGGGGCCATCGCGCAAGCCACCGAAATGCTCAAGGCGGTCGGTCTTGGTGACAGCCTGAATCTCTATCCGGCGCAGATGTCGGGCGGCATGCAGCAGCGGCTTGCCATCGCGCAGGCGCTCATCAAGCGGCCGCGCATCCTGCTGCTCGACGAGCCGTTCGGCGCGCTCGATCCAGGCATCCGGGCGGACATGCACGCGCTGATCACTCAGCTTTGGCGCGACTATTCGCTGACCATCATCATGGTCACGCATGACATCCGTGAGGCGTTCGCGCTCGGCACGCGCGTCCTGACGCTCGACAAGCGCCGCCGCGATCCGCACGCGCCGCACCGGTTCGGGGCGACGGCCGTCTATGATTTGCCGCTCACGAAGAAGTTCAAGGCCGAAGCGGAAGCGGAAGAAAGTATTACGCTTGACCGAGTTGGTAATAATTGAGAGGATGAGATCATGAGCAACGAACCTGCCAGCCTCGCCCGTCTCAGCATGAGTCTTCCGGCCGAATTGTTCCGTCAACTGGATGTGATGGTGGAGGAGCGGGGCCTGCCGTCGCGCTCCCAGCTCATCGCCGAATTGATCCGCCACGCGCTGGCCGAGCATGAGGCGCTGACCCGACCCGAGGACATGTTCGCGGGCACGGTGACGATCGTCTATCGCGGCGACAAAGGCCGGGTTCGGCACCAACTCGCCCAGACGCAGGCCGAGTATCTGAAGGAAGTCATCTCCTCGCAGCACGTCTTCCTGGAAGACGACCAGTCGATGGAAGTTCTGCTCGTTCAGGGCCCGGCCGTCCGGCTCAAGGAATTATGCGACGCCCTGCGCAGCATCCGCGGCGTGAACCAGCTGCAGCTCGTCACGACTACCGCGCTGCTCCCGCCACTTCACGAGCAGGACGAGCTCGAACCCGGCAATAGCCCGACCAACAAAGGAGTCGCTGCGTGACGGAAGTTCTCGCCGATCCGATGGCGGCGCGCGATCATGCGCGTGCCATGGGCGGCACGATCGTGGAAGCGATGCCGACATTACCGCCGGTTGCCGGCGATCTCCCGGCCGGCGTGTCCGCCGACGATCTGCTCTGGGAAGAGACGATCGCCGCGGGTGGCTATGCGACGCGCAGGCTGGCGCGCGGAACGCGCCTGCGGCTCATCGATTTGCAGGGCGATGCCTGCGCTTCCGTGCTGCTGTTCAATGCCGAGATGCCGACAGAGCGGCTGAATGTCGCGGATACCGTCAAGGTCCAGTGGAACGCCTATCTCGGCGCGGGCAAGCTGCTCCTGTCGGACATGGGCCGCGTGCTCATGAGCATTCTTGAGGATGATGCGGGAACGCATGACGCCTTTTGCGGCACATCCAATGCCGCGACCAACGCAGCGAAATATGGCGAGGGCCGCAACAGCGGTGCCTATCCCAACGGACGCGATCGCCTCCTGCTCGGATCGGCCAAGCACGGCCTGCAACGGCGCGACGTCCATCCTTGCGTGAACTTCTTCAAGGGCACGCGGATCGAGACGGACGGCACGATCACACCCTTGGTCGGCCCCTATGAGTCCGGCCGGAGGATGATCCTGCGCGCGGAGATGGAGGTGATCGTCGTGATCGCCAATTGCCCCCACGTGCTCGATCCGCGCGCGGCCTGGACATCGACGCCGCTGCGCGTCTCGGCCTGGCGCGGCGCGGTCACGCCCGAGAACGACCCGATCCGAAACGACACGCCGGAGGGCCTGCGCGCCTTCCTGAACGTCGAAGACCTTTACCGCCGCTAGGAGCCGCCATGACGATCGATCCGCATATCGCCGGTCTTCCGGGCGCGATAATTCACGACGAGGTCGTGGCCGCGCGCGCTCCCTGGCTGCATCATGTCGCCGCCGGCCAGACGCTGCGCATCGTCGATCTGGAAGGCAATCAGGCCGTCGACTTCCTGCTCTATGCGCAGGCGGACGATGCCGAGCGCTACAGCGCGCAGGACACCGTGGCCGCGCAGGGCAATCTGTTTCTGCGCGCCGGCACGGTGCTGCGCTCGAACGAAGGCCGCGCGATGATGACCATCGCCGGAACGACGGTGGAGTATCACGATACGATCGGCGGCGCCTGCTCCTGCGAATCCAATACGTTGCGCTACGGGCATCACACAAAATCGCAGCATGCCTGCGTCGAGAATTTCCTCGAGGCCAATCTGACCGAGGGCCGCGGCAAGCGCGACATCGTCTCGAACATCAATTTCTTCATGAACGTGCCGGTCGAGGCGGACGGCGCGCTCGGCATCGTGGACGGCATTTCCGCCCCCGGCCTAACGGTCGATCTGCGTGCCGACATGGACGTCATCGTCGTCGTCTCGAACTGCCCGCAGATCAACAATCCCTGCAACGGCTTCAATCCCACGACTGTCCGGATGATCGTCACGGCATGAGCTTCGATACCGTCCTGATCGCGAACCGGGGGGCCATCGCTACCCGGATCATCCGGACGCTGCGCCGCATGGGCCTGCGCTCCGTAGCCGTCTATTCCGAGGCGGATGCGGACTCGCTCCATGTCTCGCTGGCGGACGTGGCGGTCTGCATCGGCCCGGCACCGGCCTCGCAGAGCTATCTGGATGTCGAGGCGATCCTGAAGGCGGCGCGCGAGACCGGTGCGGGCGCGATCCATCCGGGCTATGGTTTCCTGGCCGAGAATGCCGATTTTGCTGAGGCCTGCGCTGCCGAGCGGATCGTTTTTATCGGCCCCACGCCGGAGAATATCCGCACGTTCGGTCTTAAGCACAGCGCGCGCGCGCTGGCCGCCGCGCATGGTGTCCCGCTCGTGCCCGGCACCGGCCTGCTCACCGACGAGGACGAGGCGGTCAGCGCGGCGCGCGAGATCGGTTATCCGATCATCCTGAAGGCGACGGCCGGCGGCGGCGGCATCGGGATGCGCATCTGCGAAGATGAAGCGGCCGTGCGCGAGGGCTTCGCGGGTGTCGCGCGCCTCGGCAAAGGCAATTTCGGCGACGCTGGCGTCTTCCTCGAACGCTATATCGGCCGTGCGCGCCATATCGAGGTCCAGATTTTCGGCGACGGCAATGGCCGCGTCCTGGCACTGGGGGAGCGCGATTGTTCGCTCCAGCGCCGCAATCAGAAGGTGGTCGAGGAAGCGCCCGCGCCCAACCTGTCGGACGCGGTGCGCGCCGAGCTGATCGCCTCCGCCATCCGTCTCGGCGAGGCGGCGCGCTATCAGTCGGCCGGCACGGTGGAATATCTCTTCGACGTCGAGCGGCAGCAATTCTTCTTCCTGGAGATGAACACGCGGCTTCAGGTTGAGCATGGCGTCACCGAGGAAGTGACAGGCATCGATCTCGTCGAGTGGATGATCCGGGGCGGGGCGGGGGATTTCGCCTTCCTCGATGCGCCGGTGCCGGCTCCGAACGGCCATAGCGTGCAGGTGCGGCTCTATGCCGAGGATCCCGCGCTCGATTATCGCCCGACCTCTGGTACGCTGACGGCTGTCAGCTTCCCGGACAATATCCGCGCCGAGACATGGTGCATGGCCGGCAGCACGGTCAGCGCCTGGTACGACCCGATGCTTGCCAAGCTGATCACGCATGCGCCCACGCGCGATGCGGCGATCGCGGCGATGCAGGACGCGCTGGACGAGAGCCGTGTCGACGGCATCGAGACCAATTTGCGCTGGTTGCGCGAGGTCGTGCGGACGCCCGGCTTCGTCAGCGGCGAGGTCTCGACCCGGCTGTTGGAGACCGTTTCCTACAGCCCGCGCAGCATTCGCGTGATTGCCGGCGGCACCGCCACCACCGTGCAGGATTGGCCGGGTCGTCAGGGCCTCTGGGCGATCGGCGTCCCGCCCTCGGGTCCGATGGACGATCGCTCGTTCCGCATCGGCAATCTGCTGCTCGGCAATGAGGAAGGCGCAGCGGGGCTGGAAGTCACCGCAAGCGGGCCGACCCTGCTGTTCAACGCGCCCGTGCGCATCTGCCTCGCCGGGGCCGATTTCGGCGCGAAGCTGGATGATGTGCCGGTCGAGCGCGGCAAGGCGATCGAGGTCAAGGCGGGACAGACGCTCACGCTTGGGCGCGTCTCTGGCGGCGGCATCAGGGGCTATATCCTGTTCGCAGGCGGGCTCGACATCGCGCCCTATCTGGACAGCCGCAGCACCTTCGAACTGGGTCAATTCGGCGGCCATGCGGCACGGCGACTGCTGGGCGGCGACACGCTGCATCTGGGCGAGGCGACCGCAGGCGTTGCCGCGCCCGCATTGCCGGTGCCCGATCTGGGGACGACCTGGACATTGCGCGTGCTCTATGGCCCGCACGGTGCGCCGGATTTCTTCACCGACGACGACATCGGCACCATCATCACGGCCGACTGGCAGGTCCACTATAACAGCAACCGCACCGGCGTCCGCCTGATCGGCCCCAAGCCGCACTGGGCGCGCAAGGATGGCGGCGAGGCGGGGCTGCATCCCTCCAATATTCACGACAATCCCTATGCGATCGGCGCGGTCGATTTCACCGGCGACATGCCGATCATTCTGGGCCCCGATGGTCCCTCGCTCGGCGGGTTCGTCTGCCCGTTCGTCGTGATCGCGGCGGATCGCTGGAAGATCGGGCAGCTCGCGCCCGGCGACCGGCTGCGGTTCCTGCCGGTGACCGCGGAGGATGCAGCGGCGGCGGATCGCGTCCAGCTGGCGCCCGCGCCGCTGGCGGACATGCCGGCGCGCGATATTGCCACGCTCTCGCCGATCCTTGCCGACATCGAAGGGCAGGGCGCACGCCCGCGCACCGTCTATCGTCAGCAGGGTGATCGCAACATCCTGGTCGAATATGGCCCGATCGTCCTCGACATCGAGCTGCGCATCCGCATCCATGCTCTGATGGCCGAGCTGACGCAGCAGGCCATAGCCGGCGTCATCGACATCGTGCCGGGCATTCGCTCGCTGCAGCTGCATTTCGACGGCAAGGTGCTGGATCAACAGGGTGCGCTGGCGGCGCTGATGGCGGCCGAGGAGCGGCTGGGCGATCTGGAGGATTTCTCGGTGCCCTCGCGCATCGTCCATCTGCCGCTCAGCTGGCGGGATCCGGCGACGATCGAGACCATCGAGAAATATATGGGCGCGGTGCGCGACGATGCGCCCTGGTGTCCGGACAATATCGAGTTCATCCGGCGCATCAACGGCTTGCCCGATGCCGATGCGGTCGAGAATCTAATCTTCGAGGCGAGCTATCTCGTGCTGGGCCTCGGCGACGTCTATCTCGGCGCGCCGGTCGCCACGCCGGTCGATCCGCGGCACCGGCTGGTCACGACGAAATATAATCCGGCCCGCACTTGGACGCCTCCGAACGTGGTCGGCATCGGCGGCGCCTATATGTGCATCTATGGCATGGAAGGGCCGGGCGGTTATCAGCTCTTTGGGCGCACCATCCAGGTCTGGAACACGCACCGGCAGACCGATGCCTTTGTCGAGGGCAAGCCCTGGCTGCTGCGCTTCTTCGATCAGATCCGCTTCTATAAGGTGAGCGCCGAGGAGCTTGTGGAATGGCGGCGCGACTTCCCGAGTGGCCGCCGTTCGATCCATGTCGAGCAGTCCGAGTTCCGGCTGGCCGATTACCGGGCGTTTCTGGCCGAGAATGCGGCGTCGATTGCGGCCTTCGAGGGACAGCGTCAGGCGGCGTTCGATGAGGAGCGCGCCGAGTGGCAGCGGTCCGGCGAGTTCGATCGCGTCACCGATCTGACCGACGATGCGGGCGGCGGCGCGACGGCCATCACGGCGGTCGAGGTGCCGGAAGGCACGGATCTGATCGAGGCGCCCTTTGGCGGGAGCGTCTGGAAGCTGCTGGTCGCGCCCGGAGACAAGGTGAAGGCGGGCGACGTCATCGCGGTGATCGAGGCGATGAAGATGGAATCGCCGCTGGAGAGCCCGGCGAGCGGCACGATCGCGGCGCTCTACATGCAGGAAAAGCAGGCGCTGCAGCCCGGCGCGCCGATGCTGGCGCTGAGGCGGCATCCATGACGGCGCTGGACCGGCGGAGCGTCGCGGACGTCGCGGCGGCGGTGAACAGCGGGGCGTCGAGCGCGGTCGCGGTGGCGGAGGAGACGCTGGCGCGGCTCGCGGCCTATGATGCCGTGCAGCCGCAGATCTGGATCAGCCGGATTGCGCCGGACGACTATCTCGCCGCCGCGCGCGCCGTGGATGCGCGGATCGCGGCCGGGGAGAAACTCCCGCTCGCTGGCGTGCCCTATGCGGCGAAGGACAATATCGACGTTGCCGGGTTCGAGACAACGGCGGCTTGTCCGGCCTTCGCGTACAAGCCGGAGGCGTCTGCGGGCGTCATCGAGCGGCTGAGCACGGCGGGCGCGATTTGCATCGGCAAGACCAATCTGGATCAGTTCGCGACGGGCCTCGTCGGCACGCGCAGTCCCTATGGCATTCCGCGCAACGCCTATAATCTGGTCTATGTGAGCGGCGGGTCGAGTTCCGGCTCGTCGGTCGCCGTCGCGGCGGGGCTGGTCGGCTTTGCGCTCGGCACCGACACAGCGGGCTCGGGCCGCGTGCCGGCGGCTTTCCAGCATCTCATTGGCTACAAGCCCAGCAAGGGGCGCTGGAGTACGCGCGGCCTCGTCCCCGCGTGCCGTACCCTCGATTGCATCACCGTCTTCACCGACGATGTGGCGGATGCGCGGCTGGTGGATGAGGTCGTGGCCGGCTTCGATCCGGCCGATCCCTATTCCAAGCTGCTGGCCAACCGTCCGCTGCAGCCGAAGCGCATCGGCGTCCCGCGCGTCGACGAGCGTATCTTCTTCGGCGATCCGGACGCGGAATATTTCTACGACCGCGCCATCGCCAAGCTCGGCGAGACGGCGCAGATCGTCGAGATCGACATCGAGCCACTGCTGGAGGCGGCACAGCTTCTCTATGGCGGCCCCTGGGTCGCGGAGCGCACGGCAGCCACTGCCGACCTGCTCGCCGCCAATCCCGATGCGATCGATCCGACCGTCCGCGAAGTCGTCGCGCCCGGAACGGAGATCAGCGCTGTCGATCTCTGGAACGGCATGTACCGCCTCGCTGCGCTCAAGCGCCATGCGGACCAGATGTGGGACGATGTCGATGTGCTGGCTTTTCCCACGACCGGCACGACCTATCGCGTCGCCGAACTCGCGGCGGCGCCGATCGCGCTCAACAGCAATCTGGGCCGCTACACCAATTTCGTGAACCTGCTCGACATGGCGGCCATCGCCATTCCCGCCGGCACGCGCGCCAACGGCACCGGCTTCGGGATCACCCTGATCGGCCCGGCCGACAGCGACCGGGGCCTGTTGACACTGGCGGACGATTATCTCGCGGCGGCCGCGCTTCCCGGCCCGCCCGCGCTCGATCTGGAGGGAAAGATGCAGACTGTGAAGATCGCCGTGGTCGGCGCCCATCTCAAGGACATGCCGCTGCACTGGCAGCTTACCTCGCGCGACGCGACGTTCGTCGGTGCTTTCGAGACCGCGCCGAATTATCGGCTCTATGCGATGGCCGACAGCATCCCGCCGAAGCCGGCGCTGGTCCACAGCGACGAGGGCGCGGCCATCGCGCTCGAAGTCTATGAGCTGGACGTCGCGGCGTTTGGCAGCTTCGTCGTCGAGGTGCCGGCGCCGTTGGCCATCGGCACGGTGACCCTGGCGGATGGCAGCAGCGTCAAGGGCTTCGTCGCCGAGCCGCGTGCCATGACCGGCGCGGAGGACATCACGCATCTGGGCGGCTGGCGGGCCTATATCGCGCGCGGCTAGGCGACTCGGCGAGAGGTGACAGATGCGCTCCGCGTGACGCCTATTTGGTCACGAATGGGTCAGTCCGACGCGGTTCTGGCTGTGAGGGCGGCAAACTTCACATATTCCTGCATCCACCGGACGCGATAGCGACGGAAGAAACGGCGCATTTCCGCGATTTTCGCGGGCAATTTTCGCAAACTTCCCTCGTGTCGCGCATGGTGGACGGCGACGATGTGCCGCGACTTGATAGCAAGTTGCTGTTTTCACAGAATTTTACGATTTCAAAAGAGCGGCGGCCCAGGATGTGGGCTGCGCAATTATCATAGCATTGCGCGCAGGCCGTAGGACAGACGCCAACAAGAAAGGGAGCAGCATCACGCCCCCCGAGGGGCATCGTGAAGGCCGTTCTGGCCGTCGCGGTCAAAGAGTTATTCGCGGGGGAACAAGACCGTAACCGGCCTCGAATGGCTCAATCACGATCAAATGAGGGAGCATTCCGGACAGCGGAAGCCCTGCGGAGAGGCAAACCGCTTCGGGGGACCAGGGACATGTCAAAGGGACTGAACGCAAAAAGATTGATCATCGCGGTGGGTGTTTCATGGCTCGCCATCACACCGGCGCTCGGCAGGGATGATCTGGAGCAGGGCGCCGCAGCGAGCGTCGCGCCGGATGACGAGGAAGGATCGAGCGACGACATCATCGTGACGGCCTCCAAGCGCGACAGCAGCCTGCAGGAAGTCACGCTGTCGGCGACCGCCATGGGCGCGGCAGCGCTCAAGGAGGCCAATATCACGGAAATAACGGGACTTAATGGCCTCGTTCCCGGCCTGGTCGTGGCCAGAAGCGGCGGCGGCGAGCGCATGATCTCGATCCGCGGCGTCGGCTCGGAAACGCCGGAAAATGCCAATACCCAGCCTGGCGTCTCGTTCCACGTCGATGGCGTCTATATCTTCAATTCGATCGCGGCGAGCGCCGCCTTCATCGACGTCGCGCAGGTCGAGGTGCTGCGCGGACCGCAAGGCACGACCTTCGGCCAGGGATCCACCGGCGGTACCATCAACGTGGTGAGCAAGCAGCCGAGCCTGTCCGGCTTCGAGGGCTCGCTCAGTGTGGGCGTCGGCAATTACGGCATGATGAAGGGCGACATGGCGATCAACGTGCCAGTCGGCCAGTTCGCGATCCGCGGTGCCGTCCAGTATCAGAAGCATGACGGCTATTCGATCGCGACCGGAACGCCCGGCACGACCGAATATGATCTCGACAACCAGAACGACATCGGCTGGAAGCTCGCCGCAATCTGGCAGCCGAGCGACAGTTTCTCGATCACGCTGGCGACGATCCAGAACGAGAGCGATACGCACGGTCCGGCGCAGAAGAACATCCTCGATCCCTCGACCGACCCGCGTGTCCTGACCCAGGATTATCCGGGCCGCTCGATCGTCGATACGGCACTCTATTACGGGGTTATCAACCTCGACACGGCCTTTGCCGTTGTGAAGTCGATCACCAGCTACCAGAAGCTCTACAGCGCGCAGTCGTGGGACGGGGATGGCCTCACCGGGGACCTGTTCGAGCGCAATGTGCTCGGCGGCTACAAGCCCGCGCTCAACGGCAATCCGGAACGCCTCGGCGCCCGCTATGACCACGTCGCGCTGTGGAAGATGGAGACCGAGAGCTGGACGCAGGAAATCAACCTGGCGTCCAATGGCACGGGGCCATTTTCGTGGATCGTCGGCGGCGTCTATCTGTGGTCCAAGAACCCGCAATATATCGTCGAATATCGCTCCGCGACGGGCAATCCCTATGCGGCGCCGCTGCCGGTGGACACGCCCTACAACAGCCCGCTGGTGCCGACGGTCACGTTCGCCGAACTGTCCGAGATCACGCGCGAAGCCTATGCCGCCTATGTCGAAGCCTCGTTCGACATCACCGATGCGCTGACGCTGACCGGCGGCATCCGTTACAATCATGACGAATATTCCGGCGTCAGCGATTCGAACAGCGGCGGCCCGGCCATCACGTCGGGCGCCTATCTGCAGCCGCGCGTTTCGCCCGGCCTGACCACCGAGGAATGGACCGGGAAGGCGGCGATCGACTACAAGATCACGCCCGACAACATGGTCTATCTGAGCTACACGCGCGGGTTCAAGCCGGGCGGTCTCAACAGCTCGGCGTCGGGCGCCGCGCCGCAGGTGCTGGGGTTCGCGAACGGCATTCGACCGACCTACAAGCCCGAGACGGTGAACTCGTTCGAGATCGGCTCGAAGAACATGTTCGCGAACGGAACGGCGAAGCTCAATCTCTCCGCTTTCTACTATGATTACAAGAATATGCAGTTCCTCGACGAGGACGCGATCCTGTTCGGCGAGGGCACGGCCAACGCGCCGGGCGCCGAAATCTACGGCCTCGAGATCGAGGGAAGCTGGAAGCCCAGCCCGAACTGGATCCTCGAGGGATCGCTCGCCTACACGCGCGGCAAGTTCACCAAGGATTTCCTCGCGCTCGACCCGGCGGCGCCATCCTCGCGCAGAATGCCGCCGGCTACTACGGCACCGGCGAGTTTTTCGGGAACTTCTTCATGGCGTCGCTCGCCCGCGATTCGGCGCGCGCGAACATCAACGGCAATGAAGTACCGAAAATCCCCGAGTTCCAGGGCACGGTCTCGCTCGGTTACGTCAACCAGGTCGGGCCGGGCGAGCTGACGGCGAAGGCGTCGGTCACCTACCGGGGCGAGTATCAGTATCGCCTGTTCAACAACTCGCGCTATGACGTCACGCCCGACTACACGCAGGTCAATCTGTTCCTGCAGTACGCGCCGGACAACACCGATCTGACGTTCAGCCTGTCGGTGACCAACCTGTTCGACACGACAGGCGTGAACTCGCGCTTTTCCGATCCTTATGGCAGCGCACAGACCTACGAAACATACATCACGCCGCGTCAGGCGATCTTCTCGGTCGGCTACAGCTTCTGATATTTGCGCAGGGAAGTCCTGGGGCGGCGTGGCAACACGTCGCCCTTTTCTTTTGCTGCCCGCGCCGACTCGTCCCGACTTGCCGCGTCGCGCCCGCAGGCTTGTGCTGACGCGCTCGCGGTCAACGGGGCGGCGATCAAGTGTTCGGGCGCCCGTGATCAAGCCTTGTCGCGCGGATCACATAGTTTGTCGTCGGCTTCAGTGCAGCGCGGAGGGCAGCGACCTATGTCTCGGAAAATGACCATCTTGATGGCCGTGTCGCTCGGCTTCTTTTTCGTGACCGCGACGACGTTCACCTCGCTCGGCTATGTGCTCTTCACGATGGTTGCCGAACTCGGCTGGTCGCAGGCGGCGGCGGGTGCGAGCTTCGCGCTTCTCGGCCTCACCTGCGGTCTCGGCAGCCCGCTGGCGCCGCTGCTGATGAAATGGGTAGGCTCGCGCCTCACGCTCACCATTGGCGGGCTGGTCCTGGCGTCCGGCTTCCTGCTCGCCTCTGTGGTGCAGGGCCTTGGCCTCTTCTTCGTCGCGACGGCGCTGATGGGCGTCGGTTTCTCGCTGATCGCGACATCGCCCGGCGTGTATCTGATCGCGACCTGGCTGCCCGAGCGGTCGTCGCGCCTGATCGGCTTCTATTTCATGGCCGGCGCGGCCGGCGGCATCGCCGGGCCATTGATCGTGAAGACGATCGTCACGCTCAGCGGCAGCTGGCGGACGCACTGGATGGCGATGGGCATCGCAGCGATCGGACTTGCGATTCTCTTCTTCGCGACCATTCGCGACGCCGTCCGCGTCGAATCCGCCGAGCAGGTGAAGCGGGCGGCGCATGGGCGGCCGGCGGTCACCGAGGCCTCGCCCTGGACCGCGCGGCAGGCGCTGCTGAGCCCGAGCTTCCTCACCATCGCGCTGGCGCTGCTGGTCGTCCAGACGGTGATCACCACGATGCACTCGGTGCTCGTCGCGCATGTCGCGAGCTTCGGCATGGGCAGCGACCTCGGCGCATGGGCAATGAGCCTGCTCGCGCTGAGCGGCACATTGGCGAAGGGATTTACCGGCGAGCTCTCCGAGCGCTTCGATCCCAAAAGCCTCACCGTGATCGGGCTGGTCCCCATGACGGTCGCCATCCTGATGCTGTGCGTCGTTTCGGCGCCGGCCTGGGCGATGGTGGCCTCCGTCGTGCTGGGCATTGGCTGGGGTCTGACCTGGGTGGCGACCCACATCCTGCTGCTGCGCTATTTCGGCTCGTCGATCGCCGGCGAGGTGACTGCGATGGCGACGGCATCGACGACGTTCGCCGTGCTCGGGCCGCTCACGGCAGGCTGGATCGCCGACACGACCGGCAGCTTCGTGCCGGTGTTCGCGGTCTTTGCCGGCATGCTGGTGCTGGCGACCGTGACCACCATCTTCCTCATGCGGGCGCCGAAACTGCCCGACCCGGTCAATGCCGATGCCGCACGGCCCGATGGCGATGCAGCACCCGCGCTCGCCATCGCCGACTGACCGCCAACTTACCGATATCAGCCGGGAAAACAGCATGACCGTCCTGACCGACACTTTCTTCGACAGCCTCGCCAGCTCGATTTCCGGCACGCTCGAAGCCGAGACCCTGCCGCCCGCCTGCTACACAGACGAGGAATTCTATCGGTTCGAGAAGGAGGCGCTGTTCCATCACGAGTGGCTGTGCGTGGGGCGCGTGGAATGGCTTGAAAAGGCCGGCGACTATTTCACGTGCAGTCATGCCAACGAGCCGCTGGTCATTGCGATGGACCGTGAGGGTGCGATTCGCGCCATGTCGTCGGTGTGCCAGCATCGCGCCATGCTCGTGGCGGAAGGGCAGGGGAACACCCGCGCCTTCGTCTGCCCTTATCATCACTGGACTTATGATCTCGACGGCCGGCTGGTGAACGCACCGGCGATGAGCAAGACCTGCAATTTCGATCGCAAGAAATACGGCCTGCCCACGCTCAAGGTGGAGCTCTGGCACGGTTTCATCTTCGTCAATTTCGATGCGGAGGCGGAGCCTCTGGCGCCGCGCCTCGCCGCGCTGGAGCCGGTGATCGGCAACTACGAGTTCGCGAAGCTGCGCGGTCCGGCACCCGCCCAGCATGAATTTGCCTGGAACTGGAAGGTCCAGTTCGAGAACAATAATGACGGCTATCATGCCAATCGCCTGCACCGGGGATTGCATGACTATATTCCAAGCTCGCTCGCGAGCTTTCCACCGGTACCGCCGGGCACAGCAGGCTACTACAGGCTCAACGGGTCGCTCCACGCCAATGCCAGCTTCAATCCGACCGAGAAGGCGCTCTTTCCGGTCTTTCCGAAGCTGACGGAAGAGGAGCAGCACCGACTGCTGTTCGTGAACCTGCCGCCGAGCCTCTCGCTGGTCGTCCTCAACGACGTTGTCATCTACCTCATCATGGATGCGCGTGGCGCCGCGCTGCACGGCCTGACCTTCGGCAGCCTCTATCTGCCCGAAGCGATGGAGGATCCCGGCTTCGAGGGGAAGCGGGCGCTGAACGACGACTATACCGCGCATATCGTCGCGCAGGATCTGCATGTCGATCTGCTGGTCCAGCAGGGCCTCGGGTCCAAATTCGCGCCGCGCGGCCGCTACAGCTGGCAGGAAGACGCGCAGCACCAGTTCAACCAGTGGCTGGTCGAGCGCTATTGGCGCGAGTGGCACAGCCGGCGTGGACCGTCCGCCCCGGTGACCGAGATCAAGCGCGCCGCATCCTGATCCCAGCGCCAAGCGCGCTCCTCCCCGATTTTTCGCTGCCCATGCGGCCGACCCTGTCACGACAACCGAGAAAGGCTTTCGCTTTCCCATGACCAACACGCTGATCTTTGTCGATCTCGCCAGTGACGATCCTGCCGCGGCCGGCGACTTCTATGCCAAGGTGTTCGGCTGGGAGAATGATGCGCGGCCGCAGGGCATTTATCACCGCATGGTCCCGGGCGGCTTCTTCAAACACAAGGACGGAAGCGACAGCCAGATCGGCAATCTGCACCTTGGCATCTTCGACGCGGGCAATGCCCGCCCGCATCCGGAAGCCGCCGGTGTCGAACCGCGCACGATCTCGACCGAAGGCCGCAAGCCGCGCATCTGGGTCCTGATCAGCGACGACGACAGTGCCGATCGCATCCTCTCCACCGCGCAGACGCTGGGCGCGACGATCCTGTGGCGCGATCACTATTGGAAGGAATTCAACGGCTATAATCACGCCTTTGCCGATCCATGGGGCAACGAGATCGTCCTGTGGGGGAAAGCGGGCGAAAATCCCCAGATTCCCGATGAATTCACGAGCGAGTGAAGACGGCGAAGCGATGTGTCCGCACAAACTCTTGTGCGCGCCCGCTCAAGACCGGGAAAGCCGCACATGCGTAGCGTTGCGCTTGTGGAATCGGTCGGATCATCGCCGACAAACGGGGCTGACGCGAATGCAAGTGCGTGACGAGGTTTTGCGATGAGCCGGATGCCGGTCGTCTTCTTCGGCCATGGTCACCCGATCAATGCGCTGCAGGACAATGAAGCGACGCGCGCGTGGAAGGACATTGCCGACCGGATCGGCAAGCCCAAGGCGATCCTCTGCATCTCGGCGCACTGGCTGACCCGCGGCACGGCGGTGACCGGCATGGCGCGACCGCAAACCATTCACGACTTTGGCAGATCGCTGCCGGCGCCGCTCTTCTCGGTCAGCTATCCCGCGCCCGGCGCACCGGCGCTGGCGGAGCGGGTGCGGGATCTGCTGGCGCCGATCCCGGTTGCGATGGATCAGCAATGGGGGCTCGATCACGGCACCTGGTCCGTGCTTGTCCATGCTTGGCCGGATGCCGATGTGCCGGTCGTCCAGCTTGGAATGGATATCGGACGATCGGCCGAGGCGCATCTCAAGCTGGGCGAGGCGCTGCGCCCGCTGCGCGACGAAGGCGTTTTGATCGTGGGCACGGGCAACATTGTCCACAATCTCGGCGTCATGGATTGGGCCGACGCGGATGCGCCGCCTTATGACTGGGCGACCAGCTTCAACGAGGCGATGGCGCGGGCCGTGCTCGAGGACCGGCCCGAGGCGGTGATCGACTATGCGGCGCAGGGTGAGGCAGCAAGGCTATCGGTGCCGCATCCCGATCATTTCTGGCCCCTGCTTTACGTTCTGGGCGCCCGCTATCCGGGGGAAGCGGCGGAGCTTGGGCCCAATTTCATCGCATACAAATCGATCGGCATGACGAGCATCCTGATCGGGGCGGCTCGGCACGCCCCGGCACAATGAACGGTTGGCAAAACAGGGGTTATCAATGGGTTTGATCCTTCATAAGGGCATGGTGCGAGACGATGTGCAGCCGACCGCCCTGCATCACCTCCGCGCGACGCCGGAGACTGTGCATTGGGGCTATTTCTCGCCGGAGATCAAACCGGCGCTGACCGTAAAGAGCGGCGATCTTATCCAGGCGCAGGCGGTGACTCATCATGCCGGCGACGATCCCGAACTGATGTTCGACGAGGAGATCCGCCGCATCTTCACCGAGATCGATCCCGCCGCGCGCGCACCCGGCTGCCATATCATGACCGGGCCGATCTATGTCGAGGGCGCTGAGCCCGGCGACATGCTCGAAGTGCGCTATCTGCAGATGACGCCGCGCTTCAACTATGGGTCGAACCTGCAGGCGAACTGGGGCCATCTCTATCAGGAATTCGGCGAGACCGAGCGCGTCACCATTTATCGGATCGATCCCAATGCCTATACGGCAAGTGCGGTCTATGCCTATGATATTCCGGATAAATATCTCGTGCCGGGGCGGATCACCAATTGTCCGGTCTGCGACCGGCAACCGGCGCTGCCGGGCATCACCATTCCGGCGCGGCCGCATCTCGGGACGGCCGGTGTCGCGCCGGCGGTCGACGAACATGTCAGCACGATCCCGCCGGGGCTGCACGGTGGCAATATCGACAATTGGCGGATCGGCGCGGGCGCCAAGATGTATTATCCGGTGCAGGTGAAGGGGGCTCTGTTCTCGATCGGCGACCCGCATGTGAGCCAGGGCGACGGTGAGATCAGCGGCACCGCGATCGAGGCCTCGCTCGACGTGCTGTTCCAGATCGTGCTGCGCAAGGATTTCAGCTTCCCGTCGCCGCTGCTGGAGACGCCGGAGTGCTGGATCGTCCATGGGTTCGGCGCCGATCTGGACGAGGCGATGAAGAGCGCGTCCAAGGACATGCTGCACCTCCTGACCGAGCATCAGGGACTCTCGGCGGTCGATGGCTATTCGCTGATGAGCATCGCCAGCGATTTCGGCGTCACCCAGGTGGTGGACGGCACGCAGGGGATCCATTGCCGGATCGAACGGCGCATCTTCGGGAGCAAGGGGACGGTCCGTGATCCCGACGGAATATGAGACCTTGAGAAGGGGCGGTCATGCCGCGCGCAACCGCGCCCCGTCCCACTATGTCCGGGGAGTAGTCCAATGACCTATGAGGTGCTTGACGTCCGGCCGATGACCAAGCGGATAGGGGCCGAGATTTTCGGCGTCAATCTGAACGAGCCGCTGAGCAACAAGGCGGTGAGCGAGGTACATGATGCGCTGATGGCGCATCAGGTCATCTTCTTTCGCGATCAGCTGCTGACGCATGAAGGGCACAAGCGCCTCGGCCGCTATTTCGGCGATCTCGCCATGCACAGCGGTGTGGCCGGCCTGCCGGATCATCCCGAGATCGTCGCCATTCATGCCGATGCCGACAGCAAGTTCGTGGCGGGCGAGAACTGGCATTCCGATCTGAGCGAGGATGCCGAGCCGCCGATGGGCAGCATCCTTTACATGCACATCGTTCCGCCGGCGGGCGGCGACACTTTGTGGTCGAGCATGTATGCAGCTTATGACGCGCTCTCGCCGGCGATGAAGGCATTTCTCGATCCGCTGACTGCGATCCACGATTCCAACCACATCTATCGAGAGCTGTTTCCCGACGTGGAGAAGAAATATCCGCGCAACGTTCATCCGGTCATCCGCACGCACCCGGTGACCAAGCGCAAATGCCTGTTCGTCAGCCAGTCGAAGACGATCCGGATCAACGAACTCTCCAAGCCGGAGAGCACGGCGCTGCTCGAATTCCTGTTCGAGCATGTCAAGGACGCGAACTTCCAGGTCCGCTTCCGCTGGCAGCCGCATTCGGTCGCCTTCTGGGACAATCGCTGCACGCAGCATTTTGCGACCTGGGATTATTTCCCCGAGACGCGCTCGGGCTATCGGGTGACGATCGCCGGAGACAAGCCATATTGAAGCTTGCGCTGGCGCTTCTTCTCACGCCTGCTCTGATGGTGACCGGCGTTCCGGCGGTCGCTTCGCCCGTCATGCAACCGGCCGAGGCCAATCTTCGGGCCTCGCTCGCAAAGATGGTCGATGCGGGCCAGTCGCCGAATGCGCAGGTGATGATCTCCCGTCGCGGCAAGCTGCTCATCGATTTCCGTCTCGGCCATCTCGATGTCGAGGATCGTGCGGCACTGCCAACGGAAGCGGTGTTCCGCCTCTATTCGATGACCAAGCCGATCACGAGCGTGGCGGCGATGATGCTGGTCGAGGAAAAGCGGCTATCGCTGGAGGATCCTGTCAGCCGCTTCCTTCCCGAGTTCGCCGATATGCGCGTCTACGCAAGCGGCGGCCTTGACGACATGCAGACCGTGCCCGTCGCGCGGCCGGTGACGGTCCGCGACCTGCTTACGCATAGCAGCGGACTGACCTATCAGTTCATGGGCAACGGACCGGTCCCGCAATATTATCGGCGGTACGGGGCGATGCGCGACACCGCCGTCGGGCGACAGCCAGGCGATGCGGCGCCTGCGGCCGATCTCGATGAGCTCGTGGCGCGGCTCGGCAAGGCGCCTCTGCTGCATCAGCCGGGCGCGCGCTTCTCCTATGGCTATTCGACGACCGTGCTCGGTGCGCTCGTGGCGCGCGTGTCGGGCATGAGTCTTGACGCTTTCCTCAAGGTTCGCATTCTCGACCCGCTCGAGATGCGCGACACCGGTTTCGTCGTGCCGGATGCGCAATTGCCCCGGTTCGTGACCCTCTATCGCGCGACGGAAACGGGTATGGCGCCGGTCGAGCGTGCGGCGGCGTCCGAATATCGCGATCCCGTCCGGCTGCGCGATGGCGGCGGTGCGCTGGCGGGCACGGCGCAGGACTATCTCCACTTTGCGGAGATGATCGCGAACGGCGGCAACTGGAAGGGCCGCCGGTTGCTGTCGCGCGAGACCCTCGCAGCGATGGTGCGGCCGCTCCTGCCGACGGGGGGCACGGGTCTGGAAGAGACGCAATTCGGCCTCGGCTTCGCGATCGGCGACGCCCGAAGCGAGGCGATGGGTGGGCTTCCCGTTGGCGCGGTGAGCTGGGCGGGATCGGGCAATACCTATTTCGTCGTCGATCCGAAGAGCGGCGTCGCCGCGCTGGTGATGACAAACATCCTGATGTCGGGCGAGCGCACCGACGCGCTGCGCAAGGCGCTGAATGCGGCGGTCCTTCGCCTCAGAGATTGAACAGCGCCTTGCGGATGATCGCGTGGACCCCCCAATTGCCGTTCACGACCTGCGAAATGCCAAAATCGACGCCGACCGAGAGCAGCGAAATCGCCTCGTCCTCGCTCAGTTCCTTGGTCGTCATGAGGAACCGGCGGGCCTTGCGGAAGGCATCGCGCATCGCCGCGTCGATCGAGCTCGTCTTATAGACTGCGCTCTGCGCGTCCTCGCCGAGTTCCTTCAGATAATCCGGGTGACTGAAGCCCATGATGACCCACTCGGTCGCCGTCTCGATCATCGGATAATCGAGATCGCGCAGGTGATCGCGCAGATCCTTCGCCGGATGATGGATTACCTGGATGAGCGCGGTCATCGAGCATTCGATCGCGGTGCCGCACAATTCGGAATCGCCCTGCGAGGCATGCGGGTCGCCCAGCGACAGCAGCGCGCCCGGAACCTGCACCGGCAGGTACACGCTGGCCCCCGGGCCGGAGCGCCAATTGTCGAGATTGCCGCCAAACGCATTGGGCGGCACCGAATCGACCAGCCGCCCATGCGCCGGCGCGACCGCGATCACGCCGAAATGCGGGCGAACCGGTATCTCGATATTGCGCAGAACGTCGTAGTTCCGCTCGATCGTCGCCGGATCGACCGGCACACCGGGATAATCGTAGCGCTGATGCACGCGGCCCGACGGATCGGTCTGCGGCGTCCAGCGAAAGGAATAGACGGCATGCGCGGAGGGCGGGCGCCCGCCACCAGCCTCCACCTCGTAGATGGTGACGACCTCGCGCGGCTTGGGTTCGGTCAGCAGATCCTCATACTGGAAGCCCCAGTAGGTCGCGGCATTGCTGCCGAACGCCTTGCCGGCGAACCGCGCATTGCCGGAGGGGCGAGGCTTGAGATCGAGGATACGCACTTCGATCACATCGCCCGGCAGCGCGCCCTGGACGGCGATCGGCCCCGTGCAGATATGCACGCCGAACCCCTCGCCGGGGCCGCGACCGAGCGCGCTGGCATCCATCGGGCCTGCGCCCCTGCGCTCGACCGCCATATGGCCGGCATCCCAATGATAGACGCTCTCGGCACCGGGATCGCCCTGCACCATGCGCTCGGGATCGTCATTGGCGTGATGGGTCAGGGTCTCGACCGTCACGAAATCGCCGGAGCGGATTTCGAGCACCGGCTTCAGCGCACGGCTGAAATAGCCCCAGTGAACGGTCTTGGGGTTCACCGGCAGAAAATGGTGGCGCACCGGCTCGGTGACCGGGGGCGCGGCCACCGCGTTGATCGCGGCGGCCTCGATTTCCTCATCCTCTCGCTCGACCGACGGGTCGGGATCAGGGGGTGACAGGTCGCTGCGGGCAGGGCGACCGCGCCGCAACGTCCCAGCGGATGGCGCATCGTCCGACGCCTTGCGATATTCGCGCGGCGACATGTCGAACTGCTCGCGGAACGCACGGCTGAACGATGCGGAGTCGTTGAAGCCCCACTGGAAAAGAATGTCCGAAATCGATTTCTGGACGTGCAGCGGGCTGCGCAGGTCGAGCCGGCAACGCTCCAGTCGGCGCATCTTCACATAATGGCCGAAGCTGTCGTCGATCGATTCGAACAGTTTCTGCAGGTAGCGCGGCGAGACTCCGTGCTCCGCCGCGACCTGACGATAATTGAGATTGGGGTCGGCGAGGCGCATCTCGATCGTCTGGAAAATGCGCTCCAGCAGCGCGGCACGCATGCCCGCCGCGCCGCCGAGCGCTTTGGGCGGCGCCTTGTCCAGCAAGCTGGTCAGCAGGAACTCGGGCAAGGCCAGCTCGGCGGGCGCGGCTTGCTCCGGCGTGATGTCGGTGATCGTGTCCGCAAGGGAGCGCAACATGCCGGCAAAGACGCGCGCGCTGCCGCTTTCCGTTCCGATCGTGCGCGGATGGACGGGCAGCGGTGCCTTCAGGCGGGAGGTCAGCAGTTGTTGCGGCAACCGCACGATCAGCGCGCGATGGTCGCCGGCAAAACGCAGGCCCACCGCCGCTTCGCTGCGCCCGGCGATCAGATCGCCATCGACCACCGACAGCGTCTCCTGCGACGTCGTGACCGTTGCGGCGCCGTCGAGCAGCAGCGCGATCCAGAAGGCGCCCGGCTTCTCGCTGAAGTCGATCGTCCAGCATTGCGGCGTGCCGGTCAGCCGGGTGAATTCGATGCCCTGTCCGCTGCGGAAGTGGATCAGCTCGCCGTAAAGCTCCTCCTGCGCCTCGTTGAGCGAGAGCGACAGGCGCTGGAGCGCGAACCGCCAGGCATCACGACGCTGTTCTTTCGGATAGGTGTTCGTGGTGAAGCGCAAGTGGCAACGGCATCCATGTTAGCGGCTGCCTCTCCCACCCATGCCGGTCTGCCGCCGGCTGCGCCGAAGCTAGGTGGGGTTGGCCGCCCTCGTCAATCCATCCTTTGGTCAGGCGTCGAACGGCGCTGTATCGTCTCCGTACACCGACGTTGCCGTTACCTGGCCGACGCCATCCGGTCCGCGGCCGCAGACGGCGAGCATGGTGAGCGCATAGACAAGCGTGCTCGATGCCATGTCCTGCGGTGTCGGGCGCCAGCGCGGCATGCCGGTCGTGATGGCCGGCACGCGGTGCATGTTGAACACATTGTGGTCCCGCCACATGCTGGAATAGACGGGGTGCGCGCGCTCGACGGGCGTGCCGCGCGCCAGCCGGGTCGCGGCATCGAGCGCGCCGGCCAGCGGCGCGACCTCGTCGTCACGCGCTTCGAAGCCATGGCGCACGACCACCGGTTCGACATCGAAGCCGGCAAGGTCGACCGTGCGCATCGCCGCCATGATGCCGTGCATCGCGTCTGCCGCCTTCTGGCGCGGATTCAGGATCACATCGAGATAGAGCGCGCAGACTTCCGTCCCCGCGCCGAAATCGAACGGCGCACCACCGCGAACGGACGCGAGCTGTACCTTCGGGATGACATGCCCGCCCGGCAGATCGAGGATCGACGCGGCTTCCCATTCCCGGCTCCAGCGGTGAATGGCATCGATCGCGGGGCCAAGGCGATAGATCGGATTGGGATGCGCGGCGGGATCGGCCGGCGCATCGAGGATCGGCGTGAAGACGCCCTGGCCATAAAGGCGGATGCGGAACAGCGCATAGCCGCAGCCGTTCCAGGTCAATCCGAAATCGGTGCCCTCCGCAGCGATGGCGTAGTCCGGCGCGACCCCGCCATGATGGAAGAGATAATGGGCGCCGATATCCTTTCCGCAATATTGGATGCCCTCATATTCCTCGATCGGCTCCGGACCGATCTCGCCGGGGCAGGCCGTGATCCAGGTCTTGCCGGCCAGCGTGATCTCTGCCTTGCGCAGCGCCTTGGCCGCGATGAGGAAGCAGGACATCGGCCCGCGATCGTTGGAGATCGGATAGCCGCGCAGCCGCCCGTCCTCGATCCAGCATTGCGTCCATTCCGGATCCGCCAGCGTGGTGGGGCGATAGCGGAACCGGTCCTGATGCGCGATGCCGCTGGGGCTTTCGGTATCGAGATGCGCGGTGAAGAGCAGATTGGCGCCGATGCCATGGCCGCCATATTCGCCGATCACATTCGGCCGCTCGGGCGTCGCGCCGACCTTGCGCGGCGAGAAGCCCTCGTTCGCCATCCAGTCGTGGACGAAGGCGGCCGCCGCGGCCTCGGAGCGGGAGGGTGCGAGGATGTTGCCGAGCGTGAGCGCCAGTTCGACGAGCTCGTCGATATCGATCTGCGCGGCGACGGCGTCGCGCTCCGCGTCGCTCACCTGATAGGGTGCGCGCTCGGGGTCGGCGAAGGTGGGGATGATGGGATCGGGGCGCTCAGCCATGATGTCGGTCTGCCTGGTTCATTGATCGTGTCATGCCGTCGCCACGGCGGGGTCGGCGTCTGGCATGACGGGTGCGGCCTCTGCGCGGTCCGGATAGCCCGGGAGCAGGAGCAGCAGGGCCGTCGCGCCCGCGAGCGCGGTGCAGGCAGCAAGGACGGCGAAGCGATATGTGCCCTGCACGTCATAGGCGTGATCGAGCAGGACCGGCGTGATGCCTTGCATCGCGATCACCGCGGAATACATGGTGCCGATGATCGCGCCGAAAGCGCGCATCCCAAAATAGCGGGAGATGAAATAGGGCAGGGCGCCATATTGCGATCCCATCCCGATGCCCAGCAGCAGGCCGGCCAGCGCCAGCGTCGCCAGGCCCGTGCCGAATTCGAGCAGAATCAGGCCGACGATCGCCATGGCGACGGTCGGGATTACGATGCGCGGCGTCTGGAACCGATCCATGAGCCGACCGCACAGGATCTGTGCGGCGGAGGTGGTGAGCGCGAAGATGCTCAGCACGGTCGTCGCGACATCGATGCCATAGCCGCGATCGGTGAGGATCGGGACGACATGGCTGAAGATCGCGGTCGTGGCGCCGCCGCCCGAGGCGACCGCAACGATGATGAGCCAGAAATGTGGCCGCCCCAGAGCTTCACGCAATCCCATGCCACTCACGGAGGCCGTCGCTTCGCCTGTCGCGGCGGGAGCGGATCGGGGTGCGTCGCGCAGGAGCGCCAGCATGGTCGGCAGGCCGATCAGCAGCACCAGCGTGCCGATGACGGCATAGCCCGTCCGCCAGCCATATTGGCTGACGACGATCGCCGCGATCACAGGGAAAAATACGGCGCCAAGGCCGTTGCCGAGGCCCGCGCTGATCCCGAGCGCCGTGCCGCGTCCCCGATCGAACCACTCGGCGACCACCTTCGAATAGATCGGCGTGGAGGCTATCGACCCGAAGCTCCCGATGACGAAGAAGACCGCGTAGAATTGCCACAGCGTGCCATCCATCAGGGCGAGCGAGGCAACGGCGACAGCATAGACGAACAGGCTCGGGATGAGAATCGACCGCGCCCCGCGCGTATCCGCCACTCGACCCGCCAGCGGGTAGATGACAGCCGCTGTCAGCGCCATGATCGTCAGCACGACGGAAATCGCGGCGCGGGGCCAGCCGAAAGCCTCGGACAGGGGTACCAGGAAGGTGCCGAACACGGCCTGCACCGCCGGGGTCTTGCTCACGATGTTGCCGATCGTGCAGGCGGCGAGAACCCCCAGCTTCTGCTGCCGCGCGCTGCTCATGCCTGCAAACCCTTCATACCGGCGCATAGGAGGCGCGCGCCATCTGTTCGATGTGATCGCCGATGGTGAACTCGGCGGTGTCGGGATAGGCGGGATCGGCAGGGCAGGTGGGTGCCCGACCCATGCGGTAAAGCGGCTCCAGCTCGAAGAAGGAGGCAACGGAATAGCGCGCGGTGTCCGCTGCGTTGTTGCAGACGCGGTGCATGGTCGCGCGGTAGATGCCGGCGGTGAACCGCTCCATCATCTGGCCGATATTGATGACGAAGGTGCCGGGGATCGGCGTCGCGCCAATCCAGGCGCCATCGGCGTTGCGTACTTCCAGTCCGGCGATCGCGCCCTGCAGCAGGATGGTGATCGATCCCCAGTCGGTATGCGCGCCCGCGCCGAGCAGATTGTCCGGTGCATCGGCCGGCTGGGAGGGGTAGCGCAGCAGGCGGATACCGCATTGCGGCTGGCCGAGTCCCGAGCGAAAATAGCCGTAGGGCAGGTCTACCGACATGGCGAGCAAGCCCATGAGATGCCGGCCCAGCCGGATCATCGCTGCCTGATAGGCCAGCATCTGCTCGACGAAGCCGGGAATCGCCTCGGGCCATTGATTGGCGCCCTGGCCGGGCAGTCCCGCGATCACCCAGGGATGGTCCTCTGGCAGATCGACGGCGATCGAATAGCTTTCCTTGTGATCGGGTGCCGATCCGGGGTCGAGGGTCTGCGCGCCCGGCCCCTCATAGCCGCGCCAGCAGGGCGAATTCATGCGCGCGACGGCACGCTTGGCCAGCTCCTCTTGGGCAAAGAAGTGTCGTGCCGCCTCGAGCTGCCCCGAGATCAGCTCCGCATCGATGCCATGGCCGGACACGTAGAAAAATCCGATCTCGCGGCAGGCACGATGGATCGCATCGGCGGCCATCTGTCGATGCTTCGGATCGGCGAAGCTGCCGGAGAGATCGACGACCGGGATCTGCGCGGTCGCGGAGGGCGGCTGATAGGGGATCATGCCCGCGGCGCCCGGCGCATCGCGGGGGCGATCATCGGGCCCATGCGGACAGCACGGCTTCGCTGGCGACAAGCAGCGCGCAATTCTTCTGGAGGATGTTGAGCGCGCTTACATGGAGGTCGTCATCATAGGCGGCGCAGGCATCCGAGACGATGAAAGCGTGATAATCGCGGTGGAAGGCGGCGCGCGCCGTCTGATCGACGCAGCAGTCGGTGCTGAATCCGGTGATCAGGAGCGTCTCGATGCCCCGTGCGCGCAGCTGCGCATCGAGATCGGTGCCGTGGAAGCTGTCGTAGAGCAGCTTGTCGATCTGGATATCGCCCGGTTCGGCGGTCACGACATGATAGTCCGCACCGCCATCGTCGCTGCGGCAGATCGCCTCGCCGCCAGGCATGCCTTTGCGCGCCATCAGGGTCTTGAGGGCGTTGGAATCCGTTTTCGGGCTGGTCACCACGCGCATGAAGGCGAGGGTGGCGCCGGCCTTTCGGGCGGTGGCGATCAGCGCAATGATGTTCGCGAGCGCTGGCGGCACCGAGGAGAGATCTGTGCCGACGCGGCCGAGCAGTCCTTCCGGCGAGGCGAAATCAGTCTGCACGTCCACCACGACCAGAGCGGTCGTGGCTGGCGTCAGCATGTCTTTCAGGTCGTTCGCGCCGACATGCGGCAGCGTCGCGGCATCAGCCATGCGCTGCCTCGGGTATTCGACCCGGGAATCGCGCGCGCAGCTTCGGCAGCACTTCCTCGCCGAACAAGGGCATGCCGGTCAGATAGTCAGGGAAGATCAGCATGAGCCCATCCGTGCCCGACACTTCGAACAGCTCGCTCAGCCGATCGACGACGGTTTCCGGCGTGCCGAGCACATAAGGCGCCATGAAGGTGGATCGCGCCTTTTCGACAAAGGCATTCTCCTTGCCGCCCTGTTCGCGATCGAAAAAGCCGTAGGCGCGCAGCATGCCGTTCAGGGCGCCCTCGTCGAGGCCCGCGCGGAAATGGTCGGCGGTCGCCTGCGCCTGCGCGTCCGTCTCGCCGAAGACGATCGTCATCATCGAGTAAGTGCGCATGTAGCGCCCCTGTTTCGCGGCGGTTTCCTTGGCGACGCGGCTGGCTTCGCCCAGCTGGACCGGATCGCCGCCGGAGAGGAAGATCGCGTGCATCTCGTCCGCGGTGAACTGCATGCCCTTGCCGGAGGTGCCCGCGCAGACGGTGAAGGGCTGGCGCGACGGTTTGGGCCAAGAGGTCGCATCCTCGAGCGTGAAATATGTGCCGTGAGACGTGACGCTGTCCTCGCTCCACAGCCTTTTAATGGCGCGAATCCATTCATAGGCGAGGTCATAGCGGCCGTCGTGATCGACACCTTCGGGCCAGGCGCCGAATTGCGCGAACTCGCCTTTATAGGATCCCGTGACGAGATTGAGCCCGGCGCGGCCGTGGCTGATCTGGTCGAGCGTCGCGATCATCTTCGCGGCGACGCCGGGATTCTGGAGGATCGTGTGGATGGTCGCCCACACCTTCACCCGGTTCGTCGCCTCGGCCAGTGCGGCCATCATCAGCACCGAGTCTAGCGAGGACTCCCACTGGCGTATCTCGCCGCCGTAGCCCTTGAACTTGGCCATCGCCATGATGAAGTCGAGGCCGGCGGCTTCCGCGGCGATCGCGACCTTGCGGTTGTAATCGTAGGACCCGTCGAGCCGGGGCGCGTTTTTTGACAGAATCCAGCCGCCATTGGCCATCGGCATGAAAACGCCCATGTCCTTGCCGCCCGTGTCGGACGGCAGGCCGAACGGTGCGGGCATGGGCAGATCGGTCATGCTGTCATTTCTTTCAAAGCTTGTCGCAGACTAATCTATCTGGACCCCGGGCAGGTTCTTGACTGGCGACGCACGATCTTTTGGCAGGTCGCAGAAGGCCTCGACGGCTGCGCGGCGGGGCATCGCCGGCGCGGCGCCCCGCGCCTGCGTGCAAAGCGCGGCCGCGGCATTGGCGATGGGCAGCGCCGCTTCGAGCGTGAGACCCTCCGCGATCAGGGCTGCCAGCGCGCCGCAGAAACAATCCCCCGCGCCAACAGTATCGACCGGGCTGACGGGCAAGCCCGGCACATGCAGCGCCCGATCCTGCCAGACCGCCAGCGCGCCGTCGGCTCCAAGTGTGACGACCACCGCCTGACCGCTATGGGAGATCAGCGATCGTGCCGCTGTTTCGGCGTCCCCATGCGTCTCGACGGAAGCACGGCCGGCATACAGCGCAAGCTCATGCTCGTTTACGATGACGATGTCGCTCTCCGCGAAGAGGAAGGCGCCATCGACGAGCGCCGGGGCGGCGTTCAGTATGCGTGGCCCGTGTGCTGCCGCAAAGGCGGCGGCGATCGTTTCGAGAGGGATTTCGAACTGTGCCAGAAGCACATCGTCGATCCCTGGCGGAAGCGCGGCCGAAGTGAGCGAAGCATTGGCGCCGGGCGCAACGACGATCAGGTTTTCGGCCCGCGCATCGACCGCGATGACCGCCGCCCCGGTCGCGATCCCGGACAGCGTCAGCACCATATCCACCGCAACACCATCTTCCTGGAGAAGTCCCCGCATCCAGACGCCGTCCGCATCGTCGCCCACCGCGCCGATCATTCTCGTCGATGTGCCCATGCGCGCGGCCGCGACGGCCTGATTGGACCCCTTGCCGCCCGGCGCCCGCACGCTGCCGCTCGCCATCACCGTTTCGCCGGGGCGCGGGAGGGCGGAGACCGAGAATATCGTGTCCACATTGATCGAACCCAGCACCGTGACGCGCATCTTTGCCTCCGATGCGCAGCCGACCATGCCGTCTCCGCCACGGCAAGGGGCTGAGCACCGCCATGCGCCGCGCGGCAAGTTTTGAGTGGCGGCTTGCAAAGCCTGTCCGGCGCCGCGCTCTCTATTCTGCCCTTACGAACAGGAAGCGGGAGTCGAACATCGTGGCGAACTGGATGATTACGGGCGCTAGCAACGGGCTCGGCAAGGCACTGGCACAGGCTGTGCTGGCCCAGGGCGACTCCGTCGTCGGCACATGTCGCCGGGAGCCCGACGCAGAAGCGTTCGAGGCGCTCGCGCCGGGCCGGGCATTCAGCGTCATCCTGGACGTGTCCGATCACGACGCGGCCGCCGGCGCGGTCGCGGCGGCGGAGAAGGTCATCGATCGCATCGACACGCTGGTCAACAATGCCGGCTACGGCATGGTCGGCGCGATAGAGGAGACCAGCATCGCCGAGGCAAAGGCGCTGTTCGACGTCAATCTGTGGGGCGCAATCGCGATGATTCAGGCCGTTCTGCCGGCGATGCGCGCGCGGCGCAGCGGGCGGATCGTCAACATCACCTCGCTCAGCGGTTTCGCGCCATGGTGGGGCACCGGCATCTATGGCGCGAGCAAATATGCCTTCGAATGCATCGGCCAGACATTGGCGCAGGAAGTGCGCCCGTTGGGCATTCAGGTGATCAATGTGGCTCCCGGGGGGTTGCGCACCAGCTTCGCCTCGGGAGGTCTCGTCGAGGCGGCTCGGCAGATCCCCGATTATGACGACGGCGCGCGCCAGTCCAAGCAGAGCCTGGTCGCCGGGCGGGGCAGGGAACATGGCGACCCGGCCAAGGCGGCCGCCGCGATCCTGATCGCTCTGGCGGCCGAACCGGCGGCGCAGCATCTGTTCCTCGGCGAGGATGCGCTGCGCCACGCCAACGAGCATTTCGAGCTGATCGAGGGCGAGATGAAGCGCTGGGAGACGCTGTCGCTCTCCATCGCGCATGACGCATGAAGCACCGGATCGATCTTCCCGACTGGGCAGTCGCGCGGGGCAGCGGGCTCAACCTGTTCGAGACGATCGATCCCGCCCGCACCGCTCTCGTGGTGATCGACATGCAGCGCATCTTCCTTTGCGAGCAGGAAGTGTTCGGCAATCCTTACGCGCTCGGCATCATTCCGGCGGTGAACCGGCTCGCTGCGGCGATGCGGGCTGCTGGCGGGCGCGTGATCTGGACACGGCAGACGGTGAGCGCCGCGCCGCCACGGGCCATGCCCGCGTGGCAATATGACATGAGCGATCCTCGCGTGGCGTGCGCCGTCGAAGCGATGGTGGCGGGCGCACACGCCCACGAATTGCACCCCGCAATGGCGGTCGGGCCGGACGACATCGTGATCGACAAATATCGATACAGCGCCTTGCTTTGCCCGGACCGGGCGCTCGAACAGGCGCTGATGAAGCACCGCACCGAGATGCTGGTGATCGCCGGGACGCTCACCAATGTCTGCTGCGAAAGCACCGCGCGCGACGGCAACATGATGGGGCACAAGGTGATATTGGTCTCGGATGCGACGGCCGCCTTGAGCGACGCCGAGCATAACGCGGCACTGCTCAACCTGCGGCTAACCTTTGCCGATGTGCGAACGACCGACGCGGTCTGCGCGATGCTGGGCGAGGGCTGAGCGCTCAGCTGAGCAGGCGCGGCACGGACATCGTCGCGACCGAGAAGCGCGCCTCGGGATGTTCGCTGCTGCCGTCGCGTGGTGCGGAGCGCTTCAGCACGACGCCGTTCTTGCCGAAGTCCGGCACGACCGGCCGATCCGTCTTGCTGCTCAACCACAGGCGCAGCAGATGACGGCGGCGTTGCGGCTCCGGCCAGTCGTCGAAGCGCGTGCGTGCGTGGAGCGCGGCATAGTTGGAGAGCCACTGGATATCGCCGGGACGGAAATCCATCTCGATCGCCATGCCCGGCTCATAAGTGATCTCGTCGAACAGCCGCAGCACCTCGAGCTGGTCTTCGGTGAGTTTCGGTACGCCGGGATAATTCTGCGCGGTAACGATGTAGAGCGATCCGGCATACATGCTGAACACGCCATCGACCATCGAGATGACCGGCGAGACATAGGTGTCGGCAGGCGCTTCACGATCCTGCCGGCGCCAATCCCAGTGAAACGGCTGCAGCAGCAGCGGCGCCAGATCGGGACGGCGGCGCAGGATCTCATTGTAGATCTCGGCGCCGGAGACGAGACAGGAGGCGCCGCCCGACCTGGCCGGGCGCAGGCACATCAGCGCCACGATGTCCGAGCTGTCCGAGTGATAGACGAGCTGGTCACGCACCTTGGAGGACTTGGCCGTGGGGTCGTCCATGGTCTTGTCCGATGTCGCGTAGACATGATCGATCAGGTCGCCCATCTCGTTCTGCCGGATCGGGTCGCCCATGTAGAGGCCCAGAATATAGTAGATCGCGGCGGAGAGCGCGTCGGAATAGAGATAAGTGCGCAGGCCCCGCACCAGGATGAAGCCGCGCCCAAAATCGACTTCGTTGCGCCATTGCTCCACCGCGTCGCGCACGGTGTCCAGCGGGAAGTCCCCGGCCTGAACGGTGCGAAGATCCGGATCTTCCGCCACGAACCGCGCACCCAGCCGTTCGAGTTCATTGACCTGCTCGGCCGAAAGCTCATAGATCCAGCCACCCTTTTCCGTCAGGCGATCTCCGCGCCAGGCCGCAGCGGTGGTGACGGGGGGGACGGAAGTGAGGACGGACATGGCGGACTCCGATGGCTGCGGCCGTGCATTCTTGAGCGGAGACTAGTCGTCCAAGTCGGTCAAGACTTGTCGAACGCCGCCCAAAGCATGTCCCGGAGACGAACATGGGCGTGGGGGGAAAGGGGGTGTCTGCCGGCAAGAAGCGTGCCGGCACGATGGTGAGCCCTGCTGGATTCGAACCAGCGACCTACTGATTAAAAGTCAGTTGCTCTACCGACTGAGCTAAGGGCCCCTCGCGTGGATGCCGGACCCCTAGAGAGCGCGAGCCGGGCGGTCAACCGGCTTGGGCTTGGCGAGGCGTGCGGCAAGCTGGGCGACGGTGCGTCCGGTCACGGGATCGCGCCAGCGCGGGGCGATGGCGGTGAGCGGGGTCAGGACGAAGTCGCGATTGCGCATCGCCGGATGCGGTACGATGAGCCGCTTCTCTCGGACCTTGCCGCCCGACCAGAGAAGCAGATCGAGATCGAGCGTGCGCGCCCCCCAGCGCCGATAGCGCCGCCGCCGGAACAGTCGCTCGATCGACTGTAGATGGTCCAGCATGGCGAGGGGTGGGAGGTGGCTGGCAACGAGCGCGGCGGTGTTGGCATAGGTTCGCTGCGAGGGGCCGATTGGCCGGCTCGAGATTATCGGTGCATTCGCGAGAAGGGCGAGCGGTGCTTCATCGAGCAGGGCGAGCGTTGCCGCGATGATTCCGAGCGGCATGAGGCGATGGCTGAGCGCCCGGTTGGAACCAATCCCGATTGCATAGAGATGCTTGCGCAAGAGTGGATATTGCCGCCTCATGCAGCCCCCTGTAACGGCTCAAGAGACCGTCCCAGCCAAGCTTTGGTCGCACGAGTTCTAGCCTTGCGGCCGGCCAGGCTTGCCTGCGCTCGCCTCATTTAGCGCGCGGGCTGGCCGGACGGGCTGTGCAAGCCAGTCTCCTCAAGACTGTCTTGTAGCGACAACGTTGAGCGGCGCCACGGGCGAGAATTTGTCATTCGGGTCATGCGTTGCCACTTTCGACGAGCCGCCTGCTGCCTCGACCAGCGCTAGACCGGCAGCGACGTCCCACCAATAAATACCGCGCTCGCTATAACCATCCATTCGTCCATCCGCGACCCAAGCGAGGGACAAGGCTGCGGAGCCAAGCATGCGCACCTTGAGGAATGGGACACCTTGGGAATCTATTCCGGCTTTGCTGCCCTGTCGCGCTACAGGGAAACCGGTAGCCAGAATACCGCCCGTGCGCTCGGTCCGAGGCAGATCCCGGCATATTCCGTTTCGCCGCAGTCCAATTCCGGCACCTCCGATATAGACATCTCCGCGCGCGACGTCATTCACGCATCCGAGTATCGCCGAGTCGTCAATGCAAAGCGCAATCGCCACGGCAAAGAGAGGCAGGCCAAGTAAATAATTATAGCTGCCGTCCAGCGGATCGACCACCCAATAGGGACATCCAGGCTGGCTCTCGCCACCGGTCCAGCCGCGCTCTTCGGAGAGGATGGGGAATGGGGAGCGCGAAGCAAGAACATCAATGATCAACGCTTCCGATTTACTGTCCTCGGCCAACTTGACATCTTCCCCCCCCATGCGCGCTATCGTTGCATTGGCGAAGCCGGCGCGCAGCAGATCTTCGCTGACGCGAGCGGCCTCGCATGCAAGGCTTGCATAGCCGGGAATATCGATGGCAGAGGTCGCCTTTGCGGGCGTCATGACGGCATTGCTCGATCGAGGGAAGGGACAGAAGTCATTAGCGATACGCTTGATTCCGCGTCAAACGCTTTCGCAAGGGCGCTTGGCGAGGCCATGCGGACTGGCTGCGCCATCAAGCCGGATGACAGGCTGGCGAAATTGTCGCCGGAGCAGGCCGCTGCCGTGCAGGTCGAAGCCTGGCGTCTCACTGGCCTGTCGCCCGGCGCCTGGAAGCTGGGCGCCAGCAATTTCGCTTCCCGCGAGGCGCTGGACCTCGAAGAATGTTTTCTTGGTCCCATCCCGACGGCGCGAGTTCATGAAGGCAACAGTCTGGAGCTTTCAGCCCCGGCTGCCATCATCGAAGCCGAAATTGCCGTCCGACTGCATCTCAAAAGGTGGATCGAGGCCACGGACACGACTCTGGAAGACAATCTGATCTCGATCCACCCGGCATTCGAACTGCCCGAGAGCCGATTTGGAACTATCGGCGCTGCCGGAACCGGCGGACTTATAGCGGATTTCGGCGCAGCAGGCGCGGCCATGATCGGACAAGGTGCCAGTCCGGCATTGCTGATGGTGGGAAACAAGCGACTGTCCTGCCGCCTTTTCGTCAATGGCGAATTCATTGCCGAGGGAGATACTGGCGCGCTCGTCACAGAGCCGTTGGCGCTGCTCGAAGGGCAAAGGAGAAACTTCTCCAAATATCCTTTCCTGCCCGAAACTGCGTTTGTATTGCTCGGCGCGATGAGCGCGGTCCGACATATCGGACCGGGCGACCGGGTGGATTGCCAGTTCGACTTTCTCGAAATGATTTCGATCGGAGTTCAGGCGCGATAGCTGGCATATTGCCAAGGAGTGTAAGGTTTTGGAGATTGTCGTTTGCTCGCGTTCATTTTCACGCAACCCGGTTCTGCGATCTGAATTGGAGGCAAGGTGTCGGCAGGAAGACGATACTCGCCTGCGTTTCAACGATGAGGGCGTCACGCTCCTTGGCGCGGAACTGTCGCGCTTTCTTGCCGGAGCTGAACGCGCGATCATCGCGCTCGAGCCGGTGGACGAACTGTTGCTGCAGTCTTGCAGCCAGTTGCGCGTCATAGCGAAATATGGTGTCGGTCTGAATAACATCCATCTCCAGGCCTGCGCGGATGCAGGCGTGCAAATTGGATGGACCGCGGGCGTGAACAGCCAGTCCGTTGCGGAAATGTGTGTCTCCCTCATGATCGCCGCCCAACGCAGGCTATTCGAATCCAATCGCAATTTGCTTGCGGGAAAATGGGGGCAGCTTTCGGGGCCGCAACTCTCTGCGTCTACAGTCGGGATCATCGGCTTTGGTCATGTTGGGCAGGCGCTTGCGCGGTTGCTGGCGCCGTTTGGCTGCAGCATCCTCATCAACGACATCGTGGATTTCTCCAGCTCTGTCCGCGGGAGTGCTGAGCAGGTAAGCTTGGATGAGTTGCTTCGCAGATCGGATGTCATTTCCCTGCATGTGCCGTCAACGCTGCAAACCACGGGGATGATCGATGCGGAAGCAATCGCGTGCATGCGCCCGCACGCGGTTGTCGTAAATACGGCGCGGGGGGACATTGTGAACCTCGGAGCGCTCAGACAGGCATTGAGGGAAAAGCGGATCGCGGCAGCAGCAATCGATGTTTTCGCGCCGGAACCGCCCGACGATGCCGAGTTACTCGCGCTACCCAATCTGATCGCTACCGCCCATCTTGGCGGTAGTTCCGATCAGGCGATCCTCGCCATGGGGCGGGCGGCGATCAAAGGGTTGTTCGAATTTCGTCCCGCGAGAGAGTTCATGCAATACGCATGAAAATGTGAAGGGAACACTGGATCTTGCTCCCTGAAATGTCGGTTGCCGTCTTGCGAGAGGATGAAGCGCATATGAAAATTGTGGCCATGGTTCCGGCCCGAATGGGCAGTCAAAGGCTCAAGCGCAAGAATCTCGCGGAGATTGACGGCCTGCCGCTGGTCGCGCACGCCCTGCGTAAATGCCTCAAAAGCGGTCGCTTTGAATCGGTCTGGCTAAACTCGGAAGACCAGGCTTTCGAGGAGATCGCGCTCAGTGAAGGCGCCAGCTTCCACCACCGGCCAGCCCATCTGGGCGACAATCAGGCGACCAGCGAGCAGTTTGTAGCGGAATTTCTGAGTAATCACGAATGTGACTATGTCGTGCAGGTCCACTCCATCGCACCGCTGCTGCCGCAAGCCCGGATCAGCGCCTTCGTAGATATGCTGGTGAACACAAAGCCAGACACGCTATTGAGCGTGGTGGACGAAAATCTGGAATGTATGCATAACGGTCAGCCGGTCAACTTCCGTTTCGACCAAAAGACCAACAGCCAGGACCTCGACCCCGTCCGACGCATCGTCTGGGCGATCACGGCCTGGAAACGCTCCACCTATCTGACGGCTTTTGAAGCGGGCCAATGTGCTACCTATGCCGGAAGGGTAGAGTTGTTTCCGATCGATCGTTTCGAGGGACATGTCATCAAGGTGCAGCAGGATCTCGATGTGGCGCGGGCACTCCATCCCGTTTTGGCCAATGGTTGACGCCTTTGGCTTTATTTCACCAGCCAAGCGCCGCCAAGGTTGGTCGGGTCAAGCACGAGGTCTTGCTCAATGGACGATGCCAAGATTTCTCGAGTAATTAAGGCGGAATTTTCACGCCACAACGATGCTCTGATCGAACGCGAAGTGCGCCGACTGCGTCGGTTTGGTCCATTGAGTTTCAATGCAGCTCCATATCAGGTCGATCCGCAGGACTTTTGCGATAGAATGCAGGGGTATTGTTCGATCGAGGCCAGGCAGGTCGATGGTGATGCGTTCGAGAAATGGTATGTGGAGAACGACTACAGATTACTTTTTGAGGACTATACAAAAACCTATCCCGATGAAAATCTTCTCAAGAAAAAAGCTTTCGAGCATTGGCTTTCCCTGAGGGAGACCGAGGGCGCATCGGGCGGCGTTGTGCTGGATGTGGGATGTGCCACTTCACCCTTCTTCCGGCTCTGGAAGCGCGAGGAAAGTCCCGCGACCCCCTTTCTGCGCGTAGATTTGCCCCTTCCGGAATATGGTTTCTTGCCCGGGCGGAATGGAGACGTGATCGGCTGCTCTGCCGACGCCATACCGCTCGATGACCAGTCCGTCGCACGCATATACTCGCACAATGCGATCGAGCATTTCGAAGGCGGAGCTTATGCCGGATTCTTCAAGGAATGCGCCAGGGTTCTTCAGCCTGGAGGCGTTCTTTACGTCTGTCCATTGTTTGTGGCCTGCTCGACGTTTGCCTATGTGTCGCTAACGGGCATCTATCGCAGGCTGAGCTTCCCGAAGATCATCGGCGGCACCAACCTCGTCTACTCCGATGCCGTGGGACAGCCGTATGAACTCTATATTGATACCGATTTTCTGACAAACAGGATCATCGGTCCGCTGGAAAAGATGCTCGACTTCCACCTCATCATGTATACCGGCCATGCCGCAGTGGAACATGATGTCAGGCTTGGACTGCTCGCCATACAAAAATGACGGCGGCACCGGGCTTGAGTGGCCCCCATGGTTGAAACTGCCAGCGCCTCGCGCTTGGACGATGTGTAATGAAAGGCTGAATATATGTTGGCGACGGAAAGCGATGACGGGATTTCATCGGGCGGTGGGAGCGGTTTATACAATTTGCCATTCACGCCGACGGATTCCCGGTCGGACGTTTATGGAGAGATCATTTCCGAGTTTGCTCAGGGCGGTAGGATTGAAATTCTTGAAATCGGCGTTTTCAAGGGAAGCCTGATCAAAGGCATCATGCGTCATTCCAAGGAAATGGTGAAGTCCTATACCGGGGTCGATCCCTATATCGGCGATGAGACTGATCCATATCACCGCAGCTATTGGAAAAGTGATCAAGCCGTCGCGTTTTCGCAATATGAAGAAACCAAGTCCATTTATGATGGCTTCGGAGCGGAACTGGTTAGGCAGAGGTCAGAAGATTTCTTCGCCGCAAATGAGCGGACATTCGATGTGGTCATAATCGACGGCGATCATCGCTACGAGCCGGCGAGGAAGGATTTGCACGCAGGGTTGCAAGCGCTCCGCCCCGGTGGTCTGCTAATATGTGATGACTACGGCAATTCCGATACTCCGGAAGTGACACGTGCAGTCTGCAAATTCGTTGAGGAAGCAGGCGATTTTTATGACGCCGCCGGCTATCGGCCGATCTGGTTTATGAACGTCAACAAGCCCGCGCCGATCCAACTCACGGCGATCTACTGGCGGAAGCGGACATTGGAGAGGTCGGAATAGAGAGCGGCGCGATCTCACGGAAGGTTGTCCCTTCCGTGAGGTAGGTCAGGTTATCAGTGCGCGAGAATTTCATCAATATCGACCCGCTCAAAAGTCTCCAGCTTACCGCCTCGGGTGGCGTTACGAACGCGACCGCCGTCCGCCTCGAATGCAATTCGAGATTTCAGGAAGCCAAACGAAATATCGCGCCAGTTTGGGGGGCACCAGGGCTTGTGCGAGCGGTATCCGGCGATGAAATGATTATTGTCATCATAGCTCACCGGCATGGGGTATTTGGGATCGAAAACCGGCGTATGGCTAAACGAGTAATCCATACCGTAGAGCAGAACGTCCCGTATTCCGTAGAAATAAGCTATCTGTAGTGCGACAAAAACCGATGATCCTCCGACGTTGATGCACTTGTCTATGTCGGGGCAGAAGATAGGCATCGCCACATCCATCTTCCTCAAGCGCGCAAAATCACCTTTGAAGGCAGGGCCTTCATGATCATTCAAGCAGAAATGCGCGATACCTGTCGACAAATCGATCATCTCCTGCCCGAAGTCCTCGATCATCAACGTGTCTGCTGAAACAACATAATTTTCCCGCAGGCGTGTCTTTTCGTACGCAAGATAAAATCTGTTGAAGCAGAATATAATGTCGCCCTGATCAGCGATCTTGTCGAGATCTTCCAGTCGAACGCTTGGCCCGTTGCCGATCATCCAGGCCCGAGCACCTCGATGTTGATCTCGTTTCGGGGTCAGGGGATGGGGTGGTGCAGCGCGGGCTATCTCGAAGGCACGGCCGATTATTGCGGTTCTGGCGAAATCGCCGTCTTCCGCGACCACGTGTGTCGAGATCGCCGAACCCGGCACTAATTGCTGCGGCGTCAGAACACTAAAGGAACAGGAATTGACAAGGGGGTGTGAAGGCGAATTCGACGTGGCCGGAGGCAGCATTATCCGCCTGTCGGCCGGCAAGCGAAGTTCGACCGCGGCCCCTTGCACGTCCGACCACACGGTTCCGTCAATACGCGGCATGACTTCGCCTGACAGTGACAATGACGCCAACTCGCAATGGACAAGGTCAATCGCGGAGCACTCAATCATCATGGAGTGAACGAACCGTCCGGAGGCATAGATTCTTAGATTTAGGTCGGGGGGGCTCTCGATCCCATGCAGGATGATGCCGCCGTCGATCTGTTGCACTGGTTGTCTGGTCGCGATCTGCGAAGGCACAATTCGCCCAAGTTCTCGGCCATCCATGTCAAAAATTCGGATTTCGTTCGCACCGCTGTTCCGACGAAGCATTGCCTGGACATTCAACAGACCCGTCGCCGGCACGAAATATAGGGCGGGATCAGTGACCAGTGGTGAAACACGAAGCGGTGTCGCGTCATTGAACAGGAAGGCTTCAGAGTTTTTCGCAAGCGCGCCCACATGCTCTCCTGCGGTGAGCTTTTCGACATAGGGGCGGAGCAATGATGAAAAATCGGCAATGTCCGATTGCGCATATGAATGCGCAGTGCATTGCTTCGCGCCATAGCTTACGCTGATGAGCGCCTCCAGTTCCTCCACTGAATGAAATCGATCAACATCCCGATTTTGCAGTAAGTTACTCACGGCGGCGGCAGAAGATAGCGCGATCGGGGCGCCGTGCGCGCGTGCCAGAATGGCTATCTGATCGCACTCGTCGATGTTTTGAAGGCGATTGATGACGAGCCACGCCGAAGAGACGAAGCCGGTCAAATCAGACCATTCCCGCCTATCGAGATGCTTCCAACTGCCGCTGGGATGAGTTGTGAGGCCGAAGACATCTGCGCGAATTTCGCAACGATACATTTTTCCCAAAGAAATCATAACCTTGTTCAGCACTTCGCAGAACCACTGATCCAGTATCGTCTGGCCTGAGAGGACAACGCATAGCGACGTCTTTTCACCCACCCGCGCGGAACCAGAGAACTGGCTCATCAATGGCGCATAGATTGTCCGTATGAAATCCGGATCGCTCACGCGATCGCCGATCACTATGGGCGTCGCTATATCGAGGTCGAAAGCTTCTATTTTGTCGAAAACCTCCCGAGCCGTACAGAATATGCCGTCATAAGAATGTTCACCGCGAAGCTGACGGATCGCTCGATTGATGCGTTTCGCGCAGAGCTCCGGGTCGTGTGAGGAGTATGAGAAGTCTCGCGTCACCTTAGGGCGGAGCGGCACGATCCTGGAATTCCTCGGGGCCTTTGCTCGTTGTCGGACTTCTTGACCCGTATCGTCCAGAATGAGGAGGTCTACCGGAGACAGTTGTCTCAGAGCACAATAGTCCAGATGTGCACGCCTCGCTCGGGGATGCCCGTCATGCAACGGGATGACATCGGCTATGAGTAGTTTTCGCGCATCAGCCAACTTGGCATTTGAACGTTCAAAAAGTCGAAACTTTGCCATGTGACTCAAGCTCCCACGCCGCCGAACTCGCGCTGAGCGTCATCGCCATCACTCCAATCTGTCTTTGGAACGGCGGTTCCGGCTTTACGAATCGCAATCGCCATGATGCGGAATCCGAGTTCGCGGATATCTTCGTTCAATCCCAGGGACGCCGGCGATCGAGGTCGCTCGATGATCAGTTCAAGTTGCTCAAAGCCGGCCCGCGCAACAACCTCGGGAATGATCACCATCTGCGTTCCGGGTTCTTGTCCGAACGTCATGATGCCGATCTGCCGGGCACCGATCTGCACGATCATGTCGGCCGAAAGTTCGCCGGGCGCGAGGAAGGCACTCGCCGTGACGGCGAGTTCTAACTCAACGGGCCAACCGTCCTGATAAGGTAAGAGCAACTCGGCCAGATGGCCGACCGTCCACCGGTAGCCAGGCTCCCGATCGCCCCATCCGTTACCGCATGCGATGACTGCTTCGGGCGCGCCAAGCCCTAATTCGAATGCCGGTCGGTCGCTATTCGAGCTTTGCTGCCGTGAGGGGAACTGCAATAGGGGCAGGTTTTTCGTTTCCTGCTTTTTCGTTGAGAGAGCGAGAGCATGGTGCTTTTCTAAGAGGAAGCTCGCTGCGCGTATGCGCAACGTGGTCCTGGAGCCTTGGTCCGAGACGAATATTTCCAGCCGATGTCGCCGGTAGGCATTTTGCTTGCCGCTCAAATCGAACACGCAAGTGACACGTTCGAAAATGTTTGCGCGCAGGTTTCGCTTTGTGCGCTCTCCGCCGTTGCAGGAGATTTCGATGCCCGCGGATTTTGCGTCAGATGTCTTGACCATCAGCACAGCATCAATGGTCAGAGAATCGCAGGGATCAATGATATCAAACTCAAGGACAATGGAGTCCGTGGTCCGAATTTCAAGGAAATCAGGATGTATCCTGTGCCGTGTTCCACGAATAAGGTTTGATAATCGATGCGGGCTGCCTGAACTTTTGTAAATTACACCGCCGAGAATAGTGCATTTTTCCTCAGACAGATTTTGCTCGTTCTCAAAAGTGCAATTGTATGCTTTCTTCAATCGAGTGGCATGCCGCAGCTCTGGCAGAGAAGGGGCATGTGCGGCTTGGAGGGGCGGGACAACCTCTCGTAACACGCCTTGCGCGGCTGTCGCCGCTTCCTGCTTCTGAATTTTGCGACAGATGTCAGTGGCCGCTTCTTCAATTGACGCGAACTCAAGCACCGCGACGTCGGCAAAGAATGGCCCCATAGTATCTAACGCTCGCTCCGCGTCGTCGCGAGCACAATCAGTCAGCAGCGCGCCTTCTATGTGATCCAGGGCTACGAAATCGACTTCCGTCGTAACCTGATAGCCGGATATGTTCATTTTCTGGTCTGGCGTCACAAAGCAGATCTCGCTGCGATACGCTTGGCCGAGGCGGGCGACGACGAGGCTGGCCAGTTCCAGCGCGTCCGGGCGAATGCCCTGGTGATCATATCCGTTCAGCAGATAGAGGCTGGCTGTGCCAATTTTTCCCGGTAACGCGCGGTTCACGAAGGCGAGCAGGGGATTCTTCCGGCCGATCAGACGGGCGCGCCGATTCACATGGCAGTGATAAATAGCACCCCTATTCCTTGGCTCCTTCTCGACCCGGACAAATTGCGCCGGCTCTTCATCGACGGCCAGCACCCGAAAACGGAGCGTTTCGGACGACGGCGCGAAATCCGGGGTTGCGCTGGCAAGCGTAGCGATCGTGCCTGAAAGTTCAGTCGTCGCAGCCAAGCGCTGAATGACTTCATCCGCCGCTTCCAAAACCGGAGCATAGCCGAGAATGGAAGCCTCGCTGAGTAGCGCTCGCAAGCCAAGCCGTTCGGCATAACTCCGGCCGAAATCAGCATCTTCGATCGAGAAAATGGCAGCGCACGCTGCCGACAAGGCTGCGCTCGGGCGCGCTCTGCCTGCGAGTTTCTGCTCAGGTGATGCGCGCACCGCCAGATCAGCTCGTTCCAGCAATTGCCTGTCTTTCCAAGCCGCAATCCGAACGACGCCACGCGAGGCGCAGACGCTTTCCTCGAAGCGACAGTGGAAGTGATATGCGCCCGGGAAAGGTGAAACTATCTCGCCAAATTTCACAACGTCGATGCCCTCGACGCGAATTGTTATGGGCAGGTCCTGATCTCGCGCGCCCGCAAAACCGTTGATGGACACTGTACCATCTTCTCCCAGCACTGCTGCTGCATCGATCCAACAGCTCGACCTTTCGGACCAGGCGGAGGCCGTGGTGTTTGCGAATTTCGCCGACGGGACGCCGGGCGGTTGTAGGTTGGTTTCAGCCCGTGCGAGAGAGGCCATCAGGGCATTTCCAGCCTGAATCAATTCGCACCTCGCTGGAATTGGCAGTGAACCGGATGGCTCAGGTTCCGCGTTTGCTAGCCGATGGGCCTCCTGTGCCAGGGCGGCTACATCGCCGACAGCGACCAGCCCAGCCTGCGCGCCAAGTGTCTCTCGCAGCACCGGCAGGTCATAGGCTGCGGTGGGCGTCCCCACATAGGCGGCCTCGACTGGCGGGTAGCCAAAGCCTTCGAAGCGGGAAGGGAAAAGCAAGACAGCACTGCTAGCTAACAGCGCCATCTTCTCATCGTCCGTTACCTGCTCGTAAAGGTAGATTCGGCATCCGGTCACGGACGCCGTGTGTGTCCGCAATGCTGCGACGAAGTTCCAGTCTATTCCTCTGCCGAAAATCAGGCACAGCGTTTTGCCGCGAAAGAAAGCAGGTGGCATTGAAAGCAGATCAGAGGCGCCCTTGTGCTGGTCCTGCGTGCGGACAAAGCATGCGAGGCGATTGGGGTAGGTGGGTATGTCTCGCCAGCCGATGCGGTTGGCGGACAGATCGTTGATCGCGGGGTGCCAGAAATCGTAGAGAAGAGTCGCTCCTGGGCACAAGCTTTCATAAAACTGCCGCGCATAGGGAATGCCTTGTTCCGCGATCGTCAGAACGAGGCCGCCATCGGAGAGAACGCTTGCCCAGCCTTCCCATGGCAGGGCGCTACGCATCGGCTGAGCCATGTCATTGAACCAGTTAGCGGTCTCAAAGCTCAGCAAGGCGATGCGCGCTTGGGATAATTTCGCGAAGGTCCGCGCCCTGCTGTAGAATGCGTCGGCAAGGCTGCCAGTGGGGATGACGATGACCCAATCGATCGTCGGATCGCCCATTTGAGGCCAATGTTCCTCCGTCAATATTTCGACGGGGCTTTCCTGATGAATGGCCTCGAAATCGCCGTTGAAGGCGGGAATCAGGTTCGTATAATAGGTGACTTTTGCGCCCGTACGCGCGAGCGCATAAGCCATGATAAGAGACAGATAGCGCCCGCCGGAGTAAATGCCTGCCACGTTCGTCGAAAAAATCGCGATGTTCAATCTATCGTCCTCCGCACTGGTCCCTCGCAGCCCCGGGCGCCAAGCGCTTTAGTTCGTGACCGAATATTCCGCTTGTCCGACGAGCATATCGACAACTGTGGTCAGCCAGAGCATATGCACGGCCTCGACGACATTGTAGGCATTGGATGGCATGTGGAATCGGATGTCGCCGAGCTGATGGAGGGGGTTGCTCTCTGCTTTGCCGGTAAAGGTGACGACCTGTAAGCCCATGTGCTTCGCAGTTTCTGCGGCCCTGACGACATTCGGGGATGCGCCGCTCACGCTAATCAGTACCAAGGCATCGCCAAGATCGGCATAGATCTGCGTTGCTCGCGCAATCCAGTTCTCAAATCCATAATCGTTGGAAAAGGCCGTAATAAGATTTGGCTCATTGAAGTCGATTGCGCGAACCTTCGCTTGTTTCGAGAAATCGACGGCTCCATGGGATGAGATGGAGGCACTCGCGCCGTTTCCGGCGAAAATGAGTTTTCGACCATTCTGCCGAAGCTGGCATGCCAGGTCGTGGAAGGCTTCGAGCGAAGGCCGCACCTTCTCGTCGAAAGCAGGCGAAAACCTGCCGAAATAATCATCCAGCCAATTGTTCCAGTTCATCGCAACCCCCGTTATCGACAGTCGTTCGCTAGCCTGCCTGCAAAGCACCAAATAATTCGCCAGCTTCATGGCGCTTTTCAACGTAAATACGATCAATGACATTCATAACAGCTTTTGCCTGTAGTGAGCAACCGGCTGATGGGGGTTCTCCATTTCTGATCGCTTCAACAAAAATCGAAAGTTCTTTGTCCCATGATCTGTCTTCTGAAAAGATAATTCTCTCTTCGTCGTCCCAATTCGCCGCAGGAGCCTTGGATCTGTTTTTGGCGATCGTAAGAACTTCCTCGCCATATGTGCCAGATGAAGTCTTAAGTCCATTGAGGACGCAGTATCCGCGTTCCATGAAAACTTCGAGTGAGAATAGGTGGCGCCATTGTGTCATCGTAGAATGCAGGGATGCAGAGAAACCAGTTTCCGATACCCGGAGCAGGGCGAATACATTGTCTTCAATTCCATCCGTCTGCCAATACATGTTTGAAACCATGGCGCTGATTTCATCGAATGGCTGGCCGGCGATCATGAGGAGAAGGTCCACCATGTGGATTCCCTGATCAATAAGTATTCCTCCGCCAGCCAGTTCTTTCTGTGCCCGCCAGCCCTTCAGATAGTCAGCATCGACACTCTTGCCATAACGGCCTCTGGCCCAGAGCGGTCGACCGTAGCGACGGGAACGCACGATATCGGCCATCGCAAGAACGCCGTCATGCTGCCGATGGTTGAAGCCGTACATCAGCGTCTTGCCTGACGCCTGCTCTACGTGGCGGATTTCGTCCACGTCCTTTTCAGTGAATGCGGGAGGCTTCTCGCAGAAGACATGCTTTCCAGCCCGCAACGCGGCCATGGTCGTTTGCTTGTTCAGATAGTTCGGCAGGCAGAGGAATACAGCGTCCACATCCGAGCGTTCGATGACAGCATCGATCGATGAGGCGAACGGAATGTTAGCATCATGGAACGGCTCGGGATCGAACGCGATCTGCAAGGCGCAATCATTGCGACGAGCGATTGCGTCGGCACGAATCTGCCCCATCTTACCGAAACCGCAAATTCCGAACTTCAACGTCAAGTTTCTTCCCCGCCAACACCTTTGCTTGGCGCTGTTGGACCATCGGTTTGCGGGGAGTCAATCTTGAAGGTCTTTTTGACGGAAAATCCTCGTCGTGACTTCCACGTGGCTGACATCGCCTACCATCGGAGCCTTGATAGAATCAGAATGTGCTTGGGCCGACGCGCATGCGGTCCCGCCAAGCTCCGCTCGAAGCGGCTGGCCCGTCGGGCTGGCGGCTTGCCAAGAGGAACCTTCGCGATCCGGCCTCAATGGCAAGCCGAGCAAGTCATGCTGCGAGGTAGCTGTAATAAGCGCCATCCGGCGGGCCGCCGGCTGCCGCCTGGACGCCGTCAAGCGCATCGGCGGGCAGAGCCGCCAAGCCCTTTGCATGATGCTCCTCGCTGACCCATTTCTCGATGAAGATGAAGCGATGCTCGTTGCCGAGATCGCGTAACAACTCCACGCCTTCGCTGCCATCGACCTTTGCAACGAGTTTGGAAAGCCCGATGAGGGCGGATTCCATTTCCGCGCTTTTGCCGTCTGCGGCTGGGATGATGTAAATACGGGCAACGGTCATTTTTCTCTCCTTTTGATATCTCTACTCAAATATCCTGGGCTAGCCGCCCGTAAAGATCAGGTCGTCGGTCGCGAAAGAAACCCATGCCGGCCCGGTGCTTCCTGGCCTGGGCGAGATCTAAGGTCCCAACCAGTGCTCCGGTTTGCCAGTCTTCAGCCTCGGCTAACAGATCACCCCATTCGTTTGCGATGAAGCTATGGCCGTAGAATTTCTGGGTGCCGCTAGGCGATGTTTCTTCGCCAATGCGATTAGCGGCGATCACTGGCATGCAATTTGACACTGCGTGACCCTGCATGGCCCTGCGCCACATGCGGCTTGTATCAAGATCCACATCGTAGGGCTCGGAGCCGATTGCCGTCGGATAGAAAAGCAGCTCGGCGCCCATCAAAGCCATGATGCGCGCGCTTTCAGGATACCATTGGTCCCAACAGATGCCCACGCCTATTGTGCCATATCTGGTTCGCCAGACCTTGAAGCCTGTGTTGCCGGGGCGGAAATAGTATTTTTCCTCGTAGCCTGGACCATCGGGGATATGGCTCTTGCGATATATACCCATGATTTCACCAGCATCGTCGATCATCGCGAGACTGTTGAAATAATGTTGCCCGTCCCGCTCGAAGAAGCTGGTAGGGATATAGACCTGCTGCTCCTTCGCGAGCTTCTGCATCGCGAGTACGGCCGAATGTTCGTGAACAGGACGCGCGCGAGCGAAGATCGCTTCATCTTCGACCGCGCAGAAATAGGGTCCTTCGAAAAGTTCCGGAGGCAGGATGATCTTGGCGCCGCGAGCGGCCGCTTTCGCCACCATATCGGCGGTGAGACTGATATTGTCTTCTTCATTGTCGGTGAAGGCGAGTTGTAGCGCGGCGACGGTGACCTGAGTCATCTCGAAATCCTGGAAGGAATCAAACGGTGGCAGGGATGTGCTGGCTCATGCAGTGAAAGCTGCCCCCTCCTCGCAATATGGCATCCGAGGGCAAGCCGACAAGAGCACGGTCGGGAAAGAAGGGGGCCAGCGCATCAAGCGCCGCCTGATCGTTCTGCGTGCCATATTGTGGCACGATCACGGCGCGATTGGTGATGCAGAAATTCATGTAGCTCGCCGGCACGATCGCACCGTTAATCTCGTAGCGACCGACCGAGGGCATGGGCGCGACCTCAAGGCCAAAAGCGCGGGCTCGTGCGGAGGCGTCGTCGAAGACGAGTGTATTGGGATCATCGGAACATGTGGCTTGCGGAATCGCAAGGATGCCGGGCGCGACAAATCGAGCGAGGTTGTCGATATGACCATCAGTATGATCGTTGAGAAGACCCTCACCAAGCCACAACATGGATGAAAGACCCAGCGCGCCGGCGAGCAATGTCTCGATCTGTCTGCGGTCGAGCGAAGGGTTCCGATTGGGATTGAGCAGACATTGCTCGGTAGTGACGAACAGTCCAGTGCCGTCCGTATCAATGGCGCCGCCCTCGAAGACCATGGGAACGTGGCGGCACGGCAGTCCGGTGCTCGCGGCGAGACGGGCGCCAATATCTTCGTCGCCCGGCATTTGGAACTTGCCTCCCCACCCATTGAAATCGAAATCGGCAAGCGCTGGGGCGCCATTTTTCCTTATGCCGATCGGACCGGTGTCGCGCAGCCAGATATCGCCGAATGCTTCGAGACGTATATCTACCCTGGGCGCGGCAAGCGCACGCGCGATATCGAAATCGACTTCGCTGCGCACGCATAAGATGACGGCTTGACCGGCGTTGCTCACGGTGTTGGCGAAAGCCGCCGCCTGCTTCTGTGCTGCGTCGCGCGCAAATGGCCACTCGCTCACAGCGCCTGGAAAGCCGATCCACAGATGCTCCTGCGGCGCCCATTCGGGTGGCATGCCTATGATGCTCGCGACGGATGTCGACATGTGCGTTCCTCGTTGCCTTGATGGTTGGCAGCCGCCGAAGCGTTTTCCCAACTGTAAGACAAGTTCTTCACTCAGGTGCCGGCGACGCTCGGCGGAGGGTCGGTACCGTGACTGTCCACTGATGATCAGGACGGACGAATGCACGAAACTCAATATCACTCACCGCATGCGGCAACATAAACGTCCGCGATATCGTTTGGCGCGAACCGGTGGCGGGAACAGGAATTTCTTCCTGAAACCATTTCACCGTGCCTGCTTGGCTTCTCACATCGAGCAGCAACGTTCCTTCACTTCCTGCCGACGCCTCGGCGACCAGCGACAATTCATAAGTCCCAGCCGAAAACGGTGTGTATGGTCCGAAGAATAGTGCGCCGCCTGCGCCCGGCCTTTGCCGGAAGGCGAGGTGATTATCGAGCGTCGTCCGCTCTCCCGCCTCACTATGGTAGCGGCCTTGCGGAAGGTCGGCACGATCGGCGGAGCGAACCTCCTTCAAGCCTAAAATTTCAGCCTTATGGACAATTGCGGCACGCTTTTCATCATCCTTCGTCGCGAACCCATATTCGGTGCCGCCAAGCCCGCCATTGAAGAAGGTGAGCGTCATTTCGTTACGCTCAAAACAATCACGGATGAAGGCATGCGACCAGCCAGATTCGAACCAACCGAAACGACGAGCCACATAAAGTGACTCGAGATCGAGCCGAAGCCCCCAATTTTTCCACCAACTGGTCTGCAATGGCTCGCCGGCGAACGCGATCACGCCTTCCGGTAGCAATTTTTGCTTGAGTGTATTGATGAGTTCCCAAGGCCGCATGCAATGATGAAAGGACTGAAAGAAATAGGCGGCAGAATAAGCCCCGTCGGCGATCGCATGCAAATTGTCGAAGTTGAGCAGGCTCCGCTCGATATCCAGACCCCGTATAGCGGCGCGGCGCTGGCTCAGATCGCCCAGCGCCGGATCGATGTCGATAGCGTGAACCTTGCAACCAGCGAAAGCGAAGATCTCCGAGCTCGTGCCGTGACCAGCTCCCATATCGAGTACTCTGGCGGCGTTGCCCACGTCAGAGAGGCTGAGCATGGTCGCGAGTGCCCGCACATAGTCGGCAATATGATTGACGTCACGACTACCCAAAGGATTGGCTGTGCCGACGAGTTGACCAACGTCCACCGGGTGAAGCTCCCCCGTTTCCTGGTTTAACGGACGATTGGCGATCTCACGGTAAAGTTGCACCTGCTGATCCAAATACTCTTCCGAGTAGGGATCAAGAAATTCATCTACTACCGTGGCGTAGCTGAAATTTAATGGAATATATTGCTGAGACAATCTTTCATCATTCGTATTTCCGCCTAATTCATCGATTAGTTTAATTAGTTCTGGCAGGTCATCTGATGTAATCGTTGTCATGCCTGCGCTCCGTCAATATTTTCACTCAATTAGCAAAATTTTTAGTTATGATGATCTGATGGATCAGATCGACTATCATTTCTTTCAAAGGAAAATTTTGATGCGATAGGGCGATCTTCTTATTCCAACCCGTTGCTCTCTTGAGCGGTACCATTCACACCACTGCTCGTCTGCACAGGGGTTCGGCATGAACCTCGCCATCACGCAGGGCGACTCGCAGGAAAGGGCTGAACCTCAATCATTCGACATCCTTGCGCCACATGCGATAGGGCGTCTCCTTTTGGAAAATCGCGTTGAGCAGAGCTTCGCTGCTCGCGTCCCACGTTGGCGCTCGAATGTCCGTCTCGAGGGAGGTCGTCCGGTTTTCTACGGCATCAATCCATGCTTGTACTGCCTCGGCAATTGCGTTCGCATTCGCTTCCTTCGCGAAATAAGTGCCCGACGCTCCCAACACTTCCCTGAAGACCGGCACGTCGCGAGCGAGAACAGGGAGCCCATGCTGCGCCGCTTCGATCAAAGGAAGGCCGAAGCCCTCGCCGAGCGATGCGGCAACGAGGCAACTGCATGCGGCATAAACTTCATCGAGATACTCGTCGCTTATTCCTTTTAGCCAGAACAGTCTCTTTCCTAGCTCCGGGTGCGTCCGCAACTGACGGACCAATCGCTCGACTCGCCAGCCTTCCTTGCCCACGAGGACAAGATTTACATCTTGGCCACTGCGCCAAAGAGTGTCGAACGCAGCGAGTAAATCTGCCTGAGCCTTGCGTGGTTCCAAAGTGCCGACCGACAGAAAGCTTGGGCGGAGCCGCAACTTTTCCAGAATGCCGGCTGCATTGGCGGGCAATCCGCGGGTGGGCAGTGACTGCTGGAGATCAGAGCCGAGATGGAACCAGTTAATCGCGAGGGGGCGCTCGATTGTTAGATCGAGCGCATCGAGATGCACTGGCATCTCATCCGCTACAGCCTGGGAAATGCAGATGGCGCTATCCATTTGGGCGATGACTTTCAGCCAACGTTCATGCTGGGCAGGCACCTCGTCGGGAAAATAGTCGGGCAGACTTAGGGGGAGGAGATCATAGACAACGAAATGTATCTCAACGCCGATATTTCGCAGAAATTTAAGAAGACCTTCAGCATGGATCACGAAGTTCTGGCAAAGATCCAAGCCAAGAAACACATCGCCACGGGCGAACTCAACAACGTCGTCGCCCAGGATTTCCTCGGGCTGGCCGATGAATGAGCGAGAAAATTGTCGAGCGAATCGATAGAGACCCTGCTCTGGCACATAATAGATCGGTTCGATACGGAGGCCGGGGCGAAACCTTTTTATCAATGCGTGTAGGATACTACGGACGACGCGTTGAATGCCGCTTTTCGCGTCTACGAGGGCAAGGACGGAAACGTCGATATAAAGATTCTTCGAGACGGGATGGGTCGTCGACGCGACAACGATGGGCGCCAATTGCCCAAGTTCGTGCAGAGTGAGTCCGCGACGTTGATGGACGATCGCGTCGGGCAATGATGGAACTTCATAAGCCTTTTCGATCCGTTCATAATAAGCACGGGCGCAGGCCTCAGGCGAATGTCTTGCGGCAATGATGTCTCGCGCGGCATTGCCGATCCGTTGCCGCAGGCCCGGATCGTCATGCAGTGCATTGATCGCGCCGGTCAATTGGTTGAGTGTGAACTTGTCGGGAAGGCAATAAGCGCCGTCGTCGGGGATCTCTGCCATGGAGCCATTGGCATTGACGATCGTCGGGATGGCATAGCTCATACTGTGCAGGACCACGCCCGATGTCTCTCCTCGCGACAGAGTGCGCAACTGGATTGCGACGTCGCATGCTTGGAGATAGGCGTGGAAGTCGGCTTCATCCGCCCAGCCTGTTACTCTGATGCGGTCGCCTAGCCCGCTTGCCTTTATTTCATCGAGCAATTCCTCTCCGTAATCCCCGTCATCATTTTTGCCGACGAAAAGAAGCATGGCGTTGGGGTCTGCCGCTGCATTCGACGCCAGCCAGCCGCGCAGCACTTCCAAATTGCACTTCATCGGGCCGACGATGCCGAAGCAGCACAAGATCGAGGCATCTGGCGGCAGGTTCAGGTGCTTCCGGGCTGCTTCGTTGCCCGAAAGCACGGGCGTCGCGCGCAAATGCGGCACAATGGTCCATCGGGCAGCCTCTTCGTTCCCGAGCCATTGCGCCGCGAGTCTGCGGTTATACTCTGAATGGACGATCACTGCTTTTGAATGTCGAGCGATGGAAGCGCAGCAAGGATAATCCCACAGCACGTCGTCCTCATTCTCGGCATTCAGATGTCGATAGAGCGCTGAAAGGCCATGTTCCTCATAGAGGTCGTTTAGCCAACGGGGACGGTCGTTTCGCCAATAGGCCTGATATCGAGCCAAGCCGCTTAAATAAAAATCATGCAGAACAGTTACACCCGGAAGATGATTGCTCAAGCTCCTGATCTCATCGTGGTATTCCGAGTTACCGACCTGATATAGAATCCGCTGATAATCAGAGTAATTTTGACTAAGTTGCTCGACCGTTATAATCGGGACAGGTCCATACTCCGTCTCGATGGGATCCGTTTTAGTAAGATCCTTCGCTTCTACCACAGCTTCGATATCGTAATATCGCGACAAGCTTTCGATTAGCAAACGTGAATAGTCGGCAATGCCGCTTTGAGTGGGGGGTAGGGGGGAGACGAAGGCAAGTTTCAGGCGCGTGGCCGGCGGGGAAGCGGTCGGCCGCGGCTTTCGTTCGCTATACAGGCGCTCGAACGCGTCGACTGCCTTCTTGCCCGTTACATCCCATGAAAATGTCTGGCACTGTCGCGCGCAGTGGGCCGTCAAGGCCGACATAAACTCATCATCGGTGAGGGCTTTGAGGATCATATCTCGGATTGAATGATCGTCTCTGGGATCGAAAAGAGCCTCTTCCCAACCAATCACTTCGGGTATGCTGGAGCAATTGGAGCCGATGGCCGGAGCCCCACAGTGCATCGCCTCCAGGATCGGTAGACCGAACCCTTCATGCCACGAGGGGAAAACGAAGAGTTTGCAAAGATTGTAGAGCGAAAGAAGATCATCGTCACTGACGAAGCCGGTCAAGACCAGGGCGTCAGGCGGGAGGCCGTGTTCTTTTGCAAGCGCATTAAGTCTTACCCTGTCGGGATCGTTAAAAGCGCAAACGATCGCAAGTTGATACTTCTTGCGCTCAACAGCGGGTAAAGCTGCAAAAGCGCGTATTAGAGCCTCGATATTCTTCCGGAAATCGTTGCCACCGGTGTACATCAGGAACGGCCGGCTGAAGCCGTATCGTTTCAAGACGGCTTCCTTCTGGGCCGCCGAGAGGTGGATCTTTCGGAAAAAGTCGTCTGCGGCGGTGCCAATATCGACGGAGCGGGATGGCGGGAAGCCAAGATGCTCGATAGCTTCGTCGGCGGAGGATTGTGAAATGGCCAGAAGCATGTCGGCGCGACGGACATTATCGAGCGCCTCATGATAGGCAGTCGTCATGCCGGGGTCGCGCAGATATACTTCGCTATGAATGAGCGGGATCAGATCGTAAATTGTCGCGGTCGTGGTGACCCCGGTGTAAAAGGTGCCGATGCTGGCGACAGCATCGTCAGTAAGTCCCTCCATCGGACTGCATATATGGACAAGATCAGGCGCGAGTGAGGCGATGAAGGCCTCCCGGCAAAGTTCCGACGCTATTCGACGGCAATCATTTTCTGCATTTTGCCGAGCTACCGGCGTTAGCGATTGGAAAACCCGAATTTGATCTGGAGTGAGCACGTCTGCAAACTGGGCCTTGATGGGTTCGATCGTTTCCGGGAAGGCATTGTTGAGGACGATCAGTATTTCATGCGCGCCGGCGTTCCTAATGATGGCTCGAGTGAGCGCGATCGAATAGCGGCCGATGCCCCGATTTCGGGATCCGTGGGATTGAGCCCCCTGAAGGTCGATGACGATGCGCATACTATACTCAGTTCGAGGAGATTTGGGCGGCGAGCCTTACGAAAATGCGTCTGGCTTGCGGACCGAGCTTAGCCATAACGGCATGGATTTCGCCTTGGGAGGCGGGAATTTCCTTGGCGTGATCGTCGGTGCGTCCGACATGCTCCGGCTGCATCGCCGCAACTTCACGGAGTCGTCCGAGTTCGTTGACGATAGCCCTCAGATGTCGGTCGATGGCTCTGTCGCTCTCGCTGCGCCAAAAGCCTCGGAAGAGCCAACCGGCAAATGGAAGATTGCAAAGGCGATGGCGACGGAGTGCGCGATCCAAACCTGGAAGCGCTGGCGAGTAGGCACGCCCTTCGGTAGACCGGCGAAGGTCTCCTATGATAGTGAGCTTGCTAATCCCCGTTCGAAGCTTGGCAAGATTATAGTCGAGGCCCGTCGGATCGACCTTGCGGTTGAGCACCAACAGATAAGCTTGCTCGACGAACTCCGCATCTTGCACGCTCAGCAATCCATGCAGCGTTGTCATCGATCTCGTTTCGATAGGCATAAAGCGACGGGTGTCCCATCCGGTTCATATCTGTGAGAGCGCAACAGGCGGCAGGCCCGGCGCCATCCGGCGAAATTCGGACCGCCTGGCATGCTTGCCGCGAAGCCATATACACGGGAGCGTTCAGCGCCAAGCATGGATGATGGAGCGATAGACTGTCTCTTGCGAACTGCGCGTGAGCATCGATTTCCGCGCAAGGGGATGAGCGGGGGACGCGGGGGATGCGAGCGCTTCGATCCGTGAAAACCCGAAGGTACGCAACATCAGTTCAAGAGCAGGAATGTTAGGAGCCCAAAAATTGGTAGGATCGCCTCCCAACTCGGCCGGAGCAAAAAGACGCATAGCAGGCAGTTTTTCGCGCGGCAGCGCCGTCACCGTCTCCACGACGAGATGATCTGCACACATCTTCGCTGCATTTTCCAGGCCCGCATACGGGTCCTTCAAATGATAGAAGACACCTAGAAACAGCACGACATCGAATTGGCCCAGACCGCTGGCGGGCAGGTCGTTCACATCAACATCGAACGCTTCGACCTTCGATTGCAATTTCGTGTGAATGAGATCGAAGCCATCCTTTGATCCCCATCCTTCTCCCGACCAGCAGAAATTGTCGGTGGCCACGACCCTCGCGGCGCCGCGTCGTTCCGCTTCAAATGAGAAGAATCCATCCCATGAGCCAATGTCCAGCACGCTCTTACCATCGAGGGGTTCGGAGAAAAAAGCATCAGCTTCCTGCAACTGGACGTCGTAGGGCTTGATGCCGTTTATCTTCGTACCGTCAGCCAGTTCGAATGAGTGAAACCACTTAATGTCCTCAGTTCGCATTCCGCTCATTTCGTCGACTTCCATTCTATGTTGGCCAAGGCGTTTCGGCTGGGGTCCATTATGGTGTTTGCCTGGCATCTTCAATCGGTCTCGCCTTCGGTTCCCGCAGAGAGCGAGCGACTTATTCGTTCTGAGGAAAGGCCTAAACGGGCGATCAGGTCGTCAGCAGAATTTTGCCAGCTTGGCAGGGTTTGAGGCTTTGGCGCGTGATCTGACCAGTCGCCGATCCAGGAAAGGATCGTTTCAGCCAGTGCCTGTGCGTAATCATCCGTAAACCACCGCACGTTCGCAAGGCCCAGTTCCCGGTAGACGGGTAGGTCGCGCACTAGCACAGGTTTCGAATGTGCGGCCGCTTCCAGGAGAGGCAGACCCAATCCTTCGCCGTGGGATGCAAACATGACGCCTCCCGCACATGCGTAAATTCGTTCGAGCAATTCGTCGCTTGCATCGTCGATCCAGCGCAACCTGGCCCCATATTCCGAATGGGCTTTGATCCGCGCTTGCAGTTTGGCGGTGTTCCACCCAGGACGACCCACAACGAGCAAGCGCACCGGCATAGTGGCCCGGCCGCTCCATAGATGCTCGAAGGCCGCCAGGATCCGGTCGTGACCTTTCCGCGGCTCGATAGTTCCGACCGTGATGATGCAAGGGCCGGCGGTCATCCAGGCTCGAAGCTCGTCGATGCCTGACGGAAGGCCCTTGCTGGGCATGGACCCGGCAATGTCACTGCCGAGCCGGATCGTGCTGACGGCGATGTTTCGCCCGGGCAATAATCTGCGACGGTAGATCCATCGATCCACATCCGCCGCCACGCTTTGCGATATGCAGATGAGTTGGTCCGCGTGCCGGTCCAAGAAGCGCAGCCATCGCCGGAAGTTATACCGAGCGCGCAAGCGGAACCATTGCGGGTGCAAATAGGGCAACATGTCATAGACGATGATATGAACCGACAGGCCTAGCGCCTTGAACCGGGCGATTTGTCTGTCGTGCCGCGGCAAGAGGTGAGCGGCCAGATCAAGCCCGAGGAACAGATCACCCGCGCGCGGGTCGATTGCGCTGTGGCTGTTGCCATCCGCCGGCGCCGTTCGATCAAGGAAATCGTTTGATACTATCACGTAACCGCGGTCCCGCGTTGCGGCAACCGGGCAGATCATCACATTCTGCCATATGTGTCCGGTAAGTTCGCTCCAAAGAGCCCGCACGACTCGCTGTATGCCGGTTCCTGCGTCTTCGCGCGAGATCACCGAAACATCGATGAAGAGATGGCGCTTTCGCGAATGGACCAAATCGGGATCTGGCAAGTGAGGGCCGGTGCTATTGAAGTGTCTGGTCGTAGAATCGATAAGCGTCATCTATTTCATCAAAATGGTAAAGTTTTCCATCCAGCAAAACTACAGCTCTGCTGCAATGTGCGCGGATGAAATTTACATCATGTGAGACGATGATCTTGGCACGGTCCGATCTTTTTTCGAAAAGTTCATAATTGCAGCGGACATGAAATCGCGGGTCTCCCACGGCGACGACCTCATCTATCAGGAAACAATCGAATTCTATTGCCATCGATATGGCAAAGGCTAGACGTGCCCGCATGCCGGCCGAATAGTGACGGATGGGCTCGTCGAGATAAAGACCCAACTCGGAAAATTCCGAAACAAAACCCGTGGCCCTGGCGATGTCAACATTATAGATTCGGCAGATGAAGCGGAGATTGTCGAGGCCGGTGAGAGCGTAGTGAAAGCCGCCTGCGAAGGCCAAAGGCCAGGAAACGGTCATGGTCCGGTTGATCTGGCCCCGCTGGAAAGATTCGACCCCTCCGATCAGGCGGATCAATGTCGATTTGCCGGCGCCGTTGCGCCCCAATATGCCTAGACGTTCGCCAGGGGTCACTTTCAGATTGATCCCCTCAAGCACGGGCTTTGAACCGCGCCTGGTCTGGTAAAATTTGGAGACATCGACCAGTTCGATCATACTGGCACAATCTTTCTGGCCGTACGCCGCACTTGCACGAGACCGAAGAAGGTCAGCACCGCATTGCATGTCGCCATATAGGCCATGTCGTAATGGGCTACGAAGACCGTTCCGAAATATCCCTCGCGAAGCAACTCGACGCCATGGACCATCGGCAGATAGAGGATGATATCCTGTGCCTGCTTCGGCAATATATCGACGAGAAATGCTGCGCCGGACAGAGGGAAGAGCAAATAGGATGCCGGGTGCCAAAGTTTTTCGACAATCTCGAACTCCTCCGCCCACGCCCCCAGCAGTGTTGCCAGACCGGCGCCAAACCACGCGATCATCAGCCAGGCGCCGACAATTTTAAGGAGATCTTCGGGGGGATTGATCAGGCCGATGGTTGTGAAAACTATGCCCAATAGGATGAAGGACATCGTGGCTCCGCCCGCTTCGAGAATGAGTCGACTAAGGAAGATGTCTATGAGTTTCACATTACGATGAACCATCAGGCTTAGGTTGGGAAGCACTGCCCCGATGCATCGGCTCGGCATGTTGCGCCACAGGAGAACACTGCTGTAGCCAGTGAGGGCGAAAGCCGCGATCGGAAGAGACGAGCCGTGGGAGGCGCCGATTGCCGTCCAGAGGGCGGTTACGCCGAGCGTGAACAGCATCGGTTCGACGAAAATCCAAAGAAAACCGATATTGTGTCGCCCGAACCGCGTGAGTACCTCGCGAATGAACAACGCCTTGATCACGCGCGCCTGGACAGCGACGGATTCCAGCAAAGATGCATCAGTGTCGCGCACGAGCCTAGGTCCTGTGTTCGCGAATGCCGGACACCAGCATGGAGATGATTCCCCACGCGATCAGACCCATGACGAGGGTGACGAAGATGCCGCGAAGTCGCCGTGGCTCGAGCGGGGCATCCGGCTGGTTAGGCTGGACGACGCGCTCCACATAGGCTTGCTTCCGGCGCGCTTCATTCCTCGCCTGCTCGAGAGAGGCCATGGCCGCAGCCAATTGCTTTCCCGCGAATTCGTTCTCCAGCGCCAGGCGCTGATATTCGACGGCTCTGTCCGCAAGCGACCCGCGACCGCCTGCAACCTTGCCGCTTTCTTCCTCTACCTGCCGAGCAAGGCTCGCCGCTTGCGCTTGCAGCGTGGTGATTTGGGGATTGAGGGGGGCGAAGTTCTGCAACACGGCCAGTCTGGTCCGGCTCGCGATCAATTCATCCTGAAGCTTGGATATCATCTGGAGTTGGATCGAGGCCTGCTTTTCCGGGTCTACGACGCCATATCGGTTGCGATAGGTTGACAACGCTTTGCCGGCGTCAAGCGCGCTTGCCTTCGCCTTGTCCACTTCCTGTTGCGCGAAGCCAATGAGATCCGTGCGGCCTCGTTCGCTGAGGCGGTTCACCATATGCTCGGCCTGCTCAAGCAGCAACTGGTTGAACCGCAAGGCCGATTGCGCATCATATGCGCGAACTTTCAACGACGTTATACCGGTGCCCGAATCGTAAGTGACGTTCACCTTCCCGCGGAAATAGTCATACAGATCCTCGAAGGTTCCCGACCAGCCGGTGCCGTTGAAACGATCGAAGATGGAGATCGAGTTCTGCTGATATGCCCGGCGGAACGCCTCTTCACCATTTACGGTTCGAAGTGCGTCGCGAGATTTGAGATACTCCTGCGCCGCGTAGACAATTTCGCTCGAGTTAGAGAAACCTGCCGACTTCAGCAGGAAGCCTAGCCCTGTCGCTTCCGGCTTGTCGGGGCTGCGAACGACGAACTCGGACTCGGAAATATAGACGTCTGACGCAAAAAGGCCGAAGTAGAGTAGAGCCGCCGACGTCGGGATGATGACGGTTGCGACGAAAACCCATCCGAGCCGCCGGATTTTTTCGATCAAGGCACTTCCAAGTGAGTTCGATTTGTCTTCGTGCGGAGGGTGTTCATTGGGTTCGGTAAATTGACCGACTTGTTCTAGCATTTGGTCCTCTGCGTTCCAGGTCGCTCCACCGCACGCCGTTTTGTGTGGGCGCCGACATGCCTCCATTGAGTCCCATTTGCAATGCGGATTCGGCGTTCGTTCATGAGCGGGCCATACGCTTCGCGACGCCCCCTGGCCTATTGCGCAACAGGGCCGCCCCACCTAAAGCGAGGCCTGTCGCTATAGTGGAGCGCAGGATTTTGCGGTCAATGATCGAGGGTGCGATCTGTGATTTCTGCACGAACGATCGGCAGTCGGTCATGTGTCAGCGCCCGGTTCTGCCTGTCGGGGTCAGCCAATTTTTCCGATTTTGGACATGTCGGCTGTTTGCGGATTAGCGCAAGTCCTGGCGATGCTAGGTCATCGGGAGAAAGCACTGAGCGGGCCTGAACGCAGGAAAAGGCGGTGTCGCGAAACTGCGGAAATGTTGCACGAAGTTAAGGGAAGGTGAGTGGATGAGGTCGGCGGTTGTCACTGGTTTGGGCGGGCAGGACGGTGCCTATCTTGCGCAGCTTCTGCTGGAAAAGGGTTATCAAGTTTATGGCACCTATCGGCGCACCAGTTCGGTAAACTTCTGGCGTGTCGAGGAATTGGGTATCTTCGGGCATCCGAATCTCCACGTTGTGGAATATGATCTTACAGATTTGGCCTCTTCTGTCCGGTTGCTGCAGAACTCCGCGGCGAGCGAGGTCTACAATCTCGCCGCGCAGAGCTTCGTGGGCGTCTCGTTCGATCAGCCTGTGACGACGGCGCAGATCACCGGCATCGGCGCGCTCAACATGCTCGAAGCCATCAGAATCGTTGACCCCACCATCCGCTTCTATCAGGCGAGCACGTCCGAAATGTTCGGGAAGGTGCAAGCGGTTCCGCAGGATGAGACGACTCCATTCTGGCCGCGTAGTCCATATGGAGTGGCCAAGCTTTTCGCGCACTGGGCAACGATCAACTACCGCGAGAGCTACGATATGTTCGCCTGTAGCGGCATCTTGTTCAACCACGAAAGCCCACTGCGCGGCAGGGAGTTTGTGACGCGCAAGATCACGGACAGCGTTGCCAAGATCAAGCTCGGGCTGCTCGATTGCCTCGAACTCGGCAATATTGACGCCAAGCGTGATTGGGGGTTTGCCAAGGAATATGTAGAAGGCATGTGGCGCATGTTGCAGGCCGACGAGCCAGATACCTATGTGCTGGCGACTGGCCGCACCGAAACGGTCCGCGATTTCGTCGCCATGTCTTTCGCGGCGGCAGGCATCGATATCGCGCTTGAAGGGCAGGCGGAGGATGAACGCGCGATCTGCACATCGACAGGCAAGACCGTCATGCGAATCAATCCACGCTTTTATCGTCCAGCGGAAGTCGATCTGCTGGTTGGGGATGCGGTCAAGGCCAGGACGCAATTGGGCTGGCAGCCGACCACGTCGTTGGAACAACTGTGTCATATGATGGTCGAGGCGGACTTGCGCCGCAATGTGAACAACAGTTCGTTCTGAGCAGGATTTTAGTAATCTGGCGAGCGGCGTTGGCTGCGGAATGAGCGTGAGATAGTCAGGCAGAACTATGGCGAGATATCTCATTACGGGTGCCGGCGGCTTTACTGGTCTGCATATGGCGGCGGAACTCCTCAGCCAGGGGCATGAGGTGCATGGCGCCGTGCGTGATGATCATGCGGCGGTGGTCGCTGGTCTCTTCACAACGCACGTCTGCGACCTGAAAGATCGCGAACAGGTGCGTCAGTTGGTGGAAAGCGCCCGGCCGGACAAGGTTGTTCATCTGGCTGGAATAGCGCATGTTGCGCATAGCGATGTGACCGAAATATACGAAACGAACCTGTTGGCCTCGCGCAATCTGCTTGAGGCTCTCGCTAGGCTTGAAACTCCGCCAAGCGCCATATTGTTGGCTAGCAGTGCTAATATCTACGGCAACCGCCATGGTGGGATGATCACGGAGGACAATCCGCCCGACCCAGCCAACGATTATGCCGTCTCGAAGATCGCCATGGAACATATGGCGCGCCTTTTCGGCGACAGATTGCCGATCATCATCGTGCGGCCCTTCAACTACACCGGAGCGGGGCAGGCGTCCAATTTTCTCGTCCCGAAGATAATCGATCATCTCAAGCGGCGCGCTCCTGCGATCGAGTTGGGGAACATCGATGTTGAACGCGACTGGTCGGATGTTCGCGACGTTGTGACAGCCTACCGGAGGCTGCTTGATTGCGCTAAGGCAGTCGGTGAAACCTTCAACATTTGCTCCGGGCATGCCACGAGTCTCAAAGAGGTTTTCGCTCTCGCGTGCTCGCTGGCAGGTTACGAGATGGAGATCCGGGTTAACCCTGCTTTCGTGCGGACGAGCGAAGTCGCCTCCTTGTGCGGAAGCAGTGAGAAGCTCGAGCAAGTCATAGGTCCGTTGAGCCGGACAGACCTCGAGCAGACGCTTGCCTGGATGCTGGAAAAAGCATGATGCAGATCGCCTTGGCGATCGATGCGCTGTCCAATCAATTGACGGGAATAGGCCGCTACGCATGGCATCTTAGTCAGGGCTTGGCGATGCACCCGACGGTCGAAAGCGTGCGCTATTATCGCGATCGGCGATGGTTCGACGATGCCTCGCCATTTCTGACCGAAGGCCCGGCACGAAGGAACCGAGTGCCACGTTTCTTGCGAAGGTTAGCCCATGCCAGGGGGTTCCGCGGGCGCATTTTTCATGCCCCCAACTATCTGCTGCCGCTCGAGGCGGAGCGGCCCATCGTGACGGTCCACGACCTCTCGGTATTTCACTATCCGCAGTTCCATCCCGCCGCTCGTGTGCAGGCGTTCGAGCGAAACTTTTGGCGGTCCCTTGCAGCTGCCAGCCACATTATAACGGATTCCGAGTGGATACGTAGGGAACTGGGGACGTTCGCGCAGATCCCTCTCGATCGGATAACGGCCGTGCCACTGGGCGTCGAACCGGCCTTCTTCCGCGATTCCCAGCCGCAAGATGGCGCACTGCTCGCGCGCTATGGCCTCGCGCCCGAACAATATGCGCTCTGCGTCGCGACGCTGGAGCCACGCAAATCCCTTGAAAAGGCTGTTGCCGCCTTTGAGGACTATGCGGAACGTCACGCGACCGGCCTTAAACTGGCGATTGCTGGCGCCGATGGCTGGCAGGATGGCCCGTTACGCGCTCAACTGGAAGGAGCGCAACGTCGCGGGCGAGTGGTTTTGCTAGGGTTCATCGAAGATCGTTATTTGCCTGCCATCTATGCGAACGCGCGACTGTTTCTGTTCCCATCCGTTTACGAAGGGTTCGGATTACCGCCCGTGGAGGCGATGGCTGCGGGCGTCCCCACCATCGTGTCCAATCGCTCCTGTCTTCCGGAGGTGATGCAGGGTGCTGCAATGCTGATCGAGCCTGACGATATGCGAGCATTCAGTGACGCAATTGCGCGTGGTTTGGAAGATGACAGTTGGCGCGCTTCATCTATAGAGAAGGGCAAGCGTGTGGCCCGCGGTTACACTTGGCGGCGGTGCGTCGATGAAACCGTTAATGTTTACCGGAAGGTCTGAATGTGCCGGCTATTGTGACGAGGCGAGTCAGGAAAAATCCTCTCGCTACAACCCCCAAGTCTTTGCTCATTGTCGCCCTCGTTGGTTTGCCGCTGCTCGCGGGCTGCGCGTCGCTTCCTCGCCAGGGGCCTTCGACCGGTGCGATCAAAGGCACTGAAGGAACATCGGTTAGCGATGGTACGGTGCGGATTGTCCAGGTGACTGACGAAGTTGCGCGCCGGCTGGCTGCCAGCCAGAACCTTGCTCGATTTTCCGACGATCTTGGCGACGGCTTGGTGAACGACACGATCGTCCGGCCGGGCGATATGCTTGATATTTCGATATGGGAAGCGCCGCCGGCCGCCTTGTTCGGCACGACTGTCGCCGGAGATCTCCCCTCCGCCATGTCGACGGCGACTGTCGTGTCGCGCACATCTCAGTTGCCGGAACAGGTGGTGGAGAGCAGCGGCATGATCCGGGTGCCGTTCGCCGGAACAATCACCGCGGCAGGGCGGACGCCGCAGCAGGTCGCGCAGCAGATACAGGCGCGCCTGGCTGGCAAGGCGCATGATCCCCAGGTTGTGGTGCGAATAACTAGACAGACGGCGACAGAGGCGACCATCGTCGGCGATGTTGCGACGAGCGTCAGAATGCAGTTGACCCCCAAGGGGGAACGGCTGCTGGATGCGCTGGCCGCCGCCGGTGGAACCAAACAGCCCGTTGACAAGATGACTATTCAGGTGACGCGTGGCGATCGGGTCAGCGCGATGCCGCTTGAATCCGTGATCCGCGATCCCCGACAGAACATCCGTCTGCAAGCCCAGGATGTCGTCACGTTGCTTTTCCAGCCATACAGCTTCACGGCACTCGGTTCAGTGCGCAGGAGTGAGGAAGTCTCCTTCGAGGGCACCGGCCTGACACTGTCGCAAGCACTTGGCAGGATCGGCGGCCTGGATGATCAGCGTGCGAATCCCAAAGGGGTGTTCATTTTCCGCTTCGAGGATGCCGCCATGTTTGCCGGAGTGGCGCAACCGCCCATCCAGCCCATGGCGGACGGCAAAATCCCTATCATCTACCGTGTGAACATGCGCGATCCCGCAATTCTGTTCGCCGCCCAGTCCTTTCCTATCAAGGATAAGGACGTGATCTACGTCTCCAACGCGCCGCTCACCGACTTCTCCAAATTCCTTCAGGCGGTTTCGCAAATCGTTTATCCGATCGCGACGATCCAGAACACGAACATATTCTGACGGGGGCCTCGGGCGATGGATGGCGCCGTGTCAGACTATCTGCTCCTCGATGTCAGCCGCCTCGTTTGGCGTGCATGGCGCGGCATGTTCCCGACCGGGATCGATCGCACCTGCCTAGCCTATGTTGCACATTTTGGAGGGCGGGCGAGGGCGGTGGTGCAACGGGGCGGGACGACACGTATCCTGTCACCCGAGCTGTCGCGGTTGTTCTTCGACCTGCTGCTTGAAGGCCATAGCGAGGATGCGCGCCAGCGACTTCGCGGCCTGGTGCTGAGTGTTCTTCCGTCCTTGTTGCTGCCCCGCGAACGTTCGCGTGAGAGTGCCGGTCGTATCTACCTCAATGTCGGTCATACCGGGCTCGATAAGCCCGGTCATAAGACCTGGCTGGCGCGTAGCGGGGTCAAACCCGTCTATTTTGTGCATGATCTCATTCCACTGACCCATCCGGAATATTGCCGGCCGGGTGAACCGGAGAAGCATTTACGGCGGATGGCGGTGTTGCTTCGCCATGCCGTCGGCGTGATCGGCAATAGCCGCGATACCCTTAGTGAACTGAGCGTTTTCGCCAGTCTGCAGCAGTCCGTGAAGGTGCCGCCATCCCTGGTCGCTCCCCTCGGAGTGGAGATGTCTGTGCATGCGGACAATGGGCTGTTGTCATCAACGCCTCTGCTCGCTCGGCCCTATTTCGTGATGCTGGGCACGATCGAAGGCCGAAAAAATCATTTGCTGATTCTCAACGTGTGGGCGCAGCTCGCGCGCCGTTTAGGCGCCGCTACTCCCCAACTCGTCATCATCGGCCAGCGCGGCTGGGAGTGCGAGCAGGCGGTCGATATGCTAGAGCGCAGCGAGGCAATCCGCAGTCATGTCATCGAACTGTCGCGGTGCGACGACGCTACGCTGAGTGCCTATATGAGAGGCGCGCGCGCCTTACTGTTCTCTTCTTTCGTGGAGGGTTACGGCCTGCCACTGGTCGAGGCGCTTGCGTGTGGTACGCCGGTGATCGCCAGCGACCTCGGTGTGTTTCGCGAGCTGGCCGGCGAAATACCCGACTATTTCAGCCCAATCGACGGCTTGGGCTGGTCGCGTGCCATCGAGGATTATGCTGCACCCGACAGTGTGATGCGTGCGGCCCAGCTGGAAAGGTTATCTGGCTGGGCACCACCGACCTGGAGCGATCATTTCGAGAAGGTCGATCGCTGGCTGGAGCAGCTCGTCGCTATTCCGCCGCAAGGAGCGTTGTCGGCGCCCAGCGACTGACCCGATCACCGGCGAGTCGCTCCAGAGCGGATTCGACCAGAATGCTGGTTGCGGTCTCGCTCGCAAGGCCGCCGTAGATCAGGCAGCGATCATAGAGTACCCGGCGGAATGCATCGAACACCTTGCCGTCCGGCGCTGGAGCTCTGGTCCAGAAATCGTCCAGCCGACCCTGATATGTGATAGCAGGGACATTGTAGATTGCCTTGCCCAGCGCCATCGTCGGCACGCCGGCGGCGAGCGCCAGTGTGGCGGAGGTGCTGTTGACCGTGACCATTCCACAAGCGCGTTCGGTCAGTTCCGAAAGATCGCCGCCAGCGATGTGCAGCACGCGATCGGAAATGCCCGCCTTCTTTGCGAGCCGGTCGATGCGGCCACCCCAGTCCATGAAGCGAGCATCGAGCGGATGCTCCTTGATGAGCAAGCGCGCCTCCTCGGGCGCGCGGCGCGCAAAACTGTAGAGCACATATTCGACCGCTTCTTCCATATCGACGAACGGACTATGTTCACGGATCTGGAAATCGGTCGACAGCTGCAGCGGGAAGAGGAAATAGGGCGCCGCATCCAGCTGCGCCGTCACGCGCTCGGTATGGCGAGCGTCGCGCCTTTCACGCAGGAATTTGTAGAGCCAGCCGATACCCTCGATCACCACCGAGCCTTTGCGGTGCGACTGATAGAAAGGGTAGAATGGCCGCATCAGCCAGGTGCGCGAGTAATATCGATAGCTATCTCGCGCGCGGCGATTGAAGCTCGCCGTGATCGTCGGCCGTTCCGGCAAAGGCGGCAGCGAGCGCGCTTCCTCCAGATACCAGTCCGGCTCGCGCGGCAGGGAGCTGTTGCCGTTGACCCCGCTAGGTTCCAGCGTCAGCCAATCCGGTCGGATATAGCCTTCTTCGAAGACGTGAACGTCGATCTTGCGGAGCTGGGCCATGCGGTGCGCCGCCATATGCAGTGGGCGGCAATCTCCAAACAGCACAACGTCGGTAATCGCATGATCATTGAGAAACCGATCGATGAAGAGCGTCCAGCGTTTACGGTTGCCGCGATAATTGGTCGCTTCGCCCGGCCAGTCGATCTTATCGCCGCCGTTCAGGTTGATTCTGAAAATGCCGCATTCCAGGCCGCGCAAGCGCTGCGCCAATTGCCAGAAGAACGGACCGGGGGGGCCTTGCAGGAACAGAAAGTTCCGGTGGGCAATGGGTTGGAATTTCATCTCGGTCCCACAAACTGCGCAAAAGCGCGTCTTATCCGCCCAACCAACCTTCGCAAGGGGACTAGTGCAACATTTCGGCGCTGAACGCCAGAGAGCAAACGCATGACGAGGATTTCCGGCGTACAGGGCAGGTTGGTGAGCGGGTCAAGATAGCGCGGGTAACGCAGCAGGACGGCAGCGGCGAGTTGGTCGATCGATAAGGTCTTGTTTCTGCGCGGCAAAGGCCGACCAAGATCGCGCGTCAGACCCCAGCCCGCGAAAAAGGGCGAGCCGTGCGTGACCACGGACTTGCCTTGCAGAAGCGCCTCGAAGCCGGCGAGAGAGGTGATCACATGAACTTCATCGACCATGGCAATGAGCGCGCTGATCGGGTTGCCCGGATCGATTGAGTCGGCAACCTCCAGCGCCATTCCGGGCGGAATGGCACCGCGCCGATGCCCCGCCTCGACATCGGGATGCGGGCGATAGACGATCCAGGCATCCGGGGCCGAGGCCCGCACACGGCGCAGCAGTTCGAGATTCGATTGCAGGCCGCTGCCCCCGAAAACGACGGAGCGATCATCCTCGACCTGGCCGACGACCAGGAGATGCCGCCGATCGCCGCCCTCCCGCGGCAATGGCGCGCCGCCGCCAACGCCATATTTGCTGACACCTTCGCGCACGAGCCATTCGCGCAGGCGGCGAGCGCGGTCGAGATCGGCCGCACTGCTCTCGCCGGCGATCAGCATCTCTTCCAGACGGTTCGGACGTAACGGATCATAGTGGACGCCCAGATCATCGACGACGATCGAGAGCGGCGGCACGCAATCCGCGCCAAGGCCGGTCGAACGGATGAACCCGTCCTCGACTTCCGTCACGTGCCAGGGGCCGGCTTCGATCTCGGCCAGGATCGTGGCGGGAATTCGGGCTTTCCAGACTGCGATTGTCGCGCCACGCGGCAGGTCCCTAAAGGAATCGCTACTGGCCGTTCGGAACGGCACGGGCCTTCCCGCCCAGAGCAGAGGGTCCACGGTGTCGCGCTTCCAGTGCGCGAAGCCGAAGGCCGCGGCGATCGGGCGGTTGGCATCGATCAGCCGGCGCCAGCCTGCCAACGTCTGGACAAGCGCCAGAACAGTGGTTGGTTCCCCCGTGAACGGGTCGGCGAAATCGGTCGTTTCCAGAAGGTGGCGGGTAACCAGCTCTTCGATCAACTTCTCGGTCTCGGTGCGGCCGGGCGACAGCGCGGACAGGGCGGCGAAGGCGCCGTTGCTCAATGCCTGCACGCTTTTGCCCGCAATGGCGGCGAGCAGCAGGTGCGGATCGTCGCCAGGTGCCTGGACGAGATGGTCCGGCGCGGACCAGAGATCGTCCGGTGCCCAGAAAGCTCCGCCGACACGTCCCTCGCGCAAGGCTGTGATGACGTGCGCAGCCGATGCGAGTGTGCCTTGGCGACGGTTGTGCGTGATCGGCGCTGGCCGCGCGCCGGGGAATGGGGGGACACGGAAAATAGCTTCCGCAGGGCTGCTCATGGGCGCCGGCCTTTCAAGACCCAGCCGGCGGGCGGGGTCGGCAAGTCGGCGGGCTGGCCGCGCAGCGCGTCGATCGTCCGGTTGAGCCAAGGCGATAGCAAGCTCATATCGGGATTGTGACGCGAGGCCGCGCCGACCACGAGACTCGAGGGACCCTGGTAGGCCGCGAAAAGCGCATCGGCGCTGCCGGGCGGGACCAGGCGATCGAGCTCGCCCTGCACGAACACGACAGGGATATCGAGCGCTTTTAGTGCATCGAGATTGTTCCAGCGATCCGGAATGAAGGCGCGCGTCACCTTGGGGGCGGCGGCGGCGATCCGTACGAACGCGCTCATCGCGATGACGCCCGAGACATGCTGGTCCCTGGCTGCGCTGTGGAGCGCTACTGCGGCACCGAGCGAATGGCCTACGAGCCAGACCCGTGCATTCGGGCCGGCGAGCGCCCGCGCGCGGGCGATGAAGGCGGCGGCATCCCGCAGGAGACCGGCCTCGCTCGGGCTGCCGGGATTGTCCCCAAAGCCGCGATAGGAAGCGACCAGCACGGCATTGCCCGCACCGGCCAGATGCTGCGCAGCATTGGCGCTCCGCTCGGCGTTCCAGTTGCGGCCGTGGAAGAACAGGATGATGTCCTCATCGCCTGGGGTGCCGGGCCAATAATAGCCGGGAAGATCGAGCGTATCGGTCGTGGTGACGGTGATGGCCTGGGGCGGCGTACCGGTCCAGGCGACGGTCTCGACCCTGCTATTCGGCGAATAGAGAATGTCGCGCGAAATGGTCGCGCAGCCGCCGACTGATAGCGCGAGCAGAGCCGCGACGAGCGAAATCCGGAGCGGCTGGAAGAAGCGGCCGCGACGATCATGGGGCGCCGGAAATGGCATGTCACCTGCCTACGGCAAAGCCCGCGTGCGCAAAATCCCCTCGACCAGCGATATGTCGCTGGGGTTGTTCACCTCGACGATGGGATAGCCTTGCTCCTCCAGCGCGAGCACGCTGACGGCTACGCCCGCATGGAGGAAGCGGAGTTGCTCCAGTCCTTCGACACTTTCCAGCATCGTCGGGCCAGCGGCCACATAGCGCGCCAGCGCGTCGCGGCGATAGGCATAGAGGCCGAGGTGCAGCAACACCGGCATGTCCGCGTCCGGCAGGCGGCCTTCGGGCAGATAGGGGAGGATGCGCTTGGAGAAATAGAGTGCTTCGGAACGGCCGTTCAGGACCACCGTCGTACCCCCTACGCGACCTTGCGTCGCGTCCTCCGCTAGATGGCGAAACGTTTCGACCGAGCAGCGCACGGCGATCGTACCGACCTGTGCGCTCGGGTTTGCGCGCATGTGCGCGATCAGCGCCGCGACGAAGGCGGGCGGCGTGAGCAGCGCATCGCCCTGAAAATTCACCAGCAGATCGGCATCGGGCAGCACTTCAAGACAGGCCGCCACGCGCTCGGTGCCATTAGCGCAGCTTTCCGGCGTCATCAGCCATTCGCCGCCAAAGGCATCGACCGCATCGGTAATGCGCGTGTCGTCCGTCGCGACGACGACGCGCGGCGCGCCCGATACGGAGGCTGCGGCGTCGTGACTCCATTGGATGAGCGGCCGGGCAATGCCGTCCGGCCCCGTGATCGGCACCAGCGGCTTTCCGGGAAAGCGACTGGAGGCGTAACGAGAGGGAATGATAATGACGGTTCCGGTATCGGCCGGCGCGACGCGATCAGGCATGGCGTTTCGTCATCCTATCCCCGCACGAACGCAAGCGCGCAGATCAGGGCACCAGATCGTGGATATGCGCAATGGCGATCGGCTTGGCCGGATCATCGACTTCGGTGACGAACAGCACCGTGATCTTGGCATTGTTCATGAGCGTCAGCACTTCCTCGACCGGCGTACCGCTTGGCACGGTGATCGGATCGCGCGTCATGATGTCGCACGCGCGCGCAGTGAGTACCTGATCGAAGGCGCGACGCAGATCTCCGTCCGTGATGATGCCGACGAGGGAGCCATCCTCGCCTATCACACCCGCCACGCCCTTGCCGCCAGAGGTCATCTCGAAGACAATGTCGCGCATCGGCGCGTTCCAGCTCACCAGCGGGAGCGGCTCCTGCAGATTGACGACATCGTCAATCGGCGCGATGCGCGAGCCGATCTCCCCGCCTGGATGCCATTGCGCGATGTCGTTCCGCGTCAGGCCCTTGCGCTGCATGACGGCGAGGGCGAGAGCGTCGCCAAGGCCCAGCATCATCGTCGTCGAGGTGGTCGGTGCAATGCGCACCGGACAGGCCTCCGGTGCGCTCGGGAGAGCAAGAACGATGTTGGCAGCCTGCGCGAGCGGAGAATTCTGCTGCGAGACGATGCCGATCACCGGCACGCCCTGACGCTGTGCGTAGGCCAGAAGAGGCCGCAATTCGCGGGAAAAGCCACTGTTCGAGAGAACAAGAAGCAAGTCGCCAGAAGTGACCATGCCGAGGTCGCCATGCGCTGCCTCGCTGGCATGGAGGAAGAAGGATGCCGTGCCGGTCGCCGCGAAGGTCGCCGCCACTTTCCGCCCGATATGACCGGACTTGCCGATGCCGGTGACGATGATCCGCCGCTCGGCCGCAAGGATCGCTTCGACAGCTTCGACGAAGCTCCCCTCGAGGGCTTGCGCCATTTCGACCAGTCCGCGTGCTTCCTGAAGAATTGCGGACCGACCGGCTTCAAGAGTGGCCGCATGGTCCTTCGCATTCTCGAATCTGCGATTATGTACGGTCGCCATTTGGTCGCCGAGCCCCTTTTGTTCGACACTTTCGCTAGTCTGCCGTCAGGGCTGAATCAAGACGATTTTTGCATCGCAGCAATTCGTCGCGGTTGAAACACCATCCGTCCATGCTGCGCGCAATAATGCCGTGAAGCACAAAGGCGAGGACGACTTGGCTACGTCTTTTCAGCCGCGCGTCATTTCTCGGCCTCGGAAGCGCGACTCCGGTCGCGAATCGCCCGGAACTCGGCGCTGGCATACCAATTCGGCCAGTTCTTGCTGTTCGCCAGTTCGCGGCCGATCCGGTAGTAGATCTGCAGGTCCTGCACGGCGCCAGTCCAGGTCCAGTTCGGATCATACTCATCCTGCGGCTTGTGATAGCGGTTGTTGGTATAGTCCTCGGCGGCAGCATGGCCGGCCGTGACGCCGCCATTCACCTGATCCTCGCCGCTCTTTGCATAGACCATCGGCACGCCGAGCTTGGCCAGGCTGAAATGGTCCGAGCGATAGAAGCTGCCTTTCTCGGGGCTGGCTTCCGGCACGATGATCCGGCCCTGATCCTTCACCGCACGAGCCAGATAGGCTTCCAGCTCCGACTTGCCGCTGCCCACGATGGTCACGTCGCGTGTCGGGCCGACGACGTTCAGGCCATCCATGTTGATGCCGCCTGCTGTCTGCGCGAGTGGATAGACCGGGTTGGCGGCATAATATTCCGACCCTAGAAGGCCGCTTTCCTCGGCAGTGACGGCGAGGAAGATCATCGTGCGGTCGGCAGCGCCGGCGCGTGTCTGAGCCTGGCCGAGCGCGACGAGGCCTGCGGTGCCGGTCGCATTGTCGAGCGCGCCGTTGCAGATGTCGTCGCCATCGATCGGCTCGCAGCGGCCGAGATGGTCCCAATGCGCGGAATAGAGGACATACTCGTCCTTCTGCGCCTTGCCCGGCAAGATGCCGATCACATTCTTCGATGCCTGTTTGCGGATGCTGTTGTCGAAGGCGAGGTTGGCCTTGAGGTCGAGCGGGACGGCCTTGAAGCCGGGGCGCTTTGCCGCGGCGCTCAAAGCGGTGAAATCCTGTCCGGCCGAGGCGAAGATTTTCTTCGCCGCATCGAGTGTCACCCAGCCGATCGCCTTGCTCTGATCCATACGCCCCCCGGGCAGCTCGATGCCGAGTTGCGGCCCCGTCCACGACGAGACCACGACGCCCCACGGATAGGCGGCCGGGAAGGTATCGTGGACGATGATCGCAGCGGCCGCGCCCTGTCGCGCGGCTTCCTCATATTTGTAGGTCCAGCGCCCATAATAGGTCATCGCCCGGCCGTTGAACGGGCCATCGAGACCCTGCATCTCATAATCGGGATCGTTGATCAGGATGACCACCGTCTTCCCTTTGACGTCGAGGCCAGCATAGTCGTTCCAGCCCTTCTCCGGCGCATTGATGCCATAGCCGACGAAGACCAGCTCGCTGTCCTTGAGCTCGCTGCGCGGCACGACTTGATAGGTGCTGGCGACGAAATCGGTCTTGTAGGCGAAGCTGAGCGGCGCACTCCCGCCGCTGATTTCCAGCGCACCGGGCGAGGAGATCGTCTCGACCAGCGGCACGTCCTGCGTCCAGCTGCCGTTGTTGCCAGGCTTCAGGCCCGCGCGCTTCATCTGTGCGATCAGATAGGCGACCGTCTTCGTCTCCCCCGGCGTGGTCGGCGCGCGGCCCTCGAACGCATCGGAAGACAGCGTCCGGGTCATCGTCTTGAGCGTGTTGACGTTGATTGGCGCGGCCCTGGCGGCGGACGGGAGGGCCGGCGCTTGCGCGCCAACGGGCATGGCCACGACGGCCGAGCAAAGCAGGAATGTCAGGATCGATGAGCGCATCGCGGTCTCTTCACAAAAAGGTGAGGTTGCCCCGGTGATGGCACCGGTTCGGAGGCAGTTCAAGCGATGTGCCTTGGCGATAACCCGGCTTGTCGCGCACAGTTGATTTGCGCAATATCGGGTCGGGCGAAGAAACGGGGGATGGGATGCACTCGGCATTGGTCGGAAAAACCAGGCTTGCGAGCCGCGTGGCGGTGGGCGCCATCACGCTGATCGCGCCGTTCATCGGAACGATGGCCAATGCGCAATCAAAGACCGAAACAGGATCCGCGCTTGCGGCCCCGCTCACCTTGCCGGATGCCGCCGCGGTGTTCGGCATGCGTCAAAGCGTCCTTCACGCGAGCCTGTCGCCGGATGGAAGGTTTCTCGCTGTCGTGCAGCCCAACGGCTCCCGCGGAGAGCAGGTGAAGGTCCTGGATCTCACCGATCCGAATGCCGGCCCGCTGCCGATCGCAGCGGTGGACGGCAATCCGGACAGGCTCAACTGGTGCCGCTGGAGTGGGGTACGGCGCCTCATCTGCGAGCTTTACGCCGCTGTCCGCCTCGACAATGGCGATGTCAGCTACGTGTCGCGCCTGGTCGCCATGGACGCCGACGGCAAACGGATCCAGACGATCCGGCTGCCGCAGCGCAATGGTCAAACGCTGGGCTACACGCTGTTCGGCGGTGCAGTGCTCGACTGGAACACCGGCGAGGACGGCCATGTCCTGATGGTGCGCCGCTACGTACCGGAATTCTCGACAGGGACGCGACTGGTGCAGTCCGAAGAGGGCCTTGCCGTCGATGACATCAACAGCATCAGCCTTGGCACGAACACGATCCTCAAGGCGCGCAAGGATGCGCAGGAATAGGCGTTTGTATACTTTGCAAACGCGGGAGCCGCTGATATGACATTCCCATGTTTTCGGGGGATTCGCTATCAGTTCTGCTGTTCTTCGTTGGAACAGCATTGGCCGGGTTGATGGGCGCCATTGTCGCTCCTTCCGGATGGCGCGCGAACGTGCTCTGGAGCATTGCGGTGGTGTCTGTCGTCGCCACCTTGGGCTGGCTCGTAGCGCCGTCTGCCAGTCCGGCAGTTCAGGCTATTCGGCCCGTCCTCTCTGCTGTCGTCCAGAGTGGCGCATTGCTTATGGTAGGCACCGTTGGGATCGTAGCTCTCATGGTCGGCGGACGCCGGGCGCCAGCCACGGCGCCTGTTCTTGAAGAGGCACCTAAATCTCCGACGCGCTCGGCAAGCGACGTGATCAATTCTCTTACTAACGCGCGCCACAGGGCTAAGCAGGCCCTTACAGTTCGTCGAGACGCTGACTTTGAAAGGGCACTTGCCGGGCTTGCCGCCGCTTTTTTGAGCGCCCAGAAGCTGTTTGGAACCCCGATGCCACCAAGAAGAGACCGGGTAGTTTGGAACTTGGAGGCCGCTGTTCGTATGGCCGATCTAGTGATCCCATTGCTCTCAGAAGGTCATGTCGATGAAGCAATCCGGGGCGCCAACGAGTTTGTGAGCCAGCTCAATCCTGATCCGGGGCAGGCTCAGGTTTAGCCTTCACCACTTTCTTCAACCGTTCATCCCAACGCGCTTCATCCTCGTCCGCTTCCAACTCGCGGGCTAGTTCCTTGAACTTGTCGAGTTGTGGTTTTGGTTTGTCGGTCATACGTCTAGCCCACTTAAATTTAGCGCCTCTGGCCTCACCACACTCAGCAACCACTGATCCGCGATAAGGCCATTCAGATCCAGGGGAGAGAGATGCCTCGGATCACGACCGCCGTTGTCGTAAGACACGAAGTGATCGACGCCCGCAACAATTGCCGTGGCAATCAGAATGCAGTCCGGCTGTTGTGGAGGCTTCTTCGCAGCGGGGTTATTCTCTCGAATCTTCTGATAGAAATTTCGGATCTCATAAGCTGTATCGATCACGCGCTTCGTAACGCCGATTACTTCGACATTTGGCCTAGCCTGCAAAGATCGCCAAGCTCGAAACATAGTCTCGTCATGCTTGCATTCTAATATTTCAAGCTTTGTGAATTGCGACAGGACTGCTGCAAGCTTCTTAGCGTGTATTTCGTTTAGAATGCCAGAGATTGCCGAAACTCCGGAATCCGCTTCTCTACCCAGCCATCCAATGACTGCGTTAGTGTCGAGAAAAATGCTGAGAGGCTTATTGCCAGCCATTGCGGTGCTCAGAAAGCCTTTCGAAAATTTCGGAAGTTTCATCGACAGAGTAATGCTGCGCAAATTTATCTAGCGGTTCAACGTCATCGTCTAGCCGCTCAATGCTTTTGACACGTATTCTGTGCGGAAGCATCTCTTTGGGGCGATAGACAGCCTCCCCGGTCACGCTAACCTTGTGCTGCAGATTGTCTCTCACCAACGCCTCTTGTTCTGGCGTGAAGTCGCAAGTGATCCAGCGCCGGGAAACAGCAGGGTAGAGGCGGAAGGTGTTTGTCTCGTTGTGTAGGTTCAACTCATCGAGAGAACCTTCCCAATCTTCCTCGGCAACTTCAGTTTTAAACTTGATATTGGACAGGGCGGCAGAAATTTGCACGTCGAGCGCATCCGCGCGCTCACCGTAGCTGAAATCTACCAAGCGCAACCCATTGCCGATAGGTCGGAGCGCTTTCCTGACGGCATCTAGCGCTCTTGCGCCAAGGGCCTCTGGATCCTTCCCGTTGCGCAAGTCAGACACAGCCGAAAACCACAACGCCATAACAGCATCAACAGGCCTAGAAGCGAGTTCGGTATTCCATTCAGGACGAAGCGCTATGGTCGGCGTGGAATGATGCAAATCAGCCAGACGCCAAGTAATCGTAGCCTTGCTATGAATTTGCTCGTCAATCGCCTCTAATATCTCGGCAAGCGCACCAATTTCGAGCCGCCATGCATCAAACTCAGGCATGCCTTCTTCTTCGCCGGAACCTGTCACGGCAATCTCAAAGAGTTGGCCTGTTTCGATCACATCAAAAATCTCCGAAGGAGATTCTATGTGGTGGGCGAGTCGCTGTAAAGATGTATTCCGGTGTGGCTTGGTCCGCCACCGGCTCCGGTTTCGCTTCTCAGGTTTAGGCGCTGGCGGCGGGCCGCTCACCAGTTGACCTGTAGCTCAGACGCTTGCCGACGATGCCCTTGATCGCTTCAACCGAGCGATCCGCATCGTTGAAGCCCACGGCCTCACGGTTGGAATAGCGGAAATCAAACTCGGCCAGATAGCGGTGCAGATGCTTCTTCGCGCAGTGCTGATAGACGCCCTTCATGCCGCGCTTGAAGATCGAGAAATAGCCCTCGACGGTGTTCGTGTGGATCACGCCATCAACGTACTCGCCTCGGCTGTGGCGCGTGTAACCGTGCGTGAAGGTATAGCGCATGTTCTTGTAGAAACCTGCGTCGTCGGTCATCAGATAAGCCTCGCGGGCGAGGTTCTCGACGGCGATACCGGTCACGATGTTGATGTTCAGCTTGTCCACAACCATCGAGCGAGCGCGACCCCTCTCGCGGTCAACGAGGGTCACGACCTTCATCTTGTGACGAACGCCGCCTTTGCCCATCTTCACGCCCGGCTCTTGACCAATAAAGGTTTCGTCCATCTCGACCGCGCCGCCAGTGTTGCCAAACGGAAGGTCAAGTTCCCCGGCGCGCATCGCTTCACGGATGCGGTGAGCCAGAAACCACGCGCTCTTGTAGGTGATTTCGAGCATGCGGTGGAGCTGGTGGGCAGACACGCCCTTCTTGCTGCTCGTCATGAGATAGACGGCCTGCAATGCCTTGTGGAGCGGCAAGCGCATATGCTCGAACACCGTGCCGATCTTGACGGTGAACTGCTTCTTGCAGTCACCACAGCGCCACAGGCCCTCACGGATGCGCTTGGCGGGGTTCGCCTTCACCTTGGTAACGCGGCCCATGCAGCCGCAATGCGTGCAGACGACTCCGTCCGCCCAGATGATCCGCTCCAGATGAGCGAAGGCAGCTTCTTCGCTGTGGAACTCGGGGCGACTAAGAACGGACATGTCATTGACTCCTTGTAGGAATCTTATGTCACATCAGCGGTGTGTTTGCAAGGTATATAAACGCCCAGGAATATATCAGCGATGGCCGGGGCCGCGTGCGGATCATGGGCTATGATCCCGAGCAGAGCGATGAAGGCTATTCCTCGAGCAAGACGCGCTACCTTTATCGAAGCAAGGACAAGGACGGCTGGGAAAATCTAGGTGACTATGACAGTGCGAGCGGCGAGGGATTCAATCCCTATCATGTCGATCCGGCGCTCGACGTCGCTTATGGTCTCAAGAAGACCGACGGGCGCGAGGCCGCCTACTCGCTTTCGCTCGACGGCAAGGCGACCGAGCGGCTCATCCTGGCCCGGCCCGATGTCGATGTGAACGGCTTTGCGACGATCGGTCGCAACCGCCGCGTTGTCGGCGTCACCTATGAGACGGACCGGCACGAGGTTTTCTATTTCGATGCCGATCTGAAGCGCCTGGCCGCCTCGCTCGCCAGGGCGCTGCCCACAATGCCGCTCATCCGCTTCGCCGATTCCAGTCAGGATGAGCGCAAGTTGCTGGTCTGGGCCGGCAGCGACAATCATCCCGGCCGATATTATCTGCTCGATCGCGATGCGCGCGGCATGAGCGAACTCGCCAACAGCAGGTCCGGTCTCGAGGAATTGCCGCTCGCGACGGTGAAGCCGGTGCAGATCAAGGTCGCCGATGGCACGCTGGTCCCGGGCTATCTGACCTTGCCGCCGGGGTCCGGAGGCAAGAACCTGCCGGCCATCGTCATGCCGCATGGCGGGCCAAGCGCGCGCGACAGCTGGGGCTTCGACTGGCTCGCGCAGTTCTGGGCCAATCGGGGCTATGCGGTACTGCAGCCGAATTTTCGCGGATCGTCAGGCTATGGCGACGCCTGGTTCCAGACGAACGGCTTCCGGAGCTGGCAGGTCGCCATCGGCGACGTGACGGACAGCGGAAAATGGCTGATCGAGCAAGGCATTGCCGATCCCAAAAAGCTGGCAGTGCTTGGCTGGTCCTATGGCGGTTACGCCGCGTTGCAGTCTGCCGTCACGCAGCCAGATCTGTTTCGCGCGGTCGTCGCCATTGCGCCCGTTGCCGATCTTGGGCGATTGAAAGATGAGTCTCTGCTGCGTTCCAACTATCTGGTGTCGAAAGACTTTATCGGCAGCGGCGCGCATATCGAGGAAGGATCGCCGGCGCGCCAGGCGGCAAAGATCAAGGCGCCGATCCTGATGTTTCATGGCTCTTATGACGTGAATGTGAGCATTCGCCAGTCCGAGCTGATGGCCGAACGGCTGCGCAGTGCCGGCAAGCAGGGGCAGCTCGTCACCTTCGACAAGCTCGATCACTATCTCGACGACAGCATTGCCCGGCGGGACATGCTGATTCAGTCGGCGACCTTCCTGGAGCAGAGCTTTGCCAGCGCGAAATGACTTGGAAAGGGCTTCCGGCTCCAGAGCGCGGGCAAGCGCAGCGAACTCGTGGTTTACGAAGGACTTGCGCACAGCCTCGTGGATAGCGATGTCCGTGCCGACATGCTCCAGCGGGCGGGCGACTTCCTGCTCGTAGCGGGAAAGTAGCTCCGGCTTGTATCGACATTGCCCTGCGCTCGCCTGCGTCCCCAGCTTGCGCCAGGCTGCAGATGATGTCTCGAGCGTTTTTCTAAATAATCAATTAAAAACAGTATCTTGGATAAATATCGAAACGAAAGGTCACACTAGGGTCACACTATCGAACATGTTTCTCCCCTGCGGCACCGGTGGCGGGGGAAGGGATTTTTTGGACCCGAGAAAGAGCGCGGTCCGGGGTGCCATAGGTCGGAGGCCGTAGGACAGCGATTTTCTCGGGGCACGACGCGGCCTTCCTCTCGCGCATTGATGTCGATCCGGCCTAGCGCGCCTGCGCCATGCCGGCCCAGGCCGGCGGCGCGGGTGGGCGGAAGTCGCTTTCGCGCCAGATCGGGCGGGGCGGTTCTTCCGGATTGGCCGGGGCATTGCGCAGATAGCCGAAGAAGGTCGCGATGTGGCGCTCGGCCGTGTCGATGATGGCCGTGCGGCCATGCATGAAGCGGCTGTTGTCCAGCATCAGAAGGTCACCATCCCGCCAGTCGATGGCGCAGCTCAGGCGGTCGCCGGTGGCTTTGATCGCCTGCAGCCAGTCTTCCGGCACCGGCTGGCCGTCGTCCAGCACGGGGAAATCCGGCCGTCCGTTGTTGAACCGGGCGAAGAGCAGGAAATTTCCGAAGGCGGCATCGTCCGTGAACAGCGGCTTGTGCAAGGCCGGGCGCGAGAAGATGCGCGCTATGCCGCCCGGCGTGCGGGCGAAGCGGTATGGGCAGGTGTCGGGCAGGTCATCGAGAAGCGCGTCGCTCGGCTGGTCGGTGCCGAGCCAGAAGCGGAGCAGGGCGGGCCAGGTGCCCTGGACATGAACGAGACGGCGATTGGCGAGGCCTTCGCGCACATGAGCCGGCATCTGGCGGACGAGCGCCACGCCGTCGCAGATTGTTGTCGCGCCGCCGGACCGTGGCGCGCGGAAACAGGCGAACATCGCGACGTCCGGCTTCCACGGCTCCCGCGACAGCTCAGGGTGGAGCGGAAAGGCGTTGGTACCACCATCGACCGACAGGATGCCTGCATCCGGGGCGATCGGTGCGCGGCCCGGGCTCTCGTTGATGACGGATGTCGCGCAGAAGCGGCGGGCGAATAGGTCGAACCGGTCGACGTCCATCGCAAAGCCGCGGAACAGGATCGCGCCATGCGCGCGAAACAGGCGATCGATCAAGCCGGTCTCGATCCGGTCGAGAGTTTCGCTGCTTTCGGCTTGTGCCAGCACATAGGGCCGGCCGGGCTGCGGATCGTCGAAAATCGCCATGGCATGCGGGCCATAGCCCATCCGTTTCCGCGTCGCTATATGCTCGGTCATGCCGCTTTTGCCCGATCTCCTGCGCTCACCCGATCATTATCTGCACAGCTTCGACGGGCCGGATGCGGTGTTCGTGCGCATGGATCGCGGGGCCTATCGTCGATCCATCTTTCTCGATCAGCGCATTCAGCCGCTTTCGCCGGAGCCGCTGATCGTGCCCTTGCGCGACATAGGGGCGATGCCGGAAATCGACCGCGTCGGTTGGATTTTTCATCTCGCGCACAGCGGATCGACCCTGCTGGCACGGGCACTGGACGTGCCGGACGGCAATCTGGTGCTGCGTGAACCCCTCGCGCTGCGCCAGATGGGGGTCGCGTACGAACCAGCGCGGCTGGATATCGTGCTGGCCCTGCTCGGACGGCGCTACGCAACGGACCTTCCGACCATCGTCAAGGCCAACGTTCCGGTGAATGCCATCCTGCCGCAGATCGCCGCACGCAGTCCGAGTGTCACAGCGATTTTCCTCTGGTGCCCGCTGAACGACTGGCTGCTCGCCGTGTTGCGGAGCCCCGGGCATCGGCAATGGGTGCGCGGCATCACGCAACAATTGTCCGGATGGCTCGGCGATCTCCCTGCGCTCGACGATCCCTGCCTCGCGGCTGCGCTCTGGCTGAAGCAGATGCGGGCGTTCGAGGCGGCGATGACGATCTGGCCCGAGGCGCGCAGTCTGAATGCAGAGTGTTTCTTCGCCGATCCAGCGCCGGTCATGATGGCCGCCGCGGCGTTGCTCGACGTGCCTGTGGACGCGGATCGTGTGGCGCGGATCGTGGATGGGGAATTGTTCGCCAGCGACGCCAAGCGGCCGGCCATGAAGTTCAACAATGAGATGCGCCTCGCTCGCCGCGCGCTCCTGGAGGCCGAGCTCAAGCCCGAGCTGGCGCGGGCGCAGCGCTGGCTGGAAGAAAAAGGGGCGGGCGATCTTGCGCTTGGGCGATCGCTGATCTGACGCGCGCTTAGCGCTCGCTTTCCTGTTCGGTCCGTGCAAACCTGTCCTTCGGGGAGCAGGATGCTACAAGAAACGCAGGCGCCGATCGAGCTCGGCGATATCATCGATCATCGGCCGATGACCGCGACGCAGATTCTTGTGGCCGTGCTGTGCGCGGCCGCGCTGTTCGTGGACGGATACGGCATTCAGGTAATGGCGCTCGCCGTGCCATCGCTGGCGAAGAGCTGGGGCTTGCCGGAAGCGAGCTTCGGGCTGGCGCTCTCGGCGGTGGTGATCGGCATCACTTTCGGCGCGGGAATACTCGGGCCGCTGGGCGATCGCATCGGGCGCAAGACCATGCTCGTCGCCGCGATGATTCTGATCGGCATCGCCACGGCTTGCACGGCGTTTGCGACCACCACGGGCGAGTTCGTGCTCTGGCGGCTGCTCACCGGCGCTGCGCTCGGCGCGGGCATTCCCAACGGCGCGGCGCTTACGTCCGAATATGCGCCGGTCGCGCGGCGATCGCTGGCGGTCGGCCTCATGAACATCGCTTCGCCGCTCGGTGCGTTCAGCGCGGGCTTCATCGCGCCGCCGGTGCTGGAGGCCTTTGGATGGCGCGGGGCATTCATCATCGGCGGCATCGGGCCGCTGTTCATCGCACTGCTGATCGTGTCGCTCGTGCCCGAGTCGCTCAAGTTCCTTATCATCCGCAAGCCGGCCGATCCGCGCATCGGCCATATCCTGCGGCGGATCGCGCCCGATATCGATCCCGCGACGGTTCATGTGCAGCCGCCGGCAAAGGCCCCAAGGACATCGCCACGTCAACTCATGAATGCCGAGTTTCGCGCGCGCACGCTGCTGCTCTGGGCGATGCTTTGCCTCAACCTGTTCAATCTCTATGTGCTGCTGAGCTGGCTGCCCTCGTTGCTCCAGCATAGCGGCTGGGCGATGGCCGATGCGCTGCGCGGCGCGGTGCTGATCCAGGCGGGCGGCATTGCCGGCGGCATCCTCATGTCGAGCCTGCTCGATCGCGGCGCCACGCGCGCGGCACTGGCGGGCGGTTTCTGCCTCATCGCGGTCTCGCTGCTGCTGTTCCTTGCCGTGCCCAACGGAGTTGGATGGGTGTTCCTGCTCCTGTTCGTCGGCGCCGGCGTTTCCGGTTGCCAGACGGGCCTCAACACGCTGTCCGCAGCCTTCTATCCGCCGGCCATCAAGGCGACCGGTGTCTCCTGGGCGCTTCTCATTGGCGGCATTGGTTCGACCCTCGGGCCGATCACCGGCGCCTGGATGATCCAGATCGGCCTCGAAGCGCCTCAGATCCTCGCGCTGCTCGCCCTTCCCGCTCTGCTTTGCATCGCGGCCGTGAGCGTGATGAAGCGCCGCTGGCAGGCCTATTGACGGGCGGGCAGGGCGGCCCGATGCTGGGATCGGAGAGAGGATGACGACATGGCAACTGCAACGATCAACGCGACAAGCGTGAAGGCGACACTCAACTATTTCGATCCGAACGTGCCGCGAGGGCGGTTCGATCTGGTCGAGCCGGAGCGCAACCTCATGCCGATGGAGCCGCACGAGGTCGATATACGCGACATGCGCGCTGCTCCCGGCGCAGTCAGCATTGCGCAGCAGGGCTTCCTGCTCGCGCAGCATAACAGCAAGGTCGCGCGCAGCCCGGAGATGCTCGACACCAATCTGATCGCGCAGGAGGGGCTGCCGCCCATCAACCAGGCCTATTATGACGAACTGCTGCCGCTCATCCACGAGATCAGCGGCGCGCGCGAAGTGATACCGCAGGCAACGGGGCTCACCGTGCGCTTCAGCGCGCGGTCCAAGCGGCAGAGCTGGGCCGGTGCGGCGGGCTTCATCCATCTCGACGTGACCGAGCAATCGGTGCGGCGCTTCCTCGATTTCAGCCTGAAAGCCGCTGGTCGCGAGATCGCGCCCTATAGTCGCGTCGTGCTGTATCAGACATGGCGGACCGTCTCCGATCCGCCGCAGGACAATCTGTTGACGCTGTGTGACCGATCGTCGGTAAAGGACGCCGATGTGGCCTTCTACGATGCGGTGATCGGCGAGAAGGGATCGGTGCTCGAAGTCATCGAGGCGCGCAGCTGCCGGTACAGGCCGGAACATCGCTGGTGGTACGCATCGGACATGGGCGCGGAGGATGTGCTGGTGTTCATCGGCTATGACTCGGCCGAGCCGGATGCCGTGCAGCCATTCCATACCGCCTTCGATGTGCCGGGGCAGGGGGATGCCGCGCCGCGCGCCAGCCTCGAAGCGCGCTTCTTCGCGTTCTACGATTGAGTGGCCGGGCGATGAGCATGCTGGCCGGCAAGGTGGCGATCGTGACCGGGGCAGGGCGCGGGATCGGCCGCAGCCATGCGCTGACGCTGGCGGCGCAGGGCGCGTCCGTCATCGTCAACGATCTCGGCAGCGGCATCACCGGCGGTGGCAGCGATGGCGGGCCGGCCGCGGCGGTGGCGGACGAGATCCGCGCGGCGGGGGGCGCCGCGATTGCCGATGCGACCGATATAGCCGGGTGGGATCAGGCGAAGGCGCTGGTCGATCTGGCGCTCGCGCGCTTCGGTCGGCTGGACATCCTCGTCAACAATGCGGGGATCACGCAGTATGAGTCGATCGCGACCGAGAGCGGCGCGGGGTGGGAGCGGGTGCTTGCCGTCAACCTGACCGGCACGGCGGCGCTCATGCATTGGGCCGTGCGGCATTGGGGGGAGCAGGGGCCGGAGCCCGGCCGCGCGATCGTCAACACCTCCTCGCCGGCCGGCACCAATCCGCCGCCCGGCGCGACCTCCTATTGCGTCTCCAAGGCGGGCGTCGCGGCACTGACCATGGCGACCGCTTCGGAGATTGCGCATCTTGGCGTCCGGGTGAATGCCTTGGCGCCGATGGCGCGCTCGCGGATGACCGATGCCGTGCCTATGCTCGATGATATCATGCGGACGCCCGAGCTCGGTTTTGATCGGATGGCGCCGGACAACATCTCGCGGCTGATGCTGTATCTGGCCTCGCCCGCCTGTCGATTTACGGGGCGTGTCTTCGGCGTCGATGGCGACGACATCTATCTGTTCGAAGGGATGAGCGCGGAGACGCATCTGTCGAATGGCGGCGCGGCATGGGAGCAGGAGGCGCTGGCGGATGCGCTTGGGTCGGTCGAACGACAGGATCGCGCCTATATGATCGCTCCGAACATGCATCTGCGCGCTGGCGCGCCGAGCCAGGCGGCGTTGGATGCGCTGGACGCGGCGGCGCGCGGAGAGCGGGCAGCGCCTGCGTGGAAGTCCATCATCGAGAGCTGATTCCGTACCCCTAAGAAGAAGGGCGGCCCGTCGCCGGACCGCCCGTTCTTGTGTTCCCTGACGTGACCGATCAGCGCGAGTAGAACTCGACGACCAGATTCGGCTCCATCTTCACCGGATAGGGCACTTCGTCCAGCGTCGGAACGCGGACATAGGTGATCTTCGCAGCGCCATCGGGAGCGATATAGTCGGGAATGTCGCGCTCGGCGAGGCCCTGCGCTTCCATGACCAGCGCCATTTCCTGCGCCTTCTTGCCCAGCGTGATCTCGTCGCCCGGCTTCACCAGACGCGACGCGATGTTGCACTTCACGCCGTTCACATAGATGTGGCCGTGCGAGACGATCTGGCGGGCCGAGAAAATCGTCGGCGCGAACTTGGCGCGATAGACGACGGCGTCGAGGCGGCGCTCGAGCAGGCCGATCAGGTTCTGGCCCGTGTCGCCCTTCATGCGGCTGGCTTCGAAATAGTTCTTCTTGAACTGCTTCTCGGTCACATCGCCATAATAGCCCTTGAGCTTCTGCTTGGCGCGCAGCTGGATGCCGAAGTCCGACATCTTGCCCTTGCGGCGCTGGCCGTGCTGACCGGGACCATATTCACGCTTATTGACCGGGGACTTGGGACGGCCCCAGATGTTCTCGCCCATGCGGCGATCGAGCTTATACTTGGCGCTGGTGCGCTTCGTCATGATGATGATGTCCTTCAATTGCTAACAACGTCTGCCGCGACCCTTTCGAGGCTCGGCGTCGATCCCGGTTATCCGCCGAATTCCCATGTTTCAGGGGTCGGGCCACTGCTTCACCGAGGTGCAGGGCCAATTGCGAAGGCGCGCCTATGACGGCGGAGGGGGGATAAGTCAAGGATTTGGTGGGAGCTGCTTTCCTCGCCCCGTTCGGGGAGAGGATACGGAGCCTTGCGAGCGGAGCGAGTTAGGCGGAGTTGGAGAGGGGGCGCGACGTTGCGCAAAACCCCTCTCCAAGTTTCGCTAGCCGCGTTCGCGGCAAGCTGCACTGTCCTCTCCCCAAGGGGGCGAGGATAGTCACGCCCGCGCCAGCTCCTTGGTTGCTTCGCGCCGTGTCCGGACGCCCGCTGCCAGATCGTCCAGAACCGTTACCGTGGTCTCCCAGTCGATGCAGCCGTCGGTGATGCTCTGGCCATAGACGAGCTTCTGACCCGGAACGAGGTTCTGTCGGCCCGCGACGAGATGGCTCTCGATCATCACGCCCATGATGCGTGTCTCGCCTGCCGCGAGTTGACCCGCAATATCTGCGATCACCGCCGGTTGGTTCTCGGGCGTCTTGCTGCTGTTGGCGTGGCTGGCGTCGATCATCACGGCCGGGGCGAGACCCTGTGCGACCAGCCCGTCACAGGCGGCCGCGACGCTCGCGGCATCATAGTTCGGCGCCGTGCCGCCGCGCAGGACGACATGGCAATCCTCGTTGCCGGTCGTCGAGGCGATGCCGGCGCGGCCGTCCTTGGTGACGGCGAGGAAATGATGCGGCTGCGAGGCGGCCTTGATTGCGTCCATCGCGATGCGCAGGTCGCCGCCGGTGCCGTTCTTGAAGCCGACCGGGCAGGAGAGGCCGGAGGCCATTTCACGGTGGATCTGGCTCTCGGTCGTGCGCGCGCCGATCGCGCCCCAGCCGACGAGGTCTGCAATGTACTGGGGCGTGATGACGTCGAGGAACTCGCAGGCGGCGGGCATGCCGAGGCCGTTGATCTCCAGCAACAGGCCACGCGCGAGGCGGATGCCCTCGTCGATGCGGAAACTGCCGTCCAGATGCGGGTCATTGATGAGGCCCTTCCAGCCGACGGTGGTGCGCGGTTTCTCGAAATAGACGCGCATCAGGATTTCGAGATCGCCCTTGTGTCGCTCGCGCTCTGCGATGAGGCGGTGGGCATAGTCCATCGCCGCTTCGGGATCGTGGATCGAGCAGGGGCCGACCACGACGACGAGGCGATCGTCCTTGCCATGCAGGATCTCGTGGCACGCCTCGCGCGCGGCGGTGACCGTGCGGTTCGCCTTGGGCGTGCGGACGAGCTGCGCCATTACTTCGACTGGCGGGGTCAGCGGATCGATCCGTCGGATGCGGACGTCGTCGGTGGAATGGGGCAGGTGCTTGCTCATCTGGGCTTCCTCATCATCGTCTGGGAGCCAGTCTGGCGGCAAAAGAAAAGCCGCCAGAAGCTGGCGGCTGGTTGGTTGTCGTCCGGGTCCTTTTGTCAGGCCGCGCCGAAACCTCCGTCCGCCAGGGGCGTCGGATAGCTAAAGTACCAAAAGGACACGGCGTTCGGTGACATGACGCAGCGTCCTTACGTGAAGGCCAGCGTCTGCGCAAGGATTGAACGCGACGCGCCCGCGCGGCGTTCCGTCCTATTTCTGGAATGCCGGTTCGGAAGGCGAGAGGGCAGGCCGCGACGGTGTCGACAGCCGCACGCCATCATAGAGGAAGCGTAGCAGCGGCGAGCGCTTTACGATCAGCCAGCAGCCCCAGCTCAGCGCGAAGGTGAGCGCCATGAAAAGTGGCGCCTTGATGCCGAGCGGGATGGCCAAATGCGGTCCGGCGAACACCACGAGCGCGGCGAGGATAGGCAGGTGGAACAGGTAGATGACGAAGCTTGCATCGACCAGCGCTTTCACGGTCGGCGAGGGGCGGTCGGCGACGCGCTTGATCAAGGCGATGAGTGTCTGCGTCACGCCGACAGCGGCCAGCGTATCGAGGAAGCGGCCATATGGCGGCCAGAGAAGTTCGCGGAAGGCGAGATCAATCGCCAGAGCCGCGAGTGCGAAAACGATGAGCGGCGGCGACAGGCGATAGAGCGTGTTTTTCAGCGCGGGCGCGCGGGCGATGATGCCACCGAGCAGGAACCAGGGCGCGAATTCGATCAACTGATCGAGACGCAGGATCTGCTGATAACCATTGGTCGCGAAGCCGCCGATGTAGAACAGCTCGATCATGCCGGCTTGCCAGATACCAAGCAGGACGGCGATAGCGATCACGACCGGCACGACATGGCGCGCGAGCCATTGGTCTGTCCGCGGCGTCAGTGTTGCCCTCTGAAGGCTGGGGAAGAGCCAGCAGCATAGAGCGACGGCACTGCTCAAATAGAGCAGGACGATGAGGAACCAGAGATGGCGGATCCAGTAGCCCCCCGATGTCGCGCTGTTGTGATCCCATGAGGTGAGCGCGTCGCGCCAGTCCAGATTGGAGAGCTCGCAGATGAGGTTGAGCAACGGGTTGAGCGTCAGCAAGGCGGCGACGAACGGCACGCCGAGCCGCGCGAAGCGGCTCCGCAGCCAGAGTCCCGGCGAACGGCGCGCGAGAAGCAGCATCGCGAAGTAGCCGGTGATGAGGAAGAAGGCCGGCATGCGGAAGCTGTGGATGGCTTGCGCAATCCAGTTCAGGGCGATTACGCCCTCGCCCGACGTGAGAATCCACGGCATGTCGAGCCGATAGGCCATGGCGACATGATAAGGGATGCCGAGCAGCATCAGCAGGGCGCGCAGCGTGTCCCAATGATGTTCGCGTGGCTGGTGCGTGCGTGCGGTTGTCCGGCTTTCGATCATGCGTCCCAGTTCCTCATCGGCCGAATGGGCAGACGCGGGCCGTGTTCCGGCCGTTGCGACGGGCGGGCCAGACAAGCGGGCGAAGCGAGGAAATGCGGCTTAGCGCGAGCGCGGATTGGCCAGCGAGGAGAGGACACCGCGCAGGGTGCGGACCTCCAAATGATTCCAGCCGGGCTTGGTCAGGAGATTGCGCAGGGTGCGCCGGGTCGCGGCGGCGCGGCTGGGCGGGAAGAAATAGCCGGCCTCGTCCAGCATGCCTTCGAACTGGCCGATCATGCCCTCCAGCTCGTCCTGCGGGGCAGGGGGCAGAATCTCGGTCAGCGTGGGCTGCTCGAGCGCGGCGTGCTTGGACCATTCATAGGCGCAGAGGATGACGGCCTGAGCGAGATTGAGCGAGCCGAACTCGGGATTGACCGGCACGGTGAGGATCGCGCGGGCGAGGGCGACGTCGTCGGTTTCCAGGCCTGAGCGCTCCGGGCCGAAGACGATCGCCGAGCGGCCGGTCGCGTCCCGGATGTCACGGGCGGCTTCTTCCGGTGTCAGCACCGGCTTGGTGACGCCTCGCTTGCGGACCGTGGTCGCATAGACATGCGCGCAATCGGCAACTGCGTCCGCCAGCGTCTCGTAAACCTGCGCCTGCGCCAGCACTTCGTCCGCCCCCGCAGCGGAGGGACCGGCATCCGGGTTCGGCCAGCCGTCGCGCGGGGCGACGAGGCGCATCTCGGTTAGCCCGAAATTGAGCATCGCCCGCGCCGCCTTGCCGATATTCTCGCCAAGTTGCGGACGGACCAGAACGATGACCGGCGGCATGACGCCCGCGCTCACTCCCCGCTCACCTCGCGGATGGAGCCGGCGAATTCCTGGAAATCCTTGGCCTCGGTGAAGTCCTTGTAGACGCTCGCGAAGCGGATGTAGGCGACGCTGTCGAGGCCCTTGAGCCCTTCCATGGCGAGCGAGCCGATGCGGGCGGAGGCGACTTCGCTCTCGCCGCTGGTTTCAAGCTGGCGCTGGATGCCGGAGACCAGCCGCTCGATGCGGACATTGTCTATGGCGCGCTTGCGGCAGGCGAGCTCGATCGAGCGCGCCAGCTTCTCGCGGTCGAACGGTTCGCTGGCGCCGCCGGACTTCACCACGACGATGTCGCGCAGCTGGATGCGCTCGAAGGTCGTGAACCGCGCCGCGCAGCCCTCGCACTGGCGGCGGCGGCGAATGGCTGCGCCGTCCTCCGTCGGACGGCTGTCCTTCACCTGGCTGTCTTCATGTCCGCAATAGGGGCAGCGCATCTATTTGCGGATCCTCGACCAGAAGGCGATGCCGGCACCGGCCACCAGGCCGAGCGGCAGCGAGACCAGCGGCAACACCACGCCCGCGACCGCGCCGATCGCCGCGCCGGTCAGCACCGGCTTGGTCGATGGGTGGCTCAGGCCCTGCTTGGCCATGCCGGAGATTTCCGTCTTGGCCTTTTCGAGAAGATCGCCCTGTTCGTTCATGGCTCTCAAACCTCTCAGTAGATCGGGAAACGGGCGGTCAGGTCCTTGACCTTGTCGCGGACATGCGCCTCGACCTGGCCGTCGCCTTCCTCGCCATTCTTGCGCAGGCCCTCGACCACTTCGGCGATCCACTGGCCGATCAGGCGGAACTCTGCCTCGCGGAAGCCGCGGGTCGTGCCGGCGGGGGTGCCGAGGCGCAGGCCGGAAGTGACGAAGGGTGAAGCCGTGTCGAACGGCACGCTGTTCTTGTTGCAGGTGATGTAAGCGCGATCGAGCGCCTTCTCCGCGGCCTTGCCGGTCGTGTTGCGCGAGCGCAGGTCGATCAGCATCAGATGATTGTCCGTGCCGCCCGAGACGACCGCGACACCAGCATCGGCGAGGCTGGCGGCCAGCGCCTTGGCATTGGCTGCGATCTGACGGGCATAGGCCTTGAACTCGGGCTGCAGCGCCTCGGCGAAGGCGACGGCCTTGGCCGCGATCACATGGACCAGCGGGCCGCCCTGCAGGCCGGGGAACACGGCCGAGTTCATCTTCTTGGCGAGCGCCTCGTCATTGGTGAGGATGATGCCCGAGCGGGGGCCGCGCATCGACTTGTGCGTGGTGGTCGTGACGACATGGGCATGCGGGAAGGGCGAGGGATGCGCGCCGCCCGCGACGAGGCCCGCGAAGTGCGACATGTCGACCAGGAGATAAGCGCCGACCTCATCCGCGATGGCGCGGAAGGCAGCGAAGTCCCACAGGCGCGGATAGGCGGTGGCGCCCGCGATGATGAGCTTGGGCTTGTGCTGACGGGCGAGCGCGGCCACAGCATCCATGTCGAGCAGCTGGTCTTCCTTGCGCACGCCATAAGGCACGCAATTGAACCACTTGCCGGACATGTTGACCGGCGAACCGTGGGTCAGATGGCCGCCTGCCGACAGATCGAGGCCCATGAAGGTGTCGCCCGGCTGGAGCAGCGCAAGGAACACGGCCTGGTTCATCTGGCTGCCGCTATTGGGCTGCACGTTCGCGAAGGCGCAGCCGAACAGCTGCTTGGCGCGCTCGATGGCGAGGTTTTCGACCACGTCGGCCCACTCGCAGCCGCCATAATAGCGCTTGCCGGGATAGCCTTCCGCGTACTTGTTCGTGAACACCGAGCCGGTCGCTTCCAGAACCGCCTGGCTGACGATGTTCTCCGAGGCGATCAGCTCGATCTTGTCCTGCTGGCGCTTGAGTTCACCCTGAATGGCCGCGAACACCTCCGGATCGGCTTCCGCCAGACCGGCCGTGAAGAAGCCGGGCGCGCGGATCGCGAGTTCGTTCGAATTATCGGCGACGGCGGACGTGGCAGTCATGGGACAGGATTCCTTCGGTACTTATTCGGTGTGAGCAGGGACGGGCGGTTTGCCGAGCTTGCCGACGCGGCGGGCATGGCGATCGCCGCCGAACGGCGTCGCCAGAAAAGCGGTGAGGCAGGCCTTGGCCATGTCGATGCCGGTCAGGCGGGCGCCCATAGCGATGACATTGGCGTCATTATGTTCGCGCGAAAGGGACGCGGACAGCGGCTCGTTGACGAGGGCGCAGCGGCAGGCCGGATTGCGGTTGACCGCGATCGAGATGCCGATGCCCGATCCGCACAGCGCTACGCCGCGCTCGGCGCGACCGGCGGCGATTTCCTCGGCCAGCTTGTAACCATAATCGGGGTAATCGACGCTTTCCGTGCCCTCAGGGCCGAGATCGGTCACGTCATGGCCCTGCTCGCGCAGCCACTCCGCAAGCGACGCCTTGAGCGCCACGGCGGCATGATCGGAAGCGATGGCGATGCGCATTGGTCCAGTCCCCGCGCGACGGCATTCGGCAGCGAGTCGCGATTGGCCCGCTATCTAGTGTCACAGCGTCAGGAATGCCACCGCAGATTGCGCCTGGCGGACTATCGAGCTAGGGCGCCGGGATGAGCGGCACGATCCTCTCCATCCTCATGCTGGCCGGCATCGCGCTGACGATCGGCGGCGTCCATCTCCTCGTGAAGAAGCGCGAGCACAAGCAGGGCTGGCTGATGCTGGTGGCGGCGCTGGTGATGTTCTTCAATGTGGCGATGTGGTCGATTCCTTTTCCGTGAGATGGGGCGCTTTCGGGGCTTTGTGCGTCGTAAGTTGACGCGATGTGCGCCTGAAAGCCGGTAAATTGGCCGCTCTTGCGAGATGAGGCGAACATGAAGGCAAGCAATTTCAGAGGCTTGCCGCCTTATCTTCTCTAATTTCGCGCGTGTGACGCATGGTGCGCGCGCAAAAGTCTGCTCCGGGGTGAGCGGAACTGGCGGATTTTCGGGATTTTTACGGGGTCAAAGAGCGGCGATGCTGATCGGCGCAGGGACGAAGGCTGGCATGTAAAGGGTGTTGTAGGACAGGCCTTTGATGGTGGGGCGTGGCCGACCGGAGGTCTTTTTTGGAGATAATAAAGCCTGACGGCATTGGAGCGACCCTGCATTCGTGGGCGCTTACTTGCCCGCGCAGGCTTTCAAATGTGCCAGCAGCGTGTCGCCATTGGCGGTCCAGGTGAAGCGGCGGGCGGCTTCGCGGACGGCGGCGGGATCGGGCGGGGTGGCGAGGAGGTCGGTGATGGCGGTGCGGATGGCCTCTGCCTCGCGCGGCACGATGCGGCCGGCCTCAGGGCGGTCGACCAGTTCGCGGGCGCCGCCGGCTTCGCTGATGACCAGCGGGGCGCCACAGGCGAGCGCCTCCACCCAGGCATTGGCCAGCCCTTCCGAAGCGGAGGGGAGGGCCATCACATCGCTTGCGGCGAGCCAGCCCGGGAGATCGGCATGGGGCACGCTGCCGAGAAAGTGGACGCGCTCGGCAAGGCCGAGATTGCGGGCTTGCGCTTCGAGCGCGGGGCGGTCCGGGCCGTCGCCGAGGAGGAGCAGGGTCGCTTCGGGCAGGCCGGCGAGCGCGTCGATCACCAGTGCCTGGCCCTTGCGCGGGATGAGCGCGCCGAGTGTGGCGATCACCGGGCCGGAGAGTCCCTTGGCGGCCTTGGCCTGCGCGCGATCGGTGAGGGCGAAGCGGTCGAGATCGACGCCGGTATAATGGACGCGGATCTTGTCCGGATCGATGCCGAGTGCGGCCATGTCCGCCTTCATCGCGGCGCTGACGGCGAGCAGTCCGGCGGCATGATCGGCGGCGTCTCGGACCATATCGGCGGTCGCGGGATCGCGGCCCCAATGATGAATGTCGGCGCCGCGTGCCTTGACCGAATAGGGGATGCCCAGATCGGCCGCGAGGCGGCGGGCGACCGGGCCGTCCGGGAAGAAGAAGCTGGCGTCGATCACGTCGAACGGCTTTTCGGCGTGGAGGCGGCGGACAAGCGGGCGGATCGCGCGCGTCATGAGCGCGGGGTGCCAGCGGCCGCCGATCGCCGGGACGATCGGGAAACGTGGGCGATGGACGGCGAGGCCGCGCCATTGCTCGTGCGCGGGCAGGGCGGCGAGGGGGCGGTAGCGCGGATGCAGCGAGAGCGGCCGAGGCGGGATGCCGATGGGGGCGATGACGGTCAGCTCGACGCCCTCGCGCGACGCCAGCTCGCGCGTCTGCCGCTCGACGAACACGCCGAAATTGGGGCGGGTCGCGTCGGTGAAAAGCGTCGAGAGCGTGAGGACGCGCAGGGTCATGGGGGGCGGACTAGCAGGTGGGCGTGAAGAAGGCATTAGGGTGGTGGTGTTCGGGGTTTGAGCAAGAGGCCTGGAAGGTGAGGCGCTCCAATTGCCCTCTCCCGCCTTCGCGGGAGAGGGAGGGCCCCGCCGCGTAGCGGTGGGAGCGTGAGGGTCTTCCTCCTCCTCCGACTTCAAGCGCTATGACGGAAGAAGACCCTCACCCAACCCTCTCCCGCAGGCGGGAGAGGGCTAGCAGTGCGGCTTCCTCCGGCTCTCGATCAAGGCCCATCCAGAAACGCGGTCAGCGCCGCGTTGAACCCCTTCGGGTCCTGCAACATCGCGAAATGGCTGGTGTCCTTGAGCCAGATCAGCTTCGCGCCGGGGATGGCGTTGGCGAGATAGGTCGTGTGGTCGGCCTTGATCGCTTCGTCATGATCGCCGTCGACGATGGCGACGGGGACCTTGATCGTGCCGAGATCGGCCGCGCTGTAATTGGGCTGCGTCTCCCACATCTGGCCGATGGCGGCGAGGAAAGCGTCGAAGTCGTCGGGCGTCCAGGAGAGGCGGGCATATTCCTTGCGGGCGCGCTCGATGAAGGTGGTGAAGGGCGGGCGCTCGGTGCCGGCGAGGTCGACGCCGCTCGGGTCCATGTTGGCGGCGAAGGCGAACACGCGGGTGAGGCGATCGGGATGCTTGAGCGCGAGGACGAGGCCGTTGATGGCGCCGTCGCTCCAGCCGACGACGGCGGCCTTCTGCACCTTGAGGATGTCCATGACGGCGATCACGTCCGAGGCCATCAGCTCGTAGCTGTATGGCTGGTCGTCGCGTGAGCTGCGGCCATGGCCCCGGCTGTCGATGAGGATGAGCTGGTGCGTGCGGGCGAGCGGCGCGATCTGGTTCGCCCAATATTCGCTGTTCGACAGGCCGCCATGGAGCAGGACCACGGGCGGGCCCTTGCCATAGAGCTTGTAGTGAATGTCCGCGCCTTCATGCGAGACGGAGCCGTTGAGGTCCGGCGCCGGCATTTCGGGCAGGGGCGGGAGGGCTTTCCAGTGCTCCTGCGCGGTGGCGGGCGCGGAGAGCAGAGAGGCGAGGACGAACGCGAAGGCGAGCAGGGCTGAGCGCATGAGAGTCTCCACTTCCGGGGCGGAGGCTATCAGGCGGCGGGGGCGGGCGCTACTCCCGCGCGAGGTCCCTGCTTACAGCCCCCGGATCAGCCGGACCGGCAGCGCGATCCAGGCTGGATCGTTGACCACTTGCTGACGCATGCCGATGCCGAGCGGCAGGAGATGGAGCATCGCGCCGTCGCGGCCGATGAGGCGGCCGAACAGGAAGCGACCGGCGGGGCGGGGGACGAGGATGTCGCGGTTGAGCGCCTCGGCAAAGCGCTCGGGCGAGAGCGGCTCGCACCAGAGCTCGTCACCGGCGCGATAGTCGCCGAGCGCCGCGGTCATGCGGATGCCGAGGGCGCCCTTGGGCACGCTGGGCGGCACGAGGGTGAGCGGGCGGCTGGGGGCGCCGGCGCCGTCCGGGCCAACCAGAGCGGCGACGGGCACCTTCTCGCTCGCGGGCAGATCGACCAGATCGCTCGCCTGCACGCCGAGCGCGGCGGCGATGCGGTTCAGCCACTTGACCGATACGGTTCGCGTGCCTGTCTCGAGGCGGCCTATCGTCTGCGCGGTGGTCGGCGGCTCGCAGCGAGCGCCGACTTCTTCCAGAGTCAGGCCGCGCGCCTTGCGCACTTCGCGGATCCGCGTGATCATCCAAAAGCTCCCGAATAACCGTATCGGTTATCTCTGTCCTACATTTATCTCCTCATGGCAATGCCTCTTCTCAATCGATTCGTGGAGGCATGGGCATGGCGGTTACTGGGGCGGTTACTGGGGCGGTTACGCGAGCGACGAAGCAGGAGCGGCTGGTGGAGCGGACGATCGAGGGGCCGGACGGGAAACCACACCGGCTGCAGGTCAATCTGGCGGAATCGCCGGTGAGCTGGCTGCATGTGCGCAAGATGATCACGCGGCGGCAATATGATGCGGCCGAGGCGATAAGGCGCGACTGGGAGCGGGCGGGGCTCGGCGCGCGGGTGACGATGAACTGGGACATGGCGGCAGCGCCCTCGCGCGGGCGGCGCGCGGCGCCCGGCGAGCCGGATCGCGGCATGGCGCAGATCGGGGCGCGGGAGCGGCTGCAAGGGGCGCTTGCCAATGCCGGGCCGGGCCTTGCCGATGTGCTGTGGCGCGTGGCCTGCGCGTGCGAAGCGATCGGTGCGGCGGAGCAGGCACTGGGATGGCCGGCTCGGGCGGGCAAGCTGGTGCTGGGCTTCGCGCTGGACCGGGTCGCGGATTACTATCGGATAGGATAGTCGGCCGAGTTTGACGTTTTAGATGGCGCATCGCCCCGGCTTGCCCCGGAGTTTCGCTTCTTGCCGACGGTCTGAGCATGATGGCTGCGATGGATTTTTTGGTTCGCGCGAAGACGCAGAGGCGCGGAGAGAACCAGAAAGAATCCTCCGCGTCTCGGTGTCTCCGCGTGAGAAAAACGAAGTTTGACGGCTTTGCCTTGGTTCTACGCATAGCAGATCGCGCCCTCTTGCAGCGGAACGAAAGAAAAAGCGGGAGTCCGAGGTGACGGGTGAAGGGACAGGATTCAATGCCAGCGAGGGCGGCGCATGGGCCTCCGCCCCTTGCGGCTCGCGTCCGGCGGGTCTAGGGGCTTGCCCATCGACCCGGTCAGGAGGACTCGACCCCCATGAAAGCTCGCGTGTTCGTCACCTTGAAGTCCGGTGTTCTCGATCCGCAGGGCAAGGCGATCCAGCATGCGCTCGAGGGGCTCGGCTTCGGCGGCGTCAACGATGTGCGTGCCGGCAAGCTGATCGAGCTGGAGCTGGCCGACGGGACGAGCGACGCGGACATCGACGCGATGTGCCAGAAGCTGCTCGCGAACACCGTGATCGAGAATTACCGGATCGAGACTGTTGCCTGAATTGGGCGCCTGAACAGAGAGTACCCGCGATGAAGAGTGCCGTCATCGTCTTCCCCGGATCGAACTGCGATCGCGACCTTGCCGTCGCGTTCGAAGCGGTGAGCGGATCCAGACCGGCCATGGTCTGGCACCGCGAGACGGAACTGCCCGACGGTCTGGACCTGATCGGCGTGCCCGGTGGCTTCTCCTATGGCGATTATCTGCGCTCCGGCGCGATGGCGGCGCGCTCGCCGGTGATGCAGGCCGTGGCGCAGGCGGCAGCGCGCGGCACCTTCGTGCTCGGCATCTGCAACGGCTTCCAGGTGCTGACGGAGACCGGCCTGCTGCCCGGCGCGCTGATGCGCAATGCCGGCACGCATTTCGTCTGCCGCGATGTCGCGCTGACCGTCGACAACAGCCAGAGCGCGTTCACCAGTCGCTATGGCGCGGGTGAGCAGATCAGCTTTCCGGTCGCGCATCATGACGGCAATTATTTCGCGGATGTGCAGACGCTTGACCGTCTGGAGCAGGAAGGCCGCGTTGCCTTCCGCTATGCCGAGAGCGTCAACGGCTCGGCGCGGAACATCGCCGGCATCCTCAACGATGCGGGCAATGTGCTGGGCATGATGCCGCACCCCGAGCGCGTCATCGAGAAGGCGCATGGCGGCACCGATGGGCGGCGGCTGTTCGAAGGGCTGGTCGAGAGCCTGATGGCCAAGGCCTAGCTTGCATCGATATTTCGCCCAGGCCGGGCTGCAAATGGCGGTTCCGCGCGCTTCCGGTGCTCACGTACATTGAGTACGCTGCGCTCCGGGTCACACGAAACCACCATTTTCGCTCCGGCCTGAGCAAAATCTCGACGCAAGCTGCAAAGTCTTGGGCCGACTAGTAGCCACCCTACGGCTTGATGCCGAAGCGGGCATATTCCTGATCGATGCGGGGCTTGAGGCGGCGGGCCATTTCCAGCTCGGTGGCGCTCTCGCTCATGCGGTCCAGCCGCGCGAGGATGACGCCGCGCATGAAGCGGCTCTCGGCCATGCTGGGCACGGCATTCAGCACCGCATCGAGATCGCGGATCGCGTCCTCGTAGCGGCCGAGGCGGTAGGAGACGAGCGCGCGGCTATCAAGGATGGCGTATGGATTGCTGCTCAGTTCCAGCGCGGAGGTGCAGTCCTTCGCGGCCGTCTCGACCTCGACCTGGCGCGTGCCCTTGATCCAGCAGCGCAGGTTCAGGAGGCTCGGCGTGCCGGGCCGGTCGGCCATGAGCGTCTCGACCAGTTTCAGCGCTTCGGCCGAATCGCCGAAGCGGCCGAGCAGATCGGCCTTGGCCTCATTGTAGGTCTGGCGGGTCTCGCCGCCCAGGCTGATGCGCTGATCGAGCAGATCGACGGCGCCGCGAACATCGCCGCGTTCCGCGCGCAGGCCGGCGACCTTGACCGTCGCGGGGACGGAGGCCGGATCGAGCTGCCGGGCGCTGTCGGCATCCTTGAGCGCGGCGGCGAGATTGCCCTGTTCCTCATAGAGTGCGGCGCGGGCAAGATAGAGCTGCAGATCCGGCTCCAGCTCGATCGCCTTATCGAGATCGGCGAGCGCCCCCTTGCCGTTGTTGACGGCGCGACGGAAGAAGGCGCGGCCGCGATAGCCGGCCATCTCGCCGGGTGCGGCGGCGATGGCATTGGCGAAGATGGTCTCGGCGGAAGCGATCTGGTTTGCGCCGTCGGCATCCTTGCCGGCGATTTCCCAGCGGCGCAGCGTCCCGACCGGAGCGATAAGGCGAGGCGAGCGCGCCCGGGCCGTCGCGAGGCGATCCTTCTCGGCACCGACCTGAGCGGCCGGAATTTCGGCGCCGGTCGAATCCACGCGCTCGTCCACCGTGACGACGCCGTTCTCCATCGAAACTGTGCGGCTGATTTCGTAGCCGGCGATGCGGTCGCTCAGGTTCGGCAGGCCGTCGATGCGGAAATCGCGGCCGTTATTCGGCAGGCGAACACGCAGGACCATCCGCCGTCCCTCCGGCGCGAGCATCGCGACGGGAATGGCGGACCAGGCGGCGCGGGCACGGTCCGGATCGAAATTAAGAGCGGCGATGCCCCGGTCGAGGCCGCGCTTCAGCGCCTTGTCGTCCCAGCGCCAGGTGCTGCCGGTGACGCCGCGCGCCTTGATCGTCATGCTCGCGGCTTTCTCGTCCGGGATCAGCTCGATCTGGCCGAACTGGGACTCACCGACGATGCGGTTCAAAAACTGGCCCATGACCTCGCGCTGGCGCCCGGCATCCATCTGGTTGCGCACGACGTTGAGCTGCATGGCGGTCGCGCCGCGCAGGACGAGCGAGAGCGAGAAAGGCGTCGGCAGATCGACGCTCGTGCTCTCGTTGATGCTCATCGTGAGATCGAAGGTCGGGCGGCCGCTCTTGCGCGGCTCGATCTTCATCAATTCGCCGCCGGCGGCGCGCAGAGGCAGGACATTGCGGAACGGCGGCGTGTCGCGGATATCCTCCGCGCGGGCGCCAAGGCCGGTGCCGTCCAGCCAGAGCGATTGCCCGTCGACCTCGGCGCGCACGATGATGTGATTGAACGCGGCGGCGCTCGGCAGGCGATTGACGACGAGATCGCCCAGCTCGGTATGCGCGAGGACCGCCTCGGCCTTGATGCCGAGCGCATCGAGAATCGCGAGCAGCAGCAGCGTCTTCGCCTTGCAATCGCCATAGCGCATGGCCCAGGTCTGCTCGGGTGTCTGCGGCACATAATTGCCTCCGTCCATCGAGACGGCGAGATAGCGCACCTTGTCCTGCACGAGCTGCAGCGCCTTCTGGACCCGGCCGAGCTGGGTCTTGTCGGCAGCCTTGATCGCCTCGATCTCGGGCAGCAGCGCGCTGTCCGCCTTGATGAGGCCCTTGCTGGCAAACAGCGGATACATGGTCCGCGAGACGTCTTTCCAGTCTGCGAAGGTCGAGATTTCCAGCAGTGAGGGCGGGCGGAAGCGGCCGGGCGCATCCTGCGGCATTTCCGGCGGGCGCGGGGCGGGGAGAGTGAAGCTCAGCTCCGTGAAATCCTGGCCGCGCACCGGCTTGGCGCCGATGCCGGGAATCGAAAGCTTCCAGTTCGCCTTGACGTCGTTCGACCAGATTGCCCGCAATTTCCCCTGCGAGACGGTGACCGGCGCGGTGATGAGCGGCGCCAGCGCCTGGACATGGCCGCCCAGCGCCTTGTCCGCGCTGGTGGTCGAGAAGCGCAGGCGGAGAATGTCGCCCACGCGCAGGCCCTCGACTGCCATCGTCGCGGTGAGTACGCCGGTCAGCTCGCGCTGCTCCAGGCTCTGCTCGCGCCGCAGCACGGTGAAGGTCTTGCCGCCCGCCAGCAGATTGATGAGTTCGCCATTGCGCACGATCGCCAGCTCATGGATGTGCAGGTCGCCCTTGTCCGGCGCCCAGGGCAAGGTGAGATTGGCGAGCTGGTTGAGCTGCTCGGGCGAGGTGATGCGCTGGGCCGTATCGACATAGTTCCAGAGCGCGCCCTTGGTGATGCGCTGCTGCACGTCGAAGATGAGCACGGCCGGACCGGTCGCGCCGATGCCGGCCGGATCGGGCAGCCTGGCCAGCGTCACCCAGTCCGGGGTCGGAACGTAGAGCGGCGTCTCCGCGGCCTGCGCGGCGCTTCCGCAAAGAAGCACCGCGATCGTCGTCGCGGCAAACAGGTTCCGGCTCAACATCATAACCTTCCAAAACGTCTCAGCCCATAGAGCTACCGCATTGGCGACGGGCGCTCAATCGATTGCGCGCGAGGCAGCGGGGTGACTACGCGCCGACGGGCGAAAAACCCGCATATTCTTCCGATTTACGGAAATTGTTCGGGACGATGAGGATTCGAACCTCCGACGCCCATAGTTCAGTGCTGTGACCAGAAATGGAGTTCCGCGGCAGTGGTGCGACCAGCTGGGCTCCTCCAATATCTAAGATCGGGCAAATGTCTGTCCTTATCGAGATGGCGGAACCACCTCAGTCATCGGCGCGGAGACGCTGGTGCTGACGGAATCGGTGCGAGAGGAGGGGCCACGGTCGGCTCGCCCTGGTCGAGGGACACCTCGCGACCTGGACGGCCAATTCGTGTCAAGTCGCGATCGAATGGACCGCTTCGTACCCAATGAATCGCTCAAACAGGTCCGCAGAGCTGGCCCAGTCGATCCTCTCCATTCGTCATCAGACACGAATTGACAGCGCAGTCTTGACAGCGTTGCCATAAGCGATCAATGTCCTCCTATAAGGCGGGTGAACCAGCCCTAGAACGGAGAGGACAGGGTGATGAGCGGAACGCTCTGATCGCGCGCTGCGCGACGAATTCCTTCGCGAATACGAGGTGTAAGAGCCGCTGCCTCGGCGCCGATGCGGCCCGCATCGCCCAGTCCGGCTGATCACGTCGCTCGCAAGCGGAAACCACGAAAGTCTGATTATTGCACTGCGTTTCGCAGGGCGACGCCGCGCGTCCTGGAGGGACGCGACAAAACCAAGAACGCAAAGCAAAGGGAGGAGAAAAATGAAAATCATTCATACAGCCTGTCTCGCTTCGGCAATGGCGCTCAGTGCGCCGGGCCTGGCGCAAACGGACCAGTCCGATGGCGGCGCGGCCCTCACCGAAGGCGATATCATCGTGACGGCCAACCGCACGGAATCGCTCGCGTCCAAGACCCCGGTCGCCCTGACGGCGGTCAGCGGTCAGGCCCTGAGCGCCGCCGGCATCACCAATCCGACCACGCTCGCGGAGCAGGTGCCCAATCTCTCAATCGACCGCGCGAACGGCCTGCAAATCACCATTCGCGGCGTGACCAGCACGGACGGTACGGAAAAGGGCGATCCATCGGCGGCCTTCATGGCGGACGGCGTCTATATCGCCCGCCCGCAGGCGCAGGAGGTCTCGTTCTTCGATATCGCCCGCGTGGAGGTGCTGCGCGGACCGCAGGGCACGCTGTTCGGGCGCAACACCACGGCGGGCCTCGTCAACGTCATCACCAACAAGCCCAAGCTCGGCGTCGTCGAAGGCTCGGTCGATCTCGGTTACGGCAATTACAATACGCAGCAGGCAAGCGGCGTGATCAACCTGCCGGTCGGCGAGATGGTGGCGCTGCGGCTCGCCGCCAATTACGACCGTCGCGACAGCTTCCTGAATGAGGGCGCCAACTTCAAGACATCGCTCGATCCCTACAAGAAGAACGCTTCCGTCCGCCTGTCCGCCCTCATCGACCTCGGCCGGGGCGAGCTGGTGCTGCGCGGAGATTATTCCTCGATCAAGGGCGTGACCACCAATGTGGTGCCGACGCAGCAATTCTTTGCGAACTTCAACACGAGCGGGGTCGATCCCAGCTATATTGCCGATGATCGCGACGTCACGAAGCTGCTCACGTTGAACATCCCGTTCGCGGGCACGCATTTCCGGGACGATTATAGCTGGGGCCTGCTGGCGGACCTGAACTATGACCTTGGTCCTGTGTCGGTGAACTATCTGGGCTCCTACCGCCGCTTCAGCCGCCGCGAGGACGGCGTGAGCGAGTTGGCGGGCGTGGCCGGCATCCAGAACACCTTCTCCGGCAAATATTGGCAGACCAGCCAGGAACTGCGCTTCTCGACCAATGCTGATGGTCCGCTGAAGGCGCAGGCCGGCGCCTATTATTTCAAGGAGCAGTCCGGCATCGGCTTCTACCTGCTCGGCCTGCTGTCGCCGACGCCGGGCACCACCGGCTATGCCTTCGGTTTTCCGCAGGACCCCACGGTCGCCGAATCCTATGCCTTCTTCGGGCAGGCTACCTATAATCTGACCGATCGCCTCCACCTGACCGGCGGCATCCGCTATTCGCACGATCTCAAGTCGCGCGTCGGCTTCACCGTGATGTGCGGATCGATCGCCTGCAATGCGGCGACCGACGTGAAGACGCCGAACGTGGCCAAGCGGAACTTCTCCAAGACGACTTGGCGCGTGGGCCTCGACTATGACGTGAACGACCGCACGCTGCTCTATGGCGTGGTCGCCACCGGCTACAAGGCGGGCGGCTTCAACGACGGGTGCGAAACGGGCACCGGCACCGGATGCACATTGCCTGCCGCAGCGCTCTATTATGATCCCGAGACGCTGACCTCTTATGAAATCGGCCTGAAGACGCGCTTTGCGGACAATGCGGTGCGTCTCAACCTCGCGGCCTTCCACTATGATTATAGCGGCATCCAGCTCAGCCAGCTGTCCACCGTCTGCGGCGGTCCCTGCCAGGTGACCACCAACGCGGCGAAGGCGAAGGTGGACGGCGTGGAAGCCGAAGGCGTGATCCAGCCGGCCAGGAACAGCAAGTTCGACTTCTCCGTCGCCTGGCTGAATGCGCGCTATGCGGAATTCCTCCCCCAGCCGACAGTGAACTGGGCCGGGAAGAAGCTCGACCGTTCGCCGGAATGGACGTTCACCGCCGGCTATACGCAGACCTTCGAGCTGAGCGGCGGCGGCAATATCCAGGCCGGCGTGCGCACGCGGGTGTCCGACAGCTATCGGCTCGCGGCGCTCGGCACGCTCAATCAGTTCCGCGTCCCCGGATACACCAAGACGGACGTGACGCTGACCTACAACGCGCCGGACAACCGCTGGTATGTTCAGGGTTTCGGCAAGAACCTCGAAAACGCCATGGTCGTAACGACGGCCGCTTCGGGCACGTTCGCCACCGTGGCGGTCGCCGATCCGCGTACCTATGGTGTTCGCGCCGGCTTCAAATTCTAGTCCTCCCCCGAGGGACGGCCCGGACCAGCTTCATCGGTCCGGGTCGTCCCATTCTCTCCGAATATCCCGCTCTTTTGCTGAAGAGGACGATCATGGCGAAGATTTTTGCATTCACGACGGCGCTGTCTTCGATTGCGGTGGCAATTCCGGCCCTGGCACAGCAGGCGTCTCCGATCTCGCTCGCATCCGCAGAAGCACGGGCCGCCGCGACGGTGAAACAGATGACGGCGGACGAGAAAGTCGTCCTCACCCACGGCATCATGCCGCTGCCGCTGGGCGGCATCGCCGTGGAAATTCCCCAGGATGCCGTTCCAGGAGCGGGCTATATCGCCGGCATATCGCGGCTCGGCGTTCCGGCCCTGAAGGAAACCGACGCGAGCCTCGGCGTCTCCTATGTCATGGGCTTGCGCAAGGACGGGGCGACCGCCCTGCCGTCCGGCGTCGCCCAGGCGGCGACCTGGAATCCGGACCTGCTCTATAGCGGCGGCGCGACGATCGGCGGCGAGGCGCGGATCAAGGGCTTCAACGTGCTGCTGGCCGGCGGCGTCAACCTTGCGCGCGATCCACGCAACGGGCGCACCTTCGAATATCTGTCCGAGGACCCGCTGTTGTCCGGGGTGCTGGTCGGCGCCGCGATCCGTGGCATCCAGTCGAACAACATCATCTCCACGATCAAGCATTTCGCGCTCAACGGGCAGGAAACCGGGCGCAAATATGTGGACGTCAAGATTTCCGAAGGCGCGGCGCGCGAAAGCGACCTGCTGGCCTTTCAGATCGGCATCGAGCAGGGGCAGCCGGGATCGGTGATGTGCGCCTATAATCGCGTCCTGGGCCATCAGGCATGCGACAGCGACTGGCTGCTCAACAAGGTGCTCAAGCAAAGCTGGGGCTATAAGGGCTTCGTGATGGCCGACTGGGGCGCGGTCCCCGGCATTCAGGCGGCGCTCAATGGGCTGGATCAGCAATCGGGCGCGCAACTCGATCCGGCGGTGTTCTTCGGCGATCAGCTCAAGGCGAAGGCCGCATCCGAGCGGGCCTATGCCGCCAGGCTCGATGACATGAACAAGCGCGTGCTGACCGCGATCTATGCGACCGGGCTGGACAAGCATCCGGTGACGCCCGGCGGCGAAATCGATTTCGCGAAGCACGCCCTGGTCGCCGAGGAAGTCGCCAAGCAAGGCATCGTGCTGCTGAAGAACAGCGGCAACGCACTACCCCTGGCGAAGACCGCGAAATCGATCGCGGTGATCGGCGGCTATGCCGATGGCGGCGTGCTGTCGGGTGCCGGCTCGAGCCAGGTCCACGGTGTAGGCGGACCCGCCGTGTCGCGCCCCGTGCAAGGCTCGGGTCCCCTGGCCAGCTTCATCGCCCAGCAATATCATCGCTCCAGCCCGCTCGAAGCGATCAAGGCGATGGCCAAGGACGCCAAGGTCAGCTTCCGCGACGGCCGCTATATCGCCGATGCGGTGGAGAAGGCGAAGCAAGCGGAGGTGGCGATCATCTTCGCCACCCAGTGGACGACCGAAGGGCTCGACGTGCCCGATCTGTCGTTGCCCGACGGGCAGGACGCGCTGATCGCCGCCGTTGCCGCTGCCAATCCGAACACCATCGTCGTGCTCGAAACCGGCGGGCCGGTGACGATGCCGTGGCTCGACAAGGTCGCCGGCGTGATCGAGGCCTGGTATCCCGGCGCGCGGGGAGGGGAGGCAATCGCCTCCGTCCTGTTCGGCGAGACCAACCCGTCCGGACACTTGCCGCTCACCTTCCCGGCGAGCGAGACCCAGTTGCCGCGCCCCAAGCTCGATGGGAGCGACTGGGTGGAGCCTGATTTCATGGGTGGAGCAACGTCCGGCAGCGACAAGCTCTACGCCGATTATGATATCGAGGGATCGGACGTCGGCTATCGCTGGTTCGCCCGGCAGAAGGCCAAGCCGCTGTTTCCGTTCGGCTATGGGCTGAGCTACACCAGCTTCTCCAACTCCGATCTCAAGCTGGCCGGGCTCAAGGCGAGCTTCACGGTGCGCAATACCGGCCAGCGTCAGGGCGACGACGTGGCACAGCTGTATCTCGTTGGCCGCACCGGACAGGAGAAGCGGCGCCTGGTGGGCTTCCAGCGCGTCAGCCTGGCGCCCGGCGCGCAGCAGCAGGTCTCGCTCACGATCGATCCGCGCCTGCTGGCGGACTGGAAAAACGGCGGCTGGACCATGCCGGCCGGTGACTATGCCTTCGCGCTGGGGCAGGATGCCGAAGCGCTGGGCGCGCCCGTCACGGTGAAGCTGGCCGCCCGGACCTGGAAGGATTGATGCGATGAAGGCGTTTCCGATCCTGATGGCGGTGGCTTGCGGGTGCATCGTCCTGCCGGCCGCTGCCCAGACCGTCGCCACCCAGTACGGGACGGTGCGCGGTGCCACGCAAGGAGCGGTGACGAGCTACAAAGGCATCCCCTATGCCGCGCCGCCGGTCGGCCAGAACCGCTGGCGCGCGCCGCAGCCGGCTGCGGCCTGGGGTGGGGAACGGGACGGCAGCGCCTTCGCGCCCGATTGCGCCCAGGCGCCGTTTCCGCCCGATGCCGCGCCGATCGTAACGGCGCCGTCCGAAGACTGCCTCTATCTCAACATATGGCGCCCGGCGAAGGTCGCCGCGGGCGCCAAGCTGCCCGTCATGGTCTGGATCCATGGTGGCGGGTTCGTCAACGGTGGCTCCTCGCCGGCCGTCTATTCCGGTGAGAATTTCGCACGTGACGGCGTGGTGTTCGTCAGTCTGAACTATCGTCTCGGCCGGTTCGGCTTCTTCGCGCATCCGGGGTTGGCGGCCGAGGGGTTCGGCGGCAATTTCGGCTTTCTCGACCAGATTGCCGCGCTCCAATGGGTGCGGGCCAATATCGCCGCATTCGGGGGCGATCCGGCGAGCGTGACGGTGGTGGGCGAAAGCGCGGGCGGAATGTCTATGCATATGCTGCTGCAATCGCCGCTGGCGCGCGGCCTGTTCCACAGGGCGATCATCCAGTCCGGCGGCGGCCGCGACCGGACCCTGCCGATGCCGACCGTCGCTGCCGCGGCGAAGGCGGGGGAAGCGTTCGCGCCCGGCCTCTCCGCCGATGCGCTGCGGGCGATGCCGGCGGCGAAGGTCACCGGCGATCTCAGCATGATGACCATGGCGCAACCTGGCTATTCCGGGCCGATGGTCGATGGCCGGACGATCCTGGGCAATTCGATCGATGGGGCCTCGGCTGGACTCTATGCCCGGGTGCCGGTCATGGTCGGCGCCAATTCGGCGGACGGCTTTCCCTTCGTGACGGACAAGGAGAAGATCTTTGCCGGCTATGGCGCCCGGGCGGCCGAGGCACGAGGCCTCTACGATCCGCAAGGGACGGCATCGGGCCTCGTCGTGGGCACGATGACCAGCGCCGACCGGCTGATGATCGAGCCCGCGCGCGCCATTGCCCGCGCTCTGGCACCGCGCCAACCGGTGTGGCTCTATCGGTTCGCTTATGCTGTGCCGCAAGTCGAGCAGACCATGGGCGGCGCGCCGCATGCGAGCGAAATCCCCTATGTGTTCGATACGGTCGGCCAGCGCCGCGAGCCGAGGGAGATTCCGGCCGAGGCTCCGGTCGCGGCCCTGACGCATCGCTACTGGGTGAATTTCGTGCGCACCGGCCGCCCGGATGGTGACGGCAAGGTTCCGGCCTGGCCTTCCGCTGGGGCGGACGGCGGGACCGTGCAGATCATCGACGGCGCGGGCGCCCGGAATGGCGAAGATCCGGCCCAGATGCGGCTGGACTTTGCCGAGAGTCTTGCCAAGGCAGCACCCTGAACGATAGCCCGCAGCTTCCTCGACGTCCCCCAAGGCGGGAAGCCTTCGGTCGCTTGAGCTTTCCTTTGATCGTTAGCGCTGTCAGAAATGGCCGGCGCGGGATCGTGAACGGGCTGGCTTTATCGCGAACAGTGGCAGTCCGCGCGGCCTGGGACACACTATCTGACGGAGAGTCAATTGCCGACGATTACCGATGTCGCCAAGCATGCCGGGGTGTCGATGAAGACAGTTTCGCGCGTTCTCAACCGGGAAGCGCACGTCCGCCCGGCCTTGCGCGCGCGGGTGGAAGAATCCGTTCGGGCGCTTGGCTATCGCCCGAATTTGGCGGCGAGGCAGTTGGCTGGAAACAGGTCCTTCATCATCGCCTATCCTTTCAACAACCCGAGTGCCGCCTACATTACCGACGTCTTGATGGGGGCCGCGCGCGCATGCGGCGAGCGAGGATATCATCTGGTCTCCGAGCCTATCGACCTCGACGATCAGGCGACTCAGGTTCTCGACCGCTTGATCACGACATTGCGGCCCGACGGGATAATGCTGACTCCTCCGCTGTGCGACATGGCGTTGATCGTCAATCATATTGCGAAATTCGATATTCCGCTGGTGCGGATTGCGGGAAGGCCGGATTTGTTCGGCGAGTCGATCATCATCGATGACCGGGAGGTGAGCGAGCAGATGATGGCTCATCTCATCTCTGAGGGGCACCGCCGCATCGGCTTCATCACGCCGCACCCTGATCACTCCCTCGCGCAGGGACGCTATCAGGGCTATCTCCAGGGTTTGAAGACCGCCGGTATCGCTGTTGAAGCGGAGTTGATCAGGCCGGGGCTGTTCGACGTCGAATCCGGTGCCGATGCCGCACGCGCGCTCCTTGAATTGCGGGAGCCACCCACCGCGATCTTCGCCGCGAATGACGATATGGCTCTTGGGGCGCTTCAGGTTGCCCATTCGCGCAATCTCAACATTCCGGGAGACATCGCGATTGCGGGCTTTGATGACTCCCCGGCAAGCCGCCTGGCCTGGCCTGCTCTGACCACCGTTCGGCAGCCGATGCAGCTATTGGGGGCAAGCGCTGCCCGGCTTCTTTTAGGGGAAGAGCTCGATCTGGACCCGATACAGTATGAATTGATCATCCGGGGGTCCACCAGCGCGTCAGGATATTGACAGCGCTGCCATTCTTGCGAATAAAGGCGTCGACATTGCGGTCGGCGAACACATTGCTGGCGCTCTCGTCGATATAGGGGAGGGATGATGACCAGTCGGAAAAGCGCGACCAGCGCCTTTGCTGCAGTGACGGCGCTGTTCTTCGGCTGGGGCTTCGTCACGTCGCTGGTCGATCCGTTGGTCGCCGCAGTGAAAAACATCTTCAGCCTCACCAACGTCGAGGCGCAACTGAGTGCCTTCGCCTTTTTCATCGCCTACGGTGTCGTCTCATTGCCGGCCGCGTTGCTCGCCCGCCGCCTGCGTTCGACCACAAGCATTATCCTCGCCCTCGGGCTGATGGTCGCGGGATGCCTTTCCATTCTTTTTGCCAGCAACATTGCGGTCTATCCCGTCGTGCTGATCGGCCTGTTCATTCTTGCGAGCGGCGTCACCATCCTGCAAGTTGCGGCCAATCCGCTCGCTGCGGTGCTCGGTCCGCCGGAGCGCAGTCATTTCAGGCTCACCTTCAGCCAGGCTTTCAACTCCCTCGGTACGGTTTTGGGACCGTTGCTCGGCGCCAGTCTCCTTCTCGATGGTATCGAGACCGCGCCCGGCGAAGTTCTGGATGATGCGGCGCGCGCCAACGCGCTTGCCGCCATCGATACGGCGTTCGTCGGCATTGCCCTGCTTATCGCCTTGATCGGCCTGTTTATCTGGCTGATGCGCCACCGAATTCTCGCTGCCGCACCGCCCACTGGATCATCGCAAAGCGCCGCTGACATGATCCGTGAGGCATTTGCGTCCCGATGGACATTGCTCGGGGGCGGCGCGATCTTTCTCTACGTCGGGGCCGAGGTCTCGATCGGGACGCAGATGGCACTCTTCCTCCACGATGCGAGCGTCTGGGACGTGCCGCTACAGCGCGCCGGTTATTTTGTGAGCCTCTATTGGCTGGGCGCAATGGTCGGTCGGTTCATCGGCTCGGGACTCATGATCTCGACCCCGGCATCCAGGCTACTGACCATTGCAACAGCCGCAGCGGCAGTCCTTTGCGTGACCGTGTTCCTTCTCGGCGGCGAAATCGGCGGTTATGCGGCGCTCTCAATCGGGCTGTTCAATTCGATCATGTTCCCAACGATCTTCACACTCACGCTGGAGCGATCGACCGCAAGCAAGGAAGTCACGTCGGGTTTCCTTTGCACGGCAATTGTCGGAGGCGCCTTTCTCCCGCTGCTTGCTGGCGCAATCTCGGATGCCATGAGCTACGAGCGGTCCTTCATCATACCAGCCCTGTGTTACGCATGCCTCAGCGGCTTTGCGGTACTTGCTGCGCGCACACGCCCAAACAGCCATGGCAGCGACGGTTCGCGCGTCACTCTGTCTCACTGATCTCGAAAGTATAGCAGAAGCATGGACCTCATAGCGGCCGATATCGGTGGTACGCACGCACGCTTCGCGTTCGCTCGCATCGAGGGGAACCGCGTAGCCTTTCTGGGAGAGGCGACCACCCTGAAGGTTGCCGACTTCGTCAGTTTCCAAGCGGCCTGGGAGGCTTTTGGTTCAACGAGCCAAAGCGCTCTGCCTGCCGCTGCGGCGATTGCGGTCGCGTCACCGATCGAGGGCGATACCATCCGGCTGACCAATAATGATTGGACGCTGCAGCCGTCACAGATTGCCCGGCAATTGGGTCTTGAGTCCTGTACATTGGTCAATGATTTCGCCGCGATCGGACATGCAGTCGCCCAAGCCGCCGAGAGTGATTTCATCCATCTCTGCGGCCCGAAGGAACCGCTGCCTCAAGAGGGGATGATCGGCATTTGTGGTCCGGGGACAGGACTTGGCGTTGCGACCGTGTTTCGAGAGGGCGAGACTTATCGTATTTTCGAGTCAGAGGGAGGGCATCAGGCATTCGCGCCACTCGATGCAATCGAAGACGAGTTGCTGCGTCGTCTGCGCGCAACATACGGACGTGTCTCGACCGAACGAGTTGTTTCTGGCCCGGGCATTGTCGACATTTATGAAACGCTTGCGGCGATCGAGGGCAAATCAATCGCCAAGTGCGATGACGGCACGATCTGGGCGCTTGCGCTCGACGGTCATGATGCTTTGGCGATGGCAGCCCTGGAGCGCTTCTGCCTGTTACTGGGAGCTTTCGCGGGAGATGTCGCGCTGATGCATCGGGCGCGCGCTGTCGTTATCGCGGGCGGACTCGGCTTGCGACTCCGCGAGCGTCTGCTCCTTCCCGCCTTCGGTCAGCGATTTGTGGCGAAAGGCCGCTTTGTCGAAATGATGAATCTCATTCCCGTAAAGCTCATTACGCACCCGCAGCCCGGCCTGCTTGGAGCAGCGGCTGCGTTTGCGCGAAACCGAATGATCGAGGGACAACACATCTGAGCTTGCGCCTTTTGGTTCACAAGGTGATCGTGAGACGAAGCGGACTTACACCACTCGCCGGTGCGGTCCTCCCTTTCGACACGCTCACCGATCTCGAGATCGCGATTGAACCGCCCCGGGTTTGCCGGAGCGGTTCAGTCCGGCACTTGCATGCCGTGCATCTTCCCTATGGACTTTGCGTAGCAGCGATATTATGTACCGGTCGATATGGAAGCAGTAGCAGTCAGAGGCAGGCCCCGCGAGTTCAACGTCGATGCGGCGTTGGCGGCAGCTTTGCGCGTGTTCTGGACCCGCGGTTATGAGGGCGCGTCCCTCACCGACCTGACGGAAGCGATGGGCATTACCCGCCCGAGTCTATATGCGGCTTTCGGCAACAAGGAAGCTTTGTTCCGCCAGGCGCTGGATCTTTACGAGCGTGAGAAGCAGGCCTTCGTCCGCCCGGCGCTTGAGCAGCCGACCGCCAAGGGCGTCGCAGAACGTCTCCTCCAGGGCGCGATCGACAATTATCTGGATCCCGACGGCTGCGATCCGCGCGGGTGTCTGGGTGTCATCACCTCGACCGCCTGTGGCACCGAGGCAGAGTGTATCCGGGACGAAGTGCTGGAGCGCGGCCGCAAGGTCAACGAGCTCTTCACCCAGCGGATGGCGAAGGCTGTCGCGGACGGGGACTTCAACGGGCCGGTCGATCCGGAGACAATCACCAATTATCTGATGACCGTGCTCAAGGGCATGGCGGTTCAGGCAGGCGCCGGCGCCACGCGGGACGAAGTGCAGCGGGTCGCGGACGCGACCCTTGCCATGTGGCCCGGGCGGTAGTTTTTTACGACGCACTGCGAAAAAATATCGATCGGTATAAAAATAGTGCTTGACCTGAACGGGTCACTTTCATACTAAGCAGTATAGAAACAGGGTGGGAGATGGCAGCGGGTCAACAGGCTCATGTCATCCTTCTCGCTCGATTTGATTATCTTTTTGAGGTCTGACCGCCCGATCGGTCGGCACGGCGCGTGCTGCTTTCGGGGATGATCCTCTGCGCTCGATGAAACTGTCTACCAGGAGGAGCCAAGGCTTTTTCGGGATCGGATCGTCTTACTCTCGCGCAGGGGCAGGATGGGAGAAGAAACATGGCCTATATGGATTTTGCCGGCCATCGCGGCGCAGCGCAGCTGCTTGAGCCTTTCATGCCGCCGGCACGGGTTCGCCCGGGACAGGCGACCACGTTCAGTCATCGCGAGTGGGCGATCGTTCGCCTTGCTCGTGAGGACAATCTGTCGTCGATCCGCGAGGAGGGCCGCCTTGGCCGTCTCGTGCGCCTGATCTTCGGCATCGAGCGCAAGAACCCGCTTTCGGACAGCCGGCTGGAGGCCCTGCGCCGCATCGCCGTGTTGAGCTGGCACCACGGGTATAATGTCGCCCCCTCCGAGATCGGCGACTTCCTCCGGGCCGGCTATTCCGAACGTCAATATGAACTGCTGGTCGATGGTATCGTCGGCGAGCGTGCCGCGCCCCGCGCAAGGATCTATCAATGAACATGCATACGCTTTTCAAGCCGGACGACGCCGAGCAGGCGCAGCAGACCGCCCCTCAGGGTGGCAGCCGCAATCTGCGCCGCGCCGCATGGATCGGCCTGCCGCTCATCGCGCTGGCCGGCATCTATGGCTTCACGCAGCGCAGCACGCCAGCCCTGGCGGCCCCGGCCATGCCGGCGGTCACCGTCGCCGAGCCGCTGCAGCGCGAAGTGACCGAGTGGGACGATTATATCGGCCGCTTCGAGGCAAGCCGTTCGGTCGAGGTGCGCCCGCGCATCTCGGGCGCGATCACGGCGATCCACTTCACGGATGGCCAGGTCGTCCGCGCCGGGCAACCGCTCTTCACCATCGACCAGCGGCCCTATCAGGCCGCGCTGGCCGAGGCGCGGGCGGGTGTCGCGACATCGCAGAGCGATCTTGCGCTGGCCCGCGCCAATCTCGATCGGGCGCTGCGCCTCGTCGCGGTCGATGCGGTCTCGCAGAGCGAGGTCGATCGTCTGCGGGCGCAGGTCCAGGCGGCATCGGCCGGACTGGCCGGCGCGCAGGCCCGTGTTCGCGCTAGGTCGCTCGACATGGAGTTCACCGTGGTGCGCGCGCCGATCGGTGGTCGCATCTCGGATCGCCGAGTCGATGCCGGCAATCTCGTCGCGGCGGGTGATGCGGGCTCGCTCCTCACGACGATCAACGCGCTCGACCCGATCTACTTCACCTTCGACGGCTCGGAAGGGCTGTTCCTGAAGGCGAAGCGAGAAGGGGAGGCCAAGGGCTCCCCCGTCGAGATCCGCCTGCAGGACGAGACGGATTATAAGTGGAAGGGCCAGCTCGATTTTACCGACAACGGCCTCGATCCCAAGTCCGGCACGATCCGTGCCCGCGCCGTGCTCTCCAATCCCGATCTGTTCCTGACACCCGGCATGTTCGGCAACATGCGTCTCGCCAGCGGCGGCACCGTCAAGGCGCTGCTGGTGCCGGATACCGCCGTCCAGACCGATCAGGCGCGCAAGACGTTGCTGGTCGTGGCGAAGGACGGCACGGTCTCGGCCAAGCCGGTCACGCTCGGCCCGGTCATCGATGGCCTGCGCGTCGTGCGGAGCGGGCTCACCCCGGCCGACAAGGTCGTGATCGTCGGCACGCAGATGGCGATGCCCGGCGGCAAGGTCCAGATCAAGCAAGGCAAGATCACCCCCGAACCAAAGGCCGCGACGGCGTCGACCGCGCCCACCGGCCTCTCCCTCGCCGGCCAGGCGACCTTCGCCCGGTAGTTAGCGCAAATCACCCTTCCTCTTCAGAGGAGGGGCAGGGGGTGGTGGCGATGCGTCAGCATCGCTCGCAACGCGACAAGCCCCCCAGTCGTCGTAACACCACCCCCAACCCCTCCTCTGAAGAGGAGGGGAGCAGGATCGGCTACCCGTTTTTCTGGAGGACAAGTCATGCGTCTGTCCCGCTTCTTCATCGACCGGCCGATCTTCGCGGCCGTCATCGCGATCATCATCACGATCATCGGCGCCATCGCCTATTTCTTCCTGCCGGTCTCGCAATATCCCGAGGTCGTCCCCCCGACCGTGACCGTCTCGGCTACCTATCCTGGCGCCTCCGCCGAGACCGTGGCCGAGACGGTCGCAAGCCCGATCGAGCAGGAGATCAATGGCGTCGAGAACATGCTCTATCTCTCGTCGCAATCGACAGGCGACGGGCGCGTGGTCATCACCGTCACCTTCAAGCAGGGCACGGATCTCGATGAGGCGCAGGTTCTGGTGCAGAACCGCGTCGCCATCGCCGAGCCGCGCTTGCCGCAGGAAGTGCAGCGCCTCGGCATCGTCACCAAGAAGACCTCGCCTGACTTCCTGATGGTGGTGAACCTGATCTCGCCCGACGAGAGCCTCGACCGCGCCTATATCTCCAACTACGCCCAGACCCGCATCAAGGATCGTCTGGCGCGTCTCGATGGCGTGGGCGACGTCCAGCTTTTCGGCTCGCGCGATCTCGCCATGCGGGTGTGGATCGATCCCCGCCGTGCGGCGTCCCTTGGCCTCACGGCAGGCGATATCGTCTCGGCCCTGCGCGCGCAGAATGTGCAGGTCGCCGCCGGTACGCTCGGTCAGCCCCCATCGGGCGGCTCGGCCTTCCAGCTGAATGTCGAGACGCAGGGCCGTTTCACCGAGCCCCAGCAATTCGCCAATGTCGTGATCCGCACCGATGCGGACGGCCGCCAGGTGCGCGTGGGTGACGTCGCCCGCGTTGAACTGGGCGCGGACGACTACGGCACCTCCGCCTATCTGGGCGAGAAGGACAGCGTCATCATCCCGATCTTTCAGATGCCGGGTTCTAACGCGCTCGCCGCTGCCGAGGGCATCAAGGCCGAGATGGCTGTGCTCGCCAGGGATTTCCCCAAGGGCCTTGAATATCGCATCGTATACAACCCGACCGAGTTCATCCAGAAGTCGATCGACGAGGTCATCAAGACCCTGGTCGAAGCCGTCATCCTGGTCGTGCTCGTCATCATCGTCTTCCTGCAGAAGTGGCGCGCCGCGATCATTCCGGTGCTCGCCATTCCCGTCTCGCTGATCGGCACCTTCGCGGTGCTGGCGATGCTCGGCTACTCGCTTAACAATCTGTCCCTGTTCGGCCTCGTGCTGGCGATTGGCATCGTCGTCGATGACGCGATCGTCGTGGTCGAGAATGTCGAGCGCAACCTCGAGCATGGCATGACACCGCTCGAAGCGGCCCGTACCTCCATGGACGAGGTGGGCGCGGCGCTCATCGCGATCGTGCTGGTGCTCTGCGCCGTGTTCGTGCCGACCCTGTTCATCAGCGGCATGTCGGGCGCCTTCTACCAGCAGTTCGCCATCACCATCTCGGCCGCGACGATCATCTCGCTGGTGCTTTCGCTCACCCTCTCGCCGGCCATGTCCGCGCTGCTGCTCAAGCCGCGCCATGATCTGCCCGCGGGTGCGCCGCGCTGGCGCCAGCTGGTCGAGAAGGCGGGTGTCACGTTCAATCGCGGCTTCGAGCGGTTCGGCGCCCGCTATGCGACGCTCACCGCGCGCCTCGTGCAGCAGCCCAAGAAGATGATGGCGGCCTATGCCGGCCTGATCGCCCTGACCGTGGGTGCGCTCTGGTACACACCGACGGGCTTCATCCCGGCGCAGGACCAGGCCTATTTCTTCACGATCGTCCAGCTGCCGCCCGGCTCTTCGACAGCCCGCACCGACGTGGTGATGAAGAAGGTCGCCGACCGGATGCTGAAGATCCCCGGCATCAGCAACACCATCATGCTGTCCGGTTTCGACGGTGCCTCGGAAACGCGCAATGTCAGCTCGGCCGCCGCCTATTGGGTGCTCGACGACTTTGACGAGCGCGCGAAGAAGGGGCAGACGATCGACAAGCTGATGGACGAGGCCCGCAAGGTCACGGCGGACATCACCGAGGCGCGCCTCATGATCGTCAAGCCGCCGCTCATTCGCGGCATCGGCTCGGCCGGCGGCTATCGCCTGATGGTGCAGGACCGCGACGGCAAGGGTTCGAAGGAGCTGGAAAAGGTCGCTTATGGCCTTATCGGCCCGGCCAACCAGACCGAGGGCCTGTCGTTCGTCTACACGTTCTTCGAGACGGGCACGCCGCGCATCTTCGCCGATATCGACCGCGACAAGGCCGAGATGCTGGGCGTGCCGCCCGAGCGCGTGTTCGAGACGCTGCAGGTCTATCTGGGCTCGGCCTTCGTCAACGACTTCAACCTGCTTGGCCGCACCTATCGGGTGACCGCGCAGGCCGACGAGGACTATCGCCGCACGCCTGCCGACATCGCCAATCTCCAGACCCGTTCCAACTATGGGGAAATGGTGCCGATCGGTTCGGTCGCGACGTTCCGCGACACGACCGGACCCTATCGCGTGCAGCGCTACAATCTCTCGCCCGCCGTCGCCATCGATGGCGACACGGCGCCGGGCTATTCCTCGGGCCAGTCGCTGGACAAGCTGGAGGAACTGGCTGCCTCGACGCTGCCGCACGGTTACACCTGGGAGTGGACGGGCATCGCCTATCAGCAGAAGACCGCCGGCAACACTGCCGGGCTCGTCTTCGGCCTGGCCGTGCTGCTCGTCTTCCTGGTGCTCGCCGCGCAATATGAGAGCCTCGTCATGCCGCTCGCGATCATCCTGATCGTGCCAATGTCGGCGCTCGCGGCGATGATCGGCGTCAATCTGCATGGCCTGGACAATAATGTCCTCACGCAGATCGGCATGATCGTGCTCGTGGCGCTTGCCGCCAAGAATGCGATCCTGATCGTCGAGTTCGCCCGGCAGGGCGAAGAGCAGCACGGCTACACGCCGGTCGAGGCAGCGGTGCATGCCGCCGAGCAGCGGCTGCGGCCGATCCTGATGACCAGCTTCGCTTTCATCCTGGGTGCGGTGCCGCTGGTGCTCGCCACCGGGGCGGGCGCGGAGCTTCGCCAGGCGCTCGGCACCGCGGTGTTCTATGGCATGCTCGGCGTCACCGCCTTCGGTCTCATCTTCACCCCCACTTTCTACGTCGTCAGCCGCGCGCTGGGCGACCGGATCGCCCGCCTGCGCGGCCGCTCCGGCCCCGCCCAACCGGCGCTGGCTCCGGCGGAATAAGGAGTAAAGCCCATGAAACTGGCTCGCTTCATCGTCCCCATGGTTTCCGCGCTGGCGCTTTCAGCGTGCGCGGCGGGGCCGGACTACGTCGCGCCTACGCCCCCTGCGACGTCCTCCGGCCCCTTCCTCTCCGCGCAGGCTCCGGCCTTCGCGCAAGCCCCTGTCGAGCAGGACTGGTGGCGGCTCTACGAGGATCCGGTGCTCGATCAGCTCATCGCCGATGCGCTTGCCGCCAACACCGATGTCCGCGGCGCCGTCGCCCGGCTGGAACGGGCGAGGGCGGCCCTGCGCGGTGCCCGGTCGGACCGGCTGCCGCAGACCGGCCTCAGTGCGGGTGCCGACTATGGCCGTCTGCCCGCCGGGCAGCGTCCCGCCGGGGCACCGCGCGAGGACTGGTCGATCGATGCGGGGCTCAGCGTCTCCTATGAGGTCGATCTGTTCGGCCGCGTAAGCCGGGGTGTCGAGGCAGCGCGCGGCGATGCCGATGCGGCTGCCGCCGATGCGGAGGCTGTGCGGGTCGCCGTTGTCGCCGATACGACGCGCGCTTATGCCGATGCGGCCTCGGGCGCGGCGCAGCTCACCGTCAATCGCGAGATTGTCGGCTTGCTGGATCGCTTGCTCGACCTCACCAAGCGCCGCCAGTCAGCAGGCCTCGCCACCTCGCTCGATGTCGCGCGCATCGCGACCTTGCGCGATCAGCGCGCCGCCGACATTCCCCGGATCGAGGCACAGCGCCAGGCGGCCTTGTTCCGCCTGGCGACCCTCACCGGGCGCGCGCCCAATGCGCTGCCCGAGATTGCGGGCAAGCGGGCGGTCGGGCTCGAGATCACGCAGCCGATTCCGGTGGGCGACGGCACGGCCCTGCTGGTTCGCCGGCCCGATGTCCGCGCTGCCGAGCGGCGCCTGGCGGCCGATACGGCGCGCATCGGCGTCGCCACGGCCGATCTCTACCCGCGCATCTCGCTTGGCGGATCGGTCGGCTCGACGGGCAACGACATCGGCAGCATCTTCGGTGCGGGGCCGCTGCGCTGGCTGCTCGGCGGCCTGATCAGCTGGAACTTCCCCAATCAGGAAGCGGCGCGCGCGCGCATTGCCGGTGCCGAGGCGCAGGGCAAGGAATCGCTCGCGGTATTCGACGGGGCCGTGCTCAACGCACTCGAAGAAACCGAGACGGCGCTCTCCAACTATGGCCGCGCGCTGGAGCGGCGCCAGTCGCTGAAGGCCGCGCGCGATTCCGCTGAGAAGGCGGCGACGATCACCCGCGCGCAGCAGCGCGAGGGCGCGATCGACTCCCTTCAGCAGCTCGATACCGAGCGAACCTTCGCCGAGGCCGAGGCCGCGCTCGCTTTGCAGGACGCTCTCGTCGCGCAGGCCCAGATCGATGTGTTCCGGGCGCTCGCGGGTGGCTGGAGCAGCGCGGCCTAAAGTGGAAAAAAGCCGCAGCGAACCTGGGTCCGCTGCGGCCTGCCAACTTCCGACAGAGGAACTTAGAAGGCGACGCGAACACCTGCGCGCCAGCGAGCGCCGATCGTGTCGTAGAAGACGGGGTTGGTCGGGCCGCCGTTGCCGGCGACATAGCCCGACGATCCGTTGACGTTGTTCGGCGAGCTTGGCGGGTCCTTGTCGAAGATGTTGCGGATCGACAGGAAGAATTCCGCATTATTGTCGTCGCCGCCCAGACCGAACTTGTACGAGGTCGAGAGACCCCAGTACCAGCGCGAGCCCACCGTATTATAGTTGATGCTGTTGAGGTTCGCGACCGGCAGGCTGGGATCGCGCCGGACATCGTAGATGCCCTGCGGGATATGGCGAACGTCCCAGGTCACGCTGAAGCCGCCCACGTCATAAGTGGCATAGCCGGTCAGGATATATTTGGACGGCGCGGTGAAGCCCGAGAACGCCGAGCCGCCGGTCTGGTTGTGATAATCGATGCCGGGCGCGCTGTCGGTCGTGTTGGCGTCCACCACCATCTTGTCGTTGATGGTGGCCAGACCGCGGAAGGTGAACCGGCCGGGGATCGAGGACGAGATCCGGTCGAGCGGAAGGGTGTAGAGCAGCTCTACGTCCCAGCCCGACTGGTTGAGCACGCCGATATTGTTCGCGCCGCGGATCACTGTGCCAGCGTCGCGGCGCTTGGGATCGGTGGTCGAGAGCGTGCTGAACGGCGTGCCGTCAGCCGCCAGGATCTTGTCGCAGAACGAGCCGGTGTTGAAGCAGGCCGCGGCGATTTCGTTGGCCGTCAGCACGCCGATCGCGCCGGAAAGATCGATCTTGTAGTAATCGACCGACAGGCGCAGGCCGTTGAGGAAGCCCTTGGGCTGCAGCACGACGCCGACGGTGAGCGTGTTGCCGACTTCGGGCTCCAGCGCGAAGTTGGCCGGATAAGTGACCGTAGCGAAATCGTTGATCGCGGACGGGCGGCCCGGGTCGAGCCACCAGTTCGGGATACCACCCGCCGGCGGTCCGGGCAGGACGTCCGGCAGGTTCGTGTAGAGATCGGTGAAGCTCGCCGCACGCACGTCGCGCGAACGGGTTGCACGGAAGCGCAGCCAGTCCGTCACGTCCCAGATGGCCGAGACTTTCCAGGTCGTGAATTTGAGATCCTTGCTGTTGCCCGAGACGCCGTCCTCATTGGTCTGGAAGGTCTGGCGCACGGCACCGTTGAGCTCGGCATAGTCGGCGAGGACGAAATCGCGGAGCAGCGGCAGATTGGCTTCCGCATAGGCCTCGAAAATCTTCAGCGTGCCACTGATGTCGTTGCCGAACGGACTGTTGGTATTGGAGACGTTGAAGGGCAACTGGCCGTGCGTCGTCGAGCCGCTCTCGAAGCGATACTCGCCGCCGACCGCCAGGCCGAACGGGCCGGCCCAGAGGTCGAAGATGTCGCCGCTCAGGTTGAACGCCGCGACATGCTGGCTGTAGTCGAAACGTTCGGTCGCATCGCGATAGGCATAAGCGATGGCGGCCGCGCTTTCCGTGTTCTGGCCCAGAATGTTGAGCGGAACGCAGCCGGCGGCGTCCGCGCGGTTCCAGTGCTGTTCGAAGCCGGCGGGCGTCGAGGTGTTGACCGGGCCGGGCAGGGTGGCGCGGCAGACCGCGACGCCATTGGCGACACCCGTCGTTGCAAGGCCCTGATCGACCGCGTCGAGCGCATACATGAAGAAGCGGTTCACGCGGTTGCCGGTCACGAGCACGTCCCGCGTGGTCTTGCCATATTGATAATAGGCATCCCATTTGATGCCGTTCAGGAAATCCAGGTCGCCGCTGAGGCCGGCCGCGACGCGCCAGGTGGTCAGGTCCGTGTTCACGGTCTGGCGCGTGCCGGGCACGTTGCGCATATGCTTGGCGACGAAGATCGGCGAGGTCGGCACGCCCGGCGCCTGCGAAACCTGACCCTGCGCAGCGGCAGAGTTCGGGTTGGCCGCGATCAGGTCCGACAGCAGCCGGGTCTGGCCGGTCGCCTGGTCGGTGTAGGTGACGCCGTTCAGCCAGAAATAGTCGGAGCGGATCGGCGTACCGGACGACGGCCCGAGCGAGATGCCGGCGACCTTGGATTCGCTCGTGCCATAGGAGCCTTCGATGAAGCCCTTCAGGCTAGGCGAGAACTCGTAATCGGCATGAGAGAAGAGCGCGAGACGCTTGATTTCCGGCCGAAGCTGCACTTCCGACCAGGGCGAGCAATCGACCGTGCAGTCGCCGCCCTGACGTTCGCCGAAGCCGTTGCTCGCGGTAAAGTTGCCCGGATCATACTGCAGGACTTTCCTGCCGTCGGGGCTGAACACCAGCCCGCGCAGTGCCAGTGCGTTGTTGCGAGGCGCGCCGGTCGTCATGCGGATGACGGTCGAGAGGTCGTAATTGGTATAGGCGCCGTTGTTGCCGCGCAGCGTGCGGGGCAGGCCGTTGGTCGCGAAGGCCTGGTTGTCGAACACGTCCGGCGACCTGGCGCACCATTCGCGCACATAGACGCAGTCGCCGATCTCGCCGCTGTCCTGATATTCCGCGCCGAAGATGATGTGGCCCTTGCCACCGGCAAAGCCGGTGCCCGCCGCCATCGATCCGTGGAAGGTCTTGCCGTCGCCGCGGAAGGTCTGGCCGTAGTCGACCTGCGCCTTGATGCCCGTCAGTTCCTTGTCGAGGATGATGTTGACCACGCCCGCGAGCGCATCCGTGCCGTAGGCGGCCGAAGCGCCGCCGGTGACCGTCTCGATGGACTTCACCAGCATCGATGGGATGAGGTTCATATCGACCGCGCCGCCGGTCGTGGACGGCACGAAGCGCCGCGTATCGACCAGGGTCAGCGTGCGGACGCCGTTATTGGGATTGAGCCCGCGAAGGTCGGCGATATTGGCGCCGGCATTCAGCGTCGCGGCGATGTTCAGGCCGGTGTTGGTTTCGGAAACCTTCGAGACGTTCTGCGGCAGCGTCTGGATCGTTTCGCCGATATTGACCTGACCCATGGCCTGGATCTGTTCACCGCTGACAACCGTGACAGGCGTCGGCGAGTTGAACGTGGATCGGCCCAGGCGCGAACCGGTGACGATGATTTCCTGATTTTCGACTTCTGCTTCCGCGCTCTGCGGCGCGGCGTCGTTCTGGGCCATGGTCACATTTGGTACCGCTACCAAAGCGAGTACCGACGACGAAATTCTCAAGAATGTCCTCATTTTGACACCTCCCCATAAGATAGTTGCATGGCTGATCGTTCATCGCCGGCTGGCTCAGCGGCCAGTCGGTCCCGATCGATCAAACAATTCTCCGAACCTTTTCTGTTCTGTTTCGTGCAGCGTAACGAACAGGGGGCGGAAGGCTTGCCCAATTAGGAAGTTCGGTGCGCGGGCAGCGGAAGGAATATCCAGCGCACAGATAGAGAAATTTCGCCCCCGCTGACCGATATCAGCCTGCCTGATTTGTTTCTAAGTTACGGTTTTCAGGGAATATTCGTCGCAACGAAAACTCTCCGCCATAGGCTTTTGCCGCCGCGCGCGAGTTTCGCATGTCAGAAAAGGCGGCCGGTGCGGCCTGTATGTACCCCCGGAACTGGCGGGGGAGAGATGTCGGAAAGTCCCTGGTGGAGCTGAGCGGGATCGAACCGCTGACCTCGTCATTGCGAACGACGCGCTCTCCCAACTGAGCTACAGCCCCACAGGGAGCGCTGCCTATAAGCAGGGCTTTCGCGCATTGCAATGCGTTTTCGGGACGCGGTGAAAGCCTTTTCGATCCCGGTCAGATGACCGCGATCAGCTGTCGAAACCGAAGTTGAGGAAAGCCGGGGTGGGGCCGTTCCAGCCGTCATCGGGACCATCGTCCTGCTGGCGATCATCGCGGCGCGGACGGTCGCGTCCCCGGTCGCCGCGATCCGGCCTCGCCGGGCGTTCGGCACGCGCCGGCCGCTCGTCGCGGGCTTCACGGGCGGGGCGTGCTTCGCGGGCAGGGCGCTCGCCGGCCTCGCTCTTCTCGCCGCGCGCCGGTCGATCGTCGCGCTCGCGCTGTGCGGGCCGCTCTTCGCTCTTGCCTCTGCCGCGCTTGGCGCCACCGCGCGCCGGGCGGCCTCGTGCGGCACCGCCGTCATCGCTTTCCTCAATCGTGACGCCGGTATCCAGGCGCTCGATCTTGTTGCCGATCAGCTTCTCGATATTGTCGATCGCCTCGGCATCCTGCTTCGTCACGAAGGTGAAGGCCTTGCCGGTGGCACCCGCGCGGCCCGTGCGGCCGATGCGGTGGACATAATCGTCGGGATGCCAGGGCGCGTCGAAGTTGAACACATGGCTCACGCCCTTGATGTCCAGACCGCGCGCCGCGACGTCGGAAGCAACCAGCAGGTTGATCTCGCCGCTCTTGAACTTCTCCAGCTCGGCAATGCGCGCCGACTGGTCGATGTCGCCATGGATCTCGCCCGACTTGAAGCCGTGCCGCTTCAGGCTCTTGTTGAGCTCGCGCACCATCGTCTTGCGATTGCAGAAGATGATCGCGCTATCGACGCCTTCGCTCTTGAGCAACTGGCGCAGCATCTCGCGCTTGTCGCGTTCGCCGACCGGCACGAGCATCTGCGCGATGTTGGCCGATGCGGTTGCGGGGCGCGCGACCTCGATCGACTTGGGATTCGAGAGGAACCGGTCCGACAGCTTCTTGATCGGCGGCGGCATGGTCGCCGAGAACAGCAGCGTCTGCCGGTTGGCGGGCAGCTTCGTGCAGATATTCTCGATATCGGGGATGAAGCCCATGTCGAGCATACGGTCGGCTTCGTCGATCACCAGCAGCGAGCAGCCGGTCAGCAGGATATTGCCGCGCTCGAACAGGTCCATCAGGCGGCCGGGCGTGGCGATCAGCACATCGACGCCCTTCTCGAGCGCCTTCACCTGGTCGCCCATCGAGACGCCGCCGATCAGCAGGGCGGTCGAGAGCTTGGTGTACTTGGCGTATTTCTCGAAATTCTGGGCGACCTGGTCAGCCAGCTCGCGGGTCGGCTCGAGAATGAGGCTGCGCGGCATGCGGGCGCGGGCGCGGCCCTGCGACAATATGTCGATCATCGGCAGCACGAAGCTGGCTGTCTTGCCGGTGCCTGTCTGGGCGATGCCGATGATATCGCGCATCATGAGGACGGAGGGGATCGCCTGCGCCTGGATCGGCGTGGGCTCGCTATAGCCGGCCTCTTCGACCGCTCTTAGCAATTCGTCTGACAGGCCGAGGTCGGCAAAGGGCATCAGGATTCCGTGATTCAGGAGAGCGCGAATGGGCTGGACGGTGCGTCAGCGCGCGCGATCAGCCGCTCGCGCCATGAGCAAGAGCGCGCCCGCTGTCAAGGAATTCCGGGGGACGTCCCCGGCGGTGCCGCGCGTGACTTACGGTTCCGCCCGCTCGGGCTTGCGGGGTTTCTCCGGCGGCGCGACCTCGGGCACCATGCGCGAGAATTTCTCGATTTCGCAAGCGGAGCCGTTGCGAGCATGCAGCGTGTCCCGGCCCGCGCAGATCGCGCCATCCTCGTTGGGCTGTATATAGAAGCCGGAATAGAAGTCCGCGGCGCGGCAGGCGCGGCCGAAATGCGTGCGATATTGCTCGTTGCGGCCCGTGACCATCGTGATGCCGTCGAGCATGTTGATGACGGCGCCGCGCAAGCCGTTGAGCGGGATGCATTTCGGACCCTTGGTTTCCTTCCAGCGGATCGATGGCGGGGCCGGGGCGGCTTCCGCGCGCATCGCGTTGGAGCGTTGCGGGCCGGTACGTACCGTGGGAATGCGGATGATGACGCGCTGTTCGATCGTCACCTGCGCCAGCTGCCTGCCGGCGAACGCCCCGGCACCTGCCGTCTTCGCCCGAGGCGCGGACGCGGCATCCGGAGCGGATGCAAGCAGGATCGGCAGGAGAAAGGTCGTCGTAAGAGTTGGCAATGATCGAACCCCAGGGTCGGACCATGCCCTAGCGGGATGTGCTTGAACAGCCGATTAATTGTCGCCGTCGGGCCGCAAGGGCACCGCGCCCATGCGCCGGGCTGGCATTGCCCGGCGTCAGGCGGCATAAGGCGGCCATGATTTCGCCTGCTGCGCTGGACGCCTTTCGTGCCATTGCCGGCCCCAAGGGGCTGATCGAGGATCGCGACCTGATCGTGCCCTGGCTGGAGGATTGGCGCGGCAAGTTCCATGGGGAGGCCGCGGCGATCCTGACTCCGCGCACGACGCAGGAGGTGGCGGCAATGGTGCACACCGCACGCGAGTATCGCGTGCCGATCGTGCCCCAGGGCGGCAACAGCTCGATGGTCGGCGGGGCTACGCCCCCGATCGACGGCAGCGCCCTCATCCTCTCGCTCCGCGCGATGAACGCGATTCGCAGCCTCGATGCCGATGCCAATCTGGCCGTCTGCGAGGCCGGCGTCATCCTCTCCAATCTGCATGCGGCGGCGGAAGCGGCCGGACGCCGTTTCCCGCTCAGTCTCGGCGCCAAGGGATCGGCGACGGTCGGCGGGCTTGTCTCGACCAATGCCGGCGGCACGCAGGTGCTGCGCCACGGCACCATGCGCGCGCTCGTCGAGGGCATCGAGGCCGTGCTGCCCGATGGCTCGATCCATGACGGCATCGCCGCGCTCAAGAAGGACAATCGCGGCTACGACATCAAGCAGCTGCTGATCGGCGCGGAAGGGACGCTCGGCATCGTCACGGCCGCCAGTCTGCGTCTGTCGCCGGCCATTGCCGATCGCGCCGTGGCCTGGGTCGGCCTCGAGACGCCCGAGCAGGCGCTGGCGCTGTTGCGTCATATGGAGGAGCAGTTGGGTCCCGTCGTCGAGGGGTTCGAGGTGATCGCGGCGGACACGCTCGGCTTCATCCTCTCGGTCATTCCCGGCACGCGCCAGCCGATCGAGACGCTGACGCCCTGGAATGCGCTGATCGAGATCGATCTCGATGCCGGCGCCAGCGGCCCGAGCGCGCAGGAACGGATGGAAGCCGCGCTCGCCGATGCGTTCGAGAAGGAACTGGCCGTGGATGCCGCCATCGCCGCGAACGAGACTCAGGCGGAAGCGTTCTGGAAGCTGCGCGAAAGCGCGTCGGAGGCCGAGCGCTCGCAGGGGCCGGCGCTGCAATTCGACATCAGCGTGCCGATTGCCGACATGCCGCGCTTCATGGTCGATGTCGCCGCCGCCTGCGAGGCGCGCTTTCCCGGCGCCACGGCATCGTCCTTCGGTCATCTGGGTGACGGCAATGTGCATTTCCATGTGCGCTCGCCAAAGGGTGAAGGGCCAGGGCAGGGCAAGACCTGGATCGCGCAGACCGGCGAGGAAGCGACGCGCTTCGTCAACGATCAGGTCGTCTCCATGGGTGGATCGATCTCCGCCGAGCATGGCATCGGCCAGATGAAGATCGACGAATTCGCGCGGCTGACGGCGCCTGCGCAGCTCAATGCGGTGCGCGCGATCAAGCAGGCGTTCGACCCGCTCGGACTGTTCAATCCCGGGAAACTCGTGCCCCTTGCCTAGGCTAGGCGAGGTCTTTATGGCCGGGCGTCGATCCGGCCGCCCGATCGGGTGAGCCGCAGCCAATCCGCACGATCTTCAGGAGTTGATGTCATGGCCACCGCAGCGCCGCAGGTCCAGAACCTGCCCCTGCTTTACAACGATCTCGTGCCGCTCAATGTCGAGCAGCACGGCAATTTCAAGCTGAGCCCCAGCGAGAACGCGCCTTATCTCGTCGGCGTTCACGCGGTGCCGCTGACCGTCGATGAGTTCGCCCAGTGCTCGCGCTACCTGCCGATCGTGTTCTCGAGCGGCCCGAACCCGCTGCCGCTCGCGCTGATGGGCCTCAACGAGGGCGTCAACACGCTGGTTGACGCGCAGGGCAAGCTCCTGCGCGACGATGGCTATATCCCCGCCTATATTCGCCGCTATCCCTGGATGCTCGTCCGCCTCGATCCGGCACGGGATGAGATGTCGCTCTGCTTTGACCCGACCTGCGGCTTCATCGGCGAGGCCGAGGAAGGCCAGCCGCTGATCGAGAATGGCGAGGCGACCCAGCTGACCAAGGACTTGCTGGCCTTCTGCCAGAATTTCGAGGAAGCCGCGCAGCGCACCGGCAATTTCATGACCGAACTGCAGGAATCCGGCCTGCTCATGGACGGCGAGCTGAGCATTCAGGTGAGCGATGTCGAGCAACCGTTCGTCTATCGCGGTTTCCAGATGGTCAGCGAGGACAAGCTGCGCGAACTGCGCGGCGACCAGCTTCGCAAGCTCAACCAGAACGGCGTTCTGCCGCTTCTGTATGCGCATCTGCTCTCGTTGCAGGGCATGCGGGAAGTCTTCTTCAACCAGCGCAAGCTGGGCCTCGGCCCGGCGCCGGCCTATCAGATCAGCTGAGGCAGCGCCCGCCGTTAACCAATTGAGCTTCGGCACTGCAAAATAACTATGAGGCGATTCGCGCGGATATGCGCGAGTCGCCTCATTTCTTAGGGACTATATCAACTAATATGGTCCTTCAGCCCATGCCTGCACTTGAAAACGGCCTGTTCGTGACTTAGGTTGCGAATACGTAGAGGCTTGTTCCCCCTTTCGAGCCTTTGCGCGGGCGTCCCGCCCTTTCGGGACGTCTCCTCCCTGAACCTGGGCCACCCTGTGCGATGCACGGGGTGGTTTTTTATTCGGCGGCGAAGGGGAGGGCAGATCCGGCCAGTTCCTGGCTCAGCGCATCGGCCAGACCGGCCAGCAGCCGCTGCATCGCGGCAAGGCCGGGACCGGGCGTCATCAGATCGTCAGCGAGGTACAGGCCGCGATCGAACTCGATCTGGATGGCGTGAATTCCCTGCGCGGGACGCCCGTGGCGCTCGAGGATATGATTGCCCGAATAAGGCGAGTTGATCGCAACCGGCACATGTTGCCGCCGGATGAAATCGGCGCAGAGATCGGTCAGCCGATCGGTCGCGCTGCGGCCAAAGCGATCGCCGATCACGACACGCGGGGCAGGACCCTCGAAGCCCGGCGTTTCGCGCAGTGGCGGCATGGAATGAATATCGACCAACAGGGCGACGCCGTGGCGCCGCCGGGTCGCCTCCAGCGCAGCCGCCAGCGCGGCATGATAGGGCCGATGTACGCTCTCGATGCGCTCGCGCAGTTCGATGTAGGAGAGCGGCGCGCGCCAGAGATGGCCGATCTGCGTCAGCCGCTCGGGAACGAGGCCCAGACCGCCGCGCACCTTGGCGCTGGTCAGGCTCCGGAAGTTCCAGGGCGTGCCGGTCACGGCGCGCAGGTCGATTTCGCGCTCGTCGCGGTTGAGGTCGATGAGCGCGCGGGGTTGCGTGGCGACGATCACATGATGACCCTGGGCGATCAGCCTGTCCGCCAGACTGTCGGCGAGCCGGTCCTCAAGCCTTGAGAGCGCCTCCAGCGGGACGCGCGCCCGCGCGAGGAGATCGGGGCTGTAGTCGCGCCCGGCGTGGGGCACGGCGAAGACGAGCGGGCCATGCGCGCCCGGCGCGCCATGGAGCCGATAGGCGAGATGGTTCGCCGCGGGTTCCGGCGCCGGATCAGCGTCATGCGCTCCGTCCCCGTTCATCCGTCCGCGCGCCTCCTTCCGTCTCGAATTGACCACTGGCGATGGAAAATTTTAATGGCTTGTCGCATAAGAACATGAGCGACGCCAAGTCCATGCAGTGGATTGGTGTTCATTCCCCAATGAAAGTGGGAAAAGCAGGGTCGAGGCAGGACATGATTCGCATTCTTGTGGCGGAAGACGACGATTCGATGCGGCAGTATCTGACCCGCGCGCTGGAGCGCTCGGGCTATGAAGTCGTCGCTGTCGATCGCGGCACCGCTGCTCTCCCGCTGATCGCGTCAGAGCGCTTCGATCTGCTGTTGACCGATATCGTCATGCCCGAGATGGACGGCATCGAACTCGCCCAGCATGTCGCCTCGGTCGCGCCGGAAACGCGGGTGATGTTCATCACCGGCTTCGCGGCGGTGACGCTCCGCGCGGGCCGCATGGCACCGGAAGCCAAGGTGCTCTCCAAGCCTTTCCATCTGCGCGATCTGGTGCTGGAAGTGGACCGCATTTTCGATCGCAACAGCGCCAGCGGATTGTCCTGAAGTTTTAGCGCTTGCGCAGGCCGGAGTGCTTGCGTAAAGGCCGCTCCCTCAGTGGGCGTGTAGCTCAGTGGTAGAGCACTGTGTTGACATCGCAGGGGTCGCAAGTTCAATCCTTGCCACGCCCACCATGAAAAGCCTCGCAGCGATGCGGGGCTTTTTTGTTTTCCTCCCCGCTCGAAACCGCTCTCGACGCCCTTCGCTTCCATCCTGTAGGGTTACGCGCAACGGAGCAGGGAGAAGGAGTGCCATATGGACCATCGACGCCTCGGGACATCGGACCTGTCGATCGCGCCTCTGGTGTTCGGCGGCAATGTGTTCGGCTGGACCGCTGACGAAGCGACGTCTCATGCCCTGCTGGATGCCTTCGTGGACGGCGGATATAATTGCATCGACACGGCGGATGCTTATTCGATCTGGGTACCGGGGCACAAAGGCGGCGAGTCCGAGGCGATTCTCGGCTCGTGGATCGCCTCGCGGGGCCGGCGCGATCGCGTCGTCATCGCCACCAAGACCGGCGTCCCGCTCGGCCCCGATGACAAGGGCCTGGGTGCAGCCCGGATCGAGCGGGCGGTCGATATCGCGCTGAAGCGCCTCAACACCGACTATATCGACTTGTTCCAGTCGCACGTCGACGATCAGGACACGCCGCTGGAAGAGACGCTGGGCGCCTATGACAAGCTCATCAAGGCCGGCAAGATTCGCGCGGTCGGCGCGTCCAACTTCGCGCCCGCGCGCCTGGCCGAGGCGCTGGATATCGCCGAGCGTAACGATCTGCCGCGTTTCGCCTCGCTCCAGCCCTTCTACAATCTCTATGACCGCGACAAGTTCGAGGGGCCGCTCGAAGATCTCTGCCTCGACCGCGATGTCGGCGTGATCAGCTATTATTCGCTGGCAAGCGGTTTCCTCACCGGCAAATATCGCTCCGACGCCGACGTGGCGAGCAGCCCGCGCGGCGCACAGGTGCAGAAGAACTACATGAACGCCCGCGGCACGGCGATCCTGTCGGCACTGGATGCGGTGGCGGCCGAGCAGGGCGAGAAGCCCGCGCAGATCGCGCTCGCCTGGCTGATGCAGCGGCGCAGCGTGACGGCGCCGATCGCCAGCGCGACCAGCCTTGCCCAGCTCAACGAGATCATGGCCGCCGGTCGCGTCACGCTGAGCGACGAGCAGGTCTCGCGTCTCGATCAGGCCAGCGAGATCCAAGCCGTCGCATAGCCAAGGAACCGGTCGGCGTCCGCGCGCGTTTCTCTCCTCGACAACCACATGCTTCAGGAGAGCCACATGCTCTGGACAATCGTCGTCATTCTTCTCGTCCTCTGGGCGCTGGGCTTCCTGGCGCTAAACATCGGCGGCGGCCTCATTCACCTTCTGCTCGTCGTCGCAGCGGTCGTGCTGGTCTATCAGCTCGTCACCGGACGGCGCGTCGTATAGTCGCGCCAATCCCTATGCCGCCTGCGTGTTCGCCACGGCGAAGCGCTGGCGGTATTCGGCAGGCGCCAGGCCGATGAGCCGGTGGAACAGCTTGCGGAACGCAGCGGCGTCCTCATAGCCGACCGACCAGGCGATCTGGTCGATCGTGCGCTTGGTAAACTCCAGCAGCTCACGCGCCCTGCCGATGCGCAGATGCTGCGCATATTCGATCGGCGTCATACCCGTCGCCGACTTGAACCGCCGCTGGAAGGTGCGCTCCTCCATACCGATCTGCGCCGCCATCTCGCCGACGCTGATCGAGCGCGCCTCGCGCGCCTGAAGCCAGTGCTGCACTTTCAGGATGGCTTCATCGCCATGCGTGAGTTTCGGCACGAAGCGCGCGTAGTGGCGTTGCTCGCGGCCTGACGGGTCGATCAGCAGGAAGCGGCTGCACTCGAGCATGATGCTCGGCCCCAGCAGCCGATCCACGATGCGCAGGCCAAGGTCGGTCCAGGCCATCAGGCCCCCCGCTGTGATGATGTCGCCGTCGTCGATCACGATCCGGTCGGGATCGAGCTTCACGTCCGGGAAGCGCTCGCGAAACGGTTCGGCGAACAGCCAGTGCGTCGTCGCCGGGCGCCCGGAGAGCAGGCCCGTCGCCGCCAGAATGAAAGCGCCGCCACAATTGGAGGCGAGGGTGACGCCGCGCGCATGGCGATCGAGCAGCCAGCGCGCATAAGGCGCGGACTCCTCCGCTCCCGCCGGGCCGGAGAGCCGGCCGGGCACGATCAGCACATCGGGCGACGCACCGGCACCCAGCTCCGCATGCGTGTCATGGCTGCGCGCGAAGCTGCCGTCCGGCTGCACGGCCCAGTGGCTCACGCGGATCACCGGCCCGCCATGATCGCGCGAGAATTGCCCGGCAATCTGGAGCAGGTCGGTCATCCCGTGGACCATCGCCAGCTGACAGCCGGCATAAGTGACCAGCCCGACTTCCGCTTTGGGTTGTTCCGTCCCCGCCATGTTCCGTCACTCCTTCGACGCTCCGAAAGCCCTTTGTCGGAATCGACCCGGTTTATGTCGGGTCCGCCAATTCTGCTTGTCACGCAAGGTGCTTACAACTGCAAGCACAGGGAGCGAACGGCGCTCTCGCCAAGAGCCAGAAGGACTCGAGATGAGCACGATCACCACCAAGGACGGAACCAGGATCTTCTACAAGGACTGGGGCAGCAAGGATGCGCAGCCCATCATCTTCTCCCATGGCTGGCCGCTGACGGCCGATGTGTGGGACGCGCAGATGGTCTTCTTCGCCAATGAAGGCTTCCGCACCATTGCCCATGACCGCCGCAGCCATGGCCGCTCGGACCAGGTCTGGGACAACAACAATATGGATCAATATGCGGACGATCTCTCCGACCTGATCGAGACGCTCGACCTGCATGACGTGATCCTCGTCGGCCACTCGACCGGCGGCGGGGAAGTCACCCGCTATATCGGCCGCCACGGCACGAGCCGCGTCGCCAGGCTGGCCCTGATCGGCGCTGTTCCGCCACTGATGCTGAAGACCGAAGCCAATCCTGGCGGCCTGCCGATCGACGCCTTCGATGCGATCCGCAAGGGCACGTTCGACAATCGCCCCCAGTTCTTCAAGGACCTGACCATCCCCTTCTACGGCTACAACCGGGACGGCGCGGTCATCTCCGAGGAGCTGCGCAGCGACTTCGTGCGGCAGGGTCTGATGGGCGGCCTCAAGGGCGAGCTCGACAGCATCCGTGCCTTCTCGGAGAGCGACTTCAACGAGGACCTCAAGAAGGTCGATGTGCCGACACTCGTCCTGCATGGCAGCGACGACCAGATCGTCCCCATCGACGCCTCGGCCCATGCCACTGTCAAGATCGTCAAGCAGGCCGTCCTCAAGGTTTATGAAGGCGCCGACCATGGCCTGACGCAGACCCATCAGGACCGGTTCAACGCCGACCTGCTGGAGTTCGTGCAGGCTTGAACCAACACAAGCCGACCTTCCCCCATTCCGTTCGTCCTGAGTAGGAGACTGAGCTTGTCGAAGTCTCCGTATCGAAGGGCCGCGCACAGGTCCTTCGATACGCCACTTCGCTGAACTCAGCGGCTACTCAGGACGAACGGGGAGGGGGAGGCGAGCAAAGCTGACCCCCATCCCAAGGAGACCCCCAATGTTCAACGAAACGATCCTCATCACCGGCGCATCGGACGGCATTGGCGCCGTCTTCGCCGATCGCCTCGCTCGCCGCGGCAACAATCTGATCCTCGTCGCCCGCCGCGCCGAGAAGCTGGCGGACCTCGCCGCGAAGCTCCAGGCCGAGACCGGCGTCCGCGTCGAAGTGCTCGCTGCAGATCTCGCCAAGGCCGACGATCTCGCCCGCATCGAGACCCGCCTGCGCGATGATGCCAGCATCACCGGCCTCGTCAACAATGCCGGCATTGCCGGAGAAGGCGGCATTTTCGAGCTCGACCCGGCCTATGTGACCGGCATGATCGATCTCAACATCCTCGCCGTCACGCGGCTTTCGGCCGCCATTGCGCCGCGTCTGGCACAGGCCGGCAAGGGCTCGATCGTCAACATCACGTCGGTAACGGCGCTGATGCCTGACGGCTTCACTCCGGTCTATCCCGCCACCAAGGCGTTCGTCCTTGCCTTCACCGAGGCACTGCACGCCCAGCTCTCGCCCTCGGGCGTCCGCGTCCAGGCTGTGCTGCCCGGCATCACCCGCACCGCCATCTGGGAAGAAGCGCAACTCTCTGCTATTCCTGCCGAGATGGTGATGGAGGTGGGGGAAATGGTCGATGCCACCCTGGCCGGCTTCGATCTTGGCGAAACGATCACGATCCCCGCGCTGCCGGACAATGCCCAGCTCGACGCCTATCTGGCGGCCCGTGACGCGCTGCGTCCCAATCTGTCCCTCGCCCATGCCGCCGCCCGTTACGGCGTCGCCGTGGCTGCCTGAAAACACGAGCAAGAAAGGAGACGTGTCATGATCCTCGGAATGACAATCGCACAGTTCACTGCTCTACATGTCGTCATCAGCTTCCTCGGTATCGGCTCGGGCCTCGTCGCCATGCAGGCCCTGGCAGACGGCCGCTGGCTGCCCCGCTGGCAGGCGGTGTTCCTGGCCACCACCGTGCTGACCAGCCTCACCGGCTTTCTGTTCCCGATCACGACGTTCACGCCTGCGCTGGGCACGGGCATCATCTCGAGCATCATCCTGCTGGTCGCGCTGATTGCCGTCTATGGCTTGGGCCGCCGGGGCCGCGCCGCCACCGTCTATGCGGTGAGCGCGACCGCTGCCCTCTGGCTGAACCTGTTCGTGCTGGTGGTGCAGTCCTTCCTCAAGGTGCCCGGCCTCAATGTCCTCGCACCCACCGGAACGGAAGCGCCGTTCCTGGCCGCACAGGCCGCCATGCTGATCGGGATGATCGTGCTGGGCTACAAGGCGGTGACCGGCAGCCGGCGGATGCAGACGGTATGACCTCGAAGCTTGAGGGTTGGAAAATTTGAGAACCTCGGGAGCTGGTGGCTTTCGGGGTTTTCGTTTGTTTGGGTCTGTGTTTTCTGAAGCGACTTTCGTGCCTGCGGTCAATGGAGGCAAGATGAGGCATAATCCTCGTGTGCTGCGATGGTCTTTACTCGTCGTTGCAGCCTTGTTCGTGAGCATGGAGGCCGCGGTCTATATCCATGCTCGAATTCATTCATCGGGTCCGAATGTCGTCGGGGCTGTGTATTGGGCGATCGCTTCGCTGGTCCTCGCTGCCGGAGCTGTACTCTTATCCATCCTGCTCGCGCCGAAGCCGCCCCGGATGTAAGTCCGCTTCCGAGCGATTTCTGACCTTCCATTTTGCCGTTCCCCGGCGCAGGCCGGGGTCCAGTCCTGAACAGGAGACGCACGCGCTAGCGTGCCTTCGGCGCTTCGCGCCGAGTCTGGACCCCGGCCTGCGCCGGGGAACAGTTTATGCCTGAAGGGCGCGCCGGCCCATTTCAGTCATTTTTTCGTCTTTTTCGCCAAATTCAGCGCCACCGCCTCGCGCACCAGCGCCTTCAGCGCTGCCTCGTCGATCGCTTCGCCTTCCTTGATGTCGATCGCCCGACGGACATTGCCGTCCAGGCTCGAATTGAACAGCCCCGCCGGATCCTCCAGCGACGCGCCCTTGGCGAAGGTCAGCTTGACCACGGCCTTGTAGGTCTCGCCCGTGGTGATGATGCCGCCATGCGACCAGACCGGCACGCCGCGCCATTTCCATTCCTCGATCACCTCGGGATCGGCCTCGTGGATCAGCGCGCGGAGACGCGCCAGAGTCTCGCCGCGCCAGTCGCCCAGTTCCGCGATGCGCCCGTCGATCAGCTCCGAAGCGGAGGGGCCGCCGTCCCGCTCGCTCATCATCGTCTCCTCGATCTCGTTATAGTTTCTCGCCCGGCAGACGGCTCGCCTGCGTTATCCAGTCGATGAACTGTGCTTCGTCGAAGGCATCGTTTTCATGAATGTGGAGATAGCGCGTCGCTCCGCTCTTGGAGGGCACAGGCGGCGTCGGGTGCAGCAGGGCGCCGTTCAGGAAAGCGACCTTGATGTAGCGCGTGAAGCAGTGGAGGCTGAGGAACCAGCTGTGCTCCTCCATGCCGTAGAGCGGCGAGTTCCATTTGACCGCCTTGCGCACGTTGGGGATCGCGCCGGTCACCAGCACATCGATCCGCGCGCCCACCGCGCTCTTCCAGCCCGGCATGGCCGCGATATACGCCCGTACCGGCTCCTCGCCATAACCCTTCGGTATCTGGGGATTTCCTCCGGAAAGGAGGATCGGCTCGTTGGCGGGCTGATCGCCCATCGGGTCCACTCCATCGCCTGTCGATCCGGCGAGGATAGCCTATTTCAACCGCGCTGCAATTGCATGGCCGTCGTGCCATAATCGGCACGGCGACCGCGCGGGCCGCTTCGCCGCTCCTGGTCGATCCGCTCGATCAGGCGACGATAGACGCCACGGTCGCCTTCAGCAGCGTCGCCGCATCGCGTGGCGCAAGCCGGACCTGCAGGCCGCGCTGCCCGCCATTGATATAGACCAGTTCATGCGCCATCGCGCTTTCCTCGATGACAACCGGCACGGGCCGCATCTGACCGAACGGGCTGATCCCGCCCACCTTGTAGCCGGAGAGCCGCTCGGCGTCGGCGGGCTTCATCATCTCGGCCGACTTGCCGCCCAGCGCCGCAGCCAGCTTCTTCATCGCGACTTCCCGGTCCGAGGGGAGGATGACGCAGGCCGGTTTTCCGTCCACGCGCGCCATCAGCGTCTTGAGCACGCGCGCCGGTTGCTCGCCGATCGCATCCGCGGCCTGCAGCCCGATGCGGTCGGCAGTCGGGTCATAGTCGTAGCTGTGGACGCCGAATGCGATCCCAGCCTGTTCCAGCGCCCGCGTGGCGCGTGTCGCCCTGGACATGATGTTCCCTGCGTCCCCCGAATTCGGCACGTTACGCGGTTAGGCGATATGGACAACGGCTTGGCAACCAAAACCCTTATCCGTTCGGTATATCCTCCCGCGCCAATGTCCCGGCAGAACGACGGGAATTTGCGGGACATGTTGAAAAGAATCGATGCTGCCGACGTCCAGCTCGGCATGTTCATCCACAAGCTGGAAGGGAACTGGCTCAAGCACCCGTTCTGGCGCACCAAGTTTCTGCTGACCGACGCGGAGACACTGGCCGATCTGCGCAACAGCGAGGTCGAGGGCGTGCTCATCGACGTGTCGCAAGGCGATGATGTCGGCGGCAAGGGCGCCAGCGGGGGCCGGCAGCGGCCACTGGTCGTGCCATCCAGCACCGGCGGCGCCAGCGCGCTCGATCGCGCCCGCGCCGAGCGTCATCCGGAAGTCGTTCGCCCCACGAATGTCGTGCCGTTCGATCCGCGCTCGACCGCACAGCTCAGCGTCGCGCGCGAGATCGGCCATGCCAAGGCCGTGGTCGCGCGGGCCAGCCGGGTGCTGGCGGGCGTGTTCGAGCAGGCGCGGCTCGGCAAGGCCATTTCCCGCGGCCAGGTCGAGCCGGTGATCGAGGACCTCTTCGCCTCGATCCAGCGCAACCCGCATGCCTTCAACGGCCTGATGCGCATCCGCCGCGAGAATACATCGCTCTATGCGCATGGCCTCGCGGTCAGCGCGCTGATGATCGCGCTCGGCCGGCAGATGGGCCTGCCCGAGCAGCGCGTGAAGGATGCGGGCCTTGCCGGATTGCTGATGGACGTCGGCATGGGCCATCTGCCGATCGACGTGTCGAATATCCTGGAAGATCTCTCCGACAAGGAGCGCGAGATCGTCCAGACGCACACGACGCTGGGCCATGAGTTCCTGACCATGGGCGGCGAGATTCCCGAGGAAGTCACGCAGGTCTGCCTCGAACACCATGAGCGCTATGACGGCACCGGTTATCCGCGCGGCATCGCCGGCGAGGAGATCGGCCTATTCGGGCGCATGGCGGCGATCTGCGACGTCTATGATTCGATGACATCCGATCGTCCCCATCGCCCGCGGATCGATCCCAATGCCGCACTCGGCCTGATGCGCGGCATGGAAGGGGAGTTTGACGACGACATTCTCGATCAGTTCATCGAGAGCGTCGGCGTCTATCCGATCGGCTCCGTCGTGCGCCTCACCACCGGCCGGCTGGCGCTCGTGGTCGATCAGAATGTCGATGACTATACCCGGCCGCGCGTCTGGTCCTTCTACGACATCACTGCACGCCGCGTGATCAAGCCCGAAGATCTGAACCTGCGAATGTATGGAGGCCGGGTGGACATCGTCTGCAGTGACGATGCGGCCGGCTATGCGATCGAGAACTTCCCGGCGATCCGCGAAATGGTCTTCAATAGCGCCTGCAAGGCTCTGCAATAACGGTAAAAATGGACAAATCAGGGCGCTCTCGCTCTCGCCTTCGGGCTGGACGGCAGCAGCAATCCGCTTGAGAAAGATCGCGGCCCTGTCCATGAGCCGCAGATGATCGTCGCGCCTCCGTTCGCCCCGTCGCAACCCGCCTGGACGCGCGGCTGGCGCCTGTTTCTGCTCCTGCTGCTGATGGCGACGCTCGCCCGCGCGCAGACCTTCGGCAATCCGGTCATCGAGTTCGACGAGCAGTTCTACCGCCTCATCGGCGAACGCATGCTCCACGGCACGGTGCCGTTCATCGACATATGGGATCGCAAGCCGATCGGCCTGTTCCTGCTCTACGCGCTCGCTGCGGCAGTCGGCGGCGAACAGGCGCTCTCCTATCAGCTCATGGCGCTGGTGTTCGTCGTGGGGACCGCCTGGCTCGTCCATGCCATGGCGCGCCCGCTCTGCGCGACATGGCGCGGGCCGCTGATCGCCGCCGCACTGTCCATCCTGTGGCTCAACCTGCTGCAGGGGGAAGGCGGGCAGGCGTCGGTCCTGACTGCCTGGCCCATCTGCGGCGCGGCCTTCCTGCTGTTGCGGCAGATCGAGGGCACGGCCCCCCGCGCACGCCTTGCCCGTGACGGTGCGCTGGCGATGCTCCTCATCGGCCTCGCCGCCCAGATCAAATATACGGTGCTGCTCGAAGGCATATATTTCGGCCTCGTCCTGCTCGGCCTCGGCTGGTGGCGGGGTCTTCATCTGGCGCGGCTCGCCTTGCTCGGCATGCTCTGGGCCGCGCTCGCCGTCCTGCCGACCGCCATTGCCTGGGGCGCCTATGCGTCCATCGGCCATGGCGAGACCTGGCTGTTCGCCAATATCACCTCCATTTTTCTGCGCACGCCCATGCCGCTGCCCGATCTGCTTGGCGAGCTGGCCGGCGGCATCGCGACGATCCTGCTCCTGCTGATCGCGGCCGCCCTCGGCTGGTTGCGCATGAGGGGGCGAGGGCCGGTGCAGCGTTTCATCGGCATCTGGGCGCTCGTCGCTTTCGCCTCGATGGTGCTGATGCGCAGCTTCTCGCCGCACTACTTCATTCCGCTCATCCCGCCACTCGCCATTCTTGCCGCCCCGGCACTGGATGTGATGCGCCGCTTCGCCATCGGCGTGACGGCGCTGGCCGCGATCGTCGGGCAAATTCTGATGGGCTTCTTCATCTGGTCGAAGGGCGATCGCGAGACGGTCGATCACATGGTGGCCGCCATCGGTCCCGCGCCGCGCTGCATCTTCGTGCTCGATGGCTTCCCGGCGCTCTATTCGGAGACGCGCTCCTGTCTGCCGGGTCGCTACCTCTTTCCGGGGCATCTCAACGGCATCATGGAAGCGACCAGCCTCGGCGTCGATCCGGTCGCGGAGGTCGAGCGGATCATGGCGACGCGCCCGGATGCCGTCATCACGGACTGGCCGCTCTGGTCGCTGCGCAATCTCGGCAGCAATGCGGTGGTCGATCGTGAACTGAAGGCACATTATTATCTCGCTCTCAAGGAGGAGACCGGAAAGGGCCGCTTCCGCATGGTCTGGCGCCGCAAGCCGGATCGGTAGGTCAAACACTGCGTTTCGCGCAGTGCATGCCTCTGTGCGCTGAAGCGCTTGGCGAGCGCGGGAGGCTCCGTTAGGCTCCCCGTGCGTGCGGCCGGTGAGGCCGACAACAGGAGAGGCCCAGCATGAAGAATTTCTCAGGGAAAGTTGCGTTCGTCACCGGCGGCGCCAGCGGCATCGGGCTCGGCATGGCGCGCAATTTCCTGACCGAGGGCATGAAGGTCGTCATCGCCGACTATAACGACCATCATCTCGATCAGGCCCGCGAGATCCTGAAGGGCAACAATGCCATCCATATGATCAAGGTCGATGTTTCCGACCGCGAGAGCCTGCGCTCGGCGGCGACGGAGACGCTGGATGTCTTCGGCAAGATCCATGTCCTATGCAACAATGCGGGCGTCGGCGGCGGCGGCCTCACCATCGATCCCGAGTTCGACGAATGGGATCGGGCGATCAGCATCAACCTCGGCGGCGTGGTCAACGGCGTGAAGATCATCGCGCCGATCATGATCGAGCAGGGCGAGGGCGGGCATATCGTCAACACCGCGTCGATGGCGGGCATGGTGCCGTTGCCGCATATGGGCGCCTATTCCGCGTCCAAATATGCCGTGCGCGGCTTCACCGAGGCGCTGCGCATGGATCTCGCGCCGCATGGCATCGGTGTCTCCTGCCTGTATCCGGGCGCGGTCAGGACGCAGCTCATCGACATTCCGGAGACCGATGACGGCGCCCCTCCGGGCGAGGTCGGCAATTTCACCAAGAATCTGTGGGCAGCGATGCGCGTCGCGGTCGATCCGATCGACATGGGGCGCCTGGTGGTGGAAGCGATCCGCGAGAACCGCTTCCATATCCTTACTCACACCGAGTTCCTCGATGAGGTGAAGCAGCGCCATCGCGCGATCGAAGATGCGTTCGTCACCGATCTGCCCGTGCCCCAGGCGCGCGCCGACTTCGAGAATTTCCGCCGCTCGGAAGTGGACCGCTTCTTCGCGATGGAGGCGAAGGACTGATCTTTCATTCTAACCCTTCCCCCGAAGGGGAGGGGCTAGGCTGTAGTGACGATTTAATCATTTGAGCCATAGCATGATGCTGGCGAGTTTGACGAAGCCGAGGAAGTTGGCGGCGAGCTTGTCATATCTTGTAGCGATGCGACGCCATTGCTTGAGCTTGGCGAAGAAGCCCTCGATGCCCCAACGCTGTTTGTAGGCGATGCGATCGTAGCGGTGCTGATATTTGCGATGGCGGCGGGGCGGTATGACCGGCTCGCCGCCTTGTTCGTAGATGAGATCGTGCAGACGATCGGCGTCATAGGCGCGGTCGGCCAGAACCTTCTGCGCCGGGATGCCACGGATGAGGTCGCAGGCAGGCGCCATGTCGTTCTGCTGGCCGGGGCCGAGGATGAAGCGGATCGGCAGGCCAAGCGCATCTACTACGGCGTGGATTTTGGTGCCGAACCCACCTCTCGATCGCCCGAGAGCCTGGGCTTGAACGCCCCCCTTTTTACGCGCGCTCCGGCCGCCTGGGCCTGGGCGCGGATCACGGTCGCATCGATCGCCAGCCACTCAATGTCTGGATCATCCGACACGGCTTCGAATATCCGGTCGATCACCCCTTGCTCGACCCAGCGATAGTAGCGCCGCTTCGCCGTCTGATAGGGACCAAAACGCTCGGGCAGGTCGCGCCATCGTCCCCCCGAACGCGCAAGCCAGAGCAGCGCGTCGAGGAACCGTCGGCCGTCGCTGCGCGGGCTACGTTTGCCCTTACGCCCACCCGGCACAAACTCGCGCAGCCGCTCCCACTGATCGTCCCGAAGTGCATCGCCTTCCACACCAGCCTCCAAAAGCCAGTGTTGAATCAGAAATCGTCGCCGCCGTGAATCCCTAAAATGTCACTACGGCCTAGTGAATGTTTCCGCTTGCTCACCCGATCGGCAGATCGAGCACCAGCTGGCGCACGAACCGCGCGGGTGGCGAGCCGTGCGAGAGCACCGCGTCGTTGTAGCGCTTGAGCGTGAAGCTGGCGCCCCAGCGCCGCTTCGCCTCGGCGCGCATCTCCATATGCTCCTCATAGCCCGAGAAATAGCTCAGCAGCTGGGTCGAGGAGAGCTGCGCGCGGACCCATTTGCCGGAGGCCTCGCGCTCCTGCTGGAAAGCGCCCTTGGTCATCAACTCCATGGCCGCCTCCCGGCTCATCCCCTCGGTATGGATACCGATGTCGAGCAAGGTATTGGTGATCGAGCGCAGGCGCATCTTGAGCACGGTCAGCTTGAACAGCGGATCGCCGTTCATATAACCCGCGTCCGCCATCATGCCCTCGGCATAGACAGCCCAGCCTTCCACGAACGGCCCGGAGCTGAGCACCGCGCGAAGCATCGACTTGTCCTGATTGCTGTGATCGATCTGGAGCCAGTGGCCCGGCATCGCCTCGTGGATGCTGAGATCGTGGATCATATAGTCGTTATATTCGCGCAGGAACGAGGTCGCCTGCTCGTCGCTCCACCCGTCGGGGATGGGCGAGATGGCGTAGAATGTGTCCTGTCCCTTGTCCAAGGGACCGGGGGAATCGCAGTAGGCCACCGCCACGCCCTGCTGGAACTTGGGCATAGTGATGATCTGCACGCGCGCGGCGGGGAGCGAGATGAGATCCTTGGCGCGGACGAATTCCGTGGCGGAAGCGAGCGTGGCCTTGGCCTTGTCCATGACGCCGTCGCGGTTCGGACGTTGCGCATAGCTCAGCTCCAGCGCCGCTTCGATCGCGGCCATGCGCTGGGCCTGCGTCGGCTGGGCGGGCAGAGGCGGCGCGCCCGGCTTTCCGGCAAGCACCTGCTGCGCGAGCGCATACATTTCCGCCCGCGCGTCGGTCGCGGCTTTCTCGGCCTTCGCCTTGAGCTCGGTGCGGTTCATCGTCGACATGAGCGCGAAGCGCATCTTCTGATCGTAAAGCCTGGTGCCGAGCCGGAAATCGCCCTTCGCCGCCGGGGCGAGCGTCTTGTCGAGCCAGACCTGCTGGTCGGCGACGGCGCTCTTGAGCTTCGCCAGCGCTGCATCGAACCGCGCCTTGTCCGCCGGTGCCAGTTCATCCGCATGCGGCGCGAGCATACTTTCGGCAATGTCGACGATGCCGCTGTTCTGCCGCGAGACAGTGGTCGCGTAGATTTCCGGCACCTTTGCTGCGATCAGTCGCTTGCGGCTTTCCAGCAGGAAGGCTGGAAGGGCCTCCATGCGCGCGGTCGCGGCCTTCAGGCGCTGCGGCCAGGGCGCGAAGTCGCGCGCCGCGAGCGTGTAGAGCGCACTCCCCGCCACGTCGTTGTAGCTCTGCGCATTCCACGACCAGCTCTTGAGCACCTCGATGTCCCAGAGATCATATTCGAGCGCATTCTTGAGCAACAACGCATCGACCTGATTGTCGCGGCTCAGCGCCTTGATGTCGATCTTCGCGAGATCGGCCAGCATCTTCCTGTCGAACGCAACCTGCGCCGCGCGACCCGCCGCGCTGATGTCCGGCAGCTTGTCGTCGAACCGGTGATCGCCGAGCTGAGTGCCGTAGACCGGCGAAAGGCGCGCGACATTGTCGATATAGGCGGCCGAAAGTGCGGAGAAGGCAGCATCCGCATTGGCCGGCTGGGCGGCCGTGGCTGTGAAGGACGGCGCGAGGATCGGCAAAGCGGGGACGGCAAGCATCGCTAGGGGCATCAGCAGAGCGGAACGGCGCATGAGGAACTCCTTCTGTTGCCGCGAGAAGTAGACGCCAACGAGGCGAGCGGCAATTGCTGCTCAGGAGAGAGGCATTGCGCGATCATGTCTGGCCGCCGCATGGCTTGTCTCTGCCGGAAATCCGCCAAATCCGCACTTGCCTCTAGGCCACTGAGTCGCCAGTGCAGGTTCACGAAAACGCGACTCGTTCTTAGGAGACAGACGGATGGAGCAGTTCAGCAAGACCCTCAAAGGCATCAAGGATCGCGGCGCCGCCCAGCTGTTCATCGACGGCGAATGGCGCGCGAGCAGCGGCAGCAATGAGCTGACCGTTGTCACGCCGCATAATGAAGAGACTGTCCTCACCTATTTCGAGCCGACGATCGCTGACGTGGACACGGCCGTGGCCGCCGCGCGCAAGGCGTTCGACACCGGCCCGTGGCCGCGCATGTCGCCCCCCGAGCGCGGCGTCTACCTCAAGAAGGTTTCGGACATTCTGCTGGCCCGCATGCCGGAGCTGGCCGAAGCCTGGACCGGCCAGGTCGGCGCGACCATCGGCTTCACCAGCAAGGCCAGCTATCAGGTGCCCGGCCTGTTCAAATTCTATGGCGAGCAGTGCGAGACCTATGAGTTCGTCGAGGAGCGGATCGGCTCCATGGGCGGCAATCGCGTGCGCGTGGTCAAGGAGCCGGTCGGCGTCGTCGCGGCGGTGACGCCCTGGAACGCGCCGATGGTGCTACTGGTCTACAAGGTCGCGGCGGCGCTCGCGGCAGGCTGCACCATGGTCTGCAAGCCGTCCCCCGAAACTCCGATCGACGCGCATATCCTCGCCGAGGCGATCGCGGAGGCGGGAATCCCGGCGGGCGTGTTCAACATGCTGCCGGCCGGCCGTGAGGTTGGCGATCATCTCGTGCGCCATGCCGGCATCGACAAGATCAGCTTCACCGGCTCGACGGCCGCAGGCAAGCACATTGCCGGCGTCGCCTCGGAGCGTCTGGCGCGCGTCTCGCTGGAGCTCGGCGGCAAGTCGGCGGCAATGATCCTCGACGATGCGGACATGGATCATGTGCTCAAGAGCCTCGTGCCCTATTCCATGCCGATCACCGGCCAGGTCTGCTTCTCGCTGACCCGCGTGCTGGTGCCCAAGAGCCGCAAGGCCGAGATCATCGACGCTTATACGAGCGCCGTCTCGAAGGTGAAGGTGGGCGATCCCTTCCAGGCCGACACCGGCATCGGCCCGCTGGCGATGCAGCGCCAGCTCGATCGCGTGCAGGGCTATATCGAGAAGGGCAAGGCCGAGGGGGCCACGCTGGCGTTGGGCGGCGGCCGCCCGAGCGGCCTCAACAGCGGCTTCTTCATCGAGCCGACCGTGTTCACGGACGTCGACCCGAACATGACGATCTTCAAGGAAGAGATTTTCGGTCCGGTCGTCTCGTTCGTCGATTACGACAATGAGGCGGACATGATCGCCAAGGCCAATGACACGGTCTATGGCCTTCACGGCGCGATCTACACGCAGGATGCGGAGCGCGGCTTTGCCGTCTCGCGCGAGTATCGGGCCGGTTCGGTGACGATCAACGGCATGATGGTCGATATCCACATGCCGTTCGGCGGCTTCAAGCAGTCCGGCCTCGGACGTGATGGCGGCATCGAGGGTCTGGAGAACTACACCGAGACGAAGGCGGTCTATTTCGCCTGATCCGGAAAGGAATTTGCAAGAAGGCGCTCGGGAGCGATCCCGGGCGCCTTTTTGATCGAAATCGGTGCGGGAGAGGACCCGCCCGCAATAAACTTGCGCCATTTGGCCAAACAGGGGAATACAATCGCAAATCCCCTGTTTCCGCTTGATCTTCCGCCAAAAACCACCAGATTTCTCGCATGAACGGCGCCCTCATGGCTGCGTCACGACCAATATCAGGAGCAGGATGATGGCTACCCTTTCCGAGCGCGCGGATGCGCTCGAACATGAAATGAGCATGGAGCTGGAGCGGCGCGTTGCCGAGCGGCGGCCCATTCGCTCGGCCTTCGCGGTGTCGGGCATTTACGATCCTGCCTCGCCGCGGCACGACCTGTTCGATGCGCTGGCGGACGGGAAGAAATTCCTCATGGGTCCGGATCCGCGCATTCCGGCGATGCCGGAGAAGCCGACCTTGATGGATTTCTTCCGTATGCGCTTCGGCAATACGCAGCATGTGATGCAGAGCGCCCGGCTCGCGCTCAGGAACGGGCATGACGAGAAGATCGTGCTCGCCTGCCTGCTGCACGACATCAGCGTCACCGGCTTCATCGGCGGCGATCACGGCTATTGGGGCGCGATGCTGGTCGAGCCCTATGTCGATGAGGAAGTGAGCTGGGCGATCCGCGCGCATCAGGTGCTGCGCTTCTTCCCGGACCCGTCCGTGGGCTATGAATATCCCGAGGCGTACATCAAATATTTCGGCCCCGACTTCACGCCCGAGCCCTATGTCCATGAGGCCTATGCCATGCTCAAGGACCATAAATATTACATGACCGGCCGGCTCATCTGCCTGAACGACTATTATGCGTTTGATCCCGAGGTGCGGGTCGAGCTGGAGGAGTTCGAGGACATTATCGGCCGCAATTTCAAGCAGCCGGAGCAGGGCCTCGGCTTCGACCATAGCCCCGTCGCGCATATGTGGCGATCGATCAGCATGCCGACGCGCGCTCTGTAAACAGAATCCGTTCGCCCTGCGTCGCGACCGGAACGCTGTCATGAGGCAGCGTATCGGCTGCGCATAGGTCGAGCGACCGACAAAGGGGGAAGAATGGCGACGAAGTTCGTCTGGCCGAAGCCGGACCGGTTCACCTTGATGCTGATCGGGACCGTCTTGCTGGCGACATTCCTGCCGGCGCGGGGCGGCTTCGTGTCGGTCGTGGATGTGATCGGTCGCGCCTCGATCATCCTGCTCTTCTTCCTGCACGGCGCCAATCTTTCGACCGAGGCGGTCAAGGATGCGCTCGGCCAGTGGAAGCTCCAGCTGCTGATCCTCGCCAGCACCTTCCTGTTGTTCCCGCTGATCGGCCTCGGCCTTGGTCCGCTGCGCGGCCATGCGATCGATGCGAACCTCTATACCGGCCTGCTGTTCCTCTGTTGCCTGCCCTCGACCGTGCAGTCCTCGATCGCGCTGACCTCGATCGCACGGGGCAATGTGCCCGCCGCGATCTGCGCGGCCTCGGCCTCGAACCTCGCCGGCATCGTCCTGACGCCGCTGCTGACCGGGCTCCTGCTCGCCAATCAGAGCGCGATCAGCTTCGATGCGGTCTGGTCGATCGTCAGCACGATCCTGCTGCCCTTCGCGGCGGGGCAACTGCTCCACAAGCGCATCGGCGGCTGGCTCAAGGCGCGCAAGCCGATGTTCAGCGTGGTGGATCGCGGATCGGTGCTGATCATGGTCTATGCGGCCTTCGGCAAGGCAGTCGTGAACGGCATCTGGCAGACCGTCTCGGCGGTCGATCTGCTGATCCTTGTCTTGTTCTGCCTCGGCTTGCTGGCGATCGTGGTCGTCGCGGTGCGCGGCGCGGCGCGCGTAGCGAAGCTCTCGCAGCCCGACGAGGCGGCGCTGGTCTTCTGCGGATCGGTCAAGTCGCTCATCACCGGCGTGCCCATGGCGAGCGTGCTGTTTCCGGCCGCCGCTGTCGGCGCGATCGTCCTGCCACTGATGATGTATCATCAGATCCAGCTGATCGCCTGCGCCTTCCTGGCGCGCCGCTACGAGCGTCGTGCGATCGCAACCGAACAACCCGGCGTCTGACAGCGATCGCTTTCCGAACGCCGATAGACAGAGTCAATGACGCCGCCTATGGATGCTTAGCAAGATAGCTAATTAGCAGGAGTGGGCGACATGCGGCGATCGACGAAGCAGGCGGTGGCAGCAGTTTTCCTGGCATCCACCATGCCCGCTCTCGCGCAAACCCCCACGGCAATCACGCTCTCGGGCGAGCGCCTCCACCCGGAAAGCGTCAGCATTTCATCGGATGGCCATGCCTATGTCGGCGGCATGCAGGGCGGCGTGCAACGCATTTCGCTCAAGACCCGCAAGGTCGACCAGTTCGTGAAATCGGGCGATTTCGCCAGCGGCTCCATCTTCGGCGTGCTGGCTGATACAGTGAACGGCGTGCTCTGGGCCTGCAGCAATCCCGATACGCCGATGAGCGCGAAGATCGCCGGTGCCGATCCCACGAGCGTGCTCAAGGGCTTCGATCTCAAGACGGGGAAGGGGCGCTACAGTCTTCCGCTGCCGGGCAACAAGCCGATGTGCAACGACATGGCGGTTGCCAGGGACGGCACGCTGTATGTCACGGACACGACCAATTCCCATATCCTGCGGTTCAGGAAGGGCGCGACGACGCTGGAAGACTGGCATCATGACACGGCCTATGCGACCGGAACCGGTTCCGGCCTCGACGGCATCGCACTCGGCGGAGACGGCCATCTCTACGTCAACAACTGGCAGTCCAACATCATGGCGCGTGTCGAGGTGAAGCCGGACGGGAGCGCGGGCAAGACGACCTTGCTGACCCCCTCACAGCCAATCACCGCGCCGGACGGACTGCGCGCGATCGGCGGGCTGCGCTTCGTCCAGGCGGAATCGCGCGGCAAGGTGACGATCGTCACCGTCGAGGGCGACAAGGCGCAGGTCGAGATCGTGAAGGAGGGCCTGTCCTCACCAACCAGCGCCGATCTGCATGACGGCACGATCTGGTATGTCGAGGCCGAGTTCTCCTATTTCTTCGACCCGACGAAGCGCGACAAGACCCCGCCGCCGTTCAAGCTCACGCCGATCGCGGCGCCGGCCGCGCCGCACGCCCACCATCATTGATCTTCTGACAAGGACCAGCCCAATGTCCAGGACCCTCCCCATGCTCGCGCTCACCGGCGCCGTAGCCTTGTTCGGCGGCGCGATCGCCATCACCCAGCCTTTCGGCGGCACGGCCCGCGCGCAGGACGACGCGACCTGCGCCAATGACGAGACCGGCCTCAGCCTGCCGCCCGGCTTTTGCGCGACGATCTTCGCGGACAATATCGGCCACGCCCGGCACATGGTCGTGGGCGCCGACGGCACGCTCTACGTCAACACCTGGATGAGCCGCTATTTCCGCACGCCCGCGCCGGCCGGCGGCTTCATCGTCGCGCTGCGCGACACGAATGGCGACGGCAAGGCCGACCAGGCCGATCGTTTCGGCACCACGCCGCGCGAGGACGGCACGGGCGGCGGCACCGGCATCGCCATCTGGAAGGACGGCCTGTTCGTGCAGGTGGACGACAAGATCGTGCGCTATGCGATGAAGGCGGGCCAGGCGATCCCGACCGGCGAACCGACCGTCATCGTGGACGGCATGCCGATGAATGGCGATCACATGATGAAGGCCATCGCTATCGACAAGGCGGGCAATCTTTTCGTCAACAGCGGCTCGCCCTCCAATGTGTGCGAAAAGGCCAATCGCCAGCCCGGTTCGATGGGCAAGGATCCGTGCGACGAACTTGTGCTGCAGGGCGGTATCTGGAAATACAGCGCAGCGAAGACCAACCAGCGTTTTTCGGCCAGGGAGCGCTTCGCCAGCGGCATCCGCAATACCGGCGGCATTGCCTTCGATGCAGGCGGACGCCTGTTCGCCGTGCAGCATGGGCGCGATCAGCTTTCGCAGAGCTGGCCCGCGCTCTACACGACGCAGCAGGGCGTCGATCTCCCCGCCGAGGAACTGCTCCAGGTCAACAAGGGCGACAGCTTCGGCTGGCCCTATTGCTACTATGACGGCGCGCAGGGGAAGCTCGTGCTCGCGCCGGAATATGGCGGCGACGGCGGCAAGGCGATCGGTCGCTGCGCCACAGCCAAGGGCCCGGTCGCGACCTTCGGCGCGCACTTCGCCCCGACCGGCCTTGCGCACTATGCCGGCGGCCAGTTCCCTGCGGTCTACAAGGGCGGCATGTTCATCGCTTTCCACGGCTCATGGAACCGCGCTCCGATGCCGCAGGAAGGCTTCAACATCACGTTCCAGCCGCTCGCCAACGGCAAGGCCAGCGGCCCGGCGATCCTTTTCGCAGACGGCTTTACCGGCCCCGGCAAGGCGACCGGCGGCGCGACCAACCGCCCGACCGGCGTCATCGCGGGACCGGATGGCGCGCTTTACGTTTCGGACGACGTCCAGGGCCGTATCTGGAAGATCACCTACAAGGGCGCTTCCAATGCCGCGCTGACGGCGGCCAGGCCCGTGGTGTACGCGCAAGCTGCGGCGAATGCGGGCGGCGCGACGCCGCTTCCGGAAGGCTTCACGTCCGAACAGGTCGCGCTCGGCAGCCGCATCTATCGCGGTCTGGAACGCTCCGGCACTTGCCAGGGCTGCCATGGCCCGGACGGCACCGGTTCGACGCTCGGCCCGGCACTCACTGGCGACAAATGGCTGTGGACGGACGGCTCGGTCGCCTCGCTCGCCAAGGTGATCCACGAAGGCGTCGTGACGCCCAAGCAGTACCCGACCGGCATGCCGGCCAATGGCGGCTCCGAGCTGAGCAATGCCGACGTGCAGGCAGTCGCGGCTTACGTCTGGACCTTGAGCCAGAAGAAATGAATTACTTAGCCCCTCCTCTTCAGAGGAGGGGTTGGGGTGGTGCTACACGGTTCCGCTTATTCGCTGCGCGAGCGATGCTGGTGCATCGCCACCACCCCCAAACCCCTCCTCAAGAGGAGGGGCTAGCAATGGGCAATCAGTGCGTGATCGTCCGCGCCAATGCGCGCCACTGGCCCGGCGTTGCCTCGAAGCGGCGCTTGAAGGCACGGGCAAAATGCGCCGGGTCTTCGAAGCCGTTGGCGAACGCCACTTGCGAGATCGACGTGTTGGCCCAGCGCTGGTCGCGCAGGTCGTCGGCCGCGCGCTGCAGGCGGCGGCTCCAGATTTGCCCGGTGATCGAGAGACCCAACGCATCGCGCATCAGCTGATCGAGCCGGCGACGGCTGATATGCTGGGCCTGCGCGATATGCTCGGCGGTGAGGCCCGGGACCGACAGGTTGAGCTCGATATAGTCGAGCGCCTTCTGCACGCGCCAGTGCATGTTCTCCAGCTCGACCGCGAGACCGGAGGTCGCGCCGAGCAGATGGATGATGGCGTTGAGCGCGGCCTGCCGCTGAGAGTCGCGCAGCTCGCGGGCGACATGCAGCAGGTGGAGCAGCGTGTGCGAGAGCAGCTGCGTTCCCGGATCGCGCCCGGGGATGAGCGTCGCGACGAGATGCTCCATGTCCGGGAAGCGGCTCATCACCAGCGAGCGCGGCATGCGCAGCAGCAGCAGCTGGCTCGCCTCCACGCCGATCAGGCGGAAGGGATGGCGCTCGTCGATGAAGCAGATGTCGCCCTTGTTGAGCTCGCAATGGCGCTGGCGCTGGCGGGCGATCGTCGCGCCCTCGGCCTGCAGCATCAGGGTGAGGAACTGGCTGTTCTCACTGTCGAGCCGCGGCACGTAGCTGACTTCGGCTGGCGCCGATGAAATGGCGAAGATCGAGCCCTGGCCGACGCGGCTTTGCTGGATCGATCCGATGGTGGGATTGGCCTCGATCGCCTGCACGGAAAGGCCCGGAAATACGGCGGTAGCGGTACCAGTCCAGACATCGGCACGCTTCGCACTATCGACACCGCTCAGGTCGACAACGGGCGAAAGCCCTTCAAGATAAACCGTTTCCATCTCCGACAACTCGGCGCACTACATCGGTCAAAGCGGTACCGGTGTCAAAGGGATAAGAATTTTCCTGTCGCCGGGGCCGCGGAGCGATCTGTTTTCGCACGTCCCAGGCGACCGCATCCTGAAGGGTGAGGGATTAGGAGGGGGCTTTCCATGCCTGTCCAGCGCGGCCGCCGGTGAGGGCGCTCGCGCAATCCGCTCTCCCCAGGGCGACACGAGAACATGCGGCGTGGCCGTATCGGGGAGAGGTTTATGACCAGGACAACAATCAACGCCCATGCGGTGCGGCGCAGCCGGCTTTTTGCCGGCGCCGCGGCCATGGCCCTTGCCATGATCGCCACGCCCGCCTTCGCGCAGGAACCGCAGGCGGCCGAGGAAGACAGTGGCGACGATATCGTCGTGACGGCCCAGATGCGCGAGCAGAATCTGCAGGACATCCCGCTCGCCATCACCGCGGTCAGCGGCGCCCAGCTCGAGGCGCGCAGCCAGACCAGGCTGACCGACATCGCGGCGCAGGCGCCCAACGTCATCCTGCAGCAGAATCCCGCCGGCTCCGGCAACTCGATGCGTGCCTATATTCGCGGCGTCGGCCAGGCGGACCAGAGCCCCTCGGTCGAACCGGGCGTCGGCATCTATATCGACGACATCTATTTCGGCACGGTCACGGCCTCGGCCTTCGACCTGAGCGATCTCGACCGCGTCGAGGTGTTGCGCGGCCCGCAAGGCACGCTGGCGGGCATGAACTCGCAGGGCGGCGCCATCAAGCTCTACTCGAAGAAGCCGGAGGGCGAGGGTGGCTTCGTCGAGGTCAGCCTCGGCAGCCTCAACCGCCGCGACATCAAGGCGAGCGCCGACTTTACCGTCGTCCCGGACGCCCTTTATGCGCGCATCACCGGCGTCACGCGCAATCGCGACGGCTATGTCACGCGCTACGATTATGCCTGCATCAACCCGACCGATCCGGACGTGGTCGCCGGCCGCCTGCCGCGCCTCGCGGCCGTGGGCAATGACTGCAAGCTGGGCGAACTGGGCGACCAGAAGATGTACGCGATCCGCGGCTCGCTCCGCTTGGCGCCCACCGGCAGCCCGCTCGAGATCAACGTCTCGGCGGACTATACCAAGGACACGTCATCCACGCAGGCCTCGGTGCTGATCGCAAGCGCCGAGTCCGCATCGAAGGGGACGGCAGCCCCGGTCAACCGGTCGGGTTTCAGCGTCCCCTATCAGGGGGTCGCCTATGACGACCGCTTCGTGCCTTATGGCCAGTATCGCCGGGCCAACGCCGTCCTTAACGACGGCTATGCGAGCTATGCGAACTTTTACGATCCCGGCGTGATGTATGCTGCGGCCGGTCCGCAGCCCGCCGGTGCGCCGCCCAGCGCAATTCCCGCAGGCGCGAAGCTCGGGCCGTTCATCGCGCCCTCGGCGAACCAGGTCGATGGCTGGGGCGTCTCGGCTATCGTCGATTATGAGCTGAGCCCCAATCTCTCGCTCAAGTCGATCACCGGCTACCGCAAGTATTTCAGCCAGAGCGGTTCGGACAACGACAATTCGCCGGTCGTCTTCATCCAGGACAATTCGAAGTTCACGCATCGCCAGTTCAGCCAGGAGCTGCGCCTGTCGGCCAATCTGATCGACGATAGCGTGCATGTCACGGTCGGCGGCTATTATTATGATGCGGACACCCGCTATGATGCGCGCATCCACACGCCGTTCTCGGGCTTCTGCGCTGCCGCCACGCCGTGCTTCTCGTTCATCAATGACGATACCTCGTCGCTCACCAGCTATGCGGGCTTCGGCAATGTCGCGTGGGACGTCACGGAGGCGCTGACCGTCGAGGGCGGCATCCGCGTGACACATGAGAAGAAGGATTATCTGTTCGGCCGCTTCAACCCGAACGGGATTGGCGAGTATCTGCCGCTCAGCAATCCGCAGAACCCGCTGTCGGGCCAGGTCGGCACCTATGAGGAGACGATCACCGACTGGCGCCTGGCCGCATCCTATAAGGTGACGCCGGACATCATGGTCTATGCACAGGCGGCGACGGGCTTCAAGGGCGGCGGCATCTCGCCACGCCCCTACAGCTTCTACCAGATCCGCCCGTTCGGTGCGGAGAAGCTGAAGTCCTATGAAGTCGGCTTCAAGGCTGACTTTCTCGATCGCAAGGTCCGCCTGAACGTCACCGGTTTCTACATGGACTATATCGGCTATCAGGGTGTGCCGCAGGTTTGCATCGGCCTCGACAACCAGCCGCTTCACCCGGACAGGGGCGGCGTCTCCGGCCTGTGCGGCCAGTATCTGAACATCGGTGACGCCGAGGTGAAGGGCTTCGAGCTCGAGACCTTCATCAAGCCGGTGCCGGGCTTGCAGATCGACGGTTCCTGGTCGCTCACGGACTTCAAGTTCACCTCGATCAACTATCCGACGACGTCGATCGTGGTGGGCGCCAGCCGCCCGGGCATCGGCAAGTGGAAGTGGAGCTATGGCATTCAGTATGAGGCCGATCTCGGTTTCGGCACGCTGACGCCGCGCGTCGATATCAACAACACGCCGGGCTATTGCGGCGATTTCCTCTGCTCGCCCAATGCGAAGGTCGAGAAGTACACGATCGTCAACGCCCGCCTGACCTTCCAGACGATCGACAAGGACTGGAAAGTCTCGCTTGAGGCGACGAACCTGTTCGAGAAATACTATTATCTCAACAAGTTCCAGAACGCCTTTTACACCACGGGCCAGCCGGGCCGTCCGCGCGAGATCGCGGTTTCGGTCAACCGCAGGTTCTGACGGACGCAGAAGGGCCGTTTCGAGATCGGGACGGTGGGGTCTGGCCAAAGGGTCAGGCTCCACCGTCCTGCTTCTTGTCGGCGTGCGTAAATTCCCTCTTCCGCCGCGAGAAGGAAAAGCCGGTCGCACCATGTCCCAAAAGGACAATGCCGACCCCGTTGCCAATCCCGTCATCCACCGGCTAGGGCCGCATCCATGGTCGCCCGCAATATCATCAACGCCATCCTGCTTTCGGGATGCGTGGTCCTCGCCTCATCGCCTCTTCATGCGCAGGAGGCAGACGCCTCCGATATCGTGGTGCTTGGGCGGGGCCTCGATCTTCCGCCGGGCACGCCCGCTTACGGCTCGGTCCGCATCACCAAGGAGCGGCTGAGTGAGGACGCCTCGGGCACGGTCGAGCATGCGCTTGCCGACGTCGCCGGCTTCCAGCAGTTCCGCCGGTCGGATAGCCGCTCGGCCAATCCTTCCGCGCAGGGCGTCACCTTGCGAGCATTGGGCGGCAACGCGACCAGCAGGGCGCTCGTCCTGCTCGATGGCGTGCCGCTCGCCGATCCCTTCTTCGGCTCCATCCCCTTCACGACCTTGCCGATCGACACGATCGGCGCGGCGCGCATCACGCGCGGCGGCGGGGCAGGGGCCTTCGGCGCCGGCACTGTCGCGGGCACGATAGAGCTGTTTACCGCCGATCGCGGCCAACTCCCGCCCTATAGCGCGAGCGGCTTCTACGGCACGGCCAATGCCGTCCAGCTCAACGGCTCCTTCTCGCCCGATGTCGGCGCGGGCTATGTCTCGTTCTCCGGCAGCTTCGCGCGGGGCGATGGCTTCTGGACCACGCCCGAGGCCCAGCGCGGCCCGGCCGATTCCCGCGCGCGCTACCGGAGTTGGTCGGCCACGGCGCAGGGCGTCGCGCCTGTCGGCGAGACGGGCGAAATCCAGGGACGTATCGCGCTCTTCCAGGACGAGCGGACCTTGCGCTTCAAGGGGGCCGACAATGGCCAGGAAGGGCAGGATGCGAGCCTCCGCTTCCTGTCGCGCGGAGACTGGCAGATCGAGGCCTTGGCCTATGTCCAGCTGCGCAATTTCAACAATATCGTGATCAGCGCGACCAGCTTCCGCCCGACGCTCAACCAGCGCAACACGCCTTCAACCGGCCTTGGCGGCAAGCTCGAGCTGCGTCCGCCGGTCGGCAGCGATCATCTGCTGCGCGTCGGCGTCGACACCCGTTTCGCGACCGCCGACATGTACGAGGAGGCGATGAACGCCACGACCGGCGCCGTGACTTTCCGGCGCGACGCGACCGGCCGCCAGATGACCACCGGCCTCTATGTGGAGGACGACTGGACGCTCGGCAATGTCGTGCTGACCGCCGGCGCACGCGCGGACTATTGGAGCATCTCGCGCGGCCGCTTCACCGAGCGCAACGCGACGACCGGCGCCGTCACCACCACGCTCCATCCCGAGCGTGACGACTGGGAAGGCAGCGTGCGCGCGGGCCTGCTCTGGCGCGCTTCGGATAGGGTCGCTCTGCGCGCCGCCGGTTATACGAGCTTCCGCCTGCCGACGATCAACGAGCTTTATCGCGGCTTCGCGATCTTCCCCGTGGTGACGCAGGCCAATGCCGGCCTCGCGCCCGAGCGCCTGAAGGGCGGCGAAGCGGGCTTCGATCTGACTCCGACGGAGGGCGTTCGCTTCTCGGCCACCGCCTTCTACAATCGCCTCGACAACGCCATCGCCAATGTGACCATCGGCACCAATCTGCGCCAGCGCCGCAATGTCGATGCGGTCGTCGCCAAGGGGCTCGAACTGACCGGATCGGTGGATGTCGGCACGTTCGATCTGTCCGCCTCTTATGCCTTCGCTGACAGTCAGGTCGAGGCGAGCGGGCAGGGCGCCGCGCTCAACGGCAAGCGCCCCGCGCAAAGCCCGCGCCACAGCGCCAGCGCCACCCTCGGCTGGCGCGCCCCGGGCAACGCACGCCTCGCCGTCACTGCGCGCTATGTCGCCGCGCAGTTCGAGGACGATCTGCAAGTCGATCGCATGCCCGGCGTCACCACGATCGACGGCTTCGCGCGCCTGCCGATCACGCACAGGATCGCCGTCATCGGCCGCGTCGAGAACCTGTTCGACGTGACCGTCCTCACTCGCAAGGTCAGCACCAGCGTTGACCTCGGCACGCCGCAGACCTTCTGGATCGGACTCCAGATCGGCGGATAAGCTGCCCTAGACAAGCAAAACCAGTACTCCTGCGAAGGCAGGAGCCCAGGGCGGCCAAGCTAGTCGTCTCAGAAAAGCAGACTGTTCGGATGACGACATTAGCCGACCTTCTCCCCTTGCGGGAGAAGGATACGAAGCCTTGGTGCCGTGAGGCACTTAGGCGCAGTTGGATGAGGGGAATGCGGATCGGAGATCCGCGCGATCCAGCGGATCGCTCACCCCTCACCCCTCACCCAGCTCCGACTAGGCAGCACGCTGCCAAGTCTGCGCAACCCTCTCCCGCAAGGGGAGAGGGATTCAAGTATGTCCGCTCCCCACCCCAAACCAGCCACTACAAGCTTGCGCATCTTCTTCGGAAAGCGGACGTCGCGCTGGTCAGATCCGACAGCGAGAACCCAAAGCGCGATCCGGTCTGTCCTACATCCCGTCACCTATGGCACGAAGAACTGACAGGCCAAGTCTGCCAGCTCTTTCAAATGTCCAGATCATCCAGCGTCGGCCCGATCGGCCGCGCCTCGACGCCTGCTTTCTCAACTCACCATGGTTCACACGAGGGACGTTGGTGAAGTTAAGAGCATCAAGTCTCTGAAAAGAAGAGAATAGGATCAAACGGAAAACTGACCCTGTCCTGCCCTTCCGTTCATTTTGGCGCGCTGCGAGACACCGAAGGAGCGCGGTTCGTGCATGAAAGCGTTGTTGCGGGGCATCGGAGCACCGAATTTACAACAAAGGCCCGCACGGTACGCACCGCGCCGCTGCGTGCAGCTGAGTCGGGCAAGGTAAGCCCCTCCCGCGCGGGGAGGGGCGATAAAGCTCAGGCGGCCTTGGCGGCCGCGGCGCCGCGACGCTCGAGCACATTCGCGACCGAGAGCACGGCCTGCACCGATGCGGTCGCGATGTCCTCATCGAGGCCGACGCCGAACACCGTTTGCCCGTCGTCGGTCTTGCATTCGACATAGGCGGCGGCGTGGACGTCGCGGCCGGTGCCGATGGCATGTTCGCTATAGTCGACGACATCGAGGCCGATGCCGAGCTCCTCGCGCAGGGCCGCCAGCACCGACGAGATGAGCCCATTGCCGCGCCCGGAAATGCTGCGCTCCTCGCCGTTATGCGAGATCTTGCCGGTGAACACGCGGCTGCCGGCCGGACCACTCTCGAAATAGTCGACCAGCGCATAAGGCTGAGGACCGGCGAGGCAATAATGCTGCTCGAAGGCATCCCAGATGTCGCTGGCGTGCAGCTCGCGGCTGGTCTTGTCGGCGAGATCCTGCACGACCTTGGAGAAGTCGGCCTGCATCCGCTTGGGCAGTTTCAGCCCCTTGTCCTGTTGCAGTACCCAGGCGACGCCGCCCTTGCCGGATTGCGAGTTGACGCGGATCACCGCCTCATAGGAGCAGCCGATATCCGCCGGATCGATCGGCAGATAGGGCACGTCCCACATCTCGTCGTTGCGTTGTTCCTGCGCAGCAAAACCCTTCTTGATGGCGTCCTGATGCGAGCCGGAGAAGGCCGTGAACACGAGGTCGCCCGCATAGGGGTGGCGCGGGTGGACGGGCAGCTGATTGCAGTAGGTCACCGTCTGCACGATCTCCTCCAGGTTGGAGAAGTCGAGCTGCGGATTGACGCCCTGCGTGTAGAGATTGAGGCCCAGGGTCACCAGATCGACATTGCCGGTGCGCTCGCCATTGCCGAACAGGCAGCCCTCGACGCGGTCGGCGCCAGCCATCAGGCCGAGTTCCGAAGCAGCCACGCCAGTGCCCCGGTCGTTGTGCGTGTGGAGCGAGATCACCACCGAGTCCCGGTTGCGGATATGCCGGCCGAACCACTCGATCTGGTCGGCGTATATGTTGGGGGTAGCTGCTTCCACTGTGGCAGGCAGGTTGAAGATGATCGGCTTCTCCGGCGTCGGCTGGAGAATGTCCATCACCGCCTCGCAGCACTCGACGCTGAAATCGAGCTCGGCCGTCGAGAAGGTCTCGGGGCTGTACTCGAAATGCCAATCCGTGTTCGGCTGCTTGGCGGCCTCGTCACGGATGATCTTCGCGGCGTCGATCGCGATCTGCTTGATCTGCGAGCGCTCCATGTTGAACACGATGCGCCGCCAGGCCGGCGAGACGGCATTATAGACATGCACGATCGCCTTGGGCGCGCCGCGCAGACTCTCGAAGCTGCGCTCGATGAGGTCGCGCCGCGCCTGCGTCAGCACCTGGACGATCACGTCGTCGGGGATGCGGCCGGACTGGACGAGGCCCGAGATGAAATCGAACTCGGTGGCGCCCGCGGCGGGGAAGCCGACCTCGATTTCCTTGAGGCCGATGCGGACCAGCATCTCGAAGAAGCGCGTCTTCTTCTCGGTGTCCATCGGGTCGATCAGCGCCTGATTGCCGTCGCGCATATCGGTGGAGAGCCAGCGCGGCGCATGGGTGATCGTGCGGTTGGGCCATTGCCGGTCCGGCAGGTCGACCTGCGGGAATGGCCGGTACTTTCGGGAAGGATCGCTCAGCATCATGGGTTCGATATTTCGTCGTTCACCGGAAAGCCGCGGTCAGGCTACGCCGACTTTGTCCGATTTAGGGTTTCGACTCTGGCTCAATGGAATGGCCCTTAGGCGCATGGTGCCGCCTGCGGCAACCGCATGTTCGCGCCTAAGGGCGCGTAAGTCGCGTAAGACGATGATTTAACCGCAAGTCCATCATTCTCTGCCAAATGCCCGGAAAGCCGCTTCACGTCCAGCAACAATTCCATTGGATCGCGCCAGACATGACTCATCCAATCCTTCAGCTCACATATATCAGCACGCGCCACCCCCAGATGAACCCCGAGGAAGTGGATCGGATCCTCGCCAGCTCCCGGCGAAACAATGGCCGCGACAGGATCACGGGCTTCCTGTTGTTCAACGGGCGGCGTTTCCTGCAGCATCTGGAAGGACCTCCGGATATTGTGCAGGCGACCTTTGAGAGGATCAGCGCGGACCCGCGCCATCGCGCGGTCGTCGTGCTGGGGCGCAAGCATGTCGATAGCCGGATCTTCGGCAAATGGGCGATGGCCTTTGAGCGGGTGGACAGCCCCGTGCCGGAGCGCAGGATGTCGCTCGTCGCCCAAGTCGAGGCTCTCGTGGCGGGAATTGATCCGCGTGTCGGGGATCATTTTATAGGCTACGCACGTTTGACGACCAACAAGGCGGCCTGACGAACATAAGCTTGGTTTTTTAAGCTTGATTTTGGCTGGGGCCGTTGCACTATGCTGCAATGCACAATCGGGCTGAGAAAAACAAAGACCTATGACCTTCTCCGAAATGCTGGGGGACGCCGGAGAGATCCGCGATTGTTACGCGGTCGTTCAGCAATGGGTTGATGAAACAGGCATTGAGGGGCTTCACCGCAGGCTCGGCGAGGCCGAAGCGATTTTCCGGCGCATCGGTATCACCTTCGCGGTCTATGGCGAGGGCGGCGACCCCGAACGATTGATCCCCTTCGATCTGCTCCCGCGCATTTTCACCGCAGCGGAATGGGCACGGCTCGAAGCCGGCATCCGTCAGCGCGCGGCAGCGCTCAACGCTTTCCTGCTCGACGTCTATCATCGCGGCGAGATCATCCGCGCCGGGATCGTGCCGGCCGACATCGTCTACAAGAACAAGGCCTACAAGCCCGAGATGGCCGGCTTCACGCCGCCGGGCCGCGTCTACAGCCACATCGTCGGCATCGATATCGTGCGCACCGGCCTCAACGATTTCATGGTGCTGGAGGATAATTGCCGCACGCCCTCCGGCGTCTCCTACATGCTCGAAAATCGCGAGATCATGACGCGCATGTTCCCGGAGCTGTTCGTGCGCGAGCGTGTGGCGCCGGTGGATAATTATCCGAGCCAGCTCCTGCGCTCCCTGAAGGAAGTTGCCCCGGCAGCGTGCAGCGGCGAGCCGACCGTGGTCGTGCTGACGCCGGGCTCGTTCAACAGCGCCTATTACGAGCACAGCTATCTGGCCGACCTCATGGGCGTCGAACTGGTCGAGCCGGCCGATCTCTTCGTGGACGAGGGGCTGGTGTTCATGAAGACCACCTCCGGCCCGAAGCGGGTCGACGTGATCTACCGGCGCATCGATGACGATTTCATCGATCCGCTCGCCTTCCGGCCGGATAGCCTGCTCGGCGTGCCCGGCATCTTCCATGCTTACCGCGCGGGCGGGGTCACGCTCTGCTCGGCGCCGGGCGCTGGCATCGCGGACGACAAGGCGATCTATGTCTACGTGCCCGAGATGATCCGCTTCTATCTGGGCGAGACGGCGATCCTCCAGAATGTGCCGACCTGGCAATGCGGAAGGCCGGACGATTATGCCCATGTGATGGACAATCTTGCCGATCTCGTCGTCAAGGAAGTCCATGGCTCGGGCGGCTACGGCATGCTGATCGGCCCGCAATCCACCAAGGACGAGATCGAGACATATGCCGCGCGCATCCGCGCCAATCCGGCCGAGTTCATCGCGCAGCCCACGCTCGACCTGTCGACCTCGCCGACGCTCGGTCCCGCCGGGCTGGTTCAGCGCCATGTCGACTTCCGGCCCTATTGCCTCGTCGGCAAGGAGATCAGGCTGGTGCCGGGCGGCCTGACCCGCGTGGCGCTGGCCGAAGGGTCGCTGGTCGTCAATTCGAGTCAGGGAGGCGGCGTCAAGGACACGTGGGTGCTGCGATGAGGGGTGTTCGCCAATGCTGAGCCGGACGGCCGAAAATCTCTTCTGGATGGCGCGCTACATGGAGCGGGCGGAGGCGACCGCGCGCCTCCTCACCATGGGACAGCGCATGGCGATCCTGCCCGGCGCCACCATGCGCGACGAATGGCGCTCCGTCGTTCAGGTCACAGAGTGCGAAGAAGTGTTCGGCAAGGATGCGATGATTCGCGAGGCCGACATCGTCGAGCATCTCATGCTCAATCCGGACAATCCCGCCTCGATCCGTTCCTGCCTCGCGCGCGCGCGGCAGAACGGCAAATCGGTGCGCACGGCGTTGACGCAGGAAATGTGGGAGTCGCTCAACGAGGGCTGGCGCAAGCTGGAGACCTATGGCGTGGCGGACGCGCGCCGGGATTTCGCCGAGCTGGTCGATTGGGTGAAGAACCGGGCGATGATGTTCCGCGGCGCGACCGAGAGCGGGCATCTGCGCAACGAGGGGCATGACTTCCTGCGGGCCGGCGGGTCGCTGGAGCGGGCGCAGATGACGCTGCGGCTGCTTGACGTCAAATATTACGTCCTGCTGCCGGAAACCGAGGTCGTGGGCGGGCATCGCGACCATTATCAGTGGACCTCGGTGCTGCATGCGCTGTCCGGCAGCCGGGCCTATCACCATGTCTATGGCGGCTCCTATTCGCCCGGCCAGATCACCGATTTCCTGATGCTCAACCGGCAGTTTCCGCGCAGCGTCCTCTACTGCTTCGATCAGATCGCCTATCGGCTCCAGCGCCTCGCGCACTGGCACGGGCAACGCTCGCCAGCGAACCTGCGCAGCGAGGAGATGGTCGAGGCGCTCTCGAAGACCGATAGCGGCGACATCTTTGCACGGGGATTGCATGAAACGATCCAGAGCAAGATCGTCCAGTGCAACATGCTTGGCCTCGAAATCGCTGAAGCCTATCACTTCGGCTGATCGAGGGATTCGGAACGAGCAATGCGGATCAGCATCCGGCATGAAACACGCTACGACTATGCCGAGCCTGCGGCGGGCGTCGTCATGCGCCTGCGCTTGCGGCCGGCGAACAGCAACGGGCAGTCGATCGAACGCTGGTCGGTGACTGTCAATGACGTGCCAATCAAACGCTGGATCACCAATGGCTATGGCGATGCCGAAGCCTTGTGGCGGGCGCCGGGTCGCATCGAAGCCGTGACGATCGTTGCGGAAGGCGATGTCAGCACAATCGATTGCGCGGGGGTCACCAAGCCGTTCGACGGGGAAGCGCGGCCGTTGCTGTTCCTGCGCCCGACGCCGCTGACCGAGGTCGATGAAGGGCTTGCCACCCTGGGCGAGCAAGCGAGGAGTGCCGATGGGCCGCTCGCAAGCCTGCATGCGCTGAAAGACCTTGTCCACGCGCAAGTCGCCTGGAAAAGCGGCGTCACCACGTTCGAGACGACGGCGGCAGAAGCGCTCGCGCTCAAGGCAGGCGTCTGTCAGGACCAGGCGCACATCTTCATCGCCGCCGCACGCAGCCTCGGCATTCCGGCGCGCTACGTCGTCGGCTATCTGCGCGATGCCGAGCGGCCCGATGATGAGCATGATCCGCATGCCTGGGCCGAGGCCTGGCTCGATGGTCTTGGTTGGGTCGGCTTTGATTGCGCGCTTGGGCGATGCCCGGTCGACGGTCATGTCCGCATCAGCTGTGGCCTCGATGCCGCAGATGCCGCCCCAATTCGGGGCGTCATGTTGCCCGGCGCTGAAACGACATTGTCGCACGATGTTCAGATCGCCAGTCTGCCTCTAGACGAAGCAACCCAGACACAGTCGCAGCAGTGAGTCGCGGTGACGGCGGGGGCCGTCCGGGTGCGCGAAGGGGGAATGAATGACCTATTGCGTGGCATTGCGGGTCGAGGCCGGCCTCGTGATGCTTTCCGATACCAGGACCAATGCCGGGCTCGATAATATCGGCATGTTCCGCAAGACGTTCACCTATGAGAAGCCCGGCGAACGGGCGATCGCTTTGCTGTGCTCGGGCAATTTGTCGGTCACGCAGGAAGTGAAGACCAAACTCTCCCGCGCGATGAAGGAATCGGTCGATAATCCCGAGATCGAGACGCTGCTCAATTGTTCCAGCATGCACCGCGCGGCCCATCTGGTCGGCGAGGCGATGAAGGCGGTGCAGTTTGAACTGCGCAGCGGCATGAGCGCGACCGACCTGTCGCTCCATGCCAGCATCATCGTCTGTGGTCAGCGCAAGGGTGGCAAGCTGCGCCTCTATCTCGTCTACTCCGAGGGCAATTTCATCGAGGCGACGGCGGACACGCCGTTTTTCCAGATCGGCGAGCATAAATATGGCAAGCCGATCCTCGACCGGATGATCAAGCCGACGACCTCGCTTTCGGACGCGGCCAAGGCAGTCTGCGTGTCGATGGACTCGACCTTGCGCTCGAACCTCTCGGTCGGCATGCCGCTCGATCTCAGCATCATCCCGCGCGACGAGTACAAATTCAGCGTGCGGCGCCGGATCGAGGCGAACGATCCCGAGTTTTCGCAAATTTCGCGCGAATGGGGCGCGGTCCTCAAGGCAGGCTTCGATTCCCTGCCGTCGATGATCGACTAGCTCTGGCGGCGACAATGCGGGCTTTCCCGGCCGCAATTTAATCTGGACCGCCGGCGCGGAACTGTGCCCTTGCTTTGCGACCGGCGCACCCTAATTGCTGGAAGCATGAAACCTGATCGCCAGCGGCGATCGCGCAATCGATTTCGGACGAAAGGCCCACCATGACCGCCACGCATAGCTCGCGCATGATCATCCTCGGCTCGGGGCCGGCCGGCTTGTCCGCCGCGATCTATGCCGCTCGCGCGGGGATGGCGCCGATCGTCGTGCAGGGCATCCAGCCGGGTGGCCAGCTCACCATCACCACGGATGTCGAGAATTATCCCGGCTTTCGCGAGGTCATCCAGGGCCCGTGGCTCATGGAAGAGATGCAGGCGCAGGCCGAGCATGTCGGCGCGCAGATGATGTACGACCAGATCATCGACGTCGATCTGTCCAGTCGCCCGTTCAAGCTGACCGGCGATGGCGGCACGCTTTATTATGGCGATACTTTGGTGATCGCGACCGGCGCGCAGGCCAAGTGGCTGGGGCTGGAGAGCGAGCATCTGCTGCAGGGCAAGGGCGTCTCGGCCTGCGCGACCTGCGACGGCTTCTTCTATCGCGGCAAGAAGGTGGTTGTGATCGGCGGTGGCAACACGGCCGTCGAGGAAGCGCTCTACCTCACCAATCATAGCCATGACGTAACGCTCATCCACCGGCGCGACTCCCTGCGCGCGGAGAAGATCCTTCAGGACCGCCTGTTCGCGCATCCCAATATAAAGGTGTTGTGGAACAAGGCCGTCGATCAGTTCGTTGGTGGCGGCAATCCAGAGGGGCTGGTTGGCGTGGACCTGACCGACACCGTCACGGGCGAGAAGAGCCACATCGCGACTGATGGCGCCTTCGTGGCGATCGGCCACAAGCCGGCGACCGAGCTGTTCGTCGACAAGCTGCCGCTCGACGAAGGCTATCTTCTGGTGGAGAAGGGCACCAGCAGGACGAGCATTCCCGGTGTGTTCGCGGCAGGCGACGTCACCGACAAGATCTATCGTCAGGCGGTCACGGCCGCAGGCATGGGCTGCATGGCGGCCCTCGATGCCGAGCGGTTTCTGGCGGAGGCGGATTTCGAGAGCGCGCGGGAACATGCGCACGCCTGACAAGGCGTTTTGCGGCCATACCTTCCTCTCGGGTCCAGGGTGCGGCTTGTCTCTCGGTAGGATTTGCAGGCCGATCCCGGCCAGCACGGATAGGAGAACGGAGCAGCGCGCCCGTTGTGCTGTGCCGGCCGGTTTCGGTGAATCAGGTCAGCGCGATGCGACAATCATGGCCGAGCCGGATTTCGCGGTGCGGCCCTTGGCTTCGCTCACCGTGAAATTGACCGGCGTGCCGTTCGCGGTGCCGGATACATCGTCGCCGGTCACGATCAGGTGAAACGAGGCGCCGGGCGTTGCATAGCCCGAGATGACGCGCTTGGTCTCGCTGATGTTCTTGACGGTGTACTTGTAAGTAACGCCCTCGTGCTTGAAAGTCACGGCTTCCGGCTTTGCGCTGGCCGGCGTGACGATCGCCAGAGAAATGAGGGCGGCGGCGAAATGAAATCTATTCATGAACAAACTCCTTTGTTCTTACAAAAGAGCCTTGTCCTGCATCCCAGCTTTTGTTCTTCCGAGGCCGAAGCTGGTGCATTGCGTCGGGACCGGCAAACGCAAAGGATGTCTGTAAAGATGCATATTTTGCATCCGTCGCGCGGATGCGGCGCGCATCGATCAGTGCCGTTTGGCGGCGAGCTTGGTCTGGAGGAAGGCGCGCAACGTGCCGAAGGTTTCGAACGCCTCGGCATCCAGATCGTCATCATCGATGATGATGTCGAGCCGGTCTTCAAGATCGGTCAGAAGCGTGGCGACAGCCAGGGAATCGAGTTCCGGCAAGGCGCCGAACAACGGCGTGTCTTCGCCGAAACCCGCGACGCGCGCGTCATCGATGCCGAGCGTCTCGGCGAGGGACTGGCGCAGTTCGCTGTCGGCGACGCGTTCGTGCGTATCTTTCGTGCGCATGACGGCTGCGCCTAGCGCCTTCGCGCGCCTTTGAAAAGCGCCGTGGATGTCAGGCGCGGGAGCGTTCCGTCGCTTCCAGTGCGGCACGGCGGCCGCCGGTCGTCTTGCCCTTGAGACGGCCGCCCTGCTCGGAGGGCTGGGACAGCGCCGAGAGCCAGGTCGTGAAGGCGACACTCCAGCTGGCGGGATGGCGCAGATCAAATGCGTCGATCTGTCGCATTGGCAGGGCATCGGGCATCCAGGCTGCCTTGTAGTCATTATCGCCGGTGCCGAAATCGATGAGCGATACACGATCCTGGTCAATGGCCTGCGCGAACATCGCGTAGCTCAGCTGCGTGCCTGGCGAGACCTCGGCGAAGCGCTCGTTGAACGCCAGTTTGTGGATGTAGGCGCGGCCCTGCTCGACGGTCCAGAGCTCGACAGCGGCGGGAACTCCGTCGATGTGGGCGATGCCGAGACGCAGGCGTCCGGTTGCGGCCTCGCGTTCCGCAAAGGCGCGCAGAAAGGCGAAATCGTCGCCGTCCGGCTTCCAGCTTGCCCCGAACACGGTTTCGAACGCCGACCAGAGCGCATCATCCACCGTGCGATGGATGGCGATCTCGGCCGGATGACGCTGCGCTTTGCGTTTCAGGGTCGAGCGCAGCGTGCCGGGACGCTCGGCCCAATAGTCCGCAAAGCGGGTGCCCGGTGCGATCGCAATCAGCCGCTTGCGGGCCATGACGCGCGGAATGACGCGCCAGCCACCGGCATGCAGGGCCTGCGCGATGAGATCGGCATCGACGCGATCGTCGTCCACAATGGGGTAGAAGCGCAAATGCCGGCTCTTGCCGCGCAATTCACGGGCAATGGCGCCGAGCAGGGCGAGGCGGGTCGCCCTGTCTTCCACACCGGCAAATTGCGGACGGAAGACGAAACTGTACCAGTTGGCGATGCCATCGAGCGTGCCGCCGGACGAGCCCGTCAGGAACAGCCAGGCATGGCCGCCGCCGCCCTGGGCATGGACGATGAGCGGCGTATCGCCCGGAAATGCGCGGGCGTGCAGTGCCTCGAACCAGGCCAGGCGATCGAATGGTCCGGGCTGCGCGCCGTCATCGAGCCGGCCGGCGGCATCGGCGCGCACGCGCGCGAAGCTGTCGAAACAGCGCACCAGGATGGGGTCGATCGCCATGGCCTTCGTCGCACGATTATCCCACAAATTCCCTCGATCATGTTAATGGCCACGCGATGATCCCGCCGCTCGACCATCTGCCCCTGCGAGGCGACCCGCAAGCTGCTGCGATCGCCGGGAAATTCGGCACGATCGACTATGCTGCTCTGGAAGCGATAACCGGCCGGCTGGCGCGCTGGCTGGCGGGGCAGGGCGTCGCGCCGGGCAGTCGCATCGCGGCCTGGCTACCCAAGGGGCCGGTAGCGGTGATCCTGCCGCTCGCTGTCGCGCGCGCCGGCCATGTCTATGTGCCGATCAATCCATTGCTGAAGCGCGCGCAGGTCGCGCATATTCTCGCGGATAGCGCCGCCGCGATGCTTATATCGGTGCCCGCTCGGTTGGAAACGCTGGAAAGCGGCGATGTGCCGGATAGCACGAGACTGATCGAGGACAGCCAGGTTGAGGCGGTGATGGCGGACACGGCGCGTCCCGGCCTGCCACCGAGCGCGGCCGATCCCGAGGCGCTGGTGGAGATCCTCTATACCTCCGGCTCGACCGGTCGGCCCAAGGGCGTGATGCTGAGCCACGCCAATCTGATGATCGGCGCGCGGTCGGTGGCCTCCTATCTCGGCCTCGCGGCGGATGACCGGACGCTGGCGGTGCTGCCGCTCAGCTTCGATTATGGCCAGAACCAGCTTTTCTCGACCTGGTGGGCCGGGGGCTGCGTGATTCCGCTGGACTATCTGCTGGCGCGGGACGTGGCCAAGGCGGCGGCGACGTTCGGCGCGACGACGCTTGCCGGTGTGCCGCCGCTCTGGGTGCATCTGGTCGACCAAGCCTGGCCGGACGAGGCGATAGCATCGCTGCGGCGGATCACCAACAGCGGCGGCGCGCTGACCCGGCCACTCATCGCGAAGCTGCGCACGGCGCTCCCCGGGGTCGATATCGTCGCCATGTATGGTCTTACCGAGGCGTTCCGGTCGACCTGGCTCCCGCCGGACATGCTGGCGGATCATCCGGACAGCATCGGGCGGGCCATCCCGGATGCCGAGATCGTGATCGTGCGGCCGGACGGATCGCTCACGGCGGATGGCGAGCCGGGCGAGCTGGTACATTGCGGCCCGCTCGTCGCACAGGGCTATTGGCGCGATGCCGAGCGGACGGCGCAGCGTTTCCGTCCGGCGCCGGCAGCATCCACTTACGGCGGGATTGCCGTCTGGTCCGGCGACACGGCCGTGCGCGATGCGGACGGACTGTTGCGCTTCGTCGGCCGGGACGATGCGATGATCAAGAGCGCTGGCAACCGGATCAGTCCGAGCGAGATCGAGGAAGCGGCACTGGCCGTTGCGGGCGTGGCGGAAGCCAGCGCGCTTGGGCGCCCGGACGAGAAACTGGGGCAGGCGATCGTACTCTATATCCGCGCCGATGCGGCGCTCTGCGAGACCGACCGTGATGCGGTGCCAGACCGGCTGCGGGCGGCGCTCCGCCACGATCTGCCCAATTTCATGCAGCCCTCCGAGATCAGGCTGCTCGAGCAATTGCCGCGCAACGCCAATGGCAAGATCGACCGCGTGGCGCTCGCCGCCATGGCGCTGGAAGGGGCGGCATGAGCCAGAAGATCAAGCCCATGGGGCCGATCCCGGCTGGCTTCGAGAGCGAGGCCGGCATGCTGCTGATCGGCGGGCGGGGCGCTGCGGCGCTGGCCGATGAGGCCGGGGAGACGCCGCTGTTCGTCTATGATGCGACGATGATCCGGAACCGGATCGCGGCGCTGCGGGCGGCCATGCCGGCGGACCTCGGCCTGCACTATGCGGTGAAGGCCAATCCCTTCCCGCACTTGCTGGACCTGATGGCGACGCTGGTCGATGGCTTCGACATTGCTTCATCCGGCGAACTGGCGCTGGCGATGGAAGCCGGCATGGGCGGCGATCGGGTGAGCTTCGCCGGGCCGGGCAAGACGGACCGCGAGCTGGAAGCGGCGCTGCATGCCGGCATCACGCTCAATCTGGAGTCCGAGGGTGAGGCCTCGCGGGTGCTTGCGCTCGCCGATCGCAAGGGCATCCGGCCGCGCCTTGCCGTGCGGGTCAATCCGGACTTTGAGCTCAAGGGATCGGGCATGCGCATGGGCGGCGGCGCCAAGCCCTTCGGCATCGATGCGGATCGGGCGGGGGAACTGGCCAGGCGCGTGATAGGGGGAGGCGCGGAATGGCGCGGATGGCACATCTTCGCCGGCTCGCAGGCGCTGGACCCCGAAGCGATCATGGCGGCACAGGCAGCAACAGTCGCGCTGGCCGCGCGCCTTTCGGACGAAGTCGGTTCTGCACCCCCTCTGGTCAATCTGGGTGGCGGCTTCGGCGTGCCCTATTTTCCCGGCGATGTGCCGCTCGACATTACCGCTATTGGCACCGCACTGGGCGAGACGCTCGCGCAGCGGGCCGACATCCTTAAGGAGAGCCACTTCGCGCTTGAACTCGGGCGCTATCTCGTTGCCGAATCAGGTGTTTATCTGACACGTATCGTCGATGTGAAGTCGAGCCAGGGCGAGCGGTTCGCCGTGGTCGATGGTGGCCTGCATCACCAGCTGGCCGCGAGTGGGAATTTCGGGACGGTCGTGCGGCGGAACTATCCGCTGGCGCTGGCCAATCGGTTCGGCGCGCTGCCCGCGGACGAGCCGGTGACGGTCGTGGGGTGCCTCTGCACGCCGCTCGACAGACTGGGCGACGCCGTGGCGCTGCCGCCGGCGGAGGTGGGCGACCTTGTCGCCGTCTTCATGGCCGGGGCCTATGGCGCCAGCGCCAGCCCGGCATCGTTTCTGGGCCATGTGCCCGCGATCGAGATTCTGGTGGGAGAAGACTGATCGTCCGCGAAGGAAAACAGTCGTAAATTCGGGGTTTTCCTAACGCTATGTTCACCCTTTTCCGCCATAGCCAGGCACTGCTGGACCGGGTCTGACGGCGCACGCCACGCGCTTCTTCCCCCCGGTTCCGCGCGGAAGAGAAGGTGGATCACATGCGTTCCAGGCGGACTATCACGGCATTTTCGCTTGCGGTTCTGACCGCGTCCACGGTCCTTTCCGGCTGCTCGACGGGCACGACCGGGACGGCCACCGAGCTGCCGCCGGCCGCGTTCGTCTCGAACAGCGAAGGCCCGGGCGAGGAATATGTCATCGGCCCGCTCGACGAACTCACCATCTTTGTGTGGCGCAATCCCGAGCTGGGCGCCAAGGTGCAGGTTCGCCCCGACGGCCGCATCACGACGCCGCTGATCACGGACATGCCGGCGGTCGGCAAGACCCCGGCCATGCTCGCCGACGACATCAAGCTCCAGCTCTCGCAATATATCGAGAGCCCGCTCGTCTCGGTGATCGTCAACAATTTCTCGGGCACCTATTCGCAGCAGATCCGCATCGTCGGCGCGACGGAAAAGCCCGCATCGCTGCCGTATCGCGCGAACATGACGCTGCTCGACGCGATGATCGCGGTCGGCGGCCTCTCCGAATATGCGGCGGGCAATCGCGCGCGGCTCGTGCGCTATGATCGCGCCACCGGCACGCAGAAGGAATTCAAGGTCCGCATCGGCGACCTGCTCAAGCGCGGCGATTCCGCCGCGAACGTCCGCCTCGCGCCGGGTGATGTCATCATCATCCCCGAGAGCATGTTCTAACGGCACGGCGAAGGCGTGGGGCAATAGACCGGCATGAATAACATCTACGAAGAAGTTCAGATCATCCTGCATGGCGTCTGGCAGCGGCGCTGGGTGGCGCTTGGCGTCGCCTGGGGCGTGTGCCTGCTCGGCTGGCTGGCGATCGCGCTCGTGCCGAATGTCTATCAGTCGCGCGCTCGCGTGTTCGTGCAGCTCGATTCCGTGCTGCCGAGCGATCAGACCCCGCTCGATCAGCAGAAAGCGCTCGATCAGGTCCGTCAGACGATGACCAGCGCGGAAGTGCTGGAGCGTGTCGTGCGCAATACCGATCTGGGCGCGGGCGTGCAGTCCGATCGCGACATTGGCATGAAAGTCGGCATGCTGCGGCAGAACGTCACGGTCGTCTCGCAGCAGGATAGCCTCTTCGAAATCACGGCAAAGTCGTCCAACAAGGCTCTGTCTGGCCAGGAAAATGCCAGGCTCGCGGCGCAGATCGCTGGCGGCCTGATCCAGGCCTTCCAGGAAACCAGCGTTGCCGGCGGCATCGCATCGACGGGCCAGTCGCTCAAGTTCCTCGACCAGCAGATCGACGCGCGCGGCAAGGAGTTGCAGGCGGCCGAGCAGCGCCGCGTCGATTTCGAGCGGAAGCATCTCGGTTCCATTCCCGGCGGCGGCTCGATCGGTGCTCGCATGGACGCAATGCGCTCCGAAATCTCCCAGGTCGATTCCCAGCTTATCTCCGCGCAGAGTGCGCTGGCGGGTATCAACGGCCAGCTCGCCGGCACGCCCGCCGAGATTGCCGGTGTCGGCCCCGGCGGCGGCCCCTCGGCGCTTGCCCAGGCGGAAGGTCAGCTGGCCGCTGCCCGTGCGCAGGGCTGGACCGACAGTCATCCGGACGTGATCGCGCTACGGCGCCAGATCGACATGCTGCGGCGTGTCGGTGGCGGCGGTACGCGCACACCCAATCCGGCTTATCTGTCGCTCAAGTCGATGCAGGCCGAGCGCTCGGCGACCGTTTCGGCGCTGCAGGGCCGCAAGGCGCAGATCCAGGGCGATCTCAACAATATGGTCGAGCGCCAGATCCAGGAGCCCGGTCTTGCCGCCGAGCAGGACAAGCTCAATCGCGAATATGACGCGATCAAGGCACAGTATGACAAGCTGCTGGGCGATCGCGAGAATGTGCGCTTGCGCGGCGACGTGCAGAGCGAGGGCGGTTCGCTCAAGTTTCGCGTGATCGATCCGCCGTCGGCCTCGTCCATTCCGGCCTCGCCGAACCGGCCGCTGCTGCTGTTCGGCGTGCTGATCGCGGGCATTGGCGCGGGCATTGGCGCCGCCTTCGGCCTCAGCCAGGTGCGTACGACCTATCCGACGATCGGTCGTCTTGAAAAGGCAACCGGCATGCCGGTGATCGGCGGCATTTCCGATGTCGAGACGCCGCTGCGCGCGGAGCAGAACAAGCGGCAGGCCCGCTGGTTCTACGCGGCCTGCAGCGGTCTTGGCGGGCTTTGCTTCGTGCTGCTCGCCGTCGAGTTCATCCAGCGCGGTATGAGCGCGTGAGCGGGGACGAAAAGAAGATGTCTGGCCAGTCTGCCAAGAAGGATGTCCGCTCGCTCATCGAGCGCGCCGCCGAACATTATGATCTCTCCGCGGCGATGCGGGGAGAGGGGCAGCGGCCGCTCGTCGAGCCCATGCCGAGCACGTTTGCGCCGGCACCCGACACCGCGTCGCTGCTGCCGCCGATCTTTGCCGATCCGGAACCGGTCGCGCCTCCGCCACCGCCAACGGCCTATGTTCCGCAGCTCTCGAGCTGGTCCGGCATGCGTCACGCGATCGATCGTGAAAAGCTCGCCTCGCTCGGCCTCATTTCGCCCGACGGCGACGTGACCGGCACGGGCGAGGAGTTCCGCATCGTCAAGCGGCGCGTCCTGTCAGCGGCGTTCGACGAGCAGGGCCATCCACGCGATCGTGGCAATTTCGTGCTGGTGAACTCCGCCCATCCGGGCGAGGGCAAGACTTGGTGCGCGATCAATCTCGCCATGTCGCTTGCCGCCGAGCAGGACATGGACGTGCTGCTGGTCGATGCCGATTTCGGCAAGCCCGGTATCTGCGAGCGGCTTGGCCTGCCCGAGGGCACGGGCTTCATGGACGCGCTGGTCGATGCGCAGGTGCCGATCGAGCAGGCTGTCCTCCAGACCGATATTCCGTCGCTCAGCGTGCTGCCCGCCGGCCGCCATGTGCGCAACGACACCGAGTTCGTCGCGTCCGAGCGCACGCGGCAAGTGATGGACCGGCTGGTCGCCGGCAATGAGCGCCGCATCGTGATCTTCGATTCTCCGCCGGCGCTTGCCGCGTCGCCCGCGTCGGAACTGGCGCGCCATGTCGGTCAGACGGTTCTGGTCGTGCGCGCGGACAAGACGACCGAGGCTGCGCTGCGCGACGCGGTGAACCTCATCAGCGCCTGTCCGATCATCCGCTTGCTGCTCAACGGCGTCAAATTCTCGTCGAGCGGCCGCCAGTTCGGCAGCTATTACGGAAAGACTGCGCAATGATGCGTTTCGTCTCCCTGAAAAGGGCCAGCATGCTGGCGATCCTCGCCGGTGCCATGCCGCTGCATGCCCAGAGCGGCGGGCTGCTCGGCGATTCCGGCGTGACCAGCGGCAGCGCGCGCGCGCCGCAGGCCGGCAGCGGAGATGAAGAGGGTGGCCGCAGCTCGGGCCGCCGTGTTGCCCCGCGCGCGCGCGTCAGCGACATCTCGCCCTATCTCGAAGTCGATCAGACAGCGATCTGGGATTTGAAGGGCGGCAATGGCGATATGCTGACCTATACGACCGTCGCGGTCGGTGTCAGCGGCTCCATCCAGACCCAGAGCGTCGCGATCGGCGCCGACGTGCGCTATGCGCACCAGTTCGGCTGGGACAGCAATGCGACCGATCAGGACATCCTCAGCGGCATCGTCAACGGACGGTTCGAGGTCGTGCGCAACGTTCTGAGCCTGGAAGCCGGCGCGCTCGCCACGCGCGTCCGCTCGGATTTCAAGGGCGCCACCAATGCGCTTGCCGGCGCGAGCAGCACGGACAAGGTCTATTCGGCCTATATCGGCCCCAATTTCGTGGCACCGATTGGCGACCTCACGGTCACCGGCGCCTATCGCCTCGGCTACAACCGCGTCGATCAGGGGAACGGTGCCGCTGTCGCGCTCGGCTTGCCAGGCACCGGCACGTTCGAGGAAAGCTGGCTGCACAATGCGAGCGCCTCGGTCGGCATGCAGCCCGGTACGCTGCCGTTCGGCTGGTCCGTCGGCGTCGGCTATGTTCGCGAGAGTGCCTCACAGCTCGATCAGCGCTACGAGCAGAAATTCGCCCGTGCCGACGTCACCTTCCCGGTCGGCCCGACGGTCGCCCTGGTCGGCGGCGTCGGCTACGAGGATATAGAGATCAGCAACAAGGATGCGCTGCGCGACGCCAATGGCGTGCCGGTGCGCGACAGCTCGGGCCGGTTCGTCACCGATGCCAATTCGCCGCGTCGCCTCTCCTATGACGATGACGGTCTCATCTGGGATGCCGGCGTCATGTGGCGCCCGAGCCCGCGCCTTCAGGCGGAAGCGCGCGTCGGCCATCGCTACGGATCGATGACCTATACCGGTAGCCTCAGCTGGGCCGCGAGCCGCCGCACGTCGGTCAGCGTCGCTTTGTTCGACAGCATCGACAGCTTCGGCCGCGCCCTCAACGGCAGCCTCGCCAATCTCGGTCCCGACTTCAGCGTCATGCGCAATCCCTTCTCGGGCGATATCGGCGGCTGCGCCTTCAACAACGGCCAGTCGGGCGGCGCCTGCTTCAACGACACGCTCACCGGCATCGCGACCGCCAATTACCGCAATCGCGGCATAGTCGCGCAGATTGCGCGTCAGGGTGATCCGTGGGGCATGACATTGGCGGCCGGCTATGTTCGCCGCAAGTTCATTGCCGACAGCCAGTCTGTGCTGGCCGGAGCCAATGGTCTCGTCGATCAGAACTATTTCGTCTCGTTCGGCGTCCAGCGCGCGATCGATGCCGTTTCTGCGTTCGACGCGCAGACATACTTCAATTACTTTGACTCGGGGATCAGCGGAGTCGGGGACGTGACCAATATGGGCGCCAATGCGAGCTATCGCCGGACGATCTGGCGGCGGCTGCAGGCTTCTGCCGCCATCGGCGTCGACTCGATCGATCGCAAGGGCCAGGAAGCCTTCATTTCTCTGCTTGCCCAGCTCGGGCTACGCTATCAGTTCTGACCGACCCGGAGACGCAACGAACATGTACGACAAATATTATCGGTTTACCGGTCGGCCGTTCCAGCTCACGCCTGATCCGCAATTCTATTTCGAGAGCGCGACGCACCGCAAGGCCATGTCCTATCTGGGCTACGGCCTGGCGCAGGGCGAGGGCTTCATCGTCATCACCGGCGATGTCGGCGCAGGCAAGACCACGCTCGTCGGCCATCTCATGGCGACGATCGATCCGCAGCGCCTGACGGCGGTCAAGGTCGTCTCGACGCAGGTCGAGGGCGACGACATGCTCCGCCTGACCGCGCAGGCCTTCGGCATCGCGACCGACAATGTCGAGAAGGCGCATGTGCTGAGCCGGGTCGAGGCGTTCCTGCATCATCAGGCCCGCGCCGGCCGCCGTACGCTGCTGATCGTCGATGAGGCACAAAATCTCGGCGCGACCGCGCTCGAAGAGCTGCGCATGCTCTCGAATTTCCAGCTTGGCGGCCAGTCGCTGCTGCAGATCTTCCTGCTCGGTCAGCCCGAGTTCCGCGATCGCATTTCGGGCGGTCAGGTGCTGGAGCAACTGCGCCAGCGTATCATCGCGACGCATCACCTTTCGCCGATGCAGCCCGAAGAAGTCGGGCCTTATATCGAGCATCGTCTCCGCGTCGTCGGCTGGGCGGGCAATCCGCGCTTCACGCCCGGCGCTTATGCGCTGCTGGCCCAGGCGAGCGGGTGCGTGCCGCGTCGCCTCAATGCGCTGGTGAGCCGCGTGCTGCTGCTTGGCGCCATCGACCAGCTCGACATCATCGACGAGCGCGTGGCCGAGGCGGTCGTGGCCGATCTCGGCGGTGACTTCGCCAATCCCGAGATCGAGAACGAGCCGGAAGCGCCGGAAGCCCGCGCCGGGAGCGACAGCCGGACCGACCGGGCCGATGTCGATCGTCTCCGCGCCCTGCAGGCCGAGGTGGAGGCGCTCAACGCCGCCGCGACGCGCGATGGAGACGAGCAGGATGATCGTCCTATCGGCGCCGCAGCAGGCCATGTTGCCGAACTCGAAGCCCGCCTCGCCAAGGCCGAGCAGCGTCTGGACGAGCAGGACGAAGTGCTTCGGCGTATTCTTTCAAAACTGATCGAATGGGTAGAGCGCGATTCGCGCAACGGCCCTTTTGCTAGTCGCGTGGCCTGAGAGCGCGCCGCGCGTACTCGAATCGAGGGAATGACCTGTGCTCAATGGCTTGTCTGTTGACATTGAGGATTGGTTTCAGGTTGGCGCGTTCGAGCGCGTCATCGATCGTGCCGCCTGGGACGGTTGCGAGAGCCGGGTCGAGCGCAACACGCAAGCCGTGCTGGATATGTTCGCGCAGGCGGGCGTGGTCGGCACGTTCTTCACCTTGGGCTGGGTCGCCGAGCGCCATCCGGCGCTGATCTGCCGGATCGTCGAGTCCGGGCACGAACTCGCCAGTCATGGCTATGATCACAAGCGCGTGTTCCTCATGGATGCGGACGAATTCCGCGCCGATCTCGCGAAAGCCCGCGACCTGCTGGAGCAGGCGGGCGGCGTGAAGGTCACCGGCTATCGCGCGCCGAGCTTTTCGATCGATCAGCGCACTCCCTGGGCCCATCCGGTCCTCGCCGAGGCGGGCTATACCTATTCGAGCAGTGTCGCGCCGATCGTGCATGATCATTATGGCTGGCCGCAGGCGCCACGCTTTTCCTTCTTGCCCGTCGCGGGCAGCGATCTCGTCGAATTGCCGGTGACGACCGCGCGGCTCGGCTCGCGCGTGCTGCCGGCCGGGGGCGGGGGCTTTTTCCGCCTGCTGCCTTATGGCCTGTCGCGCTGGGCACTCAAGCAGGTGACCGAGCAGGACGAGCGGCCCGCGATCCTCTATTTCCACCCGTGGGAGATAGATCCCGGCCAGCCGCGCGTGCCGAATGCGCCGCTGCGCTCGAAAGTACGGCACTACACCAATCTCGGCGCGATGGCGGGCAAGCTGGAGCGGCTGCTCGGCGATTTCCGCTGGGGACGGATCGACAGCTTCGTCGCCAATGAGCGCGCCCGCGCCGTCGCTTTCCCGGTCGTCCATTGAGACATTGGCCGGACATGGCAACCGACCTCCTCATCAGCCAGGTCGATCTCGAAGATGCGCAGAGCGTGGCGCAGATCGAGCAATGGGTCGTTGCGCATCCGGCGTCGACGCCGTTCCATCGCCCGGCCTGGATCAAGGCGGTCGCACGCGGCAATGGCCAGAGCGCGGAAATGCTGGTGGCGCGCGACGCGACCGGCGCGATTGCGGGCCTGCTTCCGCTCAATGTCATCCACAGCCCGCTCTTCGGCCGCGCGCTGGTCTCCTCCGGTTTCGCCGTCGATGGCGGTATCCTGGCGGAGAGCAAAGCGGTCGCCGATGCGCTGGCGGCGCGCGCGGTCAGCCTCGCCGCGAGCTGGTCCTGCCCGACAATCGAGCTGCGCGGCGGCGACAATCCGGGCGCGGGCTGGATCACCAAGGCCGACGCCTATCTCGGCTTCACCCGCCCGATCGCGGCCGATGACGAGGCTGAGCTGGAAGCCTGCCCGCGCAAGCATCGCGCCGAGGTCCGCAAGGGCCTCGCCAACGAACTCGACATCCGCTTCGGCTCGGACCAGAGCGTGCGCGATCCCTTCTACGCACTCTATTGCCGCACGGTGCATAATCTTGGCACGCCGGTTTTCCCCCGCGGGATGTTCGAGCAAGTGCTCGATGCGTTCGGCGATGCCGCCGAGATCGTGCTGGTCTCGAAGGATGGCGAGCCGTTGACGGCCGTCGCGGCGCTCTACCATGGCGGCAAGGTCATGCCCTATTGGGCCGGCGCCGATCGCAATGCGCGCCACGCCCGCTCCAACGAGATCGCCTATTTCGCGCTGACGCAGCGTGGCCGCGCGCGCGGCTGCCACACGTTCGATTTCGGCCGGTCGAAAGTCGGCACCGGCACGGCCAACTACAAGAAGAACTGGGGCTTCGAGCCAACGCCGCTCGCTTATCACATCCACGCCGCGCCGGGTCACGAGCCGCGCGACATCAATCCGCTCTCGCCGCAATATGCCCGCAAGGTCGCGCTGTGGAAGGCGCTGCCCAAAAGCGTGGCCGATCTGATCGGGCCCTGGATCGCGCGGGGCCTCGGCTGATGCCCGGCGCGCAGGGGGAAATCCTTTTCCTCGCTCATCGCATCCCCTGGCCGCCGGATCGGGGCGACAAGATCCGTTCGCACAACGAGCTGCGCGCCTTGGCGGCACTGGCCCCCGTGCATGTCGGCTGCTTCGCCGATGACGAACGGGACGAGAGCTTCGCTGCCGACATGGCGCAGATCAGCGCGACGCAGTGCGTCGTGCGCCGCCCCGGCAACAAACCGATGGCGGCGCTGCGCGGCCTCGCCCGGCAAGATCCGCTGTCCATCGCCTTGTTCGAGAGCGCGCAGATGCACGCTTATGTCCGCAAGACACTCGCCGAGCGACCGATCAGCACCGTGTTCGGCTTCTCCGGACAAGTGGCGCAATATGCGCAGGGATTGCCCGCCGACTGCCGCTTCATCATGGATTTCGTCGATATCGATTCCGCCAAGTTCACGGCCTATGGCGCGACCAAGGGCGGTCCGATGGGCTGGGTCCATCGCCGCGAGGGGCGCATTCTGGCCGACTATGAGCGAGCCGTGGCAATGCAGGCGGACGTCTCCCTGTTCGTGAGCGATGCCGAAGCCGGTCTGTTCCGGCAGACCAACGGTCTTCCCGCCGACCGCGTGCAGGCGCTCGAGAACGGCGTCGCGCTCGATTATTTCGCGCAAGAAGCGGCTTTTGCGCCCTTGTCGCCCGGAGAGCGCGGCACTGGACCGCTGATCGTCTTCACCGGGCAGATGGACTACCGCCCCAATGTCGAAGCGGTGATCGATTTCGCCGAGCGCAGCCTCCCGAAGATCCGCGCCGTACATGCCGACGCGCGCTTCGCCATCGTCGGCCGCAATCCGGCGCCGCCGGTGCGTGCGCTCTGTGGCACCGGCGGTGTGCTGGTGACCGGCGCGGTGGACGATGTCCGCCCCTGGCTCGCCGCTGCCGATGTAGTCGTCGCGCCGCTCCGCATCGCGCGCGGTATCCAGAACAAGATCCTTGAGGCCATGGCGATGGCGAAACCCGTCGTCGCTTCAGGCGAAGCAGCGGAAGGCATCGATGCGACCGATGGCCGCGATCTGATCGTCGCCCCCACGCCCGAAGCCGAAGCGGACCTCGTCATTTCCCTGCTTTCCGATCCCGCCGGTGCCGCCGCGATCGGCGCCGCAGCGCGCGTCCGCGTTGAGCAGCGCTACAGCTGGGCAGCGGCCATGGCACCGCTCGCCTCTCTGTTGTCCGGCGATCGTTCGCCCGCACGGGCGGCATGAACGCCGTCCCGGTCTCGCGGCCGAACCTCTATCATCTGGTCCTGCGCGAAGCGACGGGCTGGCGGGAGTCGCTCGTCCGGCTGGGCCTGCTCGCCGCGCTCTACCTGATGCTCTTCCATGCCGATCTGGCCGATCTGGTCCGGGTCTGGACGAACAGCACGCCCTACAGCCACTGCATCTTCCTGCCCGCGATCATCTTCTGGATGGTCTGGCAGCGTCGCGCAGGACTGGCACAGCTGACGCCGCAAGGCTGGTGGCTCGGCCTCGTCTGGCTCGGCGTCGGCGCCTTCGCCTGGCTGCTCGGCTGGGCTGCCGGCGTGGCGCTGTTCCGCCATGCCGCGCTCGTCATCATGGCGCAGGGGCTGGTGCTCTCGGCGCTCGGCCCCGCGGTCGGTCGCGCGCTGGCATTCCCGATCTTCTATGCCTTCTTCATGATTCCGGTCGGCACCGAGGCCGAGCCAACTTTGCAGATCGTGACCGCAAAAATGGCGATCCATCTGCTCTGGCTGGCCGGCGTGCCCGCCGAGATCAGCGGCATCTTCATCAGCACGCCAAACGGCTATTTCCGCGTGGCCGAGGCGTGCAGCGGCACCGGCTTCCTCATCGCCATGGCCGCCTTCGCGACGCTCGTCGCGCATCTTTGCTTCAAGAGCATGACAAGGCGGGCTTTGTTCATTGGCAGCGCGCTGATCTTCTGCCTGCTTGCCAACGGCGTGCGCGCCTTCGGCATCATCCTCATCGCCTATCACAGCAGCGTGGCTTCGGCCGTCGTGGTCGATCATGTGCTTTACGGCTGGCTGTTCTTCGCGCTCGTGATCATGGCAATGCTCGCCATCGGCTTTCCTTTCTATGATCGCTCGCCGTTCGAGCAGTGGTTCGATCCTGCACGTCTGCAAGGCGCGGCGGATCGGCGCGGCATTGGCTGGGGCCTGATGCTGGCAGCGGCGGTGATCATGGTCGCGCCGATGAGCTGGTCGGCCGCGTCCCGCGCACTCGCGCAGCCCTTGCCGGCCGAAGCCATCGCGCCGGCGGTTCCGGGCTGGCACCGGCTCCCGATCTCGGCCGCACCCTATTGGGAGCCCTTCTTCACCGGGGCCGATGGTCTGTACGTCATCCCATATGGTGACGGCGCGGACCGCCTCGTCGATCTCGCCATCGTGCGCTTCGCTTATCAGGCCGAGGGCAAGGAGCTGGTCGGTTTCGGTCAGGGCGCCGCCGCGCCGGACGGGGAGGGCGACTGGACCTGGGCCGCGCCTGCGGCAAGCGCGCCGCGTCATGCCCGTGGCGAGATCATCCAGGGTCCGCATGGCGAGCGGCGGCTTGTCTACAGCTTCTATCGCGTCGGCGGCGTTCTCACGGGCCAAGCCGGCCGCGTGAAGCTGGAGACGCTGAAGGTCCGCCTGCTCGGCCGCGACCAGCGCGCGGCAGCCATTCTCGTCAGCGCCCCGATATCCGAAGGGCCGGACGGTGAGGCGCACGCGGCACAGGCGCTTGCCGATTTCCTGACCGCGCTCGGCCCCATCGAAGATTTGGCTGACCGCAGCCTCGCGATCCGCTAGGCGCAGCGGCGATGTGCGGCATAGCAGGCATTTTCTTCGTCGAGACCGGCAAGCCCGTGGACGAAGCGCGCGTCCGCGCGATGCTCGCGCCGATGGAGCATCGCGGCCCTGACGGCTCGGGCGTGTGGAGCGCCACCGGCGTCGGCCTCGGCCATCTGCGCCTCTCGATCATCGACCTCGGCGGTGGCGCCCAACCCATGGCGACACCGGAGGGCGATGTCGTCATCACCTTCAATGGCGAGATCTACAATTTCGGCGCGCTGCGGGCGGAGCTGGAAGCCAGGGGCCATGTCTTCCGTACTAACAGCGATACCGAAGTCATCCTGCATGGCTGGCGCCAATGGGGCGAGGGCGTGGTCGATCGGCTGCACGGCATGTTCGCCTTCGCGCTGTACGATCAGCGCACCCAGTCGCTCTGGCTGGCGCGCGACCGCTTCGGCGTGAAGCCGCTGCATTATGCGACCCTGGCCGATGGCAGCCTCATCTTCGCGTCGGAGTTGAAGGGCTTGCTCGCCCATCCGGGCCTGCGCCGCGTACCGGACCTGACGGCGATCGAGGATTATCTGGCCTACGGCTACGTGCCGGACGACACGTCGATCGTGAAGGGCGTCAAGAAGCTCGGTGCGGGCGAGACCCTGCTCGCCATTCGTGGCCGCCCGCTGCCGCCGCCGCGCCGCTATTGGGACATCAGCTTCTCCGATCGCGAGCGCGGCAAGCAGGAGGATCTGGAGGACGAGCTTCTCGGCCGCCTGCGCGAGGCCGTGCGCTCGCGCATGGTTGCGGACGTGCCGCTCGGCGCATTCCTCTCCGGCGGCGTGGACAGCAGCACCGTCGTCGCCTTGATGGCCGAGGCGAGCAGCCAGCCGGTCAAGACCTGCACGATCGGCTTCGACGTCGCTGCGCTGGACGAGACCGACTATGCCGAGCGGATCGCGCGCCGTTTCGCCACCGATCATCGCACGCGCGTCGTCTCGCCGGATGATTTCGGCCTGATGGACAAGCTCGTAGACCATTTTGACGAGCCGTTCGCCGACGCTTCTGCTCTGCCGACCTTCCGGGTCTGCGAGCTGGCGCGCGAGACGGTGACGGTCGCGCTCTCGGGCGATGGCGCGGACGAGGGCTTTGCCGGCTATCGGCGCCATCTCTTTCAGCATCGCGAGGAAATGATCCGCGGCCTCGTGCCCGCACCTCTGCGGCGTGGCGTGTTCGGCACGCTCGGCGCCATCTATCCCAAGGCCGACTGGGCGCCGCGCTTCCTGCGCGCCAAGACGACCCTGCTCGGCCTCGCGGCTGATGCGGGCGAGGCCTATGCGACCTCGGTCGGCATCACCACCGGAGCGCAGCGCGCCGCGATCTTCACTGATCTCGCCAGGCAGGGCCTCAATGGCCACCGCGCCGAGGACCGCTATGTCGCCGCGATGCGCGACGCGCCCGCCCGTGACCCGATCGACCGCGCGCAATATGCCGATCTCAAGATCTGGCTGCCCGGCGACATCCTGACCAAGACCGACCGCATGAGCATGGCCGTGAGCCTGGAAGCGCGCGAGCCGCTGCTCGATCACCGCCTCATCGAGTTCGCCGCGCGCCTGCCAGTGCGCCAGCGCATCCATGGCCGCTCGGGCAAATATCTCCTCAAGAAGACGATGGAGGACATGCTGCCGATGGATATCCTCTATCGCCAGAAGATGGGCTTCTCGACGCCGGTCAGCCAGTGGTTCCGCGGCGCGCTGGCGGGAGAGGCGAGGGCGATCGCCGGCGGCTCGGCACTGGCGCGGACCGAATGGTTCGACATGCGTCGCATCGCCCGCATCGCCGAGGCGCATCGCAACGGCACGTCGGACCACGGCCGCCTGCTCTGGCAGCTTGTGATGCTCGACAAGTCACTGACGCGGCTCTTCAATCTCGGCTAAGCGGCGTCGCCTTCAGGGATAGTCCGCCCGCATGAAATAGAGCCCGTCAGGTGGCGCATTATAGCCGAGCGCAGCGCGATCCCTGGCCTCCAGCGCGGCCTTCATGTCGTCCGCCGACCATGTCCCCATCCCGACCAGCGCGAGGCAACCGACCATCGATCGGACCTGATGATGCAGGAAGCTGCGCGCCTGCGCATGCACCGTGATCCGCTCGCCCGCCTGCACCACGTCGAGCCGGTCGAGCGTGCGCAGCGGACTGTCGGCCTGGCAGTGCGCCGAACGGAAGGTCGTGAAGTCGTGGCGGCCGACGAGATGCCGCGCCGCCGCCTGCATGGCTTCGCCGTCGAGGATATGCGGCACGCGCCAGATGAGGCCCGCTTCCATCGTGAGCGGCGCGCGGCGCGTGAGGATGCGATATTCATAGGCGCGGGCGATGCACGAGAATCGCGCATGCCAGTCATCGTCCACCGTCTCGCAAGCGAGGATCGCGATCGGCTCGGGCCGCAGATGCGCATTGAGCGCTTCCATCAGTCGGAAGGGGGTGATCGCCTTGTCGAGATCGACATGCGCGCGCATGCCGAGCGCATGGACCCCCGCGTCGGTTCGTCCCGCGCAATGGATGACGGGCACTGCGCCGACGATGCGCCCCAGCGCCTCCTCGATATGCTGCTGCACGCTCGGCCCATGCGCCTGCCGCTGCCAACCCATATAGGGCCGCCCGTCATACTCGACCGTGAAAGCAAAGCGAGTCATTCCAGCCGCGTGCCGGCGGGGATCGGGAAGCCGCGCAGCAGCTCGGCCGCACTCATTGCGCCCTTGCCGGCGCGCTGGACCAATGTGGGGCGTAGCGCGCCTTGATCGCCGCAGCCGATGAGCACGGCATCGTCCAACACGACGCCGGCCTCGCCGGGGCGCTCTTCTACGCTCGCGGCCAAGATCTTGATCCGCTCCTCGCCGATGCTCGTCCAGGCACCCGGTGCCGGATTGAACGCACGCACCTGCCGCTCCGCCTCGACCGGCCCGGCAGCGAAATCGATCCGACTTTCGGCCTTGTCGATCTTGGCGGCGTAAGTGACGCCCTCTTCGGGCTGCACGACCGGCGGATAGGCGCCGATATTGCCCAGCACCTGCACCATCAGCGCCGCGCCGCTCCTCGCCAACTCGTCGGTCAGTTCCCCCGCCGTCTTGCCGTCGACAGGTGTGCGGACCGTTGCCAGCATCGGCCCGGTGTCCAGCCCCTTGGCCATTGCCATGATCGTGACGCCGGTCTCATCGTCCCCCGCGAGGATCGCGCGCTGGATCGGTGCCGCACCGCGCCAGCGGGGCAGGAGCGAGGCATGGACGTTGAGCGAGCCCAGGCGCGGCGCATGCAGCACCGGCAGCGGCAGGATGAGCCCATAGGCCGCAACCACCGCCGCATCGGCCTCCAGAGCGTCGAACGCGATCTGCTCCGCCTCGTCGCGCAGGGTCAGCGGCGAGCGCACGGGCAAGCCAAGCGCCTCCGCGCGCGCCTGCACAGGGCTGGGGCGCGGCGCCTTGCCGCGTCCGGCCGGGCGCGGCGGCTGGGTATAGACGGCGACGATCTCGTGACCCGCCGCGACGAGCGCATCGAGCGTTGGCACCGCGAAATCCGGCGTGCCCATGAAGATGATCCGCATGCCGGCTTCTGAAACGCTTGTAAGGCGCGAGTGCAAGCCCTTATTTGGCATCCATGTCCTCACCCGAGATCGATGCGCTCACCCAGGCGCTGGCCCGCCTGCCCGGCCTTGGCCCGCGCTCGGCGCGTCGGGCGGTGCTGCATCTGCTCCAGCGGCGCGATACGGCGCTGGTGCCGCTGCTCCGCGCCCTGGAAAGCGTGCAGGAGCGAATGGTGCATTGTTCCATCTGCGGGAATGTCGATACGATCGATCCCTGCGGCATCTGTGCCGATCCGCGCCGGGATGGGCGCGCGCTCTGTGTGGTCGAGGATGTGGCGGATCTCTGGGCGCTGGAGAAATCGCGGCTGTTCCCCGGCCGCTTCCATGTGCTGGGCGGGCGGCTGTCCGCGCTGGACGGCGTGCGGCCGGAGGATCTCGCCATCGCGCCGCTCGTTCAGCGGGTCGCGGCCGGCGGGATCGACGAGGTCGTGCTGGCGATGAATGCCACGCTCGAAGGGCAGACCACCGCGCACTACATCGCCGAGCGCCTGGAGAGCTATCCGGTGCGCCTGACCCAGCTGGCCCATGGCGTGCCGGTCGGCGGAGAACTCGATTATCTCGACGAGGGGACGCTGGCGCAGGCGCTGCGGGCCCGTCGGCCGATCGGATAGGGAAGCAGACCGATCCGGCGCCACGCCGCAAGGGAAGGGCGTGGCGCCGGGGGCCCGTGCATCAGTGAGCCGATGCCAGAGCCGTGCCCTCGGGGTTGCGCTTCGCGGTGATCTTGAAGGTCGCGCCATTGGCGATCCACTGCTCGCGGGTGTGGCAGGTCTTGCGCGGAGCGGCGAAACCGGTCGTTTCCTCCGTCACGCAATAGACGGTGCTTCCTGCGCGGTCCTTCACTTCGACGCGGAGCGGCTTGCCTTCGTCGGGAGCCGCCATGGCGGGGACGGAAACAGCGGCAAGAGCTGCGACCAGAAGGGCGATGGGGGTCTTTGCGAACGTCATTTCCTCACTCCTGAATTCTCACTTGGGGGCACAGCCAACCGGCTGACGACTGTACTACTGCACTATCCATGCCAAACAGCTAAAACATTGAATTTCAGCCATTTCATTGAAAATCTACAAACGTAGATGTTGGCATCTCGCGCCAAGGCTTGGGATGTCATGCCAAACATTGCGAATTTTCCGCGCGCGGTTCTCAAATGATCCGCGCCTCTTTTTGCCGATGGCTCTGATCGGAACAAAGCGCCAACGGAGGTGCTTGATCTTGGGCGGCTCTCGCCATATCTCCACGCCATGGCCATCCGTCCCATCATCGAGACTCCCGATCCGCGGCTGCGGACCATTTCGACGCCGGTAGAGGCGATCGACGACGAGCTGCAGACGCTGATCGATGACATGTTCGAGACGATGTACGACGCGCCGGGCATAGGGCTGGCGGCGATCCAGGTCGGCGTGCCCAAGCGCGTCCTCGTAATCGATCTGCAGGAGCCGGAGTCGGACGAGGAAGACGCGCCGCCCGTCAAGCGGCCCCTGGTGTTCATCAATCCGCAGATCGTCGATGCCTCGCCGGAACTGTCCATCTATAATGAGGGCTGTCTGTCCGTCCCCGATCAATATGCCGAGGTGGAGCGCCCCGCGCGCATCCGCGCGAGCTGGATGGACCGGCAGGGTCGCATCCATGAGGAAGAGCTGGACGAGCTTCTGTCCACCTGCCTCCAGCATGAGATGGACCATCTCGAAGGCATTCTCTTCATCGATCATCTCTCGCGCCTTAAGCGCGATATGTTGCTCAAGAAGCTGGCAAAGAGCCGCAAGGCCGCCTGACGTTACGGAAGCCGGGCAATTTCGGGGTGCTTCGCTTGTCGGTGCGCCGCCTTCATTTATGTGTTCTTTCGCACACAGCCATTTGTCTTGAACAATATTTTCGAATTCTGTCCCAAAAACGACACAAGCTATCTTGAACGAATCAACTTTGTTTGAGTAGTCATCTGCCTGTGTGGGTAGGGGCCTCGGCCCCAGTGGGGTGTCAGGGGCATGATGAAAGCGCGACGTCGTTCGTGGCGCCGGTCACTGGTGGCAGCATCGTCGCTGCTCGTGATCGGTCTGGTTTCGGGTGAACTGGAGAGCGGAGCGCTGGCTCAGGGGGGAGCGGGTAGCGCTCCACCGGCCGCCAATGGTGTCGGCTCGAATTTCGAGCTGGTTTTCTGGCAATCGATCATGGCGAGCGAGGATCGCGCGCAGTTCGAGGCTTATCTCACGCAATATCCGCAGGGTACGTTCAGCGCGCTTGCCCGCGTGAAGATCGCCTCGCTCACCAGGCCCGGCGAGGCGCCCGCGCCTGTCGCACCCGCCGCGCCTGTGCAGGCACAGGCAGCGCCTCCCGCACCGGCGGCGACTCCGCATCCGGCACCGGCTATGCCGTCCGGCAACCTTGCGCCATTCCCCGGCCTGGCAGAGGTTCCCGCGCCGATGGCACCGGCGGCGCCCGTCAATGCCCTGCCCGCGCCGGCTCAGGCCGTTCCCGGCGCCGTTATCGCCAGTGCCCAACCGGCGCCGGCGCCGGCGACCGCGCCCGTTGCGGCGCCGCCCGCGATGGCGGCTGCCGTGCCCGGTGCGCAGCCCGCGGTCCTGACAAGCGCTGCGCCCCTGCCGGCGAGCGCTGTCGTGGCCGCACCCGCAGCGCCGGCTACACCGCCGTCTCTGCTCACGCGCCTCGCGGCATACTCGTCTCAGGGCGTGGCGGCGCCGGCAATCGCCGCTGCTCCCGCGGTCGCGACAACGCCGCAGCTCGCGGCGATGCCGGCGATCGAACTTCCGGCGCAATTCTGTTCCGCGGAGCAGCGCAACCAGTTCCATCAGGCGACCTATGTGCCGACGGTCAAGATCGCTGATGACAACAACAAAGCGGCGATCGCCTATCTCGACCAGCTACAGGCGACGTATGACGCGCGCGTGAAGGACCGGGACATCAACGGCGCCAATGCCGTCGCCAGGGATGCCGGGGCGTTCCGCCCGCTCGCGGAACAGGCCTATGCCGCCCGCAGCGCGTTGCTCGGTCTGTTCGACCGGATGATGGCCGTGCCCATCGCCAATTGTCAGCCCGCGAAATGAGGTCGGTCATGAAGCGCAATGCCACGCTCTGCCTGCTGCCGCTCGCCGCCATGGCTGCGAGTCCGGTGCAGAGCGCCACCACCTGCTGGGACGATGATGCGGTCGGCGCCGCGCGCGTCATGGAGTTTCAGATCGCCATGATGATCGCCACCCTGCGTTGCACGGCCCTGAACATGAATATGGAGGCCGATTTCAAGCGGTTCGCGGACAATAACAAGACCGTGCTCAAGGAGGCAGATACGCGGCTCAAGAAGCAGTTCGGCGGCACCGGAAAGGCGAGCCATATCGTCTATCAGAACTATCAGACGAGGGTCAGCAACCAGCACAGCAACCGCGACAGCACGATCCAGACCTGCACATTGTTCCGCGAAGTCGCGTCCGAGCTCGGCAAGTCGGAAACAAGCGCGGCGACCGTCGTGAGCTTCGCCAACGCGCTCGTGCCAGAACCGTGGATCGACGGGACGCGCTGCGTCCAGACCGCCGGCACGAAATAGCGTCCTGCGCGGGCGTCTTGCCCGCCAGCCGCTCCGGGGGTAGTCTCACACCGTTTCGGGTGGGGCATGTGGGCCATGAGCGAGACGATCCACGATGGCATAGTAGGCAGCGGCTTCCAGTTCGCGTCCGGCGGCGCCGTGGGCCGTGCCGACAATCCCTATCCCGCCTCGACCCTGCTGCTTCAGCAGCCGCATCTGCGCGCTAGGGGCATCGATCTCGATGCGCTGGTGCCGGGCTGGTTCGTAGGTACGATCAACGTCGTCCTGCCTTACGGGCTCGTCCTGGCCAAGGCGGACATGACGGCCGACCTGCTCGACTGGACGAGCGATCTAGGCGATCCCAAGGCGCACATCCCGCCGGAAAGCTTTTCCTTCGTCCACGGCACGCTTCATCACGGAGGCGCCCGCTATCCCGGGTTGATCTACTATCCGCATCCGGAAACGAAGCCGTCAGTCAATGCCCATCACTATGATGTGATGGAAGTGATCGCGCCTCCGGTAGCCGGACTGCGCCGCGGTGATCCTGTCGCGATCGCCTGCCGCGCCAGCGCCTTCGTACCGCGCGGCGGCTGAAGTTCTCAGTTCGGATCGAGCTGGTGCAGGATCAGCGAATTCCCGTCCGGATCGAAGATCGGCATCATCCGGCAATGCGGCCCCTTGATCATCTCCGCCGAACCGAGCCGCACGCCATCTTCGCGCAGCCTTGCGGTCAGCGTGTCGATATCGTCCACTTCCAGCGCGATCACGCCGCCGGCGCTCGCGCCGGGTTGATGATTGGGCATGACGGTGGTGATGGCAAAGCAGCCGCCTTCGGGCAGGTCATATTCGACCCAGGGACTTTGCTCCCCCGCGCTGCTCGTGAGGCCGAGCGCGCCTTCATAGAAGGCGCGCGCCTGGGCCATGTCCTTGACCGGGTAGAGCGTGAAGGCGACTTTGCGGATCAACTTCGCGCTCCCTGCGGTGTCCCTGTCAGCGTTGCGCTACCGGGACGTAGGGCCGCTGGGCCGGGCCAGTATAGAGCTGGCGCGGACGGCCGATCTTCTGCTCTGGGTCGGAGATCATTTCGTTCCAGTGCGCGACCCAGCCCACGGTGCGGGCGAGGGCGAAGAGCACGGTGAACATGTCGGTCGGGAAGCCGATCGCCGAGAGGATGATGCCCGAATAGAAGTCGACGTTCGGGAACAGCTTCTTCTCGCGGAAATAATCGTCGTGCAGCGCCATGTCCTCGAGCTGCAGGGCGACGTCGAAGATCGGGTCGTTGACCTTCAGCGCGCTCAGCACCTCGCGGACGGTCTTCTGCATCACCGTCGCGCGCGGGTCGTAGTTCTTGTAGACGCGATGGCCGAAGCCCATCAGGCGGAACGGATCGTCCTTGTTCTTGGCGCGGGCGATATAGGCCGGGATGCGCTCGGGCGTGCCGATCTCGCGCAGCATGTTGAGCGCGGCTTCGTTGGCGCCGCCATGCGCCGGGCCCCAGAGGCAGGCGATGCCGGCCGCGATGCACGCGAACGGATTGGCGCCCGACGAGCCTGCAAGACGCACAGTTGAGGTCGAGGCGTTCTGCTCATGGTCGGCGTGCAGGATGAAGATCCGGTCCAGCGCCTGTTCGATCACCGGATTGACCTCATATTCCTCGGCGGGGACCGAGAAGGTCATGCGCAGGAAATTGCCGGTGTAGCTCAGGTCGTTGCGCGGATAGACGAAGGGCTGACCGATCGAATATTTATAGGCCATCGCCGCCAGCGTCGGCATCTTGGCGATCAGGCGATGGCTTGCGATCATGCGCTGCTGCGGATCGGTGATGTCCGTCGAGTCATGATAGAAGGCTGAGAGCGCGCCCACGACGCCGCACATGATGGCCATCGGGTGCGCGTCGCGACGGAAGCCGCGATAGAATTGCGAGAGCTGCTCATGCACCATCGTGTGGCGGGTGATGGTGTTGTTGAAGCCGTCCAGCTCGTCCTTGGAGGGCAGGCTGCCGCGCAGCAGCAGATAGGCGACTTCCATGAAGCTGGATTTTTCCGAGAGCTCCTCGATCGAATAGCCGCGATGCAGCAGCACGCCCTCGTCGCCGTCGATATAGGTGAGCGCGGAATCGCAGCTCGCCGTCGAGGTGAAGCCGGGATCGTAGGTGAACATGCCCGTTTGGGCATAGAGCTTGCGGATATCGATGACCTTGGGGCCGACCGAGCCTGAGAGCGCCTTCAATTCCAGCTCTTTGCTATCGGTCGTCAGCTTGACTGTGTCGCTCATTCCAAAACCCCTTGTTGCTTCAATTCGCGCCCGAAAACAGTCCGGTATGGCTTACGCTTGAGCCTGATCCCCCAGGCGCCCAAGCGTTTCATCCCGTCCAAGGTGATAAAGCACGTCGAAAATCCCGGGCGATGTGGTTCGCCCGGTCAATGCGGCGCGCAGCGGCTGTGCCACCTTGCCGAGACCAAGACCGGCATCCTCCGCCACGGTCCTGATCGCGGTCTCGATGCCCTCGAGCGTCCATTCCGGGATCGCCGCGAGGGTATCTGCCACGGTCTTGAGCAGGGTCCGTGCATCCCCGTCTAGCAACTTTGCCGCAGCCTCGTCGACAGGAATCGGCCGGGTGGCGAAGAGGAAGGCGGCGCCATCGGCCAGCTCCAGCACGGTTTTCGCGCGGGGCTGGAGAGCGGGCATGATCGCGGTCAGCAGGTGCAGCCGTTCGGTAGCTTCATTGCCGCCCAGCGGCGGCATGCGCTCGGCCACCAGCGCGGCGAGACGGGCCGGCTCGGCCTCGCGGATATAATGTGCGTTCAGGCTCTCCAGCTTCTTGATGTCGAAGCGCGAGGGCGAGCGGCCGACGCCCGGCAGATCGAACCACTCGATCGCCTGATCATGGCTGATGATCTCCGCGTCGCCATGACCCCAGCCGAGCCGCAGCAGATAATTGAAGACGGCCTCGGGCAGCATGCCGAGCTCGTCCCGATAGGCATCGACGCCGGTCGCGCCGTGCCGCTTGGACATCTTGGCCCCGTCCGTGCCGAGGATCATCGGGATATGGGCATAGACCGGTTCCGGCCAGCCCATCGCCTTGATGATGCCGAGCTGGCGGAACGCATTGTTGAGATGATCGTCGCCGCGGATGACATGGGTCACGCCCATGTCGTGATCGTCGACCACCACGGCCAGCATATAGGTCGGCGTGCCGTCCGAGCGGAGCAGGATCATGTCGTCCAGCTCGGCATTCTGCACGACCACGCGGCCCTGCACGGCATCCTCGATGGCCGTCTCGCCCTCGCGCGCCGCTTTCAGGCGGATGACGAAGGGCTTGTCGCCGCCCTCGGCCGGATCGCGGTCGCGCCAGCGCCCGTCATAGCGCATCGGCTGCTTGGCGGCGCGCTGCGCCTCGCGCAGTTCGGCCAGCTCCTCTGGCGTAGCGAAGCATTTATAGGCGTGGCCGGCCGCCAGCATCTGGTTGGCGACTTCGGCATGGCGCCCGGCGCGGGCGAACTGGAAGACCGGCTCCTCGTCCCCGGCAAGGCCGAGCCAGCTCAGCCCGTCGAAGATCGCTGCGATGGCCGGCTCGGTCGATCGGGCGCGGTCCGTATCCTCGATGCGCAGCAGGAACTTGCCGCCATGATGCCGGGCGAACAGATAATTGAACAGCGCCGTGCGGGCGCCGCCAATGTGCAGATAGCCCGTGGGCGAGGGAGCGAAGCGGGTGACGACCTTGTCCGTTGTTTTCAGTCCGTCCGTCACGCTAAGTTCTGCTCCAGGGGAAGGGGGTCAACAGTTGAACGAGCACGCCCCTAGCACGGCTTTTTCGCTCCGACAAATCTCGCTGTTGCGCCGCAGCAAGGGGGCGGCGGGCGGCTGGTTAGTTCACATCGAAACTTGGCTGGAAAGCGAGCGGGCGCAACTGCCGCTCTGGGCGCCGATCGCGCTGGGAGCAGGGATTTGCGCGTGGTTTGCCTTGCCGAATCCGTATTACTGGATCGGTTGGACGGTGGGCTGGCTGGGCATCGCGCTCGGCCTCGGCGTGCTCGCGCGGGGCGGCCGGCTGGCGCATGTCCTCGCCATCGGCGCGGTGCTGCTGGCAGCGGGCTGCCTGCTGGTCTGGGCCAAGGCGATTCTCGTCGGCGCGCCGCCACTCGCCCGCCCGGCGGTAGTCGAAATGCAGGCCCTCGTGCGCAGTGCCGATCCGCTGGCGGCGCGCGGGTTGATCCGGCTCGATCTGTCGCCGGTCGAGCGCCCGGACTTGCCCACACGCGTCCGGGTCAATGCCGAGCCGGATCAGGTGCCGCAGGGGCTCACCTCCGGCGATCTCGTCTCCGTCCGCGCTCGCCTCATGCCGCCCGCGCCGGCTGCCTTGCCCGGCGGCTATGATTATGCCCAACGCGCCTATTTCGAGGGGCTCGGCGCCAGCGGACGCGCCCTCGGCCGGGTCGAGCGCTTGCGCGCGAGCGGGGAGGGGCCAGGCTTGCGCCGCCGCCTCGGCGATCATGTCGCCTCGCGCCTCTCCGGAGGCGAAGGCGCCATCGCCGTCACCCTCGCGACCGGCGACCAGACCGGCATCAGCGAGGCGGATGCCGAGGCCATGCGCCGCAGCGGTCTCGCGCATCTGCTCTCGATCAGCGGGCTCCACGTTTCGGCGCTCATCGGCGCCGTCATCTTCCTCGTCTATCGGCTGCCGGCGCTGTCGCCCCGGCTGGCGCTGCACTGGCCGATCCTGCTCATCGCGGCTTGCGCGGGAGCGGCCGCCGGCATCGGCTACACCTTGCTCACCGGCGCGCAAGTGCCGACCGTGCGCTCCTGCATCGCCGCTCTGCTGGTCATCAGCGGACTCGCGCTCGGCCGCGAAGCCATCAGCCTGCGCCTCATCGCGACGGGCGCCTTGTTCGTGATGCTGTTCTGGCCCGAGGCCGTGGTCGGCCCCAGCTTCCAGATGAGCTTCGCCGCCGTCACCGCCATCGTCGCTTTCTATGAGCATCCGCGCGCCCGCGCTTTCTTCGAACGGCGGGAGGAGGGGATCGTCCGCCGCTTCCTGCGCCATGCCGCGGTGCTGCTGGCGACCGGCCTCATCGTCGAACTGGCGCTGATGCCGATCGCCTTCGCGCATTTCCATCGCGCCGGCATGCTCGGCGCGATCGCGAACATGGTCGCCATCCCGCTCACCAGCTTCGTCGTCATGCCGGCCGAGGCGATCGCGCTGCTGCTCGACACATTCGGGCTTGGCGCCCCGGCCTGGTGGGTGGTCGGGCTGGCGCTCCGCCTGCTGCTTGGCCTTGCCCATCTGGTAGCGAGCCAACCTTATGCCACGATGGGCGCCGCAGCCACCACCAGCGACGCGGCGTTCGCCCTGACGATGCTCGCCATCCTCTGGATGATGCTGTGGCGCGGCCGGATACGCTGGCTCGGCGCGCCCGTCGCGGTCGCGGGACTGATCGTTACCTTGCTGGCCCCGGTGCCGGATATCCTCGTGACGTCCGACGGCCGCCATGTCGCGCTGCGCATGCCCGATGGCCGCATGGCGCTCCTGCGTGAACGGGCAGGGGACTATGTGCGCACGACTCTGGCCGAGGCTGCGGCCTATGAAGGCGAGTTCGCCCCGCTGGCCGAGACCGATACCGCCCGATGCTCCGATGACGTCTGCACGGTCGAACTGCCGACTGCGTCCGGAAAGCCGCTGCACCTGCTGGTGACGCGCAGCAATCTGCGCCTCCCCTGGCAGGCCATCACGGATGCCTGCGCCCGCGCCGACATCGTCATTGCCGACCGCCGCATGCCGCGCGGCTGCGCCCCGCGCTGGCTCAAGCTCGATCGGCCTGCGCTCAGCGCCATGGGCGGCGCAATCCTGCTGATCGACGCGCGCAAAGTAATCGGCGGCCGCGACGCGCGCGACCGCCACCCCTGGATCATGGCGGCACAGGGCAGTGCGTCGCCGATCCGGAGTCCTTAATCAACCCGATCTGGGAGGAACAACCTAACTTGTGCTCCTGCGAAGGCAGGAGCCCAGGGCGTCCGAGCGCAGTTCTATCCGGCCTTGGGCTCCTGCCTTCGCAGGAGCACTGCCCAACTTGACCGAACCGCCTCGAAGCCCTCAATTATATCGCCGCAGCAGCCCCGCAAGCCGGCCCTGAATCCGCACCTGACCCGCATCATAGACTTGCGGCTCATAGTCGCGATTGGCCGGGTCGAGCCGGACCTTGCGGCCTTCGGGCTGGAAATATTTGAGCGTCGCTTCCGCCTCGTCGATCAGCGCGACCACGATCTGGCCGGCGCGCGCCGTCTCGGCGCGCTGGATCAGCGCATAGTCGCCATCGAAGATGCCGGCCTCGATCATCGAGTCACCGGAGACTTCCAGCGCATAATGATCGCCCGTGCCAAGCAATGCAGCCGGGACGGAGAGCATCGTTTGCCCTTCCATGGCCTCGATCGGCACGCCGGCCGCGATGCGGCCATGCAGAGGAATCTCGATCACGTCGTTTGCGGCAATCGGCGTCGCGCGGGCCGGAACGGACGGCGCGGGCTTGCGCAGCGGCACGACATCGGCGCTCGGCGTCGGGCGAAGCGCGGCAGGCGCCATGCCGTCGGGCAGCTTCACGATTTCCAGCGCGCGCGCCCGGTTGGGCAGGCGGCGGATGAAGCCGCGCTCTTCCAGCGCGCTGATGAGGCGATGAATGCCCGACTTGGACTTGAGATCGAGCGCATCCTTCATCTCCTCGAAGCTCGGCGAAACGCCGCCCTTGTCGAGATGAAGCTTGATGTAGCTGAGCAGTTGCTGTTGCTTGGCGGTCAACATGACGAACCCCGCTGGAATGGAACGGACGGAGAACGTTTAGGCAACGAATCGGGGCAAGTCAAGCAGAGCGTGATTATCCCCTTCCCATACGTACTTTTCCCTGCTATAAAAGGGGCATGAGTAAGAAGCCCCAAACTATCGCGCAGTTTTTCAAGCAGTTTCCGGATGACGAAGCTTGCCTGCGTCACCTTTTCGAAATCCGTTTCGGACAGGGCTTCGAATGCCCCTCGTGCGGCCGCGCCTCCAAGTGGTTCCGCATCAAGGCGGAGCGTGCCTATTCCTGCCAGTTCTGCGGCCATCATCTGCACCCGACTGTCGGTACGCCATTCGAGCAGACCCGCACCCCGCTCCAGATGTGGTTCTATGCGATCTTCCTGTTCACGACAACGCGCAACGGCGTCGCGGCCAAGGAACTACAGCGCCAGCTCGGTGTGACCTACAAGACGGCGTGGCGCATGGCGCACTTGATCCGCGAGCATATGGCTGACGTTGATGGCGAGGCACCGCTTGGCGGCCCGTTCAAGACTGTCGAAGTGGACGAAACCTATATCGGGGGCGTCGAGCATGGCGCGGGCACCGGCAGCAAGAGCAACAAGACGGCGATCATGGGCATGGTCGAACGGGACGGCTCGCTGATTACCAAGGTCATTCCCAATCGCCGCAAAAGCACTCTGCAGCACCACGTCATTGAGAACGTGAAGCCCTACACGGAAGTCCATACCGACGACTTCGTGAGCTACAGCGGCCTTGAACTGACGAAGGGCCGCTATTGGCACAAGACCGTCAATCACAGCGCCGGGGAATACGTCACCAAATCGGGTGTTTCGACGAACAGCATTGAGGGCTTTTGGTCGCAGCTAAAGCGGACGATCAGCGGCACTCACATTCACGTGAGCGGCAAGCACTTGTGGAAGTATGCGAAGGAAGCTGAGTATCGTTTCAATCGTCGGACGCGGCAGAGCGAGATGCTTTCGGAGCTACTTTCGACGTTTGGGCCATTGAAGTCACAACGCGATTGAAAGCGTCAGGGTTTCCCTGTTCCGCTTGGTGTTCCTTGAGGAACTGCGACATTTTGCCCTGTTCCCGAGCTTCCTTGAGGTTGGTCATCCAATTTCTCCAAGATCGAGCGAATATCTGCTGTTTGCCCAGCAACGGCGGCCCTCAAATCACTGACCTGATCGGAGATGCGTTCCACTCGCTCATTAGATTTATCAAATCTATCATCGATACGGTTCAACATGAAAATGAACATACCTGCCAGGGCAGCTGTGAACAATGCGGCCAGCCCGTTCAATAATGCGACGTTCCAGCGCAAATCAGGGAGAGTTAACTTCATGGGGCCATCCCCCCCCTTCCACTTTCGTGAAGTGGCGGCTTGGGCGGAGGTTTGCGCCCCCTAAAATAGGTATTCCCTTGGACGTCGTAAATGCCCGTATCGACCAAATCGCTCCCTGTTGTGCTACGATCCACGCGAGGAGTGGAATGTGCCTCCGTTCCACCTTCGATGACTCTGAGGTCAGGCTTCGACATCCGGAGATCCTGTCACGATGGAGTTCTCGCTCGCTATGCGCGTGAGGAGTTCTCCCCATTGTGCCGCCTGAGTAAGAGGCAAAGCGATCGACGCGACGAGTTGATGAGTCGGCTCGGCCGACACCGGATCGAATACTAACTGCGCTAGATTTATTTTTAGGACGTTCTGCGAAACAATCGCCCCTCGAATGACATCGGCAAATATCACCGGTAAATTCGTATCGGCGTTCCTTATCGTGATCTTCTCTGTTTCGAGTGCAAAATGCTTCGCCTCTTCCCTTTCGGTCATCTCCCACACTCCTCTCAGCGTGCGAGATGTGACTGATCGAGCTAATCGAGTCAACCACGTATGCCAAGGGGATAATCACGAAGCAGAGTGATGTGTGATTCCGTGCGATTGGCACACAAGATGTTGGACGCTCGCTGGTGGCAGCGAGAAACCCGGTTCGTGCTGCGATGGCTGTTTTGGCGGGAGACGAACTAACGTTTGGAAGCGGAGGGTGACACGTAAACCGGATCCGGCTCCTTCTCGCCCCGGCAATGTCCAAAGATTGCGACCCCGTCCTTGGACCGCGTCGGCCAACCATCGATGCAATCAGTCGGCGTGGAGTCGATGCGGGCTACGACAGCGACAGACATCGCGTTGATCCGTGCCTCGCCGAGCAGGCAATTCAGATTGGCAATGGGCACGCCCTTAATTTTTACGAAGGATGATCCTGCATAGTGCAGCCCGAGGGAGTCGTTAATGAAGGCCTCAATCTTGCAATTCCTGATGAGTTTCGCACTCGTGGGGCCTTCCTCCCATTTGTGGTCTTTCCGCAGGAGATGGTCGTAATTGTCGTCGATTACTCGAAGATATTGAGGATATTGATCATCCGAAAGCCATTCGGCCGCAGCGAAACTTCCAATGGCCATCGTAACTCCGGACAAAATTCCGAACAGGAATGGGCGACGGCTCTTAGATCTCCACATAGCTGCCATCCGTATTCAGGTTTCCAATGTTCGCAACTAGGTTGCATTCAGTCGCTCTTCGTTGGCAAGCTACTCCTCCGGCAACCCAAACAACGCATTTGGCGCCGCAAACTCCTCCGGCCATCCCGCATAAGTGACGTCCGTCGGCCCGGTGACGAACGCCCGCAGCGTCCAGCGCCCATTCCGAAGCTCCAGCAAGGCAAACGTATCCGGCCCGTCGAACATCCCTTCGCGGATCAGCTCGGCATAGCGCGTGCGGCGATAGTCGATCGGCGCGCCGGCCTTCGTCTGCGGCACGACATGCGCGAACGCCCACCGCCCTTGCACACGCAGCATGCGCACCACGAACTGCACCTTCTGCCCCACGTCGCGCTCGATCGCCGGGCGCAGCGTGTCCAGCAAGGTCCGGCGCAGCGGATCGCTCGCGCCGATGTCGCGTGGCGCCGATATGCCGGCCTTCGCCGCGCGCTGCGGCTCTCCCGCGCCAGTGATCGCCAGCGCCCCGAGCGCAAGGAGCAAAGCGGATCGCAAACGCATGGCCTCGTCTCCTTCCGCCGACATTGACCGCAAGGCGCGGGAAGCAGGCTTGGGAAAGCCGCGCTATCGATCTAACCACAAGGAGCAAGCCTTCGCGACATCTATCCCGTCACCCCGGGCTCGACCCGGGGTACCGCTGCCTTGCAAGGTGGCGGAGAAGAAGCGGGATACCGGGTCAGGCCCGGGATGACGATCATGAAGCGAAGGTCGATTTCGACTGGCTTGGTACGATAGGAGCCGCAAATGACCTATGCCTACAAGGTGGTCGCCTCGCCGGTGGGCGAGCTGACCCTGATCGCCAGCGACCACGGGCTGGCCGCGATCCTCTGGGAGAATGACGATCCCGCCCGCGTGCGGCTTCATCCGCGCGTGGAGGCGGCCGATCATCCCCTGCTGTGCGAGGCGGAGCGGCAACTCGCGGCCTATTTCGACGGCACGCTGCAGGCCTTCGATCTGCCGCTCGATTTCCAGGGCACGGATTTCCAGAAGCGCGTCTGGGCCGCCCTGCTGGCGATCCCCTTCGGCGAGACCCGCAGCTACGGCGACATCGCCCGCGCGATCGGCGCACCGACCGCCTTCCGCGCGGTGGGCGCCGCCAATGGCCGCAATCCCATCTCCATCGTCGCGCCCTGCCACCGCGTCATCGGCACCAATGGCGCGCTCACCGGCTTTGCCGGTGGCATGAAGGCGAAGGAATATCTGCTGCGGCTGGAAGGGCTGGGTGTGGCGGCGTGAGCGCGGCCTGGTCAAACCAAACCCGTTCGCCCTGAGTAGGGACTGAGCGAAGTCGAAGGCCCGTATCGAAGGGGCAGTGCCCAACTTCGGTCCTTCGATACACCACTTCGACAAGCTCAGTGGTTACTCAGGACGAACGGGATTGGTTTTACGCAATGAAGAAACCGCTGTCCTACATCCGAAGCCCCTTGGCATCCTGCCCCCAGGCAAAGCGCATCCCGTCAGGCCGACTCGCAGGAAAGGAAAAAAGATTCAGCCCGACCCCCGAACCTTCAGAACCTTCGCAAGAAAATTACGCGGCTGACGGAGACCACGCCGCCACAGTCGCCGCCAAATCGACGACCTTTCAGGTCAGCACATAATCGACCGGCTCCAGCGCCGGCGGCAGATCGTCGCTGCCCAGCGCCGCCAGCATCTCGCGCTCGACCGTCCGCGCCATCGCGTCGAGCGGCAGGTCGTTGGGCTCCAGACCGAACGGGTCCTCGAGCTGGTCCCCCAGCGCATCGAGGCCGAAGAATGTGTAGCTGGAGAGCAGCACCGGCAGCAGCGCCCACCAGCCGAGCGCGCCGGCGAGTGCGAAGGGGAGGACGAGGCAGAAGACATAGGTCGTGCGGTGCAGGATCAGCGAGTAGGTGAATGGGACCGGCGTGTTGGCGATCCGCTCGCAACCGGCCTGCACCTGTGCCAGCGCGCCGATCTGCCCGTCGATCTGGCTGTGGAGGATGGGGTTGATCCTTCCCGCATCGCTCAGGCGCAGGCAGAGCCGGCCAAGCTCCTGCAGCACCGCGTCGGTCGGGTTGGGCGCGGTCGACCACGCGCCCTGCGGGTGCCAGCGGGCGATCGCCGCCACCTCATCGCCCCCGCGCAGCCGCGCGAGCAGGCCCATGGTGAAGCCGCACAGGCCGCGCAGCAGCACCTGCCGGTCCGCCTCGTCAAAGGTCGCGGTGAGGCGCGCGAGCGAGCGCGTCGCGATGATGAGGCTGCCCCAGAGCTTGCGGGCTTCCCACCAGCGCTCGTAGCAGACGCTGTTGCGGAAGCTCATGAAGATGGAGAGCGAGATGCCGATCAGCGCGAAGGGAATGGCGCTGATCTGTGCGAACATGCCCGGCCAGGCCTGCGCGGCCAGCACGGCGAGGATGGAGACGAGCGTGATGAAGCCGATGCGCCCGAGGATCTGCAGCAGGATCGTGCCCTGAAGGGCGAAGAGCACTTCGAGCAGGCCGGGGCGCGGGCGGACGATCATGGCCGCGCCCTAGAGGAAAGGACTCCATGCCGCAATCGCCGCCCATCTTGGCTATTGTCGATCCACACCGGCGAAGTTAGGAGGGGGCAGGGTCGCGTTCGCAGGCGCAGCACAATCATAAATCGGCCAAATCACAAGTCGGAGTGAGTAAGCAGACGCATGATGAGCGGCCGTTTCGCGCCTCTGGCAAAGCTCGGCAAATGCTTGCCTGCGCTGTCTTTTCTCCTGATCGCCGGCTGCTCGACCACGCCCGCCGCGCCGCCGAGCCCGCCCGATCCGGTGAAGGCGATCGCGCGCACGCTCTCGATCATCCGCAGCGCCACGCCGACCCAGCCCAGGGTGCTGCGTGTCCTCTTCTACGGCCAGTCGATCAGCGCCCCGGCCTGGACAGATCCCGCGCTCGCCCGCCTGCGCGAAGCCTATCCGAACGTCATTTTCGACGCGCGCAATATGGCGCTCGGCGGCTTCGATGCCGTCCGTCTGGAGCGCAATGCCGAGCGCGACATTGCCGAGTTCACGCCCGATCTCATCGTCTTCCACGTTTATGGCGATCACCGCGCCTATGAGCGGATCATCCAGCTCTTCCGCTCGAAGACCGCGGCCGACATCATCGTCCAGACCGATCATGTGACAACGGCGGTCGAGCCGATCTGCGACGAAGGCATCCACCTGCGCTGGTCGCCGCCGCCCGGCTGCACCGGCCATATCCGCTTCAAGCAGGCCAAGTGGGAAGATTTCATGTCGCGCACCTGGGTGCCGACCATGGCCGCGAAATACGACCTCGCCATGGAGCCGCGCCGCGACCGCTGGGACGCTTATCTCAAGGCCCGCAACCTGCCGATAAAGGCGCTCATCGCCGACATGCCGCATCCCAATGAGCGCGGCTGGAAGCTCATGGCCGGCCTCTTCACCACCTGGTTCGAGAGCCTCGTTGCCCGCTCGGACGGCAAGACCCCGACCAGCCCCGCCGTGACGACACTCGCGCCGCCCGCACCGGGCACGACCCAGCGCTACACGTTCGAAGGCAACCGCTTCGAACTGGTTGCCGCCGGAGCCCTGAACGGCAAGCTGCGTGTCACCGTCGACGGCAAGGCGCCGCAGGATCTGGACGGCTGCTGGCTCACCAGCCGCGTCTCGCGCCTGCCCAATGTCCCGGACTGGCCGGCGCTCGCGCAAGTGCGCATCGATCCCTCCTATCACAAGGAGGACAACTGGACGGCCACCGTCACGCATCTCGATCCGAAGCAGGAAAGTTTCGATTTCACGCTCACCAGCAGGCTCGCCGGACCGGACGGCGCCGGCAAGGCGAGCGAGCCTTTCACGTCGCCGTCCGGCCGCATCGCGATCGATCCGCAGGACTGGATCCTCGCTTATGGCGTGGTCAAATCGGGCAAGGGCGTGCCGGAAGGCTATCAGCTTCACTGGTCGCGATACTTCATGTGCGGGGATCAGGCTGCCGTCGCCTTCCCGCGCGGCGGCATCGAACAGCGTCATCTGATCGCAACCGGCTTGCCCAATGGCCGTCATGAAGTGGAGATGACTGTCGCGGCGGACGCACCGAAAATCGCGGAAATTCGCGCTTATCGGCCGCCGCTTGTTAATTGAATGTCGAGTTTTGCCTGCATAAGGCACTATGTCTGGCCCAAGGGAGACGTAATTTGGACCGTGAACAAGTCATCAGTCGCCTTGTCGAGTTGATGGAAGACGCCTTCGACGAAGACGATATTGCCTATTCGGACGATCTCACCGCCGACGACATTGAGGAGTGGGACAGCCTGAGCAACGTGCGTTTCATCGTGTCTGTGGAGCAGGCGTTCGGCGTGCGGTTTACGGTCGGCGAGATCGAGGGGTTCGCCAATGTCGGCGAGCTCGTGGCCAAGATCCTCGAAAAGCTCGGCTGACGCCGGGCCGGTGGGAACAAACTGATGTATCTGCCCTGGCTTAGGCAACCGCCCGAGGATTTCCGCGCGCAAGTGCGGGCCCTGCGCGATGCGCCGCCGGATCAGGCGACGCTGCGCCGCCTGGCGGCGACGGCGATGGATCTCACTCAGCTTGCCCAGCTCGGCAAGGTGGTGACGAAGCATCTCGACGAGATTGCCCGCACCAGCGATTTCTCGCGCGTGCGGCTTGGCCTCATCGGCTCGCACACGCTGGACTACATCGCCGATGCGCTGGTCGCGACCGGCCTGCGCCACGGCCTGCTGCTCTCGCTGGAGACCGTGCCTTATGGCCAAGTCGCGCAGGCCGTGCTGGACGAGAATGCCGGGCTGAAGGCCGGATCGGTCGATTTCGTCCTTTTCGCGCTCGATGCGAAATTCTTCGGGCTCGATCTCCCGGCGCTGGGCGAGGGCGAAGGCCCGGCGAGCGTCGATGCCGCGATCGCGCAAGCCGAATTGCTGGCCAAGGGCGTGCGCGGCCGTATCGGCGCGGCGGCGATCTTCCAGACGCTTGTGCCTCCGGCCGAGGCCCTGTTCGGCAGTTTCGATACGCAGGTCGACGGCAGCGCCCGCGCCATGGTCGATGCGTTCAATCGCCGGCTGCCCTCGGTGCTGGGCGAAGGCGATCTCATCGTCGATATCGCCCATGCCGCCGCCACCGTCGGCCTGTCGCGCTGGATGGACATCCGCCTCTGGCACGGCGCTAAAATGCCGTTCTCGCCGGACGCGACGACCCTCTACGCGGACTATGTCTGCCGCGTCATTGGCTCCGCGCGCGGCAAGGCGCGCAAGTGCCTCGTACTCGATCTCGACAATACGCTGTGGGGCGGCGTCATCGGCGACGATGGCCTCGAAGGCATCGTGCTCGGCAACGGCAATGGCATGGGCGAGGCCTATGTCGCGATCCAGCGGCTGGCCCTCAGCCTGCGCGAGCGCGGCATCATTCTCGCCGTCTGCTCGAAGAATGAGGAGAGCAACGCGCTGCTCCCGTTCAAGGAACATGCCGAGATGCTGCTGCGCGAGCCGCACATCGCCTGCTTCATCGCCAACTGGAACGACAAGGCCGGCAATATCCGCGACATCGCCGCGACCTTGAATATCGGCACGGATTCGCTGGTCTTCCTCGACGACAATCCCGCCGAGCGCGAGATCGTCCGCCGCGAGCTGCCTGAGGTGGCCGTGCCGGAAGTGGGCGAGGACCCGGCAGACTATCCCGCGATGATTGCCCGCGCGGGCTATTTCGAGGCAGTGTCCTTCTCCGCAGAGGATCGCCAGCGCGCCGAGATGTATCGCGCCAATGCCGAGCGCCGCGTCGCGCAGGGATCGGTCACGAACCTCGCCGAATATCTGGCTTCGCTGGAGATGGTGATGACCGCGCTGCCGTTCGATGCGGTCGGCCGTGCGCGCATCTCGCAGCTCGTCAACAAGTCGAACCAGTTCAACGTCACAACCCGCCGCTATGGCGAGAATGATGTCGAGGCGTTCGAGCGCGATCCCGCCAAGTTCACCCTGCAGGTGCGGCTGGAGGACAAGTTCGGCGATAATGGCATGATCTCGGTGATCATCTTCGACAAGGGCCCGCAGAGCTGGTCCTGCGACACCTGGCTGATGAGTTGCCGCGTGCTTGGCCGGGGCGTCGAGCAGTCGGTCCTGAACGAAGTTGCAGCCGCCGCGAAAGGCGAGGGGGCGGACACGCTCACCGCCACTTACATCCCGACCAAGAAGAACGGCCTCGTGCGCGATCTCTTTGCCAAGCTCGGTTTCACGCGCACGAGCGAGGACGCGGACGGGACGAGCCATTGGGCGCTCGATCTGGCTGGCTATGAGCCGGCCGATCTGCCCATCAAGGTCAATGTGCTAGCCGAGGGGCAGACGAACTGATGACGACCGGTGACGATCTTGCGGCCCTCCGCACCCAGCTAGCTCGTTGGCCCAATCTGCTGGCGCTGAGCGAGGTCGTCGTCGAGACCTGGCCGGAGCATGCCGGCTATCTCTCGAAGAGCTTCGACGTGCGCAGCGAAGGCATGATGGCGACCAGCGATCATGTCGCCCGCGCGATGCTGCTGCTGGCCGGCGATCGCAAGGCGCAGGTCGCCGCCGATTATCGCTGGCTGTGCGATCGTATCCGCGAGGAGGAACTCGAGTTCGCCCGTAGTGGTCATTATCGCTACAGCTCGTTCGAGCAGACGAACGCCCATGTCTACAGCAATGACGACTTCATGGAGCGTTACATGCACGGGCTGCTCTACAGCCATGTGCTCTGGTACATGCATGCCTCGTCTTTGCACTTCTTCCGCCAGCGGCTCGAAGCGCGGGTGCCGCGCGGCGGCCGCGTGCTGGAGGTCGGCTCGGGCCATGGCCTGTTGCTCTATCTCGCGCTGACCGATTTCGGCTTGTCCGAGGCGCATGGCTGGGACCTGAGCGAAGTCTCGCTGGCCCAGACGCGCCATGCGCTCAAGACGCTCGGCGCCGAGGGCGACAATCTCCATTTCCGCATTCAGGACATGCATCAGGTCCAGCCCGACGGCGAGACCTATGACCTCGTGATCCTCAGTCACATTCTCGAGCATCTCGACGACCCGGTCGAAGCGCTCCAGAAGATGCGCGGCGCGGTCTCCAAGAAAGGCGTGTTGTTCGTCAACGTGCCGCTCAACGCGCCGATGCCCGACCATGTCATCCTGCTCGAAAACCCGGACATGGCGGCCGATCTGCTGGTCAAGGGCGGCTTCCGCATCGTCGAGATGGCGACCCACACGACGCAGGCCAAGCGCATCTCGCAGGCGCTCCGCCAGAAGATCGCCGTGACCTGCTCGATCATCGCCGAGCCTGCCTGACCCCATGAGCTTCAACTCGGTCGTCTTCATCTTCGGCTTTCTGCCCGCAGCCCTGCTCGGATATTATGTTCTGGCGCTGACGCGGCTGCATGTGCTGCGCCTGCCATTCCTCATCGTCGCGACGCTGGCTTTCTATGCGCGCGGCTCGGCGCATTTCCTGCCATTGCTGTTCGGTTCGGTGGCCTTCAATTATGTCTGCGGCCTGCTCATCACCCGGCTTCCGCAGCCATGGAGCCGGCTCGCTTTGTGGGTCGGCGTCAGTGCCAATGTCGCGGCCTTGCTCTGGTTCAAATATGCGAACTTCCTCGTCGACAGCCTGTCGGCGGCGTTCGGACTGGACGTCGAGCTGGGCCGGATCGCGCTGCCGCTGGCGATTTCCTTCTATACCTTCCAGCAGATTGCCCATCTGGTCGACCTTTCGCGCGGCCGCATCGAGCAGCCACGCATCGTCGATTATTTCGCCTTCATCCTGTTTTTTCCGCAGCTTCTCGCCGGGCCGATCAGCCTGTCGCGCGAGATGATCCCGCAGCTGCGCGAGCGTCCGGTGGCGCGGCGCGTGCTGGGCAATATCCTCGCGGGCCTGATGATCTTCGGCATCGGCCTCTTCAAGAAGACGGTGATCGCGGACAGCTTCGCGCTCTGGACCGGGCCGATGTTCGATGCCGCCGCCAAGGGCGAGACGCCGAGCTTCCTCGCCGCCTGGGGCGGGGTGCTGGCCTATACCAATCAGGTCTATTTCGACTTTTCTGGCTATTCGGACATGGCGATCGGCGTGGCGCGCATGTTCGGCATATTGCTGCCGCTCAATTTCCATTCGCCGCTCCGCGCGCACAGCATCGCCGATCTCTGGCGTCGCTGGCACATAACGCTCGGCCGCTTCGTGCAGAGCTATATCTACCAGCCGCTCGCCGTGCCGCTGACCCGCCTCGCGGCCAATATGCGCCTCGGCAAGGGCGGCACGCTCGCCGTGGCGACGCTCATCCCCAGCTTCGTGTCGATGGTCATCATCGGCGCCTGGCATGGCGCGAGCTGGACCTTTGTCGTCTTCGGCGCGATGCATGGCAGCTTCATGGTCATCAACGAGATCTGGAATTTCGTGATGAAGGCGCGGCGGAAGAAGAAGGCGAAGGGCGAGAAGGGTGCCGCTGCACCGAAGCGCGAGATCCCGTGGGGCATTCCGCTCACTTTCCTGTGCTTCGCACTCGCCATCGTGCCGTTCCGCTCGGCCGATCTGCCGACGACGGGGCGCATCTTCTCCGCCATGGCCGGCGCGAGCGGCGCATCGCCCTGGGAACAATGGCCGGTGCTGACCCCGCTCGGTGCCTGGGGCCTGTTCCCGCTGATCGCGCTCGGCATCGCGATCATCTGGGCCTTGCCGAACACGCAGCAGATCATGACGCGCGTCACGCCCGTGCTCGAATGGGCGCGCTGGCAGAAGATCGGCGTCGCGCCCGTCCGCGTCGAGTGGCGGCCCGCCGCCGTGCCGACGCTCATCGCCGGTGCCGTGCTGATGCTCGGCATCATCTTCGTTGCGCGCGGCAGCACGCAATTCGTCTACTTCGCCTTCTGAGGGGACCATGACCGCTCAGGACGACACAGAGCTGCTCCCCAATGGCCTCGCGCTCCGGCTGTTCGGCTGGCTGGCGCTCGGCGCGGTGCTGGTGACGGCGCTGCTCATGCTGCTGCCGAACAACGACTATTATCGCTGGCAGCAGGGCGACGGGACGATCCTGTTCCGCGCGCGCTATGTCTATGAGCGCACGCATTTCGACAAGCGCCCCATCGACGTCGCCATGATCGGCAGCTCCCGCATGGAAGCGAGTGCGCGCGTCAACGAGCTGTCGGCGGGCCTCTCGCAGCGGCTCGGCCATCCGGTCTCGGTCGTGAATTTCGGTATGCCGCAGGAAGGGCGCGACCTGCAGTGGGCGGTGGTCGAGCAACTGCTCAACACGCGGCCGGACGTGAAGCTCATCGTGCTGACGGCCGGTGCGGAATCGACGCTCAGTCATCCCGGCTTCCGCTTCCTCGGCACGGACGCCGCGATCCTCGGCGCGCCCGCGATCTACAATCTCAATTATATCGAGAATGCGCTAACGGTGCCGTACCGCCATCTGGCCTACTTCATCCAGGGTCTGGCCCCGTCCGCCTTCCGCCTCAGCACCCGGTTCGATCCGGCGATCTACAGCAAGCTGACGTTCGATCCGACCGAGACCTTCAGAACCGGCGACGGCATTCTCGTCGACCGCGAGCGCGTCATCGACCCGGCCCAGCGCGGTGGGCCGACGCCGCCCGCGGCCGTCGTCGATCGCAAGCTGCGCCTGTTCCCGCTCGACCAGCGCTATGCCGTCGAGCGCCATTATCTGCGCCGCATCGCCGCGCTGGCGCGCGAGAAGAAGGTGACGATCGCCTTCCTGCGCGTGCCCACCTATCGCGGCGCGGAGGAATATTTCGACGATCCCGGCTTCTACACCGCGATCGGCCCCGTGCTGGAACCGGTGCAACTCGCCGACGATTATCGCAACTATATGGACAAGGACCATCTCGGGCGCACCGGCACCGCCAGGCTCTCGCCCTGGTTGATCGAGAAGTTAGCGCCGATCGTGACGGCCGCCGAGGAAACCCACTAATGTTCAGCCAATATCGCCTGCACCATGTCGGCATGATCTCGCCCAGCCTCGACGAGGCCGAGCGCTTCATGCAGACCTTCGAGCTGGAAGAGGATTATCGCGGCTTCGTCGATCCCTGGCATTGCTGGTGCATCTTCACCAAGGCGGCGAATGGCGGCACGCCGATCGAGCTCGTCGTCGCGACCGACGGCCCCCTGCTGCGCTTCAACAAGGGCGCGGGCGGCGTCCACCATTTCGCGTTCGAAGTACCGGACATTCGCGCCGCCATGGCCTGGGTCGAAAGCCAGGAGATGCGCATGATCGAGCCGGAGCCGATCAAGGGTGCGGGCGACTTCTGGTGCAATTTCCTGAGCCCGGCCTCGACGCGCGGTATTCAGGTGGAGCTGGTCCAGCCCTTTTGAGGCCAAAGTTCACACGAAGGTCACACCAGGGTCACACTATCGCGCATGATTGTGCGCGTGCGGACCGGTGGCGCGGAACGGGGTTTGCGGACCTGAGAAAGAGCTGCGTCCGGGGTGCCATGGCCCGGGGGATGTAGGACAGCGGTTTTTTTGGGGCGCTATGTGGCCCTATCGCGAGCGGGATGCGCGTTCGGCGCCGCGAACGCCTCACACGCTGTCCAATGCCTTGCCGACCGTCTCGCGTGTCCGCACGATCCACAGGATGAAGGCGATCAGCGCGAACAGGCCGAAAAACGCGAAGACGATGTTCACCGATGCGCCGCGCGCCAGCACGAAGCCGACGAAGAGCGGCGTCAGCATGGAGGAGGCCCGGCCGATCGAGCTGGCATAGCCGAGCGCCAGTGCCCTGACAGGCGTGGCATGTGTCTCCGCCGTGTAGGGCCAGAGTACGAAGGTGCCGAAGAAGATGGCGACCTTGCCGGTCGTGATCAGCGCGACCAGCACGAGTTCGCTTTCCGGCCGGAAGATGGGGATCCACAACAGCACGATCGCCGTCACGATCAGGCCACCCAGCGCAAACGGCCGGCGGCCATATTTGTCAATCAGCGTACCGGTTATCGCCAGGCAGATGAAGATGGCGATGCTGGCCATGGCCGAATAGTTGAGCGCGCGCTCGACCGGGATGTTGAACACCTTCACGTAGATGGAAGGGATCCAGGTGGTCAGGCCGAAGCTCACGAACATGGTGAGGAACCAGAGCGCCGTGATCACGCTGGTGTGACCGCGCAGCCTGGGCGTGAACAATGACAGCAGGTTGGGTTTCGCCACGGGCGCGGTGTCGGTCTTCGCCGGCTCGTCCGCGTTCGTGAAGAGGGCCGCCCGGCCACCGAGCTTGGCAAGCGCCTTGTTCGCGGCGTCGAGCCGGCCGGCGCGCGCGAGCCATCGCGGCGATTCGGGCAGGGTGATCCACACGAGCGGCAGCAGCACGATGGGGATGACGCCGAGGCCGAGCATCCAGCGCCACCCGAGATACGGGATGACAAAGGGGCTCAGCAGCGCAGCGATCGAGAAGCCGGACATTGCGAGCGTCTGGTACAGCCCGAAATAGCGTCCGCGCGTCTTCGTCGGCGCCAGTTCGTTGATGTAGGTGATGGCGACGGGCAGAGCGCCGCCGATCATGATACCCTGCAGCAGCCGCAGAACGAACATACTGTTGAAGCCGGGCGCGATGGCGCAGGCAATCGCCAGGACGCACATGAGCGCCACGGCGGCGATGATGACCGGCATGCGCCCGACGCGCTCGGCAATCGCACCAAGCGAGAAGGCGCCCAGAAACTGCCCGCCATAGCCGGCGGAGATGAGGAGACCCATTTGCATCGGATCGAGCTTCCACTCGATGGCGAGTGCGGGCATTGCGAAGGCGATCGCGATGCTGTCCCAACTGTCGAACAGCATGATGAAGCCGAGCAGGAGCGGCGCCCAGTAATTGTGCCGGAAGGTGCGAATGTCATCGAGAACAGCGCCGACCGCTGCCTCGTTCACGGATGCCGGGGCGGCTGCCGGCGGCGGCGCTTCGCCGCTCACGTAGCGCTGTCTCGCTTGAATTTTGCGCGATCGATCACTGGCCGTCTCCTCTCCCGTAACCTTGTTTCCACAAACGAGACGGATCCGACAAGACGGAAACTACATAGTTGAAATCTTTCGGCTCATACTGAGCCGGTGCGGCGTTTCGCTGGCCGGAACCTCCGTCGGCTTTGCAAGGGGAGAACAGGGAAGACGTGATCCGAGAAAACTGTTTATCATGTTAAGGGATCGTCGTATTGGCCTTCCACGGAAGGGGAATGGGCAACGATGGCAACGATAGAAGCGCCTGTGCGGCCGGAGCTGCTGGAGACGAGCGACGCGGCGATCGAGGAGGCGGTCAGCCACGGCGACCCGATGGTGTTGCGTGGGTTGCTCTACATGCTGACCGGCGATCCCGACCTCAAGACGATGGCGACCAAGACCGTGGCGTTCGGCCAGATGGACGCGGTCGTCCCGGCGACGGACATGGACGCCGCGATGGTGCGCGCCAAGACGGTCGCGTTTCTCAAGGCCTATCGCGACAGCGGCGCCGGCGCGGTCGCCCATGGATCGCCCGAGCATGTCCGCGAGAGCATGGAATTGCTGCTCGCCGGCACGATCCCCGAGGACGATGTGGCGATGGCGACCGAGGAACTGGCGCTCGATCCTTGGGCCCGCTCGCTGCAATGGCAGGCGGCGCCCGATCCTGCTCGGCTTGAGAATTTTTCCGTCACGGTCATCGGCACCGGCATGGGCGGCCTCAATGCGGCGCTGATGCTGAAGCGCGCCGGCATCCGCTACACGCATTTCGAGAAGAACACCGGCGTCGGAGGCACATGGTTTGAGAACCGCTATCCCGGCGCGCGCGTCGACGGATCGAGCCGGACCTATTCGCATCTCTTCGGTGTCGACTTCCCGTGTCCCTATAATTTCGCGCCGCAGGAGCGGAACCAGGCCTATTTTGATTGGGTCGCGGACGAGTTCGGCCTGCGCGAGAAGATCGTCTTCGAGACCGAGGTAACGTCGCTCACCTGGGACGAGGCGGCGTCCATGTGGGTGGTCGAGGCGATCGGCCCGAACGGCAAGGCGACGCATCGCTCCAATGCCGTCATCACCTCGGTCGGCTTCCTCAATCGCCCGAACATTCCGAAGATCGAGGGCATGGAAAGCTTTGCCGGGCCGAGCTGGCATACGGTTCGCTGGCCGGAAGGGATGGACTTGAGCGACAAGCGCGTCGCCGTCGTCGGCACGGGTTGCACGGGCTATCAGATGGTGCCGGAACTCGCCAGGGAAGCGTCGCATATCAGCGTGTTCCAGCGTACGCCGCAATGGCTGATGCCCATGCCGGGCTATCTTGCCCGCGTGCCGGAAGGGCTGAACTGGCTCGACCGCAACATGCCATATCACACCAATTTCATGCGGCTGCGCAATGCCTATCGGATCGGCGACTTCTTCAGCAAGGTGACCGAGATCGATCACGAGTTCGACGATCCACACAGTGTCAGCGCCGCCAACAAGGAACTGCGCGACCGCTCCATCGCCTTCCTGGAGAAGAAGCTCGGCGATGCGAAGCTCGGCGACAGGAGCCTCGTCGAGATCATGACGCCCAGGCACCCGGTCTGGTCGGCGCGCATCGTGCTGGTCGACAGCGACGAATGCATCCTGGATGCGCTGCAGCTCGACAATGTCGAGCTGGTGACGAGCGGGGCGGAGCGCATCAATCCGGACGGCATCGTGGATGGCGCCGGCAAGCACCATGATGTCGACGCGATCATCTACGCGACCGGCTTCAAGGCGAACGAATATCTCTACCCGATGAAGATCACGGGCCGCGACGGCCTGACGATCGACCAGCTCTGGGCACAGGACGGGCCGCGCGCCTATCTCGGCTGCATGATGCCGGGCTTCCCCAATCTCTGGTCGATCTACGGGCCGAACACCAATGGCGGACTTCAGGTCGCGGCCTATCATGAGCTCACCACGCTCTATGCGCTGCAATGCATGGAGAAGCTGATCCTCGAAGGCGGGGAGGCGATCGAGGTGAAGGAAGACGCCTATTGGCGCTACAGCCGGTTCATCGACGCGCGCAACGCCAACCGCGTGTGGAGCGACAAGCGGGCACACAGCTATTATTGGGAAGGGGGCCGCTCCCCCGGCATGAACCCGCTGACTGCGACCGAAAACTGGCAGTTCATGCGCCATCCCGACTTCAACGACATGGACATTCGCTAGAGCGAAGCACGAGGAGGATCGACATGACCGACACGGCAACCGTGCAGGCGCTTCAGGCACGCCTCGAGAGCATGGAAAAGCGCTTGCAGGAGGCGGACGATCGCGAGGCGATCTGGCGGCTGATGATGGTCATGCAGAACGCGATCGATAATCGCGACATCGCGACCTATGCGGCGGGCTTCACCGAGGATGGCGTCTGGGCCGGCGTCGTCGGCCGCGGCGTGGGACCGAAGGGGGTCGAGGAAATCCTCGGCAAATATATGCGCCCGTTCGAGAGCCAGTCGCAGCGCACCTGGCACACGACGCTCGACGTCATTATCGACATCGACATCGACGGCGACACGGCGACCTCGACGAGCAAGTTCCAGCACATCACGCATACGGAGACCAACGAGCTGCGGGTCTGGCATCTCGGCGCCTATGACGACAAGCTGGTACGCACGCCGCAGGGCTGGAAGTACACGCAGCGCAACGCTTATGTGATCGTGCCCTATATGGAGCCGAAGTTTCAGTTGGTGGGGGCGGAAGGCTAGGCGTCTTTTTCGGATTATCGCGGCCGCGCCGGGCGATGATGAGAACGAAGTTCACGCTATCGCCCTCTTTCGAGCCAGATCGCATCCGCAGCGTGCGCGCCGCTATATCAGCCGAACTCTCAAAGAGTACAGTGCGCTTGGGAAGGATGTAAACGCTGCGCGACCGGCCAAGTGCAGGTTCAGGAGGCGTGTTCCCGTATCGACTGGCAAGCTTCGCCGCGTGCCAGTCCAGCACGCCACCGGGTCGGCGACGTGTAACATCGATGGCGGACAAGTCGCGCGCTCGTTGGGACATGATGCCAGCCCCATGGAGCTGGCGCTAGGCATCGTAACGGCTTACGCTTGTGTCAGAAATTCCCGCGCCGTGATTGCATTGGCATAGAACGGCGCGATGTCGCTCAGGAACGATGTCTGCTGCTCCCTAGTGAAGGCCGCCGACGCATCGTAGATGACGTTGGTGTGATAGCCGAGGTCGTGGGCGTTGCGCACGGTTGACTCGACGCACTGCCGCAGCGCGAAGCCCATGACGTAGATGTCGAAGATCCGATTGTTGCGCAGGTAGCTGTCGAGCGTCGTCCCGGCAAAGGCGCTGCTGCCACCGGGGCGCTCGCTGACGACAAATTCACCGTCCTGCGGCTCGAAGCCCGGGAAGAAGTCGGCCTGCTCGCCAAGGAACGAGCGATAGCCCGGCATCATCTTGCGCAGGCCGTACTTACCTTTTCCGAGCACCTTGTACGCCGGCTCAAACCGCACTGTGACGTGGATGACGTCCATGTCACGGCGGCGCGCCTCTTCGAGAACCTTCTCCGAATTGGCAACGGCCAAGTCGAACTGCTCACGGTCCTGGAACTGACCGTTGATGCCGCCTGTGGGGGCAAGCCAGTCGTTCACATATTCGATGAGGATCAGCGCACTCTTCTCTGCGTCGGCATTAACTACGTGGTTGGTCATGATGGTTTTCCTTGTTTGAATGACGTTTTGGAGGTTGGGGTCAGGCTGCGAAGAACGAGCCGTGCTGACGCAGGTGATCGCGAAAGCGGTCGGCATAATCCGCGCCCACCGCATTCCTGACGCTCGGGCGCGCCGCCAACGCCGTCCGCCACGCCGAAACGCGCGGAAGGCCCTCAAACATCGGTTGTGCGGCTACCGGGTCGATGATCGCGAAATAGCGGAAGAGCGGTGCGTAGACCGCATCGACCATGCCGAAATCGGCCCCGGCGAAATACGGCCCCGATCCCAGCTCCGCCTCCAGCTTCTGGAGCCGGTCGCGGAACGTCGTGCGCCGGGCTTCCGCTGTCGTGGCATCGATGGAATGGAGGACCTGCCAACCTTCGGCCATGGTCTGTGTGGCGAACTCGATCCACGCGCGCTGCCGGGCGCGTAGCAGCGGATCGTCGGGATACATCGATGCGCCGGTCTGCGTTTCCTCAAGATACTCGCAGATCACCACGCTTTCGAAGAGGATCGCTTCCTCCCCGTCGGCCTGGCGCACCCTGAGCACCGGCACCTTGCCGGTTGGCGACAGCGCGAGGAACCAGTCGGGCTTGGCCGAGAGGTCGATGTTGATCCGCTCGAACGGCGCGTGCTTCTCGAGAAGGACGATAGCGGCGCGTTGAACGAACGGGCAGAGCGGGTGGCTGATGAGTGTCAGGTTGGGGTCAAGCATGATGATCTCTCGATATGACGGCAATTCCAGATGAAGGGCGGCGCGACGGTCAGATCGCCTGGCCGCCCGAGATGTCGAAGGTCGTGCCATTCGCCCAGCCCATGTCGTCGGAAAGGATGGCCGCGACCGCGCTCCCGATGTCGTCGGGTTCACCGACACGGCCAAGCGCGATTGTCCCCGCGACGAAGGCGTTCACATTCTCATCGTCGCGGACCACGCCGCCGCCGAAGTCGGTCGCGATAGCCCCCGGCGCGATCGTGTTCACGCGGATCTGCCGCGCACCCAGTTCGACAGCCATGAACTTGGTCAGTGTCTGGATAGCGGCCTTCGCCGCCGCATAAAGACCGTAGCCCGCCATCGTGACGCGCACGAAGCCTGACGAGACGTTGAGGATGCGCCCGCCGTCCGCGATTAGCGGCAGCAGCTTCTGGGTCAGGAAGATTGGCCCGCGCAGATGCGTGTCGATCAGCGAGTCGAACTGTTCCTCGGTCGCGTCGGTCAGAAGCGCGTACAGGCCGTGGCCAGCGTTGTTAACGAGGAAGTCGAACCGCTCGGCGCCGAATCTAGTCTTCAGCGTGTCGGCGACGGTCTCGGCAAATTCCGGAAAACTCGCCGAATTGCTGACGTCGAGCGCGAGCATCGCGGCTTTGCCGCCTAGTGCCTCGATCTCGCGGGCCAGCGCATCGGCCTCTGCAGCGCCGCTGCGATAGGTGCCGATGATGGCGATACCGCGCTTGGCAAGATGCAGCGCCATGCTTCGGCCGAGGCCGCGGCTGGCGCCGGTGATGAGTGCGATCTGGTTGGTCATAGTCGGTCCTTTGTCGAATGGTCTCGCCGGAATGCCGCATCGCCGTGGCATCGTTCCGTTGCCATCAGATAGGCCGCGCGGGCCGCACCCGCCCGCCCAATGCTCTCAATCTATTGCCTGATTGTCTCAAGGTTGTTGTTTGATCGAGAAAGGAATGGCATAGCAAGCTCATGACCGAGCTTCTCCAGCCGCATATCGACCTCGCCTTGCGCCACGCGGGATCGGGGGTGACCGTTACGCCGATCCCGCGACTGGAGATCGGCGTGGGGCAAACGACCTCTGGCACGTCGCCATGCCTGTACCGCTCGATGATCTGCTTCATCCTGCAAGGGTCGAAGGATGTGGTGATCCACGACAATCTATTGCGCTACGATTCCGCGCAGTATCTCGTCAGCGCGCTGGATATGCCGCTAAGCGGCCAGATCCACAATGCCGATGACGGCCAGCCCTATGCTGCGGTTTCGCTCGTCCTCGACCCTGCACTGCTGGCCGAGGTCGCGTCCACCATGCCGCCGGTCCGCGACGCCGATGCGCCTGGCATCGGGATCGCGATCAATCCGATGACGCCGCCGCTGCGCGACACGCTGCTGCGGCTGCTGGCGTTGCTCGACACCCCGGATGACATTCCGATGCTGGCCCCGATGGCGGAGCGGGAATTGCTCTATCGTCTCCTGCAGGGACCGCAGGGGCGCCTGCTGCGCCATATCGCCCGCCCCGAGGGGGCGCTTGGCCGGATCCGGCGTGCCGTCGAATGGATCCGCGACCACCAGAACACGCGGCTGCGGATCGAGGCGCTCTGCGACGCAAGCGGCATGAGCCGCGCCAGCCTGCACCGGCACTTCGTTTCGCTAACCGGACTCAGCCCGATCCAGTATCAAAAGCAGCTTCGCCTGCAGGAGGCGCGACAACTGCTGCTCTCCGGTGACCGAACCGCTTCGGATGTCGCCTTCGCCGTAGGTTACGAAAGCGCCTCGCAATTCAGTCGCGAATATCTTCGGCAATTCGGCGCACCGCCGGTGCGCGACATGCGTCAGCTCAGACAGGTGATCGGCAGCTCAGCAGTGGCGTAATCGGCTAACCTGCATCGTCTGAGTGACGTCCGGCGGCCGAACGAACGTCCGCTTAAGAGCGTTAATGAGGCGGCCATGGTCGATTGACATGGGTACGCGAAGCGGCCGTTCAAAGACGAGGACGCATGCCTTTTCTTCGGCCAACTATTGCAGAGAAATGGTAGATTTGGTGCACCCGACAGGATTCGAACCTGTGACCTTCTGCGTCGGAGGCAGACACTCTATCCAGCTGAGCTACGGATGCGTGAGGAGCCCGCTACCAGCTTTGATGCGGCGGGCCAAGCGCAAAGCGCAGCACTGCCGGTGTCTAGCGGGCGAGGGTTTCGAGGGCGGCGAGAAGAGCGCGTTCATCCAGCGTCAGGCGCTTTCGGTACTTGCGGTCGCTGGCGATCACGCGGTCGAGGATATCGTCGCGCAGCGCGCGGCCGGCGTCGGTTAGCGTGAGGCTCAGCGAGCGGCCGTCGATCGGCGCGTCGATGACCAGGCCGCGCGTCTTCAGGCGGCCAACGAGCGGAGTCAGATTTGCACGCTTGATCTCCAGCGCGCGACCGACGTCGCTTTGACGGCAGCCGGGATTCGCGCCGACGAGAATCAGCAGCGAAACTTCCCCGACGCTAAGGCCGAAGGGACGGAGCGTGGCGACGAGATCGCCGATCATCGCCATCGATGCCCTGCGGAGCCGATAGCCGAGCAGCTCGTCGAGCGGGCTGGCGAGCCGGTCGGCCGTTGTCACAGTATCATCCTCGCCATTGGTGCGTTTCGTTGCCATCTTGAATCCGATCTCTTGCCATGCTGCACCAGAACTGCTATGCAGCATAGCATAAATCATCCTGGAAGGATAGCAGCATGTCGACCGAGGAACTGGAAGAGAATGTCGTTCGCTACGAGATCGCGAACAACATCGCATGGGTCTACTATAACCGCCCCGACAAGCGGAACGCGCAGAGCCCCAAGCTCAATCGTCGCATGCTGCAGATCATCAACGAGCTCGAGTTTCGCGACGATGTCGGCGCGCTCGTGCTCGGCGGCGAGGGGCCGGCCTGGTGCGCAGGCATGGACCTCAAGGAATATTTCCGCGAGACCGAGGCTGGCGGCATCCATGAAGTGCGCAAGGCGCAGCGCGAAGCCTATACGTGGTGGGAGCGCCTGCGCTGGTACCAGAAGCCGACCATCGCCATGGTGCATGGCTGGTGCTTTGGTGGCGCTTATGGTCCGCTCTTCGCCTGCGATCTCGCTTTCGCGGCGGACGAAGCGCAGTTCGGCCTCTCCGAAGTGAACTGGGGCATCCTGCCCGGCGGCGGCGCGACCAAGGTCGCGGTCGATCTCATGCCGATGCGCGCGGCCATGTATCACGCGATGATGGGCGAGAATCTCTCGGGCCAGGACGCGGCGAAATACGGCCTCATCAACGAATCGATGCCGCTCGATCAGCTCAAGGCGCGCGTCACCGCGGTGGCCTCCAAGCTGGTCGAGAAGAACTGGGCGACGGTCAAGTACACCAAGGACGCGGTCCGCCGGGTCAAGGAAATGACCTACGACAATGCGGAGGATTATCTGATCCGGCTGCAGGAAGGTCTCAACTGGTTCGACAAGTCGGACGGCCGTCACGTCGCCATGAAGCAGTTCCTGGATGACAAGACGTTCAAGCCGGGTCTGGGTCACTACGACAAGACCAAGACCGAAGTGTAAGCAGGAGAGGGCGGCCGTCCCACAGGGCGCCCTTTTCCTCCCGTCCGTCCCGTGTGTCGCGCATTGTTCTTCTTCCCTTCGGGTCGCACTGAAGATGAGAGACATGGCTTTTCGACATGGCGGGGCGGACGGTTTTCATGAGTGAAGTCGGAGAGAGAATATGACGGTCGAGGCCGAAGTTCGCCCTGTTACAAAGCGTGACATCAATCGCCTGCTGCGCCCGCGCTCGGTCGCGATCGTGGGCGCGTCCGAGAAGCCCGGCGCACTTGGCGCTGCCGTTCTCGCGAACTTCGTGCGCAACGACTATGCGGGTGACATCCACCTCATCAACCCCAAGCGGGAGACGATTGAGGGGCGGCCTTGCATTCCCAGCGTCGAGGCACTGCCCCATGGGGTCGATCTCGCCATTCTCGCCATTCCGCGGGTCGCGGTGGTCGATACGATCCGCCAGCTCGCCGCGCGTGGCGTCGGTGCGGCGATGATCTTCGCGGCTGGCTTCGCGGAAGGCGGGCCGGAAGGCGTCGCGGATCAGGTCGAGATCGGCCGGATCGCGGCGGAGGCCGGCATGGTCATCGAAGGCCCGAACTGCCTTGGCTCGGTCAATTATATCGACCGCATCCCGCTGACCTTCATCGACACCGACATTGCCGCGCCCAGCCCGGGCGGCATCGGCATCGTCTCGCAGAGCGGCGCCATGGCCGCGGTACTTGCGGTCATGCTGGAGAGCCGCAAGCTCGATCTCAGCTATTCGGTCTCGACCGGTAACGAGGCGGCGAACGGCGTCGAGGATTTCGTCGAATATATGATCGCGGACGAGACGACGCGGATCATCGCGATGATCGTCGAGCAGTTTCGCGATCCCGCGCGCTTTCTGGCGCTGGTGGGCAAGGCCAGGGCGGCGGGCAAGCTCATCGTCCTGCTGCACCCCGGCAAGAGCAGCGCGGCGCGCGAAAGCGCGGCGACGCACACCGGCGCCATGGCCGGCGACTACAAGCTGATGCGCGCGAAAGTGGAGCGCGCCGGTGTCGTCATGGCCGAGACTCTGGAAGAACTGGGCGACATCGCCGAACTGGCGGGCCGTTGTCCGTCGCTTCCCGCGGGCGGCACGGTCGTGCTGGGCGAGTCCGGCGCGCTGAAGGCGCTGACGCTGGATCTTGCCGAGGAGCTTGGCCTTCCGCTACCGGCGCTCGACGATGACAATGCGCCGGAGCTGCGCGCCGCGCTGCCGGATTTCGTGCCGGTGAGCAATCCGCTCGATCTGACCGCGCAGGGGCTGGTCGATCCCGACATGTACTATCGTACGCTTGCCGCGCTGTTCGGCGACGACCGCGTCGGCACGATCTTCGCGGGCATCATCCAGACCAACCCGGCGACGATCGGCGTCAAGCTCCCGCCGTTCCTGAAGGCGGTGCGCGAGTACAAGTCGCCCAAGCCGGTGATCTTCGCGGGTGTCGATGAGGGCGCGCCGGTGCCGGACGACTGGATCGCGCAACTGCGCGCCGAGGGCATTCCTTATTTCCCGACGACCGAGCGCGCCTTGCGTGCCGTGCGCCGCATCGGCGCGGCGGGTGAGCAGGATGCAAGCGTGACCGATGCTGCGCCGCTCACCGTGGCTGCGCTGGCGGACGAGACCGGCGTCGTGCCGGAATATAAGGCCAAGGCGCTGCTCGGGCCGCTCGGTATCAGCTTCCCCAAGGGGAAGTTTGCGGCAACCGTGGAGGAAGCGATTGCCGCGGCCGAGGCGATCGGCGGGCCGGTGGTGATGAAGGCACAGGCCGCCGCGCTGAGCCACAAGAGCGATGCCGGAGGCGTGGCGCTCAATCTGGTGGGTGCCGATGCGATCCGCGCTGCCTGGACCAAGATGTTCTCCGATGTCGCGCGCTATGATGCATCGATCATCCTCGACGGCGTGCTGATCGAGGCGATGGGCGCGCGCGGGCTCGAGCTGATCATCGGCGCCAAGAACGATCCGCAATGGGGGCCGGTGATCCTTGCCGGGTTCGGTGGCGTGACGGCGGAGATCTTGCAGGACGTGCGGCTGCTTTCGCCCGACATGACCAAGGACGCGATCGTCGCAGAACTGGGCAAGCTCAAGCAGGCGGCTCTGCTGCATGGCTATCGCGGCGCGCCCGCGCTGGATGTCGATGCTGTCGCCGATCTCATTGGCAGGATCGGTCAATTGCTGCGCGGCGAACCGCGCATCCAGGAGCTCGATCTCAATCCGGTCGTGGTCTATCCGAAGGGGCAGGGCGCCGTCGCGCTCGATGCCCTGATGCTGGTCGGCTGACGCTTACAGCTTCCACTCAATCACGAATGTCATTCCCGCGAAGGCGGGAATCCAACGCCTGAGCTTTTGTCCGCGAACGAAGCCGCTGGAGTTGGATTCCCGCCTTCGCGGGAATGACGTTTGAGATGTGGGCCTCATTTTTTGCTGCGTGAAATGCTGCACCCGTCGTCCGGTGTGCAGGTGAATTCGCGCTGGCATTTCGCGGAATTTTCGAGTAGGTGAAATTTTCATATACCTGAAGTCCGCAGGAATTCATGAGCGACTCGACCTCTTCGGCAACGCCCGTGCTGTTGTTGCCTGGCCTGATTTGCGATGCCCGCATCTGGGCACCGCAGGTCGAGGGTTTGCGCGCTCGTTTCGTCGTCGAGGCGGTTGACGGTTATGGCGAGGCGGACAGCATCGGCGCGATGGCCGAGACCGTGCTTGCCTCCGCGCCCGAGCGCTTCATCGTCGTTGGCCATTCCATGGGCGGCCGCGTCGCGCTCGAAGTCATTCGCCGCGCGCCCGAGCGTGTCGCTGGCCTTGGTCTCGTCAGTACAGGCATTCACCTCCCGAAGCCGGGCGAGGCGGAGGGGCGCTTCGCGCTGCTGGCACGCGGTGTCGAACAAGGCATGGATGCGCTCATCGATGCCTGGCTGCCGCCGATGGTGCATGAGCCCAATCGCCTGACGCCCGGCCTCATGGACATGCTGTGGGCGATGTGCAGCGACGCGGGGCTCGACACGTTCGAGCGCCAGATGCGCGCGCTGCTCGCCCGGCCCGAAGTCGAGAGCCTTCTCGCGAGCATCGCTTGCCCGACGCTCGTCGCGACCGGCGCTCACGATGCCTGGGCGTCGCCGGCGCAGCATGAGACCATATCTGCAGGCATCAAGGGGTCGGTGCTCAGCATCATCCCCGATGCCGGTCACATGGTCCCGGTCGAGCGGCCGGATGCCATGACGCAAGCGCTGGCACGCTGGCTCGAAACGGTCTAGGCGGCGCGCAAACAAGAATTTCCTACATCTGTGAACCTTAGTCTGAAGGAGAGTATTGATGGCGAAAAATCTGCAAGATGTGCTGGACGGCGCCGGGAACGTCATTGACTTCCTGCGCAACCAGCAGGCCGGTCCGAACGTCTATCCGGGCGTTCCGGCGGAATATTCCAACTGGCGCAACGAGCAGCGCGCCTGGGCCAAGACGGCCGTGCTTTTCAACCAGAGCTATCACATGGTCGAGCTGATGGTCGAAGGCCCCGGCGCCTTCGCGATGCTCGAAGCGCTCGGCATCAACAGCTTCAAGAACTACAAGCCCGGCCGCGCCAAGCAGTGGGTGCCCTGCACGCCCGAGGGTTATGTGATCGGCGACGTGATCCTGTTCTACCTCGAAGAGAACAAGTTCAACTTGGTCGGCCGCGCGCCCGCGATCGAGTGGGCCGAGTACTGGGCCTCGACCGGCAAGTGGGACGTCAAGGTCACGCGCGACGAGCGCACCGCGCTCCGCACGGACGGCAAGCGTCGTCATTATCGCTTCCAGCTCCAGGGCCCGAACGCGATGGCCATCCTGAGCAAGGCACTCGGCTATGACGCGCCCGACCTCAAGTTCTTCCAGATGACCGAGTTCCCGATCAACGGCGCGACCGTCGGCGCGCTGCGTCACGGCATGGCCGGTCAGCCGGGCTATGAGCTCTATGGTCCCTGGGCCGATTATGAAGCCGTTCACTCGGCGCTGGTCGAAGCCGGCAAGAACCTCGGCCTCGCGCTCGTCGGTGGCCGCGCTTACTCGTCCAACACGCTGGAATCGGGCTGGGTCCCGTCGCCGTTCCCGGGCTATCTGTTCGGCGAAGGTTCGGCTGACTTCCGCAAGTGGGCCGGCGAGAACAGCTATGGCGCCAAGTGCTCCATCGGCGGCTCGCACATCCCGGCATCGCTCGAGGGCTATTGCCTGACGCCGTGGGACATCGGCTACGGCATCATGCTCAAGTTCGACCATGAGTTCGTCGGCAAGGAAGCACTCGAGAAGAAGGCCGCCGGTCCGCACCGCGAGAAGGTCACGCTGGCGCTCGACGACGAGGACTTCCTGCGCGTCACCTCCAGCTATTTCGCCGCCGAAGGCCGCGCGAAGTATTTCGAGTTCCCGAGCGCCGTCTACTCCATGCACCCGTATGACGCGGTGCTGGTCGACGGCAAGCAGGTCGGCGTTTCGACCTGGGTCGGCTATTCGTCGAACGAAGGCAAGATGTTGACGCTCGCCATCGTCGAGCCGGAATTCGCCAAGCCGGGCACCGAAGTGTCGCTGCTGTGGGGCGAGCCGAATGGCGGCACGAAGAAGCCGACCGTCGAGCCGCACGAGCAGACCGAGATCAAGGCGATCGTCGCGCCCGTGCCGTACTCGGCCGTCGCGCGCACGGGTTATGCCGACAGCTGGCGCTCGAAGAAGGCCTGATCGGGTCGCACATCCGAACGGTTAGAGAGGGCGGGGTCGCATGCGACTCCGCCCTTTTTCTTGCCGTTTCGACTCGCGTGTTGCAAAGCCCGCAACGGTTCGTCGCACGATCCGCTCAAATGATCCGCACTGCAAATTGCCCTTGGGAACGGTTCATTGGTTAGAAAGGTTGGCGTGAACAGGCTCGTCCTGACGGGGCAATATGAGGGAGTATTTCAATGATTGCCAAATTCAAAAGGTCGCGAAACCTCGTTCTGATTTCCTTGTTGACGGTGTCGGCTCCGGCCAGCCTTCTGGCGCAAGAGCAGGCCGCTCCCGGCAACGACATCAACGTCTATGGCCAGAAGACCGCAGGGCCGGAGCTCAAGGGCTTCATCTCCGCACGCAATGACGAAAAGATGCAGGTGACGAGCGCTGACGGCGCGCGCACTGTCGTCCTCATCGACGAGGCGACCAAGATCAAGGCCAGTTCCGGTCTCTTCGGCGGCAGCAAGGGCAAGCCTACCCCGGCCTCGCTGCTCAATGGCCTGCCGGTGACCGTCAAGACCTGGCAGACGGCGGACGGCACCCTGATCGCCAATCAGGTCGTCTACAAGAACAATGATTTCAAGACTGCGAACATGATCCGCAGCGGCACGGCCCAGGGCTTCGAGGAGCAGACGGCAGCGACCGAAGCGCTGCGTGGCCGCATGGGCGATATCGACAAGTATAACGTCAAAGCCACCACCAACGTGAACTTCGATACGGGCAAGTGGCAGCTCACCGAGCAGGGCAAGGCGGACCTGTGCAACGCGGCGAGTCAGGCCAATGGCATGGAGAACGCATTGCTTCTGGTCGTCGGCTATACCGACTCCACCGGCCCTGAAGACTTCAACCAGATGTTGAGCGAAAAGCGCGCCAGTCGCGTGGTCAACTATCTGCAGCAGGCCTGCGGCTGGAAGCCCTATCGCATGCTGACCCCGACCGGCATGGCCATGGCCGATCCGCTGGCGGACAACAGCACGCCGGAAGGCAAAGCGCAGAACCGCCGCGTTGCCGTGAACGTGCTCGTCAGCAAGAGCGTCGACGGCTTTTAAGAGTTAGAGCCGATTTGCAAGACAGGCGGGGCGGGCTTCGGCTCGCCCCGTTTGCTTTGTGCGCAGCCAGGCCGACATGGCCCGAATTGCCGAACATCACTTTCGCATCGATCCAGCCCGCCTTCACCACGATTCGGTTGATTGCGTCGCTTGATGCAACTGAAATTACCGCCACGGGGCTGACAGCTTCCGCGGGCGTGGCTATGCTGGGCAGACCGATCGACGGCGCCGACAGACGCGCCGGGCATCGGGACCGTTACCGGTCACAAAGCGGAGGTGGAATTGAGCTATCATTCGCCAACCAGCGTGGATCAAGCCGTCGAGTTGCTCGCATCGCGAGACGATGCCCGGCCGATGTCCGGAGGCACCGATCTGCTCGTGCAGATGCGATCCGGGCGGCTGAAGCCCGGCGCGATCGTCGACATCAAGGGCATTGACCGCGCGGTCGGATCGCGGGCGCAAGATGGCGGGTTCGTCATCGGCGCGGCGACTCCTTGCACCGAACTGCTCGATGACGCGGCGCTCTGCGCGGCATGGCCGGGCGTGGTCGAGGCGGCCAATCTGATCGGCTCGGTGCAGGTGCGCAATCGCGCAACAATCGGCGGCAATCTCTGCAATGCCTCGCCGGCGGCGGACAGCGTGCCGGCGCTGATCGCGGCGGGTGCGCGCGCCGTGGTCGCCGGGCCGCAGGGCGAGCGCATCGTGGCGGTCGAGGATCTACTTGCCGGCCCAGGCTGGACGACGTTGGGCAAGGGTGAGTTCGTGCTCGAGTTCATCCTGCCGGTGCGGGAGCCGGGATCGGCCGACGCCTATCTGCGCTCGATCCCGCGGACGGAAATGGACATCGCCGTTGTCGGCGCGGGCATCAATCTCAGCTGCGACGCGAGCGGCACGATTACAGCAGCACGTGTCGCGCTCGGCGCGGTGGCGCCGACGGCATTGCTGGTGCCGGATGCGGGCGCGGCGCTGATCGGCAGCAAGCTCGACGAGGCGGCGCTGACCGCGATGGGCGAAGCCGCCAAGGCCGCCTGCCGCCCCATCGACGACAAGCGCGGCACCATCGATTATCGCATCGCCATGTCGGCGGTCTATGCGCGCCGCGCGGCCGTCATCGCCTATAACCGGTCTCGGGAGACCCTATGAGCAAGCAGCATATTCGCGCCACGGTGAACGGCGATGCCGTCGATTTCCTGTGCGAGCCAACGACCAGCCTGCTGAATGCCCTGCGCGACGAGCTGCGGCTGACCGGCAGCAAGGAAGGCTGCGGATCGGGCGATTGCGGCGCGTGCAGCGTGATGCTGGATGACAAGCTTGTCTGCTCCTGCCTGGTTCTGGCGCCGGAGATCGACGGGCGGCGTGTCGAGACAATCGAGGGGCTGGCGCAGGATGGGCAGCTCCATCCGCTGCAGCGGAAATTCCTGGAGCATGGCGCGCTGCAATGCGGCTTCTGCACGCCGGGCGTGCTGGTGGCGGCCAAGGCGCTGCTGGAGCGCAACGTTGACCCGACGGAGGAAGAGACGCGCTACTGGCTTGCGGGCAATCTCTGCCGCTGTACGGGCTATGACAAGATCATCCGGGCCGTGCTCGATACGGCGGCCGAACTGCGTCAGGAAAGGCTGCCGGCATGACCAAGCAGGACCAGATCGCCACAACCGAACACAGGATCGTCGGCACGCGACCGGTGCGCCCGGACGGCGCCGACAAGGTCACCGGCAAGGCCGTCTATGGCGCCGACTTCTACCTGCCCGGCATGTTGCGCGGCGCGATCCTGCGCAGCCCGCATGCCCATGCGCGCATCGTCTCGATCGACACGCGCAAGGCCGAAGCGCTGGCGGGCGTGAAGGCAGTGGCGACGAACGCCGACTTCCCGCGCGTGGAGATGGACGAAATCGATGCGGGTGAGGCCGGCATCAATGTCGATCGCGCGGCGCAGATGTGCCTGGCGCGCGACAAGGTCTTCTATGAGGGCCAGCCTGTCGTGGCCGTCGCGGCGACCAGTCCGGAGATTGCGACGGCGGCGCTCGACCTGATCGAGGTGCGCTACGAAGTGCTGCCGCATGTCATCGAGATCGCGGACGCGATGCGGAGCGATGCGCCAGTGCTGCATGACGATCTCGACGCGAAAGGCCCGTCCAACATTGCGGCGCGCCTCGACTCCTCGACGGGCGATGCGGAGGCGGCGTTAGCCACGGCGGATGTCGTTGCTACGGGTCGCTACACCACGCAGGCGGTGCATCAGGGCTATATCGAGCCGCAGGCCTGCGTCGCCTCGGTCAGTGGTGACGGGCAGGCGCAACTCTGGTGCAGCAGCCAGGGCGCTTTCATGGTGCGCTCGGTCGTCGCAGCGATCACGGGGATGAACCTGGCCGATCTGCGCGTGACGCCGCTGGAGATCGGCGGCGGCTTCGGCGGCAAGACGACGGTCTATCTGGAGCCGGTGGCGACAATCCTGTCGAAGAAGAGCGGTCGGCCGGTGAAAATGGTGCTGAGCCGCGACGAGGTGTTCCGCTCGACGGGACCGGGGCCGGGGGCTGAAATCGATATCCGCCTGGGCGCAACGAAGGACGGCATACTGACAGCGGCGATTGTCGATATGCGCTATCAGGTCGGGGCGTTTCCGGGCGCGGGAGCGGGCGCAGGCGTGATGCATGCGCTCGGCGGATATCGCATCGAGCACAAGCGCGTGACGGGCTGCGATGTCGTCAGCAACATGCCGAGCACGCACGCCTATCGCGCACCGAGCGCGCCGCAAGCCGAGTTCGCGGTGGAATGCGCGATCGACGACATTGCCCGGCAGCTCGGCATGGACCCGATCGCGCTGCGCGAGAAGAACGCGGTGAGAGCGGGCGACACAAGCTTCTCCGGTACCCCCCATGGCCAGATCGCCTTCATGGAGACATTGGCCGCCGCGAAGGGTCATGACCATTACTCCGCACCGCTCGGCCCCAATCAGGGGCGCGGCATCGCGGCGGGCTGGTGGGTGAACCATGGCGGGGAATCGACCGCAATGATCAGCATCGCCGAGGACGGCACGGCGGTCGTCGCGACCGGCAATCCCGATATTGGCGGATCGCGCGCCTCCATGGCGATGATGGCGGCCGAAGTGCTTCAGATCCCCATGGTGAAGGTGCGGCCGATCGTGGCGGATACCGCGTCCATCGGCTTCTCGATGCTCACCGGTGGCAGTCGCACGACCTTCGCGACGGGTAAGGCCGTGTCCGAAGCGGCAGCCGAGGTGGTCGAGATACTGAAAGCGCGGGCCGCAATGATCTGGGGCGTCGATGCGTCCAGGGTCGAATGGCGCGACGGCGAGGCGCATTGCCTGGCGGACGGGCGCGACGAGGCGCCGCTCGGTATCAAGGAGATTGCGAGCAAGGCCTCCAAGACCGGCGGGCCGATCAGCGTCGAGAAATCGGTCTATCCGCACGATGCCATGCCGACCTATGCCGTGCATATCTGCGACGTGGAGCTGGATCCTGAAACCGGCCATGTCGGCGTGACGCGCTACACCGCCATTCAGGATGTCGGGCGGGCCGTGCATCCGAGCTATGTCGAGGGGCAGGCGCAGGGTGGTGCGGTGCAGGGCATCGGCTGGGCGTTGAACGAGGCCTATACGTTCAACAAGGAAGGTCGCGTCGATAATGCGGGCTTCCTCGATTATCGCATGCCGGTCGCCTCCGATCTGCCGATGATCGACACGCTGCTCGTTGAAATCCCCCATCCGACGCATCCCTTCGGCGTCAAGGGCGTCGGCGAAGTACCGATCGTGCCGCCGCTGGCGGCTGTCGCCAATGCGGTCTCGGCGGCAGCGGGCATGCGCATGTTCGATCTGCCGATGACCCCGGCGCGAATTCATGCGGCCCTGAACGCCGCCGGCTGAGACGTGGCCCGCATCGTTTTTGTCACGTCCATCTGCGATGAGTTCACCGATGGGCTGGAGACGCTCGACCTTCCGGCGGGCAATGTCTTCCAGCTTGTGAGCGCACTTGATCGACGCTTTCCCGGGCTTGGCCGGTTTGTCGAGACGCGCGCCTCGATCGCGGTCGATGGAGCCGTGATTCAGGACTGGACGCAGACGCTCTCCGCGGAAAGCGAAGTGCTGCTGTTCCCGCGCATCGCCGGTGGAAGCACGCTGGTCAGTTGGCCGAAGCCGAGCTCGCTTCCCCGAAGATGAGCTTCAGCTTTTCCTGCGTTTCCGCGGGGAGGCGCGGGGCGAGTATCGAGGCGATATTCTCTTCGAGATGCGCGGCGCTGCCCGTGCCGGTCAGGATGACATGCGCGCCCGGCTCGTGGCGGCAAAAGCGATAGGCTGCCTCGATCTGCGACTTGATGCCCAGTGTCGCACGCAGGAAGTCGAGCGGATCGTCGGGATTGATGAGGGCCGGGTCGATCTCCTGCTTGTCGATCAGCTCCGCCACCGCCTCCCGCGTGTTCTCGACGCCATTGAGGCCCCGGCGCACGGCGAACATGATAAGCGTGCCGACATCATGCTGCAGCGTGAGCGGGAAGACCGTCTTGCGCGCGCTCGGATTGAGCAGGTTGAAGCCGACCATGACGACGTCGAAATCATTGAGCGGCAAGGCGGCCTGCAGCATGCGGTGATCGGTATCGTAGCGAAAGACCTCGGTGATGCCGACGAAACGGACCTTGCCGGCTTCCTGATGGCGCCGCAATTCCGGGAGCAGGACCTCGCGCGCATAGTCGAGCTGGTCGTGCGAGACGCCGTGCAGGTGAAAGAGATCGACATAGTCGGTGCCGAGCCGCTGGAGGCTGGACTCGAGATTGGCAGTGAACTCGGCGGGCGTGAAAGGCTCCGGGCTGCTTTCGGCGCCACCCTTGCCGACCCAGCTCTTGGTGGAGAGGAAGAGCTTGCTGCGATCGTGGCCCTTGATGCCGAGCCCCACAGCTTCCTCGGTGCGATAGACGAGCGCCGTGTCGATGAAGTTGATGCCGAGATCGATCGCGCGGCGGACGAGATCGGCGGCTTCCTCGTTGCTCGCGCCGCGCGCCATGCCGAGGCGGCTATGCCCGCCGCAGCCGAGGCCGACGGCGCTGACCATCGCATCGGTTCGGCCGAGGCGCACATAGTCCATGTCCATTTCAGTCGATCCCCTCATTGTCGTCGGTCTCGCGCCGTGCGCCGTCGAGCCGGGAGGCGTCGCGGGCATCGTCGAGCTTCTGCTTTTTCTTCACTGCCTTGGTGCGGCCGAATTTTGCGCGGTTCTCGGCCGCCTGCTGCTCGGCGCGTTTGCGGTCGCGGGCCTTGCGGGCCTGACGCAGATTGACGATCTCGGCCATCAGGCGCTCCCCAGATGCACGGCGAGCCAGACGGTCGGCGGCTCGGCCTGCGTGAAGGTGACGCGGTGTTTCACATGAGCGGGGATCAGCAGGGTATCGCCCGGCGCGAGGCTCAGCTCACCACGATCCTCCAGCCAGAGCCGGGCTGCACCGGCGAGGAGCAGCACCCATTCGTCCTGCGGCTGGTCATAAGGCTGAGCTTCCGGTGTGGTCTGTCCGCGCGAGACGATGCGCTCGATGCGAGCGGCGGGATGCTCCAGCAGGGTCGAGAAAATCTCGCTCCCATTGTCGGCCGGCAGGGGAACGAGCAGGTTCATTGCGGGCCTTCAGCGATCGCCCAGCGCGTCCGCAGCCTGCGCAAGCAGCATGATGGCGCGCTCTTCCAGCGGAATGGTCGTACGTGCGGCCGGAATGGCGACGCTGATCGCACCGAGGAGATGCCCGCCCTTGAAGACCGCGCGGCCGATGCCGATGATGCCGGGCGTATATTCCTCGAGCGTGCGTGCGACGCCGCTTTGGCTGATGCGCACGAGTTCCTTGCGGAGATCCGCCTCGCTGGTGAGCGTATAGGGCGTGAACCCGGCGCGCGTGACCGAGGCGAAATATTGCTCCAGCTCATCTTCACTGAAAGTCGCAAGGATCGCCTTGCCGGCGGCGAAGGCATGGAGCGGCACGAGGCGGCCGACCTCGATCGTGTAGCGCAGGGTCTGTGCCGCGACCTCGCCGGCAATCGCCTCCATCTCGAAGCCGTGGCGGACGAAGAAGGAGACCGTCTCGTTGAGTTGCAGCGAGATGGAACGCACGACCGGATAGACCCGATCGGCCAGCACCGTCGCCGTAGCATCGGGATTGAGGCGGCCGAGGGCAGGGCCGGGTGCATGCAGGCGGCCGTTGCGCGTCAAATAGCCGCGCTCCACGAGGGTACCGAGCAGGTAGGAGAGGCTACTCACCGGGATGGCGAGCGCGGAGGCGATTTCCGCCGCACTCACCGGGCGGCCGCAGCCGACGACGAACTCGAGAATATCGAGCGTGCGCGTCGCCGATTTGACCGACGATGAGTCCACCTTCTGCATCATGCCATCACCCCTGCCGGCAAGATTGCTGGCCTCAGTTGGCGAGGCCCAGCATCTGTCGTGTCTCGCCGGGCGTCGCGACTTCCCCGCCAATCTTGTTGATCAGGTCCGCCCCCCAGGCGACCAGCTCCGCGTTGTTGTTCGCGAGCATGCCCTTGCGCAGATAGATCGTGTCCTCGAAGCCGACGCGGACATGGCCGCCGAGCAGCACGGACTGCGCCGCCATCGGAAAACTGTGGCGCGAGACGCCGAATCCGGTGAAGTTCGAGCCGCGCGGAAGCTGGTTCTTGGAATAGATCATCGCCTCGGTCGTCGCGGGCAGGCCGTACTTCGTGCCCAGTACAAAGGTGTAAGGCGAGTTGGGCGAAATGAGCTTCTTCTCGCGCAGGTCGTCCGCGAACACGAAATCGCCCGCCTCGAAGCACTCGATCTCGGTCAGTACGCCCGCATCCTGGATCATCGTGCCCATCTTGCCGACGATCATCTCCAGGTTCATCGCGATGCCGCCCCACAGGTTCATGGTGCAGATGTCGAGCGTACACATGTCCGGCTTGAGGTCGAGGATGTGCTCGATGCGGCGCTCGGCGGTGAACATGAGCGTGCGCTCGTCATCGGGCAGATGCGGCTCCTCGGCGCTCTTGGGGAACCACATGCAGCCGGGGCCGGTGGTGACGTTCAGGATGACGTCCGTGTTCTTCTCGCGGATCAGGTTCACGACCTTGCGGTAATTCTCCATCTCCTGGTTCGGCGCGCCGGTCTCCGGATCGCGGACATGGACGTGGATGATCGAGGCGCCGGCCTCGGCCGCGTCCAGCGCTTCCTGCGCAACATGCTCCGGGCGGAACGGGAAGTTCGGGTGCTTGGGCATCGGCGACGCGCCGGTGATCGCGCAGGTGATGAAGGTCTTGGCCATCGTTAATTCTCTCTCAAAGGTCTGGTCTATATCTAACTGTAATAACGTCATTACTGCGCCGAAATGCTGCGCACAAATTCCTTTAACCCGGACGCTTCACGACCACTTCGAGCAGGCGCGGGCCCTTTCCGGCAAAGAGCGTCTCGATCGCATCGTCGAGCGCATCGACGGTCGCGACACGCGCCCCGGGAACCCCCATGCCCTGCGCAATCTGAACGAAATCGAGGCCGGGCAGCTTGCTGCCGACCACCTCGATATCGAACAGCGCACCAAACTGGTCGAGCGCAGCATAGCCGCCATTGTTCACGATGAGAAACTTGACGTCGAGATTGAGGTCTGCCGCCGTCCAGATGCCCTGGATCGAGTACATGGACGAGCCGTCGCCGAGCAGACAGAAGACGGTCTTCGCCGGCTGGGCCAGTGCCGCGCCGACCGCTGCGGGCAGCGCGAAGCCGAGGCCGCCGCTCGCCGTCGCCATGAACTCGTCGTCGAGCTTGATCGGGAAATAGTCGTGCAGCGGGCCGCGCGTGCTCGGCGCTTCCTCGCTGATGAGCAGGCCCGAGGGACGAAGCGCGGCGAGGCGCTTCATCAGCAGCGTCTCGTAGATGGCCTGGCCCTCAGGTGCCGGATCGTCATGCGGCGGCGCAATGGCCGGGGCAGGGCGGGATGGCGGGCTTGAGGCTGCCACAAGCTGCGCGATGGCATCGGCGACATTGCCGACGATGGCCGTGCCGACCGGCGTGCGCGCGGCGGTCGCGGGATCGTCGACGATCTGGATGAGCGACGAGCCTTCCGGGATGTACGGGCCGAAGCCCTCGACATGATAGGTGAAGGCGGGCGCGCCGAGCACCAGCACGAGGTCATGCCCCGAAAGCGCGCCGACCACCGCTTCGCGCGAGGCGGGCAGGAAGCCCGCGAACAGCGCGTGATCCTCCGGGAAGACGGCACGGGCGGCCATGGGCGCGACCCAGACGGGCGCCTGATGCTTCTCGGCAAGCTGCGACAGCACGGCACGGGCCTGTTCGCGGCCAACACCAGCCCCGGCGACGAACACGGGCGACTTCGCCTTGTTCAGCGCGTCCGCTGTCTGGGCGAGCATGGCACTCGACGCCATGAACTCTTGCGCGACGGTCGAGGCGACGATCGGTGCGCACGGGCGATCCCAGTCGTCGATCGGCACGGACACGAAAACCGGTCCGCGCGGCGCCTGCATCGCCATATGATAAGCGCGCAGGATAGCGAGGGGCACGTCCTCGGGGCGAGCGGGCTCGCAGGTCCACTTGACGAAAGGCTGGGGAAATTCCGTGGCCCGCTCGGCATAGAGGAACGGGTCGTAGGGGAAGATCGAGCGGGCCTGCTGTCCGGCGGTGATGACCAACGGCGTCTGGTTGCGGAAAGCCGTGAAGATATTGCCGAGCGCATGGCCCGTGCCGGCCGATGAGTGCAGGTTCACGAAGGCGGCGTTTCCGCTCATCTGCGCGAAGCCATCCGCCATGCCGACGACGACGCTTTCCTGCAGGCCGAGAATGTACCGGAAATCCTGCGGCATGTCGCGGAACAGGGGTAACTCGGTCGATCCGGGATTGCCGAACAAGGTCGTCATGCCGAGATCGCGCAGCAGGGTCATGACCGCATCGCGCACGGTCGGCCCCTCGACCGCCTTGGGCTTTTCCACTGCCAGGCCGCGCGCCGTCATGCATCAACTCCCTTGAGACTCATGTCCGTCATCCTGTTGTCCTTGGCCCCTATCTGAAATTATCACATATGCGAAGGCCAATGTTGTTCGCCCCGTCCCGAAACATGTCCGGGAGAGTCGGCCGTCTCTAGCGAAATTGCTTAACTTGTTTAGCAAAAAAATGCGCGAGTTTCGTTTGCTGAGGCAGATCAGATCTTCGCCGAGAGGAGCAGCCGCCCCGGACCGATCAAACCCAGCACCTGCGCGATGAGATGCGGCGCGAACACGAAGCAGCCATTGCTGCGCCCGGCCTTGCCCCAGACCGCGACATGATCCTCGCTCACATAGGGCGCGGAGTGGACGACGATGGCGCGGATATCCGCATTATTGTTGGTGGGATCGAGGCCGACGAGGCGCATCGAAGCGCCATGCTGTCCATCGTAAAGCTCGCCGGTCAGATAGGCGCCTTCGCTGGTTGCCTGCGAATTCGGCTCGTTGGAGAAAGAGCGGAGATAGCCCGAATGCTCGGGATCGGAACCGAGGCCATGCGCGACCAGATAGGAAACCGCCTTGCCTGCGGCGAGATCGACGATGTGGAAGCGATGCTGGTTCGAGGCGGCGGCGAAGTCCGCGATGGCGATCCGGTCGCGCAGCGCGATCCTGTCGGAATGCGTATCGAGCGCGGCGCGCGCGCGCTCCAGCAAGAGGCCGACCGAGGTCTTTACGGGCAGTCCCATCATGGCCATCACCGCGTCCGGCGCGGGCGGGGCGGATGGTGCGCCCAACGGGACGGACAAGGCTTCCGACGCGGCACGGGCCATCGCCGGGGGCAGGCAACCAAGCCCCAGGCCGGTGAGCGCATGCCTCATGAAAAGACGCCGGTTCATGCCCTGAATCTAGGAGATGTCCCTGCACATCGCAATGGCCGGGATTGGCGACCGTCCCGGTCCGGGGAGCGGTCGGGGTATGCGGTTGAGAAGGAGTGGGGAGGGGAGATTGCGCCTCCTCCTTAGTGGGCAGGACAAATATCGATCGTGCTCGAACCGGCTGTTCCTAGACGCGGCCATGCGATAGTGGAGCGGCGCGATGGGGTGGTCGCTAGCCCCTCCTCTTCAGAGGAGGGGTTGGGGTGGTGTAGCAACGGTGCGAATGATCGCTTCGCGAGCGATGCTGGCGCATCGCCACCACCCCCGACCCCTCCTCTGAGGAGGAGGGGTGTTAATGTCCGCAACGTCCTCGTGTCCCGAAAGTCAGCTTTTCAGTGAGAAGCCTTAATTTCTGCCGATCGCATGTGCGCGCCCGCCCTAGTTTGACGCCGCATTGCCCGAGCCATGGCCGGCATGGTCCTGCGCGCCGCCGTCCGGCGCCGCGGACTCATCCGGCAAACGGCTGGTCATGCCGGTCGCCTCGGCATCGTCCTGGATCTGCTGTTCGTCGGAGAATTCCGGTGGCGCCACTTTGTTCTCGACCGGAGCCGCATTGGCGGGCGTCGGCATGGTTTCGGGCGGGATGCTGTTGAGCGGCACTTCGTCCGACAGGTTTGTATCGTTGACCGGCTGCTTGTCCGGTTCTCCGTTGCAGCCGGCTAGTACGAATGTGGCGGCGAGCGCGATAGTCCATTTCAAAGTCATGTTCAGGGTTCCCGTGATGCGGTGACGACCGCTTGTGCGCGCCGCGTGGACGCATCGATCTTGGCCGCGAGCAGCTTGTCCCAGCCATAGGGATCGTCGCGGAAATTCATGGTGCCGTTGGCGCTGGAGAAAGCCGTCCAGTAAAGCAGATAGACCGCGACCTCGCTGGGCAGGGTGACGCGCTGGGTCTTGCCAGTGTCGATCAGGGTCTGGATGCGCCCGGCGAGCGCGGGATCGTCCTGCACCATGAGCTCGGCGAGCGGGATCGGCTTTTCGAGACGGACGCAGCCGTGGCTGGCCAGCCGGTCATAGCTGGTGAAGCGGCCCCGCAGCGGCGTGTCGTGCAGATAGACCGCGAAGGGATTGTCGAAATCGAACTTGAGTCGGCCCAGCGCGCTGTTCGGCCCGGCGGGCTGGACGATCCGCTCGCCGCCGTCCGGCGTCTTGAGGATCTTGTAGCCCTGCGCCAGCAGCGTGCCGCGCCCCTTGGGCCAAAGCTCGCGCTTGGCGATGGACGTGGGCACGTTCCATGGCGGATTGACGACGATCGAATGGATGTTCGAGACGAGCATCGGCGTTTCGTTGCCGGGGCTACCCGTCACGGCGCGCATGGAAGCGATCGGCTTGTCACCCTCGAATACGGTCAGCACGGCCGCCGCGATGTTCACCTGCACGCGGTTGACGGGCAGGTCCGCCGGGAGCCAGCGCCAGCGCTCCATATTGGCCATGATCGCGCCGATGCGTGCGCCGACCGGCGTGTTGAGCGCGGCGAGAGTGCGGACGCCGAGCGTTCCGGTGGGCTCCAGCCCATAGCGGCGCTGGGCGCGCTGGATCGCGGCCGTGATCGGCTCCTTGTCAGTGACGGCATCGTCCTCGATGCGCAGGCGCTGGCGAATTTCGGGGGCGGTGGACTTGGCGGTGAGCGTAGGCCAGCCGCCGGAATCGCGAATTTTTTCATATCTGGCGAGGCCCTGGCGCAGGCCCTCATAGCCCGCATAGCGGGGGGTGAGGCCGGCGGCCCATTGCGGCAGGCGATCGTCCTTCACGGCCGCGAGGAAGCCGGGCAGCGGATCATAGGCGGCCGGGCGCAGCGCCCAGACCTGGAGGAAATCGGCCGTGTCCACGCGGCCGCGATGCAGCGCGCTGGCGCGGTCCAGAGCCGCGCGGGCGAGGGCGTCTCCGGAAAGCGCGGCGTCCCCCTGCGTCGTGCTGCTGGTGAGGCCCTGACGCGCGCCATCGGCCAGCCAGCCGCGCAGGAAAGCGGTCTGCGTGGCGCTGAGCTGCGGCAACGGGATTTGAAGCTGCGGGACGATCAGGACCGGCGGCGGGACTTGCGGCGGCTGTGTGGAGGGGGGCTGCGGTTGTGGCTGCTGCGGAAGCGCCGGCGGCAGGATGGAGACCGGCTCGGCCAGCAACCCACCCGGCGCGATGGCCAGGGCGGCAGTGACGGCCAGTCGTACTTTACGAAGGGACATGTGACGGGACTAGCTGCGACTGGGGGCGGGTTCAAATCCTGTTTGCGATTGGGCGGCGAAAAGAGTGGTCGAGTTGCGCGGTTTTGAGGTCGGGATTGCGTAAGAGCGGTTGTTATCGCCCCTCCTCTTCGGAAAAGGGGAGGGGGGATGGCGATGCGCAGCATCGTTTGTTCAGCGATCGTCAGACAAGCCCAGCACCACCCCAACCCCCTCTTCTGAAGAGGAGGGGCTACAGGTCTGCATCTTACCCGTCAGTCCCTCGGCCTCAGTCCGCAGGCGCGATCATCACCTTGCACTGATGGGTGCGCTTCTTGAGGCTCTCGAACACGTCCGGCGTCTGGGCGAGGCTGATCGTGTCGGTCACGAGGGACCGGGGCTCCAGCGAGCCGCGCTCCAGCGCGTCGAGCGACGCCTCATATTCCCCGCGCGTGAAGAAGGCGGAGGTGACGAGGCGGATTTCCTTGGAGAGCATCGCGAAGCTGTTGAACGTGTCGGGCATGTTGCAGAGGCCCAGCAGCAGGATCGTGCCGCGCGGGCGGACTTGCTGCACGGCTTGCGCGATGAGGCCGGGGATGCCGACGCACTCGAAGACGATGTCGGCAAGGCCGCCGAGTGCGCGGGTGGCCGCGCCGACCGGGTCTTCTCGGTCCACGATGAAATCGCTCGCGCCCATCTCCAGCGCGCGCTGGCGCTGCCAGTCGGCAATGTCCTGCAGGACGACGCGGGAGGCACCCGCACGGCGTGCCCAATAGGCGACGGCAAGGCCGATCGGCCCCGCGCCGAGGATCAGTATCTTGTCGCCCGGCTTGATGCCGGAGAGCGTGACACCGTGCCGCGCGACGGCGAGCGGCTCGACGATCGCGCCATCGGCCAGGCTGAGCTGCTGCGGCAGCTTAATGCACTGGTTCGGCCGGGTGATGGCGAACTCGGCATAGCCGCCTTCCTGCAAGCCGAATTGGCTGCACCAGGCGACTTCGCCGGCCTGACAGGCGCTGCACTGGCCGCAGCTCTTGAGCGGGCTGACCGAGACAAGGTCGCCCGTCCTGAGCCCCTCGACGCCGCTGCCGAGCGCGACAACTTCGCCCGCGAACTCGTGGCCAAGCACCGTGCCGGGGCCTTTGCCGTATCCGGAGTCCTCGGTCATGTGCAGGTCCGATCCGCAAATGCCGCAGCGGCCTACCTTGATCACCAGCTCGCCGGCGCCGGGCATCGGATCGGGCAGGGTGTCGACGAGGAGGGGCTTGTGCAGCCCTTGCATGATAGCGGCGCGCATGGGGATCGGTCCCGTTCAGCTGGGCATGAGGAGCACGGGCTTTACCACTTCGCCGCTTTCGCCGGCATGGAAGGCCTCGTTGATCGCATCGAAAGGATAGGTCTTGATGAGCTTGTCGTGCGGGAAGCGGCCGGCCATGTGATGCTCGATCAGTTCGGGCAGGAAGCCGTGAATGTCGGAATCGCCGCCGAGAATGCCCATGACACGGCGCCCGCCACCCATGAAATTGGACTCGTCGAAGGTCAGCATGTCGCCCGGTGCAGACGCGCCGACGATGCCGACGATGCCGAGCGGGGCGAGCAGGGAGAAAGCCTGCTCGATGATCTTGTTGATGCCCGTCGTGTCGAACGCATAGCCGAGGCCCTGCGGGCAGAGCGCGCGGATTTCGTCTACCGCGTTCTGGCTCTTGTCGTTGATCGTGTGCGTCGCGCCGAGCTCCTTGGCGAGGGCGAGGCGGCTGTCGTGAATATCGACGGCGATGATCGGGTTCGCGCCCGCGATCTTCGCGGCCATGATCGCGCCGAGGCCGACTGCGCCCGTGCCGAACACGGCGATCGGAAGCCCCTTTCGCACGGCCATGCTGCGCAGCACGGCGCCAGCGCCGGTCATCAGGCCGCAGCCGAGCGGCGCGAGCGTTTCCATTGAAAGATGTGCCGCGCTGTCCGGCACGCGGGCGGTGTTGCTGGCATGCGCGATCGCGTAGGTCGCGAAAGACGACTGGCCGAAGAAATTGGCATTGAGCGGGGTGCCGCCCTGATATGCCGTCGGGCTGCCGTCGGCGCGCGTGCCGATCCAGTTGTACGGAAAGAAATTGTAGCAATAGGTCGGCTTGTGAATGTCGCAGCTCGGGCAATGGCCGCAGCTGTCAAAGCTCATGATCACCCGATCGCCGGGCTTCACATGCGTGACGGCGGAGCCGACCTTCTCGACCACGCCCGCGCCTTCATGACCAAGAATGGCGGGGAGGGGGACGGGGATGTGCTGATCGCGCACTGCCATGTCCGTGTGGCAGACGCCGCAGGCCACGATGCGCACCAGAACTTCGTCATCGCGGGGATCGTCGAGACGGATGTCCTCGATCGAAAAGGGCTTTTCGCTGCCATAGCAAATGGCGGCCTGGGCTTGGGTGGTCATTGCTCTCTCCTGGTCAGATGGCGTCGCGCGGTGGCTGAGGTTATTGCGCCCTCATTCCGTCCATTTGGGTTCTTCCTTCATCGCGACCTTGGAAGAATTGCCGAGGATGAAGTTGTCGAGCGCGTCGATGGCATCGGGGAAACTCTTCTGGACACGACTGCGCAGGTCCGCTGAATCCTTCGACTGCGCGACGAGCTTCGGCCAGGCGGCGATGTAGCTCTGGGTGAACGTCAGCCCGGTCATGTCGTTGGGCAATCCGGGCCGACTGTGACCCGCGACGACGATCCGCGGCTTGAGCGCGGCGAGACCGTCCAGCGCCTTGCCCCAGGCGACGATATTCGACGGGTCGTGTTCGCCCAGCCAGAGATGCATCTGGTTGAAGACCAGATCCCCTGGGAAGAGCGCCTGGATCGACGGCGCCCAGAGCGCGGTCGCGTGAACATGATCGCCGGCCATCGGACCCAGCACCTTCAGCTCATGGCCTTCGAGCAGGATCGTGTCGCCCGCGAGCGGCGTCGGCGCGCTCGGATGGATGGGGCCGTTGCGTCCGAGCAGCGGACCCCAGCGCTTCACCTTGAAAGGGAGGGAGCGCCAGATATCGGCCACCACAACCGGATGAGCCACGATCCGGGCGTCGGGGAATGCATCCTGGATCACCTCCATGGCGAAGAAGTGATCGGGATGGTCGTGTGTCACGAATACATGGGTCAGCCGCTTCCCGCTTTCGAGCACCATGGCGACGACGCGGTGAGCGTCCGCGCTGGTGAACGGCGCATCGACGAGAACAGCGTCGCGCTCGCCCTTGATGAGGGCGATGTTGACGTGCAGCGAGCCGGGTCCGGTTCGCAGAACCTCGACCTCGAGCGGCTTGGGCGCCTCCTGCTGCGCCCTGAGCGGCGACATGGCAAGCAGTGCGATCAGCGTCAGAAAAGAACGTAACATTAGCCAAATCTCCCCAATGCCATGCCGCCGTCGATCAGCATTTGCGCGCCGGTCACATAGCTCGATGCGTCAGAGGCAAGATACAGCGCCAGTGGCTTGAGCTGGTGCGGATCGCCGATCTTGCCCATCAGCGTGGAATCGTCCCAGGCCTTGCGCACGACCGGGTCCTTGAGCGAACCATCGGCGATGTTGGTCGCGAAGGGGCCGGGCAGGATCGCGTTGACGCGGATCTTGTACTCGCCGAGTTCGAACGCCATGTGCTTGACCATGTGGCTGACCCCCGCCTTGGACGGCATATAGGGCATCGGCACGATCGGCTCGCAGACCACCGCCGCGTTGGACGAGGTGGCGATGATCGAGCCGGGCTTGCCGCCCTTCTTCATCAGCCGCGCCGCTTCGCGCATCGTGTTGTAGGCGCCGGTCAGGTTGATCGCGATGATCGTGTCCCACATTTCGGGATTGTAGGTGTCGATCTGGCCATCGGGATCGCGATAACCGTTCGGATTCCAGAAGCCGGGGCCGAGGCCGAGGCCGGCATTGGCGAAGGCGATGTCGAGGCCGCCATAGGCCGCCTCATGCGCGTCGAAGACTTCGCGCGTGCGCGTGCGATCACGCACATCGAGCTGGTCGGCGCGGGCCTCATAGCCTTCCGAGCGCAAGCGGGCCGCTTCGCGCTCGGCGGCCGCGGGATCCACGTCGGTCAGCGTCACCTTGGCGCCGGCCTCCGCCATCGTCTCGGCATAGGCAAGGCCGATGCCCGAGGCCGCACCGGTCACGATCGCGCTGCGGCCGGCGATGTCGAACTGTTCGAGGGCTTTGGGCGTGCTGCTCACAGGTAAAGCTCCTTGTTGATGGGCAGACCGTTCTCCCGGCAGTAGGTCTCATAGTGGTTGATGAACCACCAGACGTCGAGCGTCTCGACGTGGTTGCCCTGATCGTCGTAAAACTCGTTGGCGCCCTGCATCCAGAAGAAGGCCTTCATGCCATCGGGTTCATCGGTAACGAGCGTGTGCGCATGGCCGGGAAATTCGGTGATGAATTCGCCGGGATGGCAGAGCCAGTCATATTCGAGATAGCGGAACGTGCCTTCCAGCCCGATCGCCCAGACCATGCCGCGATGCTTGTGGGTGCCGATGACGCCGGGCGACTTGATCCAGAGGATGTTGGCATAGACATTCTGCCGCACGTCGAAGGCGAGGTGGCGGATGGCGGCATTGTCGCCGAACGGCACCCACGGACTCTCGGCTTCCGAACTGCCGACATAGGAGCCCGGGCGGACATAGCGATCGACGACCTCGCGGTGAATTTCCGGAACGGCGACGATCTTGTACGCTCCGGAAGGCGGAGCGCTGAGCGGTTCACTGGCCATGACGATCCTTTGCCGGGCTGGTTCAGAGATAGAGCTGCGGATTGATCGGAATGTCGTTCGCGCGGCAGTAGCTCTCATAATGATCCATGAACCACCAGACGTCCGCAGTCATGACCATATTGCCGTCGCTGTCGTAGAACTCGTTCGGCCCCTGCATCCAGCCGAACAGCTTGCAGCCGTCGGGATGATCGGTGACGAGTGTATGGGCCTCGCCGGGCGTCTCGTAGATGAAGCAGCCGGGCGTCGCGAGCCAGTCATACTCCAGATAATGGACGCTGCCCTCGAGGCACATCATGACCACATAGCCGCGATGCTTGTGAGTGCCGACGACGCTCGGGCCTTTCATCCACAGGATGTTAGAATAGATATTGTGGCGCGTGTCGAAGAGCAGATGCTTGATGGCGGCATTCTCGCCGAAGGGCACCCAGGGACTGTCCGTCTCGTCATAATGGACGAAGCGACCGGCAAAGGCATGCTTGGCGATAAGGTCCGGGAAGAGTTCCGGCACCTTGACGATCTTGCGCTCCTGGCTGGGAGGCGCAGTCATCCGCGTTTCCTTGTTCATGCGATCTCTCTCCTTCTTGTCCTGTCTGGCGAATGTCGCACCGGACGGGACATCTCTGTCTTTCACTAACAAACACAGTGTCGATGGCCGTTTTCCCTATCGACCTGCCAAGTCATATTAGTCCGACGTGTTGCGACGCGCTTGTCATCACGCGCAACCGCCTTGGATCAATGCGCAGAAACCGGAGCCCCTCCTGTTATGCGCCATTGCCGTGGCGGCATGCCGAAATGCCGTCGGAAAGAACGGCTGAAATGGGCGATGTCCTCAAAGCCGCAATCGAAGGCGATTGCAGAAATCGATGTCTGCGGCGATGTGACGAGCATCTGGGCGGCTGCCTCCATCCGGCGAGCGGCCACATAGTCTCGCGGCGTCCATCCGTTTGCCGCCAGCCACATTTGCACCGTGCGGAGCGAGACGCCCAACTCGTCGGCAATTGCCTGCCCCGACAGCGCGGGATCGTGAAAACGGGTTCCCACGATCCGCGCGATCCGATCGAATCCCGACGGAGCGGGGACATCATGATCCGCCCCTCGCAGGATGAGCACGAGCATGCTGACGATGCATTGATGCAGCTCATGTTGCCAGGCCGCATTGGCCTGGGCGTTCGCGGCGATGCCATCCTGCCAGGTGCTGGTCAGGAACCGTCGAAAGGCCTGCACCGAAGGGGAATGGCTCGGGAAGATGCGGGCAAGATAGTGATCGAGATTCGTGACGCGCCCCTGCAGGTGGCGTGTCGGCAGATCGATGACCAGCATGTCATGCGTGGTCGTCCGCAATTCCGAGGGAAGTTCGGAGGTGCAAAGCGAAAGATCGCCTGGCCGCAGGCGGCATTGCCGCGCTCCCTGCTGCTGCAGGCATTCGCCGCGTCCCTGAAGATGGACGAGGAGACGTTCTTCGCCGCCCGTGGTGGGCCGCCGGCGCACCACGCTTTCGGTGGCGTGTGGCCAGAGCAAAGTGATGTCGCCGAGCCGCCACCGATAGAGGTCGCCCCGAAAACCGGCGCTCGCCGCATCAATCGTCAGGCCTGCCGAGCTGATCTCGGCGACTTCATTCCACAGCCGCAAATTGGCCTTGGCGGAGAAGAAGGGAGTCGAAAACCGCTCGACCGTCGATAAGGAATGTGGCGGGCTCATTTTCGATGTGCCGAATCGGACGACGCTAGGCGTCCGGATCTTCGTCGAACACGTTGAGCTCGATCTGGACGCCGGTCGGGTCGTGGATGAACACCTGCGTCATCTTGATCACCTCTACCCGGTTCTCGCGCCAGGGGACGTTGAACTTCTTCAGTCGCTCGCGCAACGGCTCGATGCCGAAGCATTGATAGGCGACATGATCGAGGCCGCCGGTCGTGCCGGTGATATTGTCATACTGGCCATGCTCGCTGAGGGCACCGGGCGTCGAGATGTGGACGATCGGATCGTCCTTGTGGTCGTACATCCAGCGCACCATCGTCCTGTCGAGATTGGGTGGGGGATCGCGTTCCTCCAGCTCCATTATGTCGCGATAGAAGGCGACGACCGGCGGCAGATCGCGGGTGCGGATATTGACGTGATCGAGGCGTTTGATGAGCATGAGGCAATCCTGGTCCTGTGCGGCCGGGCAGGGCATGTCGATCCGGCATTATACCTATCATAGTATGCAGTTGCGTGCCGCCAGATCAAGCCTTTCCTTAGCACGAAGCGTATCGATTCCGCGTCGGAAATCGAGGAGATTTCATCGCTGCGCCAAAAGGAAAGGGGCCGGACTTTCGTCCGGCCCCTCCCGTCCTCTCCTGTTATTTCTTGCGCACTTCTTAGAAGTTGCGCGTCACGCCGAGCAGCCAGGTCCGCGGCAGGCCGGGCACGCCGCTCACGAGGCCCAGCGAGGTCGTGACGTCGCTGACGGTCGTGAAATAATACTTGTCCGTCAGGTTCTTGACTTCGAGCGTAACCTTCCAGTCGCCATCACCATCGCGCCACGAAATCTGACCGTTCGCAAGGAATCGGCCCTTGATCGTGCCCCAATCGGTGTTTTCGGCGTTGGTGAAGAGTTTGCCCTGATACGAGCCATCCACACGTGCGGTGAACGTGCCCATGTCGGTGACGTAGTCGTACTGAACGCCCGTGCTCCAGGTCCACTTCGGCGTATAGGGCGTGATAGCGGTCGCGGGAACGGCGCCGACCACCGGATTGCCCTGCGCATCCTTGCCCGAGACCAGGAAGCCACCAATGGCCGCCGAGGTGTACTTGAAGTCGAGATAGGCGAGGCTGCCGTCGATGGTCAGGCCATCGATCGGACGGAAGGTCGACTCGAGCTCAAAGCCCTTCACGTCGGCCGCACCGATATTGTCCGGACGCAGACAGGGCGTCTGCAGCACCGATTCAACGCAGCGGACCTTGGCGAGAATGATGTTCTGATACTTGTTCAGGAACATCGCACCGTTCAGGCGCCATTTGCGGTCGAAGAGGTCGGCCTTGAAGCCGACTTCGTAGGTGGTGAGCGTTTCCGGATTGAACGGCAGACGCTGGTCGGCAACGAACGGACGCGGATTGACGCCGCCGCCCTTGAAGCCCGTCGAGACCGATGCGTAGGCTAGGAACTGCTCGGAGAAGCGATAGTCGCCAACGATTCGCCAATCCCAGCGATCGCCCTCGAAACTACCGGTAATCCCATAGATGCCCGCCAGCAGGCAGTTGGGAGCCCCGAACAGACCGCCGATTGCGCATCCAGCATCCGGACGAGTGCCATCCGGGTTCCGACGGAAGTAGGTGTAGTCCTTCTTGTCCTTCGTATAGCGGATGCCGCCGGTGATGCTGAGTCCCTCGACCGGGCGAACGGTCGCGGTCGCGAACAGCGCCTTGGTGTTGCTGGGCGTCGTGTCCGGGCCATGTAGGAAGTCGATGGTGGCCGGCGCGACATAGTTCAGATCGACGCGGGCAGTGTAGACGCCTTCCTGATCGAGGTAGAAGCCGCCGACCGTACCGTCCAGCATGCCATCGCCGGCCGAGAAGTTGAGGCGGATTTCCGACGTGAACGCATGGTGGTTCAACTGGTTGTCGAGTTGCGCGACCGGGATCGGTGTCGCATCCTGGTCCTGGCCGAACTTAGACTCATACTTGCGATAGGAGCCGATGTAGACGAACTCCAGATTGTCGTTGATGTCGTAGTTCAGGGTGCCGTGCACGCCCCAGCCCTGGAATTCGGTGATGGGCAGAGCGAAATAGGGCTTGTAGGGCGCCTGTGCGTTGGGTGCCATGGCATCCATGAAGTTCGAATAGCTGACGAAACGCGGATCCCAGCCCAGCAGGTCGCCGCCCGTGTCGCACCCAAATTTGCCTGCCGGTACGAAGGCGCAGCTCATGTTCACGGCCTGGCCGTTCTTACCGACCAGCCAGGGGTTGGTGTAGACGGGCGCCCCGCTGCCATTCACGGAGAAAGAATTGCCGACGGATGCCGGGTTGAAGTTGGTGCAAGCCGGCGCAGAGCAGATCGCGCCTGCGGCCAGAAGGACGGTCGGAATCGCTTCCGATTTTTCCCGCGTGTAGTCGCCGGAAATATTGATTTCGAGGGCGCTGGTCGGCTCCCAGCGTAGCGCGGCACGGGCCGCGATGATGTTCTGGCCGCCCATCGTCGCATAGTCGGAGTTGCCGCTTCCGCGCGTGTTGTTCTGGGGCACGTTCGAATTGGGATGCGTCTGGCCATAGTCGAGCATGGCGACATAGCCGTCACGCCCGCGGCCCATGCCGGAGACACGCATCGAGAGGTTATCGGTGATGGCGAAATCCATCATGCCGCGCACGCTGATCTCATTGTACGAGCCATATTCGACGCGCAGCATGCCCGAGTTGTCGCCCCGCGGCTTGGCGCTGAACAATTTGATGGCGCCGCCGATGGCGTTCTTGCCTGCGAGCGTGCCTTGCGGGCCACGCAGGATCTCGACGCGGTCAAGATCGATCAGCTCAAGCAGCGAGCTGGACAGCGTCGGAATATAGACATCGTCAACATAGACGCCGACGCCCGGATCCAGAGCATAGTTGAAATCGACCTGGCCGACGCCGCGGATGAACGCGATAAGGCCAGAGCCGCCGCCTTGCCCCTGCGGGCGGAGCGACACGTTCGGGGCCTGTGCGGCGACCTGAGCGATGTTCGTCTGGCCGCGGGCTTCAAGCATGGCGCCGTTGACCGCAGTGATGGCGATCGGCGTGTCCTGCAGGCGTGTTTCGCGGAACTGGGCAGTGACGACGATGTCCTGGGTTTCCCCGGCATCGGCCTCTTGCGGCGCTGATGTTTCGTTCTGGGCAATGGCCGGCGCTGCGAGCGCTGCGGCTAGGGCGAACACGGCTGTCGTAAGCGTGAATTGCACGCGCATATCTCTCTCCTCCTGGTGCCGGCGTAATATTCGTGCCCCCACAGGGTTACCCGCCGACTATTGTTGCCCCTAGCACGGGTGGGTGTGTCTAGTAAGTAACACGCCCGTGTTCGGAAAGACGATTTCACACAATGAAACGAGCAAAGTCAAGTTGCTTTATATCGGAGAGAAGTGTCTCTGAGCCAGCTTATCATACGATTCGCAACCATCTATCGGAAGGAGAGAGCCGATGACATTTGTTGCCACCACCCATGTGGGAAGTTTGCCACGGGGTGGGGACCTGGTCCCCCTGTTGCTCGCGCGCGATCATGGCGAGCCTTATGACGCGGCTGAATTCGAGGCGGTCACGCAGGCCGCGATCACGCAAAGCGTCGCGCGTCAGGTCGCTGAAGGCGTCGACATCGTTTCGGACGGGGAACTCGGCAAGATCGGCTACTCGACCTATGTGATTGAAAGGCTGACGGGCTTTGGCGGCCATACGGCGCGCAAGCCGGCGCTCGACCTCGCGCCCTATCCCGACCTGCGGCGCAAGCTCGCGGCGATCATGGGCGATCAGGAGTTCACGCGGGCCTCCTGCATTGCGCCGGTGAGGCTGCGCACGCTCGAGCCGTGCCTTGACGACATTCGTCGCTTCCGGGCGGCGCTGTCGCAAGCGGGGCAGGGCAAGCGCGGCTTCATGAATGCGGCGTCGCCTGGGCTCATCACGGCGTTCCAGCCCAATGCTTTTTATCCGAGCCACGAGGCCTATCTCGCCGATCTGGTAACGGCGATGCGGCCGGAATATGAAGCGATCATCGCGGCGGGCTTCGATTTGCAGCTCGATTGTCCCGATTTGGCCATGTCGCGGCACACCGGCTATCAGGATCTGACCGACGAGGAATTCGTCAAGGTCGCCGAGGCCAATGTCGAGGCATTGAATGCCGCGACTGCCGGCCTGCCGCGCGATCGGCTGCGCATGCACATCTGCTGGGGCAATTATGAAGGCCCGCACGATCACGACATCGATCTCGCCAAGATACTGCCCGTCATCCTGAAAGCGCGGCCTGCGATCCTGCTGTTCGAGGCTGCCAATCCCCGGCACGAGCATGAATGGACGGTCTGGCGCGATGCGAAGCTGCCGGATGACACCGTGCTGGCGCCAGGGCTTATCGACAGCTGCTCCAACTATGTCGAGCATCCCGAGTTGATCGCCCAGCGCATCGCGCGCTTCACCGGCATCGTCGGCGCCGATCGCGTGCTTGCCAGCACGGATTGCGGCTTCGGCACGTTCGCCGGCTACGGCAAGATCGATCCCGAGGTCGCCTGGAAGAAGCTCCGGGCGTTGCGCGAAGGCGCCGATCTGGCGGCTGCGCGGGGGTGATTTTCCTTATCCTCGCCCCTTTCGGGGAGAGGATAGCGCAGCTTGCCGCGTGAGCGGCTAGCGAAGCTTGGAGAGGGGGGTGGCCCGTCGCAGCCCCTCTCCAACTCCGCCTAGCGAGCAAGCTCGCAAGGCTCCGTATCCTCTCCCCGAAAGGGGCGAGGACTTAAGAACGCCGTGCGATGATGCGAGGCGCGGTCTCGTCGAGGAACAAGGCGATTAGCCCCGAGGCGATCGCCAGCGCGAACATGATCCAGAGTGGCGCCGAAAGGTCGCTCGCATCGGCCGCCATGCCGGCCAGCGACGGCGCGAACACGCCGCCCAGCACTTCCGCCACGCCCATGGTGAGGCCGAGGGCGGTGGCGACATGGCGCGCATCCACGCTCTCGGACGGGATGGTCGCCATGAACAGCGGAAAGATGCCGTTCATCGACCAGCCGATGAAGAAGAGCAGCGCCATCATCCAGGCGGGCCCTTGATAATAGAGCGCGGTGAGCGGTAGGATGATCGACACGAACGGCATGACGATCATTACCGGCCGCCGCCCGATCTTGTCCGACAGGCCCGCGATGACGAAGCTCGCCACGGCGGCCGAGACGCCGAGCGTGCCCATCAGCCAGCCCATCACGTCCGGCGAGTAGCCGCGCATAGTCGTGAGGAAAAGCGGCATGAACGCCCAGCAGATCACCAGATAGGAGACGAGCAGGACGCCGAGCACGACGCACACCCAGACATTGCGCTGGAGCAGCACGTCCATGATGCCATGCGTCTTCGCGGCGCCGGGCGCCGCCTTGGGCGGTGGCGCGGCTTCGTCGATGAGGAACCAGAGCAGGATGGCGCTGACGATGCCGGGTACGCCGGCCAGATAGAAGGCCGAGCGCCAGCCGAAGGCCTCGGCGAAGGCGACGAGCAGCACCGGCGCCGCGAAGGAACCGAGCAGGCTGGAGCCGAGATTCTGCGCGACGCCCTGCGCGATGCCGCGTCGCTCCGGCGCGACGTCGCTGGCGATCATGGCGTGGCTGATCGGCATGATGCCGCCCTCCGCCGCGCCCATGAGAAGCCGCGCGCCGAGCAGCAGCGCGAAGGTCGAGGCGATGCCGCTCATGAACGAGCAGAGCGAGAAGGCGATCGTCGAGAGGATGAGCAGGCGCTTTCGGCTACCCAGCGTGTCGGAAAGCTTGCCGATGCCGAACGCGGCCAGCGCCCAGGTGAAGGAGAGGGCGCTGGCCAGCAGGCCGACCTGCGTATTGGTGAGCCGCAGCTCCGGCTGCACGAACGGCATGAGGAAGTTGAGCGCATTCCGGTCGAAGAAGACGATGCCGAAATTGAGGCTCAGCAGGCCGACCAGAAGGATCTGATAGGAAGCCGAGCGGCGCACGGGCGTCGAAGCCGGAGAAAGCATGACGGGGGCGTCCCTATGCCGCTCCACGGCGAGCGAGAGCGCGCGGCGCCGTTTCCTTGAGGAACATCGCGACGATCCCGCCCGCGATCGTGAGGCCGATCATGATCCAGAGCGGTGCGGCGAGCGTGCTGGCGTCTGCTGCGGCACCGGCGATGCCGGGCGCGAACACGCCGCCGAGGATTTCCGCCGAGCCCATGGTGAGGCCGAGCGCGGTCGCCGCGTGGCGCGGATCGACGCTTTCAGAGGGTACCGTCGCCATGAACAGCGGGAAGATGCCATTGAGGCCCCAGCCGAAGAAGAAGATGGCGGCGAGGCCCCAGACCGACCCGGCCCAGTACATGGCACCCAGCGGGAGGATGACGCCGATCAGCGGCATGGCGATCATCACCGGCTTGCGGCCGATGAGGTCGGAGAGGCCCGATGTCGCGAAGCTGCCGATCGTCGCCGAGATGCCGAGCGTCCCGATCAGCCAGCTCATCTCGATTGCCGAATAGCCGCGGATGCTGGTCAGATAGATGGGCAGGAAGGTGAGGCAGATCACGAAATAGCTCACCATCAGCACGCCGAGCACGACGCAGAGGAACACGTTGCGGTTCCGCATCGCGTCCATCACGCCATATTTCTCGCCTTCATGCTCGGCCGAGGGCTTGGGCGGGGCGGGCGGCTCCTTGAGCGTGAACCAGATGATGGCGGCGCTGACGATGCCCGGAATACCGGCGAGGAAGAAGGCATTGCGCCAGCCGAATTCCTGCCCGAACCAGACAAGCAGCACGGGCGCGATGAACGAGCCGAGCAGGTTGGAGCCGAAATTCTGCGCGATGCCTTGCGCCAGGCCGCGATGCTTCGGATCGACCTCGGTCGCCACCATGGCGTGGCTGATCGGCATGATGCCGCCCTCGGCCGCGCCCATGAGCAGGCGGGCAGACAGCATGAGGATGAAGCTGGTCGCGATGCCGCTGGCGAAGGAGCAGACCGAGAAACCGAGGGTCGAGAGGATCAGCAATAGCTTGCGGTTGCCGATCGTGTCCGAGAGCTTGCCGACGCCGAACGCCGCCAGCGCCCAAGTGAAGGAGAGCGCACTCGCCAGCAGGCCGATCTGCGTGTTGGTGAGCGACAGCTCCGGCTGCACGAACGGCATGAGCACGTTGAGCGCTTGCCGGTCGAAGAAGACGATGCCGAAATTGATGCTGAGCAGCCCGACGAGCCAGGCCTGATAACCACCGCTACGCCGACCGGTCCCGGTTGCCGCGCTCCCTTGCGTCATTTCCATTTGCGCCCCTCTCCAAGGTCCGACTTTATCGATTGGCCCCTTTGTGTCGCGGGCGAGCGCGCTTGGCCAGTGCAATTTGAGGAGGGTGGTCGTTTCGGGAGAGGCGGGCGAAGCTTGATACGGAGAACCACATCTCATCCACACAAGCCCGGAGTGACGGCGGATTAGAAGCCGACGCTACGCCACCTAGCTCGCGAACTTCGCCCGCACGTCATCCGGCACACGCTCGGCGCGCATCCCGCCGGGGCGCTCGGCGTCGCGGATCGTCCAGACGCGCTTCTCAATGCCGGTCACGCAGACATGCCCGTTTTTCAGCAGGCGGTGCGCGATCGTGAAGCTCGAATTGCCGAACTCGGGCGCGGCGGCTTCCAGCACGACGTCATCGCCATAAGCGGCCGGGCGCATGAACTTCGCCGACACGTCGACCATAGGATAGCCGACGACGCCCTGCGCGCTCAGCATGTCCTTCTTGCGCACGCCGAGCGCCTTTTCGAAGAGCATGATCGTGCTCTCGCCGAACATCTCCAGGAAGCGCGGCGCATAAACGATGCCCGCCGGATCGCAATGACCCCATTCGATGCGATAGGGCCGCGAGAGGAACGGGATGAAATCGTCGGTCGTGCTGTCGCTCATGGGGCAAAATCCAGTCCGCCGCGGCGCTCGGCAAACCGCCAGCCATCGGCGGTCTTGCGCAGGCGGTCGTTGAAAGTGCCGATCAGCGGATCGGCGGGATCGTGGGATGGCAGGCTGCCATTCTCGGTAGTCTTGCCCCGATAGAGCAGCATCACGCAGAAGGCGCTTGCCTCGGTCTCGCTCTCCACATCGACGACGATGTTCGAGACGACATGGCGTGTCACGATACCGGCCGGGCGCGAGCGGAAGCCGTCGAGGATCGCCTGACGGCCGACATAGGGCTTGTCCGGCAAGGTCGGGCGAGCGAGCAGGCCGTCCTCGGTAAAGAGCGAGGCGACGGCATCCCAGTCGCCAGCATCGTTCACCTTCATGTAGAGATTGATGAGGCGCGTGCAGTCCCACTCGATTGCACGGCGGATTTGGTCGTCCATCAGGCCTGCTCCGTCTCTTCGGGGAGAAGTTCGGTATCGATCTGCGTCTGCACGGGTGCGGGATAGCGTGGGCCGGCGACGGCGCCCGGCGCGAAGATCGAGTCAACGGTGGCGATCGTTTCGGCCGAGAGCGTCACGGTCGCGGCGCTGAGATTTTCCTCAAGATGCGGGATGGTGCGCGTGCCGGGAATGGCGACGATGTTCGGGGAGCGGGAAAGGACCCAGGCGAGGCAGAGCTGCGCGGGCGTCAGGCCGTTTTCCGCTGCCAGCGCGTTGAACCGCGCCGCGAGCTTCAGATTTTCGCTGAAATTGGGTTCCTGGAAGCGCGGCATCGGGATGCGGATATCGCCCGGCACGAAGTCGACATTGGTGACGGCGCCGGAGAGGAAACCGCGCGCCAGCGGCGAGAAGGCAACGAAGCTGACGCCCAGCTCCGCGCAGGCATCGAGCACCGCGACCTCGGGATTGCGCACCCAGGGCGAATATTCGGACTGCATAGCGGCGATGGGATGGACCGCATGCGCGCGGCGCATCGTCGCGGCGGACATTTCGGAGAGGCCGATGGCGCCGATCTTGCCGGCTTCCTTGGCGCGGACCATCGCGCCCATCGACTCCTCGATCGGCACCTTCATGTCGAGCCGATGCAGATAATAGATGTCGATGAAATCGGTGCCGAGCCGCTGCAGCGAGCGCTCCAGCGAGCCAGCGATGGTCTCCGGCCGCCCGTCGAGGATGCGCGTCCCATCGACCTGATCGAGCACGCATTTGCTGGCGAGGACATAGTCCTTGCGACGATGGCCGACGGCCTTGTTCAGCAACCGTTCGCTGCCGCCACCGCCATAGAGCGCCGCACTGTCCAGATGCGTGACGCCGAGGTCCAGCGCCCGGTTCAGCACGCGGATGCCATCTTCCTCGCTGGGCGGGACGTCATAGGCGTGGGACAGGTTCATGCAGCCGAAGCTGATCGCCGAAACCGGCGTGGAACCGAGGAGGCGGGTGGGGAGGGAGGTGGCCGGCAAGGTCATGGGCAGGCTTTGTCGTCGCGTCGCACAAAAATCAATGTGGAGATGCGAGAATGCGACGGGACTGCCCGGATCGGACGCCGAACTAGCGCCGAAACCCCAGCTCCTGATCGACCCAGGCCCAGAATGCCCGCGAGCGCTCGATGACGGGCTGTGAGGCGGAGCGATAGGCCTCGCGCTCATCGCGCACGCGGATCGCCGGCCAATTCGCCTGGTTGATTGAGTTCGCGCTGCGAAAGGCCGCAAACAGCCTTGTGCCTTCCGTCAATTTGTCGGGGTTGGCCTTGAGGTGGGGATCCTGCTCCAGGGCATTGCCGACCTTGGCGAATTGCAGGACGAGGTCGCGGCGCACGCGAACCAGTTCCATCGCGTTGTCGCCGTCTTTCAGCTGACCTGCCGACACGATATCGCGCTCGGCTATCGCAAAGGATCGCAGAGCATCCTCAAGCTCGGCACCAATGGCCATGTTCAGTCTCTCCTTCGCGCTTACCCTCGATCATGGGCAATGCGGTGTGTCATCTTGTCGTCCGGTCTAAATGATCGCAGCTGCCATGGGGGACAGTCGTGCAACGCATCACGCGCCCCACTGATCCCTTTTCAGTCCGACATTGTGCTGCCACCAAGCCCAGAAAGCGTCGGATTTTTCCTTCACGCCAAGGGCGGAATTGCGATAGGCGACGGGATCTTCGTCGATTTTCACGGCCGGCCAGCTCGCCTGATGGAGCGCGAGGCTGTAGCGCATCGCGGCGAACAGCCGATCGATTTCCTTCTGCTTGTCCGGTTCGGTCTTCAGTTCGGCATCTGCCTCCATCGCCTGGGCGATGTCGCCGATCCGTTCCGCAAGTTCGCGGCGTGAGCGGACCAATGCCAGCTTGCGACCCTCGTCGCGGCGCACGCCGATCGCAACGACATCATCCTCGACAATACGATAATTGCCGAGCGCGTCACGCAATTGCACAGAAAGTCTCATCGCGACACGACCATGCGCCATTGTTCCCCCAATAATTTTGTTATGTTTGATTATGGTTTTTACCGCTTTGCGCTTCTCGCGCAATAGGAGCGCCAACAGCTCAGCGCATGGCGGCGAAAACTCGTCCAATATCGAACACAGGCAATGTCGCGCTGGACGTCAGGCGTGAACGCGCAATGCCCAGCTCGCAAAGTCGCGATTGACCCGCGTAATCGCGTCGGCGAGGCGAGGAATTCAGGGTTCTCGTCGTCGAGCTGCGCTGGAGGCGGACCATCTCCACGATCATGTCGCGAAGATGGTCCAGCAGTATCAGCCCTGAGCGTCGAGCTGCTTTTCCAGCTCGCCCAGCACACGATAGCAATCGAGCACCTTAGCGACAGAGCTGTTGGGCTCGCGGCCTTCGCGGATCGCGGCGATGAACTCGCGGTCCTGCAGCTCGATGCCGTTGTTGGAGACGGTGACGCCGGTGAGGTCGATCGGCTCTTCCTTGCCGTTCACCAGATCGTCGTAACGGGCGATGTAGGTGCCGTTGTCGCCGATGTAGCGGAAGAAGGTGCCGAGCGGGCCGTCATTGTTGAACGAGAGGGAGAGCGTGCAGATCGCCCCCGTCTCGCTGCGCAGCTGGATCGACATGTCCATGGCGATGCCGAGCTCGGGATGGATCGGACCCTGCACCGCATTGGCCTGGACGATCTTGCCGGCCTGATAGGCGAAGAGATCGACCGTGTGCGCGGCATGGTGCCATAGCAGATGGTCCGTCCAGCTGCGGGCCTCGCCCTTGGCGTTCATGTTCTTGCGGCGGAAGAAGTAGGTCTGGACGTCCATCTGCTGGATGTTCAGCTCGCCCGCCACGATCTTGTTATGGACATACTGGTGGCTCGGGTTGAACCGGCGGGTATGGCCGACCATGCACACGAGGCCGGTTTCCTTTTGCTTGGCGAGCACCGCCTCGCTGTCCGCCCAGCTGTCCGCCAGCGGGATTTCGACCTGCACATGCTTGCCGGCGTTCATGCAGGCTATGGCCTGTTCGGCATGCAGCTGGGTCGGCGTGCAAAGGATGACGGCATCGACATCGTCACGGGCGAGCGCTTCACTCAGTTCCGTGCCGCTGTGCCTGGCGCCATATTTGGCGGCGACTTCCGCGGCCTGCTCGGCGCGGCGGCTAATGATCGAGACGATCTCCACGCCGTCGATCAGCTTGAGGCCATCGAGATGCTTTTCGCCGAAGGCTCCGGCGCCAGCGAGGGCAATACGCATGGGATTTTCCTTTCTGCTCCCTCGCCCCCTTCAGGGGGAGAGGGCTGGGGAGAGGGGGAGCAACGGTGAGAGGGAGTGCGGCGGTGCGATGTCGCGCTGGCCCCCTCTCCCAACCCTCTCCCCGAGGGGAGAGGGCAATGTTGGATCACGCGCTGGCGAGGCTATGCCCGCTCATCACCTTGCGCGGCTCGAGCGCTTCGCCGGCGGTTTCCTCCGGCTGGAGGATCAGTGCGCCGAGCGCGGTGTTCGAGGCAGGGATATGATAGAAGGTGTAGAGGTCCTTGACCTTCTCGCCCAGCGCGCCGCGCATGATCAGCCACATGACCAGCTCGATGCCTTCCGATCCGGCATCGCGCAGATATTCGATATGCGGTTTCTTGCTGAGCGTCTCGGGGTCGGCGATCAGCTGATCGATGAAGGCCAGGTCGAACTCCTTGTTGATAAGGCCGGCGCGCGGGCCCTGAAGCTGGTGGCTCATGCCGCCGGTGCCCCAGACATGGACGTTGAGATCCTCGGGGAAGCTCTCGACCGCGGCCTTGATGCTGTCGCCGAGGTTGAAGCAGCGCTTGCCTGACGGCGGCGGGTAGGTGACGACATTGACCGGGAGCGGAATGACCTTGCACGGCCACTTGTCGACCTCGCCGAAGATCATGCTCAGCGGCACGGTGCAGCCATGGTCGACGTCCATGTTGTTCATGATCGTCATGTCGAACTCGTCGAGGATCAGGCTCTGGGCGATGTGCCAGGCGAGGTCCGGATGGCCGATCACGTCCGGAACCGGGCGCGGGCCCCAGCCTTCGTCGGCAGGCTTGAAGCTCTCGGCGCAACCGATCGCGAAGGTCGGGATGATGTTCATGTCGAATGCCGAGGCATGATCGTTGTAAACGAGGATCACGACATCGGGCATGTTGCCGGGCTGCTTGATCCAGTCCTTGATCGGCTGGTAGCCGTTAAACACCGGCCCCCAATAATCATTGCCGCTGGTGCCGGTCTGCATCGCCGCGCCGAGCGCGGGAATGTGGCTGGACGTAATGCCGGTGGTGACACGTGCCATATCAGTAGCCTCCCTTGATCGAGCGCACGCCCTGCGGGGAGCGGCCGCCGTCGATCATCATCTGTGCATATTCTTCCTGGGTCATGCCGGTCATCGATCCGGCCGCGAACTGGAAGCTCTTGCCGTCGGTCGAGAACAGCTTGGAGAGGAAATAGACATTCCCGCCCTCGTCGATCATGCCGTTATAGTCGCGGGCCAGCACGGCGGCCTTGGCGGCGGGCGTGATGTCCCACTCGTCGAGATAGGCGCTCTCGTCCGCCTTGAAGCGCTCGCGGTTCTCGGCCTTCATCAGGCTCATCGCGAACTGATTCAGGTGATAGCCCTTGCGCGCGCGCTGGGCCGTGAACACGCGAGTGCCGGGAATGTCCTCAAACTCGGCAAGATAGGCGTGAACGTCGATTCTTTCTTTCTTCTCGGTCATTTCATCCGCTCCAGGGGAATGGGGTTCAAAGGCCGCGGGCCTTCAGCTTGGCGTCCAGGCGTGGGAAGACGCGGCGCGTATTGCCTTCGAAAATGGCGTGGCGCTGATCGTCCGTGATGGGAAGCGCGTCGACATAGCGCTTAGTGTCGTCGAAATAGAAGCCGGTGGTCGGATCGATGCCGCGCACCGCGCCGACCATCTCGCTGCCGAACAGGATGTTCTTTGTCTCGATCACCTCGTTGAGCAGGTTGATGCCCGGCTGGTGATAGACGCAGGTGTCGAAGAACACGTTGTTCATGAGATGCGTATCGAGGCTCGGCTGCTTGAGCATATCGGCGAGACCCCGGTAGCGGCCCCAATGATAGGGCACCGCGCCGCCGCCATGCGGGATGATGAAGCGCAGCGTCGGGAAGTCCTTGAACAGATTGCCCTCGAGCAGCTGCATGAAGGCGAGCGTGTCGGCCGCGATATAATAGCCGCCGGTCGCGTGCATGGCCGGGTTGCAGCTGCCCGAGACGTGGATCATCGCCGGCACGTCCAGCTCGACCATCTTCTCGTAGAAGGGATACCAGAACTTGTCCGTGAGGGGGGGCTGCTTGAAATGGCCGCCACTGGCGTCGGGGTTCAGGTTGCAGCCGATGAAGCCGAGTTCGTTCACGCAGCGCTCCAGCTCGGCGATCGAGCTGGTCATGTCGGCCTCGACCGACTGCGGCAGCATGCAGACGCCGGCGAAAACGTCCGGGAACATCGCGACGACGCGCGCGATCAGATTGTTGCAGGCCTGCGCCCACGGCACCGCCACCGACTGGTCGCCGACGTGCGGGGCCATGGCCGAGGCGCGCGGGGAGAAGATCGTCATGTCCGCGCCGCGCTCTTTGATGAGGCGGAGCTGGTTGGCCTCGATCGTTTCGCGGATCTCGTCGTCGCTGATCTCGGGATAGGGCGGGGCCTTTTCGCCGGCCTTGAAGGCGGCTGTCTGCGCCACGCGCCATTCGTCATGCGCCTTGGGCAGGACCGTATAATGGCCATGGCAGTCGATGATCATCGTCATTCAGTCACCTTCCAAATGCTCTTTTCTCTTCGTCATGCTGAACTTGTTTCAGCATCCATCTCGCCGTCTCAAGCTGCCGCTTCGTCAGGAGGAATGGATCCTGAAACAAGTTCAGGATGACGTCCTGCGAGATAAGCAAGCTTCGTCTTCAAATCCTCGGGCATCGCCGCGCCCTGCAGCAACTCGCCCATCGCGCGCTGCCGCACGACCGTGCCGCGCGTCATCAGCGGCTCTATGCCGAGCTCGGTCAGCGTCACGACCACTTCCTCCATCTCGGCCGCGCGGCGCAGGCCATGGGCCAGCATGCGGTCGAGATTATAGTCCGCTTTCTGTGCCCAGTCGCCGCCCAGCGAGGCGAGCACGGCATCGGTCACGCCGGCCTGTTCGGCCGCGAGCAGCATCTCGGCGGTGAGCGCCTCGATGCCCTTGACCATGACAGAGCGGACCATCTTGGTCGCGCTCGCGTCGCCGATGCGCCCGCCCGAAATCGAGACCTTGGTGAAGCCGATGCTGCGCAGCATGTCAGCCCCCGCCTCGGCGTGCGGGCCGGCGACGAGCAGCGGCACGTTCATCGCGGCCGGCTGGACCGGCGACATGACGGCGACATCGACATAGCGCCCGCCCGCTGCCTCGACGGCGGCGGCATTGCGCTGCTTGGTGCCGGGCGAGACGCTGTTGAGATCGCAGAACAGCGCGCCCTTGGGCAGCGACTTTGCCGCGGCCTGCGCGGCGATCGGCGTCTGGTCGGCGGTGACGAGGCTGAGCACGACTTCCGCGCCATCCAGCGCCTGCGCCAGTGTCTCGCAGCCGGTGACGCCCGCCGCTGCATAAGCCGCCTGCATGGCCGGCGCGGTCGCGTTGCTCAATGTCTTGATGTCGAAGACGCTCGCCGCCTCGCGCCACTGCGCTGCGCCGGCAAATGTCCGGCCGGCCTCTCCGAAGCCGATCAGGGCGATCCTCTGACTCATGGCAGTTCCTCTGCGCTCTTGCTTGGCGAACCGCAAATTTGATCGCTCGCCGGGCTATAAGGTGAAGCGAATGGTTCGGCCGCTGCCCTATCCAGCTCGGCGATGAACGCGGCTTGGGCGGGCGAGGGACGCCATTGTGCGCGCGTCGTGATGCCGATGGTGCGAGCGAAATGGCCGGGTGGTTCGCCGAGCGATGTGAGCCAGCCCGCCTGCCGCTCGACCGACACCTGATCGGGCGAGAGCAGAGTGAGGAAATCCGTCTGCATCAGGATTTCGCGGATCATCATGACCGATCCGCATTCGATCGGGACGATGGGCGGGGTGAGGCCGGCAGCGCGAAACATCGCCTCGAAGCCCGTGCGCAGCGGCGCGCCGGGCGAGGGGACGATCCACGGATAGCGGGCGAGATCGGCAAGGGACGGGGGAGCCGCTCCCCCTCCCGCAAGCGGGAGGGGGCCGGGGGGTGGGCGTGTGTTCGCCCGGTCGCTCCTTGCTTCAGAGGTCGAGGCCCACCCCCTAGCCCCCTCCCGCTTGCGGGAGGGGGAACAAAGCGGATGCCCGGCCCTTGCGAGAATGATTACGCCATCTTCGAACAAAGCGCGTTGGCTGAGATCCGGCCCAGACCCCGTTTCCCGCAGCGCCCCGATCATGAAGTCGATACTCCCGTCGCGCAGCGGCTCGGCCAGTTCGCCGTGTGAGCCTTCGACGATGACGAGCTCCACTTCGGGATGGCTCGTATTGAAGCGCGCCATGGCGAGCGGCAGGACACGAGCGCGGGACAGCGGCATCGCGCCGATCGTGATGCGCGCGGGGCCGCTTTGTGCTTGGCCGAGCGCCTCGCTCAGCCCCGCTTCCAGCTCCGCTCGCGCAAGCCGAAAGGCGCGGGCGGTGCGCCTGCCCGGTTCGGTGAGGGCGATGCCGCGCCCCCGGCGCTCGACCAAAGTGCGCCGCAAGATGAGCGCGAGGTCTCCGATCGCCCGGTGCAGGGTCGGCTGCGAAAGGCCTGTGCGCTGGGCGGCGGCGGCATAGCTGCCGCTGTCCGCCACGGCGAGGAAGGCGCGCATCTGTGCCATAGTCACGCGCCGCGAGCCGATCAGCGCCAGCGCCTGTTCCACACGTGATGCGAGCGCGCGCGCCGGGGGCAGGGGCGTCATGCCGTCCGTGCGGCGCTCGAACAGCTGCGCGCCGAGCTGGGTTTCCACCCGTGCGATCGCCTGTGTCACCGCCGGCTGGGTCAAGTGGACCGTACTCGCCGCAGCCGAGACGCTGCCCCGGCTGACGACCGCCGCGACCGAGGCGAGGTGCCGCAAATTGAAGGTCCAGGTCGAGAGCATCGACGCAGACTTAGCAGCAGCTTATGATCGGCGCAAAGTTCCGGCTTGCCTCGCGCTCGCGGGCGGGTCGAGTGAGCCGCTTGCCGTCGTGCTGGCGGTCGTCATATCATGCGAATTTGGGAAGAGGAGAGCTGCCATGGGTGTCGTCGTCCAGAATATCGAGCGGGCCGATCCGGCGGTGATCGATGGTCTCGCCGCTTGCGGCGTGGCGACAGTGCATGAGGCGCAGGGCCGCACGGGCCTGCTCGCCAGCTATATGCGGCCGATCTATCGCGGCGCGCGGATCGGCGGCAGCGCTCTCACCATCTCTGCGCCTCCCGGCGACAACTGGATGGTCCATGTCGCCATCGAACAGCTCAAGGCGGGCGACATCCTGCTGCTGGCGCCGACCAGCCCCTGCGAGGACGGCTATTTCGGCGATCTGTTGGCGACGTCTGCTCAGGCGCGCGGGTGTCGCGGTCTCATCATCGATGCCGGTATCCGCGACGTTCGGGACCTCACCGAGATGAACTTCCCCGTCTGGTCGAAGGCGATCTTCGCGCAGGGCACGATCAAGGCCTCGCTCGGCAGCGTCAATGTGCCGGTCGTCTGCGCCGGCGCCTTCGTTAATCCGGGCGACGTGATCGTCGCGGACGATGACGGCGTGTGCGTTGTGCCGCGCGCCAATGCCGCCAAGGTTCTGGAAGCGGCGCAGAAGCGCGAGGCCAATGAAGGCGACAAGCGCGAAAAGCTGGCGGCCGGTGTCCTCGGCATGGACATGTACGGCTTCCGCGAGCCCCTCGCCAAGCTGGGGCTGAAATATGTTTGATTGTTCCATGTCCTCCCCGGAACGGGGAGGGGGACCGTTCGCGAAGCGAATGGTGGAGGGGGCCTGCGGCCGAGAGCGTCGCGCTGGAGGGCGAGCCCCCTCCACCAGCCCGTGGCTGGTCCCCCTTGCCGTTCCGGGGAGGATTTGATGACCGGTTTCTCTGCCCGCTGCATGTGGATGCGCGGCGGCACCTCAAAGGGCGCGTTCTTCCTCGCGGACGATCTGCCGCAGGACATTGCCGCGCGCGATGCCTTCCTGCTGCGCGTCATGGGCTCGCCGGACGAGCGCCAGATCGATGGCATGGGCGGCGCCGATCCGCTGACCTCGAAGGTCGCGGTGGTGAAGCGCTCGCAACGCGAGGGCGTCGATGTCGACTATCTCTTCCTGCAGGTGTTCGTCGATCAGCCGATCGTGACGGACAGCCAGAATTGCGGCAACATGCTTGCCGGCGTCGGCCCGTTCGCCATCGAGCGCGGGCTGATCGCCCCGGCCGGCGACGAGACGCGCGTCGCCATCTTCATGGAGAATACCGAGCAGGTCGCCGTCGCCACGCTGCAGACGCCGGGCGGGCAGGTGACCTATTCCGGCAATGCCTCGATCAGCGGCGTGCCCGGCACCGCCGCGCCGATCCCGCTCGCCTTCCGCGACACGGCCGGCTCATCCTGCGGCGCGCTGCTGCCGACCGGAAACGGCGTCGACGAGATCGACGGCGTCAAGGTGACGATGATCGACAATGGCATGCCGTGCGTCGTGTTCCTTGCCTCCGATGTCGGCGTCACCGGTTATGAGGATCGCGAGACGCTGGAGGCCAATGCCGCGATGAAGGCGAAGGTGGAAGCAATCCGCCTCAAGGCCGGGCCGCTGATGAACCTTGGCGACGTCAAGGAAAAGTCGGTCCCGAAGATGATGTTGGTCGCACCGCCGAAAGAAGGCGGCGCGGTGGCCGTCCGCTCGCTCATCCCGCACCGCGTGCATGCCTCGATCGGCGTGCTCGGTGCGGTCAGCGTCGCGACGGCCTGCCTCATCGAGGGATCGCCTGCTGCCGCCGTCGCCGTGGTGCCGGAGGGCGCTAACAAGACGCTGGGCGTCGAGCATCCGACCGGCGTCACCGAATGCGTGGTGACCGTTGATGCCGACGGCCAGCCGACCGAAGCCGGGATGCTGCGTACGGCGCGCAAGCTGATGGATGGGGTCGTATTTGGTTGATTGACGGATATTCCTCAGACACCGTTCGCCCTGAGCCTGTCGAAGGGTTGTCCTTCCTTCTTCAAGACCGTGCGGAAGAGGGACGGGGCTTCGACAAGCTCAGCCCGAACGGAATTTTAGGATAAGACTATGAGTACAGAAACGAGTGATCGCATCCTTTCGTGGCACAGCAATCCGTCCAGGCCGCGCTACACGCCGCCGCCGGGCGCGATCGACGCGCATTGCCACGTCTTCGGGCCGATGGCGCAGTTCCCGTTCAGCGCGAAGGCGAAGTACCTCCCGCAGGATGCCGGGTCGGACAAGCTCTTCTCTTTGCGCGATCATCTTGGCTTCGCGCGCAACGTCATCGTGCAGGCAAGCTGCCATGGGACGGACAATGCAGCGACCCTGCATGCCATCGCCGTTTCGGAAGGAAAGGCGCGGGGCGTCGCCGTTGTCAATCCGGCGATCGGCGACGATGAGCTGCATGCGATGGACGCGGGCGGCATGCGCGGCATTCGCTTCAATTTCCTGAAGCGGCTGGTCGATGATGCCCCCAAGGACAAGTTCCTGGAAGTGGCGAGCCGCCTGCCGAGGGGCTGGCATGTCGTCATCTATTTCGAGGCGGACATCCTCGAGGAGTTGCGGCCGTTCATGGACGCGATCCCCGTGCCCATCGTGATCGATCATATGGGCCGCCCCGACGTGACGCAGGGACCGGACGGCGCTGACATGAAGGCGTTCCGCGGCCTGCTAGATTCACGGCCCGACATCTGGTTCAAGGCGACCTGCCCGGACCGGCTGGAGGAGCCCGCCGGCCCGCCATGGGACGATTTTGCCCGGGCGGTAGCGCCAATGGTCGCTGACTATTCGGACAGAGTCATCTGGGGGACCGACTGGCCGCACCCCAACATGCAGAACGCGATCCCCGACGACGGCGCGCTCGTGGACATGATCCCGCGTATTGCGCCGACGCCGGAGCTGCAGCAGAAGTTGCTCGTGACCAACCCGACGCTTCTATATTGGCCTGAAGAAATTGGATCTGAGTCATAGTCAGACCAAGACCGTAGCCGCAAACAGGCGGCGCACAGACTGGAGAGAGAGATGTCATTTCCTGCGACCCTGGACTATATGGGCCTCAACAAGCCCGTCGGTCGGGAAGTTTCGATCAAGGGCCTGAAACCGTCGGAAGGCAGCATTCCGGCGGACGTCAAAGGCGTCTTTTTCCGCGCCGTTCCCGATCCGCAGTTCGAGCCCTTCTTCGTGCCGGACACGGCTCTCTCCGATGATGGCATGATCAGCCGCGTCCTGTTCAACGAGGACGGCACGGTCGATTACGACATCAAATTCGTTCAGACGCCACGCTGGAAAGCAGAGAATGCGGCGGGCAAGCGCCTCTTCGGTCGCTACCGCAATCCCTATACCAACGATCCCTCGGTCGAGGGTGTCGAGGGCACCGTCTCGAACACCACGCCGATCTGGCATGCCGGCACCCTGCTCATGACCAAGGAGGACGGGCCGGCGCATCGCATCGATCCGTTCACGCTCGATACGATCGGCGCCTATGACTTCGGCGGCGTGCTCAAGTCGAAGACGATGACCGCCCATGTCCGCATCGATCCCGATACGCAGGAGATGTTCGTGTACGGCTATGAGGCCGACGGCCTCTGCTCCGCGACCATGGCCTATTGGTGGACCGACAAGGACGGCAAGCTGGTCAGGGAACAGTGGTTCGAGGCGCCGTTCTGCAGTCTGGTCCACGACTTCGTGATCACCGAGCATTATGCGATCTTCCCGCTACAGCCGACCGTCGCGGACCTGGGCATAGTCAAGGCCAAGGGCGCGCACTGGATCCATCATCCCGAGCTCGAATATCATGTCGGCATCATGCCCTTGCGCGGCGACGTGAAGGACATGCGCTGGTTCAAGGGACCGAAGGGCGTCTCCAGCTTCCACATGATGAACGCCTTCGAGACGCCGGACGGCAAGGTCCATATGGATCATCATGTCACGGACACGATCGCTTTCCCGCACATTCGGGCGGATAGCGGTATTGACGTGCCCCCGCAGAAGCTGGGTGGCGGCTTCCAGCGCTGGACGATGGACATGGCGGCCGAAGGGGATGGCATTGCGGTGACCCCGCTCGGCCCTCCCGGCGACATGCCGCGCATCGCCAATGCCGATCAGGGCCGTGCCTACAAGCAGGGCTATTATTGCAGCATGAACCCGCAGATGATGGGGCCGCCGGTCATGGGCGGCGTCGTCGGCGCGATGTTCTCGGCGCTGCTGCGCGTCGATTTCCAGACCGGCGCCATCATCGGCTACAATCTCCCGCCCGCCCACGGCATGAGCGAGACGGTCCATGTCGATGCCAGCGAGCCGGGCCATGAAGGCTGGCTGGTCGGCGTGGTCGATCACGAGACCGGCCCGGACCAGTATGAGCACGCGATCTGGATCTGGAATGCGGGCAATCTCCCGGCAGGTCCGGTCTGCAAGGTGCCGATCCCGACCCGCATGCGTCCGCAGGTTCATGGCTGGTGGGTGCCGATGAAGGACTATCTGGCCGCTAAGGCAGCTTGAGGGCGCGCGCGTCAGGGCAGCGCACATAGTCGGCTTGTCGTCCCTCCCTTGAATGAAACGCCCGGCCTCGGCAAAGAGGCCGGATGCGTTATCTCATTCCCGCTCTGCTGAGCCTTTCCGCCCTGACCGTCGCGCCAGCGCTTCATGCCGCGCTGGCCAAGCCTTCGCCGATTCTGACCACGCCCGACGCGCTGGATACGCAGACCTATGCCCGGCCGCAGGTCGCGCGCGTCACGCATGTCGATCTCGACCTCGCTGCCGATTTCGACGCAAAAGTCATGCGCGGCAAAGCGACGCTGGACATCCTCGCCCTCCGGGGTGCGCGCGAGATCGTCCTCGATGACAAAGGCCTCGTTATCGAGAAGATCACCGATGCGAGGGGTAAGGCGCTGACATGGACTGTCGGCGCCAGCGACGAGACCAAAGGCGCGCCGCTGACCGTTCAGCTCGGCACAGCCCGCAAGATCGTCATCCACTACAGCTCGAAGCCCGATGCGAGCGCGCTCGGCTGGCTGCCCCCTTCGCTCACCGCCGGCAAGCAGAAGCCTTTCCTCTACAGCCAGGGCCAGGCGATCGAAAACCGCAGCTGGGTGCCGACGCAGGACAGCCCAGGCATCCGCCAGACCTGGAGCGCGAGCATCACCGTACCCGAGGGGTTCGTCGCCGTGATGAGCGGCGAGCGCCTGACGCCGCAGGGCGAGGTGGTCGCCGGCGGCAAGCGCCGCTTCCGCTTCAGCATGCCGCACCCGGTGCCGCCTTATCTGATCGCCATCGCGATCGGTGATCTCGCCTTCAAGCCGCTCGGCCCACGCTCGGGCGTTTATGCCGAGCCGGAGACGTTGGCACGTGTCGCGCCGGAGTTGGACGATACCGAGCGGATGATCGACGCGGCAGAAAAGCTCTATGGACCCTATCGCTGGGGCCGCTTCGACATGCTCGTCCTGCCACCGAGCTTCCCTTATGGGGGCATGGAGAACCCGACGCTGACTTTCCTCACGCCGACGATCTTCACTGGCGACAAGGCCAATGTGGATGTGGTCGCGCATGAGCTGGCGCATAGCTGGTCGGGTAATCTCGTGACCAACGCGACCTGGCCGGACGGCTGGCTCAACGAGGGCTTCACCACCTATTTCGAGAACCGGATCGACGAGATCGTCTATGGCACCGAGCGCGCCGCCGTGCTCGCCGATATCAGCTGGGACGAGCTTCAGCGCGATCTCAAGCTCAGCAAGCCCTCGGCCACCAAGCTGCGCGTCGATCCCGGCGAGGAAGCGGGCGAACTTGCCTACAACAAGGGCGCGACCTTTCTACGCACGATCGAGCGCGCGGTCGGCCGCGAACGCTGGGACGCATATCTGCGCTCCTATTTCGATCGCCACGCCTTCCAGCCGCAGACGACTGCGGGCTTCCTCGCCGATCTGCGCAAGAACCTCATCAAGGGCGATGCCGCGCTGGAGGCACAGCTCCTGCCGGATCGCTGGGTCTATGAGCCGGGCCTCCCCGGCAATGCCGTGCATGTGAAATCGCAGACGCTCGCGCAGGTGGACCTCGCCATGGAGCGCGTGAAGAGCGGGGCGCCGGCCGCGTCGCTCGGCTTCGAGAAGTGGGGGACGCAGGAGTGGCAGCGCTTCCTCAATGGCCTGCCGCGTGAACTCCCGGCGGAGCGCCTGGCCGACCTCGACAGTGCTATGAAGCTTTCAACCTCGTCCAACGCCTATGTCCGCTCGGCTTGGCTCGTGCTCGCGATCGGCAATCGCTACCAGCCGGCCATCGCGTCTGCCGAGGAGTTCCTGCCGCGCGTTGGCCGCAATCTGCTCATCCGTCCGGTTTATCGCGCCCTTGTCGCGCAGGGTAACTGGGGCAAGCCGATCGCCGAGCGTATCTTCGCCGGCGCGCGGGGTAATTATCATCCGGTCACTGTCAGCGCGATCGAGCGGGTGTTGAACCCGGCGGCTTGATAGCTGTTCCCCGGCCCTGAGCGCCTGTCTTGGCAGGCAATCGAAGGGCCGGGGAACAGGTTGCTCAAAGCGCCGCGATCATTGACACCGCCGCGTCAAACCGGCCTTCGCGCTCCGCATCGCGCAGGAACTTGACGTTCTCGACCAGGATTTCCGGCGGTGTCGGCACCTGCTGGAACAGCGAGATCACTTCGGCCGCATAGTCGTCGAGCGGCATATAGCCTTCGCGCGTCGACTGGCCCGGAGTCAGCTCGGTCCGCACTGCGGGAGGGGCAAGCTCGATCACCTCGACCTTGCCACGCAGTTGCTCGCGCAGCGAGACCGTCCAGCTGTGCAGTGCCGCCTTGCTGGCGCTGTAGCTCGGCGCGGTGACGAGCGGCACGAACGCCAGACCAGAGGTCGTGTTGACGATCACCGCATCCGCCTGCGAACACAGATGATCGACAAAGGCATTGGTGATGCGGATCGGCCCCAGCACATTGGTGATGAGTGTCTGTTCCGCGATCGCCGTATCGGCGCCATGCGCGATATCCTCGCGGTGCATGATGCCCGCATTGTTGATCAGCACATTGATTGCCGGGAAGCGCTCCAGCGCTGTCTTGGCGAAGGCCGCGATGCTGGCTTCGTCGCTGGCATCGACCGTCAGCCAGTGCATGTTCGCGCGGCCGCGCACGGTCTCCTCCAGCGAGGCCTGGGTGCGTCCGGCGACGATGACGGTGTTGCCGAGATCGTGAAAGCGCTGCGCCAGTTCGCGGCCGATGCCCGATCCGCCGCCGGTGATGAGGATGGTGTTTCCGCTGGTCTTCATGGGTCGTCTCCCGAAAATATTGGGTTGAGGGGTGGGTGGACGAACGCCTATTTACGCTCTAACTTTCGAATCGAAAGAAGGCACCGGAAAGATTTATACTTACCAAAAAGAGAGTGTGAAATGGCGAGCCAGTTACAAAGCCCGGAAACCTACGGCGAGATCGATCCGCGCGTCGAGGCGCTGGTTCATGACCTGATCGCGCAGGTGGCGGACAAGTGGACGATGATCCTGATCGAGGTGCTGCACGATCATGGCGAGCAGCGCTTCACGCAGATCTCGAAGCGCGTGCCCGGCGTCAGCCAGAAGATGCTGACGCAGACCCTGCGCCAGATGGAGCGCAACGGCCTCGTCCTGCGCACGGTCCATCCGGTGGTGCCGCCCAAGGTGGAATATCGCCTGACCAAGCTGGGCGAGAGCCTTGGTGAGGCATTCTGCGGGGTGTGGACATGGGCGGAGGACAATCTCGAAACGGTCGAGACTGCACGGCAGGGGTTCGACGAGAGGGCGGCGGGCTGACTGCTAATCCCGCAGACCATATTCCCGCAATAAACTCACGTCACCCCGGACTTGATCCGGGGTCCAGCTTCCTATTTTCCGCCACGTTCGGGCGTGTGCTCACGCGCCCAGGGCGCCATCAGTCAGGCCCCGGAATCGTCATTTCGACACTGTCGGCCGATTTCTCGAACGGCCCGTGACAGACCAGCTCGATGTTGTTCCCGTCCGGATCGAGCAGGAAACCGCCATAATAGCCGGGATGATAGTCCCGTTCGCCCGGCGCGCCATAGTCGCGCCCGCCGGCAGCAAGGCCCGCCTCGTAACCAGTATCGACCATCGCGCGATCGACTGCCTGAAAAGCGAGATGGACGTGCGACGCATTGCCGCTGTCGTCATCGCCCAGCGCGTCGATCCATAGTTCGTCCGCCATCAGATGATCGTCCGCGATCTGAGTTTCGATGCCGACCACATCCAGCACGGCCTTGTAAAAGCGCTGCGATGCCGGGAGATCCTTCGCTCGCAGATGGACGTGGTCAATCAGCCTGCCACGGTGCAATTTCATGTCGGCCCCTCGTCAAAGCCTCCCGCATCCGGAAACGCGGGGAGGCTCAACGTGGTTCCGAACCGTCAGTCCTTCGGCGCCGTGCAGGCGAAGCTCGCCGCCTGCTTGGGATCGCCGCCTTTGTACGCCGCATAGGCCGGGAAGGGGCAGAGCGGCCGCGTCTCAGCCGGTGCTTCCTTGCGCCGCGCGATGATCGCCTCGGGCGCCTTGCCGCCTTCCACCCAGTCGACCAGCGCGCTCAGCATGTCGAATTCGTCGAAGCTGTTGCCGCCCCGGCAATGCAGCATGCCGGGGACCATGTAGAAGCGGCTGGCATCGGTGAACGCCGCGCCATTGTCCTTGGCCGCACGCTCATAATAGTCCCAGGTGGCGAGCGCGGAGAACCAGAAGTCCGAGACGCCGTGGTAGAACATCATCTTGCCGCCACGGTCGAGATAGGTGTTGAGCTTCGTCCAGTAATTCGTGTCGGTGAGGCGCTGGTTCGCGTCGTTGCGTAGCGCTTGGATGCGCGCGTCAAGGTCGATCTCGACGGCGGTGCTCGGCGGGCCGAACGGGCCGGGCAGGCCGCTCGGCAGATAGCCCATCGGCGTCGCGACAATGCCCGTGTCGAACGGCATCGCCGTGTAGATGGGATAGCCGGCCTTGTCCTTCGGTCCCGCGAACCCCGTCGCGAGCGCATGAACTTGCCCGGCGCTCAGGCATCCGTCCTGCTTGCCCGTCTTGCACTGGAGCTGCGCAGGGTCGAAGCGGCACTGCGCGACATTTTCGATCATGCCGTCCTTCAGGCCATCGATCCCGTCGCACTGGGCGAGCAGGCCGTCGAGGATGGTCTTGCGGTCGGCCGCGGTGATGAGCTGGGTCAGGATCGGTTTGCCGTCCGGCCCCTTCGGAGCGGCCTGGTTGAACAGCACGGTGGTGAAATCGACGCCGAGGTTGGAATCGCCGGTCCGCATCGCCGGCGCGCCGACGATGATGCCGTCGAACAATTCGGGATAGCGCTGCGAGGCCAGCATGCCTTCGCGCCCGCCGGTCGAGCAGCCGGTCATGTAGCTCTTGCTTGCCGCTTTGCCGTAATAGGCTGCTGTGGCCGCCTTGCCGAGCAGCGCCACGGTCCTGACCGATGCTTCGGCGAAATCGAGTGCGGCGCGCTGGTCGGCCCGGAAACTCGAATCCCACACCACGCCTTCGTGGCCGCTGTCGTGGCTGAGGACGGCGAAGCCGCGCGCGAGCGCGGGGCGATTGCCGGCCGCGACCGGACCGATTGGCGGATGCACCGAACCATTCAAGCCACCACCGCCCATGAGGAGAAAGCGCCCGTTCCAGTCGTCCGGCAGCGCGATCGCGAAGCCGATGCCATAGCGTTTGCCCTCAGCCCCGGTGCGCTCGTTGATGACGCCTTCGACAAGGCAATGTGCGGGGAGCGAAACGGTCATCGGCGGCTGTCCCGGTGCTGCGGCTGCCGGGCCTGGCCCGACATGCCGGGCGGACCTGATCTTCACGTCGCCGCCGAGCTTTTCCCCGACGAAGGCCGCGCATTTGTCGGGTGAGGGCGTGCCGGTCTGCGCAATGGTCGGCGTTGCCAGCGTGGTCGTCAGCGCCATCGCGGCCAATGTCAGTTTCTTCATGTCCTTCTCTCTCCTCACTGCCTTTTTCACCTGCCGCCGGGCAATCTTAGCGCGAATCTATCATATGGGAGCATGTCATCCCATCGGACCAGCGACTAGCCGGACATCCAGGACGATCACTTCGGGATCGTCCTCCCACCGTGCGCCGGGCGCCGGATGATTGAGGTCCCAATAGCGCGCGAAGGCTCGCCGGGCCCCCAGATGCAGGCCCGGGATCGGCTTTGGCCAGCGCCAGAGCAGTCCGCCCAGCAGTGGCACGGCGCCCTCGGCCCTTATGTCGCGGCGGCGGATCTGCCGCAGGGGTTCCGCACGCCGTCCCTCGACCAGCAAGCCCATCCGGCAGGCCCAGTAGGGCGCTTGGATCGCGGGCACCCATTGATGCTCGCCATCGGCCTTGCGCGCGCCCTGCCAGCCGCTGCCGTCGCGCATCTGCCGCCAGCCATCGGGGAAGATCACATAGTCGGCCCGGTTGAGCGCCGTCGCATATTCCTGTCCCGCCTTCTCGCGCGCGGCGATGCACGCTTCGCGGACCCGCAGGATCGCGCCTGGCTCCGCCTGCGCCAAGGCGCTGTCGGCCAGCACGCGCATCTGCGTCTTGCGGCCGGAGAGCAACGCGCCGGCCATGCCGGGATCGACGATGACGGACAGGGCCATGCGCGGGAATGCGGTCTCAGCTCAGATCGTTGATGCTGATCTTCGCGCCTTCGAGCGCCGCCTTGTTGGCCGCGCGGCGCAGGCGCTCGACTTCCAGCCGTTCTGGCGGCGCTTCCTCGTTGGGCAGGGCGGCGAGGCTGGTTTCGTAGATATCCTTGAAGTCCTCGGCGAACTCGGGATGCGTGAAGATCAGGCCCTGGTTCGCGGTCATGCCGCGCAGGATCTTCTCGCCGGCCTCCAGCGGGTCCATGCCGTTGGCGAAGATCGCGGCGAACTGGCGCAACTCCGCCTCGTCGACCGGCGCAAAGCCGCTGCCCTCGAAGGCGTCCGGCCGCTTGAGCGCGCTCAGCCCCGCATCGGTCGCGACCAGCGCGGGGCAGACCAGCGAGACGCCGATGCCATAAGGCACGAGATTGTAGCGCAGCGATTCCGTGAGCCCGCGCACCGCGAACTTGCTGGCGGTGTAGATGCCCGCCTGCGGCCCCGAGAGATACGCCGCCATGCTCGCCACGTTGATGACATGCCCGCCTTCGCCCGTCTCCTTGATCTTCGGCACGAACGACACGATGCCATTCACGACACCACCGAAGTTCACCCCCATGATCCAGTCATAGTCGGCATAGCTGGCTTCGTCCGTCGGGCCGAAGACCGAGACGCCGGCATTGTTGACCAGCACATGGCATTTGCCGAAGTGATCGATGACTTTGTCTGCAGCTTGGGCGAAGCCCTCGCGGTCGGTGACGTCGAGCTTGATCCAGAGTGGCGCCTCGCGCCCGCGCTCCGCGAACCACTGATCGCAGCGCGCCCGCTGCTCCTCGTTGCGATAGGAAAGCGCGAGCCGCATGCCCGCATTGCTGAAGGCCCGTGCGATGCCGAAGCCGATCCCCGTGCCCGCGCCGGTGATGAAGGCGACCTTCCCGGCCCAGTCTCGCGATCCCATGATGACTTTTTCCTCTCGATTCAGCGGGTCTGCTTTGTTAGCGACTCATACAACTTTGGAGAGAGGAGTCGAACATGTCTGACGTGGAAACCCGCCTGGCTGACCTGGAAAAGAAGGTCCAGGAACTGGAGGATATCAACGCAATTCGGCGGCTCCAATGGGCCTATGGCTATTATATCGACTATAACCGTCCGGAGGAGGTCGCCGGCCTCTTCGCCAAGGACGGCGTGGTCGTTTTCCTCTCTGGCGAATATGTCGGTTACGAGGGTGTGATGCGCCTCTACGGCACCTGGTTCCAGAACCTGTTCACCGGCGGCCAGCGCGGTCCGATCCACGGTCTGCTGCTCGATCATTTCCAGCTTCAGGACGTCATCACGATCGGCGAGGGCGGCCAGACCGCCAAGGGCCGCTTCCGCGGCATCCTCGCGGGTGGCTGGCATGACGATGTGCTGAAGGACAAGCCCAATGAAGTGCCGCAGCAATTCTGGGAGTCCGGCATCTACGAGAATGACTATGTCAAGGAAGACGGCGTCTGGAAGATCAAGCGCCTCGACTATATGATGCAGTGGCAGGGCGATTATGAAACAGGCTGGGCGCACACCATCGCGCACCTCCAGCCGGCCGTCGTCTGCTATCCCGAGAACCCGGATGGCCCGGACCGCATCCTGCCCGACAAGGAAGTCCGCCAGACCTGGCCGCATCGCTACGAAGTGCCGATGAGCTTCGCGCATCCGGTGCTCGGCAAGGCATTCCTGGTCGAGAACTTCACGCCGATGATGACCAAGAAGGGCCGGTTGGGTCCGGTCGGGTAAGCCACAATAAAACACCGTTCGCCCTGAGCGCCTGCCAAGGCAAGTTCAGGGCGAACGGGTCTGTAGGGGAGGGGAGCGATGAAGAGACTGGGCTTTGGGGTGGTGGCACTCGCTTTGTCTGCCACGACCGTACCCGCCCACGCTGCCGACGCCAAATGCGGGATGACCGCGGTCGAGATCGTCACCAAATTCAGCCAGCTCTTCTTCATCGAGAAGAAATGGCGCGAGGCGTTCCTCACCTATGTTGCCGAGGACTATACCCAGCATAACCCCATGGCCGAGGATGGGCGCGCCGCGGCGCTGAGACATCTCGGCCCGGTGTTCGATGCCAATCCCGGCCTCAAGGTCGACATCAAGCGCATCTTCGGCGACGAGACCCATGTCGCCGTCCATTATCATTCGGTCATGCAGCCCGGCACGCGCGGCTTCGCCGCGGTCGACATGTTCCGCGTGAAGGATTGCAGGATCGTCGAGCACTGGGATGTCATCCAGGCGGTTCCCGAGAAATCCGCCAATCCGCATCCGATGTTCTGACGTCCGCCAAAGCATGCGTGACACATGGGGGACTTGTCTCCCGACTGCTCGGGACAGCATGGATGTCTCGCCGCATAAGTCCATGTTGATGCGCCATAATGCGCAAATCTGTTCGAGCCGTCATAGCTACAGCAGTAGGGATTGATGCATTTGCCCCACAGTTCTTGAAATAAAACTGCTGATAATGGCACTTTTTTGATCGTTACGTTGATCTTGTCCGGATACCGATGCATATCTCGGCGCGACGATCGCCTTGCTCGGAACGGGGTGTCCGGTTTGACGGGTCGTCGCAAAATAGAACAAAATAGAACAACGATAAATAACGCCGAAAATTAGGAGAGGGAGCCTACTCATATGAAGCCAAAGAGCTTTTCCGGCCGCGCACTGCTGTGCGCGGCATCGATGTCCGTTATCTCGTTCGTCCATATCTCGCCTGCTTTTGCACAACAGGGCGATGCGCCACAGACCGCCGAGGAAGAGGCGACGGGGGACATCATCGTCACGGCGCAATTCCGCGAACAGCGGCTGCAGGATACGCCGCTCGCGATCACTGCGGTGAACGCAGCAATGATGGAGCAGCGCAGTCAGAGCAACCTGTCGGACGTGGTGAAGCAGGCGCCGAGCGTTCAGCTTCTGCCGGCGACGGCGGCTTTCGGCCCATCCATTTCGGCGAGCATCCGCGGCCTTGGCCAGGGCGATTTCAACCCCGCGATGGAGCCGGGTGTCGGCCTCTACATTGACGATGTCTATTATCCGCGCTTGACCGGCGCCAACTTCGACCTGCTCGACGTGGAGCGCGTGGAAGTGCTGCGTGGCCCGCAGGGCACGCTCACGGGGCGAAATGCCGAGGGTGGCGCGATCAAGTTCTTCTCGCGCAAGCCCACTGGCGATGGCGGTGGTTATGCGTCGGCGACTTACGGCAGCCGTAACCGCCTGAACCTGCGTGCAAGCGCCGATTTCGAACTCGCCAGCACCTTGTTTGCCCGGATTTCCGGCGCCTTTTCGGACCAGGACGGGTACGTCCAGAATATCGACTTCGATTGCGCTCATCCCACTGGCGGCCTCCCTGTCGCGCAGAGCGGATCGAGTTGCGTCAGGGGCACGCATGGCGATGTCGGCTATCGCGCGTTGCGCGGCATTCTCCGTTTCGTCCCGAGCAACTCCGTGGAGCTGATGATCTCTGCGGACTATGTGAAGGACGTGCGGAATCAGGGCGCGGAAGTGTTGCTCTATGCCAATAATCCGAGCCCGGCCGTCGCGACCGAGAACGGCACGCCCTTCGACAGTCGCTTCATCTGTGGCCCACGCTGCAACTATGCCGTTTATAACAGCTATGCCGGTCCCTTCCAGGGCCCCGTTGCAACGGGCTATCCCCTGCTGGCGATCGACGGTGATCCGCGTTCGCGTTACGAAAGCTGGGGCGTCGCAGGCAATCTTACGGTGGATCTGAGTGACTCCATCAACGTCACCTCGATCAGCGCCTATCGGGAATGGACCAGCCAGTTCTCCGTGGATGGCGACTTGTCGCCTGCCGCGACCGGGTTTGGCCTCAACGATCTCGATCACTGGTTCGTGAGCCAGGAGCTGCGGCTCAACGCCAAGGTCAACGACATGATCGACGTGACCGTTGGCGGCTATTATTCGGATGAGCGGACAACCTATTGGACGCTGCAGGATCTCCGCTACGCGCCGATCCCGCTGCAATTCATCGGTAACGATCCTGTCAACACCGACTCCAAGGCGGTGTTCGGCACGATCATCGTCAAGCCGCTCGACGCGCTCACGCTGACGGTCGGCGGCCGCTATACCGACGAGCACAAGGATTATACCTTCCGCCGTCTGAACCCGGACGGCGTGACGATAAATCCGTTTCTTGGCGCGCTTAACGGCGTGAAGGCCGTCTATGACGGGACGCGCACGGACTATCGCGTGTCAGTCGATTACCGCTTCTCGCCAGAGATCCTCGCCTACGCGACGGTCTCGACGGGGTTCAAGGGCGGTGGCGTCGGGCCGCGTCCGTTCAATCCTGCGCAGGCCCGAGGGTTCAATCCCGAGACGGTCACCACCTATGAGGCCGGTATCAAGACCGACCTGTTCGATCGGCGCCTTCGGCTGAACATCGTCGGCTTCTTCAACGACTTCAAGGACGCGCAGCTCACCTTGCTCTCCTGCCCGCAATTCGGCGGTCCCGGCCCCTGCGCGCTGCCGCAGAATGCCGGCAACGCCGAGCAGAAGGGCGTGGAGATCGAGTTCAGCGCGACGCCGATCGACGGCATGACGATCGACGGTTCGGCCTCATATCTCGACTGGAAGTGGAAGTGCGTGAACCCGGCGGTCGTCGGTCAGGCGGATGGCCCCTGTTCGTCCGATCCGACAGTGATCGGTCTGCTGACCGATCCGCTGGAGGGCTGGAAATGGGCGATCGGCGCCCAGTACAAGGCTGATCTGGGTGACAACGGTTCCGTCACGCCGCGTGTCGATGTGACACGCCAGCAGGCGCTGCCCGGCAACAATCTGCGCGCTGCGGCGGGGTCGCCTTCCGCCATCTTTGGGCAGATTCCGGGCTATACGCTGGCAAACGCGCGGATCACCTGGGCCAATGCCGCTGACGACCTGACGATCGGCCTCGAAGTGACCAACTTGTTCGACAAATATTATTTCCTGAACAAGTTCGATCTCACCGGCGTCGGCGCGGGTGCCCTGAGCGGACAGCCCGGTCGTCCGCGGGAATGGGCCATCACGGTCAAGAAGAAGTTCTGATCGCAAGCGTGGGAGAGGGGGGAAGGCGGTCACCGGATGGTGGCCGCCTTTCTGTTGGCAGCGCCCGGGCCGTGCGCTAGTCACGTTGACAGAGTCCGAGTGGCTCTGAGGAGAGAGAGAATATGCAGCTAACATTGCCGCCCGGCATGTCACCGCAGACGTTCGATGCCGCCGTCAAGGCCTTGCAGGGCGCGGTCGGCGCCGGCTGGGTCATGACGACGGACGAGGATCGCGATGCCTATGCCGACATCTATGCACCCGGTCCCGAAACGCTCTGGGGGGCGTCCGGCGCCGTTGCGCCGCAGACAGTCGAGGAAGTGCAGGCGATCGTCCGCATCGCCAACGAGCACAAGCTTCCGCTCTGGACGGTCGCACGCGGCAAGAACCTCGGCTACGGCACCGCCGCGCCGCGCATGCCCGGCTCGATAGTGCTCGATCTCGGCCGCATGGACAAGATCCTCGAGCTCGATCCCACGCTCGGCTATTGCGTGATCGAGCCCGGCGTCGGTTTCCTCGATCTTTACGAGCGCATCCAGCGCGACAAGCTGCCGCTGATGATGTCGGTGCCCGGCAATGGCTGGGGCTCCGTGCTCGGCAATGCGCTGGATCATGGCATCGGCTACACGCCTTATGGCGTCCACGCGAAGAATCTGTGCGGCATGGAAGTCGTGCTCGGTAATGGCGATCTGATCCGCACCGGCCTCGGCGCGATGGAGAAGAACCAGGCCTGGCATCTTTTCCCGTTCGGCTACGGCCCGACCTGGGATCATATGTTCTCCCAGTCCAATCTCGGTGTCGTCACCAAGGCCGGCATGTGGATCATGCCCGAGCCGGAGACCTCGCTGGAGCTGATCTACGACATCCCCAATGCCGATGATATCGGCTGGGTCATCGACACGCTCGCGCCGCTCAAGATCGCGGGCATTGTCGAGCAGTCGATCTTCATCCCCAGCTGGCTCGGCAAGATGGTCATCAAGGGCCAGCGCAAGGACTTCTGGGAAAAGCCCGGCGCCATCCCCGAGAGCCGCGTGCAGGAGCTGCTGAAGGAGCACAAGCTCGGATACTGGCAGGTGGCGCTGCGCCTCTATGGCAATGAGGGCATCGTGAAGGCGCAGGCGGAGGTCGTGAAGGCCGCCTTCAAGAAGCATCATGATCCCGCGCCGCAGGAGAAATGGTGGCGCCAGGGCGATCCGACCCATGTCATGGATACGACGCTCGGCGTGCCCTCGGCGGTGCCGCTCCAGATGGGCGACTGGGTGGGCGGCCGCAGCGCGCATATGGGCTTCTCGCCCGTCGTGCCCGCCACCGGCAAGCAGGTGCTCGATCAGATGCACCGCAGCCGCAAGATCATCGATGCGCATGATGTCGATTTCTATGCGAGCTTCACCATCGGCGGCCGCTTCTGCAACAATGTGAACATGCTGATGTATGATCGCGACAAGCCGGAGGACGTGGAACGCACCAAGAAGCTGTTCAACGCCCTGATCGCCGATGCGGCGGCCAATGGCCTTGCCGAATATCGCACCCATCTCGGCTGGATGGACGCTATCGCGGACACGTTCAATTTCCAGGATCATTCGATGCGCCGGATGACCGAAAAGGTGAAGGACGCGCTCGACCCGAACGGTATTCTCTCCCCCGGCAAGAACGGCATCTGGCCTACCGCCTATGCCGCCCAGCGCGGGAAGAATCTCGCATGAGCCGCGCGCAGGCATTGGGCGTCGCGTTCGCCCTCGTCGCCGCGCTGGCGGTTGCCGGTTGCAAGGTCTCGGATAGTAAGAACGAGGCGGCCGCGCAGGGCGGTCCTCCGGCCGGCGGACCACCGCCACCGCCGCCGCATCAGACGCGTGCGCAGATGGTCGAGGGCGATCGCCTCCACACCACGATGGACGGCAAGGACCTCTTCTCCAATCGCTGCGGCACCTGCCATCTCGATTGGGGCATGGGCACCAACCTCATCACCAAGCAGCAGGTGGCGATGGGCCGCCCGCCGAGCATGGGCCTGCTCACCAACCGCGACGATCTGACCGCGGACTACGTCAAGTCCGTCGCGCGCATGGGCAAGGCAGCCATGCCGCGCCAGACCCGCGTCGATGTGACCGATGCGGAGCTGGAGAAGATCGCCGCCTATCTGGGGAAGGGCAAGTGAGCGTCTCGCGGCGGCAAGTCCTCGGCGGCGTCGCGCTGATCGGTGCGGCGGGCGCGGTCGGCATCCACAGAATGGCGGGGCAGGGGCGCAAGGCCCCCGTCCTCGTCGTCTATGACAGCCGCAAGCCCGCCAGCCTCGCCTTCGCGCGCACGCAGCCGGGCAAAAGGCAGGTCGATCTCGCCTCGGCCGCGAGCTGGTCGGTGATCCGCACGGCGCAGCGCAAGGCGCCGGTCGCGGGTCTTACCAGCTGGAACGATTATGTCTCCGCGCGCCAATGGCTGGAGGAGCGCGGCCTGCGTGTCGCTTCCGAAAACCACGACCGCGCGCATGATCTCATCGCCTGGACGATGGCCTGACACAACCTGATAAGCCCCTCCCTTTCAAGGGAGGGGGAAGGGGTGGGTGACGCGCAATAGCGCGTTCTCAGACTTTCGCGCGTCGCGATGCCGCTTCGTTGCTGCCCCACCCCAACTCCTCCCCTGAAGGGGAGGGGCTAATAAGTAGGAATGGAAAGCTCCCTTCCACCCCATGCAACGCAGGGAAGTTGACGATGTCCGCAGGCAGATCCATGCCTATGGCGTGAGCAGCAGTGCGCGTGGCTTCGCCGTCGCGCCGGAGTCGAGAGGAGGGGGCGTCAGCCCAGACGGCCATGACGAGTGATGTCACGCTCTATCACTGGGAGCCCAATGCCAATTCGGGCAAGCCCATGCTGACGATGGTGGAGAAGGGCCTGTCCTTCAACAGCCACTATATCGATCTGCTCGCTTTCGATCAGCACAAGCCGGAGTATCTGGCGATCAACCCGATGGGCACGATCCCGGCCATGACGCATGGCGGTCGCTTGCTCAACGAATCCACCGCGATGATGGAATATGTCGAGGAGGCTTTCCCCGGCCCGGCAATGATGCCGGAGGACGCGGTCGATCGCTGGCGCGTGCGCTGGTGGATGAAGTTCCTCGATCAGTGGCTGTGCCCTTCCTTCAGCATGATCGGCTGGAGCCTCTTCATCGGCCCGCAAGTGCGCGAGCGCGATCCCGAGGAGCTGAAAGCCGCGATCGAGCGTATCCCGCTGCCCGAGCGCCGCATCGCCTGGCGCAAGGCGATCTACGGTCTGTTCAGCGAGGAGGAACTGGCCGAGTCCAGGCGCCGCGTCGATTTCGGCATCGGCAAGCTGGAAGAAGCGCTGGCGAAGCGCGAATATCTCGGCTCGAGCCAATATACGCTGGCCGACATCAATCTCTTCAACAGCGCCTATGGCCTGCCCTCGATGCAGCCCGACGACGTCAACGACGAGAAGACGCCCAATCTGATGCGCTGGCTCAGGGCCGTCGCCCGCCGCCCGGCGGTCCGCGAAACCTGGACCTACAGCCGCGTGCCGCGCTTTGCCGAACGCATCCTTCCGCTCATCGAGGAGGCAGCCTGATGACGATGACTCTTTATCATGGCGAGCCGGTCGGCCCGTCGCTCACGGTCCTCGCTGCGCTGTTCGAGAGCGGGCTGGAGACCGATCTGGTCCGCATCGATCTAGGTCTTGCCGAGCGTCATGGCGGCGCAATCCCGCTCGGCTTCGAGGCGAATTACAGCGTGGAGGGCGAAGGCCCGGTGCTCGTCGTCGATGGCGAGGCGCTGGTCGACAGCGTGTTCATCGGCTGCCTGTTCGACGATCTCGCGCCCGAATGCGGCCTGCGCCCGACCGACCCCTATGCCCGCTGGGAAATGATGGCCTGGTGCCGCTGGATGATCGAGCGCCTCGCGCCCGGCGCGGCCGCGCTCGCCAACCTCGCCTGGACGACGCCGCGGCTTGCCGCGCTCGACGATGCCAGCTTCGCGGCCAGGATCGCCCCCATCGAGGCGGACGACCTGCGGGCGCGCTGGGCGCAGACCCGCGCCGGCATCCTGTCGGACGATCATCGCGCCGCCAGCGAAGCGCGCGTGCATGAGGCCGCGAAGAAGATCGACGACCGTCTGGCCGATCGCCAGTGGATCATGGGCGAGTTCAGCCTTGCCGATCTCGAAAGCTATGCCTGGCTCGCGCCGATGCGCGCGCTGCTTCCCGCAGCGTTTGAGGACAAGCCGCGCCTTGCCGTCTGGCTGGCGCGCGTCGCTGGCCGCCCGAGCGTCGTGCGGGCTGCGGAATTGGCGCGCTCGGCCGATCCTGTCGGCAGCTTCGCGCCCGGCCCCGAGATCAATCGCTGGGGCTGAAATGAGGTCTGGCATCGGAGAGATCGTACCATGAATACCGCGCGCGAGGTTCCAGCCGATCTGGTGGTCGATTTCAACTTCTACCGGCCCGGTGTCGAAGGGCTGGATCCGTTCACGGCCTTCACCGCCGGGTTGCAAGGCAAGCCGCCGGTCGTGTGGAGCCCGCATAATGGCGGGCACTGGATCGTCACCACCGGCAAGGCCAGCAAGGAAGTGCTGACCGATCCGGACCGCTTCTCCTCGGAATCGGTCTTCATTCCGCGCGTGGACCGCCCGCGCACGGTGCCGCTCGAATATGACCCGCCCGAGCATACGGCCATGCGCCGCGCGATCCGGGGGACGTTCCTGCCCGCGCCGGTCAAGATCATGGCGACCGAGGCGCGCAACCTCGCGATCGAGTTGATCGAGGCGTTCCAGCCGCGTGGCGGATGCGAGTTCGTCTCGGAGTTTGGCCAGCAATTGCCGATCATCATCTGGCTCAAGATGATGAACCTGCCGATGGACGATCGCCTCGAACTGCTCGAAGCGGTCAATGCCGGCATCCGGCCGAAGGACGAAGCGCATCGGGAGTGGGGCCGCGCATATATGGGCGCCTATATCGACGCCCTCGTGGACGATCGCATGGCCAATCCCGGCGACGATCCGCTGAGCGTGAGTCTGCAGGAGGATATTGGCGGCCGCCGGATGAACCGCAGCGAGGCAGTCGGTCTCGCGACGACGCTGCTCGGCGGCGGGCTGGACACGGTCGCGACCACGCTTGCCTGGTTCGCCCTGCACCTCGCCGAGAATCCGGCTGACCGCGCACTGCTGCGCACCGAGCCGGAGCGCATCCCCAAGGCCATCCATGAGCTGATGCGGCGCTATGCCATCCCGAACATTGCGCGCATCGTGACGCGCGACATGGAGTTCGAGGGCGCGTCGCTGCGCAAGGGCGACGCCATCCTCGTCTCCGCCTGCCTGCATGCGCTGGACCCGCTCGAATTCGACAATCCCTGCACGGTCGATCTGACGCGCAAGAATGCCCATGCGCATCTCGGCTTTTCCGCGGGTGTCCATCACTGCGCCGGTGCGCCGCTCGCGCTCAGCGAGTTGCGCATCTTCCTCGAGGAATGGCTGCCGCGCATCCCCGATTTCCGGACCGATCCCGACGATCCGCCGGTCGTGATGACCGGCATCGTCAACGGGCTCGAACGCTTGCCGCTGCGCTGGGACTGAGCAGCCAGATTTACAGGAGACAAGACACGTGCGTTCCATCGACTATTTCGACAAGATGGCGCAGCTCCATCCGGAGCGGCCCATCCTGATCTCCGATGACGCGCGGTACAGCTATGCGCAGATGCATCGCCTCACGCACCGCCTTGCCGTGGCGATGCACGGGGCGGGCCTCACGCATCAGGAGCCGGTGGCGATCATGTCGCCCAATCACGGCACGATCCTCACCGCGCTGCTCGGCCTGTGGCGGGCCGGCGCGGTCTGGATCCCGGTCAACACGCGCAACGCGCTCGATGCGAATATCGCTTATCTGAACTACGTCCGCGCCGGCTGGCTGTTCTACCATTCGAGCCTCGCCGCCGATGCCCGCCGCGTGCAGGCCGAAGTGCCGAGCATCCGTAAGCTCATCTGCCTCGATGTGCCCGATGGCGAGAACCCGTCGCTCGATGCCTTCATGGCGCCGCAGGACGCGCCGGACGCGCCAGACCTCGGCGATCCTGTCGGCGATCCGGACGAACTGACCGCGATCATCGCGACCGGCGGCACCACCGGCCCGGCCAAGGGCGTGCGCATCATGAACCGTAGCTGGGGCGCGCTCATGGAGACGATCGGCAATCTAATGCCGGCCGAGAACCCCGTCTGCCTCGCCACTGCGCCGCTTACCCACGCAGCCGGCCCTGTCGCCATGGCCGCCGTCGCCATGGGCGCGACCATCTCGGTACTGCCCGGCTTCGATGCCGAGGCGGTGATGCGCACGATTCAGGACCACCGCGTCACGCACATGTTCCTCCCGCCGACTGCGCTCTACGCGATGCTCCAGCACCCCAATGTGCGCGACTACGACTATTCGAGCCTGCGCTATTTCCTGCTCGCCGGCTCTCCGGTCTCGCCGGACAAGCTGCGTCAGGCCGTCGAGATCTTCGGCGAATGCATGTGCCAGAGCTATGGCCAGACCGAGTGCCACATGATCGCCACCTGGCTTCCACCGCACGAGGTCGCGGCGGCCGCGCGCGGCGACCACCCGGAACGCCTCGCGAGCTGCGGCAAGGCGAGCTACTCTGTCCGCGTCGAGCTGATGGACGATGACGGCAACATCCTCCCCACCGGTGAAGTCGGCGAGATCGTCGCGCGCGGCGGCATTGTCGGCGGCGGCTATTTCGAGATGCCCGAGGCGACGGCCGAAGCGCGCCTGCACGGCTGGCATCACACCGGCGACGTCGGCCGGCGGGACGAGCACGGTTATTATTACATCGTCGACCGCAAGAAGGACATGGTCGTCTCCGGCGGGTTCAACGTCTATTCGGCCGAGGTCGAGGGCGCGATCATGGAGCTGGATGCCGTGGCCGAGGCGGCGATCATTGGTGTACCCCACGAGAAATGGGGCGAGCAGGTCCACGCCGTCGTCGTGCGCAGCGGCGAGATCGACGAAGCCACCATTATCGCCCACGCCAAGGCGCGCGTCGGCAGCGTCCAGGCGCCCAAGAGCGTCGAGTTCGTCGAGGCCATCCCGCGCACCGCTGCGGGCAAGATGGACAAAAAGGCCCTTCGCCAGCCATATTGGGGAAACAAGACGCGCATGGTGAACTAGCCATGCAAAAACCCCTCCCTTTCAAGGGAGGGGCAGGGGGTGGGTGTCGCGCAGCGATCAGCGCGTAGCTCCATCCCCACCCCAACCCTTCAGCAGAGTCACGTGCCTCTGCTGAACCTAAAGGAGAGGGGCTAAAGAAGGTGAAGAGGGAAGGGGATCGATGAAGGCATTTCTGACGGGGGCGGTGCTCGCTCCGCTGGCGCTGCTTGCGGGCTGCAACAGCGCGAGCACCAACCCGAGCGGCACGGTCGACGGCGCGGCGATCGCGCACGGCACGGACGGGGAATGGCTCTCCTACGGCCGCACCTATAACGAGCAGCGCTTCTCCCCGCTGACCCGGATCAATACGGACAATGCCGGCCAGCTCGGCCTCGCCTGGTATGCCGATCTCGACACCAATCGCGGGCAGGAAGCGACGCCGCTCGTCATCGACGGCAAGATCTACATCTCCACCGCCTGGTCCAAGGCCAAGGCCTATGACGCAGCGACCGGCAAGCTCATCTGGGAATATGATCCCAAGGTGCCGGGCGAGACGGCGGTCAAGGCCTGCTGCGACGTCGTCAATCGCGGCCTCGGCGCGTGGGGCGACAAGCTGTTCCTCGGCACGCTCGATGGGCGCCTCGTCGCACTGGATCGCGCCACCGGCAAGGAGCTGTGGTCCGTCGTCACGGTAGATCAGAGCCAGAACTACACGATCACCGGCGCGCCCCGCGTCATCAACAACATGGTCATCATCGGCAATGGCGGCGGCGAATATGGCGTGCGCGGCTATGTGACCGCCTATGCCGCAGACACCGGCAAGCAGCTCTGGCGCTTCTATACCGTGCCCGATGCGCCCGGAAAGAACGAGGCCGAGTATCTCAGGAAAGCCGAGGCCAGCTGGAAGGGCGAATACTGGAAGATCGGCGGCGGCGGCACCGTCTGGGACAGCATGGCCTATGACCCCGCGCTCGATCTGCTCTACATCGGCGTCGGCAACGGCTCGCCGTGGAACCAGGCGCTGCGCTCGCCCGGCGGCGGCGACAATCTCTATCTCTCCTCGGTCGTAGCGATCAAGGCGAAGACCGGAGACTATGCCTGGCACTTCCAGGAAACGCCCGGCGAGACCTGGGACTATACCGCCACGCAGCACATCATGCTCGCCGACCTCGACATCGACGGCAAGCCGCGCAAGGTGCTCATGCACGCGCCCAAGAACGGCTTCTTCTATGTGATCGACCGCACCAACGGCCAGTTCATCTCGGCGAAGAATTTCGTGCCCGTCAACTGGGCCACCGGCGTCGATCCCAGGACCGGCCGTCCGATCGAAAATCCGGAGGCGCGCTACGACAAGACCGGCAAACCCTTCACCGGCACGCCCGGCCCCGGCGGCGCGCATAGCTGGCATCCCATGGCTTATGATCCGGCGCAGAAGCTCGTCTTCATCCCGGCGCAGCTCGCCAGCTTCCCGTACATTCCGCTGGCCGCGAAGGACTACAAGGTCTCGCCCATGGGCTTCAACACCGGCGCCGACTTCGCCGCCGGCTCGATGCCGCCCGATCCCAAGGTACGCGAGGCGGCACTGGCCGGCACGACCGGCGCGCTCATCGCCTGGGATCCGGTCGCGCAGAAGGAGCGCTGGCGCGTCGCTTATAAGGGCCCGTGGAATGGCGGCCTGCTCGCGACCGCCGGGGGCCTGCTCTTCCAGGGCACGGCCTCGGGCCAGTTCATCGCTTATGCGGCGAAGGACGGCAAATCGCTCTGGTCCTTCCCCGCGCAGACCGGCGTCATCGCCTCGCCCGTCACCTATAGCGTCGGCGGCGAGCAATATGTCGCGATCCTCGCCGGCTGGGGCGGCTCCTATGCGCTCTCGCCGGGGCTGATCTCGCTCAAGTCCGGCCCGGTGCGCAACGTCAGCCGGCTGCTCGTCTTCAAGCTCGGCGGCAAGGCCGCGCTGCCGCAGGCCGTCGCTGCCGTCGAGCCGCCGCTCAATCCGCCCGCCAAGTTCGGTACACCGGCGCAGATCGCCACGGGGCAGCGCATCTTCTCGACCTATTGCGGCGTCTGCCATGGCGATGCGGCAGTCTCGGGCGGCGTCCTCCCTGATTTGCGCCATTCCGCCGTGCTGGGCGACGCCGAGACCTGGCAGCGCATCGTCCATGACGGCGCCCTCGCGCAGAACGGCATGGTCGGCTGGTCGAAGATCATGTCGCGATCGGACATCGACTCCCTCCGCGCCTATGTCGTAAACCGGGCGCACGAGGATAAGGCGCTGATCGACGCTGCTGCGAAGAAATGACCTGACACACCCCTGTTCATGATTGGAGAGAGACATGAACCAGATGACGAACGTGAAGTTGGAGCAGTTCCCCTATTCGGACGCTGCCAAGAAGGCGCTGGCCCGCAAGCCTGCCTTGTTCATCGATGGCGAGTGGGTCGAGTCCACCGGCGGCGCAACGCTCGGCGTGGTCGATCCCTCGTCCGGCAAGGAGATCAGCCGCTTCGTCGATGCGACCGATGCAGATGTCGACAAGGCCGTCGCCGCCGCCCGCCGTGCCTTCGATGACGGCCGCTGGTCCGATCTGCCGCCGATCGTGCGCGAGCAGATCATGCACAAGCTGGCCGACATTCTCGAGGCCCATGCCGACGAGCTGGCCGAACTGGAAGCCATCGACAACGGCAAGCCCAAGGGCATGGCCGGCGCGATCGACGTGCCCGGCGCGATCAGCATGATCCATTATATGGCCGGCTGGGCGACCAAGCTCGGCGGCGAGATGATCGAGCCCTCCGCCACGCCGCGCGGTCTCTTCCACAGCTATGTGCGCCGCGAGCCGATCGGCGTCGCCGCGCAGATCGTGCCGTGGAACTTCCCTCTGCTCATGGCCGTGCTCAAGATCAGCCCCGCGCTCGCCGCCGGCTGCACGGTGATCCTCAAGCCCGCCGAGCAGACCTCGCTCACCGCACTGCGCCTCGCCGATTTCATCCAGATGGCCGGCATCCCCGCAGGCGTCGTCAACATCATCACCGGCAATGGCCACACCGCGGGCGATCGTCTCGTGCGTCACCCGGATGTCGACAAGGTGGCCTTCACCGGCTCGACCGAGATCGGCAAGGTGATCAACCGCACCGCAACCGACAGCCTCAAGCGCGTCACCCTGGAGCTGGGCGGCAAGTCGCCGGTCATCGTCCTGCCGGATGTCGATCCCAAGGTCGCCGGCCCCGGCACCGCGCAGGCGATCTTCTTCAACTCGGGCCAGGTCTGCGTCGCCGGCTCGCGCCTCTATGCGCACAAGAGCGTGTTCGACAGCGTGCTGGAGAATTTCGTCGAGGCGTCCAGTTTCTGGCAGCCGCGCGCCAGCCTCGATCCCGCCGGCCATATGGGCCCGCTGGTCAGCGACGAGCAACTCGCCCGCGTCATGGGCTATATCGAGGACGGCAAGAAGGCCGGTGCCTCGGTCGCGATCGGCGGTGACACACCGGAGAGCGAAGGCGGCTATTATGTGAACCCGACCGTCCTCGTCGACGTGAAGCCGGACATGCGCGTCGTGCGCGAGGAGATCTTCGGGCCCGTCGTCGTCGCCCAGCGCTTCGACGATCTGGACGAGGTCGCCCGCCAGGCCAACGACACCAGCTTCGGCCTCGCCGCCGGCATCTGGACCAAGGACCTCTCGGCCATGCACAAGTTGGCCGCGAAGCTGAAGGCCGGCACCATCTGGGGCAATTGTCACGCGATGATCGACCCGGCACTCCCCTTCGGCGGCTTCAAGGAAAGCGGCCTGGGAAGAGAGCAGGGCAGGCAGGGCGTCGAAGCCTATACCGAGCTCAAGTCGGTGATCATCCAGCTCTGATGAAGAAACCTAGCCCCTCCCCTTCAGGGGAGGGGTTGGGGTGGGGAGCAACATGGCGCAAAGTCCCAAGCTACTTGGCCGGGCCAAGCAAATGCGCCATGAAACAACCCCATTCGAAGTCATCCTATGGCGTCACCTCAGCGGCTCAAAGCTCGCAGGCTTCAAGTTCCGCCGACAGCACGTCATCGACAACCGCATCGTGGACTTCTTTTGCCCCGCCAAGAACCTGATCATTGAGGTGGACGGCGACACCCACGATCCGGAGAAGGACGCACAGCGCGACGAAGCCTTGAACGCGCAAAATTATCGAACCCTGCGGTTCACCAACCTTCAGGTGGCTAACGAGCTGGAGGCGGTCTTGCAGACAATTCTCAACAGCTGCACAGACGCACCGGAGCGCTGGCCCCACCCCAACCCCTCCCCTGAAGGGGAGGGGCTAGAAACGGAATAACGAATGCCCATCGACCCCACCAAAGTGAAAGCCATCGACGTCCACGTCCACGCCGAGGTCTCGTGCCACGATCCGGAAGACCCGGTCATGGCCCGGTTCTTCGACGCCGCGTCCGCCTATTTCAAATCCCCCCGCGAGCGCCCGAAGATCCCCGAGATCATCGACTTCTACCGCCAGCGCGAGATCGCCTTCTGCCTGTTCACCGTGGACTGCGAGAGCGCGGTCGGCGCCAAGCGCGTCTCGAACTACGAGATTGCCGAGCTGGCCGCCGAGCATAGCGACATCGTCATCCCCTTCGCCTCGATCGATCCGCACAAGGGCAAGATGGGCGCCCGCGAGGCGCGCGATCTCATCGAGAATTACGGGGTGAAGGGCTTCAAATTCCACCACCTCATCCAGGGCATCCATCCGTCCGACCGGACCGGCTATCCGATCTACGAGGTGATCGCCGAGTACAGGCTCCCGGCCATCTTCCACACCGGCCATTCGGGCATGGGTACCGGCATGCGCGGGGGCGGGGGCATTCGCCTCAAATATGGTCAGCCCATGCTGGTCGACGATGCCGCGTCCGACTTTCCGGACATGAAGTTCATCCTCGCGCACCCCAGCTGGCCATGGACCGACGAGAGCCTCTCGATGGCGCTGCACAAGGACAATGTCTTCATCGACCTGTCCGGCTGGAGCCCCAAATATTTCCCCAAGCAGATCATCCAGTACGCCAATACGCAGCTGAAGCATAAGATGATGTTCGGCAGCGACTTCCCGCTGATCACCCCGGAGAAGTGGGTCGCGGCGGCGCAGGAAGTCGGCTTCAAGGAGGACGTGCTCCCGCTGATCCTCAAGGACAATGCCGTGCGCGTGTTGGGGCTTGGGTGAGCGCTGCGCCGTTCGCTTTGAACGTGTCGAAGACACTATTTTTCACGCGGAGACGCGGAGACGCGGAGAATGCCGAAAGAAAGGCCCAACCTCCTCCGCGCCTCCGCGTCTCCGCGTGAACAAAAATAACCATTGGCCTTCGGCCACCTACCGCTCGACAAAATCAGGACGAACGGCAATTCGCAGACAAAGCTGTCCTACAACCTCACACCCATGCTAAGAATATTATATCTAAAGTACTGAATTAAATGAATTTAATGTCAAACCATGGCGCATATGCACGAACAAAGAGAAGTTACGGAAGAAGACCCAATAAATCCAAAGGCTTGAGCGATGACCGATCCCGAGGACCTTCGCAATTTCGTGCGCATTGACGACCGGATCACCACGTCCGGCCGTCTCCAGCCGGCCGATCCGGCGCGTCTCGCGGCAATCGGCGTGCGGCATGTCATCAATCTGGCGCTGGACGAGCATCCCGAGGCGCTGCCCGAAGCCGCGACTCGCATGGCCGAGGCGGGCCTGCGCTACACGCATATCCCGATCCCCTTCGATGCGCCGACCGACGCCCATTATGACGCCTTCGTCAGCGCGCTCGAGGACAGCGACGCCCCGGTCCACGTCCATTGTATCGCGAACTTCCGCGTCTCCGCCATGTTCTATCGCTACCATTGCGAGCGGCGCGGCATGAAGCAGGCCGACGCCCGCGCCATGATGGAGCGCGTCTGGACGCCCGAGACGATCAATATCCCCCATGCCCCCGCGTGGGCCGCATTCGTCGCGCGCGACACGACAGGAGAGACTGAATGACCGATTTCGCCGGCCGCCACATCATCGTCACCGGGGCCTCCAGCGGCATCGGCCTCGCCACCGCGCAGATGCTGGTGGCGCGCGGCGCGAAGGTCTCGATGCTGGCCCGCCGGATCGAGACGCTGACCGCGGAAGCCGGCAAGCTCGGCCCCAATGCCGCTGCCTTCGCCGCCGACGTCGGCGATCGCGCCCAGCTCGAGACCGCACTGCATGCCGCCGCCGGCCATTTCGGCCCAGCCTATGGCCTCTTCGCCAATGCGGGCCTCGCCGGCAATTTCGCGCCGGCCGTCAGCTATGATGGCGCGCTGTTCGAGCAGGTGTTGACGGTCAATCTCACCAGCGTCTTCTGGGCGATGCAGGCCGTGTTGCCCGCGATGATCGAGGCGGGGGAGGGGAGCATTCTCGTCACCGGCTCGATGGCCAGCAAGCGCGGCATGGCGATGAACCCGGCCTATGTCGCCTCCAAGCATGGCGTGCTCGGTCTCTCGCGCGCCATCGCGGTCGAGATGGCGCCGCATGGTGTGCGCAGCAACTGCATCATCCCCGGCTTCATCGAGACGCCCGCTTTCGATCTCATCCCGCCCGATCAGGCCGCGCGCATCAACCAGCGCGTCCCCCAGCGCCGCATGGGCAGCGCGGACGAACTGGCCGAAGTCGCGAGCTTCCTCCTGTCCCCCGCCGCCAGCCATGTGACCGCGCAGAACTGGGCGGTGGATGGCGGCGTGCTGGATACGCTGGAGGTTTGATGGCGTTGACGATGCTTCCCGAGACAATCCGAAACCGGTTGGCGACGACATGGCCATTCGGCTGCCTGTTCACGGTCCTTCTTGGGCTGGGTATGGCTTTCACGATTTTTGTCGGCTCGGTGATGGGTGACTGTGAGCCGGGGCCTGGATGCCATGACCGTGACGGCCTCTTGATTTTCAAGGGTTGGTTTCTCGCGCTTCCCATTGTCATCAGCTTCGGTGCCGTGTGTTGGCTTGTCTTTGCGTCTATTCGTACATTTTTGGCCGATTTTCTGGGTGTATGGGCAACGAATATCCTGTTCAGCATGACTGCGGTGGCGCTCGCATGGTTTGGCTTGGATGCGGCGTTCGGGATATTTTTTTGGTTCAGCGCGCCTGCTTAGTCGCGCCAAAAAGGAGAGAGAAATGACCCTCAAATACTACCACGCCGAGCCGCTGGCGAACTCGCTCAAGTCCATGATCCCGCTCAAGGAGAAGGGCCTCCCTTACGAGTCCATCTATGTCGACCTGCACAAGTTCGAGCAGCACAGCGACTGGTTCGTGGCGATCAATCCCGAGGGTCAGGTGCCGGTGCTCGATCACAACGGCACGATCATCACGCACACCACCGTCATCAACGAATATCTGGAGGACGTCTTCCCCGAGATCCCGCTGATGCCGCGCGATCCGGTTGGCAAGGCGCGCGTGCGCTACTGGAACAAGTTCATCGACGAGCATGTGATGAACCATGTCTCCATGCATGGCTGGCATCGCCTCGTGCGGGTCATCGCACGCAACATCGAGAGCGGCGATTTCGAGAAGCTGCTGGAGCATATCCCGCTGCCCGACCAGCGCAAGAAATGGGCGACCGCGCGCTCCGGCTTCTCGGAGGCGGACCTCGCCAACGCCACGGACAAGATCGTCTATGCGCTGAAGAAGATCGAGGCGCAGCTCGGCGAGACCGCGCATCTGGCCGGCGACATGTACACGACGGCGGACATCAACTTCTTCAGCCATTGCGGCGCCATGGTCGCGCGCATGTTCCCGGACATGGAAGTCGAGAAGAATTATCCGCGCCTCGTCGACTGGATCGAGCGGGTGAAGGCGCGCCCGGCCGTCGCGGAGGCGCTTAAGAGCGAGGACCGCACCGCGCCGGGCCTGCGCACCTGGTCGGGAGATCGGTGACAATCGCAACCAATTCCACCTGATGGAAAGGCGCTTCCGTTCCGGGCAACCGGACGGGAGCGCACGAACATCGGGAATCGCGCGCAAAACCGCGAAAAAATGCACCTTTTCATCGCACTGGCCTTGCGTCTCGCGCACCCCCTTTGCTATTTCGCGCAGTGAAAGAAAAATAGATTGAGCGAAGGAGAGAGAGCTTGATCGAACGCAAGGTCAAGACTGTGCGCGCGCTGGAGCGCGGGCTTCAGGTGCTGTCCGAGATCGATCGGCGCAAGGGCGCCAATCTGCACGAGCTTCATCTGGCGCTGGGCCTACCTAAGGCAACCTTGCTGCGCATGGTCGTCACGCTCGGCAAACATGGCCATATCTGGCAGCGATTGGCCGACGGGGCTTTCCTGCCCAGTGCCCGCAGTGGTCGCATCTCGGGCGAGCTGACCAGTCAGGGCATTGCCGAGGCGGCCTCGCCGCATATGGCGCGCCTGTCCGAACAGGTCGCCTGGCCGTCCGCCATCGCCGTGCCCAAGGCCGATTGCCTGGAGATCGTCGAGACCAATGCGCCTTTGCTCCGGCTCGATGCGATCCCGCTCGGCCCGGTCGGCAGCCGCCTCTCGTTCCTGCACACCGCGACCGGCCGCGCCTATCTCGCTGCCTGTCAGGCGGATGAGCGCGCGGCAATCGTCAAGCGCTTGCGCCCGCAGCAGGATGACGGCTCGGGCGAGCGTCTGCTTGACGAGCTGCTGGCAGCGATCCGCGAGCGTGGCTATGCGTTGCGCGAGCCGTTCCACCCCTGGGCCGATCGCGACTGGCAGGCCGTGCGTCAGGATGGCCGGCGTTCGATGGCCGTGCCGGTCATGCTCGGCGCGTTTCCGGTCGCCTCGATCAACATCACCTGGCTTCAGCGCCGCAGCGAGACCGCGACGGTCGTGCAGCGTCATCTCGGTGCGCTCAAGCGCGCGGCGCAGGCTATTTCGGCGGATCTGGCGGCCAACCGCGACGCCTGACCGCCCGTTTCGCCGCTTGAAACATTGGGCCTTGCTGCTGGCGCTTCGCCGCGCCAAGGGCATGGCAGGTCAGGAAACAGGAGGGTCTGAATATGCACGCATGGCAGCTGTCGGCGGGAGCTACGTCGCTCGACGATCTCAATCTCGTCACGCTCGACGATCCAACGCCAGGCCCGGGGCAGGTCGCGATCCGCGTCCGTGCCTGCTCGCTCAATTATCGGGATCAGGCCATCGTGCTCGGCCGCTATCTGGGCGGGCCGATTCCGGCGCCGATCGTGCCATTGTCCGATGGGGCGGGAGAGGTGATTGCCGTTGGCGCGGGTGTCTCCCGCTTCAAGGTCGGCCATCGCGTCGCGGGGACCTTCTTCCAGAACTGGCTCGACGGCCCGCCCAATCCGCACATGGGCGTCGCGCTCGGCGCGGCCGGTGCGCCCGGTATGCTGGCCGAGACCGTCGTGCTGCCCGAGAACGGCATCGTCCACATCGCCAAATCGCTGAGCTATGCCGAGGCGGCGTGTCTGCCTTGCGCGGGCGTCACGGCCTGGAACGCTCTGTTCGAAGGGCCTCGGCCAATCAAGCCCGGCGACCGTGTGCTGGTGCTCGGCACCGGCGGTGTCTCGCTGCTTGCGCTTCAGCTTGCCAAGGCGGCCGGCTGTCAGGTCATCGCGACCTCTTCCGACAATGCCAAGCTCGACCGGATCAAGGGCCTCGGCGCCGACGAGGGCGTAAACTACAGGGACGTCGAGAACTGGGGCCAGCATATCGCCGCGACATTCGGCGGTGTTGACAAGGTGGTCGAGGTTGGCGGCGCTGGCACCGTCCAGCAGAGCCTCGCCGCGCTACGCCACAATGCCGAAATCGCGCTCATCGGCGTCCTCAATCCGGTCGGTGGTCCCAATCCCTCGGCCCTCATGATGACCGGCAGCATCATCCGGGGCATCTTCGTTGGGTCGCGCCGCATGGCCGAGAAGCTGCATGATGCGATCGACGCCAACGGCATCAAGCCCGTCGTCGGGGCAACTTTCGGTTTCGAGGACGTCAAGCAGGCCTATGCCTACGCGACCTCGCCGTCCTTGTTCAGCAAGGTGGTGATCGAAGTCGGCTGATCTGGAGAGCGCCGCCATGGCGAGTTTCCTCATGATCCACGGCGCGTGGCACGGCGGCTGGTGCTTCGATCGGCTGCGCGCGCCGCTGGAAGCACCGGGTCATGTCATGGCCGCGCCGACCTTGCCGGGCATGGGCGGAGACGCGAAAGCGCTCGCCGCCGTCTCGCTGGAGGGTTGGGCGCAATTCGTGGTGGCGGAAGCGCGCAAGCTGCCGGCGCCCGTCATCCTCTGCGGCCATAGCCGCGGCGGTCTCGTTATCAGTCAGGCGGCGGAGCTGGCACCGGAGCTGTTCTGCGCGCTCGTCTATATCTCGACCGCCACGGTGCTGGACGGCCAGAGCCTCTACGATGCGATTGGCGCTGCGATGGAAGAAGATCGCTTCGGCGAGGCGCTGAGTCCCGTCGCCGACGGGCTCGGCATCGCCTTCGCGCCGGACGCGGCTATCCCCGTCTTCTACAATCTCTGCACCCCGCAGGATCAGGCCGACAGTGCCACGCGACTGATCGCCGAGCCCGTCCGCCCGCTCGGTACAAAGCTGCGCCTCAGCGAAAAGCGCTACCACAGTGTGCCGCGCCATTATGTCGAATGCACCGAGGATCGCTGCTTCCCCATTGAGGTCCAGCGCTCGATGCGCGCGGCCTTGCCCTTTGCCAGTATCGTCACGCTGGAGAGCGATCACAGTCCCTTTGTCTGCGTGCCGGACCAGCTGGCAGCAGCCCTGAACAATCTTGCCGAGGAGAGAGTGGCATGCCCAAGAAGCTGAGCTATGGCGCGGAGGTCGGGACGATCTGCCAGATGGCCTATGTGGTCGAGGACATTCATCAGGCCATTGCCTGGTGGATCGAGAAGATGGGCGTCGGCCCCTGGTTCCTGCTCGACAGTTTCGGTTCCCCCGAGCATGTCTATCGCGGCAAGCCGAACACCGCCAATGTGACCATCGCGATGAGCTTTGCGGGATCGATGAACATCGAGCTGCTGCAGCCGCTCGACAACGAGCCCTCCGTCTATCGCGAGACCATCGACAAGGTCGGTTATGGCTTCCACCATTTCGGTGTCGCGCAGGAAGATATCGAGGATGAGGTCGCGCGCCGCATTGCCCGTGGCGAAGTGCTGGCGCATCGCGCGCAGGTGCCGACTGGCGGCAAAGTGGCCTATTTTGAGGGCGGGGAGGGCGCGCCCGGCTTCGTCGAGCTCATCCCCGTGACCTCCGGCATGGAGGCCGGTTTCCATCGCTTCTGGGAAGCGACGCAGGACTGGGACGGCAAGGATCCCGTCCGCTCCTTCCTCTGACGATCGCCTTGCGCCGCAGGTAAGAGGTCCTCGCCGGCGCGACCGGGTGGGCGCGGTAACGCTGGTCAACGAACGTCAACCATGATGCGACGGAATACCCCGGTATTCCGTCGATTCATTGTGCAGTTGCAGCAAAATCGGTCGCCAAATTTTCGTTTGTGTAACATACAAAAATACGTATGTTCCGCGCCGTCCATTGATTCGATATGTCAGTCGAAGGCTGACCTGTACCTGGCGATTACCAAGGAGAGGAATTCGCAATGCCGACACCTACCAACCTCGAACAAGTGCTTGCAGCCGCCGGCAATCCGGTCGACCTGCTCCGCAACAGCCAGATCGGTGCCTATGTGTACCCGGTCGTCGCTCCGGAATTCTCGAACTGGCGCACCGAGCAGTGGGCCTGGCGCCACAGCGCCGTTCTCTTCGACCAGACGCACCACATGGTCGATCTGTACATCCGCGGCAAGGACGCTCTGAAGCTCCTCTCCGACACGATGATCAACTCGCCCAAGGGCTGGGAGCCCAACAAGGCGAAGCAGTACGTCCCCGTGACGCCTTATGGCCATGTCATCGGCGACGGCATCATCTTCTATCTCGCTCCCGAAGAGTTCGTGTATGTCGGCCGCGCCCCGGCCGCCAACTGGCTGATGTATCATGGCGCCACCGGCGGTTATGACGTCGACATCGTCCATGACGACCGCTCGCCGAGCCGCCCGATGGGCAAGCCGGTGCACCGCATTTCCTGGCGCTTCCAGATCCAGGGTCCGAATGCCTGGAACGTGATCGAGAAGCTGCATGGCGGCAAGCTCGAGCAGCTCAAGTTCTTCAACATGTCGACGATGAACATCGCCGGCGAGACCATCCGCACGCTGCGTCACGGCATGGCCGGCGCGCCGGGTCTGGAAATCTGGGGCCCCTATGAGACCCAGGAGAAGGTCCGCAACGCGATCCTCGAAGCCGGTGCCGAATTCGGCCTGATCCCGGTCGGCTCGCGCGCCTATCCGTCGAACACGCTGGAGTCGGGCTGGATCCCGTCGCCGCTGCCCGCCATCTACACCGGCGAGAAGCTCAAGGCCTATCGTGAGTGGCTCCCGGCCAACAGCTATGAATCGGCTGGCGCCATCGGTGGTTCGTTCGAGTCGAGCAACATCGAGGATTATTACGTCAATCCTTACGAGATCGGCTATGGTCCGTTCGTGAAGTTCGACCACGACTTCCACGGTGCCGACGCGCTCAAGGCGCTCGACCTGTCGACCCAGCGCAAGAAGGTCACGCTGGCCTGGAACGGCGACGACATGGCGAAGATCTATGCGTCGCTGTTCGACGCGGATGCCGACTCGCACTACAAGTTCTTCGACCTGCCGCTCGCCAACTATGCGAGCACGAACGCCGACGCCGTCCTCGATGCGGCTGGCAACAATGTCGGCATGTCGATGTTCACCGGCTACTCGTACAATGAGAAGCGCGCGCTTTCGCTCGCGACGATCGATCACGAGATCCCGGTCGGCACCGAACTGACGGTCCTGTGGGGCGAGCCCAATGGCGGTACGCGCAAGACCACTGTCGAGCCGCACAAGCAGCTCGCGGTTCGCGTCGTTGTCAGCCCGGTTCCCTATTCGGTGACCGCGCGCGAGACCTATCAGGGCGGCTGGCGCAAGACCGTCAACGCCTGATCTGATTGACTGGCTTCGGGCGGCCGTCTCCACGCGAGATGGTCGCCCGCAGCGACCCGGCCGGACCTGGTCGGATATTCTTCCGTTTGAGTATCTCCGTCCGCCCTGAGCGAAGCTAGTCAGGGCGAACGGAGATACTGAGGCGTCTCGACGCCAATACATAAGGCGAGGAACCCAATGGCTACCGCGACCCTGGACAAGACGGCGCTTTCGACGCTGTTCACCGATTACTCGCTCGAAATCACGCCGAAGGACGTTGAGGCGCTGCAGAATGCCGCGCACATGATCCCGCAGGGCACGTTGATCTCCTGCACCTTCCTGCCCGGCGCCGAGTTCGAGGACCGCGTCGTCGCGGCGCGCGCCATCCAGGATCTGGGCTTCAAGCCGGTGCCGCATATCTCGGCCCGCCGCCTGCTGGTGAAGGAAGATCTCAACCGCTTCCTCGATATGCTCAAGGCGCAGATCGACCTCAAGCATGTCTTCGTGATCGCCGGCGACCCCTCCGAGCCGCTCGGTCCGTATGACGACGCGCTCGCGGTCATCAATTCGGGCACGCTCAAGGAGTATGGCATCGAGCATGTCGGCATTTCGGGCTATCCCGAGGGCCATCCCGATATCACCAACGAGAAGCTGGTGAAGGCGATGCACGACAAGGTCGCGTCGCTCAAGGAGCAGGGCATCGACTATTCGATCATGACCCAGTTCGGCTTCGACGCCGATCCGGTGCTTGACTGGCTGAAGCAGATCCGCGCGGAGGGCATTGATGGCCCGGTGCGCATCGGTCTCGCTGGGCCGGCGTCGATCAAGACGCTGCTGCGCTTCGCCGCCCGCTGCGGCGTCGGCACCTCGGCCAAGGTCGTCAAGAAGTACGGCCTCTCGATCACCAGCCTGATCGGCAGCGCGGGTCCCGATCCGGTCATCGCCGATCTGGTACCGGAGCTCGGCCCCGAGCACGGCAAGACGCATCTGCATTTCTATCCGTTCGGCGGTCTGGTGAAGACCAACGAGTGGATCGTGAACTTCAAGGACAAGCAGGGCATCTAAGCTCCCGCTGGTCACATCGGTTAGCCGGGCCGCGCGTTTTCCAGGCGGGCCGGTTTCGCAACAGGAAGGACGAGGAACATGGCTCAAGGCTCCGATATCGAAGTCGCGCGCGCAGCGAAGATGCAGAATATTGCCGAGGTCGGTGCCAAGGTCGGCATCCCCCAGGAAGCGCTGCTGAACTATGGTCCGTACAAGGCCAAGCTCAGCTGGGACTTCATCAACAGCGTGCAGAGCAATCAGGATGGCAAGCTCATCCTGGTGACCGCGATCAACCCGACGCCGGCGGGCGAAGGCAAGACGACCACGACCGTGGGTCTGTCGGACGGCCTCAACGCCATCGGCAAGAAGACCGTCGCCGCTCTGCGCGAGCCCTCGCTCGGCCCGTGCTTCGGCGTCAAGGGCGGCGCGGCCGGCGGCGGATATGCGCAGGTCGTGCCGATGGAGGATATCAACCTCCACTTCACCGGCGATTTCCACGCTATCACCTCGGCGAACAACCTGCTCTCCGCGCTGATCGACAACCACATCTACTGGGGCAACAAGCTCGGCCTCGACCCGCGCCGCATCGCATGGCGCCGCGTGCTCGATATGAACGACCGCGCGCTGCGCTCGATCGTGAACTCGCTGGGTGGCGTCTCGAACGGTTATCCGCGCGAGGATGGCTTCGACATCACCGTGGCCTCGGAAGTCATGGCGATTCTTTGCCTCTCCTCTGACCTTCAGGACCTCGAGCGTCGTCTCGGCAACATCCACGCCGGCTACACGCGGGAGCGCAAGGCGGTTCTCGCCAGCGAGCTCAATGCCTCGGGCGCGATGACCGTGCTGCTCAAGGACGCGCTGCAGCCCAACATCGTGCAGACGCTGGAGAACAATCCGGTCCTGATCCACGGCGGCCCGTTCGCGAACATCGCGCATGGTTGCAACTCGGTGCTGGCGACCAAGACGGCGCTGAAGCTCGCCGATTATGTCGTGACCGAAGCCGGCTTCGGTGCCGACCTCGGCGCCGAGAAGTTCTTCGACATCAAGTGCCGCAAGGCGGGCCTGAAGCCCGCTGCCGCGGTGATCGTCGCGACGGTCCGCGCGCTCAAGATGCATGGCGGCGTCGAGAAGGCCGATCTCGGCACGGCGAACCCGGCTGCGGTCAAGAAGGGCGGCGTCAACCTTGCCCGTCACATCGAGAACATCCGCCAGTTCGGCGTTCCGGCCGTGGTGGCGATCAATTCGTTCATCACCGACACGCCCGAGGAAATCGAGGCCGTGAAGGAAATCGCGGCTGCCGCTGGTGCCGAGGCCGTGCTCTGCAGCCACTGGGCCAACGGCTCGAAGGGTACCGAGGAGCTGGCGCACAAGGTCGTCGCGCTGGCCGAGAGCGGTTCGTCCAACTTCGCGCCGATCTATGACGACAGCCTTTCGCTGTTCGACAAGATCGACACGATCGCCAAGCGCATCTACCGCGCGACCGAGGCGACGGCCGACACCAGCGTCCGCTCGAAGCTCAAGGGCTGGGAAGCCGACGGCTACGGTCACCTTCCGGTCTGCATGGCCAAGACGCAGTACAGCTTCTCGACCGACCCGGCCCTGCGCGGCGCCCCGACCGACCATGTCGTTCCGGTCAAGGACGTGATCCTCTCGGCCGGTGCCGAGTTCGTGGTCGCAGTCTGCGGCGATATCATGCGCATGCCCGGCCTGCCCAAGACGCCTTCGGCGGACTTCATCAAGCTCGACGAGAAGGGCCAGATTCAGGGCCTGTTCTAAGACCGCCTGATAAGCGATTGAAAGAAAGGGCTCGGGGCGACCCGGGCCCTTTCTTCATTATGGTCACGTCGCGCTGCGGGCGGCTTCGCGGCCCTTGCGGTAGCTCTCGCGGCGCATCTTCTCGAAGCCGGTGCGCTGCTCGTAGCCGGGGTCCTGCGGATAGTCGCGGAAGTCGGCGAGGACTTCGCCGAACAGCTCTTCCAGCTCGTCGCGGAACTCGGGGTGCGGGAAGATGTGGGCGCGGTTCTCGCGCATGCCATCCAGAACACGCGCGGCGATGACGTCCGGCTCCATGCCGTGCTGGTGGAGCTGCTCCATCCGCTCGACCGCAGCGCTGTCCACCGCCTTCATCTCGCTCTTGAGGCCATCCGGGCGGACGGCGTCGCTCGCATAGATGTAGCTCTTCACCAGCCCCGGGCAGAGCACGGACACGCCGATGCCGTGCGACGCGAGGCTGTAGCGCAGCGACTCGCTCAGGCCGCGCACGGCGAACTTGGTCGTGTTGTAGATGCCGGGCGCGCCGGCCGCGAGGAACGACGCCATGGAGGCGGTGTTGACGATGTAACCGCCCAAGCCTCGCGCCTTCATGCGCGGCGCGAAGGTCATGCAGCCGTTGATGACGCCGTGCAGATTGACGCCCATCACCCAGTCCCAGTCGTCGAAACTGGAGTCGTCGATCGTCTGGAAAAGGTTGATGCCGGCATTGTTGAACAGCAGCGAGACCGGGCCGAGCCGCTCCTCCACCTCATCGGCGGCGCGCGGGAAGTCGGTGCGGCTCGCGACGTCGAGCTTGATGCCCATCGCTTCCTGATTGTCGAAGCTCTCCAGCGCCTTGTCGATCGAGTCCTGGCGGATATCGGCAATGGCGACCTTGCAGCCCTCGGCGAGCAGGGCGCGGGCAATGCCGAGCCCGACGCCATTGGCGCCACCGGTGACGAAGGCCGTTCGGCCGGCGAAATCGATCATCTGTCTTCCTTCATTGGGGGTGATTTTCGTCCCGCGCCTGTGCCCGTTCCGCATCCATCATCCGCGCAACAATCTTGCGAAGGTTCGGAAAGTTCGGGGGTCGCCGCAATTTAAAATCGCCTTTCGCCGAGTCGGGCTGACCGCATCAGCGCCTCGCCGGGGTCAGCGTGCCAAGGGGCATCCCTGTAGGACAGCCCCTTTTTCAGCGGAACGAAATCAAGGCCGAGAGGGCAGGGCGGGGGCATCGTCACGGCTGCCGCGCCGCGCGCGCCGGATTGTCCGGGCCGGACTGGCGCCCCGGCACCTGCTCGTTGAAGATGCGGCGGCTGACGAATTTCCAGACGCCATCGACCTTGCGCATCGCGTCCTCATAATGGCCATAGCTGCCGATCAGCGGACTGTCGCCGGGACCGTTGTTCGCCATCTCGAACCAGTAGACGACGCCCCGTGCCGTCTCGCCCTCGACATAGATCGCCTGATTGGTGACGAAATGGCGCAGTTTGACGGGATTTCCCGCGCTGTCCGTGCCGTAGACGCGCGCGACCACCTCCTTGTAGGCGGTCATTTCCTTGAAGATTTCGGCCGGACCGACGGCGCGGCCTCCGGCCCATTCGAGCACGCCCTCGGGCGCGAACAGGGCGGCATAGGATTCCGCGTCGCCCCAATCGAGCGCCAGCAGATACTCCGCCTCGAGTTGCAAAATGGCAGCGCGGTCCTGCGCATAGCGCTCCTGCACGCCTGCTGCATTGCCCATTTCGTTCGTCATCGCTCCCCCCGCTCCCTTGCGCGTCCCGTGGCGTGACGCCTGATGAAATGTGGCGGGCTTGCACGGCCCTTGCGTATCGTCTCTAAAGCATGGAAACGGGGCTGCGCAACATTTCGGACAGAATCAACGTTGCGCAAAACTCGGGTGAGGTCAGAGCGGTTTATCGGCAGGGCCGGGCACTGCTTTTCAGGGTCAGAGAGAGAGGAATAACATATGGCAATCGCACCCTCCGCGGGGCAGGCGCCGGCAACCGACGCGGGCGCGCAGGCGCATCAGTGGCCGTCGAGCCCGGCCGCCTATTATGGCCTCACGGTCATCATCATCGCGACCTTCCTGAGTTTCTTCGATGCGACCGTGTTCGGCATGCTGGCCGAGCGGATCAAGATCGACTTCGGTCTGGGTGACGAAGCGCTCGGCTTCCTCGGCGGTCCGGCCAGCGTGATCTTCTACGTGTTCGTGGGCGTCCCGCTCGCGCGCCTCGTCGATCTCTATCCTCGCCGCTACATTCTCGCGATCAGCGCGGCCGTCACCGGCGGCGTCACGATGCTGAGCGGCCTTGCCCAGAATTTCTACCAGTTCATCGCCTCGCGCATGCTGCTGGGGGCGGGCGGCGCGGCGCATGCGCCCGGCTCCTACTCGCTCATCGCCGACATGTTCCCACCCAAGAAGATCCCGATCTCCTTCGCGCTGCTGCAGTTCGGCTTCATCGGCGGCACCACGCTGGGCGTCTATTTCGGCGGCAAGATGATCGTGGCGACGGCGGACTGGGGCATCAGCGATTTCATGGGGCTGCGCATCCATAGCTGGCAGTGGATCCTCATCTGGCTCGGTTGCCTGTCGTTCCCGGCGGCTCTGCTCTTCCTGTTCATCAAAGAGCCGGCGCGCCGCAAAGGCGTGGCCGACAAGGTGCATATTCCGGAGAAAGCGAGCTTCGGCCGCACGGTCGCGACCTTCATGGGCTTCGATGCGATCAAGGCGATCCACTCGCAGGGCCGCGTCTATTATCCGCTGTTCATCGCGCTGGCGCTGAGCGCGCTGGAGAGCCAGGGCTTCGGCTTCTGGCGCGTACCGTTCCTCGTGCGCACCTATGGCATGGACGAGGGGCAGATCGGCTCGATCCTGGCGCCGATGCTGCTGGTCGCCCAGCTCATCGGCCTCGTGCTTGGCGGTGTCATGGTCTCGTTCTTCGCCAAGAAATACAAGGACGCCAATGTCCGCACGGCCGCCATCTGCTTCACGGCGGTGACGATCCTGACTATCTCGGCCCCGCTCATGCCGAGCGGCGAACTGTCCATGGCCTGCATGGCGATCGCGACCATGTTCGGTCTGGCCGGCGCACCCGCGCAGAATGCCGCCGTGCAGCGCGTCGCGGCGCAGTCCATGCGCGGGCAGATCACGGCCTTCTACCTGTTCATGTTCACCTTCTTCGGCGCCATGGGCAGCCTGGTGATCGGCACGGTGGCGCAGCGCATCGTCGGCAATGAGGCGGACCTCTGGAAGGCGATCTTCTACACCGCGATCGTGCTGTTGCCGCTCGCCACGATCAGCATGTGGCGCGCTTGCAAGCCCTATCGCGAGGAGATCGAGCGACTGGAGGCGATCGAGGCTGAAGCTGCGAAGGCAACAGCGGCGTAAATCCTCCCCGGAGCGGGGAGGGGGACCGCCAACCGCAGGTTGGGGGTGGAGGGGGATGGCGGCGTTGCGCGACTCCGCACGCCCCCTCCGTCAGCCCTGCGGGCTGCCACCTCCCCGACACGGGGAGGATCAGGCAGCGAAGAGTAGTTGACGACTCACCATCTTGCCCCGAGAGGGGTGAAGCGAAAATCTCGGCCGGCGGGCATGTTTGCCCGCCGTGCCTTTTATCCCGATATCCTTCGGAGAGGACGGCCATGACGAGCTACCCCGCCCTGCACATGATCATCGACGGCGAGGCCGTCAGCGGCGGCGACCGCAACACGTTTGCCATCGTCAACCCGGCGACGGGCGAGACGATCGGCGCGCTGCCGCTGGCAACCACGGCCGATCTCGACCGGGCACTGGAGGCCGCACAGCGCGGCTTCGTGCGCTGGCGGAACTCTTCGCCGCAAGAGCGCGCGGCGGTCCTCAACGGTGCGGCGCGGCTGCTGATCGAGCGGCAGGACATGCTGGCTCGCATCGCCACGATGGAGCAGGGCAAGCCGCTCGCCGAAAGCCGCATCGAGGTGATGATGGTGGCGGGGCTCTTCCAGTTCTACGCCGGGGAAGTGTTCCGCATCTATGGCCGCACGCTGGTGCGCCCGGCGGGCACGCGCTCGACGGTGACCTATCAGCCGGTCGGCCCGGTCGCGGCCTTCTCGCCGTGGAATTTCCCGCTCGGCAATCCCGGTCGCAAGCTCGGCGCGCCGATCGCGGCGGGCTGCTCGGTCATCATGAAGTCGGCGGAAGAGACGCCGGCCTCCGCGCTCGGTGTGCTGCAGTGCCTGCTCGACGCCGGGCTGCCCAAGGAAGTGGCGCAGGCCGTGTTCGGCGTGCCGGACGAAGTCTCGCGCTATCTGCTGGCCTCGCCGATCATCCGCAAGCTGAGCTTCACCGGCTCGACTGTGATCGGCAAGCATCTTGCCAAGCTGGCGGCAGAGGACATGAAGCGCACGACCATGGAACTGGGCGGTCACGGGCCGGTGCTGGTGTTCGACGATGTGGATGTCGATCGCGTGCTCGACGTCATGGTCGGCCACAAATACCGTAATGCCGGGCAGGTCTGCGTCTCGCCGACGCGCTTCATCGTGCAGGAAGACATATTCGACAAGTTCCGCACCGGCTTTGCCGAGCGGGCCAAGGCGATCAAGGTCGGCAATGGCCTGGACGACGGCATCCAGATGGGTCCGATGGCCAATCCGCGCCGCCCGGACGCCATGGAGCGCCTGATCGGCGGCGCCAAGGCGGCCGGCGCGACGCTGCACACTGGCGGCGAACGGCTCGGCAATCAGGGCTTTTTCTACGCCCCGTCCGTGCTCAGCGAAATTCCGCTCGATGCCGAGATCATGAACGAGGAGCCGTTCGGCCCGGTCGCGCTCATCAATCCGTTCGGCAGCGCCGACGACATGATCGCGGAGGCCAATCGCCTGCCTTATGGCCTTGCCGCCTATAGCTGGACCAACGACGTCAAGATGCAGCGACGCATCGCCCGCGAAGTGGAGACCGGCATGCTCGGCATCAACAGCGTCGCCATCGGCGGCGCGGACTCGCCGTTCGGTGGTGTGAAATGGTCTGGCCATGGGCATGAGGATGGGCCGGAAGGCCTGCAGGCTTGCCTCGTGACCAAGGCGGTCCACGAGGGCTGAGGCTGGAGATCAAGAGAAATCCGTTCGCCCTGAGTAGCTGCTGAGCTTGTCGAAGCGGCGTATCGAAGGGTTGTTCTGCGGTGCTTCGATACGGGACTTCGACAAGCTCAGTCCCTACTCAGCACGAACGGTTCGAGTATATGCTGGGTGAGGAGAGAGACGTGACCCATGAACTGAAGACCGGCGGCGACCGGGGCTATCTGCGCATCGCGACGGAAGAGGCCTTCGGCACGCGCGAGCAGCTCGACGCCTATCTCAAGCTCGTGAAAGAGGGCAGAGCGGACAAGGCTACGGCCTCGCTCTGGGGCTTTTACGGCACCTCGCCTTCCGAGCGGACCCAGTTCATCCGCGATCGCCTGCTCGATCTCGACACGTTGCGCCTTCAGGCGATGGACGAGACCGGTATCGACGTCGCGATCCTCTCCATGACGTCCCCTGGCGGGCAGGTGTTCGAGGCGGATGAGGCCAAGACGCTGGTGTCCCATGCCAACAACGTGCTGAAGGACGCCGTCGAGCGGCACCCGACGCGCTATGTCGGCATGGTCTCGATCGTGCCGCAGGACCCGGCCTGGTCCGTCGCCGAGATCGCGCGCGGCAAGAATGAGCTCGGTTTCAAGGGCGTGATGGTCAACAGCCACACCAAGGGGCATTATCTCGACGAGGAGCAGTTCGATCCGATCCTGCGCGCCTGCGTCGACAATGACCTGCCGCTCTACATTCATCCGCAATCGCCACCGGACAACATGATAGCCGGCATGGTCGAGGCGGGGCTGGACGGCGCCTTGTTCGGCTTCGGCGTCGAGACCGGCTATCATCTGCTGCGCGTGATGACCTCGGGCGTGTTCGATCGCTATCCGGACCTGACCGTCTGCGTCGGCCATGGCGGCGAGGCGATCCCCTACTGGCTGTTCCGCATGAACTACATGCACAATGCCAGCGTGCGTTCGCAGCGCTATCCGCGCTTGAAGCCGCTCCAGCACGACCTGTTCCACTATATGCGCAACAATGTCTGCGTGACGACCAGCGGCATGGCCTGCGAACTCGCGATCAAGCTGTGCATCGACCAGCTGGGCGAAGACCGCGTCATGTATGCGATGGACTATCCCTACGAGTTCGTGGCCGACGAAGTGCGCACGCACGACAATCTCGACATCCCGCTCGAGACCAAGAAGAAGCTGATGCAGACCAACGCCGAGCGGGTGTTCAAGCTGTGAGTGCCGACCCGGTGATGGCACGCCGGGTCACCGGTACGGCCTGGTATGCGCTGGCGCTGGTGGCACTCACCAATGCACTGTCGCTGCTGGATCGCAATATCCTCGCGATTCTGGCACCGCGCATCAAGGCGGATCTGGAAATCGGCGACGCGGAGATGGGGCTGCTCTACGGCACCGTTTTCGCGCTCTTCTATGCCCTGTTCTCGCTGCCGCTCGGGCGCCTGTCCGACGGCTGGGTCCGCACGCGCATCCTGTCGATTGCGATCGGCTTCTGGTCGCTTGCCGCCGGTCTCGCCGCCTTCGCCAGCGGCTTTGCCATGCTCGCCATCTCGCGCCTCGGCGTCGGCATTGGCGAGGGGGCGACATCGCCCGCGGGGACTTCCCTGCTGTTCGACTATTTCCCCAAACAGCGGCGTGGTCTGGTCATGGGGGTCATTGCCTCGGCGATCGCGGTCGGCCTTGGTCTCTCCAACGTGCTGGGCGGGGTAGCGGCGGAATGGTGGGACACGCGCTATGCCGGCGGCGGGGCACCCGGGGGCTTCTCGGGCTGGCAATTCGCGTTCCTGCTGGCCTCTCTGCCCGGCTTCATCCTCGCAATCCTGCTCTGGGGCCTGAGAGAGCCGCGGCGCGGCCTGATGGACGGGGTCGAGACGCCGCGCGATCCCGCGCCGTTCAGGGCCAGCTTCGCGCTGCTCGGATCAGTGACGCCGGGCACGAATTTCCTGAGCCTCGCCGCGCGCGGTGCGCCGACACGGCACTGGACCGCCAATATCGGGGTGATCGTCGTGGTCGTCGCGCTGATGGCTTTCATCGTACACCTAACATCCTCCTTCTCGCCGCGCCCGCCGCTCGTGGTGGGCGGCGTCGCGATCAATCCCCATCTGCTGCAGTGGGGCGTGATGGGCTTTGGCATCATCGTCATCTTCAACCTGCTGCAGGGGCTCAGCCTGGCCGACAAGCCAACTTATCGCGTGATGGTCGGCTCGCCTTCGCTGATGATCGGCATGGCTGTCGGCGCGCTGCAGACGGTCATCAATTACGGAATCATGGGCTTCACGCCGACCTTCATCATGAAGACCTATGGCACCTCGCCGGCCGAGACCGGCGTCGTCTTCGGGATGCTGTCGCTGGCGATCGGGGTCCTCGGGCCGATGATCGCCGGGCCGCTGTCCGACTGGTTCGACAAGGTCCTGCCGCTCAGGGGGCGGGTCTATCTCACCCTGTTCGCGCTCGGTCTCTCGCCCATCGTCGGCATCTGGACCTATCATGCGGCCGACACGGCCGGCTTCTACACGCGCTTCGTGCTCTACAGCATCATCCTCACCTGCTGGATTCCGCCGCTCTATTCGCTGATATATGGCCTCGTGCTGCCGAGGATGCGCGGTATCTGCGCCAGCACCTATCTGATCGTCTCGACCATTTTCGGCCTGGGCATCGGACCGTATCTGGTCGGCATGGTGTCGGACGCCACGGGCGGCGACCTGCGCGCTGCGATCCTAAGCGTCAACTGGGTCGCCATCCCGATCGTCATCCTCCTGCTTGTCCTCGCCCTGCGGGTGCGCAAGGATGAGGCATTGATGCTGGAACGGGCGCGGGCGGCCGGCGAGCCGATCTGACCCGGCCGGACATGCGGGCGATCCGGCGCCACTTGTTGACTTTGTTCGAAAACGTCCCTGTAGTCGGGCGGTGAGTCTGGGTCGCGCGCGCTGTTCGGCGCGCCGGGAGAGAGGAAAGACAAGAACATGGCTGATGAAGTGACTGTCGATTATGTGATCGTCGGCGCGGGCAGCGCGGGCTGCGTGCTCGCCAACCGTCTGTCGGCGGACAAGAACACGCAGGTCGTCCTGCTGGAAGCCGGCGGCGACGACAGGCCGACGCGCGAGCTCGGCCAGTTCTGGTCGAACATGATGATCCATATCCCGATCGGCTTCGGCAAGACGCTGAACGACCCGAAGGTCAACTGGCTCTACGAGACCGAGGTGGACGAGGGATCGGGCGGCCGCCCGCACAAATGGCCCAAGGGCAAGGTGCTTGGCGGCTCCTCGTCGCTCAATGGCATGCTCTACGTCCGTGGCCAGTCGGCCGACTATGACGGCTGGCGCCAGATGGGCAATGAAGGCTGGTCGTGGGACGACGTGCTGCCGCTCTTCAAGAAGAGCGAAGACCAGCAGCGCGGCGCGATCCCGACGCACGGCACCGGCGGCGAACTCGCCGTCTCCGACTTCCCCGAGCAGCACCCGGTCAGCAAGGCGCTGATCGATGCCTGCGTCGAGGCCGGCATTGCGTACAAGGACGACCTCAATGACGGCGATCAGGAAGGCTCCAGCTGGTTCCAGATGACCGCGAAGAACGGCAGGCGCTGTTCGGCAGCGGTCGCCTTCCTGCACCCGGTGATGGACCGCACGAACCTCACGGTCGAGCTGCGCGCCATGACGACGCGCATCCTCTTCGAGGGCAAGCGCGCCGTCGGCGTGGAGTATAAGCAGCATGACCGCACGCGGATCGTGCGCGTGCGCAAGGAAGTCATCCTCGCGGCCGGCGCGGTCGAAAGCCCCAAGCTGCTCGAAGTCTCGGGCATCGGCCAGGGCGCGCTGCTCCAGTCGCTCGGCGTGCCGCTCATCCACGAGCTGCCCGGCGTCGGCGAGAACATGCAGGATCACTATATGATCGGCTGCCAGGCCCGCCTGAAGCCGGGCACGCCTTCGGTCAACTCGATGGCGAGCGGGCTGCCGCTGGTGGGTCAGGTGCTGAAATATGGCCTCACCCGCAAAGGCCTGCTGAGCTACGCCGTGGCCCATGGCTGCGCCTTCGTGCGCTCGCGCGAGGGACTGGAATCGCCGGATATCCAGATCCACACCATGGCCGCTTCGATGGACCTCGAGGTCCTGAACGCCAAGCAGCAGCTCGCGCTGGAGAAGGAGCCGGGCCTCGCCTCGAACCCCTGCCAGCTTCGCCCGGAATCGCGCGGATCGATCCACGCCAAGTCACCGGACGGCCTCGTGACGCCGAAGATCGTGCCGAACTATCTGGACGACAAGGCCGACCAGCAGATGGCGGTCACGCAGCTCAAGCTGATCCGCAAGATCTGGCAGCAGCCTTCGGTCGCCAAATATCTCGCCGGTCCCGATCCGTTCGGCGAGACCGACGACCAGATGTTCTTCTATGCGCAGGTCGCGGGCGGCACGCTCTATCATGCCGTCGGCACGGCGCGCATGGGCAGCGACCCCAAGGCCGTGGTGGACGCCCGCCTGCGCGTCCATGGCGTGCAGGGCCTGCGCGTGGTCGATGCCTCGATCATGCCCAAGATCGTCTCGGGCAACACCAATGCCGCCACGATCATGATCGGCGAGAAGGGATCGCAGATGATTCTGGAAGACGCCAAGGAACTGGCGCCGGCCTGATCCGGCCTGTCATTTGGAATTGGGGAAGGGGCTTCGGCCCCTTTTCCTTTGTCTGCTGCGCTGGATGCACTTGCCCGAAACGAGCGGATCACCGATCTTCCTCGGCGGATGTCCTCATTGGAGCAGGCCATGGACGACGACACGCCACCGCCCGACAGCAAGCTGACCCGCTCCAAACAGCGCTGGGCCAGCGAGCAGAAGTTCCTGACCGGCGCCGTCTCGCGGCCGGAGGATGAACGCCTGCCGCCCGGCCAGCATCTGGTGCGCGACTGGCCGGTGCTCGATCTGGGCCGTCAGCCGGATGTTTCGCACGAGCGCTGGCGGCTCAAGATCGGCGGGATGGTCGAGCATCCGGTGACGCTGGACTGGGAGGCCTTCATGGCGCTGCCGCAGACGAACCTTCGCACCGACATTCATTGCGTCACGACCTGGTCGCGCTACGACAATGACTGGTCCGGTGTCTCGACGCGCGATCTGCTCGATCTGGTCATGCCGCGCGACGAGGCCGCATTCGTCATGCTGCACGGCTATGACGGCTACACGACGAACGTGCCGCTCGCCGATTTCGCGGCACCGGATGCACTGGTGGCGCATGGCTGGCAGGGCGAGCCGCTGACCCGCGAGCATGGCGGCCCGGCACGGCTGGTCATCCCGCATCTCTATTTCTGGAAAAGCGCCAAGTGGATCAGCGGCATCGAGCTGCTCGGCGCGGACAAGGCCGGCTTCTGGGAAGTGAACGGCTATCATATGCGCGGTGACCCGTGGGCCGAGGAGCGCTACGGCTGAAAAGGTCTCGGTGGCGCTATTGGAGCACTGCTGATGCGGCATTCCGGTGCGTGCGGGCATAGAGGCCGGGCGAGCATCCCATGCGCCGACGAAAGGCCGTGCTGAAAGCGCTGGCCGATTCATAGCCGATCGTGTCGGCAATGCGATCGAGCGTCGTGTTGCCGCGTGCCAGAGCATCCTGCGCCAATGCCATTCGCCAGCGCGCCAGATATTCGATGGGGGCGCAGCCGAGTATCTGCGCGAAGCGCGCGGCGAAGGCCGATCGCGACATGCCGGCAAGCTTTGCCAGCGTCTCCACCTGCCATCCGGCACGGACATCCGCATGAATGGCGCGCAGAGCGCGCGCCAGACCGGGATCGCGCAAGCCCGCCAGCAGGCCGGCCGGCAGATCGTGCCCATCGGTCTCGCGCCAGCGCAGGCACTCGACCAGGAGGATTTCGAGCAGGCGATCGACGATCATGTCGGCGCCAGGCCGCTCCGCAGCGCATTCGTCGCCAAGTAGCGCGATAATTTGACCGAGCCGTCCTGTCGCGCTGCCTGCGCGAATGTGGATCGTCGCCGGCAGAAGCCCCAGCAGCAGCGGTGCATTGACCCCGTAAATCTCGAACGCGCCGCCGAATAGCGCGACATCCGGCTCGCCATCAGGATCGCCATGGCGCACCGGGGCATCAGATGGCAACTGATCGACGCAAGGAACTCCGGGTTCGCTGGACATGCGAAAGGCGGGGGTTGCAGGGAGCAGGATGAAATCGCCTTCGTCCAATCGAACGGGCTGTGCGCCCTCCAGCGAAAGCCAGCAGGCCCCCTTCATCACCAGCGCAAAGCCCGGTCGGCGATAGGCTGCGTAGCGCACGCCCCAATGCCCGCGCGCACTGATCGGCTTCGAAACCGCCGCATGAGGCCGGAGGAGCGAGATGACGTCACTGAGAGGGTCCATTGGACGATCCATAATGTTTCATGGATTTAACATTATAGATCATCTTGAGGCAATGTCTATGCTGAGGGTCTCGAAAGGAGATTTCTCATGTCCAAGACGATCCTCATCACCGGCACCTCGTCCGGCTACGGCAAGGCGATGGCCAGCCTGTTCCTAGAGCGTGGCTGGAACGTCATCGCCACGATGCGTCGCCCTGACGCCAGTCTTTTCCCGCCGTCTGATCGGCTCAAAGTCCTTCCGCTCGATGTGACGGACAGCGATAGCATCGCGGCCGCCATCGCCGAGGGCGTTGCGGCTTTCGGTACGATCGAAGTGGTGGTCAACAATGCCGGCATCGGCCTCGCCTCGGTTGTCGAGGCGACGCCTGACCATATCGTGCGCGAGATTTTCGAGACCAACAGCTTTGGCGTGTTCGCGGCCTGTCGCGCCATCATTCCGCAATTTCGCCACCAGGGTCATGGCACAGTGATCAACGTGACTTCCAGCGCGGCGATCGCGCCGCCTGCGCTCGTCGCCATCTATGCCGCGAGCAAATGGGCGGTGGAGGGCTTCACGGAATCGCTCTCCTACGAACTGGCCTCATTCGGCCTTCGCGCGCGTCTGGTCGAGCCGGGCTATGCGCCGACCACCAGCTTCACGGCCAATGGCGGCGACCGTATGCAGGGGCTGATCCCGGCGGACTATGGCGCATTTGCGCAAGCCTGTTTCGGCAAGATGGCGAATTATCCCACAGCCTATTGCACCGAGGCTGAGGTTGCCGAGGCGACCTGGCGCGCGGCGACGGAGGCCGGAAATCGTCTGCGCTATCCCGCCGGGGCGGATACGCAGCTGCTGTCGGACCTGCGCTGGACGACGTCCGAGGATCATTATCTCGCGAGGATGCGAGCCATGTTCGGGCCGGAGCTCCAGCCGGCCTGAGCGACCGGGGTGAAGCCCGTCAGCGATCCTGGCTGGCGGGCGTCGCCTGTTCGACGCCTTCGAACGCCTTGGCGATCAGCGCAACCGATTTCATCCGCACTTCGGGATCGTAGGCCGGGCTATGGACGATCACTTCGTCCACCTGCGTGCGTTTGATGAAGCGGCGCAGGCCTTGGGTCACATCCTCGACCGAGCCGAAGGCGGAGCATTGCAGCGTGTGCGCCAGCATGCCGCTGATCGCGGGATCGAGAGTCTCGATGTAATTTTCCTGTGGCGGCGGCAGGCGGCCGGGCCGGCCGGTGCGCAGCGCCACGAAATTCTGGATGATCGAGCTGGCGATGAAGATGCCTTCCTCCGTCGTATCGGCGGCCACGGCGCTGAGCGCGGCGGCGGCATAGGGCTCGCGCAGATGCTGCGACGGGCGGAAATCGCGGCGGTAGATTTCGAGCGCCTCGTCCAGCAGATCGGGCGCGAAATGCGAGGCGAAGGCATAGGGCATGCCGAGCGCGGCGGCGAGTTGCGCGCCGAACAGGCTGGAGCCGAGAATCCACATCTCGACCTGCGCGCCGCGGCCGGGCACGGCGATCAGGCCGAGATCGGGATCGCCCGTGAAATGCGCGCGCAGCTCGACGACGTTGCGGGGAAATTCCTCGGCTTCCTGCATGAAATCCCGCCGCAAAGCCCGCGCGACGCGATTGTCGGCGCCGGGCGCACGGCCGAGGCCGAGATCGATGCGATCGGGGAACAGCGCGTCCAGCGTGCCGAACTGCTCGGCGATCACCAGCGGCGAATGATTGGGCAGCATGATGCCGCCCGATCCGATGCGAATACGGCTGGTCGTGCGGCCGGCCTCGGCAATGATGAGCGAGGTTGCGGCGGCGGCGACCCCGGTCATGCCGTGATGCTCGGCGATCCAGTAGCGATGATAGCCATGCGCCTCGACATGCGCGGCGAGGGGGCCGACGCGACGGATCGCATCGGCGCTGGTTTCGCCCTCGCGGACATTGACGAGATCGAGGAAGCTGAGCTTGGTCATGGCGCGAAGATGGGGCAGTCGGTGGCTTTGTGCAACCGGTTCCGACCGTCATCCCAGCTTTCGCCGGGATGACGAGGGAAGGGGGGAAAGCTTCAGGTCACCCGCCAGACCCAGAGCTTGATCCCCGCCGCGAAGCGCGCGCCGGAGCAGACGAAGATGCTCTCGTTCATCCACTCATAGCGGCCCTTGGGTGCGATGAACTCCGGCACGGTGCGGAAATAATAGTCCCGAGCGTCGACGACTTCCCCCGCCGCGAGCCGGGCCATGACCGCTGGCGGGCCATGGCGCAGACCGCGATTACGGATCTGGATGACCACATCATCGTCGGTGCGGATCGCATAAATGGCATCGGCCACCGTGACGCCGTCATGCCGCGTCAGCTGCCAGTCCGACGCATTGCCGATGAGGCTGCCGCGGATAAGCGGACCCTCGACGCGGCCGCCGGTCTGGATGGGGATGATGCGGCGCGTGCCGTCGATCGTCTCGCCGATCGGAATGGGCGGATCGAGCGCGCCCTCGGCCTCATAAACGAATTCGAGGCCGGGCATGATGGCGTCGGCGGGGATCATCGGTCGGTCTCCGTCAGCGTTGGTCGGTAATGGCTTTGAAATAGCGAATGGTGTCGGCCGTGACGCTCGCCGGGACGGCGGGCGGGTGGTAGCTGAGCTTCACGATCACGGTCTTGGTCGCGGGATGAACGTAAATCATCTGCCCGGCAAGGCCCACTGCGGCATAAGCGCCGGGTTCTCCATCGACCTGCCAGAACTGGAAGCCATAGCCACGCGACCCCCCCGGCGAGTCAACAGGGATGGGCAGCATCGTCGTCGCCTGGGCGAGCCAGCTTGCCGGCACGATCTGGCGATTGCCGCGCTTGCCATTGTTGAGCATCAGCAGCCCGAGGCGTCCGAAATCCCGGAGCACGGCGTTGTAGCCCATGCCGGAAAGCTCGCGGCCGACGCCTTCCGGGCCGTCGGCGAGCCAGTAGCCGTCGGCCTCCATGCCGGCCGGCACCCAGAGATTGGCCTGGGTGAAGGCGGCGAGCTTCTGTCCGGTGGCGCGCTCGAGCGTCCAGCCGAGCACGGCGGTGTCGATCGTCGCATAGTTGAAGTGCGTGCCCTGCTCCCACTTGTGGCCGATCGTGCGGGCGGAGTCGGCGAAGCGCACCTTGTTTTGCACGATGGCATTTTCGTGGTTCACGGCGGCGGGGCTGGGATTGGCGCCGAAATCATAGCGCTCCTCATAGTCCACGCCCGAGCGCATCTGGAGGATGTGGCGCAGCGTGACGCCTTCATAGCCACCGCCCTTGAGCTCGGGCAGATAGGCCGTGACCGGATCGTCGATCGACTTGATCATGCCTTTTTCGACCGCGATGCCCATCAGCAGCGCCGTGATCGACTTGGCCATGGAGAAGCTGATGAAGCGCGTGCCCGCATCCGAGCGGTTGCGATAATCCTCGAACAGGATTTTGCCATCGCGGATGACGAGGACGGCATTGGTGTAGGTGCGCTCGGCCCAGGCGTCATAGCCGTTCGGCATGGTGAAGCCGGTTGCGTGGGGCAATTGCCAGACGGCTCCGCGCCGTTTGACCTCGCGCGTTTCGAACATCCGCGCATTGTCGCGGAAGGTGAAGCTGTTGATCTCCGGATTGAGCCATTGCCGCCGCATGGCGATGACGGCGGGCGAGGGGCCGGCCGCGACGGCGGGTGCGCTCTGTGCGATGGCAGGCAGGGTGGGTGCCGCCAGCAAGGCCAGCGGCGCGACGATCTTCATTAGGCGCATGTCTCTCTCTCCTGTTATGCCACGCCGGTTTTCGTCCGGTCGCGGATCCTTCGTTTTGGTTTCAGAACGTGATGACCAACCGCCCGCGCGTGCCTCCGGCCTCAAGGCGGCGATGGGCGTCGGCCGCCTGCTCCGGCGGATAGGTCTGTGCGAGGCGCAGGGTGAGGGTCCGTGCCTCGACCTGTTTCACCAGCGTTTCCAGCTTTTCCCACTCCTCGGCATAGGCGCGCACCAGGGTCGCGGTGGCGTTGATGCCCCGCTGCGGCTCGGCCTGATAGGCGCGCAGGGACGTGTAGGCGCCGCCATCGCGTACGGCGGGGACGGCCAGCGCGTTGAGGATGGCACCGTCGGCGAGGCCATCGACGCCATCCGGAAAATGCTCGCGGAAACGCTCAGCGACGTCATTGCCCCGACGCACGACGATGTCGGCACCGAGCGACTTGACCAGAGGCTCGTCCGCTTCCGATGCATCGGCGATGACGGTAAGGCCCTCGGCTTTGGCGAGCTGGACGACATAACCGCCGAAAGCGCCCGCCGCGCCGGTCACGGCGAGGACCTGCCCGGGCTTGAGATCGAGCAGGTCGAGCGAGCGGCGCGCGGTGAGGCCGTTCATGGGCAGCGTTGCGGCCTCTGCATGGGAGACGCCCACCGGTGCGCGCACGACAGAGCGGGCATCGAGCACGATCTGCTCGCGATAAGCGCCATGACTACCCTCCGGGATGACGATGGCCAGCACTGCATCGCCGACCTTGAGGCGATCGGGCACGTCGCTGCCGACTTCGTCGATGATCCCGGCCACTTCCATGCCCGGCACATAGGGCGGGGGATCGGCCGCCTGCATCGTCGCGCGCGTGCCGTTGCGCGCGCCGACATCGGTCGGGTTCACGGTCGCGGCATGGACGCGAATGCGCACTTCGCCGGGGCCGGCGTGGACTTCGGGGAGGTCGATAACTTCCAGGACCTCGGGTCCGCCATGCGTGAAGAGTCCGACTGCGCGCATGAGGTCATCCTTTCTCCCTGGCACCGGCGATCCGCGGGCGGGCGCATCCTAGGGGCATTTGTTTGATCGGCAAGGGGGTCAGCGCGCGGGCGGCTGGTTGACCGTGCGGCGAGCGACAAGATGGTCGAGCGCCAATGTGCCTGCGCCCATCGTCCCGAACAGCAGGCCAAGGCCGACCAGGACGATGGCGGGTCACCACTCCCGGAAGCTCTGGTCCCAATGCACCATCACGACGGCGATGACGAAGTTGACGATCAGCAGCAGCCCGGCCCAGCGCGTGGCGAGGCCGAGGATCAGGGCGATGCCGATGAGGAACTGTGCATAGACGGACAGCGGCGCCATCGATTCTGGAGAAACGAAGCCCGTGGCGCGCAGGAACAGGACGAATTCCTCCATGCGCGCGGGATCGACGATATTGTCCCAGACACCGTGGACGAGGAAGGCGCCAGTCAGCAGCCGGAGCGCGAGGAGGGCCGCATCGGCGCCATTCGCCAGTGGTTTCAGCAAGAACCAGTCATGGCCGTTCATGCGTCTCTCCCTGGTCTGCCAGCATAAACCCACATGGGCACGGCCGGTCAAGCGTGAGAGGAGGGGAGCCGAACATGCGCTGTAAGTCGACTGGGCAAGGGCGTTTCCAGTGACGCAAAATCGCGGCGTCACCCCGGATCAAGTCAGGAGTGACGCCTGTCTCCGAATTCCCGGAACGTCCCGGAATTTCAGGCCGCCAGCCCGATTTCCTCGGCATTGGCCCAGTTGCCGTGCAGGCCGAAGCGCAAGGCAAAGGGTATGTGGATAGTCGCCACCGGACCCTTCTCGATGTTCAGCGCCTCGAAGATTAGCAGGTCGCTCTTGTGGTCGGCGAGGCGATTGCAGACCTGCACGATCCAGCCGTCGCCTTCGGGCGCATCCTTGCTGCGCGGGATGAAGGCAGGCTCCTGCAGTGAGGAGACCGGGCCGCACCACCAATGCTGTTCCTTGCCGGTCTGGTGATCGATGTGGAACAGGCAGTTCATCAGAAAACCGCCTGCGGAGCCGCCCTTGAGCTCCACCGGCCGCTTCATGTCCATCTCGAGCATCCAGCCGTGCCGATAGGGGAGGCCGGTCATGCGATCATCGATGCGCGGGAACTCGCCGACGGTCTCGGTCAGGCGTTCGACGCTGGCGAACTCCTCGCTGTTCGAGGCCATATCGACCGTCCAGCGCGTCAGGCGGCTGGCGGCCTGCATCGGGTTGAACGGCGCGCCATGCACGTCCGGGAAGAAGGGGAACATGTTGTTCTCTGCTTCGGGCACGTCGATGCTGACCTTGGTGCCGTCCTGAAAGGCATTCATCACATGGCTTGCGAAGCAATTGTCACGCTTGAACCAGCGGATATCCGCCTGCGTCACGCCGTCGCGGCGCGGAATTATGCCGAGATAGACGGGCATGGTGGTATCGAAGCCGAAATGCGGCAGGCCCTTTTCCAGTCGCTCCCAGCTGCCGATCGACGGCACGATGTGGAGGACGAGATAATCCTGCGTCACGCCGAAGTCGTGCATCATGCAATAATAGGGCGCCTTGAACCAGATTTCGCGGATCAGTTCGCCTTCCGGGCTTACCTCATAATAGCAGACGTCGTCCGTGCAGAGGCCGCTCGCGGCATAGCCGATGGCGATCATGTTGCCGGTCGCGGGATCGATCTTGGGATGCGCGGTGAAGGTCTGGCCGGTCATCTTGCCGCCGAACTTCTCGAAGCCGATCGTCTCCATCGTGTCCGGCTCCATGACCAGCGCCGGGCTGTCTTCCTTCATTGCCCAGAGCTTGCCGGCATAGATGAAGGCATTGGTGTTCGCCGTGGAGCGGATTTCACCTTTGACGGACTCATCGTCGGTCAGCGGATTGCGATAGGCGCCGAACAGACCCTTGTTGGCGGCGTTCTCCAGCTTCCACTTGTCCGTCTTCGCCCAGCGCTGGCGAATGTCGCACTGGCCGTCATGAATATGAAAGCGGGTGATCATCCCGTCGCCGTTGAAGCTGATGTCGTCGCCGAGGCGCGGCGGGAATTGCGCATCGGGCTGGACGCGGAAGAAAGCGCCGTTGAGCTCCGGCGGGATCACCCCTTCATGAGCGAGATTCGGGATGTCGCACTCGATGCGGGACGGTGCGTTGAAGCCCGTAAAAGATGGGGTGTCCGGAAATTGTGCCATGGGTTGCTCCTCTCGCTCATAATTGTATGCTATGCTTACGAAATCGGCAAAGTCTTTGCGCTGCGTCAAGCCCGTGAGCGATCTGTTCCTTGTTGGAGAGAGAATTGGAAGCGAAACAAAGGCAACGTTCGGTCAATCCGGCAAGCGCCGATTGCGTGAACGATGCAGAGGTCGCGCCCCGCTCGCCCGGGGACGATGGCGGCATCGGTGGCATCGACGAGATCATCGGGTTCCACATCCGACTGGCTCATGGCGCCACCTACCGGCATTTCACGGAGACTTTCGCGGAGCTTGGACTCACGCAGAAGATGGTCTCGGTGCTCTGGCTCATCAACGATCATCCGCACATCGCACAGGCTGACATCGGCCGGCGGCTGCAGATGGACCGCGCCACCACCATGGCGATCATCAACCGCCTCGAAGCGCGTGACCTGTTGGTGCGCGGCGCTTCCACGCTCGATCGGCGTCGGCAGACTTTGGCGCTGACCGAAGGAGGCCTGGATGCCCTGGTCGAGGCCAGGCGGTGCATCGACGAGCATGAACAGTGGGTGAGGACGCGCTTCACCAAGAAGGAAGCGACATTGCTCATCGAGCTGTTGCGCCGTATCCACGAATAGACTCGGCGCCAAGAATGCCGCGACAATAAGATAGCCTGGAGGGGACGAATGGCAGCGACTGACCCGCGTCAAATCATCAATGACAGCGCCATGACGGTGCGACAGTGGGTTGTCGTGGTCCTGATGGTGCTGCTGAACGCGCTGGACGGGTTCGACGTGCTGTCGAGCGCCTTCGCTGCACCGGGCATCTCCAAGGAATGGGGCATTCCCCGCTCGGAACTGGGCATCGTCCTGTCGGCCGAGCTGGTCGGCATGGGGTTCGGCTCGCTCATCCTGGGTGGCGTGGCGGATCGGCTGGGCCGCAAGCCGGCGATGCTCACCTGCCTCGTCGTCATGGCGATCGGCATGTACATGGCGCATTCCGCGCAGGCCGTGACGCCGCTTACCATCTGGCGCTTCATCACCGGACTCGGCATTGGCGGTATGCTGGCCGCGACCAATGCGGTCGTGGCCGAAACCACCAGCAAGGCCTCGCGCAGCCTCGCCATGGCGCTTTACGTGATCGGTTATCCGCTAGGTGGCGTGATCGGCGGTTTCGCAGCGCAGGGCTGGCTGCTCGTGGACTATGACTGGCGCGCCGTCTTCCTTTTCGGCGCCGTCGTGACCGCGATCATGATCCCGCTGGTCATGTTGCTCGTGCCCGAAACGCCGGCCTTCTTCGCCGCGCGACGACCGGAAGGGGCGGTCGGCAAGATCAACAAGTCGCTGCGCGCGCTGGCCAAGCCCGAGATTTCCGAGCTGCCGCCGATCCCGGAGCAGGCCGCCAAGCCCAAGGTCACGGACATTCTTTCGAATTCGCAGCTGCGCCCGGTCACGCTGCTGCTGGCGTTCGGCTACATGTTCCACACGCTCACCTTCTATTACATCCTGAAATTCGCGGTGCAGATCGTGGCGGATGCGGGTTTCAGCCAGCCCGAGGCGGCAAGCACGCTGACTTATGCCAATATCGGCGGTGCCGTGGGCGGCGGGCTGTTCGGCTTCCTGCTCAAGAAGTGGGACATCAAGGGGCCGACCATCCTGATGTGCGTTCTCGGCGTCTGCGCGGTCGCCTGGTTCGGCATCGGCCATGAGGGCCTGGGCGCATGGCGGCTTGCGGGCTTCCTGACCATGTTCTTCCTGAATGCGGCCATCGTCGGCTATTATGCCGCCTTCGCGCGCGGCTTTCCGGCATACGCCCGTGCCACCGGTACCGGCTTCGCGCTCGGTGTCGGTCGCGCTGGCGCGGCCGGCTCGCCGATCCTTGCGGGCTTCCTGTTCACCGCACTGGGGAACGAACAGCTGTTGACCGTCTCGCTGATCATGTGTTCCGGCGCGATCCTGGGTGCCTGCCTGCTGTGGCTGCTGCCGATGCGTGACGGCGACGACGTGGTGGCCGGCAAGGCCTGATCGGAGGCCGGACCGCCGTCCGCTAAGTCGCGACCTTCAGCACTTCGTCGGGCCGCGCCAGCGCGAATAGGCTGAGGCCGGCGGCTTCCGCACGGGCTGCTGCCATGCTGGTGGGCACGGAAATAGTAACGAGGCTCGTGGCGCCAGCACGCACGGCCTTCTCGACGATCTCGTAGCTGCAGCGCGCGGTGGAAAGGATGAAGCCCCCGGCCATGCTCTGGCCGCTGCGCGCCATGGCGCCGACCAGCTTGTCGAGCGCATTGTGGCGGCCGACATCCTCGCGGACGGTGACGATTTCTCCTGCCGAATCGACATAGGCCGCGGCATGCATCCCGCCAGTCGCGCGATTGCCGGGCTGGTGCTCGCGCAATGCCTCCAGCGCGCGGAAGATGACGGCGGGATCGATCGGCGTATGGGCTGCGACGGGGGGTAGGGGGCGCGCAACGGCTTCCAGATTGTCGATGCCGCACAGGCCACAGCTCGATTCCGCGACGCGGCTGCGCACGCGCTCCTGGAGTTTTTCCAGCGCGAGCGACGTGATCGTCGCGCGGGCGATCCAGCCCAGGTCCGTCTCGGCGAGATCGATGCCGGTCACATCCTCGACCCGCGGCGCGAGGCCCTCCGTCAGCGCGAAGCCGGTGATGAAGTCTTCGAGATCCGTCGGCGAGGCCATCATCACGGCATAGGAGAGGCCGTTATATTCGAGCGCGACGGGGATCTCAGGCGCGAAGGGCCGATCGACCGTGCGGGTCGAGCCGTCCGGGCGCAAGGCGGTAAGGGTGAGGGCGGTCGGTGTGGTCACAGAGCACTTGTGCTCCCGCAAAGGCGGGAGCCCATGGCAGCCAGGCGCCGCGGTTGGGCCCTGGGCTCCTGCCTTTGCGGGAGCACAAGGCTGTTTGGCGACGACATGACCTGTGCGAGCTGATGGTGGACGGTGCTTTGCCGGCTCACCAGGCCGAGGCGGGGCGGGCCGCCACATAGGCCTCGACCTTCACCATCGCCTCGGCGGCAATGGGGGAGAGACCGGAGCGGTCGCCCTCCAGCATGGTCTTCTTCATGCGCGGGTCCCAGAACTTGTTGATATGGGTCGCGGCCTGATCGACCGCGCTGTCGTGCCCCTGTGGCTCGAACGCGCGCGCGATCTGGTTGGCCATGTATGTCAGGCGATCGATGTTCATCGCTTATTCCGCCGCTTCCGCCGTCACCGTGCCGGCGATCCGTCGCGAACGACGAGCCTGCTCCTCATATTCTTCCTGCCAGTCGGTCGGACCGTTGGAAGGCGAGATCTGCACCGCCGTCACCTTGTATTCGGGGCAATTGGTGGCCCAGTCCGAATATTCGGTGGTGATGACATTGGCCTGCGTCGCCGGGTGGTGGAAGGTCGTGTAGACCACGCCCGGCGCCACGCGATCGGTCACCTGCACGCGCAGGGTCGTCTCGCCGGCACGGCTGGCGAGGCGCGCCCAGTCGCCGTCCTTCAGGCCGCGATCCTCGGCATCGACCGGATGCATCTCCAGCAGATCCTCCGGGTGCCAGGCGACATTGCCGGTGCGCCGCGTCTGCGCGCCGACATTATACTGGCTGAGGATGCGGCCGGTGGTGAGCAGCAGCGGGAAGCGCGGGCCGGTCTTCTCGTCGGTCGGAACATAATCCGTGACGACGAACTTGCCCTTGCCGCGCACGAAGCCGTCGACATGCATGATCGGCGCGCCGTCCGGGAACTTCTCGTTGACCGGCCACTGCAGCGAGCCCTCGGCGTCGAGGCGCTCCCACGAAACGCCGGCGAAGGTCGGCGTCAGGCGCGCGATCTCGGCGAGGATTTCCTTGGGATGGCTGTAATTCCAGTCGAGGCCCATGGCCTGCGCCATCAACTGGGTGATTTCCCAGTCCTCATAGCCATTGGCCGGCTCCATCACCTTGCGCACGAGCTGGATACGGCGCTCGGCATTGGTGAAGGTGCCGTTCTTCTCGAGGAAGGTCGAGCCGGGCAGGAAGATGTGCGCGTAATTGGCGGTCTCGTTCAGGAACAGGTCGTGGACGATGACGCATTCCATCGCGGCGAGGCCGGCGGCGACATGATGGGTGTTCGGATCGGACTGGAGGATGTCCTCACCCTGGCAGTAGAACAGCTTGAACGAGCCATCGACGGCCGCGTCCAGCATGTTGGGGATGCGCAGGCCCGGCTCCGGATCGAGCGTGACGCCCCAATCATCCTCGAAGAGCTTGCGGGCGACATTGTCGGTGATGTGGCGATAGCCGGAGAGCTCGTGCGGGAAGCTGCCCATGTCGCAGCTGCCTTGCACGTTGTTCTGCCCGCGCAGCGGGTTCACGCCGACGCCGCGACGGCCGACATTGCCGGTCACCATGGCGAGGTTGGCGATCGCCAGCACGGTCGAGCTGCCCTGCGAATGCTCGGTCACACCGAGGCCGTAATAGATGGCGCCGTTGCCGCCAGTGGCGAACAGACGCGCCGCGCCGCGGATGTCCTCGGCCTTCACGCGAGTGACGGGTTCCAGGAATTCCGGAGAATTCTGCGGACGCGAGACGAACTCGGCCCATTCCTGATACTCGTCCCAGTCGCAGCGTTCCTTGATGAACGCCTCGGCGGCGAGGCCTTCGGTCACGATGACATGCGCCAGCGCGGTCAGCACGGCGACATTGGTGCCGGGCTGGAGCGGCAGGTGGAAATCGGCCTCGATATGCGGCGAGCGGACAATGTCCGTGCGGCGCGGATCGACCACGATCAGCTTGGCGCCCTGACGCAGGCGGCGCTTCATGCGGCTCGCGAACACAGGGTGGCCGTCCGTTGGATTGGCGCCGATCACGAGGATCACGTCGCTGTCCATCACGCTGTCGAAATCCTGCGTGCCGGCCGAGGTGCCGAACGCGGTCGAGAGGCCGAAGCCGGTCGGCGAGTGGCAGACGCGCGCGCAGGTGTCCGTGTTGTTCGAGCCGAAGCCGGCGCGGATGATCTTCTGGACGAGGAAGGCTTCCTCGTTCGTGCAGCGCGAGCTGGTGACGCCGCCGAGCGCGCGGGCGCCGTAATTATCCTTGATGCGCTTGATCTCGGATGCCGTGTAGGCGATCGCCTCGTCCCAGCTGACTTCCTGCCAGGGATCGTTGATCGACTTGCGGATCATCGGGTTGAGGATGCGGTCCTTGTGCTGGGCATAGCCCCAGGCGAAGCGGCCCTTGACGCAGCTATGGCCGCGATTGGCCTTGCCGTCCTTCCAGGGGACCATACGCACGAGCTGCTCGCCGCGCATCTCCGCGCGGAAGGTGCAGCCGACGCCGCAATAGGCGCAGGTGGTGACGACGGCGCGCTCGGGCTTGCCGATCTCCTTCATCGGCTTTTCCTGCAGTGTCGCCGTCGGGCAGGCCTGCACGCAGGCGCCGCACGAGACGCACTCGGACGAGAGGAAATCGTCCATGCTGGTGCCGGCCGAGACCTTGGACGCGAAACCGCGACCTTCGATCGTCAGCGCGAAGGTGCCCTGCACTTCGTCGCAGGCGCGCACGCAGCGCGAGCAGGCGATGCACTTGCTGGGATCGAAATCGAAATAGGGGTTCGACGTGTCGGTCGCGAGGCCGAGATGATTGTCGCCCGAATATCCATAGCGCACGTCGCGCAGGCCGACGGCCGCAGCATTGTCCTGCAGCTCGCAATCATTGTTGTCCGAACAGGTCAGGCAGTCCAGCGGGTGATCGGAGATGTAGAGCTCCATGACGCCCTTGCGCAGCTTCTGCAGGCGCGGCGTCTGGGTGTGGACGTTCATGCCCTCCATGACCGGCGTGGTGCAGCTGGCGGGGGTGCCGCGCATGCCGTCCACCTCGACGAGGCAGAGACGGCAGGAGCCGAAGCTCTTCACATTGTCCGTCGCGCAGAGCTTGGGGATGGAGCCGCCGCTTTCGGCCGCCGCGCGCATCACGCTCGTACCCTCGGGCACGGTGATGGCGCGACCGTCGATGGTCAGCGTGACCAGCTTCTCCGATTTGGAAGCGGGGGTCCCGAAATCGGCTTGCGGTTCATATCCCATGGCGTTCAACTCGCTCCAGATCGGCGACGGTGTTTATATTAGCAGGATCGCGTGCCAATTGCACGGCACGCGCGGAAATCCGGGCTGCAAAGCCCTTGATGGAATGTTTTTCTTCCGATTCAAGAATAGCGAGCGCATCGGCTGCGGCATAAGCGGGCCACAATCCGACGACCGGAAGATTTTCCACATAAGCGGGGAAGGGGTGAAGCTGCTTCAGCAGGTCGCCCGGCAGGTCATAGGCATCGCAAGGCACGGTCAGCACGGCGGAGTAGCCGCGCGCATGCGCCTCGATCAGCGCCGCCGCAATGCCGCCCAGTGGCCCCATGTCGGGCGCGGGCTGATCGGGAATGCTCTGGAGGCCGGAATGCTCACGGCCGACGACGATCATCTCGGCGCACTGGCCCGACAGCGTCTCGGCGACCTGATCGATCAGCGAGCGGCCGTTGAGCTGCGCCAGCGCCTTGTCGCTGCCGAAACGGGTCGACTTGCCGCCGGCAATCACCGCACCCATGACGAGGCGGCGATCCGTGCTGACGAGGCCGACGCAGCAGCTCATTATTCGGCCGCCTCCGGAACCTTGGCCGTGGCGACGCCAAAATCGGCGGGCCAGTGCTTGAGGGCGCTCATCACCGGATAAGGCGTGAACCCGCCCAGCGCGCAGAGCGAACCGAACTTCATCGTCTCGCACAGGTCCTCGAGCAGCTCGATCTCATCGTCGAGACTGCGCTGGTCCTTGGGCGCATTGTGCATCTGCGGCAGCGCTTCGACTGTGTCGCGGGTGCGCGGCGCACGGTCGAGAATGCGGTCGATCAGCTCCACGCCGCGAGTCGAGCCGATGCGACAGGGCGTGCATTTTCCGCAGCTCTCGGCCGCGCAGAATTCCATGGCGAAGCGCGCCATGCCGGCCATGTCCGCATCCTCGTCGAACACGGTGATGCCGCCATGGCCGATCAGCGCGTCGACGGCCGCATAGGCTTCATAGTCGAACGGAATATCGAACTGGTCGGGGTGCAAATAGGCCCCCAGAGGTCCGCCGACCTGCACGCCCTTGACCGGCTTGCCCGTCGCGGTGCCGCCGCCAATATCGTTGACCAGCGCGCCGAGCGTGATGCCGAACGCAGTCTCATACAGGCCGCCATGCTTGATGTTGCCGGCGAGCTGGATCGGCATCGTGCCGCGCGAGCGACCCATGCCGCAATCGGCATAGGCCTTGGCACCCTCGGCCAGAATGAACGGCACGGCGGCGAGGCTCAGCACATTGTTGACGATGGTGGGGCGGCCGAACAGGCCGACCAGCGCCGGAATGGGCGGCTTGGCGCGCACTTCGCCGCGCTTGCCTTCCAGGCTGTTGAGGAGCGAGGTTTCCTCGCCGCAGACATAGGCGCCGGCGCCCTCACGCACTTCCAGCACGAAGGGATGCACGATGTGCGCGCTCTTGTGGATCGCTTCCTCGAGCTTGGCGATGGCGTGCGGATATTCCGAGCGGCAGTAGATGTAGCCGCGCGTCGCGCCGGCCGCGAACCCGGCGATCGCCATGCCCTCGATGAGCATATAGGGATCGCCTTCCATGACCATGCGGTCGGCAAAGGTCGCGCTGTCGCCCTCGTCGGCATTGCAGACGATATATTTTTGGTCGGCCTTGGCGCCCGCCACGGTGCGCCACTTGATGCCGGTCGGGAAACCCGCGCCGCCGCGACCGCGCAGGCCCGAGGACACGACTTCCTCGACCGCCGCTTCCGGGCCGAGCTCTCTGGCGCGATTGAGACCCTTCCAGCCGCCGGTCGCCTCGTAGTCCTCAAGGCTGGTCGGCCGGGTCTTGCCGGCACGCGCGAAGGTCAGGCGCTGCTGGCCGGCGATGAAGGGGTGGGCCGCGATCGGGCCGATGCAGATCGCATCCGCGCCGCCGTCCAGGATTGCCTGCACGTCGCCGGGCGTTGCTGGACCGAAGCCAATGCCGCTGATCTCGACCAGCGGCTCCAGCCACTGCATGCCCCAGCTGGACACCCGCTCGACGGTCGCGCCGGCCTTCTCGAAGGCTTTCGCCACGTCGTCCGCGCCGCAGGCAATGGCGAGCGCGTCGTCGGAAATGCGCACCGTAACCATCATGCCATCTCCCGGATCAGCGCTTCGATCTTGGGCACGTCGAGCATCGCATAGGGCCGCTTGCCGATCATCGCATTGGGGCCGACGCTGCACAGCCCAAGGCAATAGATCGTCTCGATCTCGACCCGGTCGCCCGCCGCCGCTTCGGCCGCCGCCACCAGATTCTCGACACCGCGCGCCTTACAGGACTCGGCGCGGCAGAGTTTGAGGACGGGCTTGCCCACCGGCTCGGCCTTGAAGTCGTGGTAGAAGCTGACCACGCCATGCACTTCGGCACGGCTGAGATTCAGTGCCTTCGCAATGGTGCGCTTGGCGTCCTCGCTGACATGGCCGAACTCAGCCTGGACGTCGTGGAGGATCGGCAGCATCGGACCTTCGCGATGCGCATGGCTCGCGATGATCTCGTCCAGCCGAGCGGCCTTCCCGTCAGTCACGCGCACATCTCCCAAGCCAAATGATGGTCTAAATTCGTTTGTCTTACTGCCTATTTTTTGCACGACACGCAAGCGCAAAGCGCCGCTCACCGCAGCGGCATTGCCACGCGATGTTGCAGCGCTGCTACGTTGTCAGCGGCTTGGGGTCAGCCGATTCGGCGGCCGAAGGTGCGCGGTGCGTTGCCGAAGGAGGCCGCCGGTCGCGGTGCCACGGGCGCTGGCGCGTAGCTGACCGGCTGGGGAGCCGGTGCCGCCGGCGCGCCGGCTTCAAGGACAGCGAGGGTCTCGACGAAGCAGCCACGCAGCATGGCGACCTCGCTCGCAACCTCCTCGGGAGCGGTGTGCTGCTCGACGCAGCGACGCGCCGTCTTCTCGATGACTTCGGCGATGTCGCCCAGGCGACGGGCGCCGAACTGGCGCGACTCACCTTTGAGCGTGTGCGCCGGAATGACCATCGCGGCGGCATTGCCCGTAGCGAGCGCTTCCTCGATCTGGACGATGGACTTGGCGCCGTCTTCCCGGAAATAGCCGATGATACGCGCGAGGCCTGCGCCGATGACGGCTCGTGCCTGCGCCAGTTCCGGCTCGTTCACCAGTGGGATCGAATAATAATAGGACATGGCTTTGACCCGATTCTCCTGAGCGGACAATATCGCTCACGCCCGTAAAAACAGACTTAACGGCTTGGGCCGATTGTCGATTTTTGCAGGCGATATTCCGCGTGCGCGTCACGCTCGACGATCTCGATTGCCCAGTCATTGGCCTGCGCGAGCGCGGGAATGTCGATGAGCGCGACGGGATCGTCGGCCAGGATGAGGACGGCATCGACCTCCCGCATGACCCGCGCGGCGCGTAGCACCGGCCAGGGGCATTTAAGGCCGCGCGTGTCGAGGCGCCGCAGTCCGGCGTCAGCAGCGCTCATCGGCGCTCATTTTTTGGTCCGGTCGAACGGATTGCGGGCGCTGCGCAGATTAAGACGGATCGGAACGCCGGAGAAGTCCAGCGCCTTGCGGATCCCGTTCACCAGATAGCGGCTGTAGCTTTCCGGCAATTCGTCAAGCCGCGTGCCGAAGATGACGAACGTCGGCGGGCGGATGCGGGCCTGCGTGATGTAGCGCAGCTTGATGCGCTTGCCGCCGGGAGCGGGCGGGGGATTGGCTTCAAGCGCGTCGTCGAACCAGCGGTTGAGCAGGCTCGTCGGCACGCGCTGCGACCAGCGGAAGCGCGTATCGAACGCGGCCTGAAGCAGGTCGTCGAGACCCTTGCCGGTGGCGCCCGAGACGGTGAGCAGCGGCACGCCGCGTACCTGCGCGAGCCCTTCGTCGAGCGCCCTGCGCACGCCCTGATAGAGCGACGATCCGTTCTCCGCGACATCCCATTTGTTGAGCGCGATGACGAGGGCGCGGCCTTCGCTCAGCACCTTGTCGGCAATCTTGAGGTCCTGCGCCTCAAGACCCAGGGTTGCATCGAGCAGCAGCACGACGACCTCGGCGAAATCGACCGCGTGCAGCGCATCGGCGACGGAGAGCTTTTCCAGCTTGTCCTGCACCTTGGCGCGCTTGCGCATGCCCGCCGTGTCGATGAGGCGCACGTCGCGGATGCGGCCGTCCGGTGCGGGCCAGCGATAGTCGATGGCGATGCTGTCGCGCGTGATGCCGGCTTCCGGGCCGGTAATGAGCCGTTCCTGGCCAAGGAAGCGATTGATCAGCGTCGATTTGCCGGCATTGGGGCGCCCGACGATCGCGAGCTTGAGCGGTGCATTGTCGTCGGCCTCCTGATCGTCCGCCTCATCGAGCTCGTCCGCTTCCTCCTCGTCGATCTCGACATGAGGGCGGATCGCCTCGAACAGGTCGGCAAGACCCTGGCCATGTTCGGCGGAAATGGCGACAGGCTCGTCGAAGCCGAGCGAGAAGGCTTCCATGATGCCCGGATCGGCCGCGCGACCCTCCGCCTTGTTGGCGAGAAGGATGACCGGTGTGTTGCTGGCGCGCAGCCAGCGCGCGATATGCTCGTCGAGCGGCGTGACGCCGGCGCGCGCGTCGATCATGAACAGCGCGACGGCGGCGCCCTGAACCGCCATCTCGGTCTGTGCGCGCATGCGGCCGGGGAGGCTCTGCGGATCGTCCTCCTCGAACCCTGCCGTATCGACGATCCGGAATTTGAGGCCGAGCAACTCGGCATCGCCCTCGCGCCGATCGCGCGTCACGCCCGGCCGGTCGTCGACCAGAGCGAGCTTCTTGCCGACCAGCCTGTTGAACAGGGTCGACTTGCCGACATTGGGACGGCCGATGATGGCGACGACGGGGAGCATGGAGAAAAGGCCCTGACAGAAAAAGAAAATCGTGCCCCCACATTCGTGAGGGCACGCGCTGTTATCACGTGGACGATGCCCGCGCCAAATCGCGGCCGATATCACCGATAGGCGAGGAGCCGCCCGTCGTCCGAGAGCAGGTAGAGCATGTTGTCGGCCACCACCGGTGAAAGCGATACGCCGTCGTTGAGCTCGGTCTCGTAATTGACCTTGCCGGTCGCCGGATCGATATGGACGAGCGCACCCTCGGTCGAGACCAGGATGAGCTTGCCGCCGGCCAGGATCGGGCCGCGCCAGCGAATGGCGCCGGTCTTCTTCTGCGGCTTGCGCCACGCCGGCAGCTCGCTGATCCAGCGCACCTTGCCGGTGGCGCGGGTGATGCAGAAGAGCTTGGCCTTGTCGGTCACGACGAACACCCAGTCGCCCACGACCAGCGGCGTCGAGACGCCGCCGATATTGAGCTCCCAGAGGCGCTGGCCGCTGAGCAGCTCGTAGGACGCCATGCGGCCGCCTTCGCCGATCGCGAACACGCGGCCACGATCGATCACCGGGTCGGCGTCGATATCGGTCAGTGTGGCGACCGAGGTCGAGATGCTGGTGCGGCTGAGCGCGTCGCCCCACAGCGCGCGGCCATTCTCGTAGCGATAGGCGGTGAGCTCGCCCGAGCTGAAGCCCGCGATCACCGAGCCCTGACCGGCCGAGGGCGCCGCAACGCCGAACACGCCGGTCGATTCGAGCGTGCCGCTGTCCGTCCAGAGCACTGCGCCGTCCGCTTCCCCCAGCGCGAAGAGCTGATTGTCCTGGCTCATCACATAGACGTTGCCGTTCGACAAAGTGGGGGAGCCGCGCAACGGACCGCCCGGCCGTACTTTCCACACGACACTGCCGTCGGTGGCACTGATCGCAGCGACATCGCCGATGCCCGTGGTCACATAGACACGCTCGCCTTCGACGCTGACGCCGCCGCCGAACTGGACCTTGCCCTGATCGTCCTTGGCGCGGATGCTCGACGACCAGATGCGCCGGCCGCTCTTGGCATCGAATGCGTGAACCACGGCCTCGGTATCGATGACGTACAGCTTGCCGCCGGAGATGACGGGCGGGGAGGCAAGCCGCGCACGGGCACTGCCGCCGGCGATCGAGCCGGTCCAGACCTGCTGGGTGCCGGCGCCGAGCGCGACATGGCCGATCGCCTTGGACGGCGAGCCGCCGGGCTGCGCCCAATCGGTGTTGAGCTGCGCCTCGGGAAGGGTGACCGGCATCGATTCGACCGTCGAGTCGGCCGCCGTCACTTCGGTGCCGCTCAGGATCGACGTCCGATCGCCATGGACCGGCGTCTTGGGTCCACCCTTCTTGCCTCCAAGAGCGCCACAGCCACTCAGGGCCAGCAGCGTCACGGGCAGGATCATCCAGGTGGCCCGGTGGTTCATGCGACTCCTCATCCGATTCTTTCTTGTCTCTATTGTGCGGCCGGTGCCGGCGCGGCTGGCGCGGCGGCGACTGGCGAACCCAGCATGCTGGCCATCTGGGCCGCACGCATCCTGATCGATTCCGGCACGGTCGGATCGCGCGTCAGGCTGGAAAACAGCTCTGCGGCACGATCGCGCCGGCCCATTTTGAGATAGGCGACGGCCGTCAGTTCGCCGGCGCTGCCGAACCAGGCATTACCGGGGACGGCGAGGCCCTTGAGCGCGGCAACGACCTGCTCGGGCTTGACGCCGTCAAAGGTCAGCGCGGTCTTGCGGACGAGCGCGGCGTCCTTCATCGGCTGGAGCGCATCGGGGTCGGCAATGATCGCGTCATAGGCGGTGACGGCGGTCGCGGCGTCCCCCTTGCCGGCAGAAAGCGCAGCCTTCACCAGTTCGGCCTCGCTCTTGTAGGCGGGGCCGCCTTCCTTGACGAGCTTGTCATAGACGGGCTGATCGAGCGTTGCGCCCTGGGCGGACTTGAGCAGATTGGCGAACTGCTCGCTATTCTCCTGCGCGACATTGCTGCGATGATTCTGCCAGAACAGCCAACCGCCGAAGGCGGCAAGACCGAGCAGGATGGCGCCGATGAGCAGACGGCCATAGTTCCGCCAGAAGCTTACCATATCGTCCTGACGGACGGCATCGTCGACTTCGCGAAGCAGGGCATCGGTCTGATGTGGCGTCAGGGCCAAATCTTATCTCCGTTCGGTTCGGATGGGTGCGACAGCATGACGCGGCATAGGCGGCTTTGTGGCCGCGGACCTTAGCGGCGGCTGAACTGCAATAAAATCACTTTTTCGGCTGGTAGAGCTGATCCTGTCCCGGGAAGGTCCGCGCGCGCACCTCCGCGGCATAGTGCGCCGCCGCTTCGCCGATCGTGCCGGCGAGATCGGCATAGCGCTTCACGAAGCGCGGCGTGCGCTCGAACATGCCGACCATGTCCTCGGTCACCAGCACCTGTCCGTCACAATCGGGCGACGCGCCGATGCCGATCGTAGGGCAGGGGACCGCGGCCGTGATCGCGGCGGCAAGCGGCTCGATCACGCCTTCGATGACCATCGCGAAGCAGCCTGCGTCCGAGACGGCGCGGGCGTCCTGCTTGATCTTGTCGGCTTCCGCCTCGTCGCGACCGCGCGGACCATAGCCGCCCAGCACGTTGATCGCCTGCGGTGTTAGGCCGACATGGCCGCAGACCGGGATGCCCCGCGCGGTGAGAAAGGCGATGGTCTCGGCCATGGCCGCGCCGCCTTCCAGCTTGACGCCGGCCGCCCCGGTTTCCTTGAGCAGGCGAGCGGCATTGTCGAAAGCCTGGGCAGGCGAGGCTTCGTAGCTGCCGAACGGCATATCGACGATCACCACGCTATGATAGCTGCCACGCACGACCGCCGCGCCATGCGCCGCCATCATCTCAAGCGTGACCGGCACGCTGGAGGGCAGGCCGTAAATCACCTGACCGAGCGAATCCCCGACGAGCAGCATGTCGCAATGCGGATCGAGCAATTGCGCCTGCCGCGCCGTATAGGCGGTCAGCACGACGATCGGCTCGGCGGTGACGCCATCGACCTTGCGCGCACGCAGCCCGGGAATGGTCAGGCGCCGGATCGGTGCCGGCGTCGGGTTCGCGCGGCTGGTCGAGGTGTCGAGCGTATAAGTTGCGGACATGCCGCCTCTCTAACGGAGGTTGGCCGCATCGGCTAGAGGAGGTGGTCTTTGGAAGTGAACGGCCGTCCTCGGGGAGCTGCCAGGCCGGAAGGGTCTGCAACACTCGCAACCAGGCTCGACGCTCGGTCGTGAGAAGCCGGCGCCGTGAAGCGCCGGCTCTTCCGTCATCAGAATTTGAAGCCGAATGTCGCGCCGTAAGTGCGCGGCGGCATCAATGTCCCGCCGATGGTCCGGCTGGTCGCGACCGCATAGCTGCCGGCCCAGACGAACTCGTCAGTGAGGTTCTTGACCCACAGGTTCAGCGAATAGCGCTCATCCGCAGTCGTGAAGAGCATATTGGCATCGATCATCCAATATGGGTCCTGTGCCAGGCGATCGTCGTTGAACTCGGTGTGATATTGCTTGCTCCGATAGGCGATGTTCGACGCAAGCTGGAGCGAGCCCATGTCCGAGAGATCGAACTCATAGCTCGGGTTGAGGTTGAGGCTCCACTCCGGGGACATGCGGGTGCGGTTGCCCGAAAGATCCTGGTCTGGAACATTGGCGCCGCCGGGGCCGAACAGGGCCGGATCGAGCGGATCCTTCGAGAAGAAGCTCGTGAACTTCGAGTCGAGATAGGCGATCGAGGCGTCGAGCACGAGCCCGCGCGTCGGCCGCCAGCGCACTTCCAGTTCGGCGCCATTGGCTTCGGACACTGCCGCATTTTCCAGTCGGCTGGCGAAGAAGGGCGGCGCCGCGATCGGGAAAGTCCGTTGGAACTGACCGTTCTCGAGCTTCTGATGGAAGACGGCGAGGTTGAACTGGACTCGCTGGAACGTGGCTTTCAGGCCGCCTTCGAAAGCTTCCACTTCCTCGGGATTCACGAACGGCGTGGTGGCGACAGCCGAACGGCGCGAACCGATTTCGGCGGTGCCGCTTTTGAAGCCGCGCGCCCAGTTGAAATAGAGCAGCAGATCATCATTGGGCCGATATTCGACACCGAGCGTGGGTGAAAAATCGGTCCAGCTCTTGCTGTGGTCCCATTGCAGCGCGTCGAGCACGAAACCGGTCGCCGCTGAACCGATGCCGCTATTGTTCTTGAGGTGGCGCTTTTCCCAGCTGTACCGACCGCCTGCCTTCAGCGAGAGCTGGTCGGTGAGGTCGTAAGTCAGGTTGGCGAAGGCGGCCCAGGTCTCGACATCCTGCGTGCCGTCGAACTGGACGCGAAACGGATCGGTGTTCGTGAGCACGTCGAAGCCGATATGATTTTCAACGCGGACCTTCTCCTTGAGATAGTAGAAGGCGGCGATGCCGTGCAGCTTGTCGGTGTCGATATTGAGCTGGAGCTCTTCGGAGAACTGATCCTCGAACACCGGCTGCCAGTGATTGGCGCTGGTCTGCGTCGCGCTGGTCTGGGCGAGGCGATAGCCGGCATAGGACGACATGTCGAAATCGTGGAAGAAGATGGCTTCGAAATCGCGGTAGCTGGTGATCGACTTGAGCGTGAACACGTCATCCAGCTCGTAGCTGATCGTACCCGTTAGAGCCCATTGCTTGCGGTGATTGATCGGGTCGTAGTTGGTGTTGAGGTTGCGCGGATCGCTGGCGAAGGACGCGCCGTCGCGCTGCCCGAGCGAGGTCAGGCTCGGCGTCGTCGTACCGGGGAAGGAGATGGCGCGGAACTTCACGGCCAGCGAGCGATCATGCTCCTTGTGATATTCGCCGGTCAGCAGGATGGAGAGCTTCTCGGTCGGCAGGAATTCGAGGTGAAGGCGACCCGACCATTGATTGACGTTGTCGACGTCGTTGCCGGTGAACTCATTGATGCCGTAGCCGTCGCGATGCACGCCTCGAAGGGCGAGGCGCGCGCGTATGCCTTCGGTGAGCGGGCCACTGATCGCGCCTTCGCCGGCATAGTAGAGATTGTCGCCGCCAACGGTGGCGCGAACATAGCCTTCGAGCGTGTCGGTCGGCTTGGCGGTGATCAGGTTGACCGCGCCGCCGGTTGCGTTACGCCCGTAGAGCGTGCCTTGCGGACCGCGCAACACCTCGACGCGCTCCAAATCGAACATCGAGCCGAGCTGGGCCTGGGCGAGGGCGACCACGGCGCCGTCGACATGCAGCGCGACCGAGGGATCGACGCCGGGCAGCGAGCTCGACAGGCCGATCCCGCGGATGAACAGCTTGGCGAAATTGAAGTCATTGCCGAAGCTGATGCTCGGGACGAGGTTCTGCAGGCCTTCGATACCGCCCGTGCCGGTGGAGGCCAGTTTGTCGGAGCCGACGGCCGAGACGGACAGCGAGACGTCGGAAAGCGACTGGCTGCGCTTTTGCGCCGTGACGACGATTTCGTCCATCAGGGCGTCTTCGGTGGCGTCACCCTCCTGGGCGTAAACGGGCGCTGCGATCATGGCGGCGACCATTGCAACACTGACGCCTGAAAGCCGGTGCGCAATCTTGAGCTTGTGGATCATGTTTTCCTCCCCTGAATATTAATCGCGTTCGCGCTGTTCCTATGGCGCGGTCCAGGATGCGTCGGTTGATATCGTCATATCCGAAGTGCTTCCGACTGGATGGGGGCGCTCGTCATTCGAGCGAGAGGCGAAGCGTATCGGCAGGGCCGTCGAAGCAATCGCCTTCCTTACCCGCAACACCTTCCCTGCCTTTCCAGCACTTCGGCGTTCGAAACCGACATTCTCCTCCATAGGCTTTCGGGACGGAATGGACATGGCAGCAGGAACCGATTATTTGGATTTTTCAACGGCATTTTCGATCCGGCGAGCGTAAATCGGTATGATTCCGACCTTTTATCTTTATGGCGAACCCCATCGAACGATCGCGGACGATTTTCTGCACGCCGAAGGTCTGGATCTGCGTTCCCGCCCTGCGGGTTGGACAATCCGTCCGCATTCTCACCGTGAATTGAACCACATCATGGTGCTCACCGAAGGCGGTGGCGTCATGCAGGCCGACAGCACGGAAACGCCGTTCGAGGCGCCGTGCCTGCTGATCGTGCCCGCCCGGACCGTCCATGGTTTCCGCTGGCAGGATGAGTCGCGAGGCTATGTGATCACCTTTGCGAATACACAGCGCGACGCGCTCATTCACCGTGAACCTGACGTTGCGGACCTGTTCGCCGCGCCCGGAATCGCTGCGCTGGATGCGGAGGTCGCGTCTGCCGTCAGCGACCACGCCAGGGTCATCATGCGGGAACTGGGCTGGGCTGCATCCGGCCATCGAACGGCGATCGAAGCCTCCCTCATGTCCGTCATCGTTCATGCGCTGCGCAGCAGGGCTCTATCGGCGGAGGGGGCGAGGGCTGCGCCGGGACGCCATGCAGCGATCGTCGCTCGATATCGTGCGCTGGTGGAGGAACGCTTTCGCCTGCGCGAACCTGTCGAGGTCTATACGGATCGACTGGGTGTGAGCGCGACCACGTTGAGAATCGCCTGCGCCAGGGTGGCAGGCAGATCTCCTGGGAGGATTCTCAACATGAGGGCGATGCTCGAGGCCAAGCGCGCCCTGTGCTACACAAACCTTTCCGTGGGGCAGATCGCCTACAGCCTCGGCTTTTCCGACCCCGCCTATTTCACGCGGATGTTCGCACAAATGGCCGGATGTTCGCCCCGAAGTTTCCGCCACTCCCGGCATGCCGTTTCACCGGAGAACGAAGTCCCGGCGGACGTTTAGCCCGCCGGGAGGGATACGCCTCATTCCTTCTTCGCGGCTTCCTGCGCGGCGTCGCCGGCCTGCTGCGCGGCATCGCCGACCTGTTGTGCCGCAGTCGTGATCGCGTCGTCCTTGCGGCCGTCCTTGTCGATGAGGACGAAAGCCGCGATCGCCACGATTATGCCGAGCAGCAGGATCGCAATGAGGGTCATGCCACCGCCGCGCGAGCGCTCTACGATAACCGTCCGGGGTTCTTCAGTCGCCATGATGTCTTCTCCGCAACCTTATGGGTGTTGCGGGGGAAATGGTCGAACGCGCGTGGAGTTCCTGAGCGAACTCAGACGTGGTCGGCGAGGCGGGTGCGCAATTTGTCCAGAGCGGACTTCTTGATCTGGCAGACCCGGGCGGCGCCGATGTCCAGAGTCATGCCGATTTCCTCGAGGTTCATTTCCTCGACGAAGTAGAGCTGCAGCACGATCGCCTCGCGCTCGGGCAACTCGGAAATGCAGCCGGCGATCGTCTTCTTGAGCGACTCGCGCTCGAGCATTTCGTCGGCCCGTTCGGTGACATCGGCGAACCACATGGACTGGTCGGAATAGACCTCGTCCATGCTCTGATGCTGCGCCAGATCGGTGCCGTCGGCGAGCTCGCGCCAGGCCGCGGCGTCGAGGCCCATATGATCCGCGACTTCTGATTCGGTCGGAGCGCGGCCGGTCTTCTGCTCGATCTGCCGGCGCGCTTCCTGGATCGTCTTGCGACGTGCCATTGCCGATCGGCAGAGCGTCGCATGACGGCGCAGATGATCGATCATCGCCCCGCGCACGCGCATCTGCGCATAGGTTGCAAAGCCGTGCCCGCGATCCTCGAAGCCGTTGGCGGCCTCGACGAGGGCGACCATGCCGATCTGGAGAAGGTCCTCGATATCGATGGCGGACGATACACGCCCATGTACATGCCACGCGATCTTCCGCACCAACGGCATATATTGCTGCACGAGCCGGTCCGGTGATGAACCGCCGGCGCCATGCGTATATGCTGCGACCTTGAGCTTTGCGCTTTGCATGTTGGGAGGTCTAACCCAAAAGCCTTAACGGACATTTTCCATCGGACTTTAGGGCTGCGCGATGTAAATTTTTTTGCGCAGCATTTGTAGCTGGCCAAGCTGAAACACCAAGCGCCGCGCCCCTGCATCAAGCGGAGGCACGGCGCGAACCTGGCGAAAAATGGCGCGCTTATGCGGCGAGGCGCTCGACGCGGTTGATGCGGCTCTCATTGCCGACGACCGCAACGACTTCCACGGGCTTTCCATCCGGAATTTCGAGGAAGGAGAGGACCGGCGTCTCGGGCAGATGCGGCTTGAACAGACGCGCGAGCGCGCGGCGCGCGACCGGCGAGGTTACGATAGCGAAGCTGCGGGCCTGCGCCATCAGCGGCTGGGCAGCGGCGCTCACCTGCTCGATGAGTCGCTGGCCGAGCGCGGGCTCGATCGGATGCTGCGAATCGCCGGCCACGCGCATGGCTTGCGCAAGCAGGCCTTCCAGTTCGCCGTCGAGCGTGATGACCGGCAGCGGCATCTTCACCGGCACGATATTCTGGATGATCAGCGATCCGATCTTCTGGCGGACGGCTTCGCAGAGCAGATCGACGCTCATGTCCGGACGGGCGACCGCGACCATCGCCTCGGCGATCCGGCGGAAGTCCTTGAGCGGAATACCCTCGGCGAGAAGCAGGCGGCAGAGCGCGGTGACCTGCGCCAGCGTCAGCGGCTGCGGGGTGAGGCCGTCGGCGAGCTGGGGCGCGACTTCCTTGAGCGTGTCGAGCAGCTTCTTCGCTTCGTCCATGCCGAACATCTCGGCTGCATTGTTGACGATGAGATGGTTGAGGTGTGTCGCCACGACCGTCGAGGGATCGACCACGGTATAACCGGCGACGACGGCCTCGCTGCGCATGCTGGTGTCGATCCAGACGGCTTCGAGACCGAATGTCGGGTCCATGGCGCGGCGGCCCGCGATCGTGCCGGTCAGGTCGCCGCTGTCGAGCGCCAGCAGTTCTTCCGGCCAGATCTCGTCCTCGCCGACGACCGCGCCGGCAATGGTGATACGGTACTGGTTGGCGCCGAGCGCAAGATTGTCCTTCACGCGGATCATCGGAACGACGAAGCCGAGCTCGCGCGAGAGCTGGCGGCGGATGCCGGTGATGCGGCCGATGAGCGGTGCGTCCTTGCGCTCGTCTACCAGATTGATGAGGCCATAGCCGATCTCGAGGCCGAGCACGGCGCCGTCGGAGACGTCTGCCCACTCGATATGCGCCGGGTTCTCGGGCACCGGCATTTCGGCCGGCACTTCGGCTGCGACCTGGCTGGCCTTGCGCAGTTTGAGCGCGATGAACCAGGAGATACCGGCCGCCGGCAGGATGATCATGTGTGGCATGCCCGGCAGGACGCCGAGAAAAGTGAGAATACCGGCGACCGGGAACCAGGCCTTGCCGACGCTGAATTGCGAGGAGATCTGGCCGCCCAGATCGTCTTCCGACTTGACGCGGGTGACGATGGCGGCCGCGGCGATGGAGAGCAGCAGGGCGGGCACCTGCGCGACCAGCGCGTCGCCGATGGCGAGCAGCACATAGGTCTGCGCAGCCTGGCCGATGTCGAGGCCGTGGCTGACGACGCCCAGAATGATGCCGCCGACGATGTTGATGACAAGGATCAGGATGCCGGCGACGGCATCGCCCTTCACGAATTTGGAGGCACCGTCCATCGAACCATAGAAATCGGCCTCGGTGGCGATCTCGGCGCGGCGCAGTTTGGCTTCTTCGGCGGTCAGCAGGCCGGCGTTGAGATCGGCGTCGATCGCCATCTGCTTGCCGGGCATGGCGTCCAGGGTGAAGCGCGCCGAGACTTCGGACACGCGGCCCGCGCCCTTGGTGATGACCATCAGGTTGATGATCATCAGGATCGCGAACACGAAGATGCCGACGACATAGTCGCCGCCGATCATGAAATTGCCGAATGCCTCGATGACATGGCCGGCCGCATCCGATCCGGTGTGGCCGTCCACCAGCACGACGCGGGTCGAGGCGACGTTGAGCGCCAGGCGCAGCAGGGTCGCGAACAGCAGGACGGTCGGGAAGCTGGAGAAATCGAGCGGTTTGGCGGCGTTCAGCGCGATCATGACCACTGCGAGGCTGATCATGATGTTGGTGACGAAACCGATGTCGAGCATGATCGCCGGGACCGGCACCATCATGAACATGACGACCGCGAGAATGGCCAGCGGCATGGCCGCGCCCTTCGCTGTGCGGCTCCAGATCTTACCGTTGACGTCGCTGCGGGTCATGTCCGTCGATTACCTTCCGAAGGTAGCAAGCATGAGATAGGCGAGCCGCGCGGTTTCGGCGCGCGGTGCGAGTTCGGGATAGACGCGGCTCTGGGCGAGCATCTGCTGCCCCATGAGCGCATCCTCGCCTGCGAGGCTCTCGTCGGCGGGGAGATCGTCCGCGACGGCCATCTGGGCCTGGGCGATGCGCATATAGTCGGCAGGGGCGACCATATTGGCGCCATCCGGGATGTCGCCGCTATAGCTCCCGCCCATGTCGCCGCCGCCGGCATTGAGACCGGCCATTTGCGCGCCGTTGGCGAGCTTGCTGGCGAAGCGGTCGCGAATCTCGACGAGGCTGCGCGGATTGCCCGAGCGATCGTAGAACACCGAAGCATTGGCGCGCGCCGCCGCCGGAAAGAGGCTGGCGGCGGGCGTATTCGGCGCGGCGTTCATCGTGGTGAGGAACTTGGCTGCCCCACCGGCACCCAGGAAATGGGCCATATAAAGGTCGGTTGCGTCGGCGGGGCGGCCTGTACGTTCCTCGAGATAGGCGCGATTGTCGGAGGCCAACTCCGCGGCCATGACCGATGCCGTCTCGGGATGATTGCGCAGGTTGAGGATCTGCTGGCGCAAAGCCGGGTCGGACACGCTGTAGCGCCCGCCATTCTTCTGGATGGCGTCGGACGCCCAGCTCATGCCGTATTTGGCGCCATGATCGTTGATGATGGCGAGCCAGCTCTGGTCGAGAAACTGATAAAGGCCCGTCGCGCTCGATGTGCTGGCGCGGGCGTTGGGATTCATGCTGCTTTCGATTTGCGCCTGACCCATGAGATACGAGAAATCGACGCCCGTACGGCGGCTTGCCGTGGCGATCGCGTTCGTAACCCGGCTGGGCGCGCCGGTGATGTTCTTCGTCGTCAGTCCATCGAAAGCGGACATGTCTGGTCTTTGACCCCTGGTTGGTACCGCAGGTCAAAAAGCAAGATGCGTGCCAGATCGGGACGTCCCGAAGTGCAACTCATCCGGATATGAAGAAGGCGGCGATGGGCCTCATCGCCGCCTTGAAAAGGCCGGTTCGGCGCGGCTGTTAGCGAGCGCGGCCGTAAAGCGGCTGCGGCGCATCGAGATTCTGCGCGGCCAGGGCGGTCTGCATCTGGCTGCTCATGTCACCCAGCAGGCAGGCGAGCATTCGCGAGGATTCAAGCTCGGCCATGACCTGCTTCACGCGGGCCTTGAGTTCGGGATCGCTGTGCCATGCGCCGACATCCTGGACCGCATCCAGGGCATTACGAAACCGCACCATCGCCTTCTCAATGCCGCTCAGATCATATTCCCGCATGGCGACACGCAGCGTCGCGGTTGCTTCGGAAAGATTGTCGATAAGGGCCAGCGACATGTGTCAGAACCTCAGTTTTTGCGGACGGGCAGGTCCAGATCCAGCATCTTCTCGGCGATTTTGTCGGGATCGACCGGATAATTGCCGGAAGCAATGGCCTGCTTGATGCGGGCGACGCGCGCGACATCGATCGGCGCACCTTGCGATGCGACGCGGCCCGCCGAGGTGGAAACCGCAGATGTCGAGGCCGCCTTCTCCGACGAAACGTCGGCCGAGACCTTGGCTGTCGACCGCGACTGCGCCGTCTCGCGCAGCTTTGCTGCCTCGACTGCGGCGTTCAGCGCCTGGCCAACTGACTTGATCATCGTGAAATCCTTTCTGTCCGAACTCCATTATATACGGATCCGTTCAAGAAAGCTTAAATTCCTGGAATACGAACGACGCCGATTGTTTCGACGCGGGCCATGACCGGGGTTGCCTTTGCATCCTGGCGGACGCGAATGAGGGCGCCTGCAGCCCCATCCTCATCGGCGATCATCAGCCGGGAAATGGTGAACTGGTCATTGCCGGCAATGAGCTGGACCGGATCGCCCTTCTTGACGACGATGGTCCTGGCGGGCGCCGCAATCGCGCGGGAAGGCGCGAAATTCGTCGTCTGCTGGGGCGCGTTCTGGCCGGGAAGCAGCGGCACGCGGATGCGCCAGCCAATGCTGGTGCAGGAGACGACAGCAAAGCTCGGCTGCGTCGCATCGACGATCGGCGTCTGCGGGCAGGGGGCGAGCCGAAGCCGCCGATCGATCGGTGCGACCGGGCCGCCGGGCTCGCGAAGATTGGCGCCCACGCTCATGGCAACGAGGCCGTCGAGACGGTCGAGATTCTCGAAATTCTGCGCTTGGGCAGGCGTTGGCAGGCTCGCGAGGAAAGCAGCTGCGAACGTCGCGAAGACGGCGAGCATCACTTGGGACAATCCGGACGTGCGGTCAGTCATGGCGGTCGTGCTCCGAAGCGGCATGGTCGAATACATGCAGCCAACGGAGCAAGGAGCGTGCCAGACGCTCAATCGTCGCCGAGCGGCTTTTCGGCGATGCGAATGATCTGTTTGCCGGGCATCTTGTCCTCGGCCTCTTCAGCGAGCCCGGCGATGCGGATGCGGCCTTGCGGAACTCCGGCGGCGACCAGTGTCCGCGCGACCGCGCCGAGGCGGGCCGCGGCAAGATCCCAGGCATCGAAGCGGCGCACGCCAGAATCGACACCAATCGACTGAATCTGGATGATCTCGCTGGAATCGGCGAAGGGTTTCGCTGCGCGCAGCAGAGTGTTGCGACCCGTCTCGCTGAGCAGTGCCTCGCCGGGTTCGAACAGGGTCGCGGCGGGGAGGTCCGTCCGCACTGGCGCCTCGATCGCGCCGAAATAGGTTCCGAGGCCGGTCAGAGCGGCTTCGCGGTTGCTCTGACTGGCCTGCAGCAGCACGAAGAAACCGAGCAGGAGCAGGCAAAGATCGGCGAAACTCAGCGCCCAGCGCGTGCGGTTCTGCCGGATCATGCGACTTCCTGGACGATCGACCGGCGCAGCATGGCCGGTTCGCGCCGGGCAATGGCGGTAACGCGCCCGGCAAAGCTCCGCTGCCAGGCCAATTCGCGCTCGGAGACACCATGGAGGCGATTGGCGATCGGCCCCGCGATCACGTTTGCCAGGATCATGCCGTGCAAGGTCGTCATGAGTGCGAGCGCCATGGAAGGGCCGATCGAGCCCGGGTCGCGCATGCTCGCGAACATGCCGATCAGGCCGATGATCGTGCCCGCCATGCCCATGGCCGGTGCGGCGTCGGCGAGAGCGTTCCAGAAGGCGATCACGCGCCCGTGGCGTTCGCGACGGTCATCGACGGCTTGCCCGATCCATGCCGCGAAATGCTCGGCATCGGCGGAATTGGCGAGTGTCACCAGCGCCTGCCGGCAAAAGGGATGAGCGGCGCGCAACCGATCCGTATGGGCGAGGCCCTTGAGTTCGGCGATGGCTTCGACCTTGAAGAGCAGTGCCCGCGCGGCGTCGCGGTCGTCGTCGGGGCGCGCGGCGAAGAGCGGGCCGAGAGCGGCGAAGGCTTTGCCGGCGGTGTCGGTGCCGGTCTGGAGAAGGGCGATGATGCCGGCGCCAAGCACGACCGTCAGAATCGGCAAAGGCGCGAAAACATGGCCGATTATGTCCGTCATCGCCGCTTTGGTCCCCGTCCGTGCCGTGCGACCGGCAACAGTCTGCCGTTGACCGGCAAAAAATTGCCGGCCTTGCCGCTCACGCGCTCGAAAAGCGCGGAAATCCTACTGTTCCCGTTCCGTCCCAAGGGCGGCAACGGGGTTTGGCACGGCATTTGCAGTTATTCCCTGCGGGCATGGGTCATGCCGAAACCGGACCATCTCATCCGGTCAGAACGACCCCGGCCCAGAGACTTTTAGGGAAGGCACGAAAAAAATGTCGTCGGTCGAAGACAGTTTGTTCGGCATTCATGGCAAGGCCCTGGCGCTGCGTTCGCAGCGGCTGGAACTCATTGCCTCGAATATCGCGAACGCTTCCACGCCCGGCTACAAGGCCCGGGACATCGATTTCGACAAGGCGCTCGCCGCTGCCTCGCAGAAGCAGGGCACGGTCGCCGGCGCGCTCGAGACGGCCATGGGCTATCGCATCCCGCTGCAGCCGAGCGCCGACGGCAACACCGTCGAAATGTCGACCGAGCAGACCCTCTTCTCAGAGAATGCGGTGAAGTACCGCACGACGCTCTCCTTCCTGGAAGGGCGCCTCAACACCATCACGCGCGCCTTGAAGGGAGAATGAGCATGGCCGACAAGCCCATGAACATCTTCGACATCTCCGGCCGTGCCATGTCGGCGCAGCTGGTCCGGCTGAACGCCACGGCGTCGAACCTGGCCAATGCCGGTTCGGTCTCCGGCAGCGAGGCGCAGGCCTATCGCGCCATCCGCCCGGTCTTCTCGACCGTCACGGAGAAGCCCGGCGTCGCCACCGTCAAGGTCGATCAGATCGTCTCGTCCGACACGCCCGCCAAAATGCGCCACGATCCCGGCCACCCGCTCGCGGACGCCGATGGCAATGTCTGGGAGTCGGGTGTGGATAGCAGCGCCGAGCTCGTCGACATGATCGAGAGCGCGCGCATGTACCAGAACAATGTGCAGGTCCTCCAGACCGCAAAGTCCCTCCTCCTCGAAACGATCAGGCTCGGCAAATGACCACAGTCACGAACAATACGACGTCCAGCCCGTGGACGGTGGATAGCGGCACCGCGTTCACCAACCGGAACCTCGCCCAGACGAGCGACGGGTCGAACCAGACGATCGACATGAGTGGCTTCCTGAAGCTCATGACGACGCAGCTCCAGCATCAGGATCCGTTCGCGCCGATGGACAACAACCAGATGGTTGCCCAGATGGCGCAGTTCACGTCGCTGTCCTCGATGGCGGAATCGAACAAGCTGCTCGGCAACATCGCGGACTCCGTCGGCAGCGCTCGGCTGTCCGACGCGGCGAACTGGATCGGCAAGTCGATGCTGGTCAAGAGCAACATCGCGACGCCCGATCGCACCGGCGCCTATGCCGGCGAGCTGACGCTGGGCAAGGACGCGAGCAACGTCCAGGTCGATCTGGTCGATGCCGACGGCAATGTCGTCAAGTCGCTCGATCTTGGCGCGCAGAAAGCCGGCGCGGTCGGCTTCTTCTGGGATGGCACGAACGAGGCCGGCGACTTCATCGGCGGCGAGGCACTCAAGGTGGAAGTCCGTGGCGCAACGCCCACGCAGACTGCAACCTGGGCCAGCATTGCGGCGGTCCAGTCGCCTGCGAGCGGCACCAGTGCCCAGCTCATCACCGCCCTTGGCAATTATTCCCCCGCTGACGCGCTGCGTCTCGGCTGATCCACACATTCACTAAGGAGTTAAGTCCATGTCCTTCTACACCTCGCTTTCCGGCCTCAAGGGCGCGCAGACCGACCTCAGCGTCGTAGCCAATAACGTAGCGAACGTTTCCTCGATCGCGTTCAAGAAGAGCAAGGCTATGTTCGGCGACATCTTCGCCTCCAGTGGCGGCGGCATGTCGGCGGGCAACGGCGTGCGCCTGATCGACCTCAAGCAGCAGTTCACGCAGGGCACGCTCGAGACGACCGACAAGACGCTCGATCTGGCCGTTACCGGCGAGGGCTTCTTCACCGTCAAGGGCGCCGGGGCGACCGGCCGGACGACCTACACACGGGCCGGCGCTTTCGCGATCGACAAGGATCGCTACGTCATCGACACGACCGGTTCACGCCTCCAGGTGCTGCCGGACGCCGACCAGGACGGCCGCGCCGACAACACGGCTGCCGGCAGCCTGACGGACCTCCTGATCCCCACCGTCGATCCGAACGATGCGACCAACCAGCTCTCGGCCGTCTCGATCTCCGAGACCGGCTTGGTCGCCGCGACCTTCGCCGACGGCTCGGTTCTGAACCTTGGCGTCATCGCCATGGCCAGCTTTCCGGCTCAGGACGAGCTGCAGCAGATGGGCGATGCCCACTGGATCGCCACCGGCTCCAGCGGCGCCGCCGTCTATGGCGAGGGCAATGGCGGCCTGTTCGGCGCGGTCCGTTCGGGCACGCTGGAGCGCTCTAACGTCGATATCACCGAGGAACTCGTGGCGCTCATCTCCGCCCAGCGCAATTTCCAGGCGAACGCCAAGGCGATTGAGACCCAGTCGACCATGTCGCAGGCCATCATCAACATGCGCAGCTGATCGCTGACACGACGTCTCTCGAAGGGAGTTAGGCCATGGATCGTCTCGTCGATATTGCCCGCACCGCGATGCGCGGCTCGATGGCGCGCCAGACGGCGGTCGCGAACAACCTCGCGAACGTCAACACGGCGGGCTTCCGGGCCGAGATCGTCAATGCCTCGACACGCTGGATCGGTGGTCCCACCCTTCAGAGCCGCGCCGAGCAGGTCGATCAGGTCATCGGCGCGGACATGAAGCAGGGCTCGGTCGTCCAGACCGGCAATGCGCTTGACGTCGCGCTCGATGGGGACGGCTTTTTCGCGGTGCAGGCGAACGACGGTTCGGAAGGCTATACGCGCCGGGGCGATCTCAAACTCAGCGACAGCGGGCTGCTCACCACCGGGGAAGGGCATCCCGTCCTGGGCGAGGGCGGCCCGATCACGCTGCCGCCGGCCGACAGCGTCAAGATCGCCAAGGATGGCGGCATCTGGATCGTGCCGCAGGGCGGGCAGATCGATCAGCCCCAGCTCGTGGATACGATCAAGCTGGTCAATGCCAGGGGCTCGGTCATCGCGAAGGGCACGGACAACCTCTTCCGCGAAGTGAATGGCGGCGCATTGCCGACCGATCCGATGGCCAGTGTCACCTCGGGCGCCCTCGAGGGCTCGAACGTTAACGCGACCTCCGCCCTCGTACAGATGATCGAGGCAAGTCGCGCCTGGGAGACCCAGATCAAGCTCATCGATACGGCCAAGGACATCGATTCCGGCGGCGCCAGCCTCATGCGGCTCGACGGCTAATCCGGCGCGAGCGCCCCAGACCAGTTTCTAGAGAACAAGGACCAGAACCATGTCGACCTCAGCTCTTCACGTTGCGCGCACCGGGCTCGATGCCCAGGACGTCAAGATGCGCGTCATCGCCAACAACCTGGCGAACGTGAATACGACGGGCTTCAAGCGCGACCGCGCCAATTTCGAGACGCTTGCCTATCAGCAGGTTGTCGCGGCGGGTGCTCAGGCCGACAGTCAGAACAAGCTCGCCATCGGTCTCAATCTCGGTACCGGTGTCCAGCTCACCGGCACCGAGCGGATCGACTCGCAGGGCACGCTCAACATGACCGAAAACACCCTTGATCTTGCGATCGAGGGGAACGGATTCTTCCAGGTGCAGCGCAGCGACGGCTCGACGGCCTATACGCGCGCCGGCAATTTCAAGACCAATGCCGAGGGCACGGTCGTGACGGCGGACGGTCTGCCGCTCGTTCCGCAGATCCAGATCCCGGCTGGCGCCGGTTCGGTCACGATCGGCAATGACGGCACGGTGTCGGCGGTGCTGACGGGCCAGAGCGAAGCGACCCAGATCGGCCAGATCGAGACCGCCAGCTTCGTCAACCCGGCCGGCCTTCAGGCGACCGGCAACAATCTCCTGATGGAGACGGCCGCATCGGGCGCGCCGCAGGTCGGCGCTGCCGGCCTCGAAGGTCGCGGCGCGATCCGCCAGGGCGCCCTCGAGCAATCGAACGTCAACACCGTCGAGGAGCTGGTCGACATGATCGAGACCCAGCGCGCCTACGAGATCGCCTCGAAGATGATCAAGGCGACCGACGAGATGCTCCAGTACGTGAATCAGCAGCTCTAAGCCATGAAGACGCTCATCGCCTTCGGCGCCATCGTCGCGCTCGCCGCCACTCCCGCCTCGGCCGGTCTCTCCGGCCTGTTCAAGAAGAAGGACCCGCTGGCGGATCCGTCCTATCAGGTCACTTATGCGCCCGAGGTGCCAGCTGCTCCGGCGCAGCCCAACGGCGCGATCTTTCAGGTGAGCGCGGGCTATTCCTCACTGACCAACGGCGCGCGCGCCGCGCAGGTCGGCGACATCATCACCATCCTGCTCGTCGAGCGCACGCAGGCCTCCAAGAGCACGAGCGCCAACACGGATCGCTCGGGCAGCATCGGCCTGACGCCGCCGAGCAGCGGACCGTTCAGCAAGCTGTTCAGCGCGAGCGACATTGGCGCGAGCGGCACGCAGGGCTTCAAGGGCAAGGGTGACGCCTCGCAGTCGAACGCCCTCTCGGGCGAGATCACCGTCACTATCGCCAGGGTCTACGCCAACGGCACGATGCTGGTGAGCGGGCAGAAGGCGCTGACGCTGAACCGCGGCGACGAATATGTGCAGGTTTCCGGCCTCGTCCGCCAGGCCGATGTCGGCCCGGACAACCGCGTGCTCTCCACGCGCGTTGCCGACGCCCGCATCACCTACACCGGCAAGGGTGAGATCGCCCGCGCCAGCCGTCAGGGCTGGCTGCAGCGCTTCTTCTCCGCGATCAGCCCTTTCTGACGGAGCAATGGTCCTCATGATTTCGCGCCTTCCCAATTTGCTCACCCGCATGCTGAGCTGGGTCATCGCTTTGGCCGTCGTTGCCGGTTTGCAGCTTGCCGCGCCGCAGGCGCAGGCCGAGCGCATCAAGGACATCGGGTCGTTCGAGGGGCTGCGCACCAACCAGCTTATCGGCTATGGCATCGTGGTCGGCCTTGCTGGCACCGGCGACGACAGCCTCGATTATGCCACGCAGGGCGTGAAGGGCGTCATCTCGCGTTTCGGCCTCACCTTGCCGCCGGGCGTCAATCCTTCGCTCAAGAACGCTGCCGCTGTGCTCGTCACTGCCGAACTGCCGCCCTTCGCCAAGCCCGGCCAGCGGCTGGACGTCACCGTTTCGGCGCTCGGCAAGGCCAAGTCGCTGCGTGGCGGCACGCTCGTGCTGACCCCGCTGCGCGGTGCCGATGGCGAAATCTATGCGATGTCTCAGGGCAATCTTGCCGTTGGTGGCCTTGGCGTTTCCGGCGCGGACGGCTCGCAGCTTTCGGTCAACGTGCCCTCGGCCGGCCGAATCCCGAGCGGCGCCTCGGTCGAGCGTGCGGTCGCCACCGGCTTCGACACGAGTCCGGCGCTGACCTTCAATCTCGCGGAAGCCGATCTCACGACGGCGCTGCGCGTCGCCGACGCCATCAATCTCGCCTTCAATGATCAGCGCGCCCGCGCCCTGGATGGCGTGTCGATCTCGATCTCCGCGCCGCAGGGTGCCGAGAGCCGCATCATGATGATGGGGCTCATCGAGAATATCCAGGTGAAGCCGGCCGATCCGCCGGCCAAGGTGATCGTCAATGCCCGCACCGGCACGGTCGTCATCAACGGCGGCGTGCGCATCAGCCCGGCGGCGGTGAGCCACGGCAAACTCACCGTCACGATACAGGAATCGCCGCGCATCGTGCAGCCCGCACCTTTCTCCCGGGGTGAGACCGCAGTGGAGCCATCCAGCTCCATTTCCGCCGAGCAGGAGAAGAATCCGATGTTCCTTTTTAAAGGTGGAGCGTCCCTGTCCGATATTGTGAAGGCGGTGAACGCTGTGGGTGCCTCTCCGGCGGATCTCGTCGAGATCCTGGAGGCGCTGAAACAGGCGGGCGCCATGAAGGCGGAGCTCGAAGTGATATGACGCAGATCAACGCTTCCGCTTCCGGCACGGCCGCTTTTGCCGCTGCGTCCATTGCGACGACGGGCCTGAAGCCGGCCGCTGCGACCGACGAGCGCGCCGCGCTCGCCAAGGCTGCGCAGGCTTTCGAGGCGATCTTCACGCGGCAACTGCTCGGCTCCATGCGCCAGGCGAGCCTGGGCGAGGACATCGCGGGCAGCAGCGCCGTCGATCAGTTTCGCGAGCTCGCCGATGCGCGCATGGCGGACGGTCTCGCTCAGCAGGGCGGGCTCGGCATCGCCGGCCTCATCCTCCAGCAGCTTGACAGGAAGACGCCGTGACGACCAGCGATCTCTACAGCATCGGTGTGTCGGGCGCGCGCGCTTATCAGGCGGCGCTCGGTACGATCTCGAACAACATCGCGAATGCGGACACGCCGGGCTACGCGCGGCGCATGATCGAGCTCAAGGAGTCACCCGCCGGCACGGGCACAACGATCTACTATCGCTCGGGCGTCGCCTATGGCGGTGCGACGATCGGCAAGGTCGTGCGGATGAGCGACTATTATCTGGACGCCGCTGCGCGCAACACCGGCAATGCGCTCGGCAGTGCCGATCAGCGCGCGCGCTGGATGAGCGACATTCAGAACGGCCTCAACGATGGTTCGCTCGGTGTGGGCCAGCGCATGTCCGCCATGTTCGCCTCCGTCGAGCGTCTGGCGTCCAACCCCACCGACACGACGCTGCGGAGCAACGTGCTTTTCGCCTTCGAGCAGATCAACACGGCTTTCAAGCAGGCCCATACCGATCTCACGGCGATCACGGAGGGCATCGGGAAAGCCGCGCAGACCGAGATGGCCGCGCTCAACGACGCACTCAAGCAATTGGCCGACGCCAATGAGGGCTTGCGGCGTTCGTCGGATGGCACGGCCGCGCACGTCGCGCTGCTCGATTCACGCGATCAGGCACTGACCGAGATCACCAAACGCATCAACGTCACCATCACATTTGGCGCGAACGATGTCGCTGATGTGAAATATGGCGCGATGGATATGGTGACGAGCGTGGCGGCCGGGTCGATGACGGTGACCCAGGCCGGCGACGGCACGCTGTCCTTCACCGCGACCGATGTCGGCGGCACGACCGCCGCGGCGGCGGCGCCGACGGGCGGCTCGCTCGCCGGTCTTAGCAGCAGCGCCGAGGCGAACCGCGACCGCATCATCGATCTCAACGATCTGGCGGATCAATATGTCAGCGACATCAACGACTGGCACACCGGTGGCTTTACAGCGGCGGGTGTCGCAGGTGGAACGATGCTCTCGATCGGCGGCGATGCCAGCACGCTGCAGGTGCTGATCACCGCCCCGGCGGACCTGGCCGGTGCCAATGCGGGCGGTGTCGCAAATGCCAATCTGGTGGCGATCGGCGGGTTGCGCGGCAGCGGCGGCATTGAGGATACGTGGGTCAACCTGATCTCGGACCATAGCAATGTCGTCACCGCGACGCTTGCCGAACAAACCGCCGCGACCAGCCGCGACACGATGGCGCAGGAGGCACGCGCGGACGTCAGTGGCGTCAATCTCGACCGTGAGGCGGCAGACCTCATGCGTTTCCAGCAGGCCTATCAGGCCTGCGCCCGCATCATCCAGGTGGCCAACCAGGTGATGGAATCCCTTTTCGCGGCCATCTGACGGCCCCAGCTAGCGAGTAACACGCCATGGTTTTCATCACGACCCAGTCGCTCCGCGCCGAAATCAACCGGCAGCACGCCATGTCGAAGGACATCTCGACCGAGCAGAGCAAGATTTCGACCGGGCACAAGCTCAATGCGCCGTCCGACGATCCGCAGGCCTGGGTGCAGATCTCGCTGCTCGGCCGCCAGCAGGCGATCACCACGGCGTGGCAGGACAATCTGACCTTTGCCCAATCGCGGTCCGCCAAGGCGGAAGCGAACCTCAACGACATCAACAATCTCATGACGCGCGTCAGCAATCTGCTCGTGACCTCGACCTCTACGGCCGACGGTTCACCGGGCCGTGAGGCCGTCGCGCAGGAACTGGAAGGCGTGCGCGCGACGATCAATGATCTGCTGAACCAGACGGACTATCAGGGGCAGCCCGTGTTCGACGATACGAATACGCTTCCCGTGCCGGTCGGTGCCGGGCTTTCGGTCGAATCGGTCGGCACGCGGCAGAGCATCTCGGACAACGTCGTCGGCGCGCGTTCGCTCGATCAGGTGTTGACCGACGCCATTGCCGCCGTGCGCACCGGCACCGCCGATGATCGCACGAACGCGCTCGGCGACGCGCGCAAGGCGCTGGATCATGTCATCGTCGCCCAGTCGATCCAGGGCGTGCGCACGCAGCGGCTCGAGGATATCGGCGAGCGCCTCGTCGATCAGCAGCTCGGCCTGAGCGAGCGTCGCTCGGGACTGGAGGACACCGACCTCACCGAGACGATCACCAAGCTGCAGAACAAGCTGACCACGCTGGAGGCCGCGCAATCGGCCTTTGCCCGAATCAGCCGCCAGTCACTGTTCGACTATCTGAACTGATCATCGTTACCGGTTCACCTTGGTTTTTCTTCCCCCGGCTCGCGGCCAGCGCCGCGGGCCGTGTCATTTCCGGCGGTTCTGGGCGAAAGAAGGGGTTTTCAGCCTCTTATCCTTAAAGGCGCGGTAACCGTGAGCCTAAACCCTGTTTCAGTGCGGCCGTTCTAGAAGATGAGGAAAGATCGGTTGTTCTGACTGATCGAACCATCTCGTGCGGGGATCAGAATGTTCGCTGGTATCGGTCTCGTTGTCCTGTTGGCCATGGTCTTCGGTGGTTTCATCATCACCGGTGGCGACATCGGGCCCGTTCTCCACGCGCTCCCGCACGAAATGCTCATCATTGGCGGCGCCGCCGTCGGCGCGCTTATCATCGGCAATAGCGGTGCGGACCTGAAAGCGCTGATGGGCGGCCTCTCCAAGGTGTTCAAGGGACCGAAGTACAAGAAGCAGGACTATCTGGACTGCATCTTCCTGGTCTCCAAGCTCATGAAGATGCTGCGCGTAGAAGGGCCTGTCGCGCTCGAACCGCACATCGAGGATCCCAAGACCTCGTCGGTCTTTGCCGAATATCCCAAGCTGATGTCCGACACCGCGTTGATCCACCTGATCTGCGATACGCTTCGCCTCGTCGTCGTCTCCTCGGGCACGCTCGATCCGCATGCGGTCGAGGACGTGATGGACAACAGCCTCAAGACCCACCACCACGAGGCGATCCGCCCGGCCGACAATCTCCAGGGCCTGGCCGACGCACTGCCGGCTCTCGGCATCGTCGCGGCCGTGCTTGGCGTGGTCAAGACCATGGGCTCGATCGACCAGCCACCGGAAATCCTCGGCGGCATGATCGGCTCGGCGCTCGTCGGTACCTTCCTCGGCGTGCTGCTCGCTTACGGCATGGTGGGTCCGTTCGCGAACCGCTGCCGTCAGGTCATCGAGGCCGATGCCTCCATCTATCAGGTGGTGAAGCAGATCATCATCGCCTCGCTCCACGGCCATCCGCAGCCGCTGGTCATTGAGGCCGCGCGCTCCAATCTGAGCCACGCGAACCAGCCGGCCTTCGCTGAAGTGTTCGACGGCATGCGCGGCCGCTGAGGCCGGAAAGGGGACGCGAGCGATGGCCAGTCAAGCCAAGGGCAAGCGGGCGAACGAGCCCGAAGTCCGCCCGATCATCGTCAAGAAGATCATCGCCGATGGCCATGGCGGTCATCATGGTGGTGCGTGGAAAGTCGCTTATGCCGACTTCGTGACCGCCATGATGGCGTTCTTCCTGCTCATGTGGCTGCTCGGCGCGACCACGGAGAAGCAGCGCAAGGGCCTCGCCGATTATTTCACGCCCACGCTCATCCAGATGAAAATGGAGAGCGCAGGCTCGAACGGCCTGTTTGGTGGCGACAGCATCGTCGCCAAGGAAAATCAGCGGACGACTGGCGGCCAGGGCAATCTCGCCATCACCATTCCGCGCGATGCCACCGGCACGGCCGACATCGGCGGCGACGACATGAAGAACAGCGATCGGCAGAAGTTCGAGAAGCTCAAGAAAGTCATTGAACAGAAGATCGAGGAGAGCAAGGAGCTCCGCCGCCTGAAGAAGCACGTCAAGTTCACCGAAACGCGCGAGGGGCTGCGCATCGATCTGGTCGATGAGGCCGATTTCGCGATGTTCTCCATGGGCACGGACAGGCTGCTGCCCGAGGCGCGCGAGCTGCTCGCGCAAGTCGCCAAGGTCGTCGCAAAGGTGCCGAACGACGTGATCGTGCGCGGCCATACGGACGGCATGCCCTATGCGGCCGGCCGGAACATGAACAACTGGATGCTGTCCTCGGCCCGCGCCGAGGCGACGCGAACGGTGATTGCCCAGAACGGCATCGGCAACGAGCGGTTCATGCGCATCGAGGGCGTGGCCGATCGCGAGCCGTTCATCGCCGAGGACCGCTACGACCCGCGCAACCGCCGCATGTCGGTCATTCTCGGCTGGAGCCGCAACGTCGAGAAGGTCAACAAGGACACGGACGAAATGGCGGCGACGCGCCGCGGCATGCTGCGCGATGACCGACTGGCACTGGCGCGCAGCGCGGTTCAGAAGCTCGACCTCGGCAAGACGGCCCTGCCGGCCGGCGCAACCGTGATGAACCAGGGTGCGGTGCGCAAGAACAACGGCGCGATCCCGCCGGGCAAGTCCGAAGCGACGGCGAAGCAGAAGGAAAAGCCGGCACACTGATCGAGGGCGATGCCGCCGTTCAGGCTACGATCGGCAGGCTCAGTTCCGCGATCAGTCCGCGCTCGGCGCCGTTGCGTAGCACCAGCTGGCCGTTCTCCGCCGAAGCGACCGCCCGCACGATGGCGAGACCCAGGCCCGTGCCGCCCGTGTCGCGACTGCGCGAGCTTTCGATGCGGGTGAAGGGCTGGAGCATTTCCTCGATGCGGTCCTCGGGAATGCCCGGCCCCTCGTCGGCGACGGAAAGGATCGCGCGGCCGCTCTCGATGCGCAGCGAGACATGCGCTCGATCACCATATTTGACGGCATTCTCGATGAGATTGGTGAGCGCTCTGCGGATGGCGCGGGGATGGACGTTGACCACTGCCCGGGGCAGGTCGCCGCGCACGACCGGCACGCCCATATCCTCGAAATCGTCGAGCGCGGCATCGGCGAGGGCGGACAGATCGACGCGCTGCGGCGGCTCGCGGTCGCGGCCCACGCGGGCGAGCGAGAGGATGTCGTCGAGCATTTTCTGCATGTCGTCGATCGTCGCGACCATGCGGTCCCGGTCGGCGCCCTCCGCCGCCGTCTCGACGCGCACGCGCAGGGCTGTCAGCGGCGTGCGCAGATCATGGCCGATCGCGCCCAGCATATGGTCCTTCTCTTCCAGCATCGAGCGAATGCGTTGCTGCATCGCGTTGAACGAGGCGGCGAGGCGGCGGACATCCTCCGGCCCGATCTCGGGCACCGGCTGCGCGCCTTCCGGCGTGCCGACCCGTGCCGTCGCGGAAGTGAGCGCGCGTAAGGGGGCCGCCAGCCGCCGCGTGAACCAGACCAGCGGGATCAGCACCATGCCGTAGAGAAACAGCGTCTGCACGATCATGCGCTGGGCAATCGGCTGCGCGACGGGCGCGGAGCGCGTATAGACCGTCACCCATTGATCGGCCTGCAATTGCACGCTGAGCTGCACCTGCAGGCGCGGAGCTTGCGGACGCTCCTCGGCAAAGAGGCGCAGCCGGCGATTGCGGCGCTGAGGCTCGTCGAGCGCGGCGCGCACGTCGAGCGGCACCATGCCTGCCGAGCGGAACAGTTCGGCGGCGCGCGTCGCGATCTCGGGCGCTTCCTTGCCGGTCATGACCGGAACCTGCGGCGTGACGATGAGCGTGCGGGCGGCGCGGGCGCGTTGCCAGGCGGGCGTGCGCTCGCGCGGATCCAGCGCTTCCAGGATGCGGATGACACCCGGCGCGGCGGCGACCGTGATCCACTGGTTGCGCTGGGCGAGATAATAGAGCGAGAAACCGATAAGCTGGACGAAGGCCAGCGACAAAGCGACGACGAGGATCGTCTGCCCCGCCAGCGTGCGCGGGCGCATCCAGCCGGTCAGCTTGCCCAGGATGCCGCTCATTCGCGCGTGACGTCCGCGCTGAACATGTAGCCGCCGCCCCAGACCGTCTTGATGAGCGTCGGCGAGCGGGCGTCATCCTCCAGCTTGCGGCGCAGGCGGCTGATCTGGTTGTCGATCGACCGGTCGAACGCATGCGCTTCGCGTCCCGCCGTGAGGTCGAGCAGCTGGTCGCGGCTCAGCACTTGTCGCGGATGGGTCACGAACGCCTGGAGCAGGCGGAAATCGGCCGTGCTGAGCGGGATCGCCACTTCGTCGGGGCCGCTCAAAGTCCAGTCATCCGAGCGCAGCGTCCAGCCCTCGAAGCGATAGAGCGAGGCGCTGGCCTGCGTTTCGGTCCGCGCGCTGGCTCCGCCGCCGCCCGCGCGACGCAGGATCGTCTTGATCCGGGCGACCAGCTCGCGCGGCGAGAAAGGCTTCAGCACATAATCGTCCGCACCCATTTCGAGCCCTACGATGCGGTCGGTCTCCTCGGTGCGGGCGGTGAGCAGGATGACGGGCAGTTCGCCCTGTTCGCGGATCGAGCGGCAGAGGCTCAGACCGTCCTCGCCCGGCATCATGATGTCCAGCACGACCAGTTCGATCGCGCTGCCCGCCAGCACCTTGCGCGCATCGGCCGCGCTGCCCGCCTCGGACACGCGAAAGCCGGCGCGCTGGAGATAGGCGCCGAGCGGTTCGCGGATTGATGCTTCATCGTCGACGAGAAGGAGATGGGGCCGGGCGGACATCAACGGGCCTTCCTGCGCAAGGGAATGGTCACTCTTTTCCCCGGTTAGGCGATCGTGTCCATCTTGCAAGGGGGATGACGGGGCGGGAGGCATCAGCGTCGCCTGGCCCGGCGCGCACGCTCAAGAACGATATTGCGGAAAAAGATACGGCCGGCCCGGCGGGGAGTGGGATACCCGCAAGGCCGGCCGTGCAGGCTCACAGCCCCGGGGGCGGGGGCGAGTGCCTATGCGCCGGCGCAAGGCGGTCGCGCATTGCCTTGCGGGCGGCGTCACGTTCGGCGGAGGTAATCTTGCCGTCGTGATCGGTATCGACGCGGTCGAAGTGGCCGAGGCCCGCATCGACGAACTGCGTCCGGGAAATTGGTTTGTCGCGATACTCCGCGAGCTGGTGGCGCATCATGCCGCCGGCCATATGGCCGCGATGACCGCCACGGTCCTTGCCGGCCGCATGCGGACCGCGCGCGGGCGCGGCGGCGAACTCGGCCTTGCTGATGGCGCCATTCTTGTCGGCATCGAGGCGGGCAAACATATGCTCGCGCATTTTCGCGCGCGTTTCGCCGCGCTGGGCCTGGCGCTCCTGCGGCGTGAGCGAGCCGTCCTTGTTGGCGTCGGCCGCATCAAAGCGCTTTTCGAGATGTGATTTGAGAGCGGCCCGATCGGCCGGCGGGCGCATCGGCTTGGCGCCGGCATCTGCCGGTGCGGCGGGAGCCTGAGCGTAAGCGACGGCGCCGAGGGAGAGCAGGCCGGCACTCAGGAGAAGCAAGTGGGAGCGAAGCGACATCATGTATTCCTGACCATTGGCGACGCCGTGGGAGAAGCGTCGAGGTCAGTGTATAGGCTCCGACTGTCGCGAGACTTTGTCGCGATCGGGCAAATTTGTATCAAAGTGTCGCGGGCGGGTGCCCTCGGTCAGGCCGCAACGACCCGGTTGCGGCCGGCGCGCTTGGCTTCGTAGAGCGCAACGTCCGCCTCGTGGATGAACTCGTCGATCGTGAGACCCGCCCGATAGCGCGTCACGCCGCAGCTGATCGCGGTGCGCAGGCTATTGCCCGAGGGGAGGCCGACGACGTCCGTGCTGACCGCCGTGACGATGCGGCCGCAAATGTCCTGAACCATCTCCCAGTTCGGCGTGTCGAGCAGGATGACGAACTCATCGCCGCCCAGGCGCCCGACCGCATCGCTGGAGCGCACCTGGCTGGAAATGCGCCGCGCGATTTCGCGCAGGACAATGTCGCCCACCCGGTGGCCGCTATTGTCGTTGATGAGCTTGAACCGATCGACGTCGATCATCGCGATGCTGAGCGCGCCTGGCCTCGCGGTGAGCAATGCATGCTCGAGGCGCGCGCGGAAGCCGGCGCGATTGAGCAGGCCGGTCAGGCTGTCCGTCGTCGCGGTGCGCGAGAGGGAAAGTTCCTGGTTCTTGCGCTGCGTCACGTCGTGAATCGTCGCGATCGTGCCGATGCAGCGTTCGTTCTCGCTGAACTGGGCGCGGAACACGGCCTCGTACCATGCGTCGTTGCCGTTGACCGTGCGGAACTCCGCCGTGTGGCTCTGATCGACATATTCGAGCGCGGCATTGTGCGCGCGGCGAAGCTCGAACTGGCCCTCGTCCGAGATGTCGGCGAAGCTGCCGTCGATGAGGTCGGCCGATGCTCTGTCGAGCAGCAGGCTGTTCGATCCGACGACGCGCTCGCATTTGCCGGCCATGTCGAACGAGAGCAGCAGGATCGGCGATCGGGCAGCGAGCAGCCGCAGCGCCTGCTCGCTTTCCCTGAGCTTGTCGACCAGCCCCTGCCGGGCGAACAGGGCGGCCGCCACCGGCATCTGGATCATCAACATCGTCGCGATGTAGACCTGGAAATAATAGACCTGCTGATCGGGATCCTGCGTGATCCGGGGGATCGGGCCATGGCCGCCCAAGGTCGCCGTGCCACCGATGACGGCGACGATTGCCAGCGCGACCTTCGTGCCGAGCCAGCCGGATCTGAAAGAGACGAGCATCATGGGCACGATAACGACGAACAGCATCGGCAGTAGCGCCGGGAAGAAGACAAACCAGCTCACGAGCGCCGTGAAGGCTAGCAGCCCAACGAATTCGAAGCGCTCTCGTGCGTCCTTCTCGCGGAAGCCCGCGACGAGGTCGCCGCTGATCAGCGAAATGCAGAAAGGCGTGAAGATGAGCAGCCCGAGCGCGTCGGCCCAGTACCAGCGGCCCAGCGCTTCCACAAAGGGCTGGCCGAAGAGATACCAGGCTGTGCCCGCGCCAAGCAGCGCACTGATGCCGGGCGCGATGAGGCCGCACCAACACAGGAAATGCAGTACGGTGATCGGCTCGGACAGGATGCGCCGGTGGCCATCGCCCCATTTCAGGCCGAGCGAGGCAATCGCGACTTCCACCATGTTGGAAGCCCCGAACAGCAAGGGTGCGGTCGCGGCCTCGCGCGTCAGCATGTTGGCGAGCCCGTTGCCGATGAAACCCGCAAGCAGGATGACCGGCATCTGTGTGCGCGGTCGCATCAGCGCGAACGCCAGCAACACGGCGTTGGCAGGCCAGATCGGCGCGATGCTCGACTGGCTGTCCGTGAGATAAATGACACCCCCGGCCAGCACGAAATAGGCGAAGCAGGCGAGCAGGGGCGTCATCGCCATTGCGGCGATGCGCGTCATGAAACGATTTTGGCCCCGGACCATGCCCCTCCTTGGGCCAGAGGAGGTTGTCAGCGGGTTAATCATGAGCGGCGCAATCGAGATAAAATGCCGATTTCCGGCCGCTGGCGGACATTTTCGGCGCCGCAATCCTCTCGCCCGGCACAGGCAGGCATTGACCGGCCCGGTCGCGCTGTGGCAAGCGCTCCGCCGCCGAGACGAGCAGGCGGGTATAGCTCAATGGTAGAGCACTAGCCTTCCAAGCTTGTGATGCGGGTTCGATCCCCGCTACCCGCTCCATCGGCACGCCGCGCGGTCGGTTGACATCGAATCCGATAGGCTGCACCTGATCGCCATGGAAAGACCAACGCTGCGCCAGCTCGAGGCGCTCGACACGATCGCGCGCGAGGGCAGCTTCCGGGCAGCGGCGCGCGCACTGGGCATCTCTCAGGTCGCGGTCAGCGATCACATCAAGCAACTCGAAGCCCGTCTGGGCATCAGCCTGTTCCATCGGGCGCCGGGCGGCAAGGCGAGCCTCTCCGACGCCGGCGAGGCCGCACTGTCACGGGCACGCCTGATCCTTGCCGATTGCGACGCGCTGGTCTCGACGATGCAGAGCTTCGCATCCGGAGCGCCCGAGGAGGTACGCATCGAGCGGCCCGCGCGTGCCGAGACCCCCGTTGTCCGCAAACCAGCCGCGATGCCGAAACCGGAACCGGAGCCGGAGTCGGAAACCGCACTCGCGCCGGAGCCTGAGCCCGAACCGGTCATCGTCCTGACCCCGCCGGATCCGGTCGCACCTCTGCCGTCAAGCGATCAGCCGATCACGATCGGCATCCATCCCTCGATCCTCACCCGCTTTCAGGACAAGCTCGCGGCCTTCGAGGATGCCTTTCCGAACAGGCCGGTCTCGGTCGATTTCAATTGCTTCGTGGCGGATCGTGTGGCGCTCGCGCTGTCGGCAGGGATCATCTCGATCGCTTATTTCTACGCGCTGGGCGAGACGAGGGTCTTCCCCTCCGATTATCTCTGGAGCGAGCGCTGGGCGCTCTATGTGGGCGAGAATCACCGGCTGGCCGAGCGCGACTATGTGAGCCGAGAGGATCTCTCGAATCAGTCACTGATCAGCTTCGCCGAGGGCAACCGGCTGCGACCGCTGGTCGAAGCCTGCATGACCGAAGCCGGTCTTGGCGGATTGCCTTATGCGGTCGAGAGCGACGATTACGCCCTGCTGGTTGAGCGGGCGCGCGACGGCGCCGGCATCCTGCCGCTGTTCGGCGCAGCGGCCGGGCGCGTCGGCGCGAGCGCCGGCCTCAAGCGACTGCCTTATGTCGATCCGATCCCGGCCGTCGAAGTCCGCCGCGTGATTCATCCCAGCCTCGTCGAGGATGACGAGGTGCAGGCGCTGGTCGCGACGCTGCAATAAGGCTCGGTCTGTAAGACCCGGCGGGGCCGGTCGCCCCGAAATTGCACTTGTCGTCACCTTCGTCTATGAGCGCGCCAGAGCCCCGGCGCGCGCTGATCCCCTGATTCGCGTCGCCGGGGCCTTGGTTTTTCCGTTCTTTCTGATGAGTAGGTCCGCCCATGTCCCGTCGCCGCCAAATCTATGAAGGCAAGGCGAAGATCCTCTACGAAGGCCCCGAGCCCGGCACGCTGATCCAGTATTTCAAGGACGACGCGACTGCGTTCAACGCGCAGAAGAAGGGGACGATTTCCGGCAAGGGCGTACTCAACAACCGGATTTCCGAGCACATCTTCACGCTGCTCGCCAACATCGGCGTGCCGACCCATTTCATCAAGCGGCTGAACATGCGCGAGCAGCTCATCCGCCAGGTCGAGATCGTGCCGATCGAGGTCGTGGTGCGCAATGTCGCGGCCGGCTCGCTCTCCAAGCGCCTCGGCATCGAGGAAGGCGTGCAGCTGCCGCGCACGCTTATCGAATATTATTACAAGGACGATGCGCTCAACGATCCGATGATCACCGAGGAGCATATCGCCTGCTTCGGCTGGGCCAGCCAGGAAGAGATGCATGACATCGCCGACATGGCGATCCGCGTGAACGACTTCATGAGTGGGCTGTTCGCGGGCATCGGCATTCGCCTGATCGACTTCAAGCTCGAATTCGGCCGCATCTGGGACGGCGATTTCGCGCGCGTCATCCTCGCCGACGAGATTAGCCCGGACGGCTGCCGCCTGTGGGACATGGAGACGAACGAGAAGCTCGACAAGGATCGCTTCCGTCGCGACATGGGCGGTGAAACCGAGGCTTATCAGGAGGTTGCGCGGCGTCTTGGGCTTCTGCCGGAAGGAACGGACACCGACGTGCTCGATCTGGAAAGCCACCGCAAGAAGCGCGGCAAGTGAGAGAGGGCTGTCCTACAGCCCGTCTCTTGTGGGATGATTACGGCGCAGCGCCCGAGAGGCGCCGCTCTTTGATCCCGTAAAAAATCCGCAGAAATCCGAGGCTTCGCTAGGCCAGAAGCAGACTTTTGCGCGCTCACCATACGTTATATGCGTGACCTTGGTGAAGTTAGGGTCGATAAGTTACTGAAATATAATAATATTGATCGACTGTCGGGGCGGTCGTTAACGCCAGAAACCGGCACTGCCGTGAGGTTTCGACAAGTCAGGCGCTGGAATAAGCCGCCGTCCTGCCAAATGGACGCAGGATCGACAGCTCTGGCCTACCGGTCCCACAAGAGCCCGAGTCGCGCCAGATCAGTGCATCGCGGCCGACAACACCCAGGTCTCCAGCGCCATCCAGACCGCCATGCCGACCATGAACACATCCTCGGTCAGCGAGACGAAGCCCAGCGGCACATTGCTGCCGCCGCCGACGCAGGCGCATTTGAGGCTGCGCTTCTCGACATAGACGGCCTGATAGATCGACACGGCGCCGACCCCGCCGATGACGAGCGCAACCGACACCGACAGCCAGGGGAGGGCGCCCGTCAGCATCAGCAGGCCCGCGCCGAGCTGCGCGAACGGATAGGCATAAGCATAAGGCACGAAGCGGCGAGCCAGCAGGTCGTAGCCCAGGAACATTGTCGCGAAGCGGTCGACATCCTGCAGCTTCAGCATCGCCAGCAGCACCATCGTCACCGAGACGAAGCGCTCGATCGTCGCGGCACTCGCGAGCGGCGTCGCGGTTAGCCAGTCGATCGCCAGCGCCAGTAGGGCCGCCACGGCGAATACCGCCAGAACCGGCGTGTAGCTGGTCGCATCCGGGTCCTTGACCTTGAGGCCCAGATAGCGGCGCAGATCGTCATGCCCGCCGAGCCGTTCGCCGCCGATGAAGGCCTGCGGCGTCGTCTTGACGTCATGGGCGGCCTTGAATGCGTCGGTTTCGGCTCGGGTCGTCAGCCAGTGGTCCTCGACCTCATAGCCCCTGGCCTTGAGTAGATACCGCGCCTTGAGCCCATAAGGGCAGATGTGGCCGGGCATCACCATCCGATAGAGGATGGCCCGTTTTCCGGTGGTTGCGGCATGAGAAGTCACGGCATGATCCTTGTTCGGGGAGCGATGCAGTCCATATAGGGTCTGTACCATGGTACGGAGTCAAGCATGGCCGACATGACGATCGCGGGTCTGGCGAAGGCGGGTGGCGTCGGGGTAGAGACGGTACGCTTCTATCAACGCCGCGGCCTGCTCGATGTTCCGGGCAAGAGCGGCGGCAACGCGCTGGCGGGCGGCATAAGGCGCTACGGGCGCGAGGATGTCCGCAAGCTGCGCTTCATTCGCGCCGCGCAGGCCGCCGGCTTCACGCTCGACCACATCGGCGAGCTGCTCTCGCTCGATGCCAGCGAGGATCGGCCGAGGGCACGTGAACTGGCGGCGGAGCGGCTGGCCGCGCTGGATGCGAAGATCGCCGAATTGGAGACGGCGCGGGCGGCGCTGCGCCATCTCGCACGGGAATGCGGCGCATCGGACGATGGCCCTTGCCCGATCCTCTCATCCTTCGGTGTGTGAGGTCAGCCAGCGGGCAGACGCAGCCGCACCAGCAGTCCGCCAAGGTCTTCGCTTTCGCCGAGCGTGACCGATCCGCCATAGATTTCCGCCACATCGCGCACGATGGCGAGGCCAAGGCCCGTGCCGGGCTTGCCGCTGTCGAGCCGCACGCCACGATCGAAGATGCGCTCGCGCTCTTCCGCCGGAATGCCCGTGCCGTCATCCTCAACGAGGATATCGACCCATTCGCTCCCGGCCGGCTGGACCGTCACGAACACGCTGCCGCCACCATATTTCGCGGCATTCTCGACCAGGTTGCCGAGCAGTTCGTCGAGATCCTGCCGCTCGACACGTACCGATGCGCTTTGCGAGCCGTCGCGGTCGATCCTGGCTTCGGGATAGAGCCGCTCGACCGCACGCTCGACGGCTTCGAGGCTGGGCCACACTTCGGTGCGACTCTGTGCCGCGCCGCGACGGCCGAGCGCGCGGGCGCGTGCGAGATGGTGATCGATCTGGCGGCGCATCGTGCCGGTCTCGCGGATCACGATCGGCGCGAGTTCGGGATCATGCGCGGTCGCCGCGTTCATCACCACGGTCAGCGGCGTCTTGAGCGCATGGGCAAGATTGCCGGCGTGGCGCCGCGCTTCCTCGGCCTGCTGCTCGTTGTGAGCGAGCAGGGCGTTGAGCTCCTCGACGAGCGGCTGCACTTCCTTGGGCAGCGGCGCCGTGACGCGGCTCTTCTCGCCCGCGCGCATGCGGGCGATCTCGCGCCGGATATGGCGCAGCGGGCGCAGGCCAAAGAAGACCTGCAGGGCCGCGAGCAGGATGAGCCCGACACCGAGCGCCAGGAAGCTGTTGACGAGCGTCGTGCGCAGCGCGTGGATCTGCGCGTCGAGGCCTTCGCGCGCCTGCGCGACGATGAAGATCCAGCGCGTGTCGCTTCCGGGCAGGATGACGGTGCGGGCCATCAGCCGCAGCGGTTCCCCGGCAAACTGCTGGCTGTCTATGCCTTGCCCCGGGCGGTCGGTCATTTCCGGCGTCACCCGGATCGCACGGTCCCACAGCGAGCGAGAGCGCCAGTCCTCGTGGCCGGTGCCGCTGATCTGGTAGTAGAGACCGCTTGCCGGTTCGAGGAAGCGCTGGTCCGCGAGCGGGCGGTTGAAGAAGACTTCGCCTTCCGGGCCCACTTCCGCCGAAGAGATCATTGCGGTCAGGACATAGGAGAGGCCATCATCGAAATTGCGCGTGACCGCGTCGGTCAGGACGCGATCGAGCGCCAGCCCGCCGCCGAGCAGCAGGATGCCGATCCACAGCGCGGATATGCCGATGATGCGCCGGCTGAGCGATCCCGTGCTGCGGCTGGAGAGCGCCGTCGGGCTCTCGGATGTGGAGGCCGCCTGTTCAGCCAGTGGGCTCGTCCAAGCTGTAGCCCAGACCCCGGATCGTCGAGATGACGTCCGCGCCGAGCTTCTTGCGAATGCGCGTTACGAACACCTCGATCGTATTGGAATCGCGATCGAAATCCTGATCGTAGATGTGCTCGATCAACTCGGTGCGGCTCACGACCTTGCCCTTGTGGTGCATAAGGTAGGAAAGCAGCTTATATTCCTGCGCGGTGAGCTTCACCGGCTCGCCATTGAGCGTGACCTTGCCAGAGCGAGTATCGAGACGGACATCGCCTGCGGTCAGCTCGGACGAGGCATTGCCGGCCGAGCGACGGATCAGCGCGCGCAGGCGGGCGATCAATTCCTCGCTCTGGAACGGCTTGGCGAGATAGTCGTCGGCACCGGCATCGAGGCCCGCCACCTTGTCAGACCAGCTGTCGCGCGCGGTGAGGACCAGGACGGGCGTGTCCTTGCCTTCCTTGCGCCAGCGATCGAGTACTGTCAGGCCATCGACTTCCGGCAGGCCGAGATCAAGCACCACGGCATCGTAGTTCTCGGTCGAGCCCAGGAAATGCCCGTCCTCGCCATCCGTAGCGAGATCGACCGCATAGCCCGCGCCTTCCAGCGTGGACTTGAGCTGCTTGCCCAGAGTCGGCTCATCCTCGACGATCAGCAGGCGCATGATAATCCTTTCAAAAGAGAGGGCGCCCCGGACGGAGCGCCCCGTTCAGCGCGTCCGCGCAATGATATTGCCCGTCTTGCCATCCACATCAACCCAGATGACCTTGCCGTCCTCGCGCAGGAACTGCATCCGGTAAATGCCTTTGCGCGGGGGCGGGGCGACACCGACATAAGTGGCTGCGCCCATCTCGCGCTCGACTTTGCGCTTGATGATGGAAAAGGGCATCACCTCGCCGTCGAGCATGTCCTGACGGGCGGTGTTCTGGTCCGCACTATGCGAGAAATGCTGAGCGGACGCCGGGATGGCCACGCCGGACAGCGCAAGCAGTCCGCCCAGGGTCAGTGTGGAAATGCGAAACATCATGCCGGATGAATAGCCATCATGCCTTGAACACGCGCTGAATGCCTCATTTTTCCTCCATTCAGCGTTCGAGCATATATTGGACATTGAGCGAAATCGAGGTGCTGATCTGCCCCGGCTCGATCTTCGTCGCGGCGGACTGCGCGGCGTCCATCCGCATCGCCATCATCGGCATGGGCGGGCTGTAGCCGCCGCCTTCCGAAATGGTGATCAGGCGGGCAGTCTTGTAACCGGTTGCCTGCGCATAGAGATCAGCACGCGCCTGCGCGGTCTTGAGCGCGTTGAGCCGTGCCTGGTCGAGCAGCTTGTCCGGTTCGGATATGCCGAAGGTCGGGCCGTTCACATTGGTCGCGCCGGCTGAGACCATCGCATCGACCAGTTCGCCGGCCGTGGCGAGCTTGCGGACCTTCACGGTCACCTGATTGTTGGCCTCATAGCCGATGAAGCGCGGGCCCTGACCGGCGCTCTGCTGGCTATAGTCATATTGCGGGCTCAGATTGATGCCACTGGTCTGGATATCCTGACGCGCGACGCCGCCCTTGATGAGCGCGGCGATCAGCTTGTCCATCTGATTGGCGTTCTGCGCCATGGCATCCTTGGCGGCCGGTGCGCGGGTCTGAACGCCCGTGCTGATCGTGGCCATGTCCGGTGCGCTCTCGATGGATTCGGTCACCGAAAGGCCGAGGATCGGCCCGGTCGCGGGCACCATGGGAACGGGGCCTTGCTGGTTCTGCGCCGAGGCGACGGCAGGCGCCATCAGGATTGCGGCGGCAGCGAGCAGGTGGGGCATACGGAGCATGGAGAGACTTCCTCTTGAGTGACTGCGATGAAACGTCCCTTAGGCAAGATCGGCTGAACACCCCCTGACCTGCATGTCGTCTCTCGTTCAGCCTTGCCCTTGTGGCGCGGTTCTTTTAGCGCCGCCCGATGGCAGCGCCACTTCTTTCCTACGAAAATCTCGGGCTGAATCAGGGGACAGGCTGGCTGTTCCGTGGTCTGAACCTCAACATCGGCGCGCGTGACCGGCTCGCCCTTATCGGCCGCAACGGCGCGGGCAAGACCACTTTGCTCAAGCTCATCGGTGGTCAGATCGAGGCGGACGAAGGCAAGCGGGCCGTCGTGGCGGGCACGAATGTCGTGATGCTGGAGCAGGATCCGGACGTCTCCGCCTTTGCGACGTTGCGGGATTTCGCGACATCGGGCGCCCGTGCGCCGGCCATTCATGAAGTGGAAGCGATCGCCGATCAGCTTGGTATCGATCTCTCCCGTGAAGCCTCGACCGCTTCGGGCGGCGAGCGGCGGCGGGCGGCGATCTGCCGGGCGCTGGCGAGCGAGCCGGACATTTTGCTGCTGGACGAGCCGACCAACCATCTGGATATCGCTGCGATTGATTGGCTCGAAGACTGGCTCGGCCGGTTCAACGGCGCGTTCGTGGTGATCAGTCATGACCGGACGTTCCTGACGCGGTTGACGCGCTCGACCCTGTGGCTGGATCGCGGCAGTTTGCGACGCAATGAGGTCGGGTTTGGGGGCTTCGAAGCCTGGACGGAACGTGTCTATGCCGAGGAAGCGCGCAATGCCGACAGGCTCGACGCGAAACTGAAGATCGAGGCGCATTGGCTGGAGCGCGGTGTCACCGCGCGGCGCAAGCGCAATCAGGGGCGTCTCGCCAAGCTCTGGGAAATGCGGGCGCAGCGGGCCGCAATGGTCGGACCGCAGGGCACCGCCAAACTCGCCGTCACGAGCGACGACGTGAAGACAAAGAGCGTCATCACCGCCGAGAACGTCACGAAGAGCTTCGGTGACCGTACGATCATCAAGGACTTCTCGCTGCGGATCCAGCGCCGCGACCGGATCGGCATCGTCGGCAGCAATGGCGCGGGCAAGACGACGCTGTTGCGCCTCCTGACCGGCGAGATCGAGCCGGACAGCGGCACGGTCAAGCGCGCCAAGACGCTCGACGGCATCGTGATCGACCAACAGCGCAGCCTGATGCAGCCGGACAAGCGCGTGCGCGACATATTGGCCGAGGGCGGCGACTGGATCGACGTGCGCGGCGCGCGCAAGCATGTGCTGAGCTATCTTAAGGACTTTCTGTTCGATCCGGCTCTGGTCGACGCGCGCATCGGCACGCTTTCGGGTGGCGAGCGCTCGCGGCTGCTGCTGGCCCGCGAGTTCGCGCGCGAGTCCAACCTGCTGGTGCTGGACGAGCCGACCAACGATCTCGACCTGGAGACGCTCGACCTGCTGCAGGAGGTCATTGCCGACTATGAGGGCACGGTCCTGATTGTCAGCCACGACCGCGACTTCCTCGATCGGACGGTCACGGTGACGCTGGGGCTCGATGGTTCGGGCCGGATCGACGTCATCGTCGGCGGCTATGCCGACCGGGAAGCCAAGCGGCGAGCGCCCAATGCGACGGCCAAGCGCTCCTCCGCGCCCAAGGCAGATGCAGCCGCGCCGCCGCCGCCAAAATCCAACAAGCTCAGCTACAAGGACCAGCGGGACTATGACCTGCTGCCGGAGCGGATCGCCGACATGGAGGCCGCGATCACCCGCGACGAGGCGGCGCTGTCCGATCCCGAGCTCTACGCCAAGAACCCGGCACGCTTCTCACAGCTGACCACCGCGATCGAGATGGCGCGCGCCGAGAAGGATGCAGCGGAGGAGCGATGGCTGGAGCTGGCCGAGATGATCGAAGGGCTTGGGCGATAATCGACAGGCGCATCATTGCATTTAGAGGCGCGCGCCAATGATGACGACGGTTCATCCCATCCGCGCGGTGCTGCTGTTCAATCTCGGGCTGGTGCTGTTCGCCTGCATGGACGTGACGAACAAATATCTGACGGCGCAGTTCGACGTGCCGCTGATCGCCGCCTGCCGTTATATCGGCAATATCCTGCTGATGCTGGCTTTCGTCGCGCCGAAGCAGGGTCTCAGGATGGTGCAGACGCAGCGGACCGGCCTGGTCTGGTTTCGCGGCGCGTGCCTCGCGATGTCGACCCTGTTCGTGGGACTCGCCTTTCAACGCATGCCGGTCGCCGAAACATCGGCCATCGTGTTTCTCTCGCCGATTCTCGTCGTGGTAGCGGCCGGGCCGCTATTGGGCGAGCGGGCCGGCCGGCTGGGATGGGCGAGCGCCGCACTTGGCTTCCTGGGCGTTTTGCTGATCGTTCGGCCCGGCAGCGGGCTCGATCCGCTGGGCGTCCTGTCGGCGCTCGGCTGCATGGCGGTCGTGACGGCCTATAACCTCCTGTCGCGGCTATTGGCTGCCTCCGAGCGGACCATCGCGTTGCTGTTCTACACGGCGCTGGCAGGTTCGCTCATCTTCGGCGCGACCTTGCCGTGGTTCTGGGCGGACCATGTGCCGACGCCCATGGAAGGCGTCTTGCTCGCGAGCCTCGGCGTGATGGGCGGCGTCGGGCATTTTCTCTTCACCGCCGCATTTCGCGATGCGCCTGCATCAGTCCTGGCGCCGATGAGCTATCTCCAACTGCTGTGGGTCGCGCTGCTGGGCTGGATCGTGTTCGACCATATACCCGATGCGCCCAGCCTGCTCGGAATGGCGATCATCGGCGCTTCGGGCGTCATGGTGGCGCTCAAATCGCGCCAACCGCCCGAAGAAGCGGCCTGAGTGGCGTAAATTGCCCTTGGATTGTCGTTTTTCGGCAGAAAGCGGAAATGGCTGTTTGAAGCGATTTCAAACACCTAAGCCTCCTAACTTCTCCATGTTCGCGCATATGAGCCATGGTGATCTCGGCAAAAGTCCGTCCGTGGCCGAAGAACGGCTGCGGTTTCTTGTCGATGTCGGACGATGAGAAGGAGCGAGGTCAGGCAGACGCTGCCACGGCGCGGGGCGTGTAGGACAGGCTTTTGAGGGTTGCGCTCAGCTTTCGTGGGCGCCGGACACCTCGTAATGCGTGATCTGCCGCTCGCCGATGCCGAGCGCCGGCCAGGCAGCGCGCCAGTCTTTCATATGCTGGCTTTGCGAATGCGCCTGCTGCGCTTCATGGTCGCGAAAGACCTCGAAAATGCGGATGAGGCCGGGCTCCAGCAGGTCCTCGGCGAAACTATAGGCGACACAGCCCGGCTCCGCGCGGCTCGCCTCGATCATGCGCTGCATGACCGGGCGGGCTTCGGGCAGTTTCTCAACCGGAAGTCGGATCGATCCGGCGAGGACGAGCATCAGCGGCCAGACCTCAGCGGATCGGCGAATCCGGTGCGAGGCGCATGTCGAGATAATTATCGACGCTCATCATCAGCTGATCGAGCTCATGCTCGAAGAAGTGATTGGCGTTGCGGATCTCGTCGTGATGGATGGTGATGCCCTTCTGCGTGCGCAGCTTGTCGACAAGCTTCTGCACGGACTGGGCGGAAACCACCTCGTCATTCACGCCCTGCACGATGATGCCGGAGGCGGGGCAGGGGGCGAGGAACGAGAAGTCATACATGTTTGCGGGCGGCGCGACCGAGATGAAGCCGCGCACTTCCGGACGGCGCATGAGCAGCTGCATCGAAATCCACGCGCCGAAGGAGAAGCCGGCGATCCAGGTGGTCTGCGCTTCCTGATGGAAGCTCTGCACCCAATCAAGCGCGGCGGCGGCGTCGCTCAGTTCGCCAATGCCGTTATCGAACACGCCCTGGCTACGGCCGACGCCGCGGAAATTGAACCGCAAAGTTGCGAAGCCGCGCTTCACAAACGTCTTGTAGAGCGCCTGCGTGATGCGATCGTTCATCGTGCCGCCGCCCTGCGGATGCGGATGCAGGATCAGCGCAACAGGTGCGCGGGGACGGGGCGGGGGGCTGAAACGGCCTTCGAGTCGGCCTTCGGGACCGGGGAAAATGACGTCGGGCATGGCACCTGAAAGCTGAGAGGGGCTTGTCGCCAGTGGAAGCTGGCGCGCACGGGATGGGCGCTTATATAGGCTGAGAGCCGTGTTTCGCAACGTTATTGGGAGGGCTGTGAGTTCCTGCTTCCTCTCCCCTTGCAGGAGAGGATAGTGCAGCTTGCTGGCCGCAGGCCTGCTAGCGAAACTTGGAGAGGGGTTTCTCCTTGAAAGCCCCCTCTCCAACTTCGCCTAGTCGCCGGCAGCGACAAGGCTCGGTATCCTCTCCCGCAAGGGGAGAGGAGCTAGGTAGGTTATGAGCGCTCCCATCTATTTCGACCACGCCGCCACGAGCCCGCTGCTGCCCGCCGCGCGGGAGGCGATGCTGCAAGGCTTTGACGTCTGGGCGAATCCTTCCTCGCCGCACGCGGCCGGACGGCAGGCGCGGGCGATGCTGGAGGATGCGCGCAAGCGCCTTGCTGCTGCGCTGGATTGGGACGGGCATGTCATTCTGACATCGGGGGCGAGCGAAGCGATCGCGCTGGCTCTCAACGGTTCGACGTCGAGCGGCCTCCTGGCGGGCGCGAGCGAGCATGACGCCGTGCTGCGTCATGTGCCGGAGCAGGCGCGCTTGCCGGTCGGCGCGGATGGGGACGTGATCCTGCCCGAAGCGATCGACGAGGCTGCGCTGATCGCGATCCAGCAGGTCAACAGCGAAACCGGCGTCATCCAGCCGCTCGATGCGTTGGCCGATCGCCTGCATGAGCAGGGCGCGCTGCTCCTCGCCGATTGCAGCCAGGGGGCAGGCAAGCTTCCGCTGCCGCAGGGCGCGGACATGATCGCCCTGAGCGCGCACAAGCTGGGCGGGCCGATCGGGATTGGCGCGCTGCTCGTGCGGGATCTGGCATTGCTTCGGGCACAAGGTGGTCAGGAGCAGGGTTATCGGCCCGGAACCGAGGCGATGCCGCTGGCGATCGGCTTCGCCGCGGCACTTGAGTCTCCGCGTGCCTGGCTCGATGACGTCGTGGGTTGGCGTACCCGGCTCGATGCGGCGATCAAGGCGGCAGGCGGGGATATCGTAGCCGAGCATGCCCCGCGCCTCGCCACGATCGCAAGCTATCGCATGCCCGGCGTTTCCGCGCAGGCGCAGCTCATCCGGTTCGACATGGCCGGCATTGCGGTCTCCGCCGGCAGTGCCTGCTCCTCCGGGAGCCTGCGCACCAGCCATGTGCTTTCCGCCATGGGATGGGATGAACGCTCGGCAAGTGAGGTCATCCGTGTCACTATGGGGCACGACACGCAGGCTGGCGACATTGACGCCTTTCTTGCGCAGTGGCAGGCCATCGCCACGGGAACGCAAAAAACATGATCTATCTGGACTATCAGGCAACGACGGCGCTCGCGCCGGAAGTCGCCGCAGCGATGATTGCGGCGATGGAGCATTACGGCAATCCGAACAGCGCACACCGCATGGGCCGCGTGGCCGCCGCGGATGTGGAGCTTGCGCGCGGGCGGATCATGGATTCGCTGGGCAAGCACGATGGCCGTCTCATCTTCACCTCCGGCGCGACCGAAGCGCTGAACATCGCGATCGTCGGCGCCGCGCGCGCGTCCTCGCCGGAGCGCCGCCGCGTGGTCACGCTGGCGACCGAGCATCACGCCGTGCTCGATACCGTGCTCTCGCTGCGCCATGAGGGCTTTGAGCCCGTGATCCTGCCCGTCGGTCGCGACGGGCTGGTCGATCTCGACATTGCCGAAGCGGCAATCGACGGGCGTGCGGCACTGCTGGCGGTCATGCAGGTGAACAACGAGATCGGCGTGACGCAGCCGGTGGAGGCGCTGATCGCCATTGCCCGCGCGAGCGGCGTGACAGTGGTGTGCGATGCAGTGCAGGGTTTCGGCAAGTTCGCGACGCCCGATGCCGACCTCGTGGCGATCACGGCGCACAAGATGCACGGGCCCAAGGGCATCGGCGCGCTCTGGCTGCGAGATGGCATCGAGCTGCCTGCGTTCATGCATGGCGGCGGGCAGGAGCAGGGCATCCGGCCCGGCACCCTCTCGCCGATGCTGTGCGCCGGTTTCGGCGTCGCGGCGCAATTGGCTGCGGCGCATCCGGCCGAGGATCAGGCGCATGTCGAGAGCCTGTGGGTGCATGCGCTCGACCTGTTCGCGGACTGGCAGCTCAACGGATCAGCGGGCCAGCGCTATCATGGCAATCTCAATATCCGGCGCGTCGGCATCGATGCGACACGGCTGATCTCGGATGTGCGGACGGTGGCCTTCTCGCTCGGATCGGCCTGCGCCAGCGGATCAGGGCGACCGAGTCATGTGCTGAAGGCGTTGGGCCTGACCGACATCGAGGCGCGCAGTTCGCTGCGGATGGGCTTCGGGCGATACACGACGCACGAGGAACTGGACGAGGCGGCAATGCTCATCAACGAGGCGGCCGCGATGCAGAAGGTCGCGGCATGACCCTGGTCCGCTTCGTCAGCGCCGATGGCGAGCGGGTTCAGGAAGTGCGGGCCGCAGCGGGGGACAATCTGCTCGACATCGCGCAGGCCGCCGGCCAGCCGCTGGAGGGAACCTGCGAGGGGCAGATGGCCTGCTCCACCTGCCATGTGATCGTCGATCCGGCCGACTTCCCGCTCTTGCCGCGCGCGAGCGAGGACGAGGAGGACATGCTCGACCTCGCGGCGGCGACGACCCGGACGAGCCGCCTTGCCTGCCAGATCATGCTGACCGCGACGCTGGAGTCGCTCACCGTGCGCATTCCGGCCGAGAGCCGGAACATGCAGGGGCTTTAGCTTTCCTTAGGCTCCCAGAGCTCGATCTTGTTGCCTTCCGGGTCCATCACCCAGGCGAAGCGGCCATTCTCGTCGCTGTCGTCGCGGGCGACCGGTTCGACGCCCTTGTCGGCAAGGCGCGCGAGCAGGGCGTCGATGTCATCGACGGCGAAGTTGATCATGAAGCTGGCGGTTGACGGCGCAAAATAGTCGGTGATTTCCTTGAATGGGCTCCAGACCTGATAGGGCGCCTGGCCGGGCTGGCCGGTGGGGAGCATGGCGCCGTCCCAGCCTTCCATGCCGAGGCCGAGCACGTCACGATACCAGGCGGCGAGGGCGCTGGTGTCCCGCGCCTTGAAGAAAATGCCGCCGATGCCGGTTATGCGGCCGGGCGCCGGGCTGTCTGATGTCTCACTCATCGTGCGCACCTCCTTGCATTTTCATGCCGATCCAGCCATATGCCGCCCCGGAAGTCGGGCGGACGCAGTTCTCGCCAACCTGGTCAGGTCCTGACGGAAGCAGCCACAACGAATTCGCTGCGGGTCGTTCCGGCTTCCACCTTTCCCCTCACAGTTCAGGCATCGACCGTCACCGGTGCGTGCAGCAGGCGCCTGGCGAGGAACAGCCTGAACAGCAGGAACACGCTGCCCGATGCCGCGGCGAAGCCCGCGTGCATGAGCCAGAAGGCGGGCGTCGACATCGTCTCGTAGAAGCCGCCGACCCAGCCGACCATCGAATTGGCGCCGAAGAAGGCGAGATAATAGAGGCCGATCACGGTCGCGTTGATCTGCTGCGGGGCGAGGCGTGCGAACAGCGCGAGGCTGACCGGGAGCAGATGCGCGAAGCCGATCGAGTTCATGAAGTGGAACATGAACGGCCAGAACAGGCCGATCTTGCCGTCGCTCGCATCGGTCGAGGCGGCCATGAACAGGCAGAGCATGCCGGCGATCGAGAAGACCGAGCCGATGATCATCTTGGTGAGCTCGTCCGGCTCCTGCCAGCGCTTCGCATACCAGCGATAGAACAGCGCCACGATGGCGAGGAAGCTGACCGAGACGATGGCGTCGAGCGTCACGAGGAAGGATGTCGGCAAGCGGGTGCCGAAGAAATTGAGATCGAACTGCGCGTCGCCCCAGATGAGATAGACGTTGAAGATCTGATTGTTGGGCACGATCGCGACGGCCATAACGGGAATCAGCACGACCACGGCGACGAGCGCCAGCCAGTCCTGCCGAGTCATGACCGATTTGGGCCGGGCGGAGGCGTTTCCCTTGCCCTGCGGCGCGAAATGCTCGGCCGGAAGATATTTCTGCCCGGCGATATAGATGGCGAGGCCGATGAGCATGCCGACGCCAGCCGCGCCGAAGCCATAGTGCCAGCCGACCTTCTCGCCGAGCGTGCCGACGATCAGCGGCGAGGCGATCACGCCCGCATTGATGCCGAGATAGAAGATCTGGAAGGCGTCCGCGCGGCGCAGATCGTCCGGCTTGTAGAGCGCACCGACCTGGCTCGCGATATTGCCTTTGAACATGCCGCAGCCGAGCACCATGCAGAGCAGGGCGAAGAGGAAGCTCGCCTCGAAGGCCATCAGGAAATGGCCGAGCGCCATGGTGATCGCGCCGAGCAGCACGGTGCGGCGCTTGCCAAGCACGCGGTCGGCAATGAAGCCGCCGAGGATCGGGGTCAGATAGACGCTGGCCGCATAAGTGCCGAAAATGGCGGACGCGAGCGGCTGGCCATCGAGGCCGCGATAGAGTGGGAGGTTCCGGAAGGCTTCGAACGCGGCGATATTCTCGACCTGGCCGGGCAGCAGCAGATATTTGACCATGTAGAGGACGAGGAGCGTCTGCATCCCGTAATAGGAGAAGCGCTCCCAGGCTTCGGTGAAGGCGAGATAGCCGAGGCCCTTGGGATGGCCGAGAAAGGCGCGGTCGGCATGGTCGGGCAGGGTGAGCGACGGTGTCGCTTCGGCTGTGGTCATGGGCGGCTCCGTCGCGGTATTTCGATCGTTGCGGCGGTTAGATGCCTGATCGTCGGCAAAAGCAAGCGGCGCCTGCGATGATTGCGTGGGCGCGTAATTTTCTTTCGAAGGTTCGGAAAGTTCGGGGGTCGGCCCAAATTAAATTCGGCGGGATTTTTCATCTGGCGGCGCTTTAATCGAGGGAATCGATCAATGGCCATGCCATGGCGCGAGTCCTGTAGGACAGGGTTCAATGCGTGCGCAGACAAGTTTGGAATGACGGGTTGCGACGCCAAAGCCGACAAAAAAACTCTGTCAGCGCATGCCGCGGCGGCTCCAATAATATTGTTTAGCGCCGGACGAGACGGCTGTCTGGCTTCCGCCGCCGCATTGCTGAACCGACCAGAGCGAAACCGCCGATCATCATGACCCAACTCGCCGGTTCGGGCACGGCGGAGATGCGTTCGAAGCGAAGCGTGCCGACATGAGCATATCCATCAATAAAATGGAGATCTTCATAGCGGTCTTCCAAGTGATGGAAAATTCGCTCGTAGCTCGTGATCGAGGCGATCAGATAGTCAGTCGAGGCAATGGGCCTCGCGAGGGGCGCGCCAAGCTCCACCGTATCGAGCAAGGTGCCGTATTGAGGGATTTCCTCCTGCTTGCCGCCCGGATCATCTTCGAGAAAGAAGTTTGCTGCGATAAACTTTTCTCTGGTCACCGGGTCGCCCAGATCATCTCCTGTGCGCTCGGAGCTGTAGTCACTTGCCGCCACGCTCACATAATCGTCCGGCACGCCGGGGGGAGAATCATGACGCCATGCAAAAGCGAAATCTAGGCCGGGAACGTCGAACGTCACGATGCCGGGAATCGTGACGACGGCGCTGATAGGGCTGGAAGTTTCGAAATCGGCTCCGCCGCGCAGATAGACAAAGGTCGACGTCTTGCTCACAAAATAGCCTTTGCTGTCATCGATCCGCCACGCGATCTCAAAGGGCTTGCCGGCAAGGCTCTGCATCGGATCGTTAGGCGCAAGATGATAGCTGCCGAACCAGAAGGTTCCGCTGTAGCTGATCTGATAGATGGTCGCAGCGGCCGGTGCGGAGGCCGCAATCAGCATCTGCGCGACGATAGCTGCAATGCGTGAGAACGACATGATTTCTCTCCCACAAAGTCGCGTCGATCATATCACGCGCCGAGCCGATCGTCGATCCGGTCCGGATGCGGCAGACCCGCATCTCGCCCTCGCTTCGGCGAGAAATCGCCGGGCCGGCAACAGGGCGCGACGCCGAGAACGGCTGCTCCCCCCACGCCACTCCCGATGGTCCGGACCGCACGCCGTTATTGCCTTAGCTCCCCTCTTCAGAGGAGGGGCTTATGGCAGCTAGCCACCCCAACTCAGTCATTGTGGCCGCCGCCGAATTCGTCCGCGCCGCCTGGCGCAGTGCCGGGCCTTGCTTGCCAAGCCGGGGCCGGGGAGCCATAGGCCCGAGCGTCGAACAGCCGAAAGGCCTGCACCGTGCCGACGGCTTCCCGCCGCAACATCTATCTCATGCTCGTGCTCGTCATGCTGATCTGGTCCGGCAACAGCATCCTTGGGCGTGCCATGCGGATGGACGTGCCGCCCCTGACGATGGCGTTCCTGCGTTGGGGCGGTGCGGCGTTGATCGCGGTGCCGCTCGCGTGGCGGCACATTCGGGCGGACTGGGGTGCGATCCGGCAGGGGTGGCCGGTCATCCTGCTGCTCGGGATCGTCGGCGTGGGGTCCTTCAATGCCCTCATGTATTCGGGGCTTCAGTATACGACGGCGGCCAACAGCCTGCTGATCCAGGCAGGCGTTCCGGCGTTGGTGCTGCTGCTCGATTTCCTGCTGTTCCGCGTGATGCCGCGCTGGGCGCAGGTCGCGGGCTGCCTGCTCGCCTCGGCGGGCGTGCTCATCATCGTCTTCCGCGGCGATCCGGCGGCAATGGCGGTGCTGGCGTTCAATCGCGGCGATGCGCTGATGCTCTGCGCCGTGACGATGTGGTCATTCTATACCGTCCTGCTGCGCCTGCGCCCGCAGATCAGCGGCCTCAGCTTCCTCGCGCTCACGATCGTGATCGGTGCCGTTGTCACGGCGCCGTTCTCGGCGGTCGAACTGCAGACGAGGGACGTACATCTCAGCCTGTCGGTGATGGCTGGCTTGGCCTATCTGATCACCTTGCCGTCGATCGTGGGCTATTTCCTCTACAACAAGGCCGTCGATACGATCGGCGCGGGCGACGCCGGGCAAGTCACCAATCTCCAGCCGCTCTTTGGCGCGATCCTGGCGTCGCTGATCCTCGGCGAGCCGTTCGATCAGCATCATCTGATCGGCATGGCGCTGATCCTCGCAGGCATCGGGCTTCCCTTGATAGCGCGGCCCGGAGCGGCATGAAGGCGACGAAAGAAGGTGCAGATGGACCCGTTCGCCCGAGCTTGCCGAACGCTCGACCGGGCGCAGCGGGGGTCAGTGGGCGGGGCTTCGCCTTCGCTCAGCAAAGCCTTTCGACAAGCTCAGGGCGAACGGATTTGGGTATCCGACGGCGCGGCGGGCTAAACAAGACTGCCATCACTCGCTACACCGGTATCAATGACTGATTCCCCCGACGACGATCTCGGGCCGGGCTTCGACCTCGGCGAGCCGCCTGCACCCAAGGCCGCGCCTTCCGGGGCGAGCGGCTATCGCGTTCTGGCGCGCGCCTATCGGCCGCAGACCTTTGCCGAGCTGATCGGCCAGGAAGCGATGGTCCGCACGCTCGCCAACGCGATCAAGCGCGACCGGCTGCCGCATGCCTTCCTGATGACCGGCGTGCGCGGGGTCGGCAAAACGTCGACCGCGCGGCTGATCGCCAAGGCGCTCAACTGCATCGGCCCGGACGGGCAGGGTGGTCCGACCATCGATCCCTGCGGCGTGTGCGAGCCGTGTACGGCGATTGCGGAAGGGCGGCATATCGACGTGGTCGAGATGGACGCCGCCAGCCATACCGGCGTGGACGACGTGCGCGAGATCATCGAGGCGGTGCGTTATTCGACCGTCTCGGCGCGGTTCAAGATCTATATCATCGACGAAGTCCACATGCTGTCGCGCAATGCATTCAATGCCTTGCTCAAGACACTTGAGGAGCCGCCCGAGCATGTGAAATTCCTGTTCGCGACGACCGAGGTGAACAAGGTGCCGATCACGGTGCTTTCGCGCTGCCAGCGCTTCGACCTGCGGCGCATCCCGGTCGAGCTGCTCGTCGGCAATTTCCGCATGATTTGCGAGAAAGAAGGCGTCGACGTCGAGGAAGACGCGCTGCGCCTGATCGCGACGGCGGCGGAAGGCTCCGCGCGCGACGGGCAATCGATCCTCGATCAGGCGATCGCCCATGCCGCGACGGCGGAAGGGCGGCCGCATGTGAAGGCCGATCAGGTCCGCGAGATGCTGGGCCTCTCGGATCGGGGCGCGACGCGGCGGTTGTTCGATCATATATTGGACGGCGATTCTGCGGCGCTGCTGACAACGCTGGGCGAGCAGGAGTCGCTTGGTGTCGAGCCGTTGGCGACCGTCAATGCGCTGCTGGAGTTGATCCATGCCGTGACGACGGCCAAGGCCGGCCGCGGTGTCGGACTGGACCGCCATGCCGAGGCGGAGCGGCTCGCGATCGAAACCTGGATGGGGCAGCTCAGTTTCCCGGTGCTGCACCGTCTCTGGCAATTGCTGCTGAAGGGCCATGCCGAAGTGGCTGCGGCGGCGCGGCCGCACGCGGCCTGCGAAATGGCGCTGTTGCGGCTGATCCATGCCGCCTCCATGCCCGATCCGCTGGAACTGGCGCGGATGATCAAGGATGGGGTGCCGGCCGGGCAGGGTGGGCCGTCAGCAACAACTCCGGCGCCTGTTGCGCCGCCGGCGGGCGAAACGGCCGCGATGACCGCCGAGTCGGCCTCCACGTCGCCGTTTCCGGTGGATTTCGCGACGCTGGTGGCGGCGCTGATCGACCGTTTTCCCCGGCTTGGCGCGGAGATGCATGACTATGTGAGCCTGGTGCGCTATGCGCCGCCAGTGCTGGAGTTTCGCATCCTGCAGCCGCTCGATGCCGATTTCCCACGCCAGATCGCTGCTGCGCTCAAGGATCTGACGGGCGAGCCCTGGATGGTGAACTCGACCGACGCGCCCGGCGAACCGAGCCTGCGCGAGCAGCAGATGGCAGTGCGGAATGCGCGCATGGCGGCCTTGAGCGCCGAGCCCGTGGTGGCCGCAGCGCTGGAAGCTTTCCCGGGATCGCAACTTGTCGATCCCGATCAGGACCAGATTTGGAGTGAACGCAGATGAAGGATTTGAACGACATTCTCGGCATGGCGAGCCGCGTCCAGGAAGAGATGCAGAAGGCGCAGGCCGAGCTCGACAATGTCGAGGTCGAGGGCGTTGCCGGTGGCGGGCTGGTCAAGGTCCGTGCCAGCGCCAAGGGCCGGATCATCGGCCTCACCGTCGACGACAGCCTGATCGTGCCGGCAGACAAGGGCATGATGGAGGACCTGATCGTCGCGGCGTTCAACGACGCGCGGCTCAAGGCCGACGAGGCGGCGAGCGCGCAGATGAGCAAGATGGCGAGCGGCATTCCGCTGCCGCCGGGGTTCAAGCTGCCGTTCTGAGCAAGAGCGCTTTCATCTTCTGGTATTGTTTGCGCGTCAGGGCGCGTTGCACGGGGCGGTTCATGTTGCCGCGCCGCATCATTGAAAAGGGGCCGCCCGTGCCCGATATTGCGGGCAAGTCAGCGAGCGCCAGCCAGGCCGCCGCTGGAGATGTGGAGTGACAATGGAACTGGAACTGCCCCTTTTGCCGCTGCGGGACATCGTTGTGTTTCCGCAGATGATCGTCCCGCTGTTCGTCGGCCGGGACAAGAGCGTGACCGCGCTCGAAAAGGCGATGGCCGGGGACAAGGACATTTTTCTCGTCGCGCAGCTCGACCCGAGCGAGGACGATCCGGACCGCGACGCGCTCTATGACATGGGCGTGATCGCCAGCATCGTGCAGATGCTGAAGCTGCCGGACGGCAATGTGCGCGTGCTTGTCGAGGGCAAGCAGCGCGGCGCCCTGATCGCGCTCAACGCCGACGACGATCACATGATCGCGACCGTGCAGGCGCATGATGACGTCGAAGTCAGCGGCACCGAGGTCGAGGCGATGATGCGCTCGGTCGCCGACCAGTTCGAGAATTACGCCAAGCTCAACAAGAAGCTGCCGAGCGAGACCGCCGTGCAGCTGCGCGAGATCACCGAGGCCGGGCGCCTGTCCGACTTCGTCGCCGCCAATCTGGCGGTGAAGGTCTCGGACAAGCAGGCGCTGCTGGTCGAGGGCGATCCGCTGAAGCGCCTGGAGATGGTCTTCGCCTTCATGGAAGGCGAGCTCGGCGTGCTGCAGGTCGAGAAGAAGATTCGCGGCCGCGTGAAGCGGCAGATGGAGAAGACCCAGCGCGAATATTATCTGAACGAGCAGCTCAAGGCGATCCAGCGCGAGCTGGGCGGCGGCGAAGGCGAGGAAGGCGACGAGCTTTCCGAGCTGACCGACAAGATCAAGAAGCTCAAGCTCAGCAAGGAAGCGCGCGCCAAGGCGGATGCGGAGCTCAAGAAGCTGCGCGGCATGCAGCCCATGTCGGCCGAAGCGACCGTGGTGCGCAATTATCTCGATGCGCTGCTCGGGCTCCCTTGGGGCAAGAAGAGCAAGCTCAAGAAGGATCTTGTGAAGGCCCAGAACATTCTCGACGCGGACCATTTCGCGCTCGACAAGGTCAAGGACCGGATCGTCGAATATCTCGCCGTGCAGGCGCGCTCGGACAAGCTCAAGGGCCCGATCCTGTGCCTTGTCGGACCGCCGGGCGTCGGCAAGACCTCGCTTGGCCGGTCGATCGCGAAGGCGACGGGCCGTGAGTTCGTGCGCCAGTCGCTGGGTGGCGTGCGCGACGAAGCCGAAATCCGCGGCCATCGCCGCACCTACATCGGCTCGATGCCGGGCAAGATCGCGGCCAACCTCAAGAAGGCCGGGGCGATGAACCCGCTCATCCTGCTCGACGAGATCGACAAGCTCGGCCAGGATTTCCGAGGCGATCCGGCCTCGGCGCTGCTGGAAGTGCTCGATCCGGAGCAGAACAGCCGCTTCCAGGATCATTATCTGGAGATCGACCTCGATCTGTCGGACGTGATGTTCGTGACCACTGCGAACAGCCTGAACCTGCCGCAGGCGCTGCTCGACCGCATGGAGATCATCCGTCTGGAGGGCTATACCGAGGACGAGAAGGTCGAGATCGCCAAGCAGCATCTGATCGACAAGCAGATCGAGGCGCATGGCCTGAAGGACGGCGAGTTCGTCATCCAGGAAGAGGCGCTGCGCGATCTCATCCGCTATTATACCCGCGAAGCCGGCGTCCGCACGCTGGAGCGCGAGATTGCGCGCCTCGCCCGCAAGACGCTGCGCAAGATCCTCGAGGGGAAAGCGGAAAGCATCGTCGTTACGCCGGCCAATCTCGACGAGTTCGCAGGCGTGCGGAAGTTCCGTCACGGCATCTCCGAAGAGGAGAACCAGATCGGCGCGGTCACTGGCCTCGCCTGGACGGAAGTGGGCGGCGAACTGCTCACCATCGAATCCGTGACGGTGCCTGGCAAGGGCCTCATCAAGACGACCGGCAAGCTCGGCGAAGTGATGAACGAGTCGGTGCAGGCGGCCTTCTCCTATGTGAAGGCGCGCGCCCCGGCCTATGGCATCAAGCCGAGCATCTTCAACCGCAAGGACATCCACATCCACTTGCCCGAGGGGGCGGTGCCCAAGGATGGTCCGAGCGCCGGCATCGGCATGGTGACCTCGATCGTCTCGACGCTGACGGGCATCGCCATCCACAAGGATGTCGCGATGACGGGCGAAGTGACATTGCGGGGGCGCGTCCTGCCGATCGGTGGTCTCAAGGAGAAGCTGCTGGCGGCGCTGCGCGGCGGTATCAAGACAGTGCTGATCCCGCAGGAGAATGAGAAGGACCTCGCCGAGATCCCGGCCAACATCAAGGAAGGGCTGGAGATCATCCCGGTCAGCCATGTCGACCAGGTTCTGGCGCGGGCGCTCGTCTCCCCGCTGACCGCGATCGACTGGTCGGAAGAGGACGATCTGGCCGCTCAGCCGCCCAGTGGACTCGTCTCGGACACGGACCTCTCGGTTCGTCATTAAGTTTCGCCCGAAAACGGGTCGAATCGGTGCGACTCGGTCCGGTTTCGGCGAAAATCCGGCCCGAAGCGCCAAGCGACCGTAAAATCGGACGAAAACGGCAGATTTCGACGACGAACCGCGCAAATCTCTTTGACTCATAGGGCGAATAGCGCCTTTATGCGCGCCTTCGTCGCTCGATTCCCAACCCACAAACCAATTCCTAGAAGGGGGTTCCCAAGGCATGAACAAGCAGGATCTCATCAGTTCGGTCGCGGACCAGAGCGGCCTTACCAAGGCTGATGCCGGCAAGGCTGTTGAGGCTGTTTTCGACGCGATCACTGCGTCCCTGAAGAAGGGCGATGAAGTGCGTCTCGTCGGTTTCGGCACTTTCTCCGTTTCGAAGCGCAAGGCTTCGACTGGCCGCAATCCCCGTACGGGCGAAACGATGGCCATCAAGGCTTCCAGCCAGCCCAAGTTCAAGGCTGGCAAGGGCCTCAAGGACTCGGTCAACTAAGTTGATCTCAGGCACTCCGGTCTTCGATCGGGGTGTCGGCTTCTCGAAGCCGGGCGCATGCTCGCGACGTCATGCGCTTTCTCGAAAGGCCGGGCCTCATGCCCGGCCTTTTCCTTTGAGCCGGGCCGCCTCCGCCCTTGACGCTGGCCCCGTCCGCACACTATGGCCCGCCTCTCGATGCGCCTTCGGGTGCTGTGGCGACCGTAGCTCAGTTGGTTAGAGCGCTGGTTTGTGGTACCAGAGGTCGCGGGTTCGGATCCCGTCGGTCGCCCCATTTTCATCATAGTGTCGGCGCAGTAGAGCCGTTCCGGTTCTAGTCGAGCCGAAACAACTCTAGGTTTTTGTTGTCCGTGATTTCCGAGCCGGCAGGTGTATCCACCTGCCTCGAAATCACTCCAGAGTGCGGATTGCCTGTCAGTCCGGCGCGCGATGCCTGACGAGGATTGACTCATGATGTGGTCCCATCCGGACTTCGACCAGCACGAAGCCGTTCATTACTTCACCGACGCTGCCAGCGGGCTGCGCGCGATCATTGCGATCCACTCCACCCACAGAGGCCCGTCGAGCGGCGGCGTGCGCTACTGGCATTACGCGCGGGACGAGGATGCGCTGACCGATGCGCTGCGCCTCTCGCGCGGCATGAGCTTCAAGAATGCCATGGCGGGTCTGCCGGTCGGCGGCGGCAAGGGGGTCATCCTCTCCGACGGCACGCCCAAGACGCGGGCGCAGCTCCTTGCCTTCGGTGACGCGATCGAGGCAGTGCAGGGCCGCTATGTGACGGCGGAAGATGTCGGCATGAGCGAGGCCGACATGTCGACGATTGCCGAGCGCACGCGCCATGTCTCCGGTCTGCCGGTGGCGAGCGGGCAGGCGGGCGGCGATCCCGGCCCGGTGACGGCGCGCGGCGTCTATCTCGGCGTCAAGGCAGCGGTGAAGGAAGCGTTGGGCAAGGACAGCGTGGCCGGCGTGCATATCGCCATTCAGGGCGTCGGCAGCGTTGGGGGCGGCCTGGCGCGCTATCTGGCGGCGGACGGTGCGCAGCTGACGCTGGCGGACGTGCATGCCGACAAGGCGGCGGCGCTGGCGAGCGAGCTTGGCGCGCAGGTGGCGAGCACGGACGAGATCATGACGATCCCGGCGGACCTGTTCAGCCCCAATGCGCTGGGCGCGATCCTCACCGAGCGCTCGATTCCGACGCTGGCGGCGGGCATTGTGGCCGGTGGGGCGAACAACCAGCTGGCGACGGCTGCGGATGCACAGCGCGTCCATGCCCGCGGCATCCTCTATGCGCCGGATTATGTGATCAACGCGGGCGGGATCATCAACGTCGCGTCCGAATATTTCCAGCTTGGCGATCGCGATGCGGTCGATGCGCGGGTGAACCAGATTCCCGAGCGGCTGCGCAGCATCTGGGCTGAGAGCAAGACCAGCGGGCGGCCGGCGGCGGATGTGGCCGACGATATGGCAAGAGCGCTGATCGGGCGTTAGGTCGCATCGCCATTCGTCCCATGCCGGGCTGCAAATGGCGGTTCCGTGCGCTTCCGGTGCTCACGTACTTAAGTACGCTGCGCTCCGGGTCGCCCGAAACCACCATTTTCGCCTCGACCTGAACCAAATGGCGATACAACCTAAAGTGCCATTAACCGTCGTCCCGGCGAACGCTGGATGACGGTAAGGGCTGGGGATGCCGAGAGGGGGCTGGCGTGGTGACAGCTCTGCCGACGCCTCCTATAGCTCCTGCATGGCAGATGCACGCGACACGGGGCTGGTCCTCGATCCCAAGTATGACCGCGACGGGCTGATCACGGCCGTCGCCAGCGATGTCGAGACCGGCGAACTGCTGATGCTGGCGCACATGAATGCGCTGGCGCTGGCGGCGACGGTCGAGACGGAGCGGGCGCATTTCTGGTCGCGCAGCAGGGGCAAGCTGTGGCGCAAGGGCGAAGAGAGCTGCAACGAGCTGCATGTCGTCGATATCCGCATCGATTGCGATCAGGACGCGATCTGGCTGCTGGTGAAGCCGGTCGGCCCGGCCTGCCACACCGGTCGGCGCAGTTGCTTCTACCGCCGGGTGACCAGGGACGGACTGGTGCCGGTCGACGAAAGCGACGCGGGGCTGGCGTGACCGAAGGAACGGCGTTGCGCGCGGCGCTGCTTGGCTCGTTATTTTGGCTGGCGGCTTGCAGCAGCGACTCGAACAGCGATGACACATCACCCATGAGCCCGGCAGCGGCCGAGTTGGATGCGCTGGCGCTGGAGACGGGGGCCTTGCCCGATCGCGAGCAGACCGACCCGTCGGGGCGCTACGGGCGGCGCTACGAAGGTGGCAGCGACAGCCTCTGCATCATTCCGGACGGCAGCGCGCGGGGTCGCTATCGCTTCGGCGCGGAGACGCGGATCGGGCAGGACGAATATTGCCGGGGCACAGGTCGCGCCAAGATGTCAGCCGACAAGCTGCTGTTGCGCTTCGAGGGGCAGGGCAAGGATTGCATGATCGTGGCGCGCTATGAAGGCGATGCGATCGTGATGCCCGGCGGGCTCGATCTCGCCTGCGCGTCGCTCTGCTCCAGCAGGGGAAGTTTCGCTGGCGTCAGCTTTCCCCGGATCGACCATGACGTAGCGGCGGCGCGGCAGACGACCGACCGGGACAAGCGTGCGTTGTGCCGTTGACGTAAACGTAAGTCTGCGCTAGGTGCGCTTCATGTCTAAGCCCCAGATGATCGCTGGCATTCCCCAGCCCGAGCGCGATGGCCGGGAAGAGTTCAGCATTTCCGACCTGTGCGAGGAATTCGGCGTTACGCCGCGCGCGCTGCGCTTCTACGAAGACGAGCAGCTCATCGCGCCGCGCCGCCAGGGCCTTGCCCGCATCTACAGTCACCGCGACCGTGCCCGGCTCGCCTGGATCCTGCGCGGCAAGCGCGTGGGATTCAGCCTTGCAGACATTCGCGACATGATCGACCTCTACGATGCCGGCGATGGACGGCGCACCCAGCGCGAGTTCACGATTGCCAAATGCAACGAGCGGATCGCACTTTTGAAGAGTCAGCGGCAGGATATCGACGAGGCGATCGATGAGCTCAACAGCTTCATCACGCTCGTCGAAGAGAATCAGCGCGAAAAGGTCAGCTGATTCCGGCGCCGTTCGGCGTCCATGATCGATCAGGCCAGGCGCTGGTGATCCCGGCGCCGGGCACCAAAGGAGAGGCCAATGCCCAGCTATACCGCCCCCGTCGCAGACACGTTGTTCGTCCTCAACGAGATTGTCGGTCTCGATCGCCTGGCGAACATACCGGGCTTCACATCGGCTTCGGGCGATATCGTGGCGGCAGTGCTGGAAGAAGGGGGCAAGTTCGCGCGCGAAGTGCTGCACCCGCTGAACGCCGTGGGCGACCAGATCGGCTGCAAGCGCAATGACGATGGCACCGTGACCGTGCCGCCGGGCTTCAAGGAAGCCTTCGATCAATATGTGGCGGGCGGCTGGACCACGCTGCATGCGCCGGAGGAATTTGGCGGGCAGGGCCTGCCAATGGTGCTGGCGCTGTCGGTCGAGGAATATTTCACCTCGGCCAATCACGCCTTCAACATGTATCACGGGCTGACTGGCGCGGCCGTCTCTGCGATCCTCGCCAAGGGCGACGATGCGCTGAAGCAGAAATATGTGCCCAAGATGGTCTCGGGCGAGTGGACCGGCACGATGAACCTGACCGAGCCGCACAGCGGCACGGACCTCGGCCTCATCAAGAGCAAGGCCGAGCCGCAGGCGGACGGCAGCTACAAGATCAGCGGCACGAAGATCTTCATCTCGGCCGGCGAGCATTCGATGTCCGAGAACATCATCCACCTCGTGCTGGCCAAGACGCCGGGCGCTCCGGCGGGCTCGCGCGGCATCTCGCTGTTCCTCGTGCCCAAATATTTCGTCGGCGACGACGGGTCGATCGGCGCACACAACGCGGTTTCCTGCGGCTCGATCGAGCACAAGATGGGCATTCACGGCAACGCGACCTGCGTCATGAACTATGACGGCGCGACCGGCTGGATGGTCGGCGAGGAGCATAAGGGCCTCGCCGCGATGTTCATCATGATGAACCATGCGCGCCTAGGCGTCGGCCTGCAGGGCCTTGCGCAGGCGGAGCTCGCCTATCAGCAGGCAGTGCATTACGCGATGGAGCGCCGCCAGGGCCGCGCGCTGACCGGCCCGGCCGAGCCGGATGCGGCGGCCGACACGCTGTTCGTCCACCCGGACATTCGCCGCATGCTGATGGAAGGCAAGGCGATCACCGAAGGGCTGCGCGCGCTCTGCATCTGGGGCGCCTTGCAGGTCGATCTGGTGACCCTGGCGCCGACCGAGGAAGAGCGGCAGGCGGCGGACGATCTCATCTCGCTGCTCACGCCCGTCATAAAGGGCTATGGCACGGATCGCGGCTTCGACGTGACCGTGATGGCGCAGCAAGTGTTCGGCGGCCATGGCTATATCTGGGAGACCGGCGTGGAGCAGGCGGTGCGCGATGCGCGCATTGCGATGATCTATGAAGGCGCGAACGGCGTGCAGGCGATGGACCTGGTCGGCCGCAAGTTGCCGGCCAATGGCGGCCGCGCGATCCAGGCCTTCTTCAAGCTGATCGCCGAGGAAGTGGCGCTGGGCAAGGCCGAGCCGGCCACCGCGAGCGTGGCCGAAGCGCTGGAGAAGGCCAATCAGCAGCTCCAGGCCGCGACGATGTGGCTGATGCAGAACGCGATGACCAATCCGAACAACGCCGGTGCGGCGTCCTATGCCTATATGCACATCATGGGCATCGTCGCGGTCGGCATGATGTGGCTGCGCATGGCGCGTGCGGCGCAGGTCCAGCTCAATGCGGGCGTGGGCAACAAGGCCTATCTGGAAGCCAAGCTGGTGACCGCGCGCTTCTTCGCAGAGCGGATGATGCCGGATGCGGGCGCGCTGCGCCGCAAGATCGAGGGCGGCGCCGAAGTGCTGATGGCGCTGCCGCCCGAGGCGTTTCTGACGGCGGCTTGATCCGGCGGATCAGGGTGCCCCGGGCGCTGCCGTTCCGGTGGCCGGCGCTGCAGGCTTCTGAAGTCTGATCACTTCGATCTGACGCGGCGCCGGAAGTTGCAGGCCGGGACGCGAGTCCGCGGCCGGCTTGTTGCCTTCGGGCAGGCGCGCGGCTGCCCTCTCGTCAGCAGCGAGGCGCGGGGCGGCTTCGACCGGAATGCGCCGCGCCATGCACTGAACACGCGGCGCGGTCGGGAATTCCTCGCAATTGTAGAGCATGCGCTCGAAGCCGCTCTCCTTCACCCGCATATAGGAGAAGGACATGGACGAGAGGCTGGCATCCGCGACCGGGAAGGCCCTCGGCGCCGCGCCGGGGTTCGTCCAGGCGAGCAGGCGGCATTGCGTGCGACCGGCGCAGATGCGCGCGGCCGCCTCGGCATAGCGTGCCGGATCGCCGCCCTTGTCGAGCTTCATGATGAACCCGTTGCCGCCCGGCTCGATCGCCGCCAGCGTGCCGGGGCCGATGCGCTTGCCGATGAGATCGGGACCGATGGTGAGCATTGGCATCTTGCTGTCGTCCAGCAGACCGGGAAGACCGCCGAGGCCGGCGAGCAGGGCATCGGTCTCGAGATTCTTGTGCGCCGGAGAGATGAGCGCGAGCTTGGCGATGGCCGGCTCCTCCGTGATGGCGAAGCCGCGCGAGAAGGCGGGCGGGGTGCCCCACCAGCCCTGCCAGCGGAAGAACAGATGGGTGTCGACGGCCGCGACCTTGTCGAGCGACTTGCTCCAGTAAGGCATGACCCAGTCGGTGTGATAATGGGTGCTGTAGCCGACCGGCGCATAGACATCGCCCACGAGCATGCGACTGGCGAGGAAGCGCGCACGCTCCCAGGCGGCGGCGGAAGGCTGGCGCGCCATCGCGCCATCGCAGGTGAAGGTGAACTGGCAGCCGGTCGAGCGCTCCTGGCCCTGGAAGACGACGCCGCAGACGGTCTTGGGGAAAGCCGGGTGACGCAGGCGATTGAGCACGACCTGGCCGACGGCGCGCTCACCGGTCGGATCGTCGCCCGCCTCGTAGATCATGGCCGCGGCGAGACAATCGGTCGCGCGGTCACGGGCGACGGCATCGCCACTGAACACGAAGGGACGCGCGGCCGGGTTCGGTGCGGTCGAGAACGGAATATCGGCATTGAGCTTGCGCGCCTCGTCGGGCTTGGACGCATCGAGCACGAGCGGTTCGACGACGGGAACCGGGGTTTCCGGCCTGACACCGCCGTTCGCGGCAATCTCCGCCTGGAGGCGAGCGTTTTCCTCCGACTTGCGGATAAAGCCGATCGACGAAAAGCTCAGCGCCGCGACGGCACCCAGCACGACGACGGCCGCAATCCACAGCCTGGCCCGTGTCGGCCGTTCCGCAATCATGCCTTGGCTCGCCATGCTCTTTCCCGGTCAGAGGGGCGCTATGTGTGCGCAAGGGCCATAACACAAGATGAACGCGGCGAATTGGGCCTATTGCGCGCGGGAAAGTCTCGTTTCGAGAAACATCGGACGGTTTTGTGGCGGGCGGGCATGCGCGCCGCGGTTCATGCCCGCCCCGTGATGCGCGATCCGCTAGGCTTCGGGCAGGAAGTCCGGCACCGAGAGATAGCGCTCGCCGGTGTCGTAGTTGAAGCCGAGCACGCGGCTGCCGGCGGGAAGCTCGGCCAGCTTCTGGGCGATGGCGGCAAGCGTGGCGCCCGAGGAAATGCCGATCAGCAGGCCCTCTTCGCGCGCGGCGCGGCGGGCATATTCCTTGGCGTCGTTGGGATCGACCTGGATCACGCCATCAAGCAGCGCGGTGTGCAGGTTGGCCGGAATGAAGCCGGCGCCGATGCCCTGGATCGGGTGCGGGCCGGGGGCGCCGCCGCTGATGACCGGCGAAAGCGTCGGCTCGACGGCGAAGACCTTGAGGCCCGGCCACTTGGCCTTGAGCACCTGCGCGCAGCCGGTGATGTGACCGCCCGTGCCGACGCCGGTGATGAGCGCATCGAGCGGCGCGTCGGCGAAATCGGCGGCGATTTCCTCGGCCGTGGTCCTGACGTGAACGTCGATATTGGCCGGGTTCTCGAACTGCTGCGGCATCCAGGCGCCGGGCGTGGAGGCGACGATCTCGAGACCGCGCTCGATGGCGCCCTTCATGCCCTTCTCGCGCGGGGTGAGGTCGAAGGTGGCGCCATAGGCCAGCATCAGGCGGCGACGCTCCAGACTCATGCTCTCCGGCATGACCAGCACCAGCTTGTAGCCCTTCACCGCGGCGACCATGGCGAGGCCGATACCGGTGTTGCCCGACGTCGGCTCGACGATCGTGCCGCCGGGCTTGAGGCTGCCGTCCTTCTCCGCCGCCTCGATCATGGCGAGGGCGATGCGGTCCTTGATCGAGCCGCCGGGATTGGCGCGTTCGGACTTCACCCAGACCTCGGCATCGCCGAACAGGCGCCCGAGGCGGATGTGCGGCGTGCCGCCGATTGTGTCGAGAATGGAAGAGACTTTCATGACAGGCCTCCGTCTTTTGATCCGGGTTCAATGAAAATTGAATCGATAGAGATTGCAAGCGCGCCCGCGTCAGCTTGGTTCCGCTTTTGGCCGTTCTCCGCCCTGAAGGGAAGGGACGATCGCGAGATTCGGCGGATCGAAGGTGCGGGCATTGCGCAGTTCCGGGAACAGGCGCGACCACCAGAGCGTGATGACGATCGCGCCGACCCCGCCGAAGATGACGGCGGCAACAGGGCCGATCAGCGCGGCGAGGAAACCCGATTCCGCTTCGCCCAGTTCGTTGGAGGCGGAGACTGTCATCATCGCGACGCTGGAAACGCGGCCGCGCATCTCGTCCGGCGTGTGAATCTGGATCAGCGACTGGCGGACGAACACGGAGAACATGTCGGCGCTGCCCCAGACTGCCATGGAGAAGAGCGCGACGAGGATTGCCGTTTGCTGCGGCATGAAGGCGGTGAGGCCGAACAGGATCGTCGCGCCGCCGAAGATGCCGACCGAGACCAGCATCTTGACGCCGACATTGTGTCGCAGCGGCTTGAACGAGAACCAGAGCGCGGTTAGCCCCGCGCCGACGCCGGGGGCGGCGGCGAGATGGCCGAGGCCCGCCGATCCGACATGCAGCACGTCGCGGGCGTAGACAGGTAGGAGCGCGGTGGTACCGGCAAGCAACACGGCGAACAGATCGAGCGTGATCGTACTCAGCACCAGACGATTGGTCCGCACATAGCTGAAGCCATCGATCACCTGACGGATCGGGTGGCGGTCTCGTTGCGGGGGCGACTGCGGCACCTTGCCGATGAGGATCATACCGATGACCGCAGCCAGAAAGAGAACTGCGCTGACGGCATAGGCGTAATGCGACTGGACCGCATAGGCATAGCCCGCGATCGCCGGACCAACGATGCCCCCGGTCTGCCAGAACATGCTGCTGAGCGCGATGGCGCGGGGCAGGAGATGCCTGGGCACGATATTGGGCGCGAGCGAGCTCAGAGCGGCGCCCTGAAAGGCGCGGCACAGGCCGAGGACAGCCGCGATGCAGAAGATCAGCGGGATATTGATCCAGCCCTCATAGCTCGACACGGCCAGCACTAGCGCGCAGCCGAGCAAGAGGATGAGCGTCACGGTCGCGATGCGGGTTCGTTGGAAATTGTCGGCGGCAAGGCCCGAGAAAGGCGTCATGACGAACAGGACGACGAACTGGATAAGGCCGATCAGGCCGAGTTGCGCCGCCGATTGCGCAGGCCCCATGGTGAGGCGCGCGATATTGTAGGTCTGCCAGGCGATGATCAACGTCATGCCGGTGGAGCCGACGATCGTGAACAGCCGAACCAGGAGATAGGCCCGGAAGGCGCCGACCTGCAGCGGATGCGTGAGGGCCTGTTCCGCGGCTGCGCTCTCGGACTCGCGGGGCGGATGGCTGGCCATGGCACGCTCCCTAGGCCCAGCGAACATACCCGCGCAACGGCGCAAAGCTTGATGGGACTAAAGTTTTTCCGATCCGACTATACCATTCCGGTTGGCTGAGATGGCGGCTGGACAAGCCCAGCCCGTCCGGTCAGTCTGCCCGCCATTCGCAAGATCAGGAGTCCCTCATGACCCGCAATCGACTGTTCGCCACGGCGCTCTCCCCGCTGCTGGCGCTCGCCATGCTGGGCGGCTGCGCGCAGACCGCCATCGAGCGGGAGGCCGCTGCGGCTGACGCGGCCGAACCGAAGCGCTCCGACTGGGCCGCGTTTCGCGACAGCTTTCTGGAAGCCTATTTCCAGCATGATCCCGCCTTCGCGATCTATCAGGGGCGGCATGATTTCGACGGGCAGATGCCGGACTGGAGCGAGGCCGGGCTGAAGGCGTTTGCGACATTCCTGTCGGAATCGGTCGCCAAGGCGCAGGGCATGAGCGGGCTCAGCAAGCAGGAGGCGTTCGAGCGCGACTATCTGCTCGCGGTCGCGCGGGGCAAGCTGTTCTGGCTGACCGACGCGGATCAGCCGCATCGCAACCCGGCTTATTATGTCGGCGGCGGGCTCGATCCCAATGTCTATGTCGCGCGCAACTATGCCGATGCGCCGACGCGGATGAAGGCACTGATCGCCTTCCTCAAGAAGGTGCCCGGTCGGGCCGCGCAGATCCGCGCCAATCTGCGCATGCCGATGCCGCTCAGCTTCATCAATTACGGCAAGGCTGGGTTCCAGGGCTTTGCGGACTATTATGTCGGCGATGCCAAGGCAGCGTTTGCGTCGGTCAACGACCCTGTGCTCCAGGCCGAGTTCGACACGGCGGCCGGTGCTGCCTTGCGATCGATGAAGGAACTGGCCGACTGGCTGGAGGCCAATCGCGCGACGGCGACGCAGGATTATGCGCTGGGCGCCGAGCGCTTTTCGCGCATGCTGGCGGCGACCGAGATGGTCGACACGCCGCTCGCGCAGTTGGAAGCGATCGGCGAGGCGGACCTCAAGCGCAATCAGGAGGCTCTGAAGGCCGCCTGCGCGACCTTCGCGCCCGGCAAAAGCATCCCCGACTGCATGGCCAAGATGGAAAGCGACAAGTCGCCGGACGGGCCGGTCGCCGAAGCGCGGCGGCAAATCCCGGTGCTGCGGGCCTTCGTCGTGCAGCAGGATCTCGTGACCATACCGGGGACGGAGGAAGCGCTGGTCGAGGAAAGTCCGCCCTATAACCGGCAGAACAGCGCCTATATCGACCCGCCGGGGCCGTATGAGAAGGGCATCCCCTCGGTCTATTACATTTCGCCGCCCGATCCGTCCTGGTCCAAGGAGGTGCAGGACGGGTTCGTGCCGGCGAAGAAGGATCTGCTCTTCACCTCGGTGCATGAGGTGATGCCGGGGCATTTCCTCCAGTTCCTGCATGCCAACCGGTCGCCGTCGATCTTCGGGCGGGTCTATGTCGGCTATGCCTTCGCGGAGGGCTGGGCGCATTATACCGAGGAGATGATGTGGGAAGCGGGCCTGAACGCGGGCGACGCCGAGACGCATATCGGGCAGATCTCCAACGCGCTGCTGCGCGATTGCCGCTTCCTCTCGGCGATCCGCCTGCACAGCGGGCGGATGACGCAGGCGCAGTCCGAAGAGCTGTTCCGCACGCAATGCTATCAGGGCGAGGGTACGGCCAGGCAGCAGGCGGCGCGCGGCACCTATGACCCGGCCTATCTCAACTACACGCTCGGCAAGCTGATGATCCGCAAGCTGCGCGCGGACTGGACGGCGAGCCGGGGCGGGCGAACCGCGTGGAAGCCGTTCCACGATCAGTTCCTGAGCTTCGGCGGGCCGCCGATCCCGCTGGTGCGTCAGCAGATGATGGGAAGCGCGAAGGCGGAGTCCGCTTTCTGAAGACAAAAAATGGCCCGGCAGGAACCCACGCTCCGCCGGGCCAAGTTATGATGAGCACTGGTAAGGCCAGCGCCCTTCGGGTCGCACGGCCTGACTAGTGCGGGAAGGTTAACAAAGGCTGAAAGTTCCCGCGCTTTTGCGACTTAGTATACAATACTCATGATAATTTGTTCGGCGCGGCGTTTCCCGCGCTCGCTGAGCGGAGTCCAATGTTTTCAGGCTGCTGAGAGGTCGAGGTCTTCTATGGAGGACAGGATGGCCGCGATCGCTTCGCGCTCCTCGACGGCCAGTTCGGGGCGCCAGATCTCGAACAGCAGGACCACGCGGAGCGCCTCGCCGCGGTTCCAGGCTTCATGCTCCACGCTGTCGTCGAAGATGATGAGCTTGCCGGGCTCCCAGTCGCGTTGCGCAGAGCCGCAGCGGAAGCCGCAGCCCGGCGGGACCAGCAGCGGCAGGTGGCAGATCAGCCGGGTGTTGAGCATGCCGTTGTGCGGCTGAATGTGCGTGCCGGGGCGCAGGATCGACCAGATCGCGGTCGGCCCGCGGCCGGGGATACGGCACAGATCGGGCAGGGTCAGCGCCTGCATCGTTGCCGGACAGCGCGCGGCATGATCGGCGACCGGCTCCCCGGACTGGAGGAAATAATAGGAGCTCCAGCTTGGGTCGTCGCGCAGTGGATTGTTAGGCGGCGGGCGATCGGCGCGGGTCGTCACATAAGGCGCGAACTCGACATGATCGGCGAGCGCCGCGTCCAGTTCTTCCTGAAGGGCGGGTGTTGTGGCCTCCAGCGCGGGCACCCAGTCGAATTCTTCGCGCTCGTAGAAGTAGCGCTGGGGCAGGCCGGGGAAATAGAACATGCTCGGCTGCTGGAGATAGAGGCTGGTACGGCCGAACAGCAGATCGAGCGCGAGCGCGACGCGGGGCGAGGAGCGGGCGATATCGGCGGGGATGCGCTGCGCGAGCTGGGCCGTGAAGGCGTCGCTATTGTCCGCGATATGCTTCTGCGCGCGTTCCAGCACGGGGCGCAGATTGTCCGGCGCACCGGTGACGCCGGCTTGCGCGATCGCGGCCCGGAAATAGCTGGTGGCGGCGCGCCGATCGCCCAGCTTCTGCTGCGCCTCGCCCATGGCGAGCAGGGCCTGGAGATGGCGCGGCTCGCGCGCGAGCAGGGTGGCCAAGGCTGCGATCTCGCCATCCGTATCACCGCTGCGGGCGCAGGCATGGGCCAGGAGTAGCGGCGGCGGATCGGGCATGGCGGCCAGCATTGCCCGCGCATCGGCGAGTCTGCCGGCACGCAGCGCTTCCACGATCGTGCGCTCATCGGGTTGGATCGAAGCCATTGCCCGATGCTTATGCTGCACTGCGCGGCGGGATCAAGCCGTGTGGAGTCGGTTGCGCGGTTTTGAGGGGTTTGGAGTGGTCGGGTGGCGGTTCGGTGCCCAATTCACCTCTTATGGCCATTTCGGTGCCGTTTTGTCAGCACCGGGTGCATCGCGTTATGGCAGTTTTCCGGGCTTTCCGTCCGCAAACTTCTCCATCTTCCCGCATATCGCGCATGGTGAAACGCGAAAGTCCTGCTCCGGGTCAGCAGAACTGGCGGATTTTCGTGGTTTTTCACGGGGTCAAAGAGAGGCGTGCTAGGTAAGCGCCTCATAAGTTATCTTCGCATGGGGGAGTGGCTGTAGGACAGGGGCAAGTTGCAGAGCTACAGAAGCGGAATGTCCGAACACGAGGACATTGAAGACATCGGTTGAGGTGTAGGTCCGGCCGAAGTCACGGCTGCCATTCATAGTGATTATCGAATTCTTCTTCGCCAACCAGCGCGAAGTCGCAGCGGCGATAGAACTGGTTCGCCGGGCTTCCTTTGAGTGCCGTTAGCCGAACGGGGAGTGGAAGGCGGCGCGCATCCTGCTGAACAGCCGAGATGATGCCCCTACCGAAGCCGCGCCCTTGATAAGAGTCGGCAACGTAGAGGTGATCTAGGAAGAGCGCTTCAGCCTCGCAACGAACTACGTAGAAGCCCACCAGATCGCTCCCAAAATGGAGAACGATCGTGTTCTTCGGCACGAAGCCTACGAGAAAGCGCGCTCTGGCGCGGCGAGGATCAAACCTTCCGATAGCTTCCAAGCTTGGACGCATCGTTGCGACGCGGAGATCCGCAAGTCTGTCGGCGTCCTCGATTGTGGCCAATGAAATGATTAATCCATGCATGGTGTTTCAGTGCTTTCCCAACATCATCTTTCATGGCCATTTCCCGCAAAATCCACGATACGGCCGAGCAAACTTGGGAGGAGGCCATGGAACGGATCGTCATATTTGGAAATACGTCGGGCGGTAAGTCAACCTTGGCACGACGGCTGGCCAAGACCAGAAATCTGCCGCATATCGAGATTGACCGGCTCTACTGGCAGCCGGGTTGGACGATCACTCCCAAAGAAATCTATGAGCGCAAACATGCCGAGATCATCGCAGGATCGCATTGGGTTATCGATGGCGGCGGCGACTTAACCACGACGCGCGCACGCGCCGAGCGGGCAACTCAAATCGTTCTAATCGACATGCCCGTCTGGGTTCATTTCTGGTTGGCGGCGGAACGCCAGATAGCCTGGGCTCAGGGCACGTTGGAGCATCCACCTGCGGGCATCGGTGACGTGCCGCCGACCAAGCGGCTATTCGAGATTATCTGGGAAGTAAGCGAAAACTGGATGCCGGTCCTTCGCTCCATATGTGACGAGTGCGATGCTCAAGGAAAGGCCGTCATCCGCCTCCACTCGCTGGAGGCAATCGATGCATTTGCCGGTCACACGTCGTGACCGCACCCCACCCCATCGTTGCCATTCTGGTCCGTCCGCCCCCCAAAAAAAATTGCCGCCATTCGATTTCATCAGCGCTCGCCCAGCCAATCGGTTGTGATCTCGCCCTTATGCCCCTCCGGCGCCAGCGCGGCGCGCAGGGCTTCCAGCAGAGGCGGTAGCGCCTGCGTGAAGGCGTAGGGCGGGTTGACGATATAGAGGCCCGCGCCGTTGTAGATGCCGGGCTGATCGCGATCGTACAGCCAATGCTCGACCGTCAGAAATTTCGGGATGCCGAGCTTGCGCAACTGCGCCTTCCACCGCGAATGCGTGGCGCGCTCCTTCAGCGGATACCAGATCACCGTCACGCCATGCGCCCATTTGCGGTGCGCAGCGGCGAGGGTGGCGGTGATGCGCGCGCGTTCGTCCGGCTGCTCGTAGGGCGGATCGACCACCACCACGCCGCGCGCGGTGCGGGTCGCCAGCATTGCCAGCCAAAACTCATAGGCGTCGCGCTCATGCACGGCGGCGGATGTGCCGCGCATGGCGCCGCGCAGGGCATGGGCGTCTTCGGGATGCTTTTCGTTCAGGATCAGCAAATCCTGCGGACGCAGAAGCTGCGCCAGAATCTGCGGCGAGCCGGGGTAGAGGCGAGGCTCCTCCCCGACGTTCACTGCTTGCACGGCGGCGCGGTAGTCGTCCAGCAAGGGGGCCGGGTCGGCAAAGACCCGCAGCACGCCTTGCGCGGCCTCGCCGGTGCGTTGGGCCTCCTCGCCGCCAAGGTCGTACAGCCCGCAGCCAGCATGGGTGTCGATCAGGGTCAGCGCGCCCTCTTTGTGCTGCAAGGCCCGCACGAGGGCGATCAGCAGGCTGTGCTTCACGACATCGGCGCTATTGCCGGCATGGAAGGAATGGCGATAATTCATTGTTATTTAAAATCCTGACGATCTGTCTTCACACGAACTGCTCGACGCGGAAGCCGAGCACGAGGCGATAGAAGCAACCAATCCGGTGCTCGTATAGAGTGGCGCGGAAACCTTCAAAGCACTTCGGCGCGCGGCCTCAAGCTAAGGCGCAATCGTCACGAAGCTGTCGAGTACACGCTTGGTACCGGCTTGCTCGAAATCGATCTCCAGCTTGTTGCCTTCGATTTCGGTGACGAGGCCGTAGCCGAACTTCTGGTGGAAGACGCGCATGCCGATGGCGAGGTCGTCGCGGCCCTTGTTGCCGAGGCTGACGGCGCTTTGGCGGGCTTCGACGATGCGGGTCGGCTCGCGCACGAACCCGCCGCTGCTCTGGGCGCGCTGCCAGCCGGGGCCGCGGCCGGAACCGCGCGCGACATTGGCGAAGGGGTCGTCCCGTTCCGACCAGTTGGCGCGCCAGAGGCTGGCGCCGCCGGTCATGGTGGTTTCTTCCTCGATCGTTTCCTTGGGGATTTCGCCGACGAAGCGCGAGGGGATGGAACTGGTCCACTGGCCGTAGACGCGGCGATTGGCGGCGTGGAAGATGTAGCAGCGGCGGCGCGCGCGGGTGATCGCGACATAAGCGAGGCGGCGCTCTTCCTCCAATGACGCCAGCCCGCCTTCGTCCAGTGCGCGCTGCGAGGGGAAGAGGCCATCTTCCCAGCCGGCGAGGAACACGGTGTCGAACTCCAGTCCTTTTGCAGCGTGGATGGTCATGATCGTGACCTTGGCCTCGTCGGCCTGCGCGTCATTGTCCATGACGAGGCTGACATGCTCCAGGAAGGCGCCGAGCGTCTCATACTCCTCCATGGCGCGAGTGAGCTCCTGGAGGTTTTCGAGGCGCCCGGAGGCTTCGGCCGTCCGCTCGGCCTGAAGCGCGGTGGTGTAGCCGCTTTCGTCGAGGATCTGCCGGGCCAGCTCGGCATGCGACATGGTCGTGGCGAGATCGCGCCAGCGCTTGAGATCGCTCACGAAGCGGCCGAGCGCCTTGCGCGCGGCGCCGGTCAGCTCGTCGGTCTCGATCAGCCCGGCGGCGGCGAGCATCAGCGGCACGCCTTCCGCGCGGGCGAGGCGGTGGATCTTCTCGACCGCCTTGTCGCCAAGGCCGCGCTTGGGGACATTGACGATGCGCTCGAAGGCGAGATCGTCCGAGGGCTGGTTGACGAGGCGCAGATAGGCCAGCGCATCGCGGATTTCGGCGCGCTCATAGAAGCGGAAGCCGCCGACGATGCGATAGGGCATGCCGATCTGGATGAAGCGGTCTTCGAACTCGCGGGTCTGGAAGGAGGCGCGCACGAGGATGGCCACCTGATCGGCGCGGATGCCTTGGCGCTCCAGTCCCTCGATTTCCTCGCCGACGCGGCGGGCTTCCTCCGGCCCGTCCCAGACGCCGATGATGCGGACCTTCTCGCCCTCGGCTTCCTCGGTCCACAGCGTCTTGCCGAGGCGGCCTCCATTTTGCGCGATCACGCCGGAGGCAGCGGCGAGAATCTGCGGGGTCGAGCGGTAATTCTGCTCCAGCCGGATGATCGTCGCGCCAGGGAAATCCCGCTCGAAGCGCAGGATGTTCGCCACTTCAGCGCCGCGCCAGCTGTAGATGCTCTGATCGTCGTCGCCCACACAGCAGATGTTCTTGCGCGCCTGCGCGAGCAGCCGCAGCCAGAGATATTGGCTGGTGTTGGTGTCCTGATACTCGTCCACCATGATGTAGCGGAAGCGCTGCTGATATTGCTCCAGCACCTCACGCTCGGTCTTGAGCAAAGTGAGGTTGTGCATGAGCAGGTCGCCGAAATCGCAGGCGTTGAGATCGCGCAGGCGCTGCTGATATTGCGCGTAGATCTCGGCGCCCTTGCCATGGGCGAAGGCTTCGCTCTCGCCGGCGTCGATCTCGGCGGGCGTCAGGCCCTTGTTCTTCCACTTGTCGATGAGGGCGGCGAGGGTGCGGCTGGTCCAGCGCTTCTCGTCGATGCCGGCGGCCTGGATGATCTGCTTCATCAGGCGGAGCTGATCGTCGGTATCGAGGATCGTGAAATTGCTCTGCAGGCCGACGAGTTCGGCATGGCGGCGGAGCATGCGCGCGCCGATGCTGTGGAAGGTGCCGAGCCAGGGCATGCCCTCGACCGCGTCGCCGATCATCCGCCCGACGCGCTCGCGCATTTCGCGCGCCGCCTTGTTGGTGAAGGTGACCGAGAGGATCTCGGACGGATAGGCGCGGCGGGTCGCCACGAGATGGGCGAGGCGCGCGGTGAGGGCGGCGGTCTTGCCCGTGCCGGCGCCCGCCAGCACCAGCACGGGGCCTTCCGTGGTCAGCACGGCCTCGCGCTGCGGAGGATTGAGGCCCTTCAGATAGGGTGGATCGTTCGGTGAAGGCGCGGGGAGTGTCATCTTACGTGAACAGCTAGGGAACAGAATGAGTCGGGGCAAGAGGCGCGCCATATGCCGTTACGCAGGCAGGGCGCCGCGCGGGCGAGCCGGATCGTGGAACTGTGATCATGAGTGGACGTTTCCATGGCCGGGGGTTGAGACCGAATAGGAAGGATGACCGACATGCGTATCCCCATTTTGCTGAGCTGCCTTGGCGCATCGGCGCTGGCTCTGGCCGCGCATGCGCAGGAAACGCAGGCCCCACCGCCCGCGGATCAGCCGATGACCCAGACGCCGCCAGCGCCGAGCGACATGCCAGCGCCGGTCGATAACGGCACGGCCGTTCCACCCGCGACCAGCCCGGCGCCCGACGCCAGCACGCCGCCGCCCCCGCCTCCGCCGCCCTCGGCCTATAATGCCGCGCCGACCGCGGCGCCGCCGGCTGCCGGGCCGCCGCAGGTCGTGATGGGGCCGCCGCAGCCAATGGTACAGGCGACGCCCGCGCCGCCGGCGGAATATCCCGTCTGCTCGCGCGAGGTGAAGGATGCGTGCCGCAATCCGGGCGAGGGCGGCAAGTCGCCGAGCTGATTTAGCTTGAGAGAGGAGAGGGCGACCGGTCGTCCTCTCCGTCTTCGCGTCACCCCAGCGAACGCTGGGGTCTCAAGCGAGCGCAGCCACATCTCCAATTCAGGAGATCCCAACTTCCGCTGGGATGACGAAAATGGGTTAGCCAGCTGGCCGCAGCAGCCACAGCTTGGCCTTGCCCACAACACGCTCGGCGTCGAGCTCGAAGCCCTTGATGTCGAGCGTTTCGGCGCGGCCGGTCTCGACGCTGATCCAGCCTCCGGGGGCGACCCAGCCGAGGCGCCCGAGCTTGTCGAGTGCGACGGCTCCGGCGCCCGTGCCATAGGGCGGGTCCATGAACAGCACGTCGAGCGGGGCGGGCGCAGGGCCGAGTGCGAGGACATCGGTCTGGCGAATGTCGGGCCGTTCGATGCCGAGCTTTGCCGCATTGGCACGGATTGCGTCCAGCGCCTTGCGATCGCGCTCGACGAACAGGCAGGATTCCGCCCCGCGCGAGAGCGCTTCCAGCCCGAGCGCGCCGGAGCCGGCGAAGAAATCGCCGACACGCAAACCCTCGAACGAGCCGAGGCGGCTGGTGAGCATCGAGAACAGCGTTTCGCGCGTGCGGTCTCCGGTGGGCCGTGTCGCGTCGCCTGCGGGGGCCGTTAATGGCCGGCCGCGCCATGTGCCGGCGATGATCCTCATTTCAGCGTCTTGCGGAACTTGATGAGATCGACCTGACGAACTTCCGCTACTTCGCCCGGCTGGGAATCGCCGAGCTTGAAGGGGCCGTAGCGCGTGCGGATGAGGCGGCTGACCTTGAGGCCGAGAAATTCGAGGACGCGGCGAACCTCGCGATTCTTGCCCTCGGTGATGGTCATCTCGACCCACTGGTTGCGGCCGGTGCGGCGCTCCAGATTGGCATCGATGCGGCCGTAGCGCATGCCGTCGATCTCGACGCCTTCGATCAGTTCCTCGAGCTGCGCCTGACTGACCTCGCCGAACGCACGGGCGCGATAGGTGCGCTCGACGCCGGTGGAGGGCAGCTCCAGCTGGCGCTTGAGCTCGCCGTCCGTGGTGAGGAGCAGCAAGCCCTCGGTATTCAGATCGAGCCGGCCGACGGGCATGACGCGCGGCAGATCCGTGGGCAGCTTGTCATAGATGGTCGGGCGGCCGGCTGGGTCTTTCGTCGTCGTCAGCAGGCCGGACGGCTTGTGATAGAGGAAGAGGCGGGCTGCGGCCGGTTCCTTGACCGGATTGCCATCGACCGTGATGCCGCGCAGCGACTTCAGCAAAGTGGCGGGCGTCGTGACGGGCTCGCCGTTCAGCGCGATGCGGCCGTCGGCGATCATCCGCTCGATATCGCGGCGGCTGGCGACGCCGGCGCGGGCGAGCAGCTTGGCGATGCGATCGCCTTCGCGCGGCGTGTCGTCGGCGGCGCGAGGGCCGGTCGGGAAGCGCGGCTTGTCCGGCTTGCCGATGCGCGGCCGGGGCCGGGCGCGTCGTCCGGCGGGCGCTGGGGCTTCGCCTGATCGGGTCGGCCGGCGGGGGCCTCTGGGTCCATTGGCGCTGGGCAAGTCGTTCCGTCCGTTTTTTGCTCTGGTTGTGTCGCGCATGCACTGGCGAATCGCCGATTGGGTCCGTAGCCGGAACAGTGCGTCATCGATCCTGTGCGATCGCCGGCTAGTGGCGCAAGTGGGGTTTGGCGGCAATGTTTTTCTCGAAGAGGACGCAACTGATCCGGCGCATCCTGATCGTCGAGGATGAGCCATTGCTGGCGTTCGACAACGAGCATGCGCTCAAGCAGGCGGGCTATGACGTGGTCGCGACGGTGGATCGCTTCCGCGATGCCGGCGCGATCATCCTGGGGCAGGGCAGTGTGGACCTGGTCATCACCGACATTCGCCTAACAGGCGTGCGCTCCGGCGTGGAGCTGGCCCGGCATGCCCGCGAGCTGGGCATTGCCGTGCTGTTCGCGACCGCCGATTGCCCCGCCGAGGCGCGCGAGAAGGGGATCGCCATCGGCTGCCTCGCCAAGCCCTATCAGCCGCGCGATCTGGTGCGCGCGCTTGCCGTGTGCGAGCGGCTGATTGGCGGGCAGCCGGCGCGGCGCCTGCCGCCGGGGTTGACGCTTTTTCCGCGCGACTGAGGCTTGTTCGCGCCCGGCGGTTCGGGCAGTCATCGCGGGATGCGGGACGAGCGTATCTATGTGATCGAGACGATCAGGGCCTTTCTGAACGGGACCGGTGGCCCGTGGGACTGGCGCGCATTCATCACATCGTCCCTGCGCGATGCCGAACTGGACCGGATCCGGCGCTGTGCCGGGGCCGTCAGGCTGCCTCTGGACGGCGAGGGTGTGACCATCCTCCAGGACCTGATCGTGCAGGCGGAACTGCTGGGTGGTGATGGCTCTTCGCGGGTGAAGCCGTGGCGCATCGAGGCAGGCGCGCTCGCGGGGCTGCTGGTCGGCGGGTTCTTCTACTGGTGGAGCTATCTTCCGGGCGCGGGGTTCTTCCATAACGTGCATCTGCTCGTCGTGCCGCCGGCGCTGGGCGCGTGGGCGGTTACGCTCCGCAACAGCCGGATGAAAGTCGGCGCTTATGATCCGCGGATCGTGGCGCAGAACCGGAAGGGGCGCGTCTAGGGCGCAACAAAAGCGGTTCCATTCTCCGTATGCGCCTCTAGTCTCGCGCGACGAGGGATAAGTCGGGGAGCCGGTATTGGAGCAGACACTTATTTTCGCCCTGATCGTGGGCGTGGTCATCGGCATCGGCTTCATCGTGCCGAGCTTCCGGCCGTATCTGAAGCCCATGCCGTTCGTGGCCTTCCTCCTCGGCATTTCGAGCGGCTTTCCGCTGACTCTACTGCTTGCGACGATGACTTTCTGGCTCTCGAAGGTCGGCATCGAGAAGTCGACCATCGGCTTCGCGATCGGCCTTACGACGCCTTACACGCTCAAATTCCTGTGGGCGCCGCTGGTGGATAAGCTGCCGCTGCCGATCCTGACGAAGCTGTTCGGTCAGCGCCGGGCATGGCTGTTCCTCATTCAGGCGTTTCTGTTCGTAGCGATCTGGCAGCTCGGGTCGAGCGATCCCGCCAGCGATCTTGGCCGGTTCGCGCTCTGGGCGATCGTCGTTGCCTTCCTCTCGGCCACGCAGGATATCGTGATCGACGCCTATCGCATCGAAATACTGAGCGAAGCGGAGCTGCCGCACGGCACGGCGATGAACCAGTTCGGCTATCGCACCGGCAATCTGCTGGCGGGCGCGGGCACGATCTTCCTCGCCTCGACCGAAGGCGCAGGGCTGGGCTGGGCAACGGCCTATGGCATCACGGCCTTCTGTGTGCTGCCCGGCGCGATCGGCGCGTTGTTTGCGGGGCAGGGCCGCTATGTGCCGCACAAGGCGCTGCAACAGGGCGCCTCGATCGGTGCGTGGCTTGGCGATACGATTGTCAATCCGTTCCGCGAGTTCCTGACGCGGCACGGTGCCTTCCTGATCCTCGGCTTCGTGCTGATCTACAAGATCGGCGATGCGATGGGTCAGACGATGCTGGCGCCGATGATCGTGGAGCTGGGTTTTTCCGACACCGAATATGTCGCGGTGAACAAGTTTGTGGGCTTTGCCGCGCTGATCGCCGGGTCGGCGCTCGGCGCGCCGTTCATTGCCTGGCTCGGCATGGGGCGGGCGTTGTTCGTCTCGGGCCTGATGATGATGCTCTCGAACTTCCTGTTCTCGATGCTGGCGCTGGCGGGCCATTCGACGCCGATGCTGGCGCTGGCGGTCGGCACGGAGAATTTCACCAGCGGCATCGGTCTGACCGTGTTCGTGACCTATCTCTCCGGGCTGTCGAGCCTCGCCTATACGGCGACGCAGTTTGCGCTGCTTTCGTCCTTCGCGGCGGTCGGGCGGACATGGCTCTCGGCGCCGTCCGGCTATCTGGCCGAGGGGCTGGGCTGGGTGGCCTTCTGGGCGTTCACGGTGGTGGTCGCGATTCCCGGCATGGTGCTGCTCTGGATCATGTGGCGGAAGGGGTTTGTCGTGGAGACGGTGCGACAGCCGAGCACGACGGATGACTGATAGCCCTCTCCCCTCGGGGAGAGGGTTGGGAGAGGGGGGATCAAGCTTGCGTCTCGACGCAGTGTTGAAGGAGCGCGCTCGTGCGATGCGGGCAAATCCGACGCCGGCTGAGCAGTGCATGTGGCTTGCGCTTCGTGCCAACCGGTTCGCAGGGATGCAGTTTACGCGGCAGAGCGTCATTGCGCCTTACATCGTCGACTTTGTGTCAAAGTCGCTGAAGCTCGTCATCGAGATCGATGGCGACACGCATGGCGATCGGGAGGTCTATGATGCCGCTCGGACGGATTTTCTGGGATCGCTTGGCTATCGCTTGCTTCGGTTTTCGAACGCAGAGGTGATGGGGAATATTGAGGGGGTCTTGTTGGTGATTGGGGAGGCGTTGGCGCTTCCCCCTCTCCCCAACCCTCCCCCCGAGGGGGGAGGGAGTAGGGTGGTCTAGACTGGAGGCTGGTCGTTTGCGGTGAGGACCTGTCCTGCCAAGTAGAGCGTGCCGGCGATCAGGACCGTGCGATCCGGTACTTCCGTCTCTGCCGCGAGGTCGGCAAGGGCATCGCGGATCGTGTCGAAGGCTTTGTGCGGCAGGCCCCATTCCTCGGCGAGGGTCGCGAAGACCTCGGGGCCGTGATGCTCGTGGCCGGGGACGGGGAGCGAGCGGATTGAGCGGATCAGGGGGCGGAGCGGCTCCAGGAAGCCGCGCACATCCTTGTTGGCGAGCATGCCGGTGACGAGATCGATGCCGTCTTCCGCGAGGCCGCCATCGGCCAGGGCCTTGGCGAGCGCTTGCCCGGCGTCGGGATTATGGCCGCCGTCGAGCATCAGCACGCGCTGGGGAAGCATGTCGTTGAGCGGGCCGCCCTCGAGGCGCTGCATGCGGGCGGGCCATTGTGCCCAGAGCGGCGCAGCGCGCAGGGCGGCATCGCTGACGGGAAGTACTTCCTGTGACCGCAGCATGGCGATGGCCAAGCCGAGATTGCCGATCTGATGCGCACCGGCGAGGCGGGGCAAAGGCAGCTCCAGCTTGCCATGGGCATCGCGATAATGGAGCGTGCCCTGATATTCGACGATGTCCCAGCTCTCGCCGCGCGGCTGGAACGGCGCTTTCGCCTTGCCCGCGACGCGCGCGATCGTGGCCATCATCGGACCGGGATAGCGCTGGGTGACGAGGGCGGCGCCCGGCTTGGCGATGCCGGCCTTCTCGAAGGCGATGCGGTTCAGCGGCTCGGTCGGGACATTGTCCTCGGGCGCGAGCAGGAAGCCTTCATGATCGATGGCGAGCGAGGCGATGCCGCAGGCGGCCGGGCTGGTCAGCACATTGGTCGCGTCGAGCCGCCCGCCGAGCCCTACCTCGATCACGCAGGCATCGGCCGGGACGGTCGAGAACAGCATGAAGGCGGCGGCGGTCGTGATCTCGAAGAAGCTGGCGTTGAGATCGCCGCCGATATCCAGCACTTCTTCCAGCGCGCGGGCCAGCATGTCGTCGCTGATCAGGGTTCCCGCGATGCGGATCCGCTCGTTGAAGCGCACCAGATGCGGCGAAGTGAAGACATGGACGGTGCGGCCATCCGCTTCCAGCGCCGCGCGCAGATAGGCGCAGGTCGATCCCTTGCCGTTGGTGCCGGCGACGTGGAAGACCGGCGGCAGGGAGAGATGCGGATTGCCGAGGCGCACCATCAGCTCGGAAATGCGCTCCAGCCCGAGCACGTCGCGGCCGGGCGAGAGCGCCATCAGCCGGTCGAGCTGGGCCTGCACGGCGGGATGATCGGAAACGGCGTGGTCGGCCATGTCAGGGCGCGCGGTGGATCAGGCGGCCTTGGCGCCGGAGAGATAACCGATGGTCTTGGCGAGCATCGGCTTCAGCTCCTTGCGATGCACGACCATGTCGATCATGCCATGCTCCAGCAGATATTCGGCGCGCTGGAAGCCTTCGGGCAGCTTCTCGCGGATCGTGTTCTCGATGACGCGGGCGCCGGCGAAGGCGATCAGCGCATTGGGCTCGGCGATCTGGATGTCGCCCAGCATCGCATAGCTCGCCGTGACGCCGCCGGTCGTGGGATCGGTCAGAACGACGATATAGGGCTGGCCGGCCGCGCGCAGCTGCTGGATGGCAACGGTCGCGCGGGGCATCTGCATGAGCGAGAGGATACCCTCCTGCATGCGCGCGCCGCCCGCGGCGGTGAACACGATATAGGGGCAGCGCCGCTTGATCGCTTCCTTGACGCCCGCGACGAAGGCCGCGCCGACCGCCGTGCCCATCGAGCCGCCCATGAAGGCGAAATCCTGTACGCCGACGACGGCCTGCTGGCCCTCGATCTTGCCGATGCCATTGAGCAGCGCATCCTGCTCGGTGGTGGCGGCGCGGGCCGCTTTCAGGCGATCCGTATAGCGCTTGGAGTCCCGGAATTTCAGCGGATCTTCCTTGACGACGGGCGTCGGTAGGAGCTTCAGCGTGCCTTCGTCGAAGATGTGCGAGAAGCGCGCCTTCGGGCCGATGCGGCCATGATGCTCGCAGCGCGGGCAGACGCTCAGATTCTCGTCCCATTCCTTCTGGAAGATCATCTGCCCGCAGCTCGGGCATTTCTGCCAGAGATTGTCGGGCGTGTCGGCCTTCTTGGCGATGAAGGGGATCGCGTTGCGGACGCGGTTCAGCCAGCTCATGCGGCTTTCTCCTTTGCGTTCAGGGCGGCGCGCAGGGACGCGACATAGTCGCGCACCGGGCCTGCGGCCTGCGTGCCGTGCTTGCCGACCAGCTCGACGATGGCCGAGCCGACGACGACGCCATGCGCGACGCTGCCGATGGCGGCGGCCTGCTCGGGCGTGCGCACGCCGAAGCCGACGACGACCGGCAGATCGGTCGCGGCCTTCAGCTTGGCGACGGCGGCGTCGATGCTGTCCTGCGCCGCCTGCTGCAGACCCGTGATGCCGGCGACGGACACATAATAGAGGAAGCCGGAAGCGCCTTCGAGCACGGCGGGTAGCCGGGCAGCGTCCGTGGTCGGCGTGGCGAGGCGGATGAGGCTCACCTCGGCCTTGCGCAGCGCCGGGCCGAGCTGGTCATCCTCCTCGGGCGGGATATCGACGCAGATGACGCCATCGACTCCGGCGCTCTTGCACTCTTCCGCAAACCAGTCCGCACCGCGGATGGTCATGGGATTGGCATAGCCCATGAGGACCAGCGGCACGTGCGGATGGCGCTTACGGAAGGCAGAAGCGATGCCGAAAATGCCGGCCGTGCTGATCCCCGCGTCGAGCGCGCGCAGGTTCGCGGCCTGGATGGCGGGGCCATCGGCTATCGGATCGGTGAACGGCATGCCAAGCTCGATCACGTCGGCGCCGCCCTCGACGAGGGCGTCTAGGACCGCATCGGTGTCCGCGGGCGAGGGGTCACCGCCGGTGACGAAGGTGACGAGCGCGGCGCGGCCTTCCTCGGCGGCGCGGGCGAAAGCGGAGGGGAGGCGGTTAAGAGTCACCAAAGTCGCCTCCCACTTTGTCCGTCAAGGCGCGAACCAATCCAAAGACGAAGAAAACGAAAATGGAGCCAAGCAGAACGGTGCTCCAATTGGTCTCTTCGTGGCGTATGAGGTTGTTGATTGGCACCACCGCCGCAAAGCATACGGCGCTACCAGCGCCGAATTTCGCGCCGCGAATGGGATTAAGCGTCATATCGTCGCTCCCATCGCCGAAGCCACGGTGTAGATGTCCTTGTCGCCGCGGCCGGAGACATTGACGACGATGATCTGATCCTCGCGCAGTTGCTGTGCCTTGGTCTCCAGAGCGGCGAGCGCGTGCGCGCTTTCCAGCGCGGGGATGATACCTTCCTGGAGCGAGCAGAGCTGGAAGGCATCGAGCGCTTCGCGGTCCGTCACCGGCAGATACTCGACGCGGCCGCTCTCGTGCAGCCAGCTATGCTCCGGGCCGATGCCGGGATAATCGAGGCCCGCCGAGATCGAGTGCGCCTCGGTGATCTGGCCGTCCTCGTCCTGCAGCAAATAGGTCTTGTTGCCGTGGAGGATGCCGGGCTTGCCGCCGGTGAGGCTGGCGGCGTGCTTGTCCGTATCGATGCCGTGGCCGGCCGCCTCGGTGCCGATCATGGCGACATCGGTATCGTCGAGGAAGGGATGGAACAGGCCGATGGCGTTGGAGCCGCCGCCGACCGCCGCGATCAGCAGATCGGGCAGGCGGCCTTCCGCTTTCAGGATCTGCTCGCGGGTTTCCGTGCCGATGACGCTCTGGAAATCGCGGACCAGCTCCGGATAGGGATGCGGGCCGGCAGCGGTGCCGATGATGTAGAAGGTGTCGTGAACGGTCGCGACCCAGTCGCGCAGGGCCTCGTTCATTGCGTCCTTGAGGCTTTGCGAGCCGCTGGTGACGGGGCGGACTTCCGCGCCGAGCAGTTTCATGCGGAACACGTTCGGCTGCTGCCGCTCGATATCCTTGGCGCCCATGAAGATGGTGCAGGGCAGACCGAAGCGCGCGCAGACCGTCGCGGTGGCGACGCCATGCTGGCCGGCGCCGGTCTCGGCGATGATCCGCGTCTTGCCCATGCGGATGGCGAGCAGGATCTGGCCGATGCAATTGTTGATCTTGTGCGCGCCGGTGTGATTGAGCTCTTCGCGCTTGAAGTAGATCTTCGCGCCCATGCCGGCGGGGGCTTTTGCGCGATAATAGGCCGTCAGCCGCTCGGCATAATAAAGCGGGGAGGGGCGGCCGACATAATGGGTCATGAGCCCGTCGAACTCGGCCTTGAATGCCGGGTCCTGCTTCGCCGCGCGATATTCCCGCTCGAGATCGAGGATCAGCGGCATGAGCGTCTCGGCGACGTAGCGTCCGCCGAACTGGCCGAAATGGCCGCGCTCGTCGGGCAGGGAACGCAAGCTGTTGGGTAAAATGGTCGCAGCAGTCATGATCGTGTCTTTCCGGGATGTATGGGTCCGTTCGCCTGGAGCCAAGCTCCTGAAGCGATCAGCGCCATCGTCCTTCGATGCGCTCGACATGGCCGTTCATGGTCAACATTGCGAAACCGCTTTGCAGAAGGCCGCGATCTTGTCCACATCCTTGACGCCCGGCGCGCTTTCGACACCGGAGGAAACGTCGACCAGCGGGGCGCCGGTGATGCGGATCGCCTCGGCGACATTTTCAGGATCGAGACCGCCGGACAGGCCCCATGGCCCGGAAGCGCGATGGCCGGCGAGCAGGCTCCAGTCGAACCGCATGCCCATGCCGCCCGGCAGCGCGGCGCCGTCCGGTGTCTTGGCATCGTAGAGCAGCAGGTCGGCCGCGCCGGCATAAGCGCCGCCGGCCGCTAGATCGGCGGCGGTCTTGACCGAAATCGCTTTCCAGACTTCCAGACCTGTGCGTTGGCGGATCGCCGCGACCCGGCCCGGCGCTTCCTGGCCGTGGAGCTGGACGACCTGCAGGCCACCGGCCACGATGAGCGCGTCGAGGAGGTTGTCGTCGGGATCGACCAGAACGCCGACCCGCTTCACATGCGCCGGTATGCGCGGCGCGATGATCCCGACCCGATCGGGGCTGAGATAACGAGGGCTCTTCGGGAAATAGTTGAGGCCCACATGGCTCGCGCCCGCGCGCACGGCCGCGTCGATCGTCTCGATCGTGGTCAGTCCGCAAATCTTGATGGCGACTCGGGTCATGCTCTGCCTGTGATCGTTGACTTTGCCGGCCTTCGGCTTCGGGGATCCGTTAGGAGAGGACGGCAAGGAGCGCAACGGATCTGACGGCGCAGGTCCGGCGAGGGACAGACTGTCAGGCGATGAGCGCCGGTCCCAGCAAGGTCAGCAGCTTGACGTCCACGGCATAGCCCTCATCCCGCCGCGCCGCGATCCAGTCGGCGAGGCCATCGAGCGGCACGCGGTGGACGCGGATGTCCTCGCCAGGCACGCCGCCGCCGTCCGCGACTTTCACGAGGTTGAGGGCGCGAAACAGGGTGAAGCTTTCCGAGACCATGCCCGGCGAGCTCCAATAGTGGCCGAGATTGACCATCTGCCCGGCATGATAGCCGGTCTCTTCCTCCAGTTCGCGCGCGGCGGCGAGGGCGGGGTCTTCGCCGGCCGTGTCGTCGCCCACAAGACCGGCCGGCAGCTCGATGCAGCGGCGCTCCAGCGGCACGCGGTACTGATCGACCAGAATGACATGGCGCCCGTCCGGCGCTTCCTCGATGGCGAGGATGACTGCCGCGCTGATGCCGCGTGCACGGCCCACATATTCCCAGCGGCCGCGCCGTTTGGCGGTGATGAAGCGGCCTTCCCACATCACTTCCTCGGGGAAGCGGAGTTCGTCTTCCGGGCTTGCGTCGCTCACAATTCGATCAATCGGTCGGGCAGCTCATTCGGATTGGTGCTGCTGCGCGGGCAATGCTCGGCAAGGACGATGCCGGCCTTTTCGATGGCCAGCGCCATGCCTTGCGCGATGCGGCCTTCGCGCACTTCGCCGATCAGGGCGGCCATCGCTTCGCCCCAGACTTCCGGCGGCACTTTCGAGGCGATCGCTTCGTCCGCGACGATCTCGGCGCGATGCTCGTCGAGCGAGAGATAGAGCAGCATGCCGGTGAGACGGGCTGTGCGGGACTCGGCGGCGGTGCGGAAGAGCTGAAGTGCCTTGCGGCGCACGCGGCGCGACTTGGTCGATCCCGGTGTGAACCACATCCGCAACGCCGTTATGGCCAGCAGATACCGCACCGCCAGAAACTTGAGCAACATGTTGCCCAGCAGGAAGAGGAGCAGGGTCTGCACCGGCAACTCGTGGCTCCACCCGCCCGTCAGCCAGATGATCGCTTCCTGATAATAGTCGGGGAAGGCGGCCGCGATGCCGAGGACGAGGAAAGCGCTCAGGATCGCCCAGTGCAGGCCGACGTCATGATAGGCATCGGATCGGCGCGCGACGATCGTGACGATTTCGGCATCGGTATGCTCCTCCGCCCTCGCCACGGCCTGCGTAACGATCAGGTGATCTTCCTCGGACATCGAGAAACGCTGCGCCATCTACCAGCCTCCGCTCGCGCCGCCACCACCAGAGCCGCCGCCGCCGAAACCGCCAAAGCCGCCGCCTCCACCGCCGCCGCCCCAGTCGCCTCCGCCCCAGCCGCCGCCACCGCGACGACCGTCGCGCAGCGCTTCGCTCAGTATCTCGCTGGCGGCCCAGATGACGATCGGGCCGACGCCGCCGTCACCATCCCGGAAGCGGCGACCGCCGCGCATCGCCGCGCGGCCGGCCGAAAGGAAGATGAACAGGAGGATCGCAACGACAATGACGATCCCTTTGATGGCATCGCCTGGTTTCGTGGCATTGCCCTGTCGGCTCGCCGCATCGGCCGCCTCGGCCACTGCCTTGGCGTCCTGCGGCGTGCGGCTCAGTTGATCGAGCAGGGCATTGGCGCCCGCCTCGATGCCGCCGGCCATGTCGCCGGCCTTGAAGCGTGGCGTGATCTCGTTGCGGATGATCCGGCCGGAGAGGCCGTCCGTCACATAGCCGTGCAGGCCATAGCCGACCTCGATCCGGACCTTTCGTTCATTTGGCGCGACGAGAAGGAGCAGGCCCTGATCGCTCTCCTTGCCGCCGATGCCCCAGGCCTCGAACAGCTTGACCGCGTAGATCTCGATCGTCTCGTCCTGCAGCGTCGGCACGGTGACGACGACGAAGGATTTGCCGGTCTGGGTGGTGAGGGTGCGCAGCCGGGCGTCGAGCGCGGCCTCGCGATCAGGCGGCAACAGATCCGCCTGATCGAGGATCGGCCCATTGGGAGGCGGTGGATACTCGACAGCCAGAGCCGGTGCGCCGACGAACACCAGCAATGCCAGCAACCAGGAAAGAAGGCGCACGGGTCGAGCTCCAACCGTCTCCGGTCAGTTCGTTCCGGTCGCCGGCGTCGGTGCCGCTGCCGGCGCATTGTCATTGGCGCTCGGCTGGGCGGCAGGCGCGGCCGGCGCGCCGAAATCGACCTTGGGCGCCGTTGCGGCGCCAGATTCGGCCTTGAAAGGCACCATCGGCTTGGCGCCGTGGACGAGCTTGGCGCCGATCATGTCCGGGAAGGTGCGGATCGTCGTGTTATAGGCCTGCACCGCCTCATTGTAGCGCATGCGTGCCACGTTGATCTGGTTTTCGGTGCCTTCGAGCTGGTCCATCAGCGTCGTGAAATTGGCCTGGCTCTTGAGGTCGGGATAATTCTCGACGACCGTGCGGAGCTGGCCCAGCGCCTGGGTCAGCTGGTTCTGCGCGGCCTGGTATTTCTCGAACGTTGCGGGGTCCGACAGGTCGTCGGTCGTGATGTTGATCGAGGTTGCGGCGGCGCGCGCATTGGTGACGGCGGTCAGGATCTGGCTCTCGGACGCGGCGGCGGCCTTCACCGTCGCGACCAGATTGGGCACGAGATCGGCGCGGCGCTGATAATTGCTCTCGACATCCGCCCACTTCGCCTTGGCATTCTCCTCGGCGGTCGGGACGCTGTTGATGCCGCATGCGGCGAGGGCGAGCGGCAGGATCAGGACGAAGAAGGCGCGGAACAGATTGGTGGGCGAGTGGCGGCGGGCCATTGCGGTTCATCCTCTGGTGATGCGGCGGTGTATCGCCGAAGTAACACGCTAAATAGGCGGTTGCCTGTGCCCCTGCAAGGGGATTAGCTCCGCGCACGATGCGAGCGGCATGGGGACCGGCTCGCCATGAGGGAGATCGGGCCATGTTTTCGGAGTTCAAGGCTTTCATCGCACGAGGGAATGTTCTGGACCTCGCGGTCGGTGTCATCATCGGTGCTGCGTTCGGTGCTATCGTGAAGTCGCTGACGGACGACGTGATCATGCCGTTCATCGGCGCGATCTTCGGCGGGCTGGACTTCTCCAACCATTTCCTGCCGCTGGGCGCGGTTCCCGAGGGCACGGCGCCGACGCTGGCGGCGATGAAGGCGGCGAACGTGCCGGTCTTCGCTTATGGCAGCTTCCTCACCGCGGTGATCAATTTCATCATCCTTGCCTTCATCATCTTCCTGATCGTGCGCGAGGCCAATCGTTTCCTCGCCAAAAAGCCCCAAGAAGCGACGCCGGAAGGCCCGACCGAGGTCGAACTCCTGACCGAAATTCGCGACGCGCTGAAGAAATAGGTCGGTCCGTCCGACCTGTGCGACAACTCGGCTCGTCGTGAATTCGGGAACCTTCGGAACCGCGCTGCTTTTGTTTTCAGTCTCGTGACACGGTTCGGGACATAACAGGAGACAAAAGCGTGAAAACCACAATGATCGCCGCCGCGCTGGCCTCGGCCCTGGCGCTCGCCGCCTGCGATTCCCAGCAAGCTCAGAATGTCGAGAATGCCGCTGACAATCAGGCCGATGCTATCGACAATCAGGCTGATGCCCTTGAGCAGGCCGCCGACAACATGACCGGGGCGGCCGCCGCAAACGCCGAGAACCAGGTCGATGTTCTGGAAGATCGCGCCGATGCGGTGCGCAATGCGGGCGACGAGAAGGCCGACGCGATCGACGCGAACAAGTAAGCGCGTCGTTACAGTTCATCTGGCTCCCAGCCGGTGAGACAGGGGCGTTCCGTCATGGGGCGCCCTTGTTCATTTGCGGGCCTTTTATTCGGTGACGGAATGCCTATATCGGTCTCGCCGGTTTCACCGGCTATGGCGATAAACTGCGGCGTATAATAGGCGCAGCGGACCCGGGGGCGGTACCCGGCGGCTCCACCAGAAACGGCTTCCAACCCATAGCGGGGGCCGATCCTGACGGGGCCGAACTAGGATCGACGTGTGCTGAAAAGCGTTGTTTTCGCCCGGGCTGAGTAACCCGTTCAAGGCTCAAAACCCATAAGTGCCAACGATAACGAAGCACTTGCTCTTGCAGCGTAATTGAGGGCCTCACGGCCTGACATTACCCTAACAGAACGCGGCTGGGCCAGCCGGGCAACAGAATGGATTCCAGCGGTACGGGGAGCACCGGGCAACAGAAGCTCCCCACTTCCATCACCATTGTCCAGCAAGGCTGCCAGAAGGGCGGGGCGCTGTACGCTGCTGCGTCTTCAACGAATCGGGAATTTCCGACGAATCAGTTTTGTTACATGAATATGACAAAAGCTATGCAGGCTCATGATTATGAGCATTAAAATGAATAATAACAATAAGATAAGTCTGAATGAAAATTTTTTTCAGATGATTGTCACTTCGTCATAAAACTGAAATACTCCTCTTCACGATGTTCGCAGTTTGGAGAGGGTTTTCGATGGTTATCAAAGTCTTAATCGCAGGAGGCGCCGCACTTGCGGTACTCGGATCGGCGGGCGCGCTGGCCCAGACCGGTGGCGCCACCGGCAGCTATGCGGCGAGCGCGATCAACAGTGGTCAGTTCACCCAGGCCGAGCGCATCCTGAAGCCCGAGAGCCAGGAAGACGCCAACGATCCGGCCCGCCTCATCAACATCGCCACCGTCTATTCGCGCACGCAGCGTTATGCCGAAGCGCGCGCCGCGCTCCGGCGCGTGCAGGCGCTGCCCGCCGAGCATCTCGAACTGGCCGATGGCGCGAGCTATTCGAGCCACGTTCTCGCCAAGGCCATGTTGGGCCGGCTCGACGGCCGCTGAGCAATAGCCGCGTGGGCGCGCGCAAGCTGGGGGACAGGCCCTCGGCTTGCAGGGGGCGGCCCGGCGATTGAACACCATCAGACTCCCGGCCAAGTGTCGAGAGAGTCATTCGGCAAGGCGAGGAGCGCTTCGGGTCGCACGCTCCTCGCCTCGTCATTTTCAGCGATCGAGAATTTATACGCGGCGCCAACCGGCCCCGCATGCCGCGCGGTTGCGCGCCGATCCGATCCCAATCTGGCACTGCAACAAATCTGACATCGATTCGTAACCGATCGGACACGAGAATCGCATCTCGCTGTCATACTCATCCCCTAGCTGCCCCGCCGAGGGCGCAAGGGGGCGACAAGAGAGTCGCTGATCCAGCAAGCCGTCCTGCACTCGAAAATCCGGATCAACCCGGCAGCGGAGACGACGATGAAAGCTACTTCTCGGACCACGAACATCTTGATGGCGGGCGTCGTTCTGCCGCTTCTCGCAGGCTGCGGCGCAAGCGAGATCGCCTCGCCGGGCACCGGCGGCAACGTGAACATCAATTTCCCGGCGCCGACGCCCACCCCGACACCCACGGCGACGCCGACGCCATCGGTCGTGGCCGCAACCGGCTGCCCGACGATTGCCGACGCGCAGGGCCTCAAGGACGACGGCACGATCAGCGGCCCGACCGGTTCGTGGCGCGTCTGCACGCTGCCCGCGATCATCGCCAAGAGCATCACGCTGCCGAAGATTGCCGGCCTCGTCTATCAGATCAACGGCCGCGTCGACGTCGGCTGCGACGGCGGTCGCGTCGCCCCGACGTCGGGCGCACCCTTCACCAGCACGACGGTTGGTTGCACGACGGCCAAGGGCTTCACGCTCAATGGTTCCGGCCAGCTTACGGCCGACACGAACGTCGTCCTGACGATCGAACCGGGCGTGATCCTGTTCGGCGCGTCCGGCCCGTCGTGGCTGGCCGTCAATCGCGGCAATCGTATCAACGCGACCGGCACGGCGACGAAGCCGATCATCTTCACCAGCCGCGACAATATTCTCGGTCTGAACAGCGACAGTTCCATCGGTCAGTGGGGCGGTGTCGTGCTGCTCGGCCGCGGCATCACCACGGACTGCACCTTCGGTTCGACAGGCGCGGGCACCTGCGAGCGCCAGACCGAAGGTTCGGTCGATCCGGCTGTCTTCGGAGGGCAGGACAATGCCTATAATGCCGGCACCATGCAGTATGTGCAGATCCGCTATTCGGGCTACGTGCTGAGCTCGACTTTCGAGCTGCAGGCGCTCACGACCGAGGCAATCGGCACGGGCACAACGCTCCGCTACATCCAGAGCCACAACAGCTCGGACGACGGCGCCGAATTCTTCGGCGGCGCGGTCAATTTCAAGAACTACGTCGTGACTGGCGCGGACGACGACAGCCTCGATCTCGACACCGGCGCGAAGGGGCGTTTCCAGCATGTGCTGCTGGTCCAGCGTGACGGACAGGGCGACGCGCTGATGGAAATCGACAGCAATGGCAACGAGACGGACACGCCGCGCAGCGACCTGATGGTTGCCAATTTCACGGCGATCCAGACCCAGGCGAGCTCGAATAACACGGCGAATGACCAGGCTTCGATGCTCTTCCGCGGCAACCTCGATGTCAGGCTGATCAACGGCATCGTCGTCTCACCGAACAATGAATGCCTCCGCCTGAACGGATCGGGCGCGGCGCCCGTGTCGTTCCAGGCCAGTTCGGTGGTGATGCAGTGCAACGCCACCAAGTATCTCGGAACCGGCTCGATCACCGCCGCACAGGTGGCGACGGCGTTCGGCTCGGGCGCGAACGGCAATAACGACGCCTATACGCCGACGCTCGCGACGGTGTTCGTCAACGGCGCGACGGAGACGCTGGTTGCCGCGACCGATCCGAAGACGTTCGACGCCTTCTTCGACACCACCACCTACATCGGTGCGGTCAAGGACGCGAACGAGACCTGGTACAAGGGCTGGACCTGCAACGCGGGCTATATCGGCTTCGACGACACGACGAACGCCAACCGCAACTGCACATCGCTGCCGATCACCTGACGGCCGCACCTGACCGACATGGGGCGGGATGCGGCAGGTCGCGCTGCTCCCGCCCCTTTCAATGCTTGTAAGCCCAAGGGGATTTTCGATGGCAACGCCGCTCAGGTTCGCGAGCCTGCTGCTCCTTTCGACCGCGCTGACGGCTCCCGCCGCTTTCGCGCAGACCAACGGCGCCGAGAGCGAAGCTCCCGATGCCGCAGCCCCCGGTGATGCCACGGCCGGCGACGCGCCGACCGACGAAGAGCAGGCGCCGGAAATCTCCGTTCCCGGCGGCGACATCGTGGTTGTCGGCCGGCGCGGCGCGAACGTTCAGCGTGCCTCCGCCGCCGTCGTCTCGGTCCTGTCCACTGCGGACATCGCGCGCACGGGCGAAGGCAATATCGCCGGCGCGCTGGGCCGTGTCACGGGTCTCAGCGTGGTGGGCAACGGCTTCGTCTATGTGCGCGGCCTGGGCGATCGCTACTCGCTGGCGCTGCTCAACGGATCGCCGCTGCCGAGCCCCGAGCCGCTCAAGCGCGTCGTTCCGCTCGATCTGTTTCCGACCAACATCGTGTCCTCCTCGCTTGTCCAGAAGAGCTATTCACCGAACTTCCCCGGCGAATTCGGCGGCGGCGTCATCAACCTGACGACCAGTGCCGTGCCGAAGGACGACTTCCTCACGATCAGCACCGGCGGCGGCTATCACAGCGAGACGACCGGCATTCAGGGCTACAGCTATTTCGGCAGCTCGACGGACTGGACGGGCTTCGACAACGGATCGCGCAATACGCCTTCGCCACTGGCATCCTTCCTGTCGAGCGGCAAGCGCGTGCTGGAACTGACCAACGCGGAAAATCGGGCACTTGCCGGCAGTCTCGTCACCTCGCGCAACGGCCTCGTGCAGCGCCTGAGCATGGTGCAGCCGAACTTCTCCGCCTCGGTCTCGGGCGGCGCGTCGATCGACGTGGGCGACGCCGTGCTCGGCCTCATCGCGACGGCCGGCTACACCAACCGGTGGACCAATCGCGATGCCATCCAGCAGCGCTCGGTCAACTCGGACCTGTCGCAGCTCGACTCCGATTTCGAGCGCGTGACGACCGACAACCGCATCGTCGTGAACGGTCTCGTTGGCGTCGGTCTCGAATGGGGCGACAACAAGATCCGCTGGACCAGCCTCTACATTCGCGACACGCTCAAGAACACGCGCCTCGGCATCGGCCAGAAGCGCGAGGAACAATCCGACTACAACCAGCAGGATACGGCCTGGTACGAGCGCCAGCTCATCGATACGCAACTGGTCGGCGAATATAAGCTGACCCCGGACCTCAGCCTCGACCTGCGCGCATCCTACGCCAATTCACAGCGCGAGGCGCCGGCGGAGTTCAGCGCCGAATATATTCGCAGCAACGAGACCACAGGCTACGGCCCCCATTTCATCAACCGGCTGGACGGCGGCACGACCAGCGATGCGCGCATCCGCTATTCCGATCTGGAAGAGACTTTGTGGTCGGGCGGTGCGGACGTCACATACAAGCTGATGCCCGATCTCGGGGTCTCCGTCGGCTATGCCTATACCCGCACGACGCGCCTCAGCTCGCGCCGCGAGTTCCGCTTCCGTTTCCAGGTCAATCCGGCGACGCCGGGTCTCGGCCAGGCATCACCGTCGCAATATGAAGGGATCGGCCTGCTGCGGCCGGACCTGCTGCTGGCGCCGAACATCGTCGAGGATTTCATCATCCTCGAGGATCTCGACCCGAACCCGACCTTCCGCGCCAAGCTGCGCACGCATGCCGGCTACGGCAAGTTCAACTGGCAGGTGACGCCGGAAGTGATGATCGACGCCGGTGTCCGCTACGAGAAGGCCACACAGTCGGTCGTGCCGGTGCAGGTCTTCAATACAGGCAACACGTCGACCGCGATCACGAGCCTCAAGAATTCCTACTGGCTCCCGGCTGCGACGATCACCTGGCAGGTGCAACCGGAGATGCAATTGCGCGTCAACGCATCGAAGACGATCGCACGACCGCAGTTCCGCGAACTGATCTTCCAGCAATATTTCGACCCGGACACCAACCGCCTGTATCGCGGCAACTCGCTGCTGACCGACAGCGAGCTGATCAACGGCGAAATCCGCTACGAATGGTATTTCGCCCGCGATCAGCGCCTCTCGGTGGCAGGCTTCTACAAGAAGATCGACCGGCCGATCGAATCCTACATCACGGTGTTCGGCAGCGACATCGTGACCAGCTTCGCCAATGCGCCCTCGGCCGATCTCTATGGCGCCGAGTTCGAGGTGCAGAAATATTTCGACATGGCCAACTGGTCGGACGCGGCCCTGTTCTCGACCAGGCGTCTGGTGACGATCGCCAACTACACCTACACCAAATCCAAGCTGAAGGTGGGCGCGAGCGACACGACGGGCGTGTTCGGGGCCTCCGGCGCGGCGCTGGCGAGCGATTATTTCAAGGACGGCGCCTCGCTTACCGGCCAGTCGGACCATCTCATCAACTTCCAGCTCGGCATGGAGGACACGGACAAGCTCTCCCAGCAGACCCTGATCCTCTCTTATGCCAGCAAGCGCGTGACCAGCCGTGGCCTCAACAATTCGGGCCAGCCGGACATCTTCGAATATCCAGGCTTCAACCTGGACTTCGTCTGGCGGCAGGGCGTGACGGTGGCGGGCCGCGATCTCGATCTCAAATTCGAGGCGCGCAACATCACCTACAACAAGTACAAGGAAACCCAGTCGAACGGCACGAACACGATCATCTACAACCAGTATGATCGCGGCACGACGTTCAACATCTCGGTATCGACGACCTTCTGAGGGTGGGCCAGGCGTTCGCCGCTCCCATGGTGCTGAAAGGAAGAGCGGTCCGCCTGGGCCGCTCTTTCCCTTTGCGTGCGGCCTGTTCCGCATCGGGCCGGTATTTTTGCCGTAGCGCCGATAGGCAACATGATAAGCATGTCGTCCGCCGGGCGTTTGGGCGCGTTCGGGTTGGGAGGAAGGCAGGAATGGCGGCAATCGACGTGGAGCAGGCGAGCGAACCGGCGGCGACAGCGTTGCCCGACCGGAACAGCCCGCGCGGCTGGTATACGGTCAGCGTCCTCTCGGTCGTGGCGATGCTGTCCTATATCGATCGCGGCGTGCTGGCGCTGTTCGTCCAGCCGCTCAAGCGCGATTTCGGGCTGTCGGACACGGAAGTCAGCTTGTTGCTGGGTCTGGCGTTCACCTTGCCCGCAGTGGTGGTCGGCATTCCGGCATCGCGACTTATCGACAGCGGTGTACGCAGGACCTTGATCGCGGGCTGTCTCGCGCTCTGGAGCGTGGCGACGGCGATCTGTGGGCTTGCGCAGAATTTCTGGACCCTGTTCGTCTGCCGCGCCGTGATCGGCGGTAGCGAGTCCGTAAACACCTCGGCGTCGCTGTCCGTCATCACCGATAGCGTGCGGCGCGAGCGGCTGCCGCGCGCCTTCGCGATCCAGTCGGCCGGCGTGATGATTGGCAGCGCGCTCTCGCTGCTGCTCGGCGGGCTGCTCTACGGCCTGCTGGATCATCTCGAGCCGATCGTGCTGCCGGGCTTCGGCACGATCCATAACTGGCAACTGGTCTTCATGATCCTCGGCCTGCCGGGCATCTTCGTCGCCGTCTTGATGATGGTCTCGGTGCCTGAGCCGCCGCGTAAAGGCGGGACACGGCCCGAAGGCTATCCGATCCGCGAAGTGATCGGCTATCTGATCGACCAGCGCGGCATGCATCTGCGGCTGTTCTTCGCGATGGTACTGTTCGCGATCATCAATGTCGGGCTGAGCGCCTGGCTGCCGGCATTCTACCAGCGCACCTATGGCTGGGGACCGGAGAAGGCCGGCCCGATCATGGGCGCGGTGTCGCTCGTCTGCTCGCTTCTGGGGCTGTTCGCCGGCGCGCATCTCGCCGAGCGGTTCGGCAAGCGCAATGACGACGCGAACCTGCGTGTCATCCTGATCGCCCAGGGCCTGTCGCTGCCCCTGCACCTGATCGCCCCGCTGATGCCGAACCCGTGGCTGGCGCTGGGGTTCAATGCGGTTGCGGGAGTTGTCGCGGTGATGGGCGGCCCGGCTTATTATGCCGCGATCCAGCTCACGACACCGAACGAGATGCGCGGGCAGATCGCGATGCTCTATGCGGCCGGAATGACGACGATCGGCGGGACGGTCGGGCCGATGCTGGTCGCCGTGCTGACCGACAATGTTGCGCGCTCGGAAGCGGACCTCCGCTACGTGCTGGTGGGCGTGAACCTGCTCGTGGTGCCGCCGGCGCTCTATCTCATCTGGCGAGCGCTGGGGCCGTATGCGCGGCTCTATCGCGAGCGTGTCGATGCGATGGCAGCCAGCTCGCCGCCGTGATCGCGTTCAACCTGCCCAGACCTGCTCGCGATACCATTTGGTGATGATATACTTCGTCCCCGCTCGCACCTTCATGCCATGGTGGATCGTGGCGGGATTGAGTGCGCCGTCGGGCAGGCGATTATTCCAGGCAAGCAGCTTGCCGGTTTCCGGCTGGATCATCTTGTCCACCTTGGTGAACCGCGTTGCCCCTCCGGCGCGTGGCTCGTTGAGATAGACCATGAGCGTCCAGGTGCGATTGCCCGAGCGGCCGCAATAGCGCTCGAAATCCAGGCCCTTGGGCTCGAAATAGTCGGTGTGCGCCTTGAATTCCTGGCCGACATCGTAGCGCTGGCCCTGAAGGGGTTCGCCGTGCGCGAAATCGAGGCCGCTGAACGCGGCGAGCTTTTCATCGATCGCGGCGACGAAGGGATCGCCATCGTGCAGATCGCAGGTCTCGCTGGTCCGGAAGGCCTCGTATCCCTGATCGTCCGCGATGGTGGACGGCCGTCGACCGGCGTCGATGCGTTCAATCAGGCCCGCGCATTCCCCGGCATCGAGAAAGCGCTTCTTCATGAACAGGACGAGTTCGGGGCGCGGAAAGCGCTGGATGCCGGGCTGGCTGGCGAGGAGGGGAGCGTCTAGCATCGACATGGGCCACGCGAAGGTCTAGCAACTCTCCTGCGCAGCAATCAACCGGCCTCTTGTTAATAAAGGTTAACGGTCGGCAAGGTCTGGGCGCAGGGAACAAAGTCGAGATGATTTGGCTGTCATTTTTTAGTAACCATATTGTAGCGGTTCGGTCATAGAGCGCGCATAGGCAACGCGAGCTTTGCTGGAGGTCGTCAACTCTCAGATGCGGTGGACCGACTTCATTCGGCGCGCGCCACAGGCTCGTACGCCTCGTTCTTCGGACATCGGGCAGTGGATCGAGGCTGCGCTCCTCGTTTTGCTGATGATCCAGATCGCGCGCCTGCTCTGGGCGCTGGTGACGCCGGTCGGGCTGTTCGGCGACTGGCGCGCCCGCGAGCCGGTCGTGGTGAGCGCGGATGCACGCAGCGCGCTGTTCGCGGGGTTCGATCCCTTCTACCGCACCGGCGTGGCCGTCACCCCCGGCGAGACGCCGGCGCAGCAGGTCACCTCGCTGCCGCTCAAGCTCTTCGGCACTCGGGTGAACGAAGCGTCTGGCTCGGGATCGGCAATCATCGCCAATGAAGGCGGCGAGCAGCAGAGCTATGCCGTGGGCGGCGAGATTGCGCCGGGCGTGAAGCTCAAGGCCGTGCAGTTCGATCATGTGGTGATCGAGCGGGGCGGCGTGACCGAACAACTTTACATCGATCAATCGGGTGGTGGCGCCGCGGGCGGACCAACCGGGCCAGGCGCGCCGGAAGCTGGCGGGGGCGCGCCGTCGCCGGGCATTGGAGCGCCTCCCGCGCCGCCGGGGCGTTTGACCCCGGAAAGCCTCATGAGTTCGATCAGTTTCGCCCCGCGCACCGAGCGCAGCGGTGTTACCGGCATCGTCGTCAATTCGCAGGGCGGCGGCGAAGTGTTTTCGCAAGCCGGGTTCCGGCCCGGCGACATCATCGTGCAGGTGAACGGCCAGCCCGTGCGATCCCCGGCCGACGTCACGTCGCTGCAAGGATCGATCAGGCCCGGCGCCCGCATATCCCTCATGGTGGAGCGCGGCGCCGCGACCGTTCCCATCGCTCTCATAATTCCGGACATTCGATGACTTTCCTGCCTAGAATCCGCAAGTTTGCCGGTAGCGCCGCGCTTGCACTGTTGCTCGCCGTGCCCGCCATCGGTCAGCTCACGCTGAATGTCCGCGATGCCGATATTCGTGCCTTCATCCAGGATGCCGCGCGCGTGACCGGGCGGACCTTCATCATCGACAATCGCGTGCAGGGCAAAGTCTCGGTCGTGACCGACCGGCCGCTGACGCGCTCGGAATATTTCGAGATATTCCTCTCGACCTTGCGCGCCAATGGCCTCGTCGCCGTGCCGGCAGCGGGCGGCGCGTTCCGTATCCAGCCGGTCGAGGGCGCGGCGGGGCAGCCAGGCCAGGTCGGCGGGGCGGCCAATCGCAACCAGTTCGTGACCGAGGTCATCCGCCTGCGCTCGATCGATGCGCAGTCCGCGCTCGATACGCTGCGGCCGCTGGTCAGCAAGGACGGCTCGATCACCGCGAACCGATCGGGACGCTCGATCGTAGTGGCGGACTATGCCGACAATATCTTCCGCATTCGCCGCGTGCTGGCACAGGTCGATACGGACGGCTCTTCGACGGCGCTCGTTCCGCTCAAGAATGCCGGCGCGCGCGAGATCGCGCAGTCGCTTCAGGCGCTAGTCGCCGGCGGGGGCGAGGGCCAGCCGGCCACGGCGACCGTGGTCGCGATCGACAGTTCCAACAGCGTCGCGCTGCGCGGCGATGCGGCGACGGTCCAGCGCCTCTCGGCCATGGCCCGCGAACTCGATACGCGCGCGGCGTCCGGCACGGAAATCCGGGTCTACTGGCTGCAGCATGCCGATGCCGACAAGCTCCTGCCTGTCCTCGAGAAATTGCTGGGGCAGGGCGGCGGCTCGGCCATTTCCTCGGCCAATGCGACAGTGACTACAGGCGGTCCGAGCGCGGTGCCCGCAGCTGCACCTGCTCCCGCGCAGGCAGCGGCTTCTTCAGCGGGCGACACCAGCGGCATCGGCGGGCGCGGGCCGGCGGTCGTGACGCGCTACGAAGGCGCCAATGCCGTCATCGTCGCTGCCAATGGCGACACGCAGCGCATGCTCGGCGAAGTCATCCGGCAGCTCGACACGCGGCGCGAACAGGTTCTGGTCGAGGCGATCATCGTCGAGATTGGCGACAATGCGGCGCGCCAGCTCGGCGTGCAGTTCCTGATCGGTTCGACCAAGACCGGCTTTGCTGCTACCAACTATTCCAACGCGCAGCCCAACATCCTGACGCTTGCGGGTGCGATCGCCGCCAATCAGCTCGGCACGACGGAAACCGTCGTCGTTGCGCCGGACGGCACGCGCACGACTACCACCACGACCGAGAATGGATCGCTGGCGACCGAACTCCAGGGCGCCGCCGTCGATGCGCTGCGCTCGGCGCGCGGGGGCTTTGGCGGGGTTGCCACGGAGCTGGGTCGCAACGGCGTTCTCGGCGCGATCATCAATGCGGTGCAGGCGGACACGGAGAGCAACGTCCTCTCGACGCCGTCCGTGCTGACGCTCGACAATCAGGAAGCCAAGATCCTCGTCGGCCAGGAAGTGCCGGTCTCGACCGGGCAGGCGCTCAGCCCCAATTTCGACAACCAGTTCCGCACCGTCCAGCGCCAGAATGTCGGCATCATGCTGGAGGTGAAGCCGCAGATCAATTCGGGCGGCGCGATCAAGCTGTTCCTCAAGCAGGAAGTCAGCAGCGTGGCCGGGCCGGTCTCGAACGACAGCAGCGATCTCATTATCAACAAACGCCAGATCGAAACGACGGTGACGGTCGATGACGGCGACATTCTCGCGCTTGGCGGCCTGCTCGACGACAATGAGCGCCGCACGATCGAGAAGATCCCCGTGCTGGGCGACATTCCGCTGGTCGGCGAACTCTTCAAGTCACGCAGCCGCGCGCGCAGCAAGACCAATCTCATGGTCTTCATTCGCCCCACCATCCTCTCCGATCGCAAGGATGCGCAAGATGTGACGGCACGGCGATACGGCTACATCCGGAACCAGCAGCTTGCGAACAATCCCAAGGTCGAGCCAACGATCGACGAGCTGGTGCGCGATTATATGGGCGCGGCCCTGCCGGTCAGCGATGGCTCGCGCGCGGGGGATGAGGTGGTCGATGGCCGGGTGGTTCCGGTCGAGGCGACCAGCTCCCAGCAAGTGGTGCGCCCTGCCGCCGCTGAGAAGCGCAAGAAATGACCGGGCCGGCGGACGATCTTCCCCCAGAAGGCATGGGCGCTCCGGCGCCCGCGCCCGCCGCGCATGCGGCCGGGGAAGGTGGCCTGCTGCCGATCGATATTCCCTATGGTTTTGCGCGCAAACATGGCGTGGTGATCACCAGCGGCCGGGCGGACGGGCGCATTGCGGTTGCGCTGCGGGACGGTGCCGATCCGCGCGTGCTGGTCGAGGTGCGGCGGCATCTGGCGCGCAGCTTCGACGTGACGATCGTCGATGTGCCGAGCTTCGAGAAGCATCTGTCCGATCATTATGCGATGGAGGGCTCGGCGGCCGCCATGGCCGGATCGTTGGCCATGGGCGGCGACGATCTCGATTTCATCGCGGGCGATCTGCCGACCGCAGAGGATCTGCTCGACAGCGGCGACGATGCGCCGGCCATCCGTCTCATCAATGGCATCATCGCCGAGGCGGCGCGCCAGGGCGTCAGCGACATCCATATCGAGCCCTATGAGACCGGCCTCGTCGTGCGCATGCGCATGGACGGCGTATTGACCGAGACGTTGCGCATGCCCGCGCATGTCGCCCCGGTCGTGGTCAGCCGCGTGAAGGTCATGGCGCGGCTCGACATCGCCGAGCGCCGCGTGCCGCAGGATGGGCGCATCGGCCTGACGCTGGGCGGCAAGATGCTCGACGTGCGCGTCTCCACCCTGCCGAGCCGCGCCGGCGAGCGCGTCGTCATGCGTATTCTCGACAAGGAGAATGCCGGCATTTCGATGGATATTCTCGGCCTCACCGGAATGACCGATCAGGTGCTGCGCAGCGCCCTGCGCGAACCGAACGGCATCATCCTCGTCACCGGCCCGACCGGCAGCGGCAAGACGACGACGCTTTATGCGGGCCTGCGCCAGCTGAATGACGGCAGCCGCAATATCCTGACCGTCGAGGATCCGGTCGAATATGCGATCGAGGGCGTGGGGCAGACGCAGGTCAATGCCAAGGTCGGGCTGACCTTCGCGGCCGGGCTGCGCGCCATCCTGCGCCAGGATCCGGATGTTGTGATGGTCGGCGAAATCCGTGACCGGGAGACTGCGGAGATTGCGGTACAGGCCTCGCTGACCGGTCATCTCGTGCTTTCGACCGTCCACACCAACGATGCCGTGGGCGCGATCACCCGCATGCGTGACATGAAGGTCGAGCCGTTCCTGCTTGCCTCGACCCTGCGCGCGGTGATTGCGCAGCGCCTCGTGCGGCGGCTGTGCCCCGATTGCCGGGAGCAGATTCCGGCCGACAAGTCGGTGAGCGCGCTGCTCGGCATCGACGAGGGGACGCTGATCTACCGGCCGCATGGCTGCGAGACCTGCAACAGCAGCGGATACAAGGGCCGCGTCGGCGTGTTCGAGGCAATCCGCATCGACGACACGATCCGGCGGATGATCAACGAAGGCGGCGATGAATCCCTCATTGCGCGCCATGCCTTCCTCAACGCGCCGAACCTCATCGCGGCGGCGCGCGGACTGGTATTGGGCGGCGAGACCAGTGCCGAGGAAGCGATCCGCATCTCGCGGCGCGAAACGATCGATGCCTGACTTCGACTATCTGGTGATCGACGGATCAGGGCGGGAAAAGCGCGGTCTGGTCCGGGCGGATTCGGTGAGCGATGCCCGCGAGGCGCTGGCCGCCAAGAAGCTGTTCGTCGTGCGCATCGCCGAGGGACGCGGCGCGGCCGCCGGCGCAAGCGCGGCGGGCGGAGGCAAAGCACCGCGGCTGGCGGGGCGCGGCCTGCTGAGCTTCGATCGCAAGCGTCTCTCTTCCAAGGAACTGACCCTGTTCACCCGCCAGCTCTCGACGCTCGCGCAGGTGTCGCCGCTCGAAGAAGCGCTGCGCACGATCACCCGGCAGAGCGAGAAGCAGCATGTGCGCGACATCGTGGCGCGCGTGCATGGCGGCGTGGTTGAAGGACGCAGCCTCGGCGAGGCGATGAGCGCGGAACCCAAGAGCTTTCCCGGTCTCTACCGCGCGATGATCGCGGCGGGCGAGCGATCGGGCAGCCTGCCGGCGCTGACCGACCGGCTCGCCATCCTGCTCGAGCGGCAGGCGACGATGCGTTCCAAGATGCTGACCGCGCTGGCCTATCCGGCGGTGCTCTCGGTGTTCGCGATCGTCGTCGTCATGTCGCTGATGATCTTCGTGGTGCCGCTGGTGGTCGAGCAGTTCGATACGCTCGGGCAGCAGCTGCCCCTGCTCACGCGCATCGTCATGGGCCTTTCCAATTTCCTCGCCAGCTGGTGGTGGGCGCTCCTGATCCTGCTGGGAGCGTTCGGCTTTCTTGGATGGCGCGCGCTTCGCAACGAAGCCGTCAGGATGAGCGTTGACGGCCTGTTGCTGCGCACGCCTTTTGTCGGCCGCCTGCTGCGTGACCTTCACGCCGCGCGCATGGCCCGCACGCTCTCGACGATGGTCGAGAGCCGCCTGCCGGTGATGGAAGGGCTCTCGCTCACCGTTCCGACCATTCACAATCGCGTGCTGCGCGCGGCGACTACGGATATCGTCGAGGCCGTGCGCGGCGGTGGCAGCCTTTCCGCGGCGATGCGCCGGACCGACGTCTTTCCGCCCTTGCTTGTCTATCTCGCCGCCTCGGGCGAAAGCGCCGGCCAGCTCGACCTGATGCTGGAGCGCGCGGCCGACTATCTCGAGCGCGAGTTCGACGGTTTCACGGCTGCTGCGCTCGCCATGCTGGAGCCGCTGATCATCGTCGTCATGGGCGGGATCGTGGCGGTCATCATCCTTTCGATCCTGCTGCCCATCATGCAGCTGCAAAATCTTACCGGTGCCGGAGTTTGACCATGAGCCTCGCAAAATCCCCCCTCCTGTCCGCGCGGCGTCAGAGCGAAGACGGTTTTACACTCATAGAGCTGCTGGTCGTGATCGTGATCATCGGCCTGCTCGGCACGATCGTCGCGATCAACGTGTTCGGTGCGCTGGGTACCAGCAACGTCGCCAAAGCGAAGGCCGATATCGCGACGCTGGAATCCGCGCTCGAACAGTATCGCCTCGATAATCTGACCTATCCGAGCACGAGCGACGGTCTCAACAGCCTGATGTCGCCGCCGGCCGGTCTCGCTCAGCCCGAGCGCTATCGTCAGGGCGGCTACATCAAGAAGCTGCCGAACGATCCCTGGGGCCAGGCCTATCAATATGCCGCGCCGGGCCGCAAAGGCGCGTTCGATATCTATTCGCTGGGGGCCGACAAGCAGACGGGCGGCGAGGGCGAGAATGCCGACATTTATTCGAGCGATCTCTGACGCCACGGGCCTGGACCTGACGTCGCGGGAGGCGCGGGGATGAACGCGCGCACGCGCTGCGGAAGACGAGGCACGGGCGAGGGGTTCACCCTGCTCGAGATGCTGGTGGCGCTGACGATCTTCAGCATTGCCGGGCTTGCGCTGGTGCGGTTGCAGGCGGTCTCGGCGCGCACCTCGGTCGACCTGCGCATGCGGACGATGACGCAGATCGTCGCGCGCAATCTCATGATCGAGCGGCTGACCGATCCCGCTGCGCCGGTCCGTGGGGCCAGCGAGGGAACGATCGAAAATGCCGGGCGGCAATGGCACTGGGCGCAGCAAGTCGAGGAAGCGGACAGCGGCCGGATGATGGTCATCACGCTGCGCATCGACGGCGGACAGGGGCAGTCGCCTGCGGTGCTGACATTCGGGCGGATGAAATGAGAGCGCCGTCCATTCCTTTAAAGCGCGCCGGGGAAGGCGGCTTCACGCTCATCGAGCTGATGGTCGTGCTGGTGATCATCGGGCTGCTGTCGGGGACGGTGATGCTGACCATGGCCGATCCGCGCGGTCGCATTGCTGGCGATATCGATCGGTTCGCGGGCCGGGCACGCGCCGCGCGTGACAGTGCGATCATCGCCGGAAAGCCCGTCGCGCTCTGGGTGTCGCCAAGGGCCTTCGGTTTCGAACGCCGCGAGCAGGGGCAATGGCAGGCCGTGACGGATGGTCCGCTCGCATCCAGCGACTGGTCCGGCAGCACGCAGGCGCAGCTTGGCGCGACAACGCAATTGCGCATCGTGTTTGACAGCGTCGGCCGCGCAGATCAGCCGCTCAGCTTCACCCTGCTGCGCGACGGACGCGAGATCGCCGTGCGCATGGACCTGAACGGCAAGGTGACGAGCAGTGAGTAGAGTCACTCGCCGTTCCGCCGAACACGGCTTCGCATCTTTGGAGCGTTCCGCCGAACACGGCTTCACATCTTTGGAACGTTCCGCCGAACACGGCTTCACGCTGATCGAGCTGCTGGTCGCGGTCATGATCTTCGCGATGCTGGCCACCGGCGGAGTTCTGTTGCTGCGCTCGACGGTCGATGGGCAGGCGGCGGTGCGGGTCCATCTCGACGCGCTGGCGGACGTTCAGCGCGGGCTCTCGACGCTGGACGCCGATCTGTCGCAGGCGACCGTCCGCATCAGCCGGACGCAGGATGGCGCGCTCGCGCCCGCTTTCTTCGGCCGGGTGGCGCAGGACGATGAACCACTGATGCAGTTCGTGCGCGATGGCTGGAGCAATCCCGGCATGTTGCGTCATCCAAGCCTTCAGAAGATCGAATATTGGTGGCGCGACGGTCGTCTGGAGCGGATCGGCTATGATGCGCTGGATGGCGCCGAGCCGACCGAGCCGGCCGTGCTGTTCGACGGCGTGACGGCGCTGACCTTGCGCTATCGCGCGAAGAACGGGTCCTGGCTGGAGCGCTGGGCACCCGAAAAGCCGGCCGACATGCCGACGGCGGTCGAGATGGTACTCAGCCGAGGCAAGGAGCCGCCGCTGACGCTCCGGTTTATCGTGGGGACGGCCATCAACCAGCCCGAGGACGAGGCGGCACCGGGAGGCGCATCCAATGCGGTCTGACCGGGTATCCGAGGAGGGCGCTGCCTTGCTGACGGTGCTGCTGCTGGTCGCGATCCTGTCAGTCGTGACGGCGGTGGCGCTGGAGCGGCTGACCCTCGCGAGCAGGATGACGCGCAACATCGTCTCGGCGGATCAGGGCCGCGCGTATCTGCTCACCGCCGAGCAGATGGCGGCGACGCGCATCGGCGATCTCGTGAAGCTGCGCCCGGATCGCACGACGCTGGAAGGCGGCTGGCTCGGGCGCGATCAGGCGATCCAGGTGCCGGGTGGCAGGGTTACGGCGCGGATCATCGATCGCGGCAATTGCTTCAACCTCAACAGCCTCGTCAAAGGCCCGAACGACGAGTTCGGGTCCAGCGTGGCCGGCAATGAGGACACTCTGACCGGGCGGCCCGAAGGCATCGAGCAATTCGCGGGTTTGATGCGGTTGCTCGGCGTCGATCACGTGATTGCGCTGCAGGTCGCGACCTCCGCTGCCGACTGGATCGACACCGATGCAACCCCCGGCAATGGCGGCGCCGAGGATCAATATTATTCGGGCCTCACGCCGAGCTATCGCACGGCCAACGGCCTGATGGCGGACCCCAGCGAGCTGCTGATGGTGAGTTCGGTCACGCCGGAAGTCTATCAGCGCATCCGGCCGTGGATCTGCACGCTGCCGACGACCGATCTTTCGCCGATCAACATCAATACCTTGCTGCCCGATCAGGCTGTGTTGCTCGCGATGCTGGCGCCGGAAGCATTGGGGCTCGAACGGGCGCGTCAGGTGCTGGCGCAGCGCCCGCTTGAGGGCTATGGCAGCGTCGTGACCTTCTGGGGGCAGCCGGCGATGGCAAGGCTGACCGCGCCGCAATCCGTCAAGGAGCAGACGGTGCAGAAGACACGCTGGTTCGAGGTGGCCCTTCGGGCCGATCTCGGGGGAGATGTTGTGGATGAAAGCGTGCTGATGGATGCGGAGAAGGACCGGGTGCGCCTGGTCCGCCGCCAATGGGGCGAAGGCAGTTGAAGCACGACTATATCATCCTTCTTCCGTCCGATCGCGAGGCGCCGCCGACCTGGTATCGGGTCGCGGACGAGCGCATCGTGCGGCGCGGGCGCGGCACGGAATGGCTGCCGCCTGAGCAGCAGGACGAACCGGACAGTGCCGTCGGCGCGGCGATGCTCGTGCTGCCGCCGCACGCCACGACGCTGCACTGGATCGTGTGCCCGGGCATGACCACCCGTCAGGGCGCGGCCGCCGCGCGCCTGATGGCGCTCGAAGCGAGCATTGGCGAAGCGGGCGAACTGCATGCGGCCGTCGCCGACAATGACGATCCCGAAGCGCCGCACGTCGTCGCCGTCGCCAGCCAGAGCGCGATGGCGCACTGGATCGAATGGGCGAAGGAGCATGGCATCGCGCAGGCGAGTATCGTTCCCTCCGCGCTTCTGCTGCCGACGCCCGAGACCGGCTTCGTGCGCGCGCCAGTGGGCAATGCCGATGTCGTGCGTGGGCCCGATACCGCTTTCGATGGCGAGGAAGCCGGTGCCGCGCTGATCATCGGCGATGCGCCGGTCACGCGCCTGCCAGCCGACACGATCGACGATGCGCTGCTGTTTGCACTCGAAGAGCCGCCGCTCGATCTGCGCCAGGGTGCTTTTGCGCGCCGGTCGCCCGCTTTGTTCGACAGTGCGCGCCTGCGGCGTATCGCAATCATGATCGGCCTCATGATCCTCTGCAGCCTGCTCGTCTCCTTGATCACGATCATCCGCTTGAATGCGGAGTCTTCGCGGCTCGACAATCAAACGGTCACGCTGGCGCAAACAATCGATCCCTCCGTTAGCGATCCGCAAATGGCGGAGACCCGCATGACGGCACTGCTGGCCGCGCGCGGCGGGCGAGGTGGGTTCACGGGCACGATGGCCGGTCTGATGACCGCGATGCAGGCGAACCCCAATGTCGTCATCACCAACGTCAATCAGGGCGCCGATGGTGCCCTGCGTGTGCAACTCGCCGGGTCGCGCGCGGAGGACATCAACGACGTCCTCATCGCCATACAGGAAGCCGGGTGGCGGATCAGCGCCAATGCGGTGCAGCAGCGCGGCGGCAGGCTGATGGCCGATATCATGGTGGTGCAGTGATGATGCAGGGCATGCGCATCTGGTGGGACAATCATAGCCTGAGCGAGCGGCGGCTGATGGCAGCGCTCGGCATCATCGCCGTGCTCATCTTCATGTGGCTCGGCGTCTGGCGGCCGATTAACGGCGCGCTGGCGGAAGGCTGGGAGCGGCAGGGTGCCGCGCTCGATCGCTATGCCTCGGTGCGCGACAAGGTCGCCGAACTGCGCAAGCGGCCCGCGACGCGCAGTCGGGCCAATCGCGTGCCGCTCGATCAGCTTATCGGGCAGAGCGCGGCCGAGGCCGGCTTCACGCTGGATCGCGCGGCGCTGCAGGGCGAGGGGCGCATGTCGGTCAATATCGGGTCGGCGCGCGTCGGTCCGTTGCTGCGTTGGCTCTCGACGCTGGAGCGCGCGAGCATCAGCGTGCAGACGATCAGCATTGTACCGGGCGCAGCCGAAGGCACCGTCGCCGTGCAAGCCGTGTTCCAGGAGGTGACGCCATGATCGGCTGGATGCGCACGACCCGCGCGAAGCTCATGCTGGCGATCATTCTCGGTGTTGCGATGCTGGTCACATGGCCGCTGCGCGCTGCCTTCAGCATTTTTGGCCTGACCGATATGGGGGTCGCGGCGCGATCGCTGCGCGGGCCGATCTGGTGGGGCGGGGCGGAGGAACTGCAGATCCGCGGCGTTCAGCTCGGCACGGTCGATGTCTTTCTCAATCCCATCCAGCTACTGATCGGGCGTGTCCGCATCGACGTCTCGCGACGTTTGGGCGCGCCGGAAGACATATCCGGGGCGATCACGGTCGGGTTCAACCGGCGCGGGATCGATGACGTCACCGGCGCGCTGGCACTTGCTGCGCCGCTTGCGCCGCTGCCGGTCAGCCGGGTCGAGTTCGAGGATCTGACCGTCCACTTTTCCGGCCGCGCCTGCACCTTTGCCGAGGGGCGCGTGCGCGCCCGCGTGCCGGCGCTCATTTCTGGCCTCAGCCTGTCCAACGGTCTGTCGGGCGAAGCGCGGTGCGCCGGCGATGCCGTCGAGCTGCCGATGGTCAGCCAGTCCGGCCAGGAGCAGCTCACGATCCGGATCACGGAGAATGGCAGCTATCAGGCGACGATGCGTGTGCGCAGCACCGATCCGCTCCTGGGCGCGGCGCTCGGCGCAAACGGCTTCCGCCAGATCGGTTCCGAGCAGGTGCTGCGGACTGTCGGGCGCCTGTGACGCCCCAGTGACGCGCGCGCAGTGACATGGCTCGCCAGCGATGCCGCCCGCTTCCTCATCGGATGTGGGCTGGGCGCGATCATCGGCAGTTTCCTCGGCGCGATCGTCACGCGCTGGCCGCGCGGCGAGGGCGTGGTTCGGGGGCGATCGAGATGCGACGGCTGTGATCGCACGCTCGGGCCGCTCGAGCTTGTGCCGCTGATCGGAGCGCTTGTCGCGCGGGGGCGATGCCGGACATGCGGTACGCGAATCGATCCGGTCCACAGCTTCATGGAAGCGGGAGCGGCGCTGATCGGCGGGTTAGCGCTCTGGCTCCTGCCATTACCCGCCGCAGGACTCTTCATGACCGGTGGCTGGATACTGCTCACGCTCGCCGTGCTGGATGCGCGGCATTTCTGGCTGCCCGATGCGTTGACCTTGCCGTTGGCGGCGATCGGCCTGACGGTCGGTGACTGGGTGCTGCCGGCGCCGTTTCTCGACCGGGCGATTGGCGCGGGGATTGGCTATGCAGGGCTGTTCCTGCTGGCCCTGGGTTATCGGCGCTTGCGTGGGCGGGAGGGACTGGGACTCGGTGACGCCAAACTGCTCGGTGCGATCGGCGCCTGGATGGGCTGGCAGGCGCTGCCGATCGTGCTGCTGACGGCGAGTGCGGCAGGGCTTCTATGGGTGTTGTTTCTGTATCTGCGCGGCCGTTCAGTCGATGCCACGATGCGTCTGCCACTCGGGACTTTCCTGTGTATGGCAGTGATTCCGACGTGGAACATCTTTATATAACAAGGAGCTGTGTCGGGCGAGATTGTCTCCTCTCGGGACAGGGGCTGGGTGCAATATCATTAATCGTCTTGAAACCTTTCGCGAATTCATCCATCGCTCACTCACCTCAATCGAGGTCTCGTGTGGGAGATATTTAAATGATCAAGAAGCTTGTTGCCGCGGCTCTCGTTGCCGCCGCTCTGCCGGCCACTGCCGGCGCCGTTACCTATGCCGACAGCGAACCGCAGGTCTCGGACGGTCAGGATTTCGTGTTCTCGTTCGCCGGCGTTGCTGCGCCGACCACGGGCGGCACGTTCACCGTCACGGCTCGCGGCGATTATACGCTCGGCTTCCCGGGCATCGAGTATCTGTCCTATAACCTCGAAGGTCTGACCGGCGACGTCGCTCCCGAGACCCCGGGTGCAACCTTTACGTCGTTCAGCTTCGACGACACGGAGTTCAGCTTCACGGTTGCCCTGACGCTCGCTCAGCTGCTCGCCATCACGGCGGACAATGCGATCAACATCGGCATCAACCTGCCGGGTGACATCAATGCGTTCGACCCGTCGGCCTATGTCGCCGTCGATGTGACGTACAACGGCACGAGCGGTGCGGTTCCGGAGCCGGCCACGTGGGCGATGATGATCGGCGGCATGGCACTGGTCGGTGCCTCGATGCGTCGTCGTCGCACGGCGGTTTCTTTCGCCTGATCGACTGCTTCGGCAAAAGATTGAAGGGGCGTCGGGAAACCGGCGCCCTTTTTCTTTGTTCCGGTGGGCGCGGTGAATCGGGCTGGCGGAGGTTGCCCGCGCGAGCGCGATCCACTAGGAGCAGCGGCGTCGCCGGATTAGCACAGTGGTAGTGCAGCGGTTTTGTAAACCGAAGGTCGCGGGTTCAAATCCTGCATCCGGCACCAGTTCTTGTTTGCCTCGGGCGCCGGCGCGGACATCCGTCCACCTGGCTTTTCCTCGCATAAGCTCGGGCGGTCGTTCGGCCTTGCGAACCCTGCGGGTTCGAGGCTCCTGCGGCGTCCTTTGCAAGCCACAGTTCCGGTCTCGCTATGGCGCGATTGCGGCAATCCCCTTATGCCGGGTGCGGGACAGGAAGGGTGTGACCAGATGAACCGATCCATCGCGAAGCTGGGGACGACCATCTTCGAGGTCATGTCGGGACTTGCGCGCGAGACGGGGGCGATCAATCTGGGGCAGGGTTTCCCGGACGCGCAGGGGCCTACGGAACTGCTCGATGCGGCCGCGCGGGCGCTGACGGAACGGTCCAACCAATATCCGCCGATGCGTGGCTTGCCGGAACTGCGCGCGGCCATCGCGCACTATTACAAGGCGCATCAGGATCTCGATCTGGCCGATGACGAGATCGTCGTGACGTCCGGCGCGACCGAGGGGCTGGCGGCCTGCATCACCGGCCTGCTCAATCCCGGCGATGAAGTGATCCTCGTCCAGCCGCTTTACGATGCCTATGCGCCGCTCGCCGAGCTGATCGGCGCGGTGCCGCGCTTCATCAGCCTCGCGCCACCCGACTGGAAACTGCCGATGGACGCGCTGTGCGCCGCGGTGACACCCAGGACACGCATGATCCTGCTCAACACGCCGCATAATCCGACGGGCAGCATGATCAGCCGGGCCGAGTTCGAGGAACTGGCGGTGATCTGCGAGACGCATGACATCGTGCTGGTCTGCGACGAGGTGTGGGAAGCGATGATCTTCGACGGGTCGCGCCATGTCTCGCCGCTTGCGGTCGAAGGGTTGCGCCAGCGCAGCGTGAAGATCGGCTCGGCGGGCAAGATCTTCTCGCTCACCGGCTGGAAAGTCGGCTGGCTGTGCGCCGCGCCGCCTCTCGCCAGCGTGCTTGCCAAGGCGCACCAGTTCCTGACCTTCACTACGCCGCCTTCGCTGCAGTGGGCCGTGACCGAGGGACTGATGCTGCCGGTCGAATGGCACAAGGCGCATGTGCGCAGCCATGCCGACGGGCGGGCGCGGTTGGAGGCGGGCCTGAAGGATGCCGGCTTTGCGGTCCTGCCGAGCTCGGCGACCTGGTTCCTGCATGCCGATCTCAAGGCGTCGGGCATCGAATTGCCGGACACGGAGTTTTGCGATCGGTCGGTTCGGGAAGCCAAGGTGGTCACGATCCCGTTCTCGGCCTTCTATGCGCAGGCGCCGGAGACCGGATTCGTGCGCTTCTGCTTCACCAAGCCGGAAGCGACGCTGGACGAGGCGCTGGGGCGGTTGGCGCAGTTCAGGCAGAGCTTGCTTTGAGACTCGGTTGGATTGGCGCTTTGAGGGGCTTTGAGAGGCGATAACCTGACTGAAGTGCGCGGGATTGCCGCTTTGTTGCGCTTTGTCGGTTTGGCTGAGTTAAGACTTTTCAACAAGTTACGGCGCTAACTTCTCTAACATCCCTCATATGCGCCATGGTGATTGCGTAAAAGTCCGCTCGCGGGCGAGGTAACCCACGAGAATCTCTGTGATTTTTACGGGGAGAAGGAGCGGTGGCTTGGTGCGAATTGCGCACGGCCATGAAGAGACGCTGCCATTTTATCCGCTTGTAGGACAGCAGGTTCGCGCTTCGTCGAGAGATACGTCACCTCGGACTTGATCCGGGGTCCCGCTTCTTGGTGCGGATTGACTGATGCGAAAAGGCAGCGGGACCCCGGGTCAAGCCCGGGGTGACGCGAAGGGCGCTCCCGCGCCCTCAATGCAATGTCGTCAGCCAGTCCCCGATCATCGCGCGGCCGGCGGCGACGGCACGGGAGCCGTGCTCCTCGTGCGCAGCGCGGAGGCGCTCGACGTCGCCGCAGCTCTCACACACCGCTTCGGGCCATTGCTCGACCCAGCTGTGGAAGCGCTCGTCCTCGCCCATTTCGGCATGGAACTGGAGCGCCAGCAGATTTGGTCCCCGCCGGAAGGCCTGATGCGCGTAAAGATCGCTCGATGCGAGCAACTCGACGCCTTCCGGCAGGGTGAACGTGTCGCCGTGCCAATGCAGGATGGGCACGTCGACAAGATGGCTGAGCGGCCCGGTGCGGCCGTTGTCGTGAACCTTGATGGGGTGAAAGCCGACTTCCCTGACCGGCCCGGGATAGACCTCTCCACCCAGCGCGGCGGCGACCATCTGCGCCCCAAAGCAGACCCCGAGGGTCGGGCGGTCCGCCCCCAGACGCAGCGCGAGCCGATGCATCTGGCAGCGGATCCACGGATAGCGTTCCTGCTCGTAGACGCCCATGGGGGCGCCCATCATGACCAGCAGATCTGGCTCGCGCAGGTCGAGCGAACCAAAGGCCGGATCGGTCACGTCGACCCGATCGATCCCATAGCCCGCCGCCTCGATAGGCTGCCGATAGCCGGCGACCCCTTCGTGCGGAACGTGGCGAATGATGAGCGCTCTCTTCACCATGAGGATGAGGACGACTTTCTGCCCGACATTTTAAATGCCGAGCCGATCCCAGAAGTCCCGCGCGGTGCCGATCCGCGGCTGTGCGCTGTCAGAAACGCCAGCGGTAGCGAGGCGCCACGAGGAATGCGGGAGCGGGGGGACATGGCCGCGCTGGTGATGCGTGGCAGGACGACTGAACCTGTTTTTCCTGAGAGCCATTTCGTTTCTCCAAAGTGGAGCACGAGTCCGGCGTTGTCGCGTAGGAGCCGTGCGCTTTAGCGGTTGGTGACGCGGAGCAAGCTGACTGACATCAAAAGCCGCGTTTCAGACGGGTCTCCCGACTGAACGAGTTAACTCTGCCAAATCGATTGAGAATTGGCAACCAAGGGATGATTGGCGGGGGGATAATTTTTGTTGGGGGGTGGCGAGGCGGTGCCCAAGCTCAACGTCATTCCCGCGAATGCGGGCATCCAGTCAACCGAGCGGCTCAAAACCTAGGCTGATTGCAAGATCGTCCCACTCGGGATTGGACTGCTCGATGAGATCGAGTTTCCATGATCTCCGCCACTTCTTGATCTGCTTTTCGCGCACGATTGCGCTTTCCATGATCGCATGCTGCTCGAACCAGACCAGCATTTTGACGTCGTGGTCGGCGGTGAAGCCTCTGAAGCTTCCATCTCGATGCTGAGCAAGTCGCTGCATCAGGTTGGACGTGACGCCGACGTAGAGCGTTCCGTTTCGGCGCGAGGCCAGCAGATACACTATCGGATCAAGCTCGCGCGGCATCGATAGGTCGATACTGGATTCCCGCGTTCGCGGGAATGACGGGTTTGAGTGGGGAGAGGGGCCTCAGGTGACCCCGAAGGTCCAGCCCTCGGTCAGCGCGATATCGCTTGTGAGCTCCGCTGGCGCCCAAAGCTCCGGGCGATCGTGCGCGTGGCGGAGCCAGGAGGCGGTGAGGAGGGCGTCGGTTGCGTGATCGGTGTAGCGGCCGCGCAGGGGCGCGTGCGGATCGCAGGCGAAGGCGGCGAGGCGGGTGTCGAGTTCTTCCGCGCCGATCTTGGTCTGGCCCTTGCGCTTGCCGGCGGCCAGCGCGGCGAGGCTGGTGTAGATCTCGACGATCAGGCTGCCGTGGCCGGGATCGGGATCGAAGGGCCAGACGGGCAAGCGGGGACTGGCGCGGTGGAGCAGGCGCATGCCGGTGAGGCTCGACTTGCCGACTTGCGCGGCGCCGACGAGATTGAGGTTGCTGTAGGGGTTGAGGCCCTGCGCCTGCTGCGCCAGTTCGGTGACGCGCAGACGGCCGCGTCCGCCGCCGAACAGATCGCCTTCGCGTCCGCCATGGCGGCGGAAATAGCGTGAGGCTTGCGGGTGATCGACGAAGCTGCCGGCGGCGAGATGCGGATCGTCGGCGCAGATGCGCTCGATCAGTGCCCAGAGCGATCGGGCATCGGCGGGGCTTTCCGGCCACTCGGGAAAATAGGCGTCGCGATCGATGAAGGGGAGTGATGGGCCGAGATCGAGGCCGACCAATGTGCCCGATGGCATCTCGTCCAGCATCCAGTCGAGGACGTCCTGCCGGGACCAGATATGGCCCTCGCGCACCAGCATGGGCGCTTCGCGGCCGAGGGCGCAGAGCGCGACGGCGATGCCGGGCTGGCGCGGACCGACGGCGCCGGACCAGTCGATCGCGGCGAAATGGGTGAAGCGGCTCAAGGGACGTCCCCTCAGCTCTTCTTCTTGCGGGCGGCCGCCGGCTTCTTCGCTGCGGCCTGATCGCGGGCGAGGGCAATCATGGCGCGGACGCGGGCGGGATCGCTGCTGTCATAGCGGACGAGCAAGGATGGCCAGCCGACATAATGGGGCAGCTGATAATAGGTGTCCGGGTCGGTTTCCTTGAGCATCTCGACGGTATCGAGATCGATCATCAGGCAGAAGGAGACGTCTGCCTCGCGGCCCGGTGCGATGAAGGGGCGGCCGTTGCTCGCGACCTTGACGGCCGGACCGCCATAATAGGTGCTGCGCTCGGTATCCGGCAGGGTGAGCGCGAAGGCGACGGTTTCGTCCCAGTCGCTCATTTGGCCGCGGCGAGTATGTCAGCGGTGAAGCGGGCGATGTCGAACGGGGAGCCGGCGGGATCCTCGGCGCGGCGGACGATGACGATCTGGCGGCTCGGCACGATGACGACATATTGCCCGCGGTTGCCGAAGGCGGCGTAGGTGTCTGCGGGCACGCCGGGGGATTTGTTGAGCAGCCAGAAGGTTGCGCCATAGCCGAAATCGTCGGCCGGCTGTGGGGATTTGGGCGTGGTGACGTAGTTGATCCAGCTTTCCGGCAAGAGGCGCTGGCCGTTCCAGACGCCGCCGTTGAGATAGAGCAGGCCGAAACGGGCGAGGTCGCGGGCGGTGGTCCACATCTGGCTGGAGGAGACATAATTGTCGCGCCAGTCGGTCTCGGCGACTGTGTGCTTCATGCCGAGCGGCTCGAACAGGGCCTTGGAGGGATAGTCCTTGTAGCGCTCCTCGCCGAGGGTGGCGCGAAGGGAGCGCATGGCGAGCATGATGTCGTTGTTCGAATAACGGAAGCGCGTGCCGGGGCGCACCTCGAGCGGGAGGGCGATCGTTTCCTCGGTGACGGCGGTGCCGCCGAAATAGACGCCGTCTGTCCGGTTGCCGGCATAGGGGCTGTAGAGGCCCGAGGCCATGCGCAGGAGTTGATCGAGCGTGATGGTGCGGCGGAGGTCTCCCGGTGCGCCGTCCTGCCATTCGGGGATGCGCGCGGGGGCGGCGGGATCGACAGCGGCGTCATTCGCGACGAGGCCCACGAGGGTGCCGGTGATGCTCTTGGCGACGGACCAGGTGCGCTGTGCCGTGAAGGGGCCGAAGCCGTCGGCATAGCGCTCCGTGAGCATGCGATTGCCGCGCAGGACGATGACGCCGGTGGTGACGCTGCCCTTGCCATAGGTCGTGCCGTCGAACGCGGCGAGGACCGGCGGCGGCGCGGTCATGGCGATGCGCGGGAGGGCGTCGCCGAGCGGCCAGGGGCGTGGGTCGGCCGGGGTAGGGGCGGGCGGCGTGGCGTAGGTCGGGAGCGGTTGCGCGGGGGAGAAGCCGATCGGCATGTTGGTGCAGCCCGTGACCGGCTTCCAGATAGCGAGGCGGGGCGGCAGCGCGGGATCGAAGGGGACGCTGACGCTGGCGGTGCGGGTGTCGACCGTCGCGGGGAGGCTGGGGAGGAGGGCGGTGTATTGCGGATAGATGCCTTTGAGCTCGGTCGCTTCCACATCGGCCTGCTTGCGGCCGCCGGTGAAGATGGCGCTGCAGAGGACGGCCGCCTTGTAGCCGGCGGCGATGGCGCGGTCATAGGCGGTGGGGGTGGTTTGTGCGGCGGCGGGGAGGGGGAGGAGGGCGAGGGCGAGAGCTAACGTTAAGCCCCTCCTCTTCAGAGGAGGGGTTGGGGTGGTGTTTCGACGATGCTGCTGATCGCCTTGCGAGCGATGCTGGCGCATCGCCACCACCCCCAACCCCTCCTCTGAAGAGGAGGGGCTATATGTCGTCCTATTTCCCACGCTCATTCCGTAGCCCCTCCCAATAAGCGATGCGTTCCCTGATCTTGCGCTCGAAGCCGCGATCGACGGGATCGTAGAATGTTTGCGGCGTCATTTCCTCGGGCCAGTAATTATCGCCGGAGAAGCCGTCGTCCGTGTCGTGATCGTAGGTATAGCCCTTGCCGTAGCCGATTTCCTTCATGAGCTTCGTGGGCGCATTGAGGATATTGGCAGGCGGCATCAGCGAGCCGGTTTCCCTGGCGGAGCGCCAGGCGGCTTTCTGGGCGGTGTAGGCCGCGTTCGATTTGGGCGCGGTGGCGAGATAGAGGCAGGCCTGCACGATCGCCAGCTCGCCTTCCGGGGAGCCGAGAAACTCATAGGCATCCTTGGCGGCGAGGCACTGGGCGAGGGCCTGCGGATCGGCGAGGCCGACATCCTCGCTGGCGAAGCGGACGAGGCGGCGCACGACATAGAGCGGCTCCTCGCCGGCGACGAGCATGCGCGCCATATAATAGAGCGCGGCCTGCGGATCGGAGCCGCGCAGGGCCTTATGTAGCGCCGAGATGAGATTGTAATGCCCCTCGCGGTCCTTGTCGTAGACCGGCATGCGGCGGTGGAGCAGCTCAGCAAGCGCGGCGGGATCGAGCGGGTTGTCGATACCGATGCTTTGCAAGGTCTCGACCTGATTGAGCAGGAAGCGCCCGTCGCCGTCGGCCGAGGCGATGAGCGTGGCGCGGGCATCCTCGGTGAGGGGCAGGGGCTTTTCGGTCAGCGCCTCGGCGCGGGCGATGAGTTCGCCGAGCGCCGCCTCGTCGAGGCGGCGCAGGATGAGCACTTGCGCGCGCGAGAGCAAAGCGGCGTTGAGCGCGAAGCTGGGATTCTCGGTCGTGGCGCCGACGAGAGTGACGGTGCCGTCCTCGACATAAGGCAGGAAGCCATCCTGCTGGGCGCGATTGAAGCGGTGGATCTCATCGACGAACAGCAGTGTGCGCTGGCCGGCGCGGGCGGCGTCGCGCGCCGCGGCGAAGGCGGCCTTGAGATCGGCGACGCCGGAGAAGACAGCGGAGATCGGCGCGAAGCGCATGCCGACCGCATCGGCGAGCAGGCGAGCGAGCGTGGTCTTGCCGGTGCCGGGCGGACCCCAGAGGATCATCGAGGAGAGGCGGCCGGCAGCGACCATGCGGCCGATGGCGCCGTCCGCGCCGGTCAGATGGTCCTGACCGACGACCTCGGCGAGCGTGCGCGGCCGCAAGCGATCGGCGAGCGGCGCATCTTCGCGGGGTTCCTGAGGCGGGGAGGCGGCGGAGAGGCCGCCGAACAGATCTGACATGGCCCCTATATAATCGACTGTCGCGCAGATGCACTCGCGCTTGCTGCGGTTCGGGGCTTGACTATGACTGTCCAAGATATATCTTAGACCTATCAAAACGAATCACAGGAGTATTTTCGACATGATGAAATGTGGACCGGGAGGCTGGCATGGCGCCGGCCGGGGACGCGGGCGCGGCGGATGGGGTGGCTTCGGCCCCGAGTTCGGCGACGCCATCAACAGCTTCGTCAACGAGACGATCCAGGGCGCGATGCGCGGCCGCCGGATGTTCGATGGCGGGGAATTGCGGCTGGTGCTGCTCAAGCTGATCGAGGGCGGGCCGCGTCACGGCTATGACCTCATCCGCGCGATCGAGGAACTGACCGGTGGCGCTTATGCGCCGAGCCCGGGCGTGGTCTACCCGACGCTCACCCTGCTGGCGGACATGGAACTGATCGCCGAGCAGCAGAGCGAAGGCGCGCGCAAGCTCTATGGTATCACGGCGGCGGGCGAGGCCCATCTGGCCGAGCGTGCCGAGGAAGTCACGGCGCTGATGGCCCGGCTGGAAGGCTTGGGCGAAATGCGCGAGCGCTCCAATCGCGGGCCGGTGCGCCGGGCGATGGGCAATCTCAAATCGGCCCTGCAAGCCAAGCTGCGCGGGCAGGACGGCAATGACGAACTGCCGCACGAGATCGCCGCGATCCTCGACGAGGCCGTCCGGAAGATCGAGCGTCTCTGAATGAGGCGTCTCGAAATCCTGCGCCTTCGGCTCGGTATCGGGCCGGAGGTGGACAGGCCGGACGAAAAGACTGAAAAGGACGCTATGAGCACCATTATGACCACGGGTATCGCCAAGGTTCCGACCAGGTCGGGCAGCCGCTATCTCCAGCAGCTTTCCAAGCACTGGAGCCACAGTCTGACCGTCGAGTTCACGGCGGAGCAGAGCCGGATCGTCTTTCCCAAGGACGCGCGCGGCGCGACATGGTCGGCCGATGCGCTGGTGACGATGACCGCGCAGCCCGAGACATTGGACGTGCAGATCGACGCCAGCAGCCCCGAGCATCTCGAGGCGCTGAAGGGCACTGTCGCGCGGCATCTCGACCGCTTTGCCTTCCGCGAGGCACCGCTGACGTTCGACTGGAGTTGATGGAACCTGCCGCCTGACTGCGCTATGATGCCCCCGGGATGCTTGGGGGAGAATGACCATGAACGGAGAGGCACGTATTGGCTGGAGCTACTGGATCGTGTCCCTGCTCAGCCTGCTCTGGAACGCTTTCGGTTGCTTCGACTATTATATGACGCAGACGCGCAACGCGGCCTATCTCGCGAATTTCCCGCCCGATGTGATCGCGTTTATCGACAGTCTGCCGGGCTGGGTGCATGGCGCCTGGGCGGTCGGCGTCTGGGGCTCGCTGCTCGGATCGATCCTGCTGCTGCTCCGCTCGCGCTGGGCGGTGGCGGCCTTCGGCCTGTCATTGCTGGGACTCGCTGCCAGCCAGATCCATCAGCTTCTGGCCGGGATGCCGGCGAGCATGACGACGCCCGCGATGCTGGCCATGCAGGCCTTCATCTGGATCGTGCTGCTGTTCCTGATCTGGTATGCGCAATGGGCGCGGGCAAAGGCTATCTTGCGCTGAACCCCATTTGTTGACGCATTTGCGAGTCGTCAGGTGATTCCACCTGACTTCAAATGCTCAGTGCCAGATAGGCCTCGATCATGCGGGCATTGACGCCGTCCCATTCATAGCCCTGCACACGCTTGTGCCCGGCCTCGCCGGCGGAGGTGCGCAGGGCTGGATTTTCGATGAGGCGCTGGATCGCGTCGGCATAAGCGTTGACGTCCTGCGGCGGCACGAGGAAACCGGTGACGCCGTCCTCGACCAGATCGATTGCGCCGGTGGCGCGGGCCGCGACGACCGGCACGCCGGCGGCCATTGCCTCGGTCGTCACATTGCCGAACGTCTCGGTGACGGACGGCATGAAGAAGATGTCCATGCCCGCGACCGCCCGGCCGAGATCGTCGCCCGCCTGGAAGCCGGTGAACACCGCTTCCGGCACGCGCTGGGCGAACCAGGCGCGCGCGGGCCCGTCGCCGATGACTAGCACGCGATGCGGCACGCCGCGGCGCTTGAGCGCTTCCACCACGTCGGCGAACACGCCGAGGCCCTTCTCCAGCACGAGCCGGCCGAGAAAGCCAACCGCGACATCGTCATCCGCGATGCCAAGGGCGCGCCGCCATCCATTGTCGCGGCGCTGCGGATTGAAGCGCGCGTGATTGATGCCGCGGGACCAGATGCCGATCGGGCTGGTGACGCCCCATGTCTGGAGCAGACTCGCCATGCTCGGACTCGGCACCATCACCTGATCCACGCGATTGTAGAAGCGCTTCTGCAGCCAGACGAGTAGCGGCTCGGTGAAACCGAGGCCGTAATAGCGCGGATAGGTCTCGAAGCGGGTGTGCAGCGAGGCCATGCAGGGGATGTCCTGTTCGCGTGCCCAGGCGGCAGCGCGATGGCCGAGAATGTCCGGCGCGGAGACATGCACGATATTGGGCTTGTACGCCGTGAGGTCGGCCTTGATCGTGTCAGGCAGGCCCTTGGCGAGGCGATATTCGCCCCGGCCACCGGGCATGCTCCAACTTGGCACCGATACGAGATCCCCGGCCGGTTCGAAGGCGGGATGATCGGTCGTGGGTGAATAGACGCGGACAGTCGCGCCGGCCGCGATGGCGGACGCCATGAGACGATTGAGCGCCTGATTGGCGCCGTCGCGAACGTAGTTGTAGTTGCCGCTGAACAGGGCAATGCGCAGGTCGCTGGCTTGCATCGCGGCGCTATAGCGATGCCTTCGCCTGGTCGCAAAGGGGTTCATGCGGCACAGGGGCTGGTCAAGCCCGAGCAGGGCTGGCATGGCCGGGCGATGACGTTGATCCTGTCCCTCGATGCGCTGCTGACCGGCAAGCCCGCTCTGCTTGCGCCTGATGTGCTGAGCGCGATGGGAAAGGCGCCGGTCGCCGGTCCCGTGCGGATCGGCTGGCTCGGCCTGGAAGGCGATGCCGTCGCCGATCCGGTCCATCATGGTGGGCATGACAAGGCGGTGCATCTCGTGCCGCAGGATCATTATCCCTGGTGGCGCTCGCAGCTCGACGATCATCCGCTGCTGGGCAGCCCCGGCGCATTCGGCGAAAATCTCGCGACGCGCGGCGCGACGGAGGAAGCGCTTTGCCTTGGCGATCGCTTCGAGCTCGGAACGGCCTTGCTCGAGATCAGCCATGGCCGGCAGCCCTGCTCCAAGCTCAATGCGCGCTTCGGCCGGAAGGATGTGCTCGCCAAGGCAGTCGCCAGCGGCCATTGCGGGCTGTATCTGCGCGTGATCCGTGAGGGCGAGGCGCAGGCGGGGAAGCCGATGACTCTCGTCGAGCGCAGCCACGCGGACTGGCCGATCGCGCGCGTCTTCAAGCTGCTGGTTGGCGGCGGGCACAAGACCGATCCCGCCGGGGTAGCGACGCTGGCGCGCATGCCGGTACTCGCGGAGGCCTGGCGCGATCGGGCGGAGAAGCTCGCTTCGTGACGGCGGAGTCCGGGCGCTGCTGGCTGTGCGAGCGGCCGCTGGGCGTGCGGATCGAGGGACATCATCCCATTCCCAGAGCGAAGGGCGGGCGCGAGACATTCCCCGTCCATCCGATCTGCCATCGGGCGATCCATGCCAATTTCTCGAACGGGCAGCTTCAGCGCATGGGGAATGATCTGACGGCATTGCGCGGCGATCCGGCAATGGCGAGCTTCCTGCGCTGGGTGGCGGGGAAAGAGCCGGATTTTCATGCGCCGACGCGGCGGCGTAAGCTGTGAAACGAACGGGCGGATTTGCCCGTAGCGGCAGCAAATTTTGGATAGGACAGCAGAAGCCGCAGCCCGACATTGTCCGCTTCCTTCGAGACGCTAGAGACGATCCGCGCGAGCCGCGCCTGACGCGGCCATGCCTTGCAGGAGAGTCCGATGCGTCCGTTCGCCCTGATCTGTGCTCTCATCGGATTACTCTTCTCCTTGCCCGCGCAGGCCGATCCGGCGCTCGACAACTTTGCGCGCGATGTGGAGCGCACCGAGAGCCTGCGGGCCGTGCGCGCGCTTCAGAACAGCTATGCACAATATGCCCAGTTCGGGCTTTGGACCGAGGTGGGCGCGCTGTTCTCCGCCGAAGGCAGGCTCGTGTTCGACGGGCAGGTCAAGGAAGCGCTGACGGCGAGCGGGCCGGCCGCGATCGCGAGCTTCCTGCGGACGCGCTATGGCGGCGGGCGGGACGGGCAAGTGGCGGGTGGCCTCTCGGCGATGATGATCGACTCGCCCGTCATCAGTCTGTCGGCGGACGGCGAGACCGCCAAGGCGCGGTGGCAGGCGATCATCTTCCATGGCCATGACGGGAAGGCGCGGATCGAAGGCGGTGTCTTCGTGAATGATTATGTGCGCGAGGGCGGGGTCTGGAAGATCGCGACGGCGCATTATTACCCGCAGTTCGACGGACCCTATGAGGAGGGTTGGGTGAATTGGGGCGGGGGCGACCTGCCGGTACCGCCTTATCATTTCGATCAGGACAATGCGGGCATTCCGATCCCGCCGCCGACGGGCGCGGCGGCACCGGCCAGGGCGACGCTTGCCGCGTTGCAAGCGCGGACCGACCGGCTGAACGAGGAGGACCGCATCCGCAATCTTCAGTCCATGTACGGCTTCTACGCCGACCGGAAGATGTGGGACGATGTGGCCGATCTGTTCGCCAAGGACGCTGCCGTGGAAGTCGGCAGACAGGGCGTCTGGCGCGGCAAGGCGAGGGTGCGGCGCTGGCTGGAGAGTATTGGCGCGGCGGGGCTCAGCCATGGGCAGCTCAATGACCGCGTGCAGTTCAATGTGATCGTCACGATCGCACCGGGCGGCAATGAGGCGTCCGCGCGCGGGCTTGAGCTCGGCATGCTGGGCGAGGCCGATCAGGAGAAGGGCTGGTGGGAAATCGCTACCTTCCACAATCGCTTCGTGCGCGAGAACGGGGTCTGGAAGATCCGCGAGATGCGGCGCTTTCCGCAGATGAAGACGGACATCTTCCTCGGCTGGGGCAAGAGCCGGATCACCGACCCCGTGCCGGGCGGGGCCAATGCGCCGGACGGGCCGGTGCCGCAGGACGATGTGACCGGCCCGCGGACGGCTGTGCCCGCGTTTCTCGGCGTGCATCCGGTCACGGGCAAGGCGGTGGTGCCGCGGGGCAGCGCCAAGACGGTGGCGGCATTGCCGCTGACCGGGGCCATCGCCGCGCGGAAGGCCGCACCGGTCACGCTGGACGAAGCCAAAAGGCGGCTGGCGCGCTCGGCCGCTTATGACGGTTCCGTCAATGTCTCCTCGGCTTATGGCTTCTTTCTCGACGACGGCAATCCGGCCGGCTTCGGCGGGCTGATCGCGGAGAAGGGCTTCAAGGTCACGCCGTTCGCCGGCTATTATATCGGCCGCGAACGGGTGCTGGCAGCGCGGACCGCCGGCAAGGTGCCGGAGAAGCGGCCCGGCATTTCCTATCATTGGCTGGTGCAGCCGGTGTTCCTGATCTCGGACGACGGGCGATCGGTGACGGGTCATGTCCGCCTGTTCCAGCCGCGCACCGGCAAGACGGTGGGCGAGGCGGGGGCGTTCTTCGGCGCCTCCTTCTGGGGCGGCATATATTATAACGAATATGTGCTGGAGAAGGGCGTCTGGCGGCTGTGGAACCTGTCGCTGGACGAGCCCTTCATCAAGCCGGTGGCCTGGAAGGACGGCCTGTGGGCGAAGGCCAAGGACCCACCGCCGCCCGATCCCAACGTGCCGGCGCGCGTCTATTCCGGCGGCAATTTCCCGCCGGACATCCCGCTCAAGTCGCTCGGCAAGCGTGCGGAGCATTATTGGGGCGGGACCGGCGACACATGGGACTGGCCGATGATCCTGCCGATGTGGTTCGAATATACCAATCCGGTGAGCGGGCGCGTGCCGCCGCTCTATCATCCTGACTGCATCCCTTGCGCTGTGCGGCCGGAACTGCGGCTCGACCGGAACGGCTATCAGCAGCCGCCGGACGCGCCGGCGGCGAACCGATCGCCGAACTGAGGTGGATCAGGCCGCCTGCGCGACGGCGCCGATGGCTTTGGGACGTAGCACGATATGCCCGACCGCCGTGTTCGAGGCGGGCACATGATAGAAGCGGTGCAGCTCCTCGACCTCGGCGCCGAGCGCAGCGCGCATGATGAGCCACATGATGAGCTCGATGCCTTCCGTGCCGGATTCGCGCAGATATTCGAGGCGCGTGATCGAGCGCAGGCCATCCGTGTCGGCAGTCAGGCCATCGAGGAAGGCATTGTCGAACTCGGGATTGATGAGCCCGGCGCGGGGTCCCTGAAGCTGGTGGCTCATGCCGCCGGTGCCCCAGATCTGTACGTTCAGGTCCTCGGGGAAGCTCTCGACGGCATGGGCGATCGCCTCTCCCAGCATCCAGCAGCGATTGCCCGAGGGGGTGGGGAACTGCGTCACGTTGACGGCGAGCGGGATGACCTTGCAGGGCCACTCATCGACCTTGCCGAACATCAGGCTGAGCGGAACTGTGCAGCCATGATCGACGTCCAGATTGTTCATCAGCGTCAGGTCGAAATCGTCGAGCACGAGTTGCTCGGCGAGATGTGCGGCGAGCTCGATATGACCCTGCACAACAGGCACGTCGCGCTTGCCCCAGCCTTCGTCGGCCGGCTCGAACTCTTCCGCCATGCCGAGCGCAAAGGTTGGCACGACATCGAGCATCATCGCCGAGGCGTGATCATTGTAGCAGAGGATGACGACGTCGGGCTTCTCGACTTCTTCCCAGGTCTTCACCCAGTCATAGCCGGCGAAGACCGGACCCCAATAATCGTCGCGTGAGCGGCCCTGATCGAACGCCGCGCCGATCGCGGGGACGTGACTGGTCGCGATACCGGCCGTTATTCTTGCCATGTCAATTGCCCTCCCGGATCGAGCGTTGCCCCTCGGGCGAGCGGCCGCCGCCGCGCATCATCGCGGCATATTCGTCGGCGGTCATGCCGGTCATCGAACCGACCGCGCGCTGGGTGCTCCAGCCGTCGGTGTTCGACAGCTTCACCAGGAAGTATATGTTGCCTCCCAGATCGATGAGCGTGTTGAAATCGCGATCCTGCACGGCGCGCTTCTGCTCCTCGCTCATCCTGAACTTGTTGAGATAGGCGCGCTCATGATCCTTGAAGGCCGCCCGATTGGCGGGGTCCATGAGCGACATGCAGAATTTGTGAAGATGATAGGCTTCGCGCGAGCGCTTGGCGGTAAACACCGTCGTGCCGGGAATATCTTCCAGCTCGCTGAGCGGATAGGGACGTTTACGCATGGCCTGACCTTTCGATCGGACAGAGTTCGATTATAGAGGAGCGGAGAGCACTTTCCAGTGCCATGCCGTTGTGCAAGTGCGAACGCAACCATTTTCTGTCGCATATGTGAATATTATACATATGTGAAATAATGCATTGTAGCGACTGAAGATGGCGGTCATGTGTCGATCGGCGCGGTCTCGCTTTTGGGGGAAGTGATGGACTGGACATTCAAGATATTGGCGGCGCTGAATGGCCTGCTGATGCTCGTGCTGTTCTTCTACAAGGCGGGCGGCGAGGACCCGGCCGGGGAAGGCATGCGCCTCGGCGTCGCGACGATCATGCTGTTCGCTTATGCAGCAATCCTCGCGGGCTATTGGCTGATCAAGTGGAAGCCGCTGCGCGTTGTTCTGCTCATCCTGCTCGCACTGCCGATCATCACAACGGTTTACGGTGTGATGCTCATGCTGGGCTGAGCTGAGGCTTGCGCCCCGCAGGCGCCAGGAACGCTAGCGAGGCGAGAATGCCAAAGCAGCCGGCAAGGACGAAGGCCGGCGTATAGCTGCCATATTCCTCGCGGATGACGCCCGCGCCGAACGCGGCGACGGCACCACCGATCTGGTGACCGACGAGGATCCAGCCGAACAGGATCGGTGCGTCGCGCTCGCCAAATTGCTGGTTGGCGAGCTTCACGGTTGGCGGGACGGTGGCGATCCAGTCCAGCCCGTAGAAGATCGCGAAGACCGCGAGGCTGGCGGTACTCCAGTCCTGGAAAGGCAAGGCGATGAGCGAGAGGCCGCGCAGGCCATAATAGACCATGAGCAGCTTGCGCGGATCGTAGCGGTCCGTCAGCCAGCCCGAGGCGGTGGTGCCGAACAGATCGAAAAGGCCCATGGTAGAGAGGAGGCCGGCGGCCGCGACCGGCGCGATGCCCATGTCACCGCAATAAGCGATCATATGCGTGCCGACGAGGCCATTGGTGGTGAGCCCGCAGACGAAGAAGGTACCGAACAGCAGCCAGAAGACCGGCACACGCACGGCCCTGCGCAGGGCGGAGAAGGGAAGGGCCATGGCGGCGGCAATGCTCGTGCGTGGCGGGACGAGCGGGTCGGGCGCGTCCGGCGCTTCGCCGAAGCGGCGCGTGCCCGCATCGCTCGGGCGCTCGGGGACCAGCAACGCAACGAGCGGGAGCAGCGCGGCACTGGCAACGCAGACGGCGATGACGACGGGCTGCCAGGCACCATAGCGGGACAGCCACGCCAGAAAGGGCAGGAAGACGAGCGCGCCGGTCGCGGTGCTGGCGGCGAGCAGGCCCATCATCAGGCCCTGCCGCGCGGCGAACCAGCGGTTCACCACGGCCGAGCCAAGCACCATCGCGACGGCGCCGCTGCCAAGGCCGCCCATGACGCCCCAGGTGAGCAGGTAATGCCAGCTCTGTGTCATCCACAGGCTGGCGAAGCTGGAGGCCGACATGAGCGCCAACCCGCCAAGCATTGTCCGCCTGATACCGAAATTCTGCATGAAGGCGGCAGCGAAGGGGCCGACGAGGCCATAGAGCAAAATTCCGATGGCGGCGGCGAAGGAGATGCTGGCGCGGCCCCAGCCGAAATTGAGTTCGAGCGGCACGAGCAGCACGCCGGGCGTGGCGCGCAAACCGGCGGAGATGAGCAGTGCGAGGAAGGTGACGGCGACCACGGCGATGGCGACGCCGCGCGGCGGGAGGAAGCGGGCGAGCGGGGCCATCAGTTTGTCCTTGCGCGGGAGAGGTCGACGAGGGTGCGAAGCTGGGTTTCGAGCGCTTGCCACTGATCGGCGCCGACGGCGCCGACAATGTCGGCCTGGCACTCTTCCCAGATGACGGCGGCGGACTCGACCTTGGCATGGCCGGCCGGGGTCAGGTCGGCCTGCTTGATCCGGGCGCTCCTGGCAGTGATCGCGATCCAACCCTGCCGTTCGATCGGCGCGAGCGTGCGATATAACGAGGTGCGGTCCATGACGAGGAGATCGGCAAGTCGGCTGAGCGGCAGCGTGCCGTGGCGCGCGAGATTGCGCAGCACCGCGAATTGGGTCGTGGTGAGGCCGGAGGCGGCGAGACGATCGTCGTAGACGCGGGTGACAGCGCGAGCAGCCTTGCGCAGGGATGTGCAGACGCAGGGGGAGGGACCGGTGGTCATAGAATGATGCATATGCATCATTTTGAGGTGGCACAAGGGGACTGGCTTAGCGAAAATCCTCCTCCTGCAAGGGGGGCGGATCACGGCCGCAAGCTGTGATGGAGGTGTGTTCACTTGCGGAGGGTTGGTACCCCTCCGTCAGTGCTTAGCACCGCCACCTCCCCTTGCCGGGGAGGATTTCAGGGAGCGTCAACCCGTCGCGCGCCTCGCCTGCGCGGCGGTCTCGATGCCTTGTACCTTGCTCTCGATGCAGCCGTACCAGCCAAGGCCTTTGTAGGTCTCGTAGCCGGGGGTCAATGCATATGAGATGATGCTGTCGTCGCGCCGGTAGAAGCCGCGCCGGGGATCGCGGACGCCCAGCTCATATTGCTCGCCGAGGCGTCGATTGCCGTCCGATGTCGCAATGATCTTGTGCTGCGCGTCGAGCAGCATGATGCTGCAGAGGGTCTTCTCCTCGTCGGTCAGGGCGACATTCTGCACGACGTCGCGCGCCTGCGGCTCCCAATCGAAGAAGATACCGAGCGCGCCGATCGGGGTGCCCTGCGTGTCGCCGTTGCGACGGATCGCGGTGGAATAGACGGCGACCGCGGCGTCCTCCAGCAGGCGCTCGCGGGCGATGTCGCACACGGCGAAGGCATCGCCCGAGGGCGTCTCCAGCGCGCGGCGGAACCACTGGCTGCGCGAGACATCCTGACCGATGATGCCGCCATAGCGCCCGCCGCGTCCCTGCGCGACGACCTTGCCGTTGATGTCCGCCACCCAGAGATCGAGATAGACAGTGTAGGAGCGCAGGATGGTCGCGAGACGCTCGGACGCCCAGGCATGGACGCTTCTGTCGGTGCTGCCCGCCGCATCGACGATGGCGCTGTCCGTCGCCCACCAGCGCACGTCGCAGGAGCGCTCATAGAGGTTGCGGTCCATGATCTCGACGACATTGCGGGACATGTCCGCATAGCGTGCACCTAGGAGATTGTGGGCGAGATCCTCGCCGGCGGTGCGGATCTGCTCGGTATTGGTGGCGATCACCTCGCGCAGTTCGGCGGCGAGTTGCGCGACTTCGCTGGCGAAATCCGACATCTCCTGCGCAACGACCGCGAAGGCAGCACCATGTTCTCCGGCGCGCGAGGCCTCGATGCGGGCGTTGAGAGATAATACCCTTGTCCGGCGAGTGAGCGCGTCGATGACGTCGATCTTCTCTTCGGTGGCACGATGAACTTCGAATGCGAGTCTCAATACGTCGTCTTGCACGCCGCTCCCCCAAAAGCAGTGTGAAGGCAACCTCTCCTGATTTTTTCAAGATATGTGCGTTTGAGCGCTTATCCCGACGACCTGCAAGCGATTATTTCGCACGTGCAGTAAAAATAGATTTAAAGTGTCGCCTCGATCTCGCGGGCAGCAATGTCGGGCTCGGCGGCCTGGGTGATCGGGCGGCCGATGACGAGGATCGAGGCGCCGTTGTCGAGCGCCTGGCGGGGCGTCACCGCGCGCTTCTGATCGCCCTTGCTGGCGCCGGCCGGGCGGACGCCGGGGACGACGAAGAAGCCGCTCGGCCAGAGCTTGCGGGCATGGGCGACTTCGGCGCCCGAGCAGACGATCCCGTCCAGGCCGGAGTCACGGGCCAGCTTCGCGAGGCGCGTCACCTGCTCCAGCGGATCGCCGCTGACGCCGGTCTCCTCGAGGTCGGTCTGATCGAGGCTGGTAAGCATCGTGACGGCGACAACCTTCGTATGGATACCGGCCGCAGCTTTTGCATCCTCCATCATCGCGCGGCCGCCCGAGGCGTGGACAGTGAGGATCGCCGGCTCCAGCGAATGCAGTGCCTGCACTGCCTTGGCGACGGTGTTCGGAATGTCGTGGAGCTTGAGATCCAGGAAGATCGGCAGGCCGAACTTGCGCATCTCATGCACGCCATGATGGCCGTTTGCGCAGAAGAATTCGAGGCCGAGCTTGATGCCGCCGACATGATTGCGGACCTGCTGGACGATCTGCTGGGCGCGGGTCAGCTGCGGCGTGTCGATGGCGACGTAAATGATGCTGGTCATAAGCGGTCCGGCGGGGATCCTGGCGATGGCGGTTCAGAGGGCGCCGGAGGAACAGGAGCAGCCGGCGGGCTGGGCGCGGCATAGGCGGTCGGCGTGACCGCCGCAAGCGCGCGCTCGGCAGTGTCGAGCTTGCGGCGCAGGCGCCAGCGCGTGGCCTTGTGCAGCGCCCAGAAGGGCAATGAGCCGGCGAGGAAGGCGGTGATGACGAGGACAGGCAGCTTGGTCTCGAGCTGCAGGCCGCCCCACAGATTGATGGTGACGGGAGTCCAGTTGGCGAAGCTGAAGATCATGATGATGATCGCCAGCACGACCCAGAAGGCGGTTCTCAGGAACTGCATCGGCTTTTGGCTCCCCTGCGTGGTCCTTTGATCGGACCATAGGGGGAAGGGGGGACGTTGCCTAGGGGGATAGAAAAGGCGGGAAGAGCGTCAGCCCGCGGCGCCGAACACGCGCCCGAAGACCGTATCGACGTGCTTGAGGTGATAATCGAGGTCGAACAGCGCCTCGAGCTCCGCATTGCCGAGCTTTGCGGACACGCCGGGATCGGCCTTCAGCAGATCGAGCAGCGACAGGGCGCCGTCGCTTTCCCAGACTTTCATCGCGTTGCGCTGGACCATCACATAGCTGTCCTCGCGGCTCGCGCCGGCCTGGGTGAGCGCAAGGAGGACGCGCTGCGAATGGATGAGGCCGCCCATGCGGTTCATGTTCTTCATCATGCGCTCGGGATAGACGAGCAGCTTGTCGATGACGCCGGTGAGGCGGGCGAGCGCGAAATCGAGCGTGATCGTGGCGTCGGGGCCGATGAAGCGCTCGACCGACGAGTGCGAGATGTCGCGCTCGTGCCAGAGGGCGACATTTTCCAGCGCCGGGACGACCGCCGAGCGGACGACGCGGGCGAGGCCGGTCAGATTCTCGGTCAGCACCGGGTTGCGCTTGTGCGGCATGGCCGAGGAGCCCTTCTGGCCCGGCGAGAAATATTCCTCGGCTTCCAGCACTTCGGTGCGCTGCAAATGGCGCACTTCGACGGCGAGCCGCTCGATCGAGCTGGCGATGACGCCGAGCGTGGCGAAGAACATCGCGTGGCGGTCGCGCGGGATGACCTGCGTCGAGACAGGCTCGACGGTGAGGCCGAGCTTGGCCGCGACATGCTCCTCCACGCGCGGATCGATGTTGGCGAAGGTGCCGACAGCGCCGGAGATGGCGCAGGTGGCGACATCGGCGCGCGCTGCGATCAGGCGGGTCTTGCAGCGGCTGAACTCGGCATAGGCCTCGGCCATCTTCAGGCCGAAGGTCACCGGCTCGGCGTGAATGCCGTGGCTGCGGCCGATCGTCGGGGTCAGCTTATGCTCGAAGGCGCGGCGCTTGATCGCTTCCAGCAACGCATCGAGATCGGCGAGCAGGATGTCCGCCGCCTTGGTGAGCTGCACGTTGAGGCAGGTGTCCAGCACGTCCGAGCTGGTCATGCCCTGATGCATGAAGCGGGCTTCCTCGCCGACATGCTCGGCCACCCAGGTCAGGAAAGCGATGACGTCATGCTTGGTGACGGCCTCGATCGCGTCGATGGCGGGCACGTCGATCGCCGGCTCGGTCTTCCACCAGTCCCAGAGCGCCTTGGCCGCGCTTTCCGGCACGACGCCGAGCTGCGCCAGAGCGTCCGTCGCGTGCGCCTCGATCTCGAACCAGATCCTGAAGCGCGCTTCCGGCTCCCAGATCGCGGTCATTTGCGGGCGGGAATAGCGGGGCACCATGATCGGGTTCCTGACAGAAAAGGGGAGTCGGCAGGCCCCTAGCAGGGCGGGAAGGCGCGGGCAATCGACACCCGACAGGCCTCCCGCCGCGCGCAGAAACAGCAATCAGAAACTGCTATGGAAGCGCCTTCCGGCTCCACTTGACGCGCACGGAAGGTCGGTTCGTCCCGCCGCGCGATGTCCCTCGCAACCCGCGACCCCATATGGGCATTAGCACGAGCACCAGACAGGAAAGGACGTGCCATGAATATGAAGAAAATCACGGCTTCGAGCCTCGTTATTGCCGCTGCCCTGATCGGCGCGCCGGGCTGGGCCCAGGAAGCTTCCGCGCCGAGCGATCCGACCTCGGCCGCACCGGCAGACCCTGCCCCGGCACCGCCGGCGGCGAGCGCGCCGGCCCCGGCTCAGCCGAACACGACGCCGGTCCCGGCCAGCGAGCCGGCGGCCAATCCGGCGCCTGCGGCCCCCACGACCGCTGAGACCGCTCCGGCGCCCAGCGATCCCGTGACGCAGCCCGCGCCGGCCGAGCAGGCGCAGACCAGTCCGGCGCCGGCCGCTCCGACGGCCCCGGCTCCGGCTCCTGCCCAGCAGGCGGATGCGGCCCCGGCACAGCCGGCGGCAGCGAACACGCAGGTCGCCGCTTTCGTGGACCAGCAGTTCCCGCAGGCGGACGCCGACGGCAATGGCTCGCTCTCCAAGACCGAGTTCGAGCCATGGATCGCCAAGTTCAAGGCGGCCGAGACGGGCAAGCAAGCGGCTGATGCCGACGTGAAGACCTATGCCACCAATGCCTTCGCATCGGCGGATAAGGACGCCGACAAGCTCGTCAGCAAGGTCGAGCTGACGCAGTTTCTGAGCCAGGGCTAATCAGTCCGACAATGGCATCAGAAGGACGGCCCGGGGCGCCAGCGCGCCCCGGGCTAATTTTGTGCCGATTCGGCACGGTGTTGCTGCCGGCCCATCGGGTGCAAGTGCGAAAATCACCGCTCGCAGGTGCGAAAAGCAGAGCGTGTTTGTCGCACGGAATCACGATGAACCGATGGTCCGCGTCGTCGGATCGTTATTGAGCAAAAGCATGCACTTGCCACGCCCTGATTTTGGGTGGAGATGCTCCCTCACTGGCCGCGGGGCAGGGGCTGGAGCATCTCTTCGGAGACGCATGAAGATATTCCGTGCCGGATGGATTTCCGGCTCAGGACGACTCCTCCACAACGCCTGGCAAAGGGGGCGGCTCACAAGGCCGTCCCCATTTTTTTCGTCAGATCATCCCCATGCCGCGCATTGAGTGGTGGCCTTCCGTGCCCATGATGAGATGATCGTGAACCGAAACGCCCAGCGGTTTCAGGGCTTCGATAATCTGGCGGGTGATGGCGATGTCCTGTCGGCTGGGCTCGGGCGATCCGCTCGGATGATTGTGGACGAGAATCACGCTGGCGGAGCCAAGCTCGACCGTGCGCTTCGCCACTTCGCGCACGTAGATCGCGGCCTGATCGATCGAGCCGTCGCCCATATGATCGTCACGGATCAGCATGTTGCGGGCATTCAAATGCAGCACGCGGACTCGCTCGACCGGCAAATGCGCCATGTCAGCGCGCAGATAATCGAGCAAAGCCTGCCAGCTCGACAGAACGGGACGTTGCGCGACCTCGCCCTTGAGCAGGCGCAGGGCGGCCGCCTGCGCGATCTTGAGCGCGGCGATGCTGGTATCGCCGAGGCCGTCGATCTGCGCCAGCGCATCCCAATCCGCCGTCAGCACGCCGCCAATGCCGCCGAAACGGGCGATGAGTTGCTTGGCGAGCGGCTTGGTGTCGCGGCGGGGGATAGCGAGGGCGAGCAGATACTCGATCAGCTCATGATCGAGCAGCGCATCGGGGCCACCTTCGGCCAGACGCTGGCGCAGGCGCGCGCGATGGCCGGCGCCATCATGCGCCGGCGCGCTCTTGCTCTGGGATCGGCCTTCGCTCATGAGAGTTAGAGCTAAGCAAGCGCCGGAAGAGCGGCAAGCGGAATGAACGCGCAGGCCGGAAGGGATAGCTGACCAACTTGGCCGAGGATGCCGAAGTGCTGGAAGAACAGGCGGGCAGGCGATCACGCCGGCTGGGCCGCGCGAAGCGCATCGGCGGAGGCGTCGCGATCGTCCTCGCGCTGGCGGCCGGCGCCCTCTGGCTCGCACGCAAGCCGATCGCTGACACGTTCATCGCCCGCGAACTCGCTGCGCGGGGCGTGCAGGGCCGCTACACGGTCACGCGCATCGGGCCGCGCACGCAGCGGCTGGACAATCTGGTCATCGGCAATCCGGCGAGGCCCGATGTCACCGTGCGGTTCGTCGAGATCGATGTCGGCTGGGGATTGAACGGCGCACGCATCACGCGCGTACAGGCAAGCGGGGTGCGATTGCGCGGACGACTGCGCGAGGACGGCGTGCTGGATCTCGGCCAGCTCAACCGGCTGATCGAAGGCGGCGAGGGCGAGGCGGCGCTGCCGCAGTGGACGGTCGATGTCGACGATGCACGGGCGGACATTGCGACCGGCTATGGCCCGCTGGTCCTGGTGTTGCAGGGCCGCGGCTATCTGCCTTCCGGCTTTGCCGGGACACTTGGGCTGGCCGCGACGTCGCTGCGCTATGCCGATTGCCGGATCGCAGGGCTGAAGGCGCCGCTCGATGTGGCCACGGAGAATGAGCGCATCGTGCTCAAGGGGCCGGTTTCGACGCCGTCCGTCGTCTGTCCGGAAAGCGGCTTCGCTTTGGCGATGCCGAAGATCGACGTCAATCTGCGGACCGATCTGGCTCTTGAGGATATTGGCGGCGCGCTCAGTTTCTTCGCGGATGGAGCGGAGCAGGGTGAGCGGCGGGTGGAGCGGCTTTCCGGCCTCGTGACCTTTTCGGGCAAGGCCGAGGAGTTGCGCGGCAGCGCGTCGATCTCCGCCAGCGGCGCCTCGATCGACGGCGTCCTGACGGATGCAGCCAAGATCGGCGGGAACTTCGCGCTCAACCCGACAGGGCGGAACCGGGCAGTGGCGTGGCAAGGGTTGGCAACGATCGACAATGCCCGCCCGGCGGACGGGATCGATCTGCGCCGTATCATGAGCGCGGCGTCCGACACGCCGGTCGCGCCGCTGGCCGAGAAGCTGGCGCAGGCGATCGAGCGGATCGGCAAGGCGAACCGGCTGACGATCGGGGGCGATCTCAATCTGCTCGGGACGCGCGGCAATGCGCAGGTCAACCGGCTGGAACTGGCGTCGGCCAGTGGAGCGCGGGTCCGGGCTATCGCCGGCACGGGCGTCAAATATAGCTGGCCCGATGGCGCGTTGCAGGCATCCGGCGCTCTGGAAATGGTTGGCGGCGGCCTGCCGGAGGGACGCATTGATTTCGCCGCGGACGAACGCGGGGCGGTGAACGGAACGGCGAGGCTCGCGGCTTATTCGGCAGGCACGGCGCGCCTTGCGTTCGCGCCTGCGCGGTTCCGGATCGAGCCAAGCGGGCAAGTGCAGTTGAGCACAGTGTTGACGCTCGACGGACCTCTGCCCGACGGGGCGCTCAGGGGGCTGACCGTGCCGCTAGATGCGCGGATGCGGTCGGACGGCGCGATTGCGCTTGCCGGAGACTGCGCGCCTGTGCGCTGGGCGTCGCTGCGCCTGTCGAGCCTGTCGCTCGATCCCGCTCAGCTGCGGCTCTGCGGCATTTCTGGCGGGCAATTGCGGCTCGGCCAGACGCGGCTCACCGGCCGCATGGGGACGAGCCCTCTTGTCTTCACAGCGGATTTCGTGCGTTACGGGCTGGCGAACGGCCGCTTCGACCTGGTGCGGCCGGATGTGCGGATCGGCGCGGCCGAGGCGCCGGTGCGCATTGCGGCGTCGAAGCTGGAAGGCGCGATCGGGGCGATGGCGGGCGGCATCGGCGGAACCCTGGAAGGCGGCACGGCGCGCATCGAGACGGTGCCGCTGGACCTGACGCAGATTGGCGGACGATGGACGTTCGCGAACGGGCGGCTGATGGTCGATGGCGGCTTGCGCGTGAGCGACACTGCGCCGGCGGCGCGGTTCAATCCGCTGACGGGGCAGGGCGTGCAGCTGACGCTGGCGAACAATCGCATCGATGCAACCGGCGTGCTGGTGCATCCTGCGCGGCAGGTGCCCGTCGCCTCGGTCGTGATCCGCCACGAGCTGTCGAGCGGGGCGGGGCAGGCGGACCTCAAGGTAGACAGCCTGCGCTTCGGCGGTGCGATCCAGCCGGACGACCTGACACCGCTGGCGCTGGGCGTGATCGCCAATGTCGATGGGCCGGTCGAGGGGACGGGCCAGATACGCTGGACGGGGACCGATGTCACCAGCACCGGCACCTTCTCGACGCGAGGCATGTCGTTCGCGGCGGCCTTTGGTCCGGTCAGCGGCTTCGCGACCACGATCAAGTTCGCGGACCTGCTCGGCCTGCGCACCGAGCCCGGACAGGTCATGACGATCGGCAGCGTCAATCCGGGTGTCGATGTGCGCGACGGGACGATCCGTTATGCGCTGCGATCGAACGAGCAGGCGGTGATCGAGGGCGGCTCGTGGCCCTTCTCCGGCGGCACGCTGGAACTGCTGCCGGCAACCCTCGACCTAGATGCGCGCAAGCCGCGTCATCTCAGCTTCCGGGTGGTCGGGCTCGAGGCAGGCGCGTTCATCAATACGCTGGAGCTGGACAACATCTCGGCGACAGGAACGTTCGATGGCCTGCTGCCGATGGTGTTCGACGAGCATGGCGGGCGGATCGAGGGCGGCGTCCTCGTCGCGCGCCAGCAGGGCAATGCGCCGCTGGTGCTGACGACGACGCAAGGCCTGAATGTGCCGTGCGATCCGGTGCGCCAGTCCGGCAATCTCGCCTATGTGGGCGAAGTCTCGAACGCGCAGCTCGGCGCTTTCGGCAAGCTGGCGTTCGATGCGCTGAAGAATCTGCGTTATCGCTGCCTGGCGATCATGCTGGACGGCGCGCTCGACGGCGAGTTCGTGACGCGGATCACCGTCAACGGCATCAACCAGGGTACGGAAGAAGCGCGCAGGAGCTTCCTCGCGCGGCCGTTCATCGGCTTGCCGTTCATCTTCAACGTGCGGATCGAGGCGCCTTTCCGGGGCCTGCTCAACACGGCGGCGAGCTTCTCGGACCCGAGCGCCGTGATCCGCAACCAACTCGGCGATCGCTATGCGCCGGTCATCACCGACACGGGGCGGCTTGCCGTTCAGCCAACGGACAGCGACAAGAGGATAGAAGGGGTGCAGAAATGAGGGATCGACAATGGCTGCGCGACATGACGCGAACGGGGATCGGGCTGCTGGTGGCCGCCATGGCTGGCGGCTGTATCCAGGTGCGCGCGCCCGACAAGCCGATCGAGATCAATCTCAACGTGAAGATACAGCAGGAAGTGGTCGTGCGGCTCCAGCAGGACGCCAAGGACCTCATCCAGAACAATCCGGAGCTATTCCCGCAATGACACGCAGCATCATGAGCATCGCCGCGCTTGCCGCCCTGGTCGCGGTCGGGTCGCCCGCCTTTGCGCAGGACGTCATCAGCGCCGCCAAGGCAGCCGGCACGGTCGGCGAGCAGTCGGACGGCTATCTCGGCATCAAGGGTACGGTGAGCGCGGCTGTCCGCAAGGCGGTCGACGATCTCAACATCAAGCGCCGCGACGCCTATACCGGCCTGGCGCAGAAGCGCGGCGCGACCGTGGCCGATGCCGCGGCGGTGACCGGTTGCCAGACGCTCGCGACCCGCGTGTCACAGGGGCAGATCTACCGGATCGGCACGGGCGACTGGCAGACCAAGGGCGCCGGGCCGATCGCGCTGCCCGATTATTGCGCGGCGGCGGGCAACTAAAGGGGGCGATTCGTCGCTCTGCTGCAATCGTTTCTCGCCATATTCCGCAGTCCCGCGCCATCCGTGACGCCGTTGTTGACTTGCGAGGCTTGCCTTTCTACACGGGCCGCGCCTTGACGGGGGCGGACTTGGCGCGTCATGGAGCTGGCGGTTTTGCGCGCTCAAGCGACGTGAAACAGAGGTGGCGACATGGCCGAGACCGACCCCGGGCAAGACCGGATTGCCGAAGATGACCGCCTGAAGTCGCTCGATGAGCGGGTGAAGCGCGCGGAAGCAATCGAACAGGTCAGGACCGGAACGGGCCAGACCGGTGGCATGGACGAGAATTATCGTCTGGGTAACCGGGTGCTCGCGGAACTGCTTGGCGGTCTTGCCGGTGGTGCGCTTGTTGGATGGGTCCTGGACCGGTTCATCGGCACGTCGCCCTGGCTCCTGCTGGTTTTCCTCTTCTTGGGGATCATCGTGGCCTTCAGGAACATCATAAGGATTTCGACGAAGCGTCCTCCGCAATAGGGACGCTTTCGTCTTACTCGCAGACGGCTAAACGGGATTGATACGTGGCAGAATCCGGCAAGATTGACCCGATGCACCAGTTCGCGATCGAGCCGATGTTCGGCACCGATCATCTGGCCATTGGCGGCTACAACATCGCCTTCACGAACAGCGCGCTCTGGATGGTCATCACCGTCGTCGTGCTATGGGTGTTCATGCTCGGCGGCATGAAGCGCGAGCTCGTTCCGGGCCGCTGGCAAGCCGCCGTAGAGTCGATGACGGGCTTCATCGCCAAGCTGACCGACGAGAATATCGGCAAGGGCGGTCGCAAGTATGTGCCCTACATCTTCTCGCTCTTCATGTTCATCCTCTTCGCCAACCTGCTCGGCCTGCTGCCGCTCGGCGTGATCGGCCTGCATCCCTTCACCTTCACCAGCCACTTCACCGTCACCGGCGTGCTGGCGATCCTGAGCTTCTCGATCGTGCTGATCGTCGGCTTCTTCAAGCACGGGATCAAGTTCTTCAGCCTCTTCATCCCTCACGGCACGCCGCTGCCGATGGTGCTGGTGATCTTCCCGATCGAGCTGGTCTCGTTCCTGTTCCGCCCGTTCAGCCTCGGCCTCCGACTGTTCGTGGCGATGATCGCCGGGCACATCCTGCTCAAGGTGCTGGCCGGCTTCGTGATCAATTCCGCCAATGCCAGCCCGCTCTGGGGCGGCGTCGTCGGCATCCCGAGCTTCGCGCTGATGATCGGCGTCTCGGCGCTCGAAGTGCTCGTCGCCGGCATTCAGGCCTATGTTTTCGCACTGCTCACGTCGCTGTACATCCACGATGCCGAGCATCTGCACTGAGTTTTCAATCAACTGACTGACTGATTTTAGAGAAGGAGTTTATTACCATGGACGCAGAAGCCGCAAAGCTCATCGGCGCCGGCCTCGCAGCAATCGGTGCCGGCATGGCCGCCATCGGCGTGGGTAACGTCTTCGGCAGCTTCCTCGAGAGCGCGCTGCGCAATCCGGGCGCCGCAGACGGCCAGCAGGGCCGCCTGTTCATCGGCTTCGCCGCCGCCGAGCTTCTCGGTCTGCTGGCGTTCGTCGTTGCGATGATCCTGATCTTCGTTGCCTGATCTCACGATCTGACAAACGAAGCGGTGCGGTGGCGGCCCAAGGGCACCACCGGATCGCGCTGACGGACAGGTGATATGCCTCAAATAGCCCAACTTGCCGCAACCTACTCATCGCAGATCTTCTGGCTTCTGCTGACGTTCGGCATCGTGTTCTTCGTCATCGGCCTTGGCATGGTGCCGAAGGTCCAGTCGACGGTGGATGCGCGCGACAAGAAGATCGCCGACGATCTGGAAGCCGCCAAGGCCAATTCGGCAGCCGCCGATGCGCTGGAAGCGGACTGGCGGGCGAAGGAAAACGAGGCCCGCGCCGACGCGCAGGCCAAGCTTGCCGAGGCGAAGGCCAAGGCAGCGAAGGACCGCGAGGCCAAGCTGGCCAAGGAAGACGCGGCGATCGGCGAGAAGCTGGCCGCTGCCGAAGCCGAGATCGAAGCCGGGCGCGGCAAGGCGCTGGGTGAGATCGAGGCAGTCGCGGCCGAAGCTGCGGCGGACATCGTCCGTCGTCTGGCCGGGACCGACGTGTCGGCCGATGCGGCGCTCAAGGCAGTGAAGGCGGTAATCTGATGGCCAATCATAGCGACAGCCCCGCCGAGCATCTGGATAACGCCTCGCAGGCCGTGGCGCACAATCTCGATCAGGCCGACAAGGTCCAGGGCCTGAGCGGCGACGTTCATGCCGCGACCGAGGCGCATGGCGGCCCGACCGCGCATGGCCCTGAGCCCAAGGCCGTCGGCATGGATGCCACGGCCTGGGTCAGCCTAGCGATGCTGGTGTTCATTGCCGTGCTGCTCTGGAAGAAGGTTCCGGCGCTGCTCGGCGGTGCACTCGACAAGAAGATCGCGACGATCCGCTCGCAGCTCGACGAGGCCGCCAAGCTGCGCGCCGAGGCCGAGGCGCTGAAGGCGGAATATCAGGCGAAGATCGCCGCCGCCGCCAAGGATGCCGACGCGATGCGTGCGGCCGCCGAGGAAGAGGCTGCCGATCTGATCAAGGCTGCCAAGGCGGAGTCCGAGGCGCTGGTGAAGCGTCGCCAGAAGATGGCCGAGGACAAGATCGGCGCGGCCGAGCGTGCCGCGATCGCCGACGTTCGCGCCAAGGCTGCGACGGCCGCGACGGCTGCGGCTGCCGCGCTCATCAAGCAGACCCACGACGCCAAGGCGGACAAGGACCTGGTCGACGACGTGATCTCCAAGCTGACGCACTGAGCGCCGCCGGCAATAGCCAGACATGAAGAGCCGGGCTGGTTTCAGCCCGGCTTTTTCGTTTCCGCGATCCTCTCTCCCCTCGCGGGAGAGGGGGGGGGGCGCCGCCGGACGCGGTGGGAGGGGGAGGGGGCGGCCAGCCGTACCACCGCAAAACCCCCTCTCCAAGCTGCGCTAGCGACCGCCGGTCGCAAGTTTCGCTTTCCTCTCCCGCGAGGGGAGAGGAGCAGAAGTGAGGTTGTTTTGCGGATGTGCCTTCCCGGCATTGCTCCGTTCGCACCTCAGTCCTAAATCCCCTCCATGACTGATCGCCCCTCATCACCGAACCGTTTCAATGAGGAGGCGGCGACCTATGCCATTCGCGGCAGCGATACGCCAGATATCGAAACCGGTGTGGCGGCGATCCGCGAAACGCTGAAGACCCTGCCGACGCGGCCGGGCGTCTATCGGATGCAGGATGCGCGCGGCGACGTGCTCTATGTTGGCAAGGCGCGGGCGCTGCGCAATCGCGTGACGAACTACACACAGGTCGATCGGTTGCCCAAGCGGCTGCAGCGGATGGTCTCGCAGACCCGATCGATGACGATCGTCACGACCAACAATGAGGCTGAAGCGCTGTTACTGGAGGCGCAGCTCATCAAGCGGTTCCGGCCCGCTTACAATGTGCTGCTGCGCGACGACAAAAGCTTCCCCTTCATCCTGCTGCGCGAGGATCATGCCTTTCCGCGCGTGCAGCTCCATCGTGGTGCGCGGCGGATCAAGGGACAATATTATGGGCCGTTCGCGGGCGCGGGGCAGGTCCGCAAAACGCTGAATGCGCTGCAGAAGCTGTTCCTGCTGCGCAGTTGCACGGACAGCTATTTCAACAACCGGTCGCGGCCGTGCCTGCTCTATCAGATCCGCCGTTGTTCGGCGCCTTGTGTGGGGCGGATCAGCGAGGAGGCCTATGCCGAGCTGACGGCCGACGCGCAGGATTTCCTCGGGGGCAAATCGACCAAGGTGCAGGCCAAGCTCGGCGATGCCATGACCAAGGCGGCCGAGGCGATGGATTACGAGATGGCCGCCGTCTATCGCGACCGGCTGAAAGCATTGACCTTCATCCAGGGTAGCCAGGCGATCCATGCCGAGGGGCTGGGCGACGCCGACATTTTCGCGCTCGCCAGCAAGAATGGCGGCATGTGCATCCAGGCCTTCTTCATCCGCGGCGGGCAGAATTGGGGGCATCGCAGCTTCTTCCCGGTCCACACCGCCGAGGTGAGCGAGGATGAAGTGCTGATGCAGTTCATGGCGCAATTCTACGAGGATGTGCCGCCTGCGCCGCTGGTCCTGTGCGATCGCGAGCCGGCCGAGACCTTGCTGCTCGCCGAGGCACTGACGCAGCGCATCGGGCGCAAGGTGCGCATCGAGGTGCCACAGCGGGGCGAGCGCGTGAAGCTGATCAAGCAGGCGCAGCGCAATGCCGTGGAAGCGCTGGAGCGGCGCCAGGCGGAAAGCAGTGCGCAAGGCAAGATCCTCACCGAACTGGCCGATCTGTTTGCGCTGGAAGGGCCGCCGGACCGCATCGAGATCTACGACAACAGCCATATTCAGGGCACGAATGCGCTGGGCGCGATGGTCGTCGCGGGGCCGGAGGGGTTCCGCAAGAACGCCTATCGCAAGTTCAACATCAAGAAGCCCGAGACGATCGCTGGGGACGATTTCGGCATGATGCGCGAAGTGTTCGAGCGGCGCTTCGGGCGCGTGCAGGAGGAAGACCCGGATCGCGAGACGGGCGAATGGCCCGATCTGGTGCTGGTCGACGGCGGGCGCGGGCAGCTCAATGCGGCGCGGAAAGTGCTGGAGGAACTCGGTATCGAGGAGGTACCGATGGTCGGTGTGGCCAAGGGGCCGCATCATGGCCGCGAAGGCCGGGAAGTCTTCCACCTGCTGGACGGGCGCGATTTCCAGCTGCCGGTGAATCACCCGGTGCTCTTCTATCTCCAGCGGTTGCGGGACGAGGCGCATCGCTTCGCCATCGGCGCGCACCGGCAGAAGCGGGCGAAGGCGATCACGGTGAGTTCGCTGGATGAGGTCCCCGGTATCGGTCCCGCGCGAAAGAAGGCGCTGCTCATGCACTTCGGCACGGCGAGCGCGGTGCGCAATGCGAGCCTGGATGATCTCCAGCGCGCGCCCGGTGTGTCGTCAGCCGTAGCGCAGCAGGTCTATGATTTCTTCCATGGGTGAGCGGCCTAGTTCAGCACCACCACGGTGATCCGCCGATTCTTCGCGCGGCCGTCCGCCGTCGTGTTCGGCGCGACGGGCTGGGCCTCGCCATAGGAGACGGTGGCCATACGGTTGGCCGGGACGCCCTGGCGATGCAGGTACAGCATGGCGGCGTCGGCGCGGGCCTGGCCGAGGCGCAGATTGCGCGCGGGCGTGCCGACATTGTCGGTATAGCCCTGGATCTCGAGATAGACGTTCTTGTTGTCGGTGATGAGCCGCTTGGCGAGCTCGGCGAGGCGAGTCTCGGCCGTGGGTGAGAGATCGGCCTTTGCGAAGGGGAATTTGACGCTCTCGTCGCTCAGCACGACCGAATAGACGAACTTGCCTTCCGCGAGCTTCTGGGCGGCCGTCGCGCGGGAGAGGGCATCCTGCGCGGTGCGATCGACTCCATCGATGCGGTTGTTCAGCGAGGCGACCCGGCTATCGACATACTCTTTCGTGGCACAGCCGCTGAGCAGCAGAGCGGAAAGGGCGGCGACAGGCGCGATTTTCAGGATGTGCGACATCATATTCTCCCACGCATTAACCTTTTCAGTAAGCGGCGCGGCGCGTGGCTACGCAAGATGATGCGGACGCTTTGCGACGAGTCGTGCGTCGCGAGAGCCGCGAATGGCGTGGTCGTCCCTGTATGAGACAGATTTGCGTCGGTTTCGCGCCGTTGTACCGACCGTCCTGCCGTTCTGGCGCGACGGTTCGGCGTGTCCGCGACTCGGCCTTCATTGTGTGCGGTGCGGCGAGGTTGAACCCGTCGCGTTTCGACGCTACATGCGCGGCTTCAAGACCATAACCGGATTTGCCGCACCCTCATGCTGTTCACTTTCATTCTCGTCGTCCAGGCCATCGTCGCGGCCGCGCTCGTCACGGTCATTTTGATGCAGCGTTCGGAAGGCGGCGGTCTCGGCATGGGCGGCAGCCCGAGCGGGCTGATGTCGGCGCGCGGCGCGGCGGATTTCCTGACGCGCTCGACGACTGTTCTGGCCACGGTCTTCGTGAGCCTCAGCATCGTGCTGGCGGTCATTGCCGCCACGCAGCACCGCGCGGCCACGGTGGACACGTCGCTGGTCGGCAAGGCCGGACCGGTCGATGATGGCGCCGTTCCCGCTGCAAACGGCGATGCGCTTTCCGGCGCCGCCGCAGCCGCGAGCAACGGCGCTGCCCCGGTGACGACCAACCAGTCGGTCCCGCTCGCCCAATAATTGCGCGCACAGCATAATTTTTTCGCAGGCGGCGGATTCGTTCGCTTGCCCTTTTCGTCGAGTAACGAGTAAGCCTCACCTCCCATGGCGCGGTTCATTTTCATCACCGGCGGCGTGGTCTCTTCGCTTGGCAAGGGCCTCATGGCCGCCTCGCTCGGCGCGCTGCTCCAGGCGCGCGGCTTCACGGTCCGCACCCGCAAGTTCGATCCTTATCTCAATGTCGATCCGGGCACGATGTCGCCCTATCAGCATGGCGAGGTCTATGTGACGGACGACGGCGCCGAGACCGATCTCGATCTCGGCCATTATGAGCGCTTCACGGGCGTCGCGAGCCGTCAGGCCGACAATGTGACGCAGGGGCGCATTTACCAGACGATCATCCAGCGCGAGCGGCGCGGCGATTATCTGGGCGCGACCGTGCAGGTGATCCCGCACGTCACTGACGAGATCAAGGCGTTCGCCCTTGCCGAGACGGACGATGTCGATTTCGTGCTGTGCGAGATCGGCGGGACGGTGGGCGATATCGAGAGCCTGCCGTTCATGGAGGCGATCCGCCAGCTCCACAACGAGCTGGACGTCGGCCAGACCATCTTCGTCCATGTGACGCTGGTGCCCTATATCGCGGCGGCCGGCGAGCTCAAGACCAAGCCGACCCAGCATAGCGTGCGCGAGCTGACCTCGCTCGGCATCCAGCCCGATATCCTGCTTTGCCGCACCGAGCACCCGCTGCCGGACAGTGAGCGGGCCAAGATCGCTTTGTTCTGCAACGTCCGCAAGGATGCAGTGATCCCCGCGCTCGACGCGAGCAGCATCTATGCGGTGCCGGCGCAATATCATGCCGAGGGCCTCGACACGGCCGTGCTGCGCGCCTTCGGCATCGAGGGCGTTCGGGAGCCGGACATGGCGCGCTGGGCGGACATCATGGACCGCCAGCAGAATCCGGAAGGCGAAGTGACGATCGGCGTCGTCGGCAAATATGTCGGCCTGCCGGACGCCTACAAGTCGCTGCATGAGGCGCTTGTGCATGGCGGTCTTGCCAACCGCGTGAAGGTCAAGGTCCAGTGGCTCGATGCCGAATTGTTCGAAGCCGAGGACAGCGACATCGCCGCGAAACTCGAGCCGATGCACGGCATTCTCGTGCCCGGCGGCTTCGGCGTACGCGGATCGGAAGGCAAGATAGCCTCGGTGCGCTTCGCGCGCGAGCGACAGGTACCGTTCTTCGGCATCTGCCTCGGCATGCAGATGGCTTGCATCGAGGGCGCGCGGAACACGGCGGGCATTGCCGCCGCCTCCACGACCGAATTCGGCCCGACGGACGAGCCGGTCGTCGGTCTCATCACCGAGTGGATGAGCAAGGAAGGCTTGCAGAAGCGCACCGCCGAGGGCGACCTCGGCGGCACGATGCGGCTCGGCGCCTATCCGGCGAAACTGACCGGCAACAGCGTCGTTGCGAGCATTTATGGCGGCAATGACATCAGCGAGCGGCACCGCCATCGCTACGAAGTCAATGCGAGTTATCGCGAGCCGTTGGAAAAGGGCGGACTGTTCTTTTCCGGCATGTCGCCGGACGGCACGCTGCCGGAGATCATCGAGCGGCCGGACCATCCCTGGTTCATCGGCGTGCAGTTTCATCCGGAGCTCAAGTCCAAGCCGTTCGATCCGCATCCGCTCTTCGCGAGCTTCATTGCCGCGGCGGTGAAGCAGAGCCGGCTGGTCTGATCCGGCGCTTGAGCGCGTGAGGCCAGATCGATAGGCTCCCCTTTTGGGGAGCGCTCATGACATCGCAGGAGCTCAATTGGCGGATCGAGGCAGCCTGCCTCAACGCCTGGCCGTCACATCGCGAGATTGTGCTGGGCGGCTGGCTGCTACGCGCATCCGGCGGCCCGACGCGACGGGCGAACTCGGCCAATCCACTGCATCCCGGCGCTCTGATCGATGAAGCGCATATCGAGCGGGTGGAGGCTACGTATCGGCGACTGGGGCAGCGCGTCCTGTTTCGCGTGCCCGGGATCATCGATGGAATCGACACCAAGCTGGCGGCGCGGGGCTATGAGATCGATGGCGTCACGCGGACGCTTTATGGCGACATGGACGACCTGACGCTGGAAACGGCGGGCCAGGTGTCCGTGGCCGACTTGCCGGATGAAGACTGGCTCTCTGCCCGTGATCGCCTGAGCGGCAATGACCCAACCGGCTGTGCGGCCTATCGCGCGATCATCGCATCGCTCCTGCTGCCATGTGGCTTTGCCGCAGCTCGACACGAAGGGCGGATCGCCTCGATCGCTTTCGGCGCAATACAGGACGGCCTGCTGGCGCTCGAATCGGTAGTGACGGACCCGGCGCTGCGTGGGCTTGGACTGGCACGCCAGTGTGTCTCGGGATTGATCTTGTGGGCGCGACAGCAGGGTGTGGAGGGTGTTGCGCTGCAGGTCATGGCCGACAACGCACCGGCGCGGCGGCTTTACGCGGGGCTCGGCATCGGGCGCGATCTCTATGGCTATCACTACCGGGTGAAAGCCTGACCTGACCCCATGCCATCACCCCAGCGTAACCTGGGGTCTCATAAATTCGCGGCCCGGCTACCTCTACCCGAGATCCCAGCGTTCGTTGGGATGACGAATGAGACACAAAAGGGCGCCCGGGTTTCCCCGGACGCCCACTCTCTGACTGGTTAGAGAGCTCGTACTACGGCTCAGGCGGCGTTCTTGTCGCCGGTTGCGAGGTCGATGACCTCACCCTTGCCGTTGATGGCGATCTTGCGCGGCTTCATCGCGTCGGGGATCTCGCGCACCAGCTCGACGGTCAGGAGACCATCGGAGAGGTCAGCGCGCTCGACGCGGACGAAATCGGCCAGCTCGAAGCGGCGCTCGAAGCTCCGATTGGCAATGCCGAGGTGCAGGAACTTCGTGCGGTCGCTCTCGGCGACTTCGGCTTTCCGGCCGCTCACCTGCAGTAGGTTCTGCTGAGCGGTGATGTCGATCTCGTCGGCCTTGAACCCGGCGACGGCGAGCGTCACTCGATAGCGGTCCTCGTCCAGGCGCTCGATGTTGAAGGGCGGATAATTGTCGGTCTGCTGCCGCGCGCTGTTCTCGATGAGGTCGAACAGTCGGTCGAAGCCGACCGTGCTGCGGCGATAGGGAGTCAGGTCGAAACCACGCATAGTCAAATCCTCCAAAGGAGCGTGTTTGATAGGTGCGATGCCGGACCCCGCACCGGGCGCCCGGTTCATCATCCGATCCCTGAGTGGCGATCGGACGAGCTTCAGATATGTGCGGGGGAGGGGGTTTCAAGAGGGGCACGTTGCCCAGAAAGACTAAGCGCCCAGATCGATTTCCGATCCGGGCGCCCGTGGACGAAAAAATCGTCTCCCCCTTTGGCGTCGTCTCCGCTCACCTAACCGGCCCCCTCAAGCGAGTAGGCGGGAGAGCGACGTCCCTGAACCACGGCCTGCTATGAAAAGCCTGTGTTTCAGCGACGAAGCTAAGCGAGGTGTCCGGCCCTGTCACTGGCAAACAGGGTTCCCGAAAAATTGCTTCGGCATCTGTGCCAATTCCGCAACAGATGGGGTTTGACGATGCCTGACGCTACGACATGTCGGTTTTCCGCTGCAACCCTTGCCACCGGCACGCCCGCGCCATAGAGGAAGGCACCCCCTGTCGAGGCTGCCCGCAGCATCATGATCCTCAACCGCTATGAACAGATGATTGCCCGGCGCTACCTGCTGCCCGGTAAAGGCGAGGGATTCATCTTTCTCGTGGCGGCGATCAGCCTGATCGCGGTCATGCTGGGGGTCGCGGCGCTGATCGTGGTGATGAGCGTGATGAACGGCTTCAGGGCCGAGCTGTTCGACAAGATCGTCGGCCTGAACGGCCATGCGGTCGTGCAGGGCTATGGCGGGCGACTCGACAACTGGCAGGACATTGCCGCGAAGGCGCGCGCCACGCCGGGCGTGACGAGCGCATCGCCGCTGATTGAGCAGCCGCTGCTCGCGACCTTTCAGGGCCGCGTCGAGGCCGCCCTTATCCGAGGCATGACCGAAGAGGATATTCGCGAAAGCCCTTCGCTCAAGGGTAAGGTCGTCGCCGGATCGCTCGATGCGATTCGCACCGGCAGCGGCAAGGTCGCGGTCGGATCGCGGCTGGCCGAAAATATGGGCGTGACCGTCGGCCAGACGATCAGCATCATCAATCCCGCCGGGCGATCGACGCCGTTCGGCACGGTGCCGCGGCAAATCCCCTATGAAGTGGGCGCGATCTTCGAGATCGGCATCTACGATTACGACAAGGCCTTCGTCATCATGCCGATGAAGGATGCGCAGACCTTGCTGCTGCTGGGTGACAAGGTCGGAATGGTCGAGGTGCAGACCAACGATCCCGACCGGGTCGGCGAGATCCTCGCACCGCTGGCCGAGCAGGTGCGCGGGCAGGCGCTGGTGATCGACTGGCGGCAGATGAACTCCAGCCTGTTCGAGGCCTTGCAGGTCGATCGCGTGGTGAGCTTCGTCATCCTATCGCTGATCATTCTCGTGGCGGTGTTCAACATTCTCTCCTCGCTGATCATGCTGGTGCGCGCCAAGACGCGCGACATTGCTATTCTGCGGACGATGGGCGCGACGCGAAGCAGCCTGCTGCGCATCTTCGTGACTGTCGGCCTCGCTATCGGATCGCTCGGCACGCTGGCGGGGCTGGTGCTGGGCTCGATCATCCTTTTCTTCCGTCAGGGTATTCTCGACGGCGTGCAATTCCTGACCGGCCAGCAGATATGGGACCCCTCGATCCGTTTCCTCACCACCTTGCCTTCCAAGCCCGATCCGGTGGAGATCGTCGCCATCTGCCTGATGGCCATCGGCTTCAGCTTCCTCGCGACGCTCTATCCGGCACTCAAGGCCGCCAATACCGATCCGGTGCAGGTGCTGCGCTATGAGTGAAGTGGCATGAGCGAGGTTTTGGCCGTCTCCGCGCTCTCGCGCAGCTTCACGCAGGGCGGCGCGCAGATCGACGTGCTGCGCGGCGTCGATCTGCGAGTTGGCGCGGGCGAGATCGTGGCGCTGCTCGGTCCCTCTGGCTCGGGCAAGTCCACCATGTTGCAGGCCATCGGGTTGCTGGAAGGCGGCTATGGTGGATCGATCCGCCTGTGTGGTGTCGAGGTGGCGGGCGAGGGCAATGACGGCCGCACGACCTTGCGCCGCGAGCGGCTTGGCTTCGTCTATCAATTCCATCATCTGCTGCCGGATTTCAGCGCGATCGAGAATGTGATCCTGCCGCAGCTGATCTTCGGCAAGAGTACCGATGAGGCGAAGGCGCGCGCGGAGAGCCTGCTTTCCAGCCTCGGCCTCGGGCACCGGCTCGATCACAAACCGAGCCAGCTTTCCGGCGGCGAACAGCAGCGCGTTGCTGTCGGGCGGGCGCTGGCCAACAAGCCGGCCCTCGTGCTGGCGGACGAGCCGACCGGCAATCTGGACGAGCGCACGGCCGATGTCGTGCTGGACGAGTTCGTCCGGCTCGTCCGGGAGCAAGGCTCGGCAGCGCTGATCGCGACGCACAACGAGCGCCTCGCAGCGCGGATGGACAGGATCGTGCGGCTGCATGACGGGGTTCTGGACTAGCAACCTTTCGGCCGCGCCTCCGGCGGTGGCCCTGGCAAGGAGTGGCATCATGGCAACCATCGTCATCACCGGCGCAAATCGCGGTATCGGGCTGGAATTGGCGCGCCAATATGCGCGGGAAGGCCACGAGGTCATTCGAATGATGCGCGGCATCGACAAGGCCGATCCACTGTTCGGCACGACCGTCGCACTGGATGTGACCAGCGGCGAGTCTGTCGCGAAGGCGGCAGCGGCACTGGGCGGCAAGCCCATCGACCTGCTGATCGCCAATGCCGGTGTCATCGGCCCGGACGCGGCGAACCAGAGCGCGACGGCGATGGACTTTGCCGGGTTCGCGGCAACGCTGGACGCCAATGTGCTCGGGCCGCTCCGCGTCATTCAGTCGCTGCTGCCCAATCTGCGCGCGGCGAAGGACGCGAAAGTCGCCGTTGTTTCGAGCCGGATGGGATCGATGGCCTATGCCAAATCCGATCATGTCGCCTATCGCGCGTCGAAGGCGGCCGTGAACAAGGTCGTTCAGTGCCTCGCGACCGATCTGGCGGAGGAAGGGATCGCCGTCGCCTCCCTGCATCCCGGCTGGGTGCGCACCGATATGGGCGGAGCAGGCGCCGACATCGATGTCGAGACCAGCGCGACGGGCTTGAGGAACGTGCTGGCTGGTCTGAACCTCGACAACACCGGTCGTTTTTGGGCCTATGATGGCGAAGCACTGACCTGGTAGATTGCGACGAGACGAGGGCAATGTGCGAGGATTGGACAGTGTCACCGCGATTAAATTGCGCGGGATGCACGCAGCGTGTAAGCGATCGTTAATCAGAATGAACAGAGTCGCAACCATCCGGCTGCGTGGGCGTTCCGGGCAGTCATCACATTCTCTGTGGGAGAGATTTATGAAGAAGTCGTTTGTCGTCCTTGCAGCCGCTGCTGCCGCGACGCTTTCCGGCAATGCCAATGCGGTTCTGCTCGATGGCGCCACGATCAACTATCAATATTATTATCCGGACAGCGGTTCGCCCTATGGCTTTGCTGATAACGGCAACAAGGTCGTTGGTGCGGGCATCGAGGTCAGCAACATTGCTGACAGCACCGGCACGATCGACATTTCCGACACCAACATCTTCGTGGACTTCACCACGAGTACGTCGTGGAATGGTGCGGCGTTCAACGGCTGGGTGATCACCGACGTGTTCAACACGATCGGCGCTTTCACCAGCGTGACGATCAACGGCGCGACCAATATGGCCGGCTTCAGCGCGGCGAACGTCAGCTGGACGGCTGACAGCATCACGGTCAACTGGCAGGGCCTCAGCTTCGACGCCAACACCGTTGTGTCGCTCGACATCAACGGTGCCGGTGGCGCGGTTCCCGAGCCGACGACATGGGCCATGATGGTTGCCGGCATCGCCATGGTCGGCGGCGCGCTGCGCACGCGCAAGTCCAAGGCCGTCGTCGCGGCCTGATTCATACGCGACATAGTGGGAAGACAGAGGCCCGTCGGAGCGATCCGGCGGGCCTTTCTTTTGGCGATCAGGCGCGATGCCGGGTGTCGAAGCGTGGCGACCGCTGGGCCTCTCACATCGGAGTGGCAAAAGGGCGCACGGCGCGCGCCCTTCCTCGCCTGTCGGCCCCTGTCAGCCTCCGGCGAGGCGTGCCAATCGCCCTGCATCGATGCTCGCGACCGCAGCCTTCAGTTCGTCGATGCTCGCTGCCTCACCGTCGGCCTCGACGATGAAGCGTTTGCCGACCATCGTCATGAACGAGCCGCTGTTCGACGATCGGTCCCATTTTTCCTGCACGAGATTGCCGTCCACAGTGGTGGTCTTTTCGTAGCTGTCGGCATCTTCCTTGTTCTGTTCGACGCCGAAGACGCCGGCCATGCCCGCCATCGCGCCGGCGATGGCGACATCGGCGACCTTGAGCCGGAAGCTCTTGCCGTCTGCTTCATAGCGCGCCTCCGCCTGGCTGGCGGGGCCGGCCTTGCTGCTCTCGATCGAGGTGCGCTGATAGCTGCCGATGCTGGTCGGCAGCAGCGCCTGCAAATCGCTCGCCGCGACGGTCTCGGCCTTGCCCGTCGCCGCCGCCTCGATGTCCTTGGCGGCCTGTTCGATTTTGCCGGTGTCGAGCGCGCCGCCACCGGGGAGGGTGATGGTGCCGCCATCGGAATCGCTGACCGTACCGCTCTGCAGCGCCATGCCGCCGAACAGGCCGGTGACCCTCGCCGTCACCGTGCCGATGACGATATACAGTAGAAGGACACAGACGACGGTGACAATCGTGTAGGTCACGCTCTTTTCGGCCGGCACTTTCATCAGCGGGCCGGCACCAAGATAGAAGAGATAGAAGGAGTAGAGGCCCACGATCGCAAGAAAGCTGAGTGAGGGTATGAGCCCGAAGATCCCGGCAATCCACGAAGCCGTCATCGAATAGCAGACCAGCTTGAAGGCGTTGCGCGAACTGGACTCACCGCCGAACGTCGGGGCCAGCTTGTTGGCCGCGAAGCTGATGACGAAGAGGCCGATCAGCGAGAGCACGTAGCCGACGACGGCCATGGACAGGCCGCCCATGATGCCGGGCCGATAGGTGAAGCCGAGCGCGCCATAGCCGAAGAGCTGGCCGCCGATGAACTGGGCGACCGGTCCTATCGCGGCGAGCGGCACGGCGTAGCGGGTGAAAAGGTCGCCGCTCGATAACGTCTCGCGCTCGATGATCGGCCATTCCTCCCTGGGTTTCAGGATGATGGCCTTGGCCCGCTCGACAAGATTGTTGTCCGAGCCGCCGGGTGTAACGTCGTTCATGCTGTCACTCCCCCAAGATGGTGATCTGGCCGCAAGTTGGACCATGAAATTGCGTTACTGGCAAGGTTACGGGCCCGCGGTGCAAAAGTCTGTGGACAAGTCGGGCCGCGCGGATCGGGCGGCTTGCGCAGACTCGGATCGGAACCACATAAGGGCATGGCCATGCCGCATGCGCCCTATGTCCCGCTTCGCAATTTGTCGGCCTATACGTTGCTCGAGGGCGCCATCGCGCCCAAGCAACTCGCGGCGCGCGCCAGGGATCTCGGTTTCCCTGCCGCCGCGCTGACTGATCGCAATGGGCTTTATGCGGCCATGTCCTTCTCCGAGGCCGCGGCGAAGGCCGGCGTGCAGCCGATCATCGGTGCGACAATCGCTGTGGCCCGGCCAGGGCGGCCGGACAATGCATCGATCGTGCTCGACTGGCTGGTGCTGCTCGCGCAGGACGAGACCGGTTACACCAATCTCTGCGCACTGGTGAGCCAGGCCCATGTCGAGCGGCCCGAAACGGCGGACGCCCATGTCGAGTTCGTGGCGCTGGAGCGCTTTTCCGACGGGCTGCTCTGCCTGACTGCGTCGGGCGAGGGCGCGCTGGCCCGTCTGATCGCGGAAGACCAGCCCGAGGCGGCTAGCGTCTATCTCGACCGGTTGCAGGCCCTGTTCGGCGACCGTCTGTATATCGAGCTCTCGCGTGCCGGCGATCCGGTGATGGAGCGCGCCGAGGAAACGCTGATCGAACTGGCCTATGCGCGCGATCTGCCGATCGTCGCGACCAACCCCGCCTGCTATGCCGATCGCGATTTTCATGGCGCGCATGACGTGCTGCTCTGCATTGCCAACAGCAGCTATGTGGATAGCGATGAGCGGCCGAAAAGCTCGCCGCAGAGCTGGATGAAGCCGGCCGACGAGATGGCGGCGATATTTGCCGATCTGCCCGAGGCGATTGCCAATACCCTCGTCGTGGCGCAGCGCTGCGCGGTGATGGCGCCCAAGCGCAAGCCGATCCTGCCGAGCCTTGCCGGCGATCGGGCTGGCGAGGAAGCGCAATTGCGCGCGGATGCCCATGCCGGCCTTGCCGCACGGCTCGACAAGCTCGGCATTGTCGATGCGGCTGAGCGTGACCCTTATGTGACCCGGCTGGATTTCGAGCTCGACGTCATCATCCAGATGGGCTTCCCCGGCTACTTTCTCATCGTTGCCGATTTCATCAAATGGGCGAAAGCGCAGGATATTCCGGTGGGGCCGGGCCGTGGTTCAGGCGCGGGTTCCGTGGTCGCCTGGTCGCTCACGATCACCGATCTCGATCCTTTGCAACTTGGCCTGCTGTTCGAGCGCTTCCTCAATCCCGAGCGCGTCTCGATGCCGGACTTCGACATCGACTTCTGCGAAACGCGGCGCGGCGAGGTCATTCGCTACGTGCAGAACAAATATGGTCACGACCATGTCGCGCAGATCATCACCTTCGGTACGCTGAAGGCGCGCGCGGCGCTCAAGGATACCGGCCGCGTTCTCCAGATGGGTTATAATCAGGTCGATCGGCTTGCCAAGCTGGTGCCGAACCACCCGACCGATCCCTGGACGCTCGCCCGAACCATGAACGGCTCGGCCGAGTTCGTGGCCGAATATCAGGCGGACCGGCAGATCAAGCGCCTCGTCGATCAGGCGATGATGCTCGAAGGCCTGCCGCGCAACAGCTCGACCCACGCTGCCGGCGTGGTGATCGGTGACCGGCCGCTGAGCGAGCTGGTGCCGCTCTATCGCGATCCGAAGTCCGATATGCCGGTGACGCAGTTCGACATGAAATATGTCGAGACGGCGGGTCTGGTGAAGTTCGACTTTCTCGGCCTCAAGACGCTGTCCGTGCTTCAGCGCGCGATCCAGCTGCTGGCCGCGCGTGGCGTCACGGTCGATCTCGATGCGCTGAGCTGGGACGACGAGAAGACCTATGCCCTGCTCCAGCGCGGCGACACGGTCGGCGTGTTCCAGGTGGAATCCGAGGGCATGCGCAAGACACTGGCGGCGGTGAAGCCGACCGTGTTCGAGGACATTATCGCGCTCGGCGCGCTCTATCGCCCCGGCCCGATGGACAATATCCCTATGTTCGGCCGTCGCAAGAACGGCGTCGAGGAGATCGAATATCCCCACCCGCTGCTCGAAGGCATATTGAAGGAGACCTACGGGATCTTCGTCTATCAGGAGCAGGTGATGCAGGCCGCGCAGATCCTCGCCGGCTATTCGCTCGGCGGCGCCGACCTCCTGCGTCGCGCCATGGGCAAGAAGGTGAAGGCGGAGATGGACGCGCAGCGCGCGACCTTCGTCGAGGGTTGCAAGATCAATGCGATCGACAAGAAGAAGGCCAATGAGCTGTTCGACTTGATCGACAAGTTCGCCGGCTATGGCTTCAACAAGAGTCACGCCGCCGCTTATGCGCTGCTCACCTATCAGACGGCGTGGCTGAAGGCGCATCACCCGGCAGAGTTCTACGCCGCCTCGATGGCGTTCGACATCCATCAGACCGACAAGCTCTGCGTGTTCGTCGATGACATGCGCCGCATGGGCCTGACGTGCCTCGGCCCGGACATCAATGTGAGCGCCGCCGACTTCTCGGTCGAGCCGGACCCGAACGATGCGGCGCGCATGGCGGTGCGCTATGCGCTGGGTGGGCTCAAGGGCGTCGGCGAGAAGGCCATGGAAACCCTGGTCGAGGAGCGCGACCGGAACGGGCGCTTCCGCGATCTTGACGATCTGGCCGACCGGATCGAGCCACGCCTGCTGAATCGCCGGCAGCTTGAGAGCCTCGCGGCCGGCGGTGCATTCGATTGTATCGGGCTGGACCGCGCGGTCGTCCATGCCGCGGCGGAGACGATCCTCTCGGTCGCGGCCAAGGCGGCGGAGTCGCGCGAGAGCGGGCAGGGTGGCCTTTTCGGTGGCGACGAGGTCGCGCATGCCGATGTGCCGCTGCCGATCGACGTCAGCTGGGCGCTCAGCGAGCGCATGGCGCAGGAGAAGGAGGCGTTCGGTTTCTATTTCTCGGCGCATCCGGTCGATCGTTATCGCCAGCTCTGCAAGGAGCGCGGGGTGCGCAGCTATGCCGAGCTGTGCGGTCAGGCGGACGGCCTCGGCGCAGGCGAGCGCAGCGGTGCTGCCATGGCGGGCCTCGTCGAGGACATTCGCTGGCGTGACACGCGCAAGGGGGGGCGGTTCGTCTCGGCGACCTTCTCGGACAGCAGCGGGCAGTTTCAGGCAAGCTGCTTCGATGAGGATGGCTGCAAGACGTTGGCGCGGATGTATGAAGAGGGCGAGTGCGCGCTGCTGACCGTGGAGCTGGATCGCCAGCCAGGCGAAGAGACGCCGCGCGTCACCGTGCGCGGTGTCACGCCTTTTTCGCGCGTGCAGAGCGCCGCGCGGCTGCGCCTGGTCGTTCAGGTCGTCGCGTCCGAGGCCATCGCGCCGCTCGCCGCTATGCTGGGCGATCGGCGCGGCGGGCGCTCTGAAGTGCTGATCGAGACGAAGACGCCGCTCGGCAGGGCGCAGGTCCGCCTCGGCAGCGACTTCCAGATCGATGGCGAACTGGCCGAGCGGATCGAGACGATCACCGGCGTTGCGAGCATCGACATGGGGCCGGGAGGGCCGCAACTGCGCGTCGTTGCCTGACTATGGCGCACGCGCTCGCGATACGCTGACCTGCGACATGTAAAATTTGCGTCCGGAGCAACGTCCTTAGCGTGCTTTTTACCATGGCAGCCCCATGATAACCGTGAATATGGAGTGGCCGGTGGCGTTTTCTGGAAAATTGGATTCGGTCTGGCAAGCGCTTTGCCAGTCGCAGCTGGTCGCTGAATTTCAGCCGGACGGCACACTCATCTGGGTCAACGACCTGTTTGTCGAGACGTTCGGCTATGCGCTGGATGAGCTGGTGGGCCAGCCTCACAGGATGCTCTGCTCGGCCGATCATCTCAGCACCTCCGACTACGCACGGTTCTGGCAAAAGCTCGCGTCGGGCGAATTCGACGAAGGCGTCTATGCACGTGTCGCACGCGACGGCCGGCCCGTCTTTCTGCACGCGACCTACAGCCCGGTGCGAGATGAGGCCGGGCGCGTCGAGCGCGTCGTCAAGATCGCGCGCGACGTCACGCGCGAAACCTTGGCGCGTGGCGAGCATCTCGCCTTGTCCGAAGCGATGAACCGCTCCCAGGCCCGGATCGAGTTTTCGCTCGACGGCAGGATTCTTGGCGCGAACGAACATTTCCTGCGTCTGGCGGGCTATCGACTGGAAGAGATCGTCGGCCATCATCACCGCATGTTCTGCACGCCCGAGGATGCCGCGAGCGAGGATTATCGGCGTTTCTGGAGCAAGCTCGGGCGCGGCGACTATGACGGCGGAACCTACAAGCGACGGACGAAGGACGGTCGCGACATCTGGTTGCAGGCGACTTACAACCCCGTACTCGATCCGGCCGGCAAGCCGATCAAGGTCGTCAAGTTCGCGACGGACATCACGCGCCGGGTCGAGCTGGAACAGGAAGTGCAGGATCGGCTCGCTGAGGGTCTGGCTTTCCAGGCAGAACTCGAGGCTCGCAAGCGCGCACTCGAAGAAACGATGGACCAGCTCAGCGCGATCGTAACGACCATCGGCGATATCGCTTCGCAGACGAATTTGCTGGCGCTCAATGCCTCGATCGAGGCGGCGCGCGCAGGCGAGGCGGGCCGCGGCTTTTCCGTTGTGGCCAGCGAAGTGAAGAAACTCGCGAATGACACACGCGCCGCGACGCAGCGGGCCAGCGCGATGATGACAGGAAATATGCGGGATCTGGCTCCCAATCGCGCGTCCTGACAGCGCACCTTCGCTGCTTCTTCGTGCACAGGCGCATGGATGCCTTAGTCCGCCCATATTGCCGTTCGTTCATCATGTCGTCGATGGTTGCGCACGCTTGAGCGGCTTTTGCCGTCGCTCGATTGAGGCCGCGCCGCAATGACGGTAAACGAGTTGTCAATCGCGCTGCGCGGCTGATCCGTCGGTCGTGATAAAAGCGTCTTCATGGGTCGCGGACTGCGGCAGCCGGCTCGGCTGCTTTTCAAGTTCATGTGGGAGACTGAACTCATGAAGCATCTTCATCTGCTTGCCGCGGTCGCGGCAGGCGCCCTTGTGATGAGCGCGCCGGCGTCGGCCGCGAATCTTCTGATCAACGGCGATTTCGAGGCCTCGACCAGCCAGACGACCACGCCTCCGGGCTGGACCAACATTGGCCATGCGGATGGCGTGATCGCTTATTCGGCGTTCAACACGCCAGCCTATGACGGCGAATATTACTACGACATCGGTGGCTTCGGTTCGCCGCTGCCGGCGCTCGGCGATGGCATCCAGCAGACGGTCGCGACCGTGGCTGGTGAGGCCTATACCCTGACGTTCGGCTATTCGGGCGAGAATACGTTCGGTGCGACGACCATCCTCGACGTAATGATCGGCTCGGTGCTGACACAGTTCACGATCGTGGCCGATGGAAGCGGCGTGTTCCAGAAGCCGTTCACGACGACCTCGATCAATTATGTAGCGACCGGGGCATCGACCACGATCAGCTTCACGATCAATTCCAGCACCAATCTCGGCAACAATGATCCGCTGCTCGACAAGATCATCTTCGATGGTGCCGTCGGCGGCGCGGTCCCCGAGCCGGCGACCTGGGCGATGATGATCCTGGGCTTCGGTCTGGTCGGCACGGCGATGCGTCGCCGCAAGACGGCTGTCAGCTTCGCCTGATCCCTATCGAAAAGAGAAGGGAGCGGCCTGTCACGGGCCGCTCCTTTTTCACGCCCGGCGCAGATCAGAACAGTCGACCCTGATCGCCTGGCGGCACGAACAGATCGGTGCGTAGGGCGATGCGGCCATTGCCGAGCCCGTAGCGCTTGCGGGCACGATCGAAACGCAAGCGGATGAGATCGGCATAAGGTCCGGCCCCCCGCATGCGGCTGCCGAAGCCGGGGTCGTTGTCGCGCCCGCCGCGGATCGACTGGAGATGGTGCATCACCTTGCCGGCCCGATCCGGGAAGTGCTCCGAGAGCCATTCGCGGAAGAGCGGCGCGATCTCGTAGGGCAGTCGTACCGGAATACTGGACACCGAACGCGCGCCCGCCTCGGCCACGGCCTCGACCAGCGCCTCGATCTCATGATCGTTGATCGCGGGGATGATCGGCGAGATGCATGCATTGACCGGTATGCCGACCTCAGTGAGCGCCCGGATCGCCGCGATGCGTTTGTGCGGATGCGGAGCGCGGGGTTCCAGCTTGCGGGAAAGCGCAGGGTCGAGGCTGGTCACCGAGAGACCGACCGCGACCAGCCCGTCCGCCGCCATCGGCCCCAGCAGATCGATGTCGCGCGTCACCCTGTCCGACTTGGTCGTGATCATCAGCGGATGTTTGCAGGCGGCCAGCACCTCGATGCAGGCGCGGGTGATCCGCCATCGCCCCTCGATCGGCTGATAGGGATCGGTGTTCGTCCCCATCGCAATGGTTTTCACTAAGTAGCGCTGTTTTGCCAGCTCCGCGCGCAGCAGCTTCGCGGCTTCCGGTTTCACGAACAGCTTGCTCTCGAAATCCAGCCCTGGCGAAAGGTCCATCCGCGCGTGGGTCGGCCGCGCGAAGCAATAGACGCAACCGTGTTCGCAGCCCCGATAGGCGTTGATCGACTGATCAAAGCCGATGTCTGGCGAGTTGTTCCGCGTGATGATCGTCCGGGCGCGCTCCTCGGTGATCTGCGTCCGCAGCGGCGGCGGCGCATCCTCGTCTTCCAGCCGAAAGTCCAGCCAATCGCCATCCGCTTCCCGCGATGGCAGGTTGAAACGCGACGATTCGCTGTTGGACTGGGCGCCACGACCCTTGATGAGGGACATGGATTGATAAGAACATAAAGAGAACAATTTGGCAAGGCGCGGTGAGGCACAAGTGGGAATGAGACGACCGGCTGTGCTTGAAATTGACATCTCAACACCTCCCGCGCACCTTGGGACCGCCCGGATTCGGCGACGTCGCCGGCAAGGAGAGCGCAATGGCGGAGAAGAGAGACGTCGTGATCGTCGGCGCGGGTCCGGTCGGCTTCATGACCGCACTGGGGCTGGCGCGACAGGGCATCGATGTCACCCTGATCGACAGCGAGAAGGATATCGTCAATTCGCCGCGCGCCGCCATTTATCATCCGGTGACGTTGGAACTGCTGGACCGTGTCGGCGTCATCGACGACTGCATGGACATCGCCTTCCACTGCAAGCGTCTCGGCATGCGTTATCCCGACACTGGCGAGATCATCGAATTCAACTACGCCAGGGCCGCGCTCCCGGACCAGAAGTACAATTTCAACCTGCATTTCGGACAGCATGAGCTTGCCGCGATCATCGGACGCCACCTTGCCGCCTTGCCGAACACGCGCGTCCACTGGGAGCATCGTTTGGAGTCGCTGGAGCAGCAGGGTGATCGCGTGCTGCTCGGCATCGAGACCCCGGAAGGCCGCAAGGAGATCAGCGCCAGCTGGGTGATCGGCACGGACGGCGCGCGCAGCACCACGCGGCGCCTGCTCGGCATGGAGTTTGAGGGCTTCACCTGGCCGGACCGCTTCGTCGCCACGAATGTCGAGGTCGACCTGACCTCGCTCGGCTATTTCGATACGAACATGGTGATCGATCCGGTGAACTGGGCCGTGATCGCGCGGCTCAATCGCGGGCATTTGTGGCGTCTCACCTATGGCGAGGATGGCGCGCTCGATGAGGAGACCATGTGGGATCGTATCCCGGAGCATTATCGCGCCTTCATGCCGCCCGAAACGGAATACCGGATCGATCAGGCTGCGCCCTATCGCTGCCATGAGCGCTGTGCGCCGAGCTTCCGCGTCGATCGCGTGCTGATGGCGGGCGATGCGGCGCATGCCTGCAATCCCTGCGGCGGCCTCGGCCTCACGACCGGCTTCATGGACGCCAATGCCTTGTTCCAGGTGCTCGGCGCGGTGATACATGGCCATGTGGGCGAGGAGGCGCTCGACCATTATGCGGCCGAGCGTCGGCGAATCTTCCTTGAGATCACGTCGCCCAGTGCCCAGCATTTCAAGACGCAGATGAGCCAGAAGGACCCGCGCAAGCGCGCCGAGCAACGAGAAACCGCGCGCAAGCAGATGGAAAATCCGTCCAGTGCCACGATGTCGGCCGTCATTTCGCGGCGGATCGTCGGTGACCCGATGCCCGTCGGGAGAGCGATGGCGCTATGAGGGGCCTTTTCGCGCGGCGTTCCATCTCGTAAAGTTCCCGCGGGTAGAAGGGGGAACGATCATGCGTGGGATGACATTTGCGGGCTTCGCACTGGCGCTTGGGCTTGGACAGGCGGCGATGGCGGCGGACAAGGACCCCTGCGCCGCGAACATGGTCTGTGCGAGCGCGCCGCAGACGGTCGTGAGCGCGCTTCAGGCTGCCGGCTACAAGGCCGTGCTCAAGAAGAGCACGAACACCGGTAATCCGATGATCGAGAGCGCTGCAGCGGGCTATGATTTCCGGGTTTATTTCTACGAATGCGAGGCCAACAAGGCCTGCGGTTCCATTCAGTTTCGCACCGACTTCGCCGATGATGGCGGCAACAGCGCGGCGCTCGCCAATCTCTGGAACAAGGAGAAGCGCTTCAGCCAGATGTCCTTCGACGCGGAGGACAAGTCGCTGTCGTTCAGCTATGACGTGACGACCGTCGGCGGGCTCAACCAGAAGAATTTCGCCGATGTGATCGACTGGTGGGCGACGATGCTCGGCCAGCTCGGCGCGTTCTTCAAGGCGCATCCCAACGGCTGATCACGGCGCTTGCCATGGTCGGAACGAGGCGATAAGTTCTCATTTCGTTCCCCATCATGAAAGTCGCCCGTGTCGCCGCTCGCTCTCGTCATTGCCCTGCTTGCCGCCCTGACCGGACTCGTCGCCGGCTGGATCGTCCGCGCCCGCATGGCTGCGCCGGTCGAGGCTGAGCGCCGGGCATTTGCGGAGCGGATCGCGACGCTGGAAGAGATGCGCAATGCGGCGCTGCGCGATCTCGCGGTCGCCGTCGAGCGCGCCGGGCAGGCCGAAGAGCTTCGAGTCAAATATGAAAGCGCCGACGAAGCGCGCGATGCCGCGGAGCGCGACCTGGCCGCTCTGCGCGCCGATACGCATGCCCGCACGGAAGGGTTCGAAGCGCAGATCAAGGCGCTGAAGGAAGCGCGCGAGCAGCTCTCGCTGCAATTCGCCGACACCGCCGGCAAGATGCTCGCCGAAGCGCAGAAGGCGCTGACCGAGCGCAACGACCGCCACATGGTGCAGGCGCATGAGAAGAGTGAAGCGAGCCTGAAAGCGCTGCTGCAGCCGGTCGAGACGACACTGAAGCGTTATGAAGAAGGGCTTGGCCGGGTCGAGAAGGAGCGCGTCGATAGCTATGCGGCGCTCCGGGAATCCATCGATCTGGTGCGGGCAGGGCAGGGGCAAGTGCGCGACGAGACGCAGCGGCTGGTCAATGCCCTGCGCTCCAGCCCGAAGGCACGCGGGCGCTGGGGTGAACAGTCGCTCTACAATCTGCTCGAGCAGGCGGGGCTCAGCGAACATATCGATTATCTGCGCGAGGTCTCGGTCGAGACCGAGGACGGGCGCCTGCGGCCGGACGTGATCGTGCGGCTGCCGGGCGGGCGCGAGCTCATCATCGACGCCAAATGCTCGCTCAATGCCTATCAGGACGCGACCGAAGCGCCTGATGACACGGCACGCACTACGCATCTGCGCCAGCATGCCGCCGCGATCCGCCTCCACGCCCAGCAGCTCGGCGCCAAGGACTATTGGACGCGCTTCGGCAAGGCGGCAGACTATGTCGTCATGTTCATCCCTGGCGAACATTTCCTCTCCGCTGCACTGGAGCAGGACGCGGCGCTTTGGGAATGGGCGTTCGAGCGGCGCGTGCTGCTGGCAACGCCGACCAATCTCATCGCGATCACGCGCACGGTTGCGAGCGTCTGGCGGCAGGAGAAGCTGGCCGAACAAGCGCAGTTGGTCGGCGCGCTCGGCAAGGAGATGTACGAGCGGCTGTCCGTGGCAGCCGGACATCTCGCGGCGCTGGGGCGCAGTCTCAATGGCTCGGTCAGCAATTACAACAAGTTCGTTTCCAGCTTCGAGAATCGCGTGCTGGTGACGGGCCGTCGCTTCAAGGATCTGAGTGTCGAAACCGGCTCGCGCGATATCGAGACGATCGAGCCGGCCGAGACGCTGGCGCGCCTGCCGGAGCCGCTGGTCAGCGATGGCGGACTCGAGGACGATAATGCGCCCGACCGGGCCGAAGCGGCCGAGTGACCGGCTACCCTTGACATTTCGTCAATTAACGAAATAATGTTGCCTTCATCGGGAGGCGGCGGACATGGGCTATCAGGCAGGCGCGATCGGGCATTTCGACATAGCCGGTGACGAGCTGGGGCGGCTCGGGGATTTCTACGGTACATTATTCGGCTGGACGATCGCCTCGCGCGGCCCGGGCTATGCGCAGGTCGCGACGCCGGGGCTGGATGGTGCCATCGTCGAGGCACCGACCGCATCGCTCACCATCGGCATCATTGTCCCCGATCTGGAGGCGGCGCTGGCACAGGCGGAAGCGCTTGGCGGGTCGGTTGCGATGCCGGCCGTGGACAATGGCTGGGTGCGCAAGGGGCAGGTGCGCGATCCGGCCGGCAATCTCCTCACCCTCATCCAGCAGTGATCGCTTGGAGGTTCGGGAGGCCGAGGCGCTCGACGAAGCGTTGCGCGCCCTGGCGCATCCCGATCGGCGGATGTTCGTGCGCGCCTGCCTGAGTTCCGAGCAAGCGGCGGGCGATCTTGCCGCGTTGTCGAACCTGTCGCTCGCGACGGTGTCCGAGCATCTCAGGGTGCTGCGCAAGTCCGGCCTGCTGATTCTGGAGCGGCGCGGGCGCTTCTGGATGTATCGAACCGATAAGGCGTTGCTTGCCAGCGTGGCGCAAAGGATCGAGGAATTGGGAGAAGGCTGATGGGGCGAGAGGCGCTGGTTCATGCCGAGGTTGGCGGCGAGGCAGGCGAGGTGCGCGCCTTGCTGGAAAGCAGCGAGCTGATCCTGCGCGGCGAGATCAGGCGACGCTTTCCCAAGGCTGCGATGACGGACCTCCGTGTCGAGGACGATATGCTGTGCTTCGTGTGCCAGGGGGACGCTGTCCGGCTCGCGCTCGGTGCGCGCGCGGCAGCGTCTTGGGCTGAGGCGATCGCCAAGCCGCCGCCGAGCCTGCGCGCGAAGCTGGGCCTCGATAAGGGCGCCAAAGCGCGGCTGATCGGCGTGTGCGACGATGTGGTGTTGGCGGAGGCCGTTGATGGCGCGCTGGCCCCTGCCGGCGAAGCAGCGACGATGCTGATCGCTTGCGTCAATGGCTCGGACGATCTGGCGAAAGCGCTGGATGCGCTTTCCGCCGCGCCGCAAATGGCGCTCTGGGCGATCTATCCCAAGGGAAAGGTCACCTTCGGCGATACCGCCATCCGCGAGGCTTTACGGGCGCAGGGCCTGCGGGACACCAAATCCTGCGCCGTCTCCGAGCGGCTGACGGCGACCCGCTACAATCGGCCATCGATCTGACCGATCCAGTCCTGTCCGGCCCGCGCCCTCTTTCGCCGGACGCAAAAGCGCTTATGCTCGACACTATCGGGGAGACCAGGATGATGAAACGGACGAGGGCGGCCCGGGTCGCCGGCCTGATCGGAGGAGCATTGATGGCGTTGAGTTCACCGGCCCCGGCCATGGCCGATCCGGCCGTCACGGCGAAGGTGGACGGAGATTTGCCGGGCCTCGTTGCCTTGTATCGCGATCTCCATGCCAATCCGGAGCTGAGCTTCCAGGAAGTCCAGACCTCCGCCAAGCTGGCGGCGCGCGCGCGCAAGCTCGGCTTCACCGTGACGGAGAAGGTCGGCCAGACCGGTGTCGTCGCGGTGCTCAGGAACGGTCCCGGCCCGGTGCTGATGATCCGCGCGGACATGGACGCCCTGCCGCTCGAGGAGAAGACCGGCCTGCCATTCGCCTCGAAGGTCGCCGCCACCACCCGGGACGGCATCGAGAGCCCGGTCATGCATGCCTGCGGGCACGACACGCACATGTCGGCCTGGATCGGCGCGGCGCAGGCGCTCTCCGCGATGCAGGACAAATGGTCCGGCACGCTCGTCATGATCCTGCAGCCGGCCGAGGAAATCGGCCTCGGCGCCCGGGCGATGCTGGAGGACGGCCTGTTCACGCGCTTCCCCAAGCCGGATTATGTCCTCGCCTTTCATGACAGTGCCGAGCTGCCCGCTGGTACCATCGGCTATCCCAAGGACTGGGCTCTGGCCAATGTCGACAGCGTCGATCTGACCGTGCGCGGCGTCGGCGGCCATGGCGCTTATCCGCATCTGGTGAAGGACCCGATCGTGCTTGCGAGCCGGATTGTGACCTCGCTTCAGACGCTGATCAGCCGCGAGCGCGATCCCAAGGAACCGGCGGTCATCACCGTCGGCAGCTTCATCTCGGGCGCCAAGCACAACATCGTGCCGGACGAGGCCAAGCTGCTGATCACCGTGCGCAGCTATTCGGACGAAACGCGCGCGGCTTTGCTTTCCGGCATCGAGCGCATCGCGCGGGGCGAGGCGATCGCGGCGGGCCTTCCCGAAGACCGCATGCCGATCATGAAGGCTGAGAAGAACTATACGCCGTCCACTTTCAACACGCCGGCCGTAACGGAACGTCTGGCCGCGCTGTTCGCGGCGCAGTTCGGCGCCGACAAGGTAAAGCCCGTGCCGCCGGTGATGGCAGGCGAGGATTTCAGCCAATATTATCGCGCGGACAAAAAGATCGAGAGCTTCATCTTCTGGGTCGGCGGTGTCGATCCGGCGAAGGTCGAGCGGGCGCAGAAGGGCGAGATCAGCTTGCCGGGCCTGCACAGCCCGCTCTGGGCGCCCGATCCTGAAGCCGTGATCGGCACGGCGAGCAAGGCGCTGACTTTGGCGGCGCTGGACCTGCTCAGGAAGTAACGCTGCTCAGCGAGCGGAAATGGCTGCGCTCACTGGTCCACATGCGTCGAGCGCCGCCTGGGCGCCGGCTCGGCATCGTCTGCCGGCTTCCCGACAGGGGCCACCGGCGGAGGCGCGATAGCAGATTGGACGGCGCCAACGGCGGTGGGCGCGATGCCCTGCGTGTCGAGCGTCGGCGTGGTGTGGACGAGCGCGTCGCTTGACGGCGCCTGTTGCGGTTGCGGTGGCGGCTGCGGCGCGACTACGGGCTTTTTGGCCACTTCTTCCGGCTGCTGCTGCGGCTTACTGACAGCTTCGTCTGCAGCTTCCGTCGCTTGCGGCGCGGCGGGCACGACATGGCTCACGATCTGCACGATAATCGGTGCAACGATGAGGATGCCGAGCGCCATATATGTGTAGAGTCGGTTGGACATGCCGATATCCGGTTTGCAGCGTCGCAAGTGCATCTCCCGGGTAAGCCAACGGACTTAGCAAAATGTAAATTCGCGCACCGCGACCCGCACAGAGCTGCGATACAGCTGCCCTGTTCAACATATATTTGCCATTTACCCTGTATCGATCCGACGATGTCGGAGAATCTGACAGGATGGTGTAAAGCGGAGCGTCCAGCGATCCTGGCGCCCGGGGGAATAGCGTCGGCATGATCAGGTTGTTCAAGCACTACATTCCGCATGCGGTGCTGATGCTCGGCATTTTCGACTTCGCGCTGCTCCTCGCGGCGGCCGAGACTGGCTGGGTGCTGCGCGCCCATCAGATCGAGATGGATGTCGAGCAGATCTACACGCGCATCGCGCCGCTGCTGAGCTTTGCCGTTTCGCTGCAGACGGCGATGATCGCCGTCGGTGTCTATGGGCCGGAAGCGCTCACTTCCCTGCGCTTCGCCATGGCGCGGCTGCTGGTCGCGATTTCGCTCGGCGTCATCTTCCTGTCGGTCATGCATTTCGCCATGCCGGACTACACGCTGTGGCGCTCCAACTCGCTTTACGCGATGGTCCTCGCATTCCTGTTCCTGATTTCCTTGCGAATCCTGCTCGGCTCGATGCTGGGCGGAGAAGCGTTCAAGCGTCGCCTTGTCGTGCTCGGCGCGGGCAAGCGCGCGGACCGCATTCGCCAACTGGAGCGCCGCTCGGGTTCGGGCTTCATCGTCGTTGGCTATATTGCGATGAACGACGGCGAGCAGGTGATCGAGGAAGCGATCAACCGCAACGCCATTTTCAACATGTCGGATTTCGTGGTCCGCCTTGCCGCCAGCGAAGTCATTCTCGCGCTGGAGGAGCGCCGCAATTCGGTGCCGATGAGCGACTTGCTGCGCATCAAGACGACGGGCGTCCACGTCAACGATCTCTCGACCTTCCTGGAGCGCGAGACCGGCCGCATCGATCTCGACACCGTCAATCCGAGCTGGCTCATCTTTTCGGACGGTTTCTCCTCGGGGCAGCGCCTGTCGGCTTTCGCCAAGCGTCTGTTCGACGTGACGGCCAGCGCCGTTCTGCTCGCGCTCGCTGCACCCCTCATCATTCTGGGCGCGCTGATCGTGAAGCTGGATAGCCGCGGGCCGGCCTTCTACAGGCAGCTGCGCGTTGGCCTCTACGGGCAGGAATTCTACATCGTGAAGCTGCGCACCATGCGTCAGGATGCCGAGGCGCCGGGCAAGGCCGTCTGGGCCGAGAAGGATGATCCGCGCATCACCCGCATCGGCCGCTTCCTGCGCAAGATCCGCATCGACGAACTGCCGCAGGCCTGGAATGTGCTCAAGGGCGACATGAGCTTCGTCGGCCCGCGTCCGGAGCGCCGCCAGTTCGTCGAGGGACTGGAGCAGCAGCTGCGCTATTATGCCGAGCGCCACATGGTGAAGCCCGGCATCACCGGCTGGGCGCAGATCAACTATCCCTACGGCGCCTCGATCGAGGATGCGCGCCACAAGCTGGAATATGATCTCTATTATGCGAAGAACTATTCGCCGTTCCTCGATCTCCTGATCATCCTCCAGACCCTGCGCGTGATCCTGTGGCCGGAGGGCGCGCGCTAGGGCGCGGCTTCGCGGCTTCATGTCCTCGCTCTGGATGATCGCCGGCAATGCCGGTCACGCTCTTGCCGCGGCGCTGCTCGCCAGTCTCGCGATCCTGACCTCGCGTCGGGCAGGGCGGACGCGGGACGGGCAGATCCTGGTCGTGGCGCTGGCGCTGACCGCGCTCTGGTCGCTGCGCCATGCCCTTGCCGGGGTCCTCAGCCTTGCCTTCCTGTCCGACGGCGTTGCCGAGACCGTGCGCAACGGCGCCTGGCTGGCGGTGATGGGCACCTATCTCTATCGCAGCCAGGGGAACTGGAATCTCCACCGTGGCAGATCGCTGGTGTTCATGGCGCTGGGTCTGTTGCTTGTGGTGCAGCTCGGCTTCGATCTGCTGGTGGGCGAGGGCGCCCCGCTCAATGAAGGCTTGCTCCCGGTCTTCAAGAGCAGCTGGCTGCTCCGCTGCGTCTTCGCGCTCGGCGCGCTCGTCGCGCTGCACGGTCTGAGCGGTCAGCGCGATCATCCCGCGGTCGCGCGGCAGCAGGCCTGGGTAGGCGCGGCTTTGGCCTTCATGTGGGCCTATGACTTCAATCACTACATCCTCGCCTGGCTCACCCATGGCGAGGTGCTGTCGATCGGCCCGATGCGCGGGTTCGTCATGGCGCTGCTTGCCGCCATGCTGGCCGTCGCGCTGCGCACGGACGGGACGCGATCGGTCGCTATCTCGCGCGCCGCGCTGACGCGGCTCATCTCCCTCGGCATTCTCGTGCTCTACATGCTCGTCGTGGTGCTGGCAGCGACGCTATCGAGCGAACTCAGCGCGCCGCTCGGCCGGGTCGCGCAGTTCGCCGTCCTGTTCGCGCTTGCCGTCTCGGTGCTGGCGCTGCTGCCTTCGGCATCGCTGCGCTCCTGGCTGCGGGTCGAGATTTCCAAGCATCTCTTCGCGCATCGCTACGATTATCGCGCGCTCTGGCTGCGCTTCGCCGCAACGGTCGCAGACAGCACCGAAGACGAGGCGCCGCTGGACACGCGCGTGACCCGTGCCATTGCCGAGGCGATCGAGGCTCCCGCTGCCGCTCTGTATTTGTCCGACAGTGACGGCCGACTGATGCGCAACATCATGTGGGCCTGGCCGGACCAGATCGACCTGCCCTGTGATTTTGATCCGAATCTCTCGGCGCGGCTTCGGGAGACCGGCTGGATCGTCGATGTGGCGACGGACTGGTCGCAATTCGGCACGATGCTGCCCGGCTGGATGCATCGCAGCCCGCATGCCTGGGCGATCGCGCCGCTCATTCATCGCGACCAGCTGGTCGGTGCCATCCTGCTCGCCGCGCCTCCCGGAAGACGCCCGCTCGACTGGGAGGACCTGGACGTGTTGCGCGTGGTGTGTGGCGAAGCTGCGGCGCTGATCAGCGAAGCGCGCGGCCGCATCGCCCTGGCCGAGGCGCAGCGTTTCGACGAGTTTAATCGCCGCTTCGCCTTCATGCTGCACGATCTCAAGAATCTGGTGAGCCAGATGTCGCTGCTCGCCAGTAATGCGCAGCGCCATGCCGACAATCCCGCTTTCCGCGAGGATATGGTTCTCACCCTCCACGAGACGGCCGGCCGGATGACCGAGCTTCTGCAGCGCCTCGGCCGGCCGGACTCGACCGTGGACGCCGACGCGACGAGCCTCATGCTCGGGCCCTGGGTGCGCGAGCTGGCTCCGGGTTGGGCGGCAGGGCTCGGCCTTGTCGAAGTGGAAGGGGATGTGCTGCAACCGGCCCGTGCCGATGCGGAGGGTCTGGCCCGCGCGCTTGGCCATCTCGTTCGCAATGCCATCGAGGCAAGCCCGGCCGGCAGGCAGGTCCGCATCGTGCTCGAAGCGCAAGAGTCTGCCGCACGCATCCATGTCATCGATGGCGGCAGCGGCATGAGTCCTGCGTTCGTCCGCGACGAACTCTTCCGCCCGTTCAGCTCGACCAAGCCCAATGGTTTTGGCCTTGGCGCACATGAGGCACGCCTGCTTGTCCAGGCTATGGGCGGCAGCCTCGAGGTTGAAAGCGCGGAAGGGCAGGGCACCTGCTTTACGATCCGGTTGCCTTTTGCCGATAGACTTGCCCCGATTCCCCATTTTGCCCAGCCGGCACGAAAGACAGGTTGATGTCCGATACGCGGCCAAAATTGCTGATCGTCGAGGACGATGCGGGCCTTCAGCGCCAGTTGCGCTGGGCTTATGACGGCTATCAGCTGTTCATCGCCGGCGATCGTGAGGAAGCGCTGGACGTGCTGCGCAGCGAGGAGCCGCCGGTCGTCACGCTCGATCTCGGCCTGCCGCCCGATCCGGATGGCATCAGCGAAGGCATGGCCGTGCTGGCGCAGATCCTCGCCGAGCGGCCGGGCACGAAGGTGATCGTCGCCTCGGGCCATGGCGACCGGGCCAGCGCGCGTCGGGCCATCGCGGAAGGCGCATGGGATTTCTACCAGAAACCGATCGACATCGACTCGCTCGGCCATATCGTCGCGCGCGCTTTCCACGTGCATGCGCTGGAAGAGGAAAATCGCCGCTTGGCGCAGACCGCGCCGGAAGATGATCGTGTGCTCGGACGGATGATCACGGCGGCGCCGGAAATGCTGAAGGTCGCGCGCATGATCGAGCGTGTCGCCAATGCGAACGTCACGGTCATGCTGCTCGGCGCCAGCGGCACCGGCAAGGAATTGCTGGCCAAGGGACTGCACGAGAAGAGCGATCGCGTATCGGGTCCGTTCGTGGCGATCAACTGCGCGGCCATTCCCGAGACCCTGCTTGAGAGCGAACTGTTCGGCCATGAAAAGGGCGCTTTCACCGGCGCGATCAAGACCACGGCCGGCAAGATCGAGCAAGCCGAGGGCGGCACCTTGTTCCTCGACGAAGTCGGCGACATCCCGCTGCCCTTGCAGGTCAAGCTGCTGCGCTTCCTCCAGGAGCGCGTGGTCGAGCGCATCGGTGGCCGGCAGGCGATCCCGGTCGATACGCGCATCGTCTGCGCCACGCACCAGAATCTGGAAGAGATGATCGCGGCGCAACGCTTCCGCGAGGATCTCTATTATCGGCTTGCCGAGATCGTCGTGCGTATCCCGTCGCTGGCTGAGCGGCCGGGCGACGCCGTCCTGCTCGCGCGTCATTTCGTCTCGCGCTATGCCCGCGAGCTCAATCCGCAGGTCAAGGGGCTGTCTGGCGATGCCGTCGCCGCGATCGACGCCTGGGGCTGGCCCGGCAACGTCCGGGAACTGGAAAACCGCGTGAAGCGCTCGGTGATCCTGGCCGACGGCAAGCTCGTCACCGCCGCCGATCTCGATCTCACCGCGCGAGAGGATGGCGACGATGCCGTCGTCAATCTGCGCGCCGTGCGTGAAGCTGCGGACCAGCATGCCATCCGCCGCGCCATGGCCCGTTCGGACGGCAATGTCTCCAGCGCGGCACGCATGCTCGGTGTCAGCCGTCCGACGCTCTATGATCTGATGAAGGCCTATAATCTCGGCTGAACCGAGACTGACGCGAATCTCAGGCTTCTGTGCGCTCGCCGAGTTCGTCGAACGTAATGCCGATGCGATGCATCTGCTCCACGACCGGCGGCCAGACTGAGGAGAAGAAGCGTTCGCGCTCCATGGCGCGCAGGCGGCGCGAGGCGCCCGGCGCAACGAACATGCCGACCCCGCGCTTCACCTGCACGAGGCCATCATCCTGAAAGCTCTGATAGGCCTTGGCGACCGTCAGAGGATTGGCGCCCTGCTGCGCGGCAAAGGCGCGAACCGACGGCAGCATGTCGCCGTCATGATATCTTCCATCGAGAATCGTCGCGGCGATCAGGTCGCGCAAACGCAAATAGACGGGCCGGCTTTCATCCATCGTGCTGCACTAGTGACATAATACAGCCAATCGGTCAACACACTATGTGACGGACTCGTGTCACAAAGGCCGCAAAATGTCGTGGCTCGGCGGGTTTTGGCGCCAAACCGCGCTTGTCGGAGATCAGCCTTCCCAGATGCTCAGTATGTCGTCGAGCTCCGGGCGCGGCCGCTCCTCCAGCTCGCGGCCCGGCGTGCCGAGGAACACGAATCCGGCGATCTTTTCCTCTGCGCTGCCGAATGCGTCGCGCACCGCCTCGCTATAGGCCGGCCAACCGGTCAGCCAGCCTCCAGCAAAGCCCATGGCATGGGCGGCATGCAGCAGGTTCATCGAGGCAGCGCCGACCGAGAGCTCCTGCTCCCAGAGCGGGATCTTGCTCTGCTTGGGCGAGGACAGAATGACGATCACGGCGGGCGCCTGCCGCGCGAACTGGAGCATCGCCTCGATCTCCAGGCGTCCGGCCTCCGGCTTCTCGGCGCGATAGCTCTCTGCCAGCAACGTCGCCAGTGCCTCGCGCTTGTCGTCTGGCACGATCACGAACCGCCAGGGCGCGAGCTTGCCGTGATCGGGCGTGCGCGCGGCGATCCGCACCATCTCCCGCATCTGATCGATGCTGGGGCCGGGCGCGGCCAGGTCGCGCGGTTTGCCCGAGCGGCGGGTGGAGAGATAGGCGAGGAGCGAGGAGCGATCGTTGAGCATGTCAACCGCGCTAGCCAAAAGCGGAGCGCCCGCCAAGTCCCATTGCGAACGGTTCGCAGAAACTGTCCGGGAATGGGTTGATTGTTCGGGAAATGCGGCTCCGCTCGCCGCACAAAAAACGCGCTTCACAGCGCGGCGATAATCTCTAGTTTCGGCCGATCAACTTCGCGCGGCCGTGGCAGCTTTGCCGGGCGCTCGAAACACGGAGAGTTTATGGCAACCATACCCGCCATTGCCCTTGGCAGCCTGCTGGTCCTTCTGATTGGTGGTGCTGTCGGGCTGTCCAGCAAGAAGGCCGAATTTCTCGGCCATCCCAAGGGCCTGTATATCCTGTTCTTCGCCGAGATGTGGGAGCGCTTTTCCTATTATGGCATGCGCGCCCTGCTCATCTTCTACCTCACCAAACACTGGCTGTTCGGCGACGGGCAGGCCAATCTCGTCTATGGCGCCTATACCAGCCTCGTCTACATCACGCCGGTGCTCGGCGGCTATCTGGCGGATCGCTATCTCGGCCAGCGCAAGGCCGTGCTGTTCGGCGCGCTGATCCTCACCGCCGGCCATATCCTGATGGCATTCGAGGGGACGGGCGGACAGGGCGATCCGACGATCAACATCTTCTGGCTGGCTTTGTCCTGCATCGTGGTCGGCTCAGGCTTCCTCAAGGCCAATATCTCGGTGATCGTCGGCCAGCTCTATGGTCTGACCGACACCCGCCGCGACGGCGCCTACACCATCTTCTATGTCGGCATTAACGTTGGCGCGGCGATCGGCACGATCCTCGCGGGCTGGCTCGGCGAAACCTATGGCTGGAAATACGGCTTCGGCGCCGCCGGTCTCGGCATGCTGCTCGGCGCGCTCGTGTTCATGATCGGCAAGCCGCTGCTCCTGGGCAAGGGCGAGCCGCCAAAGCCGCTCGCGAAGAGCATGGAATGGGGCCTCTACGGCATCGGCATCGCATCAATCGGTGTGATCTGGTTCCTGGTCCAGTATCAGGATGTCATCCAGAACCTGCTGATCGTGTCGGGCATCGGACTGCTGGGCTATGTCCTCTGGTCGGCGCTCAAGCTGGAGCCGCATGCGCGAGATCGCATGTTCGCCATCCTGTTCCTGATCGCGCTGAACCCGGTCTTCTGGGGCCTGTTCGAGCAGGCCGGTGGCAGCCTCAATCTCTATACCGACCGCTTCGTGGACCGGCAGGGCGTTCCGGCGTCGCTGTTCCAGTCGATCAACCCGATCTACATCGTGCTGCTCGGGCCGATCTTCGCCTGGCTCTGGGTGTGGCTCGGCAAGCGAGGCTGGGAGCCATCGGCTCCGGCCAAGTTCGGTCTCGCGCTCGCGCAGGTCGGCGTCTCGTTCCTGATCTTCGTCTGGGGCGCGGAAGCCGTGGGCGTGGCGGCGATGACCCCGGTCATCTTCGTCTTCCTCATCTATCTGTTCCAGACGACCGGTGAGCTCTGTCTCTCGCCGGTGGGCCTCTCGGCCATGAACCGGCTTGCACCCAAGCAGCTGGCGAGCCTCATCATGGGCGCGTGGTTCTATATGACGGCGGTCGGCAATTTCGTTGCCGGCAAGATCGGCGAGGCGACCGGCGGCCATGATGGCGAGATGACCAAGGAAGGTACGCTTGCCGTTTACAACACCATCGGCTGGTGGACGATCGGCATTGCCGTCGCCGTGCTTGTCGTATCGCCGATCATCACCCGGCTGATGCATCTCGATACGCTGAAGGACGCCGATCCCGTACCCGATCCGCGGCCCGAAGAGGGACTGCGGCCGGCGCCCGGCAACTGACGGGAAGGGGAGGGCGGATGGTCCTCCCCTCTCAAAAATAGCTCGGAAGAAGTGCCGTGCCGCGCTTCAAATTGACCGTATGACCGGCTAAGGACGCCCCATGAGCAGACGCTTTTTTGGCACTGACGGCATCAGGGGACGCACCAACAAATCGCCGATGACGGCGGAGATGGCGATGCGCGTCGGCATGGCTGCGGGCCAGCATTTCCTGCGCGGCGATCATCGCCACCGCGTCGTGATCGGCAAGGACACGCGCCTGTCCGGCTACATGATCGAGAATGCGCTGGTCGCGGGCTTCACCAGCGTCGGCATGGACGTCGTCCAGTTCGGCCCGATCCCGACGCCTGCCGTCGCGATGCTCGCGGCCTCGATGCGCGCCGATCTCGGTGTGATGATCTCGGCCAGCCACAATCCCTATTTCGACAACGGCATCAAATTGTTCGGCCCGGACGGCTACAAGCTATCCGACGCGGACGAGATGAAGATCGAGGCGTTGATCGAGAATGGCGAGATCCCGCTTGCCGATTCCGCCCATATCGGCCGGGCCCGCCGCGTCGAGGACGGACGCGGGCGCTATATCCACTTCGTGAAGTCCACCTTCCCGGCCCATCTGCGGCTCGACGGGCTCAAGGTGGTGCTCGATTGCGCCAATGGCGCTGCCTACAACACCGCGCCGTCCACCTTCTGGGAGCTGGGCGCGGAGCTGGTTACGATCGGCGTTACGCCCAACGGCACCAACATCAATGACGGCGTCGGCTCGACCGCGCCGCTCGCGCTTCAGGAAACGGTCGTCGCATCCGGCGCGGACATCGGCATCGCGCTCGATGGCGATGCCGATCGGCTGATCGTGGTCGATGAGGCCGGCGAGATCGTCGATGGCGATCAGATCATGGCGCTGATCGGTACGAGCTGGGCACGCCAGGGCATGCTGAAGGGCGGCGGCGTGGTCGCCACCGTCATGTCCAATCTCGGCCTGGAGCGGCTGCTCGCCAGCCAGAACATCCCGCTTATCCGCACGAAGGTCGGCGATCGCTATGTGCTGGAGGAGATGAAGGCGCGCGGCTGCAACGTGGGCGGCGAGCAGAGCGGCCACATGATCCTCTCCGATTATGCCACGACCGGCGACGGCACGATCGCCGCGCTGCAGGTGCTTGCTGCGCTGGTCGAGAGCGGCAAGCCGGCCAGCGAACTGCTCCGCCAGTTCGAGCCGGTGCCGCAATTGCTCAAGAACGTCCGCTTCTCCGGCGGCAAGCCGCTCGAAGCAGACAGCGTGAAATCCGTGATCGCCGATGCCGAGCAGGAACTGAACGGCTCCGGCCGCCTCGTCATCCGCCCCTCGGGCACCGAGCCGGTCATCCGCGTCATGGCCGAGGGCGACGATGGCGAGCAGGTGAAGCGCGTCGTCGAGCGCATCTGCGACGCCGTGGCGAGCGCGGCGGCCTAGGAACGAACAATGCTGGATATGCGCCCCGATTGCGAACGCTGCGGCACCGATCTGCCGGCCGATGCCGGTGGCGCCTTCATCTGCTCGTTCGAATGCACCTTCTGCGCCGAATGCGCCGATGTTCTGGACGAGCGCTGCCCCAATTGCGGCGGCGAACTGCTCGACCGGCCGACCCGCGTCGGCAAGGCGCTGGCGAACAACCCGGCATCGACCGAGCGCAAATTTAGAGCTTAGGTGTGAGCAGCCTCAGACGGTCGGATGCGTGACAGGAGAGGGATGAGCGATGGCGGAAGCCGATTTCGAGTTCGTACCCGGGCCGCGTCCGTCCACCGTCCGAATCGTCTTTCGTGGGTTCTGGGATGAAGCGGTCGTGCAGCGCTATCGGCAGGCATTGCGCGAGCGGGCGATCCAGCGCGGTGCGTCGGCACCGGTCGGCAAGGTTCTGCTCGATTTTCGGGATTGCGAGACCCAGTCTCAAGCGGTGATCGATGCCATGGCCCAGATTCTGGTGGACTATGCGCATGACGTGGAAGGCTATGGCGTCGTCCTGCCCGGTTCCACGCTCTTCAAACTTCAGACGAAGCGGCTGATGACGCCGACCGGCGCAGCCATCTTCGAGGATGAGGAGAAGGCCGCGGCCTGGCTCTCGTCCTGACCGGAGCCGTTGCCGCTCTCACTTGCCCGTCGCGGCGCAATTTCAGACCTTCCCTGCTGGCTTCGTTGCGAAACTGTTTATCATGAGTAATAGTCTGCTCGCACGTCCGCGATGGAGTCGCAGAAGCGACCGCCGCTCCCTGCAAGACCCTGACATGCGAGAGGATCCGCCATGCGCTACAATCACCTCGGCAATACCGGCCTGATCGTTTCCGAGCTGTGCCTCGGCGCCATGACCTTCGGCAAGGCGCCGGGCCGCTTCGCCCATATCGCTGGCCTCGGCCAGGATGAGGTGAATGCCCTCGTGAAGCAGGCCTTCGACGGCGGGATCAATTTCATCGATACGGCCAATGTCTATTCCGATGGACTCTCCGAAGTCGCGACGGGCCAGGCGCTGCGTGATGTCGGGATCAAGCGCTCGGACGCGATCCTGGCGACCAAGGCCTATGCCCGCATGGGCACGGAGGTGAATGCCGCCGGCTCCTCGCGCAAGCATCTGATGGACGAGATCGACGCCAGCCTGAAGCGGCTCAACACAGACTATGTGGACCTCTATCAGGTCCATGGCTGGGACCCCGAGACACCCGTAGAGGAGACGCTCCGCGCGCTCGACGACATCGTCCGCTCCGGCCGCGCGCGCTATGTCGGTGTGTCCAACTGGTCGGCCTGGATGGTCGCCAAGGGGCAGGGCGTCGCCGTCGCACGCGGCCTTGAGCGCATCGCCAGCATCCAGTCCTATTACACGCTCGTCGGGCGCGATCTGGAGCGCGAGATCGTCCCCATGATGGCCAGCGAAGGCGTCGGCCTGATGGTCTGGAGTCCGCTCGCCGGCGGGCTTCTCTCGGGCAAATACAGCCGCACCGCGACCGGCGTCGAAGGCGACGGCCGCGTGACCAAGGGCGGCGGCGCCGGCGGGCATATCGACATGGACATGGTCTATAGCCTCATTGATGCGATGCGGCCCATGGCCGAGAGTCGCGGCGTCGGCATCGCCTCGATCGCGCTGGCCTGGCTGCTCCGGCGCCCGTTCGTCAGCAGCGTCATCGTTGGCGCGACGCGACCGGACCAGCTCGTGCAGAATCTGACGGCCAGCGACGTCGAGCTGACCAGCGAGGACGTCGCCACGCTCGATGCCGTAAGCGCGCTCAAGCCCGAATATCCGCAGTGGATGTTCGTCAATCAGTGGCCGCGCCGTGGCGGCGCTTCCCCGCGCCGTTCGGCTCCGTTGCCGGCTGCCTGAAGGCTTATCGGAACAGGTCGTGCGGCGCCGGCATCGGGTCGCGCGTCTTGCCCGTCAGTACGTAAAGCAGTCCGATCGCGGCGAGCAGCCCTGCCGCGATGATCGGCGCGCGTTCGTCGCCCTCCAGCAGTCGCCCGCCCAGCATCAGCAGGCAGACTGTGGCGCCGAGCACCGGAATGATGACCGGCACGTTGAAGCAGCCTTCCTTGTCGCCCTCGCGTCGCTGCAGCACGACGAGCGCGCCATTCACCACCGCGAACACCAGCAGCAGGAGCATGACCGTCGCACCGGCAAGCTGTTCGATGTCGCCGGCAAGCTGCAGCAGCAAGACGATGGCAAGCACGATGCCGATGGCGAAGTGCGGCGTGCGCCGGGTCCCATGGACGCGGCCGATCGGCTCGGGCAGCAGCTTCTGTCGTGACATGCCGTAGAGCAGCCGCGATCCCATCACGAAATTGACCAGCGCCGTATTGGCGACGGCGGCGATCGTGATGATCGTGAAGCCGATCGCGGGAAACCAGGGCGCCGCACGCGCGACAACGAGTTGCAGCGGTCCCGGTGCGTCGGCCAGCTCCCGCCACGGCACGACGGAGACCGCCGTGATCGCGACGGCAATGTAGATGACCGAGGCGACCAGCATCGCGCCGATCAGCGCGATCGGCATGGCGCGGCGCGGCTCCTCCACTTCCTCGGCGACATTCAGCATGTCCTCGAAGCCGAGGAAGGAGAAGAAAGCGAGGATCGCCCCTTGCATGACGAGCGTCATGGTAAGCGCCGAGCTTCCATCCGCCGACGCAGGCACGTCCAGCAGGTCGGCACCGCCCCAATAGCGCAGGCCGACCGCGACGACGAACAGCAAGCCGAGCGCTTCGACAGCCGTGCAGAGCGCATTGACCCAGAGGGATTCGGTGATGCCGCGATAGACGATGGCAGCGACGATCAGGAGGAACGCGATGGCGAGTGCGATGATCTCTCCTGGCGCGCCCAGAATGGACCAGCCCCAGTCCAAGCCGATCAGCGTGTTGAGATTGCCCGCGATCACCTTGGATTGCGTGGCGATGGAGGAGAGGCCCGAGCAAAGCACGGTGAGGCCGATCACATAGGACACGAAAGGCGAATGGAAAGCGCGATGCGTGGCATAGGCCGCGCCGCCCGCCTTTGGATAGCGCGAAGCGATCGAGGCATAGCTGAGGCCGGTCAGGAGCGCCGCGATCATCGCCGCGAGAAATGCCAGCCAGATCGCGCCGCCCATCACCCCGGCCGCCTTGCCGACAAGCCCGTAAATGCCGGCGCCGAGCATCGATCCGATGCCGTAGAGCATGAGTTGCGGCCAGCGTACGCTACGATTGAGCTCGGTTTCCCGCGTCACCTGGGATCTCTCTTCCATAGGATGGACGCCGCAAAGCGGTAAACGGTTCCTCATTGTGCGCAAGCGCCTCGACTTCCCGGGTCGCGCCCGGCAAAAGCACCTTATGAGCACCCCACGCATCCTCATCATCGCCGGTTCGGATTCGGGTGGCGGCGCGGGCATTCAGGCCGATATCCGCACGGTCACGATGCTGGGCGGCCATGCCATGACGGCGATCACGGCGATCACCGCGCAGAACACGTTGGGCGTGCAGGGCGTCCATCCGGTCCCGACCGAGATGGTGCTCGCGCAGATCGACAGCGTCGTGAGCGACATCGGCGTGGATGCGGTGAAGATCGGCATGATCGGCTCGGCGCAGACCGCGCTGGCCGTGGCCGAGCGGCTGGAAACGATCGGCGCGCCGGTGGTGGTCGATCCGGTGATGGTGGCGTCGAGCGGCGGCGTTCTGGCCGATGCGGAGACGGTCGAGAGCCTGCACGAGCTGATGGGCTGGGCTTTCGTGACAACGCCTAACCTTCCGGAACTCGAAGCGCTCGGTGGCGAGGCGGAACTGACCGCGCGCGGCGAGATGCTGCTCATCAAGGGCGGCCATGCGCCGGGCGCGACCGTGATCGATCGCCTGGTCGGCCCGGAAGGCGAGATCGCCCGCTGGGAAGATCCGCGCATCGAGACCGAGGACACGCACGGCACCGGCTGCACGCTCGCCAGCGCCATCGCGACCGGTCTGGGCCAAGGTCTGGACTTGCCCGAAGCAATCGCGCGCGCCCGCACCTTCGTCCGCCTTGCGCTCAAGGATGCGCCTGGCCTTGGCGGCGGCCACGGCCCGATGGGTCATCCCTCGGTCCGGCTCGATCTCGGCCCCGCCATGCGCTTCAATCAGGCGTCGGTGCCGGTCGCCGACTATGCCGCCTCGCGCGACTTCTACGAGGAACTTGGCCTTCGCCTCATCGTCGATAGCCCCGGCAACAACTACGCGCGCTTCGAGACGCCCGGCGGCGCGACGCTGTCGTTGCACGGCGATGCCCATGCCATCTATCTCGAATGCGACGACCTCGACGCCCGCGTCGCGGCCCTCCAATCCATCGGTTTCGCGTTCGACAGCGAGCCGGTCGACCAGAGCTGGGGCTGGCGCGAGGCATGGCTGGTCGATCCGGCCGGCAATCGCATCTGCCTGTTCAGCGCAGGAGAGTACCGCCGCTATCCGCCCTGGCGCGTGGTGGGGTAAAGAGGAGATTTGAAATGGTAAGGGCAGGATGAGGTTGAGGGAGTGGCTGGTGGCCGTGTGTCTGGCCGCAATGTTGACTGCGCCAGTGATCGCGCAAAATCAGATGGTAATAGATAGGATCAAGGCGCTCGACGCCTCGGCTCCCGTGCCATCCGAAGAAGCTATTTTAAAGGATTTGAAGATCACAGCTGGCGCTTACGCCGAAGCCAAAAAACAATGCCCGCCAACCGCTCTGAATGTGAAGTCGGTCGCTCCGATCACAGGCGCGCGCGCCATTCTGTCGGCCGTGCTGTCCGGGCAGCTCAAAAATGGCTGGTCGATAATGGTGGAGCAGTCGGGCTGCGGAAATGAAAGACTCGTTCGCTACGCTCTGGTCCAGAAGGCGGATGGCAGTCTGCTTAGCGTTCGGACGAACGAAGGCAAATCCAACGCCAATCTCTCGATAATGCGCGATACGAGCGCCTCTGCGGCCCTTGGCGCCTATGCGGCTATCAAGAAGATAGACGCTAGCTGTGCGGGTGAAAATCCCGTCATGGGCGAGACGCGAATCATGGAGGAAAGCGCCGATCTCGGACCCGAGATTTATGGCGTGCGCTACACCGGAAGTTGGGTGGAGATTTGGCCTTTCTCGATATGTGGTCGAACGGCGGAGGTTACGGTGAGTTTTCGTGCCGATGGCGACGGCGGAGCGTATACCAACATTGCGCCGACCGGTGTTGTCGTTCTTGCAGCTTCGAAATGAGGATCGGCGCGCCCCACTCCTGTGTCGCGGGCGTGGACGAAGCGGGCAGGGGACCGCTGGCCGGACCGGTGGTCGCCGCCGCAGTCATCCTGTGCAAGCCGCGCCCCTCGGGCCTCGACGACAGCAAGAAGCTGAGCGCGCCCCGCCGCGCCGAGCTGGAGCAGACGATCAAGCGCCGCTGCCATTGGGCGATCGGCGTGGTCGATGTGGCGGAGATCGACCGGCTGAACATTTTCGGCGCGACGATGCTGGCGATGACGCTGGCGGTCGACGCGCTCTGTGCCAAGGTCGGCTGCGATCCGCTCGAAGTGCTGATCGACGGCAATCTGACCCCGCATGGCCGCCGCCCGGAATGGCGCTGGAACGCCCGGCCCATTGTCGGCGGTGATGCGCTGGAACCCTGCATTTCCGCCGCCTCGATCATCGCCAAGGAGCATCGCGATGCCCTCATGCGCGAGGCCGCGCGGGCGCATCCCCATTATGGCTGGGAGCGCAACAAGGGCTATGGTACCGCCGATCATCTCGCGGCGCTGCGCGAGCATGGCCCAACGCCGCTCCATCGCCGCAGCTTCGCGCCGGTCGCGCAGTTGGTGATGATCTAGGCCGCGATGCTGCCGAAAGCCGCAGCGCGCATCATTTCCAGCCGCATCCTTCCCATCTCGGCCATCATTTCGAGGCTCGGCGGACCGGCTGCGCCGATGTCCGGCATCTTCTCCAGGCCCTCCTGCATCTCCCGCCGCTCATTGACGCGCGGATAAGGGATGGTCGGCACAGGCACGCCGAGAAAGGCGCACAACGGCTGCCATCCCTGCTTCGCCTCGAATACCAGCAACCGCTCGGCCGGAATCGCCTCGATCACTGCCGCATTCCAGCGCTTGAAATAGTCGATCATATGGTCGGCGTCCGCGATGCCATCGCCAAAGGCGCCATGCACCGTGGCGTCGAAAAACGGCTTGGCCGGCGTCTCGTCCAGCATGTGCAGCATACCCGGCGACAGGATCGTGGCATTGGCCGAGCGGAACCAGCTTTCGGGATCACGAACGGTGAGGATGACCTTTGCGTCCGGAAAGTGCGCGGCTATCTCGCGCCAATACTGGCAGCCTGGGTGATCCACGGTCGCCGCATAACCCTCGAACACCGCGTCCCAGTCCGGCCGCCCGTCGATGACGTCCAGCCATTTGGGCAGCGCCGTCGGCATCGACGCCATGGCTTCGACCATATGATAGCAGGGGCCGAAGCCCAGATGTTCCAGCGCGAACTTGAGCGACAGCGTGCCGGTGCGCCCCAGTCCGGCGCCGATCACCTTGAGTGCCATGAGGTCGGTCCTCCTCCCCGCGGTGGGCGGACACTATCAGAAATCGCGTCGCCCTGCCGCCGTTTTCTTGACGCGCTGGCGGCTTTCCCCTAGCGGGGGCCCGGTCATCTGGGGAGTAGCCAGCCGCCCACCCAGGCGGGCTCATGCGTCAACATACTCGGTCGAGAGGCCGTGGCGCGCGGGGGATCAAGCATCCAGGCGAGACCAATGGCATGACGTGTCCGCTTCAGCCCGGCGGGACACGTGATGTCGTTGCGTGTCTTCTGCCGGGCCGGATTTTTGCTCCATGGATGCTCTGTTCACTTCCTCGCTCGTCGTCGCTCTCGCCGAAATCGGCGACAAGACCCAGCTGCTTGCCATCCTGCTGGCCACCCGCTTCCGCAAGCCCGTGCCGATCATCTTCGGCATTCTCGCCGCGACGCTCGCCAATCATGCCTGCGCCGCCTTTCTCGGCGCCAGCGTCGCCTCGCTGTTCGAGGCGGACTGGTTCCGGATCGTCATTGCGCTCTCGTTCATCGCCATGGCGGCCTGGACGCTCATCCCCGACAAGATCGACGATCTGGAGGACAAGCCAGCCCGCTTCGGCGCGTTCGTCACGACGACGATCGCCTTCTTCCTCGTAGAGATGGGCGACAAGACGCAGGTCGCGACCGTCGCGCTCGCCGCGCGCTTTCAGGACGTGGCGCTTGTCACGCTCGGCACCACGCTCGGCATGATGCTCGCCAATGTCCCGGCCGTCTTCCTCGGCGAGGAACTCGTGCGCCGCGTGCCGCTCAAGGCGGTGCGGATCGTCGCCGCGTCGCTCTTCGCCATCATCGGTCTGTGGCTTCTGGTGTCGATCTGGCTGGGCTGAGAAAATATTTTATCCACCGGCTGCGACATGAGTCCCGCGCGCAACACCACAAGATATTGAGTCTCGCCTGAATCGCGAGACTCCATCCCTCGTGTGGGACTCGTTTCGTTCTCCCCGGAATCAGTCACTTAGGGAGCCGTTCGCAGGGATTACGGCGCTTGACGCGGGACTCGCGACGACTCACACCGGTCCTCGAACCAGGGGGAAGGACCATCATGGGGGTCATAGAACGGGTCGGCACCAGGCCGACGAGCAGGAAGGTTGCGCGGCAGGACCTGCCCGTGACGTTGCCGCTCGACACGCTGCTGCAGGGCGATTGCATCGCCATCATGCGCTCGCTGCCGGCCGCCAGCATCGACATGATCTTTGCCGATCCGCCCTATAATCTCCAGCTCGGCGGCGATCTGTTCCGGCCCGAGGGCGGCCGTGTGGACGCGGTCGACAATGACTGGGACCAGTTCGACAGCTACGGCGCCTATGACGCTTTCTGCCGCGAATGGCTGGCCGAGGCGCGCCGAATCCTGAAGCCGGACGGCACGCTGTGGGTGATCGGCAGCTATCATAATATCTTCCGCGTCGGCGCGCTGATGCAGGATCAGGGCTTCTGGATCCTCAACGACATCGTCTGGCGCAAGGCCAATCCCATGCCCAATTTCAAGGGCACGCGCTTCACCAACGCGCATGAGACGCTCATCTGGGCGAGCCAGGGCGAGAAGGCGAAATACACGTTCAATTATCGCGCGATGAAGACGCTCAACGACGAGCTGCAGATGCGCTCGGACTGGGTGCTGCCCATCTGCGCGGGGCAGGAACGCCTCAAGCGCGGCGGCACGAAAGCGCACCCGACGCAGAAGCCCGAGGCGCTGCTCTATCGCGTACTGCTCGCCTGCACGAACAAGGGCGACGTGGTGCTCGATCCTTTCTTCGGCACCGGCACGACCGGCGCCGTCGCCCGCCGTCTCGGCCGCCGCTGGATCGGCATCGAGCGCGAAGACGATTATTGCGAAGTCGCGCGGGAGCGCATTGCTGCGGCGCTTCCGCTCGATGAAAGCGCGATCGCGACCATGCAGTCGCCGCGCAGCCAGCCGCGCGTCGCCTTCGGCACTTTGGTCGAGACCGGCATGATCAAGCCCGGCGCCGTGCTGCGCGATGCGAAGAACCGCTGGCAGGCCAGCGTCCGTGCCGATGGCAGCCTGTCTCATGGCGATCAGACCGGCACGATCCACAAGCTTGGCGCCACTTTGCAGGGCGCCCCCAGCTGCAATGGCTGGACCTTCTGGCACATCGAGCATGAAGGCACGGTCAAGCCGATCGACGCCCTGCGCCAGCTCTATCTTCTCGCGACGGAGCCTTGATCCTAAACTCCGTCGCAAGGGGCCCAGGGCGGGAACTCCCACACCCGCCCTGGGCCATCAACTCTCATTGAGCTTCCCTTAGCCCCTCCTCTTCAGAGGAGGGGTTGGGGTGGTGCTGCGAGCTGGGCATCGCAGACCTCACCCAGCGCCAGCCGCCTGCGCCCGCCATCTTCGCCCCAGGACATCACCTTCCCGTGATTCCATGCAAAGGCGGGCCGCAGCACCGGCGCCATCAGCCGCATCCACGGCTTGGTCACCTCGACGCGCCACTCATAGCGCACCACCGTCCGCTCGCCGTCCGCCGCGAAGGTCCATTGGCCCACGCCGTCCAGCTCGCCGCTCGCGCGCCCCTCGATGAACGCCAGCGGCTCGATCTGCGTCACCTCGACATCGAAGCTCAAAGAATAGGGCAGGGCAGTCCGCCAGCTCAGCCGCCGCACCGCGCCGATGCCGCGCGCGTCGCCCTCGCGCAGGGTCGCCACGGCGCGCACCGCCGGCCACCAGAGCGGCCAGTCGTCCGTGCGTTCGATCAGCGTCCAGACACGCTCGATCGGTGCGTCGAAATGCCAATGCGTGACGAGGACGAATTCCCGGGCAGCCACGGTCCCACTCCGATTTCGCTGCGGCGCGCCATATCATGAAAGCGCAGGGTTTCGAAGGGGCGGCCCATGCGGTTCTAACAAGACTGCGAAGACCGAGCGACGTCGCGCGCTAGCTGTTCCCCGGCGCAGGCCGGGGTCCATGCCCGCTAAAAGTGCGCGCGGCAGCGCGTCGGCGCTTTGCGCCGAGTCTGGACCCCGGCCTACACCGGGGAACGGTCGAATTCAAAAGTCCGCCCTGCGATCCAACACCACCCGTTGCGGTGTGACAAGACACACCCTACGGCTTCGGGCATGAGCGATCATCTCTCCGGCCCGCCAGCAGGCGCGCGCCTCTACCTCCGCCCGATCTGGTTCATCGACACGCCCGTCGGCCTGGAGGAGGATCAGTTCCGCCGTCTCGCGGGCGGGCTCATCTGGTTTCAGGCCGTCGAGGCGCGCTGGATCACCCCGGATGGCGAAGCCGGCAAGGCGCAAATCCCGCTCGAAGCCTTCGATCGTTGGCAGGCGAGCCTGCCCGACGAGGTTGGGGAGCGCGCCGCACGCCTGATGGCCGCCCTCGTCGCGCAACGCCCGCCGATGACCTTCGGCGAGCGCGTCCTGCGCTTCGATACGCCACAGGTCATGGGCATCCTCAACATGACCCCGGACAGCTTCTCGGACGGCGGCAAGCTGATCGGCGATCCCGAGAAAGCCGCCGATTCCGGCTTCGCGATGCAGCTCGCTGGCGCTGCCATCGTCGATGTCGGCGGCGAGTCCACGCGGCCGGGTGCGGAAGCCGTGTGGGAAGGCGACGAGATCGCCCGCACCGTTCCGGTGATCGAGCGGCTCGCGCGCAGCGGCATCATCGTCTCTATCGACACCCGCAAGGCCGCGGTGATGGAAGCCGCGCTGGCCGCCGGTGCCGGCATCGTCAACGATGTGACCGGCCTGACGCACGATCCGCGCGCCTTGGAAGTCATCGCGGCCGCCGGTTGCCCGGTGATGCTGATGCACAGCCCCTCTGCCGGGGACGATCCGCATGGCGGCGCGGTCACATACAAGGCCGGCGCGCCAGGTAGCATTGGGGTCGGCGCAAGCATCGATCTCCAGATTTTCGACTGGCTGGAAGCGCGTATCGCCGCCTGCGTCGCGGCAGGCATCCCCAAGGGGAAGATCATCGTCGATCCCGGTATCGGCTTCGGCAAGGCACTGCAGGACGATACGCGCATCGTGAACAATCTCGCGCTTTTCCATGGCCTTGGTGTGCCCATCCTGTTCGGCGCGAGCCGCAAACGCATGGTCGGCGCCCTCACGGACGGCGCCGCCGTCGCCGATCGCCTCGGCGGATCGGTCGCCCTCGCGCTCAAGGCAATCGAGCAGGGCGCCCAGATCGTCCGCGTCCACGATGTCGTCGAGAGCGTGCAGGCCGCGCGCGTCTGGCGCGGGCTGAGGGATGCGGCGCTGGTGGCGGGGTGAGGCAGTAGTCAGCCGGGACGCGATGACTTAGCCGTCGATCTGCGCTTCCCAGGGGAGTGCGCTGAGGAGTTCCTGAACGGAGCCGTTGTGTCCGACATAGAACGGACCATTGCCGACCAGACGATCGCTGAAATTGCCTGAACGAAGATATTCCGTCGATTGATAGAAGCAGACCCAGCCACCAGAAAGTTCGATTGTCTTGTCGCGCATAATCGAACACGGCGGATCATATCGACCGACCATGTCCTGGAGTGTTTTGTCCGCGAGGGCTTCTGCCTCAATCCTCGTCATCGCCTTACAGTAATTGCCGAACCAGATGCGTTCAAGCGTCGCGCTTTGCTGAGAAAAACCACTATCCTACATTCGAAAACCCTTGGCATCCTGCCCTCAGGCAAGGCGCGTTCCGTCATACCGACTCGCTGAAAGCTCGAAAAAATTCCGCACGACCCCCAAACCTTCCGAACCTTCGCAAGAAAATTGCGCAAAAGATGGATGCTCCCGTGCCACAACCGCCGGCAAATCATCGACGCTCTCGACCCCGTACCAATGCTTTACGCAGCTTTCACATTCGCGCAGTAACGGCATTCGTGACCATCGGTGAGGGGTGAGCACGCTCGTGGGAACGCAGAAAGTCATCGTTGTGTTCGGCACGCGCCCGGAGGCGATCAAGATGTTCCCGGTCGTGCATGCGCTTCAGGCCACGCCGGGCATCGAGACGCGCGTGTGCGTCACAGCGCAGCATCGCGCCTTGCTCGATCAGGTGCTCGAACTGGCCGGCATCGTGCCGGACATCGATCTCGACATCATGCAGCCCGACCAGACTTTGGACTCGCTGACCGCCCGCCTCATCACGGCGCTGGGCGAGGCGTTCGATGCCGAAAAGCCGGACCGCGTCCTCGTCCATGGCGACACGCTGACCACGATGGTCGCGAGCCTCGCCGCTTATTACCGCAAGATCCCGGTCGGCCATGTCGAGGCTGGCCTGCGCAGCGGCGACATTCATCATCCCTGGCCGGAAGAAGTGAATCGCCGCGTCGTCGCTTGCATCGCCGACATGAACTTTGCGCCGACCGATGCCGCCGCCAACGCCCTGCGCGCTGAGAGCCGCGACGAGGCGAGCATCCACGTCACCGGCAACACGGTGATCGACGCGCTCCTCGCGACGCAGGCGCGCATCCGGGAGACGCCATCGCTCGCGGCCGGTATCGGCCCGATCGCGGCGCGCTTCGCGGGCAAGCGGATCATCGCCGTCACCAGCCACCGTCGCGAGAATTTCGGCGACGGCATGGCCAATATCGCCGGCGCCATCCGCGATATCGCCGCGCGCGATGACGTGGCCGTGATCTTCCCGGTCCATCCCAATCCCAATGTCCGCAAGGTCATGGACGATGCGCTGGCCGGTCTCGGCAATGTCGCGATGATCGCGCCGCTCGATTATCCGAACTTCGTCGGCCTACTCGATGCCTGCGAGATCGTCCTGACCGACAGCGGCGGCGTGCAGGAAGAAGCGCCCTCGCTCGGCAAGCCGGTGCTGGTCATGCGCGAGACGACCGAGCGGCCCGAGGGCGTCGAGGCGGGCACGGCGAAGCTCGTCGGCACGGATCGCGCACGGATCGTTGCTGAAATTTTCACGCTTCTGGACGATAAGGAAGCCTACAGCGCCATGGCGCGCGCCCATAATCCCTTCGGCGACGGCCAGGCCGCCAGCCGCATCGCAAGGATCATCGCCGATGCCCGTTGAGCACGACACCAAGGTTGCCGTCATCGGCCTCGGCTATATCGGCCTGCCGACCGCCGCTTTGATCGCCCGCTCGGGCATGAGCGTGCTCGGCGTCGACGTGACCCCGCATGTGGTCGAGACGGTCAACAGCGGCAAGGTGCATATCGAGGAAGTCGATCTAGATGGTCTCGTCCAGGGCGTCGTTGCCCGCGGCACGCTGCGCGCCTCGCTCACGATCGAGCCGGCCGACGTGTTCGTCATCGCCGTGCCGACCCCGGTCAGCGAGGATAATGCGCCGGATATCAGCTATGTGCTGAGCGCCGCCCGCACGATCGCGCCGGTCCTCAAGCCGGGCAATGTCGTCATTCTCGAGAGCACCTCGCCGGTCGGCACGACCGAGGCGATGCGCGACGAGCTGCAGAAACTGCGTCCGGACCTCAAGATGCCCGGGCTGCCCGGCAACGGTGCCGAAGTCTCGATCGCTTACTGCCCGGAGCGCGTGCTGCCCGGCCGCATTCTCATCGAGCTGGTCAACAATGACCGTTGCATCGGCGGCATCACCCCGCGCTGCGCCCGGAAGGCTTTGAGCTTCTATCGCAAGTTCGTGCGCGGCGAGTGCATCACCACCACGGCCCGCGCCGCCGAAATGGTGAAGCTGGTCGAGAACAGCTATCGCGACGTGAACATCGCCTTCGCCAACGAACTGTCGGTCATCGCGGACGGCATGGGCATCGATGTCTGGGAAGTCATCCGCCTCGCCAATCGCCACCCGCGCGTGAACATCCTCCAGCCCGGCCCGGGCGTGGGTGGTCACTGCATCGCGGTCGATCCCTGGTTCATCGTGCATGGCGACCCCAAGAATGCCCGCATCATCCGCACCGCGCGCGAGGTCAATCTCGCCAAGACGGACTATGTGGTCGAGCAGGCCAGCAAGCTGATTGACGAGCTCCCCGGTGCGCAGGTCGCCTGCCTCGGTCTCGCCTTCAAGCCGAATATCGACGATTTCCGGGAGTCACCCGCGCTCGAGGTCGCCCATCGCCTCGCCAAGCGCTACGGCCCGCGCATCAAGCTGGTCGAGCCATATGCGCAGGGCGTACCCGCCGAGTTTGTCGGCACCGGCGTCACTCTGATCGACATCGACGATGCGATCGAGGATTGCGCGGTTTTCGTGGTCCTCGTCGATCATGACGTGTTCAAGTCCGTGCCCCTCGACGAACGCGCCGACAAGGCGGTCTATGATACGCGCGGCATGTGGCCGGACCAGCCCGCGCCGGCCCGTTCCGAGCAGGGCCTGCGCAAGGCGGGTTGAGTCAGGGTAGGGGAGTCTGTTCGGCCTTGGCGAGGCGCCGGCCCGCAGAGAGCGTCTGGGCGATGAACAGGATGACGAACAAAGTCCCCATGCCACCCACGATCAGGTCGAAGCCCGAAAATGCCGGGCGTCGAATGGGGTCGGACAGCATCATCGCGATGGTCATGCCGATGAGCAGGAAGCGCAGTTCCGTCGGCCCGGCAAGCCCATAAGAGAGCTTGAACTCGCCCATCACCCGCGCCGCCAAATAGGCATGGATCGAGAGCAGCAGATAGCCGACCACCGCGAACATGGCGAGGTCCACCCGAACGAACGGGCTGAGCCCCATTCCGCCCAGGATCAGCAATGTCACGATGCCGTCGCAGCTATGATCGATGAAATAGCCATAGCCGGGCCGCTCGATGCGGCGGTAGCGCGCCAGGCTGCCGTCGAGCGAGTCGCCGAACCACTGGAAGACATAGCCGACGATCGCCAGCCACAGCCAAAGGTCGCCGAAGCCGCTCGCCGCATAGCCGACGAAGGTGAGGACCGCGCCGAAAACGCCGAGCGACGTCAGCTTGTCCGGCGTCACCCAGGCGGGCATGATACTGCATAGCCAGGTCAGCAGCCGGCGCTCGGGCACTGCGAGAAGGTTTTGCTGGATCCTCTGGACAGGTTCAGCGGCGGCTGGGTTCGGTGGCTTGAGCATTGTATTTGCTGATCGTCATAAAAGTGTAATTCGAAATGATCCAGCGCGTAGAACGATCCAGCTGGTTTATTCCGACACATGCTGCTGTTTTTCGGAGGAGCGGCTGGGGAGGCAGATGCCAAAGCCCATTGACCTGCACCCAGCGCCGAGCCAAGGCGCGCGGCGATGACTGCGAACCGAGCGCCGTCCAAGGAAGTGGCGCGCCTGCGCCTCTACATTGTCAGCATCCTCATCGACATCGCGGTGCTGGGGCTTGGCTTTCTGTTGGCCAACATCCTGGTGCTGCACTCGCTCTGGGGCGAACCGGGAAAGCCGCACGGCATCATCATGTTCGCCATGATCGCGCCCGTTTATGCGCTGATCGCGATCCATGGCGGCGTCTACGGCATCCGCATGATCGGCAATCGTCAGGCGAGCGCGGTGAAGGCGATATGGAGCCTGGCGCAGGCCGTGATGCTGATGCTCATCATCGTCTATCTGGGCAAGGTTGCCGAGCAGCTTTCGCGCCTCACCTTCGTCGTCGGTCTCGTGATCGCGGCTTCCGGGCTTTACGTGGCCCGATTGCTGATCGAGCGGATCGGTATTGCCCTGCTGGGCGAAGTGCCGCACATCACCGTCTTGCTGGTTGACGGCGTCGATGTGGAAACACCGCCAACGGCCTGGCGGATCGACGCGGCTGCGATCGGTGTCGATCCGGCGCAACGCGGTGCGGCCATGGCTGAGCGGCTCGCGCATGGCGTCGGCGGAGCGGAGCGGGTGGTCGTTGCCTGTCCGCCCGAACGGATCGAGGACTGGCGTGTCGCACTCACGGCGCTTTCGGCCAAAGGCGAGATCCTCGTGCCGGAGATGCGCCGGTTCGCGCCGACCAAGGTCAGCGCGTTCGACGATCATCCGACCATCGTCGTGGCGGGCGGGCCGCTCCTGTTCCGTGACCGGATCGTCAAGCGCATGCTGGACCTGGTGATCGGCGTGCCGGCGCTGCTTCTGCTCTCACCCGTGTTGATCGGCGCGGCGATCGGCATCAAGCTCTCCGGTCCCGGCCCGGTGTTCTTCCGCCAGCAGCGGCTCGGCAAGGATGCCCGTCCGTTCACGATTTTCAAGTTCCGCACGATGCATGCCGGCAAGACCGATCATGCAGCGGCGAAGCTCACCGAGCGCGATGACCCGCGTGTCACGCGCGTTGGCGCATTCCTGCGCAAGACCAGTATCGACGAGCTGCCGCAGCTGCTGAACGTGCTGAAGGGCGACATGAGCATCGTCGGGCCGCGTCCGCATGCGCCGGCAGCCAAGGCCGCAGACAGCCTCTATTGGGAAGTCGACGAGCGCTATTGGGCGCGGCATTGCATCAAGCCCGGCATGACTGGCCTGGCGCAGGTGCGCGGCCATCGCGGGCCGACTGATCGGCATGAGGATCTGATCAACCGCCTTCAGTCGGACCTCGAATATGTGACCAACTGGTCGATCTGGCGCGATCTGCGGATCATCGTGGCGACACTCGGTGTGCTGGCGCATGATAACGCGTTCTGATCCTGTCTCGTCATGCCAGCGCACGCTGGCATCTTCGGGAGGCGCGCGCGTCGATGCTGCACGAGAGCGCAAGGCGCCGAGAGCCGCCCGATGAGCCCGATCGACCTCCTCCTGATCGCAGCGATGCTGCTCAGCGCCATCCTGCTGCTCTGGCCGTTCCTCTTCTACCCGTTGATCCTGCGCCTGCTGCCCGAGCGCGCGATTGCCCGCGAGCAATCAGGCGCAGTCTCGGCCTCGCTGCTCTTCTGCGCCTATAATGAGTTCGCCTCGCTCCCGGCAAAGATTGAGAATCTGCGCCAGCTCAAAGCACGGCATCCCGATCTTGAGATTCTGGCCTTCGACGACGGCTCGGCCGACGGCACCGGCGATCTGCTGACGGCAGCCAGCGACATCCTGACCCTCGTTCGCGGGCCGGGCCGCAGCGGCAAGGCGCACGGCATGAAGCGCCTCGCCGCGCACGCTTCTGGTGATGTCTTGATCTTCACCGATGCAAACGTGGTGCTCGATAACGATGCGATCGAGCGCCTCGCGCCTTATTATGCCGATCCCGATGTCGGCGGCGTGCTCGGATCGCTCCGCTATGGCGGCGCGGAGAGCAGCGCGTCCGCCTCTGTCGGCGCGCTCTACTGGCGCATCGAGGAAAGCCTGAAGGACCTCGAATCGCGCAGCGGCAACGTCATGGGCGCCGACGGCTCCATCTTCTCGATCCGCCGCGCGCTCTATCCCGACTTCCCGGACAGCGTGCTGGACGATCTGACCGTGTCCATGTCGGTTGTCTTCGCCGGCAAGCGCCTCGTCAAGGCGAAGGACGTGATCGCTCGCGAGATGATGGTCTCCCGACGTGAGGACGAATATCGGCGCAAGGTTCGCATTGCCGCCCGCAGTTGGCACACGCACCGCCATCTCCGCCCGCAACTCGTGCGCATGAACCGGCTCGATCGGTTCAAATACTTTTCGCGCAAGATCGTGCGCTGGTTCGGCGCGGCGTGGATCGGACTCGGTCTCGTCGCTGCATCGATCCTCGCTTGGCGGATCGCGCCCTTTGCGGCCATTGCGCTTGCGGCCGCTGGCATCGTCCTGCTCATGCTTGGCCTCACGGTGCGGCGCGGGCCGCTCGCCTCGATTACGGACATGTTGCTGGCCTATGTGGCCACTTTGAAAGGCGTCCTCCTTGCCATGCGCGGGCAGACTTTCACGACCTGGGCACCGGCCAAGTCGCGCGACTGAATTTACGGACTGTTACACTCGCATTCGCCGTCCATCGCGCTATAGGCTGGGCCGATGATAACCGCACAGAGGGTCCTGAAAGCCGCCGGCAAACATGTCTCGCGCACGCTGCTCGGTGCGCGCGCGGCGATGGGCGCCGCGAAGGACCGGCATTGCCCGGCGTGCCGCTCGGATGTCGCGGGCTTCTTCCGCTACGGTGACGAGGCGGAATGGGGCTGCATTGCTTGCGGTGCCTCGCCGCGCGAGCGCCTCATGCATGCCCTACTGGATGCCGGTCGCATCGCCTTGCCCGCGAATGGAGCGATCCTGCACTGTGCGCCGAACGAGGGCAGCCTCGTGCAGCGCTTCTATGCAAATGCCGGCGACTATGTGCCCGCTGATATCGATCCCGATCGCTATGGCGTGCCCGGCATGCAGCGGCTCGATTTGATGTTGATGAGCGACGCGGCCCGGTTCGACCGTATCTATGCGAGCCATGTCATGGAGCATGTGCCCGACGATGCCGTGGTCCTGCGCAATCTGCTGGCCGCGTTGAAGCCCGGCGGCGAGGCCTGGCTGCTCGTGCCCCTGTGGGAAAAGGCGAGCGAAGATGGCCCGGCCGACCTTTCGGGCCACGAGCGCGAGCGCCGCTTCGGCCAGTGGGACCATGTCCGCCAATATGGCCGCGATTTCGCCAAGCGGATCGAAGCCGCCGGTTTCGTTGTCGAAATGATCGACGCCACCGTGCTTCCGCCCGATCAGGTCCGTCACATGGCGCTGGCCGACACCTTGTTCGTGGCGCGCCGGCCGGCATGACGCAAGCGGGGGGCTTGGTCGCGCTCGCCGGGCGGCTCGAGCGCCGGCCCGGGCTGCTCGGAGCGGCCAAGCTCGCCAATGTCGTCCTCGCCATGGCCTGGGGCTTCGTCGTCACCTTCGTCTTCGTGCGCCTGCTCCCGCTCGACGAGTTCCGGGTATTCCTGCTGTTCATCGCCTTCGCCAACTTCACCGTGTCGGCCGAACTCGGCTTGACCTCGATTGCCTATAGCCGCCTGCGCCGCGACAGGATCGCCGGGGAGGGGGCCTTTCGCAACGAGGAGATCGTGGCGCTTCTGTGGTTGATGAGCGGGCTGATCCTGCTCGGTGCCTGTCTCCTCGGCGTCGCCATTGCCACGGGTCTGCTTCCCACACGCCATCCGCTGTTGTTCGTCGCCTTCTATGGCGTCAGTGCCATCAATCTGCTGGCGGTCTTGACCCGCCGTGTTCTCGCGGCGCTGGATCACAATCTCTGGTGGGAAGCGCTCGATCTGGTTCGGCGCGTGACGGGCATCGGGCTGCTGCTTGCTGCGCTTGTTGGCCTGCCGATCCTCAACTCGGTGCTGCTCCAGCTTGCCGTAGCCGTGCTGATGCTCTGGCTTGGCCTCAACACCGTGCATCGCTCGCTGGCGATGACGGGCGCGCGCTGGCTCGGCGTGCGCACCGGCGCCGCGCATGTCCGCACCCACTATCTGGCGGATTTCGGCCGCACCGGTGCGCTCACCCTGTTCGATGTGACGGCCTATAACGCGCCCTATCTCACCATCGCCGCGGCGACGAGCGATGTGCGTCCGCTGCTGCTGTTCGATTTCGCCTTCAAGACCTCGCGCGCACTGTCGGCCGTCATCCGCGCGCTGGTCGAGACGATGCTGCCGGCTCTCACCCGCGCCCATTTCGCCAAGGATACCGCGACTTTCCGCGCCTCCCTGGTGCGCTGCCTGCGTTGGACACTCGGCCTGACATTGGTCGCCGCGCTCGCCGTCATGATCGCCGGGCAACCGCTCGCGCACATCACATTCGATGGCAACATCACGCTGAATATCATTGAATTACTGTGTATCATGCTGCTGCTCGTCGGCCTCGGCGTCATCTGCGTCTCGGTCTATGTGCAGAACGGCCTCGGCCGCTTCGGTGCGCTCGTCGGCCCGTCCTTCCTCTTCCTCCTCGGCAGCCTGCTCAGCGTGCCCCTGGCGCTCTGGCTGCTTCCCGCGAGCCTCTCGCTTGCCTTCATCGCGCTCTACGCCGCCGTCCACCTCCTGCTGGCCCTGATCCACGGCCGCATGCTCGCCAGCCTCCGCCATGGCGCACACGCATGAAGATAGCGATGATAGACCCCTCGCTGTTCACGCCGCGCTATGACGACGGTCTGTGCGAAAGCATCGCCGCGCGTGGTCACGACGTCACTCTGCTCGGTCGCCCGATGCGTGAAACTGACGCCATCGTACCCAAGCGCTACCGCTACGTACCGCGCTTCTTCAGCCTTGGCGAACGGCTGCGCCCGTTGCTGGGTGAAGGGAAAGCCGGTCAGGCGGCGAAGGGCATCGACTATCTGATCGATGCGCGTCTCGGCTCGCTCAAGTCCCTGGACGGTGACGTCGTGCATTTCCAATGGCTGCCGTTCGCCCGGGCGGACAGCGCGTTGCTGCGGCGGTTGCGCGGAAAGGTGCCGTTGGTCCACACCGTCCATAACGCCAATCCCTATCATGGCGATCGTTGCGCCTCGGCAAAGGACTATCAGGCGCTACTGGCGCAGTTCGATACGCTCATCGTCCACGGCGAGCCGACATTGGAAGCGTTGCTGGCGCAGGGCCATGATCGCTCGCGCATCCACATCGTTCCCCACCCGCCCATGCGTCTGCGCGAAGCCACGCGGGCCGATCTCGAGGCCGTGCCGCGTTCGGGCCTGCCCCGCATCCTCTTCTTCGGTACGATCCGGCCTTACAAGGGCCTTGATCTGCTCGTTCAGGCCTGCCTGACGCTCTGGCGCGACGGGCACGAGTTCGAGCTGGCAATCGCGGGCAAGCCGTTCATGCCGGTCGAAGCGTTTCTCGGCGCCATTCGCGGCGGTGGCTTCGGCGAGCGGCTGATCACGGATCTGAGCTTCCTGACTGAGCCGCGTCTCGATGCGCATCTGCGCGCCGCCGACATTCTGGTGTTTCCCTATCGCGCGATCGATTCGAGCGGTGCCTTCCTGTCGGCGCTGCGCTATGGCGCGGCGATGGTGACGAGTGATGCGGGAATGTTCGGCGATTTGCCCGATGGCGTGGCGTCGCGATTCCCGGCGGGCAATGCCGAAGCGCTGACGGTGGCGCTGCGCCAGCTCGTCGCTGACGGGAATCGCCGGCAGGAGGCCGGTGCGGCCGCATTGACGCACGTCGTCTCGCTCGATGGCTGGGACAAGGCCGCCGAGCAGACCGAGGCCGCCTATCTCGATGCGATCGAGCGCTTCAAGGCGCGGATGGCGGCCGCGTGAGCCAGTTTGCCCGATACAGGCGCGAGCTACGCGATCGCTGGCTGGCGATGCGCCTCGGCCTGTTCGGCCGGCAGCATCAATATGGCGAGATCCTCGCCCTGCGCCGCTTCATCGCGCATTTCGGCGTCGATTGCGTGATCGATGTGGGCGCCAATGCCGGCCAATATGCCACGATGCTTCGCCGCGACGTCGGCTTCCGCGGCGATATCCTCTCGTTCGAGCCCAATCCCGACGTCTGCGCGAAGCTCGAGAAGGTCGCCGGCCGCGACAGCCGCTGGCATGTCTACAACATCGCCTTGTCGGATCGCGACGGCGAGGCCGAGTTCAATATCATGGCGGCGGACCAGTTCAGCTCGCTCAATCGGCCGGGGCAGGGGCTGGAGCCGATCTTCGCCCAGCGCAATGCCGTGACGCGCACGGTCCATGTGCCCTGTTCGCGGCTCGACAGCCTCTTGCCGGAGCTGGAACCGGCCTGGCGGGCCCGCGCGGTGCTGCTCAAGATGGATACGCAGGGGCATGACGCGCAGGTCTGCTCCGGGGCGAATGACGTGCTGGCGCGCTTCGTGGGCGTGCAGACGGAGCTTTCGGTACGGCCAATCTATGCCGGCGCGACCGATTACCGCACCATGATCGCCCTGCTGGAGCGCGCGGGCTTCGTGCCCAATGCCGTGTTCGCCAATAACAAGGGGCATTTCCCGTTGCTGGTCGAGATGGACGGCCTGTTCGTGCGGAGCGATCTGACGCAAGGCGGCAATGTTCCCATTGTCTGACCGATCGCAGGGACGCGCGCGCACTTTCGCCATCATGTTGACGCTTTTCGCGCTGCTGGCGCTCGGCCTCTCCTACGGCGGATGGCTGTGGCACATCGCCGGGAGCAATGTACGCGGACTGTCCGAGTTCTTCTTCGACCGGCAGGATAAATGGGTGCTTGATGGTCAGGCACTGACGCTGATCTGCCTCGCTATCTGGGCCTGGCTTGTGCGTCGTCCGGCCGCTCGAGGGGCCGTTGCGCAGCATCGCACGACCCTGATTGCGGCGGGCATAGTCCTTGCGGTGCTGGTCGGATGGGCGGGGCGCTCGCTCGTTTTTCATGACTATAGTCCGTCCCGCGATGAGCTGATGGTCGAGATGGCGGGTGCGTATCTCGCCAATGGTCATCTGGGTTGGCCGGTGCCGGCGGAATGGGCGCCCTATCTCCGTGCGATCCAGCCGGAGTTCTACAGCCCTTACGGCGCCAATACGCACTGGACGGCGATCTATCTGCCTGTCCATGCCGCGATCCGGGCATTGTTCACGTGGATCGGCATGGCCGATCTGGCGGCGCCGGCAACGCTGGGCGTCGGACTGCTGGCGCTCTGGCACAATGCCCGCAAGCTCATGCCGGATCGGCCCGATGCGGTGCTGGTCGTCATGCTCATGGCGCTGACCTCGGCACAGTTGCTGACGACGGCGATGACGCCCTACGCCATGACCAGCCATTTCGCGTTCAACATGGTCTGGCTGGCGCTGGTGCTGCGTGGCGACAAGCTCGGCCACATCAGCGCGGCGCTGGTCGCGTTGCTCGCCGCCGGCCTGCATCAGTGGCACTTCCCGTTGCTGTTCATCGGCCCGTTCATCCTCTGGATGGCGGCGAACCGGCGATGGGGCGCTGCGGTCTTCCATGGCCTAGTTGCCATCATGATGATGCTGGTCTGGGCACGGCTCTGGCCGATGGCGCTGATCGAACTGGTCGGTTCGCCGCCGCCGAGCGATGTGCATCGGACCAATGGTGTGCTGGACAAGCTGGAGAGCCTCTTCGGCCGGCTCGACAAGTGGCAGCCGCTGCTCAACAATGCGCGGCTGATTGCCTGGAACAATGTGCTGCTGCTGCCGCTGGCGGTTCTGGCCCTCTGGGGCGTTCGCTGGCGCCGACTGTTGCGCGAGGTGCCGATCGCCCTGCCGATGCTGCTCGGTGTGCTGGCGGGGATGGGGCTCGCGCTCTACCAGGGCTATGGATGGGGCTTTCGCTACATGCATGGGCAGATCGGCGCGCTCTGCCTGCTTGCGGGGCTGGGCTGGCGTGCGGTCGTGCCGCAAGGGAGTCAGGGGCATCGTCCTTTGCTGGCGGCTTCGGCGGTCGTGGCGCTGCTCTCCGGCCTGTGGCTGATCAGCGATACGGAGCGCTACGTGCGGGGCTACGCGCGGACGATGGCGGCGATACGGGCGAGCGATGCCGATGTCGTGCTGGTCGACATACGGGGCGGCTATTACATGACCGACCTTGTGCGCTTCGACGAAGGGAAGCTCGGGCGCCCGGTGGTGATTGCGCTGCAGATGCTCGGCTACGACCAGCTCGACAGGCTTTGCGCGACCAGGGATGTCGCCATCATGGACCGGAGCCAGTTCTGGCCGCTCGGGGTCCATCGGGTCCGCCCGGTCTACCGCGGCAGCGAGTTCATCCAGCGGCGACGGGATCATCTCGCGGAAATCGGCTGCGGCCGGCCGGTGAATGCATCCCCGGCCGGCGTGCCTTAGGGCCTGTTACTTGACGAAGGCGGCGACGATCTCGAGCTTCACTTCATCGCTGACCATCGGAATCGCATAGCCCACGTTGAACTCGCTGCGCTTGATCGCGCCGGTCGCGGTGAAGCCGACATTCTCCTTGCCGCCCATGCCCTTGCCGGCGCCGTAGAACTTGGCGGCGAGGGTGACGGGCTTGGTGACGCCGTTGAGCGTCAGATTGCCGGTGATCGTCGCGTTCTGGCCGCTCACGGCGACAGCGGTCGAGACGAACTTGGCGTCGGCGGGGGCTGCGCCGAAGAAGTCGGCGGCCTTGCCGGCCTCGGCGGGCTTCAGCAGATGGCCGGTGAGGCCCGCGCTGGCCGTCGTCACCTTGGCGACCGGGATGGTCACATCGACCTTGGCGGCGCCGGGATTCTTGGGATCGAGCACCAGCGTACCCGTGACGTCGCCGAAGATGCCGAAATAGGGCGTGAAGCCGAGATGATCGACTTCCCACTTCACCAGCGTGTGGCCGGCGTCGGCTGTGTAGGTGCCGCCGGTGATGGCAGCGGGATCGGGCTTGCCGGGCTGGGCGATCAGCGCGCCGGCGAGGCCGGTCAAGGCAAGAACAGGGAGGGCGGCGTGAATGAGGCGCATAATAGTGTGTCTCCTGATCGATTCTGCCGGTCTAAGGGGGCGGCGGCGCTAACCATAACGCCCGGGTTGATTCTGTCATCATGCTAAAAGCAGTCGCTGCTTGTTGCGCGCCGGGCTGACGGAACGGTCGAATAGGACCAGCGCGCCGCAATTTTCTTTCGAAGGTTCGGAAAGTTCGGGGGTCAGCCTGAATCTTTTTTTGTCTGTCCTTCCGGCATCGGGAAGCCTGGCGCGCGATGCGCCAAACGGAGATCGTCGTCATGCCATGATGAATATCCTGTAGGACAGGATCAAATGAGGCTGTCGAAGAGATCGAGATAGGCGCGGGCGGCGGGGCCTGCGCGATGCACGCCAATGCCCGCCTCGATCTGGCCGGCGCTTGGCGATGGGAGCTTCGAGCGGGCGATGACGGCGGCGGCCAGTGCATCCGCTTGCCGCTCCCCGACGACCGTGCCGAGCGTCGGGTTCTCGCGGGCAAGCGCGGTCAGCCATGACGAGCAGTCGGTCGCGACGAACGGCAGCCCATGCGTGAGCGCCTCGCCGATGGCGGCCGGGACACCTTCGAAGCGCGACGTCATGAGGAGGAGATCGGCCGCGCGGTAGTAGGGAGCGGGGTCTGTCACATAGCCCGCGAGCATCACCTGCTCGGCAAGGCCGGCGCGCTCGATCTCGGCCTGCAACCCGTCCCGCATGGGGCCGCCACCCAGGATGGTGAGCTGGATATCTTGACCGCCTGCCTTGAGGGCGCCCGCAACGGCGATGGCGAGTTGCGGATCCTTCTGCGCTTCCAGGCGACCGACGACGAGCATGTCGAGGCTCTTGCCGGATGCCGGAACCGGGCGTTCCGGGAAGATCGTGTCGTCGTCGAGAAACGGATCGGGGATCGTGACGACTCGCTCGGCTTTCACGAAGCGCGCGACTTCCGGCGCCAGCGCACCGGCCATGGCGACGATACGGTCGATCCCGCGCGTGCCGAACGCCACAAGCCTGCGCGCGATCGGCAGCGGCACCCAATCATCCGACCAGACGGGATTGCTGGCCTTGGCGACGATCGCGGCTTTCGGCAGCGCCCTGCGCAGACCCTTGGCGACCACGAAATGGAAATTGCCGGGGATGAAGATGGCGTCCGGCGCGATGGCTGCGGCGTCAGGAGCCATCTGGCTACCCAAAAACATCCGCGATATCGGCGAGCGCGGCCGCTCGGGCGAGAGCACATGGAGCTCGACGCCTTCCGGCACGCGCGGCCGCAGCGGGCCGTCGCTCGCACCGGCGAGGATCGATACGCGCCGACCAGCTGCGAGCCAGTGCCGCGCCAGGCGAAAGGCGATCAGCTCGGTCCCGCCGGCCGAGAAGTCGTGAATGGGGATGAGGATATGGCGGACAGGCACGTTGCTCGTTGTCCTGACATCGGCGCCGTTCCGCTGGCAAGCGAAACTCGTCGGATTATAGGAAGGCAATGACCATGTTGCCCCGATCCGGCGCGCTGCCGGACAGTCATCTCGTGCCCGACCTGCTGGCGCCAGGGCTCAGGCTGGTCTTCTGCGGCACGGCGCTGGGGCGCAGATCGGCGGAGGCGCGGGCTTACTATGCCAATCCGACCAATCTCTTCTGGCGGGCGTTGCACGAAGTGGGTCTGACGCCGGAGCGTTTGAGGCCTGTCGATTATGCGCGGCTGCTGGAGCATCGCATCGGGCTGACCGATCTTTCGAAGCGGCATTTTGGCAATGATGTGGAACTGCCGGACGGCGCGTTCGACGGGGCGGCGCTGCGGGACAAGGTGATGCTGCACCGGCCGGCGATCCTTGCCTTCACCAGCAAGACGGGGGCGGGGGTGTTTCTGGATCGTCCGACGGGGCAAATCGCGCTTGGGGAGCAGGCCGAACGGATCGGGGAGACGCGGCTGTTCGTGCTGCCGTCGCCGTCAGGGTCGGCGCGGCGTTATTGGGATCTGGCGGTTTGGGAGGAGTTGGCTGAGGCTGTGCGGAGTATGAGGTAGTTCCTCCCCGAGCGAACTCGGGGAGGATTTAGAAGATCAGTTCTTTTCCTGATCGACCAGCTTGTTGGCGCCGATCCAGGGCATCATGGCGCGCAGCTGCGAACCGGTCTGTTCGATCGGGTGCGCGGCGGCGGCCTTGCGGGCGGCCTTCAGCTCGGGCTGGCCGGCGCGGTTGTCGAGCACGAAGTTCTTCACGAAGCGGCCCGACTGGATGTCGGCGAGGACGCGCTTCATTTCGGCCTTGGTCTCGTCCGTGATGATGCGCGGGCCGGTGGTGATGTCGCCATATTCGGCGGTGTTCGAGATCGAGTAGCGCATGTTGGCGATGCCGCCTTCATAGAGCAGATCGACGATCAGTTTGGTCTCGTGGAGGCACTCGAAATAGGCCATTTCCGGCGCATAGCCGGCCTCGACCAGTGTCTCGAAGCCCGCCTGGATCAGATGGGTGATGCCGCCGCACAGAACGGCCTGCTCGCCGAACAGATCGGTCTCGCACTCTTCCTTGAAGTTGGTTTCGATGATGCCCGAGCGGCCGCCGCCCACGCCCGAGGCGTAGGAGAGGGCGATGTCATGGGCATTGCCGGTCGCGTCCTGATGGACGGCGATGAGGCAAGGGACGCCGCCGCCCTTGGTGTATTCGCTGCGGACCGTGTGACCCGGGCCCTTCGGCGCGATCATGATGACGTCGATGTCCGCCGGCGGCTCGATCAGGCCGAAATGGACATTGAGGCCATGCGCGAAGGCGAGCGCGGCGCCGGGGCGCAGATTGCCCTTGATGTCGTCATTATAGATCGCGGCCTGATGCTCGTCGGGCGCGAGGATCATGAGGACGTCGGCCCACTTGGCCGCTTCCGCATTGGCGAGCACCTTGAAGCCGGCGCCTTCGGCCTTCTTGGCCGAGGCCGAGCCGGGGCGCAGCGCGATCGCGACCTCGGCGACGCCGCTGTCGCGCAGATTCTGCGCATGGGCGTGGCCCTGGCTGCCATAGCCCAGGATGGCGACCTTCTTGCCCTTGATGAGGCCGATGTCGGCATCGCGATCGTAATAAACACGCATGTCCCTAAACCCTTCTTCTGATGCGTCATCCCGGCAGAAGCCGGGTTCTGGTGCGGTATGAGACCCCGGCTTCCGCCGGAGTGACGGTAAAACTGAAACTCAGCCGGCAGCGCCGCGCAGCATGCCGACGACGCCGGTGCGGCCGACCTCGACAAGGCCGAGATCGCGCATGAGGCCGACGAACGTATCGACCTTGCTGGTCGGTCCGGTAATCTCGAACACGAAGCTCTCCAGCGTGGTATCGACCACCTTGGCGCGAAACACGTCGGCCAGGCGCAGTGCCTCGATCCGTGCTTCGCCCGTGCCGGCGACCTTTACCAGCGCGAGCTCGCGCTCGACATAGGGGCCGACCTCGCCAAGATCGACGACCTTGTGGACGGGCACGAGCCGATCGAGCTGGGCGATGATCTGGTCGATCACGCGGGGAGGGCCATTGGTGACGACGGTGATCCGGCTGACCGCATGATCCGCGCTTACATCGGCCACGGTCAGGCTCTCGATATTATAGCCGCGCGCGGAGAACATGCCCGCGATACGCGCGAGGATGCCGGCCTCGTTATCGACCGTCACCGAGAGGACGTGCCGCTCGCTCTCTTCCTGCCGGATGTGCATCAAACCTTCTTCTCGTCACGTTGGTGGGCAAGCGTGCCCGTCATCAGATAGTGCCATTCCTCGCCATCGAAGCAGGCGATGCGAATGGCGGCGGTCACGAAATCGTCGACGACACGGTCCAGTCGCTCGCCGATATAGCGGGGGCTGACCAGCACATGATCGAACGGTTCCTCATTCAGGATGAACGTTCCTTCCAGCATCACTTCCCAAGTGTCGTTTTCCGGATCGAGATGATCCATCGTAGAGCCGACCATCGAGGTGACGCCATTCTCCCGTTCGAAGGCCCAGGGCTCGTTGACATGGACGTGGAGCCGCAGGGGGAGCGGCTCGGCGTCCTCCTCCTGCGGTTGGTCCGTCATACCAGTGCCTTCGCCTCATCATTGAGCGTGCCGGACACCTGGCTCGGATCGAGTAGCATGTCGGTATGCGCAGCGCCCGAGGGGATCATCGGGAAGCAGTTGGAGAGCTTGGCCACGCGGCAATCGACCACGACCGGGCCGGGCGAGTCGATCATTTCGCGAATGCCGGGGATGAGCTGGTCCGGCGTCTCGATGCGGATGCCGGTCGCGCCATAGGCCTCGGCCAGCTTCACGAAGTCGGGCAGGCTGTCCGAGTAACTGTGCGAATAGCGGCTCTCATAGGTCAGTTCCTGCCACTGGCGGACCATGCCCATATATTCGTTGTTGAGGATGAAGATCTTGACCGGCAGGCGATACTGGATCGCGGTGCCGAGCTCCTGGATGTTCATCTGGATCGAGGCATCGCCGGCAATGTCGATGACGAGCGCGTCGGGATTGCCGAGCTGCGCGCCGATCGCCGCCGGGAAGCCATAGCCCATCGTGCCGAGGCCGCCGGAGGTGAGCCACTTGTTGGGCTCGTCGAAATGGAAATGTTGGGCGGCCCACATCTGATGCTGGCCGACTTCGGTCGTGATGATGACATCACGGCCGCGCGTCGCCTTGAACAGCTCTTCGATCGCGCGCTGGGGCATGATCTCGGAACCGGTCTCGACATAATCGAGGCTGCGGCGCGCGCGCCAACCCTCGATCCGCGCCCACCATTCCGAATAGTCCGGGCGCTTGTAGCCGCGGGCCTTAAGTGCCGCGATCAGCGCCTCGATGCCACGGCCGCAATCGGCAACGATCGGCACATCGACCGGGATGATCTTGTTGATCGAGCTGCGGTCGATATCGAGATGGACCTTCTTGCTGTCGGGCGCGAAGGCATCGAGCCGACCGGTTACGCGATCGTCGAAGCGGGCGCCGAGGCAGAGCAGCAGGTCCGCCTTGTTCATCGCCCAATTGGCTTCATAGGTACCGTGCATGCCGAGCATGCCGAGCCATTGCGGCGAGGAGGCCGGGAAGGCACCGAGGCCCATCAGGGTCGAGGTGACGGGTGCGCCCATCATCTCGGCGAGCGCACGCAGCGACTGGCTCGCAGCCGGGCCGCTATTGATGATGCCGCCGCCGGTGTAAAGGATCGGCCGCTCCGACTTCATGATGAGATCGGCGGTCCGCTCGATCGCGTCGGCGTCCGGTTCGACCTGCGGGCGATAGCTGGGATGTGCGTTGAGGACCGGCTTCACATAGGGGGCGGTCGCGACCTGCACGTCCTTGGGGATGTCGATGACGACCGGGCCGGGGCGGCCGGACGTGGCGATGTGGAACGCCTCATGGACGACGCGCGCCAGATCGCCGGGCTGCTTCACCAGATAATTATGCTTGGTGCAGTGCCGCGTCAGGCCGACCGTATCGGCTTCCTGGAAGGCGTCGGTACCGATGAGATGAGTCGCAACCTGGCCGGTGATGACGACCATGGGGATCGAGTCCATCAGCGCGTCGGTGATGCCGGTGATCGCATTGGTCGCGCCCGGGCCGGAGGTGACGAGCACGACGCCGGGCTTGCCAGTCGAGCGGGCATAGCCCTCGGCCGCATGGGCGGCGGCCTGCTCGTGGCGCACGAGGATGTGATTGATCGACGGATGATCGTAGATCATGTCGTAAATCGGCAGAACCGCGCCGCCCGGATAGCCGAACACCGTATCGACCCCGAGGTCGATCAGGCACTGGACCAATATGTCGGCGCCGCTTTTCTCGGCCACGCTGGAAACTCCCTGAAAAACACTGTGCCGGGCCATGGTGCAATGCCCCGACCTTGGCAAGGCTGGTGCCACTATGCGTCATAAAATGATGTGTCAAGGAAAATGATTGTACTTTTATTACAATCAATGAAGATATTTCGTCATTTCATGCCTCGCTGGTGCGTTCCCGGGAGCCGTGCAGTAGCGTCAGATCGCCCAGACTCCGGATCTGATCCGGCTCGACCTTGATCCAGTCGCGCTGGCGATTGCGCGCCCATGTCGTCTGCCGCTTTTGGTAGGCACGGGTCGCCGCGAGGATGGCCGTTTCCGCCTCCGCCAGGGTCGATCTGCCCGCCAGCAGCTCTCCCAGCTCATGGACGCCGAGTGCGCGCATGACCGGGCGATCGGGCGGCAGGTGCCGCGCGACGAGGGTGGCGACTTCTTCCAGCGCACCGCCCGCGAGCATCGCCTTCAGTCGCTGCGCCGCGCGTTCCCAGAGGATCGGGCGCGGCAGCATGATCACGGCGGCATGAACGGGCATCATGCCGGCGATGCCGCCCTCGCGCCGGGTCTGCCATTCGCCAAGCGGCGTGCCCGTCGAGCGAACGACTTCCAGCGCGCGGGCGACGCGGGTCGTGTCGGTCGGGTTCAGACGCGCGGCGGCGACCGGGTCCTCGACGCTGAGCGCTGCATGGCTTTGCGCGACCGGCAAGGCCCGCACCGCGGCGCGGATGGCCGGATCGATGTCGGGCACCGGCGCGAGACCATGGAGCAGCGTCTCGAAATAGAGGCCGGTGCCGCCGACGAGGATGGCCGGGCGGCCCAGCGCGTGGGCGGCGTCTATCTCGGCACGCGCTTCGGCCGCCCAGAGCGCGGCATTGTGGTTTTGTGCGCCATCGACATGGCCGAACAGGCGATGTGGCGCGCGCGCGGTCTCTTCCTTAGGCGGCCGGGCGGTGATCACGGTCAGATCGGCATAGACCTGGCTCGCATCGGCATTGATGATGATGCCGCCGGTCTGTTCTGCCAGCCGAAGCGCGACTGCGCTCTTGCCGCTGGCGGTCGGCCCGGCAATAAGCGCGACCGGCGGCCGCTCCGGGTCGCGTTCTTCGGGAATTGAGATGGCAGAAGGCAGGGACATGATCGCGACCTTAGTCGCGCATGACGGACTTGGGCAGGGGGACGTGAGCGCGGCGCGCGATGCGCTCGCATCGGCGGGGCTCGATGTCGGCGCTATCTCCTGGGTCGAGCCGGGCGAAGCCGCCGACCTGCCCTTTGCCGGTGACCGCGCGACGGCGCGCGCCGCGATCGAAGCCGCGGCGCCGACGGCTGACTTCTTCGTGTTGGAAGCCGCCAATCGCGACTGCCGCCTGTTCGTGGCCGACATGGATTCGACCATGATTACCGTCGAGTGCATCGACGAGCTGGCCGACTATGCGGGCCTCAAGGCGCAGATCGCCGAGGTGACCGAACGCGCCATGCGCGGCGAACTCGACTTTGCCGAGGCGCTGGCGAGCCGCGTGGCGCTGCTCAAGGGGCTGGCCGAGAGCGTGATCGAGCAATGCCGGACCGAGCGGGTCAAGCTCATGGGTGGCGCCAGGGAACTGGTGGGCACGCTCGGCGCACGCGGAGCGCGAACGATCCTCGTCTCGGGCGGGTTCATCCCGTTCGCGGTGCCGGTCGGTCGGGAAATCGGCTTCGACCTCCAGATCGCCAATGTGCTGCATGTCGCGGATGGGAAGCTGGCCGGCACGGTCGAGCAGCCGATCGTCGATGCTGCCCGCAAGCGCTCGGAACTGCTTGGCGCGATCGATGCGCTCCGCATCGCACCGGCACAGTCCATCGCGATCGGCGACGGCGCCAATGACATTCCGATGATCGAGGCGGCAGGCCTTGGGATCGCCTATCATGCCAAGCCGAAGACCCGCGCGGCGGCAGATGCGGCCATCGAGCGCGGCGATCTGAGCACCTTGCTGCACGCGCTCGGCATATCGCGGAGGGACTGGGCGGCCGCCTAGACCGTCCGCCGACGCTTTAGGGGCGAGGCTTACATTCCCTGAACGACGCAGGGCGTGCCGGTCTGCTTGATGCGCGAGCAGAGGCTTTGCGCATCGGCGCTCGTGGCCAGCGGGCCGACCAGCAGGCGCGTAAAGCCGTTCGTGACGACATAGCTGGGCTGGAAGGCGGAGAGACCGCTCACCCGGCCGCTGACGCTTTTCCACAGGGCCGGCGCGCGGCCTTGCTCGCGGAAAGCGCCGAGCTGGACACGGTAGCGGCCGGCAGTCACGGGTTTCGGCGAAGGTTTGGCGGCTGCGGGAGGCGGGGCTACCGGGACGGAAGGCGCCACGGGCGCCGTCGCGACCTGTACCGGCGGCGGCGTGCGATTTCGGCTCTTGCGCACCGGTGGCCGATCGGTGGGACCGTCGGTCGCGACGGCCGGTGTCTCGGCGGCGGCCGGTACGCGGCGCTGGGGTTCGGTCTGCGCCAACGCGGGCGAGGTTGGCGCACTGCCATTGCCAATCGCGGAGGCAAGCGCGAGCCCCTCGCGTCTCTGTGCTTCGGAAATATGCTGATCCATGAGCGCCAGGCTGCTCTTGGCCTGCGCGACGCCAGCTTGGGAAGCGCGCGTCATCAGAGCATAAGCGCGGACCCAGTCGCGCGGCGCGAGATCGCCGTTGAACAGCGCGGTCGCATAGACATATTGTGCGCGCGGGTCGCCACGATCGGCCGATGATTTGATGTAGGGCATGGATTCTTCTCGCCGTCCCTGCTGGAACAGCATCAGCCCGAGATTGTCGGCGGCCTTTTCATGGCCTTGATCGGCCGCCTTGCGGAACCATTCCAGCGCGACCGGCAGGTCCACCGGGACTCCGCGACCGAGCTTGTAGGCCTGGCCGAGGTTGAATTGTGCATCCGAATTACCGCTGATCGCGAGTGGGCGCCATTCGGCGACGGCACCCGCATAGTCGCCCTGATTCCAGGCATCCACGCCGGATTTGACGTCGGCAAATGCGGCGGTCGCGCTCAGCAGGCATGTGGCGATCGCGCCGGCCAAAAAGGGTCTCATGTCCACACTCCCCGGAGAATGCTGAAAATCGACCGGCTTCTAGTCCGTTCATGGTTAACGTCATCTTAGCATAGTCCCGGGCAGTTGAGCGCTCTGACGAGCGCGCACTTAACCAAATCTTAGGGCGCGCCGTGTGATTTTCCGCATGAAGCGGACGATCGACCAGGGGAATAATGTGCGAATTTTGGCACTTGCGTCTCAAAAGGGCGGGTCGGGCAAGACGACCCTATCCGGCCACCTCGCCGTTCAGGCGCAGCGCGCCGGCGCGGGACCAGTTGTGCTCATCGACATCGATCCGCAAGGATCGCTGGCCGATTGGTGGAACGAACGGACGGAAGAATTCCCCGCTTTCGCCCAGACCACGGTGGCGCGCCTCGCCATCGATCTGGAGACATTGCGCCAGCAGGGCTTCAAACTCGCCGTCATCGACACGCCGCCCGCCATCACCATGGCGATCCAGAGCGTGATCGGCGTTGCCGAACTGATTGTGGTCCCGACTCGTCCCAGCCCGCATGATTTGCGCGCCGTCGGTGCGACGGTCGATCTGTGCGAACGCGCCGGCAAGCCGCTGCTCTTCGTCGTCAATGCCGCAACACCCAAGGCGCGCATCACGTCCGAGGCGGCCATTGCGCTCTCGCAGCACGGCACGGTTGCCCCCGTCACCATTCACCACCGCACCGATTTTGCCTCGTCGATGATCGACGGGCGCACGGTCATGGACTTCGATCCCAACGGCAAGTCCGCCAAGGAGATCGAGGCGATCTGGGCGTATATCGCGGATCGGCTCGAACGGAATTTCCGCCGCACGGTCTTCTCGCCCGGCCATGCCGCCGTGGTGGCCCGTCAGCAGCAGGGCGGTTTTGGCAGAAGGGTTGTGAGCTGATGAGCGGATCGGAACATCCCGTGCCCGAGGCGCGTCCCGCCGCTTCGCTGACCGCGAGCCTGCTCGCCCGCCGTGGCGCCGCGCGCCCGGCGATGCGTCGCCAGCCGATGGGCAATCTCGCCGTTCTCCCGATCACCGAGGATCTGGGCTGGAACGACATGGGCGAGGACGCGCAGTCCGCGGCATATGGCGCGCCGGAGCCGGAGGAAACCCCGGCCGTCTCGCCGATCAACCAGCAGATCCAGGCGCTGGCCGAACGCATCAACGCCAGGCCGACGCGCGAGACGAGGCGTCCCGCCACGTTGACCGGTGATGCGCGCAAGGCCGCCTTCACGCTGCGGATCGACGCTGACCGTCATTTGCGCCTTCGCTTGCTGAGCGCCGTCACCAACCGTTCGGCCCAGCAGCTTCTCATCGAGGCACTCGATGCCCTCATCGCCCGGAACGACCAGCTCAAGGACCTCGCGGAGCGGGCCGTCGACGGAAACATCACCGCGGACATGAAATGGGGTTCATGATCATGCAGAAGCAGAAACTCTCGATACTGATGGCCTCGGCGGCCATATTGGGCTCGTCCATGGTCGGCTGCAGCGGCGCGAGCCTCGACCGCCGGCCGGCGCTCAGCGCGCAGAACGCGCCGTCGCTTGCACCGCGTGTCGAGAAGGCGCTGGCGGGCAAGGACTTTGCAAGCGCGCTGATGCAGGCCGAGCAACTGGTCGAGGCCAAGCCGAACGATCCGGCCTATCGCGCGCTGCTGGGCCGGGCCTATCTCGCCAATGGCCGCTATGCCTCTGCACGCACTGCCTTCTCCGACGCGGTGACGCTCGGAAATCGGGACGTGCGCACGATCGTCAGCCTTGCGCTCGCCGAGACCGGCCTCGGCAATGCCGAGGGTGCGCGGACTCTGCTGGCCTCGCATATCTCCGATCTTCCGGCGGCCGACTATGGCCTCGCCATGACCATGGCGGGTGACCCGAAGGAAGGCGTGCGCGCGCTCCTCGAAGCGGTCAAGCAGCCTGAAGCAACGGCGCAGACGCGCCAGAATCTCGCTTATGCGCTGGCGCTCGCCGGTGCCTGGGGCCAGGCGCGCCTGGTCGCGGGCCAGGATCTCGCGGCGCGGGAAGCGGAACAGCGCATCGGTCAATGGTCGATCGCCGCTCAGAAGGGTGACGAGCAGCGCGTCGCGGCCTTGCTCGGCGTGTCACCGCGCGGGGACGATAGCGGCCTGCCGGTGCGCCTTGCGCTCGGTGGTGCAGGCAGTGCGCCGGTGCAGACGGCTTCGAGCGATCTGATCGGCGAAGCGCGGCAGGATGTTGCGCTGGCAGCGGCGGAAACCTCTCCGGCACCCGCCGATGCCGTCGCCGAGGTTTCACCGCAAGCTATGCCGGCCAAGCCGGACAGCTTTGCCGTCGCGATGACTTTCGATGCCGCCCGCACCAGCGAGGCGCCGCTCATCCGCGCATCCAGCGATCCGATGCGTCAGGCTGTGCGCGCCGCCTTCAAGCGCAGCGCCGCCGATGATGCGCAGACCCTGATCAACCGCACCGGCATGAGCCGCATCGCCAAGCTGACGGCGCCGGCCGCCGATGCCGAGGCGAGCGACTGGGTGATCCAGCTCGGCGCCTTCGACAATGCGGCGATTGCCAAGGAGAAGTGGGCGCGGATCAGCCGTGGCCGCACTGGCCTCGGCGAGTTCAACCAGATTCACAGTGAGTTCTCGCTGAACGGACGGGCGTTCCATCGTCTTGCGATCCGCGGTTTCGCCGATCACGGTTCGGCCAACGCGCTTTGCAAGTCGCTGCGCGCCGAGGGGCAGGCATGTTTCGTGCGCCTCGACGACACCGACAGCACGCGCATGGCCCGGTCTCAGGCCAAGGGCGGTGTGCAGAGCGCGTCGCGCACGGTCAAGGCGCCGGTCAAGCAGGTCGCCTCGCGCTGAGGCGGTCGGCCGCGTCGATCAGCGGATCACGCCGCCCTTCATGATCATCCGCGCCCGTCCCTGAACGGGCAGCTTGTCGAACGGCGTGTTGCCGGCGGCGGCGGCCATCTTGTTCGAATCGACGATCCACGGGACGTCGGGGTCGATCAGGATGAGGTCCGCCGGGGCGCCGGGCGTGAGCTGGCCGGCATCGAGACCGAGCAGCTTCGCCGGATTGGCAGCGAGCAGCGCCATCATGCGGGTTTCAGAAACGCGCTTGTCCCGCACGAGATTGAGGGACAGCGGTAGCAAGGTTTCGGCGCCGGCGATCCCCGGTTCGGCATCGGCGAAGGGCAGGCGCTTGTCCTCCGGCCCGCGCGGATCATGGCCCGAGCAGAGCACGTCCACCGTCCCGTCCGCCACGGCCTCGATCGCTGCCAGACGATCGCGCTCGTCGCGCAGTGGGGGCGAAAGACGCGCAAATGTGCGGAAATCGCTGACGGCAGCGTCATTGAGGAAGAGATAGGACGGGCTGACGCCACAAGTGACAGCGAGCCCTTCAGCCTTGGCCGCGCGGATCAGCGCGAAACCGGCGGCGGTTGTCACAAAGCGGAAATGGATGCGCGCACCGGCCTCGCGGGCGAGCGCAATATCGCGTGTGATGGCGATGGCTTCGGCGCAGGCGGGGGCGCTCGGCAGACCGAGACGCGAGGCTGTCTCGCCGTCGGTGGCGACGGCGCCATTGGCGAGGCCGCCATCCTCCGCATGCGTGACGACGACCAGATTGAGCGAGGCAGCATAGCGCAGGACGCGGAGCATGACGCCCGAATCGGCGATCCAGCGGCGTCCCGTGGCGATGGCGCGCGCGCCCGCCGCCTTCATCAATGCCATCTCGGCAAGCTCGGCGCCGTCAAGGCCGCGCGTGGCAGCCCCCAGCGGATGCACCCAGAAGTCCGGCTTGCCGGCGCGGGCAGCATGCTGGACGAGGCCCGGATCATCCAGCACAGGCGACTGATCGGGCATCAAAGCCGCGCGCGTGATGCCCGAGAAGTGGAACGCCGGCTTGTCCGTCTTGAACACGCCGAGATCGATGATGCCGGGCGCGACGAGCATGCCCCTGGCATCCACGATTTCGGCGGCCTCCGGGAAATCGGCCTGACCGACCGCTTCGATCCTGTCGCCATGGACCAGGACGATGCCCTCGCTCAGCGCCTCGGCGGCGGGATCGCAGAGGCGCCCGTTGACGATCGCGATCATGCCCATCCCGGCACTCCCCGCTGGCGGCGCGTCAGCACGTCGAGGCAGGCCATGCGCACGGCGACCCCCATCTCGACCTGCTCGGTGATGGCCGATCGATCCTTGTCGTCCGCGACGCCACTCAGGATCTCGACACCGCGGTTCATCGGGCCGGGGTGCATCACGATCGCGTCGTCCTTGGCGCGCTTGAGTCGCTCCGGGGTCAGGCCGTAGAGCAGGCTGAACTCGCGCGCGGAAGGGATGAAGCCGCCGTCCATGCGTTCGTTTTGCAGGCGGAGCATCATCACCACATCGGCGCCGTCCAGCGCCTGGTTGAAATCCGTGAACGGCATCACGCGGTAGCGCTCGACAGCAGGCGGCATCAGGGTTGCAGGCGCGCAGACGCGGACCTGCGCCCCGAGCGCGGTCAGGCAGAGCATGTTCGAGCGCGCCACGCGGCTGTGGAGGATGTCGCCGCAGATGGTAACAACCAGCCCCTCGAACCCGCCCTTGCGGCGACGAATCGTGAAGGCATCGAGGAGGGCCTGCGTCGGATGCTCGTGCCGACCGTCTCCCGCATTGAGAACCGGGCAATCGACCTTGTCGGCGATGAGCTGGACGGCGCCCGAACTCATGTGGCGGATGACCATCACGTCAGCGCGCATGGAATTCAGCGTCACCGCCGTGTCGATCAGCGTTTCGCCCTTTTTCACGCTGGACTGGGCGGCATGCATGTTGACCACGTCGGCACCCAGCCGCTTGCCCGCAACCTCGAAGGACAGCAACGTTCGCGTGCTCGCCTCGAAGAAGGCGTTCATCTGCGTGAGGCCGGCGAGGCGGTCGTCATGCTTGCGGGCTTCGGACCGGTTGAGCGCGGCCCAGATCTCGGCCTCATCGAGGAGAAAGCGGATCTCGTGCGGTGCGAGATTGGCGATTCCCAATAGATGCCGATGCGGAAAATTGTCGCGGCCAACAAGGCCGGTCGCGGGGGAGGGTGACAATGTCATTAAAGGCCCCCGATAGAGCGCGCCACGCAAAGACTCAAGGGCGGATGACGCGCTCAATCGGGAATCTGCGAACGACGAATATCCGCGTCAGAATTTCTGCTCCCGCGACTGGATGTCGCGGTAATGAGTCAAGCGCGTCTGACGGAGGCCATGCACGCCAAACCGGTTCACGGCGCGCTCCCAGCCGGCATATTCCTCGATCGTCATGTTGTAGCGCTGGAGCGTTTCCTCCAGCGTGAGGAGCCCGCCATGTACGGCAGCGACGACTTCCGCTTTTCGGATCGGCAGCCAGTGTTGATAGTCGGGAGGCGGAAGTTGATCCAGGGTCAGTTGCTGGCCGAGCGGCCCGATGACCCATGACGGACGGTGATTGCCCGTTCCGGGATCGGCCTTGGCCACTTTGGCCATCTCGTCTTTGAAATTATGCCTCCCCATTTGCCTAAAACGAACGCCGGCGGATTTGGTGCCCGGCTGGGAAGAATTTTTTCGTCCTATGCCTCAGACCATCGTCAGCCCGTCGATTGCGCCCTGCAGGATGAGCGCGGCGGCGTGAGCGTCGATCTTCTCGGCGCGCTTCGCCCGGCTCATGTCCTGCGCGATCATCGCGCGCTCGGCCGCGACGGTGGACCAGCGCTCATCCCAGAGCAGGACCGGCAGGCCGAGCACGGCGATGTTGCGGGCGAAGGCGCGGCTCGCCTGGCTGCGCGGGCTTTCGCTACCGTTCATGTTGAGCGGCAGGCCGATGACAAGACCCTTGACCGATTGCTGCTGGATGAAGGCGGCGAGCGCATCCTTGTCCTTCGTGAACTTACCGCGCTTGTGCGTGTGCGCCGGGCTGGCAATGCTCCAGCCGGCATCGCAAAGGGCAAGGCCGATCGTATGACTGCCGACATCCATGCCGAGCAGGCGGCCGCCGGTGGCTAGAGCCTGCGCGAAAGCGGCCTTGTCGAGCGTGATCAATCCGGCTTCTGCCATGCCGCCACTCGCCGCTGCGCATCCGCTCGGACATTCGCCCAGAAGAGCGGATAGTCATAGACGTGATAATTGTTGCCGGGCAGGACGGCGGCGCCGAGCTTCACTTGCCGGTCCAGCATGAGATAGCCGCGCCCTTCGCAGCGCGCTCCGGCTCCGCCCGGCGGCGAGAGCAGGGTCGAGGCCGGTTCGCCATCGCCGACCAGCATGCCTAGATTGGCATCGGCCGGTGCGTCGGGCGCCACGCCGCCGTTCATCGGATTGGTGCAGAGCATCGCAGACCCCTTGCGCGAGCGCCCGTCGAAACCCCGCTCGCGATCGAACACCTCGTCCACGGCCGAAGGGTCGGCCGGCGCGGCAAAGCTCTGCCAGCTCAGCAGGCATCCGGTCTGATCGGCCGCCGTGCAGGCCTTGATGCCCATCGCGGGCAAATCATGCTGGATCGAGACCGGCCAGCCCACCGCATAGGCTGCGACAAGACGGCGATGAAGCGCGGCGTTTCCGCGTTCCTCGCGCAGCAGGCGGATCAGATGCTTGCTGCCCTGGCTGTGGGCGGCGAGAATCACCGGACCATTCGGATTGGCCGCGAGAAAGGCGGCGAAGGCCGTCTTGACGTCCCCATAAGCCCGCTCGAGCGCCAGCGCCGCATCGGCCTTGTCGGTAAGGAAGGCGCCGAACACGGCCTGACGGTAACGCGGCACCCAGATCTTGCCGGCTGCCGAGAAGGCGCTGGCCTGCATGCGGATGAAGCGTTCCGCCTGTAGCGCTGCCGTCACGTCGCCAATCGGGGCATTCCAGTGCAGCGTGTCGAACGAGCTGGTCGGATGGACGAAGAAGATCGCCGCATTGCCGGGCTGGGCAGGCGCTTTCGCCGTCGGGGGGAGCCAGCGTGCCGGATCGGTCCGCCGCTCGTCCGGGCGGCTGATCCAGCCATCCGCATGCTCATAGAAGCCGGTGGGGAGGGGGGCAGGCTCGGAAAAGCCGATGCGGGGCACCAGCGCGCCCTGCATCAGCCGGGCGCCGAAGAAGGAGAAGGCGATCATCGCGGCTATCGCAAGAGCAATGAGGATCGCGACGGCATACAGGAATTTGCGAGCCAAACGGGCACGACTCCATCTCTTGAACGGGTCGAGCGCTCATGCCCGGTTGGCGCGGCGCAGGCAAGCGAGCCGCAGATTTGCCTCCGGGCGCGATCATGTTAGGTCTCTGCTCGAATACCGGGGAGGAGAACGACCCAATGGCAAGCGCGCCGCAGACCGTCGAGACCGAATGGCCGCTGCGCACCTGGGTGCTGGCGATCCTGGCCGCGCTGTTTGCGCTCGCCATTCAGCAGCTCGGCGCGTTGCAGGACAACGGATCGGAATGGGGACCGCGCATGGTCGCCGCCGCCATCGTCTTCCTCGGTTCGAGCGGCCTTGCGTTCGGTCTGGCCTGGCAGCGCGGGCGACTGATCGGTGCGATCGCGATCGCGCTCATCTGCGGCCTGATCGGCGGCGGAGTCCTGCTTTGGAACGGTACGCCGGAGGGATTGTTCAAGGGCTCGGACGGCTGGCATCTCTTCTGCGGGCTGATCGCTTCGGGCTTTCTGCTGACCTTGTTCCAGGCCGCGCAGAGCTGGGGAGCGGGGCCGCCGGTGCGCTGGTCGCCGTTGGGCCTGAACGGCTGGCGGCGCGAGGCGATCCACTATGCCGACGTCCACGACCAGCTCTGGACCAACGTCCTGACGGTCGGGCTGAGCGGGGCCTTTGCCGGGCTGGCCTTCGGCCTCGCGCACTTGCTGGCCGAGATGTTCTGGCTGGTGAAGCTGGGTTTCCTGCGGGAGCTGCTTCGCAAGGACTGGTTCAATGCGCTGCTGCTCGGCGCGGCCTTTGGCGGGGCGATCGGCATGCTGCGGGATCGTGGCGCGATCATCTCGCTGCTTCAGCGTGTCGCGATGATCGTCCTGCGCGTGCTGGCGCCGGTGCTGGCGGTCGGCGTGCTGATCTTTCTGGTGGCGCTGCCGTTTACAGGGCTCGCGCCTTTGTGGGACACCGGCGGGACAACGCCGATCATGCTCGTCGGCGCGATGCTGGCGCTCTTCCTCGCCAATGCCGTGGTCAGCGATACGCCGAAGGACGAATCGCGCTCGATCGTGCTGAGCTCGAGCGCCGCCGCGCTTGGCCTCTTCCTCGTGCCGATGGTCGGGATCGCGGCCTTCTCGTCGGGGCTGCGCATCCAGCAATATGGCCTCAGCCCCGATCGGTTGTGGGCGCTCATCTTCATCGTCGTCGCCAGCATCACTGCCATTGCCTATGCCGTGGCGATCCTGGGCACGCGCGGATGGTTTGCCCGATTGCGGCGGACCAATCTCCATCTCGTGTACGTGCTCTGCGGGATCACGCTGCTGCTCTCGACGCCGTTGGTCAGCATCGAGCGGATCGCGACGGCGCATCAGCTCGCGCGGCTGGCGGGCGGGCAGGTGTCTGCCGAGGCGTTCGACTATCGCGGCCTCTGGTTCGACTTCGGTCCACCGGGTCGAGCGGCCATCGAGCGGCTGGCGGCGCATTCCTCCGACAGGCGGATCAAGGGCTATGCGGCCGCGGTGCGCAAGCTGGAGAACCGGTGGGACGATCCGCCCAATGCCGGCACCACCGAGACGGGCGTCGCTCTGGAAAAGCGCCTGACCATGCTGCCCGCGCCGTTTCCCCTCGACCAAGCGACGCGCGCGCGTCTGGTCAAGTATGACGCTTGCAACAACTACACCGGCGTGCCCTGTGTCGTGCGCTTCGTACCCGGACAGGACTACATGGTCGTCTATGCCGGCCCGTCGCCGAAATGCGACCGCTGCAAGGGGCAGATCAGCCTGATCATGCGCGATGCCAAGGGCGGCTGGTCGGATGACAGCTTCTATGTCGGCCGTGATGATGAGATCGACGCGCAAGTCGCGGCGATTCGCGAGGGGAGGGTGGAGATGCGCCCGGTCCAGCAACGGCAGTTGTTCCTTGGCGGCAAGGCAGTGGGCAATCCGATGCCGCCGGCACCGGCGGGCGCCTCGCCCACCCAAGGAAATCCTCCTCCGAAGCGCTAAGGCATATCACATTATCCTGCGGTCGCATTTGGCCGCGAGTCTGTCAGGCTGAGAATGGCAGTTTTCCGTGTTTCGGGTATCTAGATACCGCAAAAGGTCACACCAAGGTCACACTATCGCGCATGTTCTCCCGCTCGGGCGCCGGTGGCGCGGGGAGGGATTTTCGGACCTGAGAAAGAGCTCGATCCGGGATGCCATGGATGGGGAAATGTAGGACAGCGGTTTTTTGGAGCGCCGGGCGGCTTTTCCTCGCGGACGGACTGTCAATGCGGTCTGAGGCGATTGCCGCTGCCTACGACGCTTGAAGCGTGCCGGAGGCGGTGCTAGCGCGCCTGCCATGAGCGTAGACCTGACAACCGTGAAGCGCGTCGCCAGCCTGGCGCGACTTGCCGTGACCGAAGCCGAGGCGGAGGCCCTGGTGCCCGAACTCAACGGAATCCTCGACTGGGTGGAGCAACTGGGCGAAGTGGACGTGACCGGCGTCGAGCCGATGACTGCCGTCATTCCCAACACGCTGCGCCTGCGCGACGACGTCGTGACCGACGGCGATGTGCGCGACAAGGTGCTGGCCAATGCGCCGCAGGCCGAGCATGGCTTCTTCGCCGTGCCGAAGGTGATCGAATGAGGACCGAACTGACTGATCTGACAGTTGCGGAAATCCGCGACGGATTCCGGGCGGGTGATTTCTCGGCGCGGGAAGTGGCTGAGGCGTTCAATGCCAATGTCGCGGCAGCCAAGGCGCTGAATGCCTTCATCGTCGAAACGCCCGAGCATGCACTGGCGGCCGCGGATCAGGCCGACAAGGACAAGGCGGCCGGGACGCTCAAACCGCTCTCCGGCGTGCCGATCGGCATGAAGGACCTGTTCTGCACCAATGGCGTGCAGACGACGGCAGCGAGCCACATGCTGGAAGGCTTCAAGCCGACCTACGAGTCCACCGTTTCGCAGAAGCTGTGGGATGCGGGCGCGGGCATGCTCGGCAAGCTCAATCTGGATCAGTTCGCCATGGGTTCGTCCAACGAGACCAGCTATTTCGGCAATGTGATCTCGCCCTGGCGCAGCAAGAATGGCGGGAATGCGCCGCTGGCGCCCGGTGGCTCCTCGGGCGGCAGCTCGGCGGCGATCGCGGCGCGGCTCTGCCCGGCGGCGACCGGCACCGACACGGGCGGCTCGATCCGCCAGCCCGCGGCCTTCACCGGCATTTCCGGCATCAAGCCGACCTATGGCCGCTGCTCGCGCTGGGGCATCATCGCCTTTGCCAGCTCGCTCGATCAGGCCGGCCCGATGGCCCGCACGGTCCAGGACTGCGCAATCATGCTCGAGAATATGGCGGGCTTCGACGCTAGGGATTCGACCTCGCTCGACCTCGCCGTGCCGCAGTGGGAAGCGGGGCTTTCCGCCGATCTCAAGGGCAAGAAGGTCGGCATTCCCAGGGAATATCGCGTCGATGGCCTGGACGCCGATGTCGCGCGGGTCTGGGACGACGGCATTGCCTGGCTCAAAGATGCGGGCGCGGAGATCGTCGAGGTCTCGCTGCCGCACAGCAAATATGCGCTGCCGGCCTATTACATCATCGCCCCGGCGGAAGCCTCGTCCAATCTCGCCCGCTATGACGGCGTGCGCTACGGCCTGCGCGACCTGCCGGACGGCGCGAACCTGCAGGACATGTATGCCGCGACGCGCGCAGCCGGCTTCGGACCCGAGGTCAAGCGCCGCATCATCATCGGCACCTATGTGCTCTCGGCGGGCTTCTACGACGCCTATTATACGCAGGCCCAGAAGGTGCGGACGCTGATTGCGCGCGACTTCGCGACGGCGTTCGAAAGCTGCGACGTGATCCTCGCGCCGACAGCGCCGAGCGCCGCGTTCGCGCTGGGTGACAAGACGGCCGATCCGCTGGCCATGTATCTGAACGATGTGTTCGCGGTGCCTGCCTCGCTGGCCGGGCTGCCGGCCATGTCGGTGCCCGGCGGGCTGAGCAAGGACGGGCTGCCGCTCGGCCTGCAGATCATCGGGCCGGCGTTCGATGAGCAGTCGGTGCTGAATGCGGGTCTGGCAATCGAGCAGCGGGCTGGCTTTACGGCGCGTGCGGAGAAGTGGTGGTGAAATGGGATTAACATCTGCCAGTGATTGGATCGCTTGGGCGGGTATAGTTATACCCTTGGCAGCTTTAGCTTGGTCTGCAGTATTTTACACTCTGGCTCGCCGTCGCGAGGTGTCTCATCAGGAGTACCAGCGACTTTCGGAAGTCATGCGAAATTTGGGAGATCATCAAGCTAGCGTCACTCAAAAAATGGCTGCAGCTTTCGAACTTAGGAAATATCCCGAATATGCACCTGTGATCATCACAGTCTGCGAGAATACCAAACTGACCGGCGATCGAGATTACGTTGATATGTTTCGAGCTGAGTTGGATAAGACGGCTGACTATTTGAGAGCCAAACTATGACTGAATCGACTTATCGCATTGCAGGCGCAACCGGTGACTGGGAGGTCGTGATCGGCCTCGAAGTGCATGCGCAGGTGACATCGCAGGCCAAGCTCTTCTCGGGGGCGGCGACGGCCTTCGGTGCCGAACCCAATACACAGGTGAGTCTCGTCGATGCGGCGATGCCCGGCATGCTGCCGGTGCCGAACAGGGAGTGCATCCGTCAGGCGGTGCGCACGGGCATGGCGATCAATGCGCGGATCAACAAATGGTCGCGGTTCGATCGCAAGAATTACTTCTATGCCGATCTGCCGCAGGGCTATCAGATTTCCCAGCTTTATCATCCGCTTGTCGGCGAAGGGTCGCTGGCGATCGAGGCGGACGAGAAGGCCGGCATTGCCGAGGAGAAGGTCATCGGCATCGAGCGCATCCATGTCGAGCAGGATGCCGGCAAGCTGATGCATGACCAGCATCCGACGCGCTCCTATGTCGATCTCAATCGCTCGGGCGTGGCGCTGATGGAAATCGTCAGCCGGCCGGACATGCGCTCGCCCGCCGAAGCCGGCGCCTATCTGCGCAAGCTGCGGGCGATCCTGCGCTATGTCGGCTCGTGCGACGGCAATATGGAAGAAGGCTCGATGCGCGCCGACGTCAATGTCTCGGTGCGCAAGCCGGGCGACGAGTTCGGCACTCGAACCGAGACCAAGAACGTGAACTCGGTCCGGTTCGTCATGCAGGCGATCGAATATGAGGCGCAGCGCCAGGTCGATGTGCTGGAAGGCGGCGGCCGGATCGTCCAGGAAACGCGGCTGTTCAATCCCGACACGGGCACGACGCGCTCGATGCGCTCCAAGGAAGATGCGCATGATTATCGCTACTTCCCGGACCCCGACCTGCTCCCTTTGGAGCTGGACGACACGTTCCTCGACGCATGCCGCGCGTCGTTGCCCGAACTGCCGGACGCCAAGCGCGCGCGCTATGAGGGCTTGGGCATCACTGAATATAACGCTGCCGTGCTGACCGCCGAGGTCGAGACGGCGCGCTGGTTCGACGCGCTGCTTGAAGCTGGCGCCAAGCCGCAGCAAGCCTCCAATTGGGTCTCCTCCGAACTGTTCGGGGCGCTCAATCGTCTCGGCAAGAGCATCGAGGACTCGCCCGTCGCGCCTGCGCAGGCGGCCGAGCTGCTCGCGCTCGTCGCGGACGGCACGATTTCCGGCACCATCTCCAAGCAGGTCTTTGAGATCATGCTGGAAACCGGCGATGCGCCCGGCAAGATCGTCGAGGAAAAGGGCCTCAAGCAGACGTCCGATACCGGCACGATCGAGGCGGTGATCGCCAAGGTGCTCGCCGACAATGGCGACAAGGTCGAGCAGTATAAGGGCGGCAAGGAAGCCCTGTTCGGCTTCTTCGTCGGTCAGACGATGAAGGCGATGCAGGGCAAGGCCAATCCGCAGATCGTCAACGAACTGCTGAAGAAGGCGCTGGGCTGAATCCCCACACCCCTAGTCCGGCGGTGGCGGCACTTCACCTGGCCCTTTCCCGGGCTCATCGATATTGGGCTTATCGGGGATGATCTCCGGCGGCTCCTGATACGGTTGCTCGGGTGCGGGTTCTAGTGGCGGCGTCTCCGGCGGCGATTGCGGCTCGATGGTGTCGGGCGGCGGGATATCGGGTTGGCTGGCCATCATGTCCTTCCTTTCGGAAGTGAACGACGAGCGACGCGGATTGTTCCGCGTTGACGCGAACGGACCGCGCGGCGATCTGCCCCGGGAATCTGACCTCCCGACTTGCCGTCAGTCCAAGCATCCCGCATGAATGCTGCGCTGCACAGTATTTTCACGAATCGTTGTCACGGATGCTGACCGGCCATTTGATGGCGTCAATTGAGGTGGGTGCATGGGACTTCTCGACAAGATCAAGTGGCATCTCAGATTTTGGCGCGACACCAGAAAATTGAGCAGTGTCTCTCGCCAGGTCCTGAAGGAGCGGCTGACTTATCTTGCCATTCCCAAGTTCGAACGGCTCGAAAACGCCCTCAAGGAAACGCAGCATCTGAAGGGCGACCTGATCGAGTTCGGAATCGCGCTCGGCGGCTCGGCAATCGTCATGGCGCAGGCCGCTAAGCCCGACCGCCGTTTTATCGGTTTCGATGTCTTCGCGATGATCCCCGAGCCGACGTCCGACAAGGACGACGAGAAGTCGAAGAAGCGCTACGAGACCATCAAATCGGGCAAGTCCAGCGGGATCGATGGCGATACATATTATGGCTATCAGGAAGACTTGTACGGGATCGTCTCGGCATCCTTCGCCAAATATGGCGTGCCGGTTGATGGCGACAGGATCCAGCTGATCAAGGGACTCTTCGAGGATACCTGGCCGACGACCGACATCGAGTCGATCGCGATCGCGCATCTCGATTGCGACTGGTACGATCCCGTCAAATATTGCCTGGCAGTCTGCGCCGACAAGATGTTGCCGGGCGGTCAGATCATCATCGACGATTACCATGCCTATGGCGGCTGCCGGACGGCGGTCGATGAGTTCCTTGCCGAGCGCAAGGACTATCGGATGGAGCCTGGGCGCAACCCGATTCTCCACAAGCTATAGGGTCTTTTCGCGTGCTTCTCCGGGTGAAGCGGAGCGCGTGTCGATCTGATCCGGCGCAATGCCCAGCCAGCCTTGCCCTTTGAGCGCTCTTGCACTATGCCGCGCCGACCGGCGACCGATGCGGGCGTGGCGAAACTGGTAGACGCGCCAGATTTAGGTTCTGGTATCGCAAGATGTGGGGGTTCGAGTCCCTTCGCCCGCACCAGTTTGCGCGGCACTCGCCCCGTTCGGTCCCACGAGATTTGGCTTAGCTTGGAAAGCGTTGAGTTAGAGATATGCAGATTGTCGAGACATTGAACGAGGGCCTGAAGCGCGCCTATACGCTGACTGTTACGGCCAAGGATATTGACGCGCGCGTCGACGAGGAAGTGAAGACCATCGCGCCGCAAGTGCGCATGCCCGGCTTCCGCCCCGGCAAGGTGCCCGCGAATCTCGTGCGCAAGATGCACGGCGCATCGCTGCAGCGCGAAGCGCTCGACAAGTCGGTGCGCGACGGCGTCGAGAAGCTGATTTCCGAGAACAAGCTCCGTCCGGCGATGCAGCCGACCGTCGAGCTGACCGAGGATTATGAGGAAGGCAAGGACGCCGAGGTCAAGGTGACGCTCGAGATCCTGCCGGTGGTTCCGACCCCGAGCATCGACGGCCTGAAGCTGGAGCGCCTGACTGTCGAAGTGACCGACGCGCAGGTCGACGAAGCTGTCGAGCGCATCGCGTCGCAGAGCCAGCGTTATGAGGATGCACCCAAGACGGCCAAGGCGAAGACCGGCGACCAGGTCGTCATGGACTTCACCGGCAAGGTCGATGGCGTCGCGTTCGAAGGCGGCACCGGGACCGGCATGGCCGTTGCCATCGGCTCGGGCAATCTGATCCCCGGTTTCGAGGAGCAGCTCGTCGGCGTGAAGGCTGGCGACGAGAAGACGATCAACGTCACCTTCCCGAAGGACTATGGCGCCGCCAATCTGGCCGGCAAGGACGCGACGTTCGATCTCGTCATCACCGCTGTGAAGCATCCGAGCGACAAGCCGGCGGACGACGAGTTCGCCAAGCAGCTTGGTCTCGAGAGCATCGAGAAACTGCGCGAACTGCTCAAGGGGCAGATCGAGCAGGAGCATAATGGCCTGACGCGCACGTTCATGAAGCGTCGCCTGCTCGACCAGCTTGCCGCCGGTCATGACTTCGAGGTGCCTCCCGGCATGGTCGAGGCCGAGTTCGGCCAGATCTGGTCGCAGCTCGAGCATGAAGCGAGCCACGAGGAAGATCCCGAGGCCGCGCTGGCCGAGATGGAGAAGGAACGCGACGATTATCGCAAGATCGCGGAGCGCCGCGTGCGCCTCGGCCTGCTCCTGTCCGAGATCGGCCAGGCCAATGGCGTGGAGATCAGCCAGATCGAGATGAACCGACTGATCGCCCAGGCCGCACAGCAATATGCGCCGCAGGACCGCGAGCGTTTCGTCCAGTATGTCCAGAACGAGCCGATGGCTGCCGCGCAGCTTCGCGCGCCGCTCTATGAGGACAAGGTCGTCGACTATCTGTTCGAGAAGGCCGAGATCACCGATCGCGTCGTCGAGCGCGCCGATCTCGAAGCCGCGATCGAGAGCGAAGACAGCGATCTGCACGTTCACGGCCCGGGCTGTGGCCATGATCATCACGATCATGATCACAAGCCGGCGAAGAAGGCGGCCGCCAAGAAGCCAGCTGCCAAGGCTGAAGCGAAGGCCGAAGAGCCTGCTGCCGAGGCGAAGGCACCGGCCAAGAAGGCTGCTGCCAAGAAGGCCGCCGAGCCCAAGGCAGAGTCGACCGAGGCCGCTGAAGCGCCTGCCAAGAAGCCTGCGGCCAAGAAGAAGACCGCCAAGGCTGAAGGCTGACAAGCCCTTCTATGGTGAATGCGCCTCCCTCCGGCCGGCCAGCCTTGCCGGAGGGGCTGCGTGTCGCCGTTCTGTTGCCCTGCTATAACGAAGCCACCGCGATCGGGCGGACGGTCGAGGAATTCGCGCAGGCCTTGCCCGGCGCCACCGTCTATGTCTTCGATAACAACAGCTCGGACGGCAGCGATGCCGTCGCGCTGGCCGCAGGCGCGCAGGTGCGGCGCGTGCGTCAGCAGGGCAAGGGGCATGTGGTGCGCCGCATGTTCGCGGACGTCGATGCCGACATTTATGTGATGGCCGATGGCGACGCGACCTATGAGGCGGCGGCTGCGCCGATGCTGATCGAAGGCATGCTGGCCGACAATCTCGACATGGTCGTCGGCGCGCGCAGATCGGAAGTGGAGGCGGCCTATCGGCGCGGGCATCGCCTGGGCAACCGATTGCTGACGGGGCTTTTGCGTCAACTTTTCGGCCGCAGCTTCACGGATATTCTCTCGGGCTACCGCGTCTTTTCGCGCAGGTTCGTGAAGAGCTTTCCGGTGTTGTCCGCCGGCTTCGAGATCGAGACCGAGATGTCGGTCCACGCGCTCGAGCTGCGCATGCCGGTCGGAGAGATGATGACGGCCTATGCCGCGCGGCCGGAAGGGTCGCACAGCAAGCTCAGCACGTTTCGCGATGGCTGGCGGATTCTCCGGATGATGATCCAGCTCTATCGCGTCGAGCGGCCGCTCTGGTTCTTCGGCTTCATCGCGGGTCTGCTGACGATTCTCGGCGTGATCCTGGGTATTCCGGTCGTGCTGACCTTTGTGGAGACGGGCCTCGTGCCGCGCTTTCCAACGGTCATCGCGATTGTCGGCCTCGGTATTCTCGCCGCGCTTAACGTCATGACCGGCCTCATCCTCGACACGGTCACGCGCGGACGTCAGGAAATGAAGCGGCTCGCCTATCTCGCGCATCCGGCCCCTGTCACCTGATCCTTTCCGAACAGGGTGAACGGGCTTTCCCTGCCGGGCAAAGGCAGGCAAAGCTCGCACGGAGCGCAGCGAAGCGCTCCCGGGAGGCTCTCGTGACGCTAGAAGCGGCCAGGCCAAAGCATCGCTACGTCGCGCTGGATAGCTTGCGCGGCGTCTGTGCCTGCATGGTCGTGCTGCTGCATTGCGTGACGCAGGGCGCGATCAGCGGATCGCCGGTCGTGCAGAATGCCTTCCTGTTCGTGGATTTCTTCTTCGTGCTGTCCGGCTTCGTGATCGGATCGAGCTATGGCACGCGCCTTGCCAGCGGCGAGGTTTCCGTGCCGCTGTTCATGGGCCTGCGGCTCGGTCGCATCTATCCGCTGCATCTGGTCATGCTGATGGCTTTTGCGGCATTCGAGTTGATGATAGCCCTGTTCCTCTCAAACCTGGTGGATCGCCCGCCTTTTTCCGGGCCATCCTCGGTCGAGACGCTCGTCCAGTCGCTGTTCCTCGTGCAGATTTTCTTCGGGCCGGATGCGCTGAGCTGGAACGTGCCGAGCTGGTCCATCGCGGCCGAAATCTGGAGCTATCTCGTCTTTGCGCTGCTGCTTCGCTACGCGGCGCGCCGGCTCGTGCCGATCTGCCTGCTCATCGCGCTCGCGGCGCCCGTTTATCTGGCGCTCATCGGCGATCGGTACATGAATGTCTTCCATGATGGTGCCTTCGTGCGGTGCCTGTTCGGTTTTGCGCTCGGGATGGTGGGCTGGCGCTGCGCGTCGCGGGTAGAGGCGCTGCACCTGCCGCGCTGGGCGGACACGGCGGCGGAATGTGCCATCGTCCTTGCGACAATCCTGTTCGTCGGCCTGATCGGCCCAGCACCGGCTTCGCTCGCCGCGCCCTTGTTGTTCCTGGCCGCTGTGCTGATCTTCGCCCGTGAGCGGGGCGCCGTCAGCAAGCTGCTGCGGTTCGCGCCGTTCGTGCTGATCGGCACGTTGTCGTACTCCATCTACATGATCCACTATTTCCTGCTGCTCCGCTTCATGAATGGGCTGACCCTGGCGGAGAAGGCGAGCGGCATCGATCTGGTGGGGGAGGGCGGGCATATCATCGTGGGCGGTCCGCTTCTGGGCGACGCGATGTCGATGCTGTTCCTCGCGCTGGTCATCGCGGTCTCCTATGTCAGCTACAGGCTGATTGAACTGCCCGGCCAGAAAGCTGTCCGTAACCTCCTTCGCGCTAGGTCTTCCACCTCCCTGCTGACGGCGCCCGGAGCACCTTGAAGTTCGCCGCCAAACGTCCGATGTAGGCACCCGCAACGGCCATCAACGAAAGAACATCATGACCGACCTTCCTTTCGATCCGCTCGGCGCTCTCGTTCCCATCGTCATTGAACAGTCGAACCGGGGCGAGCGCAGCTTTGATATCTATTCGCGCCTTCTGCGCGAGCGGATCATCTTCCTGACCGGCCCGGTCGAGGATCACATGGCCTCGCTCATCTGCGCGCAGCTGCTCTTCCTCGAGTCCGAGAACCCGAAGAAGGACATCTGGATGTACATTAATTCGCCCGGCGGCGTGGTGACGGCCGGCATGGCGATCCATGATACGATGAAATATATCCGTCCCAGGGTCGGCACGGTGTGCATCGGCCAGGCCGCATCCATGGGCAGCTTCCTGCTGACCGCCGGCGAGAAGGGCATGCGCTTCGCGACCACCAATGCGCGCATCATGATCCACCAGCCCTCGGGCGGCGCGCAGGGCATGGCGTCCGACATCGAGATCCAGGCCAAGGAAATCCTGCGCATCAAGCGGCGCCTGAATGATCTCTACGTGAAATATACCGGGCAGCCGCTCGAAAAGGTCGAGGCCGCGATGGACCGGGACACGTTCCTTGAAGCCGAAGAAGCGCTGGCGTTCGGCCTGATCGACAAGGTCTATGATCAGCGCGAGGGCATGCCCGAAGAAGCGACGCCGCTCTGAGCTTATCGATCCTGAAGCCGGCGAGCGTGATCTCTCCCGCCCGCCGGCTTTTTCGTGCCCGCTAACCAGGGAAATGCGCCGCATCGCTTCGGCGCAGGCGTTGCGATCAGGTGATGGTTTACGACGTTGCAAAATGATGACGGCGCGCCCATCTCTTCGCCTGTGACAGGCAAAAGGCCCATGGCAACGCCAAATTTACGCAAATCGGGTACGGTTTCGCCACTTGTCGTGTGGCAAGAACCCGGTTTAGGATGACGCTGGGGCCAAGCAGCCCGGATGGAGTGATGCAGAGTTGCTCGCCGGGCCAAGGAAGGCATTGAATGACGAAACTCACAGGATCGGACTCGAAGAGCACTTTGTACTGCTCGTTCTGCGGTAAATCGCAGCATGAGGTGCGCAAGCTCATTGCCGGGCCGACCGTTTTCATCTGCGACGAGTGCGTCGAGCTGTGCAACGACATCATCCGCGAGGAGACCAAGGGTGGCCTCGTCGGACGCAAGGACGGCAGCACGCCGACTCCGCAGGCGATCTGCGATGTTCTGAATGATTATGTGATCGGCCAGAAGCGCGCCAAGCGTGTACTCTCGGTTGCCGTGCATAATCACTACAAGCGCCTGGATCATGGCGGCAAGGCGGGCGACGTCGAGCTGGCCAAGTCCAACATCCTGCTCGTAGGCCCGACCGGCTGCGGCAAGACGCTGCTCGCCCAAACGCTTGCCAAGACCTTCGATGTGCCCTTCACCATGGCGGACGCGACGACGCTGACCGAAGCCGGCTATGTCGGCGAGGACGTCGAGAACATCATCCTCAAGCTGCTGCAGGCCTCCGACTATAATGTCGAGAAGGCGCAGCGCGGGATCGTCTATATCGACGAGATCGACAAGATCAGCCGCAAGGCCGAGAATCCCTCGATCACGCGCGACGTGTCGGGCGAGGGCGTGCAGCAGGCGCTGCTGAAGCTCATGGAGGGTACTACGGCCTCCGTGCCGCCTCAGGGCGGCCGCAAGCACCCGCAGCAGGAATTCCTGCAGGTGGACACGACCAACATCCTGTTCATCTGCGGCGGCGCCTTTGCCGGCCTGGAGAAGATCATCGGCGACCGCCTCGAAGGCAAGTCGATCGGCTTCGGCGCGCATGTCGCCGCGCCGGAGGAGCGCCGCACGGGTGAACTGCTCCGGCAGAGCGAGCCGGAGGATCTCCTCAAGTTCGGCCTGATCCCCGAGTTCGTGGGCCGTCTGCCGGTCATTGCCACGCTCGAGGATCTCGATATCGCGGCGCTGGTGCAGATCCTGTCCGAGCCCAAGAACGCTCTGGTGAAGCAGTATCGCAAGCTGTTCGAGCTGGAAGATGTCGATCTGACCTTTACCGACGAAGCGCTGACAGCGATTGCCCAGCGGGCGATCGAGCGGAAGACCGGTGCGCGTGGCCTGCGTTCCATCATCGAGGCGATCCTGCTCGATACGATGTTCGATCTGCCGACGATGGAAGGGGTGACCGAGGTCGTCGTGGACAAGGATGTGGTGGATGGCCGCAAGGATCCGGTTCGCGTCTTCGCCGAAACCAAGCGCAAGGCCGGCGACGCCGCCTGAGCGGTTCTCCGGCGAGCAAACATGGCATGAGCCGGCGTGGAGATGTCCACCGCCGGCTTTTTGTTGCCTGTGGTTCGTACTGGCTCCTGCCGGCACGACCGTGCGCCCATATCAAGGATCGAGTCGATCGCCCGCGCCGGACCTGCATGCCGCATAAAGGAAAAGTGGCTCCCCGGATCGACGAAGCTGAGAAATTCGAATTCGCGATTCCTTCACGCCAGAGTGCGCCCCGGTGACGAAAAGCGCAAACGTGATCGTGACCACACCGAAGCCCTACGCCTTGCTGACGAGCCACAGCTGACGCTGAGAGACCGAGCGGTTGCCCTCGCGCGTGAGTGTGCGATGAGGCTGCTCATCAAAGTCGGTCATGGAGTGTATCCTGCGTCTCGATCGCGATCAGCACCAATGGGAGCAAGGCGAAGGCGGGCTGATCCTGAGCTATGACGCGGTCGATCAGATACCTGGTGTTCCGGGCTTTGCCGAAGGCTGGGGCAGGTCCATCGTCCCTTGCCCCTATTGCGACGGCTTCGGAGTCGCCGGCCAACCTTGGGGCCTCGTCTGGTCCGGCCGCAGTCGATGAATCAAGTCAGGCTGTTCCACTATTGGACCGACACGTTGACGGTCCTGGCCGATGGTCACGACATTCCATCCGATGTCCGGGCCGATCTGGCCGCCGCAAGATATCTGTCGTCGAGGGTCGGATCGCCGGGATCGCCCGTCATGGGGACCATGGGGCCGTTGTCATGCTCGATACCGGGACTGTCAGATATTTTGTGCGCGAGGCCATAGAGATGGATAGGAAGGACCATCGATATGGCGATCGACAAGGCCATGCTGGACCAGCTTCTGGCTGGTCGTGATCCGCAGGATTTGTTCGCGAAG
>NZ_JAHKKS010000019.1 GCF_019737615.1 Sphingobium xanthum | reverse complement strand
GATGAAGCTGCTATACCTCGTACTCAACAAGGCCGCCGATGAATGGAAACGGCCACCGCGCGAGTGGGCCGAGGCAAAAACCCAGTTCGCCGTGATCTTCGGCGAGCGGTTCGTCATCTGATGACGATAACCGGCCTCGCGCACAAAATATCTGACAGTCCCCAACGACCTGGTCAATTTCCTGAAACATAACAGCCGCGACAATGACGCCGCGCTTCGCCGGAAGCTGCGAGCCTATATCCACGGCCCTTTGATGATGGTTCGGATCGACGATGCACAGATCGAAGCTTTGATCGACATCGTCAGCACCTCCTGCCCGCCACCCCAGACGTCATGGGGCTGGGACTGAGCCCCCTCTCCCTGATGTCGGTCGCCCAAGACTGTCGGCAGCCGCGTCGGCGCGATGATGTCCCCTTCGCTTGTCCCGATCCAGCGCCTGTTCCAGCGCTTTGCGATCAAGGAACCAGACGTTCCCAGTCGCGGCGCACCCCGGCAGGAATGTCCCAGTTTGCGTCATTAAAACGCAGATGAACGAATGGCCGCTTTCGGGATGTTCATTCGCCAGCTTGAACGTCCGAGATGTTGGCGGACTCAGTCCTTCACCAGGCCACGATTGAATGACCGCCTTCCCCTGAAGTTGCCATGCCCCATTCGGGGTCGCGCGGCAGCGCCGCTCACGGCTCCAACTGGGGGGGAAGCGGAATTGCAGCTTAGGCGGAGTGTCGCAAGCAAACCATCAGAGCAAAGTCTCGCTCGCTGACGACCCAATCTTTTCGGCTATGGTGAGCCGTCATCATCCGTTTGTCTGAATTGGCCATCGGACCGCCCTGCCTGATGGGGCTTTCGAGTATCAAATTGCAGCAATGTAGGGTCAGTTGAAGGACGGCAAATGGGTTCTCAGGACATTGTACACTGAACGACTGACCGGCTGACACCGGTAGGATCATGTTGAGGGGCTGAAGCCGTTTTTGTGGGGATGTTTGTCGAGATATCGCATGATGATATCGTCGGTGATGTTGCCGGATGTTGTGGAGAAGTAGCCTCTTTGCCAGAAGCGCTGGCCCCAGTAGCGCTTGCGGATATGCTCGAACTCCTGCTGGATTTTGCGTGAGGACCGACCTTTTGCCCGGCGGACGAAGTCGCTGACCGAGACGTGGAGCGGGATTTCGACGAACAGATGGACGTGGTCGCACGAGAGGACACCATGGACGATGGTTACGCCCATCTCGGCGCACACCTGCCGGATAATCTCGCGGATCCGCAGGCGAACTTCGCCGCGCAGCACCTTGAACCGGTATTTGGGCGCCCAGACGAGATGGTAGCGATGGTGAAAAGTCGTGTGACAACCGCTCTTGTAGCCCAGGCTACCCACCGAGTTCAGGGCTGAAGCCAATATCCGACTGAAGTCGGAGGGGTTCCTCCATAAAAGGAGACTCTAAATCGCTGAGAAGGGCGCTTCGGGCATGATCTGGACCGGGATGTCTCCGATTGATTGAGCAAAGGCTGCGGAAGACATCGCATCGTCCACCTTTGCAGACCATGCACGAATGCCTGCCAGATATGTCAGCTCGACATGATCGGTGAGCCGCGCACGCAACTGGGCGTCGATTGCGGCGCAGCGCGCAGCGAATTCGTTGGTCAGCTGCTCAGAACGCTCCTCAGCCGCTTTCGAATCGTGCCCGGACGGCAGGGGCGCGAAAGGATCAAGGCTTTCGCGCCAGCCGTCCGGCAGGACCGATTCGAGAGGCATGAGCAGGAAAGTTGTCACCCCCGGCCTATAGCCCGACCTAAGCGCGAATGCGACCCGCGCCACCATAGTTGCGGCTATAGGGATGCGGCTGGATCGGATCGAGCGTGGACAGCAGGCTCAGGAACAGTGCGCGGGGATGGCCCAGCAGCGCGGGATTGGCGCTCATCCGCCGCGCCGCAATCCCTGTGACCAACGGAGTTGCCATTGAAGTGCCGCTCATGCGAGCGTAGCGATTGCCGGGAATGGCCGCGACAACATCGACCCCTGGCGCCGATAGATTGGGCACCGGATATTGAATGCGGCCGTCGGGACCTGACAACTGCCAGTCACTGAAGTTAGCGGTCACATCGTTGGCATCGCTCGCCCCCACGCTCAATGTGGTACGATAGTTGCCTGGCGAGCCGTGGAACCCGGCACCTCTGCGACCATCATTGCCGATGGCAGCGATCATCGAAATCCCGGCCGTCAGCCCGTTCAGCACCGGCTGTTCGAGATAATCTTGATAGCCCGAGCCCCCAAGCGAGGCGTTGACGACATCGACACCGCGCCGCCCCGGTCTGAACTGGTGCTGCACCAGCCAGTCCATGCCGGCTGCGATCTGCTTGAGGTAACCGAATAGGCGACCTTGCGCATCAGGCGTCGTCAGCACTGCTGCCACTGCCAGATCGGCATCGGGGGCTGCACCGCACGTCCGGCCTGCCGCGATCGAGCTGACATGGGTGCCATGCGTGCCCGCATCCCGGGCGTTGCTGCCAACCACCTGCCCATCCTTGCCGAATTCGCGGAAGTGGACAACCTTGCCCGTGAATTCCGCGTGGGAATCGTCGATCCCCGTATCCAGCACCCCGATCATAATCCCCTGACCGCCGGACTGACCGGAGGAGAGACCGACCTTCCTGAGGTGCCAGAATTGATCATCGGCCGCAGCCGCAGCGCCCTCTGCTACGTCGATCACGGCGTCCATATCGGGATGAACCATGTGCACTTCGAGATTGGGATAGACCGACACGCCCGGCTGGCTGTAGATCGCTTCAAGATCAAGCTCGTCGCGGTCGACCAGGATCGCGCCGACCCCAGCCAGCACCCGCATGTCGGCGGGCGGCTCGGACTGGGGTTCGATGCTTGCGATCTTGGGCAAGCCAAAGGTCGCCGCGTCGCCTACCGCGCCGAGGGTTTCAAAGCGCGTCGACGGATTGTCGATCCCGCTGGCGATCTGGCTGAGTACCGCGTGGCGGCGGGACAGCAGCTCTTCGGGGGGCAAGGCCTCTGCGGTGGTAGCTGCGGCTTCCGCTTCGCTCGGCAGAGCTGCGAACACGCCACCGGCCATGCCGAACATTTCGACCGAACCGTCGAGAACGCTTTCATCGACGAAAATGACATAACCTGAGTCGGTGGTGGACATAGTGTTTCTCCTTTGAAATTGCTGGTTTGATGCAGGCAATGTGATGGGCGGGGGCGAACCAGAGTTGGTAGCGCGGGCCCTTGGGGCTAGCTGCCAGCCGCGTCCGCCGGTGCTGGCGCGGGCACGTCGTTTTTGGCTTCGGCTTCGATCAGAGCTTCGAGAGCATTGGCTTGCGTGCGCCTTTCGACTTCGCGCTTGGTCGCATTGGTCTCCTGATCGCGCAGTTCGATCCCGGCAGCGACCGAGGCGTCGACCACCCCGGCCAGTGCGTCAGCACCGCCGGTGCTGGTGTATCCGATCGAGGTCAGTTCGCCTTTCTGATCGAAGGTTGCAGCGACCGCGCGCGATCCGAAAATGCCACTGCCATCGAAGGAGATGATCTTAAGCGTGCCGATCTGCGGCACCCTAACCGTTTCCTTGGCCTTGGTGTCCTCATACGCCGCGCGGGCATGTGCCTCGTCGATCCCAGTCAAGTTTCCGGGCGCGAACGATGCTAACGGTTCCAGAGTGACCTCGATCACGCCGGGCACACGATAGACCAGCGCCCGCTGCTTTGTTTTTGGTGTAGGCTTTGTATCTCGCCCCATCACCGAAGTCGCGGAAGCCTTGAAGGCGAGCACTTGCCCAAGACCGACCGCGTTCAGGGCCGTCTGCAAGTCCTCCTTGGTCACATCTTCGAACCAGGCCGTCAGATCAGCCGAGTTGGGATTAGAGGGCAGATCAATCGTCGATGCTGTTGGCGTCCAGATTACCGGTTTGGGGCTGACCGTGAGTTGAGAATTCGTATTGGCAATTGCCTCCTCTGTGCGGGTGATTTGCAATAGCAGGTTTTCCGAAGTCCCCTGACTGATCAGGTTTTGCCGGAGGCGTGCCAATTCGGTTTCCAGCCCCTCTTTCTGCTTGAGCAGATCGACGATCTTCTTCTTGCACTGGATCGGACGCGTGCTCGATCCCCCATCAAACGCAGCACCGACGACTGGCAAGCCCATCGCAGAGGTTGCGACAAAACTGGCCGCCTTGATCGCGGCTGCGACGAACTTCCCGCCCTGGCCGGTCGACGAGCCGTTGAAGCTCTTGAGCGTGCCGTTCTCGTGATATTCAAGTTTGACCTGCCGATCGACGAACAGGTTGCCCTTGGGATTGATCAATATCTGCTCACCCCTGCCGTAGACTGGCTTGATTGCCGTCGCCACGTCCATCGCAAAACCCACGCCCTGCGCATTGGGGCAGGACGTGATCATGTGGCTGGCGGCAAAGCCGATCTTCACCTCGGGCAGGTGATAGTCGAGTGTAACATCCGCCGCATGCGCCGGTGCGATCCACACCAAGCTGGCGGTCGAAAGGATTGCGGTGATGACATTGGATTTGCGCATTGGCGTTACTCCCGATTATGTTGCGGCATGTGTCGGATTATCGCGAGGCGATCAGCCGGATCCGGAATCATAGCTGCCATTCCTGAGTGGCCTGTACGCGTGATCGCCGTCACGCTCGGCACCCTGTTCGGAACTATCGCCAGCGACCGTTGCTTCCCGACAATTTCCCCCGCCGGAACCGCCGATGGAGCGGACTGAACGGCTGGCCGCGCTGGCGTCGTTTTTTGCGTGCAGTACGGCGGAAGCGCAGAGGCTTAGCGATGCCATGATCTTCGTCACCTATCGCCATGGCCAGACGCTGATCCATCAGGGTGATATGGGTGCGAAGGTGTGGATCGTGCTCGACGGGCAGGCGCAATTGCAGCTGATTGGCAGCGATGGACAGGTGCAATTGCTGATGACGCATGGCGCAGGCGAATTATTCGGCGCTCTACCGCATGAACGCCAGTTCGTGTCCGATGTCGTTGCCCTCAATCGGATCGCAGTGCTCGAGATTTCCACCGCCAGCCTCAATCGGCTGCTGCGGGAAGAAGCGCGGATCGGCAGCGGCCTCGCGATGATCCTTGCGCGGCAATACCATTCGGCGCTTGACCGGATGGCGGCGCGCATCACGCTAACGGCGACGGGCCGGGTCTGTGCCGAATTGCTCAACGCTGCAGGTGAGGGCGACGCCATTTCGCCGCCGCCGGTAGTGGCAGCGCTTGGCCTGACGGCGCAGACGACCCGCGAGACGGCATCGCGCGCGATCAACGGTTTAATGCGTCGCGGTATCCTCCGGCGTGAGCCGGACCGCTTGACGATCGTGTCGCGCAAGCTTCTCGAAGACATGGTGATCTAGGCGGGGAGCACACTCCAGATCGGCTCGCGGCCTGTTGGTAGAGGCAGTTCGCCCAATTCCTCCACCGTACCGATCCACCCGGCCTGGATAAGCGCCATCGCCGTGGCTTCATCGCTCACTACCGCCCCTGGGGTCGCAACCACCGCGAGCGCGGCTGCACGCCGCAACGAGGGCGGATCAGGCCGATCCGAATTGCAAAGCGCCAACAGGATCGCCACCCGCCTGTCATCGCCCCTGCTCGCCAGAGCGCGCGCCTGCGCGCCTGCTGCCAGCAGGTCATCATGGATCGACCATGCCACCTCACCGGCCCACACTAAAGTCTGCCACCGCTCACGCGGGGTTGCTGACGCGGTGCTGGCCCGTGCTGCAACGGACCGGACCCCTTCGATGATCGTCAGCGGACGACCTCCGTCGCGCCAGGATGCAAGTTGCTGGCGCAAAGCCTCGCCTTCGCCCACTACCGTCACCGCGCTGACCCGGCTGCCCAGCACCTGCGCATTGCGCACAGCGCGCCCCATCGCGATCCAATCGGCGTATTCGACCGCGAGCGACAGCGACGGATCATCCAGCCCGTAAGTGGTCGTGCTTGTCGCCTGCGCCAGCGCGGCATCGAACCGCGTGACCCAGTGATCCCCAAAGGCCGCGACCGAGATCTGGCGGAAGCGATCGACCGGGTAGGGCAGCACCACGTGGAGTTCCGCCGCAGGGCATTCCCTATCGCGCCAGGCGAGGAAGGCTTCGGCCAATACAAGGTCGGCCCCGGCGGCAAGGGCGCCATAGGCAAAGCCCGGCCGCTCGCTGGCGATGTATTGCGCAATCGTCTCGGCGACTCCGCGTTCATCGGGGGCCAGCCCGGCAATGCCGCTGAAATGGACGCTGGGCGGGGGGCGGTATGGATCCAGCCAGCCCGCATCCCAGCCTTTCTCAGCGAGGATGAGCGCAAATTGCCCGATCGTCGCGGCATGATCCTCCCACGCGTGCGGCTGGCGGGCGATGGCCTTGCGGAGCGCCGCGCGGGCTTCGACCTCGTAACCGAGCAGCAGCAGGGCTTCGGCCTGGGTCGCCTCGCGCCAATAGGGGGTCTCGCCTTCTGCGGGATCGGCGGCGATCAGATCGAGCACGTCTTGCGCAAAGCGTTCTGCTTGCAAAGGCTTGCCAGCAAAGAGCGAAAGCGATGCGGCATTGATCAGCGGATAGCTTGCACCAGTGATGCCCGCGGCCTTGGCGTAGAGCTGCGCTGACTGGTCGAACAGCCGCGCTTGCTCGGCACCCGTGCCGGCGCGCTTGGCCAGATCCTTAACCAGCCGCGCCTGCAAGGTCAGCGCCTTGGGATCACTGGCGGAATCGAGCAAGCCAAGCTGCGCCATCAAGGCCCACGCCCGCTCCGGCGAACCGGATCGGGCGAGGCGCAGGATGGGGGTGTGGGCAGTGATCAAGAGGGCGTGCGTCCTATACCTACGCGAGAATGATCAGGCTTGAACCGCCGCTCGGGTGGATGCCGCCGTGGCCTTTAAAAGGACCCGAATCCTTCACGTCATGCTCGTGCCCATGGTCGTGGGGTCCCTTGAAAACGGGCGATATTCCATCGTTCTTGTCGACAAAATCGAACATGATCGGAAGACGCGTGATTTTGTGGTCAGTATTAGGACGGGGAATTCTTGCCAACGTGTCCGGCATATCAAGTTCGAAGGAACAAAGCCGTTGCGTGCCATCTGGCAACGCATAGCGACTGGGATTCCGAATGATATTGCTCGGCTGCGCACCTTTCACCTGCAAGTCCATCACAACGCCCACTCCGAATTCGGTCTGGGTCAGCTCCCCTTGATCTGGCAAGCGAACAAAAACGAGCGCTTTGCTAAATGCAGGAAATCGCATGTCGAGACCGTTACCCGCGTACTCCTTTTTTGCTTCGCGCCATTCCTCAGGCAGTTGCGCTGCCTCGATTTCCCTGAAGGCTTGGTCATATGTCGTGGAGGGATCACGATGATAAACGTGAGCAAATTCGGCAAATCCGCCAGCGCCATTTTCGATCTCGAAAAGGTAGACATCCCTCAGACCATTTTCCTCACTCATCTCTCATTCCTCCAACCGTTTGCGAAAATCTTCTAAAGTCGATTTCCATTCGACACGCTCGGGATCGAGCCGGGTCAACTCCTGCGCTATCTCCATCGCCGTGGTCAGCATCGTACGGCGGACGGGCGGTGCTTCGAAGGAGGCAAGGTAGCCATAGGTCTCCATCCGCTGTGACCTGATCTTGCGGTTATCTGGGTTCGCTGCGGCGAGCTGGTCGGTTAGCTGCAGGGCGTCCCGCCGCACATTGCGCGCATCATCGCGCCGGCCCGCCTGCTCCAGCGCAACGCTGTGCCACATCAGATTAAAGACGAGATCGTACGGCGCGCGAGAGGCGACTTTGTCCTCGCTTGCAAGCCTGATGCCCAGTTCAACGGCAATTCGGCACTTGTCGAGCGTTGCCGCGTCCACGTCCTTGCTCAGCGCGTCGATGGCGCATAGGTTACCCGCAACCAGCGCCGTGGTCCGCTGCCATTCGGGATTGCCGCTCTCCCACGCCTGAAGGTCCGACAACAGCGCCCAGCTCTTGCGAAGCTCGGCCTCAGCCTGCGCGCCGTACCCCTCGGCTTCGGACAGGACCGCCAATCGATTCAAGCTCAGGGCATGATTAAACCGGCGCCCTCGATCAGAGGGGGTATCATCCAGCAGGCTCTGGGTCGTGCGCGCCCGCTCCTCGAGATTGCGCCGCGCCAAGGCATAATTCTGACGGAACATAGCATCTTCGCCCAGCCTGCCGATCACGCGCGCGCGCCGTTCGAGGCTGTCGGGCGATAGGGTTACGAGGCTTTCTTGCCCCTCATAAAATGCGAGTGCGCGCTCGTTCACACGGGTCATCACGGCGACACCTGCAGCGCCATCGAGGTCTTCGCGCAGATCGGTCAGCATGTACTCGATCAGGCCCTCGGCAGCGACCTGCTGGCGTTGCGCTTCGCTGCGCGCTTGGAGAGCGATCACTGTCATCACCGCCATGGTTACGGCAACGGCGGTGACGAGGCCCGTGACGGCCATCACGCGCTGCATCTGCCTTTGACTATCGCGCTGCACTAAGGAATCGAGCGGCACGCCCATGACACCGGCTACCACTTTGAGGAAGCCGAGCCGATAGCCATCACCGTCCTTGCGAAGGTCCGCCGCGAGGGGCTCGCCCCCGTCATGGAGCGGCGGGGGGAAGGCTTCACCGGGCTCGCCGTTAAGCAGCGCGGCGAGGATCGGGCGGTCGGGGTGCAGTTCGCGGAACAGCGCAATTTCGCGCGCCACCCAGCGGGAATCCTTCGCAGCGGGGGAACACAGCACGATCAGCGCTTGCGAAGCAGCGAGCGCCTGCCGCACGACGGCCGACAGATAGGTTGCTGCGGGCAGATCTTCGCGGTCCCGAAAGATCTTGCCGATCCGGCGATCGGCACCGGCCTGCAACAGATGGCGGGGCAGACGATAGCTTTCGAGTTTGCGATGCAGCCGCTGCGCGGCCGCCTTGTCCGCGTGGCTATAGCTCAGGAATGCCTGAAAAGACGGCGTCGCCGCGCTCCTCCGCTCGCTTGCCTGCACGCATTTGCCCCCAGCGCGCGGCGACAGACCCGATGTGGCCGAGCAGCTCCGAATGGTAATTCATCAGTGCCTTGAAAGCTACAGGCCTTCATTCGACGGATTGTCCATCCGATTGCTTACAATAAGGCGAAGGATGCATTTGTCCCTCGGCGGCGCCATTCAGGCAAACGCCGAATGTTTGCTCCAGAAAAGAGCTGACTTTCCACCCATCACTTTTGGACGGCTGGAAAGTCCCAGTTCCGACACAGCCAGCTCTGTGAACGAGTGGCCGCTATCAGGAAGCGCAAATTATCTTTCGAATGTCTGAGTTAGAGGGCCGAGCTGTCTGGTTGCCACCGCCCCCTAAAGATCGATCGACGCCGACAGCTTGAAGGTCCGCGGCGCGCCTTGCAGCAAGTCGGGGCGGGAACTGTCAAAGGCCGACGCCCAATAGCGCTTGTCGGCAACGTTATCGACGCCGAAGCGGAAGGTCAGCGGATTATCCCCGACCAGCGTGACATAGCGCGCACCAAGGTCGAACCGGGTCCAGCTCGGCAGCCACAAGGTGTTCGCGGCATTGGCCGGCTGCTTGCCGGTGTGAACGACGCGGCCGGTCAGCGTGAGCGCCGGGACGAAGGGCAGATCCCACTCAACATTGCCGTTGATCAGATAGTCCGGAACGCCCGCCACCTGTTTGCCCTCGTTGAGGCCGTTCGTCTGGCGCCGCAGCCGCGCGTCGATCACCGAGGCGCCGGTGATGATGCGCAGGCCATTGACCGGCTCGGCCTGGATGCTGAGCTCGATGCCGCGATTGCGCTGCAGGCCCGAGGCTGCGAACCGCCCGGCATTGGCCGGCGGCGCGGGTAGCGGCACGGCGATCGCGGTGGCGCGGTCAGTCGTGAAGAACGAGAAGTTGGCGGTCACCATGTCCAGCGTCAGCTTGCCGCCGACCTCATATTGCGTGGATTTGTAAGGCGGCAGGATCTCGCCGGCATTGACGATGTTGAGCCCGCCGCTCGTCGCGGGCGCCGCTGCGCCCTGTACCAGTGCTTCGATGCGGTTGGCGTAGAGCGAAACGCCGTCGACCGGCTTGATGACGAGACCGACCACCGGCGTGATCGCATCCTTGCGATATTCGCTGGTCTGCAACCTGGTGACGTTGGAATAGCCCTTGGCGACGATCTGCTGGATGCGCAAACCGCCGGTCAGCAGGATGCGGTCGTCCCACAGCCCGATCGTGTCCGAGGCGAAGGCGCTCATCAGGCGGATGCGCGAGATCGGGAAGGGGTCGGCCATGTTGCCGCCACGCACCGTGATGGTGGCAGGTTTCGGCACCTCGATCGGATTGTAGATATTATTGTTGACCGACGACACTGCATAGAATTCGAACGCGTTGCGATTGACCAGCCAGTTCATCGACCCACCAACGTTGAACTCGTGGGTCATGCCACCCTCGGCGAGTCTTACGCGTATGCCAGTCTGCAGCGCCTCGTTGTTGTCGGTACGTGGAATGCGCGACCCGGAGACGGACGCCGCGCCGGTCGTCGCGTTGAGCAGCGACAAGGTGCTGTAATAGCCGTCTTCCGATCCATCGCGTGCGCCAAAGGCAGCATAGATCATCGCATTATCGGAGAGGTCGTACTCGGCACGGAACTGACCGTAAATGTCGCGCAGTTCCGTGAAATAATAAGGCTGACCATAGTTGATCGAGGCGCCCGGAACGGCAGGTATGCTGGCGATCGCCGCGGGCAGCGTCAGCTTGGGCCGGATCTGATTCACCCGCACCTTCTGATAGGCAAGGTCCAGCGCGAGACGCAGCGGACCGCTATTATAGTCGATCGCGCCGCCCAGCAGATAGGCGCTGCGGAACTCGTCATCGATACCCACATCGCCGCGCCTCGCTGCGCCGTTGACGCGCACGCCCCACTCGCTGTTCGCTCCGAAGCGGCGGGCGACATCGAAGCTGCCACCGACATGTGCGCTCGACGTATAATTGGCCGTTAGGCGCGTGAGCGGCTTGTTGCCGGCCCTCTTGGGCACGAGATTGACGCTGCCGCCTATGCCCGACCCGCTCGGTGCTGCGCCGTTCAGAAATGCGCTTGATCCGTTCAGCACCTGCACTGACTCGTAAAGCTCGGGCGCGATCAACTGGCGCGGCGTGATGCCGTAAAGTCCGTCAAAGCCGACATCGTCGCCGAACAGCGCAAAACCGCGGATCACGAACTGCTCTGCGGCGTTGCCGAAGCCGTAGCTCGTGCGCACCGAGGGATCATTGTCGAGCACCTGGCCAAGCGTCTGCGGCTGCTGGTTGAGGATCAGCGCGCCATTATAGCTCTTGATCGCGAAGGGCAGGTCCTCGGCCGGTTTGTTGCCGAGGACGCCGGCATTGCCGGCATGGTCCACGCCCGTGGCGTTCTCGCGCTGGGCAGTGACGATGATGTCGTCGGCGCTGGCAGCATCGCTGTCCTGAGCGTGCGCGGCGCTGGCGAATGCGGAAGCACTGACGGTCAGGCAGAGCGCCGCGCGGAAGCAGGAATTGGTCATGATCGGTTCCTTCGTCAGGAGCGCCGGGCCTTCATCGCCCTAGCAACAATGAGAACGGGCACGGCAAGTCCGGCCCAGGAGAGCGCGTCGCGCCAACCATCGCCGGTGAGCGCCGCGACCAATGCGACAGTGCTCAGTGCTGCGATCGCGATCGGCGCAGCGAAGATCGCGCGCAGGCTCTGTCGGGACGAGGAGCGCCGCGTCATTCCGCTGGCACCACCACGCCGCCGCTTTCCACCTCCCGCACATGGGCAGCGGACGAAGCGCGGCGCTTGCCGAGCCACAGATAGAGCCCGGTCACCAGGAGGATGATCGTGAAGATATCGAGCGCAGCCCAGAGGATCTTGAGCGGCAGGCCGCCATAATCCCCGAAATGCAGCGGACGGGATAACGAGAGCGACTTGTTGTACCAAGGCATCGATCGCGCCGCCGTGAAGGCGCCGGTTTCGGCATCGATCAGCGCCGGCGTCAGCAACCGTTCCGTAAGCGGAGTGTCGCCCTGAAAGAAGACGGCGTAGTGGTGCTTCGAGCTGAAGCTGCCGCCCGGAAAGCCAATGAATTGCGGGCTGTTGCCGGGCAGGACCTTGCGGGCCTGCGCCATCGCCTTGTCCAGCGATCCATAGCGTGAAGGCGAGAGAGCGCCCTTCCCCGCATATTCGTGCGTCATGCTGGCGAGCTCGTTACGCTGCCACAGCTTGTTGATGGGGTCGGCCAGCGTATTGATGACGCCCGTCACACCGACAACCATCATCCAGGCAAGCGCCACGATCCCCAGCAGATTGTGATAGTCGAGCCATTTGAGGCGCGTGCTGCGAGCGACGCGCAGCGTCCCGAAAGGGAGCTTGCGCATGAAGGGCGCGTAGAGCACGACACCCGAGACAAGCGCCACGGTGAATAACGCGCCCATGGCGCCCAGAAACAGCATCCCCGGCAGGCCCAGGAACATATCGGTGTGGAGCTGGAGCAGGAAATGCATCACTCCGCTGTCGTCTTCCTTGCCGACCAGTTCGCCGGTCGAGCGGTCGAACAGCTGAATCGTCATCTCCGATCCCGGCGAATCCGGGCGCGGCCCGGTCGTGATCGTCATCGATGGCTGGTCGTTGTCGAAAGCCATGAACAGCGGCACTTCGCCCGGACGAGCGGCCAATGCCTTGGCCATCATCGCGTCGAGCGGAAGAAGTCCTGGTGCATTGCCGGAGGAGCCGACGCCCGGCATGCCATAGCGCACCTGGTCTTCGGTCAGCCAGTCGATCTCGTCATGGAAGATCAGCGGCAGTCCGGTAATGCAGAGCATCAACAGAAAGATCGTGCAGATCAGGCTGGTCCACTTGTGGACCAGATACCATATGCGGATCGAAGAGCTCGTCACGAGCGTATCGCCCACCTTTGTTGCAACCAATTCTCAATTGCGCGTAGGCGGCGGCCAGCGACATGTCAATTGGCGCGAACCTGAGGAGGCGCTTGGCCAATCGGCCTGCGCAATGAAGACGATGGCTAGGTCAGGACCGCATCCTCATATGCGGAACTGCTCTGTTGGCGCTTCGCCAGCCGCAGGAGGAGACCGCCACAGACAAGCAACGTCGCGTCGACTGCCCACGCTACCGGATCGCCGGAAGGCCGCAGGAGGGGATGAGCCAAGGCGGTTAGGATCAGTGCAAGACCGGCGACGCACTTCAAGGCGCGCGCAATCATGTCCGGAGTTGTGCGGATCGCCAGCGCGAGCGATACTAGCGTCGCGATCCCCCAGATCGTCACCAGCACCATCTTCGACGCGGCCGCACCGGCCAGCACGACGGTCAGCGCGGCGAGGCCGATTGCGACGGGCTGGCCCCAGATCGTCGCTGCCCACAGCCGCTCGAAGCCCGGCGCGGGATTTCGCTTGTCGCGCCGCCGTGCCAGCCAGATGAGGACGCCGCCCGCCGCGAGATAGGTGAGCGCCAAGCCTAGCAAACCATAGAGGATCTTGACGATACCGCCGCCGAACCAGCCGAAGTGAAGCTTGCCGAGCGAGTTGAGGACCTTCTGGCCAGTGACGGCGTCGTCCGCCTTGTAGGTGTGATAGAGGGATCCGGCACGGTTGAAGGCATAAGAGTCCGAGTTGTGCAGTCTCCCGTCATCCTTCTCGGTATAGAAGAGCGCAGCGCCGCCCATTTCGCTGGGATGTTCGAGCATCACCATGTCGATCCGTGCGCCGCCCGAGCGCGCTTCAACCTGCGCGAAGAACGGGCGAAGATCGAGCAACGGCGCGGGACGCGGATCGTCCTTGGGCGTTTGCGGAATGAATAGCGCATAGACCTTGCCGACATCGCCCTGGAACAGCGCGATGCCGAGCACGCCGACGATGATCGTGGTCAGACCGAGCAGTGCCCCGGTCAGCGAGACGATGACGTGGAACGGCATCGCCCAGACACCAAGGCGATTATGGAGATCCGCCTCCTGCAGCCGGCGCGATCCCCCCATCCGGACATGGAAGGCGTCGCGGAAGATGCGCGGGTGCGCCAGGATGCCGGAGATCAGAGACGAAAGCAGCGCCACGCCGGTCAGCCCGACAATGAACACGCCCCAGCTCTGCGGCAGATGCAGATTGATGTGGAGCCGCGTGATGAATTCGGTCCAGGGCGTGTCACCGGACGCAACGATCACGCCGTTTGCATCGGCAACGAAGGTGCGCGTCACATGATCCTTTTCCACGGCAACCAGCGCCTGCGGCAATTCCGGTGAAGGCATAGTGATATAGGCATGTTCCACCCCGCCGCCGACCCGCTCGATCGCGCCTGCCAGTGCACGTTGCACGGCATTTGGCGACAGCGTCTCGAGACGCGGCGTTCCAGCCAGTTCCCATCGCTGGAACTCATGCGCGAAGACGGCGATCGAGCCGGTCAGGCAGACGAGGTAGATCGCCGCGGCGAAGGCGAGGCCAAGCCCGCTATGCCCCTTCAGCACCGCCCTGACGAAGTCGGCAGGAACGCGGGACAGCAGGGGTTTGCGCTGGGTGACCGTGCTGCTCATGCGAAGCCTCTCAGGATCGAGATACCGAAGCCGAAGATTGCCGTGCCGACGAGCACGGCCGTCGCGCGCAGGATGCGGCTATCGGCCAGCGTCCAGGCCATGGCACTGCCCCAAACCACGGGCACGGTCAGGCCGCCAATCACCAGCCGCGTCTGCGGCTCGCCGGGAACCCAGACCGAATAGGCGATGCCGATGGCCATGGCTGCAATCATGCCGATCGGTCCGGCCAGCAGCCAGCGCAGCGTCGTGCGCCAGGCAGTGGTCGGCCGTTCGACGGGCTCGGGCGCAAGACTGTCGCGCCCGGCCCCCGCGCGGGCTGCCTTGGCCTTGCGGAAGGTCACACCCGATGAGACGAGGCCCAGCGCCCCCGTGGAGATGGCAGCCAGCGCGACAAACGGGCCCAGCGTGGGTCCCATCACGAAGGCAGGCCAAACGAGGCTGGCCACGATGATCGCCCAGCCGGCGAACTTGTCCCCTGCGCCGGCACCGGGCTTTGCGCGCCACGCCCGGCGAAGCAGCCATGCCGCGAACGCGCCGCTCGCGACCAGCAGGAGGGCCAGTATCGCTTCCATTGTTACCACTGCACCTCGATAGCCGCGCCAAGCACGCGCGGCGCTCCCATCACGCCGCGCGGCAAACCGACCCGGGCATATTGGAAATACTGCTCGTCAAAGATGTTGGATGCGAAGGCGGAGAGGGTGAAAGGTCCAATATCGTAGCCAATGCGCGCATTGACCAGGGTGCGCGATGCCAAGCGGGCGTCCGTTTGCGGCCGTGTGATCTCCGAAAAGACCGCACTGCGATGGCTCGCATTGAGATTGAAGCGCAGGCCGTCGAGCGGCCTGACGTTCACGCCCGCTGCCAGGGTCCAGTTCGGCGCATGCTGAAATTCAAGGCCGGAAAAATCGGTGACGCTGCCGATCGTCGTTGTGAACGCATCGAACTTTGTCCGGCCGTGCCCGATCGAAGCATACCAATCGAACTTGTCGCTCGGCCGGTGTGCGGCCTCGATCTCGAAGCCGTAGAGATGCGACTTGCCGGCATTGACGATATTCGTGTCATACTCGTTCAGGCCGAAATTCGCGCTGACCTGCTGGTCCTTCCAGTCGACATAATAGACGTTGGCGTTGAGCGTCAGCGTCCGGTCCAGCCATTGCGAGCGGAACGACAGTTCGTAGTTCCAGGTGAATTCCGGATTATAGGCGAAGGTGGCCGAGCGCGCGAGATTGCTGCTCGATCCGCCCGAGCGGTAGCCGCGCTGGACCGTGAAGGCCGTCTTGATGTCGTCCGTCCAAGCCATCTCGATCCCGCCCTTGGGCAGGAAGGCATCGAAGGTCCGGTCGATCGCGACGGCGCCGCCGCTCGCCTGCGCGACGAAGCCGGTGACGGCCGCGTTGATGCCGATGACGGCCGTGTTCAGCGGTGACCCGGCCGGGCCAAACAGGAGGGGGTTCGGCAGCGGACCGGCAAGGCCCGTGACCTGCTTCACCGCAATACTATTCTTCTCATGGTCATAGCGGAAGCCGGCGAGCAGGGAGAGCCGATCGGTCAGCTTGATGCGCCCATCGGCGAACACGGCCAGGGTCTGCACTTTGCCCGAGCCGTCCGACTTGAAATCGACCGGGATGCGCGGGAGCGCTGTCCCATAGAGATTGGCGACGAAATTGGCGGTCGTTGCGTCTAGGCCGTTCAACTGGAGAAGACCGGCGATCGTGCTGACGGGCGTCGTGACACCCGTGATGCTGGTCGTCCTGATCTGATTGCTGCGATCGTAGAAGAAACCGCCGAACAGCGCGCTCACCCGATCGCTCTCGTAATTGAGCCGCAGCTCCTGCGAGAAGGTCTTGTATCGATTGCGCTGCGTATAGGCACCGTTCGCAGCTGCCGTCAGGTCATTGTCGTAACGGTTGAACTCGTTGACGATGTTGTAGGTGCTCAGGCTCGTGAGCGAGAAACCGCCACCGAAATCGTAGCGCAGGTCTCCGGTCGCAATGTCGGTCGTCAGGTCGCTGTCATTGGGATCGTTCGAGAAATTCCGGCGATTGCCGAAATAGTCCGTCACGCTCGTGTCGGTGTAGCTGAACGAATAGCCGCCAAACCGCTCGAAGCGCGTGTAGCCGAGGCGCGCCTCGAAGCCGGGCAATGCCGTCGGCGTCCACAGGAGCTTGCCGCGCAGATTGATCGAATCAAGCGGGTTCTCGTCGGTCTTGCGGGTTGGATTATAGGTCAAGCCGTCGCCGTCGCGCTTCTCGGCCGACACGCGGAACGCGAGTTCGCCCGGGATGATCGCCCCCCCGCCCGCGATGGCGAACTGTGTCGCCGTCTCGTCGGTCACCATCGCCCGCACCCGCACGCTCCAGTCCATGGTCGGCTCGGTCGTCTGCACGATGATCGCGCCGGCCAGCGCGTTCAGGCCCTGCAAGGTGGATTGAGGTCCGCGCAGGATCTCGACCTGAGCGACATCCCACATATCGGTCGGCGCGGATTGCACGAGCGCCGAGGGCAGGGCTGCCCCATCGACGAAGATCGTCGCCAGTGCCGCACCCTCGCCACCGGTTACGCCGCGATTGGCAATGCCGCGAATGGTGAAACCGGAAACGCCATAGGTTTCCGTGACATTGGCCGTCCGTTGCAGCACGTCCTGCAAGCTGACCAGATTCTCCTCCACAACCCGCTTCGCCGTCGTAACGGCAACGCTGGCGGTCGTATCCTGCAGGGACCGCGCGACCTTCTCGCCGGTGACGACAATCTCGTCGCCCGTGCCCTCGGCTGCGTCAGCGCTGTCGGGCGTCTGCGCGGTCTGAGCAACGGCCGACCCGGAAAGACAGATGGCGCTCAAGCCTACAGCCGCCAGGAAACTCCGCATGAAATACCCCCTTGTTTTCTCAATGGGGCGGCTATCGAAAGTGCTATTGCGAGTCAATTGCGATTAAGTATCAGTCCTGTCGTCTTTGGGGTTGCCTTTTTGCGAATCGTTCGCAATAATGATTGGCGAAACTGGAGAGTCATCATGGAACTGGCAGCCGATCAGCCGGCAGATTTTCGTACGTTGTTGCTTCGTGGAGCGCGATGCTGGCGAGAAGCGCGCGATGCCAATCACGAGGTTCGTCCTGCGCTCTTCGCCATGCTTCGCCCCTTGAAATACGACATGCTGGCGCCCGTGCTGAGCGGCCTTCTCCGCGTCTATGAGGCGGCGCTGGGACGCAAATTGCGCGTGGGCGATGCGACCGACCTGTCCGAGGACGAACAGCTGTTGGTTCAGCTCATCTCGGGCGTTCAGGACCGGCGTGCATGCCTGCATTGCAATCAAGGTGTTGGTTCGGCGCTTGATGGCGCGATCTGCTCGGCACGGATCATGATCGCGACGATGGGACGGCGGCCATGATGACTGACGCCTCCATAATCCGGGGACGAAGCTGGCCTGCGGGCCATCATCGGACGGACGCCAGCTGCGGTGCATCTCAAGGTGATCGACCATCTCGACGAGATGGCGCTTCACTGGATTGCACGTTCCCCGCTCGCCTTCGTGGGAATGGGAAACGAAACGGGCGTTGCGACGACACTTGCCGGTGGCGCGCGTTCCTTTTGCGCGGGTGACCGGGAAGCGTTGCGACTGCCCCTCGCCGCTCTGGACGATGCGGATCTGATAAGGGTCGGCAGCGCCTTCGGCGCCTTGTTCCTCGTACCGGGCATCGGCGAGACGCTGCGCGTGAACGGACAGGTAAGCGCGATCGAGGACGACACCGCGATCATCTCGGTCAGCGAATGCTACGGCCACTGCGCGAAAGCGCTGATCCGCTCGGATTTCTGGACGGCCGATCCGATCGACATCTCCTACGCCACTCCCGTCGCCTTCACCCTGGCATCCCGTTTCATCGCGTTCGCGACGGTAGATGCCGATGGCCAGGCCGATCTCAGCCCTAAAGGCGATCCGGCCGGTCTCATGGTGCGGTTCGACGGCGAGGAATTGTGGTTTGCCGACCGTCAGGGCAATCGTCGCGTCGACAGCTTCCGCAACATGATCACGCAACCTCGCGTCGCCGCGACGTTGCTGGTACCGGGATCGAGCCAGATCCTGAGCGTACGCGGCGTTGCGAAGATGACGACAGATGCTGCAATACGCGCCCTGTTCTTGGTGAAGGACAAGACGCCTCTGCTGGCCATCGGAATCGCTATCGACCAACTCGATTTGCGCGAGAGCCCCGCATTGCGCCGGGCCGGACTTTGGCCGGTGACCGAGGCGGACGAGACAATCGATGCTGCGAAGATGTTCGTCGGCCATGTGAAACTCAACCGCGACAAGGGCCTGACCGCAAAGGTAGCCAGTGCCGTGCTTTCCGTGCCCGGCCTAATGAAGAGCGGATTGGCAAAGGACTATGAGTCCAACCTTTACTGAACAGCTCGTTGTTGGCGACGACGATCTATAACAATGGGATAAGTCAGATATGCTCATTGGTTGCTTAGCTCTGGACTGACGAGCGCAACTTCCCAATGCTGGCGCGTACTGGCCCATGCTTGATCTGTGGCCTGCGCCGAGACACCATCCACTAGGCTTACAGCTCTCTCACCGGAGATTTCCTATGCGCCGCTTTGCCGCCCTCCTTCCGATCATATTGCCGTGCGCCGCAATAGCCCAATCCGGCGAAGAGCCGCGTCCCCGGATCATCGTCACGAGTGCCGCGACGATCCCGAGCCCGCCCGACCGTGCCGTCGTTAGCTTCTCGGTCCACGGCGAGGGCACAACCAGTGATGAGGCCGTTCAGTCCATGGTGGCAAAGCGAGACGCGATCGAGAAGGGACTGGCGGGTATCTCCGCCCGCCCTGAGATACGGGCAGCGCAGGTCGCAATCGCCGAGGTGCGCGGCCGAGATTGCAATCGAAACAGCTATGGCAATCCACGCCTCTCGACCGGCGAATGCGCGATCGTTGGCTATACGGCTGATCTCCAAGTGGAGGTCCGGACTGCAGCGGTGAACGAGGCCGGTACGATGGTGTCGCTTGCTGGACGTCTTGGTGCGACCAACCCTCGCATCGACCGCTTCTTCCTTGCTGAAGACAAGGAGATCCGGCGGCGCGGGATCACCGAGGCGCTGGCCGAAGCGAAGCGACAGGCTGAAGCCATCGCGCGCGCTTCCGGCGTGACGCTGGGCGGCATCCTTAGCGTCTCCAACCTCAGCTTCAACGGACCAGGCCCCTATGACGAAATCGTCGCCACGGCAGAGCGCGTCAGCGCGCCGCCTCCGCCACCTCCACCGCCGCCGCCGCCAGTGGCGATCGGACTGAAGCCTCGCGCGATCGAAACGCAGGTGCGAGTACAAGTGGTCTACGCGATAAAACCCTGACGGACAGACGTCACTGTCCCAATCCGCGAGTTAGCTAAATAGGTAATGCAGAATGGATGGCTGTAGTCGGTCAGATTGACTTCAGGTCAAATGTACGACTTTTGAGGACGGCGCCGGTTGTCGGAAGGCGAGGTGAATGAATGACCGCTATCGGGCAGCGTCCGAGCGATCACGAATGTCCGAAATCAGGGCGGCTGCCGACCAGATTGCGCCGTTCCGAAGCAGGCATTTGAATGTCCGCTTAAGCCAAAACCAGTCGTTTGCACGCCTCTGAACGTCCGGGCAGACGCGCCCCTGAATCTGGACATTCGAGCGCGCCAGGACTGCCCCGATAGTGGCCGTCCGTTCGGCAAGCCAAATGATTTCTGTCTCAGATTAATCGCTTGCCCATCCATTGTGGTCCCCCCCATTGTCCAAAAAATTTGCGGGGCATTGATGCAAGACTTGAAATGTAAGCAGGGGGTGAGGCTGCTGACCTCGGTGGCAGCGCTTATCTTTCCAGGCGCACCGACCTGGGCGGAATGCGTTCCCGGTTCTCCGACTGTCGGACAGACCATTATCTGTGAAGACAACGGCTCGATTGTTATCAGAGTTAGCCACACGTCTACGCTCGTCAGAGCAGGCTCAAATGTTTCGGAGATTGGTGTTGCGCCGCCGGCGGGGTTCAATTTCACCAACAACATCGCGACGATCAATGTCGAGCAGGGCGCGCAGGTGGGCAATATCCGCGCGCAGGTGCCGTTCGACAGCGCGGGGTGGGCGCGGATCGCGCTGACCAACGGGGGCACGATCGCCGCTCTCAATGGCGCAGACGATGCGGGCGGCCGTTTCGAGAGCCTCTCCAATCTCGCGACCGGCGTCATCGGCCCGATCCGCGGACAGGTGAACCTGTTCGCCAATGCCGGGCTGATCGATGGCGGCACGCAAAGCGCTTATGTCGATGCACCGGCACCGCAATATTATGGTCAGGGGACGGTCGGCAACACGGGCACGATCCGCACCACCAGCGCCGACGCGACGATCCGCCTCTACCGCGCCTTCAACCCCAATCAGCATGTCGACAATGTCGGCCTTATCGAGAATCGCGGCACCGGCTACGCCCTCGAAGGGGTCTCGATCCTCTCCCTGACCAATAGCGCGACCGGTCGGATCGAAAGCGAAGGCACCGCCATCGCCGCGCCGAACCTTGTCGGCATCACCAATGATGGCCTCATCCGTGGTGGGACGACTGCGATCCGCACCAACGGAACGCTCCAGCTCACCAATCGCGGCACGATCACCGGTGACATCATTGCCAGCACGGCCGGACAATATCAGGGTGCGCGGATCGACAATCGCGGCGGCACGATCAACGGCAATGTTCTGCTCGGTGCCGGTAACGACGTGTTCCTCGCCGACCTGACGACCGCCAATCCGCTCGGTATCATCACCGGGACGCTGGACACAGGCGGCGGCATCGACGCGATCCGCTACGAAGTGAGCACGGATACGGTCCTGCAATCCGCGCCAACCGTGCCGGCCGGCTTCGAACAAGTCCAGTACGGCATCGGCAAGAATTCGACACTGACATTTGCAGAGAGCTACGCCAGCACGAGCCAGGTCGCGCTTGGCGGTGGTGACCAAGGTTTCTACAACCCCAACAACCGCTTCATCAATCGCGGACGCATCGACACGGCCGGCGTCGCCCTCTCGACCGACGCCGGGCCGTCGTCCGGCCTCACGATCATCAACGAAGGTGCCATCACTGCCAGCCTTGCCGGTGCAGGGGACTTCGCGGTCCGGCTCACATCGGTGGGCGCCTTCACCAATGCCGGTTCGATCACCGGAAATGGCGGCGGCGGCGTGCAGATCGGTAGCGGAAACAACTGGACGAACAACGGCTCGATCATCGCGACGGGCATGGCCGTCCAGTCGAGCCAAGTCCTCAACAACAGCGGCCTCATCCGCTCGACCGGCGGCGTCGGCATCCAGCTCAGCGGTCATTCCAGCACGGACTCGATGAACAGCGGCACCATCGAGGGCGCCACGGTCGGCATGCAATATGGCGGGAACGTTCTGCGCAACAGCGGGACCATCCGGTCTGCCGCCGGCAGGGGCATGGAAATATCCGGGGGAGCCGTCCATAATGAAGCCGGCGGCATCATCTCGGGCGGTCAGTCGGCAATTACCGGCGGCCAGTTCATCGGTGGCGCGCGGATTTTCAACCAGGGCACGATCAACGGCCATGTTCTGCTGCGCGGCGCGAGCCCGGCAAGCGCGACTGGAAACGTCTTCGTCGCCATGCCCGGTGGCCTGCTCAACGGCGACCTTTATCTGGGCGACGGCAACGACCTGTTCGTGACCTCGTTCGTCAACACCGGCCCGGGCGCCTATGCGGGCGTCACCGGCAGCGTGACCGGCAATGGACAGCAGAGCATGCGTTATATCGTCGATCGCAATGTCAGCGCGACGATCCAGCGCGGCGGCATCTTCAGCCAGACGGGCTACGAACTGTCGAATGGCGTGCGGCTGACCCTGGATGCGCCTGCGCCGGTCGACTTCACACTCGACCTGGCAGGCGAAGGCAGCGTCGATCTTTCGGCGGACTTCTCCGGCACGGGTGATCGCACCCTGATCGATATGCGCAAGACTTCGGTGCTTTCCCCGCCACCGCAGGGACGCGAGCCGACCAGTGCGCTCGATGTCATCAGCCGCGGCACGATCAGTGTCGTGCAGAGCAATTCGAGCAGCTATAATGCGGGGATCGTGACAGCGACCATCGGCAGCCGGTTCGAAAATGCCGGGACGATGACCGCCCGGGCCGCAACCGGCGGACAGTTGACCGCCATCACGAGCAGCGGAACCGTTATCAACAGCGGCACGATTTCCCTCGACGGCGCGACCGGCGTCGCACCGCTCATCAGCTATACTGCGGACCGCCCGACCTTCATCAACACCGGCGTCATCGAGCAGATCGCCGGCGGACGGGATGCGCGCGGCGTGGTCGGCGCGGGGACAGTTATCAATCGCGGCACCATTAGCACCGGCGGCGATGCGATCCGCTTCGATACCAATCAGGCAGAGTCGCTGACGAACGAAGGCACAATTAGCAGCGCCAACGGGCTAGCCGTGTTCGGCGACACCTATGTCTCCGCATCCGTGATCAACAAGGCTGGCGGGCTGATCGCGGCGACTCCGGGCCGCAACGCAATCCAGTTCAACAATCGCGGCACGATCGAAAATGCCGGGACAATCATCGGCAATGTCTTGCTGGGATCGACGAGCTTCTTCTCCACTGGCACGAACGTCTATCATGACCGCGGCGGCACGCTCAACGGCAACCTCACCTTCGGCGACGGGGCGGACATTCTGGTGGCCTATGGCAACCAGCTCGGCATTACGGGCACGATCGACGGCGGGGCCGGCATCGACATGTTCGCTCGCCTCTACGATAGGAGCGCCACAGTCGATATGGGCGGGCACACGCTCCCGACGAGTTTCGAGGCCGTGGGCTTCGGCGCATCGGGCGCAGGGACCACGGTGACGCTCACCGGTTCGGGTAGAGGATCGATCGGTGAGATCGGCCTGTTCGGTGACGGCACCATCATCAACAAGTCGACCATCGCCAGTGGTGGCGCGGGCGCGAGCCGCGTGGTCAGCTTCGGCATCACTCGCGGTGTTCCGAATACAGCGCTCGGCTCGAGTCTGGCTTTCATCAACGAAGGTGAGCTCGGCGACGGCGCGCTTGGGATCGTGCGCAGCTTCACGAACGAGGGAATGATCAACGCAGGAAACCGGCAGATGGCGCTCAGCCTCGGGGCGAGCGGCGGCGATTTCCTGTTCGCGAATGAGGGCATCATCCGCTCGAACGCAACGAGCACCTACCCATATGACGTGTATCTCTATCCTGCTGGCGATACCGACCTGGCCATCGTCCGCAACAGCGGCGAGCTTCAGGGGCTGATGTCGATCAGCATGACGAGCCGCCGCTTCCAGTTCGAGAATAGCGGCACGCTGACGGGCCGGAGCAGCAGCCCGTTCAACACGGGCGGCGTCCTGATCTCGCTGGACTCTCCCAACAGCTTTCCAGCCGCCGCGCAAGTCAGCGAGGAAGTGTCGTTCGTCAATTCGGGCAGCGTGACGGGTGGCATGACCATCGCAGCCCGCACGGAAACGCTGAGCGTCGCAAACAGCGGGACCGTGTCGAAGGATCTTTCCGGCACCGCGCTCAGCCTGCAGCAGAGCCCGCGCGCATACATCGCAGACCAGTCAACCGATCAGAAGGTGATGACGTTCGCCAATAGCGGAACCATCGATGGGCGGGTCAGTCTCTTTTCATCCGCCGTCAAAGCAACCGCCAGCAATAGCGGCTCCATCAAGGCGATGGGTAAAGCCGCGCCATCGTCCGGCGTGGCGCTGAGCCTTACCACCTACACGCAGCAGGCGGCGGAGGTTTCCCTGACCAATACGGGATCCATCTTACAGGACCAGCCGGGTGGCATCGCGGTCATCGCCCGATCGACGCGATCTGTGGATGGCGGGCTGGGCACCTCGACAGTCAAGGTGGTCAACAGTGGAAACATCCTCGCCAACGCCGGTGGGCATGTCTATCCCGTCGACCCTTTCGATGGCGGCGGATTGGTGATGACGCCGTACATTCCCGGTCAGAATGCACCTGCGGATCCGTTATCTTCTACGGCCATGCTTCTTCCTGCAATCGGACTCGTCGCAGGTGGGAGCGCCTCGACGGCCTCGTCGCTCGTCATCGAGAATCTGGCGACCGGCCTCATCGCCGCGTCCGGCCCGATCACAAGTTCCGGCGGGACATCGGCTTCAGCCGGTTTTGAAGGGTTCGGCGCGATCGCGATTGCCGGATCGGCCGAGACGACGACGATCACAAATCTCGGCACGATCCGCGGCGGAGCGGGCGGAGTGCTGCCCGTAGACGTGCGGTTCGATTTCGGCGGCACGGGCGATTTTGTCGGCGGCGCGATCCACATGACCGGTTCGGTGGACACCGTCATCAATGGATCAACCGGCCTTGTCGTCGGCGCGATCAGCCTCGGCGCGCGCGACGACCGGCTGGAAAATGCCGGCCGGATCGAGGGCGACGTGCATATGGGCACCGGCAACGATGTGGTGGTGCTGCGCAGCGGAGCCCAGTTCACCGGCCGCGTGCAAGGCGGCGAAGGCAATGACCGGATCGAATTCGACATGGGGTCGGCCTATGCTGCGCCGACCGAGATCACCCTCAATCGTTTTGAGGCGTTCGAGACTCTGGTAAATCGCGCCGGCGTCAACGCCTATTCGGGCAGTGGCGCAATCGCGCAGACCAATGTTCTGGGCGGATGGCTGATCGGCCGTGCGGGATCGAGCCTGACAGGCGATGTCTCAATCGGGGCCGGCGCCCGGTTCGGCACGGCGGGCGTGGTGAACGGCAACATCTCGGTCGCGGCGGGCGGTATCCTCGAGCCGGGTGCGTCACCGGGCACGATGACCGTCAACGGCAATGTCGCGCTGGCGGGCGGATCGACCACGCATATCGAACTTTCGCGGAGCGGCGCAAGCGACATGCTGATCGTCAACGGCACGCTCGCCATTGCCAGTGGAGCTGCACTCTCGCTCACCAGCGATGCCCCGCTGCTGCCGGGCAGGCGATATGACATCATCGCCGCGACGACCATCACCGGCAGCTTCGCGACCGTCACCCAGTCCGCCACTGTGCCGGGGGCGATCCGCTTCGGGCCGGCGGGGGTCTCGCTGCTCGCTACCTTCGCCCTGCCGACCGGTGCTTCCGCGCAAACGACCGGCACGATCGGCTATGTCAACGATCTGATCCTGACCGGCCGCGCCAGCGCGGCGCTGACCAGCGCCTTTCCGACGCTGCTCGCCAACGGCGCCGCCGATCCCGCCACCTTCTCGCGCATCAGCGGCGAAGCCTATGCAAGCGCATCCCAGCTGGGCATCGAGAACGGCCTGAGTCTCGCGCGGGCGATGCGCATGCCCTTCGTCGCGACGGGTGGTGAGGGGCTGTTCGCCTTCGGACAGGCGCTGGGCAGCTGGCGCACGCTCGATGCCAATGACACCGCCGGCACGGCGCGCGCGACGAGCCGTAGCGGAGGGTTGCTCGCCGGCATCGGCCTGCGGCGGGGTAATAGCGCGATCGGCGGCTTCGTCGGCTATATCGATGGCAGCCAGAGCATCGGCGCGCTGGGCAGCCGAACGAGCGCGGACGGCGTAGTCGCAGGACTCTCCGGCCAGTTCACCGACAATGGTTTCGTTCTGGGCGCCGGCATCGCCTATGACTGGAGCAAGGCCACGACCTGGCGCGACCTGCCGGGGGGCGGCAGCGCCAATGCGGGCCATCGTCTGCGTGGCCTCGTAGCCGATCTATCGGCTGGCTATCGCGTGGCGCTCGGGCAGGGTTGGGTCGTGCAGCCGGGTGTCGGCTTTAACCACGTCTCTTCCCGTCGGGGCAGTGCCGTGGAAGGGGGCAGCCCCGCCTTCGCGCTCGCCGTAGACGGCCGGCGCACGCAGGCGAGCTTCCTTGATGCACAGGTCGCGCTGCGCGGCGGTCAGCGGGACGGGGCGACGATCGAGCCTTGGCTGGAGGCGGGACTTCGGCGGCAGCTTGCCGGGCGCACCCCGATCGCGGAGGCGGGCTTCATCGGCGCACCGCGCATGAACGGGGTGGCCGGCGCGATGCGACCCGAGACGTCGGCGACCGCCGCCGCCGGCCTCGCCATCCGCGCGAGCGAGCGCATGCGCCTGCATACCGCCTATCGCGGCGAGTTCGGCAGCGGGGCCGGACATAGCGTCAATCTGGGGGCAACGCTGATCTTCTGATCGGGATGCCTACGCAGCCACGCGAACGTCCGTTTTCAGCGAGGCCGGACATTGCAGACCCAAGGCGCGAACGGCGGCTTGGTCCCCATGACCAGGAGTTCGCTTCCGGCGGAAGGCGACCAGACCCGGGCGCTTATATCAGCTACTAAGAATCCCTGCTTCGGACAAAAGCTGCCGATAGGGAGCCCCGAAGCGGATCCTCAGCTACGCGCCCGGTTGCTGTTGTTGAGCCGTCGCGTTTAGGGTCTTTCTGATTTAGATTGAGGCATATCCGGCACCTCGGATGTAGTTGGCGAATTCGGTGGGCGGGAAGTGGTCGAGCAGTTTTCCGATGCGTCGCCAGGTTGCCTCGGCAGTTTTTTCATTGGCCTTTCGAAGCAGGCGCTTGAGCTTGGAGAACATCTCTTCGATGGGGTTCAGATCAGGCGAGTAGGGCGGCAGGAAGAACAGCCTGATGCCCGCTGCCTTGAGCAACTTGCGCACGCGGCTGCCCTTATGACTGCCGAGGTTATCGACCACGACGATGCTGCCGGGCTCCAGCTCGGGGATCAGGAACTGCTCGACCCAGGCGGTGAAGCTCTCGCCGTTGATCGGACCATCGAGGACGCACGGAGCGAGGATGCCGTCGTGGCGCAGACCGGCAATGAAGGTCAGCGTCTTCCAGTGCCCGTGCGGCACCTTGTCGATCAGCGCCTCGCCCTTTGTATGCCAGCCATGAGTGCGCGTCATGTTGGTCTTGGCCCAAGTCTCATCAATGAAGACCATGCGCCTGGGGTCTACCCGGCGCTGGACCCAGCGCCAGCGGGCGCGGCGGCGGACGGGACTGTCAGATATTTTGTGCGCGAGGCCGGTTATCGTCATCAGATGACGAACCGCTCGCCGAAGATCACGGCGAACTGGGTTTTTGCCTCGGCCCACTCGCGCGGTGGCCGTTTCCATTCATCGGCGGCCTTGTTGAGTACGAGGTATAGCAGCTTCATC
>NZ_JAHKKS010000018.1 GCF_019737615.1 Sphingobium xanthum | reverse complement strand
GCGCATGTTCTGTCGCTTCAAAGACTGGCGACGCATCGCCACCCGCTTCGATCGCAACCTCAAAAACTTCATGGGAGCCATCTGCATCGCCGCTGCCGTCATCTGGTGGCTGTAGTGAGTCCGGACCCTAGACCGCGCCGACTCGCGCATCGATCGGCGATACATCGACCGAATTGAACGTCTTCTGCGACGCGCCACCGACGAACACGCCGTCGATCGGCGAAATATCCGAATAATCCCGGCCGATCGCGACCACGAGATGATCGGCATTGGCGAGAACGCCGTTGGTCGGATCGATGCCGACCCAGCCGCGCAGCGGCCCGCACCAGAGTGCGACCCAGGCATGCATGGCATCGGCGCCCACCAGCCGCGGCTGGCCCGGCGGCGGATAGGTCCGCAGATAGCCGCTCACATAGGCCGCCGGCAGCCCGACCGAGCGCAGCGCGACGATGAGCAGATGCGCGAAGTCCTGGCAGACGCCCTTGCGGATCGCGAACATCTCGGCCACCGGCGTGTCGGCCTGCGTCGCCTTGGTATCGTAAGCGAACGTCGCCTTGATCGCCTTTGCCAGTGCCAGTGCCGCCGCGAGGCAGTCGCCATCGGCGGGCAGTTGCGGCCGCGCCCAGTCCATGATCTCCGGCACCAGCGGCAGGAGCCGCGAGGGGAACAGATATTGCGCCGGCGACATCGGCCCGAAGTCCCGCGCGGCCACGGCAGCCCTGGCGACATCGGCGATGCTCATCGTCGAGGTGGCCAGGTCGAGCTCCGCTTCGGCGACGGTTGCGATGAAGGTCGAGCGGACCTCGAGCGTCGCGATCGGCTTCATGATCTCGGTGCGCGTCAGATTGAACGGATAGGCGCCGATGCGCTCCTCGCGCAGGTCCGGCCCCGGCTCGATCGCGAGCTCATAATCCTCGATGCGCTGGCCCGGCCATTCGATCGGCGCGAGGCGCAGGTTGAAATGCGCCAGCCGCACCGGCGGCTGATAATCGACCCGAATGATGTGGCTGACCTTGTACCTCATGCCAGCCGCGTCATGCCCGAGGCGCGCGGCGCGTCCTCGCCCTTGAGGAAGAAGCGGTCGTTGATCCGGTCGGAGAGGTCGAGCAGCCACGCCTCGATGGCATCGAGATCATCCGACGTCAGCGTCTCGGCTGTCGCCGCGCGCAGCCGCGCCGTGATGGCGAGGGCGAGCTGCACCGGCGGTTCGGGCATGCCATCGTCGCGCAGGGTCGGCAGATCGCGCAGATGCCCGAGGATCGCATCGGCCTGGAACGCCAGAGAGCGCGGATTGCCCGGCTCCAGCACCAGCATGTCGCGCACCGGCGCGAGCGCGACCCCGGTCAGGTAGCGCGTCCGATAGCTGATCTGGCAATCGCACAGGTCGAGCAACAGGTTGAGGTCATGCGCGCTCGCCTGATCGCCCGCGAAGGTCTTGACCAGCCGGCACAGGTGGATCGCCCGCTCCAGGCGTCGCCCCATGTCGAGGAAGCGCCAGCCGGCGCCGCGCACCATGTTCTCGGCTGCCAGACCCGAGAGCGCGGCGCACCGATCGAGCAGGCGCGCGACATGCGCCATGAGCTGTGATCGCCGATCGTCGGTAACGGCATCGATCTGACGATTGAGCAGGCGCCAGAAATCGATGGCGAGGCGCTCGCGCAAGCCCCGGCCGATCGACTCTGCCGCGGCGAACAGCGATTGCACGCTGCCCGGCCGTGTCGGATCGCGCAGGGCATCGACACACAGCGTGTTGATCCCTTCCACTAGCGCATCCTTGCGTGCCGAACCCCACGCGACCAGCGTGTCCGCCACGCGATGCAAGGTCGTCTGGTCGAGGTTGGACGCCGCCTCCGCCTCGATGCTGCCACCGATCAGCACGCGCACCATGCGCAGCACCATCTCACCGCGCTCGAGATAACGCGCCAACCAGAAGAAATTGTCCGCCGCCTTGCTCGGCAAGGTACCAACGACACGCCGGATCGACACCGGCGGGCCACTTTCGAGCAGGCCCGGCGAATGCTGCGATTCCTCCGCGACGATGCAGACGTCGGTGGACATGTCACCTTCGCCCATCAGCACGGCTCGCATGTCGTCATGGGCGGCGAGACGCGCAAAACCGCCGGGCATGGCCTGCCAGCGGCCCTCGGCATCGCGGGCGAGGAAGGCGCGCAGGATGAACGGCCGTGGCAGCAGTTCGCCATTGACGAGCGCGGGCGTGGTCGAGAGCTGCACCAGCTCCTGACCGATATAGTCCATCGCGCGCTGATCAAGTTCGGCGAGAAACGCGGCGCGCTCCATCGTGCTGAGCCGGGCGGCGAGACGCGCGCGGCCATGCGGGATGGCGGGCACGGGCAGCATGAAAGCCGACCCGACCGCCAGCGTATCGACATGCTCGCGCACATAGGCACGCTCGCTCTCCTGCCCGCACCACCAGGTCGCGACATTGGGGATGAGCAGCGGTTCGCCGAGCAGTTTTTTGGCGAGGCGTGGCAGGAACGCCGAGAGCGCGGGCGTCTCCACGACGCCAGCGCCCGGCCAATTGGCCATGGCCAGAGTGCCACGCCGGATCGCCTCGAACAGATCCGGCACGCCGATCGTCGAGCGCGCATCGAAGGCGAGCGGGTCGAGCAGATCAGTGCCCATGCGCCGCCACAATCCATCGACGCGCTTCACACCCTCGATCGTGCGCACGTAAAGCTGCCCGTCCCGGACGGTCAGATCCTCACCTTCGACCAGCAGGATACCGAGATAGCGCGCCAGATGGGCCTGCTCGGGATAGCTCTGGTTGAAACGCCCCTGCGTGAGCAGGGCAATGCGCGGGTCCGTGCGCTTGCAGATCGCCGCCATGCCTTGACGGAAATCGGCGAAGAAAGGCGCCAGTCGCGCAAAGTTGAGCGCGCCGAGCGCATCATCCGTCGCGCGGGTCATCGCCAGCCGGTTTTCCAGCGCATAGCCCGAACCGACCGGCGCGCGCACATAATCGGCCAGGATGCGCCAGTCGCCGTCCGGGCCGCGCGCCAGATCGGCCGCATAGAATTGCAGTCGATGCCCGCCGGGTGGCTCGACATTGTTCATTTGCCGCCAGTAATCGGGACTGCCGGTCACGATCGCTGCGGGAAGCTCACCCTGCGCCACAAGAGTCGCCGGGCCATAGATATCGGCCAGCAGCCGTTCCATCAGCTCCGCGCGCTGCGTGAGGCCCTGCTCGATCGTGCGCCATTGATTGGCGTGCAGCAGCATCGGGATCGGGCTGAGCGGCCAGACGCGCTCCTCCACCTCGCCCGTGAGGCGGAACGCCATGCCGAGATCGAGCACCTGCTGCGCTGCCCGCTCGGCGAGTCCGCCAAGGCCGCCACGCTCCGGCGCAGCAAGCGCCGAGAGCATCGAAGACCAGCGCTGGGCCATGCCGGGCTCTCCGCCTGCGCTCAACATGAGGTCGCTATGGCTTGCCTCGCGGCCGTAGCGCCGCAGAGCGAGGTCGAGCTTGTCCGTCGCCACCGTCGAGTCGGGGCGGCTGCTCACAAGGTGGCGGGCCTGCGCAGATCGAGCGTCAACGGAAACTCCCCGCTTTTCTCCTCGGGGGGTAGCGCCATCGATCCGGGTGTGTGGCCATGATCCTGGAACCTCGCCTTGCGCCGCGCCTCCGCTTCATAGGCATTGACCGGCACGTCATCATAGTTCCGGCCACCGGGATGCGCCACATGATAGACGCAGCCGCCCAACGAACGCCCGCTCCACACGTCGAACACGTCGAACGTGAGCGGGGCGTTCACGGGGAGTCGGGGATGCAGGCAGTCGGCCGGCGCCCAGGCCTTGTAACGCACACCGCCGACCGCCTCGCCCACCACACCGGTGGGCATGAGCGGAATGCGCCGTCCGTTGCAGGCGGCGACATGACGCCCCTCGACCAGGCCGGAAACACACACCTGCAGCCGCTCCGTGGAGCTATCGACATAGCGCACCGTCCCGCCGATCGCGCCGGTTTCGCCCAGCACATGCCAGGGCTCGAGCGCGTGGCTGATTTCCAGATTCACACCACCCGCGCGCACTTCGCCATGCACCGGGAAGCGGAACTGCCGCTGCGCCTCGAACCAGCTGGGGTCGAAATCATAGCCCGCGCGCCGCAAGTCGCCGAGCACGTCGAGGAAATCCTCCCAGACGAAATGCGGTAGCATGAAGCGATCGTGGAGGCGCGTGCCCCAGCGCACCAGGGCGCCGTCCTGCGGCTCGCGCCAGAACCAGGCGGTGAGTGCGCGCAGCAGCAATTGCTGGGCAAGGCTCATCCGCGCTTCCGGCGGCATCTCGAACCCGCGAAACTCGACCAGCCCGAGACGCCCCGTCGGGCCATCCGGCGAGAAGAGTTTGTCGATGCAGATCTCGGTCCGGTGGGTATTGCCCGTCACATCGACCAGCAGATTGCGGAACAGTCGATCGACCAGCCAGGGCGGCGGCGCTTCGCCCTCACCCGGCTTGGGCACTTGCGCCAGCGCCACTTCCAGCTCGTAGAGCCCGTCATGCCGCGCCTCGTCGATGCGCGGCGCCTGGCTCGTCGGGCCGATGAACATGCCGGAAAACAGGTAGCTCAGCGCCGGATGCCGCTGCCAGTAGAGAACGAAGCTCTTGAGCAGGTCCGGCCTCCGGATGAACGGACTGTCGCCGATGCTGGCGCCGCCAAGCACGAGGTGATTGCCGCCACCCGTGCCGACCGCGCGCCCGTCCACCATGAACTTGTCGGCGGTCAGCTTCTGCTGACGCGCAATATCGTAGAGCGATTCGGTCAGATCCACCGTCTCCGCCCAGGTCGAGACAGGCTGGACGTTGACTTCGATGACACCAGGGTCGGGCGTGATCTTGAGCACTTGCAGGCGCGGGTCCGGCGGCGGCGCATAGCCCTCGATCCGCACCTCGACCTGCAGGGCGGCGGCGGCGGCTTCGACCTCGGCGACCAGCTCCAGATAATCCTCAAGCGCCTCGACCGGCGGCAGGAAGACCGAGAGATAATGCGCCTTGGGCTCCACCGTGATCGCCGTGCGCACCGCGCCTTCGATGATCTCCTGCTCAACACGCTCCTGTCGGACTGACTGATCCGCTTCGCCGCGCGCTAAAATCCGCTGCTCATGCGGCTCGGCCGGCGCGCGCTCCTCCCGCTGCACGGCGAAATCCGCCAGCGGCTCGCGCGACTCGCTGGTATCGCGCGGATGGATATAGGGGAAGGCGGCGGGGGGCACGAACGGCAAGGCGCCGAGCGGCAAGCGATAGCCGATCGAGCTGTCGCCTGGCACGGCATGGAGCCGGCCGCGCCGCACTTGCCAGACTTCGCTCATCCAGCGCGGCCTCGCCTGCGCCGCCTGCCAGCGCTGGATCGGCAGGGCAAAGCCGATGGGATCGACGAGGCCATGCTCGAAGGCCTTCTTCATCCGCTCGCGCGCCTCGATATCGGCCAGCTTGCTGTCTTCGGGCGTCACATTGACCGGGAGATCATTCTCCTTGCGCGCCCATTCGATATCGTCCTCGTACACCGGAGCGATATAGCTCGGCCCGACCCCCAGGCCGGACGCCAGCGCCGCAAGGAAGCGTTCGGCCATCGCACCGGTCGCGGGCGGCTTGCCCTCGCCATCTTCCTTCGCGATCAACCCGGCATCGCGCCAGACCGGCACGCCATCCTTGCGCCAGTAGATCGCATAGGCCCAGCGCGGCAGGCTCTCGCCGGGATACCATTTGCCCTGACCATGATGCAGCATCCCGCCAGGCGCGAATTTCTCACGCAGGGCGCGGGTCAGCTTGTCGGCATAGCCCTGTTTGGTCGGTCCGACGGCGCCGCCGTTCCACTCATCCTCCTGGCCGCCATTCTCCGCCACGAAGGTCGGCTCGCCGCCAGTGGTCAGCCGCACGTCCTGCGCGCGCAGATCGGCATCCACCTTCTCGCCCAGCGCCTGCACCGCATCCCAGCGCTCGTCCGTGAATGGCTTGGTGATGCGCACCGCCTCGGCTATGCGCGAGACCCGCATCTCGAACTGGAAATCCACTTCCGCCGGCTCGGCCATGCCCTCGATCGGAGAGGCGGAGCGGAAATGCGGCGTCGCGCAGAGCGGGATATGCCCCTCACCCGCAAACATGCCCGATGTCGCATCGAGTGCGATCCAGCCGGCGCCGGGCACATAGACCTCGGCCCAGGCATGGAGATCGACCACGTCCTGCGTGACGCCCTTTGGCCCGTCGACGGGCTCCACGTCCGCGACGAGCTGGATCGAGTAACCCGAAACGAAGCGCGCCGCGAAGCCGAGCCGACGCACCAGCTGGACCAGCAGCCAGGCGCTGTCACGGCAAGAGCCGATACCGACCTGCAGCGTTTCCTCGGGCGTCTGCACGCCCGTCTCCATGCGGATCACATAGCCGATGCGCTGCTGGAGCTGCCGATTCACCTCGACCAGAAAGTCGATCGTGCGCCCCTCATGGCTGATATGCTGCGCCACCAGCGCGTCGAAGAGCGGGCCTTGCAGCTCGGTTTCGAAATAGGCGGCGAGGTCGCGCGCCAGTGTCTCGTCATAAGTGAACGGATAGGTCTCGGCATAAGGCTCGACGAAGAAGTCGAACGGATTGATGACGTCGAGATCGGCCAGCAGATCGACCTCGACCACGAAGCGATCGACCGGATCGGGAAAGACCAGCCGCGCCTGCCAATTGCCGTGCGGGTCCTGCTGCCAGTTGATGAAATGCCCCTCCGGCTCGATGCGCAGGGCATAATTGGGGATCTTCGTCCGGCTATGCGGCGCGGGGCGGAGGCGCACGACCTGCGGGCCGAGGCGCACTGGCCGGCTGTAATGATAGGCGGTGCGGTGGTAGACAGCGGCCTTCAACATCGGGCCAGTCAACGGGAATATTGTGCAATGCGCAATAGCCAATCCGGCGATTTCCGCGCCGTCATCGCCTTTTGCGCCGGAAACCATGGCGGCGCGATGCGTGACCGGACTATCGCTGCGCAGGAGAATCTTGAGCCTTGTCATGAAATTAAGGAAAATACGGCACAGAAGGCGCCGAACAGGGCCCAAATTGGGGGAAGGCATGGCTGAAGAGCAGACGGCCCGCGGGTCGAGACTCTCAGGTGCATTGATTGGCTGGGAGCGGCGGCGTTCGCGTCACGGCGTCGTTATGACGCTGCAGATCGTCGAAAATGCCGTGCAATATCAGGATCACCGCTATCATCATGTGACGATGGCGCTCAATGATCGCCAGCTCCGCTCGCTGGCCCGCGACCTCGCTCGTGCCGCGCGCTCGCGCGGCCTCGACCTGCGCGCCCGCCCGCCGATCCACAAGCGACTCTGGCAGGGACTCAAGTCGCTGGTGAAGTGAGCGCGCCTCAGCGCACGAGATTGTCACGCCCGATGTCCGCGATCCTCGCGGCCCCGCCCAAAGTCATGGACGCGCATGTCCGCATCGATCAGCTTCAGGGGGATGTTGGCGGAGACGGAGGGATTCGAACCCTCGGTAACCCCTTAAAGGCTACGACGGTTTAGCAAACCGCTGGTTTCAGCCACTCACCCACGTCTCCGCGCTTCACCGTGGGGCAAGTGGCGGCCCCTTCGGCTGAACTCGGCCTATAACCGGGCAATGGGACCGTGGCAACGCTCGCGTTGACGCCATTTCCCGTGCCCCCGATCACGCACTCCCGCACAGTGTGCGGCGGCACCGAGGGAGCAAAACAGGCACAAAAGCTGGCGAAAACCCTATGGCGCGCACCGCCGGGCGGCCGCGACTCGGACTCGCGGCGCTTTACGGCGAGTCGCGTGAACCAAGGCGGAACATCCGTTCGTCCGCCAGAGCACATATTCGATTCGTCGTGAGTTGCGTTCGACTCATCGCTGCGTCCGGCCGCGCGATTCGCGTGCTCCTCCCCCCTCTGATAGCGCCGCGACCTTAAACAAACATAATAGAACAGAGCATTCGGGTGGCATCAAACAAGACAACTCCCGGAGGGGTCATCGCATATCTGCTGTCTCTCGCGCCTGAGCGGGAGATTTTCCTCCGCACCGGCGGGCAGGTTCGATTCCTTCGTATTTCCACACGCTTCCAGCTGACCGTCGCCGCGATCATCGCAGCGGTCGTGTTGCTGTGGGCGGCCGGCACGCTCGCCATGGCCTGGAGCCAGGCCAGCCTCCTCCTCGAACGCAGCCACGTTGCCCAGGATCGCGCGGCGGTCACATCGCGCGAGGCGCAGGTGAATGCCTATAAGCGCACCGTCGATGACATTGCCCGCGATATCGAGCAACGCCAGAAGGCGCTCGAAGAGATTGTGCGCGCCAGCGGCGGGGTCCCTGTGACGCAGGATGCGGGCAAGAGGGATACCACGGGCAAACCGCTCAGCGCCGCCTCGCCCGAGGCCCTGCGCCTCGACACGCTGCGCCGACATCAGCTTGCCCTTGAGACCCAACTCGCCACGGTCGCGCAAAGCCGCCTTGCCCGCGTCGAAAAGGCGATCCGCAGCTTCGGGCTCAATCCCGCGACGCTCGCGGGTGGCGCGAATGGACAGGGCGGTCCCTTCATCCCCGTGCGCAGCGCGATCGCTGTCGAGCCGGAACTGCGCGATCTCGCGGTCCTGCTGACGCGCCTCAACGCAATGGAGACCGCGCTTGCCGCCATTCCCTCCGCGCGTCCGACGACCGCGCCGATGGAGACCAGTTCCTACGGCTATCGGCGTGACCCGTTCAACGGCGCGCTGGCTTTCCACAGCGGCGTCGATTTTCCGGGCGGCTACGGCCAGCCGATCCTCGCCGCTGCGCCGGGCACGGTGAGCTATGTCGGCCCGCGTCAGGGCTATGGCAATGTGGTCGAAGTGGATCATGGCAAGGGCCTGATGACGCGCTATGCGCATCTGTCCGGCTATGGTGTGCGTGCGGGGCAGGGGGTCAAGCGCGGCGAGGCGATCGCACGCATGGGATCGACCGGCCGCTCGACAGGCACGCATCTGCATTTCGAAGTGCGGGTCAACGGCGCGGCAGTCAATCCGCGCCCCTTTCTGGAGGCACGGCAGGATGTTCTCGAAGTCCAGCAACTCGCCAAAAGGCGCATCGCCGGTGGCCGCAACCGGGGCTAGGCACACACCGTTCTCGATCATCGGCGGCGATGTCGTCATATCGGGCAATGTCGAGGCCAGCGTCGATCTCCATGTCGACGGCAAGGTGGATGGCGACATCAGCTGCGCCGCGCTGGTGCAGGGGCCGGACAGCCGCATCAAGGGTCATGTAAGCGCGAAAAGCGCGCGCATCGGCGGGCTCATCGAGGGCTCGATCAGTGCCGATGAACTCATCATCGAAAGCACTGCGCGCATCACCGGCGATGTCAGCTATGACGTCGTCAGCATCGCCACCGGTGGCCAGATCGACGGCCGCATGAGCCATATGAGCAGCGCCCGCGCCGCGGAACTGAAGCTTGTGAAGAACGACGCCAGCTAGACGTTGGGGCGCGCGGAGGCGCAGTCCACCGGAACGAACGGAAAGGCCTTGTCACACTCGGGAGGCAGCTCGGCAGTGTCGATGCGAAAACATCCGCCTTGTCGTCGGCTTCTCCAAGTCTGCCTTGAGCAGGCGACTGGTACCATTGCGTTGCGGACAGAGACGCGAAGATAATCGTGCGCGCTGCGCGGTCGCGCCCTTCAGGGTAATACAGACATCGTCCAGTGCAAGCCGTGCCGGCATGCGCAGCGACACTGTTCCTTCGACTCCAGCGGCGTGTCTTCGACCGACTGCGGATGCCGCCATTTCAGGGCAGTCTTGTCGTTCCCCGGACGCCCTTCGTGATGCTCCAGACCGAAGGGCGCTATCGCCGAAGGCGCGCGTGATCTCGGCGCTGCCGCTCGCAGTGCGATGGCGAAATCTGCGCCGTCGCATGCCAGGACCAAACACCCAGAGGTAACCTCTATCAAGAAAGATTGACGCCGCGCGGCTTCTTTTACGGTGGCTTAACCATGCTGGCTTAGCGGCAGAACTTCCGATGGGAGCCCGAATGAGCCTAACGCGATCCTTGGACAAGTTGCTTGCCAATCAATGGTTTTGGGCTTGCTGTGTGACCGCCGTCATCACGCTTCAGACGCTTTTGACGATACAGCATCAGCCATGGCTGGACGAATGGCAAGCACTTCAAATCGCGCTTCAGTCGCCCAGCACGGCCCATCTGTTCGAGAATCTGAGATATGAAGGACATCCACCTCTTTGGTATTTCATGTTGCGTATCGTGGCGATATTTGTCCCCGTCGCCTGGGTTCTACCGACCGTGCAGTTACCCATCGCCTTGGCCATTCAAGGCATTCTGCTATTCAGATTGTCACTGACTCGTTTCGAACGCCTTTTAATTGCATGCAGCTTCTATGTGCTGATCGACTACGGCACAATCGCTCGGAGTTTGGGACTCGGCGTTCTTTTACTTTTGATTGCCATTTTGTTCAGACGCCACAAACTTGCGTGGGTCGCCTTGGCTTTGCTCCCGATGGCAGATTTTCTCTTCGGGATATTGTCGCTCGTCTGCCTCGCAATCTACGGTGCCGAGAAGCGTCTTTCGCGGCCCGGTCTTGCGCTTTGGTTCGCTATGGGGCTCGCGGCCGCATGGAGCGTGCGGCCGGCCCCGGACTTGATTCCAGCATTCTGGTTGAACGGGATCGTTCTCGATAGTGTCGTGGAGCTAATGCGTTTCGGCACTATACTCCTTCCTTTACAAATGGATGGTCTCCAGCTGGTCTGGAACAATTCCCCTCCCCCTTTGATCGCGCTTCCAGCGGGTATAGTGTTCCTCTATCTCGGGACGACCTTATTGCGTCGCGAGATACTGGCACAGGCCTTGTTCCTTGGGTTCTGCGCGCTAATCTTCATATTTTCTGTCGCTGTTTACCCGCTCGCCATTCGTCATGCCTCTTTGGCCGGTCTGCTACTGATATTGCTGGTCGCGCGGCAACGCGAGCGAGGAGGCAGTCGGACGGTTCCTTTTCTGCTGTGGCTCGCCGCGAGTGCTGCTTGTGGGCTGACGGCGACGGCGATCAATTTCATGAGACCCTTCGACACGGCTCGACAGACCGCACATTTTATCGAGCGCCATGGCCTTCAAGACGCGCATTGGGTGAGCTTCCCTGACAGCAGAGCACAGGGCGTGAGCGCCCTGTTGGGCATCGAGTTCGAAAGGCTGGAACGAAACTGCACGCAGAGCTTCATTCGCTGGAACTACCGTAGCACCGTCAAGAGGCGCATCGACCTCGAACGTGAACTCAACCGCATCGCAGCTCGGGCAGGCGGCTTCCACCTGCTCTCCGACTTAGAACTACCAATCAAACGCATGCAAAATCCTCAAGGATATCGACTTCTGACGCATATTCCGGCGGGCTACGACGGGCAGGACTTCTACCTTTACCATATCCGCCCGGATCTGCCGGAACGTGGTCCCCGACCGCCGAAATGCGAGCCGGCACGATTGCCGCTGAGAGTGTTGCCGGCATCTTAGGCTTTTTTCAAAGCTTGTTTGGTACGCCTGAAATAATAGCCTGGCGTTGGCCCGATGGCCGGTGGAAAGACGACGAAAACGATGAGCGCATTTGGACGGAAAAATGGTTTAGGCGGCAAGTCGTCCTTCGGCGTAGCTCGCCCCATGCACGCGCCCGGCGCCTCGCCACATGCCGGAGCGCCCGGTGCGGCGGCGCCCGCCGGTGGCGTGCAGTTCCCGCCGCTTCCGGCCGAGTCCGTACCTGCCGTCACCGGCCCGACGCCACCGCTGGACCGCAATGCCGATGCGATGGCGCGCCTCACGGAGCGGATGAACACCGATCACAGCTCCTCCGGCGACAATACGCAGGGCTTCGAGGCGTCGGTCCACAAGATCAAGGAGCAGGTGCTGCCGCGCCTGCTGGAGCGCGTCGATCCGGAAGCGGCCGCGACTCTGAGCAAGGATGAGCTGGCCGAGGAATTCCGGCCGATTATCATGGAAGTGCTGGCCGAGCTCAAGCTGACACTCAATCGCCGCGAGCAGTTCGCGCTCGAGAAAGTGCTGGTCGACGAGCTGCTCGGTTTCGGCCCGCTGGAGGAATTGCTGTCCGATCCGGACATCAGCGACATCATGGTCAACGGTCCCGACCAGACCTATGTCGAAAAGAAGGGCAAGCTGCAGCTTGCCCAGATCCATTTCCGCGACGAGGAACATCTTTTCCAGATCGCCCAGCGCATCGTGAACCAGGTCGGCCGCCGCGTCGATCAGACTACGCCGCTGGCCGACGCCCGCCTGCCGGACGGCAGCCGCGTCAACGTCATCGTGCCGCCGCTCTCGCTGCGTGGCACGGCGATCTCCATTCGTAAGTTTTCCGCCAAACCGATCACGCTGGACATGCTCTCCCAATGGGGGGCACTCAGCCAGAAGATGTGCGTGGCGCTCAAGATCGCAGGCGCCTGTCGCTTCAACATCGTCATTTCGGGCGGTACCGGCTCGGGCAAGACGACGATGCTCAATGCCCTCTCGAAGATGATCGACCCGGGCGAGCGCGTGCTGACCATCGAGGATGCGGCCGAGCTTCGCCTGCAACAGCCGCACTGGCTGCCGCTCGAAACCCGCCCGGCGAACCTGGAAGGCAATGGCGCCATCACCATCGGCGATCTCGTGAAGAACGCCCTGCGTATGCGCCCGGACCGCATCATCCTGGGCGAAATTCGTGGCGCCGAATGCTTCGATCTGCTCGCCGCCATGAACACCGGCCATGACGGCTCCATGTGTACGCTCCACGCCAACTCGCCGCGCGAGTGCCTCGGCCGTATGGAGAACATGATCCTGATGGGCGACATCAAGATCCCCAAGGAAGCCATTTCCAAGCAGATCGCCGACTCGGTCGATCTCATCGTCCAGATCAAGCGCCTGCGCGACGGTTCGCGCCGCGTCACCAACATCACCGAAGTGATCGGCATGGAAGGCGAAGTGATCGTCACGCAGGAGCTGTTCAAGTTCGAGTATCTGGACGAGGACGCCGACGGCAAGATCATCGGCGAATATCGCTCCATGGGCCTGCGCCCCTATACGCTCGACAAGGCGCGTGGTTTCGGCTTCGATCAAGCCCTGCTCGAAGCTTGCCTCTGATCGGCTGATCCGGCCCGGACGAGCGGCCCGCCGCCGCGCCGGACAACTCTCGCCGCCGAACCAATGACTTGCTCTCGTCATGGCATTGCGACATGCTTGCATGTGCAACGCCACTCCAGAAACGAGAGCCTGCCATGCCCCCCCGCATATCCCGATACACGATCGCCGGCGCGCTCCTGCTCGCCGGACTGCCCCTCGCCGCGCCCGTACCAGCAGTGGCGCAGAAGATCGCCGTCAGCGCCGAGATCGCCGCTGCCGTCGCCGCCTCGACGCGCACGCCGGCCAACGCGGCGCGCGACCAATATCGCCACCCGGCCGAGACTCTGTCCTTCTTCGGCGTGAAGCCGACCGACACGGTGGTGGAGATCTGGCCGGCCGGCGGCTGGTACACGGAGATCCTGGCGCCCTATCTCAAGGGCAAGGGAACGCTCTGGGCCGTCGATTTCTGGCCGGACAGCCTCAAGGGCATCCAGAATCTGCAAGCGAAGGATGCGGCCCTGTATGGCGGCATCAAGCTCGCGGCCTTCCCGGCCAGCGCCGGCCAGCCGACCGTGCCGGCGGGCAGTGCCGACATGGTGCTGACCTTCCGCAACGTCCATAATTTCCAGATGGGCTACAAAAGGGAAGGCAAGGATTATGGCCTGGAAGCCTTCCAGCAGATGTTCGCCATGCTGAAGCCAGGCGGCGTGCTGGGCATCGTCGATCACCGGCTGCCCGAGGCGGACGATGTCGCGCGCGAGAAGACCAGCGGCTACGTCAAGGTCTCGACCGTGCGCAAGCTCGCCGAACAGGCCGGCTTCGTTTTCGAAGGCGCTTCAGAGATCAACGCCAATCCCAAAGACACGACCAAGTGGGCAAAGGGCGTCTGGACCCTGCCACCGCGCTACGCAGAAGGAGATGTCGACCGCGCGAAATATCAGGCGATCGGCGAAAGCGACCGCATGACGCTCAAGTTCCGCAAGCCGCAGAGCTGATTGCCCGAAAAAGCCCGGGCCGGGAAATCGGTCCGGGCTGCGCCTGAAAGTGGCCCGTCTCGAAAAGGAATGCTCATGTTTCGTCCGAACCTGCTGACTTTCCCCGCCGCAGCCCTGCTCCTGGCGGGCGTCACGGCTGGCACCCTGATTGGCGCGCCTGCCGCTTCGGCCGAGACCGGCACGGTCAGCGCGCCGATCGCCGCCGCCCTCGCCGCACCGACGCGCACGCCGGCCAATACGGCCCGGGACAAATACCGTCATCCCGGCGAGACCTTGAGCTTCTTCGGCGTCACACCGGGCCAGACGGTACTCGAATATTCCCCGGCCGGCGGCTGGTACACCGAAATCCTGGCACCGCTGCTCAAGGACAAGGGCACTTTCTACGCCGCGCAGGGCGCGGGCCGCGCCTATGACACGTTGCGGGCAAAACTCGATGCCGATCCAGCGACCTATGGGAAGGTCAAGCTCATTGCGTGGCCTACGGGCGAAGCGCTGGCGCCGGGGTCGGTCGATGCGCTCCTCACCTTCCGCAATGTCCACAACATGGTGATGCGCGGCACCGAAGCGGAGACGTTCAAGCAGTTCTTCGCGCTGGTGAAGCCGGGCGGCACGCTCGGCATCGTCGATCATCGATTGCCCGAGAGCCGCGACAGCGCAGTCGAGAAGAGCAGCGGCTATCTCAAGGTATCGACCGTTCGCAAGCTGGCCGAGGATGCCGGCTTCGTGTTCGAGGCCGCCTCGGAGATCAACGCCAACCCCAGGGACACGGCCGATTGGGAAAAGGGCGTCTGGACTCTCCCGCCGACCCTGCGCAACGGCGAGATCGACAAGGAGAAGTATCTCGCGATCGGCGAGAGCGACCGGATGACCCTGCGCTTCCGCAAGCCGAAGAACTGAGCGCGGCGGCGCGTCAAATCGGAACAGCTCCATCCGTTCGGGCTGAGCGAAGTCGAAGGGCGAACCGGTTCGATTTGGAGCGCGATGCTCTGGAGTGATCCCGAGGCAGGCGGAAACACCTGCCGACTCGGAAAGGCACGAAAAAGACGGCTCCAGGCGCGACGGCGCAGCGCAACAGCGTTCGCCGAGGCCGCTTCCACTATCGCCACGAAAAAGGGCGGCCCGCTTGTGCGGGCCGCCCCATTTCTGTCCGAACGGACGGATCAGGCGAAGCTGACGACCGTCTTGCGGCGGCGCATCGACGCGCCGACCAAGGCAAAGCCACCGATCAGCATGAGCCAGGTTGCCGGCTCCGGCACGGCCGGCGGCGGAGCGACCATGTTCCGGTTGATCCAGTCGGCATGCAGCCAGACCGGCACATAGCCCGAGAACTCGCCCCAGCTGCTGTTCAGGCCCGAGCGGAAGTCGCCGAAGCCGGTGCCGAAGGTCAGGCCATAGCTGTTCACCGAGGCCACCTGGCCGTTGATGAAGGAGCCACCGCCCGAGTCGCCGCCGGCAACGCCGACTTCGCGGGTGCCGGTGCCCAGATCGCAGAACCCTGCGCCGGCGGCGCCGATGATGGCGATCGAGACGACGCAGGTCGCATCGTTCGCGGCCAGACCGTTATCGAAGTCCGAGATATAGCTATACTCGATCTGCGAGAAGGGCTCGCCGAGAATGTCCGCCCAATCGGTGCCGAACGCAGCGTTGCCGAGTGCATAGTCATACTCGTTCAGGCCCTGACGGAACCAGCCGAGACGGTTCGGATTGACGGTATCGACACCCATTGCGCCGCCAGCGATCGAGGTCGAGCCATAGCCGGTGATGTTGCTGACCAGGCCGGTCAGTTCGCCGGTGTAGAGTTCATAGCTCTCCGCGAAGTCCGGAGCCGCTTCCGAAAGGCGAACCAGCGCGATGTCGTTATGGTCGATGACGTCGCCGGTATAGCCCCCGTTCACGATGACATCGCTGGACTGGATGGTCGTGTAGCCGGGGCCGCCATAATAGAGCTGGACGTCCGGGCCGCTGGCGGGATCACGGAAGAAAACCGTGACGCCGTTGTCCGGGGTCTCGTTGACACCGAAGCCGTCGCTGACGCAGTGACCGGCCGTGAGGATCGTCTGACGATCCGACAGCAGCGTGCCCGAGCAGACGAAACCGCCCATCAGCAAGCCGACCGTGCCGGAATAAGCCGGCATCGAGCCCGTATAAGGCGTCTCGCCAATGCCGCCCTGCGTGCGGGTCGCGCCGACGAGCGTGCTCGTGGCACTCCAGTTCAGTTCACCATAGGATCCCGACACGGTGTTCTTGCCGGCCATGGCAGGGCTGATCGCCATCGGTACCGCAAATGCCGCCGTAGCCACGAGCATCGCCCGCGTAATCGTAGTTTTCATGAGTGCCTCCCACAAATTCCCACAACACCCCCAAGCCCCACATAGACTCGCGGATGTTCTGATGCATGTTGCGCCGTAATGTGGGCGGCAGTCAAGTTGTGGTTAACAAAGCATTCATCTTCTGCGACAGACGGACGGAATTCGTAAGACGTTACGAAAAAAGCCCGTTTGGGCATTTATTGCGGCGGCTGGGATGTCCTTTTCTGGTACAGCCGCCAGAGCGCGGCGATGCCGATGCCGCTCCAGATGATATTGACGAACATCGAGGGAATAGCGCCATGCCACCAGGTGTTGAGCACGAAGAACGCCGCGCCGATGGCATTCATCCACTGGAACGCGCGTGAGGTGCCAGTGAGCTTTCCGGCCGAGACGAGGATATAGGCGCCAAGCACCAGCACGGCGCCCGCCCAGCCGACGATCTCGACGAAGATGTCTGTGATAGTCAAAGAGGCTCTTCTGCGGAATTATGGACCTTCGCCTCCAGCAGCGACGACACTTGCGCCCCTAGCGAAGTCCACGGAACGGCGGATGCAAGCTTCGCAACTTGGGCCAGACCAAGTGATTTCTGCTTGGGCAGAGCCTGTTCCTCCACGACATAGAAGGCCCATTGGCTCACATCCGCATGGTCGCAATGCTCGTCAGAGACAGGATGCCACGCGAAAACATAGAACTCCGCATTTCGGCCAACACCAGGTACCCAGCGCGAACCGTCCCACCGGCCGGCAGTCTCCGCAATGGAGAAGCGCGGACTCGGGGCGGGATCGCCGTCCTTGGTCCAAGATTGCCGCGCGGCAGATTGTTTTACCTGCATCCTCGCGCCGCTTGCGACGTGGAGAAGATCGCAAGCCGCCCAATCGCCGCCGCACAACTGCCAATCCGGCTCAAGCGCGAGAGCCACTATTTCCTCGACCAGCTCTCCACGCAGATCATTCCTGACGGTCGGTTCCCCGTAGAGACGTTGAAACAGGCGCGTCAGAACGTGCTGACGGCCCGCCTCGCTCACGCAGCCAGCTTCCTCAGCACATACTGAAGGATGCCGCCGTTCAGGAAGTAATCCAGCTCATTGACCGTATCGATGCGGCAGAGCGCCTCGAAGGTGAAGCTCGTGCCGTCGGCGCGGGTGACCTGCACGCTCACCATCTGGCGCGGCTTGAGTCCGGCAACGCCGTGGATCGTGAAGGTTTCGTCACCGGTGAGGCCGAGCGTATCGCGCGTGACGCCCTCGGGGAACTGCAGCGGAAGCACGCCCATGCCGACGAGGTTGGAGCGGTGGATGCGCTCGAAGCTCTCGACGATGACGGCGCGCACGCCGAGCAGGCGCGTGCCCTTGGCCGCCCAGTCGCGCGAGGAGCCGGTGCCATATTCCTTGCCGCCGATGACGACGAGCGGCGTGCCGTCCGCCTGATGCGCCATGGCCGCATCATAGATCGGCATGGTCTCGCCCTTGTAGCTGGTCATGCCGCCCTCGACGCCGTCCAGCATCAGGTTCTTGATGCGGATGTTGGCGAAGGTGCCGCGCATCATCACTTCATGATGGCCACGACGCGCGCCGTAGCTGTTGAAGTCGGCCTGCGTCACCTGACGCTCCAGCAGCCACTTGCCGGCCGGGCTGGTCGCCTTGATCGAACCGGCGGGCGAGATATGATCGGTGGTAATCGAGTCCGCGAAGATGGCGAGCGGCTTGGCCTCGATGATGTCGGCGACCGGCGCCGGCGTCATGCCCATGCCCTCGAAATAGGGCGGGTTCGCGACATAGGTGCTGCCGGCGCGCCACGTATAGGTGTCGGAGCCGGCGACATCGATCGCCTGCCAGCGCGCGTCGCCGGTGAAGACCGCGGCATAGCGGCTCTGGAACATGTCGCGGGTCAGCGCGCCGTCCATGACCGTGCGGACTTCGTCGTTGGTGGGCCAGATGTCCTTGAGGAAGACGTCCTTGCCGTCCGTGCCCTGGCCGATCGGCGTCTCGACGAAATCGGTCGTGACCGTGCCCTTGAGCGCATAGGCGACGACGAGCGGCGGCGAGGCGAGGAAGTTCGCGCGCACGTCGGCGCTGACGCGGCCCTCGAAGTTGCGGTTGCCCGAGAGGACCGAGGCCGCGACGATGTCGTTGCCGTTGATCGCCTTGGAAATGGGTTCTGCGAGCGGGCCGCTATTGCCGATGCAGGTGGTGCAGCCATAGCCGACGAGGTTGAAGCCGACGTCGTTGAGGTAGGTCTGGAGACCCGCCTTTTCGAGATAGTCGGTAACGACCTGCGAGCCGGGCGCCAGCGAGGTCTTGACCCAGGGCTTGGGCTTGAGACCATGCTCGACCGCCTTCTTGGCGACCAGGCCGGCGGCGATCAGCACGCTCGGATTGGAGGTGTTGGTGCAGCTCGTAATGGCAGCGATCACGACGTCGCCGTCGCCAATGTCATGGTCCTTGCCGTCGACCGCGACGCGGGCTGCGGTATCCTTCTTGTAGACCTTGGCGAGATCGGCGTTGAACACGTCGTCGACCTGGCCGAGCAGCACCTTGTCCTGCGGGCGCTTGGGGCCGGCGAGGCTGGGCTGCACGGCGCCCATGTCGAGCTCCAGCGTGTCGGTGAAGATCGGGTCGGCGGCGTCGACGTCCAGCCAGAAGCCCTGCGCCTTGGCATAGGCCTCGACCAGCGCGATGTTCTCCTCATCGCGGCCGGTGAGGCGCATATAGTCGAGCGTCTTGCCGTCGATCGGGAAGAAGCCGCAGGTCGCGCCATATTCCGGGGCCATATTGGCAATGGTCGCGCGGTCGGCGAGGCTGAGCGCGCTGACGCCCGGGCCGTAGAATTCCACGAAGCGGCCGACCACGCCCTTGGCGCGCAGCATCTGCGTGACGGTGAGCACCAGATCGGTGGCAGTGATGCCCTCGGCGAGGCTGCCGGTCAGCTTGAAGCCGACGACCTCGGGGATGAGCATGGAGACCGGTTGGCCGAGCATGGCCGCCTCGGCCTCGATGCCGCCCACGCCCCAGCCGAGCACGCCGAGGCCGTTGACCATGGTCGTGTGGCTGTCCGTGCCGACGCAGGTGTCGGGATAGGCGATCGTGCTGCCGTCCGGCGCGGTGCTGGTCCAGATCGCCTGCGCGATATGCTCCAGATTGACCTGGTGGCAGATGCCGGTGCCCGGGGGCACGACCTTGAAATTGTCTAGCGACTTGGAACCCCACTTCAGGAAGTCGTAGCGCTCGGCATTGCGCTGATATTCGAGCGCGACATTGTCCTCGAAGGCCTTGGGCGTGCCGAACTCGTCGACCATGACCGAGTGGTCGATGACGAGATGGACGGGGACCTGCGGGTTGATCTTGCTGGCGTCGGCGCCGAGCGCGTTCATCGCGTCGCGCATCGCGGCGAGGTCGACGACGCAGGGAACGCCCGTGAAATCCTGCATCAGCACGCGCGCGGGGCGATACTGGATCTCATTGTCGGAGGCGACCGGGTTCTTCTGCCAGTCGATGACGGCCTTCACATCGTCGGTCGTGACCGTCACGCCATCTTCGAACCGGAGCATATTCTCCAGCAGGACTTTCATCGAGAACGGCAGGCGGGAGACGTCGCCGAACTTCGCGGCGGCCTTGGCCAGCGAATAATAGCCGTAGCTCTTGCCGCCCACTTCCAGCGTTTCGCGGGTGCCGAGCGTGTCCTGTCCGATAGCGGTCATCAGAGAAGTCTCCTTATTGTCTCTTGTCCGGCGCTCGGCAGGGGGCGGGCTGAGCGTTTTCGGGGCCGGTGCCGCGCTGCACCGCCCAACGCGATGGGCCATAGCGCGTAAAGGAAGTGTGTCAACGGGCGCTGAGGGCGCCAACGTGGCGCCTGGTTGTCAGGCGCGCTGATGATGGCGCCCCATGCCGTTCTCTCCGAAATGGAGGGTGTCGGCCCCTTGGCGACCCTCGCCAACCCACGTTCCGCCATTTTGGAACAAAAAGGGTTCAAAATGACCTCCGAATCGCGCATAACGCGGAACAAAGGTGGTACGGGGGCGAAACCAATGGCAATGCTCGAAAATCGGACTGGTGTGGAAGTGGCTTTCGGCTCCCCCGAGTTGACGGGCGAGGCAGAAACGGGCTGGCTTGAACGGCCGGCGCACCAGATCGAGAGTGACAACCGCCCCGTGATGCTTGCCATCGGTTGCGCCGATCGGGCGGATGTTCTGGGCCGCTGGGGCGAGCGGGCTGGCCTGCGTTGCATCGGGCGAGTCGGCCTCGATCATGCCGTGGATCGACTGGCACAGATGGCAGCCCTCGACCTCATCCTGCTCGACCTGCGCGGGCTGGACGTCGCCGACGCGCTGGATCCGGCAACCGCACGGACGCTCGCGGCGCGCCATGGCTTTGCGGGCGCTCGGCTCGCGGTGATCGTGGACATGGGCGGCCTCGATTGCGCGCTGGCCATGCTCGATGCGCCGAAGACGGATTTTTTGTGCGATCCGGATGACAGCGAAATCGTCTCGCTGCTGATCATGGCTGGCCTGCGCGCGCCGGCGCCCGGCCGCGTGCTGTTCGACGATGCCTCGCGGGACAGTGAGACGATGCGGCTGGAACAGCTGAGCGCGGAAGTGCGCCGTCTGGCAGTGACAATCGAGCGCATGTCGCAGGGCGTCGCGCCCGCGCCGGGTGTTGCCGACGGCATGCAGGAGGCGAGGGAAGAGCGCGGCGGCTATCGTGCGGCGCCGGGAGTCGAGAATGCCGGCAATCCGGCGCAACTGTTTCAGCCCCGCGCGCCACATCGCGGCCCGGAGCCCGGCGGCCTCCCGACCCACAGGGAGATTCGTGCGATCATCCGGGCCCGGCGACTGCGCGATCAGTTCCTGCCCGCCGATCTCTTCGCCGATCCGGCCTGGGACATGCTGCTGGACCTGCTGGCGGCCCGCCTGGCCGGTCAGCGTGTCTCGGTCTCGAGCCTGTGCATTGCCGCCGCTGTGCCGCCGACGACGGCGCTGCGCTGGATCCGCCAGCTCACCGATCGCGCCGTCTTCGCGCGGATCGATGATCCGGCGGACGGACGCCGGGTGTTCATCGAGCTCACGGACGCGGCGGCGCAGGCAGTGCTGAGCTGGGCGCAGGGCGTGCGGCGCAATGGCGGCCTGCTGGCGAGCACGGCGCGCTGAATGGAGCGCAGGCGGGCCAAGCATCGCTTGACCTGCCTCGGATCGTCCAGATATGGCGACCCGGCCTGACCGCGCGGCCTCATCCGGCCGGGCCAAGGGGCGATTAGCTCAGTTGGTAGAGCGTCTCGCTTACACCGAGAATGTCGGCGGTTCGAGCCCGTCATCGCCCACCATATTCCTGTCCTACGTTGTCCAAATTCGTCTTTGCACATTCAGGAAATCTGCGATAAAATCTCCTGAACCGGCTGATGTCGTCCAATGTTGTTCGCCAGCAGCTTACCCGGACTGGGGGCCTTATTGGGGACCCACTTGATCCGGGGCTTTCAGAAGGCCCCCAGAGTGGCGTTGACGGATACTGCGATCAGGAATGCGAAGGGACGTGAGCGGGAGTACAAGCTTGCGGATAGCGCTGGGCTATATCTTCTTGTCACGCCCGCTGGCGGAAAACACTGGCGTCTCAAATTTCGAATAGACGGTCGTGAGAAGAAGCTCGCGATTGGCAGCTATCCTGAGATCGGCTTGAGCGAAGCGCGCCGTCGCCGTGACGATGCGCGCGAACAGCTCGCGTCCGGGCTCGATCCCGCCCGAGAAAAGCAAAAGGCTAAGCATCGCGCCCGAGTGGCTGCGGCCAACAGCTTCGGCGAGGTTGCGCAGGAGCTGAACGACAAGCGGCGACGTGAAGGTATGTCGCCGTCCACTGCCGACAAGAACGAATACTATATCGGGCGCATGGGCCCGGTTATCGCGCGCATGCCCATTTCGGAAATCGGGCCTGCCGATTTGCTGGCTGTGCTTCGCCGGATCGAGGCCAAGGGCAATTACGAGACGGCACGGCGGGTGCTTCAGTTGTCGGGACGAGTCTTCCGGTACGCCGTCGCGACAGCAAGGCTCGCGTCCGACCCAAGCAGGGATCTGAGGGGCGCCCTGACTGCACCCAAACCGCAACATTACGGTGCGATCATCGAAGCGAAGCGAGCTGGGGATCTTCTCCGTGCGATCGATGGCTATGACGGTCAGACTCTGACGAAGATCGCGATGCTTCTGTCGGCAAACGTTTTCGTGCGCCCTGGCGAACTACGCCATGCTGAGTGGGCGGAGATTGATTTGGACGGGGGTTTGTGGACGCTACCCGCTGAGAAGATGAAGATGCGCCGGCCGCATCATGTTCCCCTGTCGCGACAATCAGTGGCGCTTTTTCGCGAGGCTCAAGAGATCAGTGGGCCAGACGGCTATGTATTTCCGTCGATTCGCACTCGCACTCGGCCCATGAGCGAGAACACGGTTAATGCTGGCCTGCGACGGCTGGGCTTCAGCGGCGATGAGATGACCGCGCACGGCTTCCGGGCCATGGCGAGCACATTGCTGAATGAAAGCGGAAAGTGGTCCCCTGACGCTATTGAGCGCGCCCTTGCCCACGGAGACGAGGACCGCGTGCGCGCGGCCTATCATCGCGGGATGCATTGGAAAGAGCGCGTGGAAATGGCGCAATGGTGGAGCGATTATCTCGATCAGCTGCGTCGCGGCGCGGAGATTGTTCAAATGAAGGGGCGCGGGCGATGATCTGCCGGACGCTCATACGAAGTTCGGGGCCTTAAGAACGGCGCCGGATAGCGGCTTGGCGGGGTGCTGGTACCACCTCGCCAAGCCTCATCATCACTCGAAAGGAACTCGAGCTATGACTATTGCTGACCTATCAGGGCACGCGCCATCGCGTCCATATGAAGCGTGCAATTTCGATCCGAGAGCGTGGCTCACTGCATTCAGCGAAGAGGGAGGCGGCTGGCATGTTGTGGGCGCACAAGCCTACGTGACATTTCCCGAGTTCGATCGACCCGCTTTGCAGGCTATGATTGCAGCGCTCTCCTCGGATCAAGCTGCAGCGGTGCGGGCCGAGATGGTCGCCAATCAGCCCGTGCTGGAGGATTGAGCGATGTCCACCGCCCCAAATCTGCCCAGCGAGGCCATGTCGGCGTCTTTCACCGCAATCCTGCTCACGCAGTCCCGCGAACGCCTAGAGGCACTCAGCGAGGCTGTGATTGCCATTCTCGACCTGATGGACGGTGATCCAGATGCCGAAGCGGATGACAGTGAGGACTCGTTCGAATTGTCGCCCACCGCTCGCGCTAAAGCCGACAAAGGCCCTGGCTGCCCCATCGCAGATCCGGATTACCATGATGAGAGGGAGCCAGAGGAAGCCTACGAAGAGCTATTCACTGACCCGGAGGCATATCGTTTCAACGTCAAACGGATCCAGAAAGCTCGATGCTTCCCAATTCTCGAGCGCTGCCGTGACCGGTATTCCGGTCGGCTCGAAGCCAAACCCCGGAGGTATCAGCTCTATGAGAGGCCGGTAATTCCGACCCGGCGCCAGCTGCTTCGAAGAAAGCGCGGTTTGCCGAAACGCCCGAGAGCCTAACTCTCGCGATGCATTTTCAGCCACAACTTCCGTTTCCCAGCGCCCCGGCTCTACCGCCGGGGCGTTTTGCGCCGGGTGGCGTTAACCATGATTTCCGAACGAGCCTTGCGCTGTCACAAGCATATTCGGAGGCGCCTTGGTGGGAAGCGATCTACCGCCAGGCCTTCCCGTCGCTCATTAGCATGGTCAGCGTGCAAGACGATGGGTGGGCTCAGCGCGGCGGCATCGATCGCGTGCTGACCCTCGCCAGTGGAAGAAGCTACACGGTCGACGAGAAGGTCAGAATGAATGACTGGCCCGATATTCTGCTGGAGCAATGGTCAGATGAGCAGCGGCGTGTTCCTGGCTGGATCCAGAAGCCACTGGCTTGCGACTTCATTGCCTATGCGTTCGCACCCTCGCATCGGTGCTATCTACTCCCCGTCATGCCGCTGCAGCGCGCCTGGAGACTGTGTGGCAGGCAATGGGTGGACGACTTCGGGCAAAGGCGAGCCATCAATCCCGGGTATGTTTCGACCAGCGTGCCTGTACCCGTTGAAACCCTTCTTGGCGCTATGACATCGGCAATGCTGGTGAGAGGTTACTGACGAGCGTGCGGCCCCTTCCGGTGCCGCGCGCTGATGATATACTCCCCGCGGGGGCTAGTCCGGCCAGACGAACGCTCGTTGCCCACGAGTTGCCCCCGTCCATCAGGGCGCCCGAGGGCTGGGCACATGTTCAATCTTATGGATATTCTGACGTTTCCGGAAGATCCGAGCAATTTGAAGATAGCTCGGAATGCCGCACGCGCCATCGGCGCGGATTTGGGCGAATATCAAGACATAGTGGCGGCTCATATACTGCAAGCAGCCCTTGAATTCCGAACGGCCGCGCATGTTCAGGCGCCAGGTGGTCCTGCCGTGATGGAGGCGATCGAGAACGCGGCGAAAGCGGCGGCGATGATGGCGAACTCCTTGGACACCATTCTCGCGGCCGGCATCACGACAGCTGCCAATGATGAAGAGCGGGGGCAAAATCGTCGCATCCTTGCCCAACAGGTGATCGTGACCGTGGCAGCAGAATTCGGCATCACCGCGCCCCAATGGGTGGAGGATGGTTTAAATTGGCCATTGGCCGGCCGTTTCCGAAAATTGGCTCATCGGCTGGTCGATGTTCGTTCGAAGCTCGAGACCGATGATATCCGCTTGCCAACCCGTTTCATTGATGGACGTGAGCTGCGTCTTATTGATCGGCTCGCCACGATCTATGCTGACGTCGTCGGCAAAAGTGCGTCCGTTTGGGGTGGCGGCAACACTGCATATCGCCAGCCATTCGGCAAATTTGTCGATCTGACCTGGTCGCTCACTGGCGAGACTTCGCCGCCGGCCAACGATGCATTGGAAGATCGGTTGAGAGCAATCCAAGCCATTAGCTCAAAATCCGAGGACTAATAGGCTGGATATTGCCGGCATCTGATTTCCATCATCGTCCGCACCCGTCCACCAATGAACGAGGTGCAATCATGCAAACCAAGACCCTCAATCCCATCGCCTACAGCATCCGCGAGGCCGTGCAGGTCTCAAGCTTGTCGCGTTCGACCCTCTACAACGCAATCTCGGCGGGCCAGCTCAAGGCACGCAAAGTCGGCGGGAGAACGCTGATCCCGCGCGACGCACTGCTGCGGTTTGTGGGCGAGGAATGAGCAGATGCCCCGCCGCATTGTCATCGAGCGTGAAGCCCCATTTCTCCGGCGCTTCGTCGTGCGGTTCGAACCGGCGCTGATCGGCGATAAACCGCAAGCCTTCTGTAAGCGCGCTGATGCCTTCGCGCATGGGCTCGAACTGCAGAAGCGGCTGGCACTTCCGCTGACCGACCTGACCTCATGAGCAACGTCATCGCATTCCCACCGCGAGCCAAGTGCCGGCGGTTTGTTGCCATCACTCCGGTCGGCTCCGGCTTTGACGTTGACGTTGCGCCTGGCCGCTCGGATTTGGCCGCTTGGTTCGCGACCTACGCAGAAGCTGAGGCTTACGCTCTCGGGTTGTCCCGAACGACCACGGCGAAGATCGTGGATGTGCCGAGCGATGGGCAGGTCGCCTGAGGATGGCGAAAAATGTGAACGCTAAAGGCCGCAATAGCGAGCCCCGACATATCCGCCTTTATCACCGCATGACGGGCAGCTCTGCATGGCAGGACTTGTCTGGCAATGCGGTGAAACTTCTCATCGCGATCATGCGGCTGGACAATGGCGAATCCAACGGTGAGCTGTTCTTGTCCGTCCGCAAGGGAGCTGAGGCGATCGGTGTCGCGGTCAAGACCGCAGGGAAGGCTTTCGAGGAGCTTCAGACGCACGGGTTCATCGAGGCGACCGAGGTTGGGAGCTATCGGCAATACAACCGTCAGGCAACCAAGTGGAGGCTGACGTGGCTGCCAATGAAAGGACGAGGCCCGACCAATGATTTCGAGCGTTGGCACTCGATTGAAGCTTCGAGAGGCGTTGCAGGCTGCAATTCTTTGCAGGGTCAAAATTTACCCGTCACGGTGGTAGATTCTGCCAAACCGCTGCAACGTCGCAGCCTGACGATGGTAGAAACTACCACGCTGCAACGTGCAAGCCCTTCTAATCCCTCAAAACGGCAAAAGGGAAAAACTACCACACAAGTAGTATACCATGGGGATAGCACTGCACCGGTTACGATGTCCGCAATGCAATGCAATGAGCTTCGGCTAGCTGCACGGGCCTGGCTCGCCAGCGCCGGCATACCGCAACGCCACCTCGCTCGGCTCTCCGGCCTTTCGGAATCGAAGTTGAGCCGGTTTCTAGACCCGCGCGGCGGAAAGCTGCTGATCTCCTCAGATTTCGGCCGGCTCGCGTCGGTAGTCGATTTCGAAAAAGCTTCTCCGCGCAAGCTGGCATCGGGACGATGACCTTTGCCCGCTCTCTCACGACATCACCACATCTGACAGAAAGGAAGATCGACATGACAAGTTATGCATCCCGACTTCAGGCCGAGGGGCCGCGTTTTGCGCATCTCAAGGCGCGATTGCTCGATGCATCCAGCGCGAGGCTCCAGCGGCATCGTGCAGCGCAAGCCAGCGAACATGATGAGCCTAGCGCAAAATCGGGCCAAAACTCGATTGCGCCAGTCGCTTCGCCGATTGCCCCGCCAGCCCCCTCGAAGCGCGTCGTCGTGCCTTCCGCGGCTGAGATCGAAGCGCGGCTGGTGCTCAGTCCCCGCGAGCAAGCGGCTGTTGACAAGGTCATGGCGCGCAAGGCTGTCGCTCAGGTCTGGGAAAATGCTCGCCGCAGTAACGCCTCCGAGAGCGAAAAAGCATACATGGAGACTGTCGAAGCGGCGGAAGCCGAAGATCGCCTACATACCGGCGCCGACGCGGTCTGGGCTCGTGCGAGGCGTGCAAATAGCGGTGTCGCCGCCGGCGCGCTGGATGAGAACGCCAAAATGTCAAACGAGAGAGAAGCGCGCCATAGCCCGGGTGGCATCTGGGCCCGAGCCCGTGAAGCGAACGGAGGTGGGAGATGACCGCCGTGCTGCAGCAAGCGCTCGACGCAATCGACGTGGAGGGTCTCGGGGCAGCGGTGTCAGCCATCGAAGATAGGATCGTCCAGGTCGACGAATCCATCTCCGAGACTGAGGGACGGATCGCCGTGATCAGGGATCAGCTGGCGTCTCAACCGGATGCCGTCGACGACGAAACCAACGCCCTAGCAATCCTCCAGGGCAAGCCGCTCCTCGACGACAAAGTGACTCTTGAAGCTGAGAAAGAGCAGTTGATCAGTGCGCTCAAGGGGCTGCGCCGGATGCGTGCCGATCTGGACTCGCAGCATCACAGCTCTCGTCGGGCAAAGGTGTCGGCTCTGTCCGAAGCTATGACGCCCCTTGTGGAGCAAATTGAAGACGAGCTCCGCACGGTCCTCGACGCGGTGTCGCGTCTTGGCGCAACCGCGTTGGCAATCGGGCCGATTGATGGCCGGGCCGCTCGCATTGGCAATTTGGTTCGTGCGATCGAGGCGGAGTTGCAGGGATCACCGTTGCAGACGAGCGGATCAGGCTTCGCCTTCGGGGAGGATCTTCGGATGGTCCTGAGGCATAAGACGACCCGCGCGCTTGCCCCTCAATATTTCGGATTGGATCGTCTGCTGGCCAACCTAGCGGCCACTGAGCGAGCGCAAGAGGCAGCCTAGATCGGTTTGCGCGGCGTGCTCTTCTCGTGACGCCAGCGCAGGCGGCGGCCCGTTTCGTCCGCGGGTCGCCGCCATAAATTTCAGATCGATCTACGCCGCGTGGGCAGAATATATTCTGACGTGCGGTATCGGGCGATGCCGAACGCGGCTCAAAGGGCGGCGACGGGTGGCCTTCTGCTTGTCAGCCTTCGAAAGGGATTGTGGAGATTGCTGTCGTGGTCGACCCATACCGCAGCGGCAGCTCGCGACGACCTTGCAGACATTCAAGCACTATGCTCATGGTTGCACATGAGCCGTCAGAGATCACGACGCACGACGATGCTCCTGTGGCTCACAGCCTATCTGTGGTCCGTTCCGCTCGCCCTATTTCTGAGTAGCGCCCTGCACTGGCAATATGATGGCGATCTAGGCTGGTGGATTGTAGCGGCTTACACTGCCCCCATCCTTTTCTTGACCGAGCCGCTCGGCCGTTCCATTCCGAACACGATGCTGGCGGTCATATATTTCACGTCTTTGATCATCTTGACGTTGGCAGTCGCCCGCAGCGCCAGCTCAAATGCGCCTCGACCAAATCGCAGCTAACCACCCCAATGACGCCATTCCGGCCAGTCGACTAACGCCAAGTCGCGGACATTCCGGCAGGCAATTACGTTGAGCGTTTCTCAGTTGAACTGGTGAATCAGACCTGCCGAGGGGAAAAGCTGGAGCTTTGCTAGAGGTAGCGGAGTTTCCACCGCTCTCGCCGCACCAGCGGCGGCTATCGCAACCATCATCGGCCAGTGCCAGCGTCTCCCGGCGCGGCTTCGAGCGCGATGGCGCCCAACTCCTCCGGCGCCCCAAGGTATCGCTGGAGGAGTGGGATTGACTTTCTATCCATGCAGGCCCGGAAGCGCCTGGAGGGTGACCAGCGCGTCTTCGTAGATTGGGTCGAGATGTAGCAGCCGCTGCGCGATGGAGCACATCCGCTTGGCGATTTAGAACCGGCGCTTCATGTTCTCTTCATGCTCGTATTTCATCACAATAAGCTCAACCGAAAAACGGCCAGGTTCAGGGCAGACACTTTTCGCATTTGCATGGTTTTCGCATTTCCCCCATTAATGCAACAGGATCGTTCGGCACGGATCGATCGTCAGGGGACCGCGCACGTTGGCGCTGAGGGAGGAGCGATTGGGGGCAGTCCGGGGAGACCTCACCGACGGGAAGGGACGCCCGCAGATTACATGCCACCTCCATGCGACGGAGCGAGCGGCTTTCGCGGACTATTCGCACAGCTTTGGGCTCGACCCGCCGAGCCTCATGCTTCTACTATTCGCACGCGAGCGGCGAGTCGGAAGGCTTCAGGCGCTTATTCGGGACGACAAACCGCATCCGGGACCCCGCAAAGGTGCCCTCACAGTGCATAAGAAGGATCCGGCGATGCGGAAGGCCGTTGTGACCATGGCGGCGCAACACGGAACCACCGCATCCGGCCTGTTCGGCGTGCTCATACGCGCGGAACTCGCGGAGCGCTGGCTCGATGTGTCGCTTGAGACTCGTTTCGAGTCGCGTTGATATTGGAAGCGTGATATGACGACGGTAGTCAGAAACGGAGGCGTGGCAATGCAAGCAGTCGAAGACGTCCGTCTTGTCACGTCCGAGGAATTCGTCACCGACCTCGTATGCCAGCTCAAGCTGAGCCACGTTGAAGAGGTCAAGCTGGCCGATACGTTCGAGGACAAGCGCTTCGCGCGCGCCTACGAAATGCTCGTCGAGAACCAGGATCGCTTCGGACTCGCCGTCGACTTCTCGCTGGCGACCAATCCCTATCACGGCGATTCTAGCACGCTGCGCGAAGCGATCTATGCGCTGCGCGACCGGCGCATCGTGGCGATCAACAATCCGCGCCTCAAGACGGTAGAATTCAAAGTCGACGAGGACGACGCGAACTATTATCTCGACCACTCCTCGATCCCTCGCTCCCTCATGGCGCAGATCGTCGAAGAAACTTTCGGGGCGGGCACAGCGCGGGATGACAAACGATGAAATATTGGACGGCATTAAAGCCTTCGTAGAGGCCTTCGCCGAGCAACGCCTTCGAAACTACATTACCCGCATCGGCAAGCCCGGCGCGATCGGCAAGAACCCCAAGGAAATTAACGACGCAATCTGGGGAACCATCAAGGTCTCCCCGCTTGAGATCGTCATACTCGATTGCCCACTGGTCCAGCGGCTCCGGTTCGTGCGGCAGCTCGGCGTCGTTCACTGGGTATATCCTGGCGCCACGCATTCGCGCTTCGAGCATACGCTGGGCGTCCTCCATCAAGCGCAGCAGCTGGCCAACGCAATAAACCAAGCATCGACCGAAGGGCCGTCGATGGCGCCAATCGATGGCGCTAAGTCAGCTCTCATCCGCTTGTGCGCCATCCTCCACGATATCGGGCACGGCGTGTTCTCGCACGTCTCTGAACACGCTATCTCGCGGCGCGTGGAGTTGAGGCTCGCTCTCCAGGCGTTCTCAACATGCCATGAGCTCGGCGGCAAGATCCAGCTGAGTGAACTCGTAGCTTACCACCTCGTCGAGGCGCCCGCCTTTCTCGAGATGTTGGCCATCGCGTTTGACCAACTGGGTAACGGCGGCATGGCCACGGGCGGATCTAAAGAAGCAGCCGCCCAAGTGGCTAAACGCATCCAGCGCGCGATCATAGGACGCCACATCGACGAGGACGTACCGCTCCTCCACGAGATCATCACCGGGCCTTTCGATGCCGACAAGCTCGATTACTACGCCCGCGACGCCAAGCACGCGGGGATACCATCCACGCTCGACATCTCGAGACTGCTTCAGAAGATCACCACCAAGCGCATTCCATCGAAGGAGATGCCGGAAGACATCCTGAACGCACTGAACGAGCACCGCGACGCGCGCGTGCTCTTCGGTCTAAAATGGTCGGGTAAGGCGATCCTAGATGAACTGCATCTCGCCCGCGTTTTGCTCTATTCGAAGATTTACAACCACAAGAAGGTCGTAGCAATCGAGGCGATGATCGAGGCGCTGTTCGAAGCTCTCGCCTTCCATCCCGAAGCCGATGTACTGAAGCTAATCCGGCTCTCCTACGAGCTGTCCGACGACCAGCTCCTGGTGGCTGACGCCGATGTGCTGTTCCGCGCAATGGATGTCGAGGAACGACCGCCGGCGCTCCTCTCCTTCATCAACACGCTACTCGCGAAGCTCCGCGACCGCGACCTCTATATCTCCTCGCTTTCGCTCATGGCGTCCTACCCGGCAGATCCGTGGGGGGATGACCGGCAACAGCGGCGCGGACTCGACCAAGTTGTTAGCATCCTCACCAACGAGCAGAAGCTGGCAAAGCTTCGTCGCGACGTCGCAACGGAGCTGCGCTCGATCGCGGACGTGCTGCCGCAGGCGATGGGCGGCATCGAAGCCGAGGCCCTGGGATACGCTGTCGTCATCTCGGCGAAGCCACCGCTCGGCAGTGGCACCGAGATCGACCGGGCGCTCATCTCGATGGGCGAAAAATTTGTCCGAGGGCGCGAACTGGAGATCAACCAGACGGCTTGGGCGGACATGTATGGGCTCGGCAAGCCGCAGGGTGTGCTATTCGCGCCTCGGGAATGCGCGGCAGCCGTGTTCATCGCCGCCGAGCGACTGCTGCGACGAGACTTCGACGTCGTCCTGCCTGCCAGCGCACTCGAAATCAGCAAGCAGGACCGAGACGAGGTCGATAAGGTCAAGCGCCAACTGGAGGAGGTCGGCTGGTATAAGGGCGTGCCGCACGACATCCGACCGGTACCCGAGCGCCTTCGGCGCCAAGACGTTGAAGTCAAGGTTGAGCGGATCGCCGCGAAGCTTGAGCAGATCGATGAGCCGCAGAGCGAGACGCCGCAGCGGCGTGCCCAGGCGATGCGCGAACGCGTCGTGAGCTGGCTCGCGCAATTCCGCGATAACGACGCAATCGAATGCGCCCTGGCTGCCCTCGATGCGATGAAGGTCCTCGGCCGAGAGGACAATTATGCGGCCTTGACGCAGTTCGCCGAGCTCAACCCGAAGTTCGCCGGCGCGACGATCTGCCCGCTTGGGGCGGTTAAGGACAGTTCCGCCGTCCAGACCTACCTGTCGCGCGACCTCGAAAAGATCTTTCCGCGTGCTTCTCTCATCGAAGAGGCGGCCTCAGCTGGCGGCGACAAGCCGATTGTCTTCTTGGACGACATCGTCGGCAGCGGATCGCAGACCCTCGACATCCTCGGCAACTGGTTCGAGGACGACGAGCTCAAGCAGGATCAACTTGAGGAAATCCGTCTGCCGTTCGGCCGACAGGAAAGGGAATTTCTCCGCTCCCGCCCCGTGGCATTCGTGTTCATTGCCGGTTGGGAGGAGGGGCTTGAACGGATCCGCGAGGCCGCCACCAAGCTGAAGCTCGACGCCACCGTTTACGCTCACCTCACGGACAACGACCTAGCGTTCGCTTTCGAAGGGGCGCTCAAGGGCATGGACCCTGAAAAGGTCGGGAAGTTCCGCGAACGCTGCCAAAGCATCGGCGCCGACCTGCTCGCCTCTAACGGCAAGGATGAGACAAAGCAGGCGGCGCGCGCGCTGGGATACGGTGGGCGCGCGATGCTGCTGGCTAGCCGCTTCAACGTACCGACCCAGACACTGACCTGTCTATGGATGGGCGGTAAGCACGACGACGTCGACTGGCACGCGCTTATCAAGCGCCGAGCGAAGAGCTGACGCAGCTCACAGTTGCGCCGAATTCAACTGATCGTCCTGGCGGTGGCAGGCGCTGGCCTACAGGACGGCTACGGCTGTAACCGCCGAATGTCGTTTCCTGACAAGAGCTGCCGTTCGACCTATGATTCTGGAACGGCAGAGCTGACCCAAATCTACCCTGTCCAGCCTAATTCAGCTGGGTGAACCATTGTTCGATCATGAAAAGCTATCGGCAGTCAATGAATGTTCGGCGCTTCTTCGTTTCCCACCATCCATCCTCTGCAACATGTCGAGGACAGCGGCCATTCCTGCTTCTTTTTGAGATAGCCTAGTTCGATGACAGCACGCGAAATAAGAACATGAAACAATCCGCGGTCCCGGCGTGGCCGTCAGGTGACAAAAAAGCGGTCCCTGGCCGCTTATCCCTTCAATTCGCCGAGGTAGGACCCGCCAATATTGCTGGGTTGATTGACAGATTGCGACACTCGCCCAGAGCGCATAGCTTCGAGCGCGAACGCTGACGGAGGGGGCGATGCTCGAATATCTCAGGCAACTATTGGACGCGGGCGAGGTCGAGGCAACGATCATGGCCGTCGGGGGGAGCACTCAGGTGTCCCTTAAGGTCAAGATCGAAGCGATCGACGAGGTAGGGATGGTGTGTCGGGTCAAGGGAATGTTGGGCGGCTGGAGCGAGCCTCAGCTTCGTCCTTGGGCTTGTGTTTCGCACATTTCCTTTCAGTAAGCCGAGCCCGAACTGGAAACGCGAAGAATAATCGGCTCGCCCTGCGTCCCGTTCTCTCGGGACGTTTAGCCCTCTCTAGCGATAATTTTTCCGGGTCGTCGAAAACGACCGGTAGCCTCAGTCACACCGTTTGGGGGCCTCATTGGGGGCCTTGATCGCGAACTGTCGTGCATCAGGATAGGAAATTAGCCATTCCTAAGCTGTAATGTGAGCCCGTCATCGACCATGGCCCCGTCATGATCCCATGTCCCTGATGCAATTCGTGCCGACCTGTCCCATATGGGCGCGACAGCCGCACGAAAGGACAGGACGATGGCCCGCACGCTCAAGATCGATTTCGTCTCGGACGTTGTCTGCCCCTGGTGCGTCATCGGCCTGCACGGTCTGGAACAGGCGCTGGCACGCACCAGTGACGAGATCGAGACCGCGCTGCATTTCCAGCCGTTCGAGCTCAATCCCGACATGGCGCCCGAGGGCGAAAACATGGTCGAGCATATCACCGGCAAATATGGCTCGTCGCCCGAGCAATTCGCCGCCAATCGCGAGATGATCCGAGAGCGCGCCGCCACGCTCGGCTTCACCATGGCGATGTCCGACGAGAGCCGGATGTACAACACGTTCGATGCGCACCGCCTGCTCCACTGGGCTGGACTAGAAGGCAAGCAGCAGGCGCTGAAGCACGCGCTGTTCGAGACCTACTTCACCCACGGCCGGAGCACGTCGGATCATGAGGTGCTTGTCGCGGCAGCGGAAAAGGCCGGCCTCGATGGCGCCGCCGCACGCGACGTTCTGGCGTCGGATCGCTCCGCCGACGATGTTCGTCAGGCCGAGCATCTCTGGCGCACGCGCGGCATCAACGGCGTGCCCGCGGTCATCATCGACGAACGCTATCTCGTCTCCGGCGCGCAGTCGCCCGAAGCCTATGAGCAAGTGCTGCGCCAGATCGCGGCGCAGCCGGCCTGACGATTACGGCTGTTTTCATATGTTCAAGCCGTTCGCCCTGAGCTTGTCGACGGGCTGTTCTTCTGCTTTTCCGATCGCAAAAGAGCACGACCCTTCGACAAGCTCAGGGCGAACGGTGCTGTAACGTCAGCGCGCCACATCACGCGCTTTCCGCCGCCCGATCCGGCGTCCCATCCCGCCGCGCAATGCCGCAGGTGACGGCGACGTCCATCATCGCGTTGCCGAGCGTGCGCACAATGTCGGGCACCGTCTCGACCGCAACCAGCAGCGCGAGCGCCTCCACCGGCGCGCCAAGCACGAGGCAGATCGGCGCTATCGCCGTGATGAAGCTGACCTGCCCCGGCAGGCTGACCGAGCTCATCGAGGTCAGCACGCAGACGATGAGCGCGACGGCAATCTGCGCGGGCGTCAGCGCGATGCCGAACCAGTTGGCGACATAGAGCGCGACCGCGAGGTTCATCGCCGGGCCCGTCGCCCGCATCAGCGCAACGGCCATGGGCAGAACGACATCGGCGGTCGAGCTGTGGACACCAAGCTCCTGCGATTTCTTGAGCATGATCGGCAGGCAGGCGAGCGAGGATTGCGTGCTGACCGCCAGCGCCTGCACCGGCACGATGGCGCGCGCATAGTCGCGCAGGCGCAGCTTCCCGCCGATCACCGCCACCAGATAGCAGCACAGGCTGATCACGACGCCGACCGAGGTCACGACGATCACATAGTGCAGCAAGGCGCCGAACGCCGCCGCGCCCGAGCGTACCCCGACGCCGAAGGCCAGCGCGAACACGCCGATCGGCGCGATCCGCAGCACCCAGGCGATGACGATGATCATCGCGTCGGCGATGCCCGAGAAGAAAGCCGCCAGCTGGTCTCGGGGCTGCGGGGGCAATCTGGTGAGCGCGAAGCCGAACGCGCCGGTGAAGATGAGCAATGGCAGCACGGCATCGGTCGCGGCAGCCGTGACCGGGTTGGTCGGCACGATGCTGCTCAGAAATTGCGCGAAAGGCGGCGGCGCCTCGACCGCGGGCACGCCGCCGAGGGCGGTGCGCAATGCCCCTGCCGCTTCCGCCGGCATCGGCCAGAGATGCAGAAACAGCGGCGTCAGCACCGCGCCGAAGACCGCCGACGCACACATCACCGCCACGATCCAGCCCAGCGTCAGCGTCGCCAGCCGCCCGGCCCGTGCCGCCTGCGCCGTCTGCGCGATCCCGGTGATGAGCAGCGCGACGACCAGCGGGATGACCGTCATGCGCAGCCCGTTGAGCCACATCGTGCCGACCGGATCGGTCCCGATCAGGATGGCGGCCGAGACATCGGCGGCATAGGCAGCGCCCAGCAGGCCGAGCAACAGGCCTGCGACCAGCGCGACAAGAATAGAACCGGCATTGGACATCCGCGCATTCCCCGATCGCGAGTGATGGCCCCCATGGCCCTGAATCGACAAACTCTGCCGTCGGCGCGCGGGAAAGGCGACTGAAAAACAAACAGTCGCCAGCCCGCCCCATGTCCGGGCGTGCCGGTAGGGTGATCCTCAAGCAAATAATGGCCCGACGCAGGCGCGAGTTCCGGGAAAGGTCATCCCCGAGGCGATTTCATGGACTGGCGGAGCGGGAGGGATTCGAACCCTCGATACGCTTTTGACGTATACTCACTTTCCAGGCGAGCGCCTTCGACCACTCGGCCACCGCTCCGCATGCCTTGGAGATTGCGCGCCCTAGCCGCCTCTGCCGACTTTCGCAAGCCGTGCCGCTGTGGCATGGCTTGTCCATGAAAAAGGCCCGGCTTCTCCCGTCGCTGCTCGCGCTCGCGAGTCTTCCTGCTCCGGGCTTCGCACAGCCCGCCGCGCCTGCGGCCCTGCCCTCTCCCGGCGAGATCGTTGCGGCGGCTCCGGCGGCGGACTGGATCGACATTTCGTCGGACGACCTTCTGGTCATGACGCTGGCCAATGACGCGCAGGGCAAGCCGCGCCGCGTGATCATCCAGCTCGCGCCCGCGCCGCTTGCGCAGGGCTGGGTTGGCAACATCCGGACGCTGACCAAAGCGCACTGGTATGACGGCATCTCGGTGGTGCGCGTGCAGGACAATTATGTGACGCAATGGGGCGATCCGGACGGAGAGGATGCCGCCAAGGCGAAGAAACTGCCGGACGGGCTGAGGACCGTGACCGAGGCGCATTATGACGTCGAGCTGGACCACAAGGGTGTCGCCGCCGCATTGGCTGCTAACGACGTGGATGTGGCCACAAAATCGGCTCTCCGAGTGGCCGAAGCCAGCGCGGCAGGTAAGTCAGCGCCGCCTGACAGACGGCCGCGAGGCGACAATTATGCCGACCGAGTGACGTTTTATGCCGGCTGGCCAATTGGATCGGACGACGAAAGTCACAAGGCCTGGCCCGTGCATTGCTACGGCTATGTCGGGGTCGGGCGCGGCATGTCGCCGGACACAGGCACCGGCGCCGAGCTGTATGCGGTGATCGGGCATGCGCCGCGTCATCTCGATCGCAACATCGCCGTGGTCGGACGTGTCGTCGAAGGCATCGAATATCTCTCCAGCCTGCCACGCGGAACCGGTCCGCTGGGTTTCTATGAGACCGCTGGGGAGCGCACCGCCATCCCGTCGATCAGGCTCGCCAGCAGCCTGCCCACGGCCGAGCAGCCGAAATTCCAGTTCCTCGGGACCGACAGCAAGGCTTTCGCCGCCTATGCCGATGCGAGGGCCAATCGGCGCGACCCATTCTTCATCGTGCCGGCGGGCGGGGCGGACATCTGCAACGTGCCCGTGCCTGTTCGCCGCAAGCCCTGAAGCATCGGCGATGGAGCGGATCGCGGTCGAGGCGCCGCTGCGAGTCTGGACCAGCGCAACCAGCAACACCTCTTCCGCCTATATCGTGATTGCGGGCGAGAAAGCCGGTGCCCTTCGGCTCGCGGCGCTCACCGGGCAGTGGCTTGATGGCGGCAAGCGCGGCTTCGGCTCGGCCAGGGTCACCGTCACGATCGGCGAAACCGTCTGGCAGACCTCGATCTTTCCCGAGAAGCAGAGCGGCGGCTGGTTCTTGCCGGTGAAGAAGGCGGTTCGGGACGCCGAGGAGTTGGACGAAGGCGCGCTCGTCCGGGCCGAGATCGCGCTTTAGACTATCCGGGAAAGGCCGAGTCGCGGGGAACCCACGACCTGCGCGAGACGTTTCCGGTCCAATCCATCAAGGAGTTTGCCTCATGATCCGTCTCGCCATCATCTCGCTGATCATCGCGGCCGTCGCCGCGCTGCTCGGCTTTGGCGGCGTTGCCGGCACGTTCGTCGGCATTGCCAAGATCCTGTTTTTCGCGGCGATTGCGCTGTTCGCCATCTTCCTCGTGCTCGGCCTGTTGGCCGGCAAGAGCGTCTCCAAGGCCATCGACTAACCGCGTGCGGGGTTAATGTTCCCGCAACTGGCGCGTTGCCCGTCCGCCCCCCGTGCAGCCTTTGCAACTATATCTGGTTAACGAAGGTTAACGGTGCTATTTAGCGTGCGTCGCCGGGTCCGGATCTAATCCGGGCGAGCGGTGGCGATGTGGGAGGCGGGAGCGTTTTTTTGAAGCGCTTCCGCATCCACGGATTGGTGGGGACCAATCATGAACAGTCAGGCTTGGCTTTTGCTTGCCGTCGCGATTGAGCGCGGCCCGCTTCATGCGGGATCGTCAGCGCGCATCCCTGCTATCTGATCGACTTTTTTTTCGACGACTCAATCTCGGGGCTGCCAACAGGCGGCCCCGCTTTTTTTGTCGGCGGGCTCCTCCGCGCACGACAGCTGAGCGCGCCTCAGCGCATCATTGCCTTCTGCCGCCGCCGCTGCACAGAGGAGCCGAGGCCGATCGCCTCACGATATTTGGCGACTGTCCGCCGGGCGATGTCGAAGCCCTTTTCGCGCAGCAGATCGACGAGCGTGTCGTCGCTGAGGATTGCATCCGCCTTTTCCTCGGCGATGAGCGCGCGGATATGGCTCTTCACGGCCTCGGCCGATGCCGCTTCCCCGCCATCGGCGGACTGGATGGCGGACGTGAAGAAATATTTGAGCTCGAAGGTGCCGCGCGGGCAGGCGAGATATTTGTTGCTGGTGACGCGGCTGATCGTGGACTCGTGCAGGTCCACCTCGTCGGCGATCGCCTTCAGGGTCAGCGGCCGCAAATGCGTCACGCCATGGCGGAAGAAGCCTTCCTGCCGGCGCACGATCTCTTCGGTCACCTTGAGGATGGTGCGCTGGCGCTGGTCGAGCGCCTTGATCAGCCAGTTGGCGCTGGCGAGGCTGTCGGAGAGCCAGGCCTTGGCCGCCTTGTCCCGCGCTCCGGCCGCAAGCTGGGCATGATAGCGGCGATTGACGAGCAGGCGCGGCAGGGTCGCGCCGTTGATCTCGATCGCCCAGCTCTTGCCCGAGGGAGTAACGAACACGTCCGGCACCACGGCCGCAGCGCCCTCGCCGCCATATTGCAGGCCGGGCTTGGGATCGTAGGTGCGCAACTCCCGGATCATGTCGGCCATGTCCTCCTCGTCCACGCCGCAAATGCGTCGCAGATGGGGGATTTGGCCCCGCGCCAGCAGGTCGAGATTGTCGATGAGCGTCGCCATGGCGGGATCGTAGCGATCCGCCTCGCGCGCCTGGATGGCGATGCATTCGGAAAGGCTGCGCGCGCCGACGCCGGACGGGTCGAAGCCGTGAATGACCGCCAGCACCTCCTCGACCTCGGCCAGCGCCACGCCGAGCCGATAGGCAGTCTCCAGCAGATTTGCCTCGAGATAGCCGGCATCGTCGATCTGGCCGACGAGCTGCCCCGCGATGAGCAGCGCAGTGCCGGAGAGCATGGCGCCGGCCTGCTGCATCAGATGCTCGTGCAGGCCGATGTCCGGCGCGGCGAAGCTGTCGAAATCCGGTCCGTCCTCGGACCCGCCGGTCGCGCTGCCCATGCTCATGAGATCGCTGCCGGACTGGCGCTGCGCGCTGACGCCGTCATTTGGGCCGTCGTCGATGAACGTCTCGGCGCCATAATCGACGTCGAGCGGAGAATCCGCACCACCCGCGCCGCGATCGATCAGCGTATCAGCGCCGGCATCGGGGCCGGAGACCGGCTCGGCACCGTCGACCGGTTCGACCGTTTCGCGTGCCGGCTGGGCAATAATCTCGCCCGCTTCGAGCAGCGGATTGCGCTCCAGCTCGCCGCCGATGAACGCTTCAAGTTCCAGATTGGAGAGCGCCAGCAGCTTGATCGCCTGCTGGAGCTGCGGCGTCATCACCAGCGACTGGCTTTGTCGCAGGTCTAGGCGAGGCGCCAGGGACATGGGTCAGCCGGCCCTCAGACGGTCCGGGTCACAGCGAGAAGCTTTCACCCAGATAGAGCCGGCGGACCTCGCTGTTCGAGACCAGCTCCTCCGGACTGCCGGCGAACAGCACCTTGCCATCATAGATGATGCAGGCGCGATCGACGATTTCCAGCGTCTCGCGGACATTGTGATCGGTGATGAGCACGCCGATGCCGCGGTTCTTGAGATCCTTCACCAGATCGCGAATGTCGGCGATCGAGAGCGGGTCGATGCCCGCGAACGGCTCGTCGAGCAGCACGATGGAAGGATTGGCTGCGAGCGCACGAGCGATTTCCGCACGGCGCCGCTCGCCGCCCGAGAGCGCCATGGCCGAGCTGGCGCGCAGGCGGGCAAGGCCGAACTCGTCGAGCAGTCGCTCCAGCTTGACGCCGCGTGCATCCTTGTCCGGCTCAGCCAGTTCCAGCACGGAGAGGATGTTCTGCTCCACGGTCATGCCGCGAAAGATCGATGTTTCCTGCGGCAGGTAGCCGAGGCCGAGGATGGCGCGCCGGTACATGGGTAGGCCGGTGATATCGAGACCTTCGAGCAGGATGCGCCCGCTGTCCGGCTTCACCAGGCCCATGATCGAGTAGAAGCAGGTCGTCTTGCCCGCGCCATTGGGACCGAGCAGGCCGACCACCTCGCCATGCCCCACTTCGAGGCTGACATCGGTCAGGACCGCGCGCTTGTCATAGCTCTTGGCGATCGAGATGACCTGAAGCCGGTGCTCGCCGGGCTCCTCGCCGCCGGCTCCGTTCGGGCGGCCAAGCGGGGCCGCAAGGTCGTTCATGAGCACTTCCTTGTCATTGCACGTCCATCGTCATGCCCTGCGAGGCGTTGCTGACACGTTACAACGCGCACTGCAATCTCGGTCTGGCAGGAAATTTGCATGGAAAGCCGCATTCAATCAAAAACACTGCACTTTCAGCGCCAAGACGCCGGGTCTCAGGGATTTGTCCGCTGGCGAACCTTGAACGTGCCGGAAACGCGACCGCCCGAGGTGGTGGTGCCTGGCGCCCCTCCGGCGGCCGAGCCATCGACGGTCGAGCGGCCGCTGGTCAGGTCGATCACCAGTCGCGAGCCGGCTAGGCGATTGGCGCCCTGGTTGAGCTGCACATTGCCGATCAGCGTGATGAGCTTGCGGTTGAGATCGTAGATCGCGACCGATCCGCTCGCCCGCTCGTCGCCGCGCGTCACGGTGACGCCGCCCGAGGCGTCCAGCCGGTCGATCTCGACGCCGCCGGCATTATGATAGGCGACGGTCAGCCGCTGCGCCGTCATGGTGAGTCCGGCCTGCGTCACCTGCACGTTTCCGGTGACAACGACGCGATCGGCGCGGTCCTGCACCTCGATGCGGTCGGCGGAGAAATCGACTGGGGCGCTCGTGTTATGGCCGCGCAACACCTGCGCGTCGGCCGTGCCCGCGATCGTGAGCGCGACGGCAAGGCCAAACCCGGCGCCAACAGCGGTAAGGATCAGCGACTTGCGGAGCATCAGCGCCCTTTGCGTTCAATTTGATCCATACGCAAGCGGGCATTGCCCTCGAGCGTAACCGTCCGCGCTTCCAGATCGGCGCTGAGATGATCGGCGCGGAAGGTGCCGCTCGGCATGCGCCCTTCCACACTGCCCCGGCTTCGCAGGCTGCGCTGTTCGAGCTGGATATCGACATCGCGCGTGGTCAGGCGATAGCCGTCCGCGCTCTCGAACTGGATCGGCCCCTCGACCGCGACCGTTTCCTTGTCGAGATTGTAATTGCCGCGCCGCGCGGTCACCAGGGCGCCGCCATTTTCCATCTGCAGCCGGGCTTCCAGCTCGTTCAATTCCACGATCGGATCACGCGAGCTGCGCTGCAGCGCCGATCCGGCACGCAGCGAGAAGGGCCGCCCGCGCGCATCCTCGCCGCGATACAGCGCCTCCACGACCTTCATCCGCTCGCTCGCCATATCGACCTTGTTCTTGTCGAGCACGAAGCTGACTTCCGACTGGTGCGTGAAGGGCGCGGTGAACAGGAACACGAACAATATGGTGACCACCACCGGCAGGCTGCGCTTGAGGACGGTGATCAGCTTGTCGTGACTGCCGCCCGGCGTCGCCCAGTGCTGGCGCTTGCTCCGCTCGGCATTGCCCAGCGCGGAGAGCGCCATTTCGCCGCCATGATCGGGCGAGGCTGCGAGATCAGGCATGAGCGAAAATATCGATCTCCGGCCATCCGGCGAGATCGAGCAGGGCGCGATGCGGCAGGAAATCGAAACAGGCCTTGGCCAGCGCCGTGCGCCCCTCGCGCGCCAGCCGGAGGTCCAGCTCGGCCATCAGCGCATGCAGATAGCGCACGTCGGACGCCGCATAATCGCGCTGCGCATCGCTCAGCACCGCGCTGCCCCAGTCGGAACTCTGCTGCTGCTTGCTGATGTCGAAGCCGAGCAACTCGCGCACGATCTCCTTGAGACCGTGCCGGTCCGTATAGGTCCGCGTGAGGCGCGAGGCGATCTTGGTGCAATAGACCGGCGCCGCCAGCACGCCCAGATAATGCTGGAGCGCGGCAATATCGAAACGGCCGAAATGGAAGAGCTTGAGCCGGGTGGGATCGGCGATGATCGCGCGCAGATTGGGCGCGGCATAGCTGCTGCCCGGGGCGAACCGCACCAGATGCTCGTCACCCTTGCCGTCGCTGATCTGGACCAGGCAGAGCCGGTCGCGCGGCGTGATCAGGCCCATCGTCTCCGTGTCGATGGCGACCGGCCCGTCGGCAAGGACGCCCTCGGGCAGGTCTTCTTCATGCAGATAAACACTCATGCCGCTTCCTTAGACGCATGTTGCGCGAGAGGAAACCCGCCTGAGAAACGGGTGAATCGGTAATCACATCCCATGGAAGACGCGCAGAATTTCGAGCGTCCGAACAATCAAACGCGATCCGGCACCGAGTCTCATCAAAATCATTCGCGCTTGTGGATAAATAGCGTTATAGCGAAACTCGGTTGAATTTGGCATTCGGCCGAGTCTCTCGTGCGCGTCGTCCGGCATGGGGAGGATGAGTGGTTGGACGAGCGAAAGTGACTAACAGGGCATGAGTTTCGACAGAGGGCGCCGCGGGCGCGGCAAGGACAAGCGGGACGGCTTCGGTGAGCCGGGTTTCGAGGGCGGATATTCCGATTTCGGTGGAAGCAGCTACGGCGCACCCCGCGGCGGGTTCGGCGGCGGCGGTGGCGGCGGCGGCTATGGTGATCGCGGCGGTTTCGGCGGCGGCGGCGGCTTCGGTGATCGCGGCGGTGGCGGCGGTGGCTTCCGCGGCGGCGGCGGCGGTGGCGGCTTCCGTGGTGGCGGTGGCGGCGGTGGTCGCGGCGGAATGCCGGCCCAGGTCGTCGGCGAAGGCTCCGGCGTGGTCAAGTTCTTCAACGGCCAGAAGGGTTTCGGCTTCATTGTCCGTGACGATGGCGGTGAGGACGTGTTCGTCCACATCAGCGCCGTCGAGCAGGCCGGCCTGACCGGTCTTGCCGAAGGACAGCAGCTCAAGTTCACGCTGGTCGATCGTGGCGGCAAGATCTCCGCGACCGATCTGGTGATCGACGGCGAGCCGCTTCCGGTGCCCGAGCGCGCTGGTGGCGCTGCCCCCGGCGGCGATCGCGGCGGCGGCGAGCGTGGCCCGATGCGCCAGCTCACGGGCGAGCGCGCCAGCGGCACGGTCAAGTTCTTCAATGCCATGAAGGGCTTCGGCTTCATTCAGCGCGACGATGGCCAGCCCGATGCGTTCGTACATATCAGCGCCGTTGAGCGGGCAGGCATGTCCTCGCTGCAGGAAGGCGACCGGCTCGACTTCGAGCTGGAGGTCGATCGGCGCGGCAAATATGCGGCGGTCAATCTGGCGTCCAAGGCTGACTGAGTCAGTTACCGAATCACCGAAATGAAAAGGGCCGGGAGTGATCTCCCGGCCCTTTCTCTTTGTGCGATGGAGCGCGTGGAGCGCGTCCCATTCAAATTGACCTCTTATGTTCCTGCGAAGGCAGGAACCCATGGCACAGCCGAAGCGTCCTGCCGCCCTGGGCTCCTGCTTTCGCAGGAGCACTGTGTCGGCTTGAAAGGGACAAGGCCCACATCGCGCCAGATGGACCCACTCGACGGCCCGAATCAGGCGCCGCGGCCGGCCTCGAACAGAAACCAGGCGCGCTGCTCGGCCTGATCGGTCCAGTCGTCGATGATCCCGTCGGTCGCGTTGTCGTTGGCGGCGCCGGTCAGTTCCTTGGCGGCGCGCAGCGCTTCCACGAGCGCGAGGTTGTCGGCGCGCAATTCCTCCAGCATATCGGCGGGCGACACGAACTCGGCAACATTGTCCTTCAGGCTCTGGCGGCGCGCAATGTCGCCGATCGAGCGGAGCGTCGTGTTGCCGGTCTTGCGCACCCGCTCGGCGATCAGGTCCGTGGTCGCCAGAATCTCGGTCGCCTGCTCGTCGAACATCAGATGATAGTCGCGGAAATGCGGGCCGGAGACGTGCCAGTGGAAATTCTTGGTCTTGAGGTAAAGCGCATAATAGTCGGCCAGCAGGCCGTTCAGCGCATCAGCCACGGCCTTGACGGCATTTGACTTGAGGTCGGTCGGCGTCTTGAGCGCAGCGTCGGTCATGTCGGTCTCCATCGGTTCATTCGGCGTCTGTGTAATATGCCGCATATGGCATGCCGATCCCGATTTTGCGAATGGATACCGATGGATAGTCTGATCGATCTTCCCGATTAATTTGTCCGCAGGGGCGCTTGCAGCGGGTGCATGTCATGGTTGTCGAAGGTCGGGATCTGGTTCGGCGCGAGACTTTGGGGACTGTCAGATATTTTGTGCGCGAGGCCATAGAGATGGATAGGAAGGACCATCGATATGGCGATCGACAAGGCCATGCTGGACCAGCTTCTGGCTGGTCGTGATCCGCAGGATTTGTTCGCGAAG
>NZ_JAHKKS010000017.1 GCF_019737615.1 Sphingobium xanthum | reverse complement strand
GCGGCTCAATCCGAGACCACTGCGCATCGGAAAACCAAAAGAAATCAGACATCTCAGCGCCTCCTCGCCAAGACACTGAATCACAATCCGAGCAACGTGGGAATCCAGTTATTGGGTCCGAACCCTAGGCATGGGACGCTTCCGCGCCGGCTCACAGGAACCGGCGCGGGCGCTGAAGGCGATCAGAACTTCTTCGAAAGCTCCACGAACCACTGCCGCGGCGTGCCGGGCTGGCCGTTGACATTGGGGAAGCCGATGTCCTGGTAGATGAAGAAGTTATAGTAATAGCGCTTGTCGAACAGGTTGGTCACGCCGAGCGCGACCGAGACGTCATGCTCCTCGTGATGATAGGTCAGGCGGCTGTTGAACAGCGAATAAGCCGGCTGGTTGTAGGTGTTGCGCGCGGCGCTCGGCTTGATGTCGCCGGTGTAGAACCAGTCGAGACGCGGCGTGACCGTGCCGCCGAGCTGCGGCGCGTCCAGCATGTACTGGATACCGATGGTGCCGTTCCATTCCGGCAGGCCGGCGAGACGGTCGTTGGCACGGGTCGGCAGCTTCAGGTCCGGGGAATCGAACTTGGCGAAGCCGACCGCGGCGTTGATGGCGAGGCCGTCGATCGGGCGGGCTTCCATCTCGATCTCGAAGCCCTTCACCTTGCCCGGCGTGTTGATGAAATAGGTGCGCGGGATGGAGAGGACGCCGATGCCGGCGGCCGGGTTCTGCGCTCCATCGGTCGCGGCATTATATGGCGTCGTTCGGCAGGTCGTCGCGCCCGGGCCACCGGCCGGGAGCGGCACAATCACGCAGGTACCGGGCCGCGCTGCGCCCGCGATCATGTTGATCTCCGCGCCGGTCGTGTTGGTGTAGCGCGACTTGTAGTCGGTGTAGAAGCCGGCGAGGTTCAGCCGCAGCTTGCGGTCGAACAGATCGGCCTTGATGCCGAGTTCGTAAGCCAGCGTCTCGTCGCTGCCGAACGAGACGACCTGCGAGGGCTGTTGCGGACGAGTATTATAGCCCGGCAGGCGCGCGCCGGTCGATGCCGAGGCATAGACCATCAAGTCGTTGCTGAAGGCATAATTGACGCCAAGCTTCCAGTCGAACCGCGTGGCGGCCGGCTTGATCTTGAACGCCGTGTCGCCCTTGGTCAGGTCGAGGATCGGATTGGTGTCGAGCACGTTCGAGAAATCGACATCCTTCTCGTCGTCCGAGTAACGACCGCCGGCGACGATGCCGAGACCGTCGAGCGGCTTGATCGTGACGTTCGCGAACACGGCCTTGCTGAGCGGCGTGTACTTGATGTTCTGGATCTTGAAGAAGGCGCTTTGCGGCGAATAGGTGATGGCGTGCGTGAAGCCGTCGCCCTCGAAATAGAAGCCGCCCGCGACCCAGTCGATCAGGTCGGATTTGCCGGAGAGGCGGATTTCGATGTTCTTGTAGCTCTCGCCGATGTTGAGCAGGGTATGCTCCAGCGTCAGCGGCGATCCATCGATGTCGAAGGCATGATCCTCGGTCATCTTGCGATAGCCGGCGATGGCGGTGAGGTCGATGTCGTCGGTGAGGCCCACGACCAGCTTGGCCGAGACGCCCCAATTGTCGAGCCGGGTGACCGGGCTGAACGATGCGCCGCCGCGATTGGCGCGGCCGTTCCAGAAGGATTCGCCGCCAGTAGTGGTGAGCGGGATAACGACGCCCGCACCGACCGGATCGGTATAGCTGGCATAGGTGGTGAACGGATCGCCGGTCACGAAGCGGCTGTCATAGGTCACGCCGAAATAATTGGCCTGGGTCTGCAGATTGGCGCCGCCGGGGCCGGTCACGACCAGCAGCTTGTCGGCCGGGTTCTCGGAGCGGTCGCGCGTATAGTCGCCGATCAGGGTCAGCGAGACATTATCGACCGGCTCCCAGCGCAGGCTGCCGCGAATGGCGCGGACATCCTCGCCGCCCAGACGGCCAACGGTGCAGTCGTCCGCCTTGAAATTGTTCGCGCTCGTGTTGATCGCGCTCGAATAGGGCAGGCGGCCGGAAAGCGCGCTCGTGCCCTTGCGCTCCATGTCGCAGCGGAAATCGAGCATGCGCTGATAGCCGTCGCGCTTCTTGGAGACGCCCGAGACGGAGAGGCCGAGGTTCGGCGTCAGCGGCACGTTGAAGCCCGCGCGGATGTCGATGCGATTGTAGCTGCCCATCGTCGCCTGCACATAGGCCGATGCTTCGGTGAGACTCGGCGCCTTGGAGACGATATTGACTGCGCCGGCGAGCGAATTGCGGCCGAACAGCGTGCCCTGCGGGCCGCGCAGCACCTCGATATGGTCGAGATCGAGCAGGTCAAAGTTCGAGCCGAGCAGCAGCGGATAATAAACGTCGTCGACATAATAGGCGACCGACGGCTCGGAGCCGAGACTGGTGTCGGCCTGGCCGATGCCACGGATGAACGCGCTGACGCCGGGGCCGAAGGCGCCCTGCACGCGGCGGAACGTCGCATTCGGCACGGCCTGCGAGAGGTCGGCCGTGCTCTTGAGCCCGCGTTCCTCCAGCGTGTCGGAGGTGACGGCGGTGATCGCGATCGGCGTGTCCTGCAGGTTGGTCGCCTGGCGCGTGGCGGTCACGACGATGTCCTGCACGCCGCCGGTTTCATCTTCGGCACTCTCCTGTGCCCAGGCCGGCATGGCCGCCACGATGGACGCGCACGAGGCCGTCAAAAGAATCAGCTTCTTCATCCCAATCTCCCAATTTTTTTCCGCGGGCTCGGCTTAGGCACGAGCATATCCGGCAGAGCGAACGGACGTTCGGATGGGGCGATTAGGGAAAGCGGACAGAAAAAATTGCCCGAGGAGGAATAGGCCGTTGCACTGGCTGGCTGCTCATCGATACTCGCCGCGTTGCCGGAACGGGCGTGGCATTTCTGCCACGGGCGAACGGCTCGGTGCGTGCGACGGGCGGAAAATCGGGGTTGGGAGGGGGCAGAAACGTTGATGACCGTTCGCGACTTTAGCCCTCTCCCGCTTTCGCGGGAGAGGGTAATTGGGCGTGACCGCAATCGCACGCGACCCGTTGGCCCGAGCGTGTGCGGTCCTCAGCTCACAGTCCAGCGCGCCCGCACCTGGCGCTCCAGCACGGCGAGCGGCATCGCGCCGAGGCGCAGCACTTCGTGGAATTGCCTGATGTCGAACTTCGGGTTCTTCTTCGCTTCCTCGCGCAGGCGCACCCAGACCGTGTGGCCGATCTTGTAGCTGCATGCCTGGCCCGGCCAGACGGTGTAGCGATCGATCTCGCCCTGACCGCGCCCGCGCGCAATGCCGGTGGTGGCGAGGAAATAGTCGGTCGCCTGCTCGCGACTCCAGCGCTTGGCATGCATGCCGCTGTCCACCACGAGCCGCGTCGCGCGGAACAGCAGCGACTGGAGATAGCCGACCTGCCCGAGCGGATCGCCCTCATACATGCCCATCTCGTCGGCGAGCTGTTCGGTGTAGAGCGCCCAACCTTCCGAATAGCCCGAGAAGCCGCCGCGCCTGCGGATAAGGGGGATGTCGTCGCTCTCCAGCGCCAGCATCACCTGCATGTGATGGCCGGGCACCGCCTCATGATAGCTCAGCGTGGCGAGGCCGAATTTGGGCCGGTCGAACGTGTCGCGCAGGTTGATATAGTAGATGCCGGGCCGCGCGCCATCGAGCGTGGCGCTTTCATAATAGCCGCCCGGAGCGCCGGCCTGGATCGTCTCGGGCACGCGGCGCACCTCGACGGGCGCCTTGGGCAGAGTCAGGAAGGCTTCCGGCAGGCGCTTGTACATCGCCTTCACCTGATCGTTGAGCACGGCGAGCAGCGCGGCGCGGCCCTCGTTCGTGTTGGGGAAGATCTGGTCGGGCCGCTTGTTGAGTTCGATCAGCCGCTCGCCGACCGTGCCCCGGCTCATGCCCTGGCCCTTGAGGATGGCGTCGATGCGCGCATTGAGCTCGGCGACCTGATCGAGGCCGGTGCGGTGGATCTCGTCGCCGCTCATCCTGACCGTGGTCGCGGCTTCGGCGGCGCCGGCATAATAGGCCTCGCCGTCCGGCAGGCGCCAGCAGCCGGCGTCATGCACGGCCTTGGCGCGCAACTCCGTTACCAGCGCGCGTTGGCGGTCGAGCGCGGGGAAGACCTTCTGCACCACGATCGCCTCGGCCTGCGCGGCGCGCTCGGGTGGCAGGTTGGCGTCCTTGAGCTTGCGGGCGAGGGCGGTGACCATCACCGTGTCCTTCGCCGGCAGATCGCGCGCGGCGGCGAGCAGCTTGAGCGTCGTGTCGAGGATATAGTCCGGCGCGAACACGCCCTTGGCCGCGTCGGCGCGCTGCTGCGCCGTGCTGTCATCCAGCGCGGTTGCGAAGGCATCGAGCCGCGCGAGATAGGCATCGGCTTCGGCCGCATCGCGCACGCGCACTTGCGAGTCCAGAAAGTCGGGAATGTCGCGATACGGGCCGGTGAGCTGGCTGATCGTGTAGGGCGCGAAACGGCCCATGGCGCTGCCATATTGGAAGCGCTCGGCGCCCGCGATCGACCGATTGAGCTGATAGCGCACGACTTCGAGATCGATCTTCGCATGCTCGGAAAGCTTGCTGGCATCGACCTTGTCGAGCTCGGCCAGCTCGCTCTTGGCGCGCTTGAGGGAACGGGCGCGGCCGGCCGGGGAATCATCGTCCAGCTTCGATTTGAGATGCGCGCGCGCCCCGCTGTCGAGGCCGAGGCTGGTCGCCGCCTCGGGAGACTCCTCTATGCGAGTGTAGAAGAAGCGATCGAGTGTGGCGCGGAGGGCCGTGTCGGCGGGATTGGTGCCCGTAGCCTGTGCGGCGAGGCGAACAGGCAAGGTCCCGACGACGGTGGCTGCGGCGGCGCCGAGGACGAAAGTGCGACGATGCATGGGAGACTCCGGAGAATTCAAATGGATGGCAGCGGTGTAGAGCGCCCGCGCGCCGCGTTGCAACCGGAGCTGCTGGAAATCGTACGGCAGGGCGCTATGAGGCGGCCATGACCTTGCGGCTCGCCATTTTCGATTGTGACGGCACTTTGGTGGACAGCCAGCACAGCATCGTCGCGTCCATGGCGGCGGCCTTCGATGCGGTGTCGCTCGCCTGCCCGTCGCGCGAGCAGTGCCTTGCCGTGGTGGGGCTCTCTCTGCCGCAGGCCATGGCGGTGCTGTTGCCCGAGGCGGACGGCGCCTTTCACCACGAAGTGAGCGAGCATTACAAGCGAGCTTTCCAGACGTTGCGGGCCAGTGGCGGGGTACAGGAGCCGCTTTACGACGGTATCGCCGATCTGCTCGATGTGCTGGAAGCCGATGGCTGGCTGCTCGCGGTCGCGACCGGTAAGTCGGATCGCGGCCTGCGCCTCGTGCTGGAGCATCATGGGCTGTTCGGGCGCTTCGTGTCGCTGCAGACGGCCGACCGACACCCGTCCAAGCCGCATCCCTCGATGATCGAGGCGGCGCTGGCGCAGGCCGGCGCCGAGCGCGAGCATGCGGTCATGATCGGCGACACCAGTTTCGACATGCTGATGGCCGGTGCGGCGAGCGTGCGCGGTCTTGGCGTCGGCTGGGGCTATCATGCGCCGGACGAGCTGCACGCGGCGGGCGCGGCGAGCGTGGCGATGGACAGCGCCGAACTGGCTCGCCATATCGGCCTGCCATGAGCGATATCCCTCCCCAGGCCGACCCAGCCGAGGCCGCGCGCCGCGCCGCCGCCGCCAGGCAGCGCTTCTTCATGATCGGCCTCTTCCGCCTGTCCGGCGCGCTGATCCTGATCTTCGGCATCGCCATCGGCATGGAGAAATTTGGCTGGGTTCAGGGCGACAAGGCCAAGTGGATGGGCGTCATCGTCGCCAGTGTCGGCTTCTTCCAGTTCATGATCGTGCCGCGCATGCTGGCCCGCGCCTTCGCGACGCCGAAACAGCCGTGAAGCGCTTCTGGAAAGAAGCGCAGGCGATAGCCGAGCGCGATGGCTGGGCGATCCAGCTCGACGGGCGCCCCGTGCGCACCCCGGCGCGGGCATTGCTGGTCGTGCCCGGTGAGGCGCTGGCCCGCGCGATCGCCGCCGAGTGGGATTCGCAGGGCGAGGAGATCGATCCCCGCGCCATGCCGATGACCGGCTTCGCCAATGCGACGATCGACCGCGTTCTGCCTGCGCTAGGTGATTTCCGGGGGCAGGTCGCCGCTTATGCCGAGAGCGATCTGCTCTGCTACCGCGCCGACGAACCGGCGGATTTCGTTGCGCGGCAAAGCGCGGCGTGGGACCCGCTGCTCGATTGGGCGCGCGGCGCCTATGGCGTCGAATTCGCCATCACTGCCGGCATCCTGCCGGTCGACCAGCCCGCGCGGACGCTGGCCGCTCTGCGCGGCGCGGTCGAGGCGCTCGATCCCTGGCTGCTTGCGGGCGCCGCGACGCTGACCCAGATCGGCGGGAGTCTTGTCGGCGCGCTGGCTCTGCTCAGTGGCGCGACCAGTGCCGAGGCTCTGTTCGATGCCGCCAGCCTCGACGAGCGCTGGCAGGCGGAACAGTGGGGCGAGGACGAGGAAGCGGCCGGGCGGCTCGCTATCCGCCGCGCCGACTTTCTCCACGCGGCAGAATATTGCGCACTCGTCGGTAGCTGACCGCGCGAGGCCCGTTTTCATTGCGAACTGATTGCCCTAGAGCAGCCGCATGACGGACCTAGCCATCGACATCCAGAATCTCAGCAAGACCTATGCGGGCGGCAAGCGCGCGCTCGACGATGTCAGCCTCTCCATCCCGCGCGGCGCCATTTACGGGCTGCTGGGGCCAAATGGCGCAGGCAAATCGACGATGATCAACATCCTCGCGGGGCTGGTGAACAAGACCGGCGGCACGGCGCGCATCTGGGGCTTCGATATCGACGCCAATCCGCGCAATGCCAAGAATTCGATCGGCATCGTCAATCAGGAGATCCTGTTCGATCCGTTCTTCACACCGTTGGAGACGCTGGAGAATCAGGCCGGCTATTATGGCGTGCCCAAGGCCGAGCGGCGATCGATGGAGCTGCTGCGCGCCGTCCATCTGGAGGACAAGGCCGACGCCTATTCGCGCACGCTCTCGGGCGGCATGAAGCGGCGGCTGATGGTTGCCAAGGCGATGGTCCACTCGCCGCCGATCCTCGTGCTGGACGAGCCGACCGCGGGTGTCGACATCGAGCTTCGCCAGCAGCTCTGGTTCTATGTGCGCTCGCTCAACGATCGCGGCGTGACCATCGTGCTCACGACGCACTATCTGGAGGAAGCCGAGGAGCTGTGCGATCGCATCGCGATCATCAATCATGGCAAGCTCATCGCCGACAAGCCGACCCGCGAGCTGGTCAACATGGCGCAGGAGAAAGTGGTCGAGGTGACGGTCGACCGCGACGTCACCGAGCTGCCGACGCACGACCGGTTCGAGAAGGTCGAGAAATCCGGCGAGCGCAGCCTCAAGGTCACTTATCTCAAGAACCGCGCCACGGCGGGTGAAGTGCTGAGCCTGATCCAGAGCCAGGGCCTCGCGATCGTCGATGTCTCCACACACGATCCGGACCTTGAGGACGTGTTCCTGACGCTGACTCGGGCGGCAGCTTGAGGCACGCTGAAGACGGAAAGGCGGCGGGATCGGCGCCGCCGATCATGCGTGTGTTGACATATGCCGTGTCATATGCCAGTGTGCGATGCATGGGCCAGGAACGCCACGTCAAGCTGTTCAAGAACGGCCGCAGCCAGGCGGTCCGCATCCCGCGCGAGTTCGAATTGCCCGGCGAAGACGCAATCATGCGCAAGGAAGACGGACGCCTCATCATCGAGTCCGCGCCGCCCAAGTCCCTGCTCGCGGTGCTTGCGACTCTGCCGGTCATCGAGGAGGACTTTGCACCCGCCGACGACCCGGTTCCCGGCCCAGTCGATCTGTGAGCGATTATCTGCTCGACACGAACATCGTGTCCGCCCTGGTGCGCCATCCGCAGGGCACGGTGGCGGCGCGCATCGGACAAGTGGGCGAGGCCGCCGTTGCCACCAGCATCATCGTGGCCGCCGAACTCCATTTCGGCGCGGCCAAGCGCCAATCGGAGCGGTTGTCCCGGCAATTGGCCGCCGTGCTCGCGGTGCTTCCCGTCCTTCCCCTTTCAGGTGATGCCGACCGGACTTATGGTGAGCTGCGCGCCCGGCTGGAGGCGGCGGGGCGCCCCATCGGCGGCAACGACATGCTGATCGCGGCTCATGCGCTGACGATCGGTGCAACCCTTGTGACGGACAATGTAGGCGAATTCGAGCGGGTCGCCGGCCTGCGAATAGAGAATTGGCTGCGCTAGGCCCGGCAGGATCACAGCTCCCATGACCATCTCCCATCACGACGTCGTCATCATCGGCTCGGGCGCCGCCGGCCTTACCGCCGCGATCAACCTGGCGCAGGATCGCAAGGTGATCGTGCTCGCCAAGGGCGCTCTGGACTCCGGCTCGACCAACTGGGCGCAGGGTGGCATCGCCGCCGTGCTCGATGCGGGCGACAGCTTCGCCGCGCATGTCGAGGACACGATGATCGCGGGCGCGGGCCTCAATGATCGCAGCACGGTCGAGTTCGTCGTCTCCGGCGCCCCGGCGGCGATCGAGCGGCTGGCGGCGCTCGGCGTGCCGTTCAATGACGGCGCGGAGTTCGGCGAGCGCTGGCATCTGACGCGCGAGGGCGGGCACAGTCACCGCCGCATCGTGCATGTCGATGACGCCACCGGCGCGGCAGTGCAGAAGGCGCTGCTCAAGGCCGCGCGCGCCAATCCCAACATCACGCTGTTGGAGAACATGGTCGCCATCGACTTCATCACGTCCCGCCATGGCGAGCGCTACTCGGGTGATGGGCATGTCTGGGGCGTCTATGCGCTCAACCAGAAGGCCGGCCGGGTCGATGCCTTCGTCGCCCGCGCGACAGTCCTCGCCACCGGTGGCGCGGGGCGCACCTATCTGTTCTCGACAGCGCCGCGCGGCGCGACCGGCGACGGGATCGCCATGGCCTGGCGCGCGGGCTGCCGCGTCTCCAACATGGAGATGAACCAGTTCCATCCGACTTGCCTGTACAATCTGGAGGTCAAGAACTTCCTGATCACCGAGGCGATGCGGGGCGAGGGCGGCAAGCTCAAGCTGCCCCCCGGCGTGCCTGGCGGCGGCAAGCGGTTCATGGACCGGCACGACAAGCGCGGCGAACTGGCGCCGCGCGACGTGGTGGCGCGCGCCATCGACCATGAGATCAAGCGGCTCGGCCTCGATTATGTCCACCTCGACATCAGCCACAAAGAGCCGGAATTCATCAAGGAGCATTTCCCGACCATCTATGCGCGGCTGCTCGATCTCGACATCGACATCACGAAGGAGCCGATCCCGGTCGTCCCGGCGCAGCATTATACGTGCGGCGGGGTGGTCATCGATCTCGACGGCAAGACTGACCTGCCGGGACTTTATGCGGCGGGCGAGGTAACCGAGAGCGGGCTGCACGGCGCCAATCGCCTTGCCTCCAACTCGCTGCTCGAATGCTTCGTGTTCGGCGAGGCGGCCGCCAACCATATCCGCGCCAGCTGGGATGCGATGGGCACGCCGCCCGCTATCCGTGCCTGGGACGAAAGCCGCGTCACGGACAGCGACGAGGAAGTCATCGTCACGCACAACTGGAAGGAAATCCGCCGGTTCATGTGGGACTATGTCGGCATCGTGCGCACCACCAAGCGGCTGGAACGCGCCCAGCACCGGGCCGACCTGCTCGCGCAGGAAGTGGACGATTATTACGGCAATTTCCGGGTGACGGCCGACCTCATCGAGCTGCGCAACCTGCTCGAAGTCGCCCGGCTCATCATCCGCTCCGCGCTCAAGCGCAAGGAGAGCCGGGGCCTGCACTATACGATGGACTATCCCGAGATGCTGCCCGAGGCGCTCGATACGGTGCTGGTGCCGTAGAAAACTGTCTTGGGGCCGGCGCGCCCCAGCCGCAAAAAAATGGGGCGCGTGGACCAGACCGCCGCGCCCCGAAGGTCGACCAGGGAGGGAAATGGCGCTGACCATTTCCGGCGGGATGTTGGTGGCATCGCGCTGAGACTGTTGTGTATCCCCGAAGCGGATGGCGCCTTGATCGGGATCAAACGGCGACCCGAAAATGCCGTTCGGTGCAGCGCGTTCCCGGCCAAGTCCCGGCTCGCCGCAAATCGGACTCGTGTCGCCGCACTGGTCTTGCTTGCGTTCGGCGTCTGTTAAGGCTGTTGTGCAAGAACATGCATATGGTTGCTCAGGGTCGTGCAGTGAAGTCCAGGTGGCGTTTGGGGCCGGTTACGATTGCGGCGGGGCTGATGGCCCTCGCTGGTGCCTGTACGGCGATTCCATCGACGCGCTCCATTCCCGTTGCCGCGGCGGCCCCCCTTCCGGTCTCGCCCAAGCCGGAAGCGCCCGCACCGCGAGCCCATCTCGCCGTTACGCAGGCCCGGCAGCAGCCGTCCCCGGCGCTTGTCGCGACGATCCAGACGCTCGGGCGCCAGTTCAACGGCCGCGTGGGCATTGCCGTCCAGCGGGTCGATGCGGGCTGGACGGTGACGCACAACGGTGACCAGCTCTTCCCGCAGCAGAGCGTCTCCAAGCTCTGGGTCGCGATGACGATGTTCGATGCGATCGACCGCGGCAAGGTGTCGCTCGATACGCCGGTGACGATTCGCCCGGGCGACCTCACCCTGTTCCATCAGCCGATCGCCGCGATGGTGAAGGGCGAGGGCTACAAGACCACGCTGCGGGATTTGCTCTTCCGCGCGATGCAGCAGAGCGACAACACGGCGAACGATTCGATCCTGCGCACCGTTGGCGGACCCGAAGCGGTGCGCGGCTATCTGGCGCGGCGCTTCTTCGGCCCCGAGACGATCCGCTTCGGTCCCGGCGAGCGCATGCTGCAGAGCCAGACGGCGGGCCTCACCTGGTCGCAGGACATGGCGATGGGCCGGCGCTTCTACACTGCGCGCGCCAATCTGCCCCGCAGCGCGCGCGAGAAGGCGCTCGACGCTTATCTCGCCAATCCGATCGACGGTGCGGCACCGACTGCCATCGTGCGTGCGCTCGCCAAGCTCAAGAAGGGCGACATGCTCTCGCCGAGTTCCACGCAGGCGCTGCTGGCCATCATGGGCGACGCCAAGACCGGACCGCAGCGCGTCAAGGCCGGCGTGCCGGAAGGCTGGACCTATGTCCACAAGACCGGGACGGGTCAGGACCTGTCGCCCCGCTCCACCGGCTATAACGATGTCGGCATCATGACCGCGCCGGACGGCACCAGCTATGCCATCGCCGTGATGATCGGCGAGACGACGGTGAGCATCCCCGAGCGCTGGGCGCTGATGCAGTCGGTCGCCCGCGCGGTGGCCGCGCTTCACCGGAAATAACGGGCCGCGCGCCGCCGGGCGTTGACGCCCGTTCGGCCGATGACCTATCCGCTACATCGATGCCAGAAATCCCCGCGCCTTCGCTCGCGATCGTGATCGTGAACTATCGGACGGCGGACTATGCGATTCGCTGTGTAGAAGCGCTGGCGGCCGAGCGGGCGACGGCCGGGCCGTTCGATGTCGTGATCGTCGATGGCGCGTCCGGCGATGGCTCCGCCGAGAAGCTGAGCGCGCGCTTCTCCGGCGAGGACTGGCGGGATTGGGTCAGCGTCCTGCCCCTCGAAATGAACGGCGGCTTCGGCTGGGCGAACAATCAGGCCATGCTTCGGCTGTTGCAGCGGCCGGGTCCGCCCGAGTTCATTCATATCCTCAATCCGGACACGGTGGTGGAGCCGGGCGCGATCGTGGCGCTGGTCTCGGCCATACGCGCCGATCCGCAGCTTGGCGCCGTGGGTAGCCAGTTGCTGGAGCCGGACGGGTCGCTGGCCGGATCGGCTTTCAGATTCCCCTCGATCGGCAGCGAGTTCGTGCGCGGTTGCGGCCTTGCCAAGCTCGGCAAGCTGCTGCGCGTGCCGCCGGTGGTGGTCGAGCGGGCCGGGCCGGCCGACTGGCTCACCGGCGCGAGCGTGATGTTCCGCAGCGCGGCGCTGCGCGAGACCGGGCTCTTCGATGACGGCTTCTTCCTCTATTTCGAGGAAGTCGAGCTGATGCACCGCATGGGACGCGCGGGCTGGCGCTTTCGCTTCGTGCCCGAGAGCCGGATCACGCACATCGCGGGAGCCGCGACCGGCGTCGAGAGCGGCGGTCAGGTCACCGCGAGGCCGCATCCGATCTATCGCTATGAGGCACGGCGGCGCTTCTTCGTGCTCACCAAGGGGAAGGCCGGTGCGCTTGGCGCGACCCTCGCCTGGACGGCGGGCAAGGCGCTGTCGCTGGCGCTCCGGCCGGTGCGAGGCAAGCGCCCCGGCGATATTCCGCACGAGCTGCCGATGACCTTGCGACACAGCTTCCTGCCATCCGTCCGCGATGGCCGCCGCTCGATCCCCCGCTGGGACGAGCCGCCGGGTCGCGCGCCGGCCTGGATGGAGACATGAGCGCGGCACCGGCCCGGCCGCGCATCGGCCTCGTGGCCATTGGCCGCAATGAAGGCGAGCGGCTGCAACGCTGCCTGCGCAGCGTGCCGCCGGGCTGCCCGGTCGTCTATGTCGATTCCGGCTCGACCGACGGCAGCGTGGAGTTCGCGATCGGCCTCGGCATGACCGTCGAGCGCCTGTCGACCGATCGCGGCTTCACAGCGGCGCGGGCGCGCAATGCCGGCTGGCGGCGTTTGCTGGTGGATCATCCAGGTCTCGAGTTCATCCAGTTCGTCGATGGCGATTGCGAGCTGGCGAGCGGCTGGCTCGACGAGGCGCGACGCGCGCTGGAGGCCGAGCCGGATCTCTGTGCGGTGTTCGGCCGCCGCCGCGAGCGCTTTCCGCAGGCGAGCTTCTACAACGCGCTCTGCGATGACGAATGGAATGTGCCCGTGGGCCTTGTCGGCGCCTGCGGAGGCGATGTGCTGTTCCGCGTCCAGGCCCTGAAGCAGGTCGATGGCTATAGCGACGACCTCATCGCCGGCGAGGAGCCGGACCTTTGCCGCCGCCTCGGCCTCAAGGGCTGGAAAGTGCGGCGGATCGATGCCGAGATGACCTTGCACGATGCGGACATGCATCATCCGCGCCAGCAATGGTTGCGCGCGCGCCGTGCCGGCCACGCCTTTGCCGAGCATGTCGCGCGGCACGGGCATCAAGCGTTTCCCGACTGGCGCCGGCAGCGCAACAGCATCGTCCTGTGGGGCGGGCTGATCCCGGTGGTGATCCTCGTGCTTGCGTTCATCGGCTTCAGTTCCGGCGCGGCAGCGTTGGTCGCGCTCGGCTTCCTGCTGCTCTATCCGCTGCAGGTCGTGCGTATCGGGTTCGGCAAATGGCGGCGCGGCGCCACGCCGCGCTTCGCGCTCGGCTATGGCCTCTGGATCATGCTCGGCAAGCTGGCGCAATTCGGTGGCCTTGCGCGCTATTTTCTCAAGCGCTGGCGCGGCGGCGGCCACCAGATCATCGAATATAAGGGCGGGGGCTCATGACGTTCAGCGAGATGTGCGCGCTGATTGCGGAGGATTATCGCAGCCACGGGCGCGACTGGACGCGGCCCGGCTTCCGCACGCTTTTCTGGCATCGCTTCGGCAACTGGCGCATGGGCGTGCGCCCCAAGCTGCTGCGCGCGCCGCTCAGCCTCCTCTATCGCTGGGGTTTCCGGCATTGCCGCAATGTCTACGGCATCGAGATTCCCTATGCGGCGACGATCGGCCGCGGCGTCATCGTCGAGCATCAGGGCGGCATCGTCGTGCATGGTGCGAGCGTGATCGGTGACGGGAGCATCATCCGGCAGAACTGCACGCTCGGCCTGCGCTCGCTCGACCGGCTCGACGAGGCGCCGATCATCGGCAAGCGCGTGAACATCGGCGCGGGGGCGGTCATCATGGGCCGCGTGACGATCGGCGACGATGCGGCGATCGGCGCCAACGCGGTCGTCATGCAGGATGTCCCGGCGGGCGGCCTCGCGGTCGGCGTGCCGGCCGTGGTGAAGGCCAAGCGCTAGCTCCTCCAATCCATTGCGAAAGCGCGCACTCGCGTCTATAGGGGCGCCCTGACGATGGCGGCCTCGCACGGGCCGCCTTTTTCCGTTTCTGAAAAGCGTGCGAGGAAGGAGCTCTCTTATGTCGATCACCCCGCTCATGCCCGTTTACCCCCGGTGCGATGTGCGTCCGGTGCGCGGAGAGGGCTGCTATCTGATCGGCGAGCGCGGCGAGCGCTATCTGGACTTCGCCGCGGGCATCGCGGTGAATGCGCTGGGTCATGGCCATCCGCACTTGACCAAGGCGATCCAGGAGCAGGCGGCGACGCTCATGCACGTCTCCAATCTCTACGGCTCGCCGCAGGGCGAGGCGCTGGCCAAGCGCATCGTGGACAATTGCTTCGCCGACACGGTGTTCTTCACGAACAGCGGCGTCGAGGCGATCGAGTGCGCGATCAAGACCGCACGCCGCTATCATTACGTCAACGGCAACCCGCAGCGGCACAAGCTGATCACCTTCAAGAACGCTTTCCACGGCCGTTCGATCGGCGCGATCAGCGCGACCGATCAGCCCAAGATGCGCGACGGTTTCGAGCCGCTGTTGCCCGGCTTCGAGTATGTCGCGTTCAACGATCTCGAAGGCGCGCTGGCGAAGATCGATGACGAGACCGCGGGTTTCCTGGTCGAGACGGTGCAGGGCGAAGGTGGCATGACGGCCGGCACGCCCGAGTTCATCCAGGGCCTGCGCAAGGCCTGCGACGAGCATGGTCTGCTGCTCATTCTGGACGAGATCCAGTGCGGCTATGGGCGCACCGGCAAGTTCTTCGCTTATGAGCATTATGGCATCACGCCCGACATCATGACCGTGGCCAAGGGCATTGGCGGCGGTTTCCCGCTCGGCGCCTGCCTCGCCACCGAGGAAGCGGCCAAGGGCATGGTGATCGGCACGCACGGCTCGACCTATGGCGGCAATCCGCTCGCCATGGCAGCGGGTCAGGCGATCCTCGACGTCATGCTGGAGCCCGGCTTCTTCGATGAGGTCGCCAAGAAGGGCGAGCGCCTGCGCCAGGCCTTCGAGCAGCTCATCCCGAACCACGATCATCTCTTCGACGAGATTCGCGGCAAGGGGCTGATGCTCGGCATCAAGCTCAAGGAGCCGGCGGTGAGCCGCGATTTCGTGGCGCATCTGCGCGACAATCACGGGCTGCTGACGGTCGCGGCGGGCGAGAATGTCTTCCGTGTGCTGCCGCCGCTGGTGATCGACGAGAGCCATATCGCCGAGTGCATCGAGCGTCTCTCGGCGGGCGCGGCGAGTTACAAGGTGCCGGAGGTGGCTGCCTAAGCACTTTCCTAGCGCTCCTGCGGAAGCAGGAGCCCAGGGCCCAGCGGCGGCGCCCTACCGCCCTGGGCTCCTGCTTCCGCAGGAGCACTTCCGTTGACGATACGGCATTTCCTCAATCTTTCCGACGCCGGCGGCGATGCTATCGCCGCGATGATCGCCGACGCGATCGATCGCAAGGCGGCCCGCGCCGGCATGCCCAAGGGCGCTGCCGACAAGGACGCCCCGCTGGCCGGTCGCACGCTCGGCATGATCTTCGAGAAGAACTCGACGCGCACGCGCGTCTCGTTCGACATGGCGATCCGCCAGCTCGGCGGGACCTCGCTCATTCTCGACGCCGGCACGAGCCAGCTAGGCCGTGGTGAGACCGTGGCGGATACTGCGCGCGTGCTGAGCCGGATGGTCGATGCGATCATGATCCGCACCGACGATCATGCGAAGATCGACGAAATGGCGCGCTATGCCAGCGTGCCGGTGATCAATGGCCTTACCGATGATTCCCATCCCTGCCAGATCGTGGCGGACCTGCTGACCGTCGCCGAGCATGGCGTCGCGCTGCCCGGCAGCCAGTGGGCATGGCTGGGCGACGGCAATAATGTGCTGCACTCGATCATCGAGGCGGCGGGCCTGTTCAAGTTCGACGTGCGGGTCGGCGTGCCGCAGGGCTACGATCCCGATCCGCGCTTCGCGGCGGCGGCGCAGCAGCGCGGCGCGACCATCACCCTGACCCGCGACGCGATCGAGGCGGCCACGGGTGCCGACGTCGTCGTTACCGACACCTGGATCTCGATGGGCCAGGCCGGTGGCGAGGAGAAGTTGAAGGCGATGATGCCTTATCAGGTGACGGCGCAGCTGATGGCGCGCGCCAGGCCGGGCGCCAAGTTCCTGCACTGCCTGCCCGCGCATCGCGGCGAGGAAGTGACCGCCGAGGTGATCGACGGCCCGCAGTCGCTGATCTGGGACGAGGCGGAGAACCGCCTCCACGCGCAGAAGTCGGTGCTGCTCTGGGCGTTCGGATTGCTGGGGTAAGCTTTTCTTGCCCTCTCCCCTCGCGGGAGAGGGAGGGGCCTGCCGCGAAGCGGTGGGAGGGAGAGGGGGCACAGCCGCGCTGACCTTCCCCCTCTCCAAGCTGCGCTAGCCGCCTTTGGCGACAAGCTTCGCTATCCTCTCCCGCGAGGGGAGAGGAATGATCGCGCCCACCCTTAGACATTTCGCCTTCGCATCCCTATCTGCATCCCATGCCATCCCCCCGCAGCTTTTCCGACGAAGCCCTCGGCTTTGCCATTCCCGCCCGCAATGTGCGCGGGCGGCTGGCCCGCGTGGGCGCCACGCTGGACGATGTACTCTCGGCGCATCGTTATCCGCCGGTGATCGAGAAACTCGTGGCCGAGGCGCTGGTACTCGCCAGCCTGCTCGGCGCGCTGCTCAAGGACGATGCCGGCCAGCTCACCCTGCAGGCGCAGACCGAGCATGGCGTCGTCTCGCTGCTCGTCGCCGACTACAAGGCCGGCGCGGTACGCGGCTATGCGCAGTTCGATGCCGATCGGCTGGCGGAGCTGGGCGAGAGCCCGAGCCTGTTCGGCCTGTTCGGCAAGGGCTTCCTTGCCATCACGTTCGATCAGGCGACGAGCGGCGAGCGCTATCAGGGCATCGTGCCGCTCGAAGGCGCGAGCCTCGGCACGGCGGCCGAGCATTATTTCGCGCAATCCGAACAGATTCCCAGCCTCCTCCATATCGCGGTGCGGCATGATCCGGGTGAAGGCTGCATCGGCGCGGGCATGCTGCTCCAGCATCTCCCCGAGGGCGAAGTCGGACGCGAGCGGCTGCATGTGCGGCACGATCATCCCGACTGGGAGCATGTCATGATGCTCGGCAGGACCTTGTCGGACGGCGAACTGACCGATCCGGCCCTGCCGCTCACCGACATTGCCTGGCGTCTGTTCCATGAGGAACCGGAAGTGCGCGCGTTCGATGCGGTGGAGATCCGCAAAGGCTGTCGCTGCGATCCGGTGCATATCCGCTCGGTGCTGGCCCGATTCGGAGCGGCGGAACAGGCCGAGATGGCCGACGAGCGCGGCGTGATCGCGGTCGATTGCGCCTTCTGCTCGAAGATTTTCGACGTGACGCTGGCGGATTTGTCCAATCCTGACTGATCAAAATGTGACAATTGCTGTCACATGACCTGATTCGGCACCGCGCGACGAACCGTGCCCTTTTCTCGTCGAAATTCTATACTATGTTCCGAGGCGTTGGGGGCGTGGCTCCGTCAAGGCAGGGAATGCTGCGGCGGCAACAGTGGGAAGACAAGCGGTATCATGCGCAAGGCGCTTATCCTGTCTGTACTCGGCATGGCCGTGGCTTGCCCGGCCGTGGCCGTCGTTGCCCAATCGGGTTTCGATGCGCTTTCCGGCCTCGAGCGCGGCGAATGGGAGCTGAAGGAACGCGGCAGTGCCGCACTGCCGCGCCGCCTGTGCATCGGCGATGCCAGCCAGCTGCTTCAGCCGCAGCACCCCGGCCGCCAGTGCAAGCGCTTCGTGCTGGAGAACAGCGCGCAGAATGTCGCCGTCACTTATGACTGCGCCCATGCCGGGCAAGGCCGCACGGCGGTGCGCGTCGAGACGGCGCGGCTGGTGCAGATCGACTCGCAGGGCGTCTCGGATGGCACGCCGTTCGCGATGATGCTGGAGGCGCGCCGCGTGGGCACTTGCAAGATCGCATTGAGACGCTGAGAGGCACCCGCGTCCGCCAAGTGGCGCGGAAGCGGGATTTGCGCTAGGCGCCGTCGCATGATTCCCCAGACACCTATTGCCGTCGCGCTCATTTCGGGCGGCCTTGATTCGATGGTGGCGGCCGGACGCGCGCGCGAAGCCGGCTTCCGCATCGCGGCGCTTACGATCGACTATAACCAGCGGCACCGCATCGAGCTGGACGCCGCGCGCCGCGTCGCGCAGGCGCTCGGTGTCGAGCGGCATATCGTGATGCCGCTCGATCTCTCGCTGTTCGGCGGCTCCGCGCTGACGGCGGACATCGCTGTGCCCAAGGGCGGCGTCGGCGCCGGCATCCCGGTCACTTATGTGCCGGCGCGCAACAGCATCTTCCTCGCGCTCACTCTGGGTCTCGCCGAAGTCGTGGGCGCCGAGCAGATCTATATCGGCGTCAACGCGCTCGATTATTCGGGCTATCCCGATTGCCGGCCCGAATTCATCGAGGCGTTCGAGCGCATGGCCGCGCTGGCGACCAAGCAGGGCGTCGAGGGGCATGGCGTGCGCATCGAGGCGCCGCTACAGCATATGACCAAGGCGCAGATCGCGACGGAGGCCGCGCGCCTCGGTCTCGATGCGGGCATGAGCTGGTCCTGCTATGATCCGACACCGGACGAGTTGCACTGTGGCCTGTGCGACAGTTGTCGCCTGCGGTCCAAGGGCTTCATCGAAGCCGGCCTGTCCGATCCCACGCGCTACGCGACGCAGCCCTGAGCCTCCGGCGATGAGCTATGCCGTCAAGGAAATGTTCCTCACCTTGCAGGGCGAGGGAATGCAGGCCGGGCGCCGCGCGGTGTTCCTGCGCTTTGCCGGCTGCAATCTGTGGACCGGGCGCGAGGTCGACCGGGCGAAAGCGATCTGCCAGTTCTGCGATACCGACTTCGTCGGCATGGATGGCGATAATGGCGGCAAGTTTGCCGACGCTTCAGCGCTGGCCGGGGCGGCTGCAGCGCTCTGGGGCGAGGAGAGCGGCGCGCGCTTCCTGGTCGTGACCGGCGGCGAGCCGATGCTGCAGCTCGATCCACCGTTGATCGCGGCGCTGCATGACGCGGGCTTCGAGATCGCAGTCGAGAGCAACGGCACGCTTCCCGCGCCCAAGGGCATCGACTGGCTCTGCATCAGCCCCAAGGCCGGCAGCGAGGTCGTTCAGCGAGCCGGGCATGAGCTCAAGCTGGTCTGGCCGCAGCAGGGGATCGACCCGCGAACGCTGCTCGACTGGGATTTCGACAACTATCTGGTGCAGCCGATGGACTGCGGCTCGGAGGCCGCGAATGCCGAAAGCCGTGCAGCCGCGATCGCGCTCGTCATGAGCGACAGCCGCTGGCGGCTCTCGCTCCAGACGCACAAGCTGCTGGGGCTGAAATAGGGTCTATTCGGAGGCGACGGTCTCGGTGTCGCCGCTATTGCCGCCTTCCGCGGGCTGAGCGCCATTGGCGCGGCTGACGCTGCCGGCATTGTTGACCGCGCCGAGGCCATCGGCCTTCACCGCGTCGAGATCGGTCATGCTGTCATTGACCGTGCCGTCGACCACTTCCATGTCGCGCATCTCGACCGCATTGCCGGTGGTCTCCGTGCCGCCGCCGCATCCGGCGAGCAGCAGGCAGGCGCCGGCGAGGGGCAGGGCAATGGACATGCGCTGGAGGGTGGTACGAAGCATCTCTCTCATTCTCCTTCGTGGCCGGCCTTGCCTTTTGGCGTGCGACCCGTGCGCCGGCTGAAGGGGCGAACCTTAGTTAGCTCGGCGCTAAGCCTCAAGTGGGCGATTGGGCGGCCTTATCCGCTGTCTCGATTGCGGACAGCATGGCCGGAGCATGCCTGGCGAGAGCGGTGTCCAGCGTCGCCATGTCGGCGGGACGGCCAAGGTCGGCCAGGCTGGTGACGCCGAACGCGGAGATGCCGCAGGGCACGATGCCGTCATAATGGCGCAGGTCTGGCGCGACGTTGATCGAGAGGCCGTGCAGCGTCACCCATTTGCGCACGCGCACGCCGATGGCGCCGATCTTGGCTTCCGCGCCGTCGGGCCCATTGGTCCAGACGCCGATGCGGCCTTCCGCCGTCCAGGCGGGCACGCCGAGGTCGGCCAGCGCGGCGATCATCCAGCCTTCCAGCGCCTGCACGAACCGGCGGATGTCCTTGCCGCGCCGGCCGAGATCGAGATTGAGATAGACCACGCGCTGTCCCGGCCCATGATAGGTATATTGCCCGCCGCGGCCGGTCTCGTGGACCGGGAACTGCGCGGTCAGCAGGTCGGCCGCCTGCGCGCTGGTGCCGGCGGTGTAGAGCGGCGGATGCTCGACCAGCCAGATGCGTTCTTCCGCTTGGCCCACAGCGATTGCGCTCGCACGGGCCTCCATCTCCACGAGACCCGCCGCATAGTCCAGTAGGCCGGGTTCGCTGCGCCATTCGATGTTGCCGGGGAGGGAAATTGCGATGCTCATCCTGCCGGGGAGATGGGCGCCGCGCGGAATTTTGGCAAGCGCCGTGCCGCCTCTGGTCCTTTGGCGCGATATTGCCTATCGAGCCGAACGAACCGGAGCGCCTGTGTGAAGAAGATCGACCTCAATATCGTCTGGGACGACGCCAAGGCGATGGCCGCGATCAATCGCGACCTGCTGACCGCGATCGCCGGCATGTTCCTGCTGCTGCCCGGCATTCTCGCCGATCAGTTCATGACGCCCCTGGCGGAAGCAGCTTCCGAGACGCCGACCGGTGCCGAGGTGATGGCGCGCTTTTCCGATTTCGCCGCTGCCAACTGGCATGTGCTGCTGATCCACGGGCTGGTTACCTCCTTCGGCATCCTCGCCTTGCAGTCGCTGTTGCTGCGCGCCGAGCGACTGACGGTCGGCGAATCGCTGCGGGCGGCGCTCCTCATCCTGCCAAGCTATATCATCGCCAATATTCTCCAGGGCTTCGGCGTCATGACGGGGCTGTTCCTGTTCCTGCTGCCGGGCTTCTACCTGATCGGCCGCTTCGCGCTCGTCGCGCCAGTCGCGGCGGCCGAGCGCCCCGGCAACCCGCTGACGATGCTCCAGCGCAGCGCCGAGCTCACGCGCGACAATGGCTGGAAGATCTTCGGCCTACTGCTGGTCATCTTCGTTGTCATGCTGATCGTTGCGACGATCGTGACGTCGCTGACCGGCATCGTGGCGGAGCTGCTGTTGTCGCAGGAGATTGCCGACTTCGCGATGAGCATCGTCGGCAGCTTCCTGGAAACCGCCTTCGCGCTGGTGACCGTGCTGGTGTCTGCCGCGCTCTATCGCGCTGCGACGGCCCCCGCCGTGGCGGTATGGGAGCAGCGCGGCGGCCTCTGAGCCGACTGTCAGCTCCAGGTGACGCGCGGTGGCAGGCTCATCAGGATGGCATCGATGTTGCCCCCTGTCTTGAGTCCGAACAGCGTACCGCGATCATGGACCAGGTTGAACTCGACATAGCGTCCGCGCCATTCGAGCAGCGCCGCCTCCTCTTCCGGCGTCCAGGCAATGCCCATCCGCCGCCGGACAATCTTCGGGAAGACATCCAGAAACGCCTCGCCGACCGCGCGGGTGAACGCGAAGCTATCGTCGAAATCGCCTTCGAGATGATCGTAGAAGATGCCGCCGACGCCGCGATGCACCTGGCGATGCGGGATGTAGAAATAGTCATCCGCCCATTTGCTGAAGTGCGGATAGTCGCCGGATTCGTGCGCGTCGCAGGCGGCTTTGAAAGCCGCGTGGAAGTCGTCGCGATCCTCGTCGTAGACGATCGGCGGGTTGAGATCGGCGCCGCCGCCGAACCAGCGCTTGGTCGTCACAAGCATGCGCGTGTTCATGTGGACGGCGGGAACATGCGGGTTGGTCATGTGCGCGACGAGGCTGATGCCGGTCGCGAAGAAGCCGGGATTGTCCTCGCCCGCGCCATGGATCGTCCGCGCGAATTCCGGCGAGAAGGCGCCGCCCACGGTCGAGACGTTGACGCCGACCTTCTCGAACACCTTGCCTTTCATGACACCGCGCACGCCACCACCACCGCCGCCCTGATCGATCGGCCCCACGGGCGCGCCCTCCTGCTCGCGCCACCAACTGATATAGTCGAAGGCGGCGTCGCTCCCCGCTTCGCGCTCGATCGCCTCGAAGGCCGCGCAGATGCGGTCACGCAGGCTCTCGAACCAGTCACGCGCGGCCTGTTGTTCGGTGTCCAGGGCAATGGGGGAGGGAGCGCTCATTCTGGAAATTGTCCGGTCTGTCTCAGGGCTTCGCTGAGCGCGATGCCCGTTGCCACGGCGAGATTCAAGGAGCGAAAGCCCGTCGCCATCGGAATGCGCACCCGCACGGCGGCTGAGTCGCGGATCTCCGGCGGAAGACCCGCACTTTCGCGCCCCATGAGGAGAATGTCGTCCGGCGCGAATCCGGCGTCCGGCAACCGCGTGTCGCCGCTGCTAGTGAGGGCGACGAGGCGGCCGCCGCCGGTCAGGCGGGCAGCGGCAAAGGCCTCGAAATCGGCATGGCGGGTAACCTCGACATGTCCGCCATAGTCCATGGCGGCGCGCTTCAACTGTGCGTCCGAGGCCGGGAAACCACACGGCAGGACGACATCGACGCCGACTTGCCAGCAGGCGGCGAGGCGCAGGATTGTGCCGACATTGCCGGCGATGTCCGGCTGATAGAGAGCGATGCGCATCGTGCGTTCTTAGCGGCTGCCCCGCGCTGGTCGCAATGCCGTCACGAGCGTGTCAAGAAAGCTGCGCGCCCGCGAAAAATCAAGGTTGGCAAATCGCGATCAAGGACGCTATCAGGCCCCCGAACGTGGCCGGGCAACCGGGCGCGCGGTGCGTCATACCAGCCCTTGGACGCGGACTTCCCTGTCAGACGGGAAGCAGCACGGAGGCGAATGGCTGGTCTGGGGACGTGCCGATCCTGTGTTTACGTCCGGCGCGGCAAGGGTTGCGGGTCGCCGGGCAAAGGGAGGCAATGACGACGCATGGCCACTGAAGTGCAAGGGACGGAAGCTGTCGCGCATGAGGACGAGGGCGTTCGCCGCCGCGACTTCATCAATATCGCGGCGGTGAGCTTCGCGGGCGTCGGCGGCCTCGCCGTGCTCTATCCCCTCATCACCCAGATGAACCCCAGCGCCGACGTGCTGGCCCAGGCAACGACGGAAGTCGACCTGTCCGCCATCACCGAAGGCCAGTCGATCAAGGCGGTGTTCCGTTCCCAGCCGCTCTTCGTCCGTCACCTGACGGCCAAGGAGATCGCTGAGGCCGATGCGGTCGATCCGGCGACGTTGCGCGATCCGCAGACGCTGGAGCAGCGTGTTGTCGATGGCAAGAAGCAGTGGCTCATCACCATGGGCGTCTGCACCCATCTGGGCTGCGTTCCGCTCGGTGCCGGCGAAGGCGAGAACAAGGGCGAGTTTGGCGGTTATTTCTGCCCGTGCCACGGTTCGCACTACGACACGGCGGCGCGTATCCGGAAGGGCCCCGCGCCCAAGAACCTCGTGGTTCCCGAATATACGTTCACGTCCGACACCGCCATTCTCGTAGGCTAAGGATAAAGATAATGAGCTTTCCCTGGGCTGAGCATTACACGCCGAAGCATCCGCTGATGAAGTGGATGGACGAGAAGCTGCCGCTGCCGCGCTTCGTCTACAACGCCGTCGGCGGCGGGTACGAAGTACCGCGCAATCTCAACTATTTCTGGAATTTCGGCGTGCTGGCCGGTCTCGCACTGACCGTCCAGCTGGTCACCGGCATCATCCTCGCCATGCATTATGCGGCGAACGGTGCGGTTGCGTTCGACTCCGTCGAGCACATCATGCGGGACGTGAACTCGGGCTGGCTGCTGCGCTATGCGCACGCCAACGGCGCGAGCTTCTTCTTCATCGTGGTCTACATCCACATCTTCCGCGGCCTTTTCTTCGGCTCCTACAAGGCGCCGCGCGAGATGGTGTGGCTGCTCGGCATCGTCATCTTCCTGCTGATGATGGCGACCGCGTTCATGGGCTATGTGCTTCCCTGGGGTCAGATGAGCTTCTGGGGCGCGCAGGTGATCACGGGCCTCTTCGCGGCCATTCCGGTCGTCGGCGAGCCGATCCAGACCTGGCTGCTCGGTGGTTTCGCCCCCGGCAATGCCGCGCTGAACCGCTTTTTCTCGCTCCACTATCTGCTGCCGTTCGTGATTGCGGGCGTCATCATCCTGCACATCTGGGCGCTGCACATCCCCGGCTCGTCGAACCCGACGGGCGTGGAAGTGAAGGGTCCGCAGGACACCGTTCCGTTCCACCCGTATTACACGGCGAAGGACGGCTTCGGCGTGGGCGTGTTCTTCCTGATCTTCGCGCTGGCCGTGTTCTTCGCGCCCAACGCCATGGGCCATCCGGACAATTATATCCCGGCCAACCCCATGTCGACGCCGGCGCACATCGTGCCTGAATGGTATTTCTGGCCGTTCTACGCGATCCTGCGCGCCTTCACGATGGACCTGACGATCCCGTTCACCGGCATCGTGCTGGTTCCCGCGAAGCTGCTCGGCGTGCTCGCCATGTTCGCGTCGATCCTGCTGCTGTTCTTCCTGCCTTGGATCGACACATCGCCGGTCCGCTCGGGAACCTATCGGCCGCTGTTCAAGAAGTTCTTCATTCTGCTCATCGTCGATGTACTGATCCTGGGCTATTGCGGCGGGGCGCCGGCCGAGGAGCCCTGGGTGATGATCTCGCAGCTGGCAGCGGCCTATTATTTCGCGCACTTCCTGATCATCCTGCCGATCATCGCGTCGTTCGAACGGCCCGATCCGCTGCCGGGATCGATCACCGAAGCCGTGCTCGCGAAATCCAAGCACAAGACGGGCGAAACTGTCGCCATCGCGGCAGAATAAGGGGGCTTAGAATATGGTTCGTTTTCTAGGCGCGCTCGTCGGCCTTTTCTTCGCGGGCATGTTGCTGCTCAGCTTCCTGTGGGGCGCGGTGGCCTATGTCAGCGCGCCGCCGGCCGAGACGGTGGAGCATGCCTTCCACGAGCATCCCAAGAAGGTGGCGTGGAGCTTCAACGGCCCGCTCGGTCATTATGACCGGGCGCAGTTGCAGCGCGGCTTCCAGGTCTACACGGAAGTCTGCTCGGCCTGTCACTCGCTGCATCAGGTCGCGTTCCGCAGCCTGGGCGATCTCGGCTATAGCGAGGCCGAAGTGAAGGCGATCGCCAAGGCGCGTCAGGTGCCGGACGTCGATCCCAAGACCGGCGAGGCGGCTACCCGTCCCGGTATCCCGGCCGACAAGTTCCCGCTCGTCTATCCCAATGATGTCGCGGCGCGGGCGGCGAACAATAACGCAATTCCGCCAGACCTCTCGCTGATGGCCAAGGCTCGTCACGATGGTGCCAACTATATCTATTCGCTGCTGACCGGCTATCAGAGCCAGCCAGCCGAGCTGCTCAAGAAGTTCCCGGATGCCAAGACCGGCGAGGGGCTGCACTACAATCCCTATTTCGCGAACCTGAACCTTGCCATGGCGCCGCCGCTGTCGGCCGAGGGCCAGGTGACCTATGGCGAGGGTCAGCCCAAGCCGACGGTCGATCAGATGGCGCAGGACGTCTCCGCCTTCCTGATGTGGACGGCCGAGCCGAAGATGGAAGCGCGCAAGAGCACCGGCGTCGCCGTGATCGTCTTCCTGCTCATCGCGACGGTTCTGGCCTATATGTCCTATCAGAATATCTGGGCGAACAAGGAACATTGATCGGGTGCGGCGGGCGCAGGCCGCCGCGATCGACAGAGAAAGGGCGGACCCGGCGGGTCCGCCCTTTTCTCGTTCTGGCGATCGTGATGTTGACAATATCGGGCGTTGCGGCAGCGGCAGCGCGCGGATGTGATTACGAAGCTGGATGAACAGGCGGTGCTGTGGAACGCCGTAGCCCCTCCTCAGAAGAGGAGAAGCTGGCAAGAGGTTCAGCCCAGCAGCGCTTTCGCCCAGCCCCGCAATTCGGCACCCATGGCCGCATCCCGGCAGGCCAGCGCGAAGTTCGCTTGCGCAAAGCCGAGCTTGGATCCGCAGTCGAACCGCTCGCCGTCGAAAGTCACACCGTGGAAGGGCTGCTTGCCGATCAGCTTCGCCATGGAATCGGTGAGTTGCACTTCGCCGCCCGCGCCGGCTTCCTGCGTCGCGAGCAGGTCCATGACCTCGGGCTGGAGAATGTAGCGACCGGGCAGCATCAGATTGGAGGGCGCGGTGCCGAGTTTGGGTTTTTCGACGAGGCCTTTTACTTCGGTGAGCACGTCATCGCGCAGGCCCGGATCGATGATGCCGTAGTTCGGCGTCTCGTCCATCGGCACTTCGAGCGCGCAGACGAGGTTGCCGCCGACCTTCTCGTACTGATCGACCATCTGCGCCAAGCAGCCCTTCTCGCGGCCGATCAGCAGCTCGTCGGGCAGGATGATCGCGAAGGGCTCGTTGCCGATGATGTCGCGCGCGCACCAGATGGCGTGGCCGAGGCCGCGCGGCTCCTGCTGGCGCACGAAGATGGCGTTGCCGGGCGTGAGGCGGGTGCCTTCCAGCGCGTCGAGCGGCTTGCCGCGATCAGCCTGGATGCGCTCCAGCTCATAAGCGACGTCGAAATGATCCTCGATCGCGCCCTTGTTGCGGCCGGTGACGAAGATCATCGTCTCGATCCCGGCTTCAAGCGCCTCATCTACGGCATATTGGACCAGCGGACGGTCGACGACCGGCAGCAGCTCCTTGGGCACGGCCTTGGTGGCAGGCAGGAAGCGCGTGCCGAGACCGGCCACGGGAAATACGGCTTTACGGACAGTCAATTCGAACCCCCCACAAGTGAATCGGACGACAGGTCAGTTCCCGCTATCCGCTGGTGCGGTAAAAATCCCGATACCAATCGGCAAAGCGTTGCAATCCTTCGGCCAGCATGACCTTGGGACGATAGCCGGTCAGAGCGTGAAGCTTCCCCACATCCGCATAAGTCGCGGTGACGTCTCCGGGTTGCATCGGCCGCATGATTTTTTCGGCTTTCCGGCCGATCGCATTTTCCAGCGTCTCGATCATGTCCATGAGACCGACCGGGTGGCTGTCGCCGATGTTGAGAATGCGATTCTCCCCCGGGGGCGGCGGATTGTCGAGCGCGCCGATGATGCCATCGACGATGTCATCGACGTAGGTGAAGTCGCGCGCCATCCTGCCTTCGCCGTAGACCTCGATCGGCTCGCCTGCGAGGATCTTCCGGGTGAAACTGAAATAGGCCATGTCGGGGCGGCCCCAGGGGCCATAGACGGTGAAGAAGCGCAGGCCGGTCTGTGGGAAGCCATAGAGCTTCGCATAGCTCTGGCTGATGAGCTCGCAGCTCCGCTTGGTCGCGGCGTAGAGCGAGACGGGCATGTCAACCGGATCGTCCTCGCGAAAGCCCTGACCGGTCAGCGGCCGATCACCATAGACCGAGCTGGAGGAGGCGTAGACGAGATGCTCGAACTCGGGCGCGTGGCGGCTCGCTTCCAGCAGCGAGAGATGCCCGGCCAGATTGGAGCGCTCGTACGCAAAGGGATTTTCAAGGCTGTAGCGCACACCCGCCTGCGCCGCGAGATGGACGATGCGGCGGACCTTTTGATCCCGCACGAGGGCGCCGATGGCTTCCACATCGGCAATGTCTATCCGGTGAAAGCTGAACTCGCGGCGCCCGTTGAAGGTCGCGAGCCGCGCCTCTTTCAGCGCTGGATCATAATAGTCATTGACGATATCGACGCCGATGACGCGCTCGCCGCGCTCCAGCAGACGATGCGCGGTCGCATGGCCGATGAAACCGGCGGCGCCGGTCACGAGGATCGGCGCGGGCTCGCTCACCGGCCGACAGCGGTGTAAGCGAAACCGGCCGCCTCGACGGCGTCACGCGGATAGATGTTGCGCAGGTCCACCAGGATTGGCGCCTTCAGTAGCGACTTGATCCGCGTCAGGTCGAGCGCGCGGAAGGCATCCCATTCGGTGATGATGACGAGCGCATCGGCGCCGTCCATCGGCTCATAGGCATTGCTGCAATAGTCGATGTCGGTGAGGACGAGCTTCGCCTGCTCGGCGCCTTCCGGATCATAAGCGCGGATGGTGGCGCCGGCGTCCTGCAAGGTCTGGATGACGGCGATGGCCGGGCTGTCGCGCATGTCGTCGGTATTCGGCTTGAAGGTGAGGCCGAGCACGGCGATCGTCTTGCCGCGCACATCGCCGCCGCAGGCGGCGATGACCTTGCGGCCCATGGCGCGCTTGCGGTTGTCGTTCACCGCCACGACCGCCTCGACGATGCGCTGGGGCGCGTCATGGTCCTGCGCGGTCTTGAGCAGAGCGAGCGTGTCCTTGGGGAAGCAGCTGCCGCCATAGCCGGGGCCCGCATGCAGGAACTTGCTGCCGATGCGGTTGTCGAGGCCGATGCCGCGCGCCACTTCCTGCACGTCCGCACCGACCTTTTCGCACAGATCAGCAATCTCGTTGATGAAGGTGATCTTGGTCGCGAGGAAAGCGTTGCCCGCATATTTGGTAAGCTCGGCGCCGCGTCGGCTCATCTCGATGATCGGCGAGCGGCCGAGCGCGAGCGGGCGGTAGATCTGGCGCATCACTTCCAGCGCGCGCGGATCGTCGCCGCCGATGACGACACGGTCGGGCCGCTTGAAGTCGTCGATCGCCGCGCCTTCGCGCAGGAACTCGGGATTGGAGACGACGGCGAAGTCGGCGTCCGGATTGGTCTCGCGCACGATGCGTTCGACCTCGTCGCCGGTGCCGACCGGCACGGTCGATTTGTCGACGATGACGGTGAAGCCCTTGAGCAACGCCGCGACTTCGGCGGCGGCGGCATAGACATAGCTCAGGTCCGCATGACCGTCGCCGCGCCGCGACGGCGTGCCGACGGCAATGAACACGGCGTCGGCATCCGGCACGGCCGAAGCCAGATCGGTGGTGAAGGACAGGCGCCCGGCCGCGACGTTGCTGGCGACCAGATGATCGAGACCCGGCTCGAAGATCGGGATGCGGCCGGCCAGCAGGGCGTCGATCTTGCTCTTGTCCTTATCGACGCAGATCACGTCATGCCCGAAATCGGCAAAGCAGGCACCGGACACCAGGCCAACATAGCCCGAACCGATCATCGTGATTTTCACCTGAGCAGTTCCTCTTGTCTTTGGGAAATTGGAGCTTGGCCGGGCAGTCCGTGCCGCCGCGGCTCAGGCCGATGCCGCGGCCCTATTTCAAATTGGGTTTGAGGACCAGCCAGACATAGACGAGAACGCCGACGAGCAGTGCGACACCCACGATGTGCATCAGGATGCTGTCATTTTCGAGGCCGTAATTGCCTGCCTGGTTGGCGATCGCACAGCCCAGGGCGGGCGGCAGATAGTCGATCATGCGATCGGGCGGGTTTTCCATCGACGAGCGCTGGAGAAACAGCACGATGATACCAGCAAAAATCGCAAGCGAGAGCCAGTCATAGACCGTTTCCATCAATCGTCTCCACGGGCGGAAAGCCGTAAACCGCCAGTTTACCGGGTTCGGGGCCAAGCGCTAAATTTTATCACAGAAAAAGGAAAGGCGATTCACGATGTTTTTGGAAGCTATGGCTCACAATTACGTTAACAGGCGCGCTGAAACATCAAGTCGTCGGTCAAATGCTTGCAAAGCGGAGGCGAGGAGCTAGGGCTTGGTGACAGACCCCTGGTGTCCTGAGTGGGAGCGACACGTTGCGTAAAGGCATCATATTGGCCGGCGGTTCCGGGACGCGGTTGTATCCGCTGACCAAGGCGGTCTCCAAGCAGCTCATGCCGGTCTACGACAAGCCGATGATCTATTATCCCCTCTCGGTGCTCATCCTGGCGGGCATTCGCGAGATCATGATCATCACGACGCCGCAGGATCAGGCCGCTTTCCAGGCGTTGCTGGGCGATGGGTCGGACCTTGGCCTCACGCTGCATTATGCGGCCCAGCCCAAGCCCGAGGGTCTGGCGCAAGCCTATCATATCGGCGCCGATTTTGTCGGCACTGATCCCTCGGCACTGATCCTGGGCGACAATATCTTCTACGGTCATGGTCTGACCGAGCTGGTCGGGGCAGCTTCCGCGCGGGACAGCGGCGCAACCGTGTTCGGTTATTATGTCAAAGACCCGACCGCATATGGTGTGGTTTCCTTCGACAAGGACGGGCGGGCCGAGACGATCGAGGAAAAGCCCGCCCAGCCCAAGTCCCATTATGCTGTGACCGGTCTCTATTTCTATGATGGCAAGGCCGTCGAGCGCGCCGCGAATCTGGCGCCTTCGCCGCGCGGCGAGCTGGAGATAACCGATCTCAACCGTGTCTATCTCGAAGCGGGCGAGCTCAATGTCGAGCTGATGGGCCGGGGCTATGCCTGGCTGGATACCGGGACGCATGGCTCGCTGATCGACGCGGCCAATTATGTGCGTATCACCGAGGAGCGGCAGGGCCTCAAGATCTGCTGCCCGGAGGAGCTGTGCTGGCGCATGGGCTTCATCGATGACGCGCAGTTGCTGCGTGTTGCCGAGCCGCTGCGCAAGTCGGGCTATGGCGAGTATCTGCTGCAATTGCTGGAGCGCGGCGTCGCATGAATGTCGTCGAGACGGCGATTCCCGGAGTCTTGATATTGGAGCCGCGCGTCTTCGGGGACGATCGCGGCTTCTTCATGGAAAGTTGGAACCAGCGCACGTTCGAGGCGGTCGGGCTGAACATCGACTTCGTGCAGGACAACCACAGCCGTTCATCGCGCGGGGTGCTGCGCGGCCTGCATTATCAGTCGCCCGGCGCACAGGGAAAGCTGGTCCGCGTCACAGCCGGGGCGGTGTTCGACGTCGCGGTCGATATGCGGCGCTCTTCGCCGGCCTTCGGCAAGTGGGTCGGTGTCGAGCTGAGCGCAGCCAACAAGCGGATGCTCTGGGTGCCCGAGGGCATGGCGCATGGCTTCCTGTGTCTCGAGGACGGCACGGACTTTCTGTACAAGTGCCGGGGTTTCTACGATCCGGCCAACGAACACAGCCTGCTGTGGAATGATCCGGCGGTCGGCATAGACTGGCCGCTTGGCGACATCGTGCCCCAGCTCAACGGCAAGGATCAGCAGGGCAAGCTGCTCGCGGACGCGGTGACCTTTCCGTGAAGGTCGTGATCACCGGCGCCGGCGGCCAGCTTGGCCGGGCCTTGCAGGCGACTGCGCCGGCGGGCGTGAAGATCGTGCCGTTCGATCGTACGGGTCTCGACATCGGCGATGCGAGTGCGGTAGCGGCGACGATCGGCGACGCGGCCCCCGCTCTGGTCATCAACGCTGCTGCCTATACCGCAGTCGACAAGGCCGAGAGCGATGCCGAGACCGCGCAGCGGATCAACGGCGCGGCGCCCGGATATCTCGCGACGGCAGCCGCCGCGGCCGGTGCCCGCTTAGTCCACGTCTCGACCGATTTCGTGTTCGATGGGTCGTCCGGCCATCCCTATGCGCCTGATCATCCGACCGCGCCGCTCGGTGTCTATGGCGCGACGAAGCTTGCCGGCGAGCAGGCCGTGCAGGCCGCCTTGCCCGATGCGCTCATCCTGCGCACCGCCTGGGTCTATGGTGTCACCGGCCATGATTTCGTGCGCACGATGCTGCGCCTCATGGCCGAGCGCGATGAGGTGCGCGTCGTTGCCGATCAGATCGGCACGCCGACCTTCGCGGACGGGCTCGCCCGCGCCATCTGGGCGCTTGATGCCGCCGGTGCGCGCGGCATCCACCACTGGACGGACAGCGGAGCGGCGAGCTGGTACGACTTCGCCGTCGCGATCCAGGAGGATGCGGTGGCTCTCGGTCTGTTGTCCCGCAAGGTGCCCGTCATTCCGATTGCGACCAGCGACTATCCCACCCCCGCGCGGCGGCCGTCCTATTCGGTTCTGGACAAGGGCTCGGCGGTCGCGCTGATCGGGGCGCCCGCGCCGCACTGGCGCGTCCATCTTCGCGAGATGCTCGGAGTGATCAAGACGAATGGCTAATCTACTCGTCACCGGCGGTGCCGGCTTCATCGGCGCCAATTTCGTGCATTACTGGGCCGCGCATCATCCCGGCGATACCGTCACCGTGCTGGATGTGCTGACCTATGCCGGGAATCCCGCCAATCTCGACGGGCTGAACAGCGTCGATCTCGTCGTCGGCGACATCTGCGACACGGCTCTGGTCGAAAAGCTGCTGGCCGAGCGCAACATCGACAGAATTGTCCATTTCGCCGCCGAGAGCCATGTCGATCGCTCGATTACCGGCCCGGACGCCTTCGTCACGACCAATGTCATCGGCACGCACAGCCTGCTCAAGGCCGCCCGGAAACTCTGGCTCGACACTGGCACCGGCAAGCCGCACCGCTTCCATCATGTCTCGACCGACGAGGTCTATGGTTCGCTCGGCCCGGAAGATCCTGCGTTCAGTGAGACGACGCCCTATGCGCCCAACTCGCCTTATTCCGCGAGCAAGGCCGGCTCGGATCATCTCGTGCGCGCCTATCACCATACCTATGGGCTGGAGGTCACCACGAGCAATTGCTCGAACAATTACGGTCCCTATCAATTCCCCGAGAAGCTGATTCCGCTGTTTCTGCTGAACTGCCTGCATGGCCGCACCCTGCCCATCTATGGCGACGGCATGAACGTGCGCGACTGGCTGCATGTCGAGGATCATTGCCACGGCATCGAGAAGGTGCTGCAGGTCGGCCGGCCCGGCGAGACCTACAATATCGGCGGCGGACAGGAGTTGCCCAATCTCACGGTGATCGCGGAAATCTGCGCGACGGTCGATCGCGCCTTCATCGAGGATCCCGGCCTCGCCGCGCGCTTCCCCGATGCCCCTGCCGCCAAGGGCCAGCCCTCGGCCAGCCTGAAAACCTATGTAACCGATCGCGCCGGGCATGACCGGCGCTATGCAATCGACGAGACCAAGGCGCGGGAAGAGCTCGGCTATGCGCCGCGCCGCACCTTCGCCGAAGGCTTCGCGCAGACCCTCGCCTGGTATCTGGCCAATGAAGGCTGGTGGCGCGCCCTGATCGAGCGGGCCGGCATCGCGCGCTGACCGCGCGCGGCGCTCAAAACTAACGTCCCGATAGCGATCGCAAATCGCGACGTTCCGGCCACCGGAACTTCAGGATTTCCGGCGTGCCTTCCCCGAATGATCCGTCATAGCAGAACTCGTTACGATGTAACGACTGGCGAAACGATCAAAATTCAGGGGAGGTATCATGACGATTGCGGCATTGGCGCGTGGTGTTTCGGCGATTGCGATGGCGGGGCTGGCACTGGCCCATCCCTCCGTGGCGTTGTCGCAAGGAAACGAGGCGGATGCCGCGTCGGATGCGCCGTCGGGCGATGATGAGGGACCAGGCGAGATCATCGTCACCGGCTCGCGCCTCGGCCGCACGAGCTTCAATTCGCCAACGCCAGTCAATGTCGTCGGCCAGGAGCGCGTGCAGGATCTCAACATCACCAATGTCGGCGATGCGCTGAACCAGATCCCTTCGTTCCGTCCGCTCACCTCACCTTCGACCAATGCCTTCCGCGCGGGCACGAACATCGGCGGCCGAAGCCTCGATCTGCGCGGACTCGGCACGGCGCGGACGCTGACCCTGCTCGACGGGCGCCGCAATGTGCCAAGCGGTGACGAAAACACCTTCGACCTCAATTCCATCCCTTCCATCCTGATCCAGCGCACCGAAGTGGTGACGGGCGGCGCCTCGGCCGCCTATGGCGCGGACGCCGTTGCGGGCGTGGTCAACCTCATCCTCGATACGAAGCTTGAAGGCGCGAAAGGGGAACTCAGCTACGGGATCAGCGAACAGGGCGATGCGCGGCAGGTCTATGCCTCGTTCGCCGCGGGCACCGGCTTTGCGGGTGGGCGCGGCCATATCGTCGTAGGTGGCGAATATTCCGACGAGGACGGCACGGGCGATTATAGCGCGCGCGACTGGAGCAAGCGCTATCACAGCTTTATCCCCAATCCCTTCTTCAACACCAATCCGGCGCTCAGCAACGGACAGCCGGCCAATGTCGCGATCGACAATGTTCTCTATGTCCTCAATCCGGCGGGCCTGATCTCGGTGGTCCATCCGCTGCAGGGGATGCAGTTTGACGGCAACGGCAATCTGATCCCGTTCCAGTTCGGGGAGCTCTTCAATCGCGCACGGCCCAGCACGCTGATGGTCGGGGGCGACCCTAGCGTTCAGGACATCTATGGCTTCAACAACACGCCGCTCGTGGTGCCGACCAGCAACATGTCTGTGCTCGGCCATGCCGAATATGAGCTGACCGACACGATCACGGCCTCGGCTGAGGTGTCCTATGCCTATGTGATCGGCGGCCCGACTGGCGGTTCGACGCATACGGATCAGGCCGGTGCCCTGCGCATTCAGCGCGATAATGCCTATCTGAGCCCGGCCACGGCGGCGATGATGGACGCGGCGCAAGTGACCTTCCTGCCGATCAGTCGCGCGCACAGCGAACTCGGCAACGGGACGTACATGACCCGCAACCACACCTGGCGTGCCTTCTTCGCGCTCAAGGGTCAGGCATTCGGCGACTGGCGCTGGGACGCTTATTATCAGTTCGGCCAGACCAAGGGCACCCAGGAAGGCAGCAATCTGCGCATCAACCAGCGCTGGCGCGATGCAGTCGATGCCGTCTTTGCGCCGGCGGGCGTTGCCGGCATCGCACCGGGCACGATCATCTGCCGCACGACCATTGCCAATCCGACCAATGGCTGCGTGCCCACCAATATTATGGGTGCGGGCAAGATAAATGCGGGCACGGCCAACTGGGTGACCGGCGAGAGCTGGCAGACCCGCAAGTTCACGCAGCACAACATCGCCGCCAACCTGCGCGGCACCTTGCTGGAAGGCTGGGCGGGGCCGATCTCGGCGGCAGTGGGCATCGAATATCGCACAAATTCGTCGCGCGGCGATGCCGATGCGATGAGCCAGGCAAACGGGTTCAGCGCCATCTCGGCGAATGTCCTGCCCGCGATGACACAGCGCGTCACGGAAGGCTATGCCGAGGTCAATGTGCCGATCTTCAAGAACATGTCGTTCGGCCAATCTCTTGAGCTCGACGGCGCGATCCGGCGCACCCATTACAGCCTGTCCGGCGATGCCACGACGTGGAAGGTCGGGGCGGTCTATGAGCTCAATGACGACTATATGCTGCGCGTCACCCGGTCGCGCGACATTCGCGCGCCGTCGCCGCTGGAACTCAATCCCAATACCCGCCTGACCAACTCGACCTTGGCGGACCCCAAATACGGCATCCAGTATGTGATGCCTGCCACAGCGGGCGGCAATCCCAATCTGGAGCTGGAAAAGGGCAACACCTTCACGATCGGCGCGGTGTTCAAGCCGCACTGGCTACCCCGCTTCCGCCTGTCGCTCGACTATTACGACATCAAGGTTACCGGCGCGATCGACATCCTGACATCCACACTGGCCGTGACTCTGTGCCGCGCCACGAGCAATCCGGCGATCTGCACGATCGGCACGGATGCGAACGGCAATCCGGATCGCATCCTCCAGCTGTTCGCGACCTATCAGAACGTCAACGAGCTGAATGCCCGGGGGTGGGAACTGGTCTCGACCTATTCGCTGCCGGTCGCGGGCGGCGATCTCAACCTGACGCTCAACGGCAATTATGTCTCCACGCTCAAGACTTCGCTGCCGGACGGGTCGCGTCAGGAGTTTGCGGGCGTGACCGGCAATTCCGGCTCCGTCACGACCATCTTCGGCGTGCCCAGATGGCGCGTGGATGGCGTGGTGACCTTCGCTCGGCCGACCTGGTCTGTGACGACGCAATATCGCTACATTCCGCGCGGCATCCTCAACCGCAACTGGATCGGGCCGCAGGATGAGGGCTACAGCCCGTTCCTGCCCAACAGTGTCAGCAACAACCGCATCGGCTCACGTTTCTACATGAACCTGAATGCGCGTGTGAAGCTGCTTGGCGAGAGCGATCAGAAGGTCGAGCTGTTCGGCGGCATCAACAATCTCTTCGATCGTGATCCGCCGCCGAACCTGCGCTACACCGGCAACGGACTCTACTTCGATCCGATTGGCCGCACCTACAAGATCGGCGTTCGCGCCGCCTGGTAGGCAGGAGAAACTCCCACGGAAAAGGGCGGCCGATCCATCGATCGACCGCCCTTTTCTGATTTCGCGTTGCGCCGGACTCAGTCGCCTTTGCTGAAATAGTCCGTATATTTCCCGTAGGCACCGTAATTGTAGCCATAGGGATCGCCGACGCCGCCGTCGTAGCGATTGAGCACCGAGCCGATGCATTCGGACGGATCGAGCAGACGGATCGCGTCCATCACCTGCTTCTGGCTGTTGCGGCCCTGCTCGATGACCATGAGATAGGCATCGATCTGCGAGGCGACCACCATGGCATCGTCATTGGCGAAGACCGGCGGCATGTCGAACAGGATGAGGTGATCGCTCGGCAATGTGCGCAGCGAGGCGATGAACGCCGCAAAGCGATCGCTCGCGAGCAGCGGCATCGTCTCATAGTCACTGCTATAGCAAGGATAGAGCGCAAGATTGGTGCCCTCGACATGGCGACCGATGCGCTTGAGATCGTCCGTCTCGCCCGAGAGGAAGCGCTCCAGGCCGACCTCGCCCATCAGCCCGAAATTGGCCGCGAGCGACGCACGCCGCACGTCAAGGTCGAACACATGAATGAAATGGTTGGGAAGCCGGCTCAGCGTCGCGGCGAGGTTGGCCGTCAGGAACGACTTGCCCGCGCCGGGGGCTGGCGAGGTCACGCCGACCAGCTGGTGGCCGCGCGCCTTCATCCGCTTCACGAGCTGCGAGCGCAGCAGGCTGAACGGACGTGAGGAAAGATGGCGGCTGTTGAAGCCGACAACATGATTGCTCTCGAGAAGCTGCAAATCCGGCGCGAACAGAGTGAGTTCGCTCTGGTTCGGGATCTGGAAAGGCGCTGCCGTGACGGCCTTAGTCGGCGCAAGCTGTTCAGACACTGGTCAAACTCCTTCGGCGCGCTGCGCTATTTCTTCTTCCTGCCGACTGCCGCATCCTCGTCGTCGTCGTCGTCATCGTCGTCATCATCGCCGCCACCGAACGGCCAAAGTGACTTGATGCCTTTCCTCTGGCGCTCGCCCTTGCTCATGATCGTCGGGATCACGATGAGCGGAGCTTCACCCGTTGCGAGTGCGACGGCATTGGCGTCGCGGATCGGTTTCATGATGAGCTCGATCAGCAGGATAAGGGCAAGGCCGAGTCCAAGACCGGCGCCCGTGATCAGTGCGATGATAGCCGGGCGATTCGGCGACACCGGCTCATCCGGCACCGATGCGGCCTCGATCAGCGAGAGGCGCTCGCCCTGCTGCTCGTCCTCGGCCTTCTTGCCTGCGCGGGCGGCGAGCAGCTGGTTGGAGACGCGACGATACTGGTCGTTCAGATTGTCCAGCTTTTCCTGATACTGCGCAATTTCCTGCTGGATCACCGGCGCGGCGATCTGGGCGTTCGCGACGGCGCCTGCACGGCTCTCCGATGCGGCACGGGCCGCTTCGAGCTGCGCGAGACGGCGATTGTTGGTGGCGAGCTGCGTATCGATCGCCAGAGTCGGAATGCGCGCCTGATTGCTCTTGGCGAGCTCATGCGCCTGGGCGAGGCGCTGCTTGGCGAGAATGACATCGGGGTGCTTTTCCGAATAGGTCGCGAGCGCGGTAGCGAGATTGGCTTCCGCCTGCACGATGACCGGATCGCGCTCCGCGGCGGAGCGAGTCAGGTCCTTCTGGACCGACAGCTGGGCATTGGCGGCCTGAATAGACAAAATCTGCGCGTCGATGCTGGCCGTGCCGCCGCCTGCGGTGGCGAGGTTCGGCGACAGAGCGAGGCCGTTGCGCACCTTGATTTCGGAAATGACCTGCGCGAGCTGCGTGATCTGCGTCTGCAGTTCGGTTTGCTGGTCGGTCAGGAACTCGACAGTGCTGACCGCCTGCTGCGCGGTCTTGGTCGCATCGAGCTGAAGCACCTGCTCGGTGAGCGCCTGCGCCACGGCCTGCGCCTTCACCGGGTCGGAATACTGGAAACTCATGCCGAAGGCGATGGTGCTACGGCGGCCGGAACTCGTCGTCTGAATACCGGCAGACACAGGCGCGATCGAGATCGCCTCGCGCATCGTCGCGATCACTTCGGAAAGCGAACTCGAGCGTAGTTCCGCCGGATAGAGGCCGTTGCGCTCGATGAGCTGGATGAGCTGCGGCCGGCTCAGCATCTGCTGCCGGATACGCGCCATACGCTGGTCGAGTACTTCCTGGCCGCTCACGTCGGAGGCCACGTCTTCGGGCAACAGCGGTGCTTCCACCAGCAGCACCGCGCGCGACTCATATTTGGTCGGCAGCAGGAATGCGGTGGCGAGCGCAGCGATCAGTCCAAGCAAAGCGGGGATGATCAGCAGCCATTTGCGCTGCCAGATGATCGACGGCAGATAAGGGAGGAAATTGGCGGAGCCTGCTTCCTCGGCGACGTCGTAACGGACCTGAAGGTTGTTCATCCGATTTCACCCAGACTGTATCGAAGACCGATGGAAGCAAAGAAATTTCCGTCGCGCTGAACGGTCGAATTGTAGGACTGACTATATGCCAGAGAGGCCACGGCCGATAGTCTCTGTGTGATTCTGCGGCTGTAGTTGGTGCTGATCTGCGAATAGTCGTTCTTGAGATTGCCGACGCCGCTCAACGACTTGGCCTTCGAATAGGATGCCGAGACACCTATGTTGCTGGCTTCGCTGAGCCGGTAGCTATAGGTTCCGCTGATCGACGACACCGTCGATGTTCCGGAAAAGGACGACGGTGCGACACGCTGCGAGGCGGTGCCGCAGAAGCGCGTGCGATCGCCGGTATAGCAGATGCCGACCGAACCGGAGAATGATGTCGTCTTGTTGGTGCCGCCCGGAAATTCTGTTTCGCTGAAAGTCACGCCGGCAGCGGCATTGAGTGAGAAGCGCCCGGCAAGCGACGTGTTCAACGTCAGAGACGGCGAAATCTGCGTGCCGCCACTGAAGCCGCCACGCTCATATTCCGACTTGTTGACGTCGAACGCAGCGCCGATCGATGTTCCCGCACCGATCTGTCGCCGATAGGAAAGACCCGCGCCATAGCTGGCGAAGTCGCGCGAGGTGATGGCGCCGGCCCGCATTGGGTAGAGAACCTTCGATCCGCGGGCGGACACGCTGAAGCCGTCGCGCGGCGAAAGGGACACGCTCATTCCCACATTGCCGGAGAACGACTGGACGCGCTCGGCGAAGCTGGTGGCTGCGTCCGGGTCCACAATGATCGGTGCGTTCGGATCGTCGGTCGGCGGGCTCGTCGGATCGATGACGGGATAGAGGCCGTTCCGAACCTGGCTGGAATAGCTCGCTCCTGCGCTCATGGAGACGAGCGGACTGAGTTGCTGCTGCGCTGTGGTGGCGACCGTGAAGTCGGTCGTGCCGTTGTACAGCTTGAAATATTCCGTGTGGGTGACCGATCCGCGCAGGTTGATCGCACCCGTCGGCATCGTGATGAGGGCAATCGTGTTCAACGTGCCGCTGACCGTGCCGGAACCGGTGTTGCTTGCGGTCGAGCCGTACGGATTCGTCGCGATTCCGCTGTTGACGCCGACATTGGCGGTCACGCGCGTGTCGGCCATCGCGGCGCTGCTGGCGAGCAGCAACGCAACGCTTGCCGCGCGCCCGAGCAGCTTCACGTCAATCATGGAATGATCACCGTATCGCCGGTCTGCAGTTGCGGAATTGCGCGTGCCGCGGTGTCCGACAAATTGCCTTTCATGGCACCCCCGAGACGGAACTTGATTGCCGTCAGTTCGGAGCCATTCTTGCGGATGATCGTGATATTGTCGAGATTGGCGAATTCGTCCGGACCGCCGGCCATCGCGATTGCCTCGACAAGGTTCACATAACGCCCGGGCGTGAAGGTGCTCGGGCTGCGAACGCGGCCAATGACCGAGAAGAGAAAGCCGCTCGGAGATTGAACGGAAACCGTAACCTGCGGGGGCTCGCCGCGGTACTGGCCGGCCAGGCCGTTCGCAATCGCGGTCTCGATCTGCTCGGGCAGCATGCCGGCAGCCACGACGCGGCCGACCAGCGGGAACGCGAAAGTGCCGTCTGGCAACACGCGAATGCTGCGCTGCAAACGCTCCTCGCCCCAGACATAGACCTCGATCTGATCGCCCGGATTGACGGTATAGGCGCGAGGCGGCAGCTGGGCCGGATTGACCGGTGCCGCGGGAGCGGAGGCCGCTGGCGCTGCTTCCGCCGGAGCGGCGGTCTGGGCATCGGCGGTGGCGGAAAACGATACGAGCAAAGCTCCCATGAGCCATGTTTTCACGGTTGAATGCACGCGTGGAAATCCTCTTTGTTTGGCTTGGAGCACGGACTTCATATACCAAAACCCTATGTCGTCACTACGTAAAAGCGGGGTTAATGATGCACGAACCGTGGTTACTTTGATTGCTACCCCATCTGAAGCCTTGTAAGCGCGTCAGCTGTTCAGCGATTTCGAGGCAATGCGACATGAACGACTTCGATGGAGGGACTATTCGTCGCGATAAGCATTCGCGGGCGGACGGTGCGGCTTCTTTCGTCGATCCGGTGCCCATGCGCGCCAGGCGGTTGCTGCCGCTCGGCCTTCTCGCCTCTGCGCTGTTCGCGCTGGGCGCCTGTAGCGATCCCGACAAGCGCGCGGCGGAGCTGGCGCAGCAGGCCGACGCCTTCGCGCAAGCGGGAAATCTTTATGCTGCGCGGACTGCGATCTCCGAGGCTATTTCGCTGCGCGAGGACGAGCCCAATTTCCATCTGCTGCAAGGCGTCATCGCCATGCGCTCGTCCGATCTCGTCGGCGCCTATCGCGCCTTCAACCGGGCGCTCGAATTCGACGCCTCGAACCGTACCGCGCTGGCTTATGTAGCCAATATCGGTATCCAGATCGGCCAGTTGACCGAAGCCGAGGACGCCGCCGACAAGCTGCTCACCGTGGAGCCCAATGCCGTGGCCGCGATGCAGGTGAAAGGCATGATAGCTCTTTCGCGCGACAAGTTCGACCAGGCCACGGAGATCGGCGACAAGATCCTCGCGATCGATCCCAGGAACGAAGCGGGCTCGATCATCAAGGCACGGGCGCTCGCGAAGGCCGGCAAGCCCGAGGAAGCGCTCACGCTGATCGATACGGCGATGGGCGGCGCTAACCAATCGGCGGCGCTGCTCGCCAACAAGGTCAATATCTACCGCTATCTCGGCCAGGGCGAGCCGATGGTCGAGCCGCTTGGTGCGCTCGTGAGGCTCAGCAACGGCCTGCCGCGCATGAGGCTGGACCTCATCAATACGCTGTATCGCGTGGGACGGATCGAAGAGGCGCGGAAGGCCTCGCTTGAGCTGCTCGCCGCCGGATCGCGCGATCCGGAAGACTATCGCGTCCTGCAGCGCATCTGGTGGCAGTATGACAAGACCCCGGTCTCCAGCGAGACCGCGCCGGGCATCGCAAAGTGGAAGGAGCCGATCGCTGTCGTTGCGACGGCGCGCTATCTCATCTTGCGCGGTGATCTGGAGGCAGCGGCGGCCGTCATCCGCAACGCGCCGGCAAAGACCCAGCCGCTCCTCGCATCGCTGCGGACGCGGATCCTGGCCGATTCCAAGATGGAGGCAGAGGCGCGGAGACAGGTTGACGCACTGCTGACGGCCGATAATCACGATGTTGACGCCCTGATGTTGAGGGCACGGTTCGCCACGCAAGACAAGCAGTTCGAGCGCGCGCTGGAAGCGGCGCAACTCGCCCAGACCAACGACCCGCAAAATCCCGAGACATATGTGGTTCTCGCCGCTGTCTATCGAGCCCAGCGTGCCGACTTCCGTGCGCGGCAGGTTTACGAGGAGGGCCTGAAGACCATACCGCAGAATTTCTATCTGCTCGAAAGTTATACGCAATATCTTCATCAACTGGGCGATAAGAGCCGGGCGATATCGGCGGCACGGAATTTTGCGCGCAATGTTGCGTCGTCGCCCCGCGCTTGGGAGATTATGGGGGCACAATGCGAGTGGGCGCGCGATGCGGGCTGCATGCAGACTGCCTATGCAGGGTTTCAGGATGCGAAGAAGACCATATTCGTCGACGATCCGCCGGGCACGGCGCCCGATCGCAGCCTGTTCGGCCGCATCTGATTTCACCTCGATCGATTTCGGGACCCCATGAGCAACGGCAAGCCGCAGCACCGGAACAAATATGTCCGCTTTACCTCGAACGTGCTGCGTTCGGGCGGCATCATCAATGACGCCATCTGTTTTCTCGCCGCCTATCTGCTGACCGTCCTCGTCTACAAGGCCTGGTACGGCTATTATTACGACGTCCGGCTGCACTCGACCGCCGTGATCGTCATGGCGATCAACTTCTTCCTGATCCGAATCTCGCGCGATGCTTATTCGGCCTTCCGCGGGCAGGGCGACGATCTGGGCAGCGGGACCTTCATCGATTTCCTCGTCGCGGTGACGCTCACCGGCTTTACAGTGCTGCAATTCGGCGAGATCGGCGATCTCTCGCGGCGCTTCACGCTGATCTTCCTCACCATCTGCTTCGTCCTGCTGATCTTCACGCGGCTCGCTTTCCGGCGGATCGTCTGGATCAGCATGCGGCAGGGCATCATCGGACAGCGCGTCGCGATCTATGGCGCGGATCGCGATGTCACGAGCCGACTGCTCGAATTGCTCGAGATCGAGCGATTGCCCCATATCAACATCATCGGCTTCGCCGACGATCGCAAGACGCGCGTGGAGACCGGCATGATCGGTCGCTTCCCTTATCTGGGCGGCTTCGAAGAGCTGCTGGAACTGGCGCGGCGCGGCATGCTCGATCAGCTCATCGTCGCCTTGCCGCTGGTTAAGCAGGAACGGCTCGACCGCATCATCGAGGAACTGTCACGCGGCGCGATCGATATCTGCATCATGCCACGCGAGTTCCTTGTGCTGCGTGATCGCTACAGGGTGAATTATATCGGCTCGTTGCCGGTGCTGAGCGTCTGGCAGCAGCCGGTGCGCGATTTCGACGGTATCCTGAAGGAAATCCAGGATCGCTCCCTCGCGCTCCTGGGGTTGATCGCGCTGTCGCCTCTGCTGCTGGCCACGTGCCTCGCGATCAAGCTGGAAAGCAGGGGGCCGATTCTGTTCCGACAGAAGCGCCTCGGCTTCAACAATCTCGAGATCGAAGTACTGAAATTCCGCTCGATGTACACGGATCGGCAGGATGAGAGTGGCGAGGAGCGCACGCGCAAGGGCGACACCCGCGTGACGCGGGTCGGTCGCCTCATTCGCCGTACCAGCATCGACGAACTACAGCAGCTATGGAACGTTCTGCGCGGCGAGATGTCGCTCGTAGGGCCGCGGCCGCACGCGCTCGCGATGAAAGTCGGCGACGCTTATTATCACGACGCCGTGCGCGGCTATGGCGCGCGTCACCGCGTGAAGCCGGGCATCACCGGTCTCGCGCAAGTGCGTGGTCTGCGTGGCGAGATCGATACGATCGAGCGCGCCAAGCAGCGCGTCGAATATGACATCTATTATATCGAGAACTGGTCGCCGCTGCTCGACATGCGGATCATTCTCGAGACCCTGTTCAAGCTGGTCTGGGACCGCAATGCCTATTAAGGCCAGCGTCGTGCCTGTACCATCGACCCTTGACCTGCGCTGTCGCTTCTTGGCAGAAAAACGGGTCTCGATCGACGGGGCGATCAACTGTCGCGTTCCCTGACCTGTCAAGGTAGCGCGAGGAGGAGCAAGCCGTGCAGACGATAGCCTATGGTGCGCTGCTCTTGTGGCCCGTGGTCGCGCTCGGCCTTTTCATGCTGCTGCCGGCCGGCCGCGCGACGATCTGGACGTTGCTCGCGGGCTATCTCCTGCTGCCGATTTCAACTGCTTTCGACTATTCCGGCGTTCCGGCGCTGGACAAATCGTCGATTCCCAGTCTGGTGGCGCTCTTCCTGGCGTTGCTCGTGGCGCGCAAGGGCGAGTTTCGTTGGCCACGCAGCAAGACAGTCAATCTGTTCATGCTGCTCTACTGTCTCGTACCTTTCTTCACCGGCATCAACAATTCCGATCCCATCGTGATCGGTTCCGTTACCCTCCCGGCGCTGGGCTTTTGGGAAGGGCTTTCCAATGCGGTCGGCAATGCCATTGAGATCATTCCCTTCGTGCTCGGCGCGGCGCTGCTGAGCAACGACCGCGCACACCGGGAATTGTTGTGGGCGTTCGTGGTCGCAGGGCTGGCCTATTCCTTACCGATTTTGTTCGAGCTGCGGATGAGTCCCATCCTGCAAGGCAAGATCTACGGCGTCAGCCAGATCGGCTATTTTCTTCAGCAGATGCGCGGCGGCGGTTTTCGGTCGATGGTCTTCCTTGGCCACGGGCTGCTCGTATCGACATTCCTGGCAATGGCGCTGATCGCCGCGATCGGCCTCTGGCGGATGCGGGTCACGCTATTCAGCCTGCCGATGATCCTCTTCGTTCTCTATCTGGCCGGGGTGCTGGTCCTCAACAAGTCGGTGGCAGCCGTGGCGCTTGTCGTCCTGCTTGCACCGGCGCTCATCTTCCTGCGCTCGCGGCAGTTCATCTCGATCGCTTTCGCACTATCGCTGGTCATCATCAGCTATCCGTTGGTGCGAAGCGCGAATATCCTGCCGCTCCAGAGCGTCGCGGAGTCGATCCGGCCGTTCGCACCTGACCGCGCCGAATCGATGCGCTTCCGTCTCGACAATGAAGATCTCTTGCTCAACCGCGCATCGCAAAAACCGTTCTTCGGATGGGGGAGTTACGGGCGCAACCGTGTGATCGTTGTCACGACCTGGGGTGCGACGACCGACGTGAGCGTCACCGACGGAACGTGGGTCATCATGATCGGCATCTATGGCTGGTTGGGCTACCTCACCTGCTTCGGTCTGTTAACATATCCCTTCTGGCACGCATTCCGCATGCGGAAGATGGGTTTGCCCGTGGCGACAGTGTCTCTTGCCGCGATGCTTATATTGAATCTCCTCGACCTGGTTCCGAACTCGTCCCTGCGTCCGATCACCTGGCTGATCGCCGGCGCGCTTGCGGGCATGTCGGCCGCCAGTTTGCGCCTCGCGCCGAGGCCGCGACGGGGCGTGCCGGGTGCGCGGCAGGTTCCATCCTTTCACGAGCCAGCCGCTCAGACCTAACATTCCGGCGTCTAAAGCCCTTTTTTCGCGATCGACCGTTAGGCCTGCTCGCCGCCCGTCCCGTCGCGCGGCGATTTCTGATGCCGTCCCGGGACGTCAAGCATCGCCGCGGGAGCGCTCTAAAAGAATGGAAGAGCCCGCAAAGGGGTCAGTCTAATCGGCAACAGCCGAGGGCCGAATTTTCAGGCACGCGCAGGCGTGCCGCCGTTCGTCTGAGCCTCCCAGGGTCGGGAGCAAAAACCGTGAACATGGTTAACATGACGTTTTCTAACCTCAGAAATCCTTACTTTCTGAGTGACCTATATCTCCTGCCCCAGGATCAACACAGGCCTGTCCGGGGCCTCGGCGGGAGCCAAGAAAAATATGAAGCGGGTTGTACAGAGCGGAAAACGCTCATCCAAGAAGCGCACCCTGGGTGCATTGGCAGCAAGTTCGACGGGTTTCCTCACCACCATGGCGCTTGCCGCCACCGCGTCGGTCGGCGTAGTGATCGCCACCGACACAGGGACGGTGGATGACTCGACGGTGAAGTGGCTCGAACCCATCGTATCGGCAATCAGCGTCACGACGCTCTCGTCCTCCACGACGACCAGCAACACGACGTCGATGTCGACCATCCTGGCGCAGTCCGTCTTGGTCGCGAACAAGCCGGCGGACGCCGAGATAGGCGCGATGGCCGGCGTGCCCGCGATGAAGCTCGGTACCAATCTTGCCGGCCCGGAATATTGGGCGTCCACGCGCATCTTCTCGAACCTGATGGCGGGCAGCATCTGGACGCTGATCAATACCAGCGGCACCTATGTGTCGATGCCCGGCTCGAAGCTGGATGCAAACAAGAATGTCGTGGGTTTGCTCACCGGCGAGGGCGTTGCCCGGCAGTTGAACATGCCGACCGCAGCCTATCGCGGCGCATCGGTCGATGTCGTCTGCAAGTGGCAGGGCAGCGCGACGGTCACGATGATCGGCAATGTCGTCAAGAACATGCGCATGGGCACCAAGACGCTCAGCTTCACGTTCGTGCCGAGCGGCTCCACGTCTGCCACGATGATTCTCAAGAACATCCCGGCGGCCGACCCCATCCGCGGTATCGATTGCCGCGAGAAGAGCGCGGATCCGAACGCTCTGTTCGATCCCACCTATCTTGAGGAAGTGAAACGCTACAACACGATCCGCCTCGTGAAGTGGAATCGTGCCGTGGAAGCCAACACGACCCTCACCTGGGACAAGCGCATCAAGCCCGGCGACGGCGTCTTCAACGGATCCCAGGGCATCGCGATCGAGTATATGGTCGCGCTGGCCAATCAGACGAAGACCAATCTCTGGATCAATATGCCGTGGAATGCGGATGAGGATTATCTCCGTCGCACGGCAGAGTATGTGCGCGACAATCTCGATCCCGCCCTCAAGGTCTATGTCGAGAACTCGAACGAGGTCTGGAACTACACCTATGCCGTGACCACCCAGGCGCGTGACGAATCAAAGGCGTCCGGCTGGGGTGGAAACGAGTTGCAGGGTATCCTGCGTCGTTACGCCGAAAAAACCGGGGAGGTCATGGATGTCTGGGCGTCGGTCTACCAGGGCCAGATGTCCCGCCTTGTCCGCGTTGCCGCAACCACCCACAATCCCTGGGCCGTCGGCATCATCCTGAACTACGGCCAGACGGCAACGAAGATCGATGCGGTCGCGACCGCTCCCTATTTCGATGCCAACCTGAAGAAGGGCCTGCTGTCTTCGCCCGAGATCGTGGACCGGTTCTTCACGAACATGGGTCCGAAGATCGACACCTATCTGGCGACGGCCAAGCAGATCAAGGACCTCGCGGTGGCCAAGAACCTGCGCTATGTCACCTATGAGGGTGGCCAGCACGTCATGAGCCCCGACGATCTGGCGCAGCAGAAGCTGGTCCAGCGCGATCCGCGGATGGGCAAGCTCTACACGCGCTATCTGACGACCTGGAAGAACACGATCGGCGATCTCAACATCATCTTCGTCGATTATAGCCCCATCAACCAATATGGCGCCTGGGGTATCCGGGAATATCCTACTCAGCCGCTGAGCGAGGCACCCAAGGCTCAGGCAATTGAGTTGTTCCGCCAGTCCTATCTGCGCTGAACATAGGTCTGGAAACGTCGAAGGCCCGCGCTCGCGCGGGCCTTCTCTTTTTTGTGCCGTTTCCCGGTCAGCGCCTAGAATTTCAGGCTCGCGCTGATCCGGATGTCCCTTCCGGGCAGGGGAGCGTAATCCTTGAGGAGGCTTGCGTGTCGCCGCGCCACGACGTCGAAGATGTTGTTTGCGCTGAGCGTCAGCGATAGCCGGTTCGAGAGCATCGTCGGCGTCCACCCGAGCGAGGCATTGACGAGCGTAAAGGCCGGCGTCGCCGTCTCGGTGCCGCTCACCCGATCCTGCTTGAAGGCATGCTCCGCCTCCAGGCGGGCGTTCCACCGGGCGGCATCGAGCGCGACGCCACCCAGCACGCGCAGCGGCGGAATGCGCGGCACCGGCGTGCCATCCCCCAGCGTCGCGCGCGTCATGTCGACAAGGCCGTCGAACTTGAGCTCGGCCGGGCCGATACGCGCTGCGGTCCAGTCGGCCTGCACTTCGGCGCCATAATATTCCGCGCCCTGCTGCCGATAGGCGAAGCAGGGAAATTCGAGCTCCGTCGCCCCATTCGCGGCCAGGCAAACAGCGTCGTCGACGATGCTGTCGTAAATGAAGCGGTCGAACTTGTTGTAGAAGGCCGAGACCGTCAGGTGGAAATCGCGCCCGCGCCCATGCAACGCGCCCTCGACACCCCAGCCGCGCTCGGTGCGGAACGTGGGATCGCCCAGCTCGAAGGCCTGCGTGCCGGCATGATTGCCGCGCGCGAACAGCTCGTCCGCGGTGGGCGCCCGCTCGATCCGCGCCAGATTGAGGCCGATGCGCCAGTCAGGCACGATCGCATAGCTCGCGCCCAACGAAGCGGAGAAAGTGTTGAACGTCCGGTCGATGAACGGCGAGCCCAGATCGTCGTCCGCTGCCGCCTCGATCCGGTTATGCTCGTAGCGCGCTCCGGCTTCGAGCCGCAGGTCGCCGAGATCGACGGACTGCAGCGTGAACAGGCCGACAGTTGCATTCTGGATCGCGGGCAGGAACTTCTCCTCGCCCTCGATATGGCTGGAGCGCAGCAGCAATTGCGCGCCGATCGCGCCGTCCCAGCCGCCGCGCCGGGTCTGGACCAGCTCGAGACGGGATTCGAGACCCTCGGCGAAGAAGCGCGTGTGGACCTCGCCATCCTGCGCACCCACTTCGGCATGCTGATAGTCCGCCCAGCCCGCACGTACCCGGATCTGGTCGAGAAACGCGCCTTCGACCGGCACCACCGCGCGCAGGTCCGCGCGCGTCTGGTCCATGACGATGCGGACTTCCTCGGCACCTTCGCCATGGTCGTGCTCGCCGGCCTCCTCGGCCTCATGATCATGCTCGTCTTCGCTCGTCACGTAACGGATGGGAATGCCGTAGTCATTGTGCGACTTGCCGAGCGAGAAGCCGATCGATCCGCCGTCGCTGCCGACATAAGTGAGGCCTCCGGCATAGCTCCAGGCTTCCATCGAACTGTTGGGCAGGCGTCCGGACAGATCGGCCAGCGCGCGGATGTCCGCCTCGTCGCTGGCAAGGGCCTCGGCACGCGGCTTGGCACCCAGGATCGGCCCGCCGGTGCGCAGGTCGCCGGCCTTGAGCCAGCTTCCGTCGAGATGCAGGATCAGCCCGCCGGCTAGCGCGACATCGGTCTTGCCCGCGAGCGAGCGCTCTTCTGCCGCGCTGCCATAAGTGCCGGTGAGGTTGAGGTCGAAGCCATTGGGCGGCAGGCGCGAGGGGATGCGACTGTCGATCACGTTGACCACGCCGCCGATCGCCGACGAGCCATAGAGCAGAGCTGCCGGGCCATGCAGCACCTCGATCCGCTCGGCGAGCAGGGGATTGATCGCCACGGCGTGATCGACCGAGGTGGCGGAGGCATCGAAGCTGCCGATGCCGTCGGTGAGCAGGCGGATGCGGTCGCCGGAGAAGCCGCGCAGGATCGGCCGCGAGGCGCCGGGACCGAACGATGTGGCGCTGACGCCGGGCTGGCGGGAGAGCGTCTCACCCAGGCTCGGCCGCAGATCGCGGACGAGATCGGCGCTGGTGAGGACAGAGGTGCCGCCGAGAATGTCGATATGCGAGCGCGGGATGATCGCGGTGATGACGATGTCTTCGGGATGATCGGCATCATGGCCGTGCGCCGCGCCGCGATCCGGCGGGGGCTCGCTTTGCGACTGGGCAGCGGCTGGTGCGGCCGAAGCGGCAAGGAAAATGGCGGGCAGGGCGGCGGAGCGCAGGAAGTGCGCAGTCGAGAGTGTGGATATCATGATGATATAACGTAACGATACAATGTAACTGTGCAAGTGCAAAAAATTGCAACTCGTCGATGTCGGGAAACGGGCGGGCGACGAAGAACCCTGCGCCGCCGCTTGGGCGTGCAAAAAAGAGGGACGCTCAAGGCGCGTGAGCAAAATCGGAACGACTGGTTGCGGCGCCGTTGCGGACATTACGCTAGGGGCCATTACCTCGGATTTCGAGACAGAGGCTCGCTAGGGTTCGGACCCAATAACTGGATTCCCACGTTGCTCGGATTGTGATTCAGTGTCTTGGCGAGGAGGCGCTGAGATGTCTGATTTCTTTTGGTTTTCCGATGCGCAGTGGTCTCGGATTGAGCCGC
>NZ_JAHKKS010000016.1 GCF_019737615.1 Sphingobium xanthum | reverse complement strand
GCAAGCTTTCCGGCATCAACCCGCACACATGGCTGACCGAAACCCTCACTAAACTGGCCGCGGGCCATCCTGCCAATGCCGTCGGCGAACTCATGCCTTGGACCGTGGTCTGAAAACACCGGTTACGTCTGTGCTGTCGGTTGTGCGTTGCTCGCCTTTGGAGGGCCGGCCATGGCGCCGGTGGGCGCCGTCGCGCTCGGGGCAGCCATGGGCGCGGAGGCAGACCTGATCGGTATCCTCACCGCCCGTCATTTCCCGATCGCCGGCTATAGCAGGGCCTATGCTGCGCAATATGGCGGGTTCATGGTGGCGGCGGGCCTCAGCCCCTTGTGGATGGGCCTGCTTGCCGATCGGACCGGTGGATATGCGACCGCGCTGATCCTGGCGGCGGTGCTGCTCCTCGTTCCGGCAGCCCTGTTCCTGCGCCTGCCGCTCATGGGCGCAAGCGCCCCCCGGCTTCATCGACCGTAGTTGGCCGCGCGCCTTGGAGAGCCGCGATCTCGACCACAGCCGTCACCATTTCGCCATTGTCCTTGCCGGCCGTTCCGTCGCAGACGGACACCATCCTCGAAGCCACCGCGCACGATAGGCGCGGCAAAGGGTGCCAGCCCGAGATCATGCGCCACATACGCCGCACCCTGTCGCCGTGCGATGTCGTCCAGGGCTTGCTTCTCGACCAGCTTCATGCCGGCGCCTTCGTCGCGAGAGCCCTCGCGCAGCCCGGCCGCGTCTCGATACGCGCGGCCCAGTCGAGCAGCAGGGGACAGGTCTCGCGATTGCCGATCCGCGGAAACATCGTGGCCAGCGCGCCGCCGCAATAGGCATAGAAATTGATGTCGGCGAGCGTGAACATCTCGCCGAGCAGCCACGGCCCGCCGCTCTCGGCGAGCTGTGCCTCGACCTTGGCGACCGCCTCTGCGATGGTCTGCGAGCATTCGTCCAATTTCTCCTGCGGGAAGCCGGCGCGCGCAGCGCGCCATTTGACCTGTTGCTGCTTGAGCGGGATACGCGCCATCAGCGCCTCGAACGCCTCGTCCGAATAGCCGCGTGCGATTTTCCCGGCGCCGTTTTGCCAGCCGTGGATCGACACAGCCTGCATGACATAGTCGTCGATATACTTGTTCCACTGCCGCATCCGCGCCGCGACCAGCGGCTCTTCCGGCCTGAGTGGCGGCGTGTCTGGAAAGGCATCTTCCAGATATTCGTTGATGACGCTCGTGTGCGTAATGATGACGCCATCATGCACCAGAGCCGGCACTTGCCCTTCCGGATTTACCGCCAGATACTCCGGGCTGTGCTGCTGGAACGTGTGGAGGTCGATCCAGCGGCTATCGAAGGCTATGCCTTTCTCGTGGAGAGCCATCAGGACTTTGCCGCCATTTGCGACCGGGACATAATGATAGAGTGTGAGCATGCTGTTCAACCCCAGCGCGCATGCTCGGGCCCCGGCAGGAACGCCGGTTTCGCGAGCGTGAGGGCGGCCTGAACGGCGGGGCGAGCGAGGACGCGCTCATGCCACAAGCGCAATGCTTCGCCGATCGCCAGCCCCTCGGCGTCAAGGGAGCCATCGAGAAACGGATGGACAAGGGCGAATGCCGCGATGTCGCTCAGTGAATAGTCCTGCCCAAGAAGCCAGGGCTGCCCACCGACAAGCATGGCATCCAGCCGATCGAACAGCAGCCCGAGTTTACGCCGGGATTCCTCGATAGCATTCTCCGAGGTCGGCTCGGCAGCCGCCAGCCACGCATCGCGACGTTCGCTGGTCAGTGCGGTCGCGTTTTCGAACAGCGCCTTGACGGCCGCGCCGCCGCCGAACACCTGCGCAACACCCAGTGTCGAGATGGCCGGCAGCGCTCGCTCGCCGAAGAAGCGTGCCAGCGCCTGAAGCTGCCACTGCCCATAAGCATCACTCGGCCGCAGGCGCGGCGTCGGATAAGCGTCGTCGAGATACTCGAGCACGAAATAGCTGTCACTGACGGCTGTCATGCCATCGACGAGGATCGGGAACTCACCTTCCAGCGTCGCTGCGATCTCGGGACTGTCGCTGAAGCGCGCGAAGGCGGCCGGCGTCTCCCGCCAGTCGATCTGCGTGATCGAGAAGGCCAGCCCTTTCTCGTTTAGCGCGATGGCGATCGCGAGGGCGGGCGGCGTCATGCCGTTGATGTGCAATGTGCGCATGGCGCAGGATCCTCCCTGGAGTGTCAAACGAACTCGCGGTTCGCTTCGGCCTCGATGTCGATATGCATGCCCCCGCGCGAATGCGCCCATGTGCGGCGGATCGAGGGGCGCTGATACATGCGCTGCAGCCACTTCATCGTGCGGGGCGTGCGCTCGACGCTGACCGAGGGCAGCCGCATCGTGTCGGCCATATGCGGCAGGATGTAGACGAGGTTGAAGGCATTGATGTCCGCGAGGCTGAACTGGTCGCCCGCGACCCAGTCATTCTCCCGCAGATTATCTTCGAACAGCGCCGACGCGATCATGACGCGGCGACGGCTCTCGGCCAGTTCCTCCTCGCTGAATTGCCCGTAGATCGCCTTAGTCCAGGCGATCCGACGTTCCCTGAGCGGGATCGCCTCGATTCGGGCACGCAACTCGTCCGGGTCCTTGTTGCGCACAGCCGGCCCGGTGAACATGTCCCACGCCACCATGCTTGCCGAGGGCGCATAGTACTGGTCGCAATATTTCATCCACCAGCGCATCTTCCAGCGCTTGGCCGCATCGTCCGGCCGCAGCTTCGGCCCGTCGAAGCGGGCATCGACATATTCCATGATCGCGGTGGATTCGTTCAGCAGATGGCCGTCATGGACCATCGCCGGGATGGTCCCCATCGGGTTGATCTCGAGATAGTCCGGCCTGTGCTGGTCGAATTCCAGCATGTCGATGTAGACACTGTCATAGGCCACGCCCTTCTCTTCCAGCGCCAGCATGGGCTTGCCGGAATTGGCATTGGGCTCCCAATGATAGAGGACGGGCTTTTCGCTCATCTTGCGTCTCGCTTGAACAGGGTGAGACCGGCCGACATCAGTCGTACCAGTAGGAAATGGTGCGCATCTCGATGCTTGCGCGCGGCACGGCATCGGCCGGCGCGCTCGGGTCCTCGAAAGCGGTGTGCGGGACGAACCAGGGTTGCGTCCGGTCGCTGTCATAGCGCTTGAACACCAGCACTTCGTCGCGGCTCATGTCCGGGAAGAAGTGCCAGCGATGCGCCGGACTGTAAGCAAACAGCAGAGCCTCGAACGCCCAGGTGACCTCGCCCTCATCATTGTCGAACGCGGCCTGCGCGATGATCAGCTCGCTCTCGCGCACCGAGCGGAAATCGCAGACTGCGAGCGGCAGATCTTGAGGCGGCGGTGAGAAGGTGCGCCAGATATTATGATGCGCCGTCCGCCGCAGAGTTCGCTCGGGATGAGGGTTATATTGCCCCTCGAATGCCAGCGACCCGTCGATACTCGTGTCGCTATGCACCAGCCGCGCAACCCGGCTGTTCTGCGCGCGATCGTCACGCGCCGCCCGCTCACCGAAGCGCAACGCGCCGGGTCCGGCGATGACCACCGCATCAGCTTTCGTCAGATCGCGGATGAACGATATGATCTCGCCGGGATGCTCGGCTTCGACCCGCGCACGATCTCGAAAGTCGTCGATCGCCGTCGGCATGTGCATCAGCGCGAACCCTTCGCGATCGAGGGACGGCGCCTCCGCGCAGGTCCGCGCGTCGATCATGGACATGCGGTGAGGATCGTAGGTGAACGTGTCGAGCGCGCTGTTCTTGGCGTGGAAGCGGATCAGCCCGCCATGGTCGATGGCGTAGTTGACCTCGCCTTCGACGATGCGGAGCCGATCGATCTGCTGCTGGGCTGTCATGTGTGTCATCCGATCAATCGAAGAAGGCCATGCCGCGAAACTCGATGCTCTCGCGGGTCGTCACATCCGGATCGGCAATGTTGCGGAAGGCCGAGTGCGGGCAGCGCCAGGCGCGCGAATGATCGCTGTCATGGAACTTGATGAACAGCGTGTCCTCCGGCGTCATCCGAGAGAAATACCACCAGCGATGATCGGGATTGTGGTGGAAGATGAAGGCGGCCGGGAAGCCCTCCTCCCCTTCGATCGGATCGAACCACGTGTCCCGGGCAGGAATCTCGTCGCACCAGACCAGCACGTTGCGCTCGCCCTCGTCCGGATCGACCGAGCGAAAGTCGCAGACGGCGAGCGGCCAGTCATGCGGCGGCGGCGTCAGCGGGCGCCAGAAGCTGAAGGCGACGAAGCGGCTGTAAGGCGGCGCGCCGGCATGATGCTCCCGGTAGAGCTGCTCGGCATAGGTGCGCGCGGCGACGGTCTCGAAATCGACATGCGCCTCGCTCGCCGCCGGCTTCATGTCGCGCTCGACCGCGTTGCCCGAGGTGCGCAGCGCATGCCCCAGATTGACCATGCGGTCCGCCCCGAGCATCTGCCGGACGATCTCCAGCTGCGCCGGCTCATAGTCGCGGGCGATCGCCGCCACATCGTCCCAGGCGGTGAAGGCGGTCGGATTGCGGATCAGCTCGAAGCCATGCACGTCCGCCTTGAACCGGCTTTCCAGCCCGCTGCCGTCATGCATATTGACCGGATATTCGGCGTACTGGCTGGTGTTGACGTCTTCATGCGGCGCGCAGAAGCGCCGATTGATCGTGGACGACGCCAGCAGATAGCCGATGTTTGCATCGACCTGGCGTGCATTGGCCAGCTTTGCGACAGTCACGTCGATCCTCTCCCTGTGCTGCTTTCCGGCAGACTAGAGGAGGGCGACGGCGTCGAGAATGAAGGCAATGCCTGAAATCAGAAAGGCTGCAACCTTTCACTCGGGCGTGTTCAGCGCTTCCAGCAAACTCGCAACGGTCCGGTCGGATCGATAGGCAGTGCGCACCGTGTAGCGGATCTGGACCGGCGGTACCGGCTTCGAAAAGGCGAGACGCGCCAGCGCCCCGCGTTCCACATAGGGTTCCATCCCGTTCGCGAAGAGACAGGCAAAGCTCCGGCTGCTGCCAAGCGCCTCGGCAATCAGGACATGGTCGTCGCTGGTGAGGCCGACCGGACAACCCGCGATGCCCAGATCGGCCAGGATTCCGTCCAGCACCTTGCGCAGATGCGAGCGCGCGGGGAGATAGGCAAAAGGCAGGCCGGAAAGATCGGCCGGCTCCACATGAGCGCTGTGCGCGAGCGGATGATGAGCGCCCGCGAAGAAGGCCATGCGCTCCTCCCACGCCATGAAGCTTTCGAGTTCCGGCACGGGCCCGCGCGCGAGGAAATAGCCCACTTCGAGTTCGCTGTGGGCAAGGCCCGAGATCATGTCGGCGAAGCTGCGCTTCTGCAGCTCGATGTCGACCTCGGCATGCTCCGCGACGAACGTCGCAAGACGCTTGGCGAGCGCCCCGGTGATGAAACCATGCGCGCCGATGCGGATGCGCCGCCGCATGCGGTCGCGCGGCGCCCTGTCGAATGTGGCGAGCAGATCGACCGCTGCCGTCAATATGCCCTGCGCATGGCGGAACACCTGTTCGCCCTGATAGGTGAGGATCGGCGCGCTGCCCCTGCGGCGCTCGAACAGCTTGCAATCGAGCTGCTGCTCCAGCGCGCGGATATGCTCGCCGACCGACACCTGGGAAATCGAGAGCTGCTCCGCGCAGGCCCGGAACGATCCCGCCTCGACGGCCCTGACGAATACCTCAAGCTGGCGGAAGGTCAGCGGGATCATGGTGTACGATCATGTCCGATCCGGGACGGCCACGAAAGAGGGCATGCAGCCGAGAGGAAGAAATCCCTCCCGGCTGCACGGAGAGTGAGCTCAGGCGTTCCTGCGATAGGTCTCGCGCGCGTGCTGATCGATCGGCGCGGGGTGAACGGTCGCGCGCAACTTGAACGGCACGTGGTTCTCGACCTGCACCTTGGACGAGGGCGTGGGCTCGCCCCAGACGACCACGACTTCCGTGCCGGGCTCGGCCATCGCGGCATCGACCACGGCGATCGAGAGCATCGAGCGGAAATTGGCCGAATAGCCCGTGTGCAGCGAACGGCCGACCAGTGCGCCATCCGCACTTTCCACGCGGTCATAATGATAGGTGGCATAATGGGCGATCGGCAGGTTGATGAACTTGGCGCCGACACCCGGCTGGTACATAGACGCCCACAGCTTCGCCATGTCGTCGCCGTTCCACTTGAGCGTCACCTTCCGCCGTGCGCCGGTGTCGCCGGTGGCCGCCATCTTCTCCAGCGCCTCGCGGCCGACGAAGTCGTGATCGAACTTCATGATGCGCCCGTAGCCCACGTCATAGGGCGTGAAATAATAGTCCTCGAGCTTCTCGGAATAGAAGCTGCCGCCGAGCGACACCTTGGCATCGACATCATCCGCCGCCAGCCACTTGCGGAAATCGGCCGTGCCGGCGCCCGAATAGAAGGCGGGCAGCGGTCGCGGCAGCCAGCCGGATTCCAGCGAGTTGGTCAGATAGGCACGACCGCCCACCTTGATCATCCCGTGCTTTTCGCCGGCGGCGAGCAGCGCATCCAGCACCGGCTGGCGATCCGCCCAGGGCACGACGAACTCGAAGCCAGGCTCGCCGGCCATGCCGTGACGCAGGGCGCGAACCATCTTGCCGCCAATGGTGAAGCGCGTGCCCTGGAAGAACTTTACTTCGGGCGGCTCGTGGCCGAGCACCTCGCGAATGACGTCCATGGCGCCCGGCCCCTGCACTTCGCAGCGATAGACGATGGGGTCTCCGCCGCCGACGCGGCAATAGGACGGATTGTCGCGCGTGATCTGCACGTCGTAGCCGCCGGTCTCGGCATGATATTGCAGCCAGCTGATCGTCGGCGGAATGCCGACGGCCTGGAACTCGTCTTCCTCGTAGCGGAACAGGATGTTGTCGCCGATGAGCTGGCCGTCGCTGTTCGTCGCGACATATTGCTTGGCGGAGTCGATCGGGAAGCGCTCAACGCTGTTGATCGCCGTGTCGCGGATCAGCTTCAGCGCATCCGGCCCCTTGATGTTGAGATCGGCCATGTGATGGGACTGATCGAACAGCACAGCATTGCTGCGCCAGGCGAGCTGCTCGTCCCGCCAGTTGGTGAACTCCGGCGTCACCGGCGTCGAGACGATCGGCGGATCCTGCGATTCCCACAACATGGTGATGGCGCCGCCGGCGTCCGCAATCTTCGTTTCCAGGTTCTTAGACATAGGCACTCCTCTCGTCGCCAGGGGCGAACATGATCTTGGGTGCTGACGGGTAAGCCCCGCATGCAGCCGGGACCGGGCTATGGCGCGTGGACAGGTTTGTAAAACATGTTATTATGGAGACATACCGAAGGAAAACATTGGAATGGCTTTCCCGTTCACGTTGCGGCAACTCGAATATTTCGATGCCGTCGCGGGCGAAGGATCGCTCGCCGCCGCCGCCGAGCGATGTCATGTCAGCGCCACGGCTCTCGCCCTCGCGCTCGATGAGCTCGAGAACAACATGAACACGCAATTGTTCGTCCGCCGCAAAGGCAAGGGGGTGACGCTGACGCCGGCCGGCGCGATGCTGCTGCGGCATGCGCAGCAGCTCTTGTCCGGCGCCGAGACATTCGCGTCCGAGGCATCGCAGAATGCCAAGGAGTTGCGCGGGCGGCTCGTCATCGGATGCTATCCCACGCTGACGCCCTTCTTCCTGCCCGCCGCGATCGAGCGGTTCGGCCGCAAGCATCCCGGTCTCGATCTGGAATTCGAGGAAGCCTCGACGCCAGATCTGCACGAAATGCTGATGGGTGGGCGGATCGATGTCGCCATTCTCTATGGCGTGGATGTTTCCAAGCAGCTTCTCTTCGATCCGATCCGGGACTATCAGCCCTATGTCATCGTCGCCGAAGGCCATCGTCTGGCTGGGCGCGGGTCGGTGAAACTGGCGGAACTCGTGTCCGAGCCACTGATCCAGATCGACGTGCAACCCAGCAGACAGAACACCGAGCATATTTTCGCCTCGCTCGGCATGCGTCCGATCGTCCGCTACACGACGACGAATTATGAACTGGCCCGCTGCCTCGTGGGGCGCGGTCTGGGATATTCCATCCTCGTCCAGCGCCTTGCGCCCAATCTCACTTATGATGGCCACCGCGTCACCACGCTGGAAATTTCCGATCGGCTGACGCCGACCGTCGTCGGCCTCGCACGCCCGCACGGCGCGCCGAGAACGGCGAAGTATCTCGCCTTGCGGGATTTCTTCGCCACCGTTGGAGAAGTTCAGGCGACCTGAGCCTGGAGAATTCCAGCGCGGCTGCGGCTGCCTCCTGGAGGCAGGTCCGGACGCGAGTGAAAGCGGGCATCTGATCCCCCCTCCCTTCCAAGGGAGGGGAAGGATGTCCGTCCACCACCCCAATCTCGCCATTCCGGTCAGTTGCAGAACCACGACATTGCGGACATTGCCGCCCCTCGTCTTCAGAGGAGGGGCTTATGACCGCTCCCCAACCCTTTCCTGCCATCCAGGCGATCAGCCCTTGGCGCCGAGCAGGACGACGGAGATCGTCGCGGGATCGCTCGTCGGGTTCCGCCAGGCGTGGCGCGTGCCCTGCTGAACCACCGTGTCGCCGGGGCTGAGTTCCACGGCCTTGCCGTCGTCGAGTTCCAGAACGACGCGGCCTTTGACCACCGTCACATAATCGACCGTCGGCGTCTGATGCATGCCCGGATTGTCCGGCTCCATGCGCTCGGCAATGCCTTCGGACGCAGTCGCCATTTCCGGGCCAGCGACAGCCGGATTCCAGTCCGGTGACATGAGCACGCTGTCCGGCGGGAAAGTGATTACCCAGAAGGACGAGCCGCCTGCCGGCATCACCATGGTTCCGTCGGCCGCGACCGGGTCCTGCGGAGGCGGCTCCGCCAGGTCAGGCGTCGAGGCGAGTTTCCAGAGCGGCGACGAGACGAAGCCCGGCGTGTGGACCAGCACCCTTTCGCACGGTGACGCACCGTCGCTCAGAACGATCGATTTCCCCTCGGCGGATTTGCCCGTGACCACGCGGCGGACCTGCATCCCATTCCTCTCCGGCTTGCTTTAGAAACCGATCGGTATCAGAAATCCCATCGGTATACAATCAACGTCCGACCGGATCGCTGGCATCGACGCCAAGGTGAAAGAATCGAAATAAATTCATTTTATTTCAGATTCTTGGATCGCGTTAAGGCCCGAAAATCGTGGCTGCATCTTGGTAGTTGCAAAATCTCAGATACTATGCAGTATTCATAAGAGACGATCGAAGATCGCCTGTTCGACGCTTCACAAGGACCGGGAGAGACATGACTGAGCATATGCGCGCCGCGCGGCTTCACGCCATCAACACGCCGATGGTGATCGAGGAGGTCGAGAGACCGGTCGCATCCGGCAACGATGTGGTCGTCGAGGTCAAGGCCTGCGGGCTGGTGCCCAATCTCGCCAATGTGCTGAACAATTGGGAAAGCTGGTATCCCCATCAGCCGCTGCCGCCCAAGCCGGCGATCTTCGGCCTCGATCCGGCCGGCATCGTGCGCGCCGTCGGGGAGCAGGTCGTCGCCATCAAGCCGGGGGATCGCGTCTATGTGAACCCGCTGCGCTCCTGCGGCGCCTGCCATGCCTGCGCCTCGGGCGAGCAGGCGAAATGCGACTATTTCACCTTCTGCGGCTATTTCGGCTTCAACGAGAAGAGCCTCGATGTCTACGCACGCTATCCCGGTGGCGGCTTCGCGGAATTCATGTCCGCCCCGCAAGGCGCCATCGTGAAGATTCCCGATAATCTGTCGTTCGTTCAGGCAGCCCGGCTCGGCTATCTCGGCACCTCTTATTCGGCTCTCAAGAAGTGCGGTATCCTCGCCGGCAAGTCGCTCGTCATCAACGGCGCGACCGGTACGCTCGGCGTCGGTGCGACGATCTTCGCGCTCGCCATGGGCGTCGCGAAAATCTACGCGGTCGCGCGCGGCGAGCCTTTGCTGGAGCGGCTGAAGCAGCTCGCGCCCGGCCGCATCGAGACGTTCTCCAACGCCAAAGGCTATGCCGCCGACTGGGTGAAATCCCGGACGGCCGGCCTGGGGGCCGACTTCATGGTCGATTGCCTCGGCGCCGTCGCCGATGTTGCTGCCCTCAAGGACGCCATGATGGGCGTCCGGCGCGGCGGGCGCATCATTAATATCGGCGGCACGGGCAGCGACATGGCGCTCAACACCAAATGGTGGATGGACAATTCGATGCAGCTGATCGGCTCGGCCTGGTTCACCACGGCGGAAGGGATGGAAATGGCCGAGATGGTGCGCAGCGGTGTCGTCGATCTGTCCATCCTGGAAGCCCGCGCCTTTCCGCTGGATCGCGTCAATGAGGCCATCAACGGCGCGGCCTCCGGCGATGGCGGCTTCACCAGCTACGTCCTCGAACTTTAGCGGCGCGCGCGAGGGCCGCCCTCGCCCGCGCTTTCGATCTACCCGTCCCGTGCTCCGCTTGCTTCGGGCACCGGCACATGGAGAAAGAGAATGACCAAGACGCATCTCAAGCTCGCGGGCGGCGCCCAGGGTTTCAACTGGCTGCCGGTCTTCGTCGCGATCGAGCGGGGACTGTTCGATCGCGCGGGGATCGAGGTCGAGCTCATCAAGCTGGGCGGCGTCGACAAGGCGACGCAGGCGGTGATCGACGGCGAAGCGGACCTCGCGATCACCCCACCGGAAGGCGCGATCAGCAATTATCTCGCGGGCGGCGATCTGCGCGTCGTCGCCTCCAATGCGAACCGCCTGCCGATGTCACTGGTCGCCCGCCCCGAAATCCAGTCGATCGCCGATCTTCGGGGCAAGAAGATCGGCACATCTTCGCTGACCGAGGGAACAGCCATCTATACGCAGATCATGCTCGCCGAGCATGGCCTGGCCTATCCGGGCGATTACGAGTTTGCGATTGCCGGCATTCACACTGCGCGCTGGGACGCCATGCAGAAGGGCGAGATAGACGCAGCCCCCCAGCCGGCGCCCTGGAATTTCCTGGCAGCCGATCAGGGCTATTCCCTGCTTGCAGAAGTGAACCACAGTATCCCGGAGATCGTCTTCGCCGCGTTCATCGGCAAGGTGGCGGTACTGCAGGCGAAATCGGCCGTCTTCCGCAGTTTCTTTGCGGCGCTCGACGAAGCCTACGACTTCGTGAACGATCCGGCGAACGAGAGCGCGTGTTCCGCAATCTTTCGGGGTATCACAACCAGAGACAATGCCGACCTGGCCCGGCGCGGTTACATCTACATGCGCGACATGGGGATGTGGCCATATCATATGGCCGTGCCACGCCCGGCGCTTGAGACCAGCATCGACCTGATGGTTCGCGCCAATCTCATCACAGCAGATCAGCGCACGAATGCGTTCGGGGTCTTCGCGCCAGAACTGCTCGGAAGGGAGCTTGCCTGATGGCGCTCGATCCGCAGGATTTGCTTCGCATCATGTGCGGCGCCTGGTTCCTTCCCCACGCCGCCTTGAAGCTCAAGAACGCGACGCTCGCCCAGCACACATTCTCCAACGTGGGCCTGAATCCCGGCTGGGCCTTCCTCGCGCTCACGATCGTGATGGAGTTGATCGCTGCCGCCGGGCTCATCCTGAACATCTATCCGCAGCCGGCTGCCGCGCTTGCGGTCTTCGTTCTCATGGGCGCGACTTATGCGGTCCTGCGCATGCATGGATGGAATTGGCGCTGGAACAAGAATGGACCGGAATATATGATCTTCTGGAGCCTGGCCTGCATATTGGCCGTCATCTAGGAGATACGATTGGCCCGACTGACACGGGAAGAGAGCCAGGCGCTCACCCGAGCAAAGTTGCTGGAATGCGCGCCCGAGGTCGTTGCCCGCGAAGGCTATGAAGGCGCATCGATCGACAAGATCGCCGAGGCGGCCGGCTTCAGCAAGGGCGCCTTCTATTCGAATTTTTCCAGCAAGGAGGCGTTCTTCTTCGAACTGCTGGACCGCCACGCCAGGCAGGATGTCGTCGAGATCGGCAGGCTGCTTCGCGACGTCACGAAGCCAGGCGAGATGATCGACCGGATCTGCGACTGGGCGGAACAGCGCGCCTCCGATCCGACCTGGGGTCTCCTTGCGCTGGAGCTGTTCCGGCGTGTTCGGCGCGAGGCGACTTTCGGGTCATTGCCCTCGACCCTGTTTCTGGAGCAATGGCGCGAAGTCGGCGCGCTGCTGCTGCCGCTCGCGCCCAATCTCCAGCCGGCAAAGCCCGAAATCCTCGGTGCCATCGTGCTCGAACTGACTTATGGCGCGGCATCGGGTTTCAGCGAGGGGGACGCGCCGCACGTCCGCGACCTCGTGAGACTGGCGCTTACCTCCATTCACGTCGCTTACGGCGCCTCCCACAGCTGATCCAGTTCGGGCTGACCTGACAAACTCGATCGGATCGGGTCTTTCCTTCCGCGTGCGCAATCAATTTCGTATTGTACATATTGTCATTTAGAAGTTAGAAATGCAAACTGCAATTGCCGATACGGTCAGTTTCGAATGACGCTGCATGCGTCACGACCCCGGCATGTGGAGAGGATTGCATGAGACAGGTATCCGTTCTTGTCGCCGGCGGCGGACCGGTGGGACTCACGCTGGCGCGCGATCTCGCCCGGCGTGGTATCGATGTGATGCTCGTCGAGCGGAACGCCACCACCACGCGCCATCCCAAGATGGACAACACCAATGTCCGCAGCATGGAGCTCTTCAATCTCGCCGGGCTCGAACCGGCCTTGCGCGCGGTGGCCGTGGACGAGGCGAACCCGTTCGACGTTTCGTGGGTCACCAGCATGTCCGGCCACGAGCTCAAGCGCTTCCCGCTCCCCTCGCCCGAGCGTGCGCGCAAGATTTATCGGGAGCGCAATGACGGAAGCCAACCCTTCTCGCCGCCAATGCGCGTCTCCCAGACCGAAATCGAACCAGTGCTCAAGGCGCAGCTCGAACGCGAGACCAATGCCCAGGTCCGCTTCGGTGTCGAGCTGGTGGATCTCGTCGAGGAAACGGACGGCGTCGTCGCGACCCTGCGGGACCGGGAGACCGACCGGATGGAACAGGTGCATTGCCTGTTCCTGTGCGGTTGCGACGGCGGCGGCAGCGCGGTGCGGGAAACGCTCGGCATCGGACTCGACGGCCGCCGAAACATCATGCCCCGCTTCATGACGCACTTTCGCACGGATGATGCCGCCGCGCGCCACCTGCTCCAGCGCTGGGGCCTCACCTGGCATTATCAGTCGATCCACGGCACGCTGATCGCGCAGAACGACGTCGATACCTGGACACTACATTCGCGCTATCCGCACAATGCCAGCGACGGCGCCCCTCCTGAAACGCTCGTGGCACGCTTCGCCGGGCGCGAGATACCGATGGAAGTTCTCGTCGCCAATCCGTGGTCGCCGCACCTGCTCGTCGCGCAGCGGGCCGGCACGAAACGGGTCCTGCTCGCCGGCGACGCCGCGCATCAATATATCCCGACTGGCGGCTATGGCATGAACACCGGGATCGGCGATGCCTTCAGCCTCGGCTGGACGCTCGCCGCCATCCTCAAGGGCTTTGGCGGACCAGGGCTGATCGACGCCTATGAGCGCGAGCGCGTGCCGGTATGGCGGCGCAACTGCGAAGCGTCGGGACGGCACAACGAGGTGCGCGCGGTGGTTGCCGCGCTCTATGGTCCGGAGCTGGAGGAGGACGGCGCCGAAGCCACACGGGCGCGGGTCGCCAGCGAAATCGAGCGTTTGGGCAATGCCGAAGCGGAAAGCCTGGGGATCGAGATGGGCTACCATTATGCCGGCTCGCCGATCGTCGCCGCCGAACCGAGCGCCGAGGTGGCCAACGACCCGGACAGATATATTTGCAATACCGTCCCCGGCGCACGCTTGCCGAGCCTTTTTCTGAAGGATGGCCGCGCCGTCTATGCACAGCTCGACCGCTGGTTCAGCCTGCTGGCGTTCGGCGGTGTCGATAGCATGGCGGCCGAACGGGCTGCGGCTGCGCGGGGTATCCCGCTCAAGATCATTCGTATCGCCGACGACCACGCACGCCGCATCTACGCCGCCGATATGCTTCTGGTGCGCCCCGACCAACACATCGCATGGCGCGGCAACAGCCTCGATGAGGCATCGGCAGCCAGGGTACTGGCGATGGCGCTCGGCTGGTAAGGGGTGGCTTCCTGCCATCGCCCCTCCTCTTCAGAGGAGGGGTCAGGGGGTGGTGGCGATGCGCCAGCATCGCTCGCGAAGCGATCATTCGCACCGTTGCTACACCACCCCAACCCCTCCTCTGAAGAGGAGGGGCTAAGACTGAAATGGCGTCGGTTGCCTGACCGGTGCGGAGACTGGGTGAACCACCCTCCCCGCACCGAGGCTGCTGTCACTCCGGATTTGGCACGATCGTGAAGTTGGAGAAGCCGCCATGGCGGCTGTCGATGCCGCCGAGCACTTCGTTGACGCGCTCCAGCGGGAAGGAGACCTGCCGGAACGTCCCCATGTCCAGCGTGCTGCCACGGATCATTTCCGCCATTTCCTGGCCTTCCGGCGTGGTGAACCAGGCCGAGCCGATGAAGCTCTGGTTCCGATCCATCAGCGTATGCACGTCGATCGGCACCGGCGCCGCCACGGCGCCAACGTTGACGAAGCGCCCGCCGCGACGCAACGCGAGGAGTTCGTCCAGCATCTGATCGGGCTGGGCGCCAGGGCCGAGACAATTGACGATGAGATCGACGCCCTCGCCGTCCGTCTTCGCCAGCGCCCAGGGAGACACGGGACCGTCGAGCAGGGAATGTATCTCGATACGCTGCGGCGCGATCTGGCGGACTTCCTCCAGGAGCGTCTTGTCACGCGCCACGGCAAGGATGCGCGTAACGCCCAGCCCCAGCGCGCAGAGCATGGTGCCAAGTCCGAGGGTGCCCGATGCACCGGTTATCATGGTCGTAACGTTCGGGCCAGCTCCGCCCTTGCGCAGTGCCGAATATCCGGTGCCCGTATAGCCGAGGCGCGAGGCCTGCTGGCATGTGACATTGTCGGGCAAGGTGACGATCGCATTCGCCGGCGCCGCCATATATTCGCACAGCCCTCCCCAGGGATATCGATCGAATGTTTCCTGGGCGCGCGCGGTGAAGCCGAAATAGCCCTGAAACACGAAGGCGCTGCAACCAATGGGATTCATGGATCGACAGGGTCCGCAACTGCCGCAGCTGCGGGCAGGGTTCACATAGACGCGGTCACCCACCTTGAGATCGCTCACCCCGCTACCCACAGCGGCGATCGTGCCAGCCGCATCCAGTCCGAAGGTCGCGGGCAAGTGCGGCAGCGGCAGTTGAGGGAACCAGGTGGTCCAGTTCCTGAGCACGTTGCCAAGGTTCGGAACAACGTTGCAGGCATGCACCTTCACGATGACGTCCATCGCCTCGGGTCGTGGCGTATCGACGTCTTCGATCACCATTTCGGAACCGACGTCATACATGCGCGCTGCGCGCATCTTGGGCGGAAGCATCGCTGTCCCTCTCCTTCTGGTTTTCCGCGTCGATCGGCGATGCAGCAGAGAGGCACATCGAATGACTCGCCGCCCCGCTCGCCGCCCGAGCGCACATTGTCGCATTTCATCTGTGCATCAGTTTGAAAGCCGTGTCCAGAATCAAATTGACAATAAGTTCATTTTGAATGCAGCATGAAAGGAAATCACGACAGGAGAGCGATATGGCTACCTTGGCTTCGACGACCGTACAGAACCTTCAAAACATGATGGACAATGCCGGGGGAGCCACACAGCTCCTGCGCAGCGCGCCACTTGGGCGCTATGTTTTCCCCGTGATTCCGCCGGAATTCACCAATTGGCGCGACGAGATCCGGGCCTGGAAGGAGGGCGTCGCGCTGCTCGAACAATCCTATCATATGTGCGAGCTGCATCTGCGCGGCCCTGATGCGCTCAAGCTGCTTACCGAGCTATCGGTGAACAAACTGTCCAATTTTCCGGTCATGCGCGCCAAGCAGCTCGTTCTGGCGAGCCACGACGGCTATTATCTGGCCGATGCGATCGTGTTCCATGAGGAGGAGGAGTTCTACCGGATTGTCGGGGCGCCCTTCGCGAGCGACTGGGTCCAGTTCAATGCGAGTCTCGGCAAATATGACGTGCAGGCGGTTCGCGACGATCCACTCTCGGTGCGGCAGGGCGACCGCGACATCTATCGCTTCCAGGTCCAGGGCCCGCTGGCGCTGGAGTTGATGGACAAGGTGACGGGCGGAAACGTGCCAACGCCAAAATTCTTTCACATCGGCGAGACGACAATCGCCAGCAAGACGGTCCGCGCCCTCCGTCATGGCATGGCCGGAACACCGGGTTTCGAGCTCTACGGGCCTTGGGAGGACCAGCATGTCGTGCGCAATGCCGTTATCGAGGCAGGCGCGGAGTTCGGCCTGCGCAGGATCGGGGCGGATGCCTATTCCGTGACCGCGGTCGAGTCCGGCTGGATGCCGATGCCCCTTCCGGCTATCTATCATAGTGCGGAGATGCGACCTTATCGCGAGTGGCTCACGACCAACAATCTTGAAACGATCGGCTCGCTGGGTGGCAGCTTCCAGTCGGATGATATCACCGACTATTATGTCGATCCGATCGAGCTCGGCTATCAGAACATCATCGACTGGGATCGCGATTTCATCGGCCGCGACGCCCTTCAGGCCCGTCGCGCCTCGCAAACGCGCGTGAAGCGGAGCCTTATCTGGAACTCGGATGACGTGATGCAGGCGCAGCGCTCATCCCTGTTTCCGAACGGCCGAGGGCCGGCACGCTACATCGCCACGCCTTCGCCCATGTATGCGACCTGGGAAGCGGATGCGGTCATGCGGGGCGACGAGATGGTCGGCATCTCGCAATGGTCGGCTTACTCGCCCAATGCGCAAACCTATCTTTCGCTGGCGACGATCGACATCGAGAATGCCGAACCGGGCACCGAGGTCACGATGATCTGGGGAGAGCCTGACACCATGCGAGCCTCGGTCGAGAAGCACCTTCCATTCGAGATCCGCGCAACCGTGGCGCCCGCTCCCTATTTCGAGAAGATCATCAAATCCGGCGCGCAGTGATTGAGACAGGGAAGCGCGATTTGAAATTCGCGTGCAACTGACCGAGGAACTTGCCATCTAGAGGACATATGGGCCGCAACATCAGCCTTGAACGCCGTGCCGAAATCGGGCGCGAACGCCGGCTGAAGACGCGCGCCCACATTCTCCAGATCGCCTTCGAGCTGCTCGGCCGGGAAGACGGGCGCGCCACGCGAATCGAGGAGATTTGCGTGGCCGCCAAGGTCGCGCGAGGCACGTTCTATAACCACTTCACAAGCGTGGAAGAGATGTTCCGCGCCCTAACTTTCGAGATCAGTCACGATTTCAACATCGCCGTGCGCTCGGTCATCCGGCGGGTTCCAAACGGCGCGATCAGCGCATCGTTCGCGCTGCGCTATTATCTCCACAAGACGCGGGACGATCCGGCCTGGGGCTGGGCAATGGTCAATCTGAGTGCGGGTGGTCCGATCTTCGGCGAAGAGACAATGCGCTACGCCACCGAATGCGTGATGGACGGCATGGTGACCGAGCAATTTTCCGTCGCCAGCCCGGAAATCGGCCATGACCTGATGCAGGGCGCTACGCTCGCCGGCATGATCACGCTGCTGCGCGCGCCCCAGCCGCCCGATTTTCCTGAAGAGCTCGTTGCACAGATCATGCGCGGGCTGGGTGTCAGCCCGACGCTCATCGAGCGCTGCGTTCAGCCGCCTTTGCCCGATCCGTTCGCCTATCTTGCCGAGCACGGCATGGCGTCGGAACGGCCCGTCATCGACATGGCGGAATTTCTCGCAAGGCGCTGACGGGCGCGCGACGACGCGGCCTCACGACCGCCTTCGCCAGTTGCCCCCAAGGCGGCGACCGATTCGACGGTCGCTGCAATGACAGAGGTGGGGCGGAGAGCGGACGTTTAGCCCCTCCTCTTCAGAGGCGATTATGCACTTGACATACCAAGGCTGAAAACGTAGGTTTTCGGCATGGCAAAGCTCACCGATCCTATTTTCACCGACGAAGATGCAGCCCGCGCCCATTTCGAGGCGCTGCGCTGGCCGGATGGGCGCATCTGCCCCCATTGCGGCACGATCGGAAATTCCACGCTGATGCAGGGCAAGACGACCCGTCCGGGTCTCTACAAGTGCAAGGACTGCCGCAAGCCGTTCACCGCCACCATGGGCACGGCCTATGAGAAGTCGCACATTCCGCTGCACAAGTGGCTGCTAGCAACTCAACTCATGGTGTCGTCGAAGAAGGGCATGAGCGCCCACCAGCTTTATCGCATGCTCGGCTTTGGATCGTATCGCACGGCATGGTTCATGGCTCACCGCATCCGTGAGGCCATGACGCCCGCCACGGTCGAGCCGATGGGCGGCAATGGCGGCGTTGTCGAAGTCGATGAGACCTTCATCGGTCGCGAGCCGGGTGTTGATGCGAAGAAGGGCGGCTTTGCCCACAAGATGAAGGTGCTTTCGCTTCTGGACCGCTCCACGGGCGAAAAGCGCTCGATGGTCGTGGACAAGATCACGATTGCGGAAATCACGCCGATCCTGAAAGCGAACATTGCTCGCGAAGCTCATTTGCTCACCGACGACGCTGGCCAGTATCGTTTCATGTCGCAGCACTTTGCCAGCCACAGCACGACGCCGCACATGAAGGGCGTCTATGTGGACCGCGACAATCCGACGATCCACACCAACACGATCGAAGGCAGCTTCTCGATTTTCAAGCGTGGCATGCGCGGCGTTTATCAGCACTGCGGCAAGCAGTATCTGCACCGCTACGTTGCCGAGTTCGATTTCCGCTATTCGTTCCGTGAAGCGACTGGCTGCAACGATGATGACCGCGCTGTCCGTGCCATTCAGGGCGCCGTGGGCAAACGTTTGATGTATCAACAATCTGCGCGCTAAGAAGTCAAAGAAGGCTGGAAAGCCGCCGCGTAATCAGCGGTGGCAGGTTAAGAAATGACTTGAACAAGAGGCCCGTAGCGGGTATCTAGATACCCGCCATGCGCTTGCTCATCCTTTCATTGTTCGCGAAGTTGCTCCGTGTTCGCTTCAAGGTGGATGGCTTGTCCTACGGCGCGGTTATTCGTTCTGGCCCCACGCCTGCTGGAGTGATTCATCCGTAATAAGAAGATTACGGAATGAGGCATTCCGCGCATCGATGACCAGCAGCTGGTCGTTGTTGCTCAAGATCGAATTGACGTGATCGAACACGGCGTCAAGGTTCATCGGCGTGCCGACATACCAGACAGTTTCGAGGACACGGCCACGCGCCCATCCTGCGGTTGCCATGTGCTTGTCCATTTGCTCGTGCGTGGGTGTCGAGCCATTCAGATCGTAGGAAACGAAGTAGTTAGCCATTGCCTTTAATCCCTGTTGAAGGGTTAGTCGCAATCGCCTTGACGCTTCGCTCTAAAGGGGCCAATTTGCCCCTGCATTCAGTGCTCAGTCCACCTGCGATTACGGTTCGTCGGTGGTTGATCCGGGGAGTGGGCTGTGGAGGCCTGCTCCCCAAATCGTATCAACGGCACATCATGCAGCATCGATCAACAGAGTCGATCCACTACAAATTGTGGTTAATGGAATCGTGCCGCCTTGTGTTGATTCCGCAACAGTGAGTCATAAAGGTCGCTTTATGTCTTGCGAGCTTTATCCGCCTGTCCTCTACTAGGCTTTCCCCGAGGCTGCGGCGGGGTGGCAAGCATGCGCTTGACCACTTCGTCTCGTTCGCGCTCTTCTTGCCTGCTTATCGGCGAGTCGGATTGGGTAGCTTCTCGATGTTGGGGCATAAGGACATTGTAGATAGTTTGCGGTCTCTTTCCAAGACGGCCAGCCTCGACTTAGATCCATTGCGAATGGTTGAAGCTCTCAAGGGAGAGAGCGACCGGGGTGCTATCATTCTGGCATCGACGATGATCGACGATCGACTGCGGTGGGCAATCGAGCAAAAACTAACAACGTTGAATAGCGACGAAATGGCTCGCTTCTTCCGGCATGACGCCGGTATCGCGGGCGCCTTTTCCGAACGCATCGTTCTCGCTCAAGCCCTCGGCATTATCGACAGGAAGACGAGAAAGCACATCGATCTTGTCCGAGAAATGCGAAATGCCTCTGCCCACGCGGCAAACCAACTTTCTTTTGCTAGTCCCGAAATTGTGGCCGCGCTAAACTATTTGAAGGGCAACTCCTCAGCGCCAATCGAGGAGTGGACCGTCGCAATGCGGCGTGACGTGTTCGTGCTCTTGTGCGCTACCATCGCATCATCGATCTCAAATTCAATGTCGGCTTCCGCCTTTGAGGCCATCAGGCCAATTTTCGAATCAATGCTTGAGCGCGTGCCGACATGGCTTGAAAAACCACAGCCACCACAGTCTCGGGATCGTCCTGATCCGAGTAGCGACAAATAGCCTCAACGCCTGCGGAGATCATCTCGGGCGTAATCTCGATTTCTAGTACCGGCCTGTCGCCAGTATCCTGCTCTTTATCGTCATGGTATGTCAAGTGATCAATCCCCTCTTCAGAGGAGGGGCGATAATGACCGCAACGTCGTCGCAACCCGTCATTCCGAATTCATCCGCGCTTTCCCGACGCGATTCGCGCGGCATTTCGGCACGCCGCACATCCTTTCCGAGCAGCCAAATGGCATTTCGCATTAACAAATGATCATATCGCCACTCCGAGCGAGGCAAAACAATTTCCAATTGACGTTTAGTCAAATTCGAAATAGCAACACTGATACCGATCGGTATCTGTAATGCGTTCCTGACGCCGAACAACCGGCGCGGACCTCTGAGCGGCCATCCCGACGGCACGTGAAAACACGATAAAATTGGGAGAGATGCGATGAGACGGGGATTTCTCTATGCGGGCGCGTCGTTCGCGTTCGTCCTTTCGGGCACAGCGGCGCAGGCCCAGTCCGCCGACCAGTCTGAAGACGATACGGCCGAAATCGTTGTGACCGCCAACCGGCGCGTCCAGAACATCCAGGACGTGGCCATGTCCGTGAGCCAGTTCTCGGGCGACGATCTCACCAAGGCCGGCGCGACCGATTCAACCGATCTTGCCCAGCTTGTTCCGGGCGTCTACGTGGCCGGCGCCTTCGGCGGCCAGAGCCAGCAATATACGATCCGCGGCGTTACCCAGTCCGACTATCTCGATACGATCGAGAACCCGGTCGCCTTCTATACGGACGATGTCTACATCACCTCCGCGCAAGGGCAGACGACGGCCTATCTGGATCTCGACCGCGTCGAAATCCTGAAAGGTCCTCAAGGCACGCTCTTCGGCCGCAATGCCACGGGCGGCCTGGTCCACAACATCATCGCGAAACCCCGCCTTGGCGAACTCGGCGGCTATGGCCAGTTCACCTACGCGCGCTTCAACGAGATGAATGTCCAGGGCGCGCTCAATCTGCCCATCGGCCAGAAGATCGCGGTCCGCCTTTCCGGCACCTATTCCCGCATCGACGATCTGTGGGAAAACATCCATCGGGCCGGCGCCACCGGCAGCGCCATCATTCCCTCCTTCTCGCCCAACGGCACGGTGCTCTCGCCTGGCGGTCAGGACCTGGGCGGCAGCGACAGCTTTGCTGTCCGGGGACAAGTGCTGTTCGAACCTGTCCCGGAATTCACGATCCGACTGACCGGCGCCTATTCGAGAAGCAACATGTCGGTCGCACCCTACTCGCAGGAACCGACGATCGCGGTGGTGGACAGTCAGGATCGCGTCATCAACGAACTTCGCGTTTCCCCGACCGAGACCAGACTCGCCATCGGCCCCGGCGGCGCGAACTATACCGGCGGTGTCGTGATCGTGCCCGTCATCAACGGCGTGTTCCATCGTCCGGCGGCGGGTGGCGACTTCTTCGGATACATCGCGCCAGACCCGAAATCACTCACCTTGTCAGAGGATTATGCGCTGAGCGATCTGAATAAGGTCGATGCGCAAGTCTACGCGGCTCATCTGGATTATGACTTCGGCGGCGCGCAGCTCAGCTCGATCACCTCGTATCAGAAATACTATAAGAACGTCTTTCTGGGCGACGGATCCGCCGCGAGCACTTTGGCTTTCGGGGACGAGTCCCATACCGAATCCTGGTCCCAAGAAGTGCGCCTGAGCGGCAAGACGGATCGTCTGCAGTGGCAGGCCGGCATCTTCTACCTCAACAACAAGGTCGACGTGTTGCAGGGCATCATCATGCCCCCCGGCTCGGCGCTGGCCTATCTAACCTCCATCTTCGCGCACTTCCCGGCGATCGCGGACCTGGGCAACCAGCTCAACGCGCAAGTCCATTTCACATCGGAGTCCGGCTCGGTCTTCGGACAGGTCGAATATCAGATCGCCGATGCGTGGACGATCGTTGGGGGCGCCCGATATATTCACGAGAAGCAGACCGACAGCTACCGCGAGTTCAACGCGGCGAACCTCAGCGCCTATCACATGAGCAATATCGTGACCGCGCCGTCCTTTCAGCCCGACTACAATAATGCGCGCAGCTTCAACATGTGGACCGGCAAGCTGCAGCTGGAATATCGCCCTGCCAACGGATTGCTCGTCTATGCCGGCGTGAACCGCGGCGTGAAGGCAGGCAACTACAATGCTCCCTTCACGTTCAGCCCGGCCGACGTCGTGCCGACCGCCGCGCTCGGCTATGCACCGGAAAAATTGTGGAGCTACGAAGGCGGTTTCAAGTTGAACTCCGGGCCGCTCGCGCTGGCCGCGTCAGCCTTCTACTACGATTATAAGGACTTTCAGGCCTTCGTTTTCACGACCGCGAGCGGCGTCGTCCGCAACGTCGATTCACAAGTCTACGGCGTCGATCTGGATGCATCCTATCGCGTGAGTCATGCTCTGCGCCTTGGCGCCAACTTCGCTTACTCGCATGCCGAGATCAAAGACTTCGAAGTGGCTCCGGGCATCTTGCGGGATGTGCGACCGCCTTATTCGCCGCGCGTGCAGGCGACCGGCACGATTGACTATACCGTGCCGGGCGAGATCGCAGGCGGCGACCTCTCGTTCAATGCGACGGTCAACTATGCCGGCGAGATCTTCCATAATATCCGCAATTTCGACGCACAACGCTTCGCGCCGCGGACGCTCGTCAACCTTTCGATGACATGGGAAAATCCCGACGGCGGCCTGTCAGTCTCCATCTTCGGCAAGAACGTCTTTGACGAACGTTACGGCCAGATCGGCTTCGACAACACGACCGTCTTCGGCGGTCAGAATGTCTCATACGGCAAACCGGCAAGTTACGGCGGTACGGTGGGCTTCAAGTTCTGAAGCGCATCGCTGCCCGATGCGGGGCGGCGGATTTGCCTCTCCTTGGCCTGCCGCCCCGCATCACCCCCGCTCAGCGAAAACGGTCGACGCAGCAACGGCGCCAAGCCGCAAAGTCAAACGCGAGGAAATCGAGATGGTGAAGTCCCTGGAAGAGAAGCTGCAACAATCCAAAAGCGCAGCGCACATGCTGCAAAACGCGCAGACCGGCGCATTCGAATTTCCCGTCCAGTCGATGTGGTCGAACCTGATCGACGAGGCTCAGGCCTGGCGCAAGAGCGCCATCCTGTTCGACCAGTCCTTCCACATGACCGAACTGCACATCAAGGGGCCGGACACCCGCCGCCTCCTATCTGACTTTTCGATCAATGATTTCTCCAAATTCGGTGCGAACAAGGCAAAACAGATTGTCTGCTGCAACAGGGATGGCTTCCTCATCAGCGATGCGATCATCTTCGGCTATGGTCCCGACGAGGCGCTGGTCGTCGGCCGGCCGGTTGTGCCCAACTGGCTGCAGTATAATGCCGAGGTCGGCGACTATGACGTAGAGGTCGCGATCGACCATCTGCGCGGATATGATCCGACCAATCTTCGCCCGCATTATCGCTTCGAGGTACAAGGCCCCCGCGCGATGGAGATACTCGAGGAAGTGAACGAGGGCGGTCCGCTTACGACGCGCTTCTTCGCCATGGGTGACATCGTGATTGCGGGTTGCGCCGCAAAGACGCTGGTTCATGCCATGGGCGGTGCGACGGGGCTCGAAATCTGGGGGCCTTTCGCCGACAAGGCCAAGGTGGAGCAGCGGCTGGTCGAGGTCGGCCGGAAATATGGCATGCTGCGCGGCGGCGGCCGCGCCTACGGCATCACCGCTGCGGAGTCCGGCTGGTTCGCGGCGCCTCTGCCCGCCATTTACGACGGCGATGACATGCGCCCCTATCGCGAGTGGCTGACCGAATACCATTTCGAGGGCTTCTGCTCGGCGGGCGGAAGCTTTCAGCCGGATGATGTGCGCGACTATTATCTCACGCCCTACGATCTCGATTATGATCGCCTGATCCATTGGGATCACCAGTTTCTCGGCCGCGAAGCCCTCCGCGCCATGAAGGATCGGAAACACCGCAAAAAAGTTACGCTCGTCTGGGACAAGGAGGATGTCCTCAAAGTCTTCGCGAGCCTGCTCGAACCGGGCGAAATGGCAATGTGGATGGACATGCCCTCCTCGGACTACGCGATCCATCCCTATGACCGCGTCGAACAAAACGGCCGGCTCGTCGGCATTTCCGGCTATCCACTTTATAGCGCCAATGAGCGCGCATGGCTGTCCGTCTCGTTGGTCGATCCGGAGGTTGCAGCGCCGGGCACGCAGCTCAGCCTCATCTGGGGTGAGCCTGACGGCGGCACGGACAAGCCATCGGTCCATCGCCATCGCCAGGTGACAATCGGTTGCGAGGCACAACCCTGGCCCATCGACGAGGCGGTCCGGAAGGACTACCGCGCGCAAGCCTGAACGTCGTCGCGGGGGACTGGAGCGAGGCCTGTGGGAGACCTCGTTTCATCGCGCCTTTAGCTTTCCCGGCCGTGCCTGAGGACGGCAAGGCGCTGCCCTTTCCTCCAGGAGTGCGCCTGCGGTAATCTGGAGGTTTCGATCAGGGAAGAATGGTCTGTCGGGCCGTTTGATATTGCTTGGACGGGCATATCTGAACCCGCTGATCCGAAGCGTCGTACATCGAAGTCCGATCGGTCACTGGCCGCCTGACGCCTTGCGGTAGCCCAGTGCGGGCGGCTTGTCGCCAAGGAGGGACTTGTAGACGAAGTCCGCACCCCGCCTCTGTTCCAGCTCCGCCTTGGCGGCAGCAAGCGTGTCGGGACTCTGGAACAGTTCCGCCGCCGTCAGGGCGAGGGCCTTGGCGGCCACGACAGCGCCCTTCACGCCGATGCTGGTTCCGCTGGCGGCCACGGCCTGCCAGCTGTGCGCCGCCGTCCCCGGCGCCCATGTCGCAGCCGACATCCCCACGGTCGGCGTGGTGTAGCTGACGTCGCCGACATCGGAGGAAGCTGGCACGATCATCCCGCTCGCATAAGGCGGGATACTGGCAGCGCGCGCGCGCGGGACATTGGGAAAGGTCGCACGAATCTGATCGATGAACGCCTGTTCTTCGGCGGTGTAGGCCGGGAGCGTGACATGCGTCAGATTGGAATGCATGACCTTGCCCAGAGTGTCGTTGGGCAAGGTGTCGAAAGTGCCGCCGGTCTGATCGAACGCGACCGTCGTGCCTGTGCCGAGCGCCGCGCCTTCGGCCGCCTTCTTCACACGCTCGATGATCTCGCCCGCGACCCTCTGCTCGGGATGCCGGACATAATAATAAACCTCGGCCGTGTCCGGCACGACGTTCGGCGCCTTGCCGCCGTCGGTGATGACATAGTGGATGCGCGCCTCCTGCGGGACATGCTCGCGCATCATGTTCACCATCATGTCCATCGCCTCGACGCCGTCCAAAGCTGAGCGTCCACGCTCGGGCGCGGCAGCCGCGTGCGCCGCCACACCGTGGAAGCGGAACTTGCCGCTGACATTGGCAAGCATGTGTCCTTGCGACGCGCTGTTGCTGTCGCCGGGATGCCAGTGCAGCATCGCGGAAACATCCCTGGTCAAACCGGCACGGACCAGGAAGACCTTGCCCGAGCCCCCTTCTTCCGCCGGGGAGCCGTAGACACGCAGCTCACCCTTGATGCCATGTTCGATCATCCATTTCTTCGTCGCGATAGCCGCCGCGACCGACGCGGCGCCGAACAGATTGTGGCCGCACCCGTGACCCGCAGCCATGCCAGGTTGCGCCTTGCGCGCCGCATCGGCCGTCTGGCTGAGCCCGGGCAGTGCGTCGAATTCGGCGAGAAGGCCGATGACCGGCCCCTCACCGGTCCTGAAACTGGCGACAAAGGCCGTCGGCATCCCGGCAACCCCGGCTTCGACGCGGAAACCGGCGGCTTTGAGTTCCTGCTGAAGCAGCGCTGAGCTCTTCTGTTCCTGAAAACCGACCTCTCCATAGGCCCATATCTGCAAGGCGGTTTTCGACAATGCGGGCGTGCCGCGATCGACGTCGCCGACGATGGCGGCACGATCGGCGTCGGACAGTGGGCCGGCAAGGAGCGGCGCGCTGATGATGCCGCCGAGGAGAAGAGCTGAAGATCGGACGAAGGATTCCATGGGAGAACACTCATTTCAGGCAACGAGGAGAAAGGCCCGCGAACCATGCGTGCCGCGGGCCAGAATGGATCTCGGCGCTTGCCGAATGCAACCCGCAATTGGACGCCCACGACGCGCGGCTCGTTGCAGACGACCGTGGTCGCCGTCGCACCCGAATCGGCAAGATCGTCGGCCTAGCCTGCCTCGTGCCCGACATCGCCACCGCCATGGTCGAAGGCCGACAGCCGGTGAGCCTGACGACTTGCTCGATCATGAGCATAAAAACCTCCGCTCGCGTGGCGCGACGGGCGCGAGATGCTCGGCATCTCCTGAGCCAGCTCTCGCTGCGGTCAAAAAGTTAGGACGAGAAACGGCCGCGATATGCCGCGCGAAAAGGTCGCCACATCGGCCCGTTTCTGACTGCAGGAGCAACCTCCCACGACTGCGAGTACCGCAGAACCGCGCCAGTTCTTGGGCCGAGCCGCCGGCTCGACCTCATTCGCCAGGTTTTATGGACTGTCTGGTGCGGAGCGCAGTCGCGAGCGAACCTGTCTCGGCCTAAACGGGTATAAACGGGAATTCTCGGGTCGCGGCTTGCCTCTTCGTTAGTCGCTAGCGCAGTTTTTGGCACCTTCCGCCCTACTTTGGCATCTAACAAAAACGGGAAATGGCAACGCATAATTGGGAAGGAGTTATTTGAATTACGGGATTGAAGCGATAATCTAGGGCATGTCGGAGGCCTTTGACCCAAGCTCTCGTCCGCGCCCTGCGCGCTCGCGAGCCGAGTCTCAACGCGTGGCACGTTCGGGCTTCGTGCCGCGTTTCATGCAGATAAAACTGAATTTCTTAACGCACTCGCAGCTTCAAAAGCTGACAGGTTATCTGGGGGCATCTTCCTGTGCGGCGATCGAACACGCCATGCAGGAAATCGCGGGCGAATATCGACGATCAACTTTGCAACCCGCCAATCCGAGGGGAGATGCCGTATTTCAGCTCAAGCTGGCGGCTCACCTATGCTGGAAGCTGAAGAATGCGCCGGCCGAAAAGGATCAGACTGAGCTTCAAACTGTGCTCAATAGCTTTAATGACGATGCAAAGATGTTTGCAGGGTCAATGCTCCGAGTGCCTTGGGCGGACGTGAATGAGCAGCTGCTAAAATCGCACAGCGTCGAAGAGCTACTGGCTGCGAGCCTCTCGGCCTTGCAAGCTCTTGGGCCAAAGCGCGGTGATTATGTGGATCGCAATCTGCATATCGCTGTTGGTCGGTTGGTTGAGCTGTTCGAGCAATATGCTGGCAAACCTGCAACCTGGTCAGATCGGCGCTTAGGCGAGCTAGGTTTTGACGGTGGGCAATCGCGCGCCGCAGGATCGGAATGCGGTCTGTTTATCGAGACCTTCTTCGGATTTGTTCATCCAAAGCTTCCGATAACTCGGCCTCACAACGCCCTCAAAGCATATTTGGACGGCCGGAAGCGCGATCCTGCCCAATCTTTCTAGGCCAGAAGCAAAAGGCCTCCATTGAAAGGGAACCTCCAACTCTCGGAGGTTCTTATGCGCCAATCCCCTAAGCTCGACGTCGTCCTTGTCCCGATCGAGAAGATCGTTCCATTCGCGAACAATCCGCGGGAACACCCGCCCGAGCAAGTGGCGGCGATCGTGAACAGTATCACGCACTTCGGCTTCACCAACCCGGTGCTGCTCAATAGCGAATACGAAGTCGTAGCTGGCCACGGTCGCGTCTTGGCTGCGCCGATTGCAGGCCTTGATGAAGTGCCCTGTATCATCCTTAATCACCTCACTGAGGCGGAGCAGCGCGCTTACCGGATTGCTGACAATGCTCTGCAGGCGCGCAGCAGGTGGACCCCTGATTTGCTCGCGACCGAGGTCGCCTTTGTCCTGGAGTCCGACCTCGACTTCAGTGTCGAAGATCTGGGCTTCGAAGTCCCTGAGCTCGACTTCATCCTGAGCAGCTCGGATAAGCGCACCACGCAGCCTGGCGAGCGCAAAGCCGAGGAGATTGAGGAGCCGGATCGCTCGATCGCGCCGGTCTCTCGCGTTGGTGACATCTGGTCCTTGGGCTCTCACCGCGTAGCGTGCGGTGATGGCTGCGACAGCGCCGTGTATCTTGCCCTTATGGCCGATGAGCTCGCCGAGGCTGTGATTTCCGACCCGCCGTGGAACCTGGCCAGCCGGATGTTCAGCGGCAAGGGCAAGTACAAGTTCGGCGACTTCGTGATGGCTGCAGGCGAGATGTCTCGCGAGGAGTTCCGCGCGTTCCTCCGCAAGATGTTTGAGTGCCAGGCCCGGTTCTGCCTGCCCGGTGCGCTCGTCATGAACTTCATCGACTGGAGGTCGGTCGCCGACATGATCTGGGCTGGCGAGCCGATCTTCGACCGGCTTGAGAACATTTGCGTGTGGGCGAAGACCGGCGGCGGCGGCATGGGCGGCATCTGGCGCAGCCGGCACGAACTGATCGTGGTATTCCGTGGCAAGGGCGGTAAAGCCCGCAACAATGTGCAGCTCGGCAAGCATGGCCGGAATCGCTCGAACATTTGGGAATATCCCTCGCCGTCGGTGTTCGGCAGCCAGCGCGAGAACCTCAAATTTCATCCCACAGGGAAAAATTTGGAAATGATCGCTGACGCGATCCTCGACTGCACCAAGCGCGGCTCGATCGTCCTCGACCCGTTCCTGGGCAGCGGCACCGCGATTCTGGCAGCTGCGAAGACCGGCCGCATCGGTCGAGGAATTGAGCTCGATCCCTCCTATGTCGACGTGGCCGTCAAGCGCATCAGCGAGGCACTCGGCCGACCGGCCATTCACCAGGATGGTCGCACCTTCGATGAGGTCCGCACCGACCGTGAAATCGGGGAAGAGTGATGACCAGTTCGGACAACAAAGGGAACGCTCCCGGCAAGAAACGCCCCTCCTCCTCCGATCAATATAAGGCGAACAACGACGGCGGCTTTGGCAACCCTCCGGTCAGTGGTCAGTTCAAGAAGGGAGGCAAAGGTGGACCCGGGAGGCCCAAAGGAAGCACGAGTCTGGCGTCTGCCATGAAGAAGGCGTTTCATGGCAAAGTGACCCTTCGGGATGGTACCAAGGTCCCTATGACGAATGCGATCGCACAACGTGTGCGCCAGGTGTCGCTCACGACGACATCGATTTCAGGTCTCAAGTTCGGTCTCGAGATGGCCGAAAAATTTGGACCTCCAGAGCCCCTCGCGCCGGAAGCATCGAACGACTTTTCGCAGTTCACTGAGGCTGAACTCAATCTGTGCTTGCTGCTCCTCAGCCTTGCGGCCGGCGAGCCCTTGCCGCGCGGAGAAGAGGGTGATGAAGCCTTCACGCGAAAAACCATCGGTACTTATAGCGTGTTCATTCGGGAGAGCGGTAGGTTTGGCATCGAAAAGGTGTCGGACGAGTATGAGTTCACTGGCGACGAGAGTCCGACCTATGCCGAACAGAATGACGGTCGCGAGCCAATGAAAGAGAAAGAGAAGCCTGAGTTGCGAAGGTCTCAGCAGCTCCTTGGCCGATCCGGTGCGGAATCTGCTATGGATGACAACGACGAAGACGAGGACATGGATGAGGACGAACATTAGAGCGGGTAATTTTGCGTAGTTAACCCGCCGCTTATTTAAACTCGTCTTGCCTCAAGAATAGGTTTTCCGGTTTCTGGCCTTTCGCCAGTTTTCGAAAGGGGCTCATGCGTGTTTCAGCGCCCATGCCAATCCCAAGGGCGCCGTGATCCCCCTGCCCGATTCAGACCGGTTCGAAGCCGACGTCGATGACGGGCCGGACGAGTGGGAGCTCAGCGATGAGGATCGGGCGTTCCGCGACCTGCTGGAGGCGGAGTTTCCGCAGGTTTAGCTGTTTTTTCCTCACTCTCGAACGTAGTCGAATTCCGCGCTTTCCTTAACGTCCTGTCCCGGCAGGAACCAAAGCGCGCGGATGATGCTGCCGGTCACCAGAGCAAGCACCGAGGTGTTGAGGAACAGCGCAGCCAACCCCACGAGCGGCAGCCACCAGGCGCTATAGGTTCCGACCATCATAGCAAGCGCGACGGCAAGGCCGCCCAAGAGGCCTGATGCGATCGCGACGCCGAGCCAGTTTTGTCCGTTGCTGCGCGCGATCTTCACTCGCTCTAATTTCATGCCCTCAGCTCCCATTGAACAACTTCGACTATGAGTGACATTACCTCTCTGATCGGCGTGCAAGTCAAGCCGAATGTCACTGATCGTCTGTAGATTGATAGGCGACATCGGTGTCGATATGCGGGAGTGGATATTCGTCAGCGCCTTGGCCGGAACTTACGCCGCCTTCGCACCGAAAGAGGCTGGAGCCAGGAAGAGTTTGCCGACCGCGCTGGCATCCACCGCACTTACGTCAGCGACATCGAGCGCGGCGCGCGGAATCCGACAATCACAGTCGTGGAGAAGCTAGCGACGCCCCTGGGCACTACTGTTTCCGCCCTCCTGAGCTGATCGCGTTTGGCTGACCGCCCTCGAGCGGTAATTGGCGCCCACAAAGGCTCGACATTCCGTTCCTGCTCTACAAACGCCCTTGGGGAGCATGGGCGATCGGCGACCTTCTCTCCGACAAACAGCTTCGCACCTTCTTGCCTGGGGCTTGCAGAACATAATTCTCGCGTCGCCGGGTTGCTCCTGGAGTCGCTCCGGCCAACTGCCCTTATACATCGGAACCAGGAAGAAGCTTCCGGACCGTCGGCCGGCCACCTCCACATCGTTTCTAACGCGCTATCGAGGAACCGCTGCTTCAACCGCAGCCTTGAGTTGATCGCCCGCGTCTGCCGAAACGCTCTGGACCGTGCGCTTCTGCTTGCGCGGGCGGCTCATCTCCCGTCTCAGCCAGGCTGACAGCCGCTCCGCGAACGGGTCCAGTTTGCTCGGCCGATCGGGCACCTTGAACCGCGGCTCGACCGTGTCCGAACGTAGATATTTACGGATCGTATTACGTGACAGCCCGGTACGCCGCGCAATCTCGCGGATCGAAAGATGATCGCGGAAATGCCAGCGCCGGATAACGCTCAATAACGCCATGTCCAACACTCCATGACCCCTCGCTCGTCAAAGCCAGGGGTGAGTTCAACATGGGTCACTTCTCAGTGGAAATTTATGCCCTTCCCGGGTCACTTCTCAGCGGCAATCAACACCGTCGGATCGCGGCGATGGCAACGGCGCCGGCGTGGCACTGGCGGTCGTTGGCTTTGGAATTCTTGGACTGCTGACCGGAGGCGACAGTGCTCGACTGAAGGCGGGCGACATGTTCACTGGTTATGTCGATGGACCATTCCTGAACACTGCTCCGGCCGATGCCACTTCCGGTCGCGACAGTCCCGATCGCAATATCGTGCCGGCTTCGCACGGCACACCATTACCTGCTGCAACCTCTGCCGCGAGCGGTGTGGGACAGTAGACGTCTGCCAAGGGTATGCCGAAAGACCGCGGTGGGAAGGGACGGTCAGGCCCCTTCCCTCCACGATAGAAAGCGACGCCGGCTCAGCGGCGGCGTCTCATCGCCCAAACCAACGACGAGACACTGCTGATGATAGCGGCGAGGGCAATGAGTGCCTGCCAATCCAACATAATCATGGGACACCTCCGAAGAGGGTGGACCATCTTTGTCCCGTGTAGGACAGCAAAAAACTCTGCTTAAACGAGGGCCTGCGCTACCCAGTGATCCATGCTCTGCCATGCATATTCGGAGAGCGTGACGTAGACGCGCCGGCCGTCTTTTGGATCTTGAACGCGAGTGAGCGCCCCGTCCTCAACCAGTTTGCGTATCCACCGTAACGCCGTCGTTGGTGGCACGGCTGCCGCGAAGCATGCGCTAGACACGCTGACGCGCCGGCCCTCCAGATCGCTTGCATAGAGGTCCAACAGGATGTCCCATGCTGGATCTGAAAATGTCCCAGCCGGGAAAGCCGCCTCGCGCGCTCGTCGTTGCCTCAGATATCGCCGTACGCGCACCTGAGGAGGAGCTTGCACGTTATGCTGAACGGATGGCGACGCCGGCGAGGTAATCAGCCTTGAAAACCGCCGAGCGGTATCTAGCGCGGTTGCCAGGTGTTTAAGCTGCCTATTCAGATCCTCCGCTTGCTGCGCAAGCTGTAGGATGCTGGCGACCTCATCTTCCGCTCTTAGCTTCTCCGATCCGATCATGAGGCAGTCCTCTTGCCACAAACCGTCGATCCATGTGGATGCCGACGGCCACGATCAGCAGCTTTGGCAACGACGTCATCGTCGCCAGAATGAAATAGGCCTGGACGGGCGCCGATCCTCGAACGAGGCTCGCCAGATGTGTCGTGATCGTGATGCTGTGTATTCCAAACACCCAGATCGGCCAGAAATGCTTCGAGCGCAGCGCCAACCAGGCGAGGCCCAGCCACAATCCAAAGTCGATCCCAAAGGTGAGCCAGTTGACGCTCGACCAATCGAAATTGATCCAAGTCGCCCAGAGCGTGAGCAGGCACGCCGCGATGTAGAAGAACGCAAACCATCGGCCGTCCCTGCCGCCGCACCAAGCTGCATAGGCGCAGGTGCCAAGAGCGACTGTCCAGAAGAGAAAAGCGACCGCCATTCCGTGACCCGAGAAGCAAAATGCATCCCTTGTCAAAGGAATGACGGTTGAGGTCGGATGTCAGGCGCGGATCTCTTCGAAAGCCTGCGTGAGCGAGGGCGGAACGCCCCCAGGGCATCCCTCCATCATTTCCCGGTGCGCGCTCTGGCGTCCGATTGCCGTCATGGTGGCGAGCGTCTTGCCGGTGTGGCTGCGAGCATCGAGTGTGCTGGTCATGGCTTCTAGCAATTCGGCATAGGCGCGCTGCGTGGCGTTGAGCGGAATATTCGAGGTTTGCGCAGCCTCGATCATCGTGTTCAGCATTTGAGCCTGGGAAGCGAGGAATGTGTCGGCCGCGCTGATCACATTCTCTATATCGCCCCTGATCGCCGGGATGGCGTTTTCACTGAAAGTGTACATGCGTTGTCCCCCCTGCACATCGCAGGGGATGCGCAGCCTTAGAGTTTGATGAGTGCGAAAGCCCAGAAGATCATGGTGATGATCAGCATGAGAGCGATCATCACCAGAAAGACTACGCCGGCTACCTTGGCAGAAGCGAGAATGCGGTTCTTGATGTCATAGTCGTTTTCGCTTCCCCCAAGTGGCGGAAGATGAAGTCGAACCAGTTGGTCGTTCACCGTCCGTCGAGCATGAGGCTCGCCGGATTTTGGCGAGGTTTCCAGCCCCTCCGATGTCGATATACATCGAATTAACATCGCAGCTTCGTACTCGACGAGGGCGGCCGCTGCTCTCTGGCGGTCTGGAAACCCAAGCGCTTTGCCAGCGCGCGAGATGTAAACGTCGATTGTGCGCGGCTCTAGGCCGAAGTCGCGGCTCATATCCTTGCTGGACCGACCTTTGGCGACTTCGCGCAGCAAGCGCTTCTGAACGTCGTTCAAATCGTCAAAGTTTCGGACCGGATTCGTCATTATGGAGCGAATTGATCCCGAGGCGGCCTTTCCTGTCAATCGTTAGGGCTATTAATTCGTCCGCTTCTGAGACTCATAGCGAACAAGGCGACCCATTTTGGTCCCAACATGATTGGTCTTCGAATCATTGCGGCGGTATCTGTGCGCTATGACATTTTTCAACATAAGCCCGCTTGCGCGCCGTCAAAATCAGATCTTGCGCCACCTCAATCTCGCCCTTGGCGGCTGCGAGACTATCGGGCTCTCTACTGCCGGTTGTCACATCAGCATGGCGATCGACACGCTGACCGCGCCGCAGTTCCAAGTCGGCCAGCAAGATTGGCAGGAATTGCGACCGGATGAGGTCAAAGCAACGGCCTCGCTGCTGGTCGAGGCGCGGAGCAAGCTTTCCAAAGCGACCAGTGATCTGCTTAAATATGCCGTGGATGACCCAAAGCTGCATGACCTCGCGATCGACCTTTTGACGGCCGCGGTCGATTGCGAACGGACTGCAATAGGATTTGGCGAAGCGCGGGGGCGTACGCGAGCCGTAGCGCACATGAGGTAGCTCGCTTCGTGGCCACGCGATCACACGGCCGGATACGACTCTCATTCTTCGTCTTCGTCAACGTGCTCTGGATTGAACCCTTGATTGATTTGGGCAAGAAGCCCGCCGCTTCTCGCCTTGCGGCCTCAGTGCAGAATCGACCTTCGCGCGGTCTGCAGGACTCATCTGGTCCAGTTTTGCTCCTGGGCGTCGCTCAGCATGGATGATCGGCTATTTTGCTCGACCGGGGGATCAGCGGAGTCCAGGCAACGATTGAGCGCTGTCACGAGCAAGTCCGTCTGCCTCGTTGCCATGTATTTCCACTCAAGATCTTTCACGCGTCAGACGATGAACGGCTGCGCCACCAATACTCTCCGCAAGAGCCAAAAAGTCCATCCGGATCGGTTTCAGTTTGGAGCCAATTCCGCACATCCGGAGGCTAATGTCGATATAGTGAATGAATGCACTCGGACGAATTATCATGAGGCTCATCTCGACATAGATAATTGCGGGGGAATAATGGCGAAAGTGACGAGATTCTCAAAGAATCTAGCTAATGTGTTCGCCGTCCTCGGCATGACAGCTTGTACCGTTCCAAGAGATATGCATATTACGTATGGTATTGATCCCAAGCTCGTAGATGACGACGTTCGCTTCAGGACTACATATTATTTTCGAACCTTCGATTATTGCTGGGACGCGGATGTATCACTGACGCAATTCCCCCCAAGCGAAACTGATAAACAGCTGGCCGCGGAAGCGGGCGTTCCATATCGCCGAATCATCCCCAAGACCGACTCGCTCTACCGATATCGGATGACTGGCCAGGCAAGCGCCCTGTTCAGCCGGATTCGCTTCGAATCCGGTGTCCTCAAAGCTTCGACGATCGATCCTTTCGGCACGCAGGTCACCTACTCGCGCGACGCCGACGGCTTTTTTGTCCGCAGCAACAGCGAGGTGAAAGCCGACGCTGAGGCAGCTCTTAAGGCGAAGTCAAACCTGCAGCAGGCTCAAGCCGATCGCGATGCGAAACTTGAGAAAGTTCGGTCATTGACCGACTTCTATCTCAAGCTCCCCCAAGATATTCCCGAGGCAATTCGTGCCGCCGCGCAGACAACGATCGAGAAGGCGTTGGAGGATTATCGATTGGCTGCGGCGCCGACGTCGGCCGTACCAAATTTTGAGGCGATACAGAAGGAACTAGCAGATCTCAGGACACAGATCAGCGCTCTCAGTGACGAGAAAGTAAAAGCCAAAGTTACCGAAATCATCGACGGAAAAATCACCCAACTTCAAGCGGTAGCTCAGAAGCTCGCATTCAATCAATTGGGTTTGTGCCGCGTCGATGAGAAGATTCGCAAGGGTTTCCAGATCATGGGACCTGAGGGCTTGAAGACGTTCGACCAGGATGATCGCCTCGTCATGGCGATGTCGAGCTCAGCAAAGCCCTTGGTAGAGACGTTGCAAGAATATTCCGGCCGCATTCTCGACAATCGAGCTGATCCAACCGCACAGCTTCTTGCCATTGCTAACGAAAATCTACTCACTGAAACGGCCCGGAGAAAGCTGGCCGATGCAAGCAGGGCCGAACCAGACATTGGCGTGCTCGACGATGCAATCGCGGCTTTTTCCAAACCCGAAGAGGGGACAGCGAAATGAGATCAGCTGGGATCGTCATGGCTCTTGTTGCGCTCGGATTGGCGGGCTGCAATCGCGCGGGGATCAGTGGAGCAGGTTCGATGCGGGTTGAAGTCGAGGTGTACAAGGGCCCGCTGACCCAGAGTCCTGAGTCTCAGATCGGTGAGTTGTCGGCCCTCCTGGCTGAGACGGTGAAGGCGATGTCTGGTTGGCAGCAGCAAGCCAAGACCCTTGCTCTTGTGCCCGAGCTACGCTGCGACCAGGCCAAGCTCGCCAAATCGGACTGCACAATCCTGTATCAGACCATTGGCGGCGCCGAAGACGTAGCATCAGCAATCTGCCAGTTAACCTCCGTACAAGACGGGAATTCCGGCTACCTGCTGGAACAGCATATTTATCTGAGCGGTGGAACAACGACAAAGATAGATGCATGCAAAAGTTGGAGGACTGGCGCGCATGTGGCGCGCATGGCCGATCCTAGGATTGGAAGCGAGATCACAACCCAGGTTATAATTGGCGAATCCGGGGACTATGCCCGGCGCGTCTCAACCGTTGCCGCGATGATGCGGGTACAGGCGTTTCGCGCCGCCGACAGCAATGTGGGGCTGGTGCCAAAGGATCACAGAGTCCGCAATCTGGTTGCGGGTTATGCGTTCATGCTCTCGGAGCTATCCAACCTGATCGCAACGCGCACCTCCATTCTCCAGAAGGTCATCGAAAAGTGCGCCCCGACGGACAAGAGTGACTACCCAGAAGTCGGCGTCGGAGCTTCCGCGAAGCTCGTTGTCGACCCCAAAGCGCTAACCGAGCGCCGTGCTACAGATGATTGCCGTTACGGCAACGAGAAGTTTCCGACGAGCGATTTCCTGCGCGACGTCGCTCCCACACGTTTCCTCGATGCCTACGATTGGTTCAACGCCAGCATGTCGTCACAGGGCACTGGCGCCTACAAACAGGAGGATCGTGTCCGCGCGATTAAGGCTCTGACGAATGACTATCATTGGGAGAAGGTCAATGAGGTCTATGCAAGTGGCCAAGGTGAGGTTTCCATGGCCTTCGTCAAAGACGAGCTAGGCAATTGGAATCTCAAATCCTACACCAACGATCCATCCGAATTGCTGGCCGCCTACCGTTCGGGCGCCAACGCATTGATCGCAACGGCGGTCAATGTGGCCCGCAAGGCGTCGGGCGATCCGACACAGGTCGCCTGGGGTGCAGGACTTCTCGATCTGGCGGAGAGGTTCTCGACCGGCAAGGCGCCCTCTGCATCCAATGTTGGGGGTCTTAACATTGCCGCGCTGCACGTTCGGACGTCGTCGAGGCTGAAAGCGCTCAAAACGCGCTTCGCCGAACGAAAGTCTGCACTCACAGACGACCAGAAATCAGCTCAGGCGGCAGCCGATGCAGCCGAAAAAGCAGCCATCGAAGCTGGCACAGCACTGCGAGCCGCCGAACAACAGCTGACGGCGGATGAGGCAGAACTGAACAACTGCGGCTCAGACTGCGTCGCAGCTGCCCAGAAAGCTGCGGCGACGCGCTCAAATGTAAGTGGTAAGATTTTGACAGCTACAACCGCGGCACAGGCTTTACGGACCAAGCAGGATGAACTGGCGGTCATCAAAGCACAGCTCAAACAGCTTGGTGGCGTGGCGGCGGAAGAAGGTCAGAGGGTTTTGAATGAGCATCAGCAGGACCTCCTCACCCTCCAGTTGGCAGCAACCCAATCGACCGAAAATTCGCAACTCGCCAAATGACCTTCCATCAACTCAGCTCAATCGGCTGAAGAGTTAAGTCCGCTTTGCTATCTAAATAGATTCTAGCGTTGAAGATTTGCGACGTTGTGAGATGATTTGTTCGACTTTGGGGGAGTCGAACATGACAAATTTCTGGTCATTTTGCAGGCGATTCTGCAAATACACACAGCATGCGCTGAACACAGCCATCCTTTGGTTCGGGACCAAACTCATCGCCTTCCGAGACTGGTTTTCACCCCTCTCGGATCTTCGAATCATATGTTTGCTGCTGCTCCTTTGCGCTCTCACCATTATAGGGTTGGAGCCGGGACTCGATGTCGTTCGCGGCATGCTCGATGATGCAAACTTGAGCCCAATCAGTCTCCATGACTTCAGCGTCGTGGGCGCTGCTCGGCAATGGATAGCATTTCTCGCCGCCTGCGTCTGGACCGGGCTCAACGCGTGGTTCTGGTCTAACGTACTCTATAAGACACAGCGGGGTACCCAGCAGCCACTTTGGTTCACCTGGTTTCGGCGCATATTGGGTGTCAGCCCGCTGCTTTGCGCGATGGTCGCGATGCTCGTCGTTACGCGATGGAGCCTTGCGGACAATTGGATCGCGATGAGTTGTTTTTCGGCGGCTACAGTCATCATGCTTCTCTTTTTTGCCTCCAAGCATAGGATCACAAAGCGCATTGGCGGAAAGTTAGGCGCCTCCTTTCATGGCAGACCTCGACCTCTCCGACCAAACGCGGCAAATGGTATCCACCACGGTCTGCTTCTTGGAAGCTTTGATCGTTGGTTTGTCGGACTGACCTTAGCGGTCTCGGTGCTTGGCCTGGTTACCTTCAGCATTCCCGTCCTGCGAACAGAAGCCGCTTGGTGCCTTGGCTCGGCCGCGATCGCATTTGGTGCTGTTGGGTGCATCATTCCAATAACCAGTTTGCTGATCTGGGCTACGCGGGATGCGCGCATTCCAGTCGTCGCAGTCGGCACGATTTGCTTCTGCCTGTTTACGACCATCAACGACAATCATCGGGTTCGAACTCTACCCCTTGCGCATCAGCCTGCGCCAACGCTGGACGAAGCGCTCAAACGCTGGCAGTCGCGCCATCCTGATCAAAATGATCCAATCGTTCTGATTGCGACAGCCGGCGGCGCATCGAGAGCCGCCTATTGGACGGGAGCGGTGCTTCGAAGCCTTGACGAGAAGCTGGACGGTGGCTTCTCGCAGTCGGTTTTTGCGATCAGCTCCGTTTCGGGAGGCACACTAGGGGCAATTGGCTATACCGCTTGGCTAGCGGACAATCCGCCAGAGACACAGCCCGCTGCTATGCGCGTGCAACGTCTCAAGTTCATGCAACAATTTCTTGGTGCCGACTATTTGGCGCCTGCGATTGGCGGGATGCTTTTCCCGGACTTGGTTCAGCGCTTCTGGCCGGTACCGATGTTTGACGATCGCGCTGAATCACTTGAGGAGAGTTGGGAAATCGCGTGGCACAAGGCCGCTCAGAACTGCGGCCCGCGTTGCGTCAGCAACGACAATCGTTTTTCGGGAGACTTCGAAGCCATCTGGTCTCGCTCTCTTGCCAGTAAGGACACAGGCGCACGTTGGATTCCGATCGTCCTCGCAAACGGGACTCTCGCGAACAACGGCAAACGGATCATTACCTCGCCAATCCGTGTCACGCCCGATATCTTCGAAGATACCTATGACTTCTTCGACTTCAGTTACGGTGATGGATGTGGAGGCAGACCTTGCCGCATTCGGGCGTCAACGGCCGTAACCAATAGTGCCCGCTTTCCAATCGTTAGCCCGGCCGGACGCCTAGGCACTGGCTTGTTTGGTTCATATGGCCACATCATCGATGGCGGCTATTTCGAAAATGGTGGGCTGGAAACGTTGGTCGATGTGCTTCGCTTCGTGCGCAAGCATGACCCCAAACGCCCCATTATTGTGATTGAGATCAGCAATAATGATCGAGCGCCATTGCCGGACTCGTTGCGCGCAATAGGCCAGATGCAGCCCAATGTGGATCCCCGTAAACCCGGCTGGTTTTCGCCCTTCCTTGCAGGGCCCCGCGCCATTGTTGGCGGGCTGTATAATACGTCAGAAGCACGCGGCATCTCCGGCGCGAAACGCCTCTCGACCCGGATCGGCCAGGACGGCCTTCCCGGCGATCCACCCTTGCGCTATTTTCGCTTCAAACTCGTTCCGATTGCGGCGGACCGTTACTCAACGATGAGTTGGTCGCTGTCGCTAAGCACCCGTGACGCCATTGATTTGCTATTTGAACGCGCAATCGCTGATCCTAAGTTGCACAAAGCTCGACTGCGTGACATCCTCGGGAAAAGGAACCACGGGGATTATCCAGGCACGCTTCAAAAAGCCCTGCAAGGCTGCGCCAATCTGTTCAATGAATTCCAGCTACTGAAGATTGTCCACTTCCTGAAACCCTCGGAACCGGACCCCAAGTGGAAAGGTCGGAAACAATGCCGGCTCGAGGAACAACGGCGCGCTGCTGCCGATGAAGATTCGCCTTTGCGCTGAAGTTGCGGTAGACTCATACGCACGGCTACGCCCTCGGAACAGTGCTCGACGAAGGTCGGAAGTCGAATGGTTTCTGGTGAAATAGAGTCGAAACAACGGGAAGGTGGCGTACCATATGTGACCGCCTTATGCCGTTGGCCACATATCCTTCCGCCGACAGAGCCGACGTTCACGGAGCAAAGCAGGGCCGTCGAAAGCCGTCCTTCATTCATCTCCGCTTGGGCCAGCATGAATGACGTGGTTTGGGACGAAGCTGCCGTTTCCCCGTCGCCTTCTGATAGTCAGGTCGTGACGAAACCTACCGTTTAATCGAGTGGTGAGAGTATCATAGGGACCGATAGCGAAGCGCTTCAAGCACGATCTTGAACGCGGGAGAAGGCTGCCTGCGACTGGTGTAATAAAGATAATATCCGTCGAAAGGCTCGCACCATTCGTCGAGCACCCGAACAAGAGATCCGTCAGAAAAGTGATTGAGAACATGATCCTCGATCATGAACGCAATGCCATGTCCGGCAAGCGCTGCTGTTATGATGAGCTGCGCGTCGTTGAACACCAACTGACCCTCGGCCTTGACCCTCAGCTCTTTGCCGCCGCGCTCAAACTCCCAGGCATATAGACCGCCGGACGAAGACATGCGCAGACTAATGCAATTGTGGTTCGCCAGATCATAAGGCGTCAGGGGCGTTCCCTGGCGAGCCAGGTAGGATGGAGAAGCGAACGCCGCCATTCGGAGTTTGGGGCTGATTGGCACCGCAATCATGTCCTGTTCCAACGCTTCACCAAGGCGAACCCCCGCATCATATCGATCGGCAACGATATCCACGAAGCCACCCTCAATACTGACTTCGATGTTCAAGTCGGGATTTTCGGCCGTCAGGCGGTCGATGATAGGCCACAGCACAGCACGCGCGGCATGAGCGCTGGAAGTAATTCGAACAGTCCCTCCGGGACGCTGGCGAAGCTCCGTCAGCGTCGCCAGCTTGTCATCGATCGTATCGAATGCAGGTCGCAGCGTCTCAATCAGACGTTCACCGGCCTCCGTGGGTGCGACGCTTCTTGTTGTGCGGGTAAGCAGCCGCAGCCCCAATTTGGCTTCCAGGCGTCGGACCGTATGGCTTAGCGCTGATTGCGAAATCCCGAGCTTTGCTGCGGCCTTGGTAAAGCTACGTTCTTCCGCGACGGCCAGGAACATCGCGAGATTGCCCAATTCTTCACGTTTCATATCAAGCCTAAGTGATCAAGTTTCATGACTTCATGTCATAGACCCAAGCGATTTGCCCTGTCTAATTATCAGAACGGCATCGAGCTACCTTTCGATCATTGTGGCCCCGCTTGTGACCATGGGCCAAACGAGGATTTTGATAATGCAGAAGCGCATACTCGGCCGCAGCGGCCTTGAAGTATCGGCTCTTGGGCTTGGATGCATGGGTCTGAGCTATGGCTACGGTCCAGCTACCGATCGCACGGAGGCGGTTTCACTACTCCGCGCAGCGTACGATCGCGGCGTTACTTTCTTTGACACAGCCGAAGCCTATGGGCCGGGGGACAACGAAGAGGTCGTCGGCGAAGCACTGGCGCCGGTTCGCGATCAGGTGGTGATCGCCACCAAATTCGGGTTCGAGAACGGCCGCCCGAGCGATGGCTTGAACAGTCGCCCCGAGCGTATCCGGCAGGTTGCAGACGAGGCGCTGTCCCGTCTGCGCACCGATCGGATCGACCTTTTCTATCAGCACCGCGTCGACCCGAACGTGCCGATCGAGGACGTGGCAGGCACGGTCCGCGACCTGATCGCGGAAGGCAAGGTCAAGCATTTCGGTCTGTCGGAAGCCGGACCAGACGCTATTCGTCGCGCTCACGCGGTGCAGCCCGTGGCCGCACTTCAGAGCGAGTATTCGATGTTCTGGCGTGAGCCGGAAGCGATGATCCTGCCGCTCCTGGAGGAGCTAGGTATCGGCTTCGTGCCGTTCGCGCCGCTCGGCAAGGGCTTCCTGACCGGCAAGCTGAAGGCGGACACCAAGTTCGCGGCCGATGACTTCCGCAGTACCGTGCCACGCTTCCAGGCGGATGCGATGTCCGCGAACCAGGCGCTTGTCGATCTGGTCACGACGATCGCTGGCGAGAAGGGGGCCACGCCCTCGCAGGTCGCGCTTGCATGGCTGCTCGCACAGCGTCCGTGGATCGTGCCGATCCCGGGTACGACCAAGCTCCACCGGCTAGAGGAAAACCTAGGCGGTGCCGATCTGGCGCTGACCGAGCAGGACCTGGCGCGCATCGCCGACGCCCTGTCGGGGATAGAAGTTCATGGCGAGCGCTATGCGGCTTCGCACCAGCAGTTCGTGAATCGCTGAACCGGACGAGGAACCACGCCCATGACCACCACCGTTCCGACCGTCACCCTCAACAACGGCATTGCCATGCCGATCCTCGGTTTCGGCGTGTTCCAAGTGCCCGATCCCGCAGAATGCGAGCGTAGCGTCCGCGACGCGATCGACGTCGGCTATCGCCTGCTCGATACCGCCGCGTCCTACGGCAATGAAGAGGCGGTCGGCGCCGCCATCAAGAACCACGGCATCGATCGGAGCGAGTTGTTCGTCACCACCAAGCTCTGGGTGCAGGATGCCAGCTACGAGGGTGCCAAGGCCGCTTTCGAGCGTTCGATCAACAAGCTCGGCCTCGACTATCTCGACCTGTACCTGATCCACCAGCCTTATGGTGACGTGTACGGCGCATGGCGCGCGATGGAGGAGCTGCACAAGGCCGGACGCATCCGTGCGATCGGCATCAGCAACTTCTACCCCGATCGCCTTGTCGACTTCGTGCTGCACAACGAGGTGAAGCCGGCGATCAATCAGATCGAGATCCATCCTTTTCATCAGCAGACCGATGCGGTGAAGATCCTTGAGGAATACGGCGTCCAACCCGAGGCGTGGGGACCGTTCGCGGAGGGCAAGAATGGCCTGTTCACGAACGAGGTGTTGCAGCCGATCGCCGACAAGCACGGCAAAAGCATCGCCCAGGTCGTGCTTCGCTGGCTGACCGACCGGGGCATCGTTGCGATCCCCAAATCGGTGCGCAAGGAGCGCATGGCGCAGAATTTCGACATCTTCGATTTCGACCTCGACGCCGGCGACCTCGATGCCATCGCCAAGCTCGATCAGAACGCCAGCAGCTTCTTCGACCACCGTGATCCGGCGATGGTGAAGTGGCTCGGCCAACGGAAGCTCTGATTGTCATTCCAGGCTGATGATCCGGCATCAGCCTGCCTTCTTTCAAACTCGTGCGGGAGCAGTTGTGATGGACACTCGATCGAACCAGGGAATGAAGCGGCTTGGCTGGCTAAGTGCGGCTGTCTTGTCGGCGCTGCCGATGCAACCCTTGCTCGCGCAGCAAACGCCGCCACCCCCGACGGAGACGATCAAGACGGCCGCCACGCATACCCCAACCGAGCAGCAGGTCATCGACCTGTCGAAGACCAAATGGGATTGGATGGCGGACAAGAAGGTCGACTCTCTCACGACGCTCTTCGACGACCGGGCCATGTTCACCCACATGGGCGGAACTTGGGGCAAGGCGGCGGAACTCGCCACCATCCAGAGCGGTGGTATTTGGTACAAGAAGGCGTCGATCTACGCGGTTGACGTGCGGGTGTTCGGCAACACCGCGATCGTGCTGGAAGACCTCGATCTGGAGGCCGTGGTCGGCGGTCGAACCGTCACCAATCCCTTCATGGTCACGGAAGTTTACAACAAGCAGGCTGGCAAGTGGCGTCTGGCCCAGCTCACCTTCTCGCGCCTCGTTCGGCCGGTGAAGACGAGCACTGGCGGGGATTGATCCCAACCGGGATCAGAACGGGAGACGAGACGATGAAGGTCGCTTCTGCAACCGCTGCCGCGCTGGTGATGGCCGTGCCGGTCGAGGCGCAAGAGCGTCCGTCGGTTGCGCCCAAGAATATGCAGGCAATCGCGCCGGTATTGACTGGCTATACGGACCGGGTGCTGTTCGGCGATGTGTGGGTGCGCCCCGAACTGGCCCCGCGTGATCGCAGCATCGTCACTCTCTCGGTGCTGATTGCGACCGGCAAAACCGCGCAGATGACAAGCCATCTTGGTCGTGGCCTCGATAACGGCATCAAGCCGTCCGAGGTGGCCGGCATGGTGACGCAGCTCGCCTTCTACACCGGATGGCCGAACGCTGTGTCAGCCTTGAATGAGGTAGAGAAGGTATTTGCTGCGCGCCAGGTTGATCTGAAGCCGCTTGCAGCGGTGCCTCCGGCCACTTCGCCGCTCCCCGGTTCCGATCCCGCGCGCGCCGCGACCGTCAACAGGACGCTCGCCCCGATCGCACCCAAGCTCGCGCAGCTTACCAACGACGTCGTGTTCGCCGACTTGTGGCGACGCACCGACCTGTCGCCCCGCGACCGCAGCCTCGTCACCATCGCCGCGCTTTCCGCAGGCGGTGATGCCGACCAGCTCGCCTTCCATGTTCAACGTGGTCTCGAAAACGGGCTGACGCAGCCGCAGATCGTCGAGGCGCTGACCCACCTCGCTTTCTACGCAGGGTGGCCGAAAGCGAACGCGGCCATCGGCATCGCGGGTAAGGTATTCGCCAAACAGGAGGTTGCCACCATGTCAGAGGTTCAGGTTATCCGTCCCGGGCAGGAGCCGAAGGCTGGCCCCGCCGACTATTTCACCGGCAGCGTGTCGGTCGCATCGCCCTTCAAAGGCACCGGCGATGCGCGCCTTGGCGGTGCGACGGTTACGTTCCAACCGGGCGCGCATACGAACTGGCACACGCATCCGCTGGGACAGTTGCTGATCGTCACCGCTGGACGCGGATGGGTCCAGGTCGACGGCGAGGCCGCGAAGCCGATCGCGACCGGCGATACGGTGTTTATCTCGCCGGGCGTCAAGCACTGGCATGGCGCGGCGCGTGATAGCGTGATGACGCATGTAGCGGTGTCCGAAGCGCAGGACGGTACGTCCGTGACGTGGCTCGAACCAGTCGCCGACGATTTATACAACAAGCTGTAACGGGAGAGACGGCGATGATGTCGGAAATCGAAATGTCGAGGCGCGGCGTCCTCGCCGGCAGCGCCGCAGCGGCTGCGCTGGTGGCGGCCCCGCAAGTGGAAGCACAGCCCGCAAAAGCGCCTGCGCCTGCGCCTGCGCCTGCGCCTGCGACCATGCCGGTATCACTGGCCGTCAATGGCAAGCGTCGTGATCTCAATCTCGACACACGCACGACGCTGCTCGATGCGCTGCGCGAGCATCTGAAACTTACCGGCACGAAGAAGGGCTGCGATCACGGGCAATGCGGAGCCTGTACCGTCATCGTCAACGGCGAGCGGATCAATTCCTGCCTGAGCCTCGCCGTCCAGCATCAGGGCGACGAGGTGAAGACGATCGAGGGGCTGGGGACACCCGACAAGCTCCATCCCATGCAGGCTGCGTTCGTCCGTCATGATGGCTACCAGTGCGGCTATTGCACGCCGGGCCAGATTTGTTCGGCCGTCGCGGTGCTGGACGAGATCAAGCGCGGCGTGCCGAGCCACGTCCAGGCCGATCTTTCTGCGCGACCGCAGCCGACCAACATCGAAATGCGCGAGCGGATGAGCGGCAATATCTGCCGTTGCGGTGCCTATTCCAACATCGCCGAGGCGATGGCGGAAGTCGCGGGAGGAGAGGCATGAAGCCCTTCACCTATGAGCGCGCGAAGACGCCGGCGGAAGCCGCTGCCGCTGTTGCCCGTCAGCCCGGAGCAAAGTTCCTTGCCGGGGGCACCAACCTGCTCGACCTGATGAAGCTGGAAATCGAGACGCCCCGGCATCTGGTCGACGTTCAGGACCTGAAGCTCGACCGGATCGAGCCAACGACGGATGGCGGCTTGCGGATCGGCGCGCTGGTCACGAACACCGCACTCGCTGCCGACACCCGCGTCCGTCGCGATTACGGCGTGTTGACCCGCGCGATCGTGGCAGGAGCCTCCGGCCAGCTTCGCAACAAGGCAACCACGGCGGGCAACCTGCTTCAGCGGACCCGGTGTCCCTATTTCTATGACCCCAACATGCCGTGCAACAAGCGCAAGCCGGGATCGGGCTGCGCTGCGATTGGTGGCTATTCGCGTCAGCTCGCGGTGATCGGTTCCAGCGACCAGTGCATTGCAACCTATCCCGGCGATATGGCGGTCGCGATGCGCGTGCTGGATGCGACCGTGGAGACGGTCAAGGCGGATGGCACGACCCGCGCTATCCCGATCGCCGATTTCCACCGTCTGCCCGGCGACAAGCCCCACCTCGACAACAATTTGGAGGCCGGTGAACTGATTACGGCGGTGACGGTGCCCCGGCCGCTTGGCGGCACGCACCATTATGAGAAGGTTCGCGACCGGGCATCTTATGCCTTCGCACTCGTCTCGGTAGCGGCCGTCATCCAGAAGGACGGGAGCGGACGTGCGGCGTTCGGCGGGGTCGCGCACAAGCCGTGGCGGGTCGAAGCGGCGGATGCCTTGATGACCCAGGGGGCCGCTGCCGTGACGGCCCGGGCGTTCGCGAACGCCCGACCGACAGAGGATAATGCGTTCAAGATACCGCTCGCGACGCGGGCGCTTGCAGCCACCATCGCGGAGGGCAAGTCAGCATGAAGTTCGATACGCCAGCAGGCACCAACCCGATCGACCGGGAAACGGTCGTCGGCCAGCCGCACCCGCGCATTGAGGGACCGCTGAAGACGACCGGGCGCGCGGTCTATTCCTATGAGAACCATGAGGCCGCGCCGAATGCCGCCTATGGCTATGTCGTCGGTTCGGGCATCGCCAAGGGCCGCATATCGTCGATGGACGTGCGCGAGGCCAAGGCCGCGCCGGGTGTCCTTGCGATCGTGACGGCCGATAATGCGGGGCCGATCAAGAAGCAGGGGTTCTACGTCGCCAAGCCGCTCGCGGGGCCGGAAATCGAGCATTACCATCAGGCTATCGCTCTCGTCGTCGCGGAGACGTTCGAGCAGGCGCGTCATGCCGCCTCGCTGATCCGGGTCGATTACGCGCGTGCGCAAGGCGCGTTCGACCTCGCCGCTGCGCGGGCAGGCGCAAAGCCGCATCAGCGCCAACCGGACGTCCGCATCGGTGACTTCGACAAGGCGTTCGCGTCGGCACCCATGAAGGTCGATGCGACCTACACTACGCCTGACCACAGCCATATGATGCTGGAACCGCACGCCACGATCGCGCGCTGGGACGGCGATCACCTTACAATCTGGTCCGCTCAACAGATCGTTGGTTGGGCGCGACGCGACCTCGGCAACAAGCTCAGTATCCCGCAGGACAAGATCCGTATCGTCGCGACCTACATTGGCGGCGGGTTCGGCGGAAAGGGCAGCGTCTGTTCGGACGCGATCCTTGCCGCGCTCGGCGCTCGCGCTGTCGGCCGTGCGGTGAAGGTGACGTTGCCGCGCCCGCTGATGCCGAACAACACGACGCATCGCCCGGCCACCATCCAGCGCGTCCGTCTGGCGGCGGGTCGCGACGGTAAGCTGGTCGCGGTCGGCCACGAAACGCTGTCGGGTAATCTGCCGGGAGGGGGGCCGGAGATTGCGGCTGCACAGACGCAGTTGCTCTATGCCGGTGCCAACCGTCTCAACCTGACCCGGCTCGCGACCCTCGACTTGCCCGAAGGCAATGCGATGCGCGCACCGGGCGAGGCGTCCGGCCTGATGGCGCTCGAAGTCGCTATGGACGAGCTGGCCGAGAAGCTGGGGATGGACCCGGTGGAGTTGCGTATCCTCAACGATACCCAGGTCGTACCGGGTGCGGGCCCCGGACGTGGGACTTCGACCGATCCGCAATCGGCAAGCGGCAATCAGGGCAAGGAGGAGCAAGGACCGCGTCCCTTCTCCATACGGCAATTCATCCCGTGCCTGCGCACGGGTGCCGAACGCTTTGGTTGGGAGGAGCGTAACCCCAAGCCCGGCAGTCGTCGTGAAGGCCGCTGGCTGATCGGGATGGGGATGGCGTCCGCGATCCGCGGTGCGCCGATCATTCCGGCCGGTGGGCGTGTCACGCTCGACGGCAAGGGGATCGTCACCGTCGAAAGCAACATGACCGACATGGGTACAGGCAGCTACACCATCATCGGCCAGACGGTCGCAGAGATGATGGGCCTGCCGCTCGATCGCGTCGTGGTGAAGCTCGCGGACTCGAATTATCCCGAAGCGTTCGGGGGTGGCGGACAGGGCGGTGCCGCATCTGCCACGGCCGGTGCCTACGCCGCGTGCGTCAAACTGCGCGAAGCCGTGGCGATGAAGCTCGGCTTCAACTCCGCCGACGCCGAGTTCATTGACGGCGATGTCCGTGCCGGTAATCGGCGGGCACCGCTCGCCCAGGCGGCGAAAGATGGTGCGATCACTGCCGAAGACAAGATGGAATATGGCGATCTGTCGAAGAGGTTCGAGCAGCAGACTTTCGGTGCCCATTTCTGCGAAGTCGCGGTTGATGCCTATACCGGCGAAATCCGCATCCGCCGAATGCTCGCCGTCTGCGCGGCGGGACGCATTCTCAACCCCATCACCGCCCGCAGCCAGGTAATTGGCGGCATGGTCGGCGGTGCGGGCGCGGCGCTGATGGAAGAGCTCGCCGTCGACAAACGCTTCGGCTTTTTTGTCAACCACGACCTCGCCGGATACGAAGTACCGGTCCATGCCGATATCCCGCATCAGGAGGTGATTTTCCTTGAGGAGACCGATCCCACCATATCGCCGGTGAAGGCGAAGGGCGTCGGCGAGCTTGGTATCTCCGGCGTCGCGCCCGCCATTGCAAACGCGGTTTATAACGCGACCGGGGTGCGGGTCCGGGAATATCCGATCACGCTAGACAAGCATCTGACACAGCTGCCGGAGATTGTGTGATGCAGGGTGTGGGGTGGCTCTCCCGCCGTACCGTCCTGGCGAATTCGGCGATGCTGTCACTGGTTGGCACGGCATGTGCGGAGGAGCGCGAGCAGCCCAGCGCCGGTGTCGGCAAGACGCTGATCGCGTATCTTACCCGCTCGGGCAACACCCGCGTGATTGCAGGAACCTTGCAGCGCACGCTAGGGGCTGATCTCTTCGAAATCCGTCCCGCGCGACCGTATCCGGATGATTATGAGCAGCATGTCGCGCAGGCTACGAGCGAGCGTGACAGCGGGTATGAACCTCCACTGGCCGCCAAAGTCGACAACATTGCCGCATATGGCACCGTCTTTCTCGGCTTCCCAATCTGGGGCGAAACGGCACCTCCGCCAATCCGCTCGTTCCTTAAGGCTCATGACCTAAGTGGGAAGACACTTCGCCCGTTCATTACCCACGGCGGATATGGTGTTGGCGGTAGTCTCGCGGTGTTGGCTACCCACGCGACCGGGGCAACAATCGAAGAAGCCTTCGTCATGGAGGCAGACCAGGAAAGGCGCACGCTCAATCAGGTCCGCGATTGGCTCGGCCAGATCAACAGCTAACGGTGTTGGATCGTTTTCCGGCAAACTGGCTTTGGAGCGATTCCTTGAAGCAGCTTCACAATCTCTGAGCGGCCGTTTTCGTCAGATCCGGTCGTTCTCGTTAGCATGGCCAGATGTCCTAATGTGGTCGGCAGCAGCCGCATCTCGGGAGGCGGGCACTGCGACCGGAGCCGCCCTCATTGCAGACATTCGTTTCTGTGTGTGCGGTACCTGATAGCTGCCATCCATTCATCGTCGCCAATCACAAGTAACGAGACTGGAAGTTAGGGCGCTCGGTATCGCAGAGCATCGACGATAAGGGCAAATGCCGGTGAGGCATGCCGGCGGCTCGGATAATAGAGATGGTAGCCCGCAAAGGGCTCGCACCAGTCCTCCAGCACGCGGATCAGGCGGCCATCGGAAATGTGCCGGAGCACCAAGTCCTCTGGCATATAGGCCATGCCGAGGCCATCGCAGGCGGATGCCAATCGCAGCGGAGCATTATTGAACACGAGCTGCCCTTCGACACGCACCCGGGTCTCTTTTCCATCCTGGTCGAACTCCCAGACCGAAAGCCCGCCATAGGTGGGCATACGAATGTTGATGCAGTTGTGACTGGTCAAGTCGTGGGGCGTTTGCGGGACGGAATGGCGCTCTAAATAGCTCGGGGCGGCGACGACCGCCATGCGCATCGGCGGGCCAATGGGGACAGCGATCATATCCTTGGCAAGTTGCTCGCCGAGGCGGACGCCTGCGTCATAGCCTTCGGCAACGATGTCGGTCAGGCCATAGTCGACGATGATTTCGACGCTGATGTCGGGATGATCGGGCAGGATGCGCTTGAGGGCGGGCTGGAGCACCGTCAGGGCTGCATGCTCGCCGGCCGTAATACGGATGGTGCCTGCCGGCTTGTCGCGCAGTTCACTCAACGCCGCCAGCTCCAACTCTATTTCATCGAAACGCGGCGCGAGGGTCACGAGAAGCCGCTGACCGGCCTCGGTCGCAGAGACGCTGCGCGTGTTGCGCGTGAGGAGTCTTATGTTGAGACGCGCCTCAAGAGCCTTGATCGTCTGGCTCAGCGCCGACTGGGAGACGCCGAGCTTCGCGGCCGCCTTCGTGAAGCTGCGTTCCTGCGCCACGGCAACGAAGGCAGCCAGATTATTGAAGTTCTCGCTCATCATTCATTAGCCGATCTTATGGAGCCATCCCGATTATAGCGTCTAATCGTAAAGCCGCGCGAGGACTATGTTGCTTCCAGACGGCATCGAATCTCCTTGCTCGGGTCGCGCGCTGCTCGGGCGCCTTTCGGCAAGCAGACGGCCTATAGGAGCATAAAATGGACAAGCGGCGGCTCGGAAAGAGCAATCTCGAAGTCTCGGCCATTGGCCTTGGCTGTATGGGCCTTAGCTACGGCTATGGTCCGGCAACCGATCGCCAGGACGCGATTTCGCTCATTCGCAGTGCGCAGGAACGCGGCGTCACCTTCTTCGACACAGCCGAAGCTTATGGGCCGGGGGTGAACGAAGAGGTTGTGGGCGAGGCGCTCGCATCGGTCCGCGATCAGGTCGTCATTGCCACCAAGTTCGGCTTCAAGAACGGTGTTCCCGCAGATGGTCTCGACAGCCGCCCCGAGCGCATCCGCCAGGTCGCTGACGAAGCTCTGAAGCGCTTGCGCACAGACCGTATCGACCTCTTTTATCAGCATCGGGTCGATCCGAACGTTCCGATCGAGGAAGTGGCGGGTGCGGTCAAGGATCTGATCGCGGCGGGCAAGGTGCTGCACTTCGGTCTCTCCGAAGCGGGACCGGATGCGATCCGCCGCGCGCACGCCGTGCAACCGGTCACCGCGCTGCAAAGCGAATATTCCATGTGGTGGCGCGAGCCGGAGACCGAGGTCCTGCCACTGCTGGACGAACTGGGCATCGGCTTCGTGCCCTTCGCCCCACTTGGCAAGGGCTTCCTGACCGGCAAGGTCGACCAGAACACGACCTTTGCTGATAGCGACTTCCGCAGCGCAGTCCCGCGCTTTTCCCCTGAGGCGATCAAGGCAAATCAGGCGCTCGTCGTGCTGGTGACCGAGATCGCAGCTGCGAAGGGTGCGACACCCGCACAGATTGCCCTGGCCTGGCTCCTCGCTCAGCAGCCCTGGATCGTGCCGATCCCCGGCACCACCAAGCTGCATCGCCTCGAAGAAAATCTGGGCGGGGCAGACATCCAGTTAAGCGCGGCCGACCTCGACCGCATCGAGCGGATGTTGGCGAGCATTCAGGTAACGGGCGACCGCTATCCGACATCGCATCAGCAGTTCGTCAATCGCTAGACCGGGAGTTCGACATGACAATCGAGAAAAGCGCGTCCTTCAGCCGTCGCAGTCTGATCGGAGCGGCCGGCGGGATCGCCGCTGCGCCACTCTTGGGCACGACGGTAACGGCCGCGCAAGCCACCCAAACTGCTGGCACAGGCAAGGACGCGGTCACTCGCATCGTTGGACGACGTCGGCTTGGCACGCTGGATGTGTCCAGCATCGGCCTCGGCGTCCAGAATATGAGCCGAACCTATCAGACGACGATCCCGACCAGATCCGAGATGTATAACATCATCCGGACCGCGTTCGACCGGGGCGTCACCTTTTTCGATGCCGCCGAAGCCTATGGCCCGCACGAAGTGGAACGGATCCTGGGCGAGGGCATCGGGTCGTTCCGCGACAAGGTCGTGATCACCTCCAAATTCGGCTGGAACATCGACTTGGAGACCGGTCAGCGTCGCCCAGGACTCAACAGCCGGCCGGAGCATATCAAGCTAGCGGTAGAGGGCATGCTGAAGCGGTTGCGCACCGACCGCATCGACCTTCTCTATCAGCACCGCGTTGATCCGCAGGTGCCGATCGAGGATGTCGCCGGCGCGATCAAGGATCTGAGAGCACAAGGGAAGGTCCTGCACTGGGGCTTGTGCGAGATGGGCCTTGGCACGCTGCGTCGCGCCCATGCCGAACTGCCCGTCACCGCGGTCCAGAATGAATATTCCATGCTCTGGCGTGGCCCCGAGACCGCCGTGCTGCCGCTCTGCGAGCAGCTCGGCATCGGCTTTGTGCCGTGGAGCCCACTCGGCGTCGGCTTCCTGACGGGCGCGATCGATGGCCAGACGCGCTATGCGCCCGGCGACATCCGGGGCGGCGAATCCCGGTTTGCACCAGAAAGCCTGCCAAACAATCTGAAGCTCGTGACGCTGCTCAGGCAGTGGGCGGAGCGCAAGCAGTCGACGCCCGCGCAGATCGCGCTGGCCTGGCTCCTGGCGCAGAAGCCATGGATCGTCCCTATTCCCGGCACGACGCAGATGCCGCATATGCTCGAGAATATCGGCGCATCAGCCGTGCGATTGAGCACGGCGGAGGTGGCCGAGCTTAATCTCGCGGTCAAGGCCATCACGGTTCAGGGCGCGCGCCTGCCCGATGCGGTGCAGGCGTTCTCCGACGTGGAAGCACCGCCGAGGGCCGGGAGCGCAATGTGACGAGCGGGGCCGACCTGTCGCGCCGGGCCATGCTTTCCGGGGCTGCGGTCATGGTGGTGGCAAGCACGCAGGCCTGCGCGCAATCCGGGCCCCGTCCCACCGGCGCGCAATCGAAGACACTTGTCGCCTTCTTCACGCGCACGGGAAATACCAAAGTCATTGCCGGCACGATCCAGCGCACCATTGGCGCGGACCTTTTCGAGATCGTCCCTGCCCGCCCCTATCCGAAGGACTATGAAGAGACAGTGGCTCAGGCGACGCGCGAGCGTGATCAGGACGTCGAACCGCCACTTCGCGGGCATGTCAGCGATATCGGCGTGTATGACGAGATTTATCTAGGCTTTCCGATCTGGGGTGAGACTGCCCCGCCGGTGATCCGCGCCTTCCTCAAAGCACACGCCCTGCGTGGAAAGACCGTCCGGCCCTTCATCACCCATGGCGGCTATGGCGTCGGCAAGAGCCTGTCCGTGCTCGCCAGTCACGCGCCGGGCGCGCAGATCGAACAACCATTTGTGATGGAAGCCGACCAGGAGCGGCGCACCATGAGCCAGGTGAAAGACTGGCTCGGCCAGATTGAAGGAGACAGGAATGAAGATGCGAACCCTTGGTAATGGCCTCGAGGTGTCGGCGCTCGGCCTTGGCTGCATGAGCATGACAGCTGTCTATGGGCCGGCACCGGACCGGATCGAGATGATCGCGCTGGCGCGCGCTGCGCACGAACGAGGCGTCACCTTCTTCGATACGGCCGAAGCCTATGGCCCGTTCACCAACGAGGAGATTGTTGGCGAGGCGCTCGCGCCAATCCGTGACCAGGTCGTCATCGCGACAAAGTTCGGCTTCGACATCGACCTTGAGACCGGTGACCGGTGACCGGTGACCGGCGCGGCGGCACCAACAGCCGACCCGAGCATATCAAGGCGGTGGCGGACGCGGCGCTCAAGCGGCTGCGGACCGATCGCATCGATCTCTTCTATCAGCATCGCGTCGACCCGGCCGTGCCGATCGAGGAGGTTGCCGGAGCGGTTAAGGACCTGATCGCGGCCGGCAAGGCCAAGCATTTCGGTCTCTCCGAAGCGGGCGTGCAGACCATCCGGCGCGCGCATGCCATCCAGCCGCTCACCGCGGTGCAGAGCGAATATTCCCTCTTCTGGCGGGAGCCAGAAACCGAGCTGCTGCCGACCCTGCAGGAACTGGGCATTGGCTTCGTGCCTTTCAGCCCTCTGGGCGCCGGCTTCCTCACCGGCAAAATCGACGAGAAGACCAGCTTCGAGCCGGGCGACTTCCGCACGATGGTGCCGCGTTTCACACCGGAAGCTCGCAAGGCCAACATGGCACGGGTCGGGATCGTGAGGGCGGTGGCCGACGCAAAGGGCGCCACACCGGCACAGGTCGCGCTTGCATGGCTTCTCGCCCAGCAGCCCTGGATCGTACCGATCCCGGGCACCAGCAAGTTGCACCGGCTGGAGGAAAATCTCGGCGCGGTGGAGCTGGCGCTTACCCCAGCCGAGCTCGAACATATCACGATGCAGTCTGCCAAAGTCGAGGTTCGTGGCGCGCGGTTGCCCGAGCCCGTTCTCAAGATGACTGGTCTTTGAACGGCGTTGTCCAGGAGAGGAATTTGCAATGACGAAGACCAGGGCGATCAAGCAGTTGGGTCGCGCGGCAGCTGGCGCGCTGGCGATTGGCTCCGGAGGTATTGTCGAGGCGCAGGAACCGCGGCGTTCGGTCGCGCCCAAGGCCATGCATGATAATGCACCGGCCCTGGCAACCTATACAGATGAGGTGCTGTTCGGTGATGTGTGGCGTCGACCGGGCTTGGCGCTGCGTGATCGCAGCCTGGTCACGCTGACGGTCCTGATCGCTACCGGCCGAACCGGCCAGATGGAAGGGCATCTCGCCCGTGGCCTCGACAATGGCCTGACGCCGATCGAGGTCAGCGGCCTTGTCACGCATCTGGCATTTTACGCGGGCTGGCCAAGCTCGGTCTCTGCGCTCGAGGTCGTCGATCGGGTGTTCCGCGCGCGTAACATCCCGCAGCCCGTGGCGCGAAGCGATGTGAAGATCCCTTTGCCAGCGTCGGACGCGGCGCGGCGCCGAAGCCTCGAGCAGGAGGTCGCGCCGTTCGCCCCCAAGCTTGCGGCGTTGACGAACGAGGTTCTTTTTCGTGACCTCTGGACCCGCAGCGAGCTTGCTCCGCGCGACCGAAGCCTGGCGACAATTGCTGCACTGGCCGCCAGCGGAGATGCAGACAGCGGAGATGCGGACCAGCTGCCTTTTCACCTCCAACTGGGCGTCGACAATGGCCTGACCTCTGAACAGATCGGCGAAGCGCTGACTCATCTCGCTTTCTACGCGGGATGGCCAAAAGCGATGGCCGGTGTCGCGGTATCAAAGAAGACCTTTGCAACTGCGTCTTCCGGACCGGAAGCGATAAACCCGTTGGCGGTCGTCCAACCGGACGCCAATGCGGTGCCTCGGCCCGCGCCGAACTTCACCGGCAATGTCAGCGTCACCTCGCCATTTCAGGCAACGGGGGAAGCCCGTCTCGGCGGTGCGACAGTGATGTTCGCACGCGGCGCGCGGAGCAACTGGCATGAGCATCCGCTCGGGCAACTTCTGATCATTCGCGAGGGGGCGGGTTGGGTGCAGGCCGAGGGAGAGCCCGTGCGTCTGGTGAAGGCAGGAGACGTTGTCTGGACCGCGCCCGGGGTCAAACATTGGCACGGCGCGACGCGGACGAGCACCATGTCTCACGTCGCCGTTTCGGAAATGAGGAACGGCGACACTGTCACGTGGCTCGGCCCAGTGAGCGACGCCGAATTTAGAGGACCATCCTGAACGGCTTGCAGGCCTCCACGAGAGACAGCGTCATCAGCGCTGGCTTTGTCTCGAACTATCGCAGCTTCTTGCTGCCCTCCGTCACTTGGGTGATGCCGCCGCCGCCCTTTATGTCGCGCTTGGAAGTTTCAGCTACAGGCACCGGCAGTGGCTCGCCGGTGATCGGATGAGGCCAGCGAAACGGATTGAACTGCCGCCCAAGTCCCTCGACGGGCGGATCGCTTGGCAGGTCCGGCGGCAGGTCTACACTCGGGGGCGCTGTCGGAAACCAGATGCGAGCGCGTTCGAGCGCAGCGTAAAATGTCATGGTCACCTTGATGCCGAGAATCTTCCAGCGGCCATCCTCCTTGACATACTCATTCTCGTATATCCCGTCAGCGAACAGGAATGTAGGGGTATCGGGCGGTGAATTTCCCTGCACCTCGGCCCGTGCGCGGGCGCTGGCGTGCGTTCGATCATCGTCAACGGTGATGAGCAGCTGCTGTTGCACATGATTGATGACCTCATTCTCGATCATCCCCCATCTCCCTCCTCCGAGAATCTCTTGGAGGAAGCGATGGATATTCTCCTTGCCCATGTAGCGGCCACGCTCGCCAATCTCGATCCAGGCACCTTCGTCGGCAAACAGATCGGCCATTTCCCGGAACATGCGATTATCGATCAGGAAACCGTAAGTGTACTGCAACCGCTCGATCTCATTCTTGTCCTCGAGCAGGCCAATCTGGTGACGGGCTGCCGCGAGTTGTGCGGCCTGTTCTTTGAAGGCAATGCGCAGCGCACCAATTTGTTCTTCGATGCTCGTCATCTCTGTCTCCTTCGCCATCACAGCGCTCGATATGCCATGGATCCACCCACCGGCATCTGCTCCGGCACTGGCTTGCCCTGCTCCCGTAGCAATTGCGGATATTCGCGTAACACGCTCTCGGCGTCCGTCACACCGAGCAGCTCGCCGTCCGCTCCGAGGTGAAGCATCGCGCCGTACATGATGAACATGACGTCGGTGTACCCCTCGACATCGTCCGCAACTTTCAGCGTGTGCGTGCTGCCCGGTGGCTCGAAGAGGTAGGAGCCAGGGCGATTGCTGGGGCTGTCCGGATATTCCAGATAGGCCCATTCGCCAGCGAACGTAAACGCGTGGATCTCCCCGCTATGCTTGTGTGGCGCGACCTTGAGGCCTGGCGCGAACAACATGCGGATGGCGTAGCGACCGCCTTCGATGTCGGCCATCAGCAGCTTGAGCTTGATGCCAGCGTCACCGGCCCAATTGTCGGCCCAAGGCAGATCGTCTGACGCGGCGTGAAATGATTCCGGTATGATGGGCATGCCTTTCTCCTGAGCTTTATGTCGGCGGCTCTGCGGTGCAGTTCGTCCTGTTTTTCAAGCCCGACGCGCGAAGGCGGCAGTTAGTGCGCGCGGAACGTCGTCGAGCGCGCGTTTGGAGATCTGCGCGTCGGGTACAAAATACTCAAAACCATGAAAGCCGCCCGCATAGACATGAAGTTCGGTCGACACACCGCCGGCCATCAGCCTCTGGGCGAAATCCAGACAGGAGTGCGTGAAGAGATCGAGATCACCGATCCCGATGTATGTTGGCGGCAATCCGGACAGATCGGCAATCCGGTTGGGCACCGCTTCGGTCGGCACGCCGTCGCCGCCCGAAGCCAGCCCCAGCAGTGAATCCCAGCCATAGCGATCATAGTCGCGGGTCCACACATATTCGCCCGCATAGGGATTGTCGGGATGCCGGTCGTCCAGCATCGGGCCGAGCAACAGCTGAAAATGAATCCTAGGCCCGTTCGTCTCACGAACGCGCAGCGCTAGGCGTACGGCGTGGCCACCGCCCGCGCTGGCGCCGCCGGTTGCGACGCGTTGCGGGTCGATGCCGAGCATGCGGGCGTTTTGATGAAGCCAGAGATATTGTGCATGAAGATCATCGACCGGTGCCGGCCATCGTGTCTCCGGCGCTAACCGGTAGGTCGGCAGGATCACGATGCACCGGGAAACCTTCGCCAGCCCGCTTGCCCAAGACTGCACACTCTCTGGATCGCCAACGACATAGCCTCCGCCATGAATGAAAAACAGGCACGAGGTATCTCCGCTGACCGTATCAGGCGTCAGAACGATCAGCCGCCTGGCCGGCGCGCCATTGGGGCCGGGCACCACATGCTCTGTGCGAGTTACACCTGGCGACAGAGCCTGCGTCAACGAGAGCGGGACCGAACGGGCGGCCTCGATCGTCTTATCGCTCAGCATTTGCGGCGGGAAGAGCTCGGCAACCCGGAGCAACTCGGGATCAACGAGATGGCGACTGATCGTCGACATTGTCAGAACATCCGTTTGACGGAGATCGACCATTCCCGAGGCCGGCCCAGCGCCGCTGATGCCACTCCATAGGTCGCATTGTAGCTTGTGCCGGCATAGTAAAATTTGTCGAACAGGTTGGTGACGGCAGCGCTCACAGTCCAGGTGCGTTCAGCGTTTTCGTACGTCAGGCGGCCGTTGAAGAGGCTGCGGCCCGCCACCAGATCTAACGGCGTATTGACGGCATTATAGTAGAAGCTGGACTGATAGGCCCAGTCGAACCGGGGCGTTAGCGAACCTGCTCCTCCCAACTCAGCCACATATTGAATGCCGGCAGAAGCCTGCCACTCGTTATTGAACGGAGCCTTCATGCTCAGCGCGATGCCCGTGGCCGGGTTGACGCTGGTATATTCGAAGTCGAGGTAGCCGATCGCGCCGTCGATCGTCAGTCCGGCGACCGGATGGACCGTATATTCCAGTTCCACACCCTTGACGTCGGCATCGCCGGCATTCGCCACGGCGGCGCAAGGGAACGGATCGGGAAGCGCCGGGCAGGATTGCAGCTGCAGCTGCATACCCTTGTACTTATTGTAGAAAATGGCGCCATTGAGCCTTATGGCGCGATCCAGCAAGTCGGATTTGAAACCGACTTCATAGGTGGTCAGCGTCTCGGGGCTAAATGGCACGACTTGGCTAGCGAAATAGGGGCGAGGATTGATGCCGCCGCCCTTGTAGCCGGTCGAGACTTGCGCATACGTCATCAGCGCATCGCTCCAGCGATAATTGACGCCGATGCGATAGTCGAAGCGGTCCCCGGAATAAGTCTGACTCGTCCCGTCTAGCCCGAATAGCAAGATGTTGGTCGGGAAGTTAGCAGGGCTGATCGGCGACCCATCCGCGTTGCGTCGGCCAAACGTGTATGTCTTCTTGTCGTCCGTGTAGCGCACGCCGCCGATGATGTTCAGATCAGGCGAGACATGAATTTCGGCATGAGCGAACACCGACTTGCTGATATTGGTGACAGGATCGTTGGTGAGGAAGTCGAAGGCGACATCGGGAATGTGCGCGCGACCGGTCAACAGGTCCTTGCCGTGGTAATAATAGCCGCCGACAGTGACATCAGCGAGATCATTGACCTTCGCGCTCAGCCGCAATTCCTGAGTGAATTGCTCATGGTCATAGGTGAACTCTTGCAGCAGAATAGCCAGCGGGGATCCGTCGAGGTCGATGCCGGTCGTGCCGGTCGCCTTGCGATAGGCGGTGATCGACTTCAGGCTGAGCATGTCGCTGAGCTCATAGTCGATTGAGCCCGACACACCCCAATTTTTGATGCGACTTTCCGGTGTGGTGGAGAAACCGCCTGGCGCCACTTGGAGATTGGGGAAAGCATTAAACGGAGGCACCGGCGGGAGGCCAGACGTGTAATTGCCGCCGGTCGAATAGGTCGCATAGGAGGTGTAGCTTTCCGGACCGGTGATGAAGCGGCTGTCATAGGGAACGCCCCCGGCCGGATTGCCTGCGACGTAGCTCCGCGTGTTCGGATTGTTTGCAAGGATCACCTTGGTCGCGACTTGCTCTGAATTGTTCTGCGAGACGTCGCCGATCAGGTTGATTTCGAGCGGGGAGTCTGACGGCGCATAACGAACTGCCACGCGTAGCGCCTTGACATCAAGGCCACCCTCGGTTCCGAGCCTGCAATCATTTTGGCCGCCTGTCGCAGGTAGCCCGCCGCCCGGGTTTACACAGCCGAAGTCGAGCAGCTGCATATAGCCGTCCGTATGTTTAGAAACGCCGGAAATGCGCATGAAGAGGCCGTCCGCAACGGGAATGTTGGCACTGGCTCGAACGTCGATCCTGCTGAACCGACCATAGGTGCCTTCGACGAAGCCGCCTGCCTCATCGTCAGGCTTGGCCGAAAAGAGCTTTATAGCGCCACCCAGCGAGTTTTTGCCCGCAAGCGTCCCTTGCGGTCCGCGAAGAACCTCGACGCGATCAAGGTCCGTGAGGTCGAGGACAGCACCGTAAGTTGTGCCGTAATAGACATCATCGATATAGATGCCGACGCCTGGCTCAAGCGCAAAACTGGAATCCGACTGGCCGACACCGCGGATGAAGGCGGCGATCGAGTTGCCCATTAGGCCGGTGGCGTTCGAGAGATTCACATTAGGCGAGATCTTACCTAGATCGGTAATCGTCGTCTGACTCCGCGCCACCAGCGCTTCACCCGAAAGTGCAGTGATAGCGATCGGCGTATCCTGCAATCGCTGACCGCGGAACTGCGCCGTCACGACGATCTCGGCATCCGCTTGTTCACTCTCTGCGGGCGGCTCGGCGGTCTGAGTCTGAGCCTGAGCCGCGCTGATTGCGAGTGCCGATGCGCTCATCGCCATACCGAATCGACTTAAGCTCTTCCCAAGCTTCCATTGCATATCAACCTCCCCAATAATTTTCTTAACATATTGTTTCGTAATAATATTTTCAGGCTGACCGAAGATCGTCCTGACGCTCGAGCGCGAATGCGCGGATCGACTTGGGCGCGCGGCCGGTCAGTTTCTCGACATCATCGGAGATGACGGCCATATAGCCTTCGCGGACCGCTCGCTCGACGGAGACCATATCGTCGCTCGACCAGGGAACATCGCCCACCGTCTGATCGGGCACAGCCTCGCGTGGAATGCCCAGACTGTCGAAGAAAGCGTACATGCCTTCGTCATCGACCGGCACATACTCGATGGGACGTCCCGCCACCTCGGAGATAAGCGCGGCGATCTCGCGGAAGGAGAGAAGTTCCGGTCCGGTGATGTTGTAGATGATATTGCGGTGGCCAGGCGTGCTCAGAACCGCGACGGCGCTCGCGACGCAATCCTCGCGCCAGACCTGGGCCATCTTTCCGTCCACAGCCGAGGCAATCCAGCGTCCACGTTGCAACGCGAGCGGTGACATCGCCTCGATGACCGCGTCCGTATATTGGCTGTTGCGCAGAATCGTCCAGTCGAGGCCGGACTCGGCCAGCATCGCCTCGGTGCCGCGATGGTCTCCGACGGCCAGCGACGGATTGTCGCCATCCTTGCCGACATAGGAGGTGTAGACGACATGACCCACCCCGGCAGCTTTGGCGGCATTGATCGCGTTGCGATGTTGTGGAATGCGGCTGCCGACCTTGCTCGCGCTGATGAGAAGCATCTTGTCGCCGCCGGCGAAGGCCGAAACGAGCGAGTCATAGTCGTCATAGTCGCCGCGTCTGACCGTGGCCCCTTGACTGGCCAGGTCCTGCAGCTTGCTCGGATCGCGAGTGACCAGGATCAGTTCGCGGGCCGGCATTCGCTCAAGCAGACCCTCAATTGTCGCTCGCCCGAAATTTCCTGATGCGCCCGTGATGATGATTGCCATCGGATGCCACTCCTATTGTCTTCAGACGTCCGCCGGAGCGTCGAGAAGAATTGATTTGAGCTCGGTGTAGCTGGTGATCCCGGCAACGCCGCCCTCGCGGCCGATGCCAGATTGCTTGAACCCGCCGAAGGGCAGGTGAGGATCAAACCGGAAGATATTGTGCGTGACAGTGCCGGTCCGCATGCCCCGTGCGACGCGATAAGCGCTTTCGCGATCATGGGTGAAAACGGCCCCGTAGAGGCCAAAATCGGAGGCATTCGCGGCCCGGATCGCGTCAGCCTCACCCGCGACCGGGAGGACTGAGAGGACTGGCCCGAAAATCTCCTCCTGCGCGATCTTCATTGACCGATCGACACATGAAAACAATGTCGGCTCGACATAGTAGCCGCGCGCCAAGTGCAGCGGCCGACCTCCTCCGAAGACCAGCCGAGCGCCTCCCGCATTCCCTGCTTCGACATAGCCAAGCACTCGGTCACGCTGCCGCTCCAGCGCAAGAGGGCCTAGTTGTGTGGCAGGATCGAATGGGTCTCCGACACGCACCTTCTCCATTTCCGCCCGGATCGCCTCGACCAGCGCATCATGACGATGCTTGGAGACGATCACGCGCGAAAGCGTCGCGCAGACCTGACCGGCCGACATGATGATCGTAGAGGTCAGCATCTTCGCAGCCGCCTCCAGATCATAATCGTCGAGGACGATCGCCGCGGACTTCCCGCCCAGTTCGAGCGTGCACCGGGCGAGCCGTTCGCCGCAGACCGACGCAACCCGCTTGCCTGCGATCGTTGATCCGGTCAGGCTGACCTTGTCGACACCGGGATTGCGAACCAAGTGATCGGCCGCTTCGCGGTGACTCGGAACGAGGTTGAGGACACCTGCCGGCAGGCCGATCTCGTCGGCCGCCTCGGCGATAATGAACGCCTCGATTGGCGTTTCTGGCGCAGGCTTCATGATGACCGTGCAACCCGCCAGCAGCGCGCCGGCAACCTTGCTGATCATGATGCCGAATGGGTTGTTCCAAGGCACGATGGTAACTGCAACGCCCACCGGTTCGCGCACGATCATTGCCTCGCCGTGGCCGTCTGCCGGTGCGCGCGTCTCCACAAAGGGATAGGTCTCGGCCTGGTCGATGGTGAATTGCAGCGTTGCCATCCCGCCGCCGATCACGAAGGGTGCGACGGTAGCCAGCGAACCGATCTGGTCGATCCAGGCGCGGACAAGTTCGGGCACGCGCGGCTCGAGCGCCGCATGCAGCTTGCGAAGCCAGGCGGCGCGTTCGGCCGGGTCCATGCGTGGCCATGGACCTTCGTCGAAGGCGTGCCGAGCCGCTGCGACAGCGGCGTCCATGTCCGCCTCGGTCGCTTCGGCGACGGTGGCGATCACCGCCTCGCTGTGCGCCGAGATGACCTCGATGCGCCCGCCCTTCGCCGGCTCTATCCAGGACCCACCGATAAACAGGCGATCCGGGTGCGACAGGCGAATGACTGGATGGGCAGCTAAAGTGGCCATGATGGCTCCATGAAATCAGGGTTCCTCACGCGGCGACCTGCGCGCGTTGGTCAGGCGTGGTGGGCGCAAGAGTTCTGCCCAGCATGAGATCGGAGAGCTTCTCGCCGATCATCACGGCGGGAGCGGCAGTGTTGCCGCTCACGATGCGCGGCATGATCGAAGTGTCCGCGATCCGCAGGCCCTCAATACCATGGACCTTGAGCGTGGCATCGACCACCGACTGCCTCGGGTCCAGCCCCATAGCGCAACTACCGGACGGATGGGCGCCAGTCTGGATCGTGTCACGAATGACCGCATCAAGGTCAGCGTCCGTGCGCACGGAAGATCCGGGAAACAACTCAGCCGCAATGATGCTGGATAAAGGCGCTGTCGCGAAAAACCTGCGGATGAACTTCAGCATTTCGCGCGCCGCCATCAGGTCGTCAGGGTGGCTCAGCAGCCCGAGATTTATCCGCGGCGGGTCGCGCGGATCGGCAGAGCGCAGGGTGATGCTGCCCCGACCCATAGGGCGCATCTGCATGGTGGCAGCCGTGAACTGGTTGCCCGCGGTTGGCCGCCAACCCGGAAACCAAGGGCGCGACATGAAGGAGACATGGCTGATCTGGAACTGCGTGTCTGGCCACTCCGAGCCATCCAGCAAACGGAGATAGGCCTGGACCGAGAGAGGTGCATAGCCGATCGGCCCGCCGCCCGAGAGGCCCCAACGCAACGCATGCAAGCCGAGGCGATCAAGTCGCAGCATGGCCTCAAAGCCGAGTGGACGCGATGCCGAGAATACCCCCGCGACCAGCGGATGATCCTGCAAGTTTGCACCGACCGCCGGCAGATCGGCTACCACCTCGATGCCGTGGTTGCGCAGATGCGCAGCCGGCCCGAGGCCGGAGAGCATCAGTAATTGCGGGGAGTTGAAAGCCCCCGCCGAGATGACGATCTCCCGCCCACGAACCTGGCGGACGTGGCCGTCCTGCAGAAATTCGACGCCAACCGCCTTTGCGCCGCTGATCAGTACCCGGCGAACCAGCACACCCGTCAAGACGTCGAGATTGCGCCGGCTCCGGATCGGGTCGAGATAGGCCGTTGCTGTGCTCTCGCGGCGGCCTTGGCGACAGGTGAAGTCCGGCATGCCGAAGCCTTCCTGGCTTTGGCCGTGGAAATCATCGAGCTCGTGATAGCCGAGGTTGCGCGCGGTCTCGATCATCGTGGGGTAGATGTTCGGGGCTTTGGGGTTGCGCGCCACGTTCCATGGACCTGAGCCGCCATGATAAGTCGTGTCGCCGCGCCAGTTCGTTTCAGCCCGGCGAAAATAAGGCAGAACCTCGTCGTAGCTCCAGCCCTTCAGGCCCATTTCCGCCCAGCCATCATAGTCGCCGCGATTGCCGCGCGAATACATCTGGCCATTGATGGAAGAGGTGCCTCCCAGCAATTTTCCACGTGCCTGCGGGAGCGTACGATTGCCGGTCATTTCCTCAGGCTCGGACTCGTAGCCCCAGCTGAACTTTCTCTTTTCTGAGGCGAGGTGCCAGGCGATGGGCGCTCTGATGAGTGGGTGACGCGCGGGGCCGCCCGCCTCCAGCAATAGTACCTTGCGGCCAGGATCGGCCGAAAGCCGATTGGCGACAACACACCCGCTGGTGCCGGCGCCGACGATGATGACGTCAAATTCCATCAGGCCGTCACGCAATTCCAGTTGCGCTTAACGCACCCTGTGCGTGACTGCTGCAAGTCATGCATCGCTACTTCGAGCGATAGGAACAGGCGATCCAAACGCCCCTCGACACGCATCTCGAACCCTCTCCCGACCCGATGACCGAGCCTCTTGAGGGGCAGCTATCGAACATCCGGCCTTGCCGGGAAGTAAGTTCAGGCTTAGCAAGTATTAAAGAATTGCTTAGGGGGTCTGCGTGATAACCTTTCGCCAGCTGGAGATTTTTGCCGCGATAATCCGTCACGGAAGCTTTCGCCGCGCGGCCGATCGCTTGGGCATCACTCCCGAAGCTGTGAGCGCTAACATTCGCGCGCTCGAAGGTCGGCTCTCCTATGAGCTCTTCGAGCGGCACGTCGGTGGCCCGGCGACGCTAACCGGCCCCGGGGAGCGCGCATACCAGTTCGCCTCAAATATTCTCGATGATCTGAGTTACCTATATGATGCGTCGGATCGCACCGCAGCACGCAGGGTCGTCGTCGGTGCCCATCCCTATATCATGCGCTATCTGCAGGCCGGAATTGACTCCTTCCGTGTGAGCCATTCCGATGTGCTCATCGATATGGATATCGATAGCAGCGGTACGCTCGGCTTTCCCGAAAAGGCGGAGCGCCGCATGGTAGATCTGGGCTATTATTTTAGCGTCGACGATGGTGGCGAGCTACCGCCTGCCCACTCCCTTTTGATGAAGCGCGAGCCGCTGGGTATTTTCGTCTCGCGAGATCATCCGCTCGCCTCCAAGCCCGTCGTGAGCGTAGCCGACCTTTCTGCGCTCCCTGCAATTCACCTGTCGCAGCGAACAGCGCTGCGGCCGCTCATCGATCGCGTGCTTGAAACATATGGCTTGGGTGAGGCGCGTGTCGGCGTTGAAACAGATGACTATGGCCATATCCTCACAAGCACTCAGCGCGGTGAAGGCTATGTGTGCATGTTCGCCTCCGCGCAGGATGAGCACTATGGCGGCGGGGCGATCAAGATGTTGTCGCTAGAACGGCCCCTGCCTGCCTTGCAGATCCGTCGCGCCTCCCGCAGCTTAGGACGTGGTGCCTTGGTCACGCAGCTGGAAGCGCATCTGCGCGAGACATTTCGGCACGTCGAACTCTAGGCAATGTCCAGGGTATCTTGACCGAGGTCCCTTCGCAAAGAGCGGCACCTTGTCTTGGACTGGAGCGCGCGTGAGAAGCCGATAACGAAGAGGGCAGGGGCAGGGACTGTCAGATATTTTGTGCGCGAGGCCGGTTATCGTCATCAGATGACGAACCGCTCGCCGAAGATCACGGCGAACTGGGTTTTTGCCTCGGCCCACTCGCGCGGTGGCCGTTTCCATTCATCGGCGGCCTTGTTGAGTACGAGGTATAGCAGCTTCATC
>NZ_JAHKKS010000015.1 GCF_019737615.1 Sphingobium xanthum | reverse complement strand
TCAACGCCGGAAAACCCAAACGCCTCGCCCTCGCCGCCGTCATGCGCAAAATCATCACTATCGCTAACGCCAGAATCAGAAACCCTCTCTATTCCACCCGACAAGCTCAACTGACTTGATCACGCAAGGGGGCCTTTACGGACGGATCGCTGCCTCAAACCCGTTGCATCGCGCAACGCGCTGGCCATAGTGGCGCCGCCTTCCCCTGCGTCCTCCGGAGTCTCCCATGCGTTACAACCAGCTTGGCCGGACCGGCCTTCTCGTCTCCGAATTCTGCCTCGGCGCGATGAGCTTCGGGCGCAACGACGCGCACTGGACCGGGCGCGGCCAGTATGAGCAATCGGCCGTGGACGAGGTGGTGAAGGCGGCCGTCGATGGCGGCGTCAATTTCTTCGATACGGCCAATGTCTATGGCCAGGGCACGTCCGAGGAGCGGCTGGGCCAGGCGATCCGCAATCTCGGCCTTGCGCGCGGCGATGTCGTCATCGCGACCAAGGTGATGGGACGGATGGGGCCGGCGGTGAATTCCATGGGCCTCTCGCGCCTCCATATCATGGAGCAGGTGGAGGCCAGCCTGAAGCGCCTGCAGGTCGATCATATCGACCTCTATCAGGTCCATGGTTTCGACATTTTGACGCCCGTCGAGGAGACGGTGCGCGCGCTCGACGATCTCGTGAAGCGGGGGCTCGTGCGCTATGTCGGCTGCTCCAACTGGGCGGCCTGGCAGATCATGAAGGCGCATGGCGTCGCCAAGGCGGAGACGCTGGCGCGTTTCGAGAGTTTGCAGGCCTATTACAGCCTCGCCGGACGCGGGCTGGAGCGCGAGATCGCGCCGATGCTGCTCTCCGAAGAGGTCGGCCTGATGATCTGGAGTCCGCTCGCCGGCGGCTTCCTCTCCGGCAAATATACGCGCGAAGGCGAAGGCGAAGGCCGGCGATCGATCTTCGACTTCCCGCCGGTCGACAAGGAAAAGGGCTATGACATCATCGACGCGATGCGCCCGATCGCGCAGGCGCACGGCGTCTCGATCGCACAAATTGCGCTTGCCTGGCTGCTGCACCAGCGCTGCGTCACCAGCGTCATCATGGGCGTCAGCACCTTCGATCAGCTCCGCGACAATCTGGCGGCGGGCGACATCGTGCTGAGCGACGAGGAATTGGCCGCGCTGGACGAGGCGAGCGCCCTGCCCTCCGAATATCCCGGCTGGATGCAGGTGATGCAGCGCGTCAACCGGGCGATCCCGGGTGCGCAGCCTCCGCGCTGGGGCAAATAGCGGTCAACGCGGTGACCCGGCCGGGTGGGCACTCGGCCAGGTTTTCCGTGGGAGGAACTGAGGGTCCGAACCCCAGGGAAGAGGCGGCTGCTCGATGTGGGCGATCGGGCAGCCGCGCTCCCTAGTGGTTCAGGCCTTGGCCTGAATGCGACCCTCGGGCGATCAATCGCGCCCAGCGGGCTTTGAAGGGGCGCCGGCCGAAAGGGGGAGGGAAACGGCCGGCGCGCCACAACTGCGTGCTGGGACTTCTATAACCAAATAAGGTTTCTCCGTAAAACCGATTAAAAGCCTGACATTGATCGACTGGATCGATCAAGCCGGGTAGCGCTCCGCCATATCGTCCCAGGCGGCACGGATCATCTGCTCCAGCACCGCGACATTCACATCGGCAAGCTTGTTCACATAGAGGCAGGCCTTGCCGCGCTTGTGCTTGCCGAGCCTCTCCATCAGCGCGTCGCTCGCCGGACTGTCGATGTAGAAGACCAGTTGCGCGGCGCGCGGGCTGAAGCCGATGCGGCACATGTCGCCCTCGTGACCGCTGTCATAGCGATAATGATAGCGCCCGAAGCCGATGATCGACGGCCCCCACATGGTCGCGGGTTCGCCGCTGATCCGCTCGAACAGCGGCACCAGCGCTTCGGCATCGGCGCGCCGCACCGGATGATCAACGCTGGAGATGAAGTCCGCAACGGTCCGCTCCGTCGCCTTCGTCTTGGTCCCGGCCATGAAGCTGCCTCCCATAGCATTCGCCGGCATGATTGCCCGATTTGCAGGCCATGGCAATTGCCCCCGCGTCACGCCGCTGATAGACCCCGGCCAAGCGAACGCAGGCTTTGGGGGAACGCGGCGCCATGACAGGGATCGAAGCCGTGGGCGATGCGGCGACCGGGGCAGTGATGGCCCGGGCGATCGAGCCGGCGCATGGCGAGGGCGGCGAAGCGGCGCATGGCCCCTGCCTCAATTGCGGCACGCAGCGCATCGGCAATTATTGCCACAGCTGCGGGCAGAACGGCCATCTCCACCGCACGATCAGCGGCTTCCTGCACGATATCCTCCATGGCGTCTTCCACTTCGAGGGGAAGATCTGGGACACGCTGCCCCTGCTGTTCTTCAAGCCGGGCGAGTTGACCCGGCGCTACATCGCGGGAGAGCGCGCCAAGTTCGTCTCGCCGATCGCGATGTTCCTGTTCTGCGTGTTCCTGATGTTCGCGGTGGTCGGCAGCCTCGCAGGCGAGATGCATGCGCCCGAGATACGCGAGCAGGATCGCAATCGCCCGCTCTCCGAGATCAAGCAGTCGCTCGCCAGGAACGAGGCGCAGATCAACACGCTGAAGGCTCAGATCAAAGCCGAGGAACGAGCTGGCCGCGACGCCACCGCGCTCGAAGCGAAGCTGGACAGCGTGCAGGAAGACACTGACGGCCTGAAGCTCGCACAGGGCTTCCTCGTCACCGGATCGCGCACGGGCAATTTCAAGGCGCTCGGCTTCACCACGGGCTGGGACAAGCTCGACAAGGGCATCGCGGCCGCCAACGAAAACCCCAATTTGTTCCTCTATCGGCTGCAGACCAGCGCCTATAAATATAGCTGGCTGCTGATCCCGCTCTCGACGCCGCTCGTCTGGCTGCTCTTCTTCTGGAAGCGGCAGTATAAATTCTACGATCACCTCGTGTTCGTGACGCTCTCCATCACCTTCATGCTGGTGATGGTGACGGCGCTGACCATCGCGGGCGCGCTCGGCGCGCCGGAAGGGGCGATCGCGGTCAGCGCGATGGTCATTCCGCCCCTGCACATCTACAAGCAGGTGCGCGGGGCTTATCGCAGCGGCCGCTTCACCGCGCTGATGCGCACGGGCGTGCTGATCGTCTTCGGCTTCGTGGTGCTGGTGCTCTACCTCGCCATCCTGCTCGCGCTCGGCATCATGAAGTAGCGCGGATGAACTGACGCTCGGGGGCCGCAGCTGTTGCGCTCCGCCTCCCCCCCTGTTAACCGCGCGCCGTTCCGTTTTCCCAGCCGATAGGGTTTGCCCATGTCCGATCAGATCAAGCGCGTCGTCCTCGCCTATTCCGGCGGCCTCGACACCAGCGTCATCCTGAAGTGGCTGCAGATCAATTATCGATGCGAGGTCGTGACCTTCACGGCGGACCTCGGCCAGGGCGAGGAACTGGAACCGGCCCGCGCCAAGGCGCTCAATGCCGGCGTGAAGCCCGAGCATATCTTCATCGACGACGTGCGCGAGGAATTCGTGCGCGATTATGTCTTCCCGATGATGCGGGCCAACGCGCTCTACGAAGGCCTGTACCTGCTCGGCACCTCGATCGCGCGGCCGCTCATCGCCAAGCGCCAGATCGAGATCGCCCGTCAGGTCGGCGCCGATGCGGTGTCCCACGGCGCGACCGGCAAGGGCAATGATCAGGTCCGCTTCGAGCTCAGCTATTATGCGCTCCAGCCGGACATCAAGGTGATCGCGCCCTGGCGCGAATGGGATCTGACCAGCCGCACGCGCCTCATCGAATGGGCCGAGCAGCATCAGATCATGGTGCCCAAGGACAAGCGCGGCGAAGCGCCCTTCTCCACCGATGCCAACATGCTGCACACCTCGTCCGAGGGGAAGGTGCTGGAGGATCCGTGGGAGGAAGTGCCTGACTATGTCTACTCCCGCACGGTCAATCCCGAGGACGCGCCGGACAAGCCGGAATATATCACGGTCGATTTCGTGGCAGGCGACGGCGTCGCGCTCAACGACAAGAAAATGTCGCCCGCGACGCTGCTGGAAGCGCTCAACGAGCTTGGCCGCAAGCATGGCATCGGCCGGCTCGATCTGGTCGAGAACCGCTTCGTCGGCATGAAATCGCGCGGCATGTACGAGACACCGGGCGGCTGCATCTATCATCTCGCCCATCGCGGCATCGAGCAGCTGACGCTCGATCGCGGCGCGGCGCATCTCAAGGATGAGCTGATGCCGCGCTATGCCGAGCTGATCTACAACGGCTTCTGGTTCTCGCCCGAGCGTGAAATGCTGCAGGCGGCGATCGATCACAGCCAGGCGAAGGTCACCGGCACCGTCCGCCTCAAGCTCTACAAGGGCAATGTGATCGTGGTCGGCCGCAAGTCGCCGCATTCGCTCTACAGCGAGAAAGTGGTGACATTCGAGGATGATGCGGGGGCGTATGACCAGCGGGATGCCGCTGGCTTCATCAAGCTGAATGCGTTGCGCCTCCGTTTGCTCGGTCGGCGCGACGGGTGATGTCGGATCGACCGCCTAATTGGTGGTCGATCCCCACAGCAGCAGCAGAACCATCGCCACCAGTGCGAGCACCAGCGAGATGGTGAGGACATAGCGCACGATATGCGGCGTGCTGCCGGCGCGCGCATCGTCCGTATTCTTGTGGACTTCCTGCTCCATGATCGGCTCCTTTCCTGCACGGACAACGCGCAGGGGCGCCGCCAGTTTCAGCCGGCGCCAGCGGCAACGCTTATTTGAAGGCACCCTCGCGCAGGTTGATGCCATGCTCCAGCCAGGCCTTGAGCGCGCAGATCATCTGCGTCCAGCCCATGCAATTGCCGTAGGAGCCATTGAGTCCGGTCTGCGTCTCGCGCCAGCCATGCTCGGTCACGGAAATGAGCGTGCGGCCGTCATCGAGCGGCTCGAAGATCATCGTCACTTCGGTCTTGTAGTCGACGTCAACGAGGGGCGCGCCTTCGGACACGCCTTCATTGGCTTGCCAGCGGAAGACGATCTTCCGATCCTGCTCCACCTCCACCACCTCGACCGGAAACGCGCCCGGGAAGTCGTGAAAATCCCACATCACCGTCGCACCGGTGTCCATTCGCCCCTTGGCGCCGCCGGTCGTGAAATAGCGCGAGAGCTGATCGGGGTCGGCCACGGCCTCGAACACGTCATGCACAGGCCGCGCGATCCGGATCGACACCTGGAATTGGAGGTCCATCGGGCATCTCCTCTTGAGTCGCATCTAATTATGTTATAAATATATAACATGTCAATCAGCGACGCTCATGACCGCGTGTTCAAGGCGCTCTCGGCTGCGGTCCGCCGCCAGATCCTCGACGATCTGCGCGACCAGCCGCTGACCACGGGCACGCTCTGCACGCATTTCCCGGATCTGGACCGCTGCACGGTGATGCAGCACTTGAAGGTGCTGGAGGAGGCCGACCTCGTCATCGTCGTGCGGCGCGGGCGCGAGCGCTGGAATCATCTCAATCCTCTGCCGATCCACGAGATCCACGAGCGCTGGATCGGCCCTCATGCCGCGCGGGCGGTCGCAATGCTCGGGCGCCTCAAGGCCGATCTGGAGCGCTGATGCGCCCGGCTGCGAATTTTTGCGGCTATCGGGACATGAAATTGTCGTCACGCATTGGTAAATTGGCCCGTGTCCCCACCATGAGGAGTCTTGCCATGACCGATGCGCCATCCACCGCCTGGTCCGTTCCGCGCTCCAATCTGGACCAGCTTTTCCACCTCTGGACGATGCCGATGCAGATCGGCCTCGATTTCCTGCACACCAGCACCGAAATGGCCCTCGCCGCCTTCCCGCGCGCCGAGGAAGCGGCCCAAAAGGCCGAAGAGACGGTGAAGGAGGTCGCGCGCGAGGCGGAGGAGCAGATCGCCAAGATCGACGAAGGCGGCGAGACGATCCCGACCCCCGCCGCACTCGTCAGCTAACGGCCGCCTTGCCCAAATCAAATCACCGCTCGCCCTGAGTCTCGCGCTACGCCGGCGCGCCGTCCGTCTCATAGAACATCATCGCATTGTCGTCAGGGTCGTAGAAGGTCAGCAGTTTCACGAGACCGGGAATATGCTGGATGTCGCCATCGGTGCGCACACCATGCTCGGCGAGCATCGCCTGCGCCGCCACGATGTCCGTCACGCCCCAGGTCGGCACCGCGCCGCCCGGCATGACCGTTTCCGACTCGCTGAAGCCGACATTGACCTTGCCGACCGGCGTCGCAAGCTCGCACCAGGCCATTTGCTCGGCGCGATAGAGCAACGTGAAACCCAGCACCGTCTGATACCAGGCGATCGTGCGGTCGAGATCGGTCGCTCGCATCGACAATGTCAGCCCGCCATCGAAATCCACTGCCATCGCGTTTCTCCCATCCCTTGAATCGCTCTGACGGAAAGTATAGTAGCTTTATTATGTCGTCAATCGCCTCCCCCGAGCTGCTGATCGCGCTCAGTCGTCATCGCTGGGCAGTGCCGGTGCTGGCGCATATGGCGGCGCATCGCGGCGGTCGCTTCGCGGAAATGGCGAACCGGCTCGGCATCCCGCGCGACAGCCTCAAGCGCACGCTAGCCACCCTGATCGAGGAAGGCTGGATCGCGCCCAATCCCGGTCACGGCCATCCCCTGCGCCCGGACTATCTGCTGAGCGATGCCGGTCATCGTGTCGCCCTGGCTTGCCGGACCATTGCCGATGCGCAGACGCAGGCGGGCATGCCACCGGAAGCCGTCACGCGCTGGTCGCTGCCGCTGCTGCACCTGATCGACACCGGAGAGGCGCGCTTCAACCGGCTGGAACGCGCCATGGCGGGCGCGACCCCGCGCGCCGTCGCCGCGAGCCTCAAGGCGCTCATCCGGCACGATCTGGTTGCGCGGGAGGTGGTCGCGGGCTTCCCCCCGTCCAGCGCCTATCGGCTTACCCGCCGGGGGGAGACCGTGGCAAAGGCGCTTTGCTGAAACCTGCTGCCGGCCAAGCTCTGCCTTCGCCAGCTTGACCGCCAGTGCTATGGTGCGATCGAGCGCCTAGTTTGGGAAACATCGCATGAGTCTGATCGCGCCGTCCGTCATCTGGGCCATCGATTTCGGAGACGGCAGGGGCCATGTCTGCCCGGCCGGGACGATCGGGTGCCTGGCCGAGCGCGGAACGTCCGCTGGCTGCACCTGAGCCTCGCCGATCAAGTCACGCGCGGCTGGATCGCCCAGCAGGAGATGCTGCCGGAGGAGCATGGCGCGGCGGGAACGGTAGTGGCGGGCTTCCTTGGCCATGCTCGCTTCCGGTGCGGTCTACTGGGTTCTGCGGTCCATGGGGCTCGACGGACGGAATTGAACCCACGCCCGAAACGTCAGCCCTTCGCGCGATAGCCGGCCTCAGCCACGGCCATATAATCGCGCGTGATCGGCAGCGTGTGGCGATTGCGGACATATTGGAGCTGGTAGATCGTCTGGCTGCCGAAGTGGAAGCCGGACGCAGACGCCGCCAGATAGAAGCTCCACATGCGATAGAAGCGTTCGTCATAGAGGGCGACGATCTTGTCCTTCGCATCGACCACGCGGCCATACCAGTGGCGCAGCGTGTGATAATAATGGAGCCGCAGCACTTCGCAGTCGGTCAGCAGCAACTTGTTGGGCTCGCTGCCTTCCAGGATCTCGGACAGCGCGGGTGCATAGCCGCCGGGGAAGATGTACTTCCGCGTGAAGCCGTCGGTCGAAGCCGGGCCATCAAGCCGCCCGATCGTGTGGAGCAGCATGACTCCGTCCGCGGCCAGCAGATTGTGGCAGGTGCGGAAGAACTCGCGATAATGCCGCGCGCCGACATGCTCGAACATGCCGACCGAGACGATCCGGTCGAACGGGCCGGACACATCGCGATAGTCGATCAGCTCGAACTTCACCCGATCGGCGACGCCTGCTTCCTGCGCGCGGCGACGCGCGACCTTGAGCTGCTCTTCGGACAGGGTGACGCCGAGCACGTCCACGTCCGCGACGCGATTGAGATAGAGCGCCATGCCGCCCCAGCCGCAGCCGATGTCCAGCACGCGCTGGCCCGGCGCGAGGGCTAGCTTGGCGGCGATATGCGCCTTCTTGTCGATCTGCGCCTGCTCCAGGCTCACCGTCTCGGGATCGGTGAAATAGGCGCAGCTATATTGCCGGTCCTTGTCCAGGAAGAGATCGTAGAGATCGTCCGACAGGTCATAATGATGCGCGACATTGGCTTTGGAGCGATCGCGCTTGTTGAAATTATCGTGCCAGTGCTTGAGCCGCTCTGCGGTGCGGATGACGACGCCTGGCTCCTCCAGGCGCTTGTTGCTCTCGAGCGGGGCGTTGCCCGAGACCAGCATGAGCAGATCCCAGATGCTGCCCTGATCGACGACGAGCTTGCCGTCCATATAGCCTTCACCGGCACCGAGGGCCGGATTGGTGACGATAGCACGGGCAGCGGCGTCATCGGTGAACCGGATGGCCACATCGGGCCATGTCGCGTCGGCCGAGCCGACCTTTTCCACCGTGCCATCGGCGTAGGTGATGCTCAGAGTGCCCCGGCTGATGACCTTGCCGAGCAGACGTGTCAGGACCTTCATGGCGGCTTTTATAGCGAGGCGTTTCGGGTCGTCACCCCCTCATATGATGCACCAGCCGCGCTCAGATGCCGGCATACCATTCATAACCGGCGACATCTTCCCAGAAGCCGCCCTTGCCGCCCCGAATCGTCGAGAGGTCCGCGACGGCCTCGATGCCGCTCAGATACTTGGCGTGCTTGTAGCCCAGATGCCGTTCCACCCGCAGGCGCAACGGCGCGCCGTTGCGCACGTGCAGCGGCTTTTCGTTCAGCGCGAAGGCGAGGATGGTCTGCGGATGCAAGGCGTCGACCATGTCGATGCTCTCATAATAGGTCGCACCGCCGCCCATATCGTCCATGCAGTGGAAGACGAGATATTTGGCGCGCGTCGAAAGCTGCGCCGCGTCCAGCACGGCCTTGAGCGGCACGCCGCGCCAGGTGCCGATCGCGCTCCAGCCCTCGACGCAATCATGCCGCGTGGTCTGGACGCGGTGCGGCATGGCATGGAGCTGGGCGAGGCTGATCGACAGCGGCCGCGCGACCATGCCGCCGACGCGCAGGCGCCAGTCCAGGAAATCGCTGCGCCAGAGCGCCTTGTAGGCCTCCGTATTGGGATTGAGCGTGCCATTGCCGCGGAAGAAGCGCGAGCGCTGGTCCGGCCGGAACTCGCGTGCCAGCGCCTGTCGATCCTGCAACGAGCGTTGCAGCCATTTGTGCATGTTCTCGGCCGAGAACAAAACCTTGCGGAAGCGTTCGTCGCGCGCGAGGCTGTCACAGCCGGAGAGCAGCCCGGCGGCGCTGGCGGTCAGGCCGGTGATGAGACTGCGGCGGCTGACGATCGGGCTGTTCATGGCTTGCGCTCCCGCGGCAGGCGATACCGGCCGGTGATCATCGAGCGCAGCTCGTTGAACGGCCCGGCGAGCAAGACCATCAGGATATGCACCACGAAGAAGGCGACCAGCAGCCAGGCCGCGATGAAGTGGATCGAACGGGCCGACTGACGGCCGCCGAAGAGATCGATCAGCCAGGGCCAGGCCGCGTTCATGCCAGGCGACATGGCGAGGCCGGTGAAGATCATGACAGGCAGCAGCACGAAGATGACGCCGATGTAGCTCGCCTTCTGCAGCACATTGTAGCGCAGTGCCGCCGCCGCCGTCGGGAAGCGCAGGCGCGCATGCTCCCTGATGTCATGCCAGACATGAGCGGGCTTCAGCTCGCCGCGCCGGAAGGCGATGTCGCGCCCGATATGCCGGTTGACGAGGCTCCAGAGCATGTAGGCAAGCAAGGCGAAAGCGAAGATCAACGCGATGCTCAGATGCCAGCGCCGCGAGAGTGCAAGGTCGTAGCTGGCCGGCAGCGTCCAGAGCGCGCCGAAACGGTTCAACTCCAGCCAGGCATGATCGAAATTCGCGCCATATTGCCCCCAATAGAGCCGGGGGTGCGCATTGAAGATGCCGAGGCCGCTGGCGAACAGCACATAGAGGCAGAGCGCATTCAGCCAATGCCATAGCCGGGTCGAGAGACGATGGCGCTTGACCAGTGCGCCGGGCGCGGCCGCTTCCGCCTCTGCCGTCACGATGTCGCCCTCCTGTGCCATGGCCGCATGATCCTCCATCCAGCCACGCGCGTCCAGCCGCATCGGACGCATGAAATCGATGCCGGCCGGTCATGTCGCCCTTTCATCGTGCGCTCCCCGTGGTTATCCGTCGGCCCGATGTACGGAGACGGACAGGATGAGCGAGCGCAATTTCCACAGCTATCGCCCGGCAGACGGGCACGGCCTCGCCCATGATCCGCTGAATGCCCTCGTTGCGCCACGCCCGATCGGCTGGATCAGCACGCTCAGCGCCGCCGGCATCCCCAATCTGGCGCCCTACAGCTTCTTCAACCTGTTCTGCTATCGCCCGCCGATCGTCGGCTTTTCCTCCGGCGGCGAGAAGGACAGCCTCACCAATGCCCGCGAGACCGGCGTGTTCGTCTGGAACCTCGTCAGCCGCGATCTCGCCGAGGCGATGAATGCCAGCTCCGCCAGCGTACCGCCCGAGGTGAACGAGTTCGATATGGCCGGACTCGACATGCTCCCCGGGGTGGACGTGCTCGTCCCGCGCGTCGCGGCAAGCCCCGTGCAGTTCGAGTGCCGCGTGACGGAAATCCTTCCGCTCAGGACGCTTGCCGGCCCGGCGAGCAGCTACACGATGGTCTTCGGCGAAGTCGTGCGTATTCACATCGATCCGGCGCATATCGTCGATGGCGTCTATCGGACGACCAGCCCCGTCCCGGTCGCGCGCGGCGGCGGCATAGGCGACTATTTCGAGATCCGCCCCGACACCGGATTCCAGATGGACAGGCCGCGCTGAACATGCGGCCCAAATGCCGGATCACCGTCTTCGTCCTCGCTTGAACGCGCACGAGATGGTATGTGAGCATCGCGGGATGACGGTTGACCGACCGGAAGCGCTGCAAAACACGACAAGCTGCTCAGCGCTCACGCCGCCCGCTTACGTTCGTCGCGAACAACGTGGGAGAAGGATCATGCGCAACAGTCTGAAAGTCGCTCTGCTCGCCATGACGGCAGTTACGCTCGCCGTACCGGGCCAGGCCGCCGTCTTCGTCTTTTACGGTCATGCGGACGGGTTGCAGGAAGTGGCGCCCAATGCCTCGCCGGGCACTGGCTTTGCGCTCGTCACCTATGACGACCTGCTTCGCACGCTCCGGCTCGAAGCCGAATTTTCCGGCCTGATCGGTACCACGACGGCCTCGCACATTCATGTCGGCAACGGCCCGGGCACCAATGGCGGCGTCGCGACGCAGACCCCGAGCTTTGTCGGCTTTCCCCTCGGCGTCACGGCAGGCAGTTATGACCAGACCTTCGATCTGACGCTCGCCTCGAGCTTCAACGCAGCCTTCATGAACGCCAATGGCGGCACCCCCGCGGGCGCCGAGGCAGCGCTTGCCATGGCCCTCAAGGCGGGCCGTGCCTATCTGAACATTCACAGCACGGCCTTTCCGGGTGGCGAGATCCGGGCAAACCTGATCCCGACGCCGGAACCGGCAAGTTGGGCGATGATGATTGGCGGCTTCGCGCTGGCAGGCGCGGCGTTGCGGCGACGGTCGCTGAACGTTCGCTTCGCCTAGCCGAACGCCCGCAGGAAAAACACGATCGTCGTCCCGCCGGTCACCGCGAGCGTCCACCAGCGCACGACCGTGCCGTTGAGTCGCCGGCCGACCTGCGCGCCGAGCCAGCCGCCCGCAAGGCCCCCGGCCATCATCGGCAGGCAGGCAGCCCAATCGACCAGCCCGAAGCCGATGAAGACCAGCGCGGCGGCGACATTGGCGAGCATCAGCATGAGCGTGCGCAGCGCGAACATCTCGCGCGCGCCGACGCCGGCGAGCAGGCCGTAGATCGCCGTGGCGATCAGCCCGACGCCCCCGCCGAAATAGCCGCCGTAAATGCCGAGCAGGCACTGCGCGACGATGAATGTGCGAACGCCGATCGTGACGCGCGCATGCAGCCAGGCGCCGACCCGCCGCCCGAACAGCATGACGAGAAAGGCGAACAGCAGCAGCCAGGGGATGATGAGATCGAAGGCATCGCTCGGCGTCAGCACCAGCAGCAGGCTGCCGACGAAGCCGGTGAAGAAGGTGATCGCTGAAAGCACCCGCCAGTCGATCCCGCCGAGCGGGCCGAGCTCGTCCCGATAGGTCCAGCTGCTCGCCGCAGAGCCGGGCACGAGGGCGACGTTCGAGGTCGCGTTCGCCATATTGGCGGGAAGGCCGATCGCGATCAGCGCCGGCAGGGTCGCGAAGGTGCCGCCGCCCGCCAGCGCATTCATCGCCCCGCCCAGCATCCCGGCACCGGCAGCAAGCGCGAGGGCAGCGGCGTCGATCATGCCCGGAGCTTAGCCGAGCGCTGCCTGCTTCTCTTCGGCGAGCCGGTCCAGCTCGGCGCGGCTCTTCTTCTCGCTGGCGGACTTGAGCTGCCCGCAGGCCGCCATGATGTCCCGCCCGCGCGGCGTGCGCACCGGCGCGGAAATGCCTGCCTCGAACACGATGCTGGAGAAGCGCTTGATCCGCTCCGGCGTCGAGCATTCATAGATCGCACCCGGCCACGGATTGAACGGGATCAGGTTCACTTTCGCCGGCAGCTTGTACTGCTTGATCAGCCGGACCAGCTCGCGCGCATCCTCGTCGCTGTCATTCTTGTCCTTGAGCATCACATACTCAAAGGTGATGCGCCGCGCATTGTTGGCCTTGGGATAATCCGCGCAGGCCTGCAGCAGCTCCTCGATGCCATATTTGCGATTGATCGGAACGATCTCGTCGCGGACTTCCTTGGTCACGGCGTGCAGCGAAACGGCGAGATTGACGCCGATTTCCTCGGCGGCGCGGGCCATCATCGGTACGACACCGCTGGTCGAGAGCGTGATACGGCGCTTGGAGAGAGCCAGCCCGTCGCCGTCCATCACGACCTTGAGCGCATCACGGACATTCTCGAAATTATAGAGCGGCTCGCCCATGCCCATCATGACGATGTTGGTGAGCAGGCGGCCATCCGCCGTATAGTGCCGGCTGTCGTCCTCATCCTCGTCAACGTCGCCGAAGCCTGACATCGTCCCGCGCGGCCATTCGCCCAGCGCATCGCGCGCCAGCATCACCTGCCCGACGATCTCGCCCGGCGTCAGGTTGCGCACCAGGCGCATCGTGCCGGTGTGGCAGAAGCGGCAATTGAGCGTGCAGCCGACCTGCGAGGAGACACACAGCGTGCCCCGGTCCGCATCCGGGATGAACACCATCTCGTAATCCTGCCCGTCGTCCGAGCGGAGCAGCCATTTGCGCGTCCCGTCCGAGGAGACCTGCGCCTCGACCACATTGGGCCGGCCGACGACGAAGCGCTCGGCCATCCAGACGCGCATCGGCTTGGCAAGATCGGTCATCGCCTCGAAATCGGTGACGCCGCGATGATAGAGCCAGTGGAACAGCTGCTTGGAACGCAGCTTGGCCTGCTTGTCGTCCAGCCCGGCCGTGCTCAGCTCTGCCTTGATCTGCGGGCGCGAAAGGCCAACGAGATCGACCCGGCCATCCTCGCGCGGGGTAATGGCGCGCGGCACCGGCACGGGATCGACATGGCCGGGAATCGGCATGAGAGGTGTCGCTGCTTCAGGCATGGGCGCGCATATAGGGTCAATGGTGGTTTTTGGCCAGTGGGTGGCGCGGGCTGCTGCGCGCAGGGCATTCAGATGCGACTTCTTCGCCATCAGACGTCGCGCTCCAGCAGATGGGCGAACATCACCCGGCCCGCCGGCCTGCGCGCGCCGATGAGGTTCTCATAGCCGAGATGGGAGCTCAGCGCACGAATCATTGTCTCGCCTGACAGGCTATTTGACGAACCGCCGGAAATAGCTCGTCTCGTTCCAGTGCGGCCGCTCCGGCGTGTTCGCGATGCGCTGCACCAGTGCCGTCACGAACTGGTTGAGCTTGACGCCCTCTGTCTTCAGCACCGGCTGGTCGAGCTGGTCCTGCGGCGAGTGATAGATGTTCGCGCGCCAGGCCCGCTCGGTCGCTTCCTCCGGCGTGCCGCGCGCAAAGCCATATTTGGGGAAGAGCGCAGGCACGCCCTGGCGGATGAAACTGTACTGATCGGAGCGGGTGAAGGCATTGCGGTCCGGCAGCGGATCGGGGACGATCGGCAGGCCCATCGCGGCGCCGACCGCCCTGGCATCCTCGCCGAGCGAGCTTTCCTCAAAGCCGAGCGGAGAGACGCTGGTGAGCGGGAAGATCGGCAGCGGCATGTCGAGATTGATGTTGGCGACCAGCGAGGCGGCCGGCACGGTCGGGCGGCGGGAGAAATAGCGCGAGCCGAGCAGGCCCTTCTCCTCCGCCGTGACGATGGCGAGGATGAGGGATCGCTTGGGCGCCTTGCCTTTCTTCAGCACTTTCGCCGTCTCGATCACGCTGGCGACGCCGATCGCATTGTCGAACGTGCCGTTATAGATCGTGTCGCCTTTGACCGGCTCGCCAATGCCCAGCCCGTCGAGATGCGCGGAGAGCACGACATGCTCGGCCTTGAGCTTCGGATCGCTGCCCGGGATGAGGCCGATGATGTTGGCGCTGTGAACAGACCGGGCCTCCGAGGCGATCGTCGCGGCGAAGCGGCCGGGCAGCGCGAAGGTCGGCACCGGCTGCGAGGCATCGGACAAGGCGGAGAGGGCGGCGAAGCTGTGTCCGGATCCGGCGAACAGTGCCTCGGCTTTGGCCGGCGAGAGGGTCGCGGACATGAACGGCACGGAGACGTCGCGCAGCGCCGTGTCCGCCAGATACATGGACGGCTGGTAGCTGATCCCGACTTGCCGCTCCCAGACGATCTCCACCTGCCTGGGCGTCGTCACCGCGATGATGCCGATCGCGCCGCGCGCGGCGAGCAGCTTGGCGCGGTCGGCGCGCGCATCGGACTTGAGCGCGCCGGAAATGTTGGCGGGGCCGCCCGAAACGACGACCACGACCTTGCCCTTGACGTCCAGCCCGGCAAAATCGTCATTGCCAGCCTCGGGGATGGAGAGGCCATAGCCCGCGAACACCAGAGGCGCGTCGACCGTCTTCGGCATCGCGAAGCTGCCGCGGAAATAGAGATCGGTCGGGACGGCGAGCACCACGTCGCCCGACGGCGCCTTCAAGGTCGCGCTGCTCGCCTTGGGATCGAAGCGCTGCTCGATGAAGTCGATCGGCTGGAGATAGCCCTTCGTGCCGGCGGGCTTCACGCCGATCTTCTCGAACTGCGCGATGACGTAAGCCGCCGCGCGGTCGTAGCCGGGCGATCCGGTCAGCCGGCCTTCCATGCCATCATTGGCGATGGCCTCGACATGCGCCCACCAGGCATCGATCGCCGCCTGGCTCGGCTCGGGCGGGGCAGCGAGCGCCGGTGCGGCAAGGAGCAGCGCGAGCGGAAACAGTCGGGGGGAGAGGATCAAGCCATTGCTCCGGAATGGAAAAGGATGGCCCATGCTGGGGCGACACGCGCGAACCTGTCAATGGCGCGGAATGCGTATGAAGAGTTCATTCCAAAGCTCGTCACTCGGGGACGTTAAAGCCTTGGCGGTGTCGGACGATTGGGCCTTTCCTACAGCATTTCCCGCATGGCATGAGCGATCGGCTCTTTGAAAACCGCATCTCAAACCTGATTTCGGCAGATTTCCGGGATTTCGCAAATCCCCGAGATTTTGCCCGACCCAATAACCTTCGTAACCTTCGAAAAAAAATTGCGCGGATTTGTTCCTATTGCGTCCGCCCCCCTCCCGCCTCTCGCGACAGTCGGAGAATGGTTCAATCAGCTCAGCGCCCACTCCACCGCCGCCTGCGCATGAAGGATGGTCGTGTCGAGGATCGGCACAAGCGCGTCGTCCGGCCCGACCAGCAGGCCGATCTCGGTGCAGCCGAGCACGATGGCATCGGCCCCGTCGCCCGCGAGCTGCTCCATGATCTCCTTATAGGCCTTGCGCGAGCTTTCCTGGATCCGTCCGGCGACCAGCTCCTCGTAGATGATGCGGTGGACTTCGCTGAGGTCCGGCTCCTCGGGCACCAGCACCTCGATGCCGGCTTCCTCCAGCCGCTCGCGATAGAAGCTCTGTTCCATCGTGTAGCGCGTGCCCAGCAAGCCGATCGTCTCGATCTCCAGCTCGTCCAGCGCCAGTTCCAGCGGCTCGGCGATGTGCAGCAGCGGGATGGAGATCGTCGCCTCGATGGCGTCGGCGCAGCGGTGCATCGTGTTGGTGCAGAGCAACACGACGTCCGCGCCCGCCGCCTCCACATCCTGCGCGGCCTGCGCCATCATCGCATCGAGCCCGACCCAGTCGCCCGCGCGCTGCAATAACTCGACCGGCGCGAAATCCAGCGAGCGCAGCACGATGTCTGCGGAGGCATGGCCGCCCAGCCGTGCCCGCACGGACTGGTTGATCAGGCGATAATAGATGGCGGTGCTTTCCCAGCTCATGCCGCCGATGAGGCCGATGCGTTTCATTTGATCCTCGTGCAACCCAGTGCCGCCGCGTCGATCGCCGTTGCGGCGCCGCGCAGGTCGTATCGATCGGTGAAGCCGCCGCCCGCCTTCGCCCGGCCCGAGACGGTCATCGCGCGCCCGGAGCGCATGGCGGCAAGGATCGCGGCGTCGGCGCGCCGGTCGGCCGCCCAGACGTCCGCCCCGCCGCCGCTCATCGCGAAGCGCTGGTCCCCCACGGTGAGCGTCGCCCCCGTGCCGGGCGCGAGCTGATGGCTCAGGCGCAGACTGACCTGCCCGCGCAGACCCCGGCGCGGCCAATAGCCGATCGAGGCGAACGGCCGCCACGGCGACTTCTCCCAGCCGCCCGCGAGCGGCTGCGCGATGGCGAAGCAGCGCGCCTGCTCGGCATCGCGAAACGCCCCCCAGCGCTGGAACACGCCCAAGACGTCACGCGCACCCGCCGCCGCCGGAAGCAGCAGTGCGGCGCAGGCGGCAAGCGGCAGGAGGAAGCGCGACATCATGGACCGCGACAAAGCGCAAAGTGGCCGCCAAGACAAGCGTCATCGCGGCCATGATCGCGCGCCGGGAGCGCAGGCCGATCGACGGGGACTCCGGCTTTTTGGGCCTGCTCTCTTGCCCCCTCCGGCAATTTCGATATGGAAAGATGCTCCATGAGCGGATGCGCGATCCGACTCCAACAACCTGATAGAGAAACGGACTCCAGAGGGATGAAGGCCACTATCGAACGTGCGACGCTGCTCAAGAGCCTTGGACATGTCCAATCGGTCGTCGAGCGCCGCAACACCATCCCCATCCTGTCCAACGTGCTGATCGATGCGAGCGGCGACGGCACGATCAAGCTGATGGCAACCGATCTCGATCTCCAGATCGTCGAGAATGTGCAGGCGCAGGTCGAGGTACCCGGTGCCACCACCGTCTCGGCGCACACTTTGTTCGACATCGCGCGCAAGTTGCCCGAAGGCAGTCAGGTGCGTCTGGAAGCGGCCGACGGCAAGATGCTCGTCCAGGCCGGCCGCGCCCGTTTCAACCTGCAGACCCTGCCGCGCGACGACTTCCCGATCATCGCCGAGGGCCCGCTGCCGACCAGCTTCGAGCTGCCGGCCGCCGCGCTCGTCCAGATCATCGACAAGACGCGCTTCGCCATCTCGACCGAAGAGACGCGCTATTATCTGAACGGCATCTTCCTGCACGTCGCCGAGGATCCCGCCCCGGTGCTGAAGGCCGCCGCGACCGATGGCCATCGCCTCGCCCGCGTGACCGTGGCCCGCCCGGACGGCGCCGAGGGCATGCCGGACATCATCATCCCGCGCAAATGCATCGCCGAGCTGCGCAAGCTGCTCGACGAGGTGGACGGCAGCGTGCGCATCGATCTCTCGCCCACCAAGGTCCGCTTCGATCTCGGCAATGCCGTGCTCACCAGCAAGCTCATCGACGGCACCTTCCCCGATTACAGCCGCGTCATCCCCACGGGTAACGACAAGCTGCTCAAGATCGACCCGCGCAGCTTCGAGGAAGGCGTGGACCGCGTCGCGACCATCGCCACCGAGAAGACCCGCGCGGTCAAGGTGGCGGTCGAGAAGGACAAGATCACCCTCTCGGTCACCAGCCCCGAGAATGGCACCGCCGCCGAGGAAGTGCCCGGCGACTATGCCGCGACACCGATCGAGATCGGCTTCAACGCGCGCTATCTGCTCGATATTCTCGGCCAGATCGAAGGCGACAGCGTCGAAGTCCACCTCGCCGACGCCGCCGCGCCGACCCTGATCCGCGAGGACGAGAAGGCGCCGGCGCTCTATGTGCTGATGCCGATGCGGGTGTGATTTTGGGGCTGGCGCGCTCGCTCAGGCGACCGCCGGGTTCGGACTGGTCACTCTCGCTTGGCCCGCCGTCGGATGAGCGACCGGCTGGCTTTCACGAGCGGCCCCTCACATCGTGAGCCGTTCCCCGGCGGAGGCCGGGGTCCAGACTCAGCGCAAAGCGCCGAATGCACGCTCTCGCGTGCGTTGTTTCCTTTAGGACTGGACCCCGGCCTTCGCCGGGGAACAGAAAGTGAGGCAATGTCGGTTTTAAGGTCGCATCCCGGCAGTCCGCTCCCACACGATTTGGACGGTTAGCCGTCCGTCGGCTCCGGCACCCATTGAACGTCGCAGACCCTGCCTCTGACCTTCACCAGCCACCAGTCACTCATCGTTGTCACATAACCAATGCGACAATTGCTGATTGAGCCATCGATATGCTGCAGTTCGATATTGCCGCCGCCTTCGCACGCACGAACTTGCCCGACAAACCACTTCCCCGAAGCCAAAAGGGTCTTTGGCGGCTGATCGCACAGCGTGAGAACCGCCTTGACGACCGGCCGATCAGCTTCCGAGGTGTCTACGACGAAGTTGTGGTCTGTTGCAGAGCAGGCCCCAAGCATAAGGGCAGCAAAAACGGTACCTCTGTTCACGAGGCTTGTATGACCGTTGCTCGCTTCGCCCACAAGATTATCGATCCGATAGGCGGCTCTACCCCCTGCTCGCCGCCACCATATCCTCAACCCGCACGAACTTCTCGCGCGGCGCGCCGCTACGGGCACGCTCGACTTCGGCGATGTCGATCTTCTGCCAGTCGCGGAACGTCACGATGGCGAGGCCGCGTGCCTCGATCAGCGCATCGAGCCCTGCCCTGCCCTGCTTGCCTGCCGCCTCGGGCTGGTCCTTGGCGATTTCCTCGGCGATCATGAAGCCGTCCGGCTTGTTGGTGCCGATCGTGCCGGTCGGCCCGCGCCGTGCCCAGCCGACGCAATAGAGGCCGGGCCTTATGCGCCCTTCCTCATTGGCGAAGCGGCCGCGCTGCTCGTCATAGGGAACGTCCGGGATCGGCGAGGTGCGATAGCCGATGCAGCTGATGATGAGATCGGCGGGGATGCTGTGCGTCGCGCCGGTGCCGACGGATTCGCCATTGGCGCCGAGCTGCGTGTCCTCGATCACCAGCCGCTCCGCCTTGCCGTCGCCCTCGACGCGCACGGACTTCACGAAGAAGTCGAAGCGGATCGGCACGGCCTTTTCGGGATGGTCCTGGGCGAATTCCCGCAGCAAGTTCACGGACTTGCGCTGCCCCGGCTCCAGCACGGCGTCGCTTTCCGGCGGCGGCAGATCGGCAGGATCGACATGGACCGAGGCCCGCGCCAGATGCCCCAGCTCGCCCAGCTCCTTGGGCGTCATCGCGATCTGCTGCGGTCCGCGCCGGCCGAGAATGGTGATGGACCGCGGCTGCGCGGTCGAGAGCCGCTGATAGGCATGCTCCACGATGTCGCTGCCCGCGAACTCATCCGCGCTCTTCGCCAGGATGCGCGCGCAATCGAGCGCGACATTGCCGTTGCCGATGATGACGATGTCGCGTCCGTCGATATCGGGCGCGAGAGCGGCGAAATCGGGATGGCCGTTATACCAGCCGACGAAGGCGGCGCTGCCGATGACGCCGGGCAAATCGTCGCCCGGCACACCGAGCGGCCGGTCGGAGGGCGCGCCGGTCGCCAGCACGACGGCATCGTAGAGCGACAGCAGTTCGGCGATGCTCACATCCTGGCCGATGCTGAGCTTGCCGACGAAGCGGACAGTATCGGTCAGCGCGACCTGCTCGTAGCGCCGGGCGACCGCCTTGATCGACTGATGATCGGGCGCGACGCCGGAGCGGATGAGGCCGAAGGGGACCGGCAGCCGATCGATGATGTCGATGCGGACATCGTCGCCGAACTGCTTCTGGCAGGCCTCCGCCGTGTAATAGCCGGCCGGCCCGGAGCCGATGATCGCGATGTGGCGCATGGCGCTCCTCCCTGGGACTCGATTGCGTGCAATCGGTCGGTTTCGGGCAGCCTAGCCGCGCGGTCAGGTCGCGCAAGCACGCAATTCTCCGCAAGTATTCGGCAAGCACGCGCAAGACGATGTAAAATCGATCTCTTGCCGTTCGCTGCTAACCATTCTGCAAGGGATCCCGTGGCATCGCCGCCGCATGAGCTTCGTCCGCCCCAAGACCCAGCCAGCTCCCGACAACAGCACGGACTGGTACGCCATGATCGGCGCGGCGGACGAGCATGATGGCGATTCCGTCGAGCTGCTTGCCCGCGCGATCCGGCTGATCGCGACGAGCTGGCCATTGCTCATGGTCGCGCGCGCGGTGCTGCTCTGCCAGGCGGTGGGCTGGCATCAGATCGCCCATGCCATGCCGCATTGGGAATTCATCACCTTCCTTGCCGCGTTGACAGTCATCGACGCCGCGATCCTCATCGTGCCGCGCATCCGCGGTTTCTCGGCCTTGTCGCCCAATCAGCAGCTGATCATCGCCGCGCCATTCGTCGCCATTGCCAGCGCCCTCTTCACCACCTCGGCCGCCGCGATCCTGGGCGAGAATGCCTTCAAGCTGATGGTCGTTACCTTGACGCCCGCGCTGCTGGCGGTCGCCATATTCGGCCGCCAGCGCCTGCTCAGCATTGCCTACGGCATTGGCGGCATCATCGCCTTCGTCAGCAATATCCCGATCATGGATCTGCTGACCCCGCTGATCATCTTCGCGACCGGCGTCTGCCTCGTCATGGCGGTGGAATTCCGCATCAGCCGCAGCGCCACCGCGCATATCCGCAGCACCGGCCTTACCGGCGATCAGGCGCGCGCTTTCCTTGTCGATCTGGAACAGACCGGGCGCGGCTGGTTCTGGGAGACCGACCGCGTCGGCAACGTCGCCTATCTTTCGGACACGCTCGCGGCGCAGCTCGGCCGCAAGCCGCAGGACATTGTCGGCCAGCCCTTCTCCGCGCTGATCGCGCCGCCCGAGCCCGGCGCCGCCGGCGAAGGCCAGCGCACGCTCGGCTTCCATTTCTCCGCCCGCACCGCCTTTGCCGAGCTAGCCGTCCAGGCGGCCGGCGCGGGCGAGGAGCGCTGGTGGTCGCTCTCCGGCCAGCCCGTGGTGACGCCGTTCGGCCAGTTTCTCGGCTTCCGCGGCAGCGGTTCGGACCTCACCGAAATGCGGCGCTCGCAGGCCGAGATCGCGCGCCTCGCCAAGTTCGATTCGCTCACCGGCCTCGCCAATCGCGGCCAGATGCTCGCGACGCTGGAGCAGGCCCTGACCGATCAGCGCGGCATGCCCAATGAATGCGCGCTCTTCCTGCTGGATCTCGATCGCTTCAAGGAAGTGAATGACACGATGGGCCATCCGGCCGGCGACGCCCTGCTCTGCCAGGTCGCGCAGCGGCTGCTGCGCCTCGTGGGGACGAGCGGCAAGGTCGGGCGCCTGGGCGGCGACGAATTCAAGATCGTCCTCCCCTCGATGACCGACAAGGGCGACCTCTCGAAGCTGGCCGACGCGATCATCCACACGCTCTCACAGCCCTATTCGATCGACGGTAGCCAGGTGATCATCGGCGTGTCGATCGGCATCGCCATCGCGCCCGGCGACGGCAAGACCGCCGAGACGCTCATCCGCAATGCCGACCTCGCGCTCTATGCCGCGAAGGCCGATGGGCGCGGGCTGTTCCGTTGCTATGCCCCCGCCATGCATGCCGATGCCGAGGAGCGGCGGCAGCTGGAGCAGGACCTGCGCCATGCGATGGTCTCCAACGGCCTGCATCTCGAATATCAGCCGGTCGTCTGCGCCAGCACCGAGCGCGTCACCGGTTTCGAGGCGCTGATCCGCTGGCGCCACCCGACCAAGGGATCGATCTCGCCCGCCGATTTCATCCCCATTGCGGAGGAAGCCGGGCTGATCGGCACGATCGGCGAATGGGTGCTGCGCACCGCCTGCTGCGACGCCGTCCAGTGGCCGGAGGGCACGCGCGTCGCGGTCAACGTCTCGCCGATCCAGTTCGCTAACCCGGCGCTGCCGTCTCTCGTCATGCGCGCGCTCGCCAATGCGGGCCTCTCAGCCAGCCGGCTCGAGCTGGAGATCACCGAGGGCGTGTTCCTGGCCGACGGCAGCAATACCGACACGATGTTCGCGGCACTCAAGAATATCGGCGTGCGGCTCGCGCTGGATGATTTCGGAACCGGCTATTCGGCGCTCGGCTATCTGAAGACCGCGCCGTTCGACAAGATCAAGATCGACCAGAGTTTCGTGCGCGGCGCCGCTATCAAGGGCAGCCGCAACGCCGCGATCGTCAAGTCCATCGTGAGCCTCGCCGAGGCGCTCGGCATGGAGACGACCGCGGAAGGCGCTGAAACGCTCGACGAGCTGGCGCTGATCCGCTCGCTGGGTTGCAGCCATGTTCAGGGCTATGTTTACGGCCGCCCCGCATCCGCCGAGGCGACCATCACATTGCTGCAGGACCGCGAGGGCTATGCCAAGGCCGAAGGGCATAAGGCCAGCCGCGAGCAGCGGATGGCCATGCTCCGCTCGGTCACGCTCGGCCATGACGGCCATGCCTATCCGGCGCGCATCCGCAACATCTCCAGGCAGGGCGCAATGGTCGAGGGCTTGCTCGATGTGCCCGTCGGCACGGTTTTCGAGATCGACTTCGGCAAGAATTACATCGTGAGCGGCACATGCCGCTGGTCGCATGAGGACCGGATGGGCATCGAGTTCGCCCAGGCCGTCGAGATCGAGAGGCTGCGCGCACCGGCCGAGAAGGAACGCAGCGCGGTCACGACCGACGCGATCGACTATTATCGCGACAAGTGGAAGCAGGCGAGCTGATCGGCTTCCGGGCTGAATATCGATGCAGCCTGGCTCGCCGCACGATCCGGGCAGGGCATATCGACAGGCTGCAAAGGCGCCGATAAGAACCGGTTCCGTGAGCCCGCTGGAGATCATCGCCGTCATTCTCGGATTGGCGAACATCGCCCTGATCGTCCGGCGCAGCCTGTGGAACTATCCGTTCGGCATCGCGATGGTCTCGCTCTATTTCTTCATCTTCATCGAGGCGCGGCTCTACAGCGACGCGCTGTTGCAGATCTTCTTCCTCGTCCTGAACCTCTATGGCTGGCTCAACTGGTCCGGCGCGCGCACGCAGGACGAGGGCGTCCCGGTGCGCTGGCTGGGCATGCCGGGCTTTCTCGTCTGGGCGGCCGTCGGCATCGCGACCAGCGCTCTCTGGGGCTGGCTCATGCACCGGCAGACCGATGCCGCCGCGCCTTATTGGGATGCGGGCGTCGCGATGCTCAGCATCGTCGCACAACTGCTCATGGCGCGGCGCTATATCGACAACTGGACCTTCTGGATCATCGTCGATTGCCTCGCCATCCCGCTCTATTGGACGAAGGGGCTGCATCTCACGGCCGGCCTCTACATCGTCTTCCTGCTGTTCTCGCTGGCCGGACTGATCGAGTGGATGCGCGCCCATCGGAAGAGCCGGATCGCGATCGCATGAGCCTGCCATCGGTCGTCCTGCATGGGCCGGAGAGTACCGGCAAGTCGACGCTGGCCGAGCGGCTGGCGGCGCATTTCGGCACGGTCTGGGTGCCCGAATATGGCCGCGCCTATTGCGAGAAGCACGGGACGGATCTCGTGCCCGACGATCTCGTCACCATCATGCATGGGCATGTCGAGGCGCGCGAGGCGCTGGCGCCGCAAGCGCGCGGCCTGCTGTTTCAGGACACCGACCCGATCATGACCGCCGCGTGGAGCATGATGCTCTTCAGCCACCGTATCCCCGCGCTCGATGCCTTTGCCGATGTCGGCCAGCTCTATCTGCTGATGGATATCGATCTGCCGTGGATCGGCGACGAGGTGCGCATGTTCTCCGAGCGCGCGGAGCAGGAGCGCTTCTTCGATCTCTGCCGGGCCGAGCTGGAGCGGCGCGATCTCCCCTGGGCTCTGATCTCGGGCGAGCAGGACGAGCGGTTCGACAGTGCGCTCGGCGCGATCGCCCGCGCCGGGCTCATCCCCGCCTGAGCCGCGCAAGGAAAAGGGCGAGCCCGCAGGCTCGCCCTTTCGCATGCCGATCCGGCGACTGGCTTATTTGGTCGCGCGGGGCGCCGCCGCCGCTGCATCGGCCGGCAGGCCGCCGAGCTGGTCGACCAGCTTGGTGTAAGCATCGAGATAAGCAAGGACGATAACCTGACCGATGTCGGTGTTCTGATAGCCGCCGCCAGCCGCGCCGGCGAAACCGCCCCACCAGCCCGCGCCGCCACCGGCGCCGAAGCTCAGATCCGACTTGCGGGCATAGCCCTCGGTCAGCGCTTCCTCGACCGTCGTGCGCGCATTGACGATCGACAGCGTGACGTTCGCCTCGCTCTTCTTGATGTTGATGCCGCCGGCGATCGCGCCGAACGTGCTGCGACCGAGGAAGCCGCCGAGCACCCCGCCCAGCGCATTACCGCCGCTGTTCTTGTTCGTGGTGACGATATTCGGCTCGATGAAATAGTCGGCCGCCTTGACCTGACCCTTGCCGAGGTTCGAGCCGCCCTGCAGTTCGCCCTGATCGGCCATGGCGCGCTCCATCGCGCGGCTCTGCATCGAGCGGCCGCGGTTGACGAGCGTGAAGCAGCCGGACTGCTGCACGAAGATGCGCAGGATCGCCTCCGGGCTGCCGAGATTCATCTCGCGCCACCACTGGTTCTCCGGCTCGACGATCGCGATCGTGCCGAGCTTCTTGTAGCACTTCGGGATTTCCTGCGTGCCCTTGGTCTGGTCCTGACGGCCCGACGAGCCCTTCTTGTTGTCCACGGCCAATGCCGGCTGCGCCACGACTGCGAGCGCGGTCGCCGCGACCAGGAACTTGATCGAACCCTTCATTTTCCACCTACCCCTATGAAAATCGCAAGCCATCGTTGCTCGCAATACCCTCGACCATGCTTTTATCACAGCCAGATATGCGCACAAGATAAACGCCCTTGCCTAACGGCAATTGTCATGGATCGGGCGTTCCTGTCTTGGACGGAATGGACTTGCAGCGGCCTTTGCCCAAATCTTCCCTTGCTGCTATCGGGCGCGGCATGACCGATCTCGCTCACATCCGTAACTTCTCCATCATCGCGCATATCGACCATGGCAAGTCGACGCTCGCCGACCGGCTCATCCAGCGCACCGGGGGCCTCTCCGACCGCGAGATGACCAGCCAGGTCCTTGATAATATGGACATCGAGAAGGAGCGTGGCATCACCATCAAGGCGCAGACCGTGCGCCTCGACTACAAGGCGCGCAATGGCGAGACCTATGAGCTGAACCTCATGGACACGCCGGGCCATGTCGACTTCGCCTATGAAGTCAGCCGCTCCCTCGCCGCCTGCGAAGGCGCGCTGCTGGTCGTGGACGCGGCGCAGGGCGTGGAAGCGCAGACGCTGGCGAACGTCTACCAGTCGATCGAGCATGACCACGAGATCGTGCCGGTCATCAACAAGATCGACCTGCCCGCCGCCGAACCGGAGAAGGTGCGCGCGGAAATCGAGGATGTGATCGGCATCGACGCGAGCGAGGCAGTGCTCGCCAGCGCCAAGTCCGGCATCGGCATCGACGACATTCTCGAAGCGATCGTCACCAAGATCCCGGCGCCCAAGGGCGACCGCAACGCGCCCCTGAAGGCCATGCTCGTCGACTCATGGTATGACCCCTATCTCGGCGTCGTCATCCTCGTCCGCGTGATCGACGGCGTGCTGAAGAAAGGCCAGCAGATCCGCTTCATGATCGGCGGCACCGAGCATCTGATCGACCGCGTCGGCTGCATGCGCCCCAAGATCGAGACTCTGCAGGAGCTTGGCCCCGGCGAGATCGGCTTCATCACCGCGCAGATCAAGGAAATCACGCAGACCCGCGTGGGCGACACGATCACCTCCGTCAGGGGCGGTGCGAGCGAACCGCTGCCGGGCTTCAAGGAAGTGCAGCCGGTCGTGTTCTGCGGCCTCTTCCCGGTCGATGCCGCCGATTTCGAGAAGCTGCGCGAGAGCATCAGCAAGCTGCGCCTCAACGACGCCTCCTTCTCGTTCGAGATGGAGAGCAGCGCGGCGCTCGGCTTCGGCTTCCGCTGCGGGTTCCTCGGCCTGCTCCATCTGGAGATCATTCAGGAGCGGCTGACCCGCGAATATGATCTCGACCTCATCACCACCGCGCCGTCCGTGGTCTATCGCATCCAGCTTCGCAAATCGAAGACCGAAGATGCGAAGGAGATCATGCTGCACAATCCGGCCGACTATCCCGATCCCAGCCGGATCGAGCAGATCGACGAGCCTTGGATCAAGGCGGTCATCTACACGCCGGACGAGTATCTCGGCTCGATCCTCAAGCTCTGCCAGGATCGCCGCGGCATCCAGACCGACCTCACCTATGTCGGCGGACGCGCGCAGGTGACCTATGAATTGCCGCTCAACGAAGTCGTGTTCGACTTCTACGATCGCCTCAAGAGCATCAGCCGCGGCTATGCCAGCTTCGACTATGAACAGACGGGCCTGCGCGAGGGCGACCTCGTCAAGATGAGCCTCCTCGTCAACAACGAGCCGGTCGATGCGCTCAGCATGATCGTCCATCGCAGCGTGGCCGAGGAGCGCGGGCGCCATATGTGCGAGCGCCTCAAGGACCTCATCCCCCGCCACCTTTTCAAGATCCCGATCCAGGCCGCAATCGGCGGCAAGGTGATCGCCCGCGAGACCATCGCCGCGATGCGCAAGGACGTGACCGCGAAATGCTATGGCGGCGACATCACCCGCAAGAAGAAGCTGCTGGAGAAGCAGAAGAAGGGTAAAGCGCGGATGCGGGAATATGGCTCGGTGCAGATCCCGCAGGAAGCGTTCATCGCGGCGCTGCGCATGGGGGACGAGAGTTGAGCGGGACCGACGACGAGGACTATGTGTTCGACGAGGAGGGCGGCGAGTGGATGCCGGCCTCGCAACTCGCGGCGAAGCAGGCGGCGGCCGGCGCCGTCGAAGTGCGCGACGCGGTCGGCAATCTGCTGGCCGATGGCGACCAGGTGACGCTCATCAAGGATCTGGAGGTGAAGGGCGCGGGCCAGACCCTCAAGCGCGGCACGCTCATCAAGTCGATCCGCCTGACCGGCGACAGCCAGGAGATCGACTGCCGCTATGAGGGGATCAAGGGACTGGTGCTGCGGGCGGAGTTTGTGCGGAAGCGGTGAGAGGGTCGTAAGTGTCGGCTTCCCGCCAATTTGCGCCACATGTTCGGCGCCCGACGTGCCCGCTTCCCGCCACACTCGCTCAATATCCCCCTTCAGGCCGCGACCGGCGGCAAGGTTACTGCGCGCCAGACCATCGCTATGATGCGCGAGGATTTTGCAGCGAAATGCCATTGCGCCGACACCCCCACAAGAAATGGCTGCTAGAAAAGCAGAAAGAGGGCAAGGCGCGGATGCGGGAATATGGATCGGTGCAAATCCCGCAGGAAGCGTTCATCGCAACGCTGCGGATGGGGGATGAAAGCTAGGTCTTTCATCTTGTGACCTTCACCAACTTTGTCGTCGGCTGAATGGTTTATGCCCTTGCTTGCCCGCCAGCCATTCGAGACAGTGGAGCGGGATGAGCAGGGGGTTCGGCGTGATCGCGAAGAAGTTTTCGGGTTGTCTGGTTCTGGCAATGTCGCTCGCTGGCTGTGGCGGCGGAGGAAGTGGCGGCGTTAGCAGCACGCCTGCGCGGGCCTGTCGGTAATTTTGTGCGCGGGGCCGGTTGTCGTCATCAGATGACGAACCGCTCGCCGAAGATCACGGCGAACTGGGTCTTTGCCTCCGACCACTCACGTGGCGGCCGTTTCCATTCCTCGGTCGCCTTGTTGAGGACGAGGTATAGCAGCTTCATCGCGGCATCGTCACCGGGGAAGTGGCCACGGGTGCGCACTGCGCGCCGCAGCTTTGAGTTCAGCGCCTCGATGGCGTTGGTGGTGTAGATGATCCGGCGCACGCCTTCGGGGAAGGCGAAGAACGGGATCACCTGGTCCCAGTGCCGCCGCCAGCTCTGGGCGATGGCGGGATGCCGCTTGCCCCAATGGCCTGTCTCGAACGCATCGAGCGCGGCCAGGCCGGCCTCCGCCGTCTCGGCGCGATAGACGCTGCGCAAGGCCTGGGCGATCGGCTTTCGGTCCTTCCACGACGCGAAGCTCATGCTGTTCCTGAGCAGGTGGACGATGCACGTTTGAACGACCGTTTCGGGGAAGGCTGCGTTGATCGCGTCGGGGAAGCCCTTCAGCCCATCGACGACGGCGATCAGGATATCGCCGACGCCGCGGTTCTTGAGTTCGTTCATCACCCGCAGCCAGAACTTCGCGCCCTCGGTCTGCTCGATCCAGATGCCCAGGATGTCCTTCGTGCCGTCGGGCAGGAGGCCGAGCGCGATGTACACCGCCTTGTTGCGCACGAAGCCCTCATCGCGGATTTTGACGCGGATCGCGTCAAAGAACACCAGCGGATAGCAGGCGTCGAGCGGCCGCCCCTGCCATTCCGCGACCGTCTCGAGCACCGCGTCGGTGATCGTCGAGATCAGGTCCGGCGACACGTCGATGCCGTACAGTTCCTCGAGATGCCCGCGGATCTCGCGCACCGTCATCCCGCGCGCGTACATCGACACGATCTTGTCATCGAAGTCGGGAAACCGGCGCTGGTATTTGGCGATCAGCTTCGGGTCGAACGTACCGGCCCGATCGCGCGGAATATCCAGCGTCACTTTCGATGTGCCCGTCAGCATCGTCTTCCTCGACGTGCCGTTGCGCCGGTTCATTGCGCCTTCGGCGCCTTCAACCTCCAGATGCTCATCCAGCTCGGCTGCCAGCATCCGTTCTGAAAGCGCCTTCTTCAGCTCGTCGAGCAGACCGTCCTTCGCAAACAGCTCCTGTGGATCACGCCCTGCCAGCAGCTGATCCAGCACTTCCTTGTCGATCGCCATATCGATGGTCCTTCCTATCCATCTCTATGGCCCCGCGCACAAAATTACCGACAGGCCCCGCCTGCGCCGACTCCCACGCCAACTGCGACGCCGACGCCCTCGCCGACACCGACGCCTACTCCAACGCCTACTCCGACGCCCACACCGTCGCCCAATACGACCATCAGCGATCTGCGCGCCAGCCAGACGTTCAGCGGCACATCGGCGGCGAGCGCGGTCAAATTCGATCGGTTCAGCCTGCAGACCTCCTTCGGCAAGCATGAAAGCCAGGCGCTCAGCATCAGCTACGACGCGGCAACCAACAGCTATACGCTTGCGACGAACGAACGATCACAGCGCTTCAACCCGGCCGATCGCATCAGCACCACGAGGGCGGGGTCCGAATCCTTCGTGATCGGCGGCGGCTCCAGCGACACGCGAGACGTGTTGAAGCTGTTCACGCAGCGCGCTTCCCAGAGCCAGCCCAACCAATATGTCGGCTACGGCTATTGGCAGCATGACACGCTTACTGCGCAAATACAGAACGCATCCTTCAACGTCTTCACCTATGGCTTTCCCACCCCAACCGCGAATGTTCCGAGAACCGGCACGGCCGGCTGGGACATCGACCTGTTCGGCATCGCGCTGATCAGCGGCTACGCACCCTATGGCCTCGAAGGTACCGGGGATTTCAACGTCGACTTCATGACGGGCGAATTCGCGGCGCTTGCCGACACGAAGATGCTCAATCTTACGACTTATGAGTATCAACCGACCGTCTATCCCTTCACGGCGGTCGGCCGCCTTGGCAGCGGCAATGCATTTTCAGGCACAGCGCTCGTGATTGGGCCGGCCGGCGGCATGTCGGGGACAATCGACGGTCGTTTTTTCGGTCCGAATGCGGAAGAAATCGGTGCGACGATCGTCGCTTACCCGCAGCACATGAACCCAGGCCCCAATGAGAGCAACGGCTTCGTGGGCGCCATAACCGGCACGCGCGATCCATCCGTGGCACCCGTGAACCTCAATCTGACGAAGCTGCAGCAGGACCTGACGAGCACCGGGAAGACGGTCCACTTCGCAGCAGGCAAGAGCCCCGGCACCTTCTTCAGCCTGGGTGCCAACGCGATATTCGAAGGCTTCGATCAGACCGTGACGATCGCCAAGAACGGGCAGATCAGTTTCTCGGCATCCGGTCGCCCCGGCCTCAACAGCACATTCACGGACCTGGAGCGCGTTGAGCAGACTTCGCGCTTTACGACCTATCGCAAGACGATCGACAATTTGCCGACAACCCTGGCCATGTATCGACCGGGTTCGGGCAATACCGAGATAGCGCTCTCATATGCGAGCTTCGGCCATTGGACGACGTCCGTCTCCGAGCCGGGCGGCGAGGAACGGTTCGATCGCCAATATTTCCTGTATGGCTTGCCGACGCCGGTCAACATGCTGGCAACACGCACCGGCAGCGCTCGATATGAAGGAATCGTGGTTGGGGCGGGTGCCCTTAGCGACGCCAACCCCTTCGAAGTTGGCGGAAAATCGATGTTCAATTTCGACTTCACGATGCTGAAATATACGGGTGCGCTTGATCTCGACCGGCTCAACCCGGACGGTTCCGTGGCTTCATCGCTTGGGCGCTGGGTTATCGACGGCATCATGCCTGGAGGCATTCCTTATGGAGGCAGCCTTACCGGACCGACCAGCTTTATCAGCGGCGGGGGAATCCAACCCGTGTTTTTCGGCCCCAAGTCCGAGGAGCTTGCCGCGCAATTCATAATCGCGCCAATTGGCGGAATTGGAACGGACGGAAAGCCGTTGCCTGGCACGCTCTGGGTCGCAGGCGTCGCACTGGCAAAACAGATAACTCCGTGAACCCAATGCGGGCGCCGAGCGTCGGCTCATAAGCTTCTTGGTCTTGCCAGATCACGGCAGAAGAAGCGGGACCCCGGGTCAGGCCCGGGGTGACGGGGCGTTGGGTTTCTATTCGTCCTTGTACAGCTTTGACCTGCCCCGCCAGCCGATCCGGTCCAGCGGCGGCAATAGCCGCTCGGGCGGCGGCAGGCCCAGCCGCTCCGCTCGCTCCGCGCGCCAATTCTCGAAGTCGATGGCTTCCTGACCTTCGAGACCGACGCCGATCTTGCCCATGCGACGATCCTGTGCGGCGATGGCCTCGATTTTCCTGAGGATGCCCTTCTTGATCTCGTCCATGTCCGGCCGGTTGGCCGCCTCGGCCTCGGCGCGCAATTGGGCGGCGTGGCCCAGCCCGGCCTTCGTGGCGCCGGCGGGGAAGCGGTCCATGGCGCGGTTGCGCAGCATGAACATGATGAGGCGATCATTATAGACGATGCGCGTGCCGATGAGCTTGCCATAGCTGTAGACCGGAACTTCGATGCCGTGGATCGCGCGCTCCAGGGCGATATCCTCGAGCCGGGCGATGCCGTGATCCAGCGCGGCGAGCCAGGCGGCGGCGAACTCCTCGGCGCCTTTCGCGCGCCGCAGCATATAGGCGCCCTCGGTCGACATGCCGACGCGGGCGGCGGCGTGCGTGACCGATCCGGTATCGGCGAGGGCGGCGATGAAATCGCGCTGGCGCTGGGCGGTCCAGCCGTCGTGACGGCTGCACTTGCGAGGGACGGGGCGAAACGCCGGCAGCGAGACCGGCGGGATGTGGCGACGTGGTTGCATGTGATCCATTTAACCTATTTGGTACTATATAGGACAGAAGAAAGTGAATTTCCGGCAGCAAGGCGATTTGATCGCGCCATCGGTTGCCAAGGCCCTTCTTGCGCTCGACCCGGAATCGGCGCGGATTTCCGTTGCTTCCGGCCGGAAGCAGAGTAGGATTTCTCACAGAACAGAAAATGGGTCCGCCTGGCAGATGTTGTGCGGAGCGAGCGATGGCCCAGATCCTGTCACCCGACGTCCGGGAAGCGGCCCGCTTCGAAGCGGTCTCCACCATCTATTCGCGGCTGCTCGGCACCTCCGTCGTCAATGTCCTCAATGCAGGGCTGCTGGTCGCCGTCATCACCGACCGGGGCATGGCGCATGGCGCGCTCGAATGGCTGGGGCTGGTCGTGGCGCTCTCGGCCGCGCGGATCATGCTCTATGTCCGGTTCCGCCGCGATCCCGCCCGAAAGGACCGCATAAAACGGTGGGAGATCCTCTCGGTCGCCGGGTCCTTCGGCGCAGGCCTGCTCTGGGGCCTGGGGCCGGTTCTGCCGTTCAGCGACTTCTCGTCCTATCTCTGGTTCTGGGCGTTCGTCATCGGCGGCATGACGGCCGGCGCAACCTCGCTCCATGCCGCGCATCTGCCAACCGCCCTCGCCTTCACCGTGCCCGCCTCGATGCCGCTCGCCATCGCGCTGCTGATGCAGGACACGCTGCAGGGATATGCCGCCGCGATCATGACGCTGGCGTTCATCGCGACCATGACGTTCACCGGCGCCCTGTTCAGCCGCGAATTCGCCCGCGCGCAGGCGCTGGCGATCGCGGTGGAGATGCGCGCCGGCGAGCTCGATGCCACCAACCAGCGCCTCTCGCGCGAGATCGCGGATCATCGCGACACGTCCGAAGCGCTGCTCCAGTCGCAGAAGATGGACGCACTCGGCAATCTGACCGGCGGGCTCGCGCATGATTTCAACAACATCCTGACCGTCATCATCAACGATCTCGACATGATTGCCGCAAGCAGCCGGGAGAGGCGCGTCAAGGCGCTCGCGCTCTCGGCCATGGGCGCGGCGGAATCGGGGGCCGATCTGCTGGCCCGGCTGCTCGCCTTCGCCCGCAAGCGGACGCTGGAGCCGCAGCACGTCAACATCACCGAGACGGTCAGCAATTTCCGCGACCTGCTGCTGCATGCGGTCAGCGGCTCGACGCGGGTCGAGTTCGCCCTCGCCGCGCCGTCCGCCGTCGCCAGCATCGATGTGCCGCAGTTCCAGGCGGCCTTGCTCAATCTCATCGTCAATGCGCGCGATGCGATGCCCCGGGGCGGCGTCATCAGCGTGTCGGTCTCGGTCGTGCCGCTGGCGGGCGACGCGCTCAAGGGCACCGATACGCCGCCGGGCGACTATATCGCGGTCGCGGTGCGCGATACCGGCACAGGCATGGCGCCCGAGACGCTGGAGCGCGCCTTCGAACCGTTCTTCACGACCAGGGCGGATCGCGGCGGCACGGGCCTCGGCCTCTCGCAAGTCTATGGCTTCGCGCGCCAGTCCGGCGGCTTCGGGCGGATTGACAGCAGGGTTGGCGAAGGCACCTGCGTGACCATCTTCCTGCCCGCCGCCGATGCCGCGCTCGCCGCCGCCGGGGACGACAGGATGCAGGCCGCGCCCGGCCGATCCTATTCGGTGCTGCTGATCGACGACAATCCGGCAGTGCTCCGCGCCGTCATGGAGGGCCTGGCAAGCGACGGCTGGGATGTGGTCGGAGCGGAAGGCGCGAACGCGGCGCTGGAGGCTGCCGATGGCCGACAGTTCGACATAGCGGTGACCGATGTCGACATGCCGGGCCAGATGAGCGGACAGCAGCTCGCGACCGAGCTGCGCAGCCGTTATCCGGACATGCCGGTGCTGCTGATGTCCGGCGCCGCGCCCGCCGGCGACGACGCCGGCGAGCCGCTGCCGTTCATCAGCAAGCCGTTCCGCAAGCAGGCGCTGGTCGAGAAGATGCAGTCGCTGATCGGCTGATCGGGGCGGCGAAGCGGGCGGCTTTGCGCGGTGACTGCCTTTGCCTTCCGGTCGTTTTTCGGCGCAGCCCGGGGCACGCGAGGGACCGGCGTATGTTCGTCGGCCCCCCCGCTTGAAAGCGTGCGCTCGCTATCCCGGCAGCGCGTTCGTCCGGTTCAGCCGGTCCATGATCTCGTCGAGCGGCTCGACCACGGTCACGCTGCGCCCCTCGCCAAAGCGGATGCGCGTGCCTTCCTCGACGCTGGAAATGAAGGAAATCTGCGTGGCGTTGACGGCAACCGGCACGCGGTCCGGGCTGGTGAACTTCACGAACATGCATCGCTCTCCTGCTGTGTTTGCACAGAGCCTAGCGCCTTCGCGAAATTGTGCCAGCCCGGCGGTTGGTGCGCAACCAGACGCATCGGCAACTATGTGCGATAGTGACCGGATTAACGAATATCGACAAACGGTTAGATTAAACAGGCAGGATGTATTTGGGTCGCCGGGCGGCTCGTGATAAAGCTGTAGCAAGCACGAGACTCGACGCAACGACGCCGATTCCGTGCAAGAACCGGAAGCGAGGCATGATGGCCCGCTTGACGGTTTCAAGGGTTCGCAAGTGCAACTGCAACTGACCGGGGCGATCCCGGGCTAGGCTGTCGGAGCCTCGATCTCGAGGGTGTCCGACATGTGCCGGGCAAGAGCGGACCAGCCCTTTCATGTTGCGATTGCACAAATGCAATGAACGCCGGAAAGGCCGGAAATCGGCCGCCCGACAGACCTCAACGGTTTGAGAAGGCAAGTCAAACGCGGCTCGGCCGATGTGGTAAACGGGAGAGGTTAAAAATATTTTCCGCGGTGCGGGATCGTTTCCGCGGGAACTTCGTATCGAGTGGGAGCGAGCAACATCCGTCGCACGATGGGCCGCTCCGTGGGAGAACGATGGGAGACTACGATATGAATAAGTTTTTCGCGGCGAGCGCCTTCGCTCTCGCCCTGGCTATTGCCCCGGCGGCACAAGCCACAACGTTCAATGTGGGTGATCCGAATTTCCAGATCACCAACGGAACGCCTTTCACGCCGTCAATCACGGCGTTCTTCTACAATTCGTTCAGCTCGAGCGGCGCGTTCGATGACACGTTCGAATTCACCATTCCGCAGGACGGCTTCGGCAGCGGCTCGATCTCGACGAGCTTCTCCAGCGGTTCGGCGAACAAGCTGGTGATCACGGACCTCATCATCAACGGCGTGTCCTATGCCCTGATCGACGAGCCGAACGGCCAGTCGCGCTCCGTGGGCGGCATTCCGATCATCAACGGCGTGCTGAACACGATCCGCGTGATCGGTGAAGTTACCGGCTCGGGCCTCTATTCCGGTACGGCGACCTTCACGGCCGTCGCAATTCCGGAGCCGGCCTCCTGGGCGCTGATGATTGCAGGCTTCGCGGCCGTCGGCGCTGCCGTGCGTCGCCGCCCGATGCGAGTATCGTTCTCTTAAGGGACCGGGTGAGCCGCCGCGCACGGCGGCTCATATCCCGCCTTCCTCCCGTTCAGGGATTCGGCATCGCCCCGCCGCGCCCAGAGGGCTGATTTTCGCCATTTTTGTCCACTAGTGAACATAGCGTTGATGCGGCAAATTACTCGTCTCATCACGACAACGCTTCGCCGCCCGGCGGTCACTTGGAAATAGAAAATTAACTTTTTCCCTGCTTACTTGCCTCTCGTGCAGGGGCGGGACCTCTCTGCTCGCTAAAAACAAAAAGCCTTATCCGGGCGGGTAGTACAGGTCACAATCCGGCATGGCCGATCGGGCGTCAAAGGCGTCTTCGGCATATTTACAGACAGTCGGGGGACGGGGGCTTCGTTCACCTTCAGGATGATCCGGCTTGCAAAGCGCAGCGCTTTGCAGGGCGACATCGTGCGCCGACCGTCGAGGCAAAGATAGGGTCGCCCATGTCGTTCATGCAGCCGCTTCGCCCGGATTTCGTCGGCGAGACATTTTCAAGCCATTATTGCGGGACCGGTCACAGCCCCGTCTATTCGACGCCGGTGATCAATGCCGGCCATGACGGCGAGGTGAAGCAACTCGAGGTCCGCCTCGCGACGTGCGACGCCGAGCGCGATCTTGCGCGGCTGCTCATCAACAAGATGTACGACTGGCGCGGCTATGGATGCGAGCACAGCATTCCGGCGAGCGATCGCCACTCCACATTCCTCGCCGCGCTGGACGACCAGGTGGTCGGCACGATCACCCTGGCGGTGGATTCGCCCGCGGGCCTCGCCGCCGACGGGATCTTCCGTGACGAGATCAACACCTTCCGCCGCGTGCCCGGCGCCAGCGTCTGCGAGCTGACCAAGCTTGCCTTCGACACCGAGATGCCCTCGCGCAAGCTCATGGCTTCGCTCTTCCACATCGTCTTTCTCTACGGAAAGCGCCGCCACCGCTGCACGGACCTGTTCATCGAGGTCAATCCGCGCCACCGCCGCTTCTACGAGGCGATGCTGGGCTTCACGCCGATCGGCCCGCTCAAGACCAACAAGAGCGTGGATGCGCCGTCGCAGCTCATGTGGCTCAAGGTCGCGGACATCGCGGCGCGCATCAGCGAGTTCGCGGGGCGCGAGGACAGCGCCAGCAGCCGTTCGCTCTATCCCCTCTTCCTCTCGCATTCGGACCAGCGCGATGTCGTCGAGCGGCTCTCCGTCGCGATGATGGCCAGCCACGCGCTCGGCCCGCAGCCCTTCGAGGCGCGCGCCTGAGCCGACGAACCGGCGGATTTCCTGCTTTCGAAAAGAAGAGCGGGAGCGACTCACTTCGGGAAAAGTCGCTCCCGCCAACATGTCACGGTCCGCTTGTCGGGCTGTGGGAGATTGCCCGAGTGGGTCACATGACGTTGATATAACGCAAGGACAGCTCGAAAGTTCCCAGCAAGATAACCCATCTATGCATGAGCCTTGTTCATGCTCATCTAGAGAAGAATTTGCGCCATCATGATTGTATGTGCTGCATAGTGTCGTGCTGACGATCTATGCTGCACGCAGAACGATCCCGCCTGCATTTTCCGCAACTATACTGATCAGAACAGCTGGTCGAAGGCAGCTTGCAGGCGCGCCAGGCTGCCCGGCACGTCCCTGAGCTTGTCGAGCCCGAAAAGCCCGATGCGGAAGCTCTTATAGTCCGGCCCTTCATCGACCATAAGCGGTACACCGGCGGCGATCTGCAGCCCGAGCGCGGCGAACTTCCGGCCAGTCTGCAGCTCGGGATCGTCGGTGAACACCACGACCACGCCGGGCGCGCCGAAGCCATCGGCCGCGACGGAGCGCACCCCACGCGACGCGAGCATCGCGCGCACTTGATTGCCCTGTTCCCATTGCGCGGCAGCGAGCGTCTCGAAGCCGATTTCCTTCGTCTCGATCATCGCATTGCGTAACACGCGCAGCGCATCGGTCGGCATCGTCGCATGATAGGCATGGCCGCCGCCCAGATAGGCTTCCATGATGCTGTTCCATTTGCCGAGATCGGCCGCGAAGCTGGTCGATCTGGTCGCGCGCGTCTTTTCCAGCGCTGCCGCATTGAGCATCACCAGACCGGCCGAGGGCGGCGCGGACCAGCCCTTTTGCGGCGCGGAGATGAGGACGTCGACGCCGGTCTTCTCCATATCGACCCAGACGCAGCCCGAGGCCACGCAATCCAGCACGAACAAGCCGCCGACCTCATGGACGGCATCGGCGACGGCGCGGAGATAGTCCTCCGGCAGGATCATGCCCGAAGCGGTCTCCACATGCGGCGCGAAGACCAGCGCCGGGCGCTCGGCGCGGATGGCGGCAACGACCTCGTCGATCGGCGCGGGCGCGAACGGCGCGTCGGCCGCGCCATTGCCGATGCGGCGCGCCTTCATCACGATCTCCTGAGCGGGGATCGACCCGACCTCGAAGATCTGCGTCCAGCGATAGGAGAAGAAGCCGTTGCGGATGACCATCACCTTGGCATCCGTCGCGAACTGGCGGGCGACCGCTTCCATTGCATAGGTGCCGCCACCGGGCACGACCACGGCGCGCTCGGCATGATAGACCGCGCACAGCATACCATGAATGTCGCGCATCACGCCCTGGAACGACTGGCTCATATGATTGAGCGAGCGATCGGTGAACACGACCGAATATTCGAGCAGGCCGTCGGGATCGATATCGTTGCGCAGCGCGGGCATGGGCATCTCCTCTGTCGGAGGCCCGTTTTCACGTTAGGGCGGCGCAGTCAAACCCAAGATGGCGCGAGCGGGGGCAAGCTTTTCTTCATAGGGCCGCCGGATGCGACCGGGCCGGCCTCGCGCTGAGGCGGCAGGGAACGTCGCGGGCCTCAGACCAAAGCGACGGAAATGACGGCGATGAGCGTGGCCAGCGAGACGAGGGCCATCATCAGGCCCAGTTCCACCATCTTCGCACCACGGGGTTCGCCCAGCATCCGATCCAGCATCGCCAGTTCCTTCCAGACAATGAAGGAAGAGTAACGCGCGGCCACTTACCGAATCCTTAATTTGTTGGTTAGCTTGCGTTCAGCTGAGCGGGCCGCTTGACCGCGACGATCCGGGCGCGGACTATGTCACCCGATAGCAGCATCAGCAGGAGAGAGAGGATGGCGCTCAAGGTATCGCTGGAAGACCGCGTCGAGATCGAGGAACTGATGGCGCGTTACGCCTGGGCGCTCGATACCGGCGATTTCGAGGGCTATGCGGGCACGTTCGCCGAGGATGGCTGGCTGGAGCACTGGCCGCAGGGTCGCTGCCATGGCCGCGAGGGCCTCCGGCGCGCGACGGACTCGCTCTGGTACGACAAGCCGGATCATTATCTCGGCCGCCAGCACCGCATGAGCCAGATCCTGATGTCGCCGGAGACCGGCGCCGAGGGCCAGGGCGACCGGCCGGGCGTGCGCATCAAATGCTTCTGGTCGATCCTCCAGCATGACGTCGTCACCTTCGAGAACCGCGTCTTCGGCATGGGCACCTGGGACACGCTGGCCGTGAAGGAAAGCGACGGGGAATGGCGCTTCAAGAGCGTCTATGTGGACCTGTGGATCAACGGACAGGTGCCCTGGCAGGGCGAGAAGCGCGCCTGGGGACAGAAAGCGGAGATGGCTTGACCTCCTTCTAACCCCTCCCCTTCAGGGGAGGGGGGGGGCGATGCGCCAGCATCGCTCGCGCAGCGAATAACTGGACCGTTCAGCCCCACCCAAACCCCTCCCCTGAAGGAGAGGGGCTAATGAGTGCCCTTACAGCGACGCCAGCGAATAATCCGCCCGCGGCGTATAGGTCGTGTCCATCATGTCCGGCAGGTTCGAGTCGGCGATGACGACGCGCTTCTTGATCTTCCAGCGGCCGGCTTTCTTGACCAGCAGATCATATTCGCGACCCTGCTCGATCAGGCGCGGCGGCGCCTTGACCGTGTCGTTCAAGGTCTGCGTCCAGAGCATCTGCGCCTTGGCGGTGTCGCCCTGCACGTCGATGATGAGGTTGCTGAGGATCATGCGGAACGTGCCGGTGAGATTGGGCTTGTCCTGCGCCACGTCACGGTAAAGCCTGGTGATGTCGTCCGCGCTGCGGCAGATGACGCCGTTCACGTCCAGCTCCGGATCGTCATCGGTGAAGAAGCCGCCAAACCCTTCATGATCGCCCGTGCCGAGGCCGGAATAATAGCGGACGAACAACTCCTCGATCGCCATGCGGTCGAGCACCATTTGCAGCATCGCCTGCGTGTTGTCGGCTTCCAACGTATCGCTCATCGCCATCCACTCCTTAACATGTTTAGTATCAGTTTAGCCGGATTTGCGGGACTGGCAAGATGGATCGCGCGCGCAAAATCCTCCCCTGCAAGGGCAGTGGAGGATTTATGTGGCGCGTCGCATTTCCGGCTCAGAACGCTAAGGTTCCGGCACGACTCATTCTCGGGAGGACCCATGCCCCATATGATCCGCAGGCTCGCGACGACACTGGCCCTGCTCGCAGCGCCGATCACCGCCCCTGCCCTCGCGACGCCGTCGAGCGACCTCAAGTCATTGATGGACGATCACTGGCAATGGTCGCTGGCGCAATCGCCCCGGCTCGCCAGTTCGGTGGGCGACAAGCGCTATGACGATAAGCTCGGCGACCCGACGCTGCGTGGCGCCGATGCGCGTGCGGAGGACGAGAAGCGCTTCCTCGCGCGGCTGGATGCGATCCCGGAGACCGACCTCAGCGCGGCCGAGAAGGTCGACCGGCTGATCCTGCGCCGCATGCTGAGCGAGGACATCGAAGGCAATGGCTTCGGCCAGCGCGTCATCCTGTTCACCAGCTACTATTCGCCCTGGCAGGGCTTTGCCGGGATGGGCGAGGATGTCGCTTTCACGACGAAGCTCGACTATCAGAATTATCTCAAGCGCCTTGCCCTGATCCCCGCCTATAGCGACGAGCTGATCGCGATCACGAAGCAAGCCATCGCGCAGAAATATGTCCAGCCCTGCATGACGCTCGGCGGGCTCGAGCGCTCGGTGCGCGGCGTCATCGTCGCAGACCCGGTCAAGTCGCGCTTCTATGCGCCCTTCGCCGCCAATCGCCCCAATGCCGTCAGCGAAGCCGACTGGTCCGCCATGCAGGCCGAGGCGAAGGCGGTCATCACCGGCAAGCTCAACCCGGCCTACACCAAGGCGGCGGACTTCCTCGTGAAGGACTATCTGCCGCATTGCGTGAAAGTGGCGAGCGTCTCGGCCCAGCCGGGCGGCCCGGCTTATTATGCCTATCGCGTGCGCGTCGAGACGACGACCAGCCTGACGCCGGACCAGATCCACAAGATCGGCCTCGACGAGGTCGCGCGGATCGAGGCGGAGATGGCGCAGGTCGCGAAGAGCGCCGGCTATGCGGACAAGGCGTCCTTCGTGAAGCTGCTGCGCACCGATCCCAAATATTATGCCAAGACGCCCGAGGAGCTGATGCAGGCCGCCGCGCGCGTCGCCAAGACGATCGATGGCAAGATGCCGGGCTATTTCGGCCGGCTGCCGCGCCTGCCCTATGGCCTGCGCGAAATCCCGGCCGAGATCGCCGAGGGCACGACCACGGCCTATTACAGTTCGGGCAGCCCGGACACTGGCATTGCCGGCAATTATTATGTGAACACCTCGAAGCTCGATCAGCGCCCGCTCTGGGAGCTGCCCGCGCTCACCGCGCATGAGGCAGTGCCGGGCCATCACAACCAGATCGCACTCCAGCAGGAGCTGACGCTCTCTCCGCAACGCAAATATCTCGCCGGCTTCACCGCCTTCGTCGAAGGCTGGGGACTCTACAGCGAGCGGATCGGCATCGAGATGGGGCTGTACGACACGCCCGAGAAGCAGTTCGGCCGCCTCTCCTACGAGATGTGGCGCGCCTCGCGGCTGGTCGTCGACACCGGCATCCACGCCAAGGGCTGGACCAAGGAACAGGCCGTCGCCTTCATGACCGAGCACACCGCGCTCAGCGCCGCGAACATCGATGCCGAGGTCAATCGCTACATCAGCTGGCCGGGCCAGGCGCTCGGCTACAAGCTCGGCGAGCTCAAGATTCGCGAACTGCGCGCCCGCGCCGAGAAAGCGCTCGGCGACCGGTTCGACATCAAGGGCTTCCACGACGCCATACTCGGTCAGGGCGCCCTGCCGCTCGATGTACTGGAGCGCCAGATCGACGACTGGATCGCGGCGGAGAAGGCGAAGGCTTAGGGCGGATCGACATCGCCCAGCGAAGCTCGACGCAGGGCCAAAAGTCACACGAAGGTCACACTATCGAGCATAGTTCTGCTTCGGCATTGGTGGCCGGGGAAGGGATTTTCGGACCTGAGAAAGAGCTTGGTCCAGAGTGCCAAGGGTCGGGGGCTGTAGGACAGCGATTTTTGTCGATGTCCCGCGGTTCCTACCCCGGCTTGTCTCCGATCACTCACACGTCGCAGCAAGCCGCGGCCGCGCGTCCATGAGTTGAGCGATTTGTATCTCGAAGCCTTCTTTCCTGTCGCCAGTGAGGACGAACATGAAGTCGCGATCGCTGCGTATATTGACGTGCGCTATATATTTCACCGGCAAGCGGAACGGCAGCTTCGATCCCTTGACTACCCTCCTCACGATGATATCGGCGTCGATCCAGCCATGGCCAAGAATGTCGTCGGGATCCTCGATAGGACGATAGGTGCGGCTCTTGATACGGCCGATGACGACCACGTCGTCACAGGCATAAGGCAGGATGTCGTGATTGATTTCCGCGTCGACCTCCTCGGTGCGAGACATAGCGCATCCTGTCGTCGCCAGTCCGACAGCGGATAGCAGAAGCAGCGGGCTGAGCCGGGCCGCCATCGCTAGAAACTCACCCGCACAGTTCCGACTAGCGCAGTCTTGCTATGGGTTTGCGCGCCGTAATAGTCCCAATTGGGGCCGCCGCCGGAGAGGCTGGCATCCAGTTCGACCGGGCCAAGCAGATGGATGACGCCCGCACGCCAGTCATATTGCGTGCGCGCGATCGGGAAGGCGGGGGTGCCTGACAGGCGGGTGAGCGCCCCGACATGGCCGGAGAGGCGCCAGCCAGGCAGCGGACGTGCCATCGCCTCGACCCGGCCATAGAGTGTGGCGATGCCGGGGCGGAAATAATCGGGCGAATAGGCGATGCGCGCCGCCAGCGAGCGGCCGCTCAGCCCGGCGAAGATTTCCGTGTAGCCGCCATCGCGACCCAAGCTCGATTGCGGGGAGAATTGCGCGCGCAGCACGCCCGCATCGACCGACAGCCCACCACGCAAGCGCCGCGCATAGCCAAGCGCGACGATACCGCCCATCCATTTGAGGCTGTCGTCCGGCGCGAGAAAGACGATGGCCGTGCCGTCCGCGAACAGCCCGGAGGCATCGTCATAGCCGATGCGGGCGCTCGCCGCCGGACGGCCATGGCTCAGCGAATAGCCGCGCAGGCGATAATCGCTGGTGAGGCTGGCACCGAGATTGAGCTGCGCCGTGGCGGGCGCTCCCGCGAGGAGGATCATCCCGGCCACGAGGCCGCGAAGGCGCAGACTCACCGGGCGGACCCGGTCGCACCACAGCCTTCGACGCCGAATGTCGCGCAGATATCGATCACCCCGCCGTCCGGCCGGCTCGAGGCCAGACGCAGCCTGGTCGCCCGCCCCTCGCGCATAAGCGCGAACAGGCCGCTCACATGCGCCGCCGAGAAGGAGCTGCCATCGACGAGAGACCATCTCCCCCCCGGTTGAGGCGCGGGTATGTCGCGTCCCGGGGCGCTGTATACAGAGCGCGCGCCGCCGCTGCCATCCTTGTCGGTCACGGCGATCACACCGGGCAACGAAGCGGGAAAGCCTCCGTCCGCCAGCACCGGGTCATAGGCCGCGACGACGGTCAGCCCCTTGTCCAGCCCCATGCGCAGCAAGGTCGCGAGCAGGCGACCGGGTGGCCCCGCGAGGCTCATGTTGATGACCGGCGCCTTGCGCTCGATCGCGAACTGGATCGCCTTGGCGAGGCTGAGGCTGTCGCAGACCGTCCGCTCGCCACGCTGCCAGCAGGCGCGCAAGGCGAGGATGCGGGCGCCCGGCGCCACCCCGGCAATGCCGACCTTGTTGCCCGCCCGCGCCGCGATCACGCCCGCGACCGCCGTGCCATGCGCCTCGGCCGCCGCGGCGCCCGGCGCGAAATTGCGCGAGAGGGCGACTTGCCCGGCGAGATCGGGATGCGCCGCGTCCACGCCGCTGTCGATCACCGCGACCGGCACGCCGCGCCCGGTCAACCGGCCGTGCAGCGCTTCAAGTTGCCACGCCCGCGCCGCAGGCTGGGCAGCGAACAATGCATCGTCATGGCTCGCCGCCGCTTGCGCCTCATAGAGCGCGACCGGCTCCGACCAGGCGACGGCCGGGTCTTTGGCGACCGCATCGGCGGCATCCTGTGTCGAGCGCGCATCGCGCACTGTCATGATGAAGCAGTCGACGCCGAGCATCGGCATCGGCCAGTTCTGCTCCAGGGTCAGCCCGTGCGCCCTGGCGAGCCGCGCGGCGATGCGCGTGCGGCCGCCCTGCGCTGCATCGTCGCCATAGCCGCCGCCATAGTCCGGCCCGGCGCGCAGATGCGGCGGGGCGAGGCGTAGCATGACCATGATCTGCCGCTCGGCGGGCTCCGGTGTCTCCGCACGAACGGGCATCGCCAGGAGCGCCAGCAGACCGGCCAAGAGCAGGCCAAGCCGGCGCATCGTCATCACTCCGCGCGCTCGCCGTCGATCGGCTGGGCGAGCACGATGTCGGCGCGCTTGCGCAGCGTCGCCAGCGCCGCCTCGCGCCGTCCGTTCGGCACGGCGAGCACATAGGCGCCTGCCGCCGTCGGTCCATCGACCAGCCGCGCGCCGACCGCATCGATCGTCGCACGGAAGGCCTGTTCCGGGCTGTCGGGACGGAAGATCACGATGATGTTGCCGCCTTGCTCCCCCTTGGCCGATGGCGCGCTCAGCGTGTGATAGTCGCCTCCGGCGGGCTGGCGCAGCCGGTCATAGACGCCGATGCCGAGCAGAACGAGCGCCGCCTGGCTCGCGGCCGCGAGAGCAATGCGCCGGCCGGTCGGCAAGGCGGACCACCAGCTCGTCCCGCGCCGCGACGACGCGGCGGAGGCCAGCGCGCGCTCGCGCAGCAACTCCCACTGAGCAGCAGGTCTTTCTGGCGGCGCATCCGGCAGCGCCGCCACTTCGGCGCGCAGCCGCTCCTCTCCCGCAAGGTCCGCGGCGCACTCGGCGCAATGCGCGAGATGATCCTCGACCAGCCGATGCTCGGCCGCATCCAGCGTGCCCGTCACATACCAGGGCAGCAGCCGCTGCGCCGTCTCGTGCGGATCGCCATGCAGGGGAATGACATTGCTCATTCGTCTTCTGCCTATATCCAGTCCGCCAGTTCGCCCGAAAGCTTGCGCCGCAAATGCCGGCGCGCATGAAACATCCGTGTCTTCACCGTATCGACCGGGCAACCGAGAATGTCGGCGATCTCCCGATAACCGATCTCCTGGAAGTAGGTGAGATGCACGACCGCGCGATGATCGGGCGAGAGTTCCCCGATCGCGCCCTGCAGGATCGCGGCGGTGCGCTGGCGACCGAAGTCCCGGTCCGGCGGGGCGGCATCGTCGTCGGCGCGCTCGGCCGCCTCCTCGTCCGCCACCGGCTCGTCGTCGCGCATCCGCGCCTTCACCGCCTTGCGATAGGCAATGGCGAACAGCCAGGTCGAGAGCTTGCTGTTGCCGCCGAAGCTTTCCGGCTTGTCCCACAGCACCATCATCGTGTCGTTCACCACTTCCTCCACCAGCCCGTGCCGTCGCACGAGGCTCGTCACGAAGCGGCTGAGGCGGGGATGATAGCGCCGGTAGAGCCGCTCGAACGCAGCCAGATCATGCGCGCGCACGCGCACCAGCAGCGCGGGCTCATCGCTCCACGTCCCTTGCTCAAAGCGTGCTTGCCGATCGCCCGACACGCTGATCCGCCGCGCTCCCTTGCTTCGTCCCTCCTTAGTGCGCCTCCGACTCCGGAAGGTTCAAGCGGCATCGAAATTTATCGAGAATCCCCGCGTGCCCGGTCCCCTTGTGGGAGGGGACCGGGCGAACCGGGGATGAGTTGTCGGTCTCCCCCGGTTCAGGGGCTCTGGGGTCAGGCGTAGCGAAGCGTCGTCATGCGACGGCGCGACCGCAACGCGGCGCCTGCCGCACCAAAGCCCGCCAGCAGGAGCGCCCAGCTCGCCGGCTCGGGCACGGCCGTCAAATTGGCGTTCTCGGGCGCGAAATCGCTGATCACGTTGACGCCGCCCGCGCCGCTGCGCGGCCAGATGTTGAAGCCGAAGTCCATCGGCGTGAAACCGTTAGCCGCGGCAGGCAGCAGCGACAGCGGCACGACGACGCTCACCGTTGCGCCATTGAAGAATGGCGTCACCGGATTGCCGTTGGCGGTGCTCGCGCCGGTCTTGCGCAGGATGATGACGGTGTTGAAGATCACGTTCGGCTGGCCGATGCCGGCAAACGGGCCGGGGGCGACCGCCGGTCCGGTGTTGACGCCGATGACGTAGAAGCCGCCCAGATTGAGATCGATCGGCCCGGCCATCGTGGCGCTGAGCAGGAAGCGGCTGTTCGCCGAATCATAGCCCACCGAGAAGGCAGTGACGTCGAGATCGGCCTGATGCGGCCCGATATAGCCGGGCAGGAAATCTCCGGTGGCGTCGATCACACTGGCCGCCTGGGCTGGGGTGCAAGTGAGGATAAGGCCGGCGATACCGGCGGCCATCAGCGATTTGCGCATGCTTCAATCTCCCATTGGAAGACGCCGATCCCACGATGGCGTCACCGGGTTAGTGGCGCGCATGGCGCCGGGCGTTCAAAGATGGTTAACGATTTTCGCGCGGCTCGACGGGCGGATGCCACGATTGGGCGCAGGAGAGCTCAGGCAGTGCGGACGAGCAATAGCCCTCTCCCGTTTGCGGGAGAGGGTTGGGTGAGGGTCTTTCTTTTTCTGCTTTGGGCGAGATGTCGGTGAAGACCCTCACCCTCCCACCGCTACGCGGCGGGCCCCTCCCTCTCCCGCAAGCGGGAGAGGCTAGCAGTCACGATTGGGTGATCCCGTCAAATGTCCCCGCTGAATTGGCTAGTCCGCTTCCTGCTCTCGGGGATGCGTGGAGCGCCAGACCACGGGATGGTCGAAGGTACCGCGCCAGATACCGCGTTTCGCAGCCTTTGCTTCGGCTTCTTCGGCCGCAAACTTTCCATCGGAAACCAGCCGGCGCACGAGCGACTGGTGCTTGTCCCCGACCGCCCAGCCTTGCGTCACGAGATCGGCGGCAAGCGATGTCGAGGCGTTTGTCCGGCAATCGCCGCTCGCCCGGCCATATCCAGCCGATCCGCGCGCATTACAAACGAGTCCTTCAGCAGCGACCATCTCGGTCAACGCATCACGCGCCTCCAGACCGCACGCCCATGAACTACCATCTGCATTGCGGCAAAGCTGGCGAAGCTCGACGGCATCCATGCCGTTCAGGCGAAGCGTCCTGTCGCCGATGCGCAGCGTGTCGCCATCGACGACATAGACGCGCTCGCCATCACTGTCGGTCAACCGCGCTGGCTGCCCGACACTGGCAACCCAGATCGCCGCCCCGAACGCGATCACCAACCCAAGGAAGCTCAAAAGCGGCCGCACCAACGTCCAGCCGCCCCTTCGCTTACTTCTTCTTGGGCGCTTCCAGCGACTTCACCGCGTCGAGCGTGTTCTTCACATGCTCCTGATAGCCCATGGCGCTGTGGACATAGACCACGCGGCCGGCTTTGCTGATCACATAGGAGGTGCGGTCGGTCTTGCCGGCGAAGGCGGGATTGGTGCTCTTGAGTGCGACATCATAGCCCGAGACGACCTTGGGGCCCGCGGAAGCGACGGCGAACTTGCTGCGGCAGGCCTCGGTCGAGAATTGCGCGAGCTTGTCGACCGGGTCGGCCGACATGCCGATGACGGTCGCGCCATGCTTCTTGAACTCGTCGGACATGTCCGCGAATTCCTTGGCCTCGGCCGTGCAGCCGGGGGTGAAGGCGGCGGGGAAGAAATAGAGCACGACCGGCCCCTTCTTCAGCTCCTGCGAGAGCTTGAGCGTGAACACCTTGCCGCCGAGCGCGCCGCGCGTCTCGAAATCGGGCGCCTGCGCACCGACCGGCAGTGCCGCCTGCGTACTGGTCGCGATCATCACGCCGCAGAGGGCAGCCGCTGTCCACATCGTCTTTCCGATCCGCATCATGCTCCTGGTCCTCATGTCCGAAGGTTGGTCCGTTTCCCCTTGCAACCCTCTCTGCCACAGAAGCCCTTGGCCTGTCATCCGTTGATGGTTACCAGCGGGCCATGGCGATCGGCCGGCTTGCCCTCACGAATTTCCGCAATCATGCCGATGCCGTCATCGCGCCGGACGAGCCGATGATCGTGCTCGCGGGCGAGAATGGCGCGGGCAAGACCAACATTCTCGAGGCGATTTCGCTGCTGGCGCCGGGGCGCGGCCTGCGCGGCGCGGCCTTGCGTGACATGGCGCGGCAGGGCGGGCCGGGCGGCTTCGCCATCTCTGCGCATATCGGCGACGGACAGGTCGGCACCGGCACGGACGCCGCCACGCCGGACAAAAGGCAGGTCCGCATCGACGGCAGGACGGCCTCGGCCAATGCGCTCTCGGGGCAGCTGGCGATCAGCTGGCTGACCCCGGCCATGGACCGGCTATTTCTCGAAAGCCCCGGCGGGCGTCGCCGTTTCCTCGACCGGCTGGTGCTGGCGCGCGACCCGGCGCATGCCCATCACAGCCTGCGATACGAGGCGGCGATGCGCGCCCGCAATGCACTGCTCGGCGACGAGGCGCCCGCCGATCCCGCCTGGCTTGCCGCGCTCGAAGCGCAGATGGCCGAGCATGGCGCGGCGATCGACACGGCGCGGCGCGCGCTCATCGCCGAACTGGCCGCGCAGATCGCAGTGAGCGCGCAGCATCTCTTCGCGCGGCCGGGTCTTGCCTTGTCCGGCTGGGAGGGGCGCGAGAGCGACCTCATCGCCGCGCTCGCCTCGGGCCGGTCCCGCGACAAGGCGGCGGGACGCACTCTCTCCGGGCCGCATCGCGCCGACCTCCTCGTGCGCCATCTCGGCAAGGAACAGGATGCCGCGCTCTGCTCGACCGGCGAGCAGAAGGCGCTGCTGCTCAGCATGATCCTCGCCCATGCCGAGCTGGTCCGCGCGCGCAGCGGCCGTCCGCTCGTCATCCTGCTCGACGAGGTGGCGGCGCATCTCGACCCCATCCGGCGCGGCGTCCTGTTCGATCGGCTGCGCGCGACCGGAGGGCAGGTGTGGATGACCGGCACCGAAGCCAGCCTGTTCGAGGGCCTGGGCGCCGCGACGCGGCTGATCGTCGACAATGGACATGTGGACAGCGTGTAACCGCGCCTGTTCTGTGCTAGGGAGCGCCCATGTTGCGCGCGCTGGGCACGAAGACCATCCGGCGAATCCTCCTCGGCCTGGCGACCCTGCTTGTCGCCGCGGCCGGGTTCACCGTCGGCCCCCTGCTCCTCGCGCCCAATGAATATGACCATATCAGCTCCATCGAGCGGGAGCCGGCCTATCGCGATCGCGCGCGGATGACCGAAGCCTGGTCGCTCCCGGTCGCGAAGCTCTACCGCGCGAAGGGCATCGTCCATCAGAGCAATGCGAGCTTCTGCGGCCCGGCCAGTATCGCCACCGTTCTGAGCTCGCTCGGCCGCTCCATGCCACAAGATGCCGTGCTGGACGGAACGGATTACGAACCCTGGTTCGGTGTACTCCTGGGCGGCCTGACACTCGACGCGCTGGGTGACCTGCTGCGCCAGCGCACCGGCAAGCGGGTCGAGGTACTGCGCAATCTGCCCATCGCCGATTTCCGCCGCCATATGGCCGCCACCAACGATCCGAAGCGGCGCTACATCATCAATTTCCATCGCGGCCCGCTGTTCGGCCGCGGTCACGGCCATCATTCGCCGATACTGGGCTATCTGCCGGATCAGGACCTGGTGCTGATCGGCGACGTCAATGCCGACTACCAGCCCTATCTGGTCCGCGCCGACCGGCTGCAGCGCTCGGTGAACACCGTCGATGGGGAAACCGGGGACCTGCGCGGCATGCTTCTGCTGCATGCCGAGTGAGCGGGGCGAACGGTGAGTTTGACTGCCGGCTCAAGCCTCGGCGTCGGGCGCGGCCTCGTCGCCAGCATCGTCGCCCTTGGCATTCTCGAACCACGCCTCAACCTCGCCGTTCAGCTTGATCGTCAGCGGCTGACCATGGCGGTCGCGGGTCTTGCCGGCGGCGACGCGGATCCAGCCTTCGGAGATGCTGTATTCCTCGACATCGGTGCGCACCCGCCCCTTGAAGCGGATGCCGATGCCGCGCTGCAGCGTCTCCATGTCGAAATGGGGGCTGCGTGGATTGGTGGAGAGGCGATCGGGCGGTGTGTCGGACATGGCGGCACGCTCTGCCGCCAAAGGTCCGCGCCGTCAACGCCTCTCCAGCATCACTCAGTTAGCGGCAGACCCGCACGGGGACGCGCTCGCCGCGCCAGCGGCTCCACTGCCACTCCGTCCAGCAGCGGCGATGGTCGCGATAACCATAGCCGCCATTCCAGCTGTAGCGGCGATTATCGTAGCGATCGTAGCGATTGGGGATGCCGTCGCGATCGCGGTCCCAATTGCGGCGGCCGTCGCGGCGATAGTCCCGCCCGTGATCGCGATATCCGTCGCGGCGGTAGTCACGATTGTCGCGGCCATGGCGGCCGTCATAATCGCGGTAACTGATGCTGACGCTGGTTGCCGCCTGCGCGGCGCTGGCCGGCAGGACCCCCAGCGTCGCGCTGATGGCGAGAGCCGCCGTCAGGATACGCTTGGTCAGGTTCATCTCACTTCTCCCTTACGAGGGCCAGGAGAGCGCGGCCTTCCGCTCGACTGGCAGGGCCGGGACTAGCGAGTCGCGCCTGAACCTCCCTCGAATGAGCCGTTCAGCCAGGCGCCAGATGCGGGAAAGCAACGGCGGGCCGCGCCATCCGCGCGGCGAAGCGCAGGATATCCGGACGTTAAACGGCTATTCAGCGCATCGCCTCTATGCACCGCCCCATGTCGCGCACTGTCCTCGCCTTTCCCCTGATCGTCGCACCCGTGCTCATGCTCGTGCTGACGCCCTCGCCGCTCGCGCTGGCGCAGCAGGCGCGCCCGAGCGTCGATCAGGTCGGCCGCGCGCTCCTCGCCGATCTCACCCGCGCCGGGCAGGATATGGCGAGCGAGGCGCTCGCTCAGTGGATCCTCGCCTCCCGCGACGATGCGCTCAAGGCCGGCGTCCAGCCCATCCCGGCGGACATCCGCGCCCGCCTCAAGGGCCATTTCCCCGAGGACCTGCTTTCCCGCGTGCGCTACCGCGTCGGCACCGGCCGCGACTTCACGCTGCAGAACAATGCCTTCAAGGGCAATACCGCCGCGATCACCCTCAACGAAGTCATCCTCTTCCGTCCCAATGCGAAAGGTGAGGTCGATGCCCGCCTCTGGGCCCACGAACTCACCCACGTCCAGCAATATACCCGCTGGGGTGTCCGCGGCTTCGCCCGACGCTACACGCTGGATCATCTGGGCATCGAGCGCGAAGCCGAGGCCGGCGAGGCGCGTTATGCGGCGGCGCGGGCGGCGCGCTGAACGGCTCCCGATCGAAGCAGCAGCCCGGCCCGACAACTGTTTCGAAATCGGACAGAACTGCATCAAAGGCATCGACGAGTGTCCCGCTATGGGATAGCAAGACGCTACGGCATTATGCCGTATGTGGGAGAATCATGATGAAGATGACGAAGCTTCTCGCTTCGGCGGCTCTGGTTTCCGTCGCGCTCGCCTCGGCACCGGCCTCCGCCCAGCTGCTCGATTTCGACGGCATCACGTCCTTCGCCTCGGTCGACAATTATTACAACGGCGGCACCAGCAGCGCCGGTGACGTCGGCCCGAACTACGGCATCGTGTTCCAGGCCGGTGACTGGATCACCACGACCGGCTTCGGCGAGACTTCTGAGCCCAACCTGGCCTATTCCGCCAGCGGCGCGGGCTGGATCAATTTCCTGAACGGCACGACCACCGGCTTCAACTTCAGCTATGGCGGCTTCACCGACACGACGTTCAACGTCTATTCGGGCCTCGGCGGCACCGGCGCACTGCTCGCCAGCGTGCTGATTCCGGCCAATAATCCCGCCTCGTTCGATTTCATCGTCGTGCCCTTCGCCGGCGTTGCGCACTCGATCGTGATCTCGGGCGGCGTCGCGCAGTTCGGCTGGGACGACGTGACGTTCGGCAGTCTGACGCCTGGCGGCGTTCCCGAGCCGGCTACCTGGGCGATGATGCTCGGCGGATTCGCGCTGGTCGGCAGCGCCATGCGCCGCAAGAAGGTCGCCGTCAGCTTCGCCTGATCGCGGCTTCGGCCAATGAAGAGGGGCGCCGGGACGACCGGCGCCCTTTTTGTGTCCGCTTCGTAGAGTCCGGCTGAATCCGGTCGGATCTCCGAGGACGGCCAACGTCTATTCTACCGCCTGCCCCACACACCGCACCCTCGCCACACTCCGCTGCTCCTCTTCCCTCGCCTGAGGCGTGGTCAACGTCAGCAACCGCCCGTCCGCCGACAGCGCCACGTGGAAGATGCTCAGCCATTGCTCGCCTTCGCCGGAAGTGCTGGCGAAGATCGTCACGCTGCCGTCCTTGTGGTGGATCATGCTGTTGATGTCCGACGTGCTTTCGGAGAACCGAAAGCTGGTCTCGGAAATGCGCAAATAGCCTGCGCTGCTCTCCGTTCCACAGTCTTCGGCGCGCTCGTTATACTCGCCCCAGTAGGCGCGCGGGATTTCGAACGGCTTGCGCTCCTGCGCGGCCGATGCGCCGGACAGGGTCAGAGCAATCATGACGGTGGCGGACAGTTTCAGCATGCCATCTCCCCGCAGGTGCATAGCCGATCCTGCTGCGAGGATCACGCGCCTCGCAACTGATTCGCGCATATGACGAGAGCGGAGGCGCCTCAGACGCCCCCCGCTCCCATCGCAATTCAAACTGGCGTCGCCCTCAGGCCGCTTCGGCGCTCCGCTTGAAGCGCTTGCGATCGTGCGGATCGAGGAAGCGCTTGCGCAGGCGGATGTTCTTGGGGGTTACCTCGACCATCTCGTCATCGTCGATATAGGCGATGGCCTGCTCCAGCGTCATCTTCTTCGGCGGGGTCAGGCGGATGCTGTCGTCCTTGCCGCTCGCGCGGAAGTTGGTCAGCGCCTTGGACTTCATCGGGTTGACCTCGAGGTCCTCTGGCTTGGCATTCTCGCCGATCACCATGCCTTCATAGAGCGCTTCGCCCACGCCCACGAAGAGGATGCCGCGCTCCTCGAGCGGGCCGAGCGCATAGGCGACCGCCTCGCCCGCGCCGTTCGAGATCAGCACGCCATTCTTGCGGCCCTCGATCCTGCCTTTGTACGGGCCATATTTCTCGAACAGTCGGTTCATGATGCCGGTGCCGCGCGTGTCGCTCAGAAACTCGCCATGATAGCCGATGAGACCGCGGCTCGGCGCCGAGAAGGTGATGCGCGTCTTGCCACCGCCGGAGGGGCGCATGTCGGTCATCTCGCCCTTGCGGATGTTCATCTTGTCGACCACCGTGCCGGTGAACTCGTCGTCGACGTCAATGACGACCGTCTCGTAGGGCTCGGTACGGTCGCCATTCTCATCCTCGCCGAAAAGGACGCGCGGGCGGCTGATGCCAAGCTCGAAGCCCTCGCGGCGCATCGTCTCGATGAGCACGCCGAGCTGGAGCTCGCCGCGGCCGGCCACTTCGAAGCTGTCCTTGTCGGCGCTCTCGGTCACCTTGATCGCGACATTGCTCTCCGCTTCGCGGAAGAGACGGTCGCGGATCATGCGGCTCGTCACCTTGTCACCCTCGCGGCCGGCCATCGGGCTGTCATTGACGGCGAAACGCATCGAGAGCGTCGGCGGATCGATCGGCTGTGCCTGGATCGGCTCCGAGACGCTGGTGTCGGCAATGGTGTTGGCCACGGTCGCGACGGTGAGACCGGCGAGGCTGATGATGTCGCCCGCCTTCGCCTCGTCCACGGGGACGCGCTCCAGGCCACGGAAAGCCATCAGCTTGGAGGCACGGCCGCTCTCGATCACCTTGCCGGTCGCATCGAGCGCGTGGATCGGCTGGTTGACCTTGACGGTGCCGGACTGGACGCGGCCCGTGAGCACGCGGCCGAGGAAGTTGTCGCGGTCGAGCAGCGTCACGAGGAAGCTGAACGGCGCATCGATGTCCAGCGCCGGCGGCGGCACATGGTCGACGATCTTCTGGAACAGCGGCTCCAGCGTGCCCGCGCGCAGGCTCGGGTCCTCATTGGCATAGCCATTGCGGCCCGAAGCGTAGAGCACCGGGAAATCGAGCTGCTCGTCGGTCGCGTCGAGCGTCACGAACAGGTCGAACACCTCGTCCAGCACTTCCTGAATGCGCTCGTCCGGGCGGTCGATCTTGTTGACGACGACGATGGGGCGGAGGCCCAGCGCCAGCGCCTTGCCGGTGACGAACTTGGTCTGCGGCATCGCGCCTTCCGAGCTGTCCACGAGCAGGACGACGCCGTCGACCATCGAGAGAATGCGCTCAACTTCACCGCCGAAGTCGGCGTGGCCGGGCGTATCGACGATGTTGATGCGCGTGCCGTTCCACTCGATCGAGGTCGGCTTCGCCAGGATGGTGATGCCGCGCTCTTTCTCCAGGTCGTTGGAATCCATCGCCCTTTCTTCGACGCGCTGATTCTCGCGGAAGGTGCCGGACTGGCGGAAGAGCTGATCGACGAGGGTGGTCTTGCCATGATCGACGTGCGCGATGATGGCCACATTGCGCAGCGCGTTGGGCTTGCTCATGGTTTCTCTCTAGGCTTTGATGTTGGCGGCGCAGCCTGTGGGCCACCCTAAGTCGCCGCGCCCTTAGCGGAATTGACCGGGGATCGCAATGGCGAGCGATCGGGCGGTCGAAGCGCCAGCCCGACCCGCCGGACCGTGGACCAAAAGACAGCATGTTCCATGCCGGTTGGGGCCAAAGGTCACACAAGGGTCACACTATCGAGCCTTGTTTTCCCGCCTCCGCACCGGTGGCGGGAAAACAAGGGATTTTCGGACATGAGAAAGAGCGTGGTTCGAGGTGCCATGCGTTGGAGGCCGTAGGACAGCAATTTTCAGTGCCTCCGGCGGCCTCCTTTCCGCGAAGGGTGTCGCACCGGGCGAGTAGCTCAGCTTCGCGCAGCAAAATTACGCGGGTCATTCCCCGTTCACGCCGCATGCGATACACTGCGTAGACATGATCGACCGGCACAGCCTTCTCGCGCAGCGCGTCAAACAGGGACGATGGTTCATCGTCGCGCTGCTGCTCGCGCTGGCGAGTGCGCTGGTGCCGGCGGTCCTGACCTCCGGGCTGCCGTCCACCCGCGCGACCGGATCGGCCTTCGATCCGGCGACCAGCGTCGTCGCCCTGCGCGGACGCATGCAGACGCTGGTTCACGCCGAGGCCGTTCTGCAGGATCCCGGCGCGGGCAAGGCCCGGCCAACCGGCGACCCGCATCCGCTCACCTTCATCACCATTGCCCACGCCGACGCGGCGCGCGCCGCGTTCGGCCCCGATCGCGCGACCTCCTATCCCGACGCCACGCCCCGCAGGCTGGCGCGACACACGACGCAGGCCCAGCCCCGCGCTCCCCCGCTCTCCACGCTCTGACGTTATCGCACTGACCGGATCCCCCAAAAGGGAGCCAAGAAGATGATTGAGCAGGATGACGAACCCCGGCCGCCCGGCTGGTTCATGCCCTTCGTCTGCGCCGCCCTCGGCATCGCAGCGCTCGGCATGGCCGCCCTGGCCGGCGGGTTCGCCGGATGAAGCGGGCGCCGTCACGTCGAATCGTGGCGGCGCCCCGACCGGCCCTGCCCTGACCGCCAGACCAAGGACAGACCCCCGCCTGATGCCCCATTATACGCCGCTCATCGCCACCATCGTCGCCGGCTTCGTCGTCGCCTTCATCATGGGCGCCATCGCCATGCGCCTGCGCGTCTCGCCGATCGCGGGCTATCTGCTCGCCGGCGTCATCGTCGGCCCGTTCACGCCGGGCTTCGTCGCGGACGCGAACCTCGCCAACGAGCTTGCCGAGATCGGCGTCATCCTGCTCATGTTCGGCGTCGGCCTGCATTTCTCGCTGAAGGACCTGCTCTCCGTCCGCAAGATCGCCGTGCCGGGCGCCATCGCACAGATCGCAACCGCGACGCTGCTCGGCATGGGCCTCGCCTGGTGGCTGGGCTGGAACCCGCTCGCGGGCTTCGTCTTCGGCCTTGCCTTGTCCGTCGCGTCCACGGTCGTACTGCTGCGCGCTCTGCAGGCGCGTGATCTGGTCGAGACCGAACGGGGACGCATCGCGGTCGGCTGGCTCATCGTCGAGGATCTGGCGATGGTGCTGGCGCTGGTGCTGCTGCCCGTCCTTGCCGGCATGGCGAAGAACCCGGCCGGCACGAGTGCCGCTGCGGTCGCCTGGCCGCTTGCCCTCACCTTCCTCAAGGTCGGCGGCTTCGTCGCCTTCATGCTGATCGTCGCCCGCCGCGTCATTCCCGCCGCGCTGCACTGGGTCGTCCATACCGGCTCGCGCGAGCTCTTCCGCCTCGCCGTCCTCGCCATCGCGCTCGGCGTCGCGGCGGGATCGGCCTATATCTTCGACGTCTCCTTCGCGCTCGGCGCCTTCTTCGCCGGCATGATCCTGGGCGAGACCCCGCTCAGCCGCCGCGCGACCGAAGACACACTGCCGCTGCGCGATGCCTTCGCCGTGCTGTTCTTCGTCTCGGTCGGCATGCTGTTCGATCCGCGCGTGATCATCGAGCAGCCGCTGCCGCTCATTGCGACGGTCGCGATCATCGTGCTCGGCAAGTCCCTCGCGGCTTTCTATCTCGTGCGCGGCTTCGGCCATAAGAGCGACACCGCGCTGACCATCGCCGCCAGCCTCGCGCAGATCGGCGAATTCTCCTTCATTCTCGCGACGCTCGGCGTGGGCCTCAAGATCATGCCGGAGGACGCGCGCGACCTCATCCTCGCCGGCGCGATCTTCTCGATCTTCCTCAACCCGTTCATCTTCTCGTTCATCTTGCGCGACCGGGACAGGGCGCAGGCCGCGCCCGAACCGACCCCTTCGGCCGATCTCACCCATGTCGTGCTCGTCGGCTATGGGCGCGTCGGCAAAATGCTGGCGAGCGGCCTCAAGGCGCGCGGCGAGCCGCTGGTCGTGATCGAGGATGACGACGAGCGCGCGAAGGAGGCGGCTACGGACGGGCACGAGGCGATCTGCGGCAATGCCGTGGACCGGCGCGTGCTGGAAGCCGCCGGCATCGACCGGGCGACCGGGCTGCTCATCGCCATTCCTGAGGGCTTCGACGGCGGCGCGATCGGCGAGAAGGCCCGCGCGATGAAACCCGGCCTGCGCATCATCGCCCGTGCCCATTCCGACGGCGAAGTCGAGCATCTGCTCAAGCTCGGCATTTCCGATGTCGTCATGGGCGAGCGCGAGCTTGCGGCGAAAATGTTGACCCTCGCCCTTACCAAAGCGTGACCTCGACAAGCCTCGCGCGACTTGCCATCACTTGTCGGCAAGAACAGGAGAGTGGGTCATGAGTACATCGGAAGACGGCATGCATGCCGAAGACTGGGCGGGCGATACCGGACGCATCTGGCTCGCCAATCTGCAGCGTTTCGAGACGATGATCCAGCCGATCGGCGCCGCCTTGCTCCAGCATGCCGCCTTCAAGCCGGGCGAACATGTGGTCGATATCGGCTGCGGTGGCGGCGGCACGACGATCGCGATCGGCCGCGCCGTCTCACCGGGCGGCAGCGCGACGGGCGTGGACATTTCCGCGGATCTCATCTGGTCCGCCGGCACGCGCGCGACGCAGGGCACGCAATCGGACGTGCGCTTCGTCTGCGCCGATGCGGCGAGCGCGACCATCACCGGCGCCCCGTTCGACCGGCTGTTCTCCCGCTTCGGCAGCATGTTCTTCCCCGATGCACCGGCAGGCTTCCGCAACCTGCGCCGGATGCTCAAGGATGGCGGACGCATCGATCTCGCCGTCTGGGCGCCGCCGTTCGAAAATGCCTGGATCATGACGATCATGGGCGTCGTCGCGAAACATCTCGGTCAGCCGCAGACCGATCCCCGCGCGCCCGGCCCCTTTGCCCTCGCCGACACCGCCTATGTCCGCGAACTGCTGGAGCAGGCGCAATTCGGGTCGATCGAGATCACGCCCTTCGAAACGCTGATGCCGGTCGGCGGCGCAGGCGCGACGCCGGAAGAGGCCGCGGAATTCGTCTCGAAGTCGCTTTCCGTTGCGCGCGCGCTCGAAGCGGCGCCCGAGGCGCTGCGTCAGGCCGTGATCGCCGATCTCGCGGCAGCGCTGGAGCCGCATCACGTGCCCGGCAAGGGCAATCTGCTCGGTGGCAAGGCGTGGCTGGTGACGGCTCGGGCGGTCTGACCGCCAATAAGTCACCGTTCGTCCCGACCAGGCATTGACCGGCGCAGAGCATCGCTTCATCGCATCGAAGAATAGCGGCAAAGCTTCGTTTACCTTTTGTTAACGCCTTTGCCGCATTTCACAGTTAACTCTTTGTGAACAAGGGTTAATCCGATGAAGTATATTGTTTCGATCGCAGCCCTGGCTGCGCTGGCGGCCTGCGCGCCCCGCCCGCAGGCGATGATCGCCATCCCCAGGCTGGACGTGCCCGAAGTGCCGCAGCCGACCGGATGGCGCGCCATCGTCTCGGCGCAGGACAGCGATCGGCTGACCGGCTTGCCCGGCATCTGGGATCGCGCGCTCGCTGCCTCGCAGCGCTTCCGCTCGCAGATTCGGCGCGAAGGCGATCTGCTCGCGCCGCAGGCCGCGCGCAATCATCCCGCCCCGCCGCCCGGCTCCTATCATTGCCGGCTGGTCAAGATCGGCGCGTCCGGCGGTCGCGAACCGGCCTATAAGAGCTTCCCCGAATTCTTCTGCTATATTCGCGGCGACCGCGCCGACAGCCTGTTCTTCACCAAACAGACCGGCTCGGAACTGCCCGGCGGCTATCTGCACACGGACGGCGAGCAACGCCTCGTCCTAACCGGCGCGAAGCAATATGCGGCGACCGACGTTCCGATGCCCTACGGCACCGAGCCGGAGCGCGATCTTGTCGGCGTCGTCGAGCGCATCGGCCCGTTCCGCTGGCGTCTCGTCCTCCCCTGGCGCGACGGCAAGGACGGCCTGGACATCTACGAACTGACTCCCGTCCCGCTCAAACAGCAGGCGGTGGAGCCGCCGGCGGAGACCCCGTCTGAGACAGTGGCGCAGCCGTAAGTGTTCCTGCTATTTCCAGCCCATTCGGGCTGAGCCCTTCGACTGCTCCCCTGCGGCAGGCGCTCAGGATGAACTTCGGCTTTGCCGAAGTCGAAGCCCTCATTTGATCGAAGCGAGAATTGCTTCGCCTTCGCTCAGCAAAGCCCTTCGACAAGCTCAGAGCGAACGGTGATTGATCCGGCGCTCAATCCGCCCGCGGCATCCGGTTCCAGGCATCCAGCGCCGCGATCTTGTAGGCCTCGGCCAGCGTCGGATAATTGAACGTATTCTCGATGAAATAGTCGATCGTGCCCTTGAGGTTGAGCACTGCCTGGCCGATGTGGATCAGCTCGGTTGCGCCTTCGCCCAATATGTGGACGCCGAGCAGCCGCCGCGTCTTGATCGAGAAGATCATCTTCATCATGCCGCTGTCGAGCCCCATGATGTGCCCGCGGGAGGTCTCGCGGAAGCGCGCGATCCCGCATTCATAGGGGATCTTCTTCTCCTTCACGTCCTGCTCGCTCATCCCCACCGTCGAGATTTCCGGCACGGCATAGATGCCATAGGGGAAATAGGCGGGCGCGGGCGGCATCGGCAGGCCGAAGGCGTGGCAAGCGGCGATCCGGCCCTGCTCCATCGAGGTGGAAGCAAGGCTCGGGAAGCCGATGACGTCGCCGGCAGCATAGATGTGCGAAACGTCGGTCTGGAACGTCTTGGGATCGACCTTGAGGCGGCCGCGATTGTCGACGGCGAGACCACAATTTTCGAGACCGAGGGTGGCCGTCGCGCCGACGCGACCCGCCGCGAACAGCAGCATTTCCGACCGGATCGTGCGACCGTCCTCCAGCGTGGTGACGACGCGGCCGTTCCCGTCCTTCTCGATGGTCGCCACTTCCGATCCCAGGCGGATCATCATGTTGCGATCGCGCAGCTGATGCACGAATTCCTCGATGACCTCGCGATCGATGAAATCCAGGAAGGTCTCGCGCGGCTCGACAAGCGTGACCTGCACGTCGAGCGCGGAGAAGATCGTCGCATATTCGATGCCGATCACACCGGCGCCGATGACGACCAGGCTGCGCGGCACGCGCGGGCTCTCGATCAGCACGTCGCTGTCCAGCACGATATCGTCGTCGAACGGGATATAGTCCGGCCGGAACGGCGCCGTGCCGACCGCGATGACGAAACGTTCGCCGCGAATATGAAGCTCGCTCTCGTCCGGCGCAGTCACGATCACGGTGTGCGGATCGACGAAGCGCGCGAAGCCTTCCATGGTCTTTACGCCGTTACGCTGGAACTGATGCTCCAGCACATCGACTTCATGTTCCAGCGTCTTGTTGAGGCGCGTATCGAGATCGCTGCCGCCAATATCCTTCTTCACGCGGTAGGAGCGGCCATAAAAGCCGCGCTCGCGCCAGCCGGTGAGGTTGAGGACGGTCTCGCGCAGCGTCTTGGATGGGATCGTGCCGGTGTGGACGGACACGCCGCCGACGCGCTTGCGCCCCTCGACGACCAGGACCGACTTGCCGAGCTTCGCCGCCTGCACAGCGGCACGGCGCCCGGCGGGGCCGCTGCCGATCACGACGAGATCATAATTGTCCACGGCGCCCCCCGTTCCATGGCGGACATGACGTCCGTCCAGGCGCCTGTTCAGGGACATCCTCTCGAAGCGATGAGCGTGATACATTCGGCGCGCCTTTGCAATCCTCCCGGGAAACGGGGCAGCATAAGCGGGCAATGGTTAGCATTGGTTTACCAAGCGGAAACCCGTGGACCCGGCAAAAATCCTCTGTCCTACAGCGCTGCAATCATCTTACATCCGCTTTCGATCTAAGTATCTGATTCCAAAATGTTTATGAGATTTCTCCATGCGCCACACGTGCGAAGTTAGCGAAGAGAGACGCCGACCCTTGCTGCGGAGGCCCCACAACCACGGCGGGGCTTACTTCCCGGCCGCGCGCGGCCTATAGAAATTGGGGCCTTGAACCCATGGTGTTCTATTGTGATATAACACCATTCAGGAGATGACGATGGCGACGACCGCGACGACGACCAAGACCGAAGAGAAGCTGGACCTGAGCCCGCCCGATGTGGTGCCCGCCGTGACGCCCGAAAAGGCGGCAGGACTGGTGCCGATCGAGGACGAAAAGCGCTCCAAGCTGGACGAGAAGGTCCACGGCTTTGTCGAGGAGCTGGCCGCGCTCGATGCCAATTCGCCCGAGTTCGGCGCGAAGGTCGATCAGATCACCAATATGGGCCGCAAGGAAATCGCTGAGGCAGCGGGCCATTCCAACCGTTTCCTCGACCGGCCGGTGCGCGCGATGGACAGCGATCTGAGCGTCGGCAACGATCTCGCCGAGTTGCGCCGCGTCGTCGAGGATCTCGATCCGGGCAAGAAAGGCAATCTGCTCGCGCCGAAGAAGCTGTTCGGCATCATCCCGTTCGGCAACAGGATGCGGAACTATTTCGACAGCTACAAGTCGAGCCAGACGCACATCAACTCGATCCTCGGCAGCCTTGCCTCGGGCAAGGACACGCTGATCAAGGACAATGCCGCAGTCGATGTCGAACGGCAGAATATGTGGGCGACCATGGGCCGCCTCGAGCAGATGATCCACATCGCCAAGGCGATGGACCAGCGGCTGGAGGACAAGGCGCTGGAGCTGGACTCGACCGATCCGGCCAAGGCCAAGGCGATCCGCGAGAGCGCGCTTTTCTATGTCCGCCAGCGCACGCAGGATCTGCTGACGCAGATGGCGGTGACGGTGCAGGGCTATCTCGCGCTCGATCTGGTCAAGAAGAACAATGTCGAGCTGGTGAAGGGCGTCGATCGCGCCTCCACGACCACGGTCGCGGCGCTGCGCACGGCGGTGACGGTGGCGCAGGCGCTCGCCGGGCAACGGCTGGTGCTGGAGCAGATCACGGCGCTCAACACCACGACGGCCAACATCATCGACAGCACGGGCGAACTGCTCAAGACACAGACCGCGCAGATCCATGAACAGGCGGCCTCCAGCACCATCCCGCTGGAGACGCTGCAGCGCGCCTTCCAGAACATCTACGACACGATGGACAATATCGACACCTTCAAGCTGAAGGCGCTCGAGAACATGAAGACCACGGTCAACACGCTCTCCGGCGAGGTCGAGAAGTCCAAGGGCTATATCGCGCGGGCCGAAGGTCAGGCGCGGGCGCAGGCCGCCGTTTCCAGCGGCAATTCGCCGCTGACGGCGATCGAGTGAAGGCCTGAGCATGCCGAGCGAGAGCGACGACATCCTGGCCCGCGCCAACGAGATCATGGTGCGCACGACCGACCGCTATCGCTCCACGAGCGCGCGCGGGCGGGCGCACAAGCGGCAGGACCTGATGTCGCGCCTCAAGCGCATGATCGTCGCGGCGGTGCTCGTGGTGGTCGGCGCGACCGTGTTCGGTTTCATCCAGCCGCTCGGCAGCACGGGGCTTCTGATCGTGATGGGGCTGCTGCTGGCCTGCCTCGCCTTCGCCTTCGTGCCGGCGACGCCCACCGTCGTGGCCGAGAAGCTGGCCGATACCGACCTCAAGGCACTGCCGCTCAAGACCGAGATCTGGCTGGAAAGCCAGCGCAAGGCCCTGCCGGCGCCGGCCATGCCGATCCTCGACGCGATCGGCAATCGGCTGGAAACGCTGGCGCCGCAGCTCGCCAGGCTCGATCCCAAGGAGCCGGCCGCGACCGAGGTGCGTCGCCTGCTTTCGGATCATCTGCCGCAACTCGTCACCGGCTATCAGTCCATTCCCGAGCCGCTGCGCAAACAGCCGCGCAACGGCCGCGTGCCGGACGCCCAGCTTGTCGAGGGGCTGAGTGTCATCGAGCAGGAAATCGCGACGATGACCCAGCAGCTCGCCAGCGGCGATCTCGACAAGCTGGCGGCGCACAACCGCTATCTCGAGATCAAATATCAGGAAGCGAAAGAGCTGGGCGACTGAATGGCCGCGCAAGGCGGCGAATGCCATCCGGAGCGAGATAAATCGCTCTGCCGGGGGTTGCGATACCGGCTTCGATTGTTACATTGAGATTCGCGGGCCGGGCCCCTCTGGCGAGTTGACGTACCCCCTTCGTCTCTCGTGATGTCGGACCGCATCGGGTGACACCGGTGCGCTAGTCTGGCACCCCCAAGCAGACACAAAAAGCTGCCCGGCTGTCACCCGAATTGGATCCTTTCAATCCATACGGAGTGGCACATTGTCCCAGACTATCTTCCGCCTCATGAGCCGTCACCAGCAGCTGGACGACGCCTTGCGCGTCGAACAGAAAAGACGCTGGCCGGATTTTGCGCGCCTTCAACGCCTCAAGCGGCTGAAGCTCGCGATCAAGGACCGACTGAGCGCGCTGATGACACGACCAAAACGCGCGCCCAGCCGCTAGGCCCTCATCCCGCCTGCGACGCCTTGCTGCTGCGCAGGCGGGCAATGGCCGGCGAGCCTCGCCGCTGCCCGAGCCAGAGCTTCACGGTCAGCGCGCCGCCGGCCAACGTCTCGACCCGCTCGATGGCAATGCCGGCAGCGGCATACCAGGCGACGATCTGCTGGTCCGAAAAGCCGAGGCGCGTATGCGCATCGCGCTGGCGCAGCTCTTCGCGATCGTGCGGCGCGAAATCGACGATCAAGAGCCGTCCGCCATCCTTGAGCGTGCGCGCGACTTCGACGATGACGCGGCCCGGCGCCTGCGCATAATGCAGCACCTGGTGCAGGATGGCCGTATCGGCCGAGTGCGTCGCCACGGGCAGCTCGTTGAAATCGCCCGCCAGGAACCTGACCTTGTCGGCAATGCCATGCGGCAGGTTGCCGCGGGCGAGGCGTAGCATCTCGGCGCTACGATCGATGGCAACAACGGTGGAAGCCTGCGGCGCGAACAGCATCGCCATGCGGCCGGTGCCGGTGCCGATATCGAGCAGGCGACCGAGCGGCTCGCCGCCCAGAATATCGGTCATCGCTGCCTCGACCTGCGCCTCGGGCACATAGAGCGAGCGCAGCGCATCCCATTCCTCGGCGTGCATGGCGAAATAATCCTCGGCCGCCCGCGCCCGCTCCGCCCGCACCGCGGCAAGACGCGCGAGATCCGCCTCGATCCACAGCCGCTCACTGTCCGCCGGCGCCGCCGCATCCAGGAAGGCCAGCAGCGCGTCGGCCCCCGCCCCGCCATGGAGATTCAGGAACACCCAGCTCCCCTCCTTGCGGCGATCGACCAGCCCCGCCTCGACCAGAATGCGCACATGGCGCGACACGCGCGGCTGGCTCTGCCCGACCACAAGCGCGATCTCGCCGACGGCCAATTCCATCTCGCGCAGCAGATGCACGATCCGGAGACGAGTGGGATCCGCGAGCGCGCGGAAGAGATCGAGCTGCCCCTGCATGGCCGATATTCTAGGCCAGTCCGTTCTTCAATCAAGCCGCGGCAACTGAACGCATGGTTAATTTCAGCCAACCGCAAGGGATTGCGTTGGCCGCGACAAACCGATACGACTCGCCCCCGCAGGCTTTAGGGGGGGGACCCCTTCCATACGTTCTGCGCGCTATGATTTCAGTGAAGGGGTTTGCCCATGACCAAGACCATTGCTTTCTCGCTCATCGCGGCCGCATCGCTCGGCCTCGCTGCTTGCTCCAGCCCGGAAGCGACCAACAATGTCGCCAACGACGCTGCAAATGCCACGAACGACGTCGCCAATGCTGCCGATAACGCCATGAATGCCGCTGGCAATGCCATGAACGCCGCCAGCAACGCCACGAATGCTGCCGCGAACGCAACCAACGCCGCGATGTAAGCTTCGCCATTGAGCGAATAGCTTTTGGCAAGGGCCGCCGGACAATCCGGCGGCCCTTTTCATGTGTGCGTCAGCGAAAGACCCACTGGCGATTGAGAACGAAGACCAGCGCGGGCGTCACGACGCCCATCAGCGGGATCGGGGTCCAGAGCGGCCAGTGCAACGCCTGAACGCAGAGCCAGACCCAAAATGCATTGAGGCCGAGGCTGAGCAGGGAAACCGCGACGAACCGGATCGCCCGCGACACAGGCTGATCGCGCCTGCCATGGCCGCGGAAGGTGAAGCGGCCGTGCAGCACATAACCGCTTGCCACGGCGACGAGATAGCCAAGGAAGTTCGCGATCTGGGGATGCACCGACGCCCATTGCGCCAGCGTCCAGTAGACAGCCGCCTGGAGCGCGGTCACGAAACCGCCGGTCAGCACATAGCGCAGCAATTGCCAGCGCATGCCGTCCGCTTTCGCTTCTTTCCCCGCTTCGCTCAATCAAATGCCCCGTTGCGCTTTTGGCCGACTGAGCTAAGCCCCTAGCCGATGCGGCAAAGCCTAGACAATGCTGCCCCGGCTACGGGCATGCGCCTGCGCCGGTGGTGGGCCGTGCTGGACGGCTTCGCCACCAGGGAATGGCGGTGGATCATCGTCATCGCCTGGCTGCTGATCGCGGCCTTCTATCTCGATAAATATGCTTCCGCGATCCATTATCTTTCGCTCGGCGATACCGACGACAATATGCGCTATCTGCAGGTGCGCGACTGGCTGAACGGCCAGAGCTGGTGGGATCTGCGCCAGCATAGGATGGACCCGCCCGGCGGCGCCAATATCCACTGGAGCCGGCTGGTCGATCTGCCGATCGCCGCGCTCATGCTCTTCTTCCGGCTGTTCACCGGGCCGGCGCGCGCGGACGAGCTTGCGCTCGGCGTCGCGCCGTTCCTGCCGCTGCTGGTGCTGATGCTCGCTGTTGCTTTCATCGCCCGGCGCCTCTCGAACGACGGCCGCGGCCACGCCTGGTTCGCCGCCATGCTCCTGCCGCTCGGCGCCAGCATGGGCCTTGCCATGTACATGCCCCTGCGGGTCGATCACCATGGCTGGCAACTCGCGCTGACGGCGACGGCGCTCGCGGGCCTCGTCGATCGCAAATGGACGCGCGGAGGCATCGTCGCTGGCGTCTCCAGCGCCGCGTCCGTTGTCATTGGCATGGAAATGATGGTCTATCTCGCCGGCGCCGGCGCGCTGATCGCGCTGCGCTGGGTGTTCAAGGATGGCGCGGCGCGGCGGATGCGGCCCTATGCGCTCAGCCTCGGCGGCACGACGGCGATCGGCTACGCCCTGTTCGCGAGCAATGCCAACCGCCTCCCGGTCTGCGACGCCATCTCTCCGGTGTGGACGAGCATTCTCGTTCTGGCATCGGGCATCCTCTTCGCGCTCACGATGCTGCCATTGCGCTCCTGGCCGCAAAGGCTGATCGCCGGCGCCATCGGCGGCGCGATCGTGGGCGGCTTCGCCTATGCCATGTGGCCGCAATGCCTGACCAGCGCCTACCAGATTTCACCGGAGCTCCAGAAGAGCTGGCTGGTCTATATTCGTGAAGCCAAGCCCATCTACACCCAGCCGCAATCCAGTTGGGTGCCGATCCTGGCCTTGCCCGCGACCGGACTGCTCTGCGCTTTCGTGGGCTGCATTGTTGCCCGCCGGGACACGGACCGGCTTTGGGCCTGGATCACCGTGGCGCTCATGATCGGCTTCGCCATCGCGCTCACTTTCTGGCAGATTCGCGCCGGCCCGGCAGCGCAACTGCTGGCCATCGCACCCGTCGCCTGGGCGCTGTGGACCTCCGTCGAGAAGCTGTTTGCGGGCCGCTGGGCCGAGCGCATCGCCGCCTTGCCGGCAATCCTGCTTCTGGGCTGCGCCATCGGCATCTATTCGCTCTATCCCATTTATGCCCGCGCCATGGGTAACGGGTCCAATGCGGCGGCCAAGCCCCGGCCGGCTGCCGCCGGCAATGCGAACGTCGCGCCATCACCAAAAGCGGCCCCGTCGCCCGCTGCCACGACAAGAACCGACGCACCGGCGAATGCGGCTTCCGGCAATCGCAACGAGACCCGGCGGCAGGTCACCCGCCGCTCCGAGGCACGCTGCCGCACGCAGCCCGCCTTGCAGGTGCTCGACCAGGTCCCCGCCGCGACGATCTTCACGCTCGTCGATATGGGGCCGCGCGTCATAGCGATCACGCATCATAGCGTCATCGCCGGCCCCTATCATCGCAACGGCAAGGCGATCCTCGACATTCATCATGCCTTCGACGGCTCACCGGAGCGGTTTCGCGAAATCGCCGCGCAGCATGGCGCGACCTATTTCCTGTTCTGCCCCAATTTCCCGGAAGGGACGATCTATCAGCGGCGGAGCCCGCGTGGCTTCTATGCCCGCGTCTCGCGCGGTGAGGGCTTCCCCTTCCTGACGCCGGTCGAACTCAAATTCCCCGGCGAACTGCCCTATACGCTCTACAAGATCGAAGGTGAGCCGGAAGACCCGCCGCTAGCGACGCGCCGCAAAAAAGCCGCGCAATAGGCTTGCCGACGCTTCCTCGCCGAGTCCGGGAAACAGCTCCGGGCGATGATGGCATTGCGGTTGCGCAAAGACGCGCGCGCCATGATCGACACCCCCGCCCTTCGGATCGAGCGCGCCATAATAGAGCCGGGCAATGCGCGCATGCGCGATAGCGCCGGCGCACATGGCGCAGGGCTCCAGCGTCACCCAGAGATCGCAGCCGGTAAGACGGTCCTGCCCGAGCGCCGCGCAAGCCGCCCGAATCGCGACGATTTCGGCATGGGCCGTCGGATCATTATCCCGGCGATTGCGGTTCTCGCCGGTCGCGATCACGCGCCCATCCCGCGTCACGACGGCGCCAATCGGCACCTCATCGGCTTGCGCCGACGCTTGCGCACAGGCAAGGGCGATGCGCATCGGCTCGGGAAGGGGGAAGGGTTCAGGCACGCCTCATCCCTAGACTCATTCCCGCCCTGATCGAACAGGAATGAGTCTGGAAAATTTCCTGTTGGCCGTGATTTCCGAGCCGCCAGATGTTTCCATCCGGATTGAAATCACTTTGGTCCAGGCAGAAATCAGGGGAAAGCGCCTTGACGATTCGGGCTTTGCCTTGTATCGGCGCCACTTTCCGTAAGTACCCAGATCAGGAACGAGACATGTCGCGCATCTGCGAACTGACCGGCCGGGGCCGCCAAGTGGGCCACAACGTGTCGCACGCCAACAACAAGACCAAGCGAGTCTTTCTGCCCAACCTGCAGAATGTGACGCTGATTTCCGACACGCTGGAGCGCGGCATCAAGCTGCGCGTTTCGACGCATGGCTTGCGCTCGGTCGAGCATGTCGGCGGTCTCGACAACTGGCTGCTGAAGACCAACGACACCAAGCTGTCGCTGCGCGTCCGTCGCCTGAAGCGCGAGATCGAGAAGAAGGCTGCTCCCAAGGCGGCCTGATTCGGCGCGATCATCCGATTTCGAAGAGGCGGTCCGCCCGGGCCGCCTTTTTCTTTGCCTGTCTTTTCCGTTGCGCTCAAGGCGCTGGCCGGTCGCTGACCCAGTCAGCCGGCAGATCGAAGCGCAGCAGCAAGGAACGCTGCAGGAAGAGATGGTTGTCGTCCGATGCCACCCACAGCACCGGACGGCCCTTTTCCCGGCTCAGCGCCATGGCCTCGAAATTGTCCGCCAGGCCCGGTGGCGCGAAAGTGGCGATCACGCGGCCGGTCAGCACGGCGCCTTCCTCCAGCCTGGGCAGCGTGACGACCGTTAGCCGCGTGGTGAACCCGTCGGCCAGGGTCAGGCGCCGATTGAGCACCAGCAGCCGGTCGCCGCCCAGCCAGAGCGCATCTGTGGGGCGATAGCCGGTGGGCGGGCGATAGCCCAGATGGACGGGGGGCGGCGTCGCGGGATCGACCGGATCGCCTTGCCAGAGCAGCACATCATGGGCGCCGGCAGCGTTCGTCCCCATTTCCGAGATAGCGAGAAAGCGACCGTCCGCGAAGCGCACGAGCGATTCGATGCTGCCCGTGACAGGCCAGCGCAGCATGGCGCGCGGGGTGACGCAGCCCTCAAGCGCCTTGAAGTCCGGCGCATAGCGACAGATGCGCTGGAGCAGCTCGAAACCGACCCAGATGCGCCCGGTCGCCGGATCGCGCTGCATGCTTTCCGAATCCCACTCCCAGCTGGGCCAGCTTTGCTCGATCCCGATGCGCGGCAACGGCTCGACGAAGCCCGCTCCCTGCGGCCCCTTCACGCGGAAGCCGAACAGCTCGCCTGTATCGTTCAACGCGACCAGCGCGCCGTCCTCCTTCACAAAGAGCGAGGAAAAACCGCCGAAAGCGGCGTGCGAACCCGAAAGCTGCCACGCTGCGGTCAGGCGAAGCGGTCCATAATCCTTGCTCAGCGCACTGTCGGCAATGTCCAGCGCACGGGCCTGGACCGAGAGGCTGTCGAACGTCGCGGGTGGCGTGTTGCCCCCATGGCGCCCGTTCATGAGCAGGACGAACAGCATGAGGATAAGCGCGACACGCTGCATATGGCGCCGGGGCATAGCGGCCGAGCGGCGACGACGCCACTGCCTTGTGCGGCAATCCGGCGCGGCCGAACCTGAACGAACGCTAAAATGACCGTTCAGCATTGGCTCAAGCGCGGAGGTCTAGAAGGCTCTCATAGCGGACGAACAGAGGCGCAGTTGCCACGAAGCGTTCGCCAGGAAGATCAAGGAGCAAGACCATGACGAAGACCTTCATCAGCCTCACGGCCGCCGCTACCATGGTCGTGACTTCGCTCGGCGTCGCGGCACCGGCAGCGGCCCGCGACCATTATCGCGACTATCGCGGCGACTACAGCCGGGATTATCGCTACAACGACCGGGATTATCGCGACTATCGCGACAGCCGCTATGTGCGCGATGCCCGCTATCGTGACAGCCGTTACGCCAGCAATCGCTATCGCTGCAGCAACGACGGCACGACCGGCACGATCGTCGGCGCCATTGCCGGCGGCCTGCTCGGCCACGAGGTTGCCGGTCGCCGTGGCGACAAGACCGCGGGCGTGATCATCGGCGGCGCTGTCGGCGCCATTGCCGGCCGCGCGATCGACAAGGGCAATGGCCGCTGCTGAGCGGCGGCTCCGTCCAACGATTCCCGTAGCAAAGGAAAGGCCGGACCTCTCGCGAGGCCCGGCCAATTTCTTTGCCACGACGAGGGGCGTCAGTGAACGAAGCGCGCCACCACGTCGCGATAGGAGCGGCTGACCTTCACCTGGCTGCCGGATTCCAGCACCAGGAAGCACTCGCCATTGGTGTGCGGCTTCACCTGACGGACTTGGCTCAGGTTCACGATGGTCGAGCGATGAATGCGCTGGAAATTGCGCGGATCGAGCCGCTTCTCCAGATCCTTCATCGTCTCGCGCAGGATCAGCGAATTGTCGGCCGTGTAGATGCACATATAGTCGCCGGCCGCATCGATCCGCTCGATCGTATCGACATCGATGCGGAAGATCTGGCCGCGATCCTTGATGTTGATGAGCTTCTCGTAGCGGCTGGACGCGGGCGTATCCGCGTCCGCGCCCATGTCCGAAACGACGTCGGGGGCCACTTCGGCCAGCACTTCGCGCAGGCGTTCGGCCTCCACGACGTGGCGCTTCTCGTGCAGGCGCTGGCGGGCACGGTCGAGGGCATCGGCGAGGCGCTGCTCGTCGACGGGCTTCATGAGATAGTCGATCGCCTGCGCCTCGAACGCGCGCAGGGCGTGGTCCGAATAGGCCGTCACGAAGATGAACAATGGCGGCTCGACTTCCATCACGCCCTGCACGACGGAGAAACCGTCGAAGCCGGGCATCTGGATGTCGAGGAACACAAGATCGGGCTTGTGCGTCTTGATAGCGCGGATGGCCTCGCGGCCATTCGTGCAGGTCTCCACGATTTCCACATCGGGATGCGCCTCGAGCCGGAGCTTCAGTCCCTGGATGGCGAGGCTTTCATCGTCGACGAGAATGGTTCTTATGGTCATGCAGCTACCCTTGATGGTTCGGCAGTGATCAGCGGCATCTCGATGATGACGCTATAGCCCCCCTCGGGCGGAGAACGTGTTTCCATGCTTTGTCGTTCCCCAAATGCCTGGACCAGCCGGTCACGAATGTTGGCCAGGCCCACTCCCGTACCCTTCGTCATGCGGTGGTCCGCCCCGTTCAACCCGGGACCGGTGTCCGACACGACGATCCGAACGTTTTCACCGACAGGCTGCGCCGTCACGACGATATCCGCCCCCTCCTCCAGCGGCGTCACGGCATATTTGATCGCATTCTCGACCAGCGGTTGCAGCAGCAGCGAGGGCAGACGCGCCGCCGCCACCGCCGGATGAATGTCGAAAATCGGCCGCAGCCGATCCTCGAACCGCATCTTCTCGATCTCGAGATACAGTTTCAGCGTCTCGACCTCCTGCTCAAGCGTCACCTGTGCGGTCGGTTCGTTGATCAAAGTGTAGCGAAGAAAGGCTGACAGGCGCGAAAGCATCGCATTCGCCCGCTCGGTCTGCTTGAGCAGCACGAGCGTCGAGATGCTGTTCAGCGTGTTGAACAGGAAATGCGGATTGAGCTGATAGCGCAGCATGGCGAGTTGGGCGGCGCTTGCCTGACTCTCCAGATGCAGCAGCTGGTCGGCCTGTTCCTCCACCGTCAGGTAGAAGTTGATCGCATAATAGAGCGCTGACCAGGCGCCGAGCAGCGTGAAATTGAGATAGAAGGCGCCGAGGAACAGCTTGAGGCTGGCGCCCTCACCCACCGGATTGAGCGTCGTGAACACCCAGGCATCGATGAAGGCCGATGTGCCGCCGGCGATGATCGCGACGACGATCGAGGTCGTCCAGGTGACGATCGGCTTCTGCGCGAGCAGGAAGCGATAGCCCACCGCCATCAGCAAGGTGATCGAATAGCCCGCCACGGTCGAGATGAGTACCGGCACGAGGAAGGAGAGCGGCTGTCCGTTGGCGATGCCAGAGAGGCCGCGCAACAGGAACGCGCCGGACCAGCCGAGGCCCTGGAGCATCCAGAAGGCCCGGTTCTTGTCCTCGAAAAAGGGCTGCGCTCTGATCGGCAAGACCGTCGACATGGGCGTACGGGTCAGTTCTTTCCGGTCTTCATGCATGTTGCGGCCTCGCACGGCGTCGGCTCGCCCTCCGGCTCGTCCCGATCGAGCCAGCACAGATCATGGTGGCCAAGCGCGCGCCCGTCCCACGCCTGTATCGTGATCGGGCGGACGGGTTGGCGATCACGCGCGTCGGCGAGGATCGGGCCTGACGGCGATACACCGCCCCAGCGCTCGCCCCATTGGCGCAGCGCGATCATGACCGGCACGAGTCCTCGCCCCTTATCGGTCAGGCGATAGGCGACGCGGCGCTTGTCGGTCTCGACCGGTTCGCGCGTGAGAATGCCCTTATTGACGAGCCTGGCGAGGCGGTTCGACAGGATGTTGCGCGCGATACCGAGCGAACCCTGAAAATCCTCGAAATAGACAATGCCATTGAACGACGCGCGCAGGATCAGGAAGGACCACCGCTCCCCCATCGCTTCCAGCGCGGACGGCAGGGCACAACCCTCAAACGCATCGAGACCCTTGCGAGCACCCATAGCGATCGACGCTAGCGCATAATCGTCCCGTCGCCAAATCCCTAATCCGGACAGTGGGCGAGCGGACTGCCGCAGCCTGTCTATTCAGTTGCATATTGCAATCGAATATTATAGTTTCGATTCGCTACTGAATTGGGAGGATCAGATGACGACGTTCCTGAAACTGACTCTGGCACTGGCAGCCCTCTCGGCGCCCGGCACCCTGTCCGCCCGGGCAAGCAACGCCGGCCACACGGCGACGCTCGCGGCGCCCGTGCAGGCGGACAGGCTGGTCGCGCACGGCCTGCTCTGGCGCTGCGCCGACGACCAATGCACGGCGCCCACCGGGAACAGCCGCCCGCTGGTCGTCTGTCAGGCACTGGCGCGAACGGCCGGCCCGGTCACCAGCTTCGGCAGCGGCAAGACCCTGTTCGATGCCGAGCAGCTGGCGCGCTGCAACGGCGCCCCGGGAGCCGCCCGCATCGCCACGAAGTGACGACAGAACCACAGCAGCGCCCCGCCCGCATCGAAATGTGCAGTTTTCTGTTGCGCAGCACGGGGCCGCAACAGCATCTTGTGGCCCGATGCTGCGCCAGTACGAACTTGTTGAGCGGGTCAAGAACTACGATCCGGACGCCGATGAGGCGCTGATCAACCGCGCCTATGTGTTCTCGGTTGCCAAACATGGCAGCCAGAAGCGCGCCAGCGGCGACCCATATTTCAGCCATCCGATTGAAGTTGCGGGCATATTGACCGACTTGTTCCTCGACGATCGCACCATCGTGACGGCGCTGCTGCACGACACGATCGAGGACACGCTGACCACGACCGAGGAAGTGCAACGCCTGTTCGGCGACGATGTCGCGCGGCTGGTCGATGGCGTCACCAAGCTCAGCAAGATCGAAGCGCAGAGCGAAAACCAGCGCGCTGCGGAAAATCTGCGCAAATTCCTGCTCGCCATGTCCGACGATATCCGCGTGCTGCTCGTCAAGCTCGCCGACCGGCTGCACAACATGCGCACGCTGCACTTCATCAAGAGCGAGGAGAAGCGGCGCCGCATCGCCCGCGAGACGATGGACATTTATGCGCCGCTTGCCGAGCGGATCGGCATGTATGATTTCATGCGCGAAATGCAGCTGCTGGCCTTCCAGCAACTGGAGCCCGACGCCTATGACAGTGTCACGCGCCGGCTCGCGCTGCTCAAGGAAGGCGGCGAGGACAAGGTCAAGCGCATTGCCAGCCAGCTCCAGACCATATTGACCACCGCCGGTATGCGCGTCACCGTCTCCGGCCGCGAGAAGCATCCCTACTCGATCTGGCGCAAGACGCAGGAGCGTCACATCAGCTTCGAGCAGCTCTCCGATATCATGGCCTTCCGTGTCATCACCGACAGCACCGATGACTGCTATCGCGCGCTGGGCCTCATCCATCAGCGCTACAAAATGGTGCCCGGGCGCTTCAAGGATTACATCTCGACACCCAAGCGGAACGGATACCAGTCGCTGCACACGACCGTGATCCACGACGAGAATGCCCGCATCGAGATCCAGATCCGCTCCGAGCGGATGCACCGGGACAGCGAATTCGGCCTCGCCGCGCACTGGGCCTACAAGCAGGACGACGCCAGGCCCGACGGTCAGGCCGGATGGCTGCGCGACCTCGTCGAAATCCTGGAGCAGAGCCAGGATGCCGAGGAGCTGCTCGAGCATACGCGCATGGCGATGTATCAGGATCGCATCTTCGCCTTCACCCCGAAGGGCGAGCTGCAGCAGCTCCCCAAGGGATCGACGCCGGTCGATTTCGCCTATGCGGTCCACACCAAGCTCGGCAACCAGGCGGTCGGCGCCAAGATCAACGGCCGCGTGATGCCGCTGCGCACGATCCTAGAAAATGGCGATCAGGTCGAAATCCTCAAATCCGACGCGCAGGAGCCGCAACCCGGCTGGCTGAGCTTCGCCGTGACCGGCAAGGCGCGCGCCGCCATCCGCCGCTTCATCCGCCAGAAGCAGCGCGCCGAGACGATCGCGCTTGGCGAAAAGCTCTATGAGGAGATCGTCTCGCGCCTCGTCGTCGAGATCGGCGACAAGGCGGAGAAGGCCGCGATCAAGCGCCTGAAGCTGGAGGACAAGGCGGCGCTGATGATCGCGATCGCCATGAACCGCATCTCCGACGACGAGGTGCTGAACGCGCTCGTGCCCGGCAGCGTCGAGGAAGCGCCGGGCAAGAAGTCGAAGAAATCGGCCCAGCATCAGGCCGTCTCCATCCTCGGCCTGACGCCCGGCATTGCCTTCACGCTCTCGGAATGCTGCCATCCGGTGCCCGGCGACCGCATCGTCGGCCTGCGCCGACCGGACGAGCCGATCGAGGTTCACACCATCGACTGCCTGGCGCTGGAGACCGGTCAGGACGCCGACTGGGTGGACCTGAGCTGGGACAGCGAGGCCAAGGGCGGCACGACGCGGCTGCAAGTGATCGTCAAGAACCAGCCCGGCGCGCTGGCGACCGTCGCCAACATTTTCGGCGTGAACAAGGCGAACATCCTCAACCTGCAACTCGTCAATCGCGAGGGACCGTTCCACACCGACCTGATCGACCTGGAAGTGGAGGATGCGAGCCATGTCGCGCGCATTCTTTCGGCGCTGCGCGCGATCGATCCGGTGGTGCAGGCGGAGCGGGTTTAGCGGCGGCTCAATAGACGACTATCATCCAACGGCTGTCCCAAGTCTCGACCGGTTGGCCGGCAGCGTCGCGCGCGCCGCGCTGATAGGCGCCTCGACGCGTAAGCAGTTCGCAGACGCGTCTGTCGAGCTTCTCATCATCGAGCGAGATCACGAAGCGGCAATTATTGATTCTGCCATCGGGCAAGACCTTCCACATCATATAGCCCCGACGACTTTTCGGAAGAGGCCGAGGCGGAATATCATCATTGGTGATCCAAGGGCGAACGGACCCGACAGGCGGCTGCAACGTGTCACTGACGGAAGCAGCCTCGACCCCTAGTCCGACCAGTTGATCTTCGCGGCAACGCGCGAGACGCGACCGGAGCGCAGGGAGTTCGTCACCAACGATCGCAAGCTGCTGGCCATCAAGAAAAAAGGAGAACGTCGGATCGAGATCAACCGGCGTGTCGAATTCCAGCACCGCCCTACCATCCGCCAAGCGACCGCGCTTGAACGCCAACGCTGAATTGCCCGCATCACCAGGGCGCACCATCGTCAGGCGACTACGGGCAGTGATTGGAACTGTCCGCGGCACGATCAGTGTGACATGAAACGTCGTCGAGATGGCATCTCGCAAGATCGTAACCCATTCCGCGCGATCCGAGGCCGGAACGTCACGATTGATCTGGCACGTGATCTGGTCCCGCTCAGTTCTCCAGCCCGTGGTGGCTGGTAGCGCCGCAGATTGGAAAGTGACTAGAATGGCGAGCATGATCTTCCCCCGCAGCCGCTCTAGAACGTGACGCTTCAGGTTGGGAGACGAGTTCATCAAACGCGCTCAGTAGCTCTTCCCGCCGCAAAGCACCGAGCCGCTGCCGGTGCGGCTGACCGTGCAGGCGGCCTTGCCGGCTACGGTGACGCTGCCGGGTCCCGTCGCCAGGATCTTGGCGCTGCGGTCCGCCGCGGCCTCGATCGTGGCCGAGCCTTCGAGCAGGACGCCGAGATCGCTCGATGCCAGCGCGCCGGCGGCAAGCGCGCCGCTGCCCGCGACATGGATGTCCAGCCGCTTGGCTTTGCCGGTGATCGCGATGGCGCCCGAGCCGGTCTGGACGACGCCCAGCCGGTCCGTCGCGATGTCGCTCACGGCGACGCTGCCGCTGCCCGAGGCAAGTATTTCGGCCTGCAGCTTGTCGAGCCCGCCACTGACCTTGAGCGAGCCGGCGCCGGCAAGCTGGAGATGGCGCAGCACGGGGACGCTGACGAACAGTTTCGCCGGACCATCGTTTCGATCGCGCCGGGCCTCGTAGGGTGAGGGCTTGAGCCGGATGGTGAGCGTGCGGGCCGAGACAGCGAGATCGATGCGCGAGAGCGTGTTGGCATCGCCTTCGCCGCGCGCCGATACGCCGCGGCCGCTGGTGACCACGACCTCGATCGGCGCTTCGAGGCGCAGATTGTCGAAATCGGTGACGATATAGGTCCGCGTCGCGGCGCTTGCGGGCGCGGCAAAGGCCGTCAATACGGCAAGCGCGGCGGGGATCAGCTTGTGCATCGTGCGTCGCCCGGGCCGGTCTTGGTGATCCGGCAGGCGTCGGTGCCGATGACGCGCGCATCGCCCGTGCCGATGATGGAAATGTCGGCGCCCTGGCTGGCGCGCACATCGATATCGCCGGTGCCGATCAGGTCGAGCGAAGCGCGTTCGGTCGCGAGATCGCGCGCGAGGATGTCGCCGGGGCCGGTCGTGCTGAGCTTCGCGGTCTTCGTTCGGCCGGAGACGGTGAGATCGCCGGGGCCGGTGAGCGCCAGTTCGGCCGTCTCGGCATCCATCGCGCCGATAGCAAGATTGCCCGGGCCGGTAATCTCCGCCTTCACCTGTTTGCCGTCGAGCCGATCGACCCGCATGTCGCCGGGGCCGGTGAGCCTCACGCGCTGGATCGCGGGCAAGGTCACGCGCACGGTCGCGTCGTCACGTCCACGCCAGCTCCCGCTCTGCTTGCGTTCGATATGGAGCGTGCCATCCTTGACGAAGAGATTGAGGCGATCAATCACGCCTTTCGCCCCTTCCGCCTCGACGAGGAAGCTCTTGCCGTGGGTGACAACGACATCGTCCGGGCCGGTCAGCGTGACGCCGTCGAAACCCTTGAGATTCTCGATCGTGCGGGTGACCTGCGGGCCGCTGTCGTCACCGTGCTTGCCGCCTTCATCATCGCCGAAGGTGAAATTCAGACCATGCCCGCCGACCGTCAGGGCAAGCGCCCCGGCGGCAACGACGCCGGTGATCGCGAGGCGGGTCTTGTCTTTCATGCCACACTCCAAACTGTATTGATGGCCTAATACAGATGGTCGGCAAGGTCGCCAAGACCATATGTACAGACCCAGCGACGTCGCCCGCACAAACGAGAAGGGCGGCACCTCGCGGCGCCGCCCCTATATCATTGTATCAGCTCTGGAAGCGACGATTACTCGGCGGCGAGCTTCGCATATTTCGGCGCGGCCTCGTTGAGGATGTGCAGGATCTTCTTGAGCGCGGTCTGCTCATCGACCTCTTCCATCGCGGCCAGCTCGCGGGCGAGACGGCTGGAAGCGGCCTCGAAAATCTGGCGCTCCGAATAGCTCTGCTCGGGCTGATCGTCGGCACGGAACAGGTCGCGCGTCACTTCGGCGATCGACACGAGGTCGCCCGAGTTGATCTTCGCTTCATATTCCTGAGCGCGGCGCGACCACATGGTGCGCTTGACCTTGGGCTTGCCCTTGAGCGTCTCAAGCGCCTCGCCAAGCGTCTTGTCCGAAGACAGCTTGCGCATGCCGACGCTCTCGGCCTTGTTGGTAGGCACGCGAAGCGTCATGCGCTCCTTTTCAAAGCGGAGCACATAGAGTTCCAGATCAATGCCGGCGATCTTCTGGCTCTGCAGCTCGATGACCCGACCTACGCCGTGCTTGGGATAAACAACGTAATCGCCGACGTCGAAGGACAGCGCTTTTGCAGCCATGCTTGCGAACCTTTCTTTATCTTTGGACTATGATGGCTGAATTGCGGGGCACTCGTCGCTATTGTGTCGATCCGGTGCCAGCCGTAGGCCATGCGCAATCACTCCAGAGCGGCGCGGGATGCCGCTTCCATCGTCTGTTAACAGATTCGTAACAAAATTACCAGCCTGCTAAATGTGCAACCACTGGTATGTTGCGTTTGTTTGCATCTCAGACCACCATAGGTGGCGTTGGGCGACAGCAATGGCAGCCCACACATACTCTCCGACCGGCTTCAATGAGCCGAGGGAGCCGCGTCATGCGATAGCGACTCCTTTGTCCGTAGTATATTGAATTGCCGCTGAACCGCGCGTGAACGCGCGCGGTTAACGCGACGAACCGTCAGTTGCCGGAGCCGGGCTCGGCAGAGAAATATTTGTCGAACTTGCCCTCTTCGCCCTTATGCTCGTCGGCATCGGCAGGCTGTTCGCCCTTGGTGGTGATGTTCGGCCATTCGGCGGAATATTTGGCGTTGAGCTCCATCCACTGCTCGAGACCGCCCTCGGTATCGGGCAGGATCGCTTCGGCCGGGCACTCGGGCTCGCACACGCCGCAGTCGATGCACTCGTTCGGGTTGATGACGAGCATGTTCTCGCCTTCATAGAAGCAGTCGACCGGACAGACCTCGACGCAGTCCATATATTTGCAGCGGATGCACGCGTCGGTCACGACATAGGTCATGGCAGTCTTCCCTGTTAAATTCGCGCTCGCGATATGCCCGGCGTGCGCGAGCGTCAACAGGCAAGGGCTATGCGCGCGCCTAGCTCAGCTTTCGCCCTCGGCCTGTGGCGCGGGCGCACTGCCGGGCGTGATCGCGCTGTAGCAGAGCTGCGCCTCGCTGGCCGGGCCGCGCCGGTCCGGCAGCTTCTCGACGCGGATGACGCGGATGACATTGCCTTGCGGCAGAGTGATGAGATCGCCGATGCGCACGGGCGTGTGCGAGCGCTCGACGCGGCGGCCGTTCAGCCGGATGATGCCGCGCTCGGCCAGCGCCTGCGCGCTCGATCGATTGGGCGCGAGGCGCACGAACCAGAGATATTTGTCGAGCCGCAAGCTCGGCCCGTGCCCCATCCCGCTACCGGGTGTGGCCGCGCCGCTCCCCCCCGCCAGAGACTATTCCTCCCGGCCGAACAGGGCGCCGAGCCCCGCCAGTGCCTTGCCGGTGGCGACGATCTGGCGCGGCTCGCGCGGGCCGCGATCCCGATCCCGGTCGCGATCCTGCGGGCGCGGTTTGCGATCGGCCTTACGATCCGGGCGCTTGTCGTCGCGCGGCGGACGGTCGCCTTTCGGCCGGTCGGGCCGGCCCTGACGCTCCGGCCGGTCGCCGCGCGGCGGACGATCGCCCTGCTGGGCCCGGTCGCCCTGCGGACGACGGCGGCGCTGCTCGCCTTCGGGACGCGGCGGGCGCTGCTTGGGACGTCCGCGGAATTGCCAGTTGGGCGCACCCTCGGCCGCATCGGCGACGGGACGGAAGCCGGCCTGGCGCATGAGATCGAGGAAGCTCGCCTCGTTGAGGCCGATCGACACGATCGTCGCATCGTCGGCGCCATAGGGCTTGCCGGCGGCGATCGCCTCATGCGCGCCGCGTGCCAGCCGCTCGGCCATGTCGAGCCGCAGCCAGGACTCGCCGAGCTTGCGGAAGCCGGCAATGCCCGCGCCGATCTCGTCCAGCTCCTCGCTCGCGGGCAGCAACACCGCGCCGGCGGCGGGAAGCGCGACCAGTGGCTTGGCGCGCTTCAGCGACAGCAGCGCCATGCGCCATTGCGCGGCGGCAGGCTTCATGAGGCCGGGATGATAAAGGTCCATGACGCCGATGACGACGCCCGCCCTGCGCAGATGCGCGCGGTCTTCCTTGGCGACCTGGCCGAGCGCCTCGTCGAGCTGCGTGCGCGGCATGATGCCGCCCGCATCGGCGAGTTGCGCCAGCACGGCACGCACGGACGGGGGCAGCGCCGGATCGGTCGCACCCGCTTCCATCTTGAGCAAGGCCGGAACGTGCCGATCGAACTGGCCCCTGATCCAGACGCCGAGCCGCTCGCGCACGCCCTGCTGGATTTCGGGCGCCAGGCCGGATAGTCCGGCATCAAGCACCAGTTCGGGCGCGAGCAGGCGCTGGCCCGCCTTCAGCGTCGCCACCGGATGCCCGTTCCAGATGATCTGAGCGTCTCCGCCCGGAGGGCTGGCGAAGCTGAACGCCTTGTCGTCCACTGCCAGCAATGCCTGCGCCATCTCGTTCAAATGTGCACCCAGTCTCCGTTCGGCAGCGGCCAGAAGCAGCCGCTTTTCATTCGCGCGCGCCAATGGGTCGACAGCAAAGCGAAAACCCTTCAGCGTTCCGATCTTGTATCCGTCGACTGTTACATTGCCGGTGCTGTCCACGTCCACTGCCAAAAGCGCATGCTGGTCCCCGGCCTGCCGCAGCAAAGCGGACGTTCGCCGATCCACGAAGCGCTGGCGCAGCGCGCCGTGCAGTGCATCGGACAGCCGCTCCTCCAGCGCGTGGGCCCGCGCCGCCATTTCGGCGGGCTGGGCAAGCCAGTCGTCGCGCTGCGCAACATAGGCCCAGATGCGCACCGCCGCGATTCGCCCGGCCAGCGCGTCGACATCGCCCTGCACATTATCGAGCCGGGCCAGCTGGCCCGCGAACCAGTCCTGCGGGATATGGCCATTGCCCTGGCTAAGCCAGGTCCAGAGCCGATGAATGGTGCGGGCATGATGCTCCAGGCCGAGCTTCTGGAAATCGGGCACCGAGCAGGCCGCCCAGAGCCGCGCGACTTGCCACGGCCCGCGCGCCCGCTCGCGCACGTCCGGCAGATCGGCGAGATATTTGAGCACGGCAAGATCGATCGCCTCGGGGGCTGCGCGCAGACCCGGCTCATGCGGCCGCTCCTCCAGCGCCTCGATCAGCGTATCGACATCGTCCATCGGCAGATCGGCCTCGCGCCAGAAGATCTGGTCGATCCGGTCGAACCTATGCTCCTCGATCCGCTCGACTTCCTCGGCGGTGAAGGCCGGCGGGCCATCCGACGCGCCGATATCGCCAAACGTGCCGTCCTTCTGGTGACGCCCGGCGCGCCCGGCGATCTGCGCCATCTCGGCGACGGTCAGGCGGCGCGTGCGCTGCCCGTCGAATTTGCGCAGCGACGCGAAGGCGACATGATCGACATTGAGATTGAGCCCCATGCCGATCGCGTCGGTCGCGACGAGATAATCGACCTCGCCTGCTTCGAACATCGCGACCTGCGCATTGCGCGTCGTCGGGCTGAGCGCGCCCATGACGACGGCCGCGCCGCCGCGATGCCGCCGCAGCATTTCTGCCACGCGATAGACTTCCTCCACGGAGAAGGCGACGACGGCCGAGCGCTTGGGCAGGCGCGAGAGCTTGGCGGAACCAGCATAACGCAAGGTCGAGAAGCGCGGGCGCGAGATGACTTCCGTATCCGGCACGAGGCTGCGCACCAGCGGCGCCATGCTGGCCGAGCCGAGCAGCATGGTTTCCTCCCGCCCGCGCGCATGCAGCAGCCGATCGGTAAAGATATGACCACGCTCCGGATCGGCGGCGAGCTGGATCTCGTCCACGCCGACGAAGGCGAAATCGCTGAATGCGCCGAAGCCGCCGCGCACCGGCATCGCCTCCGCCGTCGCCATCACATAGCGGGCATTGGGCGGCGCGATCCGCTCCTCGCCGGTCAGCAGCGCGACCTGATCCGATCCCTTGATGCGGCAGACCCGGTCATAGACCTCGCGGGCGAGCAGGCGCAGCGGGAAGCCCATGAGGCCGCTGGAGTGACCGCACATGCGCTCGATCGCGAGATGCGTCTTGCCGGTGTTGGTCGGCCCGAGCACGGCCTTCAGGGCAGCATGAGCACGGCTCGCCATAGTCCGCAAGGACATGGAGCGCGGCGGCGCCCGGGACAAGGCGCAAATCCCGAAGCGACACAAATTTCCCGTTCTGCGCGCGCTCGACCGACACCCACGCACATCTCGCCGCACGCACGGGAGGCGCCATGCCGTGTTAGTTTGACTTTAACCAATTCATTTCACAAACAATCGCGCCAAGGCTGGCGGAAAAGCGCGACCGGCCGTGCGAAGGAAGCCTTCGGGGGCGACAATTTCAGTGTACCAGAAGATCGAGTTCAACCCGGCCCATGGGGACAGCACGGCAACCTTGTGGCTGAACAGCCCGGTGCCGACCTTCGGCACGCGCGGAACCATCGCCGCGCCCGCCACGCTGCGCGAGCGCATCGGCGAGTGGGCACAGACGGTCGATCTCACACCCGATCTCGCCCATAATATCGGCAGCCGCATCTGGTGGCGCGGTCTCCTCACTTGCCTTTCGTTGTGCGCCACGACAGTCATGCTCGCGCCGGGCGTCGTCGCGATCCCAGGAGCCGTGCCCGGTCCGCTCACCAGCAATCAACTCGACCAGTATCGCTCGCAGATGATCAGCGCTTCTGCGCTCGGCGGCGACAGCGGCCTGCGCATGGGGCCGACCGACGCGGTCGCGCCGCTTACCGAAACCCCCGAGCGTCCGCAGATCGAGCTCGACGCGGGCCTCGGCACCGGTGACAGCTTTGCACACACCCTCTCCCGCTCCGGCGTCAGTGATCGCGATGCCAGGGCCGTGCTCTCGCTGATCGGCGAAGCGGTCGATCCGGATTCCATTGCCGCGGGCACGCGGGTCCACATGATCCTTGGCCGCCGTCCCAATCGCAATGTCGCGCGACCGCTCGACCGGCTGACGGTACGTGCGCGGCTCGAGCTTGCGCTGGAGATCAACCGGCAGGGCGACGCGCTCACGCTGACCCGGATCCCGATCGCCGTGGACAACACACCGCTGCGCATTCGCGGTCAGGTCGGCGGCAGCCTCTATCGCGCGGCCCGCGCGGCCGGCGCCGATCCCTCCAGCATCCAGGCCTATCTCAAGGTGCTCGCCACGCGCCTCAACGTGGGCTCGGACGTCGGCTCCGACGACCAGTTCGACATCATCGTCGCGCATCGCCGCGCCGCCACCGGCGAGGCCGAAGTCGGGCAGCTGCTCTTCGCCGGCCTCGACCGCGCGCGGGGCAAGGACATCAACATGCTGAAGTGGACGCAGGATGGCCGCCAGCAATGGTTCGAAGCATCCGGCGTGGGCGAGACGCGCGGCGTGCTGGCGGCGCCTGTCTCCGGCCGCATGAGTTCCAGCTATGGCCAGCGCTTCCACCCGGTGCTGGGTTATCGGCGCATGCACGCCGGCGTCGATTTCGCAGCCGCTTACGGCTCACCCATTTACGCCGTGACGGACGGCCGCGTGACCTATGCCGGCTGGCACGGCGGACATGGCAAATTCGTCCGGCTGCAACATGCTGGGGGCATCGGCTCGGGCTATGCGCATATGAGCCGCATCGCGGTCGCCTCCGGCCAGATGGTCCGGCGCGGCCAGGTGATCGGCTATGTCGGCTCGACCGGACTCTCGACCGGCCCCCACCTCCACTATGAGCTCTATCGCGGCGGCGCGACGGTCAATCCGACCTCGATCAAGTTCACGCAGGTCGCCCAGCTTTCCGGCGCAGCGCTGTCGGCGTTCCGCTCGCGTCTCGCGGACTTGAAGCGCCTGCCGGTGGGCTTCAGCAAGGCTGTGGCGGCACCGGTCGCGACGGCGGCTGCCGAGCCGACACAGGCCGGCGGCGGAACTGCGCGCACGCGCTGAGCTCCCGAACAGGTTGTAACGGCACTCCTGAGGGATTGCCGTGGTTTGATCCAAGCAGAACATGGTCTTGCCCGCACGGACGGATCCGGTCCTGTCGCGACGACTGATTTGGGGTGGCAAGCGGACGTTGACGAGGGTGTTGCGCCAGCACTAGTTTTGTCGCCATGATCAGATTGGTCACAATTTCGCTGCTTCTCCTTGCGCTGGTCGGCTGCCGAGCCGTGGTTTCTTGGCCGAGTGAAGCAGAGTTGACTTCAAAGCTGCTAACAATTGTCCCTCTCGGCTCAACGGTTGCCGAATTTGAAGCTGCAGCCAAAGCTAGGCATTGGCGTGTTTGGCATCGTGATGACAATAGGTACAAGCGCGGTGAAGCGCACTTCTTTGCTGACGGTTGCGTGGACCAAGGTGGGCAAAGTAGACTGGCTGTGGTAGCCAAAGCTAATGACAGAATGCAGACTCAGGTAGAGACTGCATGGCTATTCGACGGATCGGGAAAGCTAGGGTCCGGACTCACTACAGCCACCAGATGACGGCAGCGGCGATGCAGATGGCTCCCATGAAGTTTTTGAGGTTGCGATCGAAGCGGGTGGCGATGCGTCGCCAGTCTTTGAAGCGACAGAACATGCGC
>NZ_JAHKKS010000014.1 GCF_019737615.1 Sphingobium xanthum | reverse complement strand
AGCTGTGGGCCTATGCCCGCGACGATCGACCCTGGGGCGGCAGTGACCCGCCGATGGTGGCCTACGTCTACGCCGCGGACCGCAAGGCCGAACGGCCCGAGGCTCATCTCGGGGATTTCGCGGGCATCCTGCAGGTCGATGGCTATGGCGGCTACGCCGCTCTCGCCAAGCGGCGCCAGCAGGTCAGCCTCGCCTTCTGCTGGTCGCACGTCCGGCGCAAGTTCTACGATCTTGCCGAGAAGTCGCCGGTCGCGACCGAGATCCTGAAGCGCATCGCCAAGTTGTATGAAGTCGAGGACCAGGTGCGCGGCTCATCGGCCGAGCAGCGCCGCGCTGTGCGCGACGAGCACAGCCGGATCCTCGTCGACGACCTCAAGGTCTATCTCGATGCCCGGCTTCGCCAGCTCAGCGCCAAGAGCAAGCTCGCCGAAGCGATACGCTACGCGGTCAGCCGCTGGGACGGACTCGTCCGCTTCCTCGACGATGGGCGCATCGAGCTTGACACCAACACCGTCGAACGCGCGATCCGGCCGCTCGCTCTCAACCGCAAGAACGCCCTGTTCGCCGGCTCCGACGAAGGCGGTGACAACTGGGCCGTGATCGCCACGCTCATCGAAAACTGCAAGCTTTCCGGCATCAACCCGCACACATGGCTGACCGAAACCCTCACTAAACTGGCCGCGGGCCATCCTGCCAATGCCGTCGGCGAACTCATGCCTTGGACCGTGGTCTGAAAACACCGGTTACGCGATTATTATGGGCGATTTGGCCCGTGCCGGCAAACCATGGGGCGTCGATCTGAAGGAGCGCGCCGGTCGTGCCGAACTATCCCGAGTTTGAGCGCTGACGTCGAAATGATCGCGCGACATTCGCCTGCCCGGAACGCAACTTCGATCTGGTATCGATCGGCATCCTCATAGCCGCTGCGATAGGCAAAGACATCATCGCGCGCCGAGCATGCTTTGGGTGTTTGACTCCACCTGTGTCGCGACGTGGGCGGGCTTCGTTTACGTAGCCTTTGTGATCGACGTCTACGCCCGCTATATCGTGGGCTGGCGGGTCAGCAGGACTGCGCATGCCAGCTTCGGGCTGGACGCGCTGGAGCAGGCTATACATGAGCGCCGCCCTGTCCACCGCGGCGGTCTCGTCCACCACAGTCACCGCGGTTCACAATATGTCTCCATCCGATACTCGGAGCGGCTTGCCAAAGCCGGGATCGAGCCATCGGTTGGCAGTGTTGGCGACAGCTATGACAATGCTTTGGGTGAGACCATCAATGGCCTTTACAAGGCCGAGGTGATCCACCGCAGGGGACCGTGGCGATCCTTCAAGGCCGTGGACTATGCCACGCTCGAATGGGTAGACTGGTTTAACAACCGACGCCTGCTGGCGCCCATCGGCAATATCCCACCCGCTGAAGCCGAAGAACAATATTATGCCATGCTGGACGACGTCTCCTTGGCTGCGTAACGTAAACCAAATAGCCTCCGGAAGACCCGGAGCGGTTCAGTTCGCAATCAGGCGGACTATTCGGCACGCTCGCCCGAACGCCGCCCCGACCACGTTGCGAGCCGATTTTTTTTGGCTTGCCTAGCCGGGCATCCCACGGCATAGGCCCCGAACCTGTCGCCGGGCCGATGTCCCGGTCACATGGCCCCTTCGTCTAGCGGTTAGGACGCGGCCCTTTCACGGCTGAAACACGGGTTCGATTCCCGTAGGGGTCACCAGCCAATCATTCTTTATTCGCGGTTGCCCCGGCGCCCTTTGTCGCGCCCGGCAAAGATGCATGTGACCTCGGTCATATTGCCCCGCCCGCGCGGCCTCGACCTTTACGGAAATTTTATGCCGCCGGCCAAATTCCCCGTGGAAGCTTAATCGCCTCCGCGCCCACATCGCCGGCGCAATCCCGCACGGAATGGAAGGCGATGGGCAAAATCATGGCCAGACTGGAAACCGGAGACAGATGGTGGGCGGCGGAGATTGTGCTGCGCGCCATCGGACTCGCGCTGCTCGGCCTCTGCGCACTCAGTGCGATCTGGCTTCATGCTGCGGTGCAACGTCCGTCATCGGAACTGTCGCTTGCTCTCGAAACCGCCGAGGCGGCCGGCACATTCCTGTGCTGGAGTATGGGCGGCGCTCTGCTGACTGTCGGTCAGGGCCTCTTCCGGCTGATCGACGTGCCGGACCGCGCCGCGCGCTTTTCCCAATCACACGCTCAACAATCACAGGGACAGAAGGCATGACCGATCTTCTCTGGCTCGGCGTTCTCGCCGGGCTGTTCGCGCTGACGCTCGCTTATGCACGCCTGTGCGGCGACGCCTGAGTCCGCTGCCATGACCGCGCAATTCGTCCTCGCCGGCGCCGTGGCGCTTGGCCTCCTCCTCTATCTCGTGGCCGTGTTGATCCGGCCCGAGCGTTTCTGAAAGGAGCCGGTTCATGACCGTTCAGGGATGGGTTCTCATCCTCCTTTTCACCGCCATCATCATCGCGCTCGCCAAGCCGATGGGCCTGTGGCTCTTCGCCCTCTACGAAGGACGAAGCACACCGCTTCATGCGGTACTCGGCCCGGTCGAGCGCGGTTTCTACAGGCTGGCGGGCATCGATCCGCAGGCCGAGCAGAGCTGGCGCACCTATGCCGTCCACATGCTGCTGTTCCAGCTCGTCACATTGCTCTTCACCTATGCGATCCTGCGCCTGCAAGGCGTGCTGCCGATGAACCCGCGCGACCTACCCGGCATCGGCCCGGACGGCGCGATGAACACCGCGATCAGCTTCACCACCAACACCAACTGGCAATGGTATTCGGGCGAGGCGGCGATGTCGAACCTCAGCCAGATGCTGGGGCTCACCATCCATAATTTCCTGTCGGCGGCGACCGGCATCGCCATCGCCTTCGCCCTGTTCCGCGGCTTCGCCCGGCGGCAGGTGAGCGGCCTCGGCAATTTCTGGGCGGATATCACGCGGGTGACGCTCTATCTGCTGCTGCCTCTGTGCATCGTCTATGCGGTCTTCCTGATCGCCAGCGGCGTGCCGCAGACCTTCGCGAGCATGGTCGACGCGACGACGATCGAAGGCGTCAAGCAGAGCATCGTGGTCGGCCCGGTCGCCAGCCAGGAAGCGATCAAGATGCTCGGCACCAATGGCGGCGGCTTCTTCAACGCCAACAGCGCGCATCCCTTCGAGAACCCGACGGCCCTCACCAATCTGGTGCAGATGCTCTCGATCTTCTCGATCGGTGTGGGTCTCACCTGGTGCTTCGGCAAGGCCGTCGGCAACACACGCCAGGGCTGGGCGATCCTCGCCGCGATGATGATCCTGTTCCTCGCCGGCGTCGGCATCCTCTATTGGCAGGAGGCGGCCGGCACGCCGATGATGCACGGCCTCGGCTTTGCCGGCGGCAATATGGAAGGCAAGGAAGTCCGTTTTGGCCTTGCCGCCAGCGCGCTCTTCGCGGTCATCACGACGGCGGCCTCGTGCGGCGCGGTCAATGCGATGCACGACAGCTTCACGGCGTTGGGCGGCATGATCCCGCTGTTCAACATCCAGCTCGGCGAGATCGTCGTGGGCGGTGTCGGTGCTGGCATCTACGGCTTCCTGCTGTTCGCACTGCTCGCGGTGTTCGTTGCCGGCCTGATGGTCGGGCGCACGCCGGAATATGTCGGCAAGAAGATCGAGGCAAAGGAAGTGAAGCTGGCCGTCCTCGCCATCGCGGTCCTGCCGCTCTGCATCCTCGGCTTCACGGCGCTCTCGTCCGTGCTACCACAGGGCCTCGCCGGGCCGCTCAACAAGGGGCCTCATGGCTTCACCGAGATCCTCTACGCCTATAGCTCGGCGACGGGGAACAACGGCTCGGCCTTTGCCGGCATCACCTCGGGCACGCCTTATTACAACGCGCTGCTCGCCATCTCGATGTGGATCGGCCGCTTCTTCATCATCGTGCCCGTGCTGGCGATCGCCGGCAGCCTGGCCGCGAAGAAGTACACGCCGGAAACGGCGGGTTCCTTCCCGACCACTGGCCCGCTGTGGATCGGCCTGCTGGTCGCGATCATCCTGATCGTCGGCGGCCTCACTTTCCTCCCGGGCCTCGCGCTCGGCCCGATCGCCGATCACATCGCGATGATCAACGGCCAGCTTTTCTGAGGACATGACATCATGACAACCCCCTCCTCCATCTTCTCGGCCAAGCTGGTCGCGCCCGCCATGGCCGACGCCGTGCGCAAGCTCGATCCGCGCGAACTGATCCGCAATCCGGTGCTGTTCACGACGGCGGTGGTCGCTTTGCTGCTGACCGTCCTGCTCCCGATGGGCGGCACCGATCTCTCGGCGGGCTTCCAGCTCCAGCTGATTGTCTGGATGTGGCTGACGGTGCTGTTCGGCACCTTTGCCGAGGCCCTCGCCGAGGGGCGCGGCAGGGCCCAGGCGGCGTCGCTCCGCGCGACCAAGTCCGAGCTGACGGCCAAGCTGCCCGACGGGCGCACCGTCGCCGCCTCGCGGCTTCAGCGCGGCGATGTCGTTGTCGTCGAGACCAATGATCTCATTCCGGCCGACGGCGAAGTGATCGAAGGCGTCGCCTCGGTCAACGAGGCCGCGATCACGGGCGAGAGCGCGCCCGTCATCCGCGAGGCGGGCGGCGACCGCTCGGCCGTGACAGCGGGGACGCGCGTCATCTCGGACAGCATCAAGGTCCGCGTCACGCAGGAGCCGGGCAAGGGTTTCCTCGATCGCATGATCGCGCTGGTCGAAGGCGCCGAGCGGCAGAAGACGCCGAACGAGATCGCGCTCACGATCCTGCTCGTGGGCCTGACGATCATCTTCCTGATCGCCGTCGCCACGATCCCCGGTTTCGCCAGCTATGCGGGCGGCAGCATTCCGGTCGCGGTGCTGGCGGCGCTGCTGATCACCTTGATCCCGACCACGATCGCCGCCCTGCTTTCCGCCATCGGCATTGCGGGCATGGACCGGCTGGTGCGTTTCAACGTGCTCGCCAAGTCCGGCCGCGCGGTCGAGGCTGCGGGCGATGTCGACGTGCTGCTACTCGACAAGACCGGCACGATCACGATCGGCGACCGGCAGGCGAGCGAACTGCACGCGATCTCCGGCGTCACCACCGATGCGCTGGCGCAAGCCGCGATGCTCGCCAGCCTTGCCGACGAGACGCCGGAAGGCCGCTCGGTGCTGGTGCTCGCGCGCGAAAAGCACGGCATTGCCGCGCAAGCCTTGCCTGCCGATGCGGAGATCGTTCCCTTCACGGCGCAGACCCGCATTTCCGGCATCAAGCTGAACGGCCGCATCATCCAGAAAGGCGCGGTCGATGCGATCTTGCGCGCCAATCCGGGACTTGGCGAAACCGCCGCCGCGAACGAGCTGCGCCGCACGACCGAGACGATTGCCCGCGCCGGCATGACGCCGCTCGCCGTGGCCGAGAACGGCAAGCTGCTCGGCGCCATCGCGCTCAAGGACGTGATCAAGGCCGGCGTGCGCGACCGCTTCGCCGAGCTGCGCCGCATGGGCATTCGCACGGTGATGATCACCGGCGACAATCCGCTGACAGCCGCCGCCATCGCGGCCGAGGCGGGCGTGGACGATTTCCTTGCCGAAGCGACGCCGGAGGACAAGCTGGCTCTCATCCGCAAGGAGCAAGCCGGCGGGCGCCTCGTCGCCATGTGCGGCGACGGGACCAACGATGCCCCCGCCCTTGCCCAGGCCGATGTCGGCGTCGCCATGAACACCGGCACGCAGGCCGCGCGCGAGGCAGGCAATATGGTCGATCTCGACAGCGACCCGACCAAGCTCATCGAGATTGTGGGCCTCGGCAAGCAATTGTTGATGACGCGCGGCGCGCTCACGACCTTCTCGGTCGCCAACGATGTCGCCAAATATTTCGCGATCATCCCGGCGATGTTCATCGTGCTCTATCCGGGCCTCGGCGTACTCAACGTCATGGGTCTTGCTTCGCCGAACAGCGCGATACTCTCGGCGATCATCTTCAACGCGCTGATCATCCCCTGCCTCGTCCCGCTGGCTCTCAAAGGGGTCCGGTTTCGCGCAATCGGTGCCGGACCGCTGCTGGCGCGCAATCTCGCGATCTACGGCCTCGGCGGTCTCGTCGCGCCGTTCGTCGGCATCAAGCTGATCGACATCGCCGTCTCCGGTCTCAATCTCGTTTGAGGAGCAATCTCATGCTCAAGGACTTCACTTCCGCCATCCGTCCCGCCGTCGTGCTGACGATCCTGTTCGCGCTGCTGCTGGGCCTTGCCTATCCCGCCGCGATCACCGGCATCGGCCAGCTCGCCTTCCCGCATCAGGCCAATGGCAGCCTCATCACCGAAAACGGCCGCGTCATTGGCTCAGAGCTGATCGCGCAGGGCTTCACCGGCGAGCGCTATTTCCATCCGCGCCCGTCGGCCGCCGGCGCGGGCTATGAAGCGAACAACAGCTACGGCTCCAATCTCGGCCCGACCAGCCAGGCGCTGCACGACCGCATGCAGGCCGACATCGCCACCTTGCGAACCTCGCCAGACGTTATCGTTCCTCCTGCCGATCTGGTGACGACTTCCGCCTCGGGGCTCGACCCCCATATCAGCCCCGAGGCGGCCTTGTTTCAGGTTGCTCGCGTGACGAAGGCGCGCGGGCTTGATGAAGGCGTGTTGCGCAAGCTGGTCTCCGAGCATGTCGAAACGCCGCTCCTCGCCTTCCTCGGCGAGCCGCGCGTCAATGTGCTGATGCTCAACCGCGCTCTCGACAGGCTCGACGCCAAGGGCGCAAACACGCCCAAGTGAACCACGACTCGCCTCTCGACGGTCGGCCGAGCCCGGAGGCTCTTCTGCGCGAAGCCGCGCAGGAGGGCCGTGGTCGTTTGAAGGTCTTCCTCGGTGCCGCGCCCGGCGTCGGCAAGACCTATGAGATGCTGACCGAAGGCACGGTCCGGCGGCGCGAAGGCGACGATGTCGTGATCGGCGTCGTCGAAACGCATGGCCGCGCCGAGACCGCTGCTTTGGTCGATGGCTTCGAGATCATTCCGCGCAGCGACGTCGAATATCAGGGGCGCACGCTGCTGGAGATGGACATCGATGCCATTCTAGCCCGGCATCCGGCGCTCGTGCTGGTCGATGAGCTGGCGCACACCAATGCGCCAGGCAGCCGTCACGACAAGCGCTATCAGGATGTCGAGGAGCTGCTGGCCGCCGGGATCGACGTCTATTCGACCGTCAACGTCCAGCATCTCGAGAGCGTCAACGATGTCGTGGCGAGCTTCACCAAGGTGCGGGTGCGCGAGACGCTGCCGGACCGGGTGATCGAGAATGCCGATATCGAGCTCATCGACATCCCGCCCGATGAGTTGATCGAGCGGCTGAAGCAGGGCAAGGTCTATGTGCCCGAGGAAGCGACGCGGGCGCTCGGCAGCTTCTTCTCCAAGTCGAACCTCACTGCCCTGCGCGAACTGGCGCTGCGCCGTGCCGCGCAAGCCGTCGATGCGGAAATGCTCGATTATCTGCGCGCGCATGCCCTCGCCGGAACCTGGGCGGCGGGCGAGCGCGTCGTGGTCGCGGTGAGCGAGCAGCCGGCTGCGGCCGAGCTGGTCCGCGCCGCCAAGCGCATTGCCGACGCGCTGCGCGGCCCGTGGACCGCCGTCCATATCGAGACGCCGCGCACAAGCCGCTTCTCGGATGCCGACAATGCACGGCTCGCCGCCACGCTGCATCTGGCGAGCCAGCTTGGCGGCGACGTCGCGACCGTGCCGGGCGAGAATGTGGTCGAGGGCCTCAAGCGCTTCACGACCGAAGCGCGCGCAACGCAGCTCATCGTCGGCAAGTCCGTGCGCTCGCGCTGGTTCGAGCTGCTGCACGGCTCGATCGTCGACCGCCTCGTGCGTGAGACGCCGGACATGACTGTCCACGTGCTGCCGATGGCGCCGGGCGATTCTCCCGCCCGCGCCGCGCGACGCCCCGCGCCGGACCGCTGGGGGCGTCCGACCGACTATCTCGTCGCGTTCGGGATGGTCGCGCTGGTCACGCTGGTCGGGGACAGCCTCTTCGCCGCAGCCAGCGTCGCCAATGTCGGCCTGCTGTTCCTGTTGCCGGTGATGGTCGCCGCCCTGCGTTATGGCCTGCGGGTCGGCATCGTCACCAGCCTCGTCTGCTCGCTCGCCTATAATTTCTTCTTCATCCCACCGACCCATACTTTCACCATTCAGGACCCCGAGAATATCCTGACCGTGCTGGTGCTGCTCGGTGTGGCGGTCGTGAGCAGCCATCTCGCCGCGAAAGTCCGGCAACAGGCGCTGCTCGCCCAGCGCAGCGCGGCGCAGAACAGCTCGCTCGCCGGCTTCGCGCGGCAACTCACCGGTACCGGCCAGGCGGAGGAACTGGCGCAATTGCTGTGCGACGAAGTCGGGCGCCTGCTGGACGTCCATACCGTGCTCCTCATGCCGGAGGCGGGAGAACTCGTCGTGCGCGCCGCCAATCCGGCCGGCACGCGCCTGGAAGCGATCGAGCAGGCCGCCTCCCGCTGGGCCTTCGATCACAATCAACCGGCCGGGCGAAATTCGGAGACGCTCACTGCCTCGGAATGGCTGTTCCACCCGGTGGCGACGGCGGGCCATGTCCTCGGCGCCTTCGGCATCGCGAAGCCCGATGCCAGCACGCCGATCCGTTCCGACCAGTTGCCGCTGCTGCTCAGCCTGCTCGATCAGGCAGCGCTCGCGCTCGAGCGCATCGGCCTGGAAGCGGAAATGTCGACCGTCACGCAGCTCAAGGAGCGCGACCGGCTGCGGGCTGCGTTGCTGTCCTCGGTCAGCCATGATCTGCGCACGCCGCTCACGACCATTCTCGGCATGCTCGGAGAATTCCAGCCCGCGACACCCGAGCAGGAAGAGCAACTGCGCGAAGCACGCGGCGAGGCTGAGCGCCTGAACCGCTTCGTCGCCAATCTGCTGGACATGGTGCGGATCGAGACCGGCGCGCTGCACCTGTCGATCGAGCCGGTCGATCTGGCCGAAGCCGTGGCGGCGGCGGTGCATGACCTGCGCCGGGCGCTGCGGGATCGTCGCGTGGCGCTCGAAATTTCGCCGGACCTGCCGCTCGTCGCGGTGGACCCCCATTTGTTCCACCACTGCCTCATCAATCTTATCGAGAATGCCGCCAAATACGGCCATGCCGACACGCCGATCACGATCGCGGCGAGGCGGGAGCACAGCGGGATGGCCCTGAGCGTGCTCGACGAAGGTCCGGGCATTCCCCCCGGCGAGGAGCGGCGGATCTTCGAGACCTTCACCCGCATCGAGGGGTCCGACCGCAAGGGCGGCACCGGGCTCGGCCTCGCCATCGTCAAGGGCTTTGCCGAGGCGATGGAGATCGGCGTGGAAGCGACCAACCGGCATGATCGAAGCGGCGCCCGCTTCGCGCTGCTTTTCCCGGAAACCCGGCTGGTGAAGGGCACTGCGGACGAATGACGACCGGCTCCAAGCTTCTCGTTGTCGATGACGAGCCTGCCATCCGCCGCCTGCTCAGCGCCGCGCTCACGCGCGCGGGCTATCGGGTCGTCGAGGCGGGGACCGGGCGTGAAACGCTCTCCGCCGTGCAGATCGACAAGCCGGACGCCGTCCTGCTCGACCTTGGCCTGCCCGATCGCGATGGCCTGGAGCTGGTGCCGCTCATCAAGTCGAGCGGCGCCGCCGTGCTGGTCGTCTCGGCGCGGGATGCAACAGAGCAGAAAGTCGCCGCGCTCGACCTCGGCGCCGACGACTATGTCACCAAGCCGTTCGACACGGAGGAAGTGCTGGCGCGCATCCGCACGGCGCTGCGCCATCGTCTCTCGGCTGAGGCGGACCGGCCGGTCGTGACGGTGGGCGACATCGAGATCGATCTCTCCGCCCGTCTCGTTCGCCGCGCTGGGGAGGAAGTGCATCTGACCCCCAAGGAGTTCGGCTTCCTTGCAGAACTGGCCAAGCATCCCGGTCGCGTGGTCACGCATGCACAGCTGCTGCGCAACGTCTGGGGTCCGGGGCACGAGCGCGATGTCGAATATCTGCGGGTGGCCGCGCGTGGCGTCCGCAAAAAGCTCGAAGGGCAGAACATCGTCGCCTCGTTCATCCGCAACGAACCGGGCGTCGGCTATCGGCTGGTCAGATGACCGTGCGCGACCTCACGCGGCCGGATAGGTCGGGAAACGCGCGCACAGCGCCTTGACCTCGTTCGCAATGGCGACCTCGGTCGCATGATCGCCCATTTCGCCATAGCGCCCGACAACGTCCGCCATGATCGCGATCCACTCGCCGATGGCTCGGAACTCCGCCGTGCCGAAGCCGCGGGTCGTGCCCGCGGGCGTGCCGAGCCTTATGCCGGAGGTGACCGCCGGGCGTGCCGTGTCGAAGGGAATCGCATTCTTGTTGCAGGTCATCGATGCGCGGCCGAGCGCGCGTTCCATCTGGTTGCCCGCGGCGCGCTTGGGCCTCAGATCGACCAGCATGAGATGATTGTCCGTGCCGCCCGAGACGATGTCGAGGCCGTTCTCCTGAAGCGCGGCCGCCAGCGCGCGCGCATTGTCGACCACGTCATGCGCATAGCCGATGAAGTCCGGTCGCAGCGCTTCCCCAAGCGCCACGGCCTTGGCCGCGATCACATGCATGAGCGGCCCGCCCTGCAAGCCGGGGAAGATCGCCGTGTCGATCTTCTTCGCCAGCGCCTCGTCATTGGTGAGGATCAGCCCGCCGCGCGGGCCGCGCAGCGACTTGTGCGTGGTCGTCGTCACCACATGGGCATGCGGCATCGGCGAGGGATGCGCGCTGCCAGAGACCAGCCCGGCGAAATGCGACATATCGACGAGCAGCCAGGCGCCGATCTCGTCGGCAATTTCCCGGAAACGCGCGAAATCCCAGTAGCGCGAATAGGCCGTGCCGCCGGCGATGATCAGCTTCGGCCGGTTAACGCGCGCGATCTGGGCGATCTCGTCCATGTCCAGCAGCTGATCTTCCGGGCGGACGCCATAGGGGATCGGCCGGAACCATTTGCCGGACATGTTGACCGGCGACCCGTGCGTCAGATGGCCACCCGCCGCAAGATCGAGCCCCATGAAGCTGTCGCCCGGCTGGAGCAGCGCGAGGAACACGGCCTGGTTCATCTGGCTGCCGCTATGCGGCTGCACATTGGCGAACTGCGCGCCGAACAGCAGCTTCGCGCGGTCGATCGCGAGTTGCTCGATCCGGTCCGCAAACTCGCAGCCACCATAATAGCGCCGGCCCGGATAGCCTTCGGCATATTTGTTGGTGAAGATCGATCCCTGCGCCTCCAGCACGGCGCGCGAGACGATATTCTCCGAGGCGATCAGCTCGATCCTGTCCTGCTGGCGCAGGCCTTCCAGCCGGCAGGCCTCGGCGATCACGGGATCGACCTCTTCCAGCCTGCCTTCGAAGAAGGACTGCAAGGCCGAGGGTTGTTCGAAACTGGCAGCGGCGAGAGTCACGTTCGTCTCCTTGGGACTGGGTGTCAGTCGAGATTGGGGCGAAGCCAGCGCTCGGCCGTTTCGAGGTCGAAACCACGCCGCGCGGCATAGTCGGCAAGCTGGTCCTGCCCGATCCTCGCCACGCCGAAATAATGGGCCTGCGGGTGTGCGAAGTAGAAGCCGGAGACCGCGGCGGTCGGCAGCATCGCCTGGCTCTCGGTCAGCTGGATCCCGGCGGGTGCGACACACAGCAGATCGAACAGCATCGGCTTGAGCGTATGATCCGGGCACGCCGGATAGCCCGGCGCCGGCCGGATGCCGACATAGCGCTCGCGGATCAGGTCGTCATTGCCCAGCGCCTCCCCGGGCGCATAGCCCCAGAGATTGGTGCGGACATGCAGGTGCAGCCGCTCGGCAAAGGCCTCGGCCAGCCGATCGGCCAGCGCCTTCAGGAGAATGTCGCTATAGTCGTCATGCTCCGCCTTGAAGCGCGCGAGATGGACATCGATGCCGTGGATGGCGACAGCGAAACCGCCGAGCCAGTCGTCCTTCTCCGCGATGAAATCGGCGAGGCAGGAACTGGCGCGGCCTTCGCGCTTGGCGATCTGCTGGCGCAGGAACGGGATGCGCGTGCGCGCCGCACCGACCAGCACGTCGTCCCCGTCCCGCTCGGCGGGCCAGAAGGCCGCGACGCCCTGCGCGCACAACCACTGCTCGGCGATGATGCGATCGAGCATCGCCTGTGCGTCGCGATAGAGATCGCGCGCCGTCTGGCCGACGACGTCGTCGCTCAATATGTCCGGGAAGTTCCCGGCCAGCTCCCAGGCACGGAAGAACGGCGTCCAGTCGATATAAGCCCGCAGATCGTCCAGCGGCCAGTCCTCGAACCGGTGGAGGCCCGGCCTGGCGGGCGGCGGCGCCTTCAGCGCGGGATCGACAACCAGTGCATTGGCGCGGGCTTCCGCGATCGGCAGGAGCGCGCTCTGCCCCTTCCCTTCCCGCTGTGCGCGGATGTCCGCATAGGCCGCTGCCGTCTCCTCGACGAACGGCTGAGCAAGGGTGTCGCTCACCAGTGTCGAGGCCACGCCGACCGCCCGGCTCGCATCGAGCACATGCAGGACCGGCCCGGCATAGGCCGGCGCGATGCGCAGCGCCGTGTGAACGCGCGAGGTCGTCGCCCCGCCGATCAGCAGCGGAATATCCAGGTTCAGCCGCTGCATTTCCTGCGCCACCGTCACCATCTCATCGAGCGAGGGCGTGATCAGCCCGGACAGGCCGATCATGTCGGCATCCTCCTCGGCCGCGACACGCAGGATTTCGGACCACGGCACCATCACCCCGAGGTCGATCACCTCGAAGCCGTTGCACTGGAGCACGACACCGACGATGTTCTTGCCGATGTCGTGAACGTCGCCCTTCACCGTCGCCATGACGATCTTGCCCTTGCCCTGGACGGCGCCGCTGCGCTCCTTTTCTTCCTCGATGAACGGGATGAGATGGCTCACCGCCTTCTTCATCACGCGCGCGGACTTGACCACTTGCGGCAGAAACATCCGCCCGGAACCAAAGAGATCACCGACGACATTCATGCCGTCCATGAGCGCTCCCTCGATCACGTGGATCGGGCGCTCGGCCAGAAGCCGGGCTTCCTCGGCATCCTCGACGACATGGCTGTCGATGCCCTTGACCAGCGCATGCTCCAGCCGCTTGGCGACCGGCCAGCTGCGCCATTCGGCCTGCGTCTTGTCCTCGGCGGTCCCGGCATCGCGATAGCGCTCGGCCAATTCGACCAGCCGCTCGGTGGCATCGTCGCGCCGGTCGAGGATCACATCCTCGCAGGCCTCGCGCAGTTCCGGGTCGATCGTGTCGTAAATGTCGAGCTGGCCCGCATTGACGATCGCCATGTCCAGCCCGGCAGGAATGGCGTGGTAGAGGAACACCGAGTGCATGGCCCGGCGAACGGTCTCGTTGCCGCGGAAGGAGAAGCTCAAGTTCGAAAGGCCGCCCGAGAGATGGACATGCGGGCAGCGCGCCTTGACCGCACGGCAGGCCTCGATGAAATCGAGCGCATAGCGGCGATGCTCGTCGATCCCGGTGGCGACCGCGAAGATGTTCGCGTCGAAGATGATGTCCTCGGCCGGGAAGCCGTCGGCGACGAGCAGATCATAGGCCCGCCCGCAAATCTCGACCTTCCGCGCGAGCGTGTCCGCCTGCCCCGCCTCGTCGAACGCCATGACGACGATCGCGGCGCCATAGAGCGCGGACAGCCGCGCTTGCCGGAGGAAGCTCTCCTCGCCTTCCTTCAGGCTGATCGAATTCACGATCGGCTTGCCGGAAACGCATTTGAGACCTGCCTCGATCACCTCCCAGCGGGAGCTGTCGATCATGAACGGCACGCGGGCGATGTCCGGCTCGGCGGCGATGAGCTTGAGGAACGTCGTCATCGCCTCGACCGCGTCGAGCAGACCCTCGTCCATGTTGATGTCGATGATCTGCGCGCCATTCTCGACCTGCTGCCGCGCGACCTCAACGGCGCGGCCATAGTCGCTCGCCATAATCAGCTTCTTGAAGGCCGCCGAACCGGTGACATTGGTCCGCTCGCCGACATTGACGAACGTTGCCCGAGGAGAGAGCGTGGGCAACGCATCAATGTCGGCGAGCGGTTCGGCGGACCCCGGGGCGTTGAGGGGGTGGGCCAGCACCGAATTCATCGCGCGATCTCCATCGGTTCGAGGCCGGCGAGATAGGTCGTGCGCGGCGCGCGCGCCGGGACGCGCGGCCAGCAATCCGCGACGGCGCGCGAAATGGCGGCGATATGCGCAGGCGAGGAGCCACAGCAGCCGCCCAATATGTTGACCAGGCCCGCCTCGGCCCATTCGCGCAATTGCGCCGCCGTCTCTTCGGGCAGCTCGTCATACTCGCCCAGCGCATTGGGCAGGCCGGCATTGGGATAGGCCATGATGAGGCTCTCCGCGCCGGATGCCAGTGCCTGAAGATGCGGGCGAAGCTGCGCCGCGCCGAACGAGCAATTGAGCCCGATCGTCAGCGGCTGCGCATGCCGGACGGTCTGCCAGAAAGCCTCCACCGTGTGGCCCGAGAGATTGCGGCCGGAGAGGTCCGTGATCGTCATGGAGATCATCATCGGCACGACCCGGCCGGCAGCGACACCGGCCTCGTGCGTTGCCATGATCGCGGCCTTGGCGTTCAGCGTGTCGAAGATCGTCTCCAGCAGAATGAAGTCGACGCCGCCAGTGAGGAGCGCCGCGATCTGCTCGCGATACACGTCCTTCAGCGTGTCGAAATCGATCTCGCGAAAGCCCGGATCGTTGACGTCGGGTGACAGGGACAAGGTCTTGTTGGTCGGCCCGACCGCGCCGGCCACGAACCGGGGCCGGCCGTCCTGCGCGTGCCGGTCGGCGCATTGCCGGGCGATGGCTGCCGCCGCGATGTTGATCTGTTCGACGAGCGCTTCGGCGCCATAATCGGCCTGGCTGATGCGATTGGCGCTGAAGGTATTGGTCGAGACGATGTCCGCGCCCGCCGCCAGATAGGCGTCGGTAATGTCGCCGATCACGTCCGGACGGGTCAGGGCCAGCAGGTCGTGATTGCCCTTCTGGTCGCGCGTCAAGGCGAGATCGCCGCGATAGTCGCGCTCCTGCAATCCCCGCCCCTGGATCTCGGTGCCATAAGCACCGTCCAGAAGCAGGATCCGCTGTGCGGCCAGTCCTTCAAGCTGCGCGGCTGCGTGCATCGGCGTCCTCCTGCGGCCTGAGACCGAGCAAATGACAAATCGCGTAGGAAAGGTCCGCGCGATTGAGCGTGTAGAAGTGGAATTGGCGGACGCCGCCCGCGTAGAGTTGCGCGCAGAGTTCGGTGGCAATCGTCGCGGCGACGAGGTCGCGCGCGGCGGGCCGCTCGTCGAGGCCGTTGAGCAGCCGGTCGAGCCAAGGTGGAATGCTGGCCTGGCACATGGCGGCGAAGCGCCGCGTCTGCGCGACATTGGCGATCGGCAGGATGCCCGGCACGATCTCGGCATCGATCCCGACCGCCGCCGCCTGATCGCGGAAACGGAAGAAGCAGTCCGCCGAGAAGAAGAACTGGGTGATCGCCCGGCTCGCCCCGGCATCGATCTTGCGCCAGAGATTGTCGAGATCGGCCGCGCGATTGCGGGACTCGGGATGGCATTCCGGATAAGCCGCGACGGAGACCTCGAACGGCGCGACGCGCTTGAGCCCGGCCACGAGCGCCGCCGCACCGGCATAGCCGTCCGGTCGCGCCTCGAAGCGCGAACCGGGACCTTCGGGATCGCCGCGCAACGCAACGATGTGACGGATACCCGCATCCCAATAGGAGCGCGCCAGATCGTCGATCTCGTTCCGGCTCGCCCCGACGCAGGTCAAATGCGCGGCTGCGGCGAGCGGAGTCTGGGTCGCGATCCGAACGACGGCGTCGCGCGTGTGGTGCCGTGTGGAACCCCCGGCGCCGCAGGTCACGGAGACGAAGCGCGGCCCCAGAGGCGCCAGCGCGGCAACCGTGTCCTGCAAGTCCTCGGCGCCGCGCTCGGACCTGGGCGGGAAGAACTCGAATGACACCTCGATGTCGCCCGTTGCCGCCTCGAACAGCGGATCGGCCTTCAGACCGTGAAGATTGGCTAGCATGAAGGCCTCCTGTGCGCCGGCGTCAGAACGACGCTGCGCGGAGCGGCGCTGGCGCCTGCCAGGCCAAAGCGCGGAAGGCATGCCAGTCCGGGCGTGCATCGCCGACGAACAGCTCGCGCCAGTCATCGCTGAGGCCTTCGGCAGCGCGCGGGGCCTTCTGGTCCTGATAGAGCGACTGGCTCAGCTCCGGCCCGTAGAGGCTGCCATGCGGCACGCTTGTATATTCGCACTGCCCGACATCGCAGTCGGACGCGACGCGCGCCTCGAGATTGTCCGCATCGGCGGCAATGTAGATGCCGACCAACGACGCCGCGGCCGCGCCGTCTTCCCACGATCTCACTAGATAAACACTCATCGCGAATCCTTTCAAAATCACTATATAATGATTTCTTTATATAGGCATCAATTGATTGACAAGTGGTAATCGCACCGATAGCCGGCGATCATGACGATCCCGCCCGAAGAGATGTTTCGCGCGCTCGGCGATGGCATCCGCCTGCGCATGCTCATGCTGCTGCGATCGGGCGAGCTGACCGTGGGCGAACTCGCGCTGGTACTGGGCCAGAGCCAGCCGCGAATATCACAGCATATCAAGGTGCTGCAGGAAGCCCGGCTGGTCGAGCGGCGCAAGGAAGGCAATTCCGCCTTCTTGAGCCTCGGCGCCACGCCGCGCGTCGAACCGATCTTCGCTTTATTGGACAGCTGGGCGCTGACCGGCGACGAAATCGCCTGGTTCGAGGCGGACAAGGCCCGGCTCAAGGCGATCCACACCGATCGCGCCGCCGAAGCGCAGCGATTCTTCGAGCGCAATGCCTCGCGCTGGCACGAATTGCGCTCGCTCCACGTCCCCGATGCCGAGGTGGACGCCGCGATCCTGAACGCGCTGGGAGAGCATCCGCTCGGCCGACTGCTCGATATCGGCACCGGCACCGGCCATATGCTCGAACTGCTCGCCCCCAGGGCCAAGACCGCGCTCGGCGTCGATCGCTCGCCGGAGATGCTGCGCTTCGCCCGCGAGCGGCTCGCCAGCGCCGGTATCGACGCCAGGCTGCGGCAGGCGGACATGTATGCCCTCCCCATGGACGACCAGTCGTTCGACACGATCATCATGCATCAGGTGCTGCATTATGCGCAGCATCCCGAGGCGGTGATCGCGGAAGCGGCGCGCCTCCTCGCGCCCGGCGGCATCTTCCTCATCGTGGACGTCGCGCCGCACGATCATGACGATTTCCGGCAGCGTTATGCCCATGCCCGGCTCGGCTTCGCCGACAAGATGGTGCTGCGCTGGCTGACGGCGGAGCATCTCACGGCATCGGTGGTGGCGCATCTCGCGGGCGACCTGACCATCGCCATCTGGAAAGGCGAGCGGGCGGCGGCCTCGGGCGGGTTGAGAGTCGTTCGCTAGGGCGAGGTCGGCTCAGCTTCGTTCGATGACGACGGCGCGCGGCGATCCGACTGCCCCTCGCCCCTCACCTCGACGCCATTCTGGTCGAGCCGCACCTGCACCCCGCTCCCGCGCACGCTGGCCGAGAGCCCGTCCTCGGAAATGTCGAACTCGACATCGTCGGGCGCGATGCTGTTGATCATCTCGTCGAGATCGACCGGAAGCGCCTCGCGCCGTTCTTCCGGCGCCTCGCGCTGCGCGACGCCGAGCGCCTGCGCCATGAAGCTGCGCCAGATCCGTGCGGGGAGCGCGCTGGTGAGGCCCGGATTGGGGGTATTGTCGTCATTGCCGACCCACACGCCGGCGACGAGGCCGCCGGCATAGCCGATGAACAGCACATCGCGCTTGTCCTGCGTCGTCCCGGTCTTGCCGAACGCGCCGATCGGCAGCGCGGCACCGCGTCCAGTTCCGCTCCGCACCGTGCTCGCCAGCAGATCGCGCAGTCCCTCGACCTCGTCTTCGCTGAGCGGGCGCCTTTTGCTCATGAAGGTGGCCAGCCAGCCCGGCTCCTCAGCATCGGCCAACCCCTGCGGGCGCGGCGCGCGATCGCCATTGGCCACGGCGGCATAGGCGGCCGTCAGCTCCAGCAGGGAGACGGTCGAGGTGCCGAGCGCGATCGACGCTTCCTCGGGGATCGGCGTCGAAATGCCGAGGTCGCGCGCTGCCTGGATCACGGCCTTGGGCCCGACCTGATGGATGAGCCGCGCCGCCGCGACATTGCTGGAGCGCGCAAACGCCTCGCGCAGGGTGATCGTGCCACGATACTGCCCGTCGCTGTTCTTCGGCGCCCATTCGCCGATCTGCACCGGCGCGTCCTCGACCGTGGAATCCGGCGTCATGCCCGCGCGCAAGGCGGCGAGATAGACGAACAGCTTGAAGGTGGAGCCCGGCTGCCGCCGCGCCTGCGTCGCGCGATTGAACGGGCTGTCCGCATAGCGCTTGCCGCCGACCATGGCGACGACCCGCCCGTCCGGCCGCATGACCACGATCGCGACCTGCGCCTGCCGCAGCCCGGCATTGCGCACGGCACGCTCGGCCGCGCGCTGCACCGGCATTTCGAGCGTCGTGCGCACGGTCTGCTCGCGCTCGAGGCCATCCGCATCCCCCCGCGCCTCGGCCATGATCCAGTCGGCGAAATAGGTGCCATTGGGGAGGCTGCTCGGCCGCTGCGCGACGACCCGCGCCGGGCGGACGCGCGCGGCCTGCGCCTCGTCGAGCAGGCCCGCGGCGACCATCGCGCCGACGACCAGCTTCTGCCGCGCGCGCGCTCCGGCGAGGTTCTTCGTCGGCGCGAGGCGCGAGGGCGCCTGCACCAGCCCCGCCAGCATCGCCGCCTGCCCGACGCTCAGATCGTCCGGATCGCGGTCGAAATAATGCCTCGCCGCCGCGCGCAGGCCATAGACATTGTCGCCGAAATAGACGTTCGAGAGATAGCGCGACAGGATCTGGTCCTTGCTCAGCCACGCCTCCAGCCAGAAGGCGATGATGACCTCGCGCATCTTGCGCGTCGCCGTCCGGTCGGAGGTCAGAAAGGCATTCTTGGCGAGCTGCTGCGTGATCGTGCTGCCGCCCTGCCGCACGCCGCCGGCCCAGAGATTGTTCCAGGCCGCCCGCGCGATGCCGCGCGGATCGATGCCCCAATGCGTGCGGAAGCGCCGGTCCTCGATGGCGAGGAAGGCATTGACGACATGATCGGGCAGCTTGGCCGCATCGACCGGCTCGCCGATCGTGGCGCCACGCCGCGCAATCGGTGTCCTTTCAGCGGACAGCAAGGTGATGCTCGGCGGCACCGGCGGCTGGAGCGATTTGGAGAGCGGCGCCGTGAACGCCAGATAGACGACCAGCAGCAGGAACAGGATGGGAGTCGCAATCAGCCCCCACTTCACCCAGCGCCGACGACGCCCCCGCGACGGGACCGGATCGTCTGCGGCCTCATATGGAGGTTGCCCGCCCGCAACGGAGCCGGCATCGCCCGGCAGCATGCCCTCCGCCTGATCCAGCGGATCGGATGACTGGCGCCTCATCCGGCGCGTGATGGGATCGAACACGCTGTACAAGTCTGTTGCCTATCGGCTGTATTACACAAACAACACAGCCTGCACAAGCGCCGTGCGGGCTTGCTGGCTTGCATGGTCTGTTACCGAAACAGGATGATGTGGTCGATAACGCTCGCCGCGCCTCAGCGGAGGACCGGTCGTCCGGCTGATCCAGCGGCAATCGCTCGTCGGAGTGCGGCCGTGATCCGTCGCAACGCATTGTCGAAATGGAGATTCTCGGCTATTCTTGCCGAACAGAGCGGTCTTGCGGCGATGAACTCATCGGACCGCAATGACAAAACCGGCCGCCATTGCCCTCTGATTGTTCTTCCGGTCGCCCCGTCGGACGAAGCTGCGTCGATCATGAGAGGGAATGTCATGAACCGGAAGCCCATTTTTGATGCCGTCAGAACCATGCTTGGCCGGGGATTCAAGCCGGCCGAGGTCGCTGCTCTCGACCTTGCCTGCGACCTTGCCGAAGCGGCGGTCGCGCAGCCAGAGCCGAAGCCGCCCAGTCCCGCCGTGAAGCCGGCTGACACAGCGTCGTCCCGCCCTTCCGCCGACAAGCTCGGCAGCGTGTCCGAACGGTTCGAGAGCGGCGGACGCGGCCCCGGCACGGTATCGAGCGGCAGCGGTGACCCTGGCGGCGTCTCCTACGGCACCTACCAGCTCTCCAGCAATGCAGGCACGCTGACCGCCTTCCTCAAGGCGGAAGGCAGGCCCTGGATCGCCAGGTTCGGCGATACGAAGCCGGGCGGCGGTCCGTTCTCCACCGTCTGGAAGGTGATCGCCGGTGCGGAGAAGGAGGCCTTCGGCGCCGCGCAGCACAAGTTCATCGAGCGGACGCATTATCGGCCCTCTATCGAGGCCGTGCTGGCCACCAAGGGTCTGGACCTCGATCTGCGGCACACGGCCGTTCGCGAGGCCGTCTGGTCGATCTCCGTCCAGCATGGCGGCGCGAAGACGATCCTGATCGACGCCGTCAACGCCTGCGACCGGGATCATGAGCGCGACGCCGCGGGCTATGATCGGGCGCTCGTCGAGCAGATGTACAAGGTGCGGACCGCCTATGTCCTGCGCGTGGCAAGCAATCCCAAGCTGCCCAAGGCGCAGCGCGACCAGCTCGTGAGCATCACGGAGAATCGCTACCCGGCCGAACTGGCCGACGCCCTGAAACTGTTCGCGGCGCCGGACGCGACGCCCTCGGCGGCGCCGGCCGTTCAGCCTGCAGCGGCGGCGGCCGACGGGAGCATCGACGGCAATGTGGTCGCCGCGCAGAACAATGTGCTGGTGAAGAGCAACGCGGTGAAGCTCAAGAAACTCCATGCGAAGATGGGGCCGGCAATCGTGGCCGTCGCGACCGCCGCGAAGAAGCTCGGCCTGCCGCAGCCGGTCATCACCTCGGGCAATGACAGCACGCACAAGGCCGACTCCCTGCACTATAAATGGCGCGCGCTGGATTTTCGCGGCAACAACATCCAGCCGAGCGTGGGCAGGCAGTTCGAAACCGAGGTGCGCGGGATCCTGGGAGCGGATTACGACGTTATCTTCGAGACATTCATGAACGCGACGAATAATCATCTTCATGTCGAATATGATCCGGACTGAACCATATCAGAGGAAGTCGCGTTGAAGATAACGAGGTGGCAGCTCTCGGGCGCACTGGCGCTGCTCCTTGCCGCTTGCCAGCAGCAACGCCCTGCTCCGGCGCCGGACAATGGCGCGGCGCCGACGCCACAAGCCAAAGCGCAGGCGTCCCCCCCGGCGTCCAATGCCGCGTCCCTGCCCGAGCCCCTCATGATCGACCCCGAACCCTCGGCCGGCAACGAACCGACAATCGTCGCGAGGGAGACGACCTCCGTCAACGGCAAGCCCGCCTGCACCGCGACCGTCCGCTATGTCGGCGCCCAGGACCAGCCCGTGACCTGGAACGGCGAGGACTGCGCGCAGACGACCGCCCTCTTCATCAGCGAAGGCAAGCTCAGGGAGCTTCAGCGCTTCGACGGGCTCGCCGAGGAAGTGCGCGACGACATCGCGCGCTCGAGCGGCGTCGTTTTCTACGTCGAAGGGCAGTTCTCGTCGGCGATCTATCCGCTCAACAGCGCGAAGCAGATCTACACCGTGCCTCTGGCGGACTAGCGGCCCCTCACGACCCGGACGGCGTGCGCGGATCCTTCTCGCCCAGATCGGGATAGAACAGCGCGCGGTTCTCCAGCGACTCGTTGAACACTTCGCGCTTGGAGAACAGCCACTTGCCGTCTTCCTTCACATAATATTCCACGACATGGCCGAAATAGAGAAGCTGCACATCCTTCTGCGGCGTGCGGTTGGTGAGCGCGAACCAGTAGACCAGCCCCTTGCCGGTCTTGCCGTCGGCATCGACCGTGATGTCATGATTGAGCACGAAATGGCGCGTGCGCGGTTGCGACTTGGCGTCGGCGGGCGGCGCGGCGATGCGCGAGCGCCATTCCGCGATCGCCTCGCGGATTTCCTCGCGGCCATGCTCGATCCCCCCGATCCAGTTCAGCACGCCGTCCTTCGCGAACGTTGCCGCATAGGTCTCGGCATCGCGCGCGTCGGAGGCGATCATCAGCCGGTTCGAGAGATTGACGATCTCGGCCCGCGCGACCGCATAATCCTGCGGCGAAATCTCCTTGGCGCCCGCACTCGTGGACACGCCCAGCGCCAGCGCGCCCAATGCGAAACCCTTCCAGCTCATCATCCTATCTCCCTGTTTTCCTTAGCTCAGGCGTCGATACCCTCGGCCCTCGGAAAGGCCGGTATCTCGTCCGGCCGCACCCAGACGCCATGCACTTGCGGCCCCGCGCGGAACGGCAGGATAACGCGCGCTATGTCGCCCTCCTCCAGCCGCTGCGCGTCCGCGATGATCAGCTCGGAGCGCATCTCGGCATAGTTGGAGGCGACGCCGATCAGATAGCCATCGCCCTCCGGCGCATTGGCGCTGCGCGGAATGAAGCAGCATTCCTGCAGGCTGTGCGTATCGCCCGCGAAATAGCGATCGACCTTGTTCGCCGTCAGGTCGAACCGGCCATAGCTGTTGGTCACCCGCCCGCGCAGATTGCCGCCGCGCGCCTCGTCGAACGGGCGCGTCGGGTCGGCAAAGCCGGTGTAGCAATAGCGGTTGGCCTGCGTGAGGTAGCGCGGGTCGATCCGCCCGAGATCGCCGATCTGCGTCGGGAACAGGACTTCCTCCTCCCAACTATCCTTCTTCGAATTGAGATCGAAGGTCAGCCGCCGGACATAGGCCTTGGCCTTCGTCGGGTCCCAGGGCGCGCCGTCGACATTGGGGAAGAAGGGGAAGAAATTGGAATCGTAGAACGGCGCATAGAGGATCACCTTGCTGCCGATCGTCTGCGCATTGAACGTGTGCATCATGCACCGCTCCGGCCCCTTGAACCAGCGTATCTCCTTGCCGCTGCCGTCGCGCGGGAGAATGCCGATATAGCTCGGCTTGGTCCGGTCCCAACCCCAGTGGACCTTGCCCGCCTGCAGCCGCTCCATGCTGGTCACATAGCCCGCGAAGGGGAAGATGATGTGCTTCTGCGTCAGTGCGATGTCGTGCATCACCGAAACATAGGGCACCTCGAAGCGCGCCTCGTGCTTCACATGCCCGGCCTTGTCGATCGTGTAGACGAACACGTCCTTCGAAGCCGGCCCGGTCGCCTCATTGCCATAGGCGATCATGTCGCCGGTCAGCGGATCGACCTTCGGGTGGGCGGAGAAGGTCAGGCTCTTATACTTGCCGTGGAAATCCCACGGACCGATCGTGTCCAGCGTCGCGGGATCGATCTCGTGGGGGAGCGAATCCTCCTTGAGCGCGAACAGCTTGCCGGCATGCACGAACGGCGTCGTGTTGGAGACGGTCCCGTCGAGATCGCGCACGCTCGGATCGTCGGTGAAGCGATTGCGATAATAGCCGAACAGCTGCCTGCCGGCCTTCAGATTCGCCTTGAACCGAGCCGTGCGGACATAGCGCCCCTTGAAAGAGACGCGCCCGTCCTTGAAGCGGAAGGCACTGATATAACCGTCACTGTGCAGCGGCGCGTCGTCCGGGCGCGAGGGCGGATAATACCATTCGCCGCCGAGGCGCACGAAGGTTCCTTCCAGATCGGGGGGCAGCTTGCCCAGCACTTCGCAATCCAGCAGCTCGGCATCGTGGCGCTGCGGCGAGAAGAAGCCGCGCCTGGCCGGATCGGCAGTGAAATCGACCACTTGAATGTCCTCCAGTGGTTACAGAAAGCAGTTCAGACGGCGCAAAGCCTCGTCGCTCAAATCGGCCAGGACAGCCCCGCCCCGCGCCCCGCCGGGCGCATGAAACGGACGCCCGAGACCGGACTTGTCGAGCCAGGGTTCATCCCGATGAAAAGACAGGACCGACGCCGTGCGCGCCGGCAGGACACGCGCCTGAACCGGCCCGACGCCGCCCGTAGCCGTCAGCAACGCCCCGAGCGACGCGCCCAGCAGCACCTGCCGGCGCCCGATCAAGCCTTCCTTCGACACGACGTCCTCCTCACATCAACCCATAGGACGGCGGCGACACCGGCTCTTGCTTGGCCGCGCATCCCGATTTGCATTGCCGGGAACCGCCCCGTCAGTCGAAATACCGCAAGATCTCGCACAGCCGCTCGATGCGCTCGGCACCGATGCGGTCATTGACCGCCGCCTCGTAGCGCCGATGCCGTGCCCGAAGCTCCGCGATCATCGTCTCGCCCTCGGCGGTCAGCCGCAGCGTGCGCGCTCGCCGGTCGGTCGCACGCACCGATCGCTCGACCAGCTTGCGCCCGATGAGCTCGTCCAGCAGCCGCGTCATGTTATTGGACGTGACGCCCATGACCTCGGACAAGTCGCCCGGCGCACAGCCCGGATTGCGATGGAGCAGCAGCAGGATCGAGTAAGTGAGCGGCGTGATCCCCGTCTCCGCGAAATGATCGCCGAATGTCCGCAGCGCATCCCGCCAGGCAGCGTGCAGCAGGAAGCCGAAGGTCGTGTCCAGTCCACCGAGATCCAGCCCCGCCGATGTCAGCCGATCGATCCGTCCCAACTGCCGCCTCTCCGTCTTGCTTCCGCCAAGGCTTGGCAACCGCGCCGCGCAAAGTCGATCATATTGTGCGGCGTTCTCCGCCATGCGAAGCGATGTTCGCTCCTGATAAATAGGTGACGGCCGCGCGGCACTAAAGTGTATCGCCATGACCAGCGATCACGACAGACGCAGCGCGCTCGGCGTCCTGGCTGCCGCCGCGACGACTGCCTTCTTCCCCGCGAAAGCCCTAGCCATGACGCAGACCGACCCGATCGCCGAGACCCGCCTCGGCAAAGTGCGCGGCATGCGGCAGGGCGACGTCATCAGCTTCCGCGGCATCCGCTATGCCCGCGCCGAGCGCTTCATGCCGCCCGTCGCGCCCGATCCATGGACCAGCATCCTCGACGCGACTGGCTTCGGCGCCAGCGCGCCGCAATCCAATCCCGCTCCCCCGCCCGGCCCGCCTTACGTGATCCTGGCGCAAATCCCTCGCCCCGCCGGTGCGCCCCCGCCTCCGCCTCCCTTGCCGGAATCGGAAGACTGCCTGTTCCTCAACGTCTGGACCAGCGGCCTTAACGACGGGCGCAAGCGGCCGGTCATGGTCTCGCTGCACGGCGGCTTCTTCTATGGCCGCTCGGGCTCGAGCGTCGATGGCAGCAAGCTCGCCGCGCGGGGCGATGTGGTCTTCGTCAGCCTCAATCATCGTCTCAATGCCTTCGGCTATGCACATCTGGCCGAGCTGGACGGCACGGACTTCGCGCAATCCGGCAATGCCGGCATGCTCGACATCATCGCCGCACTGGAGTGGGTCCGCGACAATATCGAGAATTTCGGCGGCGATCCCGCTCGCGTGATGGTGTTCGGTACCTCGGGCGGCGGCATGAAGACGACGTTCCTCATGGCCAGCCCGCGCGCGCAGGGCCTGATCCACCGCGCCGGCGTTCAGTCCGGCCCGGCCCTGCGCTTCATCGAACCGGACGCCGCCGCCGAAGCAACCGAGCGGCTACTGCATGCGCTCGATATCCCCAAGGCCGACTGGCGCCGTTTGAGCGCGATCCCCGTCACCCAATTGCTCGCCGGCTATCACGCCGTCGCGACGGCCCAGCCGCCCCGCAATTTCGCGCATCTGCCGCACTTCGCGCCGGTACTCGACCCGGTTCTGCTGCCCGCCCACCCCTTCTCGCCCGACGCCGCGCCGTGTACGCGCGACATCCCGATGCTGATCGGCTCGAACGGGCAGGAAATGAGCTTCTTCTGGGGCAATGACCCGGCCGCCTTCACGCTGGACGAGGATGGTCTCGCGACGCGCGCCCGCGCTTTCCTCGGCGATCGGACGGACGCCGTGCTGGCGCTCTACCGCCAGGCCTATCCCGCCGCGACGCCGAGCCGCCGCTATCTCCAGCTGTTCAGCGACTATTCCATCCAGGCGCCGGTCATCGCGCAGGCCGAGCGCAAGCAAGGCGCCCCGGCATGGCTCTACCGGCTCGACTATCAGAGTCCGGCGCTGGGTGGAAAGCTCGGCGCGCTGCACACGCTGGAGACGCCGTTCATCCTCAATACGGTGGGAAGCGCCCGCCCGCTGGTCGGCGAAGGCGACGATCCCGTGACACTTGCGCGCAAGATGAGCGATGCCTGGGTCAGCTTCGCCGCGACGGGCGATCCGAACGGAAGTAACACCGGCCTCCCGCATTGGCCGGCCTATGAGCGCGGCCAACACGCCACGATGCTGCTCGACCGCACCTGCCACGTGGAAAACGATCCCGCCCGGATGGCGCGCAAGGCGCTGGCAGATCTTGTTGAGGGGTGACTGAAACGACTGAAACGTCCGTTTTGCGACTGCCAGCTTGTGTCGGGATTCAGGCCAGATCGAGACGAAAATGGTGGTTTCGTGTGACCCGGAGCGCAGCGTACTTACGGTACGTGAGCACCGGAAGCGCGCGGAACCGCCGTTTGCAGCCCGATATGGGCTGAATCCCGACACAAGCTAGTTCCCCGGCCCCCAGGGCGAAACCTGATTGTAGGACGTCCCGATAAACGTTGCCTCCACGCCGGTGATCATCCCGCCGCTGATCTTGAACATCTCCAGAAACGCCCAGCTGTGCGGCTCGCGGAAGATCGATTTGCGCCAGCTCCCGTCCGTCAGTCTGTAGTCGGCCATCACGCCCTTGTGATCGATGAAGCCGCGAAACAGCGAGATGCCGCGCTCCTCGTCGACGAGGATCGGCACCCGGCGCACCTTGTTGTTGAAGGCATAGGTGCCGAGCTTGAAGCCCTTCTCGATATCGCGGAAGATCATGCCGTTCTCGTAGCGCACGGCATCCGGCGAGAAGCGCGTGTTGCGGATCTCGCCGGTATTGTTCTCCAGCGTCTGGAAATAGCCGTCGCCGAGCCGCGTCAGTTCCTCGCGCGTGTTGCGCTCCGCCAGCGGCACGACGGCAGCCCGGTCGGCCGGGCGGCGAAAACCGTGCGGATCGTCGAACGGCGTCGGCGGTGCGCTCAGGTTGCGCCGGGTGGAGAGCATATGCTCCACTTCTGTGATTTGCCGATCCTTGATGCGCAGGCGGATCGCAAGGAAGCCCGGTATCTCGCTCTGCATGATCGCGGTGAAGACAGCCGCCTGGCCCGTCGCGGGATCGGAGAGGATGAGCGGCGTGCCGACTTCCTCCGTCACCGTGTCCCAGCTGCCATCGGGAAACGCCATCTCGACATTATTCTCGGTGAAGCGAACTTTCGCGGCGAACGGCGCCCTGGCCGGATCATGCGCGAGATAGGCGCCGCGATAGCGCTCGACGATCTGCTCCAGGCAGTTCTTGTCGCATCCGCCCTGCGCCTGCGCGGCGCCCGGCAGCAGCATGGCGAGCGCAATCAGTGCGCCGGCAAAAACCTTCGGCATCCGTCTCTCCTTCATCCGCGCCCACCGCAAAAGGCCGCACTGACCAAACCAACCCGTTCGCCCTGAGTAGGGGCTGAGCTTGTCGAAGACCCGTATCGAAGGGTCAAGCGCTGTGCCCGCTCCTTCGATACGCCATTTCGACTTCGCTCAATGGCTACTCAGGACGAACGGCGTGGTTGTTCGTCGGCGTGGATTTTAGTCCACAGCGGCGAGCTGGCTTGCCGCTTCGTGCGCCGGTCTTTTGTCTGCGGGCGAACCGACATCCAGCATCCGGGCGCGAAACGCCTTGGGCGGCGTCCCGAATTTGTCGCGGAAGGTGCGGCTGAAATGCGCGGAGCTGGAAAAGCCGGTGTCGAACGCAAGCTGCGTCAGCGTGATGTCTCGCCCGGCCGGGCTGCTCAGCACGGCGCGGCACCGGTCGAGCCGCAGCGACCAGATATAGTCGCTGACCGTCTGGTCGCCGCTGAACAATTTGTGGATGTAGCGCTTCGAGCATTTCATCGCCCGCGCGATCAGATCGACCGAAAGATCCGGATTGCCGAGATTGCGCCGGACGAAGGCGCGGATGCGCTCCTGTGTCAGGTCGCGCATCGAGGCGCGGCGCTCCCCGGCCAGATTTTCGCGGATCGCCATCCGGAAGAAATCGATCATCGTTTCGCCCAGATCGCTGTCGAGCCGATCGTCATCGCTCGAAAAGTCGGAGATCGCGGTTTCGAGGCAGCCGCCCAGCATGCGCGCGATCGCGCCCCCGATCGGCGCGCCGCCCGCGAGCTTGCGCACCGCATCGGCCTCCGCGAGGGCAAGCCGGTCAACCGGTATCTGCAGCGCGATCTTCGACGACGTCTCGGGATGGATCGAGACGAACGGACGCCGTCCGTCCGCCATGAACCACTGCCCCGCCTCGATGACACGCTCGACGCCGTCGCTGATCAGGATCGTCCGCCCGCTCTGCTGGAAGCACAGGCGGACGGGCAGTTCCTCGCTGCTCTGGCGGATCAGGCGGCTCGTCCATGCGGCACGATGCGGCGATGTGCCGAGCCTGAAGATCTTCGCGGCGCCCAGCGTGCGGCGAACGACCGTCCCGTTGAACGGACACCGCGCCATTTCCTCGATCTCGACCCCGCCGATCGCCGCCGCGCCGGCGTTCCAGAACGGAAGCCTGTCGGGCGGGCGCATCCCTTCGGTCGAGAAAGCTTGAGCGGCAGCCATACCCTTCTCCTCGTCGCCGAAGCCCGGCCTTGGCACGGGCTTCGATTTATCTCTTGCCGAGAGATTCTTTGCTGAACCGTCTCAAGTCAATTGAAAATCTGAGGCCGTTGCCCTTCTCCACGCCCGCTCCCCCCGTCATCCCGCAAGGTTTGAGCAATCCCGGCTGTCCTACACACCCGCTGACATGCGATAAGACAACAGGCGATCCGACGCCCCTGCTCTTTGACCTCGTCAAGAAAACCCCGAAAATTCAACAAGCTCGCTCAACCCGGGCCGGACTTTTGCGCGGTTACCATGCGCAACACGAGAGATGTTAGCGAAGTTATAGCCCAAAAAGCCCGGAAATCCGCGCTTTTCGCCAACCGCAAATTAGGGCACAATGCGTCCCAGGAATGACGTTGCGCGACCATCGGGCATCGGAACCGGCATCTGCCGACAAATCGACGTCCGAAACCGGCCGCGAATCATCCCGCCACAGGCGCGGACTTCGGTACTTTCCGTGGGGGGATATACGCAATTTGTCCCATAAGGCGGGTGGGAAACGTCCGCTATCTTTGTAGACACCGGTCCCGACTTAGTATTACGTTCTGCTAAATTCGTACTACTGACGTGGGCAATCTGGAATTGCGAGGGCAGGCGATATGGACGGAGTTCGCGTAGGAAACAGGATCATCGGCGCAGATTCGCCGGTGACGGTCGGCTGGGAAAATATCCCGAAAGTCGAAGGCGGCCCGTTCAAGCGCGCCTTCTTCACCTGGTTCCAGCCCACCATGCTGCTCGCGCTGGTCGCCTTCTGGTATTATGCGCCGAACGACATCGCCAAGGCATCGACCGCCATCTGGATCGGCATCGGTGTGAAGCTGTTCATGATGGCGCTCGAAGTGATGAGCCCGCGCCACACGAGCTGGAATATCACGTGGAAGGAACTGGTCACCGACCTGTTCTACGTCGGGATCAGCTACACGCTCGTCAGACTGGCCGGCAAATATTTCGGCGACGACGCCATGATCGAGCTCATCCGCAATGCGTTCGATTGGAGCACCTTCGCCTGGTTCGTCGCCTTGCCGCTGCTCCTGCAGGCGTTCCTGATCTCCTTCATCTTCGATTTCGGCCAGTACTGGATGCATCGCGGCATGCATAACTGGCACCCGCTGTGGCTCACCCATGCCCCGCACCACTACATCACCCAGCTGAACGTCCACAAAGGCGCGGTGGGCAATCCGGTCGAGCTGTTCCTGATCGGCCTCGGCATCGGCGGCTTCTTCGACTTCCTGCCGCGCGCCGCGCTGCTCGCCGGCTCGCTCGGCCTGGCGGTCGGCATCTACCAGCACATCAATGTCCGCTTCAATTCGCCGAGCTGGTGGCGCTTCCTGTTCAACACGACCGAGCATCACAGCGTCCACCACTCGCAGGATTATGAGGGCAGCCGCAGCAATTATTCGGGCACCTGGATCATCATCGATCGCATGTTCGGCACCTGCGTCGATGGCGAGGCGGAGCTGCTCGGCATGGAAGGCGGACGCCGCATGTCGGTCGGCGAGACGATGGTCTATCCCTTCACCGAGGGCTGGCGGTCGTTCAAGGAGCGGTTCGGCCGCCGCGAGCCGGTGGCAGTCCCCGCCGAGTGATCGGCGCTGCCGCTCGCGCACGCGCTCTTTTCCATCCGTCCCAATTGCCGCGCCGGGGCCGCCACGAGCAGCCCGGATCGGACCTTGACGCCCCGGGCCGGCGGCAGCGACATCTTGTGAAGGAAGACCATGTGACCCCGCGTTTCATCGACTGGATCTGGCATATCAGGGGCAATGTCGCGCTGGCGCCCGGGCAATCGAGCGAAGAGGCGTTCGAGCGACTTTCGCCGCTGTTTCAGGAGATCAACACCAGCCACGAGCGCACCGACGACACGCTCACCTTCCGCAAGAAGAAGCAGGCCCCACAGGACAAGATGTCGATCTTCGACTGGGGCATTCTCGCGATCGAGCCGGGCGTGGACGGCTCGACGTTGCGCTATCATCTCACCAGCCGCGCGCTGCTGGCCTGTTTTCTGGCGCCCTTCCTGTTCCTGGCCATTGGCGCTGCCACCGTCGGCATCGGCACGCTCGAAAAGCCGCCCACGGCCGAGGCCAAGAAGGAAGCCGAAGCCGCCGAGAAGAAACTGGCCGCCGTACCGATGAACCCGATCGACAAGTTCCTCGGTGCCCCCGAGCCGGAAAAGCCTGACGAGAAAAAGAAGAAGGAAGAGGCCGAAAAGGCCAAGGCCGCCAATGGCAAGGACAAGAAGAAGGAAGAAGAGGAGAAAAAAGGCCCCTCCCCCACGCCCGCCTATGTCTTCGCCGGCATCTTCGCCACGCTCTATGTCGGCGGCCGCATCCTCGAGGACTGGCTGATCAAGCGGCTCTTCCGAAAGCGCCTGGCCGGCGCATAGGCTGTATCGACATTCAAAGCGCGAGGGGCGCACCGCATAGCCTCTGAAGAAATCGCTGTCCTACGCTCCGCCACCGATGGCACCCCGGACCACGTTCTTTCTCAGGTCCGAAAATCCCTTCCATCGCCCTCGATGCGCGAACGGAAAAACGTCCTCGATAGTGTGACCTTCGTGTGACCTTTGGGCCCCGGCGCAGGCTGGGACCAAAGGCCAATGTCGATCCGCGCTAGCCCTCACGACTGCGCTTCGCCCTCACGAAATACGGGCAGGCGCAAGGCGCGGACTAAGCAGATGGACCGCCGCCAAAGCCAGGAAATAGGCGCTGGCGCAGATGGCGAAGAGCACTTCGTAGCTGCCGGTCGTATCGAGAATATAGCCGGTGAACAGCGCCATCCCCATGCCGCCGAGCGCGCCGACCGTCCCGCCGATGCCGATCACCGAGCCGACCGCGCCGCGCGGGAAGACATCCGATGGCAGCGTGTACAGATTGGCCGAGAAAGACTGGTGCGCCGCTGTGGCGAGGCCGATGACAAGCACGGCGATCCAGACATTGTCGATCGACTGGGCGAACCAGATCGGGACGACGCAGGCCGCGCTGAGCGCCATCGTGATTTTGCGCGCCGCATTGGCCGAATAGCCCGCGCGCATCATCCGCGAGGAGAGCCAGCCGCCCCCGATGCTGCCGAAATCCGAGATCAGATAGATCGCGGCGAGCGGCAGGCCGAATGTCTTGATATCGAGATTGTAGCGCTCGAACAAATAGCCCGGCAGCCAGAACAGGAAGAACCACCAGATCGGGTCGATCAGGAACTTGCCGAGCGCATAGGCCCAGGTCTCGCGAACGCCGATGAGGCGCCCCCAGCCGATCTTCTCGACGGGATCGGCCGGGTCCTGCTCGATCCAGGCCAGCTCGGCCGGAGACACGCGGGGATGCTCGCGCGGGTTGCGATAGACCGCCCACCAGACGATCAGCCACAAGATGCCGAAGATACCGGTGATGAAGAAAGCCGCGCGCCAGTCGAACCAGAGCACCAGAAGCGGGACGAGCAGAGGCGTGATGATCGCGCCCACATTGGCGCCGGCATTGAACAGGCCGATGGCGAAGGCCCGCTCGCGCTGCGGGAACCAGTCCGCCACGGCGCGGATACCCGCGGGGAAATTGCCGGACTCGCCGATGCCGAGGCCGAAACGGGCAAGCGCGAAGGAGACCACGCCGGATGCAAGGCCATGCGCCATGTGGCTGATGGTCCAGATGACGATGGCGATCGTGTAACCGAGCCGCGCGCCGATCGTATCGACGATGCGGCCGAAGCCGACATAACCGATGGCGTAGGCAAGCTGGAACCAGAAGACGATGCCGGCGAAATCGCTCTCCGACCAGCCAAACTCGGCCTCGAGCGTCGGCTTCAGCACGCCGATCATCTGCCGGTCGACATAATTGACCGCCGTGGCCGCGAACAGCAATGCCACGATCACCCAGCGATAGCGGCCGATCCGCCCGCCCTTGCCTTCCGGGGTTTTCATAGTTTCGGTCGCCATCTCATCCCTCTCCTCTGCACCCGGCGCTTACCGGTCTGCCTGTCCTGCCCCGGCCGCGACGATGCGGCATCCGGTGCGCCCGAGATCGCCGAAGATCGCGACGAGCCGTTGCCCTGGCCGCACGTCATGCACGCCGGTGATCGCCCCCGTCGAGACCCAGAAGCCCCGTGTCGCATCAATGTCGCGGGACGCCAGATTGGCGAGCAGGAAACGCACCGCGCCATAAGGCCCGTCCAGCATCGTCGCCGCAGTCGCCTCGCCCGCCAGGACACCGTCGATCTCGGTGCGGACCAGCACGCTGCGCAGATCGAGATCCCGCCAGTCGACCAGCGGCGCGCCGCAGACGAGGCCAAAATTATTGCCGAAATCGGAGACGGTCACCGCCGCGCCATCCGCATTGATGCCGGGATAAGGCGAACTCGCAATCTCGATGCCGATGCGCACCTCGTCGATCAGCGCGCGGGTCTCGTCATCGGTCACCGGCAAGGCGCCCGAGAAGCCCCGCGCGACATGCAGCAGGAATTCCGCCTCACCCGCCGCAAAGCCGCCGATAAAGACCGGCATCTCGGGCTCGTGACCGTCGCTCGCATCGACAAGGGAACCGGCAAAAATGGGGCCGGAGAGCCGGTTGCTGCCGAACCGCGCATCGTCCGGCGGATTGATGCGGCCGACTTTCCAGCCATCGATGCGACGGCCGTCGAGCAGGATCGCGCGATCCTGAATGCCGTAGGCTTGCGTGAGGTCGGCAGGCGGTGTCCCGGGATAGACGGGGAGCGCCTGCCCCGCCCGACGCGCACGGACAAAGGCTTCTGCGGCGGCGTGCGGTTCAGTCAAAGCGGTCCTCGTCCCCTGAGCGGTGTTTCGCGACTGCGTATAGGAAACCGGTGTCATAAGCAATCCGGTCTTGTGCGTCAGGTGCCCGCATCACAGCGTGACGCCGCGTTTCCAAATGGCGATAGCGCGCTGGCCATGCCGTTCGGCGGCACAGGGCTCGCCGCTCGCGACGGCCAAAATCTGCCGCAAAAACGCCGAATCCGTGACCTCCTCGCCGTCATCCAGAACCTGTGCCGCGTCGAAATCGATCCAGTGCGGCTTGGCCCTAGCCAGGCCGTGATTGGAGGATATCTTCATCGTCGGCACGGGGAAGCCGAGTGGCGTGCCACGCCCCGTCGTAAAGAGAATCAGCGTGGCGCCCGCCGCGACCAGCGCGCTCGACGAAACAGCGTCGTTGCCCGGCGCCTCCAGCAAGGCGAGGCCGCCGCAGGGCGCGGCGTCACCATAGCCGACGACCGCACAAAGCGGCGCACTTCCGGCCTTCTGCACCGCACCGAGCGATTTTTCCTCGAGCGTCGTGATGCCACCGGCCAGATTGCCCGGCGAGGGATTCTCCGAAATCGGCAAGCCCTGATCGAGATAATAGCGCTTGAACCGATTCACGAGCGCGGCCGCCTCGTCGAAGGTCCGGGCATCCTGCGCCCGTTCCAGCAAGGCCTGCTCCGCGCCGAAAATCTCTGGGATTTCCGTCAGGATCAGCGTGCCGCCGGCCGCCGCCAGATGATCGCTGAAGCGGCCGAGCAAGGGATTGGCGGTGAGTCCGCTGAACCCGTCCGACCCTCCGCATTTGAGGCCCACGCTGAGCAACCCAAACGGTAGCGGCTCGCGCTCCGCCGCAGCCGCCAGATCCACCAGCTCATCGAGAATGGCCGCCAATTCGGCCATTTCGTCGCCTGCTGCTTGCGAGGACAAGGTTCGGACCTTGGCTCGCGCGACGGACGACAGCGCATCCAGCAGATCGGCGAGTTGATTGGATTCGCAGCCCAGGCCGAGCAGGACGACGCCCGCTGCGTTCGGGTTCGCGGCCAACCCCGCCAGCAAGGCACGTGTGCCCGCAAGGTCATCGCCCAGTTGCGAACAGCCATGCGGATGCGTGAAGGCGTGGACGCCGTCGATGCGGCCGGCATGACGCTCCGATGCCGCCCGGGCAGCCTGCTCGGCCGTCAGCGAAACGCAGCCGACCGTTGGCAATATCCAGACCTCGTTGCGCGTCGCGGCGCGGCCGTCGCCACGCAAATAGCCCATCCACAGCGGCTCTTCCGCTGGCTTTTCCCGCGCATTTCCGTGCGCGACCCGCGATGCGACATAGACCTGCTCACCCGCGAGCGCCGTCGCCAGATTGTGGGTATGGACATGCGCGCCTGCCGGGATCTCCTGCGTGGCGCGACCGATCGGCAAGCCATATTTACGGACGATCTCGCCCGGCGCATGATTCTTCAGCGCGATCTTGTGTCCCTGCGGGATCGGCTCAAGCGCGACGACGCCGTCTTCCGGCGCGCCGATCCCGGCCTCGACCGGCTGCAAGGCGACCGCAACCGTGTCGGCTGCATGCACTTTCAGGAAGGATTTGAGCTCTGTCATAATACGCTTATAGTGGAAACCGGTGTCATAAAGCTAGCGTTGCGCTTACTCTACGGAACGGGCAGGAGCTTCGGGAGTGCGCGATGGCCAGATCGCGTTGCAAGGGGTTCAGGTGAACAGGAAGAAAGACAGCGCGCCGACGATCAATGACGTGGCCCGTCTCTCGGGCGTGTCGAAGAAAACCGTCAGCCGCGTCATCAACCGGTCACCGCTGCTCAACCAGGCGACCCGCGAGCGAGTCGAGGCCGTCATCGCCGATCTGGGCTATGTCCCCAATCCGCAGGCGCGCGCGCTGGCGCTCCGCCGCAATTTCCTGATCGGCCTGATCCACGACAATCCCAACGCCCAGATGGTGCTGAACTTCCAGGAAGGCGTGCTCGATGCCATCCGCGAGACCGAGTTCGCGTTGGTCGTTCGCCCGGTCGATCGCCATTCGCCGCGCCTGCTCGACGATGTGCGCAACTTCCTCGAACGGCAGCGGCTCTACGGCGTGCTGCTGCTCCCGCCGATTTCCGAGAACGACGCGCTCGCCGCGCTCTGCACAGAGCTTGGCTGCAATTATGTGCGCATGGGATCAGCGAAGCTCGACGACGACGCGCATCTGGTGGAGTCGAACGACCGGCAGGCAGTGACCCATGCGATGGCATATCTGGCGGAGTTGGGACATCGCCGCGTCGGGCTGGTGGCTGGCCCGGAGGGCTTTCGTTCGGCCCGCGAGCGCATGCTGGGCTATCATGACGGCGTCGCCCATCACGGCTTCGACACCGGCCAGGACCTGATCGCCGGGGGAAACTACACATTCGAGTCAGGCCTTGCTGCGGGCGTGCGCCTGCTCGATGCCAATCCGCGCCCCACGGCAATCTTCGCCAGCAATGACGAGATGGCGGCCGGCGTCCTCCACGCTGCACGCCAACGGGGCATCGACGTGCCGCGCGACCTCTCCATCGTCGGCTTCGACGATACGGCGATCGCTGCGCATATCTGGCCTCCGCTCACCACGGTGCGCTGGCCGATCGTGCCGATGGCCCGCGCCGCCGCCGCCAAGCTCATCGGCCCAGGCGAGGAAGCGAGCCAACCGTCGCTCTTCCTCTCAGACCTCATCCGGCGCGCGTCGTCCGTTCCGCCCTCGCGCTGATTTCCTTTCCGATCCTGCATCCGTCGAAAGTCACTTGTCCCCGCCTTTGACACCGGTTACCATTGGCGCATTCGACGATCGCTCCGGGAGAGACCAACGTGTTCGCAAAGACCTTTTACGCCACCCATCCGGACATGATGGACAGCGTCTCGAACGAGAATCTGCGCGAGCGCTATCTCGTCGGCGGCATGTTCAACGACGGCGAGGTCACGCTCAATTATTCCCACAACGAGCGCTTTGTGATCGGCGGCGCCGTGCCAAGGGGCGGCGCGCTCAAGCTGCCCGACCAGACCGTGCCCGCCAGCGCGGCCGGCCACCCTTTCCTGGAGCGGCGCGAGCTGGCGGCGGTGAACATCGGTGGTAACGGCGCTATTACCGTCGATGGGCAGCGCTTCGAGATGGGCAACAAGGAATGTCTCTACATCCCGATGGGCTCGAAGGACGTGCAGTTCGAAGGTGACGGTGCGCGCTTCTATCTCGCTTCGCTCCCCGCGCACAAAATCTGCCCGATCAAGCACATCACGCTCGCGCAGGCCAATCCGCTCGCGCGCGGCGATCTCGCCAACAGCAACCAGCGCACGATCTACCAGCTCGTCATTCCCGGCGTGTGCGAAAGCGCGCAGCTCTTGCTCGGCCTCACGGTGCTCGAGGAAGGCAGCGTTTGGAACACGATGCCGCCGCACCTCCACGACCGGCGCAGCGAAATCTATCTCTATTTCGACATGCCCGAAGCCGAGAAGGACCGCGTGTTCCACTATATGGGCGAGCCGGACTCAATGCGGCACATCGTGATCGGCAACGAGGAAGCCGTGATCAGCCCGCCCTGGTCGATCCACATGGGATCAGGCACCAAGAAATATGCGTTCATCTGGGCGATGGGTGGCGAGAATCTTGATTATACCGACATGAACGTGCTCGACATCTGCCAGCTGAAGTGAGTTCGATGAGCAGCTTCGATCTTTCCCGCCGGGTCGCGCTCGTCACCGGCGCCAATACCGGCATCGGCCAGGCGATCGCTGTCGCGCTGGCGCAGGCGGGCGCGAACGTTGCAGCGGCCGGACGCACACCGGCGGAAGAGACGCGCGCCAAGGTCGAGGCGCTCGGGCGACGCTGTGTGCTGCTCGATGCCGACCTCTCGTCCACGCAGCCGGTCGCGGGCGTTGTCGAGAAAACGGTGAGCCAGCTCGGATCGATCGACATCCTCATCAACAATGCCGGCATCATCCGCCGCGCCGATGCGGTCGATTTCACCGAGGCGGACTGGGATGCGGTGATCGACACCAATCTCAAGACGACTTTCTTCCTGTGCCAGGCGGCCGGGCGGGAGATGATTGCGCGCTATGCCGAGACGGGCCGGCGCGGCAAGATCGTCAACATCGCCTCGCTCCTGAGCTTCCAGGGCGGCATCCGCGTGCCGAGCTACACCGCCTCCAAGAGCGGCGTTGCGGGGCTTACCAAGCTGCTCGCCAATGAATGGGCGGCCAAGGGCGTCAATGTGAACGCCATCGCCCCCGGCTATATCGCGACCAACAATACGGCCGCGCTGCAGGCGGACGAGACCCGCAATCGCCAGATACTGGAGCGCATTCCGGAAGGCCGCTGGGGCGCGCCGGAGGATATTGGCGGCGCGGCCGTCTTCCTCGCCAGCCGCGCGGCGGACTATGTCCAGGGCCATGTGCTGGCGGTCGACGGAGGCTGGCTCGCCCGATGAGCAGCGCCGCGCCCGTCGTCTGCTTCGGCGAGCCGCTGCTGCGCCTTTCGCCGCCCGGCGCGCGCCTGACCGTACAGACCGACACGCTGGACCTCGCCGTCGGCGGTGCGGAGGCCAATGTCGCGGCAGCGCTGGCCTCGCTCGGCCGGCCGGTGCGGTTCGTAGGGCTGGTCCCGGACAATCCGCTCGGCCGCAAGGCACGCAGCGCGCTCGCGGCGGCCGGTGTGGACGTAAGCCATCTGCGCTCTACCCCCGGCCGCATGGGCCTCTATTTTCTGGAAGCGGGCGCGGGCGCTCGCCCCTCCTCCATCGTCTATGACCGCGCGGACAGTGCCTTTGCCAAGGCCCTCCCCGCCGATATCGACCTGCTCTCCCCGCTGGAGGGTGCCCGCGTTCTGCACATCTCGGGTATCACGCCAGCACTAGGCCCCGGCGGCTGCGCTCTTGCCTGCGCTGCCGCCGGGGCCGCCAGAGATGCAGGGGTGCCGATCTGTTTCGACGGCAACTACCGCGCGCAGCTCTGGGATAGCTGGGACAGCGATCCGCAGCGCATCCTGAGCGAGCTGGTCGCGCAGGCGACGATCTTCATCGGCAATCATCGCGACATCTCGCTGCTGCTCGGCACGCGCTTCTCCGGTGACGGGCCGGACCGGCGGCGCGAGGCGGCGGAGGCGGCCTTTGCGGCTTTCCCCAAGCTCGAGATCATCGCCTCGACCGCGCGGCACCTGGTGACCAGCGCGCATCATCGCATCTCGGCGCGTGTGGACCTGCGCGACGGCGCACATCAGACCGACGAGATCGACGTGACCGACATCGTCGACCGGATCGGCACCGGCGACGCCTTCGCGGCGGGTGTGCTCGATCGCTGGCTCGATGGCGGCGATGCCCGCGCGATGGCCGAGACGGGACTGGCACTGGCCGCCCTCAAGCACAGTATTGCGGGCGACATGTGCCTCGTCGGGCGGGCCGATCTGGACGCCTTCTCCGCCGGCGGCGGTGATGTCCGGCGGTAAGCCGGTGTCGCGCCGGGCCATGCTCGGCGGAACCGCGGCTTTGCTGGCAACACCGGCACTCAGCGCTGGCCGCGATCCCCGGGTCGGGCGCTATGTCGGGGTGCGCGACAGCGCTGTCCTCGCTTTCAAGGGCATTCGCTATGGCCGCGCGGCGCGCTTCACCCGCCCAATTGCCGAACCCTGGGCCGGACCGCCGATCCGCACCGATCGCTTCGGCCCGAACGCACCGCAACGGGGCGATGACGGCAGAGGCTCCAGCGAGGACTGCCTGTTTCTCAACGTCTGGACGCCGGAGGCCGATCCGCACGCGCGGCGCGCCGTCATGGTCTATTTCCATGGCGGCGCTTACACTTCCGGCACCTCGACCGATCCGCTGACCCACGGCGCCCATCTCGCCGCGCAAGGTGACGTGGTCGTCGTCACGGTCAATCACCGGCTGAATGCGCTCGGCTATGCATGGCTCAAGCCTTTCGGCGCGGCTTATGCGGACAGCGGCAATCTCGGTCAGCTCGATCTCATCCTGGCGCTGACATGGGTACGCGATCATATCGCGGATTTCGGCGGCGATCCGGGGCGCGTCATGGTCTTCGGCCAGTCCGGCGGCGGCGCCAAGATCGCAACCTTGATGGCGATGCCGGCGGCCAAGGGCCTGTTCCACGCCGCCGCGACGATGAGCGGACAGCAGGTCGTGGCATCCGGGCCTGCACATGCTCTTGCCCGCACACGAAGCTTCATGGCGGCGCTCAAGCTCACGGACACGGATGTCGAGACATTGCGCACACTCCCGATCGAGCGGCTGGTCGAGGGGCTCGCCGCCAAGGACCCCATCATGGGCGGCCCGGTCTATTTCGGTCCGGTGCTGGATATGACGAACCTGCCGCGCCACCCCTTCTGGCCGGACGCCGCGCCGCAATCGCTGCACATCCCGATGATCCTCGGCAATACGCGCGACGAGACGCGGGCCTTCATCAATCCGCGCGGGCCGAAGCTCGCCGGGCTCGGCTGGGACAATCTGGCGGAGCGCATCGCGCCCGAGATCAAGATCGATCTCGATCCGCACTGGGTGGTTGCGCAATATCGCGCGCGCTACCCGGACTGGACGCCCGAGCGGCTCTTCTACGCGGCGACAACCGCCGGGCGAAGCTGGCCGGGGCAAGTGATCGAGGCCGATGCCCGCGCCGCCGCGGGCGCGCAGGCGACATGGGTGTATCAGCTCGATCGTCCCTCCCCGATCGATCCCTTGCGCGGCGCGGCCCATACGGACGACCTGCCCTATGTGTTCGGCACGCTCGACGCGCCCGGCAGCTTCAGCGGCACCAATGCGGCGGCACGAGCAACGCGCGACGCGATGATGGCAGCGTTCGTTGGGCTGGCGAAGACCGGCAGGCCGGGGCTGGATCATTGGGCACGCTATGCGCTCCCAGCGCGGGCGACGTTGGTGGTCGACAACGACATCCGCATGATCGACGACCCACGCGGATGGGAGCGGGCCTTCTGGGCGACGGCGCCTTATGTGCAGCCGGGAAGTTGAATCCGGAACCCAACCGCCCGTCACCCCGGGTGACGAGGCAGCGCCCTACTTCCCCGCCTCCACCGGATAGCTGATGATCAGCGACAGCGGCGTTTTCCCCATTTGCCGGATGCCGACCACTGCCCCCCTGTAGAGATAGGCCGCCATGCCCTTGCGCAGGGCAGCGCGCTTGCCGTCCGAGACGACTTCGCCCTCACCTTCCAGCACATAATAGACCTCGTCATGCGCGATCGGATGCTCGCCGATGGCCGCGCCGACATGGAGCACGCGGCGGCGGAACTCCATCGTGCGCGGCTGCGGCACGGCATCGCTGATGCGATAGGCCGTGCTCATGCCGATCGCGCCGTGCGGCGGCGGCTCCTCGCGCTTCACATCGGTCTCGTCGATCACCGCCATGGGCGGCGCGGCGGCGAGCAGAAGCGCCGCGAAAGCGCTCACTTCGCCTTCTCGCGCATGGCCTTGTCGCGATCCGAGAGCTTCTCCTGCGGGCCGCGCTTGTCGCCGGGATAACGGCCGGAAAGCGGCGTCATCGTGCCCATATTCCAGTCCTTCTCGACGAACGGCGCGCGGGTCTCTGCAAGCTTCGGATAGCCGCCGACAGCCTTCTCATCGTCGATGATCTCGCCACGCCCTTCGGCGACGAAGAACAGCACGCGGATCTCGTCATTGCGGCGATCCCATGGCCGCGCGCCGACAGTCTGGAGCAGGCTGGTCTCCACGTCGCCCGAAGCCAGTATGTCATAGCCGGCCAGGCTGGCGAGCGGCTTGTTCGCCGGCAGCAGCCTCGCCTTGGTCACGCCATAGCGGCCGAATTGCGGCAGATTGTTGCCATGCCGGTCCACCGCGACATTGTCCCGGCCGTAATAAGCCAGATCGCCGTCGCCGCCCAGCATCAGGAAAGGCAGACCAGGATCGGTCGAGTTGCCGCCACGCATGACATTTCCGACCGCCGTGATCTCACCGGTCACATAAGGATAGCCTGCCCATTCCAGGCTCATGAGATTGTAATGCACTGCGCGGTAGCCGGGATCGTAGATCAGATTGTTGATCATCAGCGCCTGCGCGCCGCCCTTGATGAGCGGCGCGCGCTCGACATTGTGCGCCCAGACATTGCGATAGAAGACGATGCCGGTCGCATTGTCGTGAATGAGCGAACCCTTGCTGTGTTCACCCTTGGGATGGCTGGCATTGGCGAGGCCCTCCGCCGCCAGATTGTCGCGGAAGATGATGTTGTGGCTCGTATTGCGCCGCCACTCCGCCAGATCCTTCCCGTTGAAGCGCGGGCCGGAAGCGGACATGTTCTCGTCGATGCCCCAGAAGAAGCTGCAATGCTCGATGACGACATCATGCGCCGCGACCGTGGAGAGCGCATCGGCTTCCCAGCCCGAGAGATGAGGTTGGCCATCGACGCCGGTCATGACGCGGATGTGGCTCAGGATGACGTCATGCCCGCCAAGATCGATGCCGGCGCGGATGAGCGTGATGCCGGGCGACGGCGCGGTCTGGCCGGCAATGGTGAGGAACGGCTCGGTGATCTTGAGCGAACTGCGCTCCAGATCGATCACGCCGCCGACCTCGAAGACGACGATTCGCGGCCCTTTCGCCTCGATCGCGGCCTTCAGCGAACCCGGCCCGTCCTTGGCCAAGGTGGTCACGCGGATAATCCGTCCGCCCGCGCCGCCGCGTGTCGGATCCGCAGGGTGATTCGCCGCCGCAGCGGGGATCGCGATGATCGCCGCCAGCACGCAAAGCACCGCGAAAATGCGCGCCTTGAACCTATGCATATCCAATCCTTCCTTATCGTTCTTGACAGCCGGAGGAAGCCGAGGCAATTTGATGACACCGGTTACCATGCCGGTGCAAGGGACTTTTCGACAACAAGAGCGGAAAAGTTCCGGTCGGGCGTCCGGCAAATCTCGCCCCGGCGAGACTCGCCAGAGACTGATGACACCGGTATCATTGAGCCGCCAAGAGCGGCCGAGGGGAGGAGAGAGTTATGAGTCGGACACGCAACCGGCAGGCACTGATCAGACTGAGCCTCATGCTGAGCTGCGCCTTCGCGATGCCACAGATGGTGCGCGCCCAGGCCGCGGACGATCAGGCAGGCGACAATGCCCCAGCCGCAGGCGACGAACAGGAAATCATCGTCACCGGCTTCCGCCAGTCGCTCGAAGCAGCGCTCAACGTGAAGCGCGATTCCGTCGCGGCGGTCGATGCCATCGTCGCCGAGGACATTGCCAAGTTCCCCGACCAGAATCTCGCCGAATCGCTGCAGCGTATTCCCGGCATCTCGATCCAGCGCGACGCAGGCGAAGGCCGCGCCATTACCGTGCGCGGTCTCGGCGCCCAGTTCACGCGCGTTCGCGTCAACGGCATGGAGACCGTCGCCACCTCGACCGATGGCGCCTCGTCCAATCGCGACCGCGCCTTCGATTTCAACGTTTTCGCGTCCGAGCTGTTCAGCAGCCTCGTCGTGCGCAAGACGGCCGAGGCCTCGCTCGATGAGGGTTCGCTCGGTGCCGTGGTCGATCTCAACACGGGCAATCCGCTGGCCGGCAAGGCCGGGCTGCACGGGGCTTTGTCCGTCGTCGGCTCCTATAACGACTTGTCCAAGGATCTCGGGCCGCGCGTCGCCGCCTTGCTGAGCTGGCGCAATGACGCGGGCACGTTCGGCGCGTCGCTCTCGGGCGCCTATTCCAAGACGCACACGCTTGAACTGGGCAACAACACCGTTCGCTGGGTCCAGACGCCGTTCGATTCGGTGAATGGGCAGTCCTGCTTCTGGAACACCACGGGCACCGCGCCCAATCTCGTCTATACGACCACCCGCCCCAATAGCGGCGGCACCTACCGCCAGAACTTCAGCTCCGCCTGCGATCAGGCCGCTCTCGCCTTTCATCCGCGCATTCCGCGCTATGGCGAAGTCAGCCATGACCGCGAGCGCCTCGGCCTGACCGGCTCGCTGCAATTCTCGCCGACCGACGCGACCAAGATCTCGATCGACGGCCTCTATTCGAAGTTCAAGGAGGATCGCGAAGAGAAATGGGGCGAGGTGCTGCTGCGCTCGAACGAGCGGTCGGTGGACGTCGTGAATCCCGTTTATGACGCCAATCGCAACATGATCTCCGCGACCCTGAACGACGCCTATGTCCGCACCGAACATTATCTGCGGCAGTCATCGACGGAATTCTATCAGGTCGGCGGCACTTGGGATCAGGATCTCGGCGACAGCTTCCGCTTCACCCTGCTCGGCGGCTTTTCCAAGTCGGATGCGGACATTCCGGTCGAGACGACGATCGCGTTCGATGATCGCGACGCTCAGGGCTACAGCTATGACTATAGCGACATGGCGAAACCCAAGCTCACCTTCGGAACAAGCGTAACCGATCCCGCCAACTTCCAGCTCTCCGAAATCCGCGATCGCCCCTCCAACGTGACGAACCGGTTTAAGACCGTGCAGCTGCGCACGGAATGGGACGTGACCGACGGTTTCACGGTCAAGGCCGGCGCGGTGTGGCGGCGCTTCAACTTCGATTCGGAAGCCTATACGCGCGACACGGCCGTCTGCGGCAATGGCGGTCTCGATCGCGTGCTCGGCACGCTGACCTGCTCGCCCACCAGCGTCTTCGGGCCGACGGCAGTCTATGGCTTCCCGGTCACGACCGCGCTCAGCGAACTGTTCACTCTCGGCAAGGCCGGCCAGCCCTCGGGCAACACCGATCAATGGCTGGTTCCCAACTTGCCTGCCGCGACTGCATTCACCAACCTCTACAGCCGCGCGCTGGTGGCGGATTCGGGCAATATTCGCGGCGTTCAGGAATCGACCAAGGGCGGTTATCTCCAGTTCGACGCCAAGGGCGACCTGCTCGGCCTCGACTATGCGCTCAACGCCGGCATGCGTTACATGAAGACGGAACAATCCTCATACGGGCTCAATAGCGGCGTCAAGGCAACCGTGACGCGGGACTATGACGACTGGCTGCCGTCGATGAACATCGCGCTTTACCCGACGCAGAACTTCATCATCCGCGGCGCCGTTGCCGACGTGATCACCCGTCCAACCTTGGGCTCGCTGACGCCGGGCGGCTCCGCCGACGGTTTCAACTTCCGCGTAACAAGCGGCAATCCCTTCCTGAATCCCTATAAGGCAACCAACTACGACCTGTCGTTCGAATGGTATTTCGCGCCGCAAGCCGTGGCGTCGGTCGCCTTCTTCAAAAAGGATGTCCACACCTTCACGACCTCCGCCTCGGTCACTGGAGCGACCTTCACACAGACCGGCCTGCCGGCATCGGTGCTGAACCCCTCGTCGCCAGCGGCACTCAATCCGGCGCTTCAATCCCAGCCGATCTGGACGCTCTCGACAACCGTCAACGGCTCGGGCGCTACCCTCAAGGGCGTGGAGTTGGCACTGCAATTGCCGTTCAAGGTCTTCACGGACGGCTTCATCGGCAATTTCGGCATCCTGGCCAACGCCACGCTGATCGATTCCGATGCGACCTATTCGTTGCAAGGACCGGCGACGGTGCCCAGTGGCGCGCTCACCAATGGCGTCGTGGTCGTGAACACGCTCGGCAACGTCTCCAAGCAGGCGTTCAACGGCACGCTCTATTATGATGACGGCAAGTTCAGCGCACGCGCGATGCTCAGCTATCGCAGCCGTTATCACGAGGGAGCGAGCGGCACCGGCAATCTTCTGGAAGGCTATGGCGCCACGACGAACATCGATGCGTCGGTTCGCTACAAGGTGACCGAATGGCTGGAAGTGTCCGTCGAGGGCAACAACCTCACCGACACCTATCGCTACCGCTATACGGACTTCGATGCCGACCGGAACTACGAGAACAACCATTTCGGCCGGACGATCCTGTTCGGCGCACGGTTCCGGATGTGACGGTCGGCAGCAATCCGGCGGACCAGGAGGAACAGAGGCAGCAGGCCATGATGCTCGATCGACGGGCAATCCTGACCGCCGGCCTCTTCGCCGGACTTGCGGCAACGGGGGCGGCGTCGCAAACGCCGCCCCCGATTGCATCCAGGGGCCTGCCGCCCGGCCTGCCCCAGCCGAACGAGACGATCGATCTCTGGCCCGGCGGCGCGCCGGGCGCTCCGGCCAAGGCACTGGTCGAGACGGTCGACGAGCGATCGGCAGACACGTTGGTCACCGACCGGGCAGTCTGGGGCATCAGCCGCCCGCGTCTCGTCGTCTTTCGTCCAGACCGGCCCAATGGCGCCGCCGTGCTGCTGACGCCGGGCGGCGGCTATCGGTGGGTGGTCGTAGACAAGGAAGGCTATGAAATGGCGCGCTGGCTCGCGGCGCGCGGGTTCACGGCCTTCGTTCTCTTCTATCGCCTGCCCGGCGAAGGCTGGTCCTCCGGCCCCAACACACCCTTGGCCGATGCGCAGCGCGCGATGCGGCTGATCCGTCACCGCGCGCGCGACTTCGCCATCGATCCCGAGCGCGTCGCCGCCATGGGCTTCTCGGCCGGCGGCCATGTCTGCGCCGATCTGGCTACGCGCTTCGCAACCTCAGTCTATGGCTCCGTCGACGCAGCGGATCGCCTCTCTGCCCGCCCGGTCTGCGCCGCGCCCATCTATCCGGTGGTGAGCATGGACCATGCCATTGCCCATGCCGGATCGCGCGCGCTGCTGCTCGGCCCCTCGCCCACCCCCGCGCTGGAAGCCGCGCATTCGCCGGACCGCAACGTCCCCGCCGACGCGCCGCCGCATTTCCTGCTGCATGCCGAGGATGACGACGCCGTGCCGATCGAGAACAGCCTGCGTCTCCACGCCGTGCTGAAGGCCCGCCGCATCCGCGTCGAAGCACATTTCTTCGAGCATGGCGGCCACGGCTTCGGCCTGCGCAAGGCGATCGGCAAGCCGGTCGAGGCTTGGCCCGACCTGTGGCGCGCCTGGGCTCGCACGACGGACCTCGGCTGATGAACTTCGATCGTCGCGAGGCCCTGAAGGCCGGCTCACTCGGCCTGCTCTCGACCGGGCTGGGCATTGCCCCCGCAGCCGCAGCCGCAGCGTCAGCAGTCAATCCCCCTGCTCCAACCCCACGCTGGGCACGCGGCAAGGACAATCAGCGCATCGCCGATCTCGGCAATGGCAGCTTCCTCAATCCCGTCCTTTCCGGCGATCGATCGGACCCCGCCATCCTCAAGGACGGCAAGGACTATTATCTCACCTTCTCCAGCTTCGATTCCTATCCCGGCCTGCTCATCTGGCATTCGCGCGATCTGGTGAACTGGCAACCGCGCAAGCCCGCCCTGCACAGGAATATCGGCTCGGTCTGGGCTGTCAGCCTCGAGAAGCATCGCGGCCGCTACTTTCTCTATATCCCGGTCAAGGCGAGTCCGAACGAGATTTACGTGACCTGGGCCGATCATATCGACGGCCCGTGGAGCGACCCCAAGCCGCTCGGCCTGCACGACCATATCGACCCCTGCCACGCGGTCGGCGAGGATGGATCGCGCTGGCTGTTCCTCTCCGGCGGCGATCGCGTGCGCCTCAGCGACGACGGGCTGTCGCTCGCCGGCCCGGTCGAGCATGTCTATGATCCCTGGCGCTATCCGGACGAGTGGGACGTCGAGGGTTTCTCCCCCGAAGGCCCGAAGATCCATCGCCATGGCGACTGGTTCTACATGCTCACCGCCGTCGGCGGCACGGCCGGCCCGCCGACCGGTCATATGGTGATCGCGGCGCGGGCGAAGTCGATCCACGGGCCATGGGAGCATCATCCGGCCAATCCGCTGGTCCGCTCGCAAAGCGCCGCCGAAGCCTGGTGGTCGCGCGGGCACGCCTCGCTGGTCGAAGCACCGGACGGGCGCTGGTGGTCGATCTATCATGGCTATGAAGCCGGCTTCTGGACGCTTGGCCGCCAGTGCCTGCTCGATCCCATCGAGTGGACCGACGACGGCTGGTTCCGCATGACCGGCGGCGACCTCTCCCGCCCTCTCCCCAAGCCGCGCGGCGGGGAAGCCCTACCGCATGGCATGGCCCTGTCGGACGACTTCGCCGCTATCCAGCTCGGCACCAAATGGTCCTTCTTCCGCCCCGCGCCGGACGAGGCGAAGCGTGTGCGCGCCGAGGGCGGCGCCCTCCATTTCGCCAGCAAGGGCAGCGCACCCTCGAGCGGATCGCCGTTGCTGCTGATCGCCGGCGACACCAGCTACAGAATCGAATGCGACATCGAGATTCCACCGGGCGGCACCGCTGGACTAATACTATTTTATGATGATAAGCTCTATTGCGGCCTGGGCTTCGACGAGATGCGCTTTGTGACCCATCAATATGGAATCGAGCGCGCCCGTCCGGCCAATCCGCATGGCCGCCGGATGCGGATGCGGGTCACAAACCGGCGCCACATCCTCTCGTTTCACACCAGCGGCGACGGCGGAAAGAGCTGGCGCAAGTTCGACCGGGGAATGGAAGTGTCCGGCTATCATCACAATGTGCGCGGCGGCTTCCTGATGCTGCGCCCCGGCCTCTACGCCGCCGGCCCCGGCGAGGCGATCTTCCGCAATTTCACCTTCACCGCCCTCGAAGACTGAGTAACCGCTCCGTGCCCAAGCCGCTCGTCCTGCATCCCGACCGTCTCTTCCCCACTGATCCGAACGTCCGGGCTATCGCGCGCACGCTCTATGCCGAGATCGCCGATCTGCCGATCGTCAGCCCGCATGGCCACACCGACCCCTACTGGTTCGCCGGCAACGCGCCGTTCGGCAACGCGACCGAGCTGCTGCTGGTGCCGGATCATTACATCTTCCGCATGCTCTATTCGCAGGGCGTACCGATGGAAGCGCTCGGCGTCCGCAATCGCAGCGTCGATCCGCGCGCCGCCTGGCACCTGTTCGCGGAGCGCTATCATCTCTTCCGTGGCACACCCTCGCGCATGTGGCTGGACTGGGTATTCTCGGAAGCGTTCGGCATCGACGTGCTGCTGGGGGCCGACACGTCGGACCTCTATTTCGACACGATCACCGCCGCGCTGGCGACCGATGCCTTCCGGCCCCGCGCCCTGTTCGATCGCTATCGGATCGAGACGATCGCGACGACGGAAAGCCCGCTCGACACGCTCGAGCATCACCGCACGATCCGGGAAAGCGACTGGGGCGGCAATGTCATCACCGCCTACCGACCCGATCCGGTCGTCGATCCGGAGTTCGAGGGCTTCCGAGACAATCTGGCGCGCTTCTCCGAGCTGAGCGGCGAGGATTGCTTCTCCTGGAGCGGCTATCTCGCTGCCCACCGCAAGCGCCGCGCCTTCTTCGCCCAGATGGGCGCCACCTCGACCGATCATGGCCACCCGACGGCGCTGACCGCCAATCTCACGACGGCGGAAGCGGCAGACCTCTTCGCGCGCGTCAGCAAGGGGGAGGTCTCGGCCGCCGACGCCGAGCTGTTCCGCGGGCAGATGCTCACCGAAATGGCGGCGATGAGCCTCGACGACGGGCTGGTCATGCAGATTCACCCGGGTTCGTTCCGCAATCATAACGCACAGGTCTTCGCGCGCTTCGGCCGCGACAAAGGCGCCGATATCCCGACGCGCACCGACTATGTCCATGCGCTCAAGCCCTTGCTCGACCGGTTCGGCAACGAGGCCTCGCTGTCGATCATCCTCTTCACCTTGGACGAGAGCAGCTATGCGCGCGAACTGGCGCCGCTCGCTGGGCATTATCCCTGCCTCAAGCTCGGGCCGTCCTGGTGGTTCCATGACAGTCCCGAGGGGATGCGCCGCTTCCGCCGCATGACCACGGAGACGGCGGGCTTCTACAACACCGTCGGCTTCAACGACGACACGCGCGCCTTCCTCTCTATTCCGGCGCGGCACGACGTCGCCCGGCGGATCGACTGCGGTTTCCTCGCCGAGCTGGTCGCCGAGCATCGCCTGGAAGACTGGGAAGCGGCCGATCTGGCCCGCGAGCTCACTTACGGGCTGGTGAAGCAGGCCTACAGGCTGTGAGGCTGTCCCGCGCGACGCAGGACCGGCTCGCGCCCGGCGTGCAATCCTATGGCTATGACCGTGACGCGCAGGCGAGCGGCATCGTCCATATCGGCATCGGCGCGTTCCACCGCGCGCATCAGGCCTGGTACACGGACCGCGCGATGGACTCGGGCGACCGCGACTGGGCAATCACCGGCGTATCGCTGCGCTCTCCCGGCGTAGCGGCGCAGCTCAATCCGCAGGATGGACTCTATACGCTGAGCGAGCGCTCGGCAGATGGCACGCGCATCCGCCTGATCGGCGCCGTGCGCGGCGTGCTGGTCGCGAGCGAGACACCCGCCGCCGTGGTCGAGCGCATCGCCGCACCCGAGACGCGGATCGTCAGCTTCACGATCACCGAAAAGGGCTATTGCCGGGCGGCGGACGGCTCGCTGGATACCGATCTTGCCGGTGACGGCAGCGTCTATGCCTTTCTCGGCGCCGGCCTCGCCGCGCGGCGGCGCGCCGGGCTTGGCGGCCTCAGCCTCCTGAGTTGCGACAACCTCGCCGATAATGGCCGCCAGCTTGCGCGACTGATGAGCGCGTGGCTGGAGCGGCACGACCCGGACCTGCGCGGCTGGTTCGAGCATGAATGCGCCTGCCCCTCCACAATGATCGATCGGATCGTGCCTGCCACGGCACCGGCGGATCGCATTGCCGTCTCCGCCGCGATCGGCGCGACCGATGAAGGCGCGATCGTCACCGAACCGTTCAGCCAATGGGTGATCGAGGACCGCTTCGCTGGGCCACGCCCGCGCTGGGAAGGCGTCGGCGCGCAGCTCGTCCCGTCGGTCGAGGCTTATGAGACAGCCAAGCTGCGCATGCTGAACGGCGCGCATTCCGCCCTCGCCTATCTCGGGCTGCAGCAGGGTGTCGCCTATGTACATGAGGCAGTCGGCGTACCGGCGCTGCGCGACATGGCAGACCGGCTGATGCGCGACGAAGCGGCGCCGACGATCGCTCCCGCATCCGGGCAGGATCTCGATGCCTATCGCCACGATCTGCTGGCGCGATTCGGCAATCCGGCGCTCGGCCATCGGCTGGCGCAGATCGCCATGGATGGGAGCCAGAAGATCCCGCAGCGCTGGCTAGAGACGCTGGCCGCCAACCGCGCGGCCGGGCGGCGCTCCCCGGTCATCCTCGCGGCCATCGCGGCCTGGCTGCGGCATGTTCGCGGCGACAACGGCCCGGTCGACGATCCGCTCGCGGAACGCTTTGCAGAGCTTTGGGCAACGCAGGATGCCCGGGGCGTCATCCAGACGCTGTTCGGTGCGCAAGGGATGTTCGGCGCTATCTGGCAGGCCGGCGAGGGCGAGATCGCGGAACTGGTAGCATCGCTCGGCTGACGGTCAAACGTCCGCCAGCCTTCCATCGTCGTCCGACGCACCGAGATCGACGAAGCGCTTCATGAGCCAGCTGGCCGCCGGTCCAGGCGGCGCATCCGGGCGGTGGATGGCATGGAAGCGATAGAGGCCGCCCGGCGAGTCCGGCATATCGAGGCGCACCAGCGTGCCCGCGACCAGATCGACCTCGATCATCGGCAGCGGCATATTGCCCCAGCCGATCCCCTCGCGCAGCAAGGCGTGCTTGGCGCCGAGATCGGACAGGCGCCAGGTGTGCGGGCTGTTGACGGCGAAGTCGCGGCCTTCGGTCAGCGGTGAGCGATCGGTGAGGACGAGCTGGATATGCTCGCGTGCCGCGCCGGGCGCCAGTCTGGGCATGCGCGCCAGCGGGTGATCGGGCGCGGCGACCGGCACGAGCGACACCGCGCCGGCCGTGCAGCGCGTCAATCCCTCCATCACGGCGCCGACCGGCCCGGCAATTCCGAGATCGGCCCGGCCATCCAGCACGAGCGCTGCCACGGCACCCAGCCCTTCGACATGTAGGCGCAGCGACACCGTCGGGAACTGGGTACGAAAGGCGCGCAGCACGACGCCGAGCCGGTCGGCGGGCAGCATCACGTCCACGACGAGGCTCACCTCGGCCTCCAGCCCTTCCAACATGCCTTTGACCTTGGCCCGCAAGCTGTCGATGCCGACCGCGACCGTGCGCGCCTCCGCCAGCACGGCTTCGCCCGCCTGGGTCAGTTGCGGCTTCTTCGTTCCCTCGCGCTCGAACAGGGAAAGGCCGAGCTGCGTCTCCAGATTGGCGATGCCGTAGCTGATCACCGAGACGGCCCGATTGAGCTTGCGTCCTGCCGCCGCAAAGCTCCCCGTCTCGACCACCGCGAGGAAGATGCGGAGCTGATCGAAGGTCGGTGTACCGGGATTGACCATTATTCAATTTTCCTGAAAAGTTTGTCGAATTTTATCGGGCTAATCAGGAAAGACAAGCACCCCTATCTAGGCGTCACGGAAACAAACCCCCATATTCCTAAAGGAGGCACCAATGATCGAACTTCGCCCTTATGAGAGCCTTGGCGGCGAGAATCATGGCTGGCTGGATGCCAAGCACCATTTCTCCTTCGCCAATTATCACGACCCGAACCGCGTCCACTGGGGCAATCTGCGCGTCTGGAATGACGACACGATCGCACCGGGCACCGGCTTCCCGCCGCATCCGCATCGCGACATGGAGATCATCACTTATGTCCGCAGCGGCGCGATCACCCACAAGGACAGCCTCGGCAACGAAGGCCGCACCGAAGCGGGCGACGTGCAGGTCATGTCGGCGGGCACGGGCGTTCGCCACTCGGAATATAATCTGGAGGACGAGGTGACGCAGATCTTCCAGATCTGGATCATCCCGACCCGCGAGGGTGAGCAGCCGAGCTGGGGCGCCAAGCCCTTCCCGAAGGATGACCGCGCCGGACAGTTCATCGTCCTTGCCAGCGGCTACGACAATGACAACGAAGCGCTGCCGATCCGCACCAATGCCCGTGTCGTCGGTGCGACGATCAAGGCCGGCGAGACGGTCGAGTATCCGCTCGGCAAGGATCGCAAGGGCTATCTGGTGCCGGCCACCGGTGCCGTGGAAATCGACGACGTGCGGGTGAATGCCCGCGACGGCGCAGCGATCGCGGACGTCGAGACGCTGCGGGTGACCGCGCTGGAAGACAGCGAGATCGTGCTGGTCGACGCGGCCTGATCAAATCTCCCGGCCGGCGGGCTTTCTCCCACGGCCCGTCGGCAAAAAGGAAGGGGCGTCCCGGATCATCCGGAGCGCCCCTTTCGTGTGCCTGCCGTAGCGGCAGCGCCGTTCGTCGCAAACAGGGGAAAGCTTAATGACTTCTATACTTTGACTGCGTTAGGCAAGCGCCTGAACGACCGGCAAGCTCAGCGCAAAAGCGCGGTTCAGCCTGGGATAATCCTTCGAGTCGCATCGTCGTGAGAGCTATGAAACATCGCCCCACGTCCAATCGAACGCAGCCGGAAGCTGTCGAGATCGAAATGATCCGCAGCCTTTTTCTGGCGTTCATACCCTCTTCGGTCATGACTGCCGGCTTCATCGCGGCGGGGATCGCCATTTATGAGCGCACGCAGGATGCGATCCTGCTGGGCCTGCTGATCACGGGTGCCATAGCTTCCAGCGCGCGACTGGCCGTGGCCTGGAGGCTTGCCGTGAAGGCTGCGGATCCCCGGCTCAGCCTGGCCGAAGCGACGCGTCTGGAGCGGCGCTTTGCCGTGCCCTACCTGGCTTTCGCAGTCATTCTCGGTTTGTTCGGTGCGCGCGCCTTCTCGATACCGGCGCCCGATGTCCACATGCTCACCATCTGCCTGCTGGTCGGCTACTGCGCCGGCGTCGCGGTCGGCATGGGCCTGCGCCTGCGCATCGCCGTGCCCGCCATGGCCCTGGCGACCGTGCCCGCCTGTCTGGCCGCCCTGCTGACGTTCACGCCTGTCTATGTTGTGATGAGCGCACTGGTCGCGGCACTGCTGATCGGCGGCACGCACAATCTGAAGCAGCGGCACGAGCTGGCGGCCAGGACGATCGCCATGCGATTTGCTTTCGCGACGCTGGCCCGCGAGGATGCCCTGACGGCGCTTCCCAACCGCATCGCCCTGCGCGAATGGTATGAGGATCGCCTGGCCGGCGATGACGACAGCCTGATCGCCGTCCATTATATCGATCTCAATGGCTTCAAGCCTGTCAATGACAGCTATGGCCACCCGGTCGGCGACGAGCTGTTGACGGCAGTCGGCAAGCGGATCGTCAACACCATCCGCGACCGCGATATCGCCGCGCGTCTGGGCGGTGACGAATTCGTCGTCATCCAGTGCGGTTTAACGACTGGTACGCAAGCAGAGATGCTCGCGAGCCGTCTCTCGGATGCTATTTCCCGGCCGTTTCGCATCGGCGATCGGACGATCGAGATTTCCGCCGGACTGGGCTTCGTGGTCGCCCATCCGGCCGACGCGGAAGATCTGGAGCATCTTCTGAACCTTGCCGACCAGGCGCTTTACGCAAGCAAGCGCGCGGGAGAGGTGCAGCAATATAACGCCGTGGAACCGATCGAGCGGCGTTCCGCAGCCTGAAAAGCCCTCCCGCGAACGGGAGGGCTCACATGATTCACGCGACGAACTTCCCGGCGACGGCGATCTCTTCGAGCGCCTTGCGGCCACTCGGCACTTCCCGGTCGCGCAGGCCTTCCGGCAAGCCCGACGGATCGGAAATCCGGCCAATGGCGATGGCAGCCTCGACCCGAAACCGCTCCGGTACGCTCAGCACCGTTCGCGCCTTGTCGAAGTCGATTCCGGTCATGCCATGCGTGTGATAGCCGAGCTTGAGCGCCTGCAGGCCGAGCTGCGCCCATGCCGCGCCCGCATCGAAGCTGTGGCTGTGCAGGTCGCTGGCACCATCGGCGCTCACCATCTGCGTGTCCGACAGGACGAAGATCAGCGCAGAGGCGCTGCTTGCCCAGCTCTGGTTGAAGGGGATGAGGATCGAGAGAAACTCGTCCCAATGCGCGTCGCCGTTCTGTGCATAGAGGAAACGCCAGGGCTGATAGTTGAATGCCGAAGGCGCCCAGCGGGCGGCATCGAAGATCGTGCGCAGATCGGCTTCGGATATGGCGGAGCCGTCAAAGGCCCGCGGGGACCAGCGGGCGAGGAAGATCGGATCGAGGCCGGTATCGGTGGTGCGGGTGGTCATGATGTGTCTCCTTGGGAAAAGGGAATGGCGCCGATGCGGAGGGGAAGCATCGGCGCCTGGGGGAACGGAAGATCAGCGGCGCGCGTCGAGGCTGAGGCCGCCGGCGCCGAAGGCAACGATCTGCGCGAGACCGCCGGCCATGGCGATGTTCTTGAAAAAGTGGATGAACTGGTTCTGGTCGCCGAGATCGGCATGGAAGAACAGAGCCGTCGCGATCGAGAAGAGCGCGAGGCCGGCCGCGACCAGACGGGTGCGGTAGCCGAGGACCAGCAGCGCGCCGCCGACGATCTCGACGAGGATGGCACCGGCCAAAGCCAGTTGCGGGAAAGGCAGGCCGACCGACTGGATATAGGCCAGATTGCCGGCGGGATCGGCGACCTTGGATACGCCGCTCAGCACGAAGATGGCGGCAATGGCCAGACGGCCGACGAAGGGGAGGACGGCGGCAGGCGCGACGGTCGCGCCGGCGGACGAAAGCTTGACGGTGGAACTCGACATGGACGGTCTCCTCAGTGGGGCGACGCTATGGAGCGTCGTCTTGATGAGGAGGATCTAGCCTCGCACAGCTTTGCTGTTCAGTGAGATAAATTAGGCGATATATTTCCAGAAAATAGAAAAGCCGTCCCCGCCCCTATCAAGGGCGAGGACGCTCTTCTCATTCAACCAGCATCGCCTCGCCATGCCCGGCCTGGTGGTCGAACAGGGTACGGTAATGCCCGCCCTCGATCGCCAGCAACTGCTCGTGCGACCCGTTCTCGACGATACGCCCCTGCTCGAACACGAGGATCCGGTCGAGCGAACGGACGGTCGACAGCCGGTGCGCGATCACGACCGCCGTGCGCCCACCCATGAGCCGTTGGATCGCGTCCTGGATCAGCACTTCGGACTCGGAATCGAGGCTCGACGTCGCTTCGTCCAGGATCAGGATCGGCGCATCCGCGAGGAACGCCCGCGCCAGCGCCACGCGCTGCCGCTCGCCGCCCGAGAGCTTCACGCCGCGCTCGCCGACCAGGGTGCGATAACCCTTGGGCAGCCGGGCAATGAAGTCGTGCGCATTGGCCAGCGTCGCCGCCCGCTCGATCTCGGCCATGGTCGCATTGGGGCGGCCATAAGCGATGTTTTCGGCAAGCGAGCGATGGAACAGGATCGGCTCCTGCGCCACGATCGCGATGTTGCTGCGCAGGCTTGCCTGCTCGGCGAAGCGGACATCCTGCCCGTCGATCAGCACGCGGCCGTCGGTCACATCATAGAGCCGCTGGGCGAGCTTGACGAAGGTCGTCTTGCCCGAGCCCGACCGGCCGACGAGGCCGACACGCTGCCCGGCCGGAATGACCACGTCCAGATCCTCGTACAGCGGCGTCGTGTGCCCGCCATATTGGAAGCGCACATGATCGAAGCGGATCTCGCCCGCGTCCACGATGATCGGCAGGGCGCCGGCACTGTCCTCGATGCCGAGCGGCTCGTCGTGCATGCGCACCAGCTCCTCCATGTCGTTCACGGAGCGCTGGAGATGCGAGACATGCTGGCCGATGTCGCGCAGATAGCCGTGGATGACGAGATAGGTGGTGAGCACATAGACGACATCGCCCGCGCTCGCCTGCCCGTCCCACCATAGCCAGATCGCGCCGCCGGTGACGATGCCGCGCACGAACCACAGCAACGTAACCTGCACGAGATTGCCGAACGTGCCGAACACCCAGGTCCGCCGCGTGCGATTGCGCCACTTGGCGATGATGCGCCCGACACGCTCGTCCTCGCGCGTCTCGGCGCCGAAGCCCTTCACCACGCTGTTCGCGCCGATCGAGTCCGCCAGGATACCGCCCATCGCCGTGTCCCACCGGTTGGACAGCGTCGCAGCCGGCGCGACGACGCGCACCGAGATGAACACGGTCAGCGCGATATAGGCGGCCGAGCCGAGCGCCATCGCGGCGCCCAGCACGGGCCAGTGCACGGTCAGCAGGATCATCGCGCCGGAGAGAACGATGATGGCCGGGAATAGGCCCATCAGCAGCACATCGTCCAGCAGGTCCACGGCCCACATGCCGCGCGTGATCTTGCGGACGACGGAGCCCGAGAAGCTGTTCGCGTGCCAGTCGGTCGAGAAGCGCTGGACGCGATGGAACGCCTCGCGCCCGATCGTCTGCATGATGCGCAGGGTGAGTGCGATGATACCAAAGATGCCGAGCCGCATGAAGATGACCGGGCCCAAGGTCAGGGCCGTCATCACCCCGAACGCGTGAAGCGCATCGCCACGCCCGGCGACACCGCGCTGCAAGGCATCGGTCAAGCGCCCGGCGAACAGCGGTACGAACATCTCGGCCGCGGTGCTGAGCATCATCATGGCGAGGATGAAGACCACCCAGCCCTTGTGCCGGGCCCAATGGCGGAACGTGAAGGAAAGACCGAGACGAATGGCATCCGCGCGGTCACGTGCGGTTTTCTTGCTCATAGATGCATCGACACGAGAGGCGTGTCGTCCTTTGCTATTCTGGAGAGATCACGAAGGCGGCGACACAAAAAGCCTCCGGCGCCGAGGTCAGGCTTTGCGGTAAAGCCCGAAGCGGGAGCGGCGTGCGTGCGTATGCGATGCGGTCATCAAAGCCCTCCCTGTTGGCGTGATCAGACCCTCATGGTTAACGAATTAAGTATCGGCCGTCAATCGGGCTTCACAAACGCAGCATGAAGCCTCGGACCAATCTACTTTGCACGAAGCTTGAAAATTTGTTTTTCGTTGTTGTTATTTTCAGATTGGCAGATCGCCTTCCGTCTAATCATAGAATAGCGACGACACTTTGGAATTTCGGCCAACATATTCCAAGCCGATTTACGCAACTCAACGCGACGCCCTTCCGGGCAAAAAGCCTAAGCATTCTGAACCGCCCAGGGTTTGCCGGAGGCTCCAACTTCTGAGTAAGTGGAGCCGATATGAGCAGGACGAAGAACAAGTTTGCAGCTGAAGTGCGCCAGCTCCCTCGGGGGTCAACATATGACTGAAAATCCACGGCAATCCGCGATTTTCCGCCCATCCGGTCTAAGTCGGCACAAAGGTCCTCTCACGGCTCTGTCGGTAGATTTGTTGGCAGGCGCTTCCGCGCTATGAAGAAGCTGCCAACATGCTCAGCGACACGCGGCTGCGGGCGATGCACGAGGGGAAGCGCATTTCCCGCGCTCCCCCTCGGCAGGCATAGGCCGATCAAACGACCGCCGAGACCCTGCTCCCGTCTCGGGAAGACGCGCTACGATGCACGATCAGATACAATGCCGGCAAAACCAGAAGAGTCAGCAGCGTCGAAGAAATCACACCGCCGATCACGACGGTCGCCAATGGTCGTTGTACCTCGGCCCCCGCTCCGACGTTGAACGCCATGGGAACGAAGCCCAGCGAGGCCACCAGCGCCGTCATCAGCACCGGTCGAAGCCGCGTCACGGCCCCTTCGCGAATGGCTTCGGCAATGGGTCGCCCCTCGGCCGCCAGAGCCCGGATGAAGCTCAGCATGACGACGCCGTTCAGAACGGCGACGCCTGAAAGCGCGATGAAGCCGACGCCAGCAGAGATGGACAACGGGAGTCCGCGAATGAGGAGAGCCGCGACTCCTCCCGTGAGCGCCAGAGGCACGCCGGAAAATACGATCGCGGCATCGCGGGCAGACCGAAACAGCCAGAACAGGAGTCCGTAAATCAGCACCAGCGCCGCCGGCACAACCAGTTGCAATCGTTCTGCGGCCGAGATGAGCTGCTCGAACGTGCCGCCATAGTTGATCCAATATCCGGCAGGAACCTCGACCTCCGCCTCGACTTTCGTCTGGACCTCGCGAATGAACGATCCCAGATCCCGATCCCGGACATTGGCCGTGACAACGACACGCCGCTTTCCATCTTCGCGGCTGATCTGGTTCGGTCCGATGACGACTTCCACTTTCGCAACGTCGCCAAGAGGGACGGAACCGCGAGGATCGTTACCCTGTTGCCCGAGGGGGATGCGAAGTCGCCCGATTTCGTCGACGCGGGAGCGGATGTCTTCGGACAGTCTCACAATGACCGGGAAGCGTCGGTCGCCTTCGAAGACCTGACCCGCCTGGGCACCGCCGATCGAGACAGCCACAACATCCTGAAGGTCACCGATATTGAGGCCGAGGCGCGCGAGCGCGGCCCGATCAGGCGTAATTTGCAGCACCGGCAAGCCGGTGACCTGCTCGACGGCGACGTCCCGTGCCCCGTCGATCCCGGCAACGACGCTTTCGATTGCCTGCCCAATCTCGTGAAGACGGTCGAGATCGTCGCCGAAAACCTTTACCGCAACGTCGGCGCGCACACCGGACAGCAATTCGTTGAACCGCATCTGGATCGGCTGAGTGAACTCATAATTGTTGCCGGGGATCGTGGCGGCCGCCGCTCCCATTTCTTTCACGAGCTTCGCTTTGGGCTTGCGCGGATCCGGCCATTGCGACCGATCCTTCAGCATGACGAAGGTATCCGCAACCGAGGGCGGCATCGGATCGGTCGCCACTTCCGCAGTGCCGATCTTTCCGACAATGCGCTCGACTTCCGGAAAGCGTTTCAGACGCGCCTCGAGCTCGCTCTGCATTTTGATGGCCTGCGACAGGCTGGTGCCCGGGATACGCAGCGCATGCAATGCAATATCCCCTTCGTCGAGATTGGGAATGAACTCGGACCCCATCCGCGTCACGGCGAACGCAGACAGCGCAACAAGAACCGCTGCACCGACGACGACGGCGACACGCAACCGCAGTGCCGCCTCGAGCGCCGGCTCATAGGCCTTGCGGGCCCAGAGCATCAGCCGGCTCTCCTTTTCCTCGACCTTGCCGCTGACGAAGAGCGCGACTGCTGCCGGAACAAACGTAAGCGAAAGGACGAGCGCAGCGGTCAGGGCCATCACGACGGTGATAGCCATCGGATGGAACATTTTCCCTTCCACCCCGGTCAGCGCGAAAATCGGTACATAGACAAGCGCGATGATCATGACGCCGAACAGCGATGGACGGATGACTTCCGAGGTTGCCGTCGCGGCCAGTGAAAACCGTTCCTCCCGATCGAGGAGCCGCCCGAGCCGGTGCTGCGCTTCGCCGAACCGCCGCAAGCAGTTCTCGACGATGATGACAGCTCCATCGACGATCAGGCCGAAGTCCAGCGCGCCCAGGCTCATGAGGTTGCCGGACACGCCCGCCCTGAGCATCCCGGTAATCGTCATGAGCATGGTGATCGGAATGACGGCGGCGGTGATGAGCGCCGCCCGGATATTCCCGAGAAGAAGGAAAAGCACGACGATGACGAGCAGCGCGCCCTCCAGAAGGTTCTTCTCGACAGTCCAGATAGCGCGCTCGACGAGATCGGTGCGGTCGTAGATCGGTTCGGCCGTAACACCCGCCGGCAAGGCCTTGGCGGCGACCGCCAGCCGTTCAGCCGCGGCGCGCGAAACGATGCGGCTATTCTCGCCGGCCAGCATGAACACCGTTCCGAGGACAACTTCCCCACCATTTTCGGTAGCGGCGCCAGTGCGAAGTTCCTCACCCATCAGGACATCCGCTACATCCGCAACGCGGATAGGCACGTTGTTGCGGCTCGTCACGATGATCGAGCGCAAGTCGTCGATGCTTGAAGCCTGGCCCGGCACGCGCACCAGATATTGCTCTCCATATCGTTCCACATAGCCCGCGCCGACATTGGCATTGTTGCGACCCAGCGCCTGGACGACATCGTTGAGCGTCAGCCCGTAGGCGGAAAGTCGATCGGGAAGCGGCGTGACATGATATTGCCGCTCATAACCACCGATGCTGTTCACTTCGGTTACGCCCGGGGTGTTGCGAAGTTGCGGACGGATCACCCAATCCTGGAGTGTGCGAAGGTCTTCCGCCGTATAGGGCCTGCCGTCGGGCCGCTTCGTGCCCGGCGCTGCTTCGACCGTGTACATGAGAATCTCGCCAAGACCGGTCGCGATCGGTCCCATTTCCGGGGCGACGCCCTCCGGCAATTGATCCCGTGCCGTCTGGAGCCTCTCGTTGATGAGCTGGCGTGCGAAATAGATGTCGGTGCCATCGGCAAACACCGCCGTGACCTGTGACAGGCCATAGCGCGAAATGGAGCGCGTATACTGAAGCCCCGGCAACCCGGCGATCGCCGTTTCGACAGGGAAGGTGACGCGCTGCTCTGCCTCGAGCGGCGAGAAACCGGCCGCTTCGCTGTTTATCTGCACCTGCACGTTTGTGATGTCCGGCGTGGCATCGATCGGCAACCGCTGAAAGCTCAGCATGCCGATGACGCACAGCAAGACGACGAATCCTATGACCGCCCATCGATAGCGAATGGAAAGCGAGATCAGTCGTTCGAGAAGGGCCGCGCGCGCCGGAGCGATCGCATCAGTGGTCATGGCTCGCCCCCCACTTTTCGACGTCAGCACGGATCAGGAATGCGCCATCGGTCACATATTCCGTGCCCGGATCGAGCCCGCCGAGCACCTCGGTCCATTCCGGTGTCCGCCGCCCGAGTTCGAGCATGCGCACTTCGTAGGTGTTGCCCACCTTGGCATAGACCACTTCGAAGTCCCGGAAGCGCTGGATGGCTTTGGTCCGCACTGCAAGCGGCACTTGCGTTTGCGCGACCGCGAATGATCCTTCCACGCCCATGCCTGGACGGAACAGATTTGCGGCCTCCGGCGGCAGATGAACATGGGCGACCAACGTCTGGCTGATGAGATCGGCGGTCGGCAAAACCGCCTCGACAGACGCTTCCAGACGCGCTTCCCCGGACAGGCTACGCAACGCTACCCGCTGGCCGACGCGGATGCGTTCGGCATCGCGCGGATAGACGAAGAATTCGGCGTGGAGCTTCGTCGGATCGGCGATGACGAACAGCGCCCGATCTCCCGTCACGTCGCCGACATTGGCATTCTTCTCCACGATGATGCCGCTGATCGGCGCCGTCACGGAATAGGTTTGCAGCGAATGACTCGATTCCACGCGCAGCAGGGTCTGGCCCCGGCGAACCGCCTGCCCCAATTCTCCGTTCATGGACATGATCTGGCCCGGCAGGCGCGCGCGCACGTCAGCCTTTCCTTCAGGCGTGATCTCGACACGTCCCGCCATATCGATCAATTCGCTGATCGCGACAGGCCCGGCGCGTTCGGATTTGACGCCGCCGGCCTTGGCTGCTTCCGCACCGATGGTCGTGCGTCCCTCATAGGAGGCATAAGACCAGCTATGGGTCTTGCCGCTTTCGACGGCTCGGATCTGCACATCGAACGAGTGTGGCTCCTTGACCACCCCCTGCCCTCGCAGAAAGTCCTGCTGTGGCTTGAACGAAAACCTGTCGACATGTCCGCCAAGTCGCTTGAGACCGACCGTCAGCTGGACCTCGCCAGGCGCGACCGGCTGGTCGCCGCGATAGGCATAGACCCGGAACTCCGGATCGACGCCCTCCTCGAAGATGGTCATCTCGATCGCGAAGTCGCCGTCGCGCAACATCCGTCCTCGATGAGGGCCGCGTTCATATTCTTCGGCTGCGGCCTCATGCGCGTCGCCCTCGGCATGCTCTTCCTGCGTGCTGCCGCAAGCCGAGAGGAGGGACAATGCGAGCAGCGCGGTCGCGGGAATGCGAAATCTGTAAGTCATCAGCGGGTCTCCTCGCTGGCAAGAAGAGGTAGATGTCGGCCGGTCAGACGATCGAGCCGCACGCCGGCGAGATGAAACCGGCGAAGCAGATCCAAGCGACGGAAACGCGCATCGATCAGGACCTGCTGGGCCTGGTTGATTTCGAGAAACGTGAAGGCAGTGCCGCCGCGTGCGAACCCGTCACGCACGAGAACGATCGCTCGCTCGGCACTTGGCAGCACTTCCCGATCGATCCGGCCGATCTCGGTGGCCAGCAGCGACTGTTCGGCGGCAAGTCGATCGACTTCGCGGCGCCGCTCCAGCCGCAGCACGGCCACCTCCGCCTCTACCGCCGTCTGTTCCGCGCGCGCACGATCGACATTGCTCCGATTGGCAGCCCGGTTTCCGAGCGGGATCGACCCGCCAACCATGATCGCGAAATCATTGCCCTGCCCAAAGTGCCGCAAGCCGACCCGACCGGTCGGATCGCCGACATTGCCCGTTTCGGAAAGGCGAACCCGAGCCTCCGCGGATTGTCCTTCTGCCAGGAGCAGAGCAATGTCCGGCGCTTCTCCCGCATCGCTTGCAAGAGTCATGTCGGAAAGAACGCCAGCTTCCAGCTCGAAATTGGAATCACCTCCCCACCAGGCGGCCAGATTTGCGCGAGCGATTTCCGCCTGTCTGCGTGCCTGGTCCCGCGCGATCCGCGCTTCCGCGACAGCGGTCCGCGCTCGTTCGCCTGCGAAGAGAGGATCGAGGGCGCGCCCGACACGTCGATCGACTTCGCTCGCCGATCGCTGCGCGGCGGCCAGACGCTGATCCGCAATCCCGACTGCAGCTTGCGCGGCAAGAGCTTCGACCCAGGCCGATTGGACCTCGGCAAACCGGTCAAGCATTCGCAAACGGGCGCGTTGCGCCGTTACACCGGCTTCCGAGCGCGCCGCATCGACGCGCGCTTTCCGCTTTCCGGCGCGCTCCCATGTGCGCTCGTACCAGGCGGTTGTCTGGGATGTTTGAAATGGCGAATATTGGCCGGTGCCGGCAAAATCCTCGAGTTCCACTCCGACGGTGTCACGAGGTCGCACATCTCCCTGTGCAATTGTTGCTTTTGCGACGTCCATGTTCGCAGCATTCGCCGCGAGAATTGGATCACCGCTGGCGACACGGGAAAGCGCCTCACCCAGCGTCAAGGGTTGAGCAACTGCCGACTGCGCTATGAAAATGAACGGGAGCAGGCCATGGAGCGGCCTTACTCGAAAGGGGCGTGCGCCAGAACGCGCACGATCAAGGGAAAACATGACCTGATGCCTTGCATATGAGCGTGGGACACCCCGCGCTGCAGATGCGGCGCGGTGCTCAGCTGTAAGAAATCACCTGTCTCGGAGGGCGTTCGGGCCCACCCGACTTTTGTCCCACGTGCCCCGGCATCGACACCAATCGGAACAGGTCACGTGTCAGCGTCGCCTGCCCGGTATTCATCGGCGCGGTTGCGGGGAGACCAGCACCCGCGTCGCTATGATGATGATGCGTTCCTGGCAAATGGTCGGGAAGATTGTCGTCAGCCATACCGACATCGGCATGGTCAGGTTCGAGGCTCAGATCGCTCAACATCATATGTTCATGCGCGACTGCAACGCCGCCTGCATGCTGCATCTGATCGATCGCGCTCGAGAGTGAATTGGCGGCAAGCATGATGGCGAGCGCGAGGCAAAGCAGCGCGTAAAATCGACTGACCGCAAAGAGCCTCATGAATGGCATGAAGCGAGCCTATCGAGGCCGTTTGCACAACTCAAGACAGGATCGCCACGCTCGGACGGCATGATCTGCTCTAAAACCACAGGCGGACGCCCGTCACAAACCGCAGACTTTCGACCGCCTCACCATGCGCGCGGGCAAAGCGCGCGGTCGCCCCGAGCTTACGATCCCAGTTAAAGCCGACATAGGGAGCAAACTCCCGCACGACCTCATAGCGCAGCCGAAGACCGAGTTCGACGGAGGTGAACCCGGCGCCGGTTTCGAGTTCCTTGATTTCCTGCGCCGAGAAATTCATTTCCGCAGCGGGTTGGATAATCAGGCGCTGCGTTATGCGTTGATCGTAGCTGGCTTCGGCGCGCGCGGTAATCTCGCCCTTTTGGGAAAGGAAAAGCTCTCCCTCCATTTCGAACCAATAAGGCGCGAGTCCTTCAATACCGAGCACGGCGTGCGTCCGCGTCGGGCGCGGGCGAATATCCTGCCGAATGCCGGCGCGCATATTGAACCAGGGATCGAGAGCGTGGCTCCAGCCAGCCTGCAGCTCAAAACTCTCAACTGGACCTCGTATCTCGCCCTCACCCTTTGTCTTGAACGCGAACCGATCCAGATCGCCGCCGACCCAGCCTTCAACCTCCCAGGCATAGCCATCGCTGCCTTTGCCGGGCTTCCATTCCAGCCGATCCACCATGATTTTCGATGCGCCCATGCCACCGCCCTCATAGCGAAGAGCGGCACGGGCCTTCTCCATCTCTACGGTGTCATAGAATGCGTCCGCAGCATGATCGGTGGGGGCCGCAGGTGAAGTCGCCCGGGATGTGCCTTCATCGTCGGCGGACCCGGGGCTCCCATGATGTGCGTCATGGTCTTGGGCCCATCCCGCTCCCGGCATCGGAAGCGTTGAGAGTGCGAGAACGACGGCGAGTCTCATGCGGTCCCGCCCTCCTTTCGCACGGTAACGACCCGGAACATCCCGGAATGCATGTGCAACAGCATGTGACAATGGAACGCCCAATCTCCCAATGCATCCGCCGTCAGGTCGAAGCTGAGCTTGCCGCCGGGCAGCACATTCACGGTGTGCTTACGCGGTTGCTGGTCTTCCGCGCCGTTCACCAGTTCGAAGAAATGCCCATGGAGGTGGATCGGGTGCGGCATCATGGTGTCGTTGACCAGCGTGACGCGAACCCGTTCGTTGTGACGGAACGCCAGCGGCTCCGGATTTTCGCTGAGTTTCACACCATCAAACGACCACATGTAACGTTCCATGTTGGCCGTGAGATGCACTTCCAGTTCCCGCTCCGGCGAGCGACGATCGTGGCTGGGATGGAGAGCCTTGAGATCCGCATAGGTGAGAACCCGATGGTCTACCTGCTCAAGCCCGGTCGGACGATCGGCGATCCGGTCTGCTGGCGCGGCCGAGATGGTCGCGACCCCCGGTCCCATCCGCACACTCTCTGGCGCGAGCGATTTATCGCGCATTTTCATCGACCCGTGCCCACCCTTGGACGGCGCATCCGCAGGAGCGCTCAAGTCCAGCGTGCCGCTCGCCAGGTCCATGCCGGACATGTCCATGCCCATGTCCTTCATGGTGAGCAACGGACGTGCTCGCAACGGCACGAGCGGGGCCGTCATACCAAGCTGAGGCGCAAGAGTGGCGCGGCACAGTCCGGACCGGTCGATCGCTTCGGCTATGATCGCGAATGGCCGGGCTGCGCCCGGCGTGACGATGACATCGTAGGTCTCCGCGATGGCAATCTGCAATTCGTCCGTTTCGACCGGCACGACATCCTGACCGTCTGCCTGCACGACCGTCATCGCAAGCTCAGGCAAGCGCAGATTGAAGTTCGTCATGGCGGAAGCATTGATGATGCGAAGCCGGACCCGTTCGCCCGGAACGAACAGCCCCGTCCAGTTGGCATCACTGTCGTGCCCGTTGACGAGATAACTGTATGTCGAGCCGGTGACGTCGGAAATGTCCGTCGCATCCATCCGCATTCGGCCCCAGTCGATACGCTCGTCCAGCGACTGGTCCTTTCCGGCCAACAGCCCCGCAAGCGTCTGCTTCTGCATGTTGAAATATCCGCCCATCTGCTTGAGGCGGCGCAATTGCTTATGCGGATGAACGGGGCTCCAGTCGGAGAGCAGCAGAACATGCTCCCGATCATAGCCGACCGGATCCTCCCCGGCCGGGTCGATAACGAGCGGGCCGAAGAGGCCCATGGCCTCCTGCATATTGCTGTGGCTGTGGTACCAATAGGTGCCTGCCTGACGAACCGGAAATTCATAATGGAAGGTGCTGCCGGGCTTGATGCCCGGAAAGCTGATTCCCGGCACGCCATCCATCTGAAACGGGAGGATGAGGCCGTGCCAATGGATCGAGGTGTCTTCGCTCAGCTCGTTGGAGACTGACAGCCTGACATTCTGCCCTTCCTTCAATCGCACGAGCGGCGCTGGCATCGTGCCGTTCGCCAGAATGGCGTGCCCGGATCGACGCCCCACCTCGATGTGGGAACTTCTGATCCGCAGCTGGATATGATCTCCCGAGAGCTCCGAGCCAGCCTTCGTGCCGGCGGTCCCCGTCTGCGCCCATGCCGGAAAAAGGGAGTCTGCAAACGCCAGGCCGACGGTCGTGAGACCACCTCTGAGAATGGAACGTCGGTCGCTCAGACCCCAACGCATATCCGGCTCGCCTTTGCTCACATGGTCAAGGCGATCATCGCCCTTCCTGTCTCGTCATACGCAAGCAATTGCGTTTCCACTCAATCTCTGACGGAAATTTTTTGCAGCGACCTCGATCCGCCATCCATGGACAGGCAAGCCGGCAGATGGCCAATTCTCCATCCCAACCTCACTGAGTTGCCGGTGCGCAGCGCCGTCCAGCAACGTCACAGTGCCGACGTCGGCTTCGCCAACAGCTCAGTCAGTTTGAGGCGGGCACGGTAGAGCCGGGTCTCTACGGTCTTCTGGCTGACACCCAGAAACTGGGCGACAGCCGCCTGGCTCATCTCTTCGACCGTCCGCAGGAGAAGGACTTCACGAAGCTTGTCGGGCAGGCGCTGTATGGCCTCTCGCGTGCGCGCGAGCTCTTGCCGGGACGAAGCCTCGGCATCAGGCCCGGGCCTTTCATCGGCAACGTCCAGACTCCCGTCAAGCGGCTGCGCCTGCCAAAAGAAGCGGCGCACCATTTGCCGGCGACGCCAGTCGCGGCATTTGTTGAGCGCGATGCGCATGATCCATCCGCGAAAGGGACGATCGAGATCATATCGGTGCAAGTTCGTAAAAGCGGCGATGAAGCTCTCCTGCGTGAGATCCAGGGCGGCATCGGCATCGGCAGTCTGCGACCGGATCAACCGATAGACGGCGTCGCGATGACACTCGATCAAGGCTCGGCACGCATCTTCATCCCCATGCGATGCCCGCGTCGCCAGATCAGCATCCCCCGGACGCGCCGGAACAGGAGCCACCGGCACTTTCACTGCGTAGGGGCAGTCAGAGCTTCCACCATCGCTTTGTCAAAGTGTTGCGCCTGCTCCGGGGTCAACACTTCCCGCATCGCGAAGAGGTGCTGCAAAGTGCGCTTCTGGAGCATGCCCATGGCGTGATGCGATCGATCGATGGCTTCCGCGACTTTCGGACCATAGCCCCGTTCGGCTTCGATCGCGGTCGCGAGTCTTCTGTTGTCGTCAGCCATTTCGCGCTTGTAGGCCGCCTGCTCGTCCGCGAATTTCTTCTCGATAAGGTCGATGCGAGCACGCTGGCCCGCGTCGAGGTTCAAACCGCTGTGCAGCACCGCGTGAAAGCTTGTCTCGGGTGCAGACGGCTCGACGAGGACAAGACGACCGGCCAGAACACCCAGCAGCGCCGCCACGAATGCGACGACGATGGTGACGATCGAGCTGTTGCCGATCTTCATCGGGCGCCGATCAACAGCGCGGATGGGGCGTTGACCGGAGCCTGGTTGAGCACGAATGGCGGCTCCGCTCGCGCACCAACGGGCGAAAAGACGGACACGCCAAGGCCCAGGAACAAGGCCAGCGAGGCCATTGTGACGACCTGACCTCGCGCACGGCTGCGGGCACGGACAAGCGCGATACCTGACAGCACGTTGTCATCCATTGCCGACAAGCGCGGATCGACGGCCGCGTGGCGGAGATTTCCTATAAGCCTATCGAGATCGGTCATGACTACCTCCTTCCTGATGATACGCAGCCCGCGAAAAAATCACTCACCTGGTTCAGGGATAGTCCCATCGGGCGCGTATTCTCAAGAACCGGCCACGCAATGGAAGGATCAGGTCATGCAATCTCGTCGTTTGTCAATTCGTGGGTTCCTCGCCCTCCTCTCGCTCGCCGTAGCAGGCCCCGCGTTCGCGCACGCTTCTCTCGTAAAGTCGACACCGGCTGCCAAATCGACCGCCAGCAATGTCAAAACGGTGAGCCTGACCTTCTCCAGTGCCGTGACCGACAAGCTGTCCGGGGCCGAAATCGTGATGACAGGCATGCCGGGCATGGCCAATCATGCGCCCATGAAGGTGACCGGCTTCAAAACCAGTCTCGCCGGCGACGGCAAGACGCTGACACTCGCCCTGCCGCGGGCACTCCCGGTCGGCACCTACAAGCTGAGCTGGCATGCTGTGACCGGTGACGGCCACAGGATCGAAGGCAGCTACGACTTCGCCGTGAAGTAATCATCATGGATCCGCTGGCCGTAGCGTTTCGCCTCGGCAATTTTGCGACGCTGTCGCTTCTGACGGGCGTTCCGCTTTTCTTGCGGATGTCGCTGGGAGGAGCCGAGGCCAAGGCCATCCTGGAACGGTATCGGACCCTGCTCACGCTGCTCGCAGCGACTGCTCTTGCGACTTCGCTGTGCGGGATCCTCGCGACCGCGGCGAGCATGGCCGGCACCGATATCTTTCCAGTCGACTGGGAGACCGTCGAACTTGTGGTCCGATCGACCACCATAGCTCAGCTCGCGATGGTCCGAGTTGGGCTCCTTCTCCTCCTGATCGTCATCCTGTTCTGCGACGAGGAGCGGCATCCCGTCCTGCTGTTGATGCTATCCTCTGCGGCTGCCGCGACTTTGGCGTGGAGCGGCCACGCAGCGAGTGGGGAAAATCTGCTGGGATGGGTTCACCGCCTCGCCGATGTCATGCACATTCTGGCCGCCGCCTTATGGATCGGCGGAATGGCCGCGCTGATTTTGCTGCTGCCGGACCCAGACTATCGGCGGACAGCCAAAATGCTGCATGCTTTCAGCTGGATCGGCAGTGGCATCGTGAGCCTGCTCGTGATCTCAGGCCTGGTCAACTTGGCTCTGATCGTACCGATCGACCGGTTAATGGCATTGCCCGAAACACAATATGGCCGACTGCTCGCCCTCAAATTGCTGTTGTTCATGGTCATGTTGTTGCTGGCCGCAAATAACCGGTTCCGGCTTTCCCCGCGTTTTGACCGGCAGGCACCGAACACGGCGAAAGCGCTCAGGTCGGCGATCGCTATCGAGCTTCTCATCGGCTTTGCAGTGCTGACACTGGTTGCTTGGCTAGGGACGCTCGACCCCGAGCTTTGAGCCGAACTGCACCATATCCGACCTGCGCGGGCTTGAAGGCCGGCTTCGAGAACAAGCCGGCCTTTTGCGCGAACCCGGTTCATTTCATCCTGCATTGCGAGATGCCGCCAATTCTAAGATCGCCGCGCCGTACCTGCCGGCTGCTTGCGAACGGTCTTCGCTCGTTCGCACAATTTCCCTTCGATGCGAGGCCTGCGGCGCCTGCTTGCCGTGACGGCCATGTTTTCGCAATTTCATGCCTTGCGCAGGCATTGTTTTGGCAGTGCATGTTTCTGCGCGGGTCTAGCCTCTGTATATTGGAGCTGGGTTGAGAGGGCTGCGAGCATGGCAACTGAAACGATCGCTACAGCCAATTGGGCGGGGCCATCGGTGGCCAACAGGACATCGAATGTCGCGACCGCTAAAACCCGCCTGATCGCCATCGATGCCCTGCGCGGCCTCGTGATGCTGTTCATGCTTGTCGATCATGTTCGCGAGACCTGGTTTCTGCATATGCAGGTGACCGATCCTGTCGACGCGCACACCGCCGATCCCGCACTGTTCTTCACGCGGTTGATCTCGACCTTCTGCGCGCCCGTGTTCATCGCACTGACGGGTCTGTCAGCCTGGCTGTACGGGCAATCGCACAGCAAAGCGGAGGTCTCGTCCTTTCTCGTCAAGCGGGGGCTGTTCCTCATTTTCCTCGAACTGACGTTTGTAGGATTTGCATGGACCGCGAAGTTCCCGCCGACGACATTCTGGCTCCAGGTGATCTGGGCCATCGGCATCTGCATGATCGCGCTGGCAGGTCTTATCCACCTCCCCCGATGGGCGCAGGCAACCCTGGGCCTCGTGATTGTTTGCAGCCACAATCTGCTCGACTCGATCGTCCTCACGCCCGCTTCGCCCTGGTATTCCTTGTGGGCCGCGCTGCATCAGCGCGCGATCATCGAGCTGGGCGGCGGCATGATCGCAAAGACGACCTATCCCGTCCTGCCCTGGATCGGCCTGATCCTTCTGGGCTATGCGGTGGGACCATGGTTCGCAAAGCAGGCTGACCCCGCAGCGCGCATCCGGCGGCTTGTGTGGCTGGGCATAGGGCTGATCGCTGGCTTCGTGCTGCTTCGCTTTGCGAATGTCTATGGCGATAAGCCTTGGTTTTACGCGGAAACATCGCTGCGAACGGTCATGAGCTTTCTCGCGCTCACCAAATATCCGCCATCACTGCTCTTCCTGATGCCGACGATCGGTTTTGGCGCCCTCATGCTGGCTCTGTTCGAGAAGTTGCAGGAGCATCGCGCAATGCCGATGCTCGCGATGCTCGGCGGCGCGCCGATGTTCTACTACCTGCTCCACCTCTACGTCCTGAAAGCGCTCTACCTCGTCGCGCTCGGCATCTATGGGCCCAACAAGGGCACTGTCTTCGGGGTCGATAATGTTTCGACGGTCTGGCTGTGGGTCGCGATCCTGGTCGTGCCGCTCTATCTGCCGACCCGATGGTTCGCTGGCCTGAAACAGCGCCGCAAGGATATCTGGTGGCTCAAATATCTGTGAAGAGCGCCCCGAGCGGCCGATATGGTAGCTGCCCTTCTCGGCATATTACACGATAATGACAGTCCATACACAACATTACGCTGCGCGCGACGGTCTCTTCGATGCAAGATTCTTGCCGGGAGGCATAGGGTCGAAGCTGCAGACAAGGCGCATAGAACCGCGCTGACAACAGATAATTCGCAGGACATTGATGCAGGGACGCCGTCTTCTGCCAGCGAGATGGTGCGCCCCATTCACGAGGAACGAACGACAACAACTAAATCTCAAGGGGTAAGTCATGCGCAATCTAACCAGACTGAAACTGTGTCTCTTCACTGGCGCATCCTTGGCCGCCGCCACGATGAGCTCCCCCGCCTTCGCGCAGGATGCCGAAGATACGCCCGCTGAAGGCGCAATCGTCGTCACAGGGCAACGCCAGGCATATTTCGGCGATCTTCCCGTGCGCGACATGCCGCAGAACGTGCAGTCGCTCTCGGAAGAGAGTCTGAAGGTTGCGGGCCTGACCCGTCTCGAGACCGCACTGGACCTGGTCAGCGGCGTGTCGCACCTCAACAATTTCGGTGGACTGTGGGAAAGCTACGCCATTCGAGGCTTCGCGGGCGATTCCAACAACGTGCCCACGGGTTTCCTCGTCAACGGCTTCAATGGCGGCCGCGGCTTCGCAGGGCCGCGGGACACATCCAGCGTCGAGCGCATCGACGTCCTCAAGGGGCCAACGTCAGCGCTATTCGGGCGCGGCGAGCCGGGCGGTACCGTCAACATCGTCACCAAGAAGCCCGAGTTCAATGAAGAGGGCTATATCCAGTTGCAGGGTGGTAGCTGGAACGCTTTCCGCGTGGAGGCCGACTACACGGCGCCCATGTCCGACAATTTCGCGGTCCGCCTGAACGGCGCATATGACAATGCACAGAGCTACCGCGACACGGTCCACACGAAGAAGATCTTCCTCACGCCGTCGCTGCTGTGGAAGCTCGGGGCTAACACCAGCATCTCCTACGAAATGGAGTTTTCGTCGCAGAAGATTCCGTTCGACCGCGGCATCTCGATCTTTCAGAACAATTTCGACCGGCTGCCTCCATCCCGCTATCTCGGCGAACCGGGCGATGGCCCGATCAAGCTCGACGTGTTTGGTCACCAGCTGCAGTTGCAGCATGACCTGAACGAGAATTGGAGTCTGCTGGTCGGCGCTGCCTTCCGCACAACGTCGCTGGAAGGCATCGGCGAGTATATGGAGCTGGCGGCAGCGAGGCAGCCCTTCCTCACCAACGGCACGATCGTGTCGCGCCAGCGTCGCTTTGCGCGCTCGACGTCCGAAAACATCGTCGGCCGCGCCGAAATTACGGGTCATTTCGATATTGCCGGTCTTTCGAACACGCTGGTCGTCGGTTCGGACTATGAGTTCTTCGAGCTCGACCAGTTCCAGAGCCGCTTCCGGCCGCCGGCTTACAATAGCTCGCTCACGCTGGCCCAGATCAATGGCCTGGATGTGTTCAACCCGGTTTATGGAGCCTATGCCGCGCCAAACGCCCAGGCGTCGCTCGTCTATAACCGACTGGAACGCGATCATAGCTGGGGCGCATATTTCTACGATCAGATCGATCTGACGGAGTGGCTCAAGGTTCGCGTCGGCGGCCGCTATGACGAATTCCGTCAGCGGCTTCTGAATCGCGCGGCAGCTATGTCGGCGACCAATCCGGCAAGGCAGACGGTTACGGCATTCAGCCCGCAGGGCGGCATTGTCGTCCAGCCGACCCAGACGCTTTCCATCTACGGCAGCTATGGCCAGGGCTTCCGCCCCAATTCGGGTCAGGACTTTTTCGGCAGCACTTTTTCGCCGGAAGAATCCGAATCTTACGAAATCGGTATCAAGTACACATCGCCGGACAGCCGCGTGAACGCTTCGGTCGCGGTCTTCACGATGGAGAAGACCAACATCCTCACCGCGGATCCGAACCCCAACCATTCCGGCTTCGTGATCGCGGTCGGTTCGGCACGCAGCAAGGGCCTCGAATTCGACCTCAGCGCCAAGCTTCCCTATGATTTCAATATCATCGCCAACTATGCCTATATCGACGCCTACTGGACGTCCGCCGTGCGCGATCCGGACTTTGCCCTGCAGATCCTGCCAGGCGATCCGCTCATCAACATTCCCAAGCACAGCGCCAACATATTCGTCACCAAGGAATTCTCGATCGGCGAGAAATCCGCTCTTCTCGGTGCCGGCGTCCAGTATATCGACAAGCGGCTCGGCGAAACGGCGACGACCTACACCCTGCCCTCGGTCACGCTCGTGAAGATCGTTGGCTCCGTGGATATCACGGAGAAGCTGACGATCAGCGGCAATGTCGATAATCTGTTCAACGAGCGCTGGTTCTCTAACTCCTATTCGGCACTATGGACTTTCCCTGGTGCCCCCAGGAGTTTCTCGGTGCGAGCGAGATATCGCTTCTAGGCGCTTGTCGAACAGAGCATTTTCCGGTGCGCGGGGGTCTTCGGCCTCCGCGCATCCTGTTTGGAGGCAGACGCATGAGCTTTTTGTTTCTGGGAAGTCCGGATCGTGCGGCGATCATGCGCGCCGTGTTCGAGAGTGAAGCTCCCGACATCGCCTTCTACGATCAGGACAGCGCTCCCTCCCCGGAACAGGTCCGCTATCTGGCGACATGGATGCCGCCGGACGACGTTGCGCAGCGCTACACCGGACTGGAGCTTCTTTTTTCGACAGGTGCCGGCGTCGATCAGTTCGACATGAGCCAGCTGCCCGCCCATGTCGGACTTGTTCGGCTGATCGAAAGGGCTCTCGTCGCCGGTATGGTGGAATATGTCTGCGGCGCGGTTCTCGCGCTCCATCGGGATCTGTTCGACTATGCCGACGGGCAGCGTGCCGGGAGATGGCAGGAACTGCCTGTCATATCCGCAAGAGAGCGCCGCATCGGCATTCTTGGCGCGGGTGAACTCGGCAGCGCCGTTCTCACCGCGCTGTCGCCTTTCGGCTTTCCACTGGCGGCCTGGAGCCGGACGCCGCGCGACCTGGCATGGGCCGAGCATCATTCCGGCCCCGATGGGTTGGATGCCATGCTCGCGCGCACGGACATCCTCATCTGCCTGCTGCCGCTGACCGCCGCGACCGTCGGCATATTGTGCCGGGATCTCTTCGAAAAACTGCCGCGGGGGGCTTCCCTGATCAACGTCGGCCGCGGCAGGCATCTTGTGCAGCAGGATTTGCTGCAAGCGCTCCACGCGGGTCAAATTTCCCGCGCTGTCCTTGACGTTACCGATCCCGAGCCACTCCCATCCGGCCATCCGTTCTGGGATCATTCGCGAATTCACCTGACGCCGCACATCGCCAGCGTTACCGACCCTCGCGGCGCTGCGCGCGCCATGATCGCCAACATCCGCCGGCATCGCGAAGCGCGTCCGATAGAGGGACTTGTCGCTCGCGATCTCGGCTATTGAGACGGCGGCACGACATGCTGGGCAACACGTCCAGAAGACCCTGCTTCAGTCATCTGAGCGCGAATTCCGCCAGCCCGGACTCGCTGCAGCAAACTATGCCGAAACTTGAGACAAATGGCATGATATGCGCCGCAGCAGGCCTGCACATCAGGCAAAACTTTCGGCTGGCCCGTGCGGTAATTGACCGGTGAAGCCCGGCCAACGGGCGACAACTTGAACAAGGGAAAGCCAGGATGACCTTCCGACCGAAATATATCAGCTTCGACTGCTACGGCACGCTGACCCGCTTTCACATGTCGGACATGGCCCGCGCCTATTTCAAGGACAAGGTGTCCGCCGAGAAGATGGACGATTTCCTGACGGACTGGGCACGCTATCGCCTGGACGAAGTGCTGGGCGAATGGAAGCCCTACAAGGACGTCATCTGTAATTCGGTCGCGCGCACTTGCGCGAAATGGGGCATTCCTGGCGACGATAGCTTCGGGACGTCGGTCTATGAGGCTGTCCCGACCTGGGGGCCACATGCGGACGTGCCGGGCGGCCTCTCGCAGATCGCCGACAAGATCCCGCTCGTGATCCTTTCCAATGCGAGCAACAGCCAGATCCAGTCCAACGTCGACAAGCTCGGCGCGCCGTTCCACCGTGTCTATACGGCAGAGTCCGCGCAGGCCTACAAGCCGCGCATGCAGGCATTCGAATATATGTTCGACCAGCTCGGCTGCGGCCCGGAGGAGATGATGCACGTGTCCTCCAGCTTCCGTTACGATCACAACACGGCAAGCGATCTCCGTTACGGCTGCCGCGTCTTCATCAACCGAGGCCATGAGCCGTCGAACCCCTTCTATCGGGATATCGAAATCCCCCATATCGGCTGCCTGCCTGCCGTCGTCGGGCTCTGAGGCGCGGCGCTGGAACGACGATGGACTGCCCCAGCCTCGACTCCTACTGGCTCGCATCCGCGCCCCGCTTCACGGCGGGCGCGGATGGGGAGCCGGGCGGCGAGTTCGATGTCGCAATCATCGGGGGCGGTTTCACTGGCCTGTCGGCGGCACTGGCTCTGCGCGAGCAGGGGGCGAGCGTGGTCGTTCTGGAAGCTGGCCGGGTAATTGGCGAGGCTTCCGGTCGCAACGGCGGGCAATGTAACAACGGCACGCACCAGGACTATGGCGCGCTTGTCGCGGCGCTCGGTCGTGAGCGGGCCCAGGCCTACTACCGCGCGCATGTCGATGCGGTCGACAGTGTCGAGGAAGTGGTTCGGGCGCACGCCATCGATTGCGACTTTCAGCGCCGCGGCAGGCTGAAACTCGCAGCGAAGCCGCAGCATTTCGAGAAGATCGAAAAGGCTTATGTGCTGCTGCGCGCCGAGGTCGATTCCGAGGTCGAACTGATTGCGCCCGAGCGAATTCAGGAGGAGATCGGGTCCTCCGGCTTTCATGGGGGTCTGCTCCAGCGCACCAGCGCTCAGCTTCATGTCGGCAGGTTCGGCATTGGGCTCGCACATGTTGCGGCAGCGGCCGGCGCCGCAATCTTCGAGCAGGCTCCGGTGACTGACCTTATCGCACGCCCGACGGGTGGTTGGACCGTCGTGACGGGCCGGGGTTCGCTCGCTGCAAGGCAGGTTCTGGTCGCGACCGGCGGCGCGCCGACGCAAAGGCCCTTCGCATGGTTCCGCCGCCGCCTGGTGGCGATCGGCAGCTTCATCATTGCAACCGAACCTTTGCCTGCCGGCCTCGTGGAGCGTCTGTTTCCGCAGCGCCGCAACTATGTGACGAGCAGGATCATCGGAAACTTCTTCCGTCTCTCCCCTGACGATCGTCTGATCTTCGGCGGCCGCGCACGCTTCGCCATCTCCAATGCGAAATCGGACGTGAAGAGCGGTGTCATTCTCAGCCGCGCAATGCGGGACATGTTTCCCGAACTGGCCGAGACGCGCATCGATCATGTCTGGGGCGGCATGGTGGACATGACGGCGGACCGCTTGCCGCGCGCCGGCGAGCATGACGGCCTTTTCTACGCCATGGGCTATAGCGGCCATGGCGTGCAGATGTCCGTTCACATGGGCAAACAGATGGCGAAATATATGGGCGGCGATCTGAGCGCCAATCCCTGGGCCAGTCTGGATTGGCCCGCCATTCCGGGTCATCTCGGCAAGCCCTGGTTCCTGCCCGCTGTCGGTGCCTGGTACAAACTCCAGGATGCGTTGCACTGATGGCGGACGGCTCGATCTTTTCGCGGCGCGAGATGCTGGGCGGCGGGCTTGCCCTCACAGCGGGCGGCCTTCTCGTGCCCGAGGGCGCCATCGCCGCCACCCAGAGCCTGCCGCGCCGGGGTGGGCGCATTCGGGCAGCCTGCATGTCTCTCTCGACCGCCGACACGCTCGACCCTGCAAAGGGTGCCCTGTCCAGCGACTATGTGCGGCACTTCATGCTCTACAATTGCCTGACGGAGCTGGACCGCCGCCTGCGCCCCATTCCATCCCTGGCTGAAAGCATCGTCAGCAAGGATCAACGTCTCTGGTACATCCGCCTGCGCAAAGGCATCACCTTTCATAACGGCAAGGCGCTGACATCTGCCGACGTTGTCTACTCGTTGCTCCGTCACAAGGACCCCGCCACCGCATCCAAGCTCGCGGCAATCGCCGAGCAATTCGTCGCGATCAGGGCGAACGGTCCGCTCGAACTCACCCTTCAACTGGAGGGGCCGAACGCCGACTTGCCGACGATGCTCGCGCAATCGCATTTCGCCATCGTGCCTGCGGGAGAAAAGGCGTTCACGAGCGGCAACGGCACCGGCCCATATCGCCTGGCGGTGTTCAGTCGCGGCGTGCGCACCGTCGGGCGCCGCAACGAAAACTACTGGAAGCCCGGCAAGCCCTATCTCGACGAAATCGAACTGATCGGCATTCCCGATGAGGTCAGCCGGGTCAACGCCCTGCTTTCCGGCGACATCCATATGGCCCTTGCTGTCAATCCCCGCTCCACGCGCCGGGTCAGCGCCTCGCCGGGCCATGTCGTGCGGGAGACACCTTCTGCTCTCTACACAAACCTCATCATGCGGCAGGACCAGCTCCCGACGTCCAATCCGCACTTCGCCGCCGGCATGAAATATCTGATGGACCGGCCGCTGATCAAACGCGCGCTTTTCCGCAACTACGCGACGATTGCGAACGATCATCCGATACCGCCGTTCCATCCCTATTTTCGCAGCGATCTTCCGCAGACGGCGCTCGATCTGGACAAGGCCCGCTGGCATCTCCAGCGCGCAGGGATCGGGCGGACGCGCGTGCCGGTCTATGCCTCCCCCGCAGCGGAAGGCTCGGTCGACATGGCCTCGATCGTTCAGGAATATGGCGCCAAGGTCGGGCTCAACGTGGCGGTCAATCGCGTCCCGGCAGACGGCTACTGGTCGACGCACTGGATGAAGCATCCGCTTGGCTTCGGAAACACCAACCCGCGCCCCACCGCCGATCTCGTCTTCAGCCTGTTCTACAAGTCGGATGCGGCATGGAACGAATCCGGCTGGAAAAATCCGCGGTTCGACCGCCTGTTGCTGGAAGCGCGAGCGGAAGGCGACCATGCACGTCGCAAGCAGCTCTACGGCGAGATGCAGGGGCTCGTGCGAGCGAATTGCGGCGTATCCATTCCCGTGTTCATCAGTCTTATCGACGCCTATGATCGTCGGCTCAAAGGCTGGTATCCCGTGCAGCTTGGCGGCTTCATGGGCTATACCTTCGCCGAGCATCTCTGGTGGGAAGGCTGACCCCGATGGCCTCACCAATTTCTGCCGGCAGCTCCGGCACGCGCAAGATCGCGATCATGATTGCAGGCCGCATCGGCCTTGCCTTCGTGACTCTCTTTCTCGTCTCGCTGATCGTGTTTGCGATCAGCGACCTCTTGCCCGGTGACGCCGCGCAGGAAGCCCTGGGCCAGAGCGCGACCCCCGCACAGGTTGCCGCGCTTCGCCATGAAATGGGCCTCGACCGGCCCGCCCATGTGCGTTTCGGAGGCTGGATCACAGGTCTCGCGGGGGGCGATGCCGGCACGTCGCTCGTCGCGAACATGCCGGTCGGCGAGATCATCAGCCAGCGACTGCCCAATTCCCTTCTGCTCGCCGCGTTCACCGCTCTGGTGTCCGTGCCGCTCGCCCTGTCCATCGGCATTGCAAGCGCGATGAACCGTGGCGGACGGCTCGACCGGGCCCTCAACATCGCGACGCTGTCGATGGTCGCCTTGCCCGAATTTCTGGTCGCCACGCTCGCCGTGCTCATCTTCTCGGTGCATCTGCGCTGGTTGCCATCCATCTCGATGGTGCCGGAGGACGCCGGGTGGGGCGAGATGTTCCAGAGCTTCGCCATGCCGGTCGGCGCTCTGACCGTCGTCGTCGTCGCGCAAATGGCCCGGATGACGCGCGCGGCCGTCGTCGATCAGCTCGACCGGCCCTATGTGGAGATGGCGTTGCTCAAGGGGCTCTCGCGGCGCGCGATCATCGTATCGCACGTCCTTCCCAACGCGGTGGGTCCGATCGTCAACGCGATGGCGCTCAGCATGTCCTATCTCCTGGGCGGCGCGATCATCGTCGAGACCATTTTCAACTATCCGGGGCTCGCCAGCCTCATGGTCAATGCCGTCACCAGCCGCGACATGCCGCTGTTGCAGGCATGCGCCATGATCTTCTGCAGCGTGTATCTTCTTTTGATGCTGATCGCCGATGTCGTCGCGATCCTCGCCAATCCGCGACTGCGCACCGCATGACTCCTGTATCCGCCCTTCGCTGGACGCGCCGCCTGCCCCTTTCCGGCCGCGTCGGTCTGTTCTTCGTGTTGTTCTGGGCTCTGGCCGCCCTCGTCGGGCCGCTGCTGGCACCTTATCCGATCGGCGCCTTCGTCGATCAAAATGTCTTCAGCGGCGCGTCCGGCCAGTTCCTCCTCGGCACCGACTATCTCGGCCGCGACGTGCTGAGCCGGGTGCTGCTGGCAGCGCGCTACACGATCGGGCTCGGGACAGGAGCGGCGCTGCTGGCCTGCCTCTGCGGAACCGGCCTTGCGCTGACGGCGGTGGTCAGCCCCGCCTGGCTCGACGAGTTGCTCTCGCGTTTCATGGACACGCTGATCTCGATCCCGTCCAAGATACTCGCGCTGGTCATGGTGGCCGCCTTCGGCTCGTCCTTGTGGCTCCTCCTGCTGATCGCCGGCATAACCTATATCCCGGGCAATTATCGCATCGCCCGCGCGCTTGCGGTGAACCTCAACCAGCTGGACTTCGTTGCTGTCGCCCGCGCGCGGGGCGAGGGACGCTTCTACATCGCCGTGCGCGAGATCCTGCCCAACATGATCCACCCGCTGCTGACCGATCTCGGCCTGCGGTTCGTCTTCATCGTCTTGCTGCTCTCCGCGCTGAGCTTTCTCGGCCTGGGTGTCCAGCCGCCCGCAGCCGACCTGGGATCGCTCGTACGCGAGAATATCTCCGGCATCGCCGAAGGCGCGCCGGCGCTGATCGTTCCTGCCCTGGCGATCGCCACCTTGACCGTTGGCGTCAATCTGCTGATCGACGCCCTCCCCCGCGGCGGGAGGCGCGGATGACGCCGGCGCATGTCACCGTTGCCGGCCTGACGATCGAGGCGCAGACTGATGACGGCTCGACGCTCGTCATCGTCGATGACGTCAGTTTCTCGATCGAGAAGGGCCAGGTGCTGGCCCTGATCGGCGAATCCGGGTCGGGCAAGACGACGATCGCCTTGTCCCTGCTCGGCCATGTCCGGCCCGGCGCCCGGATTGTCGGCGGATCCGTGCGCCTCGGCGATCAGGAAATCACTGCGCTCGACATGGCGCAGTTGCGATCTTTGCGCGGCAATCGCATCGCCTACGTGGCGCAAAGTGCGGCAGCGGCTTTCAATCCGTCGCGCACGGTCATGGATCAGGTGATCGAGCCGGCCCTCGCGCATCGCATCATGCAACGCCCGGCGGCGCAAGCCAAGGCCGTCGCACTGTTCGGAGCGCTCGGATTGCCGAACCCGGGCAAGATTGGCGAGCGCTATCCGCATCAATTGTCGGGCGGCCAGCTGCAGCGGCTGATGGCGGCGATGGCACTCATCACCGGGCCCGAGCTGATAATCTTCGATGAGCCCACCACCGCGCTGGACGTCACGACCCAGATCGGCGTGCTTCAGGCGTTTCGCTCAGCCGTGCGGGATCTCGGCACGACAGCGGTCTATGTGAGCCATGATCTGGCGGTCGTCGCGCAGATGGCCGACCACATCGTGGTTCTCAACAAGGGCCGCATAAGGGAAGCGGGCACGACGGATCAGATCCTCCACGCGCCACGAGATGACTATACGCGCACCCTGATGGCAGCCGCCCGTCCCGTGCCGACAACCGGGCCGGCGGAGTCCGACACGGCGCGGCCACTGCTTCAGGTCGATGGTCTGACGGCCGGATACGGCAAGGTCGATGCTCGCGGCGTGCCCGCAATCCCCGTGCTTCACGATCTTTCGTTCAGCTTGCAGCGCGGCGAGATCCTCGGCGTCATCGGCGAGTCCGGCTCCGGTAAATCCACACTTGCGCGCGCGATTGCCGGGCTGCTTCCCCCCGCCCGAGGTGCCGTCAGGCTAGACGGCCGCACTCTTCCGCCGGGCCTTGCGGGGCGCTGTCGCGATCAGTTCCGTCAGATTCAGATCGTGTTTCAGAACGCAGATGTGGCGCTCAATCCGGCCCACAGCGTCGGCGAAATCCTGCGCCGCCCGCTCGCTTTCTATCATGGTCTTCGCGGCACCGCTGCGGACGCGCGCGTCGCGGAACTGCTCGACCGAACCCGGCTTCCGGGCACGCTCGCGGATCGGCGCTGCACGGACCTGTCCGGCGGCCAGAAGCAGCGCGTCAATCTTGCTCGTGCCCTCGCAGCTGGGCCGGATCTCATCCTGTGCGACGAGGTGACCTCAGCGCTGGACACCGTCGTCGGCGCCGCCATCCTCGATTTGCTTGCGGAACTGCGCCAGGAACTCGGCATCGCGATGATGTTCATCAGTCACGACATTTCGACCGTGCGCGCGATCTGCGACGACGTCATGGTGCTCTATGCCGGTCACGCCGTCGATCAGGGGCCGCGCTCGGCCTATGCGGCGCCGCCCTCGCACCCCTATACCGATATGCTGATCGCGTCCGTGCCGGAAATGCGGACGGACTGGCTGCCCGACGGAGCGGGTGCTCTGGCTCTGCCGCCGATCGGCGGCATCGACGATAGCGCTGCGCTATGCAGTTTCCTGCCGCGCTGCCCGTCGCGGATTACCGGTCGATGCGACCGCGCTTTCCCGCCGCATCGGCAACTGCTGTCAGGCAATGCGATCCTTTGCCATCTCGAGGAACACGAGTTGCGTGGGTCGCGCCAGCATGCGGAGGCCCGGTGATGAGTGGTCGCTTCGTGCGCCTGGCAGAAATGGACCGGAAGCCGTTGACTTTTCTGGTCGATGGCGCACCGGTCGACGCGCTGGAGGGCGATACGCTGATGGTGGCGATCCTGACGAGCAGCCGCCGATTGCGCGACTCCGAGTTCGGCGACGGCGCCAGATCAGGCTTCTGCCTGATGGCGGCATGCCAGGACTGCTGGGTGTGGACCAGCGACGGCGACAAGCTGCGCGCCTGCTCGACCTTCGCGCGCGCCGGCCTTGAGATCAGCAGGCGCGCACCGGAGGCGACGTGGCCGAACCTTCCATAATCGTGGTCGGCGCCGGTCCTGCGGGCTTCCGCGCGGCGCAGACGCTGGCCGATGCCGGCCTGCGCCCGATCGTCATGGACGAAGCGCGGCGTGCGGGCGGACAGATTTACCGACGACAGCCGGAAGGTTTCACGCGCAGCCACCAGGATCTCTACGGCACCGAAGCCAACCGCGCCCGCTCCGTCCATGACGGTTTCGATGCCCTCCTTCCACATATCGATTATCGATCCGACACGTTGGTCTGGCATCTTTCGGACGGTCAGGCATGGACCCTCGGGCCGGACGGTCACCGCAGCACGCCTTATGATGCGCTGCTGCTCTGCACCGGCGCGACAGATCGTGTCATGCCGGTCAAGGGGTGGCATCATGCCGGCACCTACAGCCTCGGCGCCGCCCAAATTGCGCTGAAGGCGCAGGCGTGCGCCATAGGAAGCAGAGTTGTTTTTCTGGGATCGGGACCGCTGCTTTATCTCGTCGCGGCACAATATGCGAAAGCGGGCGCAAATGTCGCCGCAGTGCTCGACACTTCCCCATTCAGCGCGCGCATAGCCGCGCTGCCCAACCTGCTTTGCCAACCGGCTGTTCTCTGGAACGGCATAGCGCTGACGCGCGACATCAAGAAGGCTGGCATCCCCGTGCTCTATGGCGTTACGCCCGTCGAGGTCGTCGGAAACCCGGAGACCGGTGTCGGGAGCCTTCGGTTTCGGGCGAGCGACGGAACGGAACAAGACATTGATTGCGATGCGATCGGCATGGGTCATCATTTGCGGCCCGAGGCACAACTGGCCGATCTCGCCCGCTGCGACTTCGCGTTTGAAGCGCTGACCCGTCAATGGCTTCCGGTTCAGGATTCCGATGGGCGCTCATCCGTCGACGGTGTGTATCTCGCCGGCGACGGGGCGCGCATTTCAGGGGCGCGTTCGGCCGAGGTGAGCGGGCGTCTGGCGGCGCTCGCTGTCCTGAAAGATCTCGGTTTCCCCGTGGACAGCGCGGATCTGACGCATCTTCGCAGTGCCAAGGCACGATATGGCCGCTTCGCGCGTGGTCTGGCTCAGGCCTTTCCCTGGCCCTCCGAGCAGGCGAAGGCATTACCCGACGAGACGATCGTGTGTCGCTGCGAAGCCGTGACAGCGGGAACGCTGCGCGAAACGGTAAGGGAAGCCGGCGCACGGGAAGCCAATCGGGCAAAGGCACTCAGCCGCGTCGGCATGGGCCGCTGTCAGGGACGCTATTGCGGACTTGCCGCAGCTGAGATCATTGCCGCGGAAGCCGGCGTGCCGCTCGAAAGCGTCGGCCGCCTCCGCAACGCTGCTCCCGTCAAGCCGATCGCGATCGGCACGGCCAGGACATCAGGAGAATGACGAGCCCCATCCGATCGGACATTTTGATCATTGGCGGTGGCATCATGGGGTGCGCTTCAGCCTTCTTCCTGCGCCGGCGCGGCATCTCGGTGAATCTGCTTGAAACGGATCTGGTCGGCCGGCAGGCCAGCGGCACCAATTTCGGCAACGTCCGGCGTCAGGGCCGCCCGCTCTATCAACTTCCACTGGCGAACCGCTCGATCGCCATATGGCGCCAGGCGCAGGCGCTGCTGGGCACCGACATCGAGTATCTGCAACGCGGCCACATGCGGGTATCCTATCGAAACCGGCCCGAAATTGCCGGGGATATGGAGCGCTATGCCGCCGAGGCAGCGCAGTTCGATCTCGACCTGGAAATGATTTCCGGTAACGCCCTGCGGGCTCGCTTTCCATTTCTCGGGCCGGAGGTTCTTGCCGCTTCGCTTTCGCCGGATTGCGGCCATGCCAACCCACGGCTCACCGGACCGGCCTTTGCCCGCGCCGCGGAGCGCGCCGGTGCGGGTGTCCATGAAATGTGCAAGGCGGTCAGCGCCGCCAAAGTCGGCGACGATTTCCTGGTGACAACACAGGACGGGCGCGAATTCAGGGCGCCCATCCTTCTCATTACAGCGGGCGCCTGGGCGAAGCGCTTCGTCGAGGCATTTGGCGAGACGGCGCCGCTGACCTCGCGCGGGCCCAATATGTGCGTCACCGAACCCCTGCCCTACGCCATCGGGCCGTCCATCGGAGTCGCCACACCCGAGACCATGGAATCCGTCTATTTCCGGCAGGTCGAGCGCGGCAATCTCGTCATCGGCGGGAGCATACAGAACCCCACCTTCCCGGACGAGTATCGGGTCTATGTAAAGCCCGAGAACAGCATCGGCCAATGGCAGCAGATGCAGAGGCTGATCCCGGCCATCGGCAAGCTTAACATTTTGCGGACATGGAGCGGGATCGAGAGCTATCTCCCGGACCACCAGCCCGTCCTGGGTCCCAGCGCGGCCGTTAGCGGGCTATATTACGCATTCGGTTTTTCCGGAGCAGGGTTTCAACTCGGACCGGGCGTGGGCGAGACGATGGCCGAACTCATCGGCACAGGCGCGACCGACATCGATCTCACGGCCTATCGCATCGATCGCTTCTCTTCGGAGTAACCGCGACCCGTCAAAGCTGGATCAGCGCGGTCTTGGACTTGAGATTGGCGACATAGGCCTCCCGGCCAAGATCCTTGCCGATGCCCGACTGTTTGAACCCGCCGGTCGGCAGCATGAAATCGTTGCTCCGGCCATAGCGGTTCACCCAGACCGTGCCGGCCTCTAGCGCCCGCGTCGCGCGCAAGGCACGATTGAGATCCCCGGTATGCACGCCCGCGGCCAGACCGTACCGGCTGTCATTCGCCAGCGCATAGGCCTCTTCCTCGTCCGAGAAGCTCTGCACCGTGAGGACGGGACCGAAAATCTCGTCCTGAACAGCTTCGCTGTCCTGAGCGAGGCCCGTGAGCACGGTGGGGAGATAGTAGCTCCCCTCCTGCGGCGCTGGCGCGCGACGGCCGCCAGTCAGGACGGTCGCGCCGCCCGAAATGGCACGACCGACAATCCCGTCGATTTGCGCGAGTTGCTTCTCGGAAATGATAGGTCCCATCGTGGTGTCGTCTGCCCAGGTCGGGCCGATGCGATGCGCCTCGAACGATTTCGTGATCCTCTCGATCACCTCGTCCATCACGCGATCCTGCACCAGCAGGCGCGATCCTGCGACGCAAACCTGCCCTGCATTGAGCGCGATCGCGCGTGCAACGATCGACGCCGATTGCGCGATATCCTTGGCATCGGCGAAGATGATCTGTGGGCTCTTGCCGCCAAGCTCCAGGGTAACCGGTTTTGGGCCGGTCTGGGCGCAGGCCGTCATGATCGCAATACCGGTGCGGGTCGATCCCGTGAAACTCACTTTCGAAATTGCCGGGTGGCGGCAGAGCGGATCGCCGACCGTCGCGCCGTCGCCCTGAACGATGTTGAAGACTCCCTTCGGCAGTCCAGCCTCGATCGCCAGCTCCGCCAGCCGCACCACGCTGAACGGCGTCATCTCCGATGGCTTGAGTACGACCGAATTGCCCGCAGCAATCGCGGGCGCGATCTTCCAGGCTGCCATGACGAGCGGGAGGTTCCACGGCGCAATCGCGGCGACGACGCCATAGGGTTCGCTGATCGTCATGCCGATCTTGTCGGGTGTGGTCGGCAGCACCGCACCGCCTTCCTTGTCGGCAAACTCGGCGAAGAAGCGCAGGCACTCGGCCGTATAGGAGAGATCCCAGGCCAGGATTTCTCCGATCGTGCGCGTGCTGCCGACAGCTTCGAGCGGCGCCAGCAGCGGTGCGTCGGCCTCGATCAAATCAGCCCAGCGTCGCATCACTTTCATGCGCGCACGCGGATCCGCTTGCGCCCATCCGCTGCGCCTGAACGCGCTCCTTGCATTGCCGACGATGGCGTCAACCTGGTCGGCACTGGCGCAGTCCAGTTCGCCATGGATCCTGCCGTCCGAGGGCCGAAGAACCGGCATGCCTGGACCAGACCCGGCGACACGCACCCCGTCGGAAAAATTATTGGCCAGATTGAGGGCGATGCGATCGGGGTCAAAGGCGCTCATGCTGCGTTCCTCGGCGATTCCAGTCATCGGGATAGCCAGGCCCGACCGACATTTGCCGTTTCAACGCCTGCCCCTTCGCGATTTTCTTCCGAATCCAAAGAGAAGGCAGCACCTAATGCCAATGGCGCCTGCTAGTCTCTTCAATGTCCCTCCACGCACGTGGCGAACCGAGATGGAGAAGCATTCATGGCAATCGAGCTGAAGCGGATTGTGCAGCTGCGACCAATGGCGCCTGCCGATCTGCCTGCAGCCCATGCACTCTCGCGCGCGCAACAATGGCCGCATCGGGCCGAAGAATGGTCGGCATTTCTTGATCTGGGCGAAGGCCTGGTGGCCGAGCGCGACGGCGTGATCGTCGGCACGACAATGTGGTGGTGCTATGGGGAGGACTATGCCTCGCTCGGCATGGTGATCGTCGCCAGGGAGGCGCAGGGCCTCGGCATCGGCCGCCAGCTGATGGAGGCGGCGATCGAGCGCCTGTCGGGCCGCACGATCCTGCTCAACGCAACGGATGAAGGCCTGCGGCTGTACAAGGCCCTCGGTTTTGAGCCGTTCGGAACGATCCTGCAGCACCAAGGCGCTCCGTTCGACATTCCCGTCGCGGAGCTTATCCCCAACGAGCGTGTGGCCCCGATGAAAGCGGGCGAGCTTGCCGACATTGTGCGCATCGACGGCGAGGCGACCGGTCTCCAGCGCGGCAGGATCATCGACCATCTGTTCGACCAGGCTCAAGGCGTCGTGTTGAACCGCGAGGGTGACCAGGCGGGCTATGCCCTCTTCCGCCGCTTTGGCCGAGGCTATGCCATAGGCCCCACAATCGCGCCGGACATCGGCGGCGCAAAGGCCCTGATCAGCCATTGGCTCGGGTCGAACACCGGCATGTTCTGTCGGCTGGATGTGCCCGAGGACAGCGGCCTCTCGGCCTGGCTCGATGAAATGGGGCTGCCCTGTGTCGGCCGCGTCACGCGCATGCATCGCGGCGAGCTCCCGGCCCATGGCAAGGCCCTGCGCGCTTATTCCCTCGTCAATCAGGCTCTCGGGTAACTGTCTCATGATCGCTTTAAAGTTGTCCGACCCGGATATGTTCCGGGAGACCTCCTTCATCGCCGGTGAGTGGGTGTCCGCCGACAGCGGCGCCGCTCTGGACGTCGATGACCCCGCTTCCCAGGCCGTGATCGGCACCGTGCCCGACTGCGGCGTCGTTGAAACCGAACGTGCGGTCGCCGCGGCGCAAACGGCCTTCGGCCCATGGCGCGCGCTGCCCGCCGCCGACCGCTCGGCGGTCCTCGAGCGCTGGCACACCCTCGTTCTCGACAATATCGCCGACCTGGCCCTGATCATGACGGCGGAGCAGGGCAAACCTCTCGCGGAAGCCGAAGGCGAAATCCGCTACGCCGCAACTTTCATCAAATGGTTCGCCGAAGAAGGGCGACGCGCGAGCGGCTACGACGTGACCCCGCCCGAACCAAATCGTCGGGTTCTGGTGATGAAGGAACCGGTCGGCGTCGCGGCGGCGATCACGCCCTGGAACTTCCCGGCCGCGATGATCACGCGCAAATGCGCGCCGGCCCTCGCTGCTGGCTGCCCGGTGATCGTCAAGCCGTCCGAACTCACGCCGTACACCGCTCTCGCGCTGGCCCGCCTCGCCGAGCGCGCCGGCTTGCCAAGGGGCGTCATGAATGTCGTCACCGGCCGGCCGACCGACATCGGCTCCGTGCTGACCGGCAGTCCGATCGTCCGCAAGCTCTCGTTCACCGGTTCGACCCGGATCGGCCGCCTGCTGATGCAGCAATGCGCCGACACTGTGAAGCGCACGAGCATGGAGCTTGGCGGCAATGCACCGCTCATCGTGTTCGACGATGCCGATGTCGATCTTGCCGTCGCCAGCACCATGGCCAGCAAGTTCCGCAATTCTGGTCAGGCTTGTGTTTGCGCCAACCGGATTCTTGTTCAGGACGGTATCTACGATCTGTTTGCGGAAAAGCTGGCCAGGGCCGTCTCGGGCCTCCGTGTCGGGCCCGGCGATCGGGACGGGACGACGGTCGGGCCACTCATCAATGTCGCGGCGGCAGACAAGGTGAACGCGCATATCGACGATGCCCTGAGCAAGGGCGCGAGACTATACGCCAGCGGCGACAATCCGATGAACGGCGCGCGGTTCGTCACACCGGTCATTCTCGCGGGTGCCAATCCCGACATGCGGGTGGCGAGCGAGGAAACCTTCGGTCCGGTCGCGCCGCTGTTCCGGTTCGGTTCGGAGGACGAGGCCATCGAACTGGCCAATGCCACCGAATATGGACTGGCGAGCTATTTCTACACCGAGAACCTGCACCGGGCTTTCCGGGTCGCGGAGCGCCTGGAAGCGGGCATGATCGCGCTCAACACCGGATCGCTTGCCATGGAAATGGCGCCGTTCGGAGGCGTCAAATTGTCCGGCGTAGGCCGTGAGGGAGGCCGGGCAGGCATTGAGGAATATCTCGAAACCAAGGCATTCCACATCGGTGGCCTGAAGCTCTAATCGGGAAGCAAAACGCATGGCTGAGACAAGCAGATCGAGGCGCACTTACGAAATCGCCGCTATTCCGGGCGACGGCATCGGCAAGGAAGTGCTGCCCGAAGGCATCCGCGTGCTGGAGCGCGCCGCGCAGCTCTATGGCTTCACGCTGGAGCAGACATGGCACGATTTCGCGAGCTGCGACTATTATCTCAGGCACGGAGTCATGATGCCGGAGGACTGGAAGACGCGGATCGGATCGCCCGACGCCATCTTCTTCGGCGCGGTCGGCTGGCCGGACACGGTGCCGGACCATATCTCGCTCTGGGGCTCGCTCATCCAGTGGCGCCGCGAATATGACCAGTACATCAATCT
>NZ_JAHKKS010000013.1 GCF_019737615.1 Sphingobium xanthum | reverse complement strand
GCGCATGTTCTGTCGCTTCAAAGACTGGCGACGCATCGCCACCCGCTTCGATCGCAACCTCAAAAACTTCATGGGAGCCATCTGCATCGCCGCTGCCGTCATCTGGTGGCTGTAGTGAGTCCGGACCCTAATTTGCTTGGGTGTCGCGATTCGATCCTTTGTTTCTTCCTCTTGCGTCGATAGCAAATCAAACATCGATGTCTGAAGCGACTGAGGACGAATTTCGTATAGCTCCTCTTCCCAAGATTCCGTCCCGAATATCTGAGATAGCTTTGCGCGCTTGGCCTGATCAACGCCTTTTATATTATGTGCTAGCTGTTGAACCACGGCTTTCCGGGGGAAAAGATGCCAAACATCTACACGTTTTGTCTGAGCTAATATCTCTAGCGTCGACCAATCAACGCTCATTCCATACGGATCTAGAAAAACTACACCGCGCTGACGGCCGGCGTTTAAACCTCCACGCCAAGGCGGAGAAGTAAATAGCATATTCAGTGCAGCATTCGCTTCGCCGGTCTGTACGGTGATTTTACGGTCAAACTCGGTGATCAGCGAGCGCAGAACTTTTGCTCGACCCTGATGCTGTTCGGTGAACCAGTAGTGGCTGAACGGCGGGTCAATCTTAAGGGCCTTTCGAGCACTTCCATCGAGTATTATTTCGACTTGCTCAATAGGGCTATCTTCAAACATATCCCCCAGTTGCATCTCGGCATGCCGATCGCCTGTCCCAGCGAAAGCATCAATATACCAAGTTTCAAACCCCTGATTCTTAAGGGCATTCTGGTAAAAATGGAGATACTCAGTGAGGGCTTTAAGCTTAATCTCTGTCCAGATGCCACCGAACCGATGAGCTACCCGCTTTTTTGGAGTCAATGTTATTCCCTCCAACAAGAGTATTCGATCATACTTGAAAAAACTACACGCTCCAATGAAAATGTTCTGGCATTGTTCCTTAGGGAATCCCCCTTGACATCGTAACGCTGATCTGGTACAAATCAAGAACATCGCGAGCTGCAGGCGTCTGACCTGCGGCTCGCGTTTTCGTTTCAGCAGATCGGGATCATCCACATGGACAAGATCGGGACGGCGCTGGCGCCGCTCGTGGGGCACGTCGTGCGCCCGGAGAAGAACGGCAAGACCAAGATCATCCGCGTCGAGAGTCAGGCGCGCTGGACGGACAAGAGCGAGCGCATGTTCCTGGAGACGCTGGCGGGCACCTGTAACGTGCGGCTGGCGGCGGCGACCTGCGGCTTCTCGACCGTGACCGTCTACAAGCGGCGGGCGCGCTATCCGGGCTTTGCGGCGCTCTGGGCCGAGGCGATCGAGCAGGGTTATGCGCGGATCGAGGCGATGCTGGTCGAGCGGGCGACGGACAGCGTGGTGCGCGTCGAGCTGGACGGCGACTGGGAGCCGGAGGGGCCGCCGCTCTCCAATGCCGAGATGATGAACCAGCTGAAGCTGCATCGCGCCGCCGTGCGCGGGGGGCGGCCGCAAAATTATGGCTGGGCGAGCAAGCCGCCGGACATGGACGAGGTGCGCAAGGGGATCCTGCGCAAGATCGAGGCGATTGCGCGGCATGATGAGCGCGAGGCGGCGCGGAAGGCGCGGCGGGAGGCGCGGGCGGCGGAGAAGATGGCGGGGGAGGGTGGGGCCTAGGCAGGGGCCGCTCGCTCTGAAGGGGAGGGGCTAAAGGCAGCTTTTGCTCCGCCGAATTTGGCCACGCGGCCTCGGCTCTCTCCCAACAATCTCAGGAGACATATCATGACCTTGATCCGCGAGTTTTTCGTCGAGCGGCTGGAGCAGCGGCCCGAGCTTGAAGAGCGGGTGATGCGCGCGCTGACTCCGAAGGAGCGGGACGGGTGGACGGCGGACTGGCCGGAATGGGCGCATCCGGGGCAGCTGGCGCCGGCGGGCGACTGGCGGACCTGGGTGCTGATGGCGGGGCGGGGCTTTGGCAAGACGCGGGCGGGGGCGCAGTGGGTGGATGCGCTGGTGCGCGTGGCGGCGGTCTCGGGCGAGGGGCCGGTGCGGATCGCACTGGTGGCGGCGACCGATGTCGAGGCGCGGCGGGTGATGATCGAGGGGGCGAGCGGGCTGCTGGGCGTGCCGGCGCACAAGAACGAGCGGCCGGTGTTCGAGCCGAGCCGGGGGCGGCTGGTCTGGCCCGGCGGATCGGAAGCGACGCTCTATTCCGGCGCCAATCCGGAGGCGCTGCGCGGGCCGGAGCATCATTATGCTTGGTGCGACGAACTGGCCAAATGGCGGCACCCGCAGGCGACATGGGACAATCTGCAGCTCGGCCTGCGCGCCGGGGCGCATCCGCGCGCGCTGGTGACGACGACGCCGCGGGCGGGATCGGCGGTGCTCAAGGGGCTGCTGCGCGCGGAGGGGACGGTGCTGACGGAGGGGGCGAGCCGGCTCAACCCGCATGTGCCGGACGCCTGGCTGGAGGCGATGGAGGACGCCTATCTCGGCACGGCGCAGGGGCGGCAGGAGCTGGAGGGCGAGTTGATCGACGATGTGGCGGGGACATTGTGGCCGGCGGCCCTGATCGAGGCGAGCCGGGGCGCGATGCCGGCGCGCGCGCGGCTGGTGCGCGTGGTGATCGGCGTCGATCCGCCGGCGAGCGCGCAGGGGACATGCGGCATCGTGGCGTGCGGGATCGATGCGGACGATGTCGCTCATGTGCTGGCGGACCATTCGCGCGCGGGGCTCTCGCCGGAGGGCTGGGCGCGGGCGGTGGCGGCGGCGGTCGAGAGGCATGAGGCGGACCGGGTGGTGGCGGAGAGCAACCAGGGCGGCGACATGGTGCGCGCGGTGCTGGCGGGGGCGGGCGTGCGGCTGGGCGTGCGGCTGGCGACGGCGCTGGACGGGAAGGTGGCGCGGGCGGAGCCGGTGGCGGCGCTGTTCGAGTGCGGACAGGCGCGGCTGGCCGGGCGCTTCCCGGCGCTGGAGGCGGAGCTGGCGGGGATGATCGCCGGCGGGCGCTACGAAGGGCCGGGGCGATCGCCGGACCGGGCGGACGCGATGGTCTGGGCGATGACGGCGCTGGTGCTGGGGGCGGGCGGGGAGCCCAGAATTTGGAAGTCTGACTAGCCCCTCCCTTTCAAGGGAGGGCGCATCAGGTAAACAGCGCGGGGCGCTGTTTACCTGATGCGGGGTGGGTGTCGCGCAGCGATCAGCGAAGGTGCGGCACCACCCCAACCCCTCCTCTGAAGAGGAGGGGCTATAAGATTGGCTCAGTGCGGCTTTTCCGCGCCGTTCGGATAGTCGATGGGCTTGGGCGTGCGGAAGTCGTTGGCGGCGGGCGGGTCGCTGGAGGGGAAGGATTCGTCGGACGCCTGATCGAGCGCGTCCCAGTCCTCGCCGGTCTCGTCGCGGATATTGTCCGGCCCGGCATCGCGGGTCTGGACGGGCGAGGCGGGATGCGCGCCGGTGCCGGCGAAGGCGGCGGCGGGGGCTTCCGCTGACGCGGCGCGGTCTTTCAGAAATTTCCAGATCAGCGCGCCGGCGCCGGCAAGGCCCGCGACGAGGCCGAAGGCGACGGCGGCTTTGGCGGAGCCGGATGCGGACTTGAAGGTGCTGGCCATGTGAGATGTCCTCCCATATTGAATGCACTGGACGGAGAACGACCGGATAAGGGGAATCGTTCCGCGCGGGATGGCCGCTTTTCCTTGACTTTTGCGCGCGAATCCGCTTTTGGGCGGCGCTTCAATCCCTTGCAGGGGTCGGGCTGTTGGCAGTGGCCCTTATTCGCTGCCTGGTCTGGGGTCCCGTAAGACGGCCCCTTAACGAACGAAGGACAGACACATGCGTCATAAGGTTGGCGGCCGCAAGCTGCAGCGTACTGCGGGTCACCGCACCGCGATGTTCCGCAACATGGCGGCCTCGCTCATCAAGCACGAGCAGATCAAGACCACGCTCCCCAAGGCGAAGGAGCTGCGTCCCTATGTCGAGAAGCTGATCACGCTGGCGAAGCGCGGCGGCCTCTCCAATCGCCGTCTGGCCCATGCCCGCCTGCTCGACGACACGCAGCTGACCAAGCTGTTCGACGTGCTGGCCGAGCGCTATGCGACCCGCGAAGGCGGCTATACCCGCATCATCAAGGCCGGCATCCGCGCCTCGGACGCGGTGCAGATGGCGATCATCGAGCTGGTCGACCGCGACGAGAGCGCCAAGGGCCAGGACTCCGGCCCGGTGCAGACTGCCGACGAGGACGAGCTGGAAGCGGCCTGATCCCTGCCGGATCGCCGAACGAAGGACCCGCCGGTTTCGGCGGGTTTTTCTTTGGGCGTGGCGACGAGGCGGGCGTTTCAAATCCTCCACAAGCTTGCGCTGGGTGGTGGAAGGGAAATGGCGTGGGCTTTCCGCCTTGGAAGGTGAAGGGAGTCACGTGCCTCCCTTCAGCTCCGCCAGCCTCGCTGGTCCCCGTGTCGGGGAGGAATTGCGCGGTTCATCTCCGCTAAAGGCAAAAGCGCACACAAAGGCCGCACCCTCGCCAAGGGAGCGCTGCCCATGATTCGCAAGACCCTGCTTGCCCTCGCTGCCTGTTCCGTCATCGCCGTCGCCGCTATTCCCGGCGAAGCGAGCCTGCGCGATCGCATCCGCGAGCGCATGGCCAAGCGCATGGGCGAGCAGATCAAGGCCGACCAGACGACCGACGGCCGAGACATGGCCTATGGCGCGGACCCGCTCCAGACGCTGGCCTTCTGGTCGCCTGCCGCGAAAAGCGCCGGCCCCGCGCCGCTCGTCCTCTTCGTCCATGGCGGCGGGTGGAAGCGCGGCGACAAGAGCAATGGCACCGGCAAGGCCAAGATCGCGCATTATCGCGCGCAGGGCTATGCCGTCGCCTCGGTCAATTACCGCCTCGTGCCCGACGCCACGGTCGAGCAACAGGCATCCGACGTCGCCAGCGCGCTTGCCTATGTGAAAGCGCATGCCACCGATCTCGGCATCGATCCCGCGCGCATCGTGCTCATGGGCCACAGCGCCGGCGCGCATCTGGTCGCCCTGGTCGGCACCGATCCGCGCTATCTGCAAGCCGCGGGCCTCAGCGAGCGCGACGTGGCGGGCATCGTCCCGATCGACGGCGCCGCCTATGACGTGCCGAAGCAGATGCGCATCGGCGCGCGCATCATGGGCGAGACCTACGAACAGGCGTTCGGAACCGACCCCGGCCGCCAGCGCGCCATCTCGCCGACGCTTCAGGCGGCTGCGCCCAATGCGCCCGCCTTCCTCATCATCCATGTCCAGCGCAAGGACGGCATCGAGCAGTCGCGGGGCCTTGCCGATGCGCTGCGCAAGGCCGGCACCAGCGTCCAGATCAACGATTTCGAAGGCCGGGGGCTGCAGGGCCATATGGACATCAACCGCAAGCTCGGCCTGCCCGATTATCCCGCGACCCCCGTGGTCGATGCCTGGCTGAAGACGCGCCTCGGGGCCTGAGCGTCGGGGCCTGAGCGCCGCGACACCTCACTCGAAATAGGCGGTGCAGCGCACCTCGATGCTGGCCCGGATTTTCGTGTCCGGCAGGCTGGTGTCGTGAAAGGCGGTGTGCGGGCAGCGCCAGGTCACGTCATGATCGCTGTCGAAGAATTTGAACAGCAGCACGTCGTCCGCGCTCATGTTCGAGAAATACCACCAGCGATGCTCCGGCCGGTAGCGGAAGATCGACGCCGCGATCATCTGGTCCTCGCCCTCGACCGGCGCGGTGAGCGCATCGCCCTCCGGGAAGCTGTCGACCACGAACAGCGTGTTGCTGGCCAGCTCGTCGCCCACGATCGAGCGGCCGTCCATCACGGCCAGCGGCCAGTCTTGCGGTCCCGGCAGGAAGCTGCGCCAGAAGGAGAAGCAGATGTGCCGCTTGAAGCCGGGGCCGTCCGGCCGCCGCTGGCGATAGCCGCGCTCGCCGACCATCATGCCGGTGCGCGGATTATAGTCGATATGCGCTTCGCCGGCCGGGGGCTGGATGCCGCCGACATGCTGATAATTCTCGACTTTCTCCTTCGCCCGCGCCGTGAGGTCGGCGCTGGTGCGGATCATCCAGCCTTGCGCCACGACGAAGCTGGCGCCGGTCATCGCCTTCACCACCTCTTCTACCTCGGCGTTGTAGGCCTGATTGACCGTCTCGCGATCGTCGAAATCGGTTACGGCAGAGCGATGCTTGCCGATCGTGAAGCCGTGCGTATCGAGCGTGAAATGGTCGCGGATCGGCATGCCGTCGCGGATCCGGACGGGATGATCGACATACTCTCCCGTGTTGATCTCCGCGCCCTGCATCACATAGCGGCGCGTCACGAAATCGCCGTCGCCCAGATAGCGCACCAGCGCGGGCGCCTCGCGCATCCCGTTCTCCAGTTCTTCCGCCGTTTGCACCAGGGTCGCCATCGACAATCATCCTCGCCTGTCCGCGGAGCCAGTCGCTCCGCTCAGACGATTTATACAAACGTATAACGCAGTGCAAGGCGTTCTTTTACATTTGCATAAACGGCATCGTCCGGTCATGCCGACCCCATGGGGAAGGACGAGACGACGCGGCCGGATGAAACCAGGACGAGACTGTTGCAGGCCGCCGAGCGCATCCTGCTGGAGCAAGGCGTCCACGCGCTCACCGTCCGCCATGTCGGTCATGTGTCCGGCCTCAACGGCACGCTCGTCACTTATCATTTCGGCGGCGTGCGCAGTCTGCTGAGCGAACTCGCGCACCGCAATCTCGCGCTGATGGCTGCGGATTGGTCCGTCCTTCCCGGTCACGGCATGACGCTGGACGAGATTCTGACGGCCTGGCTGCATCCGCTGCTGCGCCCCGCCGCGTTCAATCCACAGGGACGCGCCCTCATCGTGCTCGATGAAATCGCCGCGCATGGCGCGGCCGAGCTCAGCGAGGACGTGATGGCGCATATGGTCGCGACCGGCCAGACCGTGCAACAGGCGCTCGCGCCGCATCTGCCGCACCTTGATGAGCAGACCCTGCGCGCCCGGCTGCGCTTCATTGCCGGCGCAGCGCTCGGCCCGCCCCCGCGCCTGCCCGAATCCGGCGCGTCGCTCGGCGATCTTGCCAGTTTCGATCAGTTCTTCGCCTTCGCCAGGGCGGCGCTCACACAATGAGCCGCAAGCGCATTCGATCCCGGCCCGATCTGCGCTAGGGAGCGCATCATGCAACTCATCCATTTCGATATCGACCGGTTCCTCTCCGACCATTGGCAGAAGACGCCGCTGCTGATCCGCAATCCTTGGCAGGACTGGGCCAATCCGCTGGCGCCGGACGAACTGGCCGGCCTTGCCTGCGAAGACGAGGTCGAATCCCGCATCATCCGGCAGACCAAGGGCAACTGGGCGCTGGAGCACGGCCCTTTCCCGGAGAGCCGCTTCGCCAGGCTCGGCAAGACGCACTGGACGTTGCTGGTGCAGGCGGTCGACCAGCATGTGCCGGATGTCGCCGCGCTCATCGCGCCGTTCCGCTTCATTCCCAACTGGCGCATCGACGACGTGATGGTGACCTATGCCGCCGATGAAGGCGGCGTCGGCCCGCATTTCGATCAATATGATGTGTTCCTCATCCAGGGCCTCGGCCGCCGCCGCTGGCAGATCGGCGCGCTGTGCGACGGCAGCACGGCCCTGCTGCCGCATGACGATCTGCGCCTGCTCGCCGATTTCAAGGCAACCGACGAATGGGTGCTGGAGCCCGGCGACATCCTCTATGTCCCGCCCGGCGTCGCGCATAACGGCGTCGCGGTCGGACCGGATTGCATGACCTATTCGGTCGGCTTCCGCGCGCCCTCCCGCAGCGACCTGATCGAAGGCTGGTCGGAGCATCTGCTCGACACGCTGGCCGACGATGACCGCTATGCCGACCCGGATCTGCGCGCGCAGCCCAATCCCGGCGAAATCTCCCCGGATGCGCTGGCCCGTCTCCACGCGATGGTCACGGCGAAGATGGCGGACCGCGACGCCTTCGCCCGCTGGTTCGGCCAGCATAGCAGCACGCCCAAATATCCCGAACAGGACTGGCGGCCGGACGAGCCGGTCGATGAGGCGGCGGTGCGCGCGGCGATTGCCGATGGCGCGGACTTGGCTCGCAATCCCGCCAGCCGCTTCTCGTTCGTGCGACAGAGGGAAGATGCGCTGCTGCTGTTCGTTGACGGCCAGTGCTTTGAATGCGGGCTGGACACCGCGCCGTTCGCGGAAGAGCTGTGCGCGACGGAACAGATGTCGCTCGATCCAGAACTTGTCGGATTGGATGAGGCGGTCGCTCTGATCGCAGCACTACTCAATCAAGGCAGCATCGCATTCGACGAGGACGAGTTTGAAACCTGAAACCCCGTCATTCCCGCGAACGCGGGAATCCAGAAACCAGCCGCGGTGGAGTTGCGCCCCTGGATTCCCGCGTTCGCGGGAATGACGAGGGATGGGCAGCAGCGCTCTCCTGCCTATCAGCGCAAGCGCCCCACATCCCCATCCTGCCATTCCCCCGGCGCGATCCCGTCCAGCGTCCACTCCCCGATTGCCCAGCGGACCAGCCGCAGGGTCGGCAAGCCCACTGCCGCCGTCATGCGCCGCACCTGCCGATTGCGTCCCTCGCGGATCGTCAGTTTCAGCCAGCAATCGGGCACCGTCTTGCGGAAGCGCACCGGCGGATCGCGCGGCCAGAGGGTAGGGTCATCGATCCGCTCGGCCTCTGCCGGCAGAGTGAGGCCATCCTTGAGCCGCACGCCCTCACGCAGCGCCTTGAGGCTCTCCTCACCGGCATCGCCCTCGACCTGCACCAGATAGGTCTTGGGCATCTTGTAGCGCGGCTCGGCGATCCGCGCCTGCAAGCGGCCGTCATCGGTCAGCAGCAGCAACCCTTCGCTGTCGAGATCGAGCCGCCCCGCCGGATAGACGCCCGGCACATCGACAAATTGCGAAAGCGTCGGCCGCGCAGACCCTTCCGTGCCCTTGTCCGTGAACTGACACAGCACGCCGAACGGCTTGTTGAACAGGATCAGCCGGCTCATGCGCCGACCAGCTCGGCACTCTCCGTCTCGGCGATCCAGCCGCCGCCAAGCACGCGCTCGCCCGCATAAAGCACCGCCGCCTGTCCCGGCGCGACGCCGAACTCGTGGCTCTCGAACACCAGCCGCTCGCACTCCAGCCGCGCCGCCACGGGCTTCGCCATCGAGCGCACCTTGGCGCGCAGCGGTCCGGCATGACCGCCACCCAGCCAGTTGATCTCCTCCAGCCGCGCGGCCTGCACGGCGAGCGCCGCCTTGGGACCGACGATCACGCGCTTCGATGCCGCCTCCAGCCGCACCACATAGAGCGGCTCAGCCTGCCCGCCGATCTCCAGCCCCCGGCGCTGGCCGACCGTATAATGGATCAGCCCCTTATGCGGCCCGAGCACGCGCCCATCGACATGGACGATCTCGCCGGCATCGTCCGCGTCCGGCCGCACCTTGCGCACCACCTTGGCATAGTCGCCGTCCGGCACGAAGCAGATGTCCTGGCTGTCCGGCTTCATCGCGACGACGAGGCCGAGCTCGGCTGCGATCGCGCGCACGGCCGGCTTCTCCATGCCGCCGAGCGGGAAGCGCAGATAGTCGAGCTGCGCTTGCGTGGTCGCGAACAGGAAGTAGCTCTGGTCCCGCGCCGGATCGACCGCGCGGTGCAGCTCTGCGCCGTCCGCGCCCATCACCCGCCGCACATAATGGCCGGTCGCCAGGCAATCGGCGCCGAGATCGCGCGCCAGCGCAAACAGATCGGTGAACTTCACGCCCATATTGCAGCGAACGCAGGGGATCGGCGTGCGGCCGGCGAGATATTCGTCGGCGAAGCGATCGATCACCGAATCCCGGAAGCGGCTTTCATAATCGAACACATAATGCGCGATGCCGAGCCGGTCGGCGACCTGGCGCGCATCGCGAATGTCCTGTCCGGCGCAGCAGCTGCCGACCCGGCCGACCGCCGCGCCATGATCGTAAAGCTGCAAGGTGACGCCGATCGTCTCCGCTCCCGAGCGCGCGGCGAGCGCCGCGACGACGCTCGAATCGACGCCGCCGGACATGGCGACGATGATGCGCTTGCCCGAAAGCGAGCCACCAAGCTGAAAAAGATCCTCCATTCGTCGCATATAGGCAGGTCCGGCGGATAACCCAACAATCTCGCGCGCCTGGGGTCGTCGAAGCGCTCTGAATGGCGGATTCCCCGCCGTCACGGCGCGGGCGGATGGGCGTTGCGGGCAGGCCGCCGCAAGCCGGATTCTCGAAGAGCGTTACCCGCCGTTTACGCGCCCTAACAAGCTGTGACCGCGCCTTTTACGCCCATTTATCCTTTCATCTGTAGACATTTGGCCATGGGCAATAGTGTACCACCCGATGCTCAGGGAACGCCTCTCAACCTGGCAGGGGGCCGTGGAACCCGGATTCCGGATCTGCGACTCCTGCTCGCCATGCACGCGGCGAAACAGGCGACGGCACCAACGGCACGGCTCGTCCGCGAGTCCGACCTTCCGGTCGTGACAGGCAACGAACCGGACCGGATGACCCTGATCTTCGCAACGAACGAGGCCAGTCCCGCGACCCTTCATCGGGTGGCAGGACCGTTCAACGCAGCGGTGGCGGCACATTTGGCGGTGGGGGCGGATGGTGAAGGCAGGGTTTACCCTGTGGCTTAGTCAGGGGGCAAAACTTTGCTGCCAACACCGTCGAACAAGGAACGAGTGAGACCGATCCCCATCGGTGAATGAGGAAACAATGATCGAGAACCAGAAGATTCGCCCCGCTCAAGTCGTTGGCCCCCTCGGGGAGCCGCTGACGATCGAGTCGCTTCCCGCGCCGGGCACGACGCGCTGGGTGGTGCGTCGCAAGGCGGAAGTCGTGGCGGCCGTCAATGGTGGCCTTCTCACCGTGGACGAGGCTTGCGCGCGCTATTCGCTGACCGTCGAGGAATTCGCGAGCTGGCAGCGCGCGGTCGATCGCTCCGGCATGCCGGGCCTACGCGTCACCCGTATCCAGCACTACAAGTCGCTGTACGAGCGCCAGCAGCGCTACTGATCGATCATCGGAACTGCCGGGCCGCGCTTCTCCCACAGCCGCCCGGCTCGTCTTGCAAGGCCTGCCCTCCTGGGGCGGGCCTTTTTCTTGTGCGCCGCTCCCGCGCCAGATGCGCTTCCTGCACGCATTGCGTGACAATCGCGCACGCAACATGGTAAATGTCCGTTACGGAATCGTTTGATCCGTGCCGCCTGTGGGAGCCCGATCGGGTCAGGTGGCTAGAAACGTGGGAGAATATTCATGAAGCTCGCAAAGACCGTTCTGACAGCGCTTGCCGCGCTGACGCTGCCAGCCGCCGCGCAGGCCGTCGTCATCGACTTCGATGACCTCGGCAATGGCGTTGTCGTCACCAATCAATATGCCGGCGTCACCTTCTCGTCCGATCCGGGTTTCGAGGTGCTGACCACCGCTCAGAGCCTCGGCTCCTCGACACCGAATTTCATCTGCTCGGGCCAGGGCGGTTCGATCAACTGCGTGAGCCCGATCTATGTCGATTTCGCCACTGGCGTCAGCGGCCTCAGCTTCCTGCAGGTCGGTGACAATACGCCCGGCGACGTCGGCGACGTGCGCGTCTTCTCCGGCGCTACCCTGCTCGGCACGGTCGATATCATGAGCGACGCCGCACCGTTCACGCCGGGTCTCATCGACCTCGGCGCGTTCAGCAACATCACGCGCATCGAGATCGTCAACATCACCGACGCGGCAGGCCTCGGCTTCGACGACTTCACCTTCACTGTGGGTGCCGGCGCGATTCCCGAGCCGGCGACCTGGGCGATGATGATCGGCGGCTTCGCGCTGGTCGGCGCCTCGATGCGTCGTCGCAGGACCGCCGTCAGCTTCGCCTGATCGCCGTCGCAATTCGACAATGAGAGTGCCGGGCCATCTGGTCCGGCATTTTCGCTTCCGGCTATGCGATGTGCTTGAGCGCCTCGCGCTTCGAGAGCCCGCTGAGGCGCGCCTCGTGCCGCTTCACATAGGCCGCGACCCAGGCCGGATCGGTCCGCGCATGTTGCCGCAACGCCCAGCCGATCGCCTTTCTCAGGAAGAACTCCTTCGACGCCATGGACGGCGCAATGCAGGCCTCCAGCAGGGCGAGATCGGTCTCGCTCCTGGCATTGAGCTGGCAGAGGATCGCGCTGCGGCGTTTCCACATATTGTCGCACACCGCCCAGTCCAGCATGGTGCGCTTCATTGCCGCCGGCTCCGCGCGCAGCAGGGCGATCAGCCTCTGCCCGGCAATCGCATCGACAATGTCCCACCAGGCGCCGGTGACGATCATCTCTTCGTACATGCCGAGCGCCGCCATCGTCTGGAATGGCCGCGCCGCGCGAATGCCGCTCAGCTCGATCGCCCCGTAGCGCTCCTCGCGGAACGTCGCGCCGCGCCAGATCGCCAGCACGTCGGCCTGCCAATCGGCGCTGCTCGCATAGTGCAGCTCCGAGAACAGCCGCTTGCAGACTTGCCGCAGCGGCACGGCCGAGACGCCGAGATAGGGCATGGCGGACTTCATATAGGCCTGCATCGCGCCCGCCCGCTCGGGCTGCGCGACCGCCTTCAGCCCGTCCAGCAACGCCTCGCGCAAGGCTGTCATGCCACGTCCCTTCGCCGTCGCATCGCCATTCCCACGCCCGCTGTCGCCAGCGCCGGCAACCAGATCAGCGCCAGCTCGGACCACACCGTCTCCAGCCCGCGCTCGGTGAAGAAGCGCGCGCCGATCGGCGAGACGCGGATCGGCTGCCAGGGCAGGAAATAGCGGGTGAGGTCGAACGGCCAGAAGATTGCCACGCCCTGTCCACCGTCGGTCAGCAGATCGAGCAGCGTATGCGAGGCCATGGCGCAGAACAGGAACAGCACGGCGCGCCGGCTGCGCGCTTCCCGCCAGACCAGCGCCACGAGCAGTGCCATGATGCCCGCGAACAGGAGCGAATGCGTGAACCCGCGATGCCCCCACTCGCTCGCATAGGTAATACCGAAGCGAAAACCGACCACGTCGAAATCCGGCACGATCGCCAGCCAGGCCCCGACCAGAGCGAGCCGCGGCGAGACTCGCGCCCGCCCGGCAGCGGCACCGGCGGCAAGCGGAACGAGCGCATGGCTGAAGATGGTCGGCATCGCCCTCTTGTGCCCGCTCTGACGCGGGAGGCAAGAGCGCCCCGGCTCGTCAGTATCCGACGGTCAGGCCGACCGCGACATATTTGGGCCCGGCATTCCCCTTGAGCGCGACCTTGGGAAAGATCGGCATCGCCACGGTCGCATAAACGCGCGGGTCATCCCCGCTGATCCGCACGCCCAGGCCGACGCGCGCCGTCATCGGCAGCGCGAACGTCGCCTCAACCCGGCCATAAGCATCCGTGTCCCCGTCGCGCAGATAGACGCCCGCGCTTGGCGTCAGCCGGAAGCCCGCAATGCCGATCGCGTAGCCGGCGCCGAGCTCGGTGCCCCACGAGCCATTGGCCCGGGCATAGTTCGCCTCGGCGCCGAGGCCTTCGGCACGAGCGGGGGCAGCGACGAGGCACAGGGCGAGCGCAGGGGAAAGCGCTCCAACAATACGAAATGTCATGATTTTTCAGTCTCCGGCGCCCCTGCCGTACCGGCGCTATGGGACAGGAGGCGACCGCTCAAGAGTCGCCGAGGCGAACCGAATCCTCGCCGCGACGAGCCGAATCCGGTCCACTCAACCTTGCCCGGCAGCTTCCAGGATCAGCCGCGCAATCTCCTGTGGATGCGAGATGAGCGACACATGGCTCGATCGCAGCTCGATCGTCCGAGCGCCCATGCGCTTCGCCATGAAGCGCTGCAGATCGGGATTGATCGTGCGGTCCTCCGTCGACACGGCGTAGAAGCTCGGCTTGCTGCGCCATGCGGCCTGCGTCGTCCGGCCGGTCAGCAGGGCGCGATTGAACGGCTGCTGGACGGCATGGAGCGCCTTCGCTCTGGCCTCCGGCAGATCCCCGGCAAAATCGCGCAGAAAGGCCGCCTCGCTCAGCCGCCCCTCGTCGCCATCATAGACGATGCCCGCGCTGGCCGGCGGCGGCGGATAGGTCGCGGCCAGCGCGCCATAATCCTCGCCTGCGTCCGGTGCTCGCGCCGCGACATAGACCAGAGCGGAAACGTCGGGATGCGCGCCCGCCTCGGACACGATCATGCCCGAGAAGCTGTGCCCCGCGAGCACGGTTGGGCCGTCCTGCCGCTCCAGCACGCGCTGCGCCGCGGCGACCGCCTCCGGCAATGTCGTCAGCGGGTTCTGCACGGAGGTGACGTTGAGTCCCCGCGCCTGAAGCAGCGGGATGACCTCGGACCAGGACGAGCCGTCGGCGAACAGCCCATGCACCAGCACGATATTGCGCGCCTTCTGCGGGGCAGCGGCAGCCGCCAGGGCGCGCGGCGCGGCAAGGGCTGCGGCTCCCGCAAGAGCAGCCTTCGTGAATGTACGGCGATCGATCACGGCATCTTCTCCTTCCGCGCCCGGTCAAGGTGAGCCGTCAAGCTCATTCCGGGTGATTCGGAGCGCAGCATACGCACCGTATCTGAACGGCGGCAGAGCGTGGAACCGCTATTTTCGGCCGTCACCGGCGGAATGGCCCGATGCACTAATCCTGTTCCCAGGCGACCGTGCCGAACCGCTCCACCACCTTCGTCCAGCCATCGCGCATGTTGCGATAGGCGACCTCCGCCGGGTCTATGGCGCCGGCGGCTCCTTGCGGAGCCGAGTGATCGGGGCGAAGGTCCCCCGGACCTTCGCTCTTACCCGATCACTCCCACTCGATCGTGCCCGGCGGCTTCGATGTATAGTCGTAAACCACGCGGTTGATGCCCTTCACCTCGTTGATGATCCGCGTCGAGACGCGGCTGAGGAAGGCGGCGTCGAAGGGGTAGATGTCGGCCGTCATGCCGTCGGTCGAGGTGACCGCGCGCAGCGCCAGCACATTGTCATAGGTGCGATAGTCGCCCATCACGCCCACGGTGCGCACCGGCAGCAGCACGGCGAAGGCCTGCCAGATCGCGTCATACAGCCCGGCATTGCGGATCTCTTCAAGATAGACCGCGTCCGCCTTGCGCAGGATGTCGCAGCGCTCGCGCGTCACTTCGCCGGGGATGCGGATGGCGAGGCCCGGCCCCGGGAAGGGATGGCGGCCCACGAAGATGTCCGGCAGACCCAGCTCGCGGCCCAGCTCGCGCACTTCATCCTTGAACAGCTCGCGCAGCGGCTCGACCAGCTTCATGTTCATGCGCTCGGGGAGTCCGCCGACATTGTGGTGGCTCTTGATCGTGACGCTCGGCCCGCCGGTGAACGAGACGCTCTCGATCACGTCGGGATAGAGCGTGCCCTGCGCGAGGAAATCGGCCCCGCCGATCTTGCGCGCTTCTTCCTCGAACAGGTCGATGAACGCGGCGCCGATGAACTTGCGCTTGGCTTCGGGATCGGTGACGCCGGCAAGACCGCCAAGGAATTTCTCGCTCGCGTCTACATGGACCAGTGGAATATTGTAGGCATTGCGGAACAGGCTCACCACCTGCTCCGCCTCGGCCTGACGCATCAGGCCATGGTCGACGAACACACAAGTCAGCTGCTCGCCGATCGCCTCATGGATCAGCACGGCGGCAACCGCGCTGTCGACCCCGCCGGACAAGCCGCAGATCACCCGACCCTTGCCGACCTGCTCGCGGATTTCCCTGATCTTGGTCGCGCGGAATTCCGCCATCGTCCAGTCGCCCGCGCAACCGCAAACATGGCGCACGAAATTGGCGATCAGCTTCGCGCCGTCCGGCGTGTGCGCCACTTCCGGGTGGAACTGCGTGCCATAGAAGCGCCGCTCGTCATTCGCGATCACCGCGAAGGGGGCACCATCCGAGACCGCGACGATGCGGAAGCCCGGCGCGAACTTGGTCACCTTGTCGCCATGGCTCATCCACACCTGATGGCGCTCGCCGACCTGCCACAGCCCGTCGAACAGCACGCAGGGCTCGGTAACGGTGAGGAAGGCCCGGCCGAACTCGCCGTCCCACTCGCCATTGCTTCCCGCCTCGACCGTGCCGCCGAGCTGGTGGCTCATCACTTGCTGCCCGTAGCAGATGCCGAGAATGGGGATGCCCGCCTCGAACAGCGCCTCGGGCGCGCGCGGCGATCCCTCCTCGGGCACGCCGGCCGGCGATCCGGAAAGGATGATGCCGCGCGGCTTCATGCGCTCGAACGCAGCCTGCGCCTGGGTGAAGGGAGCGATCTCGCTGTAGACGCCCGCCTCGCGCACACGCCGCGCGATGAGCTGCGTCACCTGGCTGCCGAAATCGACGATGAGGATGGAATCAGGATGTGCCGACATGGCAGGCCGATAGTGCGCGGGCGCGAGACTGTCCAGCCTCTCGCCCGCCACTTTAACCAGCTATGTCGCGCTCAGATCGACGCGCTGAAGCTCACGCCCTCGACCCGGCCATTGTCGAACGTGCAGCGGAAGCTGCGCGTGCGGCGGTCGTTCGCGCGATAGCTGCTGCGCTGGTCGATCGTGCCGGTCACGTCATAGCCGTTGTTGTAGGGCCGCACGTCGGTGATGCCGCGAATCTCGGCAAAGCCGCCCGAGCTCGCCGCCTGATCGCGCGCGGCGACGGCGCAGGCATCGACTGCCTCGTCCTCGCTCGCATAGGCGCGACCGCTGTCGTAGCTGCGATCGTCCGCGCGCCGCCCGTCATAGTTGCGATCGTCATAGGTCCGGCTGTCCGCGCGGCGCTCGTCATATTGCGGATCATAGCTGCGGTCGCCGGTGCGCGGATCATAGCCGCGCTGCTCGGCCTCGCGCTTCTTCTTCTCGTTGGACGCCGCGATCGCGGCGATCACGCCAACGCCGAGCAGGATGCCGAACACGGCGCCCGCGCTCGGGCCGTCATTGTGACGGTGATGGCGCCAGCGCCCGTCATAGCCGCGCGCGGCGGCGGGGCTCACCGAGCCGATCACCAGCGCTCCCGCCGCAAGGCCGAGAGCCAGTTTCGAACGCACCGTCATGGTCTTTTGCCCTTCCTGAGCGATCGGCACATTTGCCGACAAGGCGTGCAGAATTAGCGACTCGGCGATGAGCGGTGGCTGAATGAGGCGCCGGAGAGGCGCGCAGACGCCCCGACGCGAAGAATTTACAAGTCTGAAGGCCGCCACAATTCCTTGAATTTGCGTTCAATGTCACCATTGCGTCCCACAGCGGAACAAAGCCGCTCAAAACCAAGGTTAATCCTTCTTTTAGAAATCGGAAAAACGGCGCAAAGCAAGGTCGTATCGGGCTTCACCGTAAGGGAACGGGAAGCCCGGGTGGGAAAGGACTTGATCATGAAGCATCTTACTCTGGCCGCCGCCTTGTCGGGCGCCGCGCTTTTGGTGGCCGCTCCGGCCCAGGCCACGCTCGTTTTCCTCGGGCAGTTCGCCGGCAATGATTGCGTGGGCGGTTTCTCCACCTGTTATGCGACCCAGACCGGCGTGGTCCAGGGCAGCGGCAGCGGCGGGTCTCCGGCGATCTTCAAGTATAACAACGGCGGCACCACCGACACATCGACGCTGTTTCCGTCGATCGACGGCTCGGAATTCGCCATCACCTACGATGGTGGCACGAACGTCCTCTCGTTCACCTATACGCCGGGCGCGAACGATCCGATCGTGCATTACTTCACGATGAAGCAGGCCAACGGCCACATTCTCTTCTACGATTCCGATCCGATCACCTCGGGTTCGGTCGATCTGGACGCTTATTTCAAGCAGCCCGGCTACTCGCACATCACCTTCTTCGACACCGGTGCGCCGGCTGTTCCGGAGCCGGCGACCTGGGCGATGATGCTCGGCGGCCTCGGCCTCGCAGGCGTCGCCATGCGCCGCCGCAAGACGGTCGTCAGCTTCGCCTGACGCGCGGTCATAAAGACCTACGACAGGGCGGCACCGGTAACGGCGCCGCCCTTTTTGTTTCCGCGCCGTCAGCCGCCGAGCAGCTTGGCCAGGTTCGCCGCCTGCTCGCCGATCACCCCGTCCACGGCCGGCGCCACCGCATCGACGCCGAACGAGGCATGGCCGCCCACGACATAATCGACGATGATCTTCGTGCCCGTGCCCTCGGGCGTGATCAGATAGGTCAATGTGCCGACCAGCGCCTCGCTCTGCAGTGGCCCCAGCGATCCGCGCAGCCGCAGCACCTTGCCGGTCTGGATATGGATCACCCGCGCATGCTCCGCCCCGCCGCCGCTCCAGCGCTCGCAGAAGCAGCCGCCAAGCTGCGGATCGAGCGTCAGGTTCTTCGCATCGCCGGACCAGCTATGCGCGCTCGACCACCAGCGCGCAGGTTGTGCGAGCGCTGCCCAGACGTCGGCCGGGCTCGCCGGCACGGTCTTCACATGGCTGACCGTGAAGCCGCTGGCGTTCAATTCCTTGACCTCGGCCTGCGCGGGCGCCGCCATGAGCAGCGCGCTGAGCGCCAGAGCCATTCCATATCCCGTCTTCACCGCCATCGCTTCGCCCCCTTCGTCCTTCGGGAGATTAAGCGCCAATCGAACCGGAAGCGAGAGCAGAACGCATTTGCCTGGCGTCAGCGCATCATTGCGACGCGGGCATCTTTAAGCCCCTCTCCTTCAGGGGAGGGGGAAAGGGTGGGGGCGATGCGCAGGCATCGCTAGCGCGGCAATTGATCGGCAACCTCCAACCCCACCCCAACCCCTCCCCTGAAGGAGAGGGGCTAAGATCGAGCTATTTCCCCGTCAGCGCCAGCCCTGTCCAGTGGGCCACGAAGCTGTACATATCGGCATATTCCTCGATCACCTTGTCGGTCGGCTTGCCCGGCCCATGGCCAGCCCTCGTCTCGATGCGGATCAGGCGCGGCCTGGCGCCGAGATCGGCATGCTGGAGCGCGGCGGCATATTTGAAGCTGTGGCCGGGCACCACGCGGTCGTCCGTGTCCGCTGTCGTCACCAGGATCGCCGGATAAGCCGCGCCATCCTTGATGTTGTGATAGGGCGAATAGGAGAGGAGATTGCGGAAATCGGGCTCGCGGTCCGGATAGCCATAATCGTCCACCCAATAGCGCCCCGCCGTGAACCGGTCGAAGCGCAGCATGTCCATGACGCCGACCGACGGCAGCGCCGCCGCGAACAGGTCCGGCCGCTGGTTGACCACCGCGCCGACCAGCAGGCCCCCGTTGGAGCGCCCCTCAATCGCCAACTGCCCCTTGCCGGTATAGCCCATGAGCTGGAGATATTCGGCCGCCGCGATGAAGTCGTCGAACACATTCTGCTTGTTGGAGAGCCGCCCGGCATCGTGCCATTCCCGGCCGAACTCGCCGCCGCCGCGCAGTTGCGCGATCGCCACCACGCCGCCCTGCTCCAGCCACGCCAGCCGCGTCGGCGAGAAGCCGGCGGTCTGAGAGACGTTGAACCCGCCATAGCCGTATAGCAGCGTCGGCGCAGTCTTGTGCGAGGCGGCCAGATCCTTGCGCCGCACCACGAACATCGGCACCCGCGTCCCGTCCTTCGAGGTGTAGAAGATCTGCTCGATCAGATAGTTCGCCGGATCGAACGAGAGCCTGGGTTGCGCGAAGATCTCGGTCGTGCCGGTCTCGACGTTGTAGCGATAGATGGTCGTCGGCGTGGTGAAGCTGGAGAAGGCGAAGAAGGTCTCGGGATCGCCGACACTGCCGCCGAAGCCCGCCGCCGATCCCATGCCAGGCAGCGGCACCTCGCCGCGCAGCCGCCCTTCGAGATCGACGATCTCCGCAATCGTTCGTCCATTGGCCAGATAGGCGACCACGATCCGGCTGCCGACCATCGACGCCCCCGCCAGCGTCTGCACGCGCTCGGCGACGATTTCCTTGGGCTTCTTGCGCGGATTGCGCGCGTCGAGCGTCACCAGCCGCCCGCGCGGGGCGCCCACGGTCGTGCGGAAGTAAAGCGTGTCGCCGACATTGCCGACGAACTGCCATTCATGCTCCAGCCCGCGCACCAGCCGGATCGGCCGCGCATCGGGGTCGGTGAGCGAGAGCAGACTCGGCTCGTGGCGAGGGTCGGTGCCCTGCGTCGTCGTGATGACCAGCCAGCGCCCGTCATCGGTCACGCGCCCGCCATGGCGCAGCTCCGGCCGGTTCGGCGTCGCATGGATCAGCCGGTCGGCCGATTGCGGCGTGCCGACCTTGTGGAACCAGATCTGCTGGCCCTCGACGGTCGACTGATATTTGCTGCCGCTCGCCGGCGGATCGAAGCGCGAATAGAAGAAGCCGCTGCTGTCCCCGCTCCACGAGAGCGTCGAATATTTGACCCACTCGATCCGGTCGTCGAGCGTCTTGCCACTGTCGGCATCGACGACGCGCAGGATGCGCCAGTCCGTGCCGCCGTCCTGCACCGAATAGAGCAGATGGCGCCCATCGTCCGAGGGGAGCCATTCGGCCAGCGCCGTCGCCCCGTCCTGCGCAAAGCTGTTGGGGTCGAGCAGCTTGCGCTCCTCGCCCTGCAGCCCCTCGCGCACATAGAGCGGCGACTGGTTCTGCAGGCCCGAATTGCGCGTGTAGAAATAGCGGCTGCCCGCCTTGCGCGGCGTCCCGTAGCGCTCGAAATTGGTGAGCTTCGCCATGCGGTCGCGCAGCGCGTCGCGCCCCGGCAAGGTCTTGAGATAAGCGAAGGTCGCGTCATTCTCCGCCGCGACCCAGGCCTGAACATCCTTGTCGCCGCGCACGTCATTCTCGAGCCAGCGATAGGGATCCGCGACCGCCACGCCGAACTTGGTCTCGACCAGATCAAGCCGGCGCGTCTGCGGATAGGAGAGCGAAGGTCCGTCAAGGACGATCTCGGCCCGCTCATGCACCGCGACCGGCAGCGCTGCATCGTCATCCTTGCCCCACGCCGGACCTGCGCTCGCCAGCAACAGACCGACGGCACTCAAAACGGACTTGGCAAACGACATGGACAACGCGACTTTCACACACCCTCTCCATCACACACCCTATGCGCCGGACCGGGCTTTTCAAGCGCAGAGAGTACACATGCGCCGATGGAGCCTCCGTTAACGGTCCGGCCGTCGCTCTCTTTTGCGACAATCCGAGCGGAACAATCCTTCGCACTCGGCAGTTCACAAAATAGAATAAATCAACTGCGGACACCCCAATGCTCGTTTCCCGACAGGAAAGCGAACGCCTGCGTCAGGCTTTCGAGAATTTCATTCGCGCCAAGGACTTCCCCTGCGTCGGCGCCAAGTCGGCGCTCTCGCGTGGTACCTTGCGCACCCTCGTCGGCTGGTCGATCGAGAGCGGCTGGGACGATTTGCGCCTGCATGACGAACTGCTCGACTGGTCCGGCGAATATCGTGCCGATCCCGGCCTGTTCCGCAGCCTCGCGATCATCTTCGCCGACCCCGCCGCGCTGGACGAAGCCGCCTTCGAGCAGGCGCTCTGGGCGCGGCTCCAGTCGCTGGCCGACAAGGACGCCTGGCTCGGCCTCCCTTATGACGAGCGCGTCAGCGCCGATCCCGCCAATCCGCATTTCTCGCTGAGCTTCGGCGGCGAGGCGTTCTTCGCCGTCGGCCTGCATCCCCGCGCCAGCCGCCCCGCTCGCCGGTTCGAGCGCCCGGTCATCGTGTTCAATCTGCACGATCAGTTCGAGCGGCTGCGCGCCGAGGGCAAATATGAGACCATCCGCGAGACCATCCTGGAGCGCGACGTGCAGCTTGCCGGCTCGGTCAATCCCATGCTCGCGCGCCACGGCGAGACGAGCGAGGCCGGGCAATATAGCGGCCGCGCGGTCGACGAGGACTGGGAATGCCCGTTCCACGATCCGCGAGCGGCCGCATGAGCGTCGCTCAGCGCATCCCGCCGCGCTCCGCCGTCGCCATCGAGCTCGCCAAGGGGCAGCGCCTCACCGTCATCGACCCCGAGGGCTGCCAGGTCGCCGATCTGCTCGCTTATGGCCACGAGGATATCCGCGAGGTCCTCAGCAACGGCCGCACGCTGGACTATGAGGAGACCATCCGCCTCACCACCGGCAACCGCCTCTGGTCGAACCGTTCGCGCGTCATGCTGACAATCGAGGCGGACACGGTCGGCTGCCACGATTTCCTGCTCACGCCCTGCAGCATCGCCACCTTCGTGCATTTCTATCCCGACAAGCCGGTGCATCGCGGCTGCTTCGGCAATCTCGCCGAGGCGCTCGCGCCCTATGGCGTGACCGAGGATGCGATCCCCGTGGCCTTCAACGTCTTCATGAACGTCCCCGTCGCGCCGGACGGCAAGATCAGCGTCGAGCCGCCGCTCAGCAAGGCCGGCGACAGCTTGACGCTGCGTGCCGAGATGAATCTCGTCATCGGCCTCACCGCCTGCTCCGCCTATGCGAGCAACGGCGGCAGCTTCAAGCCGATCGACTACAAGGTCGAATGAGCGCACCATGCCGGACTGGCTCCTCGACGGCCTCCAATATTACGGCGCCGCCGCCGCCACGCTCGCCGCGCTCCTGGTCTCGCTTGATCTCGGCCGCCGCTGGACCGGCTATGCGATGGTCATCTTCGTCACCAGCTCGCTCACCCTCATCGCCTGGGGCTTCCTCCAGCCCGAAAGCGCCGGCATCGGCTTGCAGAATGTCGTGCTGCTGGGGATCAACCTGATCGGCGTGTGGCGCTATTTGATCCGGCCGCGGGAGAAGGCGGCCTAGTCTTTTTGCTGCCCGGAGGTCCCGCCGAGGTCTCGATTGATGCACCGCGCCGCCACCGGCATGCGCCTCCGAAGATCGCTCCAAGCCGCCCCCGGCTCGGTTAACCCCGGCACACCCTTGCCGTTAAGCTGGCGTCCACATGGCCTGCCTACCCACGGCGCGCCGGGGTCGAGCATCGCATGTCCAGGCCCACGCTAAAGGATGCTCGGACACGGGTCGACCCGTCGTGCGTCACCCCGGCAACCCGCTCGCGCTCAGGGCGCATCGTGAAAAATGATCCCCAGCGTATGCCGGGCGCCCGCGCGCAGCGTGCTCACCCCATGCCGCATCGTCACGCGGTAAGTCCCGCGCGTCCCGGTCACCGGCCGGCTGTTCACCGCGAACAAGGCCATTCCGCCCTGTTTCAGCGGCACCACCTGCGCGCGGGACTGCATGCGCGGCCGCTGCTCGGTCAGCACCAGTTCGCCGCCGGTGAAGTCGCTCTCCGGCTCGGACAGCAGGATCACTGCCTGGATCGGGAAAACCAGCGGCCCGTAAATATCCTGATGCAGCCGATTATAATCGCCCGGCCCATAGCGCAGGATGAGGGGCGTCGGCCGCCGCTGCCCCACCTCATGGCAGCGCGCCACGAAGTCCGCATGCGCCTCCGGAAACGTCACGGCCGCGCCCATCCGCGCCTGCCAATAATTCGCCAACGGCGCCAGCCGCGCATACAGCCCCGCCCGCAGCGCCGCCACCAGCGGCGGCAGCGGATAGGCGAAGTAGCGATATTCGCCTTGCCCGAAGCCGTGCCGCTGCATCACCACATGGCTGCGAAACCCCTCCGGCGCGTCGAACATCGCGGCCGCCTCCCGGCACGCCGCCGCATCGAGCAGCCCCGGCACGTGCGCCCAGCCCTGCTTGTCCAGCTTCTCCACCAGCCCCGCCCAGTCGAGCGCGGCGATCCTCTGCTCCATGTCCTTCTTCATGGCGCCGGGTCTAGTGCCCCACGGCGCCCGGCGCTTCCCGGCGCTTGCGTCCAAAGCGCGCCTCGAAAAGCCTCTTGTCGAATCGATATTTCAACGATAGTAGAACTATCGAACAACGGAGACCCGACATGAAACGCATGCACCTCCACGTCAGCGTGCCGAATATCGATCAGGCCATCGCCTTCTACAGCACCTTGTTCGATGCGCCGCCGGTCGTCGTGAAGCATGACTATGCCAAGTGGATGCTCGACGATCCCCGAGTGAACCTCGCCATTTCCTCCCGCGCCCGCGCCATCGGCGTCGATCATGTCGGCATCCAGGTGGACGCGCCAGAGGAGCTGGCTGAGCTCGCCACGCGCCTCAAGGCTGCCGGCAACATCACGGTCGATCAGGAAGCAACGACCTGCTGCTACGCCGTGTCGGACAAGAGCTGGGTGACGGACACGGCCGGCGTCCGCTGGGAGACCTTCTATACGATGGGCGACGCAACCGCCTATGGCGAGGATGAGGTCATCCCCGCGCCGTCCTCCGCTGCCTGCTGTGCGCCGAAAGCGGCCGGCTGCTGATGCTGCTGCCGGACGCCGTCGAGAGGCTTTCCGCGCTCGCGCACGGGCATCGGCTCGCCGTATTTCGGCTTCTCGTGTGCGCCGGTGCGGAAGGGATGCCGGCCGGCGAGATTGCGCGCGAGATCGGGCTGCGGCCCAACACGCTGTCGAGTCATCTGACGATCCTGTCTCATGCCGGCCTCATCAACTCGCGCCGCGAAAGCCGATCGATCATCTATTCGGCCAGTTATGACGGGATGAGCGATCTGCTCGGTTTTCTCGTTGAGGATTGCTGCGCGGGACGGCCGGAGATTTGCGCGCCGCTCGCCGACGTGGCGCAAAGCTGCTGCGATCCGCAATGAACCACTTCCGACGCTTCGCCGCGGAAGGCGTCGGCACGGCGCTGCTGCTCGCCGTGGTCGTCGGCTCGGGCATCATGGGCGAGCGCCTGTCGGACGGCAATGACGCCATTGCCCTGCTCGGCAATACGATCGCGACGGGCGCGGCTTTGGTCGTGCTGATCCACATCTTCAGTCCGGTGTCCGGCGCGCATTTCAATCCCGCCGTGACGATGATGGCCCTGCTCCGGCGCGAACTGCCCGGATCGACAGCGGCCGTCCATGTCGTGGCGCAGTTCCTCGGCGCGATCGCCGGCGTCTGGCTCGCGCATGCCATGTTCGCCGAGCCGCTGCTGCAGGTCTCGACGAAGTTGCGCGACGGGCCGTCGCAGGGCTTGTCCGAGTTCGTCGCCACCTTCGGTCTGATCGGGACGATCCTCGGCACCGCGCGCTCGCGCCCCGCCTTCGTGCCGGTCGCCGTCGGTCTCTACATCACCGCCGCCTACTGGTTCACGGCGTCAACGTCCTTCGCCAATCCGGCGGTAACGGTGGCACGGAGCCTGTCCGACACCTTCGCCGGCATCGCGCCTTCGTCCGCCCCTTTGTTTATCGCGGCGCAGCTCACAGGCGCGCTGGCGGCGGTCCTGTTCTTCGGCTGGCTGTTCAAGGAGGAGCCCTCGACATGACCGACCCGTTCCCGATCACCATCTATCACAATCCCGATTGCGGCACCTCGCGCAACACGCTGGCGATGATCGAGGCGGCGGGATACGCGCCCATAGTGGTCGAATATCGCCTGACCGGCTGGACCCGCCCGCAGCTCGAAGCGCTGTTCACCGCGATGAGTGCCGCGCCACGCGATCTCATCCGCGAGAAGGGCACGCCCGCCGCCGATCTCGGCCTGCTCGGCGGCGATGTCTCCGATGAGGCGATCCTCACCGCAATGATCAACCACCCCATAATCGTGAACCGCCCCATCGTCGTGACGCCCAAGGGCACGCGCCTCTGCCGCCCGTCGGAAGTCGTGCTGGAGCTGCTCGATGTGCGGCCCGAGCATTTCACCAAGGAAGACGGCGAGATCGTGCGCTGACATGCGGCGGCAACCGCCTCAGCGACTGGCGCGCACGAAATTCTGGCTGATCTGCTGCCCGGACCTGCCCAGTCTGCGCACCTCGGGTAGCCGGGACGCTTCGTAGGAGCGCAGCGCGCCGAGCGGATCGGAGCGCAGCGCTTCAGCGTCCAGAAACCGCGCCAGGGTCAGCGCATCGTCCGCTGCCGTCGCAAAGCCATTGCCCGTCATCGGCGTGCAGACATGCGCGGCATCGCCGACGAGGCAAACCCGTCCGGAGGCGAGCCGATCTGGCAGATATTGCACGACGGGCGTACCCAGCACCGCCTTGCGCGCGATGCATTCCAGGATTGCGTCGCGCCACGGCGATGGCCAGTGCCGGCGCGCCAGTGCTGCCAGCTCGTCGAACAGGGCGTCCGGCATGTCGGCCGGGCGCAGGGAATGCCGCACCAGATCGCCTTCGACCGCGCCGGTCTCGCGCAGGATCGCATTGTGCCCCGCGTCGTACCAGCCCCAGCCCACCCGGCGGCGGCCGCGCTCGGGGCTGCCGTCCGCGGCGGTGAGCGGGAAGCCGAGCAGCAGATAGGGACCGGACTCCAGAAATTCGAGATGGGGCGGAAAGCGGGCCGAAAGCGCCGATTCCTCGGCAAAGCCGACCCAGGCCAGATAGTCCGCGAACATGGCATCCGGCCGCTCCGGGCAGAGATAGCGCCGGACAATGCTCTGATAGCCGTCGGCACCGATCAGGACAGCGCCTTCGAACCGCCGATTGTCGACGGTCGTCGCAAAGGCGCGCCCCTCATCCTCGCCGACCGTCTCGACACGGGCATTCTGCAGGATCAGCATGCCCGCGTCTTCCGCCGCCCCACGCAAACCCCGATAGACCGATTGCCATGCCTGAACGCCCGTTGCGAGCATGCCCGGCGCATGTCGGCGACCGGTCAGTTGCTCGAGCAATCCATAGCCGACCTGCAGGGCAGCGCCGGTCCGGTCGGTATCCGTCGAACGCTCCAGCAGTGCGATGGAGAAGCCGTGCCGCGAGAGCGCGAGCCCCGTCATGAGGCCGGCGAGCGATCCTCCGACGATCAGGATGTCGCTGACGTGCGCCTGACCGGACGACATCAGCTCTTCAAAGTCACCCAGACCTCGACCGGCGCGACAAACTTCCCCGGCGCCGGCTTGCCGACCTGGACCCGATCAGCCGTCACCAACTCGCCCGTCGCAAGATTGAAGCTGGCCCAGGGCTTTGGCATGCGGCCAAAGGTCATTTTCTGGATCGGCTGGCCCGTGGCCGAATTCATGATGGTCGCGATTACACTCATGCGGGGGCCGATAGCCACCGGGACATATATCGGTCCAGCGAGAAACACGCCGCGCGCCTGACGAGAGGCCCCGTCGGAGCGTGAGAGCCTTCGGCTACGCGCGCGGCGCATTTGGGGCCGTTTTGCCGACCTCTCTTATTCCTCCCCGTGCCGGGGAGGATTTGCTGTTGACTTGCGATCCGCCCCACAGCTAGGGCGCGCCGCGGAACGGGCGAGCGCCCTTGATTCCATCCGGTCGCCGAGTCCTGTCGAAGGGCGGTCCGGATCCGCTCTGGCAGGGCGGAGGACGTATATCCATGGCAAATGTAACGGTCATCGGCGCCCAGTGGGGCGATGAAGGCAAGGGCAAGATCGTCGACTGGCTGGCGAGCCGGGCGGACTGCGTCGTGCGCTTCCAGGGCGGCCACAATGCCGGGCACACGCTGGTGGTGGGGGACACGACCTACAAGATCAGCCTCGTCCCCTCGGGCATCGTCACCGGCACGCTCTCGATCATCGGCAATGGCGTGGTGCTCGACCCCTGGGCGCTCAAGGCCGAGCTGGAGAAGCTGGCGGGGCAGGGCGTCACGGTCGATCGCAGCAACTTCGCGGTCGCGGACAATTGCCCGCTGATCCTGCCGTTCCACCGCGACCTCGATGCGCTGCGCGAGACGGCGGCGGGCAAGGGCAAGATCGGCACGACCGGGCGCGGCATCGGCCCGGCCTATGAGGACAAGGTCGGCCGCCGAGCGATCCGCGTGTGCGATCTCGCCCATCTCGACGATCTGGACGCTCAGCTCGATCGGCTCTGCGCGCATCACGACGCGCTGCGCGCCGGCTTCGGCGAGCCGCCGATCGACCGCGCGAAGCTGATCGAGGATCTGCGTGGGATCGCCGATTTCGTGCTGCAATTCGCCGAGCCGGTGTGGAAGCGGCTGCGCGACGTGCGCAAAGCGGGCAAGCGCATCCTCTTCGAAGGCGCGCAGGGCGTGCTGCTCGATGTCGATCACGGCACCTATCCGTTCGTGACCTCGTCCAACACGGTCAGCGGCACGGTCGCCTCGGGCACCGGCATGGGGCCGAATGCGGCGGGCTTCGTGCTCGGCATCGTCAAGGCCTATACGACGCGGGTCGGCTCCGGCCCGTTCCCGAGCGAGCTGGAGGACGAGACCGGCGAACTGCTCGGCAAGCGCGGCCATGAATTCGGCACGGTGACGGCGCGCAAGCGGCGCTGCGGCTGGTTCGACGCGGTGCTGGTGCGCCAGACCTGCGCGCTCAGCGGCGTGACCGGCATCGCGCTCACCAAGATCGACGTGCTGGACGGCTTCGAGACGATCAAGATCTGCACCGGCTACCGGCTCAATGGCGAGATCATCGATTATCTGCCCGCGCATGCCGCGGATCAGGCGGCGGTCGAGCCGGTCTATGAGGAAATGGACGGCTGGGAAGGCACGACGGTCGGCGCGCGCAGCTGGGCCGACCTCCCGGCGCAGGCGATCAAATATATCCGCCGCATCGAGGAACTGATCGAATGCCCGGTGGCATCGGTCTCGACCTCGCCGGAGCGGGACGACACGATTTTGGTGCGCGATCCGTTCGAGGGGTGAAGGGGGGGCGCTTGCTTCCCCTTTTCGTTCGCCCCGAGTTTGTTGACGCCAGCCCCAATCTGCAAGGACAGGCTTCGACGCAAACAATGGATGAGGCGTGTGGAGAGTTCCAAAGCGGATCGGCGCGGGCCGGCCAAGAGATAGGGCCAAGAGATTGCCCTTTTTCGCGCAAGGCCGTAAGGCGCGGCGCATCATGAGCCGGCCGATCATCTTCGCCATTCCCAAAGGACGAGTCCTCGATGAGGCGCTACCGCTGCTGCGGCAGGCGGGCATCGAGCCGGAGGCGGAGTTCTTCGCCAAGGAGAGCCGGGCACTGCGCTTCGCGACCAATGTCGAGGGGCTCTCGATCATCCGCGTGCGCGCCTTCGACGTGGCGACCTTCGTGGCGCATGGCGCGGCGCAGATCGGCATCGTGGGATCGGACGTGATCGCCGAATTCGGCTATTCCGAGCTTTATGCACCGGTCGATCTCGCCATCGGCCATTGCCGCCTGTCGGTCGCCGAGCCGGCCGATGCGCAGCCCGAGGAACTCTCGCAGGCAAGCCACGTGCGCGTCGCGACCAAATATCCGCACCTGACCCGCGCTTATTATGAGCGGCAGGGCATTCAGGCCGAGTGCGTGAAGCTCAATGGCGCGATGGAGCTGGCGCCCTCGCTCGGCCTCTCGCGGCGGATCGTCGATCTGGTCTCGTCGGGTGCCACCCTCAAGGCGAACGGACTGGTCGAGACCGCGACGATCATGGAGATTTCCGCGCGGCTGATCGTCAATCGCGCCGCGATGAAGATGCGCGCGGCCGAGCTGGTGCCGATGGTCGAGCGCTTCCGCGCCGCCGTGGAGACGAGCCGTGTCGCTTAGGCTGGACATGGCGCAGGCCGATTTCGCGGACAGGTTCGATGCGCTCGTCAATGGCCGGCGCGAGGCGGACGAGGATGTCGCGCAGGCGGTGCGTGAGATCATCGCGCGGGTGCGGGGCGAAGGCGATGCGGCGCTGGCCGACCTGACTGCGCGGTTCGATGGCTTCGATCTCGATGCGCAAGGCTGGGCGATCACCGCCGAGCAATGCGCGCAGGCGCATGAGGAGATTGCCGACGATCTGCGCGAGGCGCTCAATCTCGCGGCGCGGCGGATCGCTGCCTATCACGAGAAGCAGAAGCCGGAAGCCAGCGCCTGGACCGATCAGTCCGGCGTGCGGCTCGGCGCGCGCTGGAATGCGGTCGAGGCGGCGGGCATCTATGTGCCGGGCGGCCTCGCGGCCTATCCCTCCTCACTGCTGATGAATGCCATTCCGGCCAAGGTCGCGGGCGTGGAGCGCATCGTCATGATGTCGCCGACGCCGGGCGGGCAGCTCAATCAGGCGGTACTCGCCGCGGCGCATATCGCCGGTGTGAGCGAGATCTGGCGCGTCGGCGGCGCGCAGGCCGTGGCGGCGCTGACCTATGGCACGCAGCGTATCGCGCCCGTAGATGTCGTGGTCGGCCCCGGCAATGCGTGGGTCGCCGAGGCCAAAAGGCAGGTTTATGGCACGGTCGGCATCGACATGGTCGCCGGGCCGTCGGAGATCGTGGTTGTCGCCGATGGCCGCAACGATCCGGAGTGGATCGCGGCCGACCTTCTGAGCCAGGCCGAGCATGACCCGACCAGCCAGTCGATCCTGTTCACCGACGATGCGGCCTTTGCCGATGCCGTGGCGGCGGCGGTCGATCGGCAGCTCGCCGAGTTGTCGACCGGCGAGCGCGCGGCGATCAGCTGGCGCGACAATGGCGCGATCATCCTCGTGTCGGACCTGCTGGCGGCGATCCCGCTGGTCGATCGACTGGCACCCGAGCATCTGGAGCTGGCGGTCGACGCGCCGCAACCTTTGTTCGATGCCGTGCGCCATGCCGGATCGGTGTTCATGGGCCGCATGACGCCCGAGGCGATCGGCGACTATGTGGCCGGGCCGAACCATGTGCTGCCGACCGGGCGGCGCGCGCGCTTCTCGTCCGGCCTTTCGGTGCTGGACTTCATGAAGCGGACCAGTTTCCTGCAGCTCGATCAGGCGGCGCTCGATGCCATCGGCCCGGCGGCCGTGGCGCTGGCGCACGCCGAGGGACTGCCGGCCCATGCGGCCAGCGTGGCAAAGCGTCTCGGCCGTAGCACAAGCAAATAAGGAGAAGCCCGATGGCCTTTTCACTCTTCGACGCGACCATTCCCAATTTCCTGCAGGGCATCGGCGCCGTGCGCGGGCTGGTCGGCAAGGCTGAGGCCTTTTGCGCCGAGACCGGGACGGCGCCCGAGGAGATCATCGGCGCGCGGCTGATCGATGACATGCTGCCCTTCGCCTATCAGGTGAAGTCGGTCGCCGTGCACTCGCAAGGCGCGATCGAGGGCGTACGCAAGGGCCAGTTCTCGCCCGACATGAGCGAGCCGCCGGCCAGCTTCGCGGCGATGATCGAGCGGCTGGATACGGCGCAGGCGGCGCTCGAAGCGGTCGGGCGCGATGAGGTCGAGCAGTTCATCGGGCGCGATATGGCCTTCGTTATCGGCGAGCGGCGCATGGAGTTCACGGCCGAGACCTTCCTCATGACCTTCTCGACGCCCAATTTCTTTTTCCACGCGACGACGGCCTATGCCATCCTGCGCGGCAAGGGCGTGGCGATCGGCAAGCGCGATTTCATCGGCCAGATCCGCCTGAAGGTGCCGGCATGAACGGTCGATCCAAGACGCGCTCTGCGGCCCGCCTCGCGGCGGTGCAGGCGCTCTATCAGCTCGAGATGGAGCAGACGCCGCTGGCCGTGCTGCTGCACGAGTTCCACCAGCACCGGCTGGGCGCGACGATCGAGGACGTGACCTATCACCCGGCCGAGGAAGCCTTTTTCGACGATGTGGTGAAGGGCGTGGATGCGCGGCGCGAGGAGATCGATGCGCTGATCGCCGGGCGGCTGGCGCAGGGCTGGTCGCTCGAGCGGCTCGACAAGCCGATGAAGCAGATCCTGCGCGCGGGCAGCTATGAACTGCTGGCGCGGGCCGATGTGCCGGTGGCGAGCATCATCAGCGAATATGTCGATGTCGCCCATGCCTTTTACGACAAGCGCGAAGCGGGCTTCGTGAACGGCCTGCTCGACGCCATCGCGAAGACGGCGCGTCCGTGAGTATCTGGCCTAAATGAGCGGCGAGGCGGATTTTCTCCGCCGGCTGAAGCGGATGGCCACGGACCCGGCGGCGCGGGGCCTGATGGACGATGCCGCCGTGCTTGCCGCGCGGGCGGATCAGCTCGTGCTCACCAGCGACACGATGATCGAGGGTGTGCATTTCCGGCCGGACGATCCGGCGGAAACGGTCGGCTGGAAGCTGGCGGCCGTCAATCTCTCCGATCTCGCCGCCAAGGGCGCAACGCCCTTCGCCTGCCTGCTCAATTATGCGCTAAAGGGCGATCATGGCTGGGACATGGCGTTTATCGAGGGGCTGGAGAAGGCGCTGACGCAGTATGGCATGCCCCTGATCGGCGGCGATACGGTGTCGCTGCCGGCGGGCGCCCCGCGCATGATCGGGCTGACGGCGCTGGGCGAGGTGCCGTCGGGGCAGAGCGTGCCGAGCCGGGCAGGGGCGCGGCCGGGCGACAGGCTCTACGTGTCCGGCCCGATCGGCGACGCTGGCGCGGGCCTCGCTCTGCTGAACGAAGGCCACGAAGCGCCGGATGCCCTGGTGTCCGCCTATCGCCTGCCGCAGCCGCATGTGGCGCTGGGGCGATCACTGGCCCCGATGGTGCGGGCAATGATGGATGTGTCCGACGGTCTGCTTATCGATGCGCGGCGGATGGCCGATGCCAGCGGCTGCGCGGTCGAGATCGGGCATGTGCCTTTGTCGCAGGCTTTCGAGGCGGAAAGGGGCGCGTCCGTCGAGGCACGGCTAACTGCTGCGACGGCCGGGGACGACTATGTTCTGCTCGTGGCGCTGGGGGCCGATGTCGCTCCACCGGAGGCATTGATCGAGATCGGCCGCTTCACGGACGGCGAGGGCCTCTCGATCCTGCTCGACGGTCAGCCAGTGCCTGTGCCTGACCGGTTGGGGTATGAGCATGGCTGATTTGGGTTGGAAGGAATGGCGTCGCTTCCGGACTGTCCGCGCGCCAGCGCCCCATATAGGCGGATCACCCCTAACCGCCGATTAGGCTTACTATCGCGGAAGTCACGTCGCTTTGCGCCTGCGCAACGCATGGGCACTAGAGGACATGCCCGGGGACCGCGTGGGAGCTTCATCATGACTTTTTCCCTGGGGGGATTTTCGTCTCCCGGCGCTGCCTCGCCGCTTCAGCCGGGGCTTCCGCTTCTCGGCGGCGCATCCGGGGTGCAGGCCGTGGCCTCGGCGTCCGAGCCGACGCCGGCGGCGGCGTCTCCCGGCGTCGTGTACGAGCCGGGCGAACCGGAAGATGGCGACGTGCTGACCTATTCCCCGCCCGCAGTGCCGCCACCACTTGCGCGGGAAGCAGAGCCTGAGCGGATCGCTGACGACGATGCGGCCGCGACGGCCTATTTGGGCATCGGCGACGGCGCGCAGAATTATGGAACTGTGCCTGCTCCCTCGAGCGCGCCCGCCCAGTTCGTGCCCGCGACCTCCGCACCCGATGTTGTGACGGTCGCCCTGCCGTCGCACGCGCCGTTCCCTGCCCAGGGTCCGTCCGGCGCGCGGGTGTTGCAGGGCATTGCCGACCTCGCCATGCCCCAGCTGACGACGGCACGGCCGGCTGAGACGCAGACGCAAACCGCTGCTCAGGCGGCCTATTCGCAGGTGGCGGAAGGCCAAAGCGGCGAGGAGGACGGTGGCGAACGGGTCAAATTCGCCTGACGCTCGCGCCACGGGGGGGCGGTCTGTTCCGGTCCCGTCGCTTTTCCCTTCCGGTTCCCCGGCTGCTGGCCGGTTTATCCGCTTGACGCGGCAAGCTACACCTTTACGTTCCCGGCCCAAAGCCAAACAGGGTGGAAAAAGCCCGGCAAATAGGAGCAGGGGAAATCGATATGACATCGGTGTTGATCGCCATTGGCTGCGGCCTCTTGGCCGTGATCTATGGTTTCGTGACCAGCCGCCAGGTGCTCGGGGCATCGGCAGGCGACGCAAAAATGCAGGAAATCGCCGGCGCAATTCAGGAAGGCGCCAAGGCCTATCTAGGGCGGCAATATACCACCATCGCCATTGTCGGCGTGATCGTTGCCGTCATCGTCGCCGCGACGCTCGGCGTGCTCCCCACCGTCTCCTTCCTGATCGGCGCCGTGCTGTCGGGCGTGGCCGGTTATGTCGGCATGCACATTTCGGTGCGCGCCAATGTGCGCACGGCCGAGGCTGCGCGCACATCGCTGCAGGGCGGCCTCACCTTGGCCTTCCGCTCCGGCGCGATCACCGGCATGCTGGTGGCGGGTCTCGGCCTGCTCGCGATCGCCGTGCTCTATTGGTATCTGACCGGCCCTGGCGGCATGGCCCCCAATGATCGCGAGATCGTGCTGGCGCTCACCGCGCAGGCGCTCGGCGCTTCGCTCATCTCCATCTTCGCGCGTCTCGGCGGCGGCATCTTCACCAAAGCCGCGGACGTCGGAGCCGATCTCGTCGGCAAGGTCGAGGCCGGCATTCCCGAGGACGACCCACGCAACCCGGCCGTGATCGCGGACAATGTCGGCGACAATGTCGGCGACTGCGCGGGCATGGCGGCGGACCTGTTCGAGACCTATGTGGTCACGATCGGCCTCACTATGGTCTCCATCGCGCTGCTGGTCGATGCACCGGCTGCGCAGCTCATGCAGCTGATGTCGCTCCCGCTGATCGTCGGCGGCGTGTGCATCATCACCTCGATCATCGGCACCTATTTCGTGCGCCTCGGCGCGTCCAACAACATCATGGGCGCGCTTTACAAGGGCTTCTGGACGACCGCGATCCTCTCGGTCCCCGCCATCTATTTCGCGACCAGCTATGCGCTGGGCGGCGACATGTACACGGCGATCGGCGCGGGCATCGACGGCACCGGCGGCTACGCCGGCATGGATCTCTTTTACTGCATGCTGATCGGCCTCGCGGTGACCGGCCTGCTGGTGTGGATCACAGAATATTACACTGGCACCAACTATCGCCCGGTCAAGTCGATCGCCAAGGCGTCGGTCACGGGTCACGGCACCAACGTGATCCAGGGCCTCGCCATCAGCCTCGAATCGACCGCGCTGCCGACTCTGGTGATCGTGGTCGCCGTGGTCGCGACGTTCCAGATCGCCGGCATCATGGGCGTCGCCTTCGCCGCGACCGCGCTGCTGGCGCTCGCCGGCATGGTCGTCGCGCTCGACGCTTACGGCCCGGTCACCGACAATGCGGGCGGTATCGCCGAAATGGCGGGCCTGCCGGACGACGTGCGCACGCGCACGGACGCGCTGGATGCGGTCGGCAACACCACCAAGGCTGTTACCAAGGGCTATGCCATCGGCTCGGCGGCGCTGGCGGCACTGGTGCTGTTCGGTGCCTATACCGAAGACCTCAAGCAGTATTTCCCGGACGTGACGGTCGATTTCTCGCTGAGCAATCCTTACGTCATCGTCGGCCTGCTGCTGGGCGCTTTGCTGCCCTATCTGTTCGGCGCCTTCGGCATGACTGCCGTGGGCCGCGCGGCCGGTGCGGTGGTCGAGGACGTGCGCGAGCAGTTCCGCAGCAATCCGGGCATCATGGAGGGCACCTCGCGGCCCAATTATGCCCGCACCGTGGACATCGTGACCAAGGCGGCGATCAAGGAGATGATCATCCCCTCGCTGCTGCCGGTGCTGGCGCCGATCGTGGTCTATTTCGTGATCACGGCCGTCGCGGGGCAGGCGGAAGGCTTTGCCGCCGTCGGTGCGCTGCTGCTGGGGGTCATCGTCTCGGGTCTGTTCGTCGCCATCTCGATGACCTCGGGCGGCGGCGCTTGGGACAATGCCAAGAAGTATATCGAAGACGGCAATCATGGCGGCAAGGGCTCTGACGCTCACAAGGCCGCGGTGACGGGCGACACGGTCGGCGATCCCTACAAGGACACGGCTGGCCCGGCGGTCAATCCGATGATCAAGATCACCAACATCGTGGCGCTGCTTCTGCTCGCCGCGCTGGCGCACGGGGCGATGTAAAACAGCTCCGGCGCATATCCCGGTAGACGGGAGAGGAGGGAGCCCGTCCGGACTGAGAGGTCCGGGCGGGCTCTTCCCGTTATGGGGCAATCAGGCTTGCGCGGCCATGCTTAACGGCATGGCGTTTTGCGTTAACCTTTGCTATTCATCGCGACGCGGTCGGAATGGGAATCCTTCCGCTTGTGGGAGTCATGATCATGAAGCTTTCCTTGCTCGTCGCGGCATCGGCGCTGGCGCTTAGCCTGCCGGCCAATGCGACCAATCTTCTGACCGACAATTTCGATGGCGAAGCGGGCGCGTCGATACTCAACTATGCCGGTTTCGCTAATTTCGACGTTGTGGATGGCACGGTCGATTATCTGAAAGGCTTTCCGGGCCTGAACTGCGCCAGCGGCGGCTGCGTCGATCTGGACGGATCGACGGGCAATGGCGGCCGTCTCGTCACGAAGAGCGTGTTCGGTTTCAGCGCCGGCGACCTCGTCTCGCTGACCTTCGACCTGAGCGGCAGCCAGCGCGGATCGACGGAAGACGTCAATTACGGTTTCCTGTCGCAGTCGGGCGCGATGATATACGAAGACGTCACGATCACGATCGGCGGAAGCCCGTTCGTCTTCGGTGACATCAACAGCACGAATCTCGATGCGACCACGTTCAGCATTCCGAGCAACTATGGTTACATCACCTACTCGCTTTCGTTCACGGCAAGCGTTGCGGGCAGCTTCAAGGCCTATATCGGTTCGCCGAGCGCCGACAATATCGGCGTGATCATCGACAACGTCTCGATCGATCGCGTCGCACCGGGCGCCGTTCCCGAGCCAGCGACCTGGGGCATGATGATCGGTGGCTTCGCGCTCGCCGGTGCCGCCATGCGCCGCCGCAAGGCCTCCGTCAGCTTCGCCTGATCGCTTTTTCCTTTGGGGACTGGGAGAGCCCGTCCGGACTGCGGTCCGGGCGGGCTTTTTCTTTCATGTCCAGTCGCCTCCGTTAACGATGTTTCTTCTGTCGGGAGGCTTCAAACTGCCCGCAGCCTGCGGCAAGAGAGGCGCAGGGGGAAGAAGGATGATCGATTCTGTGGTGACTGTTGCGCGCGCGCTGAAGGGCGCTGCGCTGATGGGTCTCGTGTCGCTTGCCACGACGAGTTTTGCGCAAGATGCCGCTCCGCCTGCATTGTCGCCGGCCGCCATTGCCGCGCAAGAGGCAGTCCCGCCGATCATTCCGAGCGCGGCTTTCGCCGAAGTGCCCTGGTACAGCGACTTCAAGATTTCGCCGGACGGCCATCACCTGCTAGCGCGCAGCAACCAGGACAAGCAGACGAAACTGGTCGTCTTCGACCTGCTCGGCAAGGCCGAGCCGTTCGCCATGACCATCCCCGAGAAGTTCGAACTCGCCAACTATCGCTGGGCCGGGAGCAAGCGCCTCCTCATCAGCCTGGCGACCACCGTGCCCTGGTATGGCGACGAGGCGCGGGCGACCCGCCTGCTTTCTTACGATATCGAGACACGAGAGCCGAAATTCGTCGGTCGCAAGCAGCAGGGGCTGGAGGGCGACGATGTGCTCTACGTCGATCCCGACGGCGCGTGGATTCTCCTCTCAATCCAGAAGACGATCTACGAATATCCATCGGTCTTTCGCTTCGATCTGGCGACCGGCGAAAGCAAGGAAGTCACCAAGGCGCGCAGCTACATCTGGGAATGGATCGCCGACAATGCGGGCGTGGTACGCATGGGACTTGGCTTCTCGGGCAGGACCTACCGCGTCGTCTACCGGCGTGCGGAGGGTGAGGACTTCCAGACCATCGCCAAGCCGAAAGTGGACGACGAGGATGCGATCCTCGATGTCATCCGTGTCTACCAGGGGTCCGATGAGGGCTACACGCTCTCCAACGAGAATTCGGGCCGCTACGCGCTTTACAAATTCAACCTCGCGACGCGCGAGATCGGCGAGAAGGTTTATGACCATCCGGTCAACGACATAACCGATTACGATACGACAGCCGACGGCAAACAACTGCTCTACGCGAGCTACACCGACGACCGGGAGCGCATCCACTTTTTCGACAAGGAGCTTTCCGAGCTTCAGGGGCTGATCGACGGTGGGCTCAAGGGTCGACAGAACTGGATGACCTCCTGGAGCAGGAATAAAGGCGTCATCATGGTGTGGAGCGGGGACAGCAATGACCCGGGCCGCTACTACATCTTCGAACCCGCACAAGGGAAGATGACCCGCTATTTCGTGCCCTTTGCGAGACTGAAGCCGGCGGACCTGCCGAAGACGCGCTATGTCACCTACAAGGCGCGAGACGGCCTCGAAATCCCCGCTTATCTTACCTTGCCCAAGGGGCGGCCCGCTAAAGGTCTGCCGTTGGTCATCCTGCCGCATGGCGGGCCCTATGGCGTGCGCGACGACCTCAGCTTCAACACCGAAGTCCAGTTCCTCGTCAATCGCGGCTACGCGGTGCTACAGCCCAATTTTCGCGGGTCGAGCGGCTATGGTAAGGAGTTTTCCGACAAGGGCTATGGCCAGTGGGGCCGCACCATGCAGGACGATCTCGACGACGGCATGGATTGGCTCGCCAAGGAAGGGATCATCGACCCGAAACGGGTCTGTCTCGTGGGCTCGTCCTATGGCGGTTACGCCGCGCTCTGGGGCGCGATCCGCAATCCCGAGCGCTATCGCTGCGCGGTGAGCTTCGCGGGCGTGACGGACCTCAAGCGGCAACTGAGCTATCAGCTCGATTTCTTCATCAGCAAGAAATATCAGAACGACTGGCGCGAAAAGGTCCGTGGCGCGGCGGATTTTGACATGGCGTCGGTCTCCCCGGTGCAGCAGGCGGCAAAGCTCCAGGTGCCGGTGCTGATCGCTTATGGCGAGCAGGACACAACGGTGCCGCCCCGGCAGAGCAAGATGCTGATCGATGCGCTCAAGCTGGCGGGCAAGAAGTTCGAGACGCACAGCTATGCGGACGAGGGCCATGGCCTCGACAAGCCGGAGAATCTCAAGGACTGGCTGGACCGGCTGGAGAAGTTTCTCGCTGCGCACAATCCGGCCTGAGCGCGCGTAGCCAGAGGGGACAGGGGCGGCTATAGGCCCGGCATGACGGCGACGCTCGATCCCTTTCGTGCGCAGCTCGACGCGCTGGAGCGGCGAGCGCGGCGGCGCGTGCTCATGCCGCGCGCGGGGCATGATTTCGCGTCCAACGACTATCTCGGCCTGGCGGGCGATCCGGTGATCGGTGCGACGATCGCGCAGGCGGTGGCGCGGGGCGTGCCGGCGGGTTCGGGCGGATCGCGGCTGCTGCGCGGCAATGCGCCCGAGCATGAGGCGCTGGAGGCGCGGGCTGCGGCGATCTTCGGCAGCGAGGCGGCACTATATCTCGGCAATGGCTTCGCGGCCAATATGGCCCTGCTCGCAGGGTTGCCGGGGCCGGAGGATCTGATCGTTGCCGATGCGCTGATCCATGCGAGCGCGCATGACGGGATGAAGCTCAGCCGGGCGACATCGGTGCTGGTGGCGCATAATGACCCGCAGGGATTCGACGATGCGATTGCGGGATGGCGCGCGGGGGGCGGGACCGGGCGGCCGTGGATCGTCGTGGAGACGCTCTATTCGATGGACGGCGATGTCGCGCCGGTCGGGGCGCTGGCGCAGGTCGCGGCGCGGCATGACGGCATGCTCATCCTCGACGAGGCACATGCGACGGCGGTGCATGGGCCGGGCGGGCGCGGCATCGGCGCGGCGCTGGAAGGGCGCGAGGATGTCATCGCGCTGCACACCTGCGGCAAGGGGTTAGGTGTCGAAGGTGCGCTGGTGACGGCGGCGCGGCCGATCATCGATCTGCTGGTCAATCGCGGGCGCAGCTTCGTCTTCTCGACGGCGCCCTCGCCGCTGATGGCGGTCGGCGTCGCGGCGGCGCTGGAGCGCATGCTGGCAGCGGACGATCGGCGGGCGCGGCTGGCCCGGCTGATCGATCATGCTGCGCAGCATATTTGCGCCCCGCTGGGTCTGGCCGCGCCGACGAGCCAGATATTGCCGGTGATCCTGAGTGATGATGCGCGGACGATGCGCATGGCGACGGCATTGCAGGCGGCGGGCTTCGACGTGCGCGGCATTCGGCCGCCGACCGTGCCGCGCGGGACGGCGCGGCTGCGTATCTCGCTGACGCTGAACGTGGATGAAGCGATCGTTGAGGCGCTCGGTGAAGCGCTGCAGGCCGCACTGGCGGTGGAGCAAGCATGAGCGGTGTGCTCATCGTCTCGGGCACGGACACCGGCATCGGCAAGACGGTGGTCGCGGCCGGGCTGGCGGCGGCGCTGGGGAGCTCCTACTGGAAGCCGGTTCAGGCGGGACTTGAGGACGGGACGGACAGTGGTCGTGCCGTCTCGCTTGGTGTCCAGGACGAGCGCGTGTTGCCCGAGGCCTATCGGCTTGATCTTCCGGCCTCGCCGCATCTGGCAGCCGAGCGGCAGCGCATCGACCTGCAGGATGATCGGCTGAGCCTTCCGGACGTGCGGCCCTTGATCGTGGAAGGCGCGGGTGGGCTGATGGTGCCGATTCGCCGTGCGCCGCCGCATCTGATGATTGACCGGTTCGCGCTCTGGGGCGCGCCGGTGCTGCTGGTGGCGCGCACATCGCTCGGGACGATCAATCACAGCCTGCTCAGCATCGAGGTACTGCGCACCCGCGGCGTTCCGGTCGCCGGGCTGCTGTTCGTTGGCGAGGCGCATGAGGACAATGAGGCAACGATCCCGGCGCTGGGTGGCGTGCGCAGCTTCGGGCGACTGCCGGTGCTTGATCCGCTCGATGCGCCGACGCTGGCGCGGGCCATGAACGAGCATATCGATCTCTCGGGATTGCGCGCGGCCATAGGGCTGGGGGCATGAGCTCGCCGGTCTGGCATCCGTTCACGCAGCATGGGCTGGAGGAGGCGATCCCGGAGATCGTTTCCGCATCGGGCGCCTGGCTGGACTGCGCGGACGGCACGCGGCTGCTCGACGGGATTTCGAGCTGGTGGGTCATCACCCACGGCCATTGCGAGCCGCGCATCGCGGCGGCGATTGCCGAGCAGGCGGGGCAGCTCGATCAGATGATCTTCGCGGGCTACACGCATCCGCAGGCGGAGGCGCTGGCGCGGTCGCTCGTCGCGCTGACGCCGGGGCTCGATCATGTGTTCTTCTCGGACAGCGGATCGACCGCGGTGGAGGTCGCGCTCAAGATGGCGCTTGGCCATTGGCACAATCGCGGCGAGGCGCGGCACCGCATCCTCGTGCTGGAGCACAGCTATCATGGCGATACGATCGGCGCGATGTCGGTCGGCGCGCGAAGCGTGTTCAACCGGGCCTATGAGCCGCTGCTGTTCGATGTGGCGACCGTTCCGTTTCCGGCCGAAAGGGCACAGCAAGACTGCCTCGATGCGCTCGAACAACTCTGCCGCGCGCCGGACAAGCCTGCTGCGTTCATCGTCGAGCCGTTGATCCTCGGCGCGGGCGGCATGCTGGTCTATTCGCCCGACATCCTGCGGCAGATGGCGGCGATTTGTGCGCAGCATGATGTGCTGTTCGTTGCCGATGAGGTGATGACCGGCTGGGGTCGGACCGGCACTTTGTTTGCCTGCGAGCAGGCCGGGGTGACGCCGGACCTCATGTGCCTCGCCAAGGGGCTGACCGGCGGCGCGGTACCGCTGGCGGCGACGCTGGCGAGCGCAGCAATTTTCGAAAGTCACCGCAGCAATGATCGCGCGCGGATGTTTTTCCATTCGTCGAGCTTCACGGCGAACCCGATCTGCTGCGCGGCCGCCAATGCCAACCTCGATATCTGGCGCGAGGAGGATGTGCTGGGGCGTGTGGATGCGCTCGGCGCGGCATTGGACGAGGGACTGTCCCAATTTGCTGCACATTCCCGTCTGCACAACGCACGGCGGATCGGCGCGATCGGCGCGATCGATCTGCGGGCGGGGGACTCCGGTTATCTCTCCGATGTTGCACCGAAACTGCGCGCTTCCGCCTTGTCCGAGGGCCTCTTGCTAAGGCCGCTCGGCAATACCATCTATCTCATGCCGCCTTATTGCACGACGCCCGCGGAGATCGCGCGCGCCTTCGCGGCCATCGGAAATGCCATCGACGCGCTGACCGGTTGATACGACCGGTTGCTCTTGACTTTCCAATGGCCGGTTTTGCCGCTATGGGGCGCCATTCGCGAAAAACTGGAAGCACATGGCCAAAGAAGAACTCCTCGAAATGCGCGGGCAGGTAGTCGAACTGCTGCCGAATGCGATGTTCCGCGTCCGTCTCGAAAATGACCACGAAATTCTCGGGCACACGGCAGGCAAGATGCGCAAGAACCGTATCCGCGTGCTGGTCGGCGACGAAGTCCTCGTCGAGCTGACGCCCTATGACCTCACCAAGGGTCGGATCACCTATCGCTATATGCCTGGCCGTGGTGGCCCCGGCCCTGACCGGCCCTGATATTCTCATCGCGCGCGTGGCCTGTTAGGGGCCGCTCATGACATTGAAACTGGTTCTGGCCTCGACGTCCCCGCGCCGGCGCGATCTGCTGGCGCGCATCGGCGTGGTGCCGGATCGGATCGTCGGCCCGCATATCGACGAGAGCCCGAAGAAGAACGAGCTGCCGCGCGTCTATGCGCTCCGCCTGGCGGAGGAGAAGGCGCGCGCGGTGGAGCGCGGCGAGGGCGAGGTCGTCCTTGCGGGCGACACGACGATCGCTTGCGGCCGCATGATTCTGCCACCTGCCGAGACCGAGGAAATCCAGCGCGATCTTCTAAAGCGTCTCTCGGGCCGTCGCCATCACGCGCTCTCGGCGGTCTGCGTGATTGATGCTGCGGGCAAGGCGCGGACGCGGCTGGCCGACACGATCGTCGCCTTCAAGCGGCTGAGCGACGCGGAGATCGAAGCTTATGTCGCGTGCGGCGAAGGGCTGGGCAAGGCGGGCGGCTATGCCATTCAGGGCCGGGCCGAAGCCTGGGTGCGATATCTGGCCGGCAGCCATAGCGGCGTGATCGGCCTGCCTTTGTTCGAGACGCGGGCGCTGCTCGCGAGTGCGGGAATTCTCAATGGCTGAGTGGCTCTACGAAGAAGGCATTGGCGAGGCGCGCGCCGCGCTGGTCCATAACGGCCGCATCATCGAGGCGCAGATCGAGCGCGACGACAAGCGTGTCCGTGCCGGTGGCGTGCATGGCGGGCGGCTGGCAAGCACGCTCATCCAGCGCAAGCGCGGCCTTGTCCGCCTCGACAGCGGCGAACTGGTGCTGATCGAGCCGATCCCGCCCAAGGTGGCGGAAGGCTCCGTCGTGCGCGTGGAGATTTTGCGCGAGGCGATCAGCGAGCCGGGGCTGGATGAGGAGCGCGAGAAGCTGGCCAAGGGTCGCATCGCGCAGGCGGGCATGCAGGCCGGGCCGGGGCCGACGCTTTATCAGCGCCTCTCGGCTGGCGATGTGCCGGTCATGCCGTGTCCCGCGCACGAGGAAGACCGGTTCGAGGCCTCGGGCTGGAGCGAGCTGCTGGCCGAGGCGATGAGCGGCGAAGTCGGCGCCGAGGATGCGGCGCTGCGCCTGTTCCCGACACCGGCCATGACGCTCATCGATGTCGATGGCAGCCTGCCGCCGGCGCAGCTTGGCCCCAAGGGCGCGAAGCTTGCCGCGCAGACGATAAGGCGGCTGGGGATTGCGGGGTCGATCGGCATCGACCTGCCGACAATGAACAACAAGGACGAGCGGCTGGTGGCGGCCGCTCAGATCGACAAGTTCCTGCCCCAGCCGTTCGAGCGCACGGCGGTCAACGGCTTCGGCTTCGTCCAGATCATCCGCAAGCGCGAGCGCGCCTCGCTCATCGAGCTGCTGCGCGCCGATCCGGTGCGCACGGCGTCCCTCGCGGCGCTGCGTGCGGCCGAGCGGCATGAGGGCGCGAGTGGCGGCGCGGGTGCGCTGAAGCTCAGCGTCGCGCCCGCCGTCGCGCGCGACATCAAGGCGCATCCGGAGTGGCTCCGGCTGCTGGAGCGGCGGCGGGGCGGGGCTGTCGAGATCGTCGGCGACGAGACGCTCGCCATCGGAGGCCATCATGCCCATTAAGACGCGCTGCCCGATCTGCCGGAAGCCCACGGTGCACGAGTTCCGGCCCTTCTGTTCGAGCGCTTGCCGTGATCGCGATTTCATCAGCTGGGCGGACGAGAGCTACCGCGTCCCGGTCGCGGCGGACGAGCAGGATTCGACGGAGCGCGACGAGGGTTAGGCTATCGTCCAACGGAGCCTGTTGCGAGACGAGACCCCAAAGCCCGTTCATCCCCGGTTCCGGAACTTTCGGCCATGTTCGGGCGTAGTTCCAGCATGCAGGCTGGCGAGAAACGCCGGCTGCACAACGACGCAAAGAAGGGAGCGGGTCATATGAAAACCGCAAAGATTTTGATCGGTCTTGTCGGCGCCAGCCTGGTGGCGACGCCGGTGCTCGCCGAAACCACGCTTGGCCCCAAGGATCGCGTCCGCGTCGCGCGCGCCGCACCGGGCGAGCGCGATGACGTCCGCTATTGTCTCATCCAGCGCAAGAAGGGCGCGAAGAAGGGCACGATCATCGGCGCGGCCGGTGGTGCTGGCACGGCGGTGATCGCCGGCGGCAATGTCGGAGAGACGCTGCTCGCGGCGGGCGCGGGCGCACTCGCCGGCAATCTCATCGGCAAGGGCAGTGGCACCAACCGCGCCTGCGACGACGTACTGCGCCGCAACCGCTGAGCTTGAGTCTTGCGCTATAGCGCCTTGTAAAAGCGAATACGGACGGCGGTGACCTTGCCGCCATCGAACACTGGCTCGAGCGTGCCCGTAAAAGCGGTGCGCCCGAGCCATTCATACTTACCGACCGGTGCTTCGAGCACCGGATGCGTGCGCACGGGCGCCGGCTTGCCGTCCGCGCCGGGGCAGATGTTACCGGTGTTGACGACATTGATGATCGCGCCGTCGTCGGTCTTGAGAAAATAGTCCGCTTTCACCTGCAGGCAGCCGTCCGGGCGCAGGAGTTGCCAATCCCATCCACCGGGCATGACGATGCCCTTGAGGCCCGGCCCCTCGAAGGTACCGCCGGTGATCGGGATGATGAAGCGTTCGCCGAGCGGCGTCTTGCCGGCGGGGATGCGCTCGGCGAGGAAGACGACTTCCTCCAGTACAAATTCGAGCTTCGGTGCGGACGGTTTCTGAGCGGCGACGGGCGCCGCGACGGCGAGTAGGGCGGGGGCGAGCGCGAGGCACGCCAATTGAATGGGCTTCACGGGCATCTCTCTCCTGACTCTGGCGGTCAGGGAGAGGACTAATCAACCCCGCTGCACATAGCCATAGCGCCGGTTGGACGGTGAAGCCCCGGCGGCCAGATAGTCGCTACGCAGCGCGGCGAAGCGATCGGCCATCACGGCGTCCGCTTCGGCCTGTTCGAGGCCATAGAGCCGCGCATTGTTGCCGCCGAAGATCGCGTTCTTGACCGGGCCATCGGCCGGGCCGAGTTCGGCGAAACCATGCGTCTTGCGCATGTCCTCGGGGATTTCGAGGCGGCGCAGGCCCTCGATCTGCCACTGTGGCGATCCGGTCCACACCGCGTCCGTGCCCCAGCAGACATGATCGGCGCCGAGACCCTTGACGAGCTGGCCCATCATCGCGGCGCAGAGCGCGGGCTGCGCGACCAAGGTCTGCGCGAAGATCTGGCCGAGATCGGCATAGACGTTGGTGACGCCGTGCTTTGCCGGGATTTCGGCCAGGTCCGTCACCCAGTCGACACGGCCGGTCTTGTGAAATTCGGCCAGTGCCCAGTCCGGATCGTCGAGGCGATAGGCGGCGTGATAGATGATGAAATTGAGCTGCGGCCAGTCCTTCGCGGCCCTGGCGATATCCGCGACGCGGGCATGCGCGGCGAGGTGCGGGAAGCGGGTGTCGAGCGCGCGGCCCCACAGGCCCTTATGGACGCAAATGTTCCGGATGCCGGCCTTCACGGCCCTCTCATAACCCTTGTAGGTTTCCTCGCTGTCCATCCGCCAGGGATAGCGGGCCAGTTCCTTGTGGGTGTTGTCGCCGACCGTATAGCCCTTGAGACTGTCGGGCTTGAGCGCGATTGCCGCGTCGAGCGCGTCCAGCCAACCTGGCGCCTCGGGTGTGATGATCGCATGGGTCATCATGCGCTTCGATCCGGCCTGGCCGTTCACCGTCTCGCGCGCCTTGGCCATTTGCGCATTGGTGAGGAACCAGTCGTCCGGAATGTCCGAAGGGGCGGAGGAGATGAGCGCGATCTTGGTGTCGCTGTCGAGGAAGACTTCCTTGAAATAATTGCCGAACTTGAGGCTCTCCAGCGTCTGCGGGCCGGCAGCGCTGAGCTGCGGGTTCCAGCCTTGCGCCGCGACGCCCTCGCGCATCTTCACGAAGCCGGTGAGCTTGGTGTCGTCGCGCAGGAAATGCGTGTGCATGTCCATGATGAACTGGCCGGAGAGCGCTTTGGCACGCTCGTCGGCCGCTTCGGGCGTCTGCGCTTCGGCGCGGCCGATTTCGAACAGATCGCCGAACGTGCCGTTGAGCGCGGCGAAGCCGGCGGCCATGCCGGCCGAGGTCTGGAAGAAGCGGCGGCGCGTCAGGCCGAGCTTCGGCGCGATCCCGTCCGCCAGCGCATAAAGCCGTGCCTCGGTCTCCCGCTGGCGCGCCGTCTGGGGAATCGGCAGATATTCCTCGCTGGCCACCATGCGCACCGGCAGCGGCGTGCGCGGCTCGGCCTCCTCCGCGGGCGTGAGGCCAGTGCGATCGCTCTCTCCAAACAAGGCCATGGCATGTCTCCGCCAAGCATCTGATTTTGGGCTGAGATCAGCATGACAGGACTGCGCGGCGGGGCAAGCGGATTTCGTGCGAAATGCCGGTAGTCAGCCCGGCAACGCATTAAGCATCATTAGGGTGGACAGGGGCATACGCTCTTGCCTATAGCGCTCGCCTTCGCCCGGTCCTCCGCGGCGCCAGACCCGTGCCCGGGTAGCTCAGTTGGTAGAGCATGCGACTGAAAATCGCAGTGTCGGCGGTTCGACTCCGTCCCCGGGCACCATTAACCCGTCCATCGCAGTCCATCTGATCCTTTACAAATGGCAGAAATCTGCCATATTTGGCCGGCCTTCATCTTGCTGCATCCACACGTGAACATCGACAGCCGGAAATTTTGGGGGCCAGATTAGGGGCCATTTTGATCGTGGCCCCCTGCTAGAGGGAAAGTGGCCCCCAAATGGCATTAACGGATGTCTCTGTTCGGAAAGCGAAGCCACGCGAAAAGCCCTATAAAATGGGCGATACTGGGGGCCTTTTTCTTCTGGTGCAGCCAAGCGGCGGGAAGCTCTGGCGGCTCAAATACCGCGTGGACGGCAAGGAGAAGAAGCTCGGCATCGGCACATATCCCGAGGTCAGCCTCGCCGCGGCGCGATCTGCACGGGACGTGGCTCGCAGGTTGCTTGTTACCGGCGCCGACCCCTCACTGGAAAAGCAGCGGGCAAAGTCGCTGGCAAAGTCGAGCGTCAGCTCCAAGTTCGGGGATGTCGCGAAGGAGTTCGTTGCGAAGCGGACACGCGAAGGCTGGTCCGCATCCACCATCGCCAAGGCGAACTGGCTGCTCGAGCATTTCGACGGCAACATCGGCAAGTTTCCGGTCTCGGAGATTCGGCCCGCCGATGTGTTGGCGATCCTGCGCCGCGTCGAAGCCAAGGGCAATCTCGAGACAGCACGACGTCTCCTGCAGCTGGCCGGCAATGTGTTTCGCTACGCGGTTGCGACCGCGCGGCTCGAAGCTGATCCGACGCGCGATCTTCGCGGGGCCATCACAGCGCCGCGATCCAAGCATCTTGCGGCGATCGTCGATTCGAAGGGGGTGGGGGCGTTGCTTCGCGCGATCGACGGTTATGAAGGCAATTATCTGACCAAATATGCCCTGCAGCTCTCGCCGCACGTCTTTTTGCGTCCCGGCGAACTGCGCATGTCGACTTGGGACGAGATCGATTTCGCCGCAGCGGTCTGGTCCGTCCCGGCCACGCGGATGAAAATGCGTCGACCGCATCACGTGCCGCTGTCGCGGCAGGCGATCGAAATCCTTCAGCGGCTGCATGAACTTCGGGTCGGTCCCGCAGGTCTCATCTTCCCTTCCATTCGTTCGACCGCCCGACCGATGAGCGAGAACTCCTGGAAGCGCAGGCTAATCGCGACGGCCAAGCCGGGATCATCGTGTTCGACGCCTCGCTCGTCGATAACAGCATCCTGGTTGCGGTGCAGGATCTGAAGTTTTTGCCCGGTGTCGGTCTGATCGCGATCATCGATTCCCAGAAGGGTGATTATCGCAACCTTGCCATCGCCTACATGCTCGCGCGCGACATCGCTCTCAATGCGAAGACGATGGAGCTCGACACCGACGTGCTCAAGATCATCGTCAATCGACTGATCAAGGATGCCCGCGACATGGCGCTGGTGAAGACTCTCATCACTGCCAATATCGACAATATGAAGCAGATTCTCGCGCAGATCGAGAAAAGCATCCTCCTCGCCGAATTCAATCAGCGCTATCTCATCAAGTTCCTCGCCGAGGGAACTCTCACTAAAGAAGACATGCTCGCTTTTTACGCGGGTGAGGAGATCAAGGAGCGTTTCCGGCTCGTCGAACGCGAGATCGGCGACCTTTGTTCATGAGTGGCCTAAATGCCGCCCCTGCAGGCCGCCTTCCGCAAGTTAGCACCTTAAAACTGCAAGTAATTGTCAGTGAAATTTCTGTCACCTGTTGACGCCGGTTAGACAACCCCGATTGTCGGCTCCTGATAACAGCGGCCATTCGACCTTACGCTTCGGAGCGACAGGTTTGTCGCAGTTCGCGCCCTTCTGAGTGGAATGAACGGACGGCCGCTTCCGGGCAGTTGAAACTTGATCATGAATGTCCGGGTTCGGGGCGAGAGCTGTTACGGCTTGCCAGCCTTCTATCGTTCAGCCTCCGACCAGTGGGGATATGTCACATAGGCGGTCTGGGCCCCCTCTGCGTGCGAGCGGATGACCACCGAATTGCCTTTTGGCATGTAGATTATCTCGCCAGGGCCGGCAGTCAGTATCTCGCCGTGCGCTTCCACGGAGACCTTCCCCTTGAGAACCACCATTACGTCATCGACGACGATGTCGGTCTCGAGAACCTGATCAGGTCCGTATCGACCGTAGCCAATCGTCATTGGGCCTCCATGGCGCTGATCGGCGAGATTTCCGGCGAAGATGTCGGCATCCTGTCCGGGCGAACGTTCGAATTTTGCGTCGGTCTGATCGTATTTGCGGACTTTCATGTCGTTCCTTTCCAATCATGCGAGGATGGGGGACCCTAGCTCTCTGCGGGCCCGGCTCCTGCATCCGATCAAGCGGCGATCAGTCGTCAGAGGCATTCAGTTGCTCGATCCATGCGGACCTCATGTTGTAGCAGTGGAATGCCTTCACCTTTCCATTTTTGACGACAAGCACGTCGCAGCAGGGCACGTCGAACTTTTTTCCGGAAGCGGGCAGCATGCCGCCGCCCGGAATCGGGAAGTCGCCCTGTTGGGTGCCCTGCAGCCTGAGTTCGACCACGACCACGCCGTCGGCGGCGGAATGAATATTCAGCAGCTCGCGATGGAAGTCGGGGAACGGCTTTTCAAGGCCCTCCATCGGCTGGCGGACATCCGCTCCGATCCACTTCATGCCAGAGGCCATGTCGAGGAAGTAGCCGTCATCCCCGAAGAGGGAGGCGAACTTGTCGAGATCCAGGTTCCTGGCTTCGGCAGCCGCGTAAACCTCTCTCACTATTTCTTCGTTGGTGGGCACTTTGGTTCTCCATCTGGATCTTGTTATCGAGCGCGCGCATGGCGATTTGGTTGCTCGACGCAGACCGAGGTTCCGCGCATGGCGCCCTCCGCGTCGATCAACCGCGTAGCCTTCTGGGGGTCGACACGCCCTCCCACCCCAGCTAGGAGGACGGTGGATTTTGTTCCAGTACTGACTATTTTGTAAGTGCCTGAATGGGCGGTCGGAAATGAGCGAAGCGCGCTTCAACTGCGGGTTGGAAGCGGTTCTCACGATCCTCGGAGGGAAGTGGAAGCCGCTTATCGTCTATCATCTGACCGGCGGTCCGAAGCGCACCGGGCAGTTGCGCAGGCTCGTCACCAAAGTGAGCGAGAAAATGCTCATCCAGCACCTGAAGGAACTGACGGACGACGGTGTCATCCGTCGGATCGACTTCCGGGAAGTCCCACCGCATGTCGAGTACGAGCTGACCGACTTCGGGCGCAGCCTGGCTCTGACGCTGGCGCCGATGTGCGAATGGGGAACGCATCACGACGGCCAAATTGCGGCGCTCGTCTGTAAGCGAGCGAGCGCCGGACAAGCTTGAGGGCTGCCTAACCTCGTTACGCCAAACCTAATGTGAACCAGCGGCAGCTATCGGAGAGCTGACTTGAACTGCTGAACGACGACTATGAAGGCAGAACGACCATTATTGAAGTTACAGCGGCGGGCTGAAGTTGCTGCGCGCCTGCGAAACCCGGTCCCTGACTACACAGCCCATAGCGTGATCATTGACCAGTCCCATCGCCTGCATAAAGGCGTATGCGGTGGTAGGTCCTACGAATGACCAGCCGCGCTTTTTAAGATCTTTGGACAGCGCCACCGACACAGAGGATGTTGAGACAGTCTGCGGCACGGCGTCTGCTTCCGGCACTTGCTCAAACCGCCAGAAGAAAGCAGCTAGCGAACCTTCGCTTTTCACCATTTCTACCGCGCGCCTGGCGTTGTTGATGGCAGCTTCGATCTTGCGGCGATGACGCACAATCCCCTGATCGCGCAACAGGCGCTCGACATCACCCTGATCAAAGGCGGCAATGCGATGGAAGTCGAAGCCGTGAAAGGCCGTCCGAAAATTCTCCCGCTTGGTCAAGATCGTGCGCCAGCTAAGCCCGGACTGAAAGCCTTCCAGCGTCAGTTTCTCGAACAAGCGTCGATCATCTGCTACGGGAAACCCCCATTCGGTGTCGTGATAGGCCATATAGTCCGGCGTGGCGGCACACCATCGGCAGCGGGGAAGGCCGTCAGGGCCAGAGATCGTGACGCTCATCCCTCAGTCATTCAGAAAGGCGAAACGGGTGTCGGTGCGGGTAGGGGTGATGTCGAGGATCTCGGCGGTGACAACGCCTTCAGCCACGAAGGGGTCTTGGGCGACGAAGGCCTCGATTGCATCCCGCGTGACCCCATGCGCAAGGAGCGCGCCGCCGGCCGCAGGCTGAACCGTTCCCGCCAACAGCAGCAGGCCATCCTCAAAGCCGCGTTGAAGCCAGGCATTGTGCCCGGCCATCAGCGATGGAGCCTTTGCCTTGTCGGCAAATTTGAGGAGTATGACAAACATGGCGGGTCTCCGATTATAGCTTGGGATGGGACAGCCATGCGGCCAGGGCGTCAACCTCGCGGGCAATGAAAGCCTCGTCGCGAAAAGCAGTCGCAAGGCTGGCAATGCCCTGACTGCGCATCAACACATGCATGGCCAGCGCATCGGCGTTATCAGCACGGCCGAGTGCCACAAACTGGCGGGTCAGCCAGTCGCGAAACAGGGTGAAGATCGTGGCCGCCTCGTCTTGGGCGCCATGTTCCAGCTTGGCCAGTTCCGCGCAGAGCGTGCCGACAGGACAACCATGCGCCATGATCTTCGCGCGATTGGTGATGAGGATGTTGGCAAAGGCCAGCATTCGGTCCGCAGGTTCAGGAGTCTCGCTTTCCCAAACCGTCAGCATTTCGCGTGTCCGGGCCATCCTCAGCGAAATCACGGCTGCAAGGATCTCGTCCTTGCTTTTGAAATGATAATAGAAGTTTCCGCGCGAAAGACCGGTGTCGGTGGCGATATCGGCAAAGGACGTTGCCTCGAAACCCCGCTCGTAAAACAGTCGATCAGCCACTTCGACGATACGGGAACGAACTGAGGAAGGTGAGCGAATCTCCGCCATCAACTAGCCATAGGACAATTGACCTATATGCGTCTAGGTCAATTGTCCTATGGTGTCCGATCGCCTGCCGCCGTGCCATGAACGGACGGCAGGTTGCGAAGCCGCTTTCGAGCGGCGGGAGCGGCCGCTTTGTTGGCGGCAGCGGGTTGCCAATGCAAAGATGAGCGGCACAGTCGCGAAGCCGGTGCACTCATCATTGAAGCCACCACGGCGAGATCTTGCCCTTCTTATGCCAGAATAGTCGCGGCACCTATCTGTGAAGCTCGCTCGCGGCTTCGCCTTGAAAGGTCCAGCCTGAACTGACCATTTTTCGTCGGGTTTAACCGCGGCAATTGTATAGCGGGCGTGGTCGGACATGCAGAAAGGCGCTGCGACCCGCAGCCTCTGTAACCAACAAGGCCTGTCGCGAGAACCTGCTCCCGGCGATTGATCGCCGAGATCATGGGAGAGTGGAGATGCGTAGATTTATATCTTTAGCGGCACTGATGGGAGCTGGCCTGCTCGTGGCCGGCACCGGGGCGAATGCTCAAAATGTAAAACTGACGGTGAAAGTCGAAAATCTCGCGCCGACGAACAGCGTATCTTTCGCCCCGCTTCATTTCGGCATTCACAACGGGACGTTCGACGCTTTCAATTCCGGAAGCGTCGGCGGCGCAGCGATCATTTCCATCGCCGAGGGAGGCTCGGGATCGGCCTGGCTGCCGGCGTTCGCTTCTGCCGATCCAACGGCCGTCATTTCGACGATCGGTGGTGCTCTGACCCCGGGAGCCTCCCATATGAGTTCGCCCCTCCTGGTCGATTCGACAATCAATCGCTACTTCACATTCGCCAGCATGGTCATTCCGAGCAACGACCTTTTCATTGGCAACGACAATCCCGCGATGTTTCAGATATTCGATATGGCCGGCAATCTGCTGATCAACCAGATTACCCTCACTGCGAACCGGATCTGGGATGCCAATTCCGAAGTCGCCGATCCGGCGAATGCCGCTTTTGTCGTCGGCGGCAATAATGATTTGCGCACGCCTGAGAATGGCACGGTTGCTTTCGATCGTTCAGAACTCGCAGTCTTCAACGGGCTGACCACAGCGGCCGGATATACGTTCAGCGATGCCGGCCTCTCTGACTCGACGCCGATCTATCGGATCAGCTTCACGGCGAATGCAGTGCCTGAGCCTGCGACCTGGGCTATGATGATCGGCGGTTTCGCACTCGCGGGAAGTGCGCTGCGCCATCGCAGGGCCGCCGCAGTCCTGGCCTGACATTCATGCGTTGGCGGGCGAGCGTGCCGCCCGCCGATTCAACACAGGCGGAACAGTTGAGAGCAGCTCTCGTGAAATCAAGTTTCGGCGGGAATGAGGCAGATTTGTTGAACGAAGGCGACCCTGTTTCGATTGCGCGCAGCAACACATGATTGCCGACGAGGCGTCCTTGGCCCGTCTCATGAAGCAGGCGCAGGGCGGTGATGCATCGACCTATGCGGCGCTGTTGAAGGAATGCGCCAAGTGGTTGCGCCGATATTATTATCGGCGGCTGCCGCCGCAGCAGATCGACGATCTTGTGCAGGACACACTGCTGTCACTCCATAGCAAACTGGCTAGCTACGATCCCGCAAGGCCTTTTCTGCCTTGGCTCGCGGCCATCGCCCGCTATCGCTGGGTCGATCATCTCAGCCGGGCCTACCGCGCTCAGGATCTGAAAATCGCGGAGCAGGTCGATGACGGTTCGATCGAGGATGATGTCATGGCGAGGGTCAGCCTTGACCGTCTGCTGGCGGAACTCCCGGTTGCCCAGTCTCGAGCGATCATACTGGTCAAGATTGACGGCCGAAGCGTCACCGAGGCGGCGAGGATCAGCGGGCAGAGCGAGTCACTGGTCAAGGTGAACATTCATCGAGGTTTGAAAAAACTGACTGCCCTGATCGAGAAAGCACAATGACAGTAAGCCCCGATACGGATCGACTGATCGAAAACCTGGCCGCAGGCCTCAAGCCTGTGTCACCAATGACGTTCCGTAAGGGTATGGTTCGCGTCATGGGGGCTGCAACGATCAACGTAGCAATCGTTGCAGCCGCCACGGGCCTGCGACCGGATCTGTTGGCTGGCTTGTTGTCGATCAACTTCATCGTCTCGAACGGCGTGCTTCTTGTTCTCGCGCTGGCAGCAGCGTCGACTGCGGTCGGCATGGCCAGCCCTCAGGTCGGGAATCAGCACGAGGGCTGGAAGTGGGCTCTGGCCATGGCGGGCCTTCTCCCGCTTGCTGCAGTCGTAACGGCTAGCCGCGACTGGCCAGCATCACGGATATATTTTGGCTTGGATGACACGGTCTGCGCCTTGGTCGGGACATGCGCAGGCCTGTTGACCGCCATCGTTCTGATAGCCTGGCTCAGGCGCGGCGCTCCGGTGCATCCGGCGCGTGCCGGATTGCTGGTAGGAATAGCCGCCGGCGCAATCGGCATTTTCGGCTATGGTCTTCATTGCCCCATAAATTCGATCGTGCATTTTGGAGTCTGGCACGCTGTTCCGGTCGCCGTTTGTGGGGCCGTTGGGCGCCTGCTCATTCCGCGCATCTTGCGTTGGTAGGAACATGATCGGCGCGCGCTGTCGCCCACATGATCGCGCCCCAAATTCGCGCATAGCGTCACGATCTGGACGAACGGGTTTCGGGAAGACTCGAAAGCTATCGAATGTCTAAGACCCGGCGGCAGCTGCCCCAGAGAGCAGCGCACAAAAGCCTTAGCCGGATATCCTCGCCAGGTCTTTGCCAATCTGCCCACCACGGTTGGCCGGGCGCCTTGGATGGCAACTCACTCCCGCATGAAGCTCTCGGGCGGTGTCCATGTTCCGGGGATATGTTGGTTAGCCCAACGGCACATGTCGCGCAGCATTGGATGGAGCGCTCGCCCCATCTCGGTCAGGCGATAGTCGTTGCGGATTGGGCGCTGCTGGTACGGCGATCGCGCTACCAAGCCGGCGGCTTCCATCTTCTCGAGCCGGTCGGCGAGGACATTGGTTGTGATCCGCTCGGGCGAGGTCAGAAACTGCGAATAGCGTGATTTGCCCGTTAGCAGATCGCGCAAGATGACGAGTGTCCAGCGATCGCCCACGATGTCGAGCGTGGTGGCGATCGGGCAAGGCGAACGGTATATAGTCATGGAGTCCCTTGTAACTTGCAATCTTAAAGTTACTATCCGCCGGGGCGCCGATCGAATCAAGGGGAGTTGAACGATGAGCGAAGTTTTGGAGGGTGGCTGCCTGTGCGGGTCGGTCCGCTATCGGGTGACGACGCTGCCGATGATGGTAGGAAACTGCTACTGTATCGACTGCCGCAGGAGCAGTGGCACAAGCCATTGCACTCATGCGCTGGTGCCTGACGCAGCTTTCTTTGTTACCGGCGAGATCAGAATTCATGACCGGGCCGCGGACAGCGGCGCCATGGTCAGCCGTGGCTTCTGCCCAGAATGCGGCTCGGCGATCCTTTCGCGCAACGCGGGGATGCCCGGGATGACATTCCTCCGTGTGTCAAGCCTCGACAACCCCGATGAGGTTGAGCCCCAAATGACCGTATATGCCAGCCGGGCGCCGACCTGGGCGCCACTCGACCGCAGCAAGCCCGTGTTCGACACGATGCCCGACGGCGGTCCGCAGGCGGTGGTCGCGGAGCTCTGAACCATGGCCGTTGACGAGGCCGTAACTCTGCGGATGCGCGCGGCCCTTGGCGACGGGCCCGGCATTTCCGAAAAGCGAATGATGGGCGGCGTCTGCTTTTTCTTGAACCGCAACATGGTGTGCGGCGCCGACCGGTCGAAGGAGGGTGAGCCCCGCTTCATGTTCCGCGTCGGCAAGGGCAATGATGCCGCATCGGTTCTGCCCGAGGGTGTACCGATGGTTCTCGGCGACCGGCCAATGCGGGGCTTCTATTTTGTCGACGCTGAGCGCTGCGACGATGCGTTGCTACGGCGCTGGCTCGATGTCGCCCTGGCCCATGCGCGAAGCCTGCCGCCCAAATGACGCTGTTGACCTGCGACACGATCGACTTCCTCGCCGGGCTGCGCGCTAACAACGACAGAGGATGTTCGAGGCGCACAAGGCCGACTACGAAGACCATCTCAAATATCCGGCTGAGTGCTTTGCCCAGGCGCTTGCCGGCGAATTGGAATCAGCCACCGGCGAACCGCACACTTATCGCATCTTCCGTGTCCATCGCGACATACGCTTCGCCAAGAACAAGACGCCCTATAACGCTCATCTGCACATATCCCTGTCGCCAGGAGGAGGATGCAGGGACGGCGGCCCTGCGTGGATGTTCGGGCTCGATCCAGATAGACTGACGCTTGGTGTGGGCATCTTCGCCTTCTCCATGGCGCAACTGGCAGCATGGCGCGAGCGAGTGGCAGGCGATGAGGGCGAAGCGACTGCGCAAATGCTCAGTCAGCTCGACGCTACAGGCGTCCGCATAGGCGAACCGGATCTCAAGCGCATGCCCGCGCCCTACGCTGCAGACCACCCTCGAGCGCCCCTGCTTCGCCGCAAGGGGCTCACGGCCTGGATCGACAGTGCGGACACCAAGGCCGCGCTTGGCGCCGATGGCCCCGATCAGTGCGCGGGGGAGCTACTAAAGCTGCGCAGTCTGTTTGATCTCCTCCGCAGCTTGTGAACGTGGCGGCCGGCAGCTGTCAGCTAGTCAAAACGGCATTTTGGATGCCCAAGGTAGGCAGAGACCTATATTTGCCCGTTGATGGCGACTAGATTCAGTCAATGAGATCGCTGACCAGACCGTCCGCTAACCACTGACCCAACCAAGCCCCCGCAAGTGTCACGCCCTCGGCTTCGCCGACGTCTTCGACAAGGTCCGCGCACAGTCGCGCGAACGTCATACCGCCCCGCATGAGCAGGATCGCGCGCTCCTCCATTGCCTCGATCGCACGGAACCGCGGTGTTTCGCCGTCGCGCCAGACCAACAGTGCACCAGCTGTTGGTAATAATGCACTCATCGGAGGCGAAGCCTCCTCGGCAAGTGCAGTCCAGATCGCAGCAGCGTTGGTCGTCATCGGGAGGAGATCAAGCATGGGTACAAAGAGCAAAGTTACGCAGTCCCAGTCTGCCGACGCGATCTGCTCGGCCGCGAGCCTGTTCACATCTGGTCCGACAAAGGCGTCCGCCAGTGCCAGTTCGAGCGCTGCAAGTTCCGCGACTTCAGGGTCGATAGGATAGAGCATTGCCAGGGTTGCGGGGAAGTCGCGGGGATAGGCGTCGAGGGTCCAGCTGCTCGGCGGCACGCGCTCGACATGGTGAACGATGGCTTCATGAAACGCCTCGCCGCCGATCCATTGCCGAGTCTTGTCGAAGCTGTCTTCCAGACAGGTGGCAAGCTGGGCGCGGAAGTTGTTCTGATAGATGGCGAGGCCAAGCCGCGCTCGCTCGCCAAACGGCGCAGCGTCGGCTGGCTTGTCCGCCTGCAGCCATGTGCTGAATTCGCGCTGGAGCCGGGCGAGGTTCATGCCGCCAGGCGACCGGTCTGGGCGTTGATCGCGCGCGCCTGGCCAAGTTCGGCAAGCAGTTCATGCAGCGGCGGAATGGCGTCATCGCGCTCGATCATCGTCGCGACCGGGCCGAGGCGTGGCAGGATATGGCGGTAGAGATCCCACACCGAAGCGGCCACCGGACTGTCATGCGTGTCGATAAGCATAGTCTCGCCTTGAGCGTGGCCGGCGAGATGGATCTGGCGCACGCGCTCATGTGGGACGCCGTCCAGATTGGCGACAGGATCGAAGCCATGGTTGGTGGCACTGACGAACACATTGTTAACATCGAGCAACAGGCCGCAGCCGGTGCGCGCGCAGACCGCGTCGAGAAAGGCCCATTCGCTCATCATGTCGTTCTCGAAAGAAATGTAGCTCGATGGGTTCTCGATCAGCATCTCGCGACCGAGCGCATCCTGGGCGATGGAAATATTCGCGCAGACGATATCGAGCGCTTCCTGCGTGTAGGGCAGCGGGAGCAGGTCGTGCGAGTTAAAGCCGCCAGATTGCGTCCAGCAGAGATGGTCGGAGACAAACAGGGGCTCGATCTCTTCGACGAGCGCGCGAAGCCGCACGAGATAGGCACGGTCCACGCCGTCTGCCGAACCGACGGACATCGAAACGCCATGCAGTGCTACGGGATAGCGCTCGCGCACCTCCCGCAGGATGCGCCGGGGCCGCCCGCCATCGACCATGAAATTCTCCGAGATCACCTCGACGAAATCAACGGCGACGCGGTGCTCGAGAAACTCTGCGTAATGTTGCTTGCGCAAACCGAGGCCGAAGCCGGCAAAGGAAGGGATCATTGCGGGTCTCGCATCGAAGAAGGGTGGCCCGGCGGGCGGGTTCGGGAGGGGGATGCCCGCCGAGCCGAGGGGGTTACTTCGCTTCGGTCGTGGTGCCGCCAGCGGCCGAGCACTGCTTCACCGACATTTCCTTGAAACCGGTGCCCTTGCAGTCATTCATGCCCTTGCAGTCGTGCTTCGACGTCTTGCAGTCCGAAGTACCCTTGCAGGTGTTGACGCCGTAACAATGGATCTTGGTCGCCCCCTTGGCGACTGCGGCCGTCGGCACGGCGGCGGCGCTGATGGCGATGAGGGCGGCGGAAGCGGCGAAGCTGACGCCGGTACGGAAGCTGTTCATGAAGGTATCTCCGAATGATTGTGCCGGGTTGGCATCTCTTGTTCGGAGCAACGCGGCCGCCGGTTACATCACCAGCGCAAAAGACGCGGGCCGACCAGCGCGCCAAGGCTGGCGGCGAGCAATATGCCGAGCGTGTACCAGGTCAGCACGAAGATCGCCGAGACCTCGGGGCAATGTAGGCAATAGACGGTCGCGGCGAACGCACCCGCCGCCAGCCCAGCTGCGGCGCCCGCCGCGCGCAGCCGCGTCGGCGCCAGCCGGCGGAACGACCAGAGCAGCCCGATGAAGATCGGCATGGCGAGCCCGAACACATACCAGGGACATTTGCTCCAGCTGCTGCCGAGCCACATGGCGAGCCATTCGCCCGGCGGTGTATGCGCGAGTTCCAGCACGCCCACGCCCGCAAGAAGGGTCACAGGAATGGCGATCAGCCAGAGAACCCGCAAATTGCCCGGATTGGGTCGCGCCAACTGCGCCGTCGCGTAGACCGCGATGGCAGAGAGCGAAAGCGTGTAGGTCCACTTCATCCAGAAGGCGAAGCCATTCATGGCGCTTGCCAGATCCGGGCGTGCGCCAAGGAGCATGATAACGAGAGCTGCGGAGACGAGCGCGCCGATCAGCATGCCGAACCCGAGCCGCGCGCCAAGCGCGCTCCGGCGAACCGGCTTCACGTCACTCGCGAGACTGTCGATGAGCTGGTCGGTATTCATGTTTCGCTGCCTCGGATGCGCGCCGCCAATGCTTTGAGGCCGCGATGGATCGAGACCTTCACGTCTGACTCGCCATAGCCGCTGGCAGCGGCCGCCTCGGCGACGGTGGCGCCGTCTATGTGTGTTGCGCGGATCATCCGCGCTTGTTTGGCCGGCAGGGTGCCGAGCAGATCTTCGATGTCGAGTCGTGCACCGCTGCTGGCCTCGAAGCCTTCGACCATCAGTATGTCTTCCAGTTCCTCGATGGGCACGACGGAGCGGCTGCGGCGGAAATGATCGATCATCTTGTAGCGCGCGATGGAAAACAGCCAGGCGGTGAAGGCGCGATCCCGGTCATAGGTTGCGCGGCGGCTATGCACGGCGATAAGCGTTTCCTGCACCAGATCCTCGATATCGTCCGATGCGAACACGCGCCGGCTGTAGAAAGCGGACAGAATGGGCACGAGTGCGCGCAACAGGCAGGCATGGTCGGCCGCGACGCCGTCCAGTCCTCCCACCATCCAGGCCCGCAACTGATCCTCGTTCGCCCGCATTCATGCTCCTGTGACAGGTGCATTCGTCTCTGACGCTCGAAGGTTACATGTCGGGCGCATCGAACGATGAAAATATTTGTCCAGCGCCCTGCGTAACCGGCGCGTCGCCCTCCGCGAACTCCGGGGCATGTCCGGCGATTGCCCGGACACCCCTTTCAAGGAGACAGAAAATGATCAAGACCCACGCCACCCTCGCCGCGACCCTCGCTCTCGCCATTGCTGCCACCGCGACCTCGGCATCCGCCGCCGACAAGACCCCGATGGAGAAATGCTATGGCGTGTCGCTCGCCGGCAAGAATGACTGCAAGGCCGGCGCCGGCACCAGCTGCGCAGGCACCTCCAAGGTTAATTATCAGGGCAATGCCTGGAAGCTGGTCAAGGCCGGCACCTGCACGACCATCAAGACGCCCAAGGGCAATGGCTCGCTGACTCCCAAGGCCTGAAGCGGGGGGCCGGGAGGCGTTGGTCCTCCCGGCAAACGCGCCATTCGAGGATCTTCGTTATGACAACGCCCCTTGCGGCCGGCACTCTCGCCGTCCAGCGCCTGACCGCCCGCGTGCCTGATGCCCTGCCGCTTCTGGTTGCGCGCCTCGGCATCGCAGCCGTCTTTTTCCAGTCCGGCCGGACGAAAGTGGATGGGCTGCTCCACATTACGGATGGCACATATGAGCTATTCCGCACAGAATATGCGCTGCCGCTGGTGCCGCCGGAAATCGCCGCACATGCCGCGACCTACTCGGAGCATTTCTTCCCGATCCTGCTGGTGCTGGGATTGTTCACGCGAGGCGCGGCGCTCGCTTTGCTCGGCATGACAGCGGTCATTGAGATCTTCGTCTATCCCGATGCATGGGCAACCCATTTGAGTTGGGCGGGACTTTTGCTTCCCCTTATCCTGCGCGGCGGCGGAGCCTGGTCGCTCGACTGGGCGATCTTCAGGTAGCCGCTCACTATCCCGAACAAACCGAACGGCTTGTCGTGTTAATCGAAGTGGAGGAAGATGTGGCGCCGAAGGACTGTGAGATCTCATGCCCAAGCACCTCAAGATCGACTTCATTTCCGATATCGCCTGTCCGTTTTGTGCGATCGGCCTGAAGGGCCTGGATGAAGCGCTTGCCAGCCTCGCCGACGAGGTCGATGCAGACCTCATCTTCCACCCCTTCGAGATTAACCCCGACCTTCCGCCGGAGGGCCAGAATGTTGGCGAGAATCTCCGGGAAAAATATGGCGAAGCCGCCAGCCATTTGCCCTCGGACCAGCCTAGCCTGAGCGACCGGGCCAAGGAAGTCGGCGTGGATGTCGCGCTCGCCCATGATGACCGCTTCTACAACACCTTCGACGCCCATCGGCTGCTGCATTGGGCGAAGCTCGAGGGCAAACAACGGGAATTGAAACAGGCCCTGTTCACTGCCTACCTGTCCGAAAAGCGCGACGTGAGCGACCATGCAGTCCTTGCCGACATCGCGCAAAACGTGGGCCTCGAACGCGAAGGCGCTGCGGAAGTGCTCCAATCAGGGAAATTTTCGCGATATGTCCGGATGTCGGAAGAAGTTTCGATGTCACGAGGGATCAATGCCGTCCCGGCGATCATCGTGAACGACCAATATCTTATTTCGGGCGGCCAGCCTGCCGCCGTTTTCGCACATATCCTGAGACAAATCGCGGCCAAGATAGAATGACCGGCATATCAATTTGAGGCAGGCAATCTGATCACATTGCTTGTCGCTTCAAAAGCCGCGTCAATTGCCCCAAGCAATTCAGTCTGGCGGATCGGCTTGCGAAGCTTGTTGATCCCGTCGGGCACATCGGCCTCCGAGCCGGCGTACCCCGTGATCAATAGGATGGGCAGATAGGGGTGACTGTCGCGCAGTTTCAGCGCCAATGCACCACCGGTCATGCCAGGCATGAGATGATCGGTGAGAATGAGGTCAAAAGCGGCACAGTCATCAACCAGGGACAGTGCTTCGCGTGCACTTTCAACTTCCACGATTTCATGACCAGCCTCTCGCAACATCTCGGCCAGGCCAGCGCGGACCAGGGGTTCGTCATCCACCAGAAGAATCCGGAGATTCTGCGAGACGGAAATTTGACGCTCCTCGGCCAGTTCCGGTTCCGCAATCTGCTCATCAGTCGGCGGGAACCAGAGCTCTGCGCGTGTTCCCACACCCAGCATGCTGGACAAGACCAATCTACCGCCCGATTGCGCTGCCAATCCGTGGACCATCGACAGGCCCAGTCCCGTGCCCTGGCCCGTTTTCTTCGTGGTGAAAAATGGTTCGGTCGCTCGCTGGAGTGTTGCCTCGTCCATGCCTGTCCCCGTGTCGACCACCGATATTCTGATCTGGTCTATGCTTGCTGGATCATCGCTCGACACATCCGCCTGCGCACTAATCGTCAATGTCCCGCCGTTGGGCATTGCGTCTCGCGCGTTCACCGCCAGGTTCAGCAGGGCCAGCTCAAGTTGGTTCGGGTCAACACGGATCGCCGGCAAATCATGAGGCAGGTCCATCACCAGCCTTGTTGTCGGCCCGATCGAACGCTGGAGGAGATCAGAGAGGTCGATCAGCAACGAGGTGACGTTGACAGCGCGGGGTTGCAAGAGTTGGCGACGTCCAAAGGCAAGCATTCGGTTAACGAGCGTGCTCGCTTTCTCGGCGGCAGCGAGCGCTCCCGCTATCAGTCTTTGCGATCGCGCAGCAGGCACATCACGACTGTTGAGCAGGTCGAGCGTTCCGATAATTGGTGTGAGAAGATTGTTGAAGTCATGGGCGATTCCGCCGGTTAATTGACCAATTGTTTCAGCTTTCCTCGTTTCATGAAGCTGCTGAAGAGCCATTTCACGCTCGACAACGGTGCTGGCTACCCTTGCTTCAAGTTCGCGAGCGAGACCTTCAAGCTGGTCCGAGTTCTGAGAGAGCGCCAAAGTGATGATCGCGCTTCGCTGCAGGCTCAGTCTTAGAATATGGCCCACGATTATGATCGACCCGGCCGTCACGGCAAAAAGGCTCAGGTTCAATATGCTCGTGTGCGTGAACAACAGGCTCCCCTTGGGTGGCAGCCAAAAATAAGTCACAATAATCCCAGACCCCACGAGCGTTACGACCCCGGGCCCTGCCCCGCAACACACAGCGGAAATTAGCACGGCGGGATAAAATAGGGCGAAGGGCACGATACCGGGATCAACGGAATCGAGACTTAAGCGAAGAAGTGTGGCCGATGCCGTTACGATCAGCGCCAACGGATACGTGGCCCAAGGAGGAAGGAACAACCAACGGGTAGAAACCCTCGGCGTCTTAGCTGTGGGGCTTACCACGCTATTCATTGTCGGGCAGCCGCAGCGATGCGCCGGACATTCGTCCCGATCTGGTCATCCCGAACCCCCAATTGGCCTCGACGGTTTTGCTTTCGAAATTCCGTAGTCCGGCGGTCAGACCGGCACGGCCTGAACCAGACCAGAACGCGGGATGCTGCAGTTCGTTCCTAACAATGAGTGCGATAGTGCACGGAGCATAGCCAGAGCCTGCACGCAGATGTCGCTGCCCAAGTGCGGGGCGTCTGGATCCGGGCCGATTGATGTTCCAGGACAATTCAGATGTGTGTCGCCTTGAGCCGGAATAGGAGCCGCTTCGCGAACTCCGGAAAGCCTTCGACCGCTTGAGTGCGTACTACCCCCAAGCCCCGTCAGTTATGATTGGGGGCCGTCGACGCGTGCGAAAAGGCCTTGGCCAAGCCGTGATAGAGGCGCTCACGACAAACAATAGCGCTGACGAAGTCGGCGATCAGCGCCGTTGCGAACAAGGGGATAATCATGCCCCGGCTCGCGGTTGTCTCAGTGATGATGATGACGGCCGTCAGCGGCGCTCTTACCACGCCAACAAAATACCCAATCATACCGAGCAGAACGATCGCCCCGCGCGGATCGTCGGGGAAGATGGCCGTGAGCAGATCTCCCAGTCCGGCGCCGACTGCCAGTGATGGCGCGAAAATGCCGCCCGGAGCGCCGCTCAGAGCCGTTGCCAGTGTCGCGATGAATTTGGCGGGCCCAAACCAGAGCGAGCCATCCTTGGCCTCTACCAGGTTGCGCGTCGCCTCATACCCCGTTCCCCATGTTGCCCCCGCACTGGAGATCCCAAGGAGCGCAACGACCAGGCCGCACACTGTCGCCAAAAGGATCGGCCGCCGCTTGAGAGCGGCGAGCCAGGTGCGCCCGGGATTGGCAAAGGCGAGCAAGGCGCGGGAAAACAAGCCGCCCGTCAACCCACCGGCGATTCCGGCGACAGGTGCGACGAGCAAGACGCCGCGCAGATCGAGCGTCTGTCGCATCGCGCCGAAGTAAATATAGTCGCCCGCGATGCCCAAGCTGACGAGACCGGCGATCATCACCGCCGCCATGACAAGCACGGCGACCCGCTGCTCATAGGCGGCCGCCAGTTCTTCGATTGCGAATGCGACGCCGGCAAGCGGCGTGTTGAACGCAGCGGCCACGCCTGCCGCGCCACCTGCGATCAGAACACCGGCTGTGATCGGAACACGCAGGAAACGATGAATGGCGACCATGACGGCCGCACTGGTCTGGACAGTGGGGCCCTCGCGGCCGACCGAGGCACCGGCACCCAGCATGACTATCGTCATGACAAGTTTCAGCGACGCGGTTTTGATCGATACCAGCGGTCCCAGCGCCTCACTGCCCGGATTGCGCGAAGCGGCGATAACCTGGGGAATGCCCGATCCGCGAGCCACTGGCGCCCATCGCTGTGTAAGAAAGACCGCACCGGCAAAGATCGCCGGAGTCAGGAAGACGGATCCTAAGGGCGACGCGCTGGTAAAGCTCAGAAACAGCGTCTGGGCAAGATCGCCCAGCTTGGCAAAGGCAATAGCCAGGAGGCCGAGAAGCACGGCGCCGACGCCAGTCGCGATGCGACGGCGGAAGATTGCCAACGCGTCCTGGGTGGATGATGGCTCATCTGACGAGAAGAGTGCCTTCAGATAGGCACTCGCCTTCGCGAAAGGAGCGTTCGGTCTCACGGACGTGCATCCTCGGAGGGTGCAAATCGCAAGACAAGAAAACCGAAAATTGCAGATCCGATCGAACCCAGCAGCACTCCGAGCTTTGCGGCGTCGTTCTGGTGAGACCCATCACCAAATGCCAGGCCGCCGATGAAGAGACTCATCGTGAAACCGATGCCGCACAACAAGGCGACGCCATAAATTTGAAGCCATCCAGCATCGCGCGGCCGATCCGACCACTTCAAACGGACCAACAACCAAACCGAACCGAAGATACCGATCTGTTTTCCCACGAACAGGCCAAGTGCCACGCCGAGCGGGACCGAAGCGACCATGTCACCGCTCGCGAACCCGCCCAGAGCCACGCCGGCATTTGCAAAGCCGAAGATCGGTACGATCGCAAATGCGACCCACGGATGCAGCCCATGTTCGAGCCGATGCAATGGCGAACCATGTGCGTCCGGTCGCCCGGGCGTTCGTGTCAGGGGGATCGTCATGGCCACCGCAACGCCGGCTAGCGTGGCGTGGATGCCGGACTTGAGAACGAAAAACCAGATGATCGCTCCCATCACGAGATATGGCGTCAGCATCGTCACGCCGAAACGGTTGAGAAGCGCGAGGATGAGGAGGCCAAACGCTGCACCGGCGAGTGCAGGAAGACCCAGGTCGGCCGTGTAGAACAGGGCAATGATGAGGACAGCGATCAGGTCATCAATAATGGCCACGGCAGCGAGGAAAATCTTGAGCGACGTGGGTGCGCGCGACCCCAGCAGTGCCAGAACGCCAAGTGCAAAGGCGATGTCCGTGGCAGCGGGGATCGCCCACCCACGCCCGCCACCCGGATTGCCAAGGTTGATCCAGATATAGATGAGCGCCGGGAGTGCCACGCCTGCGGCGGCCGAAATGCCCGGCAACAGGCGATCCGACCAGCGCGACAGCTGCCCATCGAGAACTTCCCGCTTGATCTCGAGACCGACGACGAGAAAGAACAGCGCCATCAGGCCATCGTTGATCCAGTGCAGCAGGCTCAGCCCGCCAAATCTAATGTGCTGCGCCGAAAAATAGCCCTCCGACAAGGATGAGTTGGCGACAATCAGGGCCAGGGCTGCCGCGCCGATCAGGACAATGCCCCCTGCCGCTTCGGTGGCCAGGAACTTACGCATCATCGAAAAGGGGCGGATCACAAGGTCACTCGTTTGCATAGGGCAGGCCTAGCGAAAGATGCCGCTTCCGGCCACCCAAAGCCGGTCCGAGCCGTCGAGTTCTCAGCACTTAGAGCGCCTTTTGGTCAGTAGAGCAGCGACAATGTGACAGCGGCGGTCGCAACGACAAGCAGAACGAGAACGGCACCCATTCTGGCATAGTCGGTAAATCGATACCCGCCCGGTCCCATGACGAGCAGATTATTCTGGTGTCCGATCGGTGTCAGAAAGTCGGCGGACGTGCCGATCAGAACCGAGAGCAAGGCGGCGTCCGGGCTGACGTGGAGCAATTGTGCCGCATCGATCGCTAGCGGCCCCATGATGATCGCCGTTGCAACATTGTTGAGGAAGATCGACAGCAGCAATGTCACGGCACAGATGGCAGCGAGCACCAGCACGAGAGGAAGTCCGCCAAGCGCATTGCCAAGCATTTGGGCGGCGATCGCCGCCGCGCCGCTGGTCTCGAAACTCTGGCCGACCGGTATCATTGCGGCAAGAAGGACGATGACACTCCAGTCGATCGATCGGTAGACTTCGTCGGTCGGAATGAGCCTGGTCGCCGCGAGGATGACGGCGGCCGCAAGGAATGCGAGCGCTGGCGATACACCGAAACCGACGATCGCGCCGATCGAGAGGACGAACACACCGAGGATCGCTACCGCCCGCGCCTTCGCAACGGGGACTGGATCAAGCCGATCGATTTCCAGAAGGCGTGCGCTGGTTGCGAAGCGCGCCAGTGTGTCGGGCGTGCCGCGGATATAGATTTGGTCGCCGGCCTCAATGCGCAGGGTGTTGAGTGGCATTTTACGCCGAGCGGCCCGCGGCCCAACGGCCACCACCACTAGGTCACCATTGCTTCGTGTACTGATTTCCGCATGGGGCAGCCCAATCAGGAATGAGCCATGTGCGACCGCGACGCGCGCGGTCACCGCGCCCGGATTGGCCGCCTCATACGTATCAGCCTTGAGACCAAGCCGCTCCGCCGTGATCCACTGATTGTTGCGCGACAGGATAAGCAATCGGTCGCCTGCAAGGAGGGATTCTCCGTCGCCCAATACGACGCGCTGCCCGTCCCGAAATACGGACAGGAGGCGCGCAGCGGCGCTCCGCATGGCCGGCAGGAGCAGCGGCGAGTTTGGCATAGCTGACGTGAGGCTTAACTCATAGACGCGCCAGGGCGGTCGCCCGCGCTGGGCGGCAGATTCACGGACGGGCAACAACCTCCAGCCCATGACGGCAAGATAGCCCAAGCCTACGAAGGCAACGGCCGCGCCAACCGGGGTCATCGTGAAGAAGCCGAATGGCGCTCCCATCTCATTCTCGCGCACCGACGACAAGATGAGGTTAGCCGGCGTGCCGATCAGGGTGGTCATGCCACCCAAGATTGTTGCGAAGGCGAGCGGCATCAGCGTTGCGGCCGGCGCGAGTTTCGAAGAGCGGGCGATTTCGGTCGCGAGCGGCATCGTAATGACCAGCGCGGCGATATTGTTCATGAAGGCAGAGAGGATCGCTGCAACAATGAGCAGGGCCGACAGCCTGACGCCAAAACTTGCACGCTCGGGAATCAGGACATGCGCGAACCGTCCCGCAATGCCTGACAGTTCAACGGCTCGCCCGACGACAAGAATCGCCGCGACGGCAAGCACCGCCGGGTCGGCAAAACCCTGAAAGGCCTTCACCGGCGTTGTCAGCCCGAGCAGGAGGCATGCGAAGAGCGCCAGAAGGGCGACCAGGTCGTGCCGAACCCGCTCGGACACAAAAAGCAGCAGCGCGCCGACCAGGATGATCGCGCTCAGTGCGGCCTGCGACACGGCTATTGGTCCGCCTGCAGTCCACCCGTTAGTCGAAACCGCTGGCCGGAGGCTGGCGCGGGCACGGCAGCGATGCTTTGCTCCTTGAGAAGGGCCGCGATCGCGAGCGCGCGTCTCTGGCTCAGCGTCGGCCGTTCGGGCGCAGTGTCTGGAAGTCCTGGCACGCCGAGTTGGGGACTGTTCCAGCGCCTCGCAGCCCAGGCAGACAGAAGGACCGCCGCTCGCGCCGGGCCGTCGAGCGCATCGTCATTGTCTGGAAACGCAATCAGCGGGAGCTGCGCGAGCGGTGGAACGATCGCAACCTCCCAATCCGGCGCAGAAGTCTTGGCGCGACGCTCCAGCGCGGCGTAGGTGGAGAGATCGGCGCCCGGGAGCGGCGCAGCTGTCGCGGTGACACGGCGATGCTCCCGGTCGAGCGTCACGGCATCGGGCGCAACACCTGCCGCGAGTGACACAAGGTTGACGATCGTGCCGGCGATCCGGCTTTCGACCTCGGCCGCCTCGCTCGCCTGCCGCAACTCCGCGCGTTGCGCTTCGACCGATCCGGATCCCGGATCGAGCAGGACTTGATCCACCTGAAGCGCAACCGGGCGACCGAGCCGGTCGCTGAGATCGCTTTGCAGCAATGCGTTGCTTTCGGCGCGCGAGCGCGGCGCAATGACGACCGTCCTGACGCCCAGGGGCGCGCGCTCGAAGTCGACGTCGAGCTGGCTTACGCGCGATGATGCGCCGAACCGGTCCGACAGGAAGGACCGAATCTGGCCAACCGTAACTGCTTCGCGGGCAATGCGGCTTAGCGAGATTCCAAGCGGCACAGCCATCACCACGAACACCAGCGCGAGCAAGATTGTCTGGGTCCAGCTCTGCTGGCTGGAGAGATAATGGCCAAAGCCGTAGAAACGTGCCATGATCATGGCAGCGAGCGCGATGGTCACGAAGTTGGTGACGAACAGCGCCAGCGCGCCACCCATGATCGGCATGTTCCAGGTCGCTAAACCATAGCCCACCACAGCGAGGGGCGGCATCAGGGCTGTCGCGATCGCAACGCCAACAATTGTCTCACCACGGCCGCGGATGATCGCGAATGTTCCGGCCAGCGCAGCAAACAGCGCGACCAGCAGATCGAAAAGATTGGGACGCGTGCGTGCCAGGATTTCCGCCGTGGGCGCCTTGAGGGGTGAAGCCAGCACGATCAGCGCGGTGAAGAGAAGAGCGGCAATGGCACCGACCGCCAGCGCCGAAAGCGACCGGCGCATCTCGGCAAAGTCGAACAGCGCGAGACTGAAGCCCAGACCCAGAATCGGGCTCATCAGGGGCGAGATGAGCATCGCGCCGATCACGACGGCCGGCGACGACAACAGCAGCCCGAGAACGGCGATGCCAGCGGACATCATCGTCATGAAGAGGTAGCGAGGCGACCAGCCACTCTCCTCGATGATGCGCGCACTTACCTCGCCCTGATCGACCGAGCCAACCACGGACCGACGCCACCAGCGATAGAGCGGAACATGATCCCATCGGCGGGACGCATATGGATGCTCGGTGACCGGGGCGGTCGTTGTGTCGGACATTCTATTCACTCGCCGAGTTCGGATTTTGATTGAGAAGCCGGGTTCTAGCGCATTCTCGCCGATCCATTGCAAGAATGATGGCCGTTAGCTCTCGGCGGGTGCGCCGGCGACCGCCGCGACGACGCAGATCAGGCCGACGACTGCAAAACCAACCCTTGCGGCCCAGCTCCCCGCGCCAGTCCGGAACGACACCCACAAGGCAAGGACGGCCTGCATCGCGTAGAACAGCGCGAAGGCGCGCGACGAGAGGGCGATGACAGAAAAGGGATTAGTTAGCCAGACCACGGCGATCGAAAGCGCACTGGCGGCGATGAAGGCGCTACGAACCCCGAGCTTGCGGCGGGAGACTTCGATCATGAGACCGCCCGACCCGATTGAATCCGCAATGGCGGCGCTCAGCTGGCTCGAGACCGCACCAATCAGTACGAAGATGCCCAGGATCGGCGCGACCAGTTCCATGATGTCGAGGATGCCGGCCACGCCCTCCGCATGCTGGGCTTCTCGAAGGAATGGAGTCAGAAGGGCAATGAACGCGAGATAGATGGCCGACGACAGCCATTGCGCATAGCGCATCGTGCGGACGCGCGTGAGCTGATCATAACTGCCGCCAAGATAACGCGAGGTCTCGAAACCTTGCACGGTGATCAGCAGTCCAAGAAGCAGCGGTATGCCGGAGTAAGAAAGTTGCGCCGGCGGAAGATCAAGGGGCAGGCCGGATCGCATGATCCACCATGTCCCGAGGCCGGCCAGAAGACCCGCGATAATGCCGAGCTTGACCGAGACACTGGCATGGGCAGCATGCTCGATTTTCCTGATATCGCCCGAAAACGTCAACGCTGTGAACGCGACGATGATGAGGGTGACGAAGGCGTTGGCGAGAAGGTCGTGCCAACCGACCGGAACGGCCAGCGGCTTCATCGTGAACTCGGCGAGAAGCTTGAGGTAATATGCAACCGAGACGGCATAAGCGATGGCAAGCATCACTTGCGCGACGCGCATGGCCCAAGCGATCGGGTCGTTGAGGCTCAGCGCCGGCGCGAGATTCTCAATATGGACGATATTGAAGCGGATGACCGCACCGACGGCATAGGCGATCGCCAGCAGCGCAGCCATGGCAACCACCGCGCCAGAGCCAAACTCGCGCGCGAGCAAAGGTCCGCAGATGAGGAAGCCGCTTCCGATGATCGAGGCAAGCGGCGTGACCGTGGCGCGCCAATCCGTAGATCTGGCGAACTTTCCGAAACTCAGTACGGCTGCAACGATCAGACCGGCTATGACAGCCATAGCGACGATCATCGGCGCACCTCGGGCACGCGTACGCCTGTAAGTTTGCAGGTCCGGCCTATGATGGTTGAATGGTTAATAGATTTGCCCGATCTGGTTGCGTCGCCATTCACTTAGCTCGCGAAAGCGATTTTTGTCTCAGGAAAGACGTGGCGTGAAATATTGCCCCGTCACACCTCGCCGGCCGTGCCACGCACTCCGGAACCTTTCCCGGGTCTGCGGGCTTTGAAAGATGGAGAGCCTCCGATCATGTCACTGCAATGGATACGGGACCTGGGCGTAAAACTGCCCGACGCCCCCGATCTGGAATCGATCATGGTTGTGATCGTCCTCATCGTGGGCGCGTGTGCGATTGGGTGGTTCATCGCTGCGCGCGCAGGATCTGCAGTCGCCGGGAGACTTCATCGCTTTGGAGCCTCGAGGAACGTCCTGACGTCTGGCTTGGTAACCTCGATCATTCGCTGTACGATTGTCGCGTTGTTGCTGCTGATCGTCGGCAACGCGGTACGCTTGAGCCCGCTGGCGCTGATGATCCTGGCATTTGCGCTGGGCATGTCCGTTGCAATCCTTCTTTTCCGGCTGTTCGTCGCGTTTCGGATCAGCCGCATGATCGCAACCGGTCTTGCTTTGCTTGGCCTGGTCGCGACGACAGCGGCGACACTTGGCGGCCTGACGCCACTCATCGACAGTCTCGATGCGGTCGGATTTACGGTGGGCGCGCGACGCTTCTCGTTGCTCGCGGTTTTCAATGGGATCGCAATCGTCGCGCTTCTTTATGTCGTCGCCAAGGCGGTCAATCATGTGTTGGTCCATTTGATCGGCCGGTCGAGCGCGCTCGACGTCGCGCAGAGCGTGCTTGTGCAAAAACTCGCCGGTATAGCAGTCATCGTCGTTGCGATCCTCTTGGGCATCGACCTGCTCGGGATCGATCTCACGGCCCTCACCGTCTTCTCCGGCGCCGCCGGCCTCGCAATCGGTTTTGGCCTGCAAAAGACGTTCGGCAATCTCATTGCAGGGCTGATCCTGCTGATGGACAGGTCGGTAAAGCCGGGCGACGTGATTGTCGTTGGAGACACGTTCGGCGCCGTGAGCAAGATCGGGGTTCGCGCCGTGTCCGTCGTCACGCGCGACGGAAAGGAACATCTCATCCCCAACGAGCAGCTGATGACCGAGCCGGTCGAGAATTGGTCCTATTCCAGCAAAAATGTCCGCGTCCATGTGTCGGTCGGCGTCAGCTATAATTGCGATCTTGCCCTGGCACAGCGGCTGATGATCGAGGCAGCAACGGCGGCAAAGCGGGTTCTTGCCGATCCCAAGCCGTCCGTCTGGCTGAAGGCGTTTGGAGACAGCTCCGTAGATCACGATATTCTCGTCTGGATTATGGATCCCGAACTTGGCGTGGGAAATGTTCGGTCCGACATTCTCAATCGAATCTGGGTGTTGTTCGCCGAACATGGAATCGAGATCCCATTCCCGCAGCGCGACGTGCATATTCGAACCGCGCCTGGCGAGAGCACGACAGCCTGATGGTCGTCGGAAATCGACGGAAGCTGGAGGGCACCGCCGCTTTCAGTCCCTCGACATTGCCTTGACGAAGGTCTGGAGCCACCAAAGCACATCCTCCCGCTCGACATTATCCATCAGCGCGCGCCATCTTGCCAGTCGCTGCTCGATGGGCATTTCGAGGGCCTGTGCCAACGCGTCGGCTATGTCCTCTGCGCTATAGGGGTTGACCAAAATAGCTTCTTTGAGCTGCGCTGCGGCGCCGGCGAACTTCGAGAGGATCAGGACGCCCGGATCGCCAGGATCTTGCGCAGCGACAAATTCCTTGGCCACAAGGTTCATTCCATCGCGCAGGGGTGTGACGAGCCCAACCTTGGCAGCGCGATACATTCCGGCCAGACGATCACGAGGATAGCCCTTATTCACATATCGGATCGGCACCCACTCAGCGCTGGCATATTCGCCGTTGATCCGGCCGGACAGCGCGTCGAGGCCTGCGCGGATCTCCTGGTAGCTTTGAACATCGGCGCGCGATGGCGGCGCAATCTGCAGGAGGAACACTTGTTCGTGAAGGTCTGGCCGCGACGCCAGGAAACGATCATAGCCAAGAAAGCGCTCTTGCAGGCCTTTCGAATAATCGAGGCGGTCCACCCCGATGATCATTGCGCGGTCATTTGCGCTGACCATCATTGCCTTGCAGGTTCGTGCCGCGACTTCTCCTTCTGCCTGCGGCACAAAATCCGAAACGTCGATGCCGATCGGGCAGACGACTGCGCGGATTGTTCGTCCAGCAAAGGAGATTTCGCCATCGTCGCCGACCTCGAGCGCCAGCTCGCCACGGACATAATCGAAGAAGGATTGCATCCAGTCATCAGTCTGGAAGCCGACCACATCATAAGCAAAAAGTGATTCCACCAACTCCCTGTGGCTCGGCAACGTCAGCAGCAGGCGCATGGGTGGCCAGGGTATGTGCAGGAAGAAGCCGATCCGGTTGTCGCAACCGCGCCGCCGCAACTCCCGACCCAGTGGAATGAGATGGTAGTCGTTGACCCACACCAGATCGGCCGGCTCGATCAGCGGCAGGATGGTGTCGGCAAAGCGGGCATTGACGCGCTCATAGCCTCCTGCGAAGCCGCGCTCGAACTCTGCCATATCGACGCGATAATGAAATAATGGCCATAATGTCCGGTTGGCATAGCCATTATAATATTCCTCGACGTCCTGTGGCTCGAGATCGATCGTCGCGGTCGTGACGCCATCTCGCTTCTGCAGATCGATGCTTCCGGAGAATGTTTCAGTTTCCTTCCCGGACCATCCAAACCAGATTCCATTGGTTTGTCGCAACGCCGATGAGAGCGCGACGGCCAGGCCACCCTGGTTCGCGGTGGCGTCTGCCGAGGTCGCCTGGACTCGGTTGGACACGATGATGAGCCTTGTCACGGCAACTGCCCGAAGGCGCATATGATGTAGCGCGGTCGGCGACGCTTGCGGGGTCGCAGCATCATGCGACGAAAGCCTCCAGCCATGCCCGCACGGCGACAGGACCGCTCAAGCGATACTGCGCTCGCGTCCCCTGCCGATCGCCAACCACAATCCCGGCCCCACCAAGGTCGATCGCGGTGACAAAGGCGGGTTCGTCGGTCAGATCATCTCCAACGAATATGGGCTTCGTACCTGCCATGGGCGCTCGGCCCATGAGGCGACGAAGGGCTCCGCCCTTGTCGCCTCCGCCGACACGCAGTTCGATCATCATGTTCCCGCCCTGTACCTGCAATTCATGCCGATCTGCGAGTGCCTGCGTTATTTTTCGAAGCTCCTCTGCGACGTGGGGCGCCCGCCGGAAATGCGCCGCGACGCCGAAACTCTTTTCCTCGATCAGGATACCGTCCGTACCGGCAAAACGCTCCGCAAGTCAGCGGTCGCCAGATCGAGCGATGGCGGGCGAATGGGATGCGCTTCGATCCCGCGCCATCGATGTTCGTTACCATGGCTCCCAGACAGCGCAACCAGCTGGGCAACCGGCCCGAACATGGCCTCGATCTGCGCGAGCGAGCGCCCGCTGATGATCGCGACACGCCCCGCAAGCGCGTCAGCGACGTGCAGGATCAAAGACCGCAGCACGTCATCTGCCACGACAGAATCCGGATCATCGACCAGGTCTAGCAACGTCCCATCGATGTCCAGGAAGAGACTCGCGCCGGTCAGCAATGAGACCGGTGGCAGTGGCAGCTCTGGGGTAAACGGACTCGTCACGCCGCACCCATTTGCGGCGAGAGGGCGGACAGGATGCGCTTGCGGGAGATCGCTTGCGGCATCTCCCGGGCAATATAAGTCGTCATTTTCTCCCGGACGTCGCACCGAAGATCGAAGGCGGTCGAAGCGTCGCGCGCGGTCATCAGGAGACGCAATTCCAGCGCTTCAGCCTTGGCATCGGTCACCATGAGGTTCCAGAAACGGCGATCCCACAATTGATTTTCGGTGATCACGGCCTCTGCTTTGGAGCGCAGCTCGTCGATATCACTCGCCGGGTCGACATAGAGATAGACCGAGCCCAGGATTTGAGCGCTCGACCGTGTCCAGTTCTGAAAACTCTCCTCAAGGAATTTGCTGACGGGCACGATCAAACGTCGATCATCCCAGATCTTGATCACGACATAAGTGAGGCGGATCTCCTCGATACGTCCCCATTCACCGTCCATGATCACGACATCGTCGAGGCGGATCGGCTCGGTAAATGCGAGTTGAATGCCTGCAATGAGATTCTTGAGCGCGGGCTGGGCGGCAGCGCCGACAGCCAAACCGGCGAGCCCGGCGGACGCCATCAAGGTCACGCCGACGCTTCGTATCGCCGGTATGCTCAAGAGCATCATGGAAAGAGTCAGAAAGGCGACCAGGAAAATGCCAATGCGGGCCATGATGGCGACACGCGTGCGCCGGCGGCGTGCATGAAGATTATCGGCGACACTCACGTCATTGCGCAAAATGACGATGTCACTCATGGCCTTGATGATCGCAATCGCCAGCCAGCCGACGAGACCCGGGACGATGAAGCCGGCCGCCCGCTGCCACAATGCCGCTGACCAAGGGGCAAGGGACAATCCCCGCGCAGAAAAACTGAGCGCGACGGCGATCGCTATCCAGAGGGCCGGTGTGGTGACGCGATTGAGCACAATCTCGTCTGCTTTGGTCTCGCTTCGACTGGAAATTCGATAGAGCGCGGACATAGCGACGCGATGAAAGATGATGGCAGTCGCGATCGCGATGGCGAGCACGAGAATATTGGCGACAATGTCAGCACCGGTGGCCGGCAATCCCAGGCTACCGGTCAAAAAGCTACGCATAATGTGTTCCGTTAACCAGACCGATCTTTATCTGTGCGACACTTTGGCACGGTCGTGCGATCGGTCGTTCATTCATGTAGTTTTATTGTTTGCCGGGTCGCTTCGCTTCGCCGGGCTTGTCTGCCTGTGGATGATCGCGTGCCCGTTCTGACTGCAGAAATTCCGACGAAACATCGTCGAAGGCGGCAGCCATCTCGTCGGACAGCCCGCTACCGGCCGGCCTGACGGACGGACTCCGCTCCGATCGCGTCCGCAGCCAGATGAAACTGAACGCTAGCATGGCCGCGATGCCCATCACGACAAATTTAAGGGTCATACTCATTGTAAATCCTTCGCATTGGTGTCGCCCCCTATGCTTTGCATTCTCAGCTAGCCGGTTTCGCGGCTATTCCGGGCGCATCGGACAGGCCCTAGCGTCCGGCGCCGGCAAGAACTTGCGCGGAAGGTTTGTTGGCTGCATCGACGCTGCCATTCGCGATCATGGCCTTGGACATTGCCGCAACTTCGCTCTTGATGGCAGGATCGTCGCCTGCCTGGCTCGCACCGATCAAAGCCCCCAGAAGAAGATTCTTGCTGGCGTTGTCAGGCTTTTCCGCCAGCGTCTGCCGCGCTAGTCTGATGGCTTCCGCATAAAGCGGCAAGGCGCCCGCCTTGTCCTGCTTTCCCAATTTGGCGTTGCCCATCTGGGTCAGTATGTTGGTAAATACTGTTTGGCTTTGGACGTCGGAGCCTTCCTGCGCCACAATCTTGCGCCATTGCGGCAGACTCTCCTCCAGCAACGGTACGGCCGCGTCGAAACTCTGCGTAGAGGCTTTGGCGATGGCGGTTACGTAGAGCACGTTCGCCAGAAACTTCACATTCGCGAGATTGTCGGGCTGAACCTCGACGACCTTTCGAATTGCGGGGAGCGCACGCTCATAGCCAGAAAGTGCCCCTGCATTGTCGCCGGCCTGCTGGGCCTTTTGCGCCGCCATGAAGTCGTTGATCGCAGCGTTGAAGGCGTTTGTCTGATCGGCGCTGAGCGAAGGCTGGGACGTGGCTTCCTGGGCTGATGCCGGCAGTGCCGCCGCAGTCAATAGAACAGCCATCAAAAGGCGTTGGGTCATGCGGTCATTTCTCCTGTTCGGGAACAATCTGCCGTGTTGAGAAGGCATATCGCGGTCATTTCCATCAGCCGTGAGCAACCACGATATGGCGCGCGAACAGCAGGAAGCCGCCCAAAAAGGCCGGCGCGCTGGCGACCGCGAAGATGAGCAGGGATTTGCCAATCGACAGAGCCGGCCACCGATGAAGGAACCAATTTGCGCCAAGCATCAGGACGATTGAGGTCAGGATCAGTAACAAAGCCAAAAGCATGGGCGCTAATCCTTCCTGCTGTCTGCATCGAAATGTCGCGGGCCAAGTGCGACACCGCCGGATCGGCTGGCTTGGTGCCTGGAGCTGAAAGTGACCGTCGCAAAGCGCGCATGTTCTAGGGATCGTTGCGCCAGTTCAGCGCATTTAGGCATCACACCGGAGGCCGGTGAAACGATGCGAGCATCGACGCGGCGTCCATCCCTTAAGCGGGCGATGCGAACCAAGTTGGAAATGGAGACGATGTCGCCGTCGACCCGAAATTCGCAGCGACCGGATTGATCGGTTACGAAGACGCGGAACGCCTGGACAGGAATGGGGTCGCTGCAGGCAGACAGGCCGACATTGGCGACAAGAGAGACCGCGCTTGCCAGCATCCCGCCGGGTCCCGGCAAATAGGGCGAAGTTTGTGCCGTCATCAGTCTCTCTGCGTTGGCGGACGCCGGGTCCGGTGGTGAGCCAAGCCGCCATTTTCGGCCTGCGTTTTTGACAGGAGACGGCAAATGGACAGAAGGCGGACGACAATATTCAGTCGCTCATCGGCCGCCTGATCCCAAGTTCGCTCCGCGGCATCTACGGCCTCTTTCGCGTCGGATTGCGAAGCCGACGCTGAACGCGAGCGCCTGAGATGCGCCCGAGCCCGAATGAGATCGTGATATCGTGCCAAAAGCCGTTGCTCGGCCTTCACCCGCAGCTTTTCCAGCCGATTGATTTCGGCAAAGCCGGCGAGGCGCGTGCGCTGGAGTTCTTGAATGGTGGCGGAAGCAGGACGGTTTGACGCAGAGATCTTTCCGACCAGCATTGCAAAACCTCCATCTCCACTTCTGATTTTGGCGTCGGCTCCGCCCCGTCCGGACGGGGGCTACCCAACCGACCGCAGGGCAGCCATCCCCTCCTAAGGTCTCCCAAACCTGCGATCTCTTGGGCTCTTGAACGAGCAAGCTGACCATAGCGGACGATGAGCATTAGCCGTCACGAAATTGTTATTATTTACAATTCATGATATCCAAATTCATGGACATTCAATCGGCTCGCACCTTTTTAGCCGCTGCATCGACAGGGAGTTTCCTGGGAGCGTCCAAGCGCATTCATGCAAGCCCGTCGACCGTGACCGAGCGGATCAAGCAACTGGAGCATTTGCTTGGGGCTAGATTGTTCGTGCGGGACAAGCGGGGCTGCAGCTTGACGCCGGCGGGACGTCGGTTTGTGGAGACGGCTCAAGCCATGGTCCGTGTCTGGGATCAGGGGCGCGCGCGCCTCGCCCTGCCATCGAGATTTCGCAACACGATCCGTATAGGCGGACAACATGCTTTGTGGCCGTCGCTGCTCATCCCCTGGCTGCAGGCCATCAAGGATGCCTATCCGGATCTGGCTCTCATTGCTTCTGCCGGGGCATCAGGTCAGCTCAATCGCGCTTTGGAAGAGGAAGATCTCGATATCGCTTTTCTCTACGATCCCATTTTGCGCAAAGGCATCAGGGTGGAGCGCATCGCGTCCGATCGCCTCGTCATGGTCACGGCTGACCAGGGACTGGACTGGCGGGAGAATTTCGTTCGTATAAACTGGAGCGAGGCCACAAGTCTCGAACTCACCGGCCTCCTCGGCGACCTGCCCGCCGCGGGCCTCGAGTTAGACCTCGGCGTGCTGTCTTTGAACTGGCTTGTTGCCACTGGAGGCTGCGGCTTCGTTCCAGAGCGCCTGGCAAGGCCGCTTCTGCGACAAGGCCGACTTTCGATGATTGAAGACATGCCGACCCTGGACTTCTCTCCGTTTGCCTGCTGGCGCGCCTCCATGAACGAGGAAGTCGTGAGTGTCATGATAAACAGCGCTCGCGAACGGATGGATGCCGACCTTGGTTGACGAGCAGTATCAGCACCAACCCTGATGTGAAGGGTCGATTTAAGCCTGTTCCATCTTCGGCTCTGATCAGCAATTCCCGCGTGCGCCTAGACCTCCGCCGACGAATGGTTGACACGATCGGCCTGGATATCTGGAAATATGGAACGCTCTCACTTCTTTGAACAAGGCTGGATGAGAAGGTAGTTGGATGAACACGCTCGGTCGACGGAAGTCGCAGACCCGCTCGTCAAACTCGTTGGGAAACCTCGCTCAAAATCGCGCTTAGCGGCGCCCAAATCTCTGTTTTTGGGGGCCATTCTCGCTGACCAAAATGCGAGATCTTCATAAAACCGCGAATAACTCGATAATTTTCGACTCCGTCCCCGGCACCATTTGTTCTCTTTCCCTCGTCCATCAGCGTCCATAGCGGGCCGCAAAAGCATTGGAAAACGAGGGTTTTTGATGGCCCACTGTCCGGTGCTGGTCGAGCAGGCGCGACTGAAAGAAGGGCAGAAAATTCTCATTCGCGGCGGCTCCGGTGGCGTGGGGACATTCGCCATCCAGCTGGCCAAGCATTTGGGCGCTGAGGTTGCGACCACGACCAGCAAGGCCAACGTCGATCTGGTCAAGCGTCTGGGAGTCGATGTGGTCATCGATTACAAGAGCGAGAAATTTGAGACGCTTCTGTCTGGCTACGACGTAGCGTTGAACAGCCTGGCCGGCGATAAGGGCGTTACCCTTTTCCGGAGGACGATGTCACGGCTGATGAGGGAAGCTGATAGGTCCTGAAAGAGCCATCTTGACCGAAAACGTTCGCGTCGTTGCCTTCAATTCAAGCCGTCGCGGTCCACTCGGCAAACAATATGCGGCGGTTCACTGAACCACAGCCGGAAGCGGGGTTGAAGACTCTTGCAAAGTCCGTGGTCTGATACACCCCTGATTTCGGACATTCATGATCGAATTTCGCCTGCCCGACAGCGGCCGATGTATTCTCGCCGTCCACCTTGTACGAAGTATTGCTGCCGCCGCATCACGATCTACGTTTCATCTCCGCCACCGAGGGCGCGGTAGAGACCGGCCGCGCTGGAGAGCTCCTGCCGCCGCAGGTCAAGCAGGGCCTGACGCGCGACATAGTCGCTGCGCTGGGCGTCGAGCAGTTCGAGCCGGCTGTCGAGGCCGGCGCGATAGCGCAGGGTCGAAAGCGCGACCCGCCGTGCCGCTGCCGCTGCCGCCTGACGCTGCGCATCGGACTGGCGGGTGAAGGTCGCCCGTCCGGCGAGGCCGTCGGCGACTTCGCGGAACGCGGCCTGGATGGCACGCTCATATTGCGCGACGGCGATCGACTTGCGGACTTCGGCCAGCCGCAATTCGCCGCTCAGGCTGCCGCCGCGAAAGATCGGCTGGGTGATCTGCGGCGAGAAGGACCAGGTCCGGTTGCCGCCATCGAACAGGCCGTCGAGCGCGAGGCTGGTGAAGCCGAACATCGCGGTGAGCGAGAGGCGCGGGAAGAAGGCCGCCCGCGCCCCGCCGACATCGGCATTGGCGGCGACCAGCTCATGCTCGGCCTGCCGGATGTCCGGCCGGTTGCGCAGAAGGTCGGACGGCAGGCCGGCGGCGAGCATTGTCTTGATCGGCTGTTCCATCAGCGCGACCGGCGCCGGCAGGTCCGCCGGCAGCGGCGCGCCGAGCAGCAGCTGCAGCGCATTGCGCGCCTGACCGAGTGCGCGCGTCCGCATCGCCAGATCGGCCTCGGCCTGCTTCACCTGCCCCTCGGCCTGCGCCAGATCGAGACCGCTCGCCTGCCGCGCCGCATGGCGCTTCTGCGTGATGTCGAGCGAGGTCGTCCAGTCGCGGAGGGTCTGCTCGGTCAGCGCCAGTTGCTCCTGCGCCAGCCGCTCGTCGAGATAGGCGTCGACCACAGATCCGATCAGCGCGATCCGCGCCGCGCGCCGCCCCTCGTCGGAGGCGAGATAGCGCTCGAACGCTGCCTGACTCTGCGATCGCAGTCGCCCGAACAGGTCGATCTCGAAGCTCGTGAGCGCCGCGCTTGCCGTATATTGCTCGAACTCGACGCCGCCCGGCGTGGCCTCGCCGCCCGTCGCGGCGGCCGCCGAGGTGCGCTGGCGCGCATAGCTCGCCGTCCCGTCGACCTGCGCGAATTGCGCGCCCCGCGCCACGCGGAACTGCGCCCGCGCCGCCTCGACGTTGAGCGTGGTCACGCGCAGGTCGCGGTTGTTCTCGAGCGCCAGCGCGATCAGCCGCTGCAGGCGCGGATCGCCGAACATGGTCTTCCAGTCGATCCCGGCCACGCTCGCCGCCTCGGCGGCTTCCGCATCCGGATAGGCCTGCGCGACCGGTGCCGCCGGCACGTCCAGCTTCGGGTTCATCGAGCAGGCGCCGGTGAGGAGCAGTGCGACGAAGGCAAGCTTCCACATGATCAGCCCTCCACCACAGGCGTCACCGGCGTGTCGTCGCCCTTGCGCCGCCGCCGGACTTTCTCGACCAGCCCCAGCACGACCACGAAGAACACCGGCACGAAGAAGATGGCGAGCGCCGTGGCGGTGATCATGCCGCCGAACACGCCGGTGCCGATCGCCTGCTGCGTCTCCTTGCTGGCACCGCCGGCAATCATCAGCGGCACGACGCCGAGGGTGAAGGCGAGGCTGGTCATCAGGATCGGGCGCAGGCGCAGCTTCGCCGCATGGATCGTCGCCTCGACGGTCGACATGCCTTGCTCCTTCGCCGTCTTGGCAAACTCGACGATGAGGATCGCATTCTTGGCGGACAGGCCGATCAACGTGATGAGGCCCACCTTGAAGAACACGTCATTGGGGAAGCCGCGCAGCAGCACCGCCAGCACCGCGCCGATGAGGCCGAGCGGCACGACGAGCATCACCGAGAGTGGGATCGCCCAGCTTTCGTAGAGCGCGGCAAGCACGAGGAAGACGACCAGCATCGAGAGGCCCATGAGGATCAGCGCCTCATCGCCGGCGAGCCGCTCCTGCAGCGACTGACCGCTCCATTCGACGGCGAATCCGGGCGGCAGCTGCGCCGCCAGGCGCTCCATTTCGGCCATGGCCTCGCCGCTCGACGTGCCGGGGGCGGCGGCGCCGGAGATGCGCATCGCCGGATAGCCATTGTAGCGCACGAGCTGCAGCGGGCTCTTCTCCCATTTCGGCGTCACCACCTCGGCGAGCGGCACGGGCTGGCCCGCGCTGTTGCGCACATAGAGCTTGAGCACATCGTCGAGATGCATGCGGGCTGTCGCCTCGGCCTGCACGATCACTTGCTGCATGCGGCCCTTGTTGGGGAAGTCGTTCACATAGGTGGAGCCCATGGCCGTCCCGAGCGTGGCGGCGATGGATTCGAAGGGTACGCCGAGCGCTTGCGCCTTCTGCCGGTCGATCTCCAGCTTGATGCTGCTGCCGGGCGGCAGGTTCTCGGGATAGACGCCGACCAGCGCCGGGCTCTGCGCCGCCATGCCGAGCAGCTGGAACTGCGCTTCCATCAGCTTCTGCGTGCCATGGCCGGCGCGGTCCTCCAGACGCAGCGAGAAGCCGCTGGTTGTGCCGAGGCCGTCGATCGAGGGCGGCATGACGCTCATGATCATGCCTTCGCGCACCACGGCGGTCGCCTGATTGGCGCCGCCGACTTCGCCCGCCGCGGTTGCGCCCTCGCGCTCACCCCAGGGGCTGAGGATGGTGAACGCGATGCCGACGTTCGAGCCCGCGCCGTTGAAGCCCCAGCCAGCCACCGCCTCGATATCGGCGACGCCCTTGCGGCCTACATTATGCTTTTCCAGCACGTTGATGGCTTCCAGCGTGCGCTCGGACGTCGAGTCCGGCGGCAGCTGGAATAGCGTGAGATAATAGCCCTGGTCCTCTTCGGGCAGGAAGGCCGAGGGCACGTTGAGGAAGCCGACGCCGAGCAACACGAGCACCACGGCAAACGCCGCCATCATCCGGCCGGTGCGCTTCAGGAGCTTCGTGACCCAGCTCTGATAGCCATTGGCCATCGCATCGAACTTGCGGTCGAACCAGCCGAAGAAGCCGCGCTTCTCCTCATGGCCGCGTACGGGCTTCAGAAGAGTGGCGCAGAGCGCCGGGGTCAGCGTCAGGGCGAGGAACGCCGAGAACAGGATCGAGACCGCCATCGAGATGGTGAACTGGCGATAGATCGCGCCCACCGATCCGGAGGAGAAGGCCATCGGAATGAACACGGCGGTGAGCACGAGCGTGATGCCGATGATCGCACCCGTAATCTCGCCCATCGCCTTGCGCGTCGCTTCCAGCGGCGAGAGCCCTTCCTCGGCCATGATGCGCTCGACATTCTCGACGACGACGATCGCGTCGTCGACGATGATGCCGATCGCCAGCACCATGCCGAACATGGTGAGCACGTTGATGGAGAAGCCCGCGAGCAGCATGATCGAGAAGGTGCCGAGCAGCGCGATCGGCGCGACGATGGCGGGGATCAAGGTGTAGCGGAATTTCTGGAGGAACAGGTACATCACCAGGAAGACGAGCACCATCGCCTCGACCAGCGTGGTGAGTACCTTCTCGATCGAGATCTGGACATAGGGCGCGGTGTCGAACGGGATGCGATAGGTGATGTTGTTCGGCATCGCCTTGGCGAGCTCGATCATCCGCTCCTTGACCAGCGCGGAGGTGGCAACCGCATTGGCTCCCGGTGCGAGCTGGACGGCGACCAGCGCCACCGGCTTGCCGTTCGAGCGCGTCTTGAACCAGAAGGCCTGCGAGCCGAGCTCGACCCGGGCGACGTCACCGAGCTTCACGCTCGATCCGTCGGCGTTGGCGCGCAGCACGATCTGCTGGAATTGCTCGGGCGTCTGCAGCTGGCCGTCGATGAGCAGGGGCACGGTGACGCGCTGGCCGTTCGCGGTCGGCTCGCTGCCGAGGGCGCCCGGTGCGATGAGGGCGTTCTGCGCCGCGATTGCCTGGGTCACGTCGTTCATCGCGAGGTTGACGGAGGCGAGCTTGGCCGGATCCACCCAGATCCGCATGGCGCGCTCGGAACCGAAGAGCTGGACGCGGCCGACGCCAATCACGCGCTTGAGGTCTTCCACCACGTAGCGCGCAGCATAGTCGGTCAGCGCGGTCGCATCGAGGTCGCCATTCCTGGATTCGATGTTCACGAGCTGGAGGAAGTTCGGGTTCGCCGCCTCGACCACGATGCCGAGCTGACGCACTACCTGCGGCAGGCGTGGCTCGGCGGTTTTCAGACGGTTCTGCACATCGACCTGCGCCAGCTCCGGGTCGGTGCCGGGCTGGAAGGTCGCGGTGATCGTCGCTTGCCCGGAGGTGTCGACCGAGCTCTCGAAATAGAGCAGCTTCTTCACGCTGGAGAGCTCGCGCTCGATCAGGCTGACGACGCTGTCGTTCATCGTCTGCGGCGTCGCGCCGGGATAGGTCGCGGTGATGCTGATGCTGGGCGGCGCGATGCTCGGATAGCGCTCGATCGGCAATTGGGGGATGGAGATGACGCCGAGCAGCACGATGACGATCGCGATGACCCAGGCGAAGACGGGCCGGTCGATGAAGAAACGGGGCATGGGTGTCGCCGCTCAGCGTTGCGCCGGCGCGGCGCCGCGCCAGGGTTGCGGCTTGACGACCGCGCCGGGCTGGACGCGGTCCTGCCCTTCGACGATCACCGTCTCGCCCGGCTTGAGGCCGCCGGTCACGATGACCTTGCCGTCGCGCGTGTCGCCGGTCTGGATGGGCCGGGGCGAGACCTTGCCGTCCTTGCCGACGACGCTGACGCTGGCCTTGCCGGCCGGATCGCGCTGCACGGCCTGCTCGGGCACGGTCAGGGCATCGGGAATGGCGAGGCGCGGCAGGCGCGCCCGCACGAACATGCCGGGCAGCAGCGCGCGATCCTGATTGGGCACCTCGACGCGGGCGATCACCTCGCCGGTGCTGGGGTCGACGCTGATGCCGGAGAAGAGCAGCCGTCCCTTGACCGGCAAGGTACGGCCGTCGCTGGAAACGATGTCGACCGGCGCGCCCTGATCGACCGTGCCGGCACGCGCCGCCTCGCGCAGCATTTCGAGGCGGGCGGCCGGCTGACGCACGTCGACATAGACGCGGTCAATCTGCTGGACGGTGGCGAGCGGTTGCTCGCCGGTCATGCTGGCGAGCGCACCTTCGGTGAAGACCGCCTGATCGATGCGACCGCTGATCGGCGAGCGCACCGTCGCGAAGCCGAGATCGACCCGGCGGCGCGCCAGCTCGGCGCGGCTCATCGCGAGGTCGGCGGCTGCCTGATCGCGCGCGGCGACGGCATCGTCATAATCCTGACCGCTCACCGCGTCGGCCTTCACCAGCGGGGCCAGGCGCCTTTCCTGCAGGCTGGCGCGGGCGAGCGCGGCCTGTGCGCGCTGCACGGTCGCGGCCGCGCTGTTGGTATCGGCGGCGAACGGGGCGGGGTTGATCTGGAAGAGCGCCTGTCCGGCACGGACTTTGCTGCCCTGCTCGAACAGCCGGCGCTGGATCACGCCGCTCACTTGCGGCCGTATCTCGGCCACGCGGAAGGCGACGACCCGGCCCGGCAGTTCGTCCGCCACGGCCATCGGGCTGGGGGCAACCTTGACGACCGACACGTCTGGCGGCGGAGGCGCGGGGGGCGGTGCGTCTCCGGAGCAGGCAGAAAGCGCCAGGGCCGCTGCCATGACGAGCAGGGCGTAAGGGCGCCCGGGGAGGGTATGTGCTATCATGTGTGGCTCAGAGCTTCCTGTCGACACGGCCTCTGGATGAGCATTGTCGAACGAGTGTCGGCGTTTTGTTGAGCGAGTGTGGAGATGCATGGCGCCACGCTGCCGTCTCGCGCTAGATAGCCGAGATGGAAAGCCACGGGTCATGAATTCCAACAATGCTCTGATTTTGGTCGCGGAAGATGAACCGGAGATCGCAGACGTGATCGCCGCCTATCTGGAGCGCGAGGGATTTCGCACCGTTCGCGCGTCGGACGGGCGCGCGGCACTCGACCTGCATCTGGCGCTCAAGCCCGATCTCGTCATGCTCGACGTGCAGATGCCGCGCGTCGACGGTTGGGAAGTGCTGGCCGAGTTGCGCCGGCGCGGCGATACGCCGGTCATCATGCTGACGGCGCTGGATCAGGATATCGACAAGCTGCAGGCGCTGCGCATCGGCGCGGACGATTATGTGGTGAAGCCGTTCAACGCGGTGGAAGTGGCGGCGCGCGCCCGTGCCGTGCTGCGCCGGGCCGGCAACAGCCATGGCTCCATCCTGCGGGTCGGGCCGATCGAGGTCGATCTGGAAAGCCATGTGGCGAGTGTGGTTGCGGGCGCCGAGCCTGATCGCACGACCTTGCCGCTCACGCTCACCGAGTTTCGCATTCTCGCCCATATGGTGCGGGCGCCGCGCCGGGCCTTTTCGCGCGGCGAACTGGTCGACGCCTGCCTTCCGGGCGGCGACGCGCTGGATCGGACCGTGGACACCCATTTGAGCAAGCTGCGCCGCAAGCTCGAAGATGCCGGCGCGCCCGGCTTCGTCAACAATGTGCGCGGCGTCGGCTTCCGGCTGGCGGATCTCTCGTGAAGCGTCCGTCCGGCGGGCTTGGCCGCGAGATCATCCTGTCCACGGTGATCGCCACGGTTGCGTCCGTCCTCGTCGCGATCACGGGCCTCTATATCTTCTATGGCGTGGTGATCCGGCTCGCGCCCGAGCTGCTGTTCCCGCTCACCGATCAATGGCTGCCACGCGGCATCGAGTGGATCATGATCGTGGTGCTGTGCATTTCCGCAGTCGGCATCGCCATGTTCGTCTCGACGCGCGTTGCCCGGCGAATGGTGCAACCGCTCGTCTCGGTCGCGCAGAGTGCGCGCAGCATCGTTGCTGGCGACCTTGCGGCGCGCGCGGAAACCGGGGATCGCGCCACGTCCGAAGCGACCATGCTGGTCGAGGACTTCAATCATCTGGCCGATCGCCTCGAGCGCGCATCCGAAGCGCTGACACGCTGGAACGCAAGCATCGCGCACGAACTTCGCACGCCGGTGACGATCCTGAGCGGCCGTCTGCAGGGACTTGCCGACGGCGTGTTCAAGCCGGATCCGACGCTGTTCCGCTCCCTCGTGGCACAGGTCGATGCGCTGGCGCGCCTCATTGAGGATCTGCGCACCGTCAGCCTGCTCGAAGGCGGGCGCATGGAGATGCGGTTCCGGTCGGTGGAGTTGTCTGAGGAGGTCGAGGCTGTCGTCCGCCTCATGCAACCTGGTCTCGAAGCTGCCGGCTTCGCGGTTACGACGCGGCTCGACAAGGGCTTGTGCGAGGTTGACACGGCGCGCGTGCACCAGGCGCTGATCGCCCTGCTCGACAATGCGCGGCGCCACGCGAGACCCGCGCACATCGACGTGGCGCTCCAGATCGACGAGCGGCATGTTCGCCTCAGCGTCACCGATCGCGGCCCGGGCCTGTCCCCAGACTTCGCCCGGCATGCCTTCGAACCGTTCCGGCGCTACATGGAACAAGGTGACAGCGCGAAGGGCAGTGGCCTTGGCCTGTCGGTCGTTCGCGTGATCGCCCAGGCCCATGGCGGTGACGCGACCTATGAAACGATCAATGGCGGTGCCTGCTTCTGCATGGAAATCCGTCGGCGTAACTGAGATGCCGAACCGGATGGACGGATGGGGAATGACTTTGCCCTCTATTTCGGACGTCCGAGGTCGTGATCGAGCTTCCCGAAGGCCGTTAGTCGTTCATCAGTCATGGGACGGCTGCATAGGTCGATGCACCAGCTGAGATGCCAACACGCGGTGGCGACGTCCGTCATGCTCGATAGTGATCTCCAGCCATCAGCCATGCGTATCAACTACAATAGTCATTGCAGCGAATACCACTCAGGGAAGAATGCATTTCCTGACTGGCACTAGCGAACGCGCCACAACGCGGAGGCGAATGTGATGCCGTGCATTGCCAAGACGACCTACAAATGGCGCCACGAGATGATGTCCGCCGCGATGCCGATCCTGCTTCATTCGAAAAGTTCAAGATCGATCGATTCTGCCAAAACGCGATAGCCCGCGTCATTCCCGTGCAGCATGTCTCCGCTCTGATATTCTTCGCGGATGAATGCGTGTTGTGCGGGATCTCGCCAGACCGCGTCAAAGTCGATGACGGCATCGAATTCGTTGCTCGTGCGGATCCAGCTGTTGACTGCCTGCCTCATCTCTTCGGCAGCGGGCGTATGCAGGATCGCCCCGCCGAATGGGGTCAAAGTGGCTCCGTAGACCATGATCCCCCTGGCATGAGCGCGGGCGATCAATTGGCGATAGCCGGCGATGAGCGTTTCCGGGTTGATCGCCCCCGCATCGGGAAACATCGAGCGCAAGAGATCGACGATCGGCCCGCTCTTCTTGCCAAGCTGGGAAGCGCCGATGTCGTTGATGCCGATCGACACCACCAGATAGCGCACGCCGGGCTGTGAAAGCACATCTCGGTCAAAACGGGCTAGAGCACTTTCACCCGCGCCCGGGGCAAGCAGGCGATTTCCGGAAATTCCGAGATTGGCTATCCCACGCACCGCTCCGCCCCTCGAGCTCAGGCGTTGGGACAGGAAATCCGGCCAGCGATGATTTGCATTCTCGCTCGATCCCATCCCGTCCGCGAGTGAATCGCCCAGAACTGCAATGGTTGCGCCCGAGCGCGGTGCTTCGACATCGACCGCGGCAATGAACGCCCGCCCGCCGGAAAGGTTCGCCGCCATGCCGGGAGCGCTGACGGACGTGGTCCGATTGCCCGCCAATACCCAGCCGCCCTGAAGTGCCGTCATGTGGCAGGTGCAAGGCCCGGTCGCTTCAGGCAGATGGATGCGAATTCCGATAAGGGTTCCTGCGTCGGCCGCCAGTTCGATCGGATCGCTCACCAGCGGTGTGCCGGCCGGCACCGACATCTGGTCTAGCCCGGAAAAGGTCACCGTCCGTTCCGTGCCTGAGACGAACGCTCCGTCCGCTGTCGCAACGCCAACCGTAACCCGGCCAATCGCAAGCGGGTTTGTGCCAAATGCGTTGGTGAGCCGCAATCGGATGCGCGCGCCCGGCGCGGCGAGTCTTACGATCTGGACAACGGTCTGATCACCGAACGACGGGCTTGCCGGCAGAGGTCCGCCCGCCGCGAGGGGAGGCTGCGGCGCGGCGCTCCAACCGGTCACCCATTGCCTTACGGCCGGCCGCGCTTCCGATGGAGAAGGAACAAGGGAGACGAGGCAGGCGAGCGTGCCAACCAGCCTGGACGGCATGCGACGTGATGCATTCATGAGGCGCTCCGGTCGTTCGGATTGCGGCGAGGCTGGGACGCATGTCGTCCCGACGATAAGCGCAGATATTCGGCGCGGCCGGAAGAGAGACGGTGGGCCGCGCCGATCGTTCCAAATCTGTCAGAACGATTTCTTGACCCTTAGCTGCCAGGTTCGCGGCATGGCCGGCTGGCCAGAGGCGTAGCCATTGCCGATACCGGTGAAATCGGAGATGGTGAGATAATACAGCTTGTTGGCGATATTGCGCACCTCCAGGCTGATCTGCCAATCGTCGGCCTCGGATCGCCATGTGATCTGCCCATTCAGCAGGACTCGGCCATCAATCCTTGAAAGCGGGGTGTTGATGGCGTTCGTGAACACTGCGGACTGATAGTCCATGTCGAGCCGCGGCGTCAGCGATCCCGCACCGGGAAGATCGAAGCGATACTGAATGCCGGCGCTTGCCTTCCATTCCGGGGTGAAAGGCGTAACCGCCGAAATCGGGATGCCCGAGAGGGGATCGACAGCGCGATAGGCAAAATCGAGATAGCTGAGCGAACCGTCGATGCTGAGGTGGGAATCCGGCTGAAGTGTCGCTTCCAGCTCGAAACCCTTGACGTTCGCACTACCGGCATTGGCCGTCAGCAGACACGGGAAACCGAAGCCTGCTCCGGCCTGCGCGCTGCATTCGAGCAGGCCCAGCTGGATATCCCTATAGCGACTATAGAATAATGCGGCGTTCAATCTCAGTTTGCGATCGAACGCCTGGGACTTGAAGCCGGCTTCGAAAGCGGTCTGGGTTTCGGGACCGAAGGGCAGAATCTGCGCGACATAATAGGGCGTGGGATTGATCCCACCGCCCTTGATGCCGGTGGACACCTGCGCGTAGGTCATGAACGAGGACGACCATTTGTAGCTGAGTACCGCCCGGTAATCGATATGCTCGTCCTCGAACCGTGCGGTCTGGCCGTTGAGGCCGATGAGCGAGCAATTATAGCCGCCGGTGCAAACCGGGCTGCCATCGGGGTTGCTGCGACCGAACCTATAGTCCTTGCTGTCGTGCGTATAGCGGACGCCGAGCGTGACATCGAGCTTGTCGGCCAGATGCCATTCGCCGTGCGCGAACAGCGCCCAGGTCGTCGCCGGGATGCTGTCCGGGCCGGACGTGAAGTCGATGCCGGCTCCCGGCAGATCGACTCTGGAAACGGTGTCCGTCTTCTGGTCGAAGTAGAACCCGCCGATCGTGTAGTCGAGCAATGTGCCCGCACTTCCGCCCAATCGCAGCTCCTGGCTGAACTGTCGGTGGGCATAGTCCTGCACGAGGATGTCGCCGGGCAACGGTGAGCCGTCGGCATCGTCGGAGAAATTGCTGGTATAGTGCCGATAGGCCGTGATCGACTTCAGGGACAGAGTATCGCTAAGGCGCAGTTCGGCGGCTGCGGAAAAGCCATAGGATTCCAGCGTCTGCTGCGGCTTCGCCATAAAGGGCGTATAGCCGCTGGCGCCCAGCCCCCCGGTGCCGGCCACGCGCGGGTCCATGTAGGTGGAATAATTCATGTAGGGATTATTGGGGCTGGCCGGATCGCAGCTGCGCGGACCAGCGGTGATGAAACGACAGGCTCCGAGCGCGCCGGGGGCATTCCAGGACACATCATAGCCGCTCAGATAGGGGAACAGGCCGAAGAACGAACCGATTTCCCCGGTATTGACGTTGTTGTCCGTATCGATCCCGACCGAAAGCGCGCTGTTGGCAACCGCGATCAGCGTGTTGGCGGGCGGCTCATCCTGCTGATCGACATAGTCGGCCGAGAGGTTGAGTTCAAAGGCGTCCGAGGGAACCCAGCGCAGCGCCAATCGTCCGCCGATATGCCGCGTGCCGCCTTCGCTGCCAAGCGAGCAATCCGTTCCATTGACGAAACTGGGTACATTCGAACCCGGATGCGTGCAGGCATAATCGACCCGCTCCACATAGCCGTCGCTCTTGCTGGCTGCTGCTGAAACGCGGGCGAACAGCCGATCGGCCAAGGCGAAATCGGCCGAACCGCGAAACATCATCGCCGAATAGGAACCATATCCAGCTTCGACCGAGCCGCTGCCGTCGCCCACCGGCTTGCGCGAGAACAGCTTGATCGCCCCGCCGATGGAATTCTTCCCGGCAAGCGTGCCTTGGGGACCGCGCAGCACCTCGACGCGATCGAGATCGAGCAGGTCGAGAACAGAGCCGACCAGCGTCGAATAATAGACATCATCGACATACAGGCCGACGCCGGGTTCGAAGGATGGATTGAGATTGCCCTGTCCCACGCCGCGGATGTAGCCGATCAGCGACGGCCCACCGGCAGCGCCAGCTGGCGCGAGTGTCACGTTGGGCGCCTGCGCGGCGACTTGATACACGCTGGTCTGGCCGCGCGCATCCAGTTGCTCCCCCGTGACTGCGGTAATCGCGATCGGGGTGTCCTGCAGCCTTTGCCCGCGATATTGCGCAGTAACAATGATCTCATCGTTGTTGGGCGCGCTATCCGCCTGCTGCCCTTGGGTGCCCGTATCCTGGGCCGCGACCGGTGTCGCGGCCCAGGCAAGGCATAATGCCAATGCCGACCACGACGTTGCCCGCGCATTCCTGCGTATCTTCTTCATCTGCAATCCTCCCCCTGTCCGCGTGCCTTTAGATGGCGCTACGTGACTCGTTAGACGGCAGGTAAATTGCGCGATGATCGAGGTCTTGCAAGGAGGCACAACCGTGTAACCTTAATGTTTGGTCGAACAGGCAAGGTTACATGGGCGTCACCTGGTAAAAATAAAGTCCATCATTGCTATATGTTTCGGACAGTTATATCAAATAATATTGGTAATATATTTGGAATAAGTCATTAATTTATATCGAAGATATCGGAATTATATTTAAAATATTGGAATATTGATGGGAAATTTTGAGGTTCTGCAATAGGGGTCTGCCCGCGTCAAAAATAGTCGAATGGCTGCTCAGGCGCCCTGCCGTGGCTCTCGCGGAACTGGCCGATATCTGGCTGCGGCACCGCTGGCTGTTCAAAACGACATCCATGCAAGTGAAGGATAATCACATGAAAAAAATGCTTCTTTTGGTCGCCGCTGCGGTTGGAATTGGTGCATTGCCAGGCGCTGCTCACGCCCAATCCTGCCAATACACCCCACGGCAGATCGTCGAACAGTTCTTCGACACCTTCTACGTGCAAAAGCAGGTTCGGCGGGCGTTCGAGACGTGGGTTTCACCCGCTTATATTCAGCACAATCCCATGGCGCCCAACGGCCGGGACGCGGCGATCGCATTCCTCGAACCGTTCTTCACCGCCAATCCGGGCATCGATTATTCGATCAAAAGGATCATCGCAGAAGGCAATCTGGTCGCTGTCCATTCGCATGGGCGCTTTTCCCAGGCCGACCGCGGGATGGCCATCATCGACATCGTGCGAGTGGCGGACTGCAAGGTCGTCGAACATTGGGATGTCGTCCAGCCCGTGCCCGAAACCTCGATGAACGAGAACACGATGTTTTGAATTGCATCGGAGCGAGGCGCCGACGGAAGCCGGTCGCCTCGCTCGGGACCCGGCAAGCGCAATTCCTGATCCGATCGTTCCAAGGCGCTCGCAAGAAATCGCAGTTCCCAGTCTTGGCTTCACTCTCGCCCGAATGAGGGTTATGACCAATGCGGAACCTGGTTGCACATCTGCACCCTACTTCTTCGAGGGCATTCCATGGAATCGGACAGCGAATTTGGAGATCCCTGCAACTGTCCCATCCGGGACGTCCTAGATAGAATCGGGAGCAAGTGGGCCATGGTCGTGGTCTTCATGCTGGAGGCTGAACCCCAGCGGTTCAACATGCTCGCGCGGTCGATTCCGGATGTGTCCAAGCGCATGCTGACCCGGACGCTTCGGGACCTGGAACGTGATGGCATCATTGCGCGAACGGTGTTTCCGACCAATCCTCCCAGCGTCGAATACAGCCTTTCGGAGATGGGGCGATCCATTCTTCCGTTGTTTTGGAAGCTCATCGACTGGTCGGTGGAAAAACACGCGAACATCCGTGAGTCACGCAGGCGTTTTGACTCGGGTTTCGCTTCCGACGCCCTGCTCAACTGACCGCTGCATTTTCTTCGGAAACATAGTGGCGCCTTGATGCGTGAGCCAATGATCTTCACCGAAATTGCCCCCGACAGACCATCGCGCGGGAAGAAATCTTCAACTCCAATCAGCTTTGATCTTGCCAAAAGTCCCTTACTCCAAAAGGATATATTTTACGGGATAAGGTCACACCCTATTTCTGCGACCCGAAGGCAGTCCGCAGAAAATCAATGATGCTATCGATGCTCGGCGTATACAGGTCTGGCATCTTGACGGCGCATCCGGCGTTCGCAGTCGATCGGATTGTAGCGCCGGCTCTCACTGTATCGTCCGTCAGGAAGGCAGGAGCAGGTCCATGACCGGCCTTTGGGAGGCTTATGAATACCGCGTCGTGACATGCTTTGTTCAGGGCCTGGTAGAGCAGTTCCCCTTGCGCATGCGGAACAAGCGGATCGGATTCGCCATGCAAGATCATGATGGGCGGATCGTTGGCGCTGATATAGCGGGTTGGGTCAGCGAGCAGCGTCTTGTCCTTGCAACTCTGGATCGCGCAGCCGATGAGCCGGCTCTCCGGCGAATCTGCATCGTCATGGCAGAAGCCCCCACCCATGCCCGCGCGCATGACCCCGAGGCCGGGCGTGCACGGCTTGGTCGCCCACGCATCCATCTTCGTGAGGCGGGTAGGGGGATAGAAGGCGACGGCGGCCTGTATCGCGCTTGAAACGCCGGTGGTCCCGATCGTGCCTTCCAGATCCGGCACGTCGCCGGTCACGGCCGCCATGGCAGCGGTCCAGCCGCCCGAGCTGTCACCCATCACGGCGATGCGGCTGCCGTCCACGCCGTATTTGGCGCCATTGGCGCGTAGCCAGCGGATTGCTGCTTTGATGTCATGGAGTTGGCCGGGAAAAACCGTCTGAAAGCTGGAGCGGATAGACACGCCGGCAACGGCGAAGCCCGCCTTGGTGAGCTGTGGTGCGATCCAGCCGGCGAAATCCTTGCCGTTGTCCATCATCCAGGCCGAACCTCCCGTCCAGATGACGATCGGCACCGGTCTCTTCGGTTGCGACGGCAAGTAAAGATCCAGCAGATGACCCTTGCCATCGGCGGGTTCGGCCGGTGCGTAGGCGATGTTGGCATGTGTCGGCGGCGGCCCCGGCGGCGGCCCGAAGAGTGGGGGCGGGGCGGGCGCCTGCGCCGCGGCAAGCGCAGGTAGGAGGGCGAGGAGAGCGCCCATCAACTGTCTCCACATATACGATTGTCCTTTCTTGTTGATACGCGCGGCGGCGCGAGGATCCGCGCCGCCGGATTGAACAATGTCTGGCTTGAACATGCCCTCGTTCAGAACTTTCGCGATACGCGCACGCCGAAGGTCCGCGGCGCGGCATAGAAGGCCGCCGCATTATTGAGGCCGGTCACATAGTGGCGGTCAGTCAAGTTGCGCACGAAGCCTTCCACGTCCCAATCGCCCGCGCGCAACAACAGGGAGGCATCCAATTGGGTGCGGCCCGGGATGAGGAAATAATCGGTGTTCTGGAAGATCGAGGCATATTGGCTGCTCAGATGCGACACGCTGATCCGAGGAGTCAGCTTCGCTTCGCCGCCAATCGCGATGTCATAGGCAATGGAGGCATTGAGCGTGATTTCCGGTGAATAGGGATTCTTCTGACCGGACAGGTTCACGATGTAAGACGTATAGTCGAAACAACCGACAGACTGGCCGGGTGCGCACTGCGGTGGCAATTGCCCGGCAGGGAGCTGGTATGCGGCAACGGCAGAGATGTTGCCGAGCTTCGAGTGATTATAGGCGAAGCCGAAGTCGAGGCTCAGCCCTCCGAACCGCGCCTGCGCGGAGATCTCGGAGCCGTAGATGGTAGAATCGCCGATGTTTGCAATCTGCTGGGTGGTCGTGATGGGATTGAGTACAGGCTGCTGCATGGCCTTGTACTCCATGTAGTAAACGCCAGCTTGCAGCAGGACATGATTGTCAAACAGTTTGGATTTCCATCCCGCTTCGAAATCATCGACGATTTCCGGCGCGAAATTCGGGCTGGGCGGATTGATGCCGCCATCTTTGAAGCCGCGGGCATAGAAGGCATAAAGGAAGTTGCTGTCGTTCACCTCCCAGTTCAGCGTCGCCTTCCAGGTCGGGCGCTCTTCAGCATAACGGCCAACCTGTGGCAGCGTGATCTTGAAACCAGGGAAAATCGCGAGCTGCAGAGCGCCGTCGCCCGTATTTTTGCTGAAGGAGTAACGGCCGCCGAACTGGACTTGCAGGCGCGGCGTAATCTGGTAGCCGACCTGTCCAAACAGGCCGATCAATTCTTGCCGCGAAACCGAGTTCAGGATGAATGTCGCGTTCGTGCCGGCCGCATCGGGCAGCGCGCCAAACGGGTAGAAGGAAAGCCCAACTGGCGTCTCGCGATGGAAATAGGAGGCGCCCGCCAGCCAGGTGAGCACGCCTTCATTGGGTGAGATCAGGTTGATTTCCTGGCTATAATAGTCATTTCTCGGGCCGATGATGTGATAGGCGACGGAGCCCTGCGGCACGGAGCCCACGGGTGCAGCCGATCCATCGAGATCATCGACACGAACCTCCTTGAGATGCTGATAGCCGCTGAGCGAACGTAGAACGATGCCGTTGTCGAACGTGTAGCGCATATCCAGGCTGAACCGATTGGCGGTGTCCTGCTGCATCGTCGGGCTATTGTAGACGAGATCGTAGGTGCCCGGAGTCCGGAACCCGTTCAATGCGCTCGGTCCGTCATAGCCGAAGCCGTAGAAGCTGCTATTGGGGGTACAGCTTGTGCAGGCCGGTCGTGGGCGCGACGTGAGGCCTCCAGTGTCGAGATAGTTTAGTTCAGCCTTGAGGACAGCCTGGAACGCGCTGCTCGGACGCCACAAGAGACTTAAACGCATGTGCCGCGCGTCAACACGGCCGGGTTGGGAAACTCCTTCATAGCCGGCAGCCGGAACGACCGGTCTCAGATTCCGATAAAAGCTGTTGCGCCCCTCAATGTAGAAAGCCGCCCGTGCAGCCAGCGTCTCGGAAATCGGTAGATTGACGGCGCCGCTCAGCCGCTTGAGCGCATAGTTGCCGGCCGTCGCTTCAACATAACCGCTGATACCGTCGTTCAGCTCCGGATTGCGCGAGTTGACCTGGAGCGAGCCGCCGGTCGAGTTTTGGCCCACAATGGTTCCCTGCGGCCCGCGCAGCACTTCCACCGATGCGATGTCGTAGAAGGGCGTGTTCAACAGGATAGCTTCTGGCTGGTAGAGGCCATCATGAAACACTGCCACGCCGGTGGTGATGTTGGGCGAGGTGGTCGTATTGCCGAGTCCCCGCAGATTGATGTTCGAAGTGAAGCCGTTCTGGGTGAAGGAGAGGCCCGGGGTCTGCGTTTCCAGATCCTGAATCTGGGTGACCTGCCGCTCCCTCAGCGTATCGCCGCTCAGCACGCTGACCGAAATGGGGGTCGTTTGGATGTTACTGGCGCGGCGCTCGGCCGTGACGACGATCTCTCCGACTGTGTCCTCTTCCTGAGCCTGTGGAGCCGACTGCGCTGCTGCAGAACTCGCTGCGAGCGATGCTGATAGCAAGGCCAGTGTTTTGATCGGCAAAATCGAAAGAGACCATTCCTTGCCATCAGCCGTTTGCTTGACAGTTCGACCGGCGCGGTGCCCCTCATGGACGTGGGCAATTTTTCTCATGATTTCTCCCCCTCCTCATCGGGTGTCGTTGACACCTCCGAATCAATCAATAGATCGAACGTTCGTTCTATTCAAGAGGCTGGCTATTCGGTCAGCGGATACTGCTATGAGGGGCCCCGCGAAGGTTGCAGAGGATGTGATGGCGAAGACGGCAAAGAAGATTGGCTCGTCAGCAGAACGGCTGCTCAAGGTCACAGAGGCACTATGTGCCGAGCATGGTCTGGAAAGCGTTTCGATGCGCGACATCGCCAAGGCCGCAGGCGTCAGCCCCTCGGTGATCTATCACCACTATGAATCGAGAATAGACCTGTTGATGGCCGTATTTCGGCAGCGTTTTGGCATGCTTTTGGCGCTTCGAGCGCCGCTGGTCGCCGAACTTGAGGCACAAGCAGTGCCCGATGTCGACAAATTCCTATACTCCATCATGGCGCCCATCGCATTTATGCGGAGCAAGGGCGAGGATGGGGCGATGGCGAGCCGCTTTATAGCGCGCGCACTGATGAGTTCTCTGCCGGAAATCAAAGCCGAGGTTGACGCAGGGATTCGCGGGATGCGGGAAACCGTCGACATCGCGCAACGCGCATTTCCGCATCTCAGCAGGGAGGAGATTTGCTGGCGCCTACATTTTACCTTCGGCGTCGAGCACATGACACATTGGGACAATGAGCGGCTCGAGATCATGTCCGATGGACTTTGTAACGCTCGCTCGGTCGAAGAGTCGATCACTCGTGCAGTAGCTTTCGCCAAGGCCGCCTTCCTCGCCCCATGAGGGCACTGGCTTGAAATGCTTTCGACTTACTGCGCCTCATGCCGAGGGATCAGCTTCATACTATCGCCAAAACTGATTTTCGAAAGCCGTCGAGATTGCAGATACATTTCGCCGTTGCTGTTCGTATCGCGGCTCAATCTCGCCACCTCAGCAGCGCGATGAGCTCAGAACGATAGGGCCACAGGAGCACCGCATTGCAAGCGACTGTTGCGGTACCGAACAGATATTCCACGACGCCGGGGTCGAGAACGAAGTTCCAGTACGCAATCACGACCGTGAGCGGCGCCGTTGCCAGTGCGGCGGGCAAGATGGCGCGATTGATCAGCAACAGAACGCCGATCACGATTTCCATGGCTTTGATCCATGCAAAGAGGCCGCTGTGAATCAGCGCCAGCGTGAACTCCTTCGCCAGCGGCGTATTGCCGAGCGGCTGCAGATCGAATGGCGAGAAATATTCTGCGCCGGAGAAAAGAAACCAAGCGCCGAATACGAGGCGTACGATCATGAAACCGAACGTCCGGTCGCCGGATCGCTCGGAATTGGCGGTCGTCAAAGACATTGGGATCTCCTGATGTGACGGCCTGCTAAATCAGATCCGAACTCGCACTGCCCGGCTCCCTCTTGTCGCCGGCGAGTGCGATGGACCAGCTTCCCGCACCAAGCAGGCTTTGGCTGATGAGGGCGAGCGCCCAGAATGCCGGATATTCCCATCCGCCGCCTTCATTGGTGAAGAGAAAGCCGTTGGCACCATGAACGAGGACCGTTGCGCCGATCAGAACGACGGCTCCAACCAGCGCCGCGATCCTCACACGCCAACCGATGATCAACAGGACACCGACACATGTTTCCGCGATGGTGACTGCGTAGGCCATGAACCAGGGCAGTCCCAGAGATTGGAAGAACTGCATCGCCGCAGGCCACGTGATGACCGTCAATCGAACACCGACATGCCCGAGAAACAGAGCGCCCATGCTCACCCGAAGCAAGGCGGCGCCCATGGCGAAGGTTCCTGGCGGATACGCATTCAAAGACTGTCGAACGACGGTCGCCCGATCAGGGAGTACCGCCGACTCTGGGGCTCGCGCTTGTTTCATCTGGTTTCGAACCGCAGTGTGACGCCATAGGTCCTCGGCGCCAGCGGATATCCGCGCCCGCCGAAGTAGGAATATATTACGGCCTCATTTTCCAGGTTACGAACCCAGCCTGTCAGGCTCCAGCCACCATTGGCACTGAGGTAGCGCAGGCTCGCACTTGTCTGGGTGTAACTCGCCTGCTGGCCTGCAACGGAATTGATCGCGTCTGTGTAATATTTGTCCGAGATCACGGTTTCGATCCGCGGCGTCAGTTCACCGGCCGAACCGAGGCGGAAGCGATGCTGATAAGCCACATTGGCGGTTACAGGTGGCGCGTTGCGCAGCTCGTTGCCCGAATAATCGGCGCCGCCGAAGGATGTCAGGTCGAACCGGGTGAACCGCGTGTCGAGCAAGGCAAGCGACGCCTCGAAGCGATCGTCTGGGCTGGGCATCGCCACCACCTCGATTTCTCCGCCGTAGACGCGCGCCTTTTGAGAGTTGACGGTGTAAAAGGCCAGATATCCCGGCGCGAAGATGTTCAGCAGTTCCTGGAAGCCCGTGTATCGATAGTAGAAGACCTCGGCATTCACCTGCAGCTTGTTGTCGAGGAAACGGTTCTTCACACCTGCTTGATAGGCTGTGATCCGCTCGGGCGCATAGCTGGAGGGAATGCCGAAACCCGCCGGAGTTTGGTTGACCCCGCCCGACTTGAATCCGGTGCTGACGCTTGCATAGGCAAGCGACGCGCGGGCGAGGTCGGCTTCGATACCTGCCTTCCAGGTCAGGCCAGAATGAGATTCCGCGCCGCCCGTCGCGATACTTGCAGCCGGAACCACGAAATAGTTCGTCGCCACCCCGGACGCCGATTTTTCCTCATCGGTGAAGCGAAGGCCGCCTGTCAGACGAATGCGGCTTCCGAGAGGCACCGTCACCTGGCCAAACAGTGCGCGCGAGGTCGCACGATAACGGTCAAGGACTTCAGATACGCCAAGCAGCGTATCGGACAAGAAAGTCCGATCGATCCGGTTGGTCATTTTCTCGCGGGAATAATAGGCGCCCACCACCCATTGCACCGGTGACGAGGCCAGCGAATTCAGCCGCACTTCACCCGTGAACAGCTGGTTGGCGTTGCTGGGCTTGTACCCGAAATCGCCGAAGGGGATATTCGCGTCTCCGGTGGTGGTCAGGCTCGCATAATCGACCCTCCGCCAAGACGCGATTGCAGTCAGCGTCGCCCATGTGAAGTCATGCGCCAGTTGACCGTTGATTCCGATATTCTCCACAGATCGGAAGTCGTCCGGCACTGGCGTTTCGTTGCCGGCATAGGCGTCCCATCCCTTCCGGTTGCATCCGGCGACTGCAAACGTGGCGAGACATGGCGAGGATCCGCCGGCGCCAAGGCCGGATTGGTTCGAATATTCGCCGGTCAGCAGCAGCTCCGTGCCTTGATCCGGCGCGAACAGGAGCCGGATGCGGCCGGCATATATATCCGCGTCGTTGTGGCCATCGCGCATGTAGCCGTCATGCTTCTGTGTCGCGCCGCTGATCCGAACGGCGACGGTCTCGCCCAATGGCAGGTTGAGCATCGCCTCCGTTGCAATCAGGTCGTAATTGCCCGCTTGCACTTGAGCAGCAGCAGAAAGCCGACCAAGTCTCGGCCGATTGGTGATGATATTGATCGCGCCGGCATTGGTATTGCGGCCGTAGAGCGTGCCTTGCGGTCCGCGCAGGGCCTCGATGCGGGCAAGATCGAAGAAGACCGGTGTGAGGCCTGTCGCATGAGCTATGTAGATGTCATCGACATTGTAGGCGATCGCTGCATCTGCACCCGGCTGCAGATTGAACGTGCCGATACCGCGAATATTGGCGAGCACGTCGCCGACCGGCTGAAATTGAACGGCGGGGAGAGAGCCCTGGAGCGCCGCTGGATCGGAGATGCCCCGCGTCGCGAGCTCTTCTCCGCTCAGCAGTGCGACTGACACCGGCGTGTCCTGGAGTCTGCCCTCGGTACGTTGAGCAGTCACGATGATATCGGCCAGTCCGTGCTGTGGATCATCCTGTGCCGACGCCGGAGTCGTCATTACGGTGGAAACCAGAAATCCCCCGGCAATGCCGGCAAATATCCGCCGCGACGATGTGCCACGATCGTTCGTCATTGTCCTCCCCCTCTATATTTTCACAGAAGCTTTGCGCTCTATCGTGAATGTTACTTACCGGTAACACCTCTTGTCAACTGATGATCGCATCGCCTATGAAATCGGCATGGAAACCCGGGTGAAGATCAATCCGAAGGACGCCCCCCGGGAGCGCATACTCAGCGCGGCAAGCCAGCTTTTTTACCGTCATGGCATTCACATGGTGGGAGTGGACGAGATCGCCGCGGCGGCTGGTTCCAATAAGATGACCCTCTACCGAGGGTTCGGATCGAAGGAGCGGCTCATCGTCGAATGGCTGCGCGCGACATCCGCAGCCGCGCAGGAAAAATGGCGCGAGGTGGAAGACGCCTATCCCCATGATGCCCTGGCGCGTTTGCATGGCCTGGTCGATATGATGGTGTCCCAGATCTCCGTCTGGATGCGCGGGTGCCCGTTCGGCAACAGCATGGCGGAGCTCTCCGATCCGGCCCATCCGGCCCACGACGTCATTCGGGAATATTACCACTATCAGCGTGATTGGCTGGAACGAGCTTGCCGCGAGGCTCAGCTACGCGAACCCGATCACATCGCAGATGCGATGTTCTTCATCATTCGCGGAACATCGACGGGCCTCGCGCTCGATGATGCGGCGGAGTTCGCAAAAAGAGAGCGTCGCGCATTATCGGCAGTCATTGATGCGGCCCGCGGAGGCGTGTGATCCTATTGACGCTGGGTTTGGCCAGGATCGCACCCACGAGCATATGCTTCCGTCGCAAGCGAGATCTGAACCAGAATATAGCAACCGAGCGTCGGTGTAGCGATGACTCCACCCCGGATTCCGGTCATTCGGCGGTGATTTGGCGCTGCCCGAAAGCGACCGTTGGTTCAATGTCGAGTCCAAGGCAGTCAGAGTTGATGTTTGTTCGTCAAAGAGCTGGAGTGTCTCTCGTTTGTTTGATGGTCCCGATCACCGCGCTCCCGCTAAGCAATCGCATCGACCATCGGACGGTCGCCAATTTCCCGTGGAATTCGGATGATATGGTGAGCTTTGAGGTCGCGGTTCGCGATGGCCATTTCGCCGTGATCAGCGACGATGTTGAACGTCTCACTGGGGGACTGTCAGATATTTTGTGCGCGAGGCCGGTTATCGTCATCAGATGACGAACCGCTCGCCGAAGATCACGGCGAACTGGGTTTTTGCCTCGGCCCACTCGCGCGGTGGCCGTTTCCATTCATCGGCGGCCTTGTTGAGTACGAGGTATAGCAGCTTCATC
>NZ_JAHKKS010000012.1 GCF_019737615.1 Sphingobium xanthum | reverse complement strand
CTTCGCGAACAAATCCTGCGGATCACGACCAGCCAGAAGCTGGTCCAGCATGGCCTTGTCGATCGCCATATCGATGGTCCTTCCTATCCATCTCTATGGCCTCGCGCACAAAATATCTGACAGTCCCGATCAGCAGAACCGGACGACCTTACCATCCAAATCAGTCGGCTGGCGGATGACGCCGAACGGATCCGCAAGCTTCTCCAGGCTGCGCAATCACTTTTGGGCTCTGAGCTGCGCTCTCAACCCTAACGCCCGAACCCATTGCAATTCTCCTTCTTTCGACTGGACTTGAGCCCCACCGCAAGCATTGGTGTCGATCGAACGCGGCCCCGGCGGTCGCTTGATCGCCCTGACCTTCGCCGAGGTCCGGGCTTGCGGTGGTGGGAGCAGCATGACGCCGCTCCGACAAGGAGACCACCCATGACCAAAACCAAGACGAATGCCACACCGGAACCCGACAAGCCTGTGTCCAAGATCGCGCAGGTCATTGCGCTTATGGAACGCGCCGAGGGTGCCAGCCTTAAGGAACTGATCGCCGCAACTAGCTGGCTACCGCACACGACCCGCGCGGCCCTCACGGGCCTGCGCAAGAAGCGATATGAGATCACCCGGACCTCGATTGAGGGCGTCACCCGCTACACGATCATCGACCGCTCCGAGCCGGAAGCCGAATGAAGCGCCTCGAGAAGGAGATGCTGGCTCTGCCATTACTGACGCAGGAACAACTGCGCGAGCGTTGGCAGCAGCTCACCAAGCAAGTTGCACCCAATGTTCCCCTGCCATTGCTGCGCCGGTTGGTCGCCCAGCGCCTGCAGGAGCGATATCTGGGCGCCCTTCCCGTCCTGGTCGTGCGAGAACTCGAGCGAGGTGCATCGCCTGGCAGCACAGTGCTTCGCAAGGCCCCCTCCCCAACTCTAACCCCCGGCACGCGGTTGGTCCGCGAGTGGAACGGCAAGACCATCGCGGTCGAGGTGCGCGACGAGGGCTTCGTCTGGGAGGATCGCTCATACCGATCTCTCAGCCAGATCGCGAAGGACGTGACCGGCGCGCACTGGTCCGGTCCCCGCTTCTTCGGACTTGCTCGTGGCAGCTGAGCGGCGCCTGCGCTGCGCGGTCTATACGCGCAAGTCGACCGAGGATGGGCTCGATCAGGAGTTCAACAGCCTCGACGCGCAATATGAGGCCTGTGCCGCCTATGCGCTGAGCCAGCGACACGAAGGCTGGGTCCTCGTTGACGGCCGCTTTGACGATGGCGGCTTCTCTGGCGGCAACATGCAGCGCCCTGGGCTGACGCGCCTGCTGGCCGATGTCACCTTAGGCAAAGTCGACATCATCCTTGTCTACAAGATCGACCGACTGACCCGCAATCTTGCCGACTTCGCCAAGATCGTCGAGGTGCTCGACGAGGCTAAAGCCAGCTTTGTCTCGATCACGCAATCGTTCAACACCACCACCAGCATGGGACGGCTCACCTTGAACATGCTGCTTTCGTTCGCCCAGTTCGAGCGAGAGGTGACCGGTGAGCGCATCCGCGACAAGATCGCGGCTTCCAAGCGCAAGGGCCTCTGGATGGGTGGACCGGTCCCGCTTGGATATGAGGTCGATAGCCGTAAGCTCGTCCCACATTCGGCAGAGGCCGATCTCGTGCGCCGGATCATGCAGCGCTATCTGGAGCTTGGCTCGGTGGTCGAGCTGACCGAGGAGCTGAACGCCCAAGGCCACCGCACCAAGGTTCAGCGGCGGACCAGCGGACCGCATCGCGGCGGCTGCATCTTCCGGCGTGGCACACTCTACCATCTGCTCTCGAACCGCATCTACATCGGTCAGCTCGCTCACAAGGGAGACTGGTTCGATGCAGAGCATGAAGCCATTGTCCCCCAGGCCCTCTGGGCCGCTGTGCAGGCAAAACTCAAGGACAACGCCTCCGGCAGTTCCAAGCGCATCAAGGCCGTCCAGCCTAGCCTCCTGATCGGTCTGGTCCTGGACGGCGAAGGCCGGGCGATGACCAGCAGTCATGCCACCAAGCCGGGCAAGCGCTATCGCTACTATGTAACCCGGCCAGACCTGATCGATGGCGCTCCAGCATGGCGGGTCAATGCTCATGATCTTGAGCGGCTCGTGATCGACCGGCTCGCATCCTATCTTGGCGATGCGCAGGCGATGATGAACCTTGCCGGTGAGCTGCCCGCTGACGATCTCGACCGCGCGATCAAGACCGCAGCAATCCATGCAGCAAAGCTGCGCGGCGGTTCGCAGGCAGACAAGATTGAGATCCTGACCGGTACCATTGCACGCATCCACCTCAATGAGGACCACATCGCGCTGGTGATTGATCAAACGGGCCTTGCTGCGTTGCTCGACCTCACGCAGCAGGACGATCGACCGGCGCTCGAACTTACCCTGCCGGTGCTCAAGGTCAGGCGGGGGCGCCAGATCCGGCTGGTCATCCCTGGGCCTAATGCTGCACCGACCATAACGGTGCAGCGCGATGAGAAGCTGGTTGCGTTGCTGGCCGAGGCGCATGCTGCAAAGCAGGTCATCCTAAGCCAGCCGGATCGATCTATTGCAGCCATCGCAGCGGAGCATGGTCGATGCCGCACACGGCTCGGCAAAATGGTCACCCTCTCCTGCCTCGCTCCCGACATCGCGACCGCGATCATTGAAGGGCGGCAGCCCGCAACGCTCACTGCACGCTCGTTGATGAGCGTCGAACTACCACTCGCCTGGACCGAGCAACGCCGGGTTCTCGGCGTCTCCTGAGCCAGTTCTCACTGCAGTCAAAAACTTAGGGCCAGAGACGGCCGCGATATGTTGCGCGAAAAGATCGCCACGTCAGCGCGTCTCTGACTGCAGATGCAATCTAGCACCTCGGCGAATGCCGCAGAACCGCGCCAGTTCTCGGGCCGAGCCGCCGGCTCGCCCTCAATACCTAGGTTTTATGGACTGTCTGGTGCGGTCGAGAAGACTCGAACTTCCACGGGCTTTCGCCCACAACGACCTCAACGTTGCGCGTCTACCAGTTCCGCCACGACCGCACATCAGGAAGGGAAGGACCGGGCGGCCCTTCAGGTAGGCGGCGGCCATTAGCAAAGCGGCCCGGGCTATGCAACCACCGTTCACAGCCCTGATGCGACAGCGCATATGCATGCGCCTCGCCATATCATTCTGGAGCGCTTGACTTGCCCGCTCCGGCACGCGATCCACGCCGTTCGTGGCCATGATGGCTGAAAAAGCTTGGTTTCCTGGGTCGCCTCGTACTGACCGGGAACGGACTGCAATGAGAAGACGCAGATGATGCCGGACGGCATGACGACATTTCTGACCAGCGCGCGGGATCATGCCGGCCGGACCGGCTTGCCCGAATCACCGGCAGGTCACGGCTAGGCTTCGGAAGCGCCCCATGTCCTCCATCGATCCGGACGGCCTCGTGCCGGAAGCGCGTCGCATCGCGCGGCTGGCCTGGCCGATCATCCTCACCAATCTCAACTGGACGATCATGCACCTGATCGACGTCACCGTCGTCGGGTTCGCGGGCACGCATGAGCTGGGCGCGCTCGCCGCCGGGCGGGTCGTCATGTTCGTCATCCTCATGCTGCTGTTCGGCGGCATGTCCGGCATCATCGTCTTCACCAGCCGCGCGGACGGCGCACGCGATCTGCCGCGCACGGGAGCGCTCTGGCGCGAGGCCGTGCTGACCGGCGTGCTGCTGGGCATTCCGAGCGCGCTCGTCATCGGCCTCGCGGCGCGGCCGCTGCTGATCGCGACTGGCGTAGCGCCCGATCTCGTCAGTCCGGGCGCGGCCGTGCTCGCCGCGATGATGATCGGCCTGCCCGGCCAGATGCTCTCGATCGCCTGTGCCTTCTTCCTGGAGGGCGTCAGCGCGCCGCGACGGGTGCTGGCGGTCAATCTTGCGACACTGCCGGTCAACGCATTGCTCGCCTGGGCCATGGCGCTTGGTCATCTCGGATTTCCAGCGATGGGCGCATTCGGCGCGGCGCTGGCAACCTCGATCACGTCGATATTGGGCGGCCTCGCCATGGCACTCATGGCCTGGACCTTGTCGAGCGCCCACGAGCGAGAATTGCGCAGACTTGATACCCCGGCCTGGCGCAGTGCGCTGCGCGGCATCCCGGCGATCGTCTCCTTCGGCTTCATACCCGGCATCGGAGCGGCGCTCGAAGTGCTGGGCTTCTCTTTCCTGATGGTGCTCTCGACGCGCATGGGCGAGGTGATCGCCGGCGCATTCCAGGTGCTGCTCTCGCTGCACAATATCGGCTTCGCGCTCGCGCTCGGCCTCGGATCGGCGGCGGGCGTGCGTGTCGGCAATGCGGTTGGGGCGGAGGAGCCGTGGACGGCGCGCAGCCGCACGCTCATCGCCTGCGGGCTATCCACGCTCATCATGGGCGCGATCGTGCTGGTCTATCTGCTGTTCGCCGGGCCGATCGTGCGCGGACTTACCGCAGACGCCGCGGTCGCGAAGGAAGCGATCGTCATGGTCCTCATCCTCTCACCCTTCATCCTGTTCGACGGGTTGCAGGCGATCTTCGTGGCGGCGCTGCGCTCGCTCGGCGATCAGGTAATGGCGGGCGTCAACGGCATCATTGCTTTCTTCCTCATCCTCAGCCTCGCGGGTTGGGCGGCCTACAGCTATGGATGGGGCTCAGCCGGTCTCGCCTCTGCCGCCGCGCTCGGGATGGTCGCTGCCATGCTGCTCCAGGGCGGTCGCTTCTGGCTGGTCAGCTCGCGCTATCGACGAACCTGAGCTCCAGGTTCCGCGCGTTCTTGGGGATGTCGAGCCGGCTCTCCGAGACGCGCGCTTCCTCATTGGGCCGCAGTCGGGCCTTGTCCGCCTTGGTCATCCAGCTGAACACAAGGCGGCCCTGATCGTCGCGCAGCTCGACCACCACCGGCGGCACGGTCAGCTCATGATCGCTGTCGTTGAGGATGCGCGCGCTGAACGCGAAATATTCCTCGCCGGTCGGCAGGTTGCGGCGCTCGGGCGGCTTGGGCAGGTAGAAGTTCAGCCCCGCCTCGGTATCGCGCGCGGAGAGGCCGAGATTGACCGCCCATGAGGGCGGCCCGAAATAGACGAGCGCCCCGCCGGCGACGCTGACGACGAGGAAGAAGATGATCGCCGCGATCGTCCAGAGCTTGGCCGGATTGCGGCGCGCACGCACGGGCGCTTCATAGTCGTCATCCGGATAGTGAATGAACTCCTCGGCGGGCACGCTCGCCTGCGCGACCGGCTCGGGATCGACCGGATCGTGACGCGGCACCGTCTGCTCGGGCGTCGAGGGCGCCGGTCGCCCCTCCTGCTCGAACGGCAGAGAGGGCGATGGCGCGGCGGCAGCCGGCGGCGGTGGGGGTGGAGGCGGCGGCGGAGCCGCGACCGGCGGTGCGGGCTCGCTCGCCGCCATAGCGGGCTCCGGGCGGCGGATTTCCGCGCCTTCCTGAAACCAGCTATGCTTGCACGACGCGCAACGCACCTGCCGCCCCGAAGGACCGATAGCACTGTCCGGAACGACGTAGCGCGTGGCGCATTGCGGGCAAATGAGGATCATTGCTGCTCCATAAACACCGCTTTGTGCGCAAGAGCAAGCGAGCGTTTACCATGTTGGTACGGAAGGGCATGAGCCGCTTTCTGCGCCTTGCCCGCGCTATGAGCCTGTGCCATGCACGATGAAACGACCAGCGGGCGCCGCACCAGGTGAGGCGCCCGGCAACGGGGATGCGCAGCGCCGCGATGGCAACGATTGTCCAGTTCGAGAATGTCGGGCTGCGCTACGGGCCCGGACCCGAGACGCTCTCCGATCTGACCTTCTCGCTCGATGAAGGCACTTTCTATTTCCTCACCGGCGCCTCCGGTGCGGGCAAGACCTCTTTGCTCAAGCTCCTCTATCTGGCGCAGCGGCCGAGCCGCGGAGCGATCCGCCTGTTTGATGCCGACATCGTCACCCTGCCCCGTGCCCGCCTGCCCGGCTTTCGCCGCCGCATCGGCGTGGTGTTCCAGGATTTCCGGCTGGTCCCGCATCTTTCCGCATTCGACAATATCGCACTGCCGCTGCGCATCGCGGGCGTGTCCGACGATCAGCTGCGCCCGCCGGTCGAGGAAATGCTGCACTGGGTCGGGCTTTCGGATCGCGCCAATGCCTATCCCGCCACGCTCTCGGGCGGCGAGCAGCAGCGCGTCGCCATTGCCCGCGCCGTCATCGGCCGGCCGGAACTACTGGTGGCGGACGAACCGACCGGCAACGTCGATCAGGAAATGGCCTCGCGCCTCATCACGCTGTTCGAGGCGCTGAACAAGCTTGGCACGACGATCGTCGTCGCCACCCACGACTTCAACCTGCTCGGCAAGGTCGCCGACGCGCAGATGCTTCGGCTGGAGAAGGGGCGCATGGCGGATCCGACTGGCGCCCTGCGCTATCCGCCGCGTCCGGCGGGGGTCGACTGAACCATGGCGCGTGAGCCGAGCGAAGCCCCGCCCCGCCCCTATACGCCGGGATCGCTGCTGCCGCAGGGCCGCATCACAGGGCCCATGCCGTGGGTGATCGCGATCATGATGTTCCTGACCGTGCTGGCGACGGCGGCCGGCATCGCGCTGGATCATGCCGCGCGGACACTGAGCGCTGACGTCTCAGATCGCGTGACCATCCAGATCGCCGAGGCCGATGGCGAGTTGCGCGGCCGGGCAGTGCGACGCATCGTGACGCTCCTCGAGGAGACCGAGGGTGTCGGCAATATCGAGGTCGTACCCGACGCCACCCTCTCCGCCCAGCTCGCGCCGTGGCTCGGCAGCGACATGAAGATCAGCGACATTCCCATCCCCGCGCTGGTGGATGCCGATCTGGTAACGGAGGAGGGCGAACGCGAGGAGCGGCTCGTCACGCTGGACAGGGCCGTGAAGGCGATCAACGAACAGGCGCGCGTGGAGCCGCATGCCAATTATCTGACGCCACTCGCGCGCCTTGTCGGCGTCATCGGCATCCTGTCGTTCGGCGCCGTCGCGCTGATGGCGATCGCGACGGGCGCGGTCGTCGTGCTGGCGGCGCGCGGCGCGCATGCCACGCATCGCGGCACCATCGACATCATGCACATGCTGGGAGCCACGGATGCGCAGGTGGTCCGCCTGTTCCAGCGGCGCATGATGCTGGACGCGCTGTTCGGCGCCGTGATCGGCTTCACCGTCGCCGTCATCGTCATCATCCTCGTCGGCCGATCCATGGCGGCGGTCGCCTCCGATCTGGTGCAGAGCGTCTCGCTGCCGGTCTTCGCATGGGTGCTGCTGCCGCTCCTGCCGCTCCTCGGCGTCGCCGTCGCCTGGCTTTCCGCGCGCGTCACGCTGCAGCGCGCCTTGAAGCGGTCGCTATGACCCGGCGCCTCCTCGCTCTTGCGCTGATCCTCTGGGCGCTCGGCTTCGCCTGGTTCGCGCTGCTCCTGCCGCAGCCGCATGGCGACGAGCATACCGACGCGATCGTCGTACTCACCGGATCGGCCGGGCGGATCGATCGCGGGCTTGCGCTGCTGCGGCGCGGAGAAAGCGAGCAGATGCTCGTCTCCGGCGTCGATCAGGATGTCCGCCCGTCCGAATTCGCCAAGGCCTATGGCGTACCCAAAAGGCTGATGGACTGCTGCGTGACGCTCGGCCGCGAAGCGATCGACACGCGCTCCAACGCGGTCGAGACCAGCCGTTGGCTTGCGCGGCGAAAGTACAAGTCCTTGCGGATCATCACGGCCGACTGGCACATGCGCCGCGCGCGCTACGAGCTGTCGCGGCAGGTCGAGGAGCCGGTGACGATCGTGCCGGACGCCGTGCGGTCCAATCCGAGCCTGACGGTGCTGATGCGCGAATATCACAAATATCTGCTGCGCCGGGCGGCCGGCCTGATCGGCATCTGAGCGCGCGCCATGCCACCCCTGTCCCGGTTTGGTCTCCTCCTCGCTGCTGTTCGGTCGGCGATCTTCGCCGTGCTGTTCTATGGCATGACCGTCGTGCTGGTGCTCGCGGCGGTGGTCGCTCTGCCCGGCGGCTGGCGCAGCGTCGCCTGGGTCGCCGAGCGCTGGTCGCGCATCCATAGGCTGCTGATCCGCTGGGTTCTGGGCCAGAAGATCGTCATCGAAGGCACATTGCCGGCCGAGCCCCTGTTCATCGTCGCCAAGCATGAATCGATGTTCGAGACGCTCGATGCCCTCTGTCTGTTCTATCGGCCTGTCATCGCCGCCAAGCGCGAGCTCATCGACATCCCGGTGTGGGGCGCCATCGCCGGGGCCTATGGACTGATCGCGGTCGATCGGGAGGGCGGTGCGAGCACGCTGCGGACCATCCGCGCGAAGGCGCGCGCGGCCTTCGCGCTCGGCCGGCCGGTGCTTCTCTATCCCGAAGGGACGCGCGTCGAGCATGGCGCTTCGCCGCCGCTCAAGGCCGGGTTCGCGGGTCTCTATGCCGTGCTCGGCTGCCCGGTCATCCCGCTGGCCATTAACAGCGGGCGGCTCTCGCCCCGCCACGGCTTCCTGAAACGCCCGGGCACGATCACCTATCGGTTCGGCGAGCCGATCCCGGCCGGTCTGCCGCGGGCGGAAGCCGAAGCGCGCGTCCACGCCGCGATCAACGTCCTCAATCGTCGGGACGAGATCGCGTAATTTTCTTTCGAAAGTTCGGAAAGTTCGGGGGTCGGCCTTCATTTTTTTCCGGCTCCTTCCCGCCAGCTTGGCCGCTGAGGCGCGACCGAATCAGGGGCATGCCATGGACGTCCGCCTGTAGGACAGCCCGTGCAGCAGCGTCGGCAAACCGAACGGCACTTTTTCGACTCGGTCTGGCGCGAAATCGATTCGGTTCGCCGTTCGTTCATTGTCGTTTCATCGGCAGGCGCGGATACAAACGACAACAATGGGTCGCGCTGCGCGCGCAAACAGGCCGCGCACAGCGGCGGGAGATGTCGTAATGAACCGGATCACATCCATGCTCGGCCAGCGGATCGGCATCGGCCTGACGCTCGTCGCGGTCGCCGCGATGAGCGCGACGCCGGTAATGGCGCAGGTCGGGACGGTCGACCCCAATAGCGCGATCGACGCCGACCTCGTTCCAGGTGCGCCCGCGAGCGACAATGGGATCACCGGCGCACCGCCGGCCGACACGGCTCCGCCGCCCGCCAGCCCACCCGCTTCGACGGCAAGCACAGCGACCGGCACGCCGGCGCCCGCACCAAGCAGCAGCGCCAGCGAGTCCGTCGCGGCGGCCGGCGTACCCGCGGGCGCGGCATCGACCACGTACAAGAAGGACGACCTGATCGGCGCGGCCGAAGGCGTGTTCGGCAAGGGTGCGGAAGGCCTGGCCGGCATCCTCGAAAATATCCTGCGCGATCAGGGTGAGCCGGTCGCGTACATCGCTGGGCGCGAGGCCTCCGGCGCGGTCGGTGTCGGCCTGCGCTATGGCTCGGGCGAGATGTTCCACAAGGTCGAGGGCCAGCGCGACGTTTACTGGACCGGTCCGTCGCTCGGCTTCGACCTCGGCGGCAACGCCTCCAAGACCTTCGTGCTGGTCTATAATCTCTATGACAGCCAGAATCTCTACAAGCGTTATCCGGCCGGCGAAGGCGCCGCCTATCTCGTCGGCGGATTCAACGCGAGCTATCTGCGCCGCGGCAATGTCGTGCTGATCCCGATCCGGCTCGGCGTCGGCTACCGGCTCGGCATCAATGCGGGCTATATGAAGTTCTCCGAGAAGCGAAACTGGCTGCCGTTCTGAACGGTCGCGGCCACGCTCTAAAGCCCCGCTATTTCACACCCTAGAATAGTCATCCCGCCTGCCCGCTAGCCAGCGCGCGCGCAGGCGCTAGATTAGGTTGCTAAGGACAACGAGTCCCGCAAGGAGATAGATCATGGCCGATAGCGACCCCTCCCAGAACCTCCCGACCGGCTATGAACCGCCCAAGGTCTGGACCTGGGACAAGGGCCATGGCGGCGCCTTCGTCGGCATCAACGCACCCACTGCGGGCGCCCGCGAGGAGGTCAAGCTCCAGCGCGGCGAGCATCCGCTGCAACTCTATTCGCTGGGCACGCCCAATGGCCAGAAGGTCACGATCATGCTCGAGGAGCTGCTCGCCGCCGGCCATGATGCGGAGTACGACGCCTGGCTCATCAACATCGGCAAGGGCGACCAGTTCGGCAGCGATTTCGTCGCGATCAACCCGAACAGCAAGATCCCTGCGATGCTCGACTATTCGCAGGACCCGCCGCTGCGCCTGTTCGAGAGCGGATCGATGCTTGTCTATCTCGCCGAGAAGTTCGGCGCCTTCCTGCCAACCGGGCTGCGCAAGCGCACCGAGACCTTCAACTGGCTGATGTGGCAGATGGGCTCCGCGCCGTTCGTGGGCGGCGGCTTCGGCCATTTCTATGCCTATGCGCCGATGAAGATCCAGTATGCGATCGATCGCTATGCGATGGAGACCAAGCGCCAGCTCGACGTGCTCGACCGGCAGCTGGCCGACAAGGAGTTCATCATCGGCGACGAGATCACCATCGCCGATTTCGCGATCTTCCCCTGGTACGGGAATATCATGCGCAATGCCTATCAGGGTGCCGAATTCCTGCAGGTGCAGGAGTATAAGCATGTCGACCGCTGGGTGGACGCGATGAACGCGCGCGAAGGCGTGAAGCGCGGCCGGCTGGTGAACAGCGGCGCGCCGGGCGGCCTCGCCGAGCGCCACAGCGCTGCCGATATCGATGCCGCCTTGAACGAGGGCGCCAAGGCGATCCTCTGACCTGACCAGCCGCCGTCGCGGTCAGTCGTCATGCCAGGACAGCGGCCGCGCGACGCTCTCCAGCGGCTGGCGCTCGCTCCTTATGCCGAGTAGCGCCGCCGCCAGTGCGGCGAGGCCCATGAGGGCGGCGGCGAAGAGATAGCCGCCGAACACCTGATCGCGCGAGCCGCTCTCAATGAGCAGGCTGAATGCCCAGGGCGCGAGCACGCCGCCGATGCCGGTGCCGAACGCATAGAAGATCGCGATGGCCAGCGCGCGCACCTCGATCGGGAAGCATTCCGCCACCGTCAGATAGGCCGATGAGGCGGCAGCCGAGGCGAAGAAGAAGGTGACGCTCCACCAGAGCGTCTGCGTCGTCGCATCGAGATGTCCCTGTTGGAAGAGCCAACCGCTGATCGCGAGCAGGATGCCTGAGGCGGCATAAGTCAGCACGATCATCGTCTTGCGGCCGATCGTGTCGAACAGGCGGCCAAGCAGCAGCGGGCCGAGGACGTTGCCGAGAGCGAAGGGCAGCACATAATAGCCGGTCTGATCAGACGGGACGCCGTAGAAGTCCGTCAGCATCATCGCATAAGTGAAGAAGATCGCGTTGTAGAGGAACGCCTGGCTCGCCATCAGGATGAGGCCGAGCAGGGTGCGGCGCGGATAGAGCCGGAACAGGGCGGCGAACACGTCGCCAAGCGGCGTCGTGCGGCGACTGCGGAGGCGAGCCTCGTGCTCGGGCGGGGCCAGCACATGGCCAGCGCGCTCGAACCCGGCCTCGATCTCGCCGACGATGCGCTCGGCCTTTTCCGGATGGCCATGGATGATGAGCCAGCGCGGGCTTTCCGGGATCCAGCGGCGCAGGAACAGGATGGCGAGGCCGATCGCCGCGCCACCGAGGAAGGCGAGCCGCCAGCCGGTCTCGGGATCGATCACGCGCGGATCGAGCAGCAGGATCGACAGGCCGCCGGCCATGGCCGCGCCGACCCAGAAGCTGCCGTTGATGACGAGATCGGTCCAGCCGCGGCGGCGGGCCGGGATCAGCTCCTGAATGGCGCTATTGATCGCGCTATATTCGCCGCCGATGCCGGCGCCGGTGAGGAAGCGGAACAGGACGAAGCTGGCGAGATCCCACGAAAAGGCCGTCGCGGCGGTCGCGGCGAGATAAAGCAGCACGGTGATGCTGAAGAGCTTCTTGCGACCGAGACGATCGGTCAGCCAGCCGAAAAACAGGGCGCCGATGACCGCGCCGGCCAGATAGGCGCTGTTGGCGAGGCCGACATCCGAGGGTGTGAAGCGCAACGCCGGACTCTCGCGCAAGGCCCCGGCGACGGAGCCCGCGAGCGTCACCTCGAGGCCGTCGAGGATCCATGTGATGCCGAGCGCGATCACGACCAGCCAGTGAAAGCGGCCCCATGGCAGGCGATCGAGCCGCGCGGGCACGCTGGTGGTGACGATGGCGGTCTGGTGCGGTTCCGGCATGAAGGCAAAACCGGCAAGGATGCCAAAGGGTTGCAGCGGGCGGGGGGTATGGACGGGGTCAAAGAGCGGTGACGGGCCGCCATGCCAGAGGCCTGCGGTGTAGGACAGTCCTTTCGTACCCCGTCGTCATTCCCGCGAAGGCGGGAATGACGAGATGGGCCGATGGAATTGCCTTGCCGTAAATCGATATCTAAATTATCGTTTATCGATAATACAGGAGTCGAGACATGGCCCATCGTGATTCACCCGCACTGCCGATCGCTTATGTGATGCTGCGCATTCTCATCCTGCTGAACTGGATCGGCGGTGCGGCCGTGCTTGCGCTGCTCGTATCGACAGTCGTAGCGGAGGCATGGACGATGAAGGCGCTCGGCATCGATCCCGGCAATTTCCCGCCGATGATGGGGTTGCGCGCCATCGCCGTGCTGGGGCTCGTCGCCGTGCCGTTCAATTATGCGATCCTGCGCAAGCTCGTGCAGATCGTCGAGACGGTGCGGCAGGGCGATCCGTTCGTCGCGGCCAATGCCTATCGGCTGCAAAGCATCGCCATCGCGCTGCTCTGCCTGCAATTGCTCAGTATGGTCATCGGCTTCATCGGCGAGGCGATCTCGACGCCGAAAAATCCGGTCACGCTCGACGCCGGCTTCTCGCTCAGCGGCTGGCTGGCGGTGTTCCTCACCTTCGTGCTGGCGCGCATCTTCGCCGAGGGCACGCTGATGCGCGAAGACCTGCGCGGGACGATCTGAGGTGGCGATCGCCGTCAAGCTGGACGACCTGCTCTACGCGCGGCGCATGACGCTCACCGAGTTGTCCGACCGGATCGGCATCACGCTCGCCAATCTCTCGATCCTCAAGACCGGCAAGGCACGCGCGATCCGCTTCTCGACCCTTGAGGCAATCTGCGAGGTGCTGCAGTGCCAGCCGGGGGATGTGCTGGAGTTCGTGGCGGACGGGTCGGAGAGCGGAGCTGACGAGGCGGCTGGGGCGCAGGTCTAGGCTCTCCACTCATCAGCCACCAGCCACACCGCCCACATCGAGATCACGCCGCGCGGAGATGATCGTCACGGCCATGCCGGCCATTGCGTCGAGCAGCACGATCATCGTCAGCAGGAAGAAGGTGGAGGTGCCGAAGCTGGGCAGCAGCAGGAACTCCACCAGGCAAAGGATGAACACGCCCATCGAGAGCATGTGGTTGATGATCGAGGGGGAGGCGGTGCGCGGCGCCTTGATCACCTCGATAAGCAGGAAGACGATGGAGAGCAGGATCAGCAGATCGCCCCAGCCCAGCGAGAGGGTCGTGCCCGAGAGCATCGGCATGACGAACGCCTCGGCGCGCAAGGTGGCAAGCAAGCTCGGCTCGGCGCTTCCGGCAACGGACGGTGCCGAGAAAAGCGCCAGCAAATTGTAGATCAGCACCGGGATCAGCAGGAACGGGAATATCTCATACATGCCCGCGCTGCTGCGGCTGGTCCTCACGTCCATGGCTTGGTCTCCTTCTCCACGCTCGAACGCACAGTGCGGGATTTCGGGTCCGCACGCCAGATGAAGCGAGAGGCGCGGGACGTGCGTCAGTCCGCCAGCATCTGTTCCAGCACCGGGCTGATCCATTCCCGCGCCATCGCCCCCTCGCGCCGGACGAGGCGGACGGCGAGATTTTCGCGCACGGCGAGCGCCGCCCCATCCTCATAGCCCAGCACGGTGAGCGCGGTCGCCCAGGCGTCGGCCTCCATGGCGCGCTGGTGCAGCACGCTGGCGGCGACGATGCCGTTGCGGACGCGCGTACCGGTGCGTGGATCAAGCGTGTGGTCGCCACGCACATAGTTGCCCGAAGTCGCAACGGCGAGCTGGCAGAGCGCGACGCGGATCGACGGCAGGCGCACGTCCGGGGGCATTTCCAGCGCGATCCACCAGGGGTCTCCGTCGGGACGCAGGCCGCGCCCGGCGCATTCGCCGCCGATCTCGACGAGGCAATGACGCAGGCCGTGCTCGCCGAGCAGATCGGCGACGGCATCCACGGCATAGCCCTTGGCAATGCCGGACAGATCCAGCCACAGCCCGCCGGGCTGGCGCAGGCGCCCGGCCGCGGCATCGAACACCAGTCGCTCCCAGCCGCCAAGGCGCTGGGCTTGCGCGATCTCGCCCTCGCCCGGCTCATCCTCGCGTGATCGCGGACCGAGGCCATAGGCATCGGTCAGGCGGCCGGCCGCAGGATCGAACGCGCCATCGCTGCGCTCGGCGATAGCGAGCCCCGCCTGCATGACGCGCGCGAAATCGGGCGGCAGCAAGGTCCAGCTCCCGCCCGGCGACCGGTCGAAACGGCGCAGCAGCGACGCATCCGACCAATGGCTCATCTCGACATCGAGACCGTCAAGCCGCGCCTGGATGAGGGCGCGCAGGGCCGGCAAGTCCGGGTCCGGCCCGGTGGCGAGACGCACGGCCCAACTGGTGCCCATGGTCTCACCGGAAAGATCGGAGATGCGCGCCGCCGGGTCGAACCCGGTCAGCGCGCTTGCCTCGATCACCGCAGGGACGGCGATCCGTTCCGTCGAAGCCGTGACGCTCAGGGCGCCATCACTTCGAGCGTGGCGGTGTAGCTCATGCGGCGGCCGGTGGCCTTGGCGATGCTCGGGCTCTTGTCCGCGAGCGTCGTGTTCAGCCAGAACATGCCCGCCTCGGGCCAGTTCACCGTCGCGACGCCGTCCGCGCCGGTCATCACCTCGAACGAGCCGTCGCCATCGCGATAGCGCTTGCCGCCGGGCACGATCGTGACCTTCAGCGCCTGCGCCGGCTTGCCGTCGACGAGGAACTTGAACTGCGAGGGCTCGCCGCGCACGAGCTCGGCCGGGTGGGTGACCGGCAGCATTTCGAGGCCCTTGTTGGTCGGCTGGAACACTGTGGTGGTCGGCTCGCCCGCCGTGGCAAAAATCTCGTTGCGGCCGGATGTCTCGGTGATGTTGATGTCCGTCGCGTTCGCAGGAATTTCGTCGATGCTGCCCACGAAGCGCGGGGCCGGGCCGGGGCCAGCCTGGTTCATGTTCGGGCCGCCCGGCGCACCCTGGCCCGGCGCAGCACCGGGAGGCGGACCACGACGGCCGCCGAGGCGCCACTCGACGCCATCGACCTTGAACGTGCCGCCGACGCCGGACTGGGCCGTGCCGATCTTCCAGGTGCCGGGCTTGTTCAGCTGCACGTCGAAAGTCGAGCGGACATTGCCGGTGGAGGGATTGGCGATCTTGCCCTCGCTGCCGTCCGGCGCCCAGACCTTGACGCCGCCAAGCTGCATCGGGCGGTGATCGGGGAAGAACAGATCATTGGAGGCGGCGGCATCGACCGTCACCCAGTCCTCGGCGCCCGAAAAGATGGTTGCGGAAGGCAGCAGCCAGCCGCGATGGGCCAGCGACGGGGTCGAAACCGCGATCAGGGCCGCGGCGGCAATCAGGCGTGTCTTCATGCGCATGAGATGGGACCTTTCAGCGTGAGAGAGTGATGGCACCGAGTTCGCTCTTGCCCGAGACCGAGCCACGGGCGGCGGGAATGGCGAGCGGCAGGGAGAGGATTTCGCGGCCGCCCGTCTCGCGGGCCGCCTCGACATAGAGCGTATACTGGCCGGGCTTGAGATCGGCCGGAAGCGCGACCTTGTGCGTGCCCGGCGCACGGGTCGCACCGCTGATGCCGTCGGCCGGCTGCTTGAGCGCGCGGCCGCCCTTGCGCCACCAGGTGCGCAGGTCCGCCAGCCACTTGGTGCCCGGCTCGTTGCCCTTGAGCTTGATGTCGTACCACACGAACACGGTGCGCGCTGCGCCGCCGCCGGCTGGCTCCACCCAGGCGGCGACATAAGGCCGGTGATATTCGGCGACCTTGAGCTGCGGGATCGTGATGCTGACGCTGGCGGCCGAGGCAGGCGCGGAAGCCAGACCGGCGATCAGGAGGGACGTCTTCTTCATGAGCGTTCGGGAACCTCTAGTGAATGAACAGGATGGCGATGACGAGCGGGATGACGAGCCCCAGGCCGACCAAGGGCCAGGTCGATGGGCGATGCCTGGCGTGGAGCTGCAGCAGGAACAGGCCGGTGATGGTGAAGACGACGCACGCGAGCGCGAACACGTCGATGAACCAGAACCAGGCGTCGCCGCTGTTCCGGCCTTTGTGGAGATCGTTGAAATAGGAGATCCAGCCGCGATCGGTGTGTTCCGAGGTGATGGCGCCGGTCGCGCGATCGATGCTGACCCAGGCGTCGCGGCCCGGGCCGGGCAACGCGACATAGACTTCCTCTTCCGACCATTCGCCCGGCTTGCCATGCGCAGCCAGCGCGACTCTCGCTTCGACATCATCCGCCACCGCGTCCGGCAGCGGCGCGCCTTCGGCAGGCGTCGTCTTGAGCTGGGCAAGCAGCGGCGCGGGCAGGGTCGCGGAGCCCTGCGTCACCTTCGGCTCGGCGGAAATGGTCGAGGCGTGGTTGAGCGTGATGCCGGTGATCGCGAACAGCAGCATGCCGACCAGCGAGATGGCGGCGCTCACCCAGTGCCATGTGTGCAGCTGCTTGAGCCACCACATGCGCGCCTTCTTGTTGCCCCTGGCGACGGCAGGCCTGGAGGGCGCCTGGGTGGCACCGCCATCGGGTTTCGTTCCGCCGTCCAAGGTTCGGGCGTCCATTTCGGTCCTCGTGATGAACGGACCCGGCTGAATGGCCGGAAGCGCTCGAATCGTCGTGTCGTTCCAGGCTCTTTGCCCATATTGCGAGGCATTCGCAAGAGTCGTCGTTCAGCGTGTCACTAAGGGATTCTGCGGACTGGACGCGAACCGGCGGACCAACTATGCGAATGACTCGCAGTTACATCAATTGGAATCTGGCGAGCAGGGGATGAACGCGCACTTCAAAACGGCCTATCGCGTCGAGGACGGGGAATTGCCGACGCCCGTCGAGCGCTCCGCCTATCGTCGCTCGCGCGGCGCTGACCCGGTCGCGACGATCGGCGCGCTGGCGCTCGGTCTCGCGACGGTGGGCGCGTTTGCCTGGATGAATCCAGTCTTCGTGAAGAAGGACAAGCGCGAAGCGACCATCGTCGCCATGCTCGAACTGCCGGACGATCCGCCGCCCGCCGCTGAGACGCCGCCACCTCCGCCCGACGCTCCGCCGCCGCCGCAACCGGCCGTGGTCGCGCCGGTGCCGATGGTGGCGCTGGCCGCCGCGCCGACGATCGCCGCGCCGCCGCCCATGCCGCAGCCTGCCCCGCCCGCGCCGAAGGCAGCGCCGGGGCCCGGCCCGGCGGTGATCGCCAAAGGTCCGGAAAATGTCGGCGACCTGTCCGCGCAGGTCGTATTCCGCAAGCCGATCCGCGTGCCGCTGGAATCGCGTCGCGCGCACGAAGAAGGCATCGTCGTCCTTACCGTGCTCCTCTCCGTGGACGGGCGCGTCGCCGATATCTCGGTCGCGAGCAGCAGCGGCTTCCCCCGGCTCGACCGGGCCGCGCTGGAAGCCGTCGCCGACTGGCGCTGGTCACCATTGGTCCGCAGCGGCCAGCCGGTGATGGTGCGTGGCATGGTGCGCATTCCCTTCATCCGCGAGCGCGACGACGGCCGGGGCAGTCGCCGCGGCCATGGCCGGGGACATCATGGCGACCGGGATGGCGGACCTCCGGGCGACCGCGATTTCGATCGTGACGGCCTGCGGCCCGACGACCACGTCTGACCAATAAGCCGATCGCGGCGTGCTTGCGCGCCGATGATTGCGCGCGTCGGCGTCTCACTGAAATATTGCGCGACAGATATGCGAATTATTCGCAATAACAATTGACGTCGATAATGACTCGCAATAACGAGCGCCCCGAAGATCAATCCAGACGGGGGAATTCATGTCCAAGATCCGCTCGCGCCAGACCCAGGCGTTTCTCGCATTGTCGTGTGTCGGCGCGCTCATCAGCCCTGCCGCGCATGCGCAGCAGACCGGCGAGCAGGAATCGCTCGGGGGCGAGGAAGTGCGCTACACCGACGTCGAGGAGAATAGCGGCCGCCAGCAGGAAACGCCCAAGGCGACCCGCACCGTCCGCGACACGCCGCAGACCGTGACGATCATGACCAATGCGGTCATCGAGGCGCAGAACCTGCTGACCCTGCGCGACGTGCTCTCGACCGTCCCCGGCATCACTTTCGGCGCCGGTGAGGGCGGCGGCGGCTATGGCGACAGCATCACGCTGCGCGGCTACTCGGCCAATACCGACATCACGACCGACGGCGTGCGCGACAGCGCGCAATATTCGCGCACCGACTCCTTCAACACCGAGCAGGTGGAAGTCACCAATGGCGCCAACTCCTCGGTAGCAGGCGCCGGCTCGGTCGGCGGCTCGATCAACATCGTGACCAAGCGCCCGATGCCGGACACGAAGATCGTCGCCAATGCCGGCATCGGCACCGACAATTATTATCGCGCCACGGTGGACGCCAATATCCGCGCCAGCGACTTCATCGCCTTCCGCCTCAATGCCATGTTCCACGAGAACGACGTGCCCGGCCGCGACGTCGAGGATTATTCGCGCTGGGGCGTGGCGCCGTCGATCACCTTCGGCATCGATGGCCCGACCCGTCTGACGCTGCAATATCTGCACCAGTACGACAAGAATATCCCGCAGTACGGCGCGCCTTATGTGAACGCGCTGGGCGGCCTGCTGCCGGGCGCGAGCGCCAGCGCTTATTATGGCTACAGCAATGTCGATACGCAGGAGACGACGGTCGATCAACTCACCGCCATCTTCGACCATGAGTTCAGCGACACGGTCAGCATCCGCAACCTGACGCGCTACCAGAATGTGGAAGCGCTCTCGATCGTCAATCCGCCGCAAGGCACCTATTGCATGGCCTCGGGCACGCAGCCGAACGGCAATCCCTGCGTCGTCGATCTCGACACACGCACCGGCACCGGCCAGGTGTTCAACATCACGATCCCCGCCGGCTATTACATGCCGACCGGCCCCCGCGGCACGACGCGCGACAGCCGCAACGAGCTTGCGTTCAGCCAGGTCGATCTCAAGGCGGTGTTCGACACCGGCGGCCTGGAGCACACGCTGGTGCTTGGCGCGGCGGTCGGCTGGGAGAAATATCACCTGAATTCCGGCAATGTGCTGCGCGCCGCAGACGGATCGAACCCCGTTGCGTTCAATCCGCTCGCGCCGAGCGCGGATGCGCATCTGCCCTATATCAACATCGCCAATCCCGCGGCGATCGTGGCCGGTCCGGCCATTGCCGGCGGCGTCTATGGCAGCAATGTCTATACCGGCCCGATCAACTTCACCAGGACCGGCACGACCGACGGCGAGCTGCACAATTACGCCGTCTATCTGTTCGACACGATCAAGCTGACCGAGCAGTTCGAGCTCAGCGGCAGCCTGCGCTACGAGCACAACAAGGGCACCAATCGGGCGGACACGATCGCCGGCGCCACCTCGACCAGCCCGGGCGTGGTCACGACCGGCACGACCTTCACCAACAGCGACGATCTCTTCTCCTATCGCGTCGGCCTGGTTTACAAGCCGATCGAGGCAATCAGCATCTACGCCGCCTATGGCACCAGCAAGACGCCGTCCAAGAGCTCGGTCAACGGCACCTGCTCGGCGACCACCTGCAATGTGGACCCGGAAAGCGCCAAGAACTACGAAATCGGCGTGAAGGCCGAGGTCGGCGAAGGCGTGCTGCTCACCGCCGCCGCGTTCCGCAACGAGCGCAGCAACTACAAGGTCGATGGCCCGATCACGCCGCAGAACCCGACCGGTGAGCAAGTGCTGGACGGCACCTCGCGCGTCAACGGCATCGCACTCGGCGCCAATGGCCAGATCACGCCGCAGCTCGCGATTACGGCCAACTATACCTATCTGGACAGCCAGATCCTTCAGAGCGTGCGCGACGGCGTCATCGATCCGCTGGCGGGCGCGACGCTCACCAACGTACCGCGCCACTCGGGCTCGGCCTTCGTGACCTATGCCTTCCCGTTCGGCCTGCGCGTCGGCTACGGCTTCACCTATCAGGGCAAGTTCGACCTGAACTCGGGCACCGGCGCCGCGGTCATCTACCAGGTGAAGGACTATCTCATCCACAACGCCTTCCTGGCCTATGATGTCAGCGATCGCTTCTCGGTCCAGCTCAACGCCAAGAACTTCACTGACGAGCTCTACTTCACCGGCGTGCGCAACGGCGCGACGACCAATGCGCAATGGGCCCGCGTCGGCGAGCGCGCCGCGGCGGTCCTGACGCTCGGCTATAATTTCTGAGGATCATCGACCGGTTCCCTCGGGGGCGACGGCTGTGGGAGCCGTCGCCCCTTTTCTTTTCCGCACCCATGAGGTCTAGAAGACACCATGCTCCTCCAGATCCCCTCCCTCTTCTCCGCCGACGAAGTGCGCGAGTTCCGCGCCGTTCTGGAAAGTGCGGACTGGCAGGACGGCCGCATCACAGCAGGGCATCGCGCCGTGGGCGTGAAGGACAATCTCCAGCTTGCCGAGAACCATCCCGTCTCCAAGGCGCTGGGCGACCGCATCATCGACCGGCTGGCGCGCACGCCGCTCTACATCGCCGCCGCGCTGCCGCTGCGCATCTATCCGCCGCGCTTCAACCGCTATGAAGGCGGCGGCACCTACGGCAATCATGTCGACAATGCGATCTTCCCGATCCCGGGCACGCCGCTGCGCCTGCGCACCGATGTCTCGACGACCGTCTTCTTCAGCGACCCGGACGAATATGAAGGTGGCGATCTCGTCATCGAGGACACTTATGGCGAGCAGCGTGTGAAGCTCGCGGCAGGCGACATGGTGCTCTATCCCGGCAGCAGCCTGCACCGCGTCGAGCCGGTGACCAAGGGCACGCGCTATGCCTCCTTTTTCTGGACGCAAAGCCTCGTGCGATCGGACGCGCATCGCCGCCAGCTCTTCGAACTCGACAGCGCGATCCAGACGCTGACCGCCGATCATCCCGGCCATGAGTCCATCGACGGCTTCACCAACGTCTATCACAATCTGCTACGGCAGTGGTCAGACACCTGAGCGGCTGATGGTCTCCGGAGGATGGCCAGGTCAGACGTGGTTGGGGATCACGTCCACGACATCACGATCTTGCCGATCGCCGTCCCGCCTTCGAGCGCGGCATGGCCGGCGCGCAGATTCTCGGCGGTGGCCGGCAAGGTCTGCGTGCGCGTCGTCCGGACTTTCCCCGCATCGACCAAAGCCGCCAGCTCCGCCAGCATCGCGCCCTGCTCCTCCGGCCGGAAGCCGAACATCGCCTTGGCGAACATATATTCCCAGTGGACGGTGAGCGCCTTCTGCTTGAACGGCTTCATGTCCATCGTCGCCGGCTCGTCGATCACCATGAGATGGCCGAACGGGCGGAGCAGGCCCGGCACCGCATCCCAATAGTCGCCCGTGCTGGTCGTGATGAAGATCGCGTGCAGTCCGGAAATGCCGATCCGGGCCAGCTCGTCGCCAAGCGCGCGACCGATCACATGATCCGCGCCCATATCCTTCGCCCAGGCGATCGTCTCGGGCCGTGTGGCCGTCGCGATCACCGTCGCGGGTGTCAGCGCCTTGAGCAGCTGGATTGCGAGCGAGCCGACACCGCCCGCGCCGCCGACGACCAGCACCTGGCTGTCCGCCGCATAGGCGACGCCGCGTTCCAGCATCGCCTCATGCGCGGTGAGCGCGGTCAGCGGCAACGCGGCAGCATCGGCGAAATCGAGCGAGCCCGGCTTGCGCGCAACGATCCGGTAATCGACCGCCTGCTTCGTCGCATAGCTGCCCGCGCGCGTCACATCGCCCGCATAATAGATCTCGTCGCCCAGCGCGAAGCCGGTGACGTCTGCCCCGACCGCCTCGACCACGCCCGCCGCATCCCAGCCGAGGATCGCCGGCCCGGCATCGCTCCCGCCGCGCACCTTGCGCAGCTTGGTATCGACCGGATTGAGCGCGAACGCCTTGACCGCCACGAGCAGATCTTTGGGGCCGATGACCGGGTCCGGCACATCGCGCAGCTCCAGCGCGAAATCCTCGAGCGCATGCGCGCTGTCATAGGCGAAAGCCTTCATGCCGATCTGCTCCTTCTGTCGTAACGGATCACTTCGCCCCTAGCGAAACGCTCCGATAATGTCAGCGCCCGCCCGAGACGTTGATCACCGTGCCCGTGATGAAGGACGCCGCCGGCGAGGTAAGGAAATGCACGGCCTCGGCGACTTCCTCCGGCTTGCCGAAGCGGCGCAGGGGAATCGTGTTGACGCGCTCGGGCCATTTGGTCGGGTCGTTGGAGTCCGTATGGATCGGCCCCGGCGAGACGGTGTTCACGCGGATGCCGTCCTCGGCCACTTCCTTGCTGAGCGCGGTCGAGAGCACATGCAGGCCGTTCTTGGCGGCGGCATACCAGACGCCGAAGCCAGGACTGCCATTCTCTGCAGCACGCGAGCCGATGAAGACGATGTTGCCGCCCTGCCCGCCCTTGTTGACCGACATGCGGTTGATCGCCTTGGCAGCGCAGAAATGCGCGCCGAGCAGATTGAAGTCGAAGGCGCGGCGCAAGGTTTCGACCGAGACATCGATGAAATTGGACGGCGGACCGCCGAAGCCCCCAGCATTGTAGACGAAGGCGTCGAGCCGATCGAACTGTGCATCGAACTCGGCGAACATCCGGCGGATGTCGTCCTCCTTGCCCATGTCGGCCTGGATGACGGCGGCCTTGCGGCCCTGCGCGCGGACGTGCTCGGCGACGCTTTCCGCCGCCTCGCGGTTGTTCACATAATTGACGGCCACGTCATAGCCGCGCTCCCCCGCCATGCGGGCGATGGCGCCGCCGATGCTGCGGCTTCCCGCGGCGATGAGCATCACAGGTGCGGACATGTCGGTTCTCCTGTGCTGGCTCAGCGGGCGCCGCTGACCATGAGGCTGGCGGACGAGACGAACGACGCATCGTCCGAGGCGAGGAAGAGGACGGCGGCGGCGACTTCTTCCGCCTTGCCATAGCGGCCCATCGGGATTTCGTGGATGCGCTGCGGCGCGCTCACTTCATTGTTCATATCGGTCGAGATCGGGCCGGGCGAGACGATGTTGACGCGGATGCCCTCGGCCGCGACTTCCTTGCCGACGCCGTAGCAGAAGGCCTCGAGACCGGCCTTGGACGTCGCGTAGACGATGGCCCGGCCCGGCGCGCCATAGAAGGTCGCGCGCGAGCCCATGAGCACGATATTGCCGCCCGCGCCGCCGCGCTTGGTCGACATGCGGCGCACCGCCTCGCGGCAGGCAATGTGCGTGCCGACCAGATTGACCTCGATCACTTCGCGCAGATTGTCCCACTCGGCATCGGCAAGCTTCGAGGGCTTGGGCAGGATGCCGGCATTGAGCACGAGACTTGTGACCGGCCCAAGCGCGGCCTCGGTCTCGTCGAACATGCGGATGAGATCAGCTTCCTTCGAGACATCCGCCTTGATGACATGGGCGCGCTGCCCGGCCGCGCGGATCTCCGCCGCGACGTCCTCGGCCCCTTCCGGACGGCTCACATAGGTCAGCGCCACATCGAAGCCGCGCTGCGCGGCAAGGCGGGCGATGGCCGCGCCAATGCCGCGACTCCCCCCGGTAACCAGCATGATCGGCGATGCCACGGCCCCCGTCTCCTCAAAACTCTGTCGGCCTCCTGTCACGCCGCGCGGCGCCGATATCAAGGAAAGACGGTGGTTTTCCGCCCTGGTAAAGACGTGCTGCCGCGCAGGGACATTTTGGCCGCGCGTCCCCGCAGTAAGACAATCACGACAACCGTTGCTTGTTCCATTCAGCGAGACGGTGTAACGAAAAACCGGCTATGCCGCGCCGAGCATGCCCGACCGGCATTTCTCATGCCGAAACAGTTGGTGCGCTGCTGACCGGCGGCACTAGCCTGAATTCACGTGAGATCCGCCAAGGCGGACACAAGAAGGACGGACTCCTGACATGACCGATACCATCACAGCTGAACCTGCCTCGCTCGAAAAGCGCATCGACAACTTGCTGGTCGGCGCGGTCGATCTGCATTGCCATTCCGGTCCCTCGGTCATGGCGCGCGACATCAACCATGTCGAAGCGATGGAAGAAGTGGCTGCGGCGGGCTTCCGCGGCATGCTGATCAAGGATCATTATTATTCCGCGACGCCGATCGTCCGCCTGCTCAAGGAGACGCATGGCCATCTCGGCGTCGATCTCTATTCGGGCGTGCCGCTCAACAATTCGAACGGCGGCTTCAACAAGCATGCGGTGGATGCGGGCTGCGCACTCGGCGCCAATCTGGTGTGGATGCCGACCTTCTCGTCGAAGAACCACATCGATTCGCCCTATGGCATCAAGGCCAATTTCCCGCACACGATCACCAAGATGATCCCGTTCGAGCCGCTGACCCCGCTGGACGAGAATGGCAACATCAAGGACGAGGTGAAGGAAGTCCTCGATCTGGTCGCGGAATATGACGTGATCCTCTCGGGCGGCCACATGCACGTCTCGGAAATCTTCAAGGTGTTCGAGGAAGCCAGGAAGCGCGGCGTCAAGAAGCTGCTGGTCAATCACCCGACCTTCATCCTCGAGTTCACGCACAAGGATATCAGCGAGATCGTCCGCCTGTACGACGCCTATATCGAGCACTCGCTGTGCATGTATATCGAGCTGACGCGGCGCCCGAAGCCCATGTATCCGCCCGAAGAGCTGGACCTGCTCATCAAGGCCGCGGGCGTCGATCGCACCATTCTCGCCTCCGACATGGGCCAGAAGAACAACGACCACCCGGTCTATGGCTTCCGCGAAGTCATCCGCAATTGCATCCAGATGGGCTATACCGATGAGGACATCACGAAGATGATCTCGAAGAATCCGTTGCGTCTTCTCGGCATCGAGGAGTAAGCTCCTCTCCAGTTGCTGCAAGAAGGGCTCCTGCGAAAGCGGGAGCCCTTTTTCTTTTAGGTAGCCGTACCTGCCCGAATAGCGCTGTCATGTGTTCCTGCGAAGGCAGGAACCCAGAGCCCAACCGAAGACCTTAACGGCCCTGGGCTCCTGCCTCCGCAGGAGCACGGCGCGTGTTTGGCAGGCTGTGCGTCAAGGCACCCAGGCCGTCGGCGCGAGGATCTGGTCGTCGGTCATCACCTCGACGATGGCCGGCGCATTGGCCGCCAGCGCCTCGCGCAGCACGGGCGCGATGTCCTCGGGACGCTCGACCTTCCAGGCCTTGCACCCGAAAGCTGTCGCCGCCGCCGCATAATCGACCGGCGAGAAGCGCCAATACTCATCGAACGCGTCGACCCCGCCCCACACATTGCGCTCCTGGCTGAGGCTGTTGTTGGCGTTGACGATCGTCACGGTGTTGATGCCGTAGCGCACGGCCGTCTCCATCTCGGCAAGATGGTAGAGGAAGCCGCCGTCGCCGGTGAAGCAGACCACCGGGCGATCCGGCACCGCGCATTTGGCGCCGAGCGAGGCAGGATAGGACCACCCAAGCGAGCCCGCCGGGCGCAGCAGGGTCTGGCGCGGGCTGCTCAGGTGAATGTGACGGCAGGCCCAATGCGCGGCATGGCCGGTATCGACCAGCAGCACCGCATCCTCCGGCAGCACGTCCGAGAGCACCCGGCACAGCCGCTCGGGACGGATCGGCACCGCCTTGGAAAATTCCTCCGTCTGCAGTGTCTTCGCCCAATCGGCCTTGAGATCGGCGATCCGGCCCAGCCAGGCCGAGCGATCGGGCTGCGCCGGGGCAGCGGCGCGCAGCTGATCCAGCACCGTCGCCGGATCGCCGGCCATGCCCGCCTCCAGCGGATAGTTGCGGCCAAGCTCGCGTGGATCGACATCGATCTGGATCGCGCGGACGCCCGGCACCGGCACGCGCCAGGTCGCCGTGACCATGCTGCCGGTCGTGGTGCCGACGAAGAGGATAAGATCGGCTTCGGAGACCGCCTTGTTCGCCGTCTCGCGCGAATAGGTGCCGACGCAGCCGACCAGCAGCGGATCGCTTTCCGGCAGGGCCGCCTTGGCATCGAGCGAGGTCGCGACCGGGATGCGCAGATGATGCGCGAAGGCGCGCAACGCCTCGAAGGCATTGCTCTGCCGGATGCCCGCTCCCGCGACGATGATCGGCTTGCTCGCCGAGCCGATCACGCGCAGCGCCGCCTCGACATCCTGCGCCGGTGCCGCTTGCCGCACCGACGGCGCACTCGCATAGCGTACATCGGGCAGCGCGGCCCCGGCGGTATCGTCCGCCAGCACGCCGCCGGTGAAGCCGTTCAGCTCCAGATGCACCGGCCCCGGCGCGCCGCTGGTGGCCACGCGCATCGCCTGCCCCAGCAGCTCGGGCAGCCGATGGCCGCCTTCAACCCGCATGCTGGCCTTGGTGATCGCACCCCAGATCGGCTGCTGGTCGATCTCCTGATAATTGTTGCGATAGCGCGTGTCGGCCGTGCCGCCGCCGGTCAGCGCGAGGATCGGCGCATGCGCCATATAGGCGTCGAGCATGCCGGCCGCGAGATTGGAGGAGCCGATCGCCTGCGCCGCACAGACGCCGATCTTGCCCGAAGCGCGGGCATAGCCGTCCGCCATATAGGCCGCCGCCTTCTCGCTATGCACCACGACCGGGCGCACGCCGACGGCATGCATGTCCTTCACGGCATCGGGCAGGATCAGCGGCATGTGGAAGAAATGATCGAGGCCACTGCTCGCCATCGCCTCGGCCAGATAGCGATTGCCCGTGCGCACCGTCCCGGCCGCCGCGCCCGTCACATTGTCGTACATCAGGCAACCCTCCTTGCGACCACGCGCGCCTGCGCGCCATCTCCCCCGGCGAGCGGCAGTGCGGTGAATAGGAATTCGACACGATTGCCCGCGAGCGCGGCATGGCCAGTCAGATGCTCGCAGATGAGGATGCCGTTCGCGAGCAGTTGCTTGTGCACTGGCCAGTCGAAGCCGGGTTCGCGCAGATGATAGACGAGGTCCGGCGTCGCGAAGTCGCAGGCGAGCAGCTTGATCTTCTTCGCCAGCAGCCACGCCGCCGCTTCCGGGCTGAAGCTTGGATGGCTCTCGTAACGCGGCGTACCGAAATGCTGCGCCCAGCCGGTATCGACCGCGACGATGTCGCCTTCCTGCAGCAGCGGGCGCGCAGCCTCCAGATCGGCGACGTCGATGATCTCGTCATTGTCCTTGGGGATGTGCCAGACGACACCCGCCCCGCTCATCCGGTCGAGCGGGATGGACGACATGTCCGGCCCGTCCGCGAAATAATGGAGCGGCGCGTCCACATGCGTGCCGGCATGCGCGACCATATGGATTTCGGTCACGTTATAGGGATCGTCCGGCAAGGTGCGCAGCTTGTTGAAGCTCGGCTTGGGGAAGATCGAGGCGCAGGGCATGTCCGGCCCGACCTGATGGGTGAGATCGACCCAGGGACCGGCGGGGGTCAGCGGAGCAGGCTCGGGAAGGTCGATCCAGCCGATCCAGCCGGTCGGCACGACGGGGCACTGCTCGCACATCTGCCTAATCCTCTTCCTGTTTTGCCCAGCTCTTGACCGGTTCAGCATCCGGCTCGACCCCGGTGACCGCCACCATCATCGCCGTGCCCCAATAGCTGGCGATGATCGCGGCCATCTCCATGACCAGTGCATCGCCGAACATCGCGCGGACATCGGCGAGCGTCTTGTCCGAGACGGAAAGCTTGCATGTCTCGTCGGTGAAAATCGCGACCGAGCGCTCCGCGTCGGTCAGCTTGTCATAATCCCGCGTGCGGATCGCTTCCTGCTTCTCCGGCGTGAACCCGAGATTGGCAGAGATGGAATCGTGATGATGGAGCTCATAGGCGCAGCCGGCATTGTGCGCGACGCGCAGGATCAGCACTTCGCGCAGCCAGTGATCCATCGTGGTGTCGCGCGTCATCGCCTGTTTGAGCGCGATATGACCGCGCCAGAGCTTCTCGGGCATGTGCAGCGCGATATGCGTGATGTTGAGCGGGCGATTGGGCGGATATCCCAGGATCGCCAGCCGCTCGGGCGCGATCGTCTCCAGATCCGGATAGGGCAGCCGCGCCATCAGGTCTGCACCGCGAAGGGATCGCGCTCATCGTCTGAGAGGTTGATCATCACATTCTTGGTGGTGAGGAATTCCTTCAGGCCTTCCTCCCCGCGCTCGCGCCCGAAGCCGCTGTCCTTGACCCCGCCGAACGGCGTCTGCGCGGCAACGGCGCGATAGGTGTTCACCCAGACCATGCCGGCGCGCAGCTCGCGCGAGACGCGGTGCATGCGCTTCAGCCCTTCGGTCCAGATGCCCGAGGCGAGACCGAAATTGGTGTCGTTGGCGATAGCCAGCGCCTCCTCCTCCGTCTCGAACGGGATGACCGAGAGCACGGGGCCGAAAATCTCCTCGCGCGCGACCTTCATGTCGTTGCTGACATTGCCGAAGATGGTCGGCTGCACGAACAGCCCGTCCTTGAGCTCGCCCTCGCGCGCCGCATCGCCGCCGGCGAGCAGCTCAGCACCATCATCCCGCGCGGAGCGGATGAAGGAGAGGATGCGCTCGAATTGCGGCTCGTTGGCGGCCGTGCCCATCTCGGTTGCAAGATCGAGCGGATTGCCGAGCTTGATCGTCTTCGCCCGCGCGACCAGCCCCTCGACGACGCGATCATAGACCGGCCGCTGCACCAGCAGGCGCGATCCCGCGATGCAGGTCTGCCCGGTTGCCGCGAAGATGCCAGCGAGCGCGCCCGCCACCGCCTTGGGAATGTCCGCATCGTCGAAGATGATGTTCGGCGACTTGCCGCCCAGCTCCAGCACCACAGGCGTCAGGTTGAGCGCCGCTTCCGAGGCGATCTGCCGCCCACCGTGGCTGGAGCCGGTAAAGCTGATCTTGTTGAGGCCCCCGCCCCGCACCAGCGCCTGCCCGGTGCGCACGTCGCCGGTGACGACATTGACGACGCCCTTGGGAAAGCCTGCTTCCTCGACCAGCTTGGCGAATTCCAGCGTGGTGACCGAGGCATGTTCGGAAGGCTTGATGACCACACTATTGCCCGCAGCCAGCGCCGCCGGCAGCTTGTTGCCGATCAGCGCGATCGGCGAATTCCACGCCGTGATGATGCCGATGACGCCGAGCGGCTCCATCGAGGCGTAATCGAACATGTCGCGCCGATCGAGTGGGATGACCTTGCCGAAGATCTTGTCCGCATAGCCCGCGAAGAAGCGGAAAGTCCGCGCGACAAACTTCATCTGCGAGCGCGTCTCGCGCACGATCTTGCCGTTGTCCGTGGATTCGAGCGTGCCCATGCGGTCGGCATCGCGCTCCAGCAGATCGGCAAGCCGGTTCATCAGCCGTCCGCGCTCCAGCCCCGAGGTCTGCCGCCAGCCATGCTCGAAGGCGCGCCGCGCCGCTGCGACCGCCGCCGCCACATCGGCCTCATCGGCTTGCGAAATCGTCGCCCAGGCCTGCTGGTTGAACGGATTGAGCGTGGGAAACCGCTCGCCGGAGGAAGGCGGCACCCAGGCGCCGTCGATGTAGAGGTCCCAGTCCGTCAGTGCCGCCACGCCGCATCCTCTCGTTGCACGCCCGCTGTAGGGAGCGGCAGACCCCGCTCCAATAAGTAATGCCGATCAAGAATAACCGGACAGCATGGCGACGACGTGAATGGCTCTTGGCTGTTATTCCGGTGGCGACGACAGGTCTGCCTGAAGCTCTCGAACCAAGTCACATAAAAACGGCTTCCGAGCTGTTTAATCGTCTTTGTTACCGCCCCAAGCCGACCCCAAGGTCACACGAAGGTCACACCATCGCGCCTGTCTTTCCGCTTTTGGATTGATGGCAACGGAAGGGATGTTCGAACGTGAGAAAGACCCGGTCCGGGATGCCATGGGCATGGAGTTGCAGGACAGCGATTTTTCGGAGCGTGGTGCCCCCGCTCGCCCATGGAATGTGGATGCAGGCAGGCGTGCCGGCCAGGGAATAGCATATCTGCTCATTATGCCCGTCACGCCTAATGATATTGGATTGCATGCCGGGCCACCCTAAGACCCGAATAGTTTTGAGGACGAGGGGCGCGCTTTGCCAGTTTCCGATCAGGCCCATGCCGACAGCTATGACTTCATCGTGGTGGGCGCCGGCTCCGCCGGGTGCGCGATCGCCAATCGCCTGTCCGAGGATGGCCGCTATCGGGTGCTGCTGATCGAGGCGGGGCCGCGCGACAACAAGATCAGCATCCATGTGCCGCTGATGGTCGTGAACTTGCTGAAGGATCCGGACGTGATCTGGCCGCTCGTCACCGAGCCGCAGGCCGCGCTGAACAACCGCACGCAGCTCTGGACGCGCGGCCGCATGCTCGGCGGCTCCAGCTCGATCAACGGCAATGTCTATGTGCGCGGCGATCCGGGAGAATTCGACAGTTGGGAAGCGGACGGCCTGCCCGGCTGGGGCTGGAACGAGATGCTCCCCTGGTTCAAGAAGATGGAGAGCTATGCGCCGGGCGACCCGGCCCTGCGCGGGCACAATGGCCCGATCGGTGTCACCAACCTCAAGAATTTCGACGAGCTGGCGGACGGCTATGTGCAGGCCAGCGGCGAGGCCGGGCACACAATCGTCGCGGACTATAATGACGGCCATTATGAAGGCGCGTCCTACCTCCAATATTCGACACGGCGCGGCTGGCGCTCTTCATCGGCGGTCGGTTATCTCAAGCCCGCGCGAGGTCGCCGCAATCTGGACGTGCTGGTCGATACGCTGGTCGCCCGCGTCGTCATCGAGGACCGCATCGCGACCGGCGTCGAGATACTGCGCGGCAATGAGCGCGTGCGGATCGCCGCGACGCGGGAAGTCATCATCGCCGCCGGCCCGGTCAATTCGCCCAAGATATTGGAGCTCTCCGGCATCGGCCGCAGCGAAATCCTGAAAGAGCATGGCATCGAGGTGGTGCAGGAGCTGCGCGGCGTCGGCGAGAATCTGCGCGATCACCCCAACACGCGCCTCACCTTCGAATGCACCAAGCCGATCACCATCAACGACGTGCTGCAGCGCCCGACCGTCAAGGTGAAGGAAGCGCTCAAATGGGGCCTGTTTGGGAAAGGCCTGCTGTCGATCTGCTCGGCCGTGGCGCACACCGTGATGCGCAGCTCACCCGACGAGCCGCGCCCGGACCTCAAGCTCCAGCTCCAGCCCTTCTCCGGCAAGGACCGCTATGCGCGCCGCCCGCAGGATGGACTCGATGCGCATAGCGGCTTCACCATCGGCGTCATGGGCCTGCGCCCGCGCTCGGCCGGCTGGACGCACATCGCCTCGGCCGACCCGACGGTGCAGGCGAAGATAGACCCCAAATATCTGGACGATCCGCACGATGCCAACGTGCTGATGGCCGGCATCAAGGAAGTGCGCAAGATCGCCAGCCACCCCGCCCTCGCCCGCATGATCGTGCAGGAGACGCGGCCCGGCCCCGGCGTTGCGAGCGACGAGGAAATCCTCGCCTATATCCGCGAGACGACGCAGACCACCTGGCACATCGTGGGCAGCTGCAAGGCCGGGACCGATCCTGACGCGGTGGTCGATCCGGATCTGCGGGTGCGCGGCATCAGCGGCCTGCGCGTCATGGACAGCTCGATCTTCCCGACCATCCCCTCGTCCAACACCAATGCGCCGACCATTGCACTCGGCGAGCGTGGCGCGCAGATGGTGCTGGAAAGCTGGCGCAATGACCTGAAGGCGGCATCCTGATGAAGATCGACCGCATCGAGATTTTCGTCACCGAGCTGCCGGTTCGCCTGAAGCGGACCTTCTCCAGCGGCAGCTACGATACCGGCGCGCCGGAGCAACTGCTCGGCAAGCCGGTGCTGGTCAAGATCCATGCCGGCGGCGTCACCGGCGTCGCGCAGATCCGCGCGATCAGCCCCGGCCATTTCGTCGCCGATACGGTGCATAGCCAGGTCGCCGCGATCCGCGACATCTATGGGCCTCTGCTGATCGGCCGGCGCCTTGCGGACTTCGAGGGCCATGATGCGCTGCTGACCTCGCGCCTTGCCGGCAATCCGGCGGCGCGCGCTGTGCTCGACATCGCGCTGCACGATGCGCTGGGCAAGGCGCTCGGCGTGCCCGTGCATGATCTGCTCGGCGGACGCTCGAACGAAAGCATCCCGCTCGAATGGTCGGTGAGCCTCTATGAGGACCCGCAAGGAATGGTCGACGACGCCCTGCGCGCGACGCAGGAATTCGGCATGAAGGTCATCTGCCTCAAGGCCGCCGGAAAGGGCGGCTGGCGGCAGGACGTCCGCAATTTCGAGACCGTGCGCAAGGCCATCGGGCCGGACATCATGATCGGCGTCGATCCCAATACCGGCTGGACGGTCAGCGACAGCATTCTCGCGCTCAATGCCATGCGCGACATGGACGTCGGCTATTGCGAGCAACCGGTCGAGCGCAGGAATTTGCGCGGCATGGCGGAGATACGCCGTCAGGCGGCGGGCGTCCCCATGATGGTCGACGAAGCCCTGTTCACCGTGCAGGACGCCGCACAGATCGTCGAGGCGGGCGCGGCCGACGTGTTCTGCATCAAGCTCTACAAGGTCGGCGGCCTGCTCAACGCGCGCCGCATGGCCGCGATCGCGCAGGCCAACGACATCGGCATCAACAGTGGTGGCCTCGCCGTCGCGTCCGGGTTCGAGGCGGCGGCCGCCGCGCATTATTGCGCGTCGATCCCGGCCGGGCGCACTTTCGGCGCGGCCGAGTTCGTCTTCGGCGCCGGTGTGCTCGGCGACGATCCGCTGGTCGCCGAGGGCAATTTCCGGATCGTGGACGGCACCGTCGCGGTACCGACCGGGCCGGGCCTTGGCCTCGTGCTCGACGAGGACGCGCTGAAGCGCATGACCCTCAGTCACAGCGTCGTCACCGGTTAGAGCGAACGTTTCGCTTCCACCGGGACCGGTCAGCCCGAGGCATGTCCGGGCGAGACTCCCTGCGCGCGACGACCATCATTGCTGCCGTCTGGGAACACTCCGTCTTCCACTTTCCGGCTATCGGAACGGTAGCGGCGCGGCCCTGTCCGGAAGCCGGATTTGACGAGACCGGAAGGTAACAACGTTTCGTTGTTACCGTTACCGCTATGCGCTCCGGTGTCGGGGCGACCGGCGCGGATCGGCTTACATCAAATGAGGGTGCATATCGGCAGAGGATCCCGGCGCTTCGAATCGGCGCAATATCGACCTCCAAAAGCTTTCCGCGGAGCGAAAAGTAGCTGCCACATCTCCTGGGTTCAATGTCGCATGATTCCATTGTTTCCACACGCTCATGCGTATTCGATGGCGCAATCCTCGTCTGCCCACTTTCCGCCATGCGGAAGCGGCGCGGCACTATGCACACCACAGGGCGCAGGAGCGCAAATTGATATGCCGGTAACGGAACAATGTCTCGTAAAATGCCATGCCGGCAATTGACTCGAAACGCACCAAAAGATACCGGTATCACACCTGCATCGTATAGGATCGCCAACTTGAGGGCGACAGACGATCGAAGGGGGAGGATTGAAATGACCCACAGGAACTTCGGGCTACTGCTTCGCACATCGAGCGCCGTGTTCGCTCTGGCCGTGACGCTTCATGGCCCGGCCGCTTTCGCACAGACGGAACCTCAAGTCGCGGAACAGGCCGCGGAGGGGATGGCGGAAGACGAGGCCATCGTCGTCACCGGTTCGCGCCTCGGCCGCGTGGGCTATGACGCGCCGACGCCGGTCAACGTGATCGGCGAAGAGCGCATGCAGGACCTCGGCATCTCCAACGTCGCCGAGGCGCTCAACCAGATCCCGTCCTTCCGCGCGATCACCACGCCGGCGTCCAACTCGTTCCGCGTCTCGGGCAATATCGGCGCGCGCAACATGGACTTGCGCGGCCTCGGCGTCACGCGCACGCTGACCCTGATCGACGGCCGGCGCTTCGTGCCCAGCGCCGACAACGGCTCGGTCGACATCAATTCCATCCCCTCGATCCTGGTGCAACGCGCCGAGGTCGTGACCGGCGGCGCCTCGGCCGCCTACGGCGCGGATGCGGTCGCAGGCGTGGTCAACCTGATCCTCGACAAGAAGCTGACCGGCTTCAAGGCGGACATCAGCGGCGGTGTCAGCGAGCGGGGCGATGCGGAGACCTTCTATGCCGCGCTTGCCGGCGGCACGAGCTTCGCGGGCGGTCGCGGCCATGTCGTCGCGGGTATCGAATATTCCAGGGAATGGGGCATGGGCCCGTGCGAAGTGCGCAGCTGGTGCGCGAAATATACCAATTATGTGCCGAACCCCGGCTACAACACCACGACCCGCACCAGCACCAATGGCCTGCCCGCGACGCTCGTGCTCGACAACATCCGCTTCCTCTACAACGACAACGGCATTCTCGCCTCGGCAGTCAAGCCCGGCGCGGGCGGCACCACGATCACGCTCGGGCAGCAGGTGCTCAATGTCGGCGCCACGTCCCTGCCCAATGCGCTGCGCAACAAGATGTTCGATCCGAACGGCAATCTCGTCGACTATCAGATCGGCAATCTGCTGAGCGGCCTGTTCCAGCAGCGAACATCCGACCCGACGCAGCCCTATCTGCTCGGCCTGAGCCCGACCACGTTGATGGTGCCGACCGAGCATGTCTCGGCCATGGCCCATGTCGAATATGAGCTGACCGACACCATCACCTGGTGGGGCGAAGGCATGTACGCCCATGTCTATGGCGGCCCCGCCGTCTCGACGCCTCCGCTGGATGGCCCGGCCAGCCTTGACATCAACAATCCCTATATCTCGGACGCGACGCGCGCCACGATCCTGGCGGCGGACCCGACGATCACCCGGCTCAACGTCAATCATGGCGCGGTGGCGCTCGGCCCGAGCAACGTGGCGTATACGTCGATCGATACCTATCGGTTCGCGGCAGGCCTGAAGGGCGAGTTCGGCGCCAGCTGGAACTGGGACGTCTATTACACCTACGGCCGCGTCAATTCGATGATCGACGACAAGGGCAACCGCCTGCGCGAATGGAACAACGCAATCGACGCCGTGCGTGTGACGGCGGCCAATGTCGGCACGTCCGGCCTTGCGCTCGGCAGCATCGTCTGCCGCACGACGCTCACCGCGCCCACCAATGGCTGCATTCCGATCAATCTGTTCGGCACGATTAGCCCGGCCGCGGCCGCGCGCTACATCGTGCCGGAATGGCAGACCCGCACCTATCGCCAGCATGTCGCGGCGGTGAACCTGCGCGGCTCCCCGTTCAACACCTGGGCCGGCGAAGTGCAGGTCGCGGTCGGCGGCGAGTGGCGGCGCGACACGGCGCGCGGCACAGCCGACGCCAACACGCTGGCCGGCAACTTCATCAATCCGCAGACGACGGCGCTGCCGCTCACCAAGACCGAAGTGGTCGAGGGCTATCTCGAAGCCGGCGTCCCGCTGCTCAAGGACTCGCCGATGGGCGAAGCGCTCGACATCGACGGCGCGATCCGCTTCACCCATTATGACCCGTTCGGCGATGCGACGACGTGGAAAGTCGGCCTCGTCTACACGCCCGTCTCGGACATCACGTTCCGCGTGACACGCTCCCGTGACATTCGCGCGCCCACAGCGCAGGAATCGAGCCCGAACGCCACGCGCATCCAGCTTCCGCTGCCCGATCCGTTCGTGGGCGGCAACACCAACCAGTTCGTCGTGACCGGCGGCAATCCCGGCCTCGAGCTGGAAAAGGGCAACACGTTCACGGCCGGCATGGTGCTGCGTCCGAGCTTCATCAGCGGCCTCAACCTCTCTATCGATTATTATGACATCAAGGTGAGCGGCGCGATCGACGCTCTGACGGGTCCGGCCACCTCGACGGCCTGCAAGAACCTGAACCTCCTCTGTGACAAGATCGTCTTCAACGCCAATGGATCGATCAACACGATCTTCGCGAACTTCCAGAACCTCAGCCAGCTACATGCCGAGGGCCTCGAACTCGTGGCGGATTACCGGTTCGACGCGCTGGGCGGCCGGGTCGATCTCCAGCTCAATGCCAATTATGTCATCGATCTGAGCACGATCGGCGGTACGGGCCTCGTCACGCAACTCGATGACTGGACCGGCAACAACGGCTCGGTGACCAACATCCAGGGTGTGCCGCGCTACAAGATCGACGCGCTGATCGCCTACACGATCGGCAATGTGACCCTGACGACGCAGCACCGCTACATTCCCAGGGGCATCCTCGATCCGACAAAGATCGCCCCCGGCGATCCGGGCTACGACATCAACAATCCGAACAGCGTGAACCTCAACTATGTGGATGCGCGCTACTATCTGAACCTCGCCGCGAAGGTGAAGCTGCCCGATATCGGCCTTGGCGGCGATTTCGAGATCTACGGCAGCATCAACAACGTGTTCGACAAGGATGAGCCCTCGACGCTCCGCCTGTTCGGCAACGCGCTCCACTTCGATCCGGTGGGCCGCGCTTACAAACTCGGCATCCGGGCGAAATTCTAGGGGGCCGCACCGTCATGCCGTGACCGGGCCGGTCGAGCGCCAGAAAGCGCCGACCGGCCGACATGGGAGCCCTTCGGCACACTCTCCCAGGCCCGCTCGTCGATCCCTCGACGGGCGGGTTTGTCATGCGAGGAGGATCAAAGTTCCTCGTCGTCCCCCGCCGGCTGCTCATCCGGAACGGAGCCTGTCCGTTCCTCACCACTCCCTTGAAACTCCCGCACCGCCTTCTTCACCCGGAACGGCGTCAGCGAGGGTGCGACCGAGTGGATGAAGTCGAGCAGGAACGGCCGCAAATATGTGTTGGGTCGCAGCGAGACGGCAATGGTGCTGGAGGGCAGCAAATGACTCGCATCGCGCACGCCGATGCCGGTGTCGCGATCCTTGTCGTAGGTCATGGCCGCGAGGATGCCGATGCCGAGGCCCATTTCGACATAGGTCTTGCACACATCAGCATCGATGCCGCTCATCACGATCTTGGGTTCGAGCTCGGCGTCGGCGAAGGCCTTGAGCACTTTCCAGCGCCCCGAATAACGCGCGTCATAGGTGATGATCGGATATCTGGCGATCTCCGCGAGGGTCAGCTCCGGCACGGTCAGGATCGGATGGCCAAGCGGCGCGACGATGCAGCGCTGCAATTCCCAGCAGGGCAGCTTCACCAGATCGGGGAAGCCGCGCCGTGTCTCCGTGCCGATCGCGATGTCGGCATGCCCGGCATCGACCAAAGCGCAGATTTCCTCCGGGTCGCCCTGCTTCATGACCAGCTTCACGTCCGGATATTTGGCGATGAACCGCTCCACCACCTTGGGCAGAACATAACGCGCCTGTGTATGCGTCGTGGCGATCGTGAAGACGCCGCGATTGCCGGAATACATGTCTTCCTTCAGTGTCTTGATCGCCGCCACATCGGTGCCGATGCGCTGGCTGATCTGGAAGACGATATTGCCCGGCTCGGTGAGCGCGATGATGCGGTTCCGCGTGCGCTGGAAGATCTCGAATCCCAGCTCCTGCTCCAGCAGCTGGATCTGCCGGCTGACGCCCGGCTGCGATGTATTCAGCGCCTCCGCGGCGGCCGACAGATGGTTTCCGTGGCGCACGATTTCGACGACATATCGCAATTGCTGCAGCTTCACCCGACACCTCTCACCATGCGATTAGGCCATGCCAGCATGCCGTAATATTTCGTGCGTGCATAGCGGGATGCCCTATTTTGCCGTTGTCCGAACGTAAACGGGCAGGCGGAAGCAACTCTTGCACTGCCATGCCCTCGCGCGGCGACATTGGGGCAGCGCGCGTCCGCACGCTACGAAACAAGGGAAAGTTCATGGCCGGAGTGGAAGCCGCAAGCTGGGATGTCATCGTCGTGGGCGGCGGAAATGCGGCACTGTGCGCGGCGATCAACGCCGCCAACGCCGGCTCGCGCGTGCTGGTGCTGGAGCGCTCGCCGATCGAGGAGCGCGGCGGCAACACGGCCTATACCGATGGCCTGATGCGCACCGTCTATGAAGGCGCCGACGACATCCGCGCTTATTGCCCGGACCTGACCGACGACGAGGTCGCGGTCAGCGATTTCGGCGCCTACACCGAATCCGACTTCTTCGAGGATATGGCGCGGATCACGCAGTACCGCACCGATCCGGACCTGTGCGAAATCCTCGTCACGCGCAGCAAGGAGACGATCCTGTGGATGCGCGATCAGGGCGTACGCTTCTTTCCCAATTTCGGCCGGCAGGCCTATCGGATCAACGGCCGCTTCGTCTTCTGGGGCGGCGCGACGATCGCCGTTCAGGCCGGCGGGCCTGGCCTTGTCGAGGCGCTCTACCGCGCGGCCGAGAAGCGCGGCATCGAAATCCGTTACGAAAGCTGGGTGCGTGATCTGGTCTATGAGGATGGCGCCGTGAAGGGCGTCGTCGTCGCGCTGACCGACGGCAGCAATGAGACCATTCTGGCGCCGTCCGTCGTGCTCGCCTGTGGCGGGTTCGAGGGCAATGCCGAGATGCGCGCGCGCTATCTCGGCCCCGGCTGGGACCTCGCCAAGGTGCGTGGCTCCAAGTACAACACCGGCGACGGCCTTTCGATGGCGCTCAAGATCGGCGCCAAGCCGTTCGGTCACTGGTCGGGCTGCCATGCCGTCTCGTGGGAGCGCTACGCCTCCGACTTCGGTGATCTCGCCATCACGCCCCAATATCAGCGCCACAGCTATCCGCTCTGCGTGATGGTCAACCAGCTCGGCAAGCGCTTCGTCGACGAGGGCGCCGACTTCCGCAATTACACCTACGCCAAATATGGCCATGCCGTGCTGGCGCAGCCCGGTCAGGTCGCCTGGCAGATCTATGACAGCAAGGTCGTCCATCTGCTGCGCGACGAATATCGCACGCGCAACGTCACCAAGATCAGCGCGAACACGCTGGAGGAACTGGCTGACAAGCTGGACGAAGTCGACAAGACCCAGCTCCTCGCCACGATCGCCGAGTTCAACGCTTCGGTGAACACCGACGCGACGTTCGACCCCAATATCAAGGACGGCCGCAACGCCACCAGCAATGGCGTGGTGCGCAGCAACTGGGCGAACACGATCGATACCGGCCCGTTCGAGGCCTATGCCGTGACGTGCGGCGTCACCTTCACTTTCGGCGGCCTGCGCATCACGACCGAGGGCGAAGCGCTCGACGTCAATGATCGCGTCATCCCCGGCCTGTTCATCGCCGGCGAGATGGTCGGCGGCATCTTCTACTTCAATTATCCCGGCGCCAGCGGCCTCACCAGTGGCGCGGTCTTCGGCCGTCTCGCGGGCGGCACTGCCGCTGCCTATGCCCGCAAGCTCCAGCCGCAAGCCGTCACCGCGGCCTGATCCCTTTTCCAAGCCTTCAATCAGAGAGTCGATCCATGAACGCACCTGCCGACATCACTGTCCCCAACACCACGCGCGAGGTCGCCGAATTCGGCGCGTCCCTGCAGTTCAAGGATCTGCCGGCGGACCTGCTGACCAATGCCAAGCAGTGCATTCGCGACAGCCTGGGCTGCGGTGCTTATGGTGCCCCTCAGCCCTGGACGCAGTCGGTCGCGCGCGTGGTCGCCTCGCTCGGGCAGAAGCAGGGCGCCAGCGCCTGGGGCATGAAGCTCAAGGCCGATCCGCTCGGCGCCGCCTTCATCAACGGCACGGCCGCGCAGGGCTTCGAGCTCGACGACTGCCATGACCAGTCGATGTCGCACTACGGCGCGGGCGTCGTCCCGGCGGTGCTTGCTTCGGCCGAGGGTTTCGGCACATTCTCGGGGCAGGACATCATCCTCGCGACCGTCGCCGGCTATGAGATCGGCACGCGCATCGGCAACACGGTGAGCCCCAGTGCTTTCCATCGCGGCTTCCACCCCTGCGGCCTCACCAGCACGTTCGCCTCGGCCGCGTCGATCGCCAAGATGCTGAACCTCGATGCCGACCAATATGTGAGCGCGCTCGGCCTCGCCGGATCGCAGGCAGCGGGCCTCATGGCGGCGCAGTTCGGCGCGATGGCCAAGCGCTTCCACTCCGGCAAGGCGGCGCAGAACGGCATCATCGCGGCGCTCTCGGCGCGCGAGGGCCTGACCGGCGTGCGCGATGTGCTCGAAGCGCCTTATGGCGGTTTCTGCTCGACCTACTCAGAGAAATACGACTTGAGCTGGGCGACCAATGGCCTCGGCAGCGAGTGGGAGATGCGCAAGAACGGCTTCAAGCAGTATAGCTCGCTTGCCAGCAGCCAGACTTCGGTCGATGCGCTGCGCGGCATCATCAAGCGCGACGGCATTCACGGCAAGGACGTCGCCAAGGTGCGGATCGGCGCGACCAACATGGTCTTCGTCCACTGCGGCTGGCCCTACAAGCCGAACGGCGAGACGATCACCGCGCAGATGAACCTGCCCTTCACCGCGGCGGTCACGCTGCTCGAGGGCAATGCTTTCGTCGATCAATATGTCGACTCCAAGCTCTACGATCCCACGATCATCGATCTCGCCAACCGCATCGAGGTCTATGTCGATCCGGAGCTGGACGCCGGTGGCCCGCACGAGATGCGCGCCGTCCGTGTCGAGGTCATCATGAAGGACGGCTCCAGCCACAAATGGGAGCAGACCTATCGTTCGGGCCATTGGGCGAACCCGATCCCGGAGGAGGATCTGGCCGCCAAGTTCCGCGATCTCGCCTCGCGCGTGCTGACCGACGAGGCCATCGCCGGCATCGAGAAGGTGATCGACAATCTCGAAAACGAGCCCGAGCCGGCGCCGAAGCTCGGTGCGCTGCTCCAGCAGGTGCGCTGATCATGACGCAGAACAACTCTGGGACCTTGGCAGAGACCTTCGCCGATTTCGCCGCCAATTATCCGGGCGCGAAAATGCCAGCGGACGTGCGCGAAGCGGCGCACTGGCACATTGTGGACTCGATCGGCGTCTCCATCGCCGGCGCCAATCCGCAGGAGGAAAGCGGCAAGGCAGCAGCCAAGCTCATCGCCGGCTGGTCGGCGCCCAGCGGCGCGAGCATGCTCGGCCTCGGCGCGAAAGCGCGGCCGGAGCTGGCGGCGATGCTCAACGGCTCGCTCGCGCAGGCGCTGGAAATGGACGACAAGCATGGCTCGTCGCTCGCCCGGCCCGGCTCCACGGTGATCCCGGCGGTGCTGGCGGCGGCGGAAGCCGGTGGCGCGACCATCGCACAGGCGATCGACGCCACGGTGGTCGGCTATGAAGTGATGATCCGGCTCGGCTTCGTCGCCGGCCCGCGCTTCCTGGAGCGCGGCTATCATACCAGCTCGCTGATCGGCTCGTTCGGCGTCGCGGCCGCCATCGGTCGCTTCCGGGGCGTCGCGCCCTCGACCATCGTCGATGCGATGGGCATCAGCGGCACCTTCGCATCGGGCATCCAGGAATCGACCCGCACCGGATCGACCTCCAAGATCCTGCACGGCGGCTGGGGCGCCCATGCCGGCATGCTCGCGACCGATCTGGCGCAAGCCGGCATCAGCGGCCCGTCGAGCGTGTTCGAAGGCAAGTTCGGCTTCTTCGAGACGCATCTGACGCCGATTACCGGCGCGCTGGACTTCGACGGTCCGGCAACCGGCCTGGGCGAGCGCTGGTATATTCCGGACACGGCCTACAAGCCCTATCCCTGCTGCCAGCTGCTCCATGCCTTCGTCGTGGCGGCGCGGGAGATCCTCGCCGAGTTCGCCAAGGACGGCACCAGCATCGACGACATCAGCTCGATCCATTGCGAGCTGGCCGAGCCGGGTCTGACCCTCGTCACCGAGCCGCGTGAGCGCAAGAAGACGCCGCAGACGCCGCATGAAGCGCGCTTCAGCCTGTTCTTCGGCGTCGCCGCGGCGTTCGTCGATGGCGATGTCGGGCTGGAGACCTTCCTGCCTGCCCGCCTCTCCGATCCGGCGATCCTGAAGCTCGCCGCCGTCACCGAGGCGGCGGAAGACCCGCTCAGCGACTATCCGGCGCACTGCCCGGCGCGCCTGACGGTGAAGGCCAGGGGCAAGACCTATTTCAGCCATGTGCCCTATCATCCCGGCTCGCCGGAAGCGGCACTGACGCGCGACGACGTGCTCGACAAATTCGAGCGCAACACGCGCTGGCTGCTGGGCGCGGATGCGCGCGCGACCGGCGAAAGGATGGGCGCCATGCCGGAGACGGCCAAGCTCGCCGATCTGCTGGCCTGCGTGTCGCCGGATGCGGCGCTGCGGAAAGCCTCGTGACCTTCGACAAGCTGTTCATCGGCGGCGAATGGCTCAGCTCCGCCTCGGGCGGGGCGATCGCAAGCTTCGACCCCTCGACCGAAGAGGTCTGGACCGATGTCGCGGCCGCCGACGCCGCCGATGTCGACAAGGCGGTGGCGGCAGCGCGCGCGGCGATGGACGGCGCCTGGGGCCGGCGCACCAGCCCCAGCCAGCGCGGCGCGCTGCTCGCAAAGTTCGCCGACCTCGTCCGCCGCGACGCGAAGCTGCTCGCCGAGATCGAGAGCCGCGACAATGGCAAGCCGATCAAGGACACGGTCGGCGAAGTGCAGCGCGCGGCCGACTGGCTGACCTTCTTCGCGGGCGCGGCCGACAAGCTGAATGGCGAGCAGATCCCCTATTCGGTCGATGCGCTCGCCTATACGCGTTACGAGCCGGTCGGCGTGGTGGCCGCCATCCTGCCGTGGAACTCGCCGATCTCGCTCGCCTCATGGAAGCTCGGCCCGGGCCTCGCGGCGGGCAATGCTATGATCCTCAAGCCCTCCGAATATACGCCGGCCAGCATGGTCGCGCTGGCGCGGCTGGTCGAGGAAGCAGGCTTCCCCGCCGGTGTCGTCAACGTGCTGCCGGGCGATGGCAAGGTCGGCGCGCTGCTCGCCGCCCATCCCGGCATCAACAAGATTTCCTTCACCGGCTCACAGGCGACCGCCGCGCGGATCATGCAGAGCGGCGCCGCGACGCTGAAGCGCTGCAGCTTCGAGTGCGGCGGCAAGTCGCCCTTCATCGTCTTCGCCGATGCCGACATCGAGAAGGCGCTGAACATCGCGACGCAGAGCGCCTTCCGCTCGACCGGGCAATCATGTTCCGCGGCCTCGCGCATCTTCGTCGAGCGCTCGATCTACGAAGCCTTTGCGCAGGAACTGGCCGCCCGCGCGCAACGCATCCGCGTCGGCGCGCCGTTCGACGAGAAGACCCATATCGGCCCCCAGACCTCGGCCGACCAGCTGGCCAAGACGCAGAGCTACATCGCCATCGGCCTCGAGGGCGGCTCGCGGCTCCTCGCCGGCGGCAAGCGGCCCGCGCATCTGGAGCGCGGCTATTATGTCGAGCCGACCGTCTTCGCCGACACGGACAATCGCTCGCGCCTCGCGCAGGAGGAGATTTTCGGCCCAGTCACCGCGGTCATGCCGTTCGAGAGCGAGGAAGAAGCGATCGCGCTCGCCAACGACACCAATTATGGCCTCGTGGGCGGACTCTGGACGGCCGATGTCGGCCGCGCGCATCGGGTGGCGGCGCGCATCGAGTCCGGTCTGGTTTCGGTCAACACCTTCCGACCGGTCCACTACATGCTGCCTTATGGCGGCTACAAGATGAGCGGCATCGGAAGAGAGAATGGCTTCGACGCGATGCGCGCCTTCACCGAAGTGAAGACCGTGGTCGTCGATCTCTCGACCGCCCCGCCGGCGGACCCCTTCCCGCTCTAAATCCGCGCAAGGGACAGGCGACCCCAGCAAAACCGCCGATCTCCATTGCATTTTGGCGGCGGACCCGGCATCGAATGGGTCGATGCCTCTTCCAAGCACCTGGAGCCAGACCGGCGAATATTTCATTCCGTATCGGCTGCTGCTGCTGGCGCGGATGATCGAGCGGGACACTGCGCGCGATCTTGCCGCGTCGTGCGGCCTGTCCATGGCGGAATGGCAAGTGCTGGCCCTTGCCTGCACATATGCCAATGTGAGCGCCGCCGATGTCTCCGCCACCTTCGGGACGGACTCGGCGCAAGTGAGCCGGACGGTCGTGCGCATGATCGCCGCCGACATCGTCAAGCGCGACTATGATCGCAACAGCCGCAAGCAGAAGAAGATCACCGCCACGGAAAAGGGCGTCGCCCTGTTCGAGCGTGGGCGAGCCGTCAGGCAGGAATATTATTCCTGGATCCTGCAAGATCTGACGCCTGAGGAGCGCCAGCATTTCGACACGGTGATCAAGACCGTCGCCATGCGTGTGGACGAGCGGCGCCAGGACGCGGACTGACCCCGCCTGCCACGCTCAGAAGGGCGACATGGTGAAGCCGATCCAGCGCCCGAATGCGACCACGCACACCCAGATCAGCAGCGACAGGCCACCGGCGATCCTCCCCGCCGTCGGTACCGGCGCGTCCTTATCCCAGGCCGCGATCCCCCGCATCGTCACGAAGTGGAAGATCAGCATGTTGAGGCCCGCTGCGGCAATCAGCAGCAGTTTCATGCGGAACGAGAAATTGCCGGCATAGGTGACCGGCTGCGAGGTGAAGAGCAGGCTGCCGGTGACGACCGCCATCAGGAACGCGATCCAGGTCGCCGGCAGCAGCGAGCGGCTCATGCGCGTCACCGCATAGCTCATCCCCGCAAGCCCGAGCAGGCGCAGGTCCACGATCATGATGACGCCGAACACCGCCGTGATGGCAATGACGTGCAACGTCTCGACCGCCGGAAAGGCATAGGGATTCACTGCCATGAAATCCCCGATGGCGCTCGACCCGATGGCTTCAAACAATTCGTTCATCGACTTTCCTCCGGGTCAGTCAGGAGTAGGCGATCCACCGCCCACAGGCGATGATCGCGAGCCAGAGCAGGATGAGCAGCACGGCCAGCAGGCGCAGACTCATCGCCGCCCTGGCGTCGGGCCGGTCCAGCCGCTTCATGCCTCCAGCGAGCGGCATCAGCACGATGATCGCGCCGATCAGCAGCCCCATCTTGAGCTGGAACGTGAAGTTGAGCAGCGAGCGGCCCGGCTCGCCCACGATCAGCAGGCTGCCCGACAGCAGCAACACGACCAGCCCGAGGCCGATCCAGCCGCCGAGCCGCCGCTGCCATTGCGCGGGCGACCAGTCCGTGCCCGCGAGGCGCAGCATGCGCAGCGCCAGCACGAGCGACGAGCCGAACACGGCGGCGATCGCCAGCAGATGGACGGTCTGCACCGTCGGCACCACCCATTCGACGGTCTGCACCGTTTGGTGAAGGCGCGTCGTCTCGATCCAGGCGCTCAGCCCTTCTAGCCATTCTATCATGGTCTGTTCCGTTTGGTGAGAGTGCGGGGATCGGAGGGCGTGTGGGGCGCCCTCCTCCCGTTGGATCAGAAGCTGTATTGCAGCGTGACCCCCACTTCGCGGGGACGGCCGCGAACCTGCGAGACGGCATTGCGCGGCGGCGCCGCGACGCCGGCGCCTGAACCGGAATCCCAGAAGCCGCCGCCGAAGCGCTGCGCATAGGTGGAATAGGTCCGGTCGAGGATATTGTTGGCGAAAGCCGATATCGTCAGCGGCACCTTGTCCAGCTTGAACTGGATGCGGCCGTTCACCAGGCCATAGGAAGCCAGCGTATAGGCCGAATCCGTGCCCTGCGACGGGTGCGTCGATTGCTTGCCGACATAGGTGAAGTTGAGGTTCAGGGTCACGTCGCCGAACGATTCGTGCCGCGTATAGGTGCCGCCGATCGTCCCGGTGGGCGAGGCCACGTCCGGGAACAGGTTGTCGGTGCCCGCCGGCGGATTGCGCAGTTCGGGATCCGTGATCGCGAAGCTGCCATCGATCGTCCAGTTCGGCGTGATGGCGATCTGGCCGTCAATTTCGATGCCCTTGAGACGGACGTCGCCCTGATTCCGCACCTGGATCACGAAGCCCACGGGACATTGCGCCGCGGGAATGCCGGCCGTGGCGCAGTTGACCTGCACCGCTGCCTGACGGTCCGTATAGTCCATGATGAAGACGGTCGGGTTCAACCGCACCCGACGGTCGAACAGCGACAAGCGCAGGCCCGCCTCGTAGTTGATCACCTTCTCGTTCGGGATCGGCTTGATACCGGCGCTCTGCGCGGCGCCGGTGGCATTGTTGGCCTGGGTCCAGCCCACGATGGTGTAGCTGAACTGCCCTGCCTTGTAGGCCTTCGACACCGTCGCATAGATCATGGCGTCATCGTTGAAGTGGTAATCCAGCGTCGCGCGATAATCGAGTGCCTTGAAGTCCGCGCTGCTGGTCACAGTGGTCGATGTCGTGCCGGGCGCCACTGTGAGGTCGGTCGCCTGGTTGCGCGTCTGGAGGTAGGCCTTGCTGTCCCACGCCTGACGCAGGCCACCGGTCAGGTTGAGCCCATCGACGATGTGCCAGGTCGCGCTCCCGAAGACGCCCCAGGACTTGGCGACCTGGCTGATGAAGATGTCGGCCGTGCGGAACAGGCCGGCATCGCCGTTGGCCGGCGTTCCCGGCGGGTTGGGCGCCAGGTTGCCGGGATTGGCAGGATAAATGCTCGTGCCGCGACGGGTCACGATGAAATTCGGCGACTCTGCTTCCTCGCGGAAATAGTTCGCGCCGGCCACCAGATCGATCACCGACCCCAACGACGCATTCAGCTGCAACTCCTGATACAGCACTTCGGAATCGACATTCTCGGTGCGGGTTTCGGTGCCGAGCACCTGATAGTCGGTCAGACCGCGATGCTTGAGCTTCCCATAGCCGGACACGGAGGTCAGCGAGAGATTGTCGGTCAGGTCGAGCGACATGTTGAGGTCGGCCTGCCAATATTCATCGTCGCTGAACTGGTTGCAGGCCGCGTCATAATCCGGGTTGAAATCGTCCATGAAGCAGAGATCGGGCGCCGAGAACTCACCCTTCACGATGCGCGGATCGTTATAGGCCGCCAGCGGCGCCTGCCCCGCCTGCTTGAAGCCATCGTTGATCCAGTCGGCATAATTGCCCTGCACGCCGGCGAAGCCGGGGCCGGGCTCGATGCCCGGTCGCATGTCGAAGGATTCGAACACATAGGGCGTGCCGTTCTGATGCGAGTCGTTGTAGAAGACGCCGAGCGTCGCGCGGAACTTGTCTGACGGCTCGAACTTCAATTGTCCGCGCGCGACGATGTCACGCTGCTCGCCGAGCATCTCGGTGCCGCGCGAGACATAGCCGCCCTGCGACAGATAGGCGCCCTGCACGCGCATCGCGACCCCTTCACCGAGCGGCATGTTGACCATGCCGACAACGTCGATGCGATCCAGGTTGCCGCCGGTCACCTTCAGATAGCCTTCGCTGGTATCGACCGGCTGCTTGCTGAAGATGCGGATGGCGCCGCCGGTCGAATTGCGGCCGAAGAGCGTGCCCTGCGGACCGCGCAGCACCTCGATCCGGTCGATATCCAGCACGCGCAGGATCGCGCCACTGGTGCGCGGCATGTAGATGCCATCGACATAGAGGCCGACGCCCCGCTCGCCGGTTGCGCCGCCGCCGCCGCCGATGCCGCGGATCACGAAGTTCGCCGTGTTGTTGCCGCCACCGCGCGTCGGCGTGATGGTCAGGTTCGGCGTGATACTCGCAAGATCCTGAAGATCCTGCACGCCCTTCGCCTCGACCGCTTCCTGCGTCACCGCGAGGATCGACAGCGGCGTGTCCTGCAGGTTCGTGGCGCGGCGCTCGGCGGTTACGATGATGTCCTGGATCGTGGCGTTTTCGTCGGCGTCCTCATCGGCCGTCTGGGCCAGCGTGATCTGGCTGCACAACATGGCCGTGCTGCCGAGCGCCAGCATGCGGAATGCGCGAAAAACGGAGCGTGCGCGCGTCGAGTCTGTGGTCAAGGTCCTCTCCCCCTTTTGGCCGCTCGCGCGGCATTCTCCCATGGCGAGCGCGACAGACGTCGCACTCGAGGGGGGCGGCCTTCATTTTGCCTTGCCCGGATCGCGCACCCCTGCGCGATCGCCTTCCCCTGTATTGACTCATCAACAAAAATGCTGATTTGTCAACTATCACGAATCGTTGTTTTGCGACGATCCGTTGCGGATAGTCGGCGCCATCCGGCAAAATGACCGGCACCGCGACACGAAGGAGAGAGGGCATGATGGTCAGGCAAGGGACGATGGCGCGGACATACTGCAAATGGCTGGCTTGCGCCGCGCTCGCCGTGTCGCTGACGGCGCCTTCGCTTGCGCAGAACACCGATCGCAGCCGGCGCCTGACGCCCGAGCAGCTCGAGATCATGCAGCAGCGTCACCCCGGCCTTCCCGGCGCGCTCGATCCCGATAATCTCGCCAAGCCGCGTCCCAAGCCGCCGTTCGACATGACCGGCACATGGTTCGTCGATCTTTCGGAAGGCTTCAACAAATTCATGTTCGGCCCGCCCTATCCGGAATTTTACGAGGCAGGGCAGAAGGCGTTCACGGAAGGCGCCGCCGCCCGCGCGCGCGGCGAGAATTATCGCGACAGCATCGGCCAATGCTATCCGGCCGGCATGCCGATGATCATGACGCGCGTCTGGCCGATCATGTTCATCCAGCTGCCGACGGCAATCTACATGGTGGCCGGCTTCACCAACAGCTTCCGCGCCATCTATCTGGACGGGCGCACGCATACCGATCCGGACCTCTACGTGCCGACCTACAACGGCGAGTCCATCGGCCATTGGGAAGGCGACACGCTGGTCGTCGAGACCCAGGGCTTCGAGACGGATCATCACTGGATCGACATCGGCCTGCCCGTCAGCGAGGAATTCAGGATCATCGAGCGCATCAAGAAGGTGAACAACGGCAACACGCTCGAGATCGAATATATCATGACCGATCCGAAGAACTGGAAAGGCGAGTGGCGCAACACCAAGCGCTTCGATCGCGTCCTGGAAGCCGACATCGGCGAAGTCGAATGCACCGAGGCGCGCAACGCCAATATCCCCGGCACGGATCGCGGCCAGCAAGAGCTGAACAAGCGCGAAGGTGCGCAATGATGACCGAAAGGAATGACGTGACGATCCGCAAGTCCATCCTGGCGCTCGCCGCGCTCGCCGCGTCGATCGGCTACGCGCCGGCCGGCGCACATCACAGCTTCGCCATGTTCGATCAGACGAAAGCGTTGTCGCTCAAGGGCCAGGTCGCCCAGTTCCAGTGGACCAATCCGCATGCCTTCATCGAGCTGGACGTGACGGACAGCAAGGGCAAGGTCGTGCGCTGGAGCATCGAGCTCAACAGCCCGAACAACCTGACTCGCCAGGGCTGGCGCCGTTCCTCGCTCAAGCCGGGCGAGACCGTGACCGTGACGTTCAATCCGTTGCGCAACGGCAAATCCGGCGGGCTGTTCAACAAGGTGGTCTTCGCTGACGGGCGCTCGCTCAATGACGGGCGGCCCTCCAACAGCGGGCCTATCAACGTCCCGACCCGGTAACTGAGGAACCCGAGCGATGCGCGCGATACCCATGATTGTTCCCGCTCTCGCCGCCCTTTCGGGCACGGCGCTGGCACACCACAGCTTCTCCATGTTCGACATGAAGAAGGACGTGACGGCGGTCGGCGTCGTCTCGGACTTCCGCTGGACCAACCCGCACGCCTGGATGCATGTCGATATCACGGATGCGAAGGGCACCAAGGCCACCTGGGCGCTGGAAATGACCAGCCCCAACACGCTGGTGCGCAGCGGCTGGCGGCGCAGCTCGTTCAAGCCGGGCGACAAGGTCACGGTGACCTATCATCCGCTGGTCAACGGCAAGCCCGGCGGCGCGCTGGTCAAGGTCGTGCTGCCGAGCGGCACGGTGCTCGAAAACCGCTGAGAAGGACAGGGCGTGCGCCGAGCATCTGCGTGGACGGGCGCGGCCTTGCCGCTTGCCTGCCTGTTCGCCGCGCCGGTCTCGGCTCAGGAGCAGAACGCTGCCGCCGATCTGCCCGAGACCGTCTGGCCCGCTTCGGCGCCGGCGGTCGATTTCGGGGCGCTGCAGGCGTTGCCGGACTGGCGCGGCCTCTGGGCGCCGCAGCCTCGCCTGGCACCCAGGCCCGAGAGTCCGCGCCTGCTCGGCAAGTACAAGGCGCTGTACGACGAGATCCAGACGCTCATCGCCAGCCGCGATCCCGAGGCGCTGCTGAAGGTCGAGCGCCGCGCCTCTGCCTGCGAGCCTCCCGGCATGCCGGGCATCATGACCCAGCCCTATAATATCGAGTTCCTGTTCACGCCCGGCCGCGTCACGATGATCCAGGAAGCCTATATGCAGGTGCGCCGCATCTTCACCGACGGCCGCCCGCTGCCGGACGACCCGGACCAGACCTATAACGGCTTCTCCATCGGCCATTGGGAAGGCGACACGCTGGTCGTCACCACCACCGGGCTGCGCGACGGGGGCGTGATGGGGCGCTGGGGCATCACGCACAGCGACAAGATGACACTCACCGAGCGCATCCGCCTCGACCCCGCCGACAAGGACCTGCTCGTCGTCGAAAATAGCTTCGAGGATCCGATCGCCCTCGCCGCCCCCTGGCACTCGACCTATTATTTCAAGCGCCAACGCCATCTCGACCAGCTCGAGTTCATCTGTGCCCAGAATGATCGCAATCCGATCAACGAGAACGGCGACGTGGAGTTTCTCGACGCCGCGCCGTGAGGCATTCTGTCCGGCGAGCGCTGAGCCTCACTCGCCGCGCCGGGCCTTGCCCGCAGCTTTCCCATTGACCCCGGGCGACCTGCTGGGCCATCGCGTGCGAACGATCGATCGGTGCTCGTTGTTGCCGGTCTCACGAGCGGCCGGGGTGGTCGGAGCAGGATGGGAGGCATTATGGCGAGTCCGGAACTGGCTGGATTGATCGAAGGGCTTCGCGCGAACGGTCCCGATCTGACGGCGCCGCCGCCGCAGGTCCGCGCCGCATTCGAGGAGATGCTGGCAGCGGTCCCCTTTTCCGACGATCTGTCGTGCGACGCGATCAATCTCGGCGGCATTCCCGGCTTGCGCATGGCGAGCCCGGATGCGGAGCCGGCAACCGCGCTTCTCTATCTCCATGGCGGCGCCTATGTGATCGGCAGCGCGCAGGCCTATCGGAGCCTCGCGGCCGAGCTCGCCCGCGCCGCCGGCGCCGTCGCCTATTCCATCGATTATCGCCTGGCCCCGGAACATCCCATGCCGGCTGCGATCGAGGACGCGGCCGCTGCTTACCGCGCCCTGCTCGCCGAGGGGTTCGACGCTTCGCGCATCGTGATCGCGGGAGATTCGGCGGGAGGCGGCCTGACGCTGGCAACGCTTCTGGCGCTGCGCGACGCGGGCGATCCGCTGCCGGCCGCCGCGCTCTTGCTATCGCCTTGGGCGGACCTCACGGGCGAGGCAGCGACGCTTCTCGGCAAGGCGCAGGAAGACCCGGCGCTGACCGCGGATGGGCTGAGCGCGATGGCCGGGCTCTATCTGGCGAACGCCGATCCGCGCGATCCGCGCGCGTCCCCCGCCTTTGCGGATCTCGCCGGCCTGCCGCCGCTGCTCATCCAGGTCGGCACGGCGGAAATCCTGCTCGACGATGCGATCGCCGTGGCCCGGGCCGCGGGCCTCGCCGGCGTGGAAGCCCGGCTCGCGATCTGGGCGGACATGATCCATGTCTGGCACGCCTTCGCCTTCATGCTGCCGGAAGGCCGCGCGGCGATCGAGGAAGCCGGCCAGTTCCTGCGCCGGCATCTCGGCTAGGACATATCGCTTGGTCACGGCCGCGTCAGACCGGCAGCGGCGGATCGAGATCGGCCGGGAGCGCCGCCTCCGCACGCGGGCACGGATCATCGAGGCCGCCTTCTCGCTGTTCGGCGAAGAGGACGGCCTCTACACGCGCATCGAGGACATTGCCGACAGGGCGGGCATCACCCGACCGACCTTCTACAACCACTTCAGCGGCATGGCGGAATTGCGCGACGCGGTGACTTATGAAGTCACGCATGATTTCCTGACCGCCGTCACCCGCACCATTGCCGATCTGGCCGATCCGCGCGAGCGGGCGTCGGCTGCTATCAGATTCTATCTGGAGCGCGCCAGGCAGGACCTCGAATGGGGCCGGTCGATCATCAACCTCAGCGCCAACGGCATCCTGTTCGGCGCCGAAACGCATCAGCAGGCCAGGCTGACGGTTCAGGAAGGCATGGCCGACGGCAAGTTCCACGTGCCAAGCGCCGCCATCGGGCGCGACATCGTGCTCGGCATCTCGCTCGCCGCGATCACCACCATCGTGCGCGAAGATCCTGGCGAGGCCTATCCGGCCCTGATGGTGCGCAGCATTCTCGTCGGCCTCGGTGTCGCGTCCGATGAAGCCGACAGGATCGTTCGGCGGCCGCTCCCGCTCCTCTCCTCCCCCGACTGAGAATCCGAGACCAAACTTGACAAAATGTCGGATTCGGCTATTCCGATCCAAATTTTACATTTTGTAGTATTTGGTCAAGACGACCTTGCGAACAGAAGCGGAGGGAGAGGGAAATGGCGGCAGTGATCGACACGATGGCGGGCCTGCCCCGCTCCGATATCGAGCTGTACGGGGACGCGGCGCTCGCCAATCCCCATCCCGCCTACAAGGCGCTGCGCGATCTGGGATCCGCGGTCTATCTCGATCGTTACGACGCCTGCTTCATCGGCCGCTATGCCGATGTCGCGGCCGCGCTCACCGATTGGGAGACCTTCTCCTCGGCCAGCGGGATCGGCCTCAATCCGGTCATCAACGACGCCTGGCGGGAAGCACTCATCTGCACCGATCCGCCCGTTCACACCGAGCGGCGCGCACTCTTCTCCACCGCCCTCGGGCCGCGGGCGCTCAAGTCCGTGACTGACACGATCGAGCGGCGCGCCGACGAGCTTGCCGAGCGGCTCGCCGCGAGGAGCAGCTTCGACGGTGTTGCCGATCTGGCTTGCGACTTGCCGATCAATGTCGTGATGGAGCTGATCGGCTGGCCGATCGACGTGCGCCCCAGCCTGCTCGCCATCGCCGAAAGCGCCTGGAACGGCGCCGGCCCGGCGGGACCGCGCACCGATTCCGGCTTGCAGACGCTGCAGGCCATGATGGACCTCATCGCGGACATTTACGACAATGACCGGGTGACGCCGGACGGCTATGCGGCGCAACTCGTCGAAGCCTCGCGCGCGGGGCATATCACCCGCGAAACCGCGATCGGCCTGCTCGCGGGCTATATCGTTGCCGCCTTCGAGACGACCATCGCGGCCATGGCTTCCGGCGCCTGGTTGTTCGCCACCAATCCGGAAGAATGGGACAAGCTGCGCGCGGATCCCAGGCTGGCAATGAGCGCCGCCAACGAAATCGTGCGCATGGAATCCCCGCTTCAGAAATTCGCGCGCTTCGTGACGCGCGATGCGAGGCTGTCGGACGGCTCCGTCGTTCCGGCCGGCAGTTGGGCGATCATCTCCTATGGCAGCGCCAATCGCGACGAGCGTCAGTTCGCGGAGGCGGATCGCTTCCGCATCGACCGGCGCGAACGCCAGAATCTCGGCTTCGGCCAGGGGCCGCATAATTGTGCCGGCCAGGGGCTGGCGCGGATGGAGCTCTCAGCGGTTTTCACGGCTCTGGCCAAGCGGGTCTCGCGCTTCGAACTGGTCGGCGAGCCGGAGCGCATCGTCAACAATATTGCCTATGGGTTCGCGCGACTCCCGCTGCGCGCCGTCCCGGGCTGAAGCAATCAGTGCCCCGCAGCGCATGAACTGCATGGCTGTACGGGTCGGTTGCGCATGAGTCCGAGACAGGGGCCCAAACGCGAGTCAAAGTCGGTTGCCGGGTGACGGGAGACTCGCGGTCGGGATCAGGGCTTCGGCAAGGAGAGAAAGAAGATGCAAGGGGAGCGACCGGAGCGGGACCAGCGTGCCGCCGGATCGGAAGATATCGATGTCCTGATCGTGGGCGCGGGCTTTGCCGGACTGTATATGCTCTACAAATTGCGTGAGCTCGGCTTTCGCGCACAGGTCGTCGAGGCCGGCTCGGATGTCGGCGGCACATGGTACTGGAATCGCTATCCCGGCGCGCGCTGCGATATTCCCAGCATCGAATATAGCTATTCCTTCAGCCCGGAGCTGGAGCGCGACTGGCGCTGGACCGAGCGCTATGCCGCTCAGCCGGAAATCCTCGCTTATCTCGGCCATGTCGCCGACCGGTTCGATCTGCGGCGCGACATTCGCTTCGACACGCGCGTAATGGCCGCCGACTGGGATGACGCGGCCGGGCATTGGGCTGTAACCCTGGACGACGGCTCGACGCAGCCGACGCCCCATCTGATCCTCGCGACTGGGGCCTTGTCCGCGCCGAAGACGCCGGACTTGGCGGGCCTCGACAAGTTTCGCGGCGACATCCTGCATACAGCGCTCTGGCGCGACGATGTGGCGATCGATGGGAAGCGCGTGGCTGTGTTCGGCACCGGATCGTCGGGCATCCAGGCGATCCCCCAACTGGCGGCGCGCGCGGCGCAGCTTACCGTGTTCCAGCGAACGCCGAACTTCGCGGTTCCCGCCGGCAACCATCCGCTCACGGATGAAGACCGGGCAACCGCCGCCAGGACCTTGCGGGCCGACCGGGAAGCGGCCCGCCACTCACCACTCGGTTTCTTCAGCGCACCGCGTCCCGGCGCGGCCAAGGCGCAGGACCCCGCCGCCCGCACGCAACGCTTCGAGGAGCAATGGGGTGCCGGGACGGCGGGCATGCTCCTTGCCTATGAGGATCTGCTGTTCGACGAGGAGTCCAATGGCTTCGCGGCGCAGTTCATTCGCGACAAGATCGCCGGCATCGTGGCCGATCCGGACAAGCGCCGCGCGATCACGCCGACCGGCTACCCCCTCGGTTCGCGCCGCATGTGCTCGGAAATCGGCTTCTACGATGCGATGGCGCGGGACGACGTGACGCTCGTCGATGTGCGGGAAAATCCCGTGATCGACATGACCGCCGACTCGATCGTGACACAGAGCGGCGGCTACCCCGCCGACGTGATCGTGTTCGCGACCGGCTTCGACGCCTGCGTCGGCGCGATCAAGTCGATCGACATTCGCGGGCGCGCCGGACTGTCGCTGCGCGATGACTGGGACAATGGGCCGCGCGCCTATCTCGGCCTGGCGATCGCCGGCTTTCCCAATCTGTTCACCATCACCGGCCCCGGCAGCCCGTCCGTGCTCAGCAATGTCGTCATCTCGATCGAGCAGCATGTCGACTGGATCGCCCAATGTCTCGCCGCCCTGCGCGCGCGCGGCGGCGCGATCATCGAGGCGGAGGCCGATGCCGAGCAGGCGTGGATGGCCCATACCGACGAGGTCGCGCAGCAGACGCTCTTTCCGCGCGCGGACAGCTGGTACAAGGGCCGCACGCGCGACGGCCGCGAAGTCTTCATGCCCTATGTCGGCGGCGTCGGCACCTATCGCGTCCGGTGCGATGAGGTCGCCGCCGCCGGCTATGCGGGCTTCTCCATCCGCGAAAGGACTTCGATATGAGCAGGTTCGCCGGCAAGGTCGCGATCGTCACCGGTGGCGCGGGCGGCCTGGGCGGCGCGACGGTGCGCCGTCTGGCGAGCGAGGGGGCGCGGGTCGTCATCACCGATCTTGCCCGGGCGGCCGGCGAGGCGCTGGCGCGGGAAACCGGCGGCTTGTTCCTGTCGCACGACGTCTCGAGCGAGGCCGAATGGCGCACCGTCGTCGACCGCGCGCTGGAGATTGCGGGGCGGATCGACGTGCTGGTCAATGCCGCCGGTATCGAGGGCAATATCGCCGAAGGCGGTCTCGAGACGAGCTACGAGAATTACCGCAACGTGCTGTCGGTCAATCTCGATGGCACATTTCTCGGCTGCATGACCGTGATGCGGCACATGATGGCCATCGGTTCGGGCAGCATCGTCAACATTTCCTCGGCCGTGTCGTTCATGGCGTCGCCGTCCGGTCTGGCCTATGGCATCAGCAAGGCCGGCGTCGAGCAGCTCACCCGGACGCTGGCGATCGTGGGTGCGCGCGACGGCAAGCAAGTGCGCTGCAATTCCGTGCATCCGGGTGTCATTCGCACCCGCATGACCGACAGCATCGTTGAAAGCTATGCCGCGATGACGGGAGCGAGCCCCGCCGAGGCCGAGGCCGCCATATGCGCCGACATTCCGTTCGGCGCGCGCGGCGAGCCGGAGGATGTCGCCGCGATGATCGCCTTTCTGGCGAGCGAGGACGCGCGATACGTGACCGGCAGCCAATTCAAGGTCGATGGCGGCTGGACCGTGCCGAGCGCCGGATAAGGTCGCGAGGGAGAGAACGAGATGGGCACGATCGAACGTTTCGCCACGGATCAGATCCGGCCCAGCGAGCGCCTCGAATATTGGAACCGGCTGACGGACGAGACCTATCCCGGCACGAGCGTGGATGAGCGCGGCGACGGCTTTCGCGCGGAAATGCTGCGCTGGCGCCTCGGCGCGCTGACGATGATCCGGCCGCGCGCCAACGCATCGGTCGTCACGCGCAAGCCCGGCCGCGACGAGCCGGAGGGCATCGTGCTGCATCTGCTGCATCGCGGCCACGGCAGCCATCAGCAGCGCGGCCGGATCGCGGAGCTGTCGACCGGCGACTTTTCCCTGTGCAGCACCGCGTCGCCCTACCGACTCGACCTGAGCAGTCACGAATTCCTCGTCGTCGAAATCCCCCGCCCCGCCCTAGAACCCCGCATCGACGGGCTCGATGACCTGATCGCGCGGCGAATTTCCGGCGCGGCGGCGGGCAGTCGGCTCATGCACAATTTCTTCCTGTCGCTCTGGCAGCAGGGGGATCAGAGCAATGCCGAGCCGGATTGGCAGCAAGGCATCGCGGACGTTCTCCTCGACCTCATCGGGCTTGCGGTGCGCGGTGCGAATGTGTCGCTCGACGGCGCGCACGCGCAGCGCGAGCGCGCCTTGCGCGTGATCGAGACCTGCCTTGGCGAACCCGCCCTCGGCTCGGCCACCATCGCGGCTGAATTGGGTGTATCAGTCCGTACGGTGCAGAATATCTTCGCAGGTATGGGAACGACGCCGAGTGGTTACATCCTGGCCCGCCGTCTCGCCCGTGCGTCCGAGATGCTGTCCGTCCATCCAAAGATGAGCATCACAGACGTCGCCTTCGAACTCGGTTTCAGCGAAAGCGGCTATTTCACCCGATGTTTCCGCCAGCGCTTCGGCACCACGCCGAGCCGCTGGCGAGTTCAGCACTAGGGCGGCATCGAGGCTCGTTTCATTATCACCATTCCCGAAGCTCGACGCGGGATTTCGCCTTTTTCATCCGCGACGTCGCAAGGAAACAAGACCCGGAAATCCAGGATTTCGTTCATTTGATTTTTAAATGGACGAACGCTTCCGCCAGATGGTCTTCGAGCGGTCTCCGTCCATCTTCCTCGGCCCAAGCGTCGATCGCGAGACGGAGTGCGCCCACAGATACCATAGCGGTCACACGCAATTCCTCGCGCGTTTTCTGGGGCCAGCGTTCGCATAGCGCTTCAAAAGCCGCTCGCTCCAGTTCCAGATATTTCATCTGATTGCTTGCCCGGAGCAGGTCGCTGGAACGGATGATCCTGTCGATGATCAGGGCGCGGGCGGCATCGTAATGCGTGAGCAGCCCCAGATGCGCGTTGCGGACGGCATCGATCGGCGACTGATCCGGGGACTCCCTCATGATGGCTGCACGAAATGCCTCGGGCAAGCCTTTCTGCCAAGCAGCTAATATCTCCTCCTTCGACTTGAAATAGTAGAAGAAAGTCCGCCGCGAGATGCCGGACGCATCGGCGATGGCGTCCAATGTCGTTGCTTCATAACCCCTGTCCGCAAACAGCCGGAGGGCCGACTCCGTAATGCGCTGAAGCGTTTCGCGCCGCTTTCTCTGCCGCAAGCCTTCCTGATCGGAACGGTGCTGAATCATGTCTGGGCAAATCTCAAAATTACACTCATTGTAAAATCGCACTCTATGCAATATATCAGTCGAACAGAGACAGAGTCGAGGACGTTATGCAGCGTGTGCAATATGACCGCCACGGCGGGCCAGAAGAAATGTACATAGGGGAATTCGCCCTGCCTGAACCGGGGAGCGGCGAAGTGCGAGTTACCGTCCGAGCCGCCGCGGTCAATCCTCTGGATTGGAAACTCCGCCAGGGGGTCATGAAGATGCTGACCGGCAGGCGCTTTCCCAAAGCCATGGGAACTGACTTTGCGGGCGTCGTAGAGGCCGTCGGCGGTGGCGTGACGGACCTGGTTGTTGGTGACGAGGTGTTCGGTACGACCGATTTCAGACGATCGGGCGCCTTCGCCGGAGCCGTCATCGTGAGCGCCGCGAACCTGGCGAAGAAGCCGGCAAAGCTTTCGTTCAGCGAAGCGGCCTGCCTGCCTATCCCGGCCATGACCGCATGGGTGGCGGTTCTGGACAGGGCAGGGATCGATGCCGGATCGCGCATCTTCATCAACGGGTGCAGCGGCGCGGTCGGCGCCTTTGCCGTTCAACTGGCGATTGCCCATGGTGCCCATGTATCCGGATCCTGCGGCAAAGCCTCGCGAGAAAGCGTCAAAGCCGCAGGCATAGAAGCGATTTTCGATTATTCCGATCCGGACGCCTACGCGCGAGACGGGAATTTCGATGCCATTTTCGATACGCTGGGAACCTTGGGCGTGGGCCAGGGGCTGACGATGCTCAACCCCGGCGGCGTCTTCGTCGATATCAACGTGACGCCCGGAAGGATGCTCCGGGGAATGTTTTCGCGGCGCTACAAGCTGGCCTTTGCGTCCATGGGATTGAAGCATCTGCCGGCGATCGCCCACGCCGCCGGGGAAGGGCAGCTGCGGCCGTCCATCGGGCGCTATGCGCCATTCACTAAGGTCCTGTCGGCCCTTGCCGAGGCTGAAAGTGGCGACCGACCCGCAGGCAGGACCGTGCTCACATTTCCCGTGCCGGCCTGAACGCCGAGGCGTTTCGCAGTGTCAGGAAGCGGGGCTGGAGCCCGCCCATCGCTGTCCGGCGCATGATGGATGAAACTTGGAGTGCCTAGCATGCAGTCTCGCAGATCAGCAGCCTTCCTCCTCGGCGGTGAGATTTCCGTCAATCGCATCGCGTTCGGAGCGATGCGCCTGCCGACGAACGGATTTCGCGGTCCGTCCCGCGATCCGGCAACCGGCCGCGCGGTCTTGCGTAGGGCAGTGGAACTAGGCGTCACTCTCATAGACACCGCTGACTTCTATCGCAGCGGCGACGGAACGGTTCGCGCCAACACGCTCATCCACGAAGCCCTTTCTCCCTACCCTTCAGACCTGGTGATCGCCACCAAGGTCGGGCCGGTCTTCCTCCCCGACGGCAGCTTCACTCATGGCAAGGGCGCCGACATGCGGAAGCTGGTCGAGGAAAATTTGCAGAGCCTTGGACTGGACTGCCTCGACCTCGTCTACCTGCGCATCGGATTGATGGAAGTGCCCCATGGCGAGTCTTTGGCGGAGCGTTTCGAAGCATTGGCCGCCCTTTGCGAGGAAGGTCTGATCCGTCACTTCGGAATCAGCAATATCGATATCGACCATCTCGAGGAAGCACGCTCGATTGCCCCGGTGGCGGCCGTTCAGAACAATTTCCACATTGCATAGCGGAACGACCTGGCGCTGCTGAAGGCCTGCGAGGCCAGCAATATCGCGTTCAGTCCGTTTTTCCCGCTGGGCGGAGGGACCACGACGATCGACGACGGCCGTCTCGCGCGAGTGGCAAGTCGGCATGGCGCGACCGTAAACCAGATCGCTTTAGCATGGCTACTGGCGCTGTCGCCGGTCATGATCGCGATCCCTGGAACTGGATCGGTCGCTCATCTGGAAGAGAATGTCGCCGCTGGAGGCGTGGTTCTGACGGAAGAAGATCTGATCGAGCTTGCCTGATGGCGTACCTGTCTGCCAACCGGCATCGCTCGAAACGGCAAGCCTTGGTGGCGAGGCATCGCCGCAGCATCGGCCGGAGCTCTGCTGGCGGGACCGGCGCTCGCGCAGGCGCAGGGGTCTCATGACGAAGGCCCGGAAGGCGGCATTCAGAAAATCGTCGTGACGGCGCAGAAGCGCGCCGAGAACGTGCAGGATGTCCCGATCGCCATCAGCGCTTTCACATCCAGCGCCCTGAAGGAGTGCGCCGTCTCGGACGTCTCCGTCCTGTCCGGAATCGCCCCCAACGTCACGCTCGATCCCAGCACGCCCCTTTCCGGTTCCACCGCAGGCTCGGTGCGACCATTCGCGGCATCGGTTCCAATGACTTCCCCTTCAATATCGACCCGGCGGTCGGCGTGTATCTCGACGGCGTCCATCTTGCGCGCTCCGCAGGCGCCAATCAGGCATAGTCATCCCGCGTGAACCGGCTGTCGAAGCCGCCTGCCGCGATGCGCCGGGCGCCGAGACTGGCCTTCACGATCAGATCGTCGTTCGGGGCATGACCAGCCAATCAGCGAGCCGGCTCACTTCAACCATCGATATATTGCGAGTGGCGACGGTCGAAAGTATCAGGCAAACAGAGCCTTGCTCGCCAGCGCAGCCCCTTCGGACAGCGCCTTGAGCTTGGCCCAGACAATCTGCGGGTGACACCGCGAGCCGAGGCCGCAGTCGGTCGAGGCGATGATATTCTCCGGTCCGAGGATCTTGCCGAAACGCACCAGCCGATCCGCCACCAGCTGCGGATGCTCGACCAGCGTCGTCGCATGGCTCACCACGCCGGGGATCAGCACCTTGCCCGCCGGCAGTCCGGTCTCTTCCCAGACGCGCCATTCATGCTCGTGCCGCACATTGGCGGACTCGATCAGATAGCCGCCCGCATCGACGCGCAGCAGCATGTCGATGATGTCGGCCAGCGGCAGGTCATGGACATGCGGCCCGTGCCACGAGCCCCAGCATAGATGATAGCGCACCCGGTCCTGCGGCAAGCCCTTCAGCGCGTGATTGAGCACGTCCATGCGCAACGAGACGAACTTGCGATATTCCTCGAGGCCGACACGCACGCCGATGCTTTCCCAGAGTGCGGGGATATAGGCATCGTCCACCTGCAGGATGAACCCGGCATCGATGATTGCGCGATATTCGACCGCGAGCGCATCAGCGATCGCGTAGAGGAAGGCTTCCTCGCTGTCATAATAGGCATTGCCGACGCCGGGCTCGAAGCTGGCTGGCGCCACCGTCGTCAGGAAGGCCTGATCGGCGGGATGGTCACCAAGCCCCGCCTTGAGCGCCGCAATGGCGTCGGCGATCGTCTCCTGGCCGACATAAGTGATCGGCGCGGTGCAGACCCGTGCGCGCAGATCCGATCCCTCGAACTGCTTGGCCGTGCCGGTCTGCTCGAACAAGGTTCCGCGCGCATTGGCGGCCGCGTAGAATTCGGCGAATTCCTCGCGATCAATCGAGCTGTAGAGCGCGCGGACGTTGATCTCCTCGGTCTGCTGCTCGTCGGCCACCTCGAACCCGCTCAGCCGCTTGCGCATGAAGGTCGACCAGCTGCCGACCTTGGTCAGCTCGCCCTCGTTGACGATGTCGACGCCCGCCGCGCGCTGCTTCGCCACGACTTCGGCGACCGCTTCCTCGCGTCGGGCCTTCGACGCGCCGGCCACGTGCCAGACGTCCTCCGGTCCGGGAAGCGCGCCGACATGCGTGGTCAATATGCGGCTCATATGTCTCTCCTCATCGTCATCACCGCGCGACTTGCCCTTCGGCGTCCATCATGGCCTGAAGTCGGCGGCGGCCCTGCACGGCGCCGGTGTCGCTCTTCAGCATGAGCTCGTCGGGATAATAGCCGAGCGTGCTCAGCATTGCCTCGATTTCCCGCGTCGCCATCGCATCTTCCTCGATCACCGGCCAGAGATGCTCGCGCGTCGCATCGAACTCCTCGTCGCTCATGATGCCGCCCATGCCGAAGAAGTAGTTGCAGCTGTTGAGCCTGGCCGGCGTTACGGCGTGGAACACGCGGTGGCAGGTCAGCCGCTCCCCGCCGCGCGTCGGATGATCTTCGGGGATGCGCATCTCGTCGAGCCCGGCGTGGAAGCCGGGGAGATAGAAATCCATTCCCGCCAGCCGGTCGACCGGCCCGTCATAGTCGAACCGGCCGCGCTGCGTCGCCATGATCGGCACGTTCCGCATGTTCCGCCGGCTCTTGAGCACATGCGCGAGTTCCACGCGTTCCTCCGGCGCCTCTGCATTGCCTGCGACGCCAATGCTGGTGCCGTGCAGGAAAGCGAGGTGTGTCAGGTCGAGCAGATTGTCGTTGAGCAACTGATAGCGGCCCTCTACTTCCAGCGAATAGAAGGGCTGGAAGCGAAACTCGGGATCGCTCCATCCGCTCGGCTCCAGATCGGGCAGCAGGGCCGGGTCCGCCAACTCCGGGTCGCCCGGCCAGATGAACAGCCACAGCCCATGCTCGACGACCGGATATTTCTTCACCTTGTAGGTCTGCGGCACATGCGTCTGCGAGGGGACGCGCGTGCATTTGCCGTCCGGGCCAAAGGTGATGCCGTGATAGAGGCACTGGATCTCGTCGCCGATGAGGCAGCTCTTGCCGAGCGGGAAGTGCCGGTGCGGGCAGCGCCCGTCCAGCGCGACCGGCTCGCCTGCTTCAGTGCGATAGAGCACAACCGGCTCGTTGAGGATCCAGCGCGAGAGTAGTTCGCGCTTCACCTCATGATTGAAAGCCGCGACATACCAGCCGTTGCGCGGCGCGTAGCAGCCGTCCTTGAAGGGATACATGGGTCGAGACCTCCTCGGCTCAGTCGAAATTGCGTTTGATCGAGAACATGACGGTGCGCGGCGCGCCGAGCACCCCAACGCCGGTGAAATAGGGCGCGTTCTGCAGGGCGAAGATCGAGTTATAGTAGAATTTGTCCGCGAGGTTGCTCACCGCGAGCTTCGCTTCCCAGTCGCCGCCCTCGCTGCGCCAGGTAATCTTGGCATCGAGCAGAGTGCGGCCCGGCAGCGAGCTGATCGCGCTGTTGATCGCGTCCGCCTCGACCCGTGACCGATAGCTGAGGTCGAATCTCGGCGTGATCGATCCCGCGTCGCCGATGGGGATTTCATATTGAATGCCGGCTGCCGCCGTCCATTCGGGCGTATAGACGTTCTTCATCGCGAGCGAGATGCCGGTCGCCGGGTTCACGCGCGTATATTTGAAGTCCAGATAACCGACCGATCCGTCGAAGCGCAGTCCATCGACCGGTTCCGCGAACAGCTCGGCCTCGACACCCGTGATCTCCGCGTCGCCGACATTGGTGGACTGCGCGCAGGGCGCGCCGGGGAACGGAGAGATGGAGTCGCAGGCCCGCAGCGTGCTCTGGAAATCCTTGTACTTGTTGAAGAACACGGCGCCGTTGAAGTTGACGCGACGGTCCGCGAACTGGCTCTTGAAGCCCGCTTCATACGCAGTCAGCGTCTCGGGATTGTAAGGGATCGCCTGCGAGGTGAAGAAGGGGCGCGGGTTGACGCCGCCGCCCTTGTAGCCGGTCGAAACCTGCGCATAGGTCATGAAGTCGTCCGACCAGCGATAGTCCGCGCCGATGCGATAGTCGATGCGGTCGCCGGCATAGGTCACCGGGAAGTTGACCAGCGCGCCCAGGAGCGGGTGCGGGCTTCCATTGGGGTCGAGGCGGTTGAAGGTGAACTTCTTGCTGTCGTCCGTGTAGCGGACCGCGCCGGTCACGTTCAGTCCCTCGATCGGGTGCAGCACGAGATGCGCGAACACGGACTTGGACTCGGTCTTCACCGGATCATGGAAGAGGATGTCCAGATTGAGCCCGCCACCGCCCGGCGCGAGGCCGCCGGGAATGTTGACGCGCCCGCCCGACGAGCCGCTGGCATGATAGTAGAACCCGCCCAGCGTCCAGTCCGCGAGCGTCTGGATTTCGCCGGACAGGCGCAGTTCCTGCGTGAACTGCTCGTGATCGAGCGTCCAGACCTGATCGTTGATCGCGGCCGGCGAACCATCCGCGGCCGACGCGAACGTCGCCTTGGAGCCGCGATAGGCGGTGATCGAATCCAGTGTCAGGGAATCGCTCAGCGCGATGTTGAGCAGGTTGGAAACGCCCCAGGCGTCCAGCGGCGTGCGATCCGGCATGACGAACGGAACGCCCGCGCTGGAACCGCCCGTGGGTGTACTCACATAATCTTCGTAGTTCGTGTAGCTGCCCCACGGCGTGATATAGTTCGCCGCGCCGGCCCAGAGCGGCGACTGGGTCAGCGTCTTGGCGGCCGGGTTCTGCGAACGGTCATGGGTGATGTCGGCGATCAGCGTGTTGCGGATGCCGTCGGTCGGCGTCCACATCAGCGAGGCACGGGCGGCGAGCACATTCTGCCCGCCCTGCTCGCCGAGCTTGCAGCTCGTGTCCGTGCGGCGCGTCGCCCCGGCGCTGCCGGTCACGCAGGCATGGTCGAGCCGGTCGAGATAGCCGTCGCTATATTTAGCGCCCAGCGAGATGCGGCCGTAGAGCTTGCCGTCGACCAAGGTGAAGTTGCTGCCGGCGCGGGCGAGGACGCTGTTGCGCGATCCGTAGCCGACTTCCGCGAAGCCGTCGAGGTCCGGGCCGGGCCGCTTTGAGAAGATCTTGACCGAGCCGCCGATCGAGTTCTTGCCCGCCAGCGTGCCCTGCGGCCCGCGCAGCACCTCGACCCGGTCGATATCGAGCAGCTCGAAGATCGAGCCGGTCAGCACGCCGAAATAGACGTCGTCGACATACATGCCTACGCCCGGCTCAACCGCGAAATGCGGGTCCGCCTGGCCGACGCCGCGAATGAAGATCGCCGCCATGCCGCCAAAATTGCCAGCATTGGCCGAGAGCTGGACGTTCGGCGCGAGATTGGCGGCGCCGGTGATGTCGGTCACCCCCTTCTGGTCGAGCAGCCGCGCATCCATTGCCGAGATAGCGATCGGCGTGTCCTGCAGCCGCTGCGAGCGGAACTGCGCCGTCACGATGATGTCGGTGTCGGAATATTGTTGTTCGCCCTGATCCGCCGCTGTGTCCTGCGACAGCGCCGGGCCGGCGCTCATCAGTGCGATCGCGAGGGCCGAGCAGCCCGTCAGTTTCGTGTGCATCGTCCATTCCTCCCCTTGTCGTTCGGGCTTTTGCCCTTCGTGAAGGAGCTAACGGACCTTGCGGCGAAATTCTTGGACTGACCCGTCGACCTCTTGACGCCATGCGACAGCGACAGTCGCGAGGGTCAGAGCGGCAGCGTGCCCTTGTAGGAGCGCGGCGAGACGCCATAGCGCCGGGCGAACGAGCGGCTGAAATGACTGGCGTCGTTGAAGCCCACGGAGAAGGCGACGTCCAGGATGGAACTGCGGCTGCCGCCCTGTGCGCGGGAAAGCTCGCGCGCTGCCCAGTCGAGGCGCTGGGAGAGGATGAACTGGCTCGGCGTCTCCCCCGCCTCGATGAAGGCGCGCTGGAGGCGGCGCTGGCCGACACCGAGGGCCGCCGCGACGCTGGCGATGGAGAGGTCCGCATCGTCGAGATGGTTGATGATGAAGCGCATCGCATCGCGCCGAACTGTCGCGCGCTGCTGCCGCTCCTGCGCCCAGCCGCCATTGCTCGCGATGCTCTGGTGCAGCAGCCGCACCGTATCGAGTACCATGTCGGAGAGAGCGCCATGCCATTCGCCCTCCGGCTCGGCGACGAGCGTGCGATGAACCGATCGCACGACATCGGCCGCCATCGCCACCGCCGGCCGCCTGGCCGAGAAGGCAACGCCGAGCAGGCATGTCGGGTCTTCGACGCGCGAGAGCAGTGCCGAGAACGGAATTTTGAGCATCAGCTGCCGCATCGGCCCCAGGCAGCTATGAACCCAGGGGCGCGTCAGATCCTGGAAGAAAATATCGCCGGGAGCGACCGCGATACTGACATGGTTCTGCAGGCAGAGGCCGTGCCCTTCTTCGGGAAGCACTAGCAGCAGTGCATCCTTCTCCGGCACCGCCCATTCGCCACACCCGCCCATGCCGCTGCTTGCCCGAGCGCCCGTGGACACCATGGAGATCAGCCCGAGCGGGCCGAATTCGACGCGCGACAATGTTGCCTGGAAAGTTTCGCGATCGCACGGATCGACCGTCAGATTGCATAGCGTCTCGCTGCCATAGTCGTTCCAGCGATGGACGCGCTGGGTCGGCAGCACGGAATCGGTGGAGAACTTGTCCCACGTCGCCTGTTGCATGTCTCTCTCCTGGCCCATCGGCTGCGCTTGCGCGCCCGTCCCCGCGAGCCTGATCGGAGGCTATTATGACAGGAGGGACCTTGGCAAGCATTGCCGCCGTCGCGGCGCCCGCGCTGTCGCATCGCCCCCAGCCTCTGTCGCATACGATCAAGAAGACCGGCGAAACACGGCCTATCCAGAGACAGGTTCAGGCCGATGGCGGACGAATCATCCGGCCGCGACGGGCGCCGTCCGATCGGACTGAACAAGGAGAGAGGCAGTCATGGCACAGGTCGATCGCATCCTCACCACGCATGTCGGCAGCCTCGTGCGCCCCGACGACTTTACCGCGGTGCTGCGAAAGAAAGTCGCGGGCGACTTGCCCGACGGCGCCTTCGAGGCGCCGCTGCGCGAGGCCGTCGCCTGGGTCGTGAAGAAGCAGGCCGAGGTCGGCATCGATATCGTCAGCGACGGCGAATACGGGAAGATCGGCGGCTGGGAGCAATATGTGCTCGATCGCCTCTCCGGCTTCGGCGCCGAAATGTCCGAGGCCTCGATGGCCGAAGTCGCGACCGGCGACATGCGCCGCTTCGCCGATTTCTACCGCGAGTTCTGGCCGACGCAGGAGCATCCCGAGGCGATCTACCCCTGTATCGGCGAGATCGCCTATACCGGCTTCGACGAGCTCAATCGCGATATCGACAACATCAAGAGCGGCATGGCTGCGGCGGGCGTCGAAACCGGCTTCCTTCCGGTCGCGGCGCCAGCCAGCGCCTTCTCGCTCTCACCCAACCAGCATTACCCGTCCGACGAGGCCTATATCGAAGCCGGCGCGAAGGCGCTGCGCGAGGAATATCTCGGCATCACCAAGGCCGGCCTGTTCGTGCAGATCGACGACGCGCATCTGCCCTTCATGTGGGACCGCATCGTCCACAACGGTACCCGCGCCGACTATTTCGCCTGGGCGCAACCCCGCATCGACGCGCTCAAGGAAGCGCTCAAGGGCATTCCCGAGGAACAGGTGCGCTATCATATCTGCTGGGGTAGCTGGAACGGCCCGCATGCCTCGGACGTCGAGCTCAGGGAAATCGTCGACCTGCTGCTGGAGTTGCCAGTCGGCGCCTACGCCATCGAGGCGGCCAACCCGCGTCACGAGCATGAATGGAAAGTCTGGAAGGACGTCAAGCTGCCCGAGGGGCGCAAGCTGATCCCCGGCGTCATCAGCCACCAGACCAATGTCGTCGAGCATCCCGAGCTAGTCGCCGAGCGGCTGGTCCGCTACGCCAGCGTCGTCGGCCGCGAGAATGTCATCGGCGGCTCGGACTGCGGCTTCGCGCAGGGACCGTTCGTGCGCCGCGTCCATCCCAGCATCATGTGGGCCAAGCTCGAATCCCTCGTCGAGGGGGCGAAGCTGGCAACGGCCGAACTCTGGCCGTGACGTCTCCCGCATCCGACCAGTTCGCACGGCTGCTGGAAACCCGGGCGCCTTCCGCTCGCCAGTTCGGCATTCTCGCTTTGGTCATGCTGGCGCTCATCATCGACGGGCTGGACATCCAGCTGCTCGCGCTCGTCTCCCCGCTCATTCTCGCGCAATGGGGCATCGACAAGGCGAGCTTCGGCCCTGCCCTTTCCGCCGCTCTCATCGGCATGGCGCTCGGCGCCAGCATCGGCGGATCGCTCGGCGACCGGTTTGGCCGCAAGCGCCTGCTGATCGCCGCCATGCTGAGCTTCGGCCTCGCGACGGCGGCGGCGAGCCTCTCCGAGGCCGTCTGGCAAATGGCGCTGCTGCGGCTCGTGAGCGGCTTCGGCTTCGGCGCCGCCGCGCCCAATGCGATCGCGCTCTGCTCGGAATGGCTGCCGGGCCGCTATCGCGCCATGTCCTCGGCGCTGCTCTCGATCGGCACGCCGCTCGGCGGCATGCTCGGCGCGACCACCGTCCTGTCGCTCGCGCCCATCTATGGCTGGCAGGGCTGCTTCATCGCCTGCGGCCATCTGACGATCCTGCTCGCGGTGATCATGCTCGTCACGCTGCCGGAATCCCCCTCGTTCCTTGTGCGCATCGGCCGCGCTGGGCAGGCGCACCGGCTGTTCGAGCGGTTCGTCTCCCGCAAGGAGATCGTTGCACACCCTGTCGCGACGCGGGTCGAGCCGCAGCCCGAGCAAGGCGCAGCCCGCCTCTTCGCGCGCGAAAATCGCCGCTTCAATCTCGGCGTCTGGCTCGCCTTCTTCAGCATCCAGTTCGTCGCCTATACGTTCGCCGCCTGGACGCCCGTGCTGCTCACCATGGTCAGTATCCCGCTCGCTCAGGCGGTGCAGGCGACCGTCGCGTTCAACTTCTGCGCCGTCGCCGCCGCGATCACCGCCGCGGCCGCGGTCAACCGCCTCGGCCCGCGCCGCCTCATGCTGCTCACCAGCATTGGCACCCTGCTCGCTGTCCTGCTGATGGCGTTCGGCGTCATAAGCCATCAGCACTCGCCTGCCGACAGCACGCATTTCCTGATCATTATGATCGCGAGCGGCATGGTCGGTGGTCTGACCGGCGCATGCATCGCCGCCGTCTATGTCCTGCTTGCGTCTGCTTACGCCGTGGCGTGCCGGGCAAGCGGCATCGGCTTCGCGCTCATGGTCGGCCGCGCCGGCGGCATCGCCACGACGATGGTCGGCGGCGCTCTTCTCGAACTCGCCGGCGACAGCATTGCGCCGTTCTTCGTCGTCCTCACCGTCATCGCCGTCTGCGCGATTATCGGGACGTCGATTATCGATCGGGATGTCGCACCAGTTCGACGCTGAACAGATGCCATGGACAAGGAGATGGTGCCGGGGACGGAGTCGAATTGACTGAGTAAGTCACTGTAATTATGATAATAATCCTTACCACCCCTCGAGGCGAACGGCCAGGCTGGGCAACAACATAGTGCCGCTTCGCGCCAAGCTGCTTCGCGTTCTCTTGACTCGACCTCAGTACTTTCATCGCGCGGAGAGGCGCGCGCATGTCTCCGCAACTATGTCTTGAGATGAAAGGGGGCGATGGTTGCCCCCTTTCACCCCGATCTTCAGTAGCGACCGGTCAAGGTGAGACCGATGGTCCGCGGCCGTAATGACACGGCTTGGAACAGGTTCGGCCCCGCGCCGCTGAATGGCGTCGGAGACTCGCCCAATCCGATTTCGGGGCGCGCGTTGAAGAGGTTCTTCGCGAAAACCGAGATATCGAACCGGTCAAATGTCGCGCCGATACGCAGATTGACCTGATGATAACCCTGCTGAACGCGCAGCGCCGGATTATAGGACGCGAGGTTCAATGGGTTGAGAGCGATCTGCTTGTCCGGGAAACCGGACAGATACTGCCAATCTGCTCGGACATAGGCCTTGTTTGAGCCCATCGGAAATTCGTAAAGCGCACTGCTGCTCACCTGCCATGGCGATCCCGCGACGCGATCCCCCTTGGAGAGCAGATTGCCTGCACCGCCGGCATTCGCGACATTCGCCTGGAACTCGGTATGATTGTAGCCGATCGCCGTCGATAGCTGGAGTTGGTCGGTCGCCCACAAGGCGAGCTCGGCATCAAAGCCCTTGCTGACCGCCGAACCGCCATTGATGACGAACTGGAAGCCGCAACGCAGTCCGATATTCTGCTGAATATTCTTCCAGTCCACATAGTAGCCGCTGGCATTGACCTGCAACTTGTTGCTGAGGAATTTGCCCTTTGCACCGACCTCATAGCTCCAGAGACTGTCCGACTTGTAGGACGAGTAACCAAGCGCCGCGAGATTGAGATTGCAACCTTGGCCGACCTGCGGATTACCACCACCGGTCCGAAAGCCCTTGGCCGCGCTCGCGTAGAGCATTGTATCGGGAGTCGCCTGATAGGAGACGCCGAATTTCGGCGTGACAGGTGTCTCCTTCTGTTGGGCAAAAGCTGTCACGGGGACAGGTCCGACGATCGGTCCATAATTGTTGAATGAGATTTCCACTTCGGTCTGCGCCACGCGGACGCCGGCCGTCACTTTCAGTTTTTCGGTAACATCATAGTCGATCTGGGCGAAGATCGCCGCTTGCGTCTCGTCCAGGGTCATCGGGTCGAGCGCGTTGCCGAGCACCTGACCTGTCACCGGCGATCGGGCACTACCCGCCACTGGCGCACCATAACAGAAGGGGGGCGTCACGATGAACGGCGGTACCGGGCTGGCAGGGCAACCGGCCGTTGGGAAAGACACCGGCACAGTGCTGATGTCGTTATACTGCCGGGCCTCCTGGAAATTCTTCGTGTAGAAGAAACCGACGATCCAATTCAGTGGGCCATTCCCATTCGACTGGAGGCGCAGTTCCTGCGTGAAATTCTCCTGCTCGTTGAATTGATAGGCGTCAGTCGAGTCACCGACGCTCGAGAGATAGGAACCATAATAGAGCGAGTGCTCGAACGCGGTATAGTCATTGAAGGCGCTTTGATCGCGCTTGAAGAAGGATGTGGTCGACGTGATCGTCAAGGGACCGGCATCATATTCGACGGTCAGGGAGGGAATATAGAACTCGTCGCTGCTCGGCTGACTTTGGTTATTCCCCTGAATGAAGTCATTCTCTGTAACCTTGGAAAGGTTGAGCCAGTAGGCGCTCGAGTCATTGACGTAGGAGTTCTGGTAGAAAAGCGAAGCGGTGACATCGAGCTCTTCGGTCGGCTTGAAGCGGATCGCGCCACGGACGATATCGGTATCGACATAATTGGAGTCGGCCTCCACCACCTTGCCGGTTGTCGGCTGCGGCGTACCGTCGATCGGCGTCACCCCGGGGAAGGCGGCCTGGAAATAGGGGTGACTGAGGAAGAAGGCAGAAATATAGGGTCCACCGCCGCGGGGCCGGTCATATTGCATCCTGTCGACGAAGCCGCCGTCGCGGCGATGCCAGGCGCTCAGCCGGAAGGCGATCTTGTCCTCGATGAGGGGACCGCCGACGGCGGCGCCGACTTCCCAGCTCTCGGCGCCTTTTTCGGTTGTACCGATTTCGGCACGACCATAGACGCTAAAGGAGGTCAGCGACGGCTCCGGCGTAATGAAGCGAACCGCGCCACCTTCGGCACCCGCACCGAACAAGGTTCCCTGCGGCCCGCGCAGCACCTCCACACGCTCCAGATCGAAAATTTGCGGGAAGACGCTGAAGCTCGAATAGCCCAGGCTTCGCGCCTGGATCGGAACATCGTCGATATAGATGCCCGTGGTCGCGGCGCCGGCGGCCGAGTTGATGCCGCGGATCGAGATGCGGGCGGCTGCACCGTTTCGTGAATCTGATCGCTGCAGCGTCAGGCCGGGCGAAATTTGCGAGACGTCGTCGATGCTGCGGACGCCCCGTTGATCCAGCGTCTTTTCATCAAACGCCGCGACGCTGATCGGCACTTTGCTTAGGGCCTGCGACTGCCGCTGTGCCGTGATCACGATATCTGCGCCGCCGGCGCTATCCGACGTGTCGCCTGCGACGTCCTGCGCATTAGCCAGGTTCGACCATGCCAAGGCTGTCATCGCGCTCGTCATGATCAAGGCGCGTCTTGCTGTTACTGGATAGAGCTTCATCTTGCGTCTCCCTTCCCCGTGGCGCCGGCCCTCTTTTTGGATTGAGCTGCCGCCAACTCACCTGAACTTTCAGCCGCGCTCTCTGGCCCGGCTGTTTCACCGGGGCTGTCCCGGCCTGTGGAGACAGGTCGCCTCCAACATTGAGAGACATGTTCGGGAAGTTCGCATCTCGATGCTTTGCAGAAGCGGACAACTTGTTGAGGATTCAAATCCGTCGCGTCACCACCAAGGCATCCTGCGCACAGCGTGCCCGCCGACGGTCCTGCGTCCTAGCCGGCAGGCGGCGCGAAACGGAGGGCGCCAGGCACGACGAGAGCTGGCGTTCGGCGGAGACTTGTTCCGGATCAAAAGGAAGATGCGCCGTCATTCGCCGCCCTGCCCGGACGGCGATGAGGGGCATCCCGGCAGTCGATCGATCAGGCTATGGCGATATAGTTTTTCGTGAACCGCTCGCTGTGGATTTCCCACAGCACGGCAGTGCCCTTTTCGACGAACCAGCCGTCGCCAGGGCCATAGCTTGTCGACACGCCCGCGTTCTGATCGGTGAGTGTGAGATGGCCTTCAACCACGACGGCATGTTCGGTGAATGGATAAGTCATCGCGAACTTGCCTTTCGTCACGGCAAAGAAGGCGCAGGACAGAGGTGCGTCGGGCGTGCCGTACACCATGCGACCAAATGCGAGGCAATCGCCCTCTAGAATTTCGGATCCCAGATCGGCCACGGTACCCCATGCGTCGAGCTCCGGGAGAGGGTCGCCTTGCTTGATTGCAAACATTCTGACTGCTTTCTGATAGGGCCGCTAACGGCCGTTGAAGAATCCGCTGAGTTGGTGCCAGCTCTTCGCTGCGGTCATGATCGCCGGCCGGGCCTTGTCGCGTCCCAAGATTCTGGCATGGGGGATCGAACTCATGAGATCGTATCGCGCCGAACCTTCCGATATACCTTCGGCCAGCACCTTGCAGACGATATGGGACGGCGTGACGCCGAAGCCCGAATAGCCCTGTACGAAGAAGGCGTTGCGGCAGCGCGACAAGGAGCCGATCTGCGGAAAGAGGTTGGCGCTGCACGCCATTGCGCCGCCCCAGGCATAGTCGATCTTCACATCGGCCAGATATGGGAACAGGCCGCGCAGCAAATCACGGTTCCATGCGGCATAATCAGCCGGAAAATATTCGACCAGCCGGGTGGCCGATCCAAACAGCAATCGGTTCTCGGCCGTCACCCGAAAATAGTTGATGACCGGGCTGATGTCGGAGTAGGCGCCGCGAAAAGGGCTGATCTGCGCGCAGACGGCGTCGGACAGGGGTTCCGTCGCGATCTGGAAGGAATAGGTATTTATCGTCCGGGAAGAGATTTCCGGCTCAAGACCATCGAGAAAACTGTCGCAGGCCCAGAGCAATTTGCGGGCACGCACGATTCCGGCATTCGTCCGCACGATGATCGTGTCGCCATATTCCACGGCGGTGACCGGGCTGTTCTCGAAAATCTTCACGCCCAGGCTGACCGCCGCCCGTGCCTCCCCCAGAAGTAGGTTCAGCGAGTGAACATGGCCGCCGCCCATATGGCGAATGGCGGCGCAATAGACATCCGATCCGACGATGCCCTGCACAGCAGGGCCATCGACATATTGAATATCTTCATCCGGTTCGGCGTCGCGAAATTCCTTCTCCCATTTTCGCAACGTGCGCGCCTGCCGCTGATTGACGGCCAGATATCCGTAACCGCGATGGACATCGGCATTGATGCCATATTTCTCGGCCCGTGCCCGCAGAATGCCCGCCCCTTCGCTGGCGATCTGGAACAATATGTTCATGCCGTCAGGCCCGACATGCTTTTCCATCGCGTCGATATCATGGCCGATCCCGGCCATGACTTGACCGCCGTTGCGGCCGGTCCCACCATAGCCCAGATGGCGCGCCTCCAGGATCGCGATGTTGGCAATGCCCTTTTCGGCCAGCTCCAGCGCCGTGTTGACGCCGGAAAAGCCACCGCCGATCACGACAACATCGACATCCAGATCCTGCGTCAGGCGCGGATATTGAACGTCATATTTCCTGGTGGCCGTGTAGTAATTGACTGCGTCGAGGCGAGACCGATGCTTATTCATCAAACCGATTTCCATTGCCTGAGATCGAACGACATGAAGTCGGCGCCCTCCGCCCAGATATGTTTACCCAGCCATGGTGGAGGAAGCGGCATGAGGTGGCTTGGCAATTCCGGTCATCAATGCGCGATGCAGACGGCCTTCTCTTCCAGATAACCGTCGAGCCAGGCCGATCCAAAGTCTCGGCCGATGCCAGACATTTTCATGCCCCCAAATGGCATGTTGGGGTCGATGAAGACGTGACTGTTGATCCAGACGGTCCCGCTCTGGACGCGCTGGGAGATGGCCATCGCCTTGTCGATATCCTGCGTCCAGATGCTCGCCGCCAGCCCGTAGGTGGAGTCATTGGCCCGCTGCAAAGCCTCTTCCTCGCTCTCCACGGGCGTGATGCTCAGGATCGGGCCAAACACTTCCTGCCGGGCGAGCGGCGTTTTCTCGTCAGGATCGATGACCAATGCCGGCGACACGAAATGTCCCTCGGCAGGCGCCTGCGCGCCGCGGCGTATCAGCACGCCAGCCTCGGCCGCTTGCTGGATGGAGGCCTCGACTTTCGCGCGATGCGTCGCCGACGCCAGCGGGGTCAGTTGTGCGGCCGGATCCATGCCGCTGCCCATGACCATGGCCTGGATCGCGGCCTCCAGCGCTTCACAGAGCGGATCGAACCGATTGCGCGTCACATAGATGCGCGAGACGGCCGCGCACACTTGGCCGCCGTTCAGCAGTCCCCCGGTCAGCAACCCCGGCACGACCTTGTCGAGAATGGCATCCTCCAGCACGATGGCGGGATTCTTGCCGCCCAGTTCCAGGGTAAACCGCTTCATGCCGTCGATCGCGGCGGTGCCGACGGCTTTGCCTGCCACGGTCGATCCCGTGAAGCTGATCTTGGCTACGAGCGGATGAACAGACAGCCACCGGCCCACCTCCCCGCCTCCCGTGACGACATTGAAGACACCATCGGGAACACCGGCTTCCCGGGCCAGCTCGGCCAGCCACAAGGCCGTGAGAGGGGTTATCTCCGATGGCTTGAGCACGATGCTGCAGCCCGATGCCAGGGCGGGCAGGACTTTCCACAGGGCGATCATGAGCGGAAAATTCCAGGGCACGATGCCGGCAACGACACCGACCGGCTCCCTCCGCGTGTAGCTCGTCCATCTGGTGGGGCCACCGGGCAGCGAGACGTCGAAGGTCCGGCCGGATATCTTGGTGGTAAGGCCGGCCGCATAGCGGATCCATTCTATCGATGCGCCTACTTCGATCGCCCTCGACATGTGAATGGACTTGCCCTGCTCGAGCGTCTCCAACTGGGCGAATGCTTCGGCGCGCGCTTCCAGAAGGTCCGCGAGACGAAGGAGGATACGCTCACGATCTGCCGGACGCAGATTCCGCCACCGGCCATCCTCGAAGGCTGTGTGCGCCGAGGATATGGCGGCATCCACATCAGCAGAACTTGCTGACGAGACCTGCGCAATCACCTTTCCGGACGCGGGATCGTCAACGGCGATCTGGTCCGTGCCCGTCGCCCGGACGAACTGTCCATCGATGAACAATGCATGGTCGCGCGCCAGAAAAGACGTGACGCTGGATTCGATCTCGTGCGGACCGGAATAGCCCATCCTAAGCCTCCAAATATCTTGTGCGGCGGGCCATCGGCTGGTCCGCTGCCGCATATCCTGCTCGACGGGCGCCATGCCCGGGCCAGCACCCGTCGAGCCCACGCACTCCTATCGCTGGGCCGCCTGATAGACCTTCTCGCCATTGATGAAGGTCATCAGCACTTTGGTGTTGTGAACATCGGTGATCGGTACTGTGAAGATATCCCGATCGAGTACGATGAAATCGGCAAGCTTGCCTTGTTCCAGCGTGCCGGTGGCATGGTCGAAATTCATCTGACGGGCAGACTGGCGGGTGAAGATGTCGATTGCCTGGGGCAGTGTAATGCGTTCCGCCTCGCCCAAAGCCTCGCCGCCGCCGCCCGGCACCTGCCGCGTGACCAGGGTTTCGATCGCGATGAAGGGATTGACGCTCGGCACGACGTTCCAGTCGGAGCCGGGCACGACCATCGCACCGGCATCGAGCGCATCCTTAATGGGAATCCAGCGCTTCATCCGCTCTTCGCCGACCGCTTTGCGAATGTCTGCGATGATCGGCGAATTGTACCAGATATAGGGTGAGAATTCGAAGGCCGCGCCGATCCGGACACCGCGCTGAATGTCCGACAGGTTGACGAAGCTGTTATGCCCGACATTGTGCATCGCGCCGCTCGCGCCATTACTCTTGCGCGCCGCCTCGATCGCATCGAGACCTGCCCGGACCGCCGCATCGCCGGCAGCATGGAATTTGACGGTCAGGCCGGCGCGATCCAGCTGCGTCACGCGCTTGTTGAGCTCATCCTGCGGGATGAGCAGTAGCCCCTTCTCCCGATCGGTCTCGCTCGCCGCCGCCGCATGATGCGGTTCATAGGCGTCCAGCATCGCTGCGGTGTGCCCGTCGGTCGGCACGCCATCCAGAACGAGTTTCACGCAGGAGGGGGAGAAACGATCACGCGCATAGAACATGCGATCGGTGATCAAGGTGGCATCCTGCCCCCAGAGACAGGCACGCACGCGCTGCTTGAGCTTCCCGCTGTCGGCGAGGCTCGCATAAGCCTCCGCCGTTCCGCGAGCGACGCCGGCATCGTCGAAAGCCGTGATGCCGAATTCCAGCATATTATTCAGTGCCCAGCCAAGCGCCTCGACGCTGCGCTCCGGCGATGGCCCGGGAATGTTGCGCGACACGAGATTTGCGGCACTTTCGCGCAAAATGCCCGTGGCCTTGCCGGCATGATCGCGCTCGATGATTCCGCCCTCGGGGTCAGGCGTCTTGTCGACGATGCCGGCGGCCTTGAACGCCAGCGAATTGCCCCAGGCGCTGTGGCCGGAAATGTCCCGCAACAGCACCGGATTATCGGGCGAGACGCTGTCGAGCAGTTTCATCGTCGGCGGCGTCTTGCCGAAACTGTCATTCTGATAGCCGCCGCCGTCGATCCATTCGCCCGGCTTCGCCTTGGCGACGCATTGCGCGATCACGGCGAGCGACGCCTTGGCATTTGCCCCTTGCGGGATCATGCAGCGAAACTGCGCCATGCCGCCGCCGGAGGGGTGGACATGCATATCGTGCAGGCCAGGGATGATCAGCTTTCCATCGAGGTCGATCGCTTGCGTGCTTGGGCCGCGATGCTTGGAGAGCGATGCCGCATCGCCGATGGCGACGATCGTGCCCTTGGCGATCGCCATGGCGCTTGCCCAGCCCTGCGGCGTGTAGATTTTCGCGTCCTCGACGATGAGGTCGGCAATAATCGGCTTCACCTCCGCCGCAGCCGTGAACTGCGCCGCTCCCCGGTGCTCCATTCCCGGCAGGGCCGCTCCGGCCAATGCCAACAGCGCCAGTGATCTATACTTCATTCTGTCCTCCCAAAGTGCTTTGGACTTACGAAAATCTCCAGCGGGCATCGGCCTAGTGGCTACAGGATGCGACGAGCGAGCTGCGGAGACATCACGCGGCCCCCTTCGCGCGGCGGCGGCGGTCAATCATCGCGGGAACAAGCAGGAGCAGAGCGACCAGCATCAGCGCGATGGCGAACCATTTGATCGTCTCAAATCCTTCGGTTTCGCCCAGCAGCGCACTGGCCAGCAAAGGGCCGAAAGCAAGGCCGGCCATCTGAACCGCCACAGCCACCGACATCAGTCGGCCGGACGCCGTCAGCGTTGGCGCGAGGCCCAGAATGAAGGGCATCGCGAAGTTCCAGATCGTGTTGAAGAGGATCACCGTCGCGAGAAACAGGGCGAAAGACGGTGCTCCCAAGACAAGAGCGAGAACGGCCGCCCCGCCCGACGTTCCGACCACGACCGAAGCGATGCTTGAGAATTTCTCGGCCAGAGACATTGCCGCCAATGCGCCGACGATCGCCGTGAACTGGCAGATCAACAAGGCGTTGGCGACGTCCTGCTCCGCGATTCCGGCATCAAGCCCGATCAAGAAGAGATTGGCCCAGGCGATGCTGACCGCCGTATTATAGACGAAGACACCCAGCAGGAACGCCAGGATGATGACGATAGGCGCGTCCTTCAAGGTCTGCGTCGCATGGATCTCGCCCCGGCCTTGCGACCGCATATCAGCGGGCAGCGCGAAGGCGGCGAAGACCGCCGCCCCGCTTGCAACTGCCCAGGCCCAGAAAATGGCCTGCAATCCGAATGTGGCGAGAACGCTGGGCATCGCCCAGAGACCGATCGCACCATAGGTCAGCAGCGACACGAGATAGAGACCAAGCCCTCGCTCCGGGCGCGGCCCCGTCCCGATCACGGTGAAGCTGATCGAGATGACAAATCCCGCGCCAAAGCCGGCGAGAAGCCTCGCGAGAAACAGCATCTCCAGCTCCGGCGAGAGCGCGGACAGGATATTGCCCAGGCTCGCCACGACCAGGGCGACCGCAGTTTGGAGTCGCCATGATACATGATCGCCGATCAGGGTGGCGAGGATGGTGGCGATGGCAATGCCGAGCATCTCGCGAAAGGCAAGATCATTGGCGACGGCCGGGTCCACGCGCAGCTCGGTGACGAAGCCCTGGACCAGACCTGGCTGGACGATGAACCCCAGCACGCCAATGGTTCCGAGCAGGATGGCTGCCCAGGAAGATCCGCCGTCACGCCGTCCATCAGCGGTCAATGCCTCAAACTCGTCGCCCAAGTCCGTCCCTTCCGATTGCCGACTTCTGGAGGTTCGCCACGGCAGCCATCTTCATGAGGTTATGAAGCTCCGGCGATGCCTTCTTGGCCAAATCGGCCATTGTCCCGCCAGCGTGTCGCGAGACAGAGTCGTCGTCAATCGGGGGCCAGCATTCGGGCATTGCCAAGCGAGGGGCTGGGGAAAGGACACGCCATGAGCGATGCCATATTTCAACTGACGGGCCGCACCGCGCTGATCACTGGCGCCGGACGTGGCATCGGGCGCGCGATCGCACTGGTTTTCGCGTGGGCAGGCGCCCGGGTCGTCGTGGCGACGCGCACCGAGGCAGCCGGTCGTGAAACGGTCGACCGGATCAGGGCGATGGGCAGCGAGGCATGCCTCGTGACGGCCGATGTTGGCTCCTCCTCCGCATGCCATGACCTGATCGAAGAGGCTGCCGGCGCTTTTGGCGGCCTCGACATTCTCCTGCATAACGCCGCGATCTTCCCGTCCGAAACCATCGAACATCTTGCAGACGACACGCTCGACGCAACGCTGGCCATCAACCTCAAATCGGCTTTCTGGCTGACGAAGGGGGCCTTGCCGCACTTGCGACGCTCGCCCGCGCCGCGCCTGCTCTTCACCTCCTCCGTGACGGGTCCCCGTGTTGCCCTGCCCGGACTCGCCCATTATGCAGCGTCCAAGGCGGGTCTGAACGGGTTCATCCGGTCGGCCGCGATGGAGTTCGCGGCGGAGGGCATAACGGTGAACGGCGTGGAGCCGGGGCTGATCCAGACCGATGCGTTGGATGCGCTCGGAGACGCTTTTCGGTTGAGCCGGATGCAGACAGCCATTCCGCTCAAGCGCTTCGGCCAGCCCGAAGACATCGCCTATGCCATGCTGTTCCTGGCGTCGGATCAAGCCGCCTTCATTACGGGGCAGACGATCATCGTCGATGGCGGCGCCTTGCTGCCGGAAAACCGGCTCGACTAGCCGGCGTCGCCTTGTCGACAGCGGTCCATCATCGCCAGCGAGGAAGTCCTGCAATGCGCCTGTTCGATCCTGATTTTGCCGAAGCTTTTCTGGCGGCAATTCGCAACCTTCTGCCGCTGGCCGGAGCGAGCTGTTACGCTGTCGACGAACAGGGAAACCCGATCTGGCACAGGCTGAGCGGCATGCCTCTCGCGCAGTTGCGCGACTATCGCCGCCGCTTCCATATGACGGACCCCTTTCACCCGGCCCGTCATGACGGCGACACGCAAACCGTCATCGCCGCCGATCAGGCTTATCGCTCGATCGACCCCCGCCCCTATCAGGAAGGTTTTCTGCGCGGGCACGGCTTTTGCGACGAGATCGAACTCTTCTTTCGCGATAGCGGTGGCCGGATCGTGGCGGGCGTCGGGCTTTTCCGGGATGACAGGATCGGCATGTTCCGCGCCGCCGATTTTGCGATGCTCCGGCGCACGATGCCGCTGCTCCAGCTGGCCGTCGGTGATCGCTTCAATCAGGCAAAGCCGGAAATGAGCTGGGAATCCTCCGGACTGATCAAGGCGCTGACACGGCGGGAACGCGAGGTCACGGCGCTGCTCGTTCGCGGGCTGAGCAACAAGGAGATTTCAGAGCAGTGCGACGTGAGCATCTCGACGGTCAAAGCGCATCTTGTCAGCATCTTCGAGAAGACGAGCGCTGCATCGCGCGCGGACCTGACCGCGAAATTGCTCATGGCGGGACGCGAGGCAGCAGCTACGGACGAGAGAGAAATGCCTCGGCCTCCCTGCAGCATCGCTCAATCAGCATGGGAGCCAGTTCGCGGGCGGTCGCTGTCTCGGCGCGCGTGCTGACCCAGCCGAGATAGGTGGTCGCACGCAACAACAGGAATAGCGGCAGAGCGTCGAGATCGCTTTCCGGCAGGTCCCGCACGGTGCGATAGCCCGCTATGAGGGCGTCTGTTAGGCCATCATGATCGGCATCGTCCCGCGTGAAGTAGATGCTGGTTGCAAGATCGAACAGGTTCCAGCCAAACCCGCAATCATCAAAATCGATCGGCCGCACCTGAGCGCCATCGACAAGCACATTGTCCGCGAGAAGATCGGCATGGATCAGCCCGGAATTGTGCGCCGTCTGCGGGAAGGACTTGAGCGCACTCGCGGCTGCCTCCCGCGCTCGCACCAAGAGCGCCCGCTCGCCGGTCGTCAGCCTGTCGAGCTCCCAGAAGCGTCCCCAGTGCGGATTTTCGCCTACCAGCGCTTCCGCGAACCAGTCAGGTCGCAAGAAGCCGGCTGGCATTGTCCAGTTGGCCGCCTGTTCATGCAGCGTCGCCAGCAATTCCCCGACCTTGCGGTAGTGCGCGCGGCGCTGCGCCACCGAGAGCGCACCGCCCCGTTCGAGAACGGCAAGCGGGACGCCGTCGAGCCAGCTGAGCATGTCGATCTGGCGACGCTCGGCAATACTCGGCGACCGGGCGAAGGTCAGCAGGTCGCCCCGTTCGTTCCGGATAATATCCGGCACCGCGACACCGCTGGACGCCAGGGCATTCATCCAGGCCAATTCCGACACCAGCGCCGCATCATCATGATATCCATAACGGTGGATGCGCAGGGCGAACACCGCGCCATCGTCCCGCGTCACCTTGAAGATAGCATTTTCGCGATATTTGATGAGCGCCGGCTGGGCGAAGCATCCCCGATATTGCGTCAGCGCGGTTCGTGCCAGCTCACCGAGCGCCGCGATCTGGCGGTCCGTCGACCAGTCATAGAAATCGGTCATCGCGCGGCACCATCGAGTCCGGCAAGCGTCGCTTCAAGCGCATCGATGAAGAGATCTACCTCGTCCATGCCGAACGGCATGGGGGGACGAATCTTGAGGATATTGTCCGCGGGGCCGATCCGGCTGATCAACACATGCCGGTCTCTCATCGCGTTGACGATGGCGCGGCAGGCGACGGGATCGGGCAATGTCTTGGAGTCGATGATTTCGACGGCGGCGAACAGGCCCCGACCACGCACATCGGCGATGCACGAGAAACGGGACGACAGGTCTGACAGGCGCTGCTGCAGATACTGCCCGGTCTCATGCGCGCGCTCGACGAGCCGGTCTTCGCCCAGAGCGTCGAGGACGGCGAGGCCCACCGCAGCTGAGACGGGATTTCCCCCGAACGTATTGAAATATAATGCATCCTTCGTGAATTGATCGACAAGCCCAGCCCTCGTGACCACGGCGCCGATGGGATGACCGTTGCCCATGGGCTTGCCGAGGGTGGCGAGGTCCGGCACGATACCCAAGCCTTCGAAACCCCACATCGCATCGCCCATCCGCCCGAAGCCGGCTTGAACTTCGTCGGCAATGAAAAAGCCGCCGGCCTCCCGCACCCGGTCTGCAACGCCCTGCACATAAGCCGGGGGCACGTCGAGCAGCCCCTCTGTCGAAAAGGCGGTATCGAACAAGACGGCTGCCACGCCATATCCTGCCTCCTGCAGCGATCCTATCGCGGTATCGACAAGGGCAAGATGGTGACGGACCATCTCCTCCGATGAGCCGTCCCACCGGGAGGGATCGGGCAGAGCCACGGCCCGGGCAGACGCGGAAAATGGCTCGGGATGCGGAAGGCCAGTGGTGATTTCGGCAAGTCCGGACGAATTGCCATGATAGCTGAAATCGCTGACGATGACGCCGCTATGGCCGCTCTGCGTCCGCGCTATCCGCAAGGCAAGCTCGTTCGCCTCCGTCCCGGTGCAGACGAATACCGCCCGGTCGAGCGCCACAGGAAACGTGGCGAGGAGCCGCTCCGAATAGTCGAGGATCGCTTCATGAAGATAGCGGGTGCTCACATTGATCCGACCGGCCTGTGCGCAGAGCGCCTGCGTGACGCGGGGGTGGCAATGGCCGACATGGGGCACATTATTGTAGCAATCGAGATATCTCGTGCCCTCCGCGTCCCAGACCCAGCAGCCCTCGCCGCGTACGAGGTCCAGGGGCCGATCGTAGAAAAGCGGCGCGTTCGGCCCGAATGCGGTCATGCGGCGACCCAGGAGATCAACATTGCTGCGCATCAAGTCGCCTCTGTCTTTGCTCGTTGTCAGGCCGTTGATGGCGCTCCGTGGCGGACGCGAACATTGGTCAAAAGTTGGTTCTTTGCGAAAAACCGCACATCGTCGCGCAACACCGATCAATCATGCGCGGACGCCTCGCGATATTGCGAGGGGCTCAATCCGACACGCTGCTGAAAAGCCCTGATGAAACTCGCGCTCTCTGAATAACCGACCGCGAGCGCAACGTCGGCGATGGTCCGGTCCGAGGTCGCGAGCATCCGCTTCGCGTTGGAGATCCGATGCTCGGCCAGAAGATGCCGGAAGGGCTTTTCCTCGGCCTTCAACCGGCGGGCGAGCGTCGAAACGGAGATTGCGAGCCGGTCCGCGATCTGCGTTTCCGAATGAAGGCCCGCCACGATCAATTCCCGTACCTGATCGCTGGTCGAATATTGCCCGGTTCTGGCACGCGCGAGCGTTTCGAGATGGTTGGCGATGATGTTGGTCAACATGCCCTGGCGCAGGGGACTTCGCATCTCAAAACCGTCCCGGGCGTAGATGATCGCATTGCTCTCTTGCTCGAAGAATGTCTCGCAGCCGAAATGCGTCCAGTAATTGCCGTAGCGGCCGGTGAGGCTATGCTCAAAATGCACTTCTTGCGGGCGAACCTTTCCATCGGAATAGATTTTGATGAGGTTGTCGATCGCCGCGATGGAATATTCGGCATCCTGCCGCCGGTGAACGATGCCATCATCGATGATGCGATATTCTACCCGGACGGAGCCTTGGGTGGCGATAACCCGATGGACCGTTCCCCCTTGCAGCGCCTTGAGATGGTTCGAGACGTAAAGCACGGCATCGAGCAGGGTCGGCGCGCTCATGAACAAATAGCCGAGTGCGCTCAGGCTACCGGGGTCCTTGAAGCGGGCGGCATGGAGACCGAGGTTGGGACTTGCCGAGCATTCGGCCGCGAGTTCGAAGAAATGCACATATCTGGCCAGATCGATGAACGGGGCGCGCGAGATAAGCACCGTCCGACTGATCCCTGCCGCCTCCAATATGGGCCCGGTGCAGGTGCCGTTAGCCTCCAGCCAATCGACGATATAGTTGAGGATATCGATCGATATTTGTGGTGCGCCACTCTCCATTGCAATCAGGGTGACCGGGTGCATGGCCTTGGTCAAGTGACGAGATGGGCGGGCGCGGGTTTGCTGTGGTGCCTCAGATAGGCCAGCGGCGCCACGCCGTTCCAGCGCACGAACGCGCGGCTGAAGGTGCTATGTTCGGAATAGCCCAGGCGCAGCGCGAGTTGCGTGATCGGTGTTGCGCGGCCTCGTTGGATCTCGTGAATGGCCTGACGCATGCGGCATTGGTCGAGCAGTTCCTGAAAGGATAGTTCGCATGCCGCCAGTTGCCGTCGCAACGTGCGGCAGGACAGGCCGAGCTCATGCGCGAGGATCTCCTGATTAATCGGCCTCGCGCCCAGATCCCGGTAGATCAGCCGCCGGACCTTGTCGCAAACCGGCTCCGAGCGGCGCTTGGCGACCAGCAGCGAGTTAAGGTCCGGCAGTGGCAGCGATGCGACTTCGCCGTCCGACACAATCGGCAGATCGAGCAATCGTCGCGGGAACTTGATCGCGTTGAACTCGCCATCGGCGATGCAGGTCACCCCGGTCTCGCGCTCTAGGTCGTGCGCCGCCTGATGATCGTCCGTCTCCAGGATGATCTCGATTTCCTTGGCCGAGACGTTGGAAAGCTTCCGCAACAGGGCCGATTTGAGCGCTAGCGTGAAAATGGCGTCCTGATGGCGCGGCCAGATATCGGGATCGAGAATGCGATAGACGAGGAAGCAATGATCGTCTGTTTCCTCCAGGCTGAGTTGAGAGGAATCCTGCAACAACTCGAAAAAGGCGCACATGCGCTTCATCGCCGTCCGCAGGGTCTTTGCCGCCAGGATGGCGGCGCCGATGTCGCCCAGATGCGGGAGGGACAAGGCATCGCCAATTCGCCACCCCAGCGAGCGGCAACTGCGCTCCTGCGCGATCCGCTCCGTCGTCGCGACATAGTCGCCCAGCGATACGGTCGCGATACGCCCGCATGATCGCACCGAGGCCATGACGTCTGACTCTCCCAGCCATACGTCCAAGGCCGATTTCGAGACTTGCGACTCGAACATGACCGCTCCCCTCTTCCCCCTGATATTTGTGACAGTTCAAATTCATTCGGCCGAAACGTATTGATATTTTCGGTCATGTAATTGACTTTTCCCACCACCCGCTCAGCGGAAAACCGGTCAATACGACATTCGTCGGACGAACCCATCCATTGCCGCGCCAAGCATGAGGGATTGTGAGCGAAGTTGCGGTTGTCCGCTTCTGCCAAGCGTTCGGGCGTCGACTGTGATGGCATGTCTTCGTCGATAAAGGGATGGGAAAAGACCAATGAAAATCTCACCGAACAAAGCCTATCTGACCCTGAGCCTTTTCGCTCTGGCGAGTGCAGCACCGGTGTGGGGCCAGGCGCCGTCTGCCGCGCCTGATATGCTGATCATCAATGGAAAAGTGATGACGCCCGATGGCTGGGCCGAAGCGGTCGCGATCGACGACGGGGTAATCACAAGGGTCGGTACGACCGCGGATATTTCCAGCCTGGCCAGCCCGACGACGAAGATTTTCGACGCCAATGGCGGCGCCGTACTGCCCGGGCTGCATGACCTGCATGTTCACGCGATTGGCGGCGGTCTCGAGCAATTCAGCTGCCGGTTCCGTCCGGCCGCGCCGCCGGCCGAAATCAGCAAGGCCGTCGCGGCGTGCGCTCAAAGAGCGAAGCCCGGCGAGTGGATCCAGGGCGGCAACTGGATCGCCAACGTCTTCGCCAAAGGGCAGCAGACGGCCGCGTTTCTGGACAAGGTCGCGCCGAACAATCCGGTGATACTCTCCGACGAATCCCACCATAGCGCCTTCGTGAACTCCGCAGCTCTCAAGGCCGCGGGGATCACGCGCGCGACGAAGGATCCGGTCAACGGCAAGATCGAGCGCGATGGAAAAGGCGAGCCGACCGGCGTGTTGCGCGAGGCCGCGATGGGGTTGGTCGCTGCGGTGGTGCCGCCAGCCAGCGCGGAGCGCATGACGCAAGGGCTCGAAGTCGCCAGCAATCTCATGCTGTCTTATGGTATCACCTCTTTCTCCGATGCCGGCCTGGTTCCGGAAAGCTTGAAGGTCATGTCGGATCTGTCTCGTTCGGGCGGCATGAAACAACGTGTGCGCGGATGCATGCGATGGAACCCGACTGACCGGGGCGGTGAGGGCGAGAGCCTTGCCATGATTGCAGGTCGGCAACGCTTCGAAACTGCCAGGTTCAAGGCGGATTGCGTCAAGGTCGGGCTCGACGGCGTACCGACCGAAAGCCATACCGCTGCCATGCTCGAACCCTATCATGGATCGAGCGAGAAAGGCATGAGCAGCATCGCAGCCTCAGTACTGCATCCGGCGATCATCAACTTCGACCGGCAGGGTCTCCATGTGAAGTTTCATGCCGCGGGCGATGCCGCTGTCCGCAATGCAATCAACGCCATTGCAGCGGCGCGCAAGGCGAACGGCCCGGGCGGTCCCCTGCACGATGTAGCGCACGCCAGCTTCGTCGATCCCTCCGACATCAAGCGCGTCGCGGACCTGTCGTCGAGTTGGGAGTTTTCGCCCTATATCTGGTATCCCTCGACCATCACGCGCGACATCGTCGCGGCCGTTGGCGACCAACGGATGGTGCGATGGATTCCGATCGCAGATGCTGTGAAGGCCGGCAATCTGGTCGGCGCCGGTTCTGATTGGTCGGTCGTCCCATCGATCAATCCCTGGCTTGCAATCGAAACGATGGTGACGCGGCAGCAGCCTGGCGGGAGCGCAGCGACGCTCGGCGCGGGTCAGCGTATCGCGCTCGCCGATGCCTTGCGTATCTTCACACTGAATGGCGCAAAGGTCATGCGCCATGCGGATCTTGTCGGCACCATTGAACCTGGCAAGCTGGCCGATATTGTCGTGACCGACAGTGACGTGTTCAGCGTTCCAGAAACAGCGATCCACAAGATCCATGCACGGTGGACCTTTATCGCCGGTGAGAAAGTCTTCGACAGTGAAGCGCCGCCGCCTTCCCTCGCCGGCGTGACGCGCTAATCTGGTCGCCTTCCCTCAAGGAGAACTCTTCCTCTGCCCGTCGGATTTCATGTCTCAAGTCCGACGGACATTTTTTGATCGTGTCGACAAAGGTGGAAGTGGAGATCCTGGACGCGATCCTCAGCCCCGGGTGGCCGAGCGACGTGCTTCAATCTGACGCCAGGCAGTGCTCGTCGTGGCAGCCAAAGCGCGCCCATCCGGCCCAACGCCGGTCAGATCGTATCGCGCGCAAGCCGTGCGGTGCTAACCTTCGAGCTGAACCAACTGCTGAGGCACATGGTGCCATAGGCCAGCGCGTCGCGAATGTTGGACCAGGATGGCGCTTTCCGGCGGGTTGGAAACGGGCACTGGCCCCAGTGGGCGCGCCATAGGGCACGCCCCGAAAGATGTGGATACTGTCGGCGATCGTTCCTCGCAGTCAGCCATTTGCGTCTCGGCAATGGCCTTCGGGTCCGCATTGGGGAAGAGGCGCGCCAAGGCTGCCCTTGTGAGTTCCTTCGCCAGGCCGGCGATCACCCCCCCGACTTGAGGATGAACCGACGACCCGCGACGCATGATCGCTCATTTGCTGGAAGCCGCTCCCGATGCGGTGTAGATTTCCTCACCGCCGACAAAGGTTCGCAGGACCTTGATCTTGTGGATGTCTGTCGCGGGAATTGCGAAGACATCGCGGTCGATCACGATGATGTCCGCCCACTTACCGGTCTCGATCGAGCCGGTTGCCGCATCCATGTTCGCCTGCCGCGCCGATGCGCGCGTGAACATGTCGATCGCCTGCTTCAGGCTGATCCGCTCCTGCGCACCAAGAATTTCGCCACCACCGCCCGGAACTTGCCGCGTCACCAGTGTTTCGATGGCGATCCAGGGGTTGACGGATGGCACGACCGACCAGTCCGACCCGGGGACGGACAAAGCACCCGCGTCCAGCGCATCCTTGACCGGAATCCAGCGTTTCATGCGCTCTTCGCCAACGGCCTTGCGAATATCGGCGATGATGGGCGAAGGATACCAGATATAGGGCGAGAATTCGAAAGCGGCTTCGATCGACCGGGCGCGGGTGATGTCGCTCATCTGCACGAAGCTGTTGTGTCCGACATCATGATAATAGCCCGAAAAGCCATTGGCTTTCCGGGCGGAAGCGATAGCGTTCAGGGCAGCTCGCACCGCCGCATCGCCGGCGGCGTGGAACTTGACAGTCATGCCCATGGCATCGAACCGGGTCACCATCGTGTCGAGCTGGTCCTGAGGGATCATCAGGATGCCCTTTTCACGCCCGCCGCCATGTGCGCCATGATCGAGCGGCTCATAGTCATCGACCATCGCCGCAGTATGACCATCCGTCGGCACGCCATCGAGGAAGATCTTGATGCAGGTCGGGCTGAATCGATCGCGCGCATACAATATCCGCTGCGTGATCAGATCTTCATCCCGGTACATGATGCAGCCGATCACGCGCTGCTTGAGCTCTCCGCGATCTGCCAGATCGGCATAGGCAATCGCGCCGGGCGTGCTCAGGCCGGCATCCTTGAACGCGGTAATGCCGTAACTTGCCATCAGATCGACCGACCATTTGAGCGCCTGGAGATAGCGCTCCTGGCTCGGCGCGGGCACATGCTGCCGCACCAATCCGGCTGCACTTTCACGCAAGACCCCCGTCGGCTCGCCCGCGCGGTCACGCTCGATGATGCCGCCTTTTGGATCCGGCGTTGCCCGCGTGATGCCGGCCGCTTTCAAGGCTGCGGAATTGGCCCAGCTGCTGTGTCCGCTTATGTCCTCGAAAACGACCGGATTGTTCGGAGCGATCTTGTCGAGCATCGACTTGTGGGGCGGATTGGCGCCGAAGGAGGCTACCTCATAAGCGCGTCCCGTCACCCATTCGCCAGGCTTGGCCTTCGCGACACAGGCAGCGGTGACATCGAAGATTTGTTGCGGCGATGCACCATGCGGAATGGCGCATCGAAACTGGTCGATACCCGCCCCGATCGGATGGACATGCATGTCGTGAAGCCCTGGAAGAACAGTGGCGCCCTTCAGATCGACAATGCGCGTCTTCGTCGCTTTATGAGGCGTAACGGATGCAGCATCCCCCACGGCGACAATCGCACCGCGCGAGATAGCCAGCGCTTCAGCCCATCCTTTGGGCGTGTAGATATGCCCGTTGGTCAGGATGGTGTCAGCTGGCGCCGGGGCCGGCTTTTCCTGCATGCCATTGAGCTGAGCGGCCGCCGGCAGAGCAACGCCAAGCAACAGTGAAGCTATGATTTTTGACATGATTTTCATGGCGTTGCCTTTTCTCGCAGAATGATGTGCGCGCTCTTCGCGACGGAGATTATTGACGTTAACGACTGCGGGAAACTGGCCGCCCCTCGCCGCGCAGGGTCAGCATGTTTGTGACGAGGACAGTCATGTCGTCCTGCTTCCAGTCTGCGCCCGGAAAGGAGACTGGCGCAGCGTGGTGCGATCTTCTTGGCAGATTAGGTCAATTGGCGGAGGCCTACCGTCATCGTCGAGCGTCGCGAACCGCGCTATTCCGGGAGGCTGTTGCCAGCCAGCAGCCAATGCCGAGCCTCGCCATCGTCATTGAAGGTGCGGACCCTGGCGAGCGGCAGAGCCCGCTTGGCCTGAATGCTGTTGAGCGCGGAAGAAACGACGACAGCGAAGGGTCCAGCATTTTCCCTGCTCAGAGCTTCGAAAAGCGCCTCAAAGGCAGTCCTGACCTCGGCTGACTGAACGGCAAAATCGCGCGCATTCGCCAAGACCCGGTAGCTTGTCCGATCTCCGCGAATTTGGACATGGAAGGCGCGAAGCTCCGCCTCAAAGCGTCGAAACTCCTCGATCGACCAATAGCCCGTGAGATCATATTCCAGGAGTGCGAGCTCGGGATCGTAGGAGAGCTTATGCATCAGGCGCCCTTCTTCCGCAGATCGACCCGCACAGTGAACAGGGAGATTTGGCACGGACTCAAAGCCTTGTCTGTCCTCAGGTCTAGAGACAGACAAGCTGCCGGGAAGGCCTAAACGTCGCAAAGCCGCATGCCGACCGCGCGGCTGCAGTTTTAGGAGTTTTTATGGCCAAGCCCTTCGCCTCGTCAGCCGATACGGCACCAAAAACAGAGACTCTCGAGATATTGGATCGGGGTGTCTATGCCTTGACGGCGGAAGGCGATCCCAATGTCGGCGCGATCGAAGGCGAGGATTTTCTCGTCTGCTTCGAGGCACGGGCCACGCCGGCCGCCGCACGCGACTGGCTCGTCAAACTGCGCGAACATACCGACAAGCCCATCCGTTACCTCGTCCTGACTCACTATCATGCCGTGCGCGTCCTGGGCGCCAGCGCTTTCGAGGCCGACGAGATCGTGACGAGCGAGACGACCCGCAAGCTGATCGAAGAGCGCGGCAAGGAGGATTGGGACAGCGAATATGGCCGAATGCCGCGGCTCTTCAAAGAGCCGGAGGGTATTCCCGGCCTCACCTGGCCGACCATCACGTTTGAAAATGATTTCCAGATCGAGCTCGGCGGAGATCGCGGTCGCATCGACCTGCGCTTCTGCGGTCGTGGTCACACGGCCGGCGACATCGTGGCCTGGCATGAGAAGTCGGGCACCTTGTTCGCGGGCGATCTGGTGGAGGCCGAAGCGGCCCTCTACACCGGAGACGCTTTCCATTTCGATTGGTCCACCGGCACGCTAGACAATCTGAAGACGTTCCGCGCCGTCAATCTGATCGGCGGGCGCGGGCCGGTCGCCAAGGGTCTTGCGGCCACTGACGCAGCGATCGAGCAGACGCGCGAATTCCTGAACGTCATGATCGATCGGGTGGGCAAGGTCCACAAAAGGGGCGGGACGCTGAAGGAGGCATTTCTCGAAACCCATATGGCGCTCGAACCGCAGTTCGGTTGCTGGCCGATCTTCGAACATTGCCTGCCGTTCGACGTTCAGCGCCTGTGGGATGAGTTTGACGGGATCGACTGGCCGCGTATCTGGACCATGGAACGCGACCGCGAGGTTTGGGCGCAGTTGCAGGACTGACCGCGATGGGCAGACCGTCAGACATTCCCGTCTGGAGACATATTGGTGAAGCGCCCTGTCCGCCATCCGGGCAGGAGCGCGTCACGATCGCCATTGTCGGCGCCGGTCCCGTGGGATTGGCGATGGCCCTCGAATTTGGACGACGAGGCCATCAGGTTCTGCTCCTGAACCGGCCCGACTTCATTTCCGCCGGATCCAAGGCAATCTGTTTCTCCAAGCGAAGCCTCGATATTTTCGACCGGCTCGGTGTTGGTGACGCCATTGTGGAAAAAGGCGTCAGCTGGAATGTCGGAAAGGTTTTCTGGGGCGACCGGCCTGATCCGGTCTACCAGTTCGACATGCTGCCGGTGAAGGAACAGAAGCGGCCGGGCTTCCTCAACATCCCGCAATATCATGTCGAAGACATTCTTTTCGATGCCGCGTCGACCTTGAGCTCGATCGATATGAGGTTCGGTCATGAGGTGACGAACGTCCTGCCCGATGATGACGGCGTCGACCTGGAGGTCAGGACAAGCCTGAACAGCTATAAGGTTCGGGCGGACTGGGTCATCGCGTGCGACGGAAGTCGATCGCCGATCCGGTCCATGCTCGGCCTCGAATTTGAGGGCCGGATCTTCGAGGATAATTTTCTGATTGCCGACATCAGGATGAAGGGGGACCATCCTTCGGAGCGCTGGTTCTGGTTCGACCCACCCTTCAATCCGGGGCAGTCAGCGCTCATGCACAAGCAGCCGGACGATATCTGGCGGCTGGATTTCCAGCTGGGATGGAACATCGATCGGAAAGCGGCGGTCGCACCTGAGAATGTCGAACCGCTGGTGCGCGCCATGCTTGGCCCCGACGTCGAGTTTTCGCGAGAATGGTATAGCATCTATACATTCCAGTGTCGCCGCATAGAGCGATTTCTCCATGGTCATGTGATCTTCGCGGGTGACAGCGCGCACCTCGTTTCGCCCTTCGGCGCCAGAGGCTGCAATGGCGGCTTTGCGGACATCGATAATCTCGGCTGGAAACTGGATCTCATTCTGCGCGGCGAAGCGCCGGCGAGCTTTCTTGAGACATATGATGAGGAAGCCATCGTGACCGCGGATGAGAATATTCGCAACTCGACACGATCAACGGATTTCATCACGCCGAAATCCGAAACCAGCCGGGCTTTTCGGGATGCGGTGCTCGAATTGGCGCAGGATTTTCCCTTCGCCCGCCCGTTCGTGAATTCTGGACGCTTGTCGACGGCGATAAGCTATCCCGATAGCGGAATTAATACGCCAGACATGGACCGGTGGGTCGGCGGGGTCGCCCCTGGTAGTCCCGTGATTGATGTTCCCATCGGCAACCGCTGGCTGCTGGACAGGCTGGGCAACCGGTTCGTTGTCCTGGCTGATGGATGGCAGGGTCCGGCTCCGGACGGCGTCGAGATTATTGATGTCGGGATCGCCGCCGAAACCTTGCAGTTGATCCGGCGTCGCTTCGATTTCTCCCCAGGTGCGGCCTGTCTGATCCGTCCGGATCAATATGTGGCAGCACGCTGGCGGACCCCGACGCCCGCTTTGGTTTCGGATGCTTTGCGCCGCGCACGAGGCTTGGCATGAACAAGCTGCCGGTGACTCCGAATCTAAGTCCGTCGTCCGTCGATGATGTCTATCACTGGCTGGTGAACGCGCATGAAGGCCTAAGCGACGCGGAAAGCATGCGGTTCAATGCCCGGCTGATCCTGCTGCTCGTCAATGCCATTGGCGACCCCCAGCTCATCCGCGAGGCTATCCACTATGCGGCGCGCACCCGCAAATCGGAGACTTGATCCCCATGTATATGACCGGCTTCTCCAATTATTTTTCCACGGAAGCTGTCCCTGGTGCGCTTCCTATCGGCCGCAATTCGCCGCAGCATGTACCGTTCGGCCTCTACGCGGAACAGCTTTCCGCAACGGCCTTCACAGCGCCGCGAGCGGAAAACCGCCGCAGCTGGCTCTATCGACTGCGCCCGACAGCCGGTCATGGTCGGTTTGCGATGCTGCCGGGGTTCGATCGGCTCTCGGCAGCACCATCCGCTCTTGAACCAGCGTCGCCTAACCGCCTTCGTTGGGATCCGCTCCCCATGCCGGAAGATAAAACCGACTTCCTCGACGGGATGATCTCATACGCTGCCAACGGGCATGTCGCGGACGGCGTCGGCATGGCGGTTCATCTCTACGCCTGCAACTGCTCCATGCAGCGCATCTTCATGTCGGCGGACGGCGAATTGCTGATCGTCCCGCAGCAGGGCACGCTCAGGATCGTGACCGAGTTCGGCATTGTCGAAGCTCCGCCTTTGCACATCGCGGTCATTCCGCGCGGCGTCCGCTTTCGGATCGAGGTGGCAGGTCCATCGCGGGGCTATGTCTGTGAAAATTACGGCAGCCTTTTCAGGGTGCCGGATCTGGGACCGATCGGCTCCAACGGCCTGGCAAATATGCGAGACTTTGAAACGCCGACTGCATGGTTTGAGGATCAGGATGAGCCCGTCGAGCTTATCCAGAAATTCCAAGGTCGGTTCTGGTCCACCACGCTCGATCACTCGCCTTTCGACGTGGTCGCATGGCACGGGAATCTGGCGCCGTATCGCTATGATCTGACGCGCTTCAACACAATCAACACGGTAAGCTACGACCATCCTGATCCCTCGATCTTCACCGTGCTGACGTCGCCCACCGATACGCCGGGTACGGCCAATGTGGATTTCGTGATCTTTCCGCCCCGTTGGATGGTTGCCGAGGACACGTTTCGTCCCCCCTGGTTCCATCGCAATGTCATGAGCGAGTTCATGGGACTCATCCACGGGCAATATGACGCCAAGGAAGGGGGCTTTGCGCCGGGCGGCGCATCGCTGCACAACCAGATGAGCAGCCACGGCCCCGATCGCGCAAGCTATGAACGGGCCGTCGCTGCCCCCCTCGCGCCGCACAAGATCGAAAATACGTTGGCATTCATGTTCGAGAGCCGCGCCGTCATCCGACCTACGGCCTGGGCAATGGAAACACCGACATTGCAGTCAAACTATGATGACTGCTGGTCCAGATTTCAAAAGGCGGTGCTACCGGCATGACCTGCAATATCGATGAAACACATGATCCCGCCCTGGTCGCCTGGGTCGCTTCGGCCAACGGTCATTCGGACTTCCCCGTGCAAAATCTCCCTTATGCGATCTTTCGTCGTGGCGACGACCGCGCTCGTATCGGCGTGGCCATCGGCGAGCAGATTCTGGACCTCGCGGCCGTCGCCGATCTCGGCCTTGTCGATGCAGATTTGATCGCCGTCCTCCAGTCCGCCACATTGAACGACCTTCTTGCGCTCACGCCCGCCGCACGACGCCGCTTGCGCCACCGGCTTTCCTTCCTTCTGAGCGACAGGGGCTACGAGGCGGCGCTTCTGCCCCATCTTGTCGCGGGCGCGGACTGCACGCTGGGACTTCCGGCAACCATCGGTGACTATACGGATTTCTATGTGGGCATTCACCACGCCCTCAATGTCGGCAGCCTGTTTCGGCCCGATGCGCCGCTCCTGCCGAACTATCGCCATATCCCGATCGGCTATCATGGCCGGGCCTCATCGATCAGACCGTCCGGACAGCCAGTGCGCCGGCCAAATGGCCAGCTCAAACTGGCCGGGCAGGAGGAGCCCACATTCGGTCCTTCTCGGCGGCTTGATTTCGAACTGGAGTTGGGCATCTGGATCGCCGGCGAAAATGAGCTGGGCCGACCGATCCCGATCGGCGAAGCCCCGAAGCACATCGGCGGCTTCTGTCTTTTGAACGACTGGTCCGCACGCGACATCCAGGCGTGGGAATATCAGCCACTCGGGCCTTTCCTCTCCAAGAATTTCCATTCAACGATCTCGCCCTGGATAATTACGCCCGAGGCGCTGGCTCCGTTTCGACAGGCGCAGCCAGCGCGTTCCGAAGGTGAGCCGCGACCGCTTGCCTATCTTTGGGATGAAAGCGATCAACATCAGGGCGGTCTAGCTCTGGATATGGAGGTCCTGATTTGCACTGAGCGCATGCGCGCGAACAGCATCTCTCCGAAGCGGCTATGCCGGACGAAGACCTCACATATGTACTGGACCGCCGCCCAAATTGTGACGCATCACGCTTCCAACGGATGCAATCTCAATCCCGGAGATTTGCTCGGAACAGGCACCATTTCCGGGCCGACGCGCGATGCTTTTGGCAGTTTGCTGGAAATCAGCAGCGGAGGGGCGGAGCCAGTAACCTTGCCGACGGGGGAAACCCGGACATTTGTGGAGGATGGCGACGAGATCATCTTGCGCGCGAGGGCTGAGCGAGAGGGATTTGCAAGTATCGGCTTTGGCGAGTGCCGCGCAGTCGTGCAGCCTGCTGTGACATGACCATTACCCTGCATGGGTACTGGCGATCGACGGCCTCGTACAGGGTTCGCATCGCTCTGGGCCTCAAAGGCCTGACCTATGGTCAGGTGACACATGATCTTCGGACCGGCGCCCAACGCGCCAGCGCTTTTCTCAATTTCTCGCCTCAGGGCTTGGTTCCTGCGCTGGCGATCGACGGCGACCATGTGACGCAGAGCTTGGCGATCATGGAATGGCTTGAGGAGCGTTGGCCCGAACCAGCATTGCTGCCAGCCAAGAGCTATGACCGTGCCATTGTCCGGTCCATGGCACAGCTTGTTGCGTGTGATATTCATCCCCTGAACAATCTTCGCGTGCTCAGCGCGTTGCGAGCAAACGTGCATGCCAGCGAAGCGACGATACAGGCCTGGATTGCGCACTGGATCGAGACTGGCTTCGCGGCGCTGGAACAACTGGTTGATCGGCATGGCCGCGCCTTCACCTTCGGCGATCATCCCAGCCTCGCCGATTGCTGCCTGATCCCCCAAATCTATTCTGCCAGGCGTTTCAGCGTCGATCTCTCGATGTTTCCCAAGCTGGTCGATATAGCCGCGCGGGCCAATCAGATCGATGCGTTCCGCCTTGCGGCACCGGACCAGCAACCTGACGCCGATTCAGCCCCGATCTAGGGCGGATCGACGTTCAGATGATGGCGAGCGCTGAATGTCGATCCGACCTAGAGTATCTCGGCGACGAGAGCAGCAGCGCTGCTGACGCCCAGACGGTCGTAAGCCCGTCGACGGTAGGTAAGGACGGTTCCGGGGCGAATACCCAATGTGGTGGCAATCTCTCCAGAAGATTTGCCGATCATGGTCAAGGCGCACACGCGACGCTCGCGCGGCGTCAAGAGGGGGAAGCGGCGTTGCAAGCGTCGGTCCACCCGATCATCGACGCGCTCGGAGCTTTTTACGGCGGACGGAGCGACGGCACGCCGCCGGAGGAAAGGCGCGACCAGCAAGCCGAAGTCGACAACCTGCTGAATGGTGCTGGAGCGGCTACAGGGCTCTCCGAAATAGATGTTCATGATCGTCCAGGAATCGTTGCAACCGCCTTGCGCGATCGAGACTTTCTGACTGAAGGAAGGTTCCTCGAAGCATGTGCGGCGATAGACGTCGTTACCCACACTTTCGGCCGCCAGAATGTGAATCAGCGTGTCACGTCGCTGACGAGCGGGAGGAAGCGACTGCAGAGTGGGATCGAGTCGATAGAAACCATGCGTGTAGCGTTCGACGCGCCGAGCGGTGCCGGCCCGCAGTCCACACCAGCCCACGGGCCGTGGGTCGCGCGCCCGGTCCTCCAGGCAAAAACCGTTCACTTCAGCGACGGGCGCGATCTCGTGAAACATATCAAGCAGAGTTGCATCAAAAAGCTCATCGTCGAGATGCTCGACGAGCATTTCCACATGTCGCGCCTCTGTCGCAGCGCGCGGAGCAATCGACATCCAGGCCATTGGCCGACTCTCCAGGCAGTTTTGGGGTCGTCAGCGGAAGAGCATTGCCAATCTTGGACGACCTGGCAAGCCGGCGCGCGCCCAAGATCCTCAAAGCGCGGGCGAGAACCCCAATCTGGCCGGATCTGCAAAGTTTCGCGTGGTCCGTGGTGACATCTGACCCGCTCCCCGCTTTCAGGCCGCTAGATAACTTCGCTTCGTCGTCCATACGCCCTTGGCGTGGGCAGTTGTTAACTCGGCGGGTGCCAACCTGCAACACGACTGCTGTGTGGACGCAAGGTGCTGTAGTCCCCGCCCACCATCAAATATACCATCGGCCAAAAAGTCTGGAGCGGCTCGGCGGCATCAGCAACAAGGCGATGGATATGCGAATTTCACGGAGCGGGTGAACGCCGCCCATCCTGCCGATGCGAGTCCCTTAAATGCCTTGGAGGCCCTCCCAAAAGAGAGGTTGGAACAGCAAAATAGTACTGACATTTCATCACGAAAATATACTGGCGCCAAACAGGTTTTTGGCTTGCAACTGCGGTTCACAAGGGCTTCAATCCGCGCCGAGAGGATCGGATGAGTACCGCGGAGAGAATTTACTCGGCATCCACGAACGAAGATGGTGCTGCAGCCCGGCTGGCTGAAAAGCTGGCGAGGCGGATTGAAGACGACATTGCGTCGAACAGCGTGCCGACCGGTGGCGCAATGGGGTCGCTGCGCGAGCTGTCGGATCGCTACGGCGTTGGCAGGGCCGCTGCACGCGAAGCGGTCGGACTGCTGGAACGCAGAGGACTGGGCCGCCTGCGCCCGGGGCCGTGTGGGGGCTTTATCGTGGCTCAGCCCGAGGCTCAGGCAATCGGCACGGAATTGGCCAACTATTTTCGCATGACGGGGATAACGCTCGCACAGCTGAAGGACGCCCGCGACGCGGTGGACCCGATGGCAGCCCGCCTTGCCGTGTCGGCCGAACCCGATGCGTCGCGGATCGCGGAACTGCTGTCCTGCAATGGTGACGATGGGCTCGGCGGGCATTTGCAGATATGCGCTGCCATCGCCGAACTCACCGGCGAACCTGCCACCCAACTTTTTGTCGAATGTCTCAACGATCTCACCACTGAATTCCTAGACTCCGAATGCACGCCGCCGGAAGGGGGAAGCCGCGCTGCAAGCGACAGCGAATTGATGCGCGAGGCGCTGGAAAAGGGCGATGTCGATGCGGCCATGACCGCAGCCGCAGCACTCGGTGAAAGGCTGGATAATCGGCTTCAGCGAGAGAGCTCCCCACTCGAGCCGCCCGGGATCGAGACCACGCGAATGGCCGACGATCGCACGCTCTCGACCCTCGTTGCGCGCAAGATTTCCGCACAAATCCTTAGCAGCGCGAGCGCCGGCCAGCGACTGGGGTCGGAATGGGACCTGTGTGAACGGTTCAGCGTAGGCCGGGCGACCCTGCGCCAGGCGATCCGGCAGTTGCAGGATAATGGTCTGGTGGAATGCCGCCGGGGCCGTGGAAATGGCCTCATCGTGCGGGACGTGCGCGGGCCAGGCAGCATCCGACTAGTCGTCGCGTTCCTCATCAGTCGCCAGATGGACCCGATGGTGGCAGGCACGATTCTGTTCGAACTCAATCGCTTCATACCCGCGCTGGCGATAAGCCGCGCAAATGGGGAGCAGCGAGAGCGGCTCATGACGTTGCTCGATCATATTCAGCATGGTGACCTGATCGACCGCTACGATCTGCTGCGGCTTGTTCAATATGTTTCGCAACTCGCGAACAGTCCGATCATCGATCTGTTTTCACGCTGTGTCGCGGCCTATGAAGCGCGCTTTCATCCCTTGTTCGTCGAGCGCCTGGCTGCGGGCATGCAAGCTGAGTATTTTGATCTGCTTCGGCGGCTGCTGGCCGAAATGGATCCGGCAGACAAAGCTAGATTAGACTGGGCCAAACAGGAATCTTCGCGAGTCATGTTGGCGATGAGCAAGAATCGACCGATCTGAGCCAATCCTAGGCCTCTTTATCCGCATCATAGAGATCGTTCTTCAGGTGGCGCGAGGCGAGCAGATAGTGAACTGCTGCCCAAAGGAAGAGCGCCAGCACGCTGATCAAGGCATTGCGCAGTCCTTCGGCTGACGCCGACCGGCAGGCCATGTCGAGCGCCGTGCCCGTCCCACCCGGCCCTCGCCCGCCCGGGCAGCTGGCAATGAAATCGGCGCCGGCAAACGACCTTGCGGCGAAGAAGTCGCTGGCCATTCCGATCGCTGTCGGGCCCAGACCCGCGCCGAAGAGGCCGCTCACCAGAGCGGTTAGCGCCGAGGTCGTAGCGCGCATGCGTGACCCTACCAGATTCTGCATGGTACCGGCGGTCGGCGCGAGGTAGCTGATAAGCACGAGATTGCCGAGCCACACGCAAACCAGCGAAGCATAGATCCCACGGCTTACAAAGGCCCCGAAATAGGCCGGAATGCACAAGAGCAGGGCGACGGCGGGGCCCCACAAGGCCCACCGGACGTCCCTCCTCGAAAGCCGGTCGAACCCGAACCCGCCCAGCAGCATTCCGATCCCGTTGGACGTGAAAGTGACCACGCCAAAGACTACGCCAAGCACCGCCAGCGGCATGTCGAAACCGCGCAGATAGAAGGGCAGCACGAAGATGGCGATCGCGTTCAAGGCAAAGGCCGAGATCGTGCCGCCGGCGAGGAGATGCAGATATGTCGGCTTGCCCAGCAGGTAGCGAACCACTGTCGCGAGCGACGGCGCCGGGGAGGCCGCCGTGTTCCCGTCCGCGAGCCCGCGCGGTGGCTCGCGCAAGGTGAGCCAGACAAGCAGGGCGATCAGGATGCCCGGAACACCCATCACATAGAAGGCAACGCGCCAATTCCATGCCGAAGCCACCCAGCCTCCGACTGACTGGCCCAGCAGAAATCCGAAGGGCGCGCCAAGCATGACAATCGCCAAAACCGACGCCCGCCTGTCGAACCGGAAATGGTCGGACAGCAGCGACGACGTCGGCGGCTGCACGCCAGCCTCGCCGATCCCGACGCCGATCCTGCCAAGCAACAGCGTGAAGAAGCCCGTCGCCGAGCCACAAGCCATGGTCATCAGCGACCAAATGGCGACACATATCGCGATCAGCCGCGTCCGGTTTACCCGCTCGGCCAGCATGCCCAGCGGCACACCGAGGACGGAGTAGAGGATGGCGAAGCCAAGGCCCTGGAGCAGCCCAAGGTCGGTATCCGTGAGGTTGAGGTCTTCCTTGATCGGTTGGGCAAGGACAGCGAGGATAGCCCGGTCGGCGAAGTTGACGATGCTAACCAGGAGCAGGACGAAAACGACCCACCGCTTGTAGCCGGCGCGCAGCAGCGGATGTCCGCCACCGGACGCTGCCGATCTCGGCCCCTCCCCGTCTGCCAAGGCCAAGGTTGGATCGGTCATGCGGAGGCGCCCCACGCAGGTCCCATCCGCATCTACTCGGCCGCCAGCCGCTGCTCGGCGTGCGGCACGAACGTCACATGATGCGCCTGCAGCTTCGGCAGGACCTCCTTGCCGATCCGCCGGATCTGGTTGAGGTACATTTCATGCGGCATATGGCCGCGATTGCAGACCAGCAGGACATTGTTCGCGCCGGCATCGTCGCATTCGGCGATGATCCGTTCGACCACCTGGTCGGCAGTACCCATCGGCATATGTTCGGCGGCGGCGCGCACCGTATCCATCGTCCATTCGTTGAAGACGGTGCCGTCCTCGGCCAGCGTGCCCTTTGTGCCCTCGCGCAGGTGCTCGAAGGCGGTCGAGCTGTAATATCCCTTCTTGTTGACCTCGTCCTGCCACACCTGGTCGTAGCCGAGCAGCGTGTTGAACAGGTACATCAGATATTCGCCATATTCGTCGACGGCCTGCTGCTTCGAATCCGCCACGTAACAATCCACCATGATACAGATCTTGTCGGACTGGACTTTGCGGCCGTGCTTTTCCTGGCACTCCGCGAAATAGCGGATTGTGTCCTCGCGCATCGGGCCCGCGAACACGCCGGGCGTGATCGTCGCATCATGGGCGGCCGCCCATTCGATCGTCTCCTTCGACCCGGTCAGCGGCACCCAGATCGGCGGATGGGGTTGTTGCACAGGACGAGGCCAGATCGATACGTCGCGATATTTGTAGAATTCTCCATCGAAGGAGAAGCGATCCTCGGTCCAGGCGCCGTGCATCACGTCGAAGGCTTCATTGAAGCGGCCGCGCGATTCGCTCATCGGCACGTTGAAGATGTTGTATTCACGCGGCGCGCCTCGGGCGACACCCGCGATCAGCCTGCCGTTGGTCATGCAATCGAGCATCGCCAGTTCCTCGGCCAGACGCAGCGGCTCATGGATCGGCAGCAAATTGGCATAGACCAGAATCTTCAGCTTCTCGGTGAGTTGAGAAAGTGCCGCGGCCATGAGGTTCGGCGAATTGCCGAGCCCGAATGGCGTGCCGTGATGTTCGTTGATCGCGACGCCGTCAAAGCCCTGCTTTTCGAGTTCAACCCAAGCTTTAATGTGATTCTTGTAAGTATTGATTGCAACTTCTGACTCAAAATTTTCCCTTACTAGCCGAGGAATTTTACCGTTTACGCGGAATTTATCTATGCTTTCCCCATAGGCCGTCCAATCAAATACAAAGACCTTCATTTCATTCTCTCCGAGATTCTATTGATTTCTTCAAATACCATCAATATTCTGCGACCTAATGGATAAACGGAAGGGGTTTCTCATGAAGAAGACGTTCGTCGCCCTCGTGAAGCGCATGGAGGCCTGGGATCATTCGAAGCTCGCGCAGGAACAGGACGGCTTTGCGCAGCACGCGGCCTATATGGGCCGGCTGGAAGAAGAGGGCATCATCGCGATGGCCGGTCTGCTTCAGGATTCCAGCGACGTGCTGTTCGTCTTCCTGGCGGATAGCGAGGAAGAGGTGCGCGCACGCCTTGCCGACGACCCGTGGCAGCAGGACGGACATGCCGGGCTGGTCCGGCTGGAGGAGGCCCAGTTCCGTATCGGCGCTCCGCAGGGCGCCGCGAGCGGATGACTCTTCCTGCCGGCAGCTAGCGAATGGCCTCGCCGTCACGGTCATTCGCCAAGAACCGCGATGGTCCTGACCTCGAAACTCTGCCGTTTGGGCGAGGCCGGGTCACTTGTCGGGTCGATGAATGCGGTATGCCCGGACATCTTCCAATCCGGGTTTCCGGTATCGAAGAGCCGGAACACCAGTGCCTCGTGGGGCTGCATATCGGGGTAGTAGTACCATTCGTGCTTCGAACTATAGGCCATGTTCAGGCCCGCCGGCATGCCCTCGGCGAACCCTCCTTGGGGTTCGCCGAGGGCGACACGCAGGAAGTCCCCCTTCTCGACACTGCGCGCGTCACACACCGCGAGCGGCATGTTCTCAACCGGGATAGTGCCGCGCCATACATTGATGTTCACGAGGCGCTTTCCGGCAAATTCATCCGCCCGATCAGGCATCAGCCGGGCCGCCCACTCGCGGAGCGCCGGCTCGTTGAAATCGACATGAGCGCTGAGCGCAGGGCCACCACCCTTCGCATCCTCACCGCCGCGCAAGATGCCGAGGAAGGGGAAGACCTCGCTGGCCCCGGTCATTTCCTTCACAATCCGCGAGACCTGGGGATAGTAGCGTTTTTCAACATCGGCCATGTCAGCGAAATCGATGTCGACAGGATGCTTTACGAGCGCGAAGCCGTGGGTGTCGAATGACGTTTCCGCCATGCGCGCGTTTCGCACATGCATGGCATGGTCCTCCATCCCGAACGAGTAGCTGCCGTTCTTTTCGATCCAGCCGCCATCCGCAGCACGCTCCGAATAGCGGATGAAACTCTCGACAAAGATATGGCGCGATGCCGCTGCTGCTACACTTTCCACGGGTTCTCCTCGACGGCAGGAACCGTCCGCTTCGGGCGACCTACGGGCAGCTTCGCGCCTGCGATCACCGCCCTAGGGCTCGTTCAAACTCAACTGCGAAAATATCTGCTCACCATCGAGACGCGAAAATAGTGCTTACAATCCGCGAACGATGGGATGATCGGCTTCGCTCTTATTTCGGAAGCGCGCTTTCGATCATATCGACGGTTTCCTTGACCGCGACGTGCTGCAGGTCGTGGGTGTAAGGCATTTCTTCCACACGCCATCCTTCACGCCGCCGTAATTTTTCGGCAACCGGGGCGAAGGTGTCGTTCTTATACCCTGTCGCCAGCACGTAGGTCTTTTGGGGAATCCGGTCGCGTGCGCCCGTGAGGCGCGCCTTTTCAGCGAAGCAAAAGACGGATTGCGGCGTTCGGCGATCCTCATAGGCTGCACGCGCCGCAGGATCCATATGAGCGTTGAATCCCACCAGATTGGAGCGAGGCGGCGGAACCAGATAATCATCGGAATCCGCCGGCAAATGCGGCTCTCCCGGAACGAGATCGTTGAGGCTCTCGCCGTCCTCGGGAAAGAAGGCATCCATGTACATGATCGACTGGACGACGCCCTCGGGTATGAGTTCCGCCGCCGCCGAGATCGGCATGCCGCCATAGGAATGTCCGACCAGCAGGATATTCTCCAGCCGTTCATAGGTGACGACATTCGCGATATCTTGCGCGTGCAGCGAGAGGTTGACGGCGCGGCTCGTCAGATGCTCGCGCTCGCCAAGGCCGGTGAGGGTCGGAGTGAACACCTGATGACCGCGCTCGATCAAGATGTCCGCCACGCCCCGCCAGCGCCATCCGCCGACCCAGGCACCATGGACGATGACGATTGTTGCACCTTTGTTTGCCATTCCTCGATCCCTTTGGTCGGTGTTGCCAGCGGGACCGGTTCTTGCGCTTCGAGTGCGCAAAAATAGTGGTCACATTACCGCACGCTGCTCGGGACCGTATTATACGCTGGCGCCCTGTGTCCGCATGGTCAGGATGCGCTCGCGGTAGGGCCTCAGACCCAGCCAATAGGCAATCGCGGTCGCGGGAAACAGGATCGCGGCCGATATGGCGATCGAGAAGCGCAGCAGCGCTTCGTTACCCAACACATATTGCGTCAGGAACGCAAACCAGGTGGGTCCAATAGCTTGGCTGGCGGCGAGAACGATGAACAGGTAGATCGCCGTCATCTGCCCCCGCATCTCGTTTGGCGTGATGATCTGGAGTGCGGTGTTCAGCGAGGGCGCGGCCATGAGCATGATGGTCGGACCCACAGCGAACATCAGGAGCGCCATCCACGGCGACGGCATCAGCGGCGCGGCGATCATGAAAGGAACGGCGGCCGTCAAGCCGATGGCCATGACGCGCATGTTGGTATCGGCATGGCCGCGCTTGCGGAACCAGTCGTTCAGCCAGATCGCCCCGAACAGGCCCGGGCCCGCGAGCGCCAGGCTGAGCACGCCCTGATAGAAACCGATCTGCGCCGGATTCCAACCGTAGGTCCGCGAATAGAAGGCGGCGCTCCATACGCCCAGGCCCATCATGTGGATGGAGGTGAAGCACAGGCCAAGAAACATCGGTCCGTAGAGCCGCCGGTCGCGCCACAGATACGCCAGCACCTGCCGAAGCCCCGCGCCGCGACGTTTGTCGTCGATCGGGGATACAGCACCCGAGTTGCGACGGCGCGGCTCGGCGACGCTGACCATGAGGAAGGCCACCGGAACCCCCAGCACGCCCGTAAGGATGAACAGCACTTGCCAGTCGGCGGCCCTCCCCAGAAACGGAACGTCGAGGTCGGGCGTACCGGACAATATGTGAAGGACGAATGCGCCGAACAACAACGACAGCGCGACGCCCGCCTGCATACCGACATTGTAGATCGCGATCCCCCGGGGCAGTTTCTCGGGGGGAAAATAGTCCGCCAGCAAGGAATAGGAGAGCGGGCCGTTGATCGACTCCCCGGTGCCGATCCAGAACCGTGCCGCGAAGAACTGCCAGAAGCTTTGCGCGAAACCGCACGCCCCGGTTGCGAGACTCCAGAGCGCGATCGACCAGGTCATCAGCCATTTGCGGTTGTAGCGGTCCACCAGCCGCGCTGCGGGGATGCCGATGAAGGCGTAGAACAGCACCACGGAGAAGCCGAGCAGGTAGCTCATCTGCATGTCGGTCAGTTGCAGATCGCGCTTCACCGGTTCGACCAACAGCATCATCACGCCATTGTTGAGCATCGCACACATTTGGACTGCCGCCAGGATCCACGCCGCGACATAGGCCTGGCGCAGCGGCGGCCAGGCCGCCTCGTCCGGTGTCGATACCTCGCGAACCGAGGGCCGGTCCGCCGTCATCTCGTTCACGTCAGTCCCTTCCTGCACCGGCAATCTAACCGCCGTATTTCGCGGCCGGACCGCCTGACTTGACGTCACCGTTCCAGTGTTCCGCCAGCCGGTTGTCCTTGATCCGGAACATGTCGAACCAGGTGGTCGTATAAGTCTCCCCCGCACGGCTCGGGTGGGGATGCTCGCGCGCCGTCACCATCACCACCAGATCGCCCTGCGCGATCATCGCGACGAGTGGTCCCTGAAGCGCAACCTCCGGCCGTGCAGCGGCATTGGGATCATGCTCGATATAGGTTTCGCCGACATACCGATCGGCCACTCCCGCGCTTCCCCTATCGGCTGCCGATCGCCACGCATCGAAGACGAGGCGTTTGTCGGCCGCCAGCGCCGCGTCCTTTGCTTGCAACAGAGCAAATTGGGCGCTGCCCGAAACACCGGTTACCGGTTGCGGCCCACCTTCCGCGGCGGAGGGCAGGTGGGGGCCGGGCGCGGCCTGAACCGAATGCCAATGTTCGGCAAGACGTCCGTCTTCGATACGGAACAGGTTGAAATGCGTCGTGGTGTAGTGCCCCTCACCGCCGGGTTGGGGCAATTCCTCGCGCAGTGCCATGACTACCAGCTCGCCTTCTGCGAGGATCGTCACGAGAGGAGGTGAAACCAGTTCCGGAATCTCGCGCCGCTCCACGGCGGAGAACACTTTCTTGAAGGCCGCGCGCCCCGTCGGCAGGACCGGGCTGTGCTGGATATAGTCTTCGCGGAGCAGATCATCCGCCAATTCCACATGGCCGGCGTTGACGATCCCGCGCCAGGCATCGAACACGAGGCGCTTGTTGGCGGCGAGCACCGGATCCTCATCCTCGAGCAGCGAAAGCGGGGTGGGATGGGCCGAGACCTCCACTGCACCAGGCCCGGCGCCCGAAAGCTGCGGCGGGGCGAGCGACACGGCTCGCGACGTCCCGGCCGTCGCGGCATCGCACGCCAAGAGCTGCAAGCAGGCAGCGGCTCCTAAACCCATGGCGCGCGTCATGATCCTCTCCCGCCTGCCGGTCAGGTCCTCTCTCATTGCGAGGCGGGACCTAGAATTTCTTGCCGAGCTGAACCTGAAAGACGCGGCCGAGCGGGCTGCCATAGGTGGGATCGAACCTGATGGCGCTGCCGGCGAGGCCGCTTTGATTGACCACCAGAGGCGGATCGACATCGAACAGGTTCTGCACGCTCACGATCAGGGTCATGTCGTCCGCCAGCCATGAATCGAGCGCGCTGCCGGTATCCAACCCGAAGCTCAGGTCGACGGTCGTGTAGGAATCGATTTTCGCATAAGAGGCATTGACCCCGATCGGCAGTTGCGCGGCGTCAATCTCATAGGAATTCCGATAGTTGACGAAGCTGTTCACGAACAGGCGGCCGAAGCCGAAATCGCGTTTCCAGCCGATTTGTCCGCGTGCTTGGAAGGTCAGCGGAAAACCGAGATCATTCACCTCTTCGACCGCCGGCGCGCCCGGAAGCGGCGAAACCTTCCAGCCGAGCGTGTAGGATCCCACGGCTCCCAGGTCCCAGGTGCCGATACCGGTGTCGAACGTATAGGCGATGGTGAAGTCGATCCCCCTGCCGACGGTCTTGCCGGCATTGATCCGGCGGCCGCTGACCAGAGCGAACACGTTGCCAGGCGCCGTCGGCGGGCCGAACAACCCGCCGGTCTCGCCACCTGTGTTGTAGCAGGTGACCATCGAATCATAGAGCGCCTGCGTGGTGACACGTTGGCCGATCACCGCGGCACAAGCCGGATTATTCGCCTTGATGGTCGGAAAATCGCCGAAGAACGCGGTCGGGTTGTTGGCGGCGAGGGCCGGGAAAAGTGCAGGGTTGTAGATGATCTGCGAATTGTAAATCTGCTGGTTGATCGCGTTCACGCTGCCCACGTTGAACGCCGGCGTCGAAATCTGCGCCTCGTAGCTGATCCACCAATATTTGGCCGATATGAGGAGGCCTGGCACCGAGTCCGGGGTCCAGTCGGCGCCGAAAGCATAAGTCTCGGAGGTCTCTGGCATAAGGTTCCGATTGGCGCCGCCGATCGGCTGGTAGATTGCCCCGAACGGAATGGCCTGGCAGGCGCCGCAGATCGCTGGCGAAATTTGCGCGCCGGAGGCGACGATCGGAATCACGCCGGTCTGCGAGAAGGGATCGTTGTCGGCCAGGCCCGGTGCCCGGAAGGTGGTGCCCCAGCTTCCGAAAAGCTTCAGCCCCTGCGTCGGCAACCAGTTGAAGCCGATCCTGGGATTGGTCGTCGAGCCGGCATCGCTATACTCGTCAAGCCGCCCGGAAACGTTGAACTCGAGTTCATGAATGCCCGGGATGTTCGCTTCCGGACTCACGAGCGGAACGAACAACTCGCCGAAGAAGGACGAGATGCTGCGCGGATTGAAGTTGTTACCGCCGAAATTATTCTGGTTCAGCAGCGATCCCTCATACTGCTCGAAGCCCAGCGCCAGCTTGACCTCGCCAGCGGGCAGCGAGAATAGCGGGCCGTTGGCCGTCGCGGAATAGACCTGCATGTCATATTTCGTTCGATTCACCAGATTGATCGACCGTGCGAGGATCGACTGGGCGGTCGCCGGATCGGTGCATTGGAACGACGTCGGGTCACAGAAAAAATTGAAGGTAGCGAAATCCGGCGCCGGCGCACCGCCGGTCTGCGTGGTGACAGATGGGGCGTCGTGCGTCCCGGCAAAGGCAGACAGCGTGACCGTCCAGTCGAAGGGAAGATCGATGTCGGCGCCGCCGCCATAAGTCCAGGTTTCAGTGGTCCCCTTCCTGCTCGGCGAGCCGATATCATAGACCGTACTATAAGCGACGGCGAGCGAGCCGGCCTGGCAGGCGGCCACGAGGTTTGCGGGGCCGGTGACGATACCACCCGGATAGTGGCTCGGGTTGCAGGGGCTGAACGGATTGGTGTTGGGGATTCCGGGCAGTTGACCGAAGTTGGTCACGCGGTTGCTGGTCGAGGAATTCGGCCCGTTGATTGCGAATGCGCGACGGACGTAAAGCGCGTCACCGAATAGTCGGAGCCAATCGGTGACCTTCTGCTCGAAATTGACCGAGACGCGATCCGCTTCGACCTCCGGAATGACCTCGATACCCGTCCAGGTATTGAAGTAGTTGGGCGTCGACTTGAGCTGAGAAAGTGTCAGGTTTCTTCCGTCCTGCCCGGCCGGGATTCCGTAGTAGCTGCCGTTGACGACGACATTGCCGGGAGCGGCGTAGAGCGATGGCGGTGGTCCGCCGTAGGGCGAAAGATCATCATTGTAGAGATCGGGCCGCGTCGATGCCTTGAAAGGGTTCTGATAGGAGTGCTGATACGAGGCGATGATCCCTCCCTCCATCTCACTGCCCTCGCCCCATCGCAGACCTCCGATGCCGGTGACGAACCACGCTTCCTGGCCGTCATTCTTGCGATAGCCGCCATAGGCCTCGAGCGTGTCCTCCGGCCGCCTCAGGATGTAGTTGACCGTGCCGGCGATCGCATCGGCGCCGTAGAGAGCGGAACCGCCATCCTGCACCACGTCGATTCGCTGGATCATCTGCACGGGATAATTGTCGCCGTCGAAGGAGTTCATGTTACCGCCTTCGTATGGAACGCGGTGACCATTGACCAAGCTGAGCGTCGCACCCACCCCCAGACCCCGAATGTTCGGCGATTTGTTGAAGTTGAACGAGTTGATGGTGTTCGCCTGCTGCGCTTGACCGCCGGCATAGTTGTCACCGCTGCCCAGCTTCAGGATCGATGGCACGGTATTGAGCAAGTCGGCCGCGCTGGTAAGGCCGGTTGCCTGGATATCTTCCTGGTCGATCTGCACCAGCGCCGTGCCGACAGGCGCTTCGCCGCCGATGCGCGTGCCGGTGATCACGATCACTTCCGACGTGGCCGGCAACGGCGAGCCATCGACGGATCGCGTCTCTTCCGCGGTAGCCGGAACGGCCTGGGCATGAACCGGAACGACCCAGGCCAGTGCCGAAACGCTTCCCAGAAGCGCCGGGCAGACAGCCCTGCTCAGATTGCGTGCATGACCTTTGCTACCCGCCGCCATATCCATCCTCCCATGAGGTGCATCCGCCATCGCTGACTGCGCCCCACTCGATTCCAGGGGCAGGTCGCATGTGCTTTCGGCACCCATTTTTCTCCGATTGACGGATTGGGATGTTGGGGAGGGGTGAAAATAGTGCTGTTAATTGCGACAAGATGCCGGGTTCATGGGCGCAATCGCGCCCGAAGTCGTCGCCAATCGAGGGTAGCGAGCTCGGCGGGAATGTGCCTGAGCGGCGAGGCAGCGCTGCGGCAGTGATCGGCGTACCGCCACTGATGGCGCTCAAAATGACAGCACTATTTTCACGCCCGGCGAAGGCGGCAGCCTGCAAATGAAGAACCGGGTTTGCCAACAGAGGGTGGCAGGGAAAGAAGGGCGCGACTATGCAAATCACCCAGCTTCACGCTCGGTTTGTCGGCGAGATTGTTGGCTTGGACACCTCAGCGCCGATCACATCCGAAACGATTGCATTCGTGGAGGACGCGATGGCGAAATACGGGGTCTGCGTTATCCGCGACGCGAGCCTGAGCGATGCGGATCACCTCCGCTTCAGCCGCGCCTTCGGACCGCTCGAGTTGCCGCCGCCGGGCAAGCGGATCGCACCGGAGATTTTCGATGTCGGCAATCTTGGGGCCGATGGCGAGATCAAGCCACCCAATCCCAACGGTCCTCAACCAACGGATTTCGAACTCTTCCACACCGATAGCCCGTTCAACGCGCTGCCGACGAAATGGTCGCTTCTGCTGGCCTATGTGACGCCGCCCGAGGGCGCCAATACCGACTATATCGACATGCGCGCCGTCTATGAGGACCTCCCGCGAGAGACCAGGGACCAGATCGAAAACCTCAAGGCCGAGCACGATCTGTTCCGCGCGCTTCAGCGTAACGGCGTCGAGTTCGCGAATGACGAGATGCGCAAGTCCTATCCGCGCATGTCACATCCGCTCGTGCGCACCTCCGCGAGCGGTCGGAAAACACTTTATCTGGGTTGGCATGCCGTCGGCATTGTCGGCTGGGGCGAGGAGGAGGGCCAACAGCTACTGGACGAGTTGTACAGATTTGCAACCCGGGATGAGTACATCTACTCGCACAAGTGGCGCCCGGGCGACATGGTGATCTGGGACAACCGTTGCTCGATGCATAGCGCCACGCCGTTCGACCGTTACCGCTACAAGCGCGACATGCGCCGCACGACCATCAACGAAAGTGGACCGGAGGTCTTCGGGTTTGGGGCCGGCGCCGCGGCCACCTGACGTAGCCAGGCTGACTGGCAGGAACCGGTCAACGGGAAATCATTCTCTTCGCGGACGAGCATGAGCTTCGTGCTCGCCATCAATGGCAGAGCCGAGGCGGAGTGGATCGAGATCAGCAATGGCGTCCTCATCCACCAGCCCACCGTCCATGTCAGCGACGCGGTCACCGTCATCAGACTGGAGCGAAGTGCGCCCGTCGCGCTGCCGGCGGGCGAAGCGGGCACTGCGGCCGGTGACAGCCGTTCGACGCGCCGAAGCCCAGCTTCGGCCTCGTACTGCCCTCGCCCTAGCGGGTTCCTCGCGTGAACTCGACCCGGTCGATTGCAAGACCTCGCACGGGTGGGTTCGGCAAATCGGGCAGCAAGGTTCGCACACCATAGCGACCGACCACGCCGCCGCCACGAACCGCGTAAAATGTCGGTATGTCCCGCGCGGCCACTTCCAGTCCGTCCACCAGCATAGCGAGGCGCGCCGCGCGTGGCCCGGCGAAGGGCATCGCAGTCACTGCGATGGTTATGCTGTGATCGCCGGGGGCGAGCGGCGCGCCGCCGAGAGTGAAGCGCTCCGCGCCCCGTGCCGTCGCATTGTAGCGATAGATCGGGCGTCCTTCCTCGATGAAGAGGCCCGCGCCGCCCGCCTCGTCACCGGCAATCGCGACCGGCCCCTGTGCGGCTCCATCGGAAATGGTCAGGAACGCCGTCATGTTCCAGCCCGGCGCTAGCCCCGGAAATGTGCCCTGCGGATAGCGCGTTTCGCCGGGACGGAAGACCATGCGATCGCGCCCGTCGAGCAGGGACGGCCGATTGCCCGGCCCGGCCCGGCCGATCAGGTCCGCCGCCAGCGGATAGACATTGTAGCGCTTGGCCGCGGCATCGAACCCGGCCTGCAGTTCGGCCAGCTTCTGCGGATTCTTCGCGGCCAGATCGGTCGACTGTGAGTAATCGACGGTCAGATTGTAGAGTTCCCATTTGAAGCTCAGCGGATCGAGCGGCTTGGCCGGGCGACCGAACGGCGGGCCGCCGGGGGTTGTCGAGGCGAGCCAGCCATCCTTGTAGAAGGACCGGTTTCCCAGCATCTCGAAATATTGCTCCGTGCGCGTCGATGGTGCGGTGGCATTGTCGAAGCTGTAGAGCATTGATACGCCGTCGATCGGCTGCTGCGCAACGCCGTCCACCTGTTCCGGCGCGGTGACGCCGGCCGCGTCATAGATGGTCGGCGCGACATCGATGACATGGTGGAACTGGCTGCGCACCTCGCCCTGCGCCTTGATCCGCTTCGGCCAGCTGATCACCAGGCCGTCGCGCAGACCACCCAGATGCGAGGCAATCTGCTTGCCCCAGGGAAAGGGCGCGTTCTGTGCCCAGGCCCAGGCGGAATTATAGTTGGAATAGCTGTGCCGCGTCCCGTTCTGCTCGCCGGTGGCGATCAGTTCCTCCTCGGTCGGTTCGATGCCGATCAGGCTCTGCAATTCCTGCACGGCGCCGCGCCGGCTGTCCATGCTCGCGCCATTGTCGCCCTGCAGATAGATGATCAGCGTATTCTCATACTGCCCGCTGGCCTTGAGTTCCGCGATGATCCGGCCGGTCTGATGGTCGAAATAGGCGAGCTGCGCGGCCGCCACTTCCATCTGCCGTGTATAGGTACGCCTGGCCTCGGGACTGAGGCTTGCCCAGGCCGGCACCGCGTCGGGCCGCGGCGTCAGCTTCGCGCCCTTCGGGATCACGCCCATGGCCTTCTGCCGCGCGAAGATCTGCGCGCGCATCTGGTCCCAGCCCATGTCGAACTTGCCCTTGAACTTGGCGATCCAGTCGTCCGGCGCCTGATGCGGGGAATGCATCGTGCCGGGTGCGAGATAGATGAAGAAGGGATTGTCCGGCTTCTGGCTCTGCTTGACGCGCAGCCAGTTCAGCAGATGATCGGTCATGTCCTTGTCGAAGATATAGTCCGGATCGGCGGGCGGTTCGATGGCGTTGCGGTTCTCGGTCAGCGCCGGGCGATACTGATCCTCCGCCGCCGCGTTGAAGCCATAATAATAATCGAAGCCCCAACCGTTCGGCCAATTGTCGAATGGCCCCATAGGCCCCGTCTGCCAGGTCGGCGTATTGTGGTTCTTGCCGAAGAAGGCGGTGTCATATCCGTTGTCGCGCAGCACCCGGCCGATCGTCGCCGCGCTCTTCGGGATGACCGAGGTATAGCCCGCCTCGTCCACCGCCACATTGGTGATCGACCCGCTCGCCACCGCATGCGCATTGCGCCCGGTCAGCAGGGCCGCGCGCGTCGGCGAGCACATCGCTGTGGTGTGAAACGCATTGTAGCGCAGGCCCTTCGCGGCCAGTTCGTCGAACACCGGCGTCGGGATCGGCCCGCCGAAGGTGCTGGTCGATCCGAAGCCGACATCGTCGGTCATGATCAGCAGTACATTGGGCGCGCCCTTGGGAGCCGTTATCGGCTTGGGGAAATGCCGCCAGTCCCTGGCCTCACCCTGCGCCGCCCCAGCGACGGACTGGAGCGCCAGCGTCAGGGCCAGCGCGGAGCTTCCCAGCGTCCGGAAATGTCTCGTCATGGCTCTCTCCCCTTGCTCGCCTCGTCGGCCGGACTGCGCGCGCAGCGAAAGCCGATGTGCGAGGTCGATGTATCGATGGTCTGCGGATAGCGGGCGGCCGGGCGGTAGCGCCGGCAGTAATTGTCGGCGCACAGATGCGACCCGCCCTTGAGGACCTTGCGCCCGAAGGCATGGCCGGGATCGTGCGGATCGCGGCTGGCTTCCTCGCTGCCCCCGCGCGGGTTGCGCGGCACGCAGCAGGGCTTGGAGGCCGCCTCGCCCCGCCGGTCCAGATACCAGTCGGCCGTCCATTCCCAGACATTGCCGATCATGTCGTAGAGGCCATAGCCATTGGCCGGATAGGCCATGACCGGTGAGGTCCGCTCATAGCCGTCCGCCAGACTGTTCTGGTGCGGAAAGGCGCCCTGCCAGTAATTGGCGAGCATCGCGCCGCCCGGCGCCAGTTCCTCGCCCCAGGCATAGGCCGCCCGATCCAGCCCGCCCCGCGCCGCAAATTCCCATTCCGCCTCCGTGGGCAGGCGCTTGCCGGCCCAGGCGGCATAAGCCTGCGCATCGGCATAAGCGACATGCACGACCGGATGATGCTCGATCCCGCCGATCCCGCTGTCCGGCCCATGCGGGTGCCGCCAGTCGGTACCGAACGAGAAGTGCCACCAGGCAAATGGATCGGTCGGCGGCGTCGGCCGGTCCGGCCGTACAAACAGGGACGATCCCGCGCGCAGCATAGCCGGGTCCGCGCCCGGATAGAGCGCCGCATCGGGTGCCTGCTCCGCCAGCGTCACATGGCCCGTCTCCGCGACGAACGCCGCGAAGTCGCGATTGGTCACCGGCGCCGCGTCGATCTCGAACGGGTCGACATGCACCCGTCGCGCAGGCCCCTCCTCGGGATAATGGTCGGACGAGCCCATCCAGAAGGTTCCGCCGCCCAGCCGGATCATTTCTTCTCGCCGCCCGGCAGGTCGACCGTCACGTCGCGGATCGTGCCGTCGAACGGCCCGGCGGGCGTTCCGGCATCGATCATGTCGAAGCTCCAGCCGATCGTGGCATTGTCCGGCAGCAATACCGGCACGACATGCGGGATGGCCGCCTCTCCGGCCGCCACGCCGTCGACGAACAGCTTTGCGACGCCCGGTCCTTTCGGGGTCTCCGTCTCGAACAGCAGCCGCAGCTTATGCCTGCCCTCCCCCAGCGGCGCCGGCGTGCTCAATCGGGTGAGATCGCCCGGCGCGTCTGACGCCTTATACGTGAAGATCGGCCGCCCGGCATCCAGTCCCAGCGACCAGCCGGCGGAATTGGAGCCATTCATGACGATGGTCCCGCCCGCATCCGCTCGGCCGATCTCGATGCTTGCCGTGATTTGCCAGCTTCGCCCGCTCAGGTCCGGAAACGCGCCGCCCGTGATGCGGCGCGGCGAAGGACCGAAGCGGAAGCTGGTGCGCTCGCCGAGCAGCGACGGACGATTGGCCGTGTTCCAGCGCGCAAAGGAGCGATTGTCGATCGGCAGAACCTGCCCGGCCGCCGCGTCGGCCCAGAAGCGGTCCTGCATGGCTTTCAGCCGGTCGGGATAACGCGCCGCGAGATCGCTCGATTGCGAGAAGTCCTGCGCGATGTCGTAGAGTTCCCACACCCCGTCCGTCGGCAGACCGCCCGGTCCCGCAAAGTCCCAGGGCGCGCGCGTCGGCTTGCTGTTGGCCCACCAGCCGTCCGCATAGAGCGCCGCATTGCCCTGCAGTTCGAACAGCTGGTGTGTGCGCCGCGATGGCGCATCCGGCGCGTCCAGGCTGTACATCATGCTGACGCCGTCGAGCGGCATCTGCGCGACGCCGTTGACGCTGGTCGGCACCTTGATCCCGGCAGCCTCGTACAGCGTCGGCGCGATGTCCACGAGATGATGGAATTGCGGCCGCACACCGCCCGGCCGCTTGATATGCGCGGGCCAGCTGATGACCATCCCGTTGCGAACGCCGCCCAGATGCGATGCGACCTGCTTGGTCCACTGGAAAGGGGAGTTCATCGCCCCGGCCCAGCCGACCGGATAATTATTGTAGAAATCCGGCCCGCCCAGCCGGTCCATGGCTTTCAACATCGTGGGGAGATCGGCGCGGAATCCGTTGATGGAAGCGATGTCGTTGATCGATCCGGTCGGGCCGCCCTCGCCGCTTCCGCCATTGTCGCCCTGAATGTAGATGACGAGCGTATTCTCCAGCCGCCCTTGCGCCTTCAGCTCGTCGAGCAGCCGCCCCATCTGGAAATCGGCATGAGCAAGCGCCGCGGCATAGACTTCCATCATATGCGCGTAGAGCCGCTTCTGATCGGCCGAGAGAGAGTCCCACGCGGGAATGGAGGCCGGTCGCGGCGTCAGCTTCGTCCCCCTGGGCACGACGCCGAGCCTGATCTGCCGCGCGAGGCTTTCCTCGCGCATCTTGTCCCAGCCCATGTCGAACTTGCCCTTGAAGCGGGCGATCCAGTGCTTTGGCGCATGGTGCGGGCTGTGCGAGGTGCCGGGCGCATAATAGAGCAGCACGGGCTTGTCCGGCTGCGCCGCGTCCACCGTCTTCAGCCAGCGTATCGCATGATCGGCGAGGTCTCGGTCGAGAATATAATCGGGGTCGCCGACAGGCCGCTCGACCGGCGTGCGGTTCTCGAACAGGGCCGGCGCATACTGGCTCGTCGCCCCGCCCATGAAGCCATAGAAATAGTCGAAGCCGAGGCCGTCGGGCCAGCGGTCGAACGGGCCGACCGCGCTCTGCTCCCACTCCGGTGTATTGTGGTTCTTGCCGAACCAGGCCGTCGCATAGCCGTTCTGCCGTAAAATCTCGCCGATCGTCGCAGCGCTCTTGGGCAGGATCGTGTTGTAGCCCGGATAACCCGTGCCCATCTCGGTGATCGTGCCGAAGCCGACCTTGTGCGGGTTGCGCCCGGTGAGCAGCGCCGCGCGCGTCGGTGCGCACAGCGCCGTCGTGTGGAAGGCATTGTAGCGCTCGCCCGTTGCCGCCAGCCTATCGAACGTGGCCGTCGGCACCGGGCCGCCAAAGGTGCTGGAGGCGCCGAAACCGACATCGTCGGTCAGGATCAGCAGGATGTTCGGCGCGCCCTTCGGCGCTTTCGCGAGCGGCGCATAACGGGCCGGCGAAGATGTCTCGATCGTCCGCCCGAGCGTGCCTTCATAGGCCGGCGCGGGGTGCGGCAGAACCTCCGCTGCGGCCGCGCGCGCATCGGTCTGGGAAAGGGCGGCCGGGCTCCACGCCACGGCCGCCAGGAGGAGCGCTGTCTTTCTCACGGACCGTCAGAAGCTCTTCCGCAGGCTCACCGACCACTCGCGCGGCGGCGCGGGCTGGCCGGTGACGGACGAGATCGCGGGGCCGCGGAACGTGTTCTGATAGTAGAATTTGTCGAACAGGTTGGTGACGGCAAGCACCGCTTCCCAGTCCTTGTCCGGCGACTGCCAGCTGAGACGCGCATTGGCGATCGTGTAGCCGGGCGTCAGCGAGGCCGGATTATTGTCGATATTCGTATAGAAGGACGATTGATACGCCACGTCCAGCCGGGGCGAGAGCGATCCCATATCGCCGATGTCGAAGCGGTACTGGATGCCGCCCGCCGCTTTCCACTTGGTCACATAGGGCGCGATGTTGGCGAGCGTGATGCCGGTGATCGTGGCGCCGCTCGCGCCGATGCGCTTGAGCTGAAAATCGAGATAGCTGACATTGGCATCGATGGTGAGGCCGTCGGCTGGACGCAGCGCCAGTTCGGCTTCCAGGCCCTTGAAGCGGCCGTCACCGGCATTCACCGGCGTGCCGTTGGCGGCGCTCAGCACGACGCCGTTGACGATGGTCGGCGCCGTGTTACTGAAGATCATGTCCTTATAGTCGTTGATGAAGGCGGACAGGTTGAGCCGCACCATCCGGTCGAACAGATCGGTCTTGAGGCCGATCTCATAGGCGTTCAGCGTCTCGGGGCCGAAGGGCAGCGCCTGCTCGATGACGAAGGGACGCGGATTGACGCCGCCGCCGCGATAGCCGGTCGAGAACTGGGCATAGGCCAGGATCTGGTCGGTCAGCTTATAGTCGGCGTTGACGCGCCAGTCCCATCGGTCGCCCTTGAAGGTCGATTTGAGCCCGTTGATCTTGCCGGCGGAAGTATAGGCAGGCAGCGTCGGCACGAACGGGTTCAGCCGCTGGAAGGAATAGCTCTTCTCGTCGTTCGTGTAGCGGATACCGCCGGTCACGTTGAGCCGGTCGGTGACGTGCCAGACGCCATGCGCAAACACCGATTTGCTCGTCGTCGGAATATAGTCGTCGGCAAGGTTCACCGTCTCGTTAGGAAGGCCCGGCGAGATGATGTTGTAGGTGAAGAGATAGCCCTTGCCGTTGAAATAATAGCCGCCCAGCGTCCAGTCGAGCAGCGAACCGATGCTGCCGTTGAGGCGTAGCTCCTGCGTGAACTGCTTGTAGCGCTGGCGGTTCATGCTGCCGCTGATGCCGAACGGCGTCGTATCGGCGTCCGTGCTGTAGCGCCCGTCCGTATATTGATAGGCGGTGATCGATTTGAGGCTGAGCCTGTCGGCCAGTTCGATGTCGATCGTGCCCGCAATGTCCCAGGCGCGGATGCGGTTGTTGGTCGGATAGACGATGGCGGGATGCGTTCCCGCCCCCGGCTGGCCAAGCAGCGCCGGCGGATCGGTGAAGCCCTGGATCTGATAGGTGGAATAGTTGGTGTAGGAATTGGGCGGCGTGATGAACACCGAGCGATCCGGGAAGCCCGGCGTCGTGGCCGCTGCCGGATTGAGCGAGATCGCCTTGGTTGCCGTGGGCTCGCTGTCATCGACCAGGCGGGAGGCGGCGATGTTGACCTCGATCGTGTCGGTCGCGAGCCAGCGCAGCGCGAGGCGTGCGGCCGTATAGTCCTGACCGCCCTCGCGACCGGCAATGCAGTCCCTGTCCGTCGCGCTCGCGGTGGGCGCCTGGGTCTGCCCCGGATGCGTGCAATTATAGTCGAGCCGTTTGAGATAGCCTTCGCGGTGCCGCGTCACGGCGGAGACGCGGGCGAACAGTCTGTCCGGCACGATGGTGAAGTCAGCCGCACCCTTGGCGTCGATCCGGCGGAACGAGCCGGTCGTGACTTCGATATAGCCGTGGCCGTCGCCGGTCGGTGCCTTGGTGAACATCTTCACCGCACCGCCGATCGAGTTCTTGCCTGCGAGCGTGCCCTGCGGGCCGCGCAGGATTTCGACGCGGTCGAGATCGAGCAGGTCGAGCAGTGATCCGAAGGTGATGCCGCGATAGACGTCATCGACATAGAGGCCGACACCGGGATCGACCGCGAAGCTGGAGTCCATCTGGCCGACGCCGCGGATGAACAGGGTCGCGGCGGGACCGTAGATCGAGCCCGAAGGCTTCATGACGACGTTCGGCGCCGAGTTGGTGATGTCGGTGATACGATCGAGGCCCTTGTCGCGGATCATCGCTTCGTTGACGGCAGTGATCGCGATCGGCGTATCCTGCAGGCGCTGTCCACGAAACTGCGCGGTCACGACGATGTCGCCGCTGTCGTCCGGCGCGTCGGCTGCTGCGGCCGTTTCGGCCTCCTGCGCACTCGCTGGCACGGCGATCGAAGCAAGCAGCAGCGCGGTGCTGCTGGCAAGCAGCCCTCGTCTCGTGATCATTCTCTCTCCCCTTTTTTTCGGTCGGTTATCGACTGGGGAGATGCGTTAGCTGCGCGATGCCAAGCAACGGCCCAGCAGGCTATCACAAATAAGAACGATCGGTTATATCTTTGCCATGACCTTCACGTTCCGGCAGCTCGAAATCTTCGTGGAAGCGGCCGTGGACGGCAATTTCCGCAAGACGGCCGATCGGCTCGGCATCAGTCAGCCCGCGATCAGCAAGCAGATCCGGGCACTGGAGGCGAGCGTGGGCAAGGTGCTGTTTCAGCGTCGGCGCGGGGCGGCTGCCTTTCTGTCGGAGGATGGCGAGGTCATGCTCGCCGGCGCGCAGGACCTGCTCGCGCAGCAGCGGCGCTGGAAACCGGAAGAGAGCGGTCGGCGGCCCTACAAGCTCAAGGTTCTGACCGGCGACTATCTGCTCGACAGCATCATCAAGCCCGCCTTGCCGGAACTGGTCCGGCGCTTTCCAGAGGTGTCGCTCGAATTCCAGGTGCTGAACGAGCGCGGCCGCATGTTCGACATGATCCGTGCCCGCCAGGCCGATCTCGCCATCTACACCGGCGGGCTGCCGCCGCCCGATCTGGCCGATAGCCGCGTCCTCTCGGTCATCCCCTGCGGTCTCTTCGCCGCGCCCCACATCGCCCGCGACCTGGGCGATGACATTGACGCCATCAATAAGACCCCCTTCATCCTCCCCACCACCCCCCGCACACGGTCCTGGGTGCTCGGCTCTTTGGAAAAGGCCGGCATCTATCCAGTGAAGATCGGCGCGCGCGTGCAATTTGGCGATGTTCTGGCCGAGATGGTGCGAGACGGCCTAGGCGTCGGGCTTCTGTTCGATGATCATGCGATGGGGCGGTTTGGCCGTCAGATCGAAAAGTTACCTGTGTTGATAGAACCAGCTTATCGTGTGGCAATTTTCGGCGAGCGCGGCAGAGACGAGCTGGTTCGCCCATGCGTCGAGTGGGTTTGTCAGCTTTGCACGGGATCTATCGTCACCTGAACGAACGACTGTTCTTAGAGTATCCCTGATAGTCAAGCGCGGGAGTGCTGCCAGCATCGGTCTGCCCTGATCAATGCGTTATCGGGAGATTCGTGGGTTCGCTTTTGCCGCGCGCTGGACAGGGGGCATGTCGGCGCGGGCGACGGCTCGATTGCTTGAGCCGCACGTTGGATTTGGTTCATCTGCTGTGCAGAGTTGGTCAGTCCGCGTATCCTCGGCTGTCCGGAACAGCTTGGCATGACCGTTCACTCCCGCATGAAACTCTCGGGCGGTGTCCAAGTTCCTGGAACATATTGAAGATCGCGCAGGGACCGCGGTGGGGTGCCAGTGAGAGGGACTGTCAGATATTTTGTGCGCGAGGCCATAGAGATGGATAGGAAGGACCATCGATATGGCGATCGACAAGGCCATGCTGGACCAGCTTCTGGCTGGTCGTGATCCGCAGGATTTGTTCGCGAAG
>NZ_JAHKKS010000011.1 GCF_019737615.1 Sphingobium xanthum | reverse complement strand
CTTCGCGAACAAATCCTGCGGATCACGACCAGCCAGAAGCTGGTCCAGCATGGCCTTGTCGATCGCCATATCGATGGTCCTTCCTATCCATCTCTATGGCCTCGCGCACAAAATATCTGACAGTCCCGACGCCGGCCAAGAACTGCGGTCAATTTGACCAGAGTCTGAAAAAGGCGGGCAGCGTGTCTCTCGCTACCCGCCCTCATGGTTATGCCGCCTGTCGATCCCCCTCCTCATCGGGAGTGAGTTCTTCGTCCGTTGCGCACGCCGGGTCGTCATCCTGATCCGCAGCATCTGCCAGCAGCGGTGCAACCTTCTCCCATCGCTCGGCCGTGCCGACCCCTCCGCGATTGGTGTACGTCGATGGGGGGGAACTCATCCAGCGCGGCACCCAGCGCTCATGCTTGGCCCGCCCGTTGGCCCCGGTCAGGCAGTCTCGCACGATCTGCCGGTGAACCTTCGCGGTCGCATCGGCATTGCCCAACGCAACCTCGTCACCCGCCACGTCCATAAGCACATGGGCCATGACGTCCCGATCCCGGATGAGGTCGAGCAGAACATCGTCTGCTTCCCAGACCGACGCCATCTCGATCTCCATCTGCTTGCCCAGAAGTTCGATCAATGCCGATCCCGGTTCAAGCGTCTCGCCCATGACGATGGCGAGGATGCCCATCACGAGCGCGTCGTCGAGGTCGCGCAGGCGCAGATAGATGGCGACGATGTCGCGGTCATAGCTGTGCCCGGTGACGGTTGCGGTGTCTGGATCGAACCCGAGCAGGCCAAGCGCGATGCGCCGCTCCTTGTCGAACGCCGCCTCCGACATGCTGTTCTCGACGCTCTCCGTAATCGCATCGGTTGCGCCGCGCTGAGACGCGACATCGACCCGCCACAGCGAACTGCCGGCAATGGCGTGGGCGACCATGAGGCGCAGGGCGATGCTGGGTTCGGTCGCAATCTTCGCCCGCGCAGCAGCATGACGGTGAAGGTCGATATAGCTGGTCAGCGGTGCAGACAATTCGGGACGAACCGGCTTCTCGATGGCCTCGCCCTTGGCCAGCCTGCGCGCCTCCTTTGCGGTCACATAGCCCTCATGAAAGGTCACGTCGCCGCCATGGCCGGTCGCGATATAGACCCGGCCACCCTTGGCCTTGGAACAGCGCTCGTGCTCCCAATGATGGAACGTCTCGCCGCGCGGCAGGATCACAACTTCCTGCCACCCCGCCTCGCGATAGGCGTCGGCGCGGTCCTCGATGGCCTTGTCCTGCGCCAACCAGAACATGTCCGGGTCGGCGAAGTAGCTGTCCTCGCCAAACAGGTCCGCAACGACCAGACCGCTATAGTCGGCCATGTCGAACAGGGCCTTCCCGGTCGCAATGGTGTCGCCGCCCAGCAGCCAGGACTTGAGATGATGACCCATCGGCGGGCGGGCACTCTCGTCCTCGAACAGGGCCAGCCATTCGCGTTGCCGCTGCTTTGAGGCAAGGGTCAGGTGGCGCACGGTTGCGGCGTCGATGATCTCGCGGCGATAGAGGTCGCGGATGCGGGGCAGCAAGTTGCCGAGCGCCAGCGTGCGCTTCACTTGCAAGGCGGTGAGGCCGAAGGTCAGCGAGATGTCCTCGGGCGACCGGCCTTCCCTCACAAGCCGCGTGAACGTCTCCCAGCGCGTCACTTTATGGGGGTCGAGCCGCGCGATGTTCTCGATCAGAGAGGCTTCCAGTGCGGCTGAATCGTCTCCGGCTTCCATCACCGCGCAGGGCAAGGGATCGAAGCTGCCCTGTTCCTGTGCAACGGCCAGTGCGGCATGATAACGCCGCTTGCCCGCGACGATCTCATAGGTCTCGGGCGAGCCGTTCGGACGCACGATAAGTGGCACCAATATGCCCCGTGCCCTCACCGATGGCAGGATGTTGGTGAGGTCGGGGGCCTTCTTCACACCCCGCATGTTGGCGGGCGAGACCGAGAGGCAGGCAATGTCGATATGCTTGAGTTCCATCTTCCTTACTCCTCTTGCACAAACCGGCCCCGGACGGCGGGGTGGGCGGCAAGAGCGCACCGGCAGGCCTGGTGAAGCCGCAGGCTGTACCCGCAGGGCTGCAACGAAGTGGAAGAGCCGGACCGAAGGCCGGCTTGCTGCCTGAGGCGGCAGGCCTAGAGGGAAGCGACGCGCACCCCGCTGCCGGAGGCCACGGACGCCATCGCGCCCAGCGCGATGTCCGCAGAGCGATCCTTAAGGATCGCCACGTCAGTCGATCGTCGCCTGGAGGGACGAGACGCCGCAGGTGGCTCGGTGGAGCGAAGCGGAATAGAGCGCGGTCACCCGCAAGGTGAGACGGTAATCCCCTAAGTCCCGCTGTGCCCGAATTTGGGTCGAAGAACGGTCGCACCGTCACGGAGCTGATCCAGATGATCGGACCAATGCTGCATCATCCTCACGCGCTCATCCCAATATTGCCCGCGGGCATAGGCACGGCGGATGGAATTGCCATCCGCGTGCGCGAGCTGGCGCTCGATGGCATCGGGGTTCCAGATGCCCATTTCGTTTAGCAAAGTTGCGGCCAGGGCGCGAAAGCCATGGCCGGTCATCTGATCCTGGGCATAGCCGAGCCTGCGAAGAGCGGCGTTGATTGTATTATCGGACATGGGCCGGTCGAGCGCCCGCAGGGAAGGAAACAGGAAGCTGCTATAGGCTACGTCATGTTCGATCTCGCCAATGATCTCGATGGCCTGCCGCGAGAGCGGGACCGCATGGGGGAAGCGCATCTTCATTTTGTGGGCGGGAATCGTCCAGACGCGCTTCTCCAGATCAAGCTCGCTCCATTCCGCGCAGCGTAATTCGCCGGGACGCACGAAGACATGCGGAAGCAATCGCAGGGCCGTCCGGGTGAGCCCAAAGCCGTCATAGGTTTCGATGGCCCTCAGCAGCGCCCCGGCCTCCTTGGGCGTCGTGATCGCGGCACGATGATTCGTACGCGGGGTGACCAGCGCTCCTCGCAGATCGGTGGCGATATCGCGTTCGGCGCGCGCAGTGGCGATCGCATATCGAAAGACCTGGCTGCAGGTACTTCGGATGCGGTTGGCGGTATCATAGCGTTTTGTGGCTTCGACCTTCTTCAACACGGCCAGGAGCTCATGCGCCGAAATTTCCGTGATCGGTCGTCGTCCGAGTGCGGGCAAAGTCTTGCCCACCAACCATCGCGCCTTCTTCAGCGTCATCGGCGCGACGCCTTCGCGCTCGATCTTGTCCAGCCACTCATTGGCGATCGTCTGAAAGTCGTTCTTCGCTGCGAGCGATTTTGCGATTTTGTCGAGTTTGGCCTTTTCTATCGGGTCCGTTCCCTTGGCGAGCAGGCGTCGCGCTTCCAAGAGCTGCTCCCTTGCTTCAGGAAGGGTCAGCACGGGCCAGCGCCCAAACGTGATTGTTCGCTGAACGCCTTGAAATCGGTAGTTCATGCGCCATACTCGCGATCCGCTTGGTTCGATCAGCAGATAGAGGCCGTCGCGATCGGACAGCTTGTAGGGCTTCTCACGGGGTCTTGCGCGTTGCAAAGAGGAGGCTGTAAGCCCAGATTCCTGCCGGTTTGCGCTCGCCATGATGGTATCTCCGCGAAGCGAACTTGGACCATACCATCAAATTGACCATCAAATCGGTCGGATGAGGGTGGATCGGCTCGCACCAATGCGGAGAATATAGCAGAAAAATCGGCGGAAATCAGCCATTTTCTGGACGTTTGCGGACCGCTCTGGATGCCGCTCTGGAGGCCCGAGCCGGAATCGAACCGGCGTGCAAGGATTTGCAGTCCTCTGCGTAACCACTCCGCCATCGGGCCTCGGAGCGCGGTAGGAGAGGGCGGCTAGCCCAAATCGTCCGGCGACGCAATCCGCTTTGCCCGACCGCAACCGGCAGCGGCCGTGCGCCGCCGATCCGGCGCGGAAAAGGCTTTCACTGTGCAGTGCAAAAAGACTAGAGATGCAAGCAACGCTATTTGGTGTATTGTAAGAACAATACAGTTATGTCATCAGGGACTCCATGACCGAGCAGAATTTCAGGGCCATGCGCCGTGCGATGGTGGAAAGCCAGCTGCGCACCAATGACGTGAATGATCCCGAGATCATCGAAGCCATCCTTGCCGAGCCGCGCGAGAATTACCTGCCCGAGGCCCGGCGCGACGCCGCCTATATCGATCGCGCGGTGCCGCTCGGCGCGGGTCGCGCGCTCAATCCGCCGCTCGCGACCGCCCGCCTGCTGGTCGCCGCCGCGCCCCGGCCCGGCGAGCATGTCCTGCTGATCGGCGCAGCGACCGGCTATGCCGCGGCATTGCTCGCGCGCCTCGGCTGCGACGTTGTCGCGGTTGAAGATGCCCCGGCGCTCGCCGACCATGCCAGGGCGCAGCTCAAGGATTGGGCCGGCATCACCATCGAAACCGGCCCGCTTGCCGCAGGATCGAAGAAGAAGGCGCCGTTCGACCTGCTCTTCGTCGATGGTGCTGTCGAGGATCTCTCCGATGCGCTGATCGACCAGCTCAAGGTCGATGGCCGTGCCGTCTTTGCCCGCGCCGAGCGCGGCGTCACCCGGCTGTGCATCGGCACCCGCACGGCGGGCGGTTTCGGTGCACGCGTCCTGGTGGACAGCGAAGCGGCACCCCTCCCCGGCTTCGCCAAGCCCACATCCTTCACGTTTTGACCCGGAAGCGTCTCCTGCCCATGCCCCTTCGCTCCACGCCGCGCCTCGCGATCCTCGCCGCCCTGCTTGGCGGCGTCGCCCTGCCCGTCCAGGCCGAAACGCTGCAGGAGGCGCTGGCTGCGGCCTATCGCGACAATCCGACCTTGAGCGCCGCGCGCGCCGGCCAGCGGGCGACCGACGAGACCTACAATATCCAGAAGGCCAATGGCCTGCCGGACGTCAGCCTGGGCTCGACCTTCACCGAGTTCGCGCATGACCGCCCGCTCAACCCGCTGGCGCCGAACCGCTCGCTGTCGAGCAGCCTGTCGGTCAGCGTGCCGGTCTATTCCGGCGGGCGCGTGCGCAATGGCGTTACCGGTGCCAGGAACCGCATCGAGGCGGGGCAGTTCGATCTGCGCGGCACGGAACTCACTATCTTCAGCCAGGTGGTCGCCGCCTATATGGACGTGATCCGCGGCGAATCCCTCGTGTCGCTGAGCCGCAACAACGTGCAGGTGCTCGAAGTCAATCTGCGCGCCACCAACAATCGCTTCCAGGTCGGCGACCTTACCCGCACGGACGTCGCCCAGTCCGAATCGCGCCTCGCCATCTCGCGCGGCGATCTCAAGACGGCCGAAGCCTCGCTGATCGAGGCGCGCGAGCGCTACATCCAGCTTATCGGCCATGAGCCGGTCGATCTCCAGCCGCCACCCGCGCTGCCCGGCCTCCCCGCCAATGCGGACGATGCCGTCGATGTCGCGCTGGCCAACAATCCCGATCTCGCCGCCGCTCGCAAGGTGCGCGAAGCGAGCCTCTATGACGTGCGCGTCGCCAGGGGCCAGCGCCTGCCGACGCTCTCCGCCTTCGCGACCGGCCAGCACGACACCGATTTCGCCTCGCGGGCTGGTGCGACCAATGCCGCCGATGCGGCATCGGTCGTGGTCGGCGCACGCCTCACCATGCCGCTGTATCAGGGCGGCCGCCCGGGCGCGCAGGTGCGTCAGAGCCAAGCTTTCGAGCAGCAGGCCATGGAGCGCGAGACTGCCGTTGAGCGCGATCTCATTGCCCAGACTCGCTCGCTCTATTCGAGCTGGCAGGCGAGCAATGAGGTGATCGCCTCGAGCCGCACCGCCGTGGATGCGAGCGGCCTGTCCCTGCAAGGCGTTCGCGCCGAGAACAGCGTCGGCACGCGCACCATTCTCGACATCCTCAATGCCGAGCAGGAAAGCTTCATCGCGCGCGTCCAGCTCGTCACCGCCGAGCGCAATGCCTATGTCGCGGCCTTCTCGCTACTGGCTGCCATGGGCCGCATCTCGCCGACCGATTTCGGTATCCCGGCGAGCGACATCTACGATCCCCGCTCCAACTACGACCGCGTGAAGGGCAAGTGGTTCGACTGGGACGACGACGCGGCGCCCAAGCCGATTTCGTCGCGCACGGTTGACTCGACTGCTCAAACGGCCACAGTAAAGGCTTCAGAAACCAACTGATCGCCGGGAATCGCTATGGGGGCCATGCCGAACGAGCCGTCGATGGAAGAGATTCTCTCATCCATCAAACGGATCATCGCCGAGGAAGACACGGTCAGCCAGGCTCCCCGTGCGCCCCGCCGCGCCGCTCAGGCCGTCGCGATCGAAGACGCGGATGACGCAGCGTCGCACGATCAGGTTCTGGAGCTCACCGATGCCCTGCCCGGCGATAGCGACGCCGCGCCCGCGCAAGAGGAGCCGGTCATGACCGCGCCAGCCGCCAAGCCCGAGAGCAAGCCCGCCAAGTCCGCACCGCGCGCCAAGGCCGCCGCAGCACCCGCAGCCGATACGCCGGCCACGGTAATTTCCGACGCGAGCGCCCAGGCGGCCCGCGACTCCCTGGTCAATCTCTCCAGGCTGCTGGTCCGCCCCGAGGACGGCCAGTCCAACACGCTGGAGGGTCTGGTGCGCGAAATGCTGCGCCCCATGCTCAAGGATTGGCTGGACGCCAATCTGCCCGAGCTGGTCGAGGGCATGGTCAAGCGCGAGATCGACCGGATCACCGGACGAGTATGACGGCCGGGCTGCCGCCCGAGCACGCAGTCCGGCAGCATTGAGCTCCTCATCGCCCTGCGCGTGACCCGCGCGGCGGCTTCGCCAATTCGACACATATTCCGCAAGACCGCGCCGGTGCTTTGGCTGGCGCGCCTCATCGAGAATCACTAAGGGCCACCCCATGACAGACACGCCCATGACCGAGCTTGCCAAGACATTCGATCCGGCCACCATCGAGGCCAAATGGTACCAGCATTGGGAAACGAGCGGACAGTTCCGCCCGTCGCGCCCCGACGCGCAGCCGTTCACCATCGTCAATCCGCCGCCGAACGTGACGGGCTCGCTGCACATCGGCCATGCGCTCGACAACACGCTGCAGGATATCGTGATCCGCTACGAGCGGCTGCGCGGCAAGGATGCGCTCTGGGTGGTCGGCACCGATCATGCGGGCATCGCGACGCAGATGGTCGTCGAGCGGCAGATGGAGGACCGGCAGGACAAGCGCACCAACTACACGCGCGAGCAGTTCGTCGAGAAAGTCTGGGAGTGGAAGGCCGAGAGCGGCGGCACGATCACGGGCCAGCTGCGCCGTCTCGGCTGCTCGATGGACTGGAGCCGCGAGCAGTTCACCATGGACCCGCATTTCACCCGCGCGGTCGTGAAGGTGTTCGTCGATCTCTATAATGAGGGCCTCATCTATCGCGACAAGCGGCTGGTGAACTGGGATCCCAAGCTCAAGACCGCCATCTCGGACCTCGAAGTCGAGACGCGCGAGATCAAGGGCAGCTTCTGGCACTTCCGCTATCCGCTCGCCGACGGCGTGACCTTGGACGATGGCCGTGACCATATCGTCGTCGCCACGACCCGCCCGGAAACGATGCTGGCCGACATGGCCGTGGCGGTGAACGCGGAGGACGAGCGCTACAAGTCGGTCATCGGTAAGGACATCCTCCAGCCGATCACCGGCCGCCGCTTCAAGATCGTCGCAGATGAGCATGCCGATCCGGCGCTCGGCTCGGGCGCGGTGAAGATCACGCCCGGCCATGATTTCAACGACTTCGAGGTGGGCAAGCGCGCCGGCATCAAGCCGGCCGACATGCTCAACATGTTCGATGCCGAGGCGCTGGTCGTGCAGACGGCGGATGGTCTGATCCCCGACAAATATCTCGGCCAGGACCGCTTCGTCGTGCGCCAGTGGATCGTGGACGAGATGAAGGCGCAGGGCTTCCTCGTGCCGCATGTCACGAAGGACAAGGAAGGCAACGAAACCGAGCACGACGCCGAACCGCGCACGATCCAGACGCCTTATGGCGATCGCGGCGGCGTGGTCATCGAACCCTGGCTGACCGATCAATGGTATGTCGATGCGGCGACCCTCGCCCAGCCCGCGATCGAGGCGGTGCGCTCGGGCGCGATCGAGATCGTGCCCAAGACCTGGGAAAAGACCTGGTTCAACTGGATGGAGAATATCCAGCCATGGTGCGTCTCGCGCCAGCTCTGGTGGGGGCATCGCATTCCCGCGTGGTTCGACGAGGACGGCAATATCTTCGTCGCGGAGGCCGAGGAAGAAGCTCAGGCCAAGGCCGGCAACCGGAAGCTGACACGTGACGAAGACGTCCTCGACACATGGTTCTCCTCCGCGCTCTGGCCCTTCGCCACGCTCGGCTGGCCCGAGGATGAAGCAACCGCGCCGCTGCTGGCGAAGCACTATCCCAACGATCTGCTCGTCTCCGGCTTCGACATCCTGTTCTTCTGGGATGCGCGCATGGCGATGCAGGGCATCCACTTCATGAAGGACGTTCCCTGGAAGCGGCTCTATCTGCACGGCCTCGTGCGCGCCGCAGACGGGCAGAAAATGTCCAAGTCCAAGGGCAATGTGGTCGATCCGCTCGGCCTCATCGACCAGTTCGGCGCGGATGCACTGCGCTTCTTCATGTCCGCCATGGAGAGCCAGGGCCGCGACGTGAAGATGGATGAGAAGCGCGTCGAGGGTTATCGCAACTTCGCGACCAAGCTCTGGAACGCGGTCCGCTTCGCCCAGTCCAACGGCATCGGCGCGAGCCATTCGGTTGCAGCGCCCGCCGCCGCGCTCGCAGTTAACAAGTGGATCATCGGCGAAGTCGCCGCGACCCTCGCCGAGCTGGACAAGGCAATGGCCGAGCTGCGCTTCGACGCGGCCGCGAACGCGATCTACCACTTCGTCTGGGATCAGTTCTGCGACTGGTATCTGGAGCTGATCAAGCCGGTCCTCAATCCTCCCCGGGACGGGGAGGTGGCAGGCGACGCGCCAGCGGCGGCTGACGGAGGGGGCCCCCTCCACCATCCTGCGGATGGTCCCCCTCCCCGTACCGGGGAGGATCTGGGCGCGGCCGAAACCCGCGCCGTCGCCGGCTGGGTGATCGACCAGATCCTCGTCATGCTGCACCCGTTCATGCCCTTCATCACCGAGGAGCTGTGGCATGCGCAGGGCGAGCGCGCTTATGACCTGATCGTTGCCAAATGGCCCGAGCCCGCCGCGCAGACCGATGCGCAGGCAAGCGCCGAGATCGACTGGCTGATCCGGCTGGTGAGCGAAGTACGGGCCGCGCGCGCCGAGCTCGGCGTGCCGCCGGGCGCGAAGCTCAATGCCATTGCCAATGATGCCGGCCCTGAGACGCGCGCGCGCATCGACCGGCTCGGCCAGCAGCTCGGCCGCCTCGCCCGCATCGAAAGCTGGACCTTCGATGGTACGGCAAGTGGCGGCGCCGCGCAGATCGTGGTGGACGAGGCGACCTATGTCCTCCCCCTCGAAGGTGTCATCGACATCGAGGCCGAGCGCGCGAGGTTGACAAAGTCACTTCATGCCGCGCAGAAGGAAGCCCAGTCGCTCGAAGGACGCCTCGCCAATCCGGCTTTTGTCGAGAAGGCGAAGCCCGAGGCGGTCGATAAGGCCCGTGCCGACCATGCCGAAAAAGTCGCCGAAGCGGAGCGTCTGGAGGCTGCGCTGACACGGCTTGGATAGAGTTTTGAACGAGGCCGATGAGCGAAAATCTGTCCCCTGCCCGCGATGGCGACTCGCCAAGGCGCGAGGAGGAGGCCGGGGAGACGGGCTTTAGCCCCGGCCCGCGCCACATTCGCGGCGCGCGCGACCTGACGACCGGCCCGATTTTCAATACGCTGGTCGTCTTCGCCCTGCCCACGCTCGCGGCGAACATCCTCATGTCGATGAACGGCTCGATCAATTCGATCTGGGTCGCGCATTTTCTGGGCGATGCGGCGCTGGCCGCGACCGCGAACGCGAACATCATCATGTTCCTGATGTTCTCGGTCATCTTCGGCTTCGGCATGGCGGCCAATGTCGTGGTCGGCCAGGCCTTCGGTCGCGGTGACATAGAGAGCGCGCGCTACGCCTTTGGCACGGCAGTCGGCTTCTGCCTCGGGCTGACCTTCGTCATCGCGCTCGCCGGCTTCCTGTGGTCTGAGCATATCCTCGCGACGCTCTCGACACCGCCCGAGGTCTTCCGGCTCGCCAAGGCCTATCTGCACTATACCTTCCTCGGCCTGCCGGCGGGCATGATGTTCATCATGCTCATGTCGGGCCTGCGCGGCGGCGGCGATGCGATGACGCCGCTCTACTTCATCTTCCTGTCGATGCTGCTCGACGTTTCGCTCAATCCGGTCTTCATCATCGGCATCGGCCCCGCCCCCGCCATGGGCATTGCGGGCTCGGCCTTCGCGCATGCCATCTCCAATTATCTGAGCGTCGCCGCGATGATCGCCTATATCTACTGGCGCGATCTGCCGCTGCGCCTGCGCGGCGCGGAATGGCGCTATCTGCGGCCCGATCCGGCACTGTTGAAGGTCGTCGCCGCGCGCGGCGTGCCGATGGGCATCCAGATGGTCATCATGTCGCTCTCGACGCTCGTCATCGTCGGCTTCGTCAATCGCGAAGGTACGACGACGGCTGCGGCCTTCGCGGCGGCCCAGCAGATCTGGAACTATCTCCAGATGCCCGCCATGGCCATTGGCGGCGCGGTGTCGTCGATGGCCGCGCAGAATATCGGCGCCGGCAAGTGGGACCGGGTCGAGCAGACGACGCTTGTCGCCGTCGGTTTCAGCTTGCTGATCTCCGCCGTGCTGATCGCCCTCATCACCTTGTTCGAGCGGCCGATCCTGGCGCTGTTCCTCGAAGGGGGCGGCCATGCGATCGAGATCGGCGCGCATATGATGAACATCGTCAACTGGAGCTATCTGATTTTCGCCGCGGTCATGGTCATGTTCGGCACGATGCGCGCGAACGGCGTCGTTCTGGCGCCGCTGGTCATCCTCACCGTCTCGCTCTTCTTCGTGCGGATCGGCTTCTATTATCTGAGCTATCCGGTCATCGGCGTGGATGGCCTGTGGTGGAGCTTCACGATCAGCACGCTGGTGGCGCTGATCCTCGGCTGGCTCTATTATCGCTTCAGCAACTGGCGCGAGATACGCATCAAGGTCAACGCGCCGCCCCTCGCCAGCTGACCGGGCCGATCAATCCTCGCCAAGCACTTCGCGCAGCTTCCGCGCCAGCGCAGGGATGGTGAACGGCTTCTGGATGAAGGCCACGCCATAATCGACCACGCCATTGTGGACGATCGCGTTGCGCGTATAGCCGGTCGTGTACAGCACCTTGAGGTCGGGCTGCTGGGCAAGCGCGCGATCGGCCAGCGCACGGCCCGACATGCCGGGCATCATGATGTCGGTGAAGAGCAGCGCGATATCGGGATTGTCGGCCAGCAGCGCCAGCGCCTCATTGCCGTCCGTCGCCTCGATCACGCCGTAGCCGAGCTCGATCAACGCATCGACCGACATGCGACGCACGCGCGGCTCGTCCTCCACCACCAGCACGAGTTCGTCGGCGCGACCGAGCGGCATATCATCCTGGCGGCCTCGCCGCACGGGCGCGGCTTCTCCGGCATGGCGCGGGAGATAGAGTTTGACTGTCGTCCCCTCGCCGGGCTCGGAATAGATTTTCACATGGCCCGCCGACTGCTTCACGAAGCCGAAAACCTGGCTGAGCCCCAGCCCGGTGCCGCGCCCGACGTCTTTGGTCGTGAAGAAGGGCTCGAATGCCTGCGCGACGACCTCGGGCGTCATGCCCGTGCCTGTATCGGTCACGGAAATCATGACATATTGGCCCGGCGTCACTTCGTCATGTTCGGCAGCGTAACGCTCATCGAGCTCGCAATTTGCCGTCTCGATCGTGAGCCGGCCGCCATTCGGCATCGCGTCGCGGCCGTTGACGGCGAGATTGAGCAAAGCGCTTTCGAGCTGGTCCGGATCGGCATGGACGCGCCACAGCCCGCCCGCCAGCACCGTCTCGATCTGGATCGACTCGCCCAGCGTGCGACGCAGCAGCTCGGACATGCTGCTGACCATCTTGTTCGGCTCGATCGCGCGTGGCTCGAGCGGCTGGCGCCGCGCGAAGGCCAGCAATTGCGATGTGAGCGCGGCCGCACGATCGGCGCCTTCCAGCGCATGATCGATGCTCCGCTCGACGGCTTCCCTGTCACCGCTCATCAGCCGCCGCCGCGCGATATCGAGGCTGCCGACGATGATCGCCAGCATATTGTTGAAATCATGCGCGATCCCGCCGGTGAGCTGACCGACCGCTTCCATCTTCTGGAGCTGGCGCACCTGTCCCTGCGCCGCATCGCGCGCCTCGCTCTCGACATTGAGATCGTCGAGCGCGGCCTCCAGCGTGTCGATGCGCCGCTTTGCACCGCGAACGGCGATCACCGCCAGTAGCACCGCGCCGATAACGCTGAGCGCGAGGATCGCGCGGACCAGCACCGCGCGTCGCTCGGCAAGCTGCGTGCGATAGGCGAGCAAGCGCTCTTCCTCCTGCACCATTCTGCCGATGGTGAGGCTCAACTCGCTCTGCACGCGGGCACCCCGCCCCGATCGGACCGCGTTGATCGCTGCCTCGCCGTTGCCCTCCATCATGAGCTGGATGGCCTGCTCCAGGAGCGACAGCCGCAGCTTCGCCAATCCCTCGAGTTGGCGCAGCATCTTGGCCTGTACCGGATTGTCGGCGGTCGCCGCGGTGAGATCGGACAGGACGCCGGGCAGTTGCACCACCGCGCGCCGATAGGGCGCAAGATAGTTCTCATCGCCGGTGATAAGATAGCCGCGCTGCCCCGTCTCGGCCTGCGTCACAAGCCGCCCGACATTGAAGATGTGGACCTCTACCTCCAGCGTGTGCCGCACGCTGCGCGTCGCCTGTTCCTGCGAGACCATGCTGACGAAGGCGAGCAGGACGCTGGCCGTTAGCAGGGCGAAGCCCAGAGCCAGCAGAACAACCGGTCTGCGCGATTGCCTACCCTTCTTCATGCCGCTCCTTCCGTTGGCCCGGCGCAGAAAAGGCCCAGGCCGCCAGCGGCAAACAGATCGTGCCCGATCCGGCACGCCCGTGGCAAGCAACTGTCGACAAACCGAAAATCTATGTGCAACCGCTCCCCCTTGGGGAGCGAAACACCCGAAACGAAAAGCGGTTCCCAGCTTTCGGGACAATGCTAAGGGTCGGGCGCATCGACGATCGGAGCGGGGGACAGCATGAAGAAAGCACTGGTAACGGGCGGCGCTGGCGGCATCGGCCTGGCGATCGCCAGAAAGTTCGTCGAGGAGGGCTGGCAGGTACTTACCTGCGACATCGACCAGGCCGCGCTCGACAAGGCGCTGGCGAGCGTTCCAGGCCTGCTGGGCGTGCGCTGCGACTGCTCGAAGCCTGACGAGATCGACACGCTCTTCACCGTGCTGGACCGCGCGCTTGGCGGTCTCGATTGCCTCGTCAACAATGTCGGCATCGGCGGCCCGACGCTTCCGGCGGAAGAGCTTCCCGGCGAAGAATGGCGGCGCGTGCTCGACATCAACCTGACCGGCACGTTCGAAGTCACCCGCCGCGCCATCCTGCTCCTGAAGCAAAGCGCCGGCACGATCATCAACATGTCCTCGGCCGCGGGGCGCTATGGCTATCCCAACCGCATCGCCTACTCGACGACCAAATGGGGCCTGATCGGTTTCACGAAGACCCTCGCCATGGAGCTTGGCGCCTGCGATGTGACGGCCAATGCGATCCTCCCCGGCGCAGTCGGCGGCGAGCGCTTCGACCGGGTGATCGCGGGCCGCGCAGCGATCAGCGGCCGGACGCTCGAGGAGGAAGTCCAGATCGGCCTCTCGACGCAATCGCTCAAGAAGATCGTACCGCCCGAGCATATCGCCGACCTTGCTCTGTTTCTCACTACCCCGGCGGGCCGCAACATCTCCGGCGCGGCGCTGCCGATCGACAACGATCTGCAACACGGGTGAGGCCCTTGCGCCCCTCCCTTTCAAGGGAGGGGGAAGGGGGTGGGTGTCGCGAAGCGATCATCACAACGTCGCGTCCTTCGCTCCAACCCGTCCCCTGAAGGGCTTCCGTGCCCCTTGCGCCCCATCCCGCCCTCCCTACATTTCGCTCCTGTGCGTTTCTCAAGGAGTTGAGTGAGTTGAACGGGATGAAAACGGCCATGTTGCTGGCGGCGCTGACGGCGCTGTTCATGGCCCTCGGCTTCATGATCGGCGGACCGCGCGGCGCGATGCTCGCCTTCGTAGTCGCGGCCGGGATGAACTTGTTCACTTATTGGAATGCCGACAAGATCGTCCTGCGCATGCACAATGCGCGCGAAGTGGACGCGCAGAGCGCGCCGGATTTCTACACTATGGTGCGCGACCTCGCCCGCAACGCCGGTCTGCCAATGCCGCGCGTCTACATCGTCGAGGATGACAGCCCGAACGCCTTTGCCACCGGCCGCAATCCGCAGAATGCCGCCGTCGCCGCCACCACCGGCCTGCTCGCGATGCTCAGCCGCGACGAGATCGCCGCCGTCATGGCGCACGAGCTTGGCCATGTCCGCAATCGCGATACGCTCGTCATGACCATGGTCGCGACCATCGCCGGCGCCATTTCCATGATCGCCAATTTCGGCCTGTTCTTCGGCCATGGCGAGGATCGGCCGAATCCGATCGTCGCCATTCTCGCCGTCGTCATGGCGCCCTTCGCCGCGATGATCGTACAGATGGCGATCAGCCGCACGCGCGAGTTCGGCGCGGACCGTGCCGGTGCGGAGATCAGCGGCAATCCCGGCGCACTCGCCTCGGCCCTCGCGAAAATCGCCGGTGCCGCCCAGCGTCAGCCGACCCAGGCCGCTGCGCATAATCCCGCCGCCGCACAGCTCTATATCGTGCCGACGAGCGTGTCGGAGCTGTTCTCGACGCACCCCGCGACCGAGCGCCGCATCGCCGCGCTGCAGGCCATGCAGCCCGCCGCCCCGCCGGTGCGTCGCCACGCCCGATCCGCGCTCGATCCGCTCGGCCCGCGCTGAGCGCCCGATCGTCATGGTCCACGCGCCCGACACGGAAACGATCGAGCGGCTGGCGCGGCAAGCGATCGCCGCCATGCCGCTGCTCTTTCGCCAGCATCTCGACGGCATCGCCATCCAGATCGAGGATTTCGCCGACGAGCATGTCCTTGCCGATCTCGGCATTGAGGATGCGTGGGAGCTGAGCGGCGTCTATCATGGCCGCGCGCTCACCGAGCAGAGCGTCTGGTCCTCCGGCGACCTGCCGCCCGTGATCAAGCTCTATCGCCGCCCGCTGCTCGACGAATGGGTCGAAACCGGCGTCCCGCTCGATGCGCTTATCATGCACGTCATCGTCCATGAGGTGGGTCACCATTTCGGCTTCTCGGATGACGACATGCACGCCATCGAGGAAGAGATGGGCCGCCAGGGCTGACCGGTCCCGTCGCGCCGCAAGGCTGGAAATCCACTGCCCGGCTGGATAGAGCGGCCGCATGGAACTCACCTTCGTCAAGCGCAACGGCAAGACCGACGACCTGACGATCGTCCGCGGCGACGGTGTGCCGGAAACGATCGCTTGCCCCAAGCAGGGCATCATCCCGCACGACATGGTGCATTATGCGGTGGAAAGCGTGCTCGCCCATCGCGGCTTCCTGTCGCTCGTGGCGGATGGCGCGACGGCGACTTTCGCCGTTGCGGGCGGCGACAGCGAAGAAGCCATCGAGCGCCTCGTCGAGACATTTCAGGCCGAGATGTGGGGTGGCCGTGTAGCCACGGCGGACCTTCTCGCGACCTACGAGCATGCCTGTGCCGCCCGCAACCATGGCGTCGCGCCGATTTCGACAGACGATATCGACGCCATTCGCAGCCGCCTCGATGAGCTAACGGCCCAGTGGACGGCGCTGCCCCTGAACGAAGCGCTCAGCGTCCGCTTCTGAGCGGCGCCCGCCGTCGCCCGGTCGCGCGGAGAGTCCCGTATTTCTGCCAAAAAACTAGCCCGCGCGGCATGCCGGGCGGGCTAGAAAGTGGAAGATCTCCAGGTCATTCGACCAAGAGCCCTTCGGGTCGCGATGCGGCCTTAGCCGAAGCGCGGATTGATTTATTGGACATAAGCGACATTCATCGACGGCAAATGCCGATCGGTTCGGGCGGTACAGGCGACGTCATCCTGACCGGCGCCACGCGAAGCCCTATTTTGAAGCGGTGCATCGATAACTGTCCGCCTGCAATGGGTCACCGCCGGGCTTGAGCACAGCACGCTGAGGGTAGGCACATAGCAGTCCGGTGCGAAGAGCCTGGTCCTGCGGCTGGCCCGGCAGAGGCATTTGTCGCGCGACGACTTGCTCGGGCGCTCGCCCGTCCTCGACCCAGGCGTGCAGCGCTGCGGTGAGACTCGTCGCGGGATCGTCCTGACCTGGCTCCGGCCCGTTCTGGCCAAATTCGCTCGGCCCCGCCCCGGCGGCGCAATGATGCATGCCAGGCGCCAGGAAGGTCCGCACGAATGAGGCGGCGCGATCCGCGCCCATCTTGCTCGCGACGTCATCCTGATAAGCGATCGTCCCCTGCGCGGGAATGGCCGCGTCGGACCAGCCGTGCCAGAGGATCAATTTGCCGCCCCGCGCGGCGAAGCGGGAAAGATCGGGATCCGTCGCATTCAATGTGCCCGCAAGACCTGCGTGCAGCGCGTCGAAGTCCTTCCCGAAGTCAAAACCCGCCACATCGGACTGTGGGGCTCCCACCACATATTTGATGAAATTGCTGCCGAAGGCATTCTGGATGCTCGTGCCGGGAGACGGTCCGAAAATCCACAAATCCCATCCCGCCGAACCGGGGACGAACTCGCCTCCGGGGGGGAAGCCGAAATAGATCTGCTCACCCTTCGGGTTATGGGGTCCCCGATAGACGGCACGCAGCGCCTCGAGCTGCGGGTCCGTCAGGCAGGCATCCGTCTCCGCGCCCGTGCATCGCAGAACAACCGGATCGAAGCGGCACATGTTCGGGTTTGAAACGAGCCCATCGACAACACCATCGAGCTTGTCGCATTGCCCCAGAACGGCCTGAGCGAGCGCCGGCGCCTTGGCCGCGGAGATCGAGGCTCCTGCCCTCGACAGCCATTGGGCGTTCCAAACGAAGCCAGTGAAGAGCCTCGTCCAGTTATAAGCCGGCGCGCCGGCGATGATGCCGTCATAATCATCGGGAAAGCGCTGAGCTTCCATCAGTCCCTGGCGCCCGCCATTTGAGCACGAGACGAAGTAGGACTTCCTGGGAGCTGATCCATAATAGGCTTTTGCAAGCGCCTTTCCGGCGACAGCTGTGCCATGCACTGCTCGCCAGCCGAAATCGACGACCTTCTCCGGGTGGTCCAGCGCCCAGCTGGCATCCGTCACCCCGCCGCTATGGCCCGTGTCGCTCGCCGCGACGGCGAGCCCGCTCTGCAATGCCGACTCCATGCCGGAATATGGGATCGTGCCGGCATATCCGCCATTACCCACGCCGTGAAAGCGGCCGTTCCAATCTTCCGGCAACCAGACTTCGAACGCGATGTGGGAATCGGCGGAGGGACGCAGCACGCCCCGGACCCGGCAGAAGGCCGGCAAGTTCACCTTTCGCGCAGGTCCCATGTCCGGCGGAAGGTCGAAGGAGCCGGCCGCCTGCAATGTTGCTGACGTGATCTCGGCATCGGCCAGGGCTGTCGCCACCAAATCACTGCAACTGCGCGCCTGAGCCGGCGACGACATCAGCAAGCCAATCGCCAGCGCGCCGCCACAAGACGTCAGAACCCCTCCTCGCATCGATCAATCTCCACATTTTTCAGGCCAGGCATGAAAGTCGCCAACGCATAGCCGATCAATCAGACGCCGACTTGGACGGAAACGAGCAGGCGTTGACCTGTAACGTGAAGCCCGGTCAGCCTGGAGGCGGAATATGTCTGTTTCCCAATGCTCCGCCGGCCCGCCAAACATATTTGGTCGGCGCGATGACTTTCTGCAAAGTGGATCAACCCCGGCGAACCGGCCTGCTGTTCACGGCACGATCATGAGCCTTGCCCGACCGCTGGCATCGCGCTCGGCGACCATCCTCCGCCCAGCGCGCGGAAAGACGCGACAGCGCCTCGGCTCGCCGCAGCACGCGCCTCTATGGCGCTGTCGCGCGTTTCGAGCAGCCTCCGGTCGGCATCCAGGACCTCTATCAGGCTGACGGCGCCACCCTTATAGGCCGCGAGCGACGCTTGCTGGGCGCGAAGCAGGGACTCTTCGCCCTGCTTGAGCACCAATGCGCGAGCTTCTTGCTGGACCAATGTCGAAAAGGCGTTTTCCACATCCTGCGATGCGCGCAGAACAACCTGACGATAGGCGGCCAGAGCCTCCGCGGAGCGGCCACGCGCCGCCTTGATCTCCGCATCCACGCGCCCAAAATCGAAAAGCCTCCAGCGTAGCCCCAGGAAGCCGCTCGCCTGGGTCGCATTGCCCGAGAACAGGCTTCCTGCAGATGTGGTGGCCGTTCCGAGGAGGCCCGTGAGGGAAAATTTCGGATAATATTCCGACATGGTGACGCCGATCTGCGCGTTCGTGGCCGCCAGCTTACGCTCGGCGGCAATGATGTCGGGGCGCCTGCGCAGCAATTCGACCGGACCGCCCGCGGTCGAGATCGCCGGCGGTGCGGGAATGGCTGATCCCGCCGCGAGTTCAGGACGCATCGTTCCGGGTTGGGTGCCGATCAGCACATCGAGCGCGAACATCGCCATGTCGATCTGGTTCTGCAACGCGGGCAAGGCACTGCGCATCTGCGCCAACGCCCCCTCCGCCTGCCTGAGCTGCAATTCGGCGGCAACGCCCTTGCTGAATTGCAGCGCCACCAGGTCCCTCAGCTGCTGCTGGGTTTCGGTTTGTGCCTTGGCGATCTCGAATCGGGCCTGCAGCGTACGCAGCTGGATATAAGTGTCAGCGACCTGGGCCGCCACGGCCAGTCTGGCGGCCACAGCGCCTGCGGCCGAGGCCTGCCATTCCGCCCTTGCCGCGTCGCGGGCCGCGTCCCGCCCGCCGAATAGATCCAGTTCCCAGCTCGCCCCGAGGTCGAGCTGAAAAAGGTCGGTGGATCGCTCAAATTGTGGGAAAGCACTGCCGATCCGACCGATCGGCGTCTCAAGTGATTGATAGGCTTCTCCAGCTTGTCCGCTTAGCTGACCGGACGGCAGCAGGGCGGCATTGGCCCCCTTAAGGGCAGCACGAGCCTGGGACACCCTGGCGATGGCCTGCTGGAGATCAAGATTCTCGGCCAGCGCCCGCTCCACGAGGCTCGTGAGGAGCGGGTCATCGAAAGACCGCCACCAGTCAACGAGGTCGGCGCTCGGCATGTTCGGAGATCGCGCCTCGACCATAGCACCGGACACAAAGGTCGAAGGTGTTGTCAGCGCTGGCCTCGTGTAGCGAGGGCCCACCGAACAACCGGCCATCAACAATGCGAAAAGCGTAAGCGGTGCGGCGGTTTGCAGACGCATGGTCAAGGGTTCCGTTCATTCACATATTTGAGTGACCAATAATCATAACAGTCACTATTTGTCAATCCTGCGATAGGCCGCTATATGACCGATATGAAAGAACCAGTTCCCTCCACCACCGCTCGCGGCCCGGCCGAACACGCGGTTCGCGATCAGATCGTTGAAGCTGCAAACGAATGCTTCGCGCGCTACGGCTATGCAAAGACGACCGTTGCGGATCTCGCGCGCGAGATCGGTTTCTCCAAAGCCTATATTTACCGCTTTTTCGAATCCAAACAGGCAATAGGCGAAGCAATCTGTAGCTCACGTCTTGAAAAAATCATTGCGGAAACCCGGTTAGCCATCGACGAAGGGGGCAGTTCTGCCGAACAGTTTCGAAGGATGTTCAAGAGTTTAACGACATTGAGCGTCGAACTATTTTTCCAGGACCGGAAAATTTACGACATCGCCGCGCATTCGGCTTCGGAACAATGGAACTCTTCAACAGCTTACAAAGAAGCCCTCAAGGCGATGCTCCTGGAGATCGTCCGGAATGGGCGGGAAAGTGGCGAATTTGAGCGCAAAACTCCAATTGACGAGGCTTGCAGGGCCATCTTTTACGCAATGATGCCGTTTATCGATCCGCTTCATCTGGAACGGAATCTCGACCTTCTTCCAGACGCTCCGGTGGAGGTCGCGAACCTCATTCTGCGAAGCCTCGCCCCCTGATTTGCATGTGACGTATTGACAATTTGGTCACAAGGAAACAGATGATCCTTCAAAGTTGGAGGATCACACCGTGTCGAGTCGTCGTTACAAGTTCGGGCGTGCAGCCCTGGCGCTCTGCCTTCCCCTGGCCGCTTGCCAGAACCCAGACGTCGATCCGCGCACGAAGGCGCCGCTTGTCCGGGTGCTCACACCCGCAAGCCTGAGCCTGACCAACCGTGAGTTTACGGGAGTCATCGCGGCCCGGGTCCAAAGCGATCTCGGCTTCCGTGTGGGGGGCAAGATTCTGGAGCGGCTCGTTAGCGCCGGCGACAGCGTCCGTCGGGGGCAGCCGCTTATGCGGATTGATCAGACCGATTTGTCGCTGGCCACTCGCGCGACGGTCGGCACGGCCGAAGCCGCACGGGCACGAGCCCTGCAGACGGCTGCAGACGAAAGGCGGCTCCGCGACCTGGTCGGCGCGGGCGCCGTGTCAGCGTCCGCCTATGACCAGGCCAAGGCGGCGGCAGATGCAGCGCGCGCTCAACTGTCTGCGGCCGAAGCTCAGGCAAATGTGGCGCGCAATCAGCAGCATTATGCTCTGCTGATCGCGGATGCCGACGGTGTTGTCGTCGAGACCCTGGCCGAACCGGGTCAAGTCGTGAGCGCTGGTCAGATCGTCGTTCGCGTTGCCCGTTCGGGGCCGCGAGAAGCGCTGGTCCAGTTGCCGGAGAACCTGCGCCCCGCGCTCGGATCCGCCGCACATGCGCGGACCTATGGAGGTTCGACCGGCAGCGCCAAGCTCCGCCAGCTTTCGGACGCCGCCAACCCCGCTTCGCGGACCTTCGAAGCGCGCTACGTCCTGAGCGGCGCTGCCGCCCAAGCGCCTTTGGGATCCACGGTTACTCTTGCTCTGACCCTGCCAGGCGATCGTGCCGCAACGCAGGTGCCGCTCGGTGCAATCCGTGATGTCGGCAAGGGGCCAGGCGTTTGGGTGGTCGGGAGCGGCGCTCAACCGAAAGTCACGTGGCGCCCGGTTGGAATTTCAGCGCTGGGCGAGGAAACCGCGACGATCACCGGCGGGTTGAACCCTCGTGATCGTATCGTGGCGATGGGCGCGCATATGCTGCACGAAGGCCAGGCCGTCCGGGTGGCCGCGCCATGAGTGGCTCGTCGAAGGAAACCGGGCGCTTCAATCTATCCGCGCTCTCCGTTCGCGAGAGGTCCGTAACCCTGTTCTTCCTGATTGCGATCATCCTGGCCGGAACGTTCGCTTTCCTGAAACTTGGCCGGGCGGAAGACCCGAACTTCACCGTCAAGGTGATGACCATCGTCACAGCCTGGCCAGGCGCAACCGCGCAGGAGATGCAGGATCAGGTCGCGGAACCGCTTGAGAAGCGCCTTCAGGAGTTGCGCTGGTACGATCGCAGTGACACATTCACACGGCCGGGACTTGCCTTCACCACCCTGACATTGCGGGACCAGACGCCGCCGCCCGAAGTGCCGGAACAATTCTATCAGGCGCGCAAGAAGATGTCGGATGAAGCGCGCAATCTCCCCCGCGGCGTTGTCGGGCCGTTTCTGGACGACGAATATGGGGACGTCAGCTTCGCTCTTTTCGCGCTCAAGGCCAAGGGCGAGCCGCAGCGCAACCTCGCACGCGAAGCCGAGCGCCTGCGGCAACGGCTGCTGCATGTCCCCGGAGTGGACAAGATCAAGATTCTGGGCGAGCGGCCCGAGCGCATCTACGTTGAATTTGCGCAAGAACGGCTGACCACGCTCGGCGTTTCTCCGCGCGCGATCTTCGAGGCGCTTGCCAGGCAGAATCTCATCACGCCGGCAGGCTCGATCGAGACCAAGGCGCAGCAGGTCGTCGTGCGCCTCGACGGCGCATTCGACGACTTGTCGAAGATCCGTGACCTGCCGATCATCGTGAACGGCAATACCCAGCGCCTCTCGGAGATCGCGAAGGTGGATCGCGGCTATGAGGACCCCGCCTCGTTCCTGATCCGTAGCGAGGGCGAACCTGCACTGCTGCTCAACATCGTCATGCGTGAAGGCTGGAATGGCCTCGACCTGGGCAAAGCGATGAATGCCGAGATCGACAAGATCCGTGACGAACTCCCGCTGGGCATGACGCTGAGCGGCGTGACCGACCAGTCGGTCAACATCAGCGAGGCCGTCGACCAGTTCATGCACACGTTCCTGGAGGCGCTGGCGATCGTGATGATCGTCAGCCTCGTCAGCCTGGGCTGGCGTGTCGGGATCGTGGTCGCCGCCGCTGTGCCACTGACGCTTGCCGTCGTCCTGGTCATCATGTGGGCGACAGACCGCGTGTTCGATCGCATCACGCTCGGCGCCCTCATTCTCGCACTGGGGCTGCTGGTCGATGATGCGATCATCGCCATCGAGATGATGGTGGTGAAAATGGAGGAGGGCTACGACCGCATCCGCGCATCGGCCTATGCGTGGAGCCATACCGCGGCGCCTATGCTCGCGGGCACTCTCGTCACCGTCATAGGCCTGATGCCGGTCGGTTTCGCGCAATCGACGGCCGGTGAATATGCCGGCAACATCTTCTGGGTCGTCGGCTTCGCGCTGATCGCTTCCTGGTTCGTGGCGGTCATCTTCACGCCCTATATGGGCGTGAAGATGCTGCCGGCGATCAAGCCTGTCGAGGGCGGCCACGCGGCAATTTACCAGACCCCACGCTACGAACGGGTTCGCGCGTTCATCGCCTGGGCCGTGCGGCGCAAGAAGCTGGTGGCCTGGGCTACACTCGGCGCATTTCTGATCGCCGGGGTCGGCATGGGCCCGGTCAAGAAGCAATTCTTCCCGACATCCGACCGGCCTGAGCTCCTGGTCGAAGTACAGATGCCCAAAGGCACCGCGATAGGTCGTACGAGCGAGGCCGCGCGAGAAGTGGAAACCTGGCTGCGCAAGCAGGCTGAGTCCAGAATCGTCACGACCTATGTGGGTCAGGGCGCTCCGCGCTTCTATATGCCGCTCTCCCCTGAACTGCCCGATCCCTCCTTCGCCAAGATCGTCGTGCGGACTGATGAAGAAGCCGATCGCGACGCGCTGAAACTGCGTCTGCGGCAAGCCGTATCGGAAGGTCTCGCGCCTGCCGCGCGTGTTCGCGCGACCCAGCTCGTGTTCGGCCCGCCGTCACCTTTCCCCGTCGCCTTCCGCGTCAACGGTCCCGATCTCGCAGTCGTCCGCGGCATCGCCGACCGTGTCGAGAAGGTGATGCAGGCCGATCCCATGATGCGGACCGTCAACACCGATTGGGGCGAGCGCGCACCTGCGCTCCGCTTCGTTCTCGACCAGAACCGTTTGCGCGCAATGGGCCTCACCTCGAGCGACGTCGCCGAGCAGCTGCAGTTCCTTCTGAGCGGAGTCACGGTCAGTCAGGCACGGGAGGATATCCGGACCGTCGATATCGTCGTCCGGTCCGCCGGCACGAGCCGGCTCGATCCCGCTCGCATTGGAGACTACACGCTCACCGGGGGGAATGGCGAGCGTGTTCCCGTCAGTCAGATTGGCAGACTCGAGGTACGGATGGAGGAGCCGATCCTTCAGCGCCGCGACCGCGTGCCCACGATTACCGTACGCGGCGATATCGCCGATGGCCTGCAGCCGCCCGACGTCTCGACGGCCATGCTGGAGAAGCTGCAGCCGATCATCCAGAGCCTGCCGACCGGCTATCGCATCGATATGGGCGGCTCGATCGAGGAGGCAAGCAAGGCCAATGCGGCGCTTGCCCCGATCTTTCCCATCATGATCGTCCTGATGATGGTCGTCATCATCCTGCAGGTCCGCAGCCTGTCGGCCATGGCAATCGTCCTGCTGACCGCGCCGCTGGGCCTCATCGGCGTCGTTCCGACCCTGCTGCTGACCGGACAGCCCTTCGGCTTCAATGCGATCCTGGGCCTCATTGCGCTTGCGGGAATATTGATGCGCAACACGCTCATCCTCATCGGGCAGATCCACGACAATATAGCGGACGGGTTGGACCCATATACCGCGGTGGTGGAGGCGACAGTCCAGCGTTCGCGCCCCGTCATCCTGACGGCATTGGCCGCGGTGCTGGCATTCGTTCCTCTCATCAGTTCGGTCTTCTGGGGCTCGATGGCGATCACGCTCATCGGCGGCACGCTCGGCGGCACGATTTTGACGCTGGTGTTTCTCCCGGCGCTTTATGCTCTCTGGTTCCGCATCGTGCCGCCCGGTGGCGTCGAAGGGACTGGCGAGCAACGGGGCGAGCAACGGCCGGTCCCCGAGGCTTCCTCGTGATGACCGGAAATGATGCAGCGGCAGGCCCCGCTATCGACTCGCCGTCGTCGGCGACGCGCAGAATGTCGGTCGCAATCGAACAGGAGGCATTTTCATGCCTATGCTGACGAGCCTCTCCAGAGCGCGGGAAAAGGCCAGGACTTTCATGCGGATCCTCGCTTACATTGCCGACTGTGACCCGGCCGAAGAGCAGCGGCGCTGGCTCCTGGCGCTGGAGCAACGCCTGAGAACTCTTGAAGACGGCGTTCAGTCAGGTTCCGGCGGACGGCGCGACAGAGTGTCGGGCCGTTGAAGGAGCAAGAGCCTTCAAATGGCGCACTGGCTGTGGTCGAGGACATCCTCGCCGTTAAATGGACGCTTCCCGTCATGCGGGTTCTTGCCGATGGTCCCGTTCGCTTCAGCGGCATCCGGTTGGCACTCCCGGCGGTCTCGGCGAATGTTCTCACGGCGCGACTCCGGGCGCTCGAAGAGGCGGGGATTGTCCGACGGTGGATGCTGCCCCCGCCGGCGGCCTGTCAGGTCTATGGCCTTTCCGAGCGCGGCCAGGCTGCGCGTCCCATCCTTCGCGCCGTCGCGCGATGGGCATCGCTCCTTCAGGAAGACCGAGGGCTGCCCGGAACGTTCCCGGTCAAGGGGGCGTAATCGCGCGCATCGCCCTTCCCTCACAGTCGTTCCATTCGGTTTCCCGATCCCAGGAGGAAATGACCATGCAGAAGGCCGTCTCGATTACAGGTGCCTCGTCCGTCATCGGCGAGGCGCTCGCCTCGGTGTGCAGCCTCCCGATGCGATGCCGCCTTTGGGACATTATCGCTCGAAAATAAGATTTCGGCCGACGACTTGCGTTTCTGACATATAAGTGTACCGATCAGTCGTAAATTGCATTGAGGGAACTGCCATGATCTTCACGCTGAAGGTGAACGGCCTGGACCGGCAGGTCGATGTCGATGAGGACACGCCTCTGCTTTGGGTTCTCCGGGACGATCTTGAACTCACCGGCACGAAGTTCGGCTGCGGCGTGGCGATGTGCGGGGCATGCACCGTCCATGTGAACGATCAGCCGATGCGTTCCTGCGCCTTGCCCGTGAGTGCTGTTCAAGGCGACATTACGACCATCGAGGCAGTCGCCGGTCCGGAGGCCAAGGCCGTTCAGGCGGCCTGGGTCGCGCATGACGTGCCACAATGCGGCTATTGCCAGTCCGGCCAGATCATGACCGCGGTCGCCCTGCTGCGCGAGCAGCCCAAACCGAGCGACCGCGATATCGATCTCGCCATGAACGGCAATATTTGCCGTTGCGCGACGTATCTGCGCATCCGGTCCGCTATCCATGACGCGGCCAAGTCGCTGGAGAAAGGCGCATGAACGCGCCGCTCTCCCGCCGCGCGATCCTGCAGGGCGGCGGCGCGCTCGTCATCGGCTTCCTCATGCCGATGGGCATCGGCCGGCTCGCCGCGCAGGCGCCGGCGGCGAATGGGCCGCCTCCCGTTGATCCCAACGCCTTCATCCGCATCGCGCCGGACAGCACGGTGACGGTGTTGGTCAAGCACATCGAATTCGGCCAGGGCCCGTTCACCGGCCTCGCCACCCTGGTCGCCGACGAGATGGATGCCGACTGGGCGCAGATGCGCGCCGAACATGCGCCCGGCGACCAGAAGGTCTATGCTAATCTCTTCATGGGCATGCAGGGCACCGGCGGCTCGACCGCCATGGCCAACAGCTACCTCCAGATGCGCAAGGCCGGGGCGCTGGCCCGCTGGATGCTCGTTCAGGCGGCCGCGAAGAGCTGGGGCGTTAAGCCCGAGCAGATCACGATCAAGGCCGGCGTCATATCGGGGCCGGGCGGCAAGCAGGGCAAGTTCGGCGAGTTCATCGAGACTGCGAGGACGCTGACCCCGCCCCAGGATGTCCCGCTCAAGGATGCCGGCAAGTTCGAGTTCATCGGGAAAGATCGCTCGGTCGGCCGCGTGGACAGCCTCGACAAGACAACCGGCAAAGCGGATTTCTCCATCGACCAGTGGACCCCCGGTACGCTGACCGTCGTCGTCGCCCATTCGCCGCGCTTCGGCGGCGCCGTCGCGAGCTTCGACGCAAGCAAGGCGCTGGCTGTCAGCGGCGTCGTCGCCGTGAAGCAGATCCCGTCCGGCGTCGCGGTGTTCGCGACGGGCACATGGCCAGCGATCAAGGGGCGCAAGGCACTGACGATCAAATGGGATGACAGCAAGGCCGAGGCGCGCGGCACCGCCCAGATGGCGCAGGCCTATCTCGCCAAGGCGAAGGAGCCGGGCATCCAGGCCAAGGCGACCGGCGACATCGAGAAGGCGCTTGCGACACCCGGCGCGACGCTCGTCGAGGCGGACTATGTCTTCCCCTATCTCGCCCATGCGCCCATGGAGCCGCTCGGTGGCTATATAGAGTGGGACGGCAAGACCGCGTTGGCGCGCTTCGGCTCCCAGTTTCCGAGCTTCGACCAGCCGGCGATTGCCGGAGTGCTGGGGATCCCACCCGAGCAGGTAAAGGTCGAGCCGGTGCTCGCCGGCGGCAGCTTCGGCAGGCGCGCGACGGGCGACGCGCATCTTGCCGTCGAGCTTGCCGAATGTGTCAAGGCGATCGGCCCGGGCAAGAAGGTCCGCCTGACCTGGACCCGCGAGGATGATATCCATGGTGGCTATTACCGGCCGCTGATGGTCCATCGCATGCGCGGCGCGGTGAAGGACGGCAAGATCATCGCCTGGTCGGACACGATCGTAGGCCAGTCCTTCGCGGTCGGCGGGCCGATGGAGAAGATGATGATCAGGAACGGCGTCGATGCCACCATGGTCGAAGGGTCAAGCGAGCCGCCTTACAAGCTCCCGGCCTTCCGCTGCGCCGCGACGATCGAGCAATCGCCCGTGACGACGCTCTGGTGGCGCTCGGTGGGGCATACGCATACCGGCTATGCGGTCGAGACCTTTGTCGATCGATTGCTGGAGGCCGCCGGCAAGGATCCGGTCGCCGGGCGGCTGGAACTGATGACGGATCAACCCCGCGCGGCCGCCGTGCTCAAGGCGGTGGCGGAGCTTGCCAAATGGGGCGAGCCGGTTCCCGCCGGGCGGGGCCGGGGTGTTGCCGTCGTCGAGAGCTTCAACAGCTTCGTTGCCGAGATCGCCGAAGTGTCGATCGGCGAGGATGGCGAGCCGAAAGTGCATAAGGTCTGGGCAGCGGTCGATTGTGGTATCGCGGTCAATCCCGATATCGTGCGCGCACAGGTCGAAGGCGGTATCGGCTACGCGGTCGGCCATATTCTCTACGGCGAAGTGCCGCTGGAGGCGGGCAAGCCGACGGTTTCCAATTTCAACAATTACAGGTCGCTGCGAATCATGGAAATGCCCGAGGTCGAAGTGACGATCCTGCCGTCGAGCGCGCCGCCGACCGGGATCGGGGAGCCGGGCGTGCCGCCCTGCGGCCCGGCCATCGCCAACGCGCTGGCCAGGCTCGGCCGCGAGCGCCCCACGATCTTGCCGATGGTGAAGTCGGCATGAGCGCGCGCATCCTTGGCCCGCTCGCCGCTGCCGGTCTGGTCGCGGCCTTCGCCATGCACGGCGCGACCGCGCGGCAGGTGCCGGCACCAGTCGCTCCGGCTAAACCGGCGATGGCGACCTCGCTCAAAAAGGCGTCCGATTTCGCGGGGATCGCCGACCCCAAGGCACGCTCGCTGGCGCTCTTCTCCGAAGTCGGGAAAGTGCTCCAGCATCCGCGCTGCCTCAATTGCCACCCCGCGACGGAGCGCCCGACGCAGACGGACGCGATGACGCCGCATATGCCGCTCGTGGTGCGCGCCGAGGGGATGGGCGCGCCGGGGCTGCACTGCTTCACTTGCCATCATGAGAAGAATTACGACCCGGCCAATGTGCCCGGCAATTCCAAGTGGATGCTCGCACCGGCCGAGATGGCCTGGCAGGGCAGGACGCTCGGCCAGATCTGCGCGCAGCTCAAGGACAAGGAGCGCAATGGCGGCAAGACCATGGCCGAGATGGAAGAGCATATGGCGAAGGACGAGCTGGTCGGCTGGGGTTGGCACCCCGGCGGCAACCGCACGCCGGTTCCCGGGACGCAGATGCAGTTCGGCGAGCTGTTCACGGCCTGGGTACAAAGCGGGGCACATTGCCCCGCTTAACCTGTTGTCGCTCCAGCCACGCATCTGAGGGCGCGGCTTCAGGCTGAAGCGTTCCGCCTCACACCGCCGAGCCCCTCACTCGCCGAGCCAATGCCTCAGCATATGATTGGCGACGGCCACTGATGACGGCGGCAGGAAGGCCGCATTCTCATCCTCGGCCAGCGCCGCGCGCACCTCGTCGCGGCTCACCCAGATCGCCTCCGCAATCTCCTGCTCGTCGAGCGTGAGCGCGTCGCCCAGCGCTTGCGCGACGCAGGCGATCATGAGCTGCGAGGGGAACGGCCAGGGCTGGCTGAACAGATAATCGACGCGCCCGCAGCGCACGCCGCATTCCTCCCAGACTTCGCGCCGCACGGCTTCCTCGATCGTCTCGCCCGGCTCGACGAAGCCCGCCAGCGCCGAGAAGCGCCGGGGAGGGAAGCGCGCATTGCGGGCGATCAGCACCTTGCCCTCATATTCCGCCAGCATGATGACGACGGGATCGGTGCGCGGAAAATGCTCGGCGCTGCAGGTGCCGCACTGGCGCGACCAGCCCGCCTTGACCGGATGAGTCTGCGCGCCGCAGCGGGCGCAATATTGGTGCCGGTCATGCCAGTCGACCAGGCTGCGCGCACCGCCATAGAGCGCGGCTTCGTCCAGGTTCAGCTCCGCAATGACTTGCCAGACCTTGGGCGGAAAGGTCGGCGGTTCGTCGGTCTTGACGACAATCAGCGAGACGAACAGCGGCGATCCATCCTCGCGCAGTCCCAGCAGCGCATGATCGGAGAGCATGGCGCCGGGCGGGATCGGCGCGGTCGCGAGTATCCCGTCGCGCGGCGGCACGGGGTCCAGCCCTTCGAGCAGCAGGAGGCGCGCGCGCGAATCGGCCCAGGCAAGCGCCAGCCGGTCGGGATTGACGCGGAGCTGGTCGGCCCGATCGATCTTGTTGCCCGCGAAGGTGATCGCGCGCTCCTGCAGCACGGCAGTCTCACTCATTGATCCCGTCCTCTCCTCTTGGCGCCATCGCAGCCCGCGCGACCCGTGCGAAGACCGTCGGCAACCCGGCCTCGGCAATCCGCTCGCGAGGCCACCATTGGCCTGGCCCGAGCGCCTTGGCAATCTCGAGCGGATCGCCCGGTCTATCGAGCCGCATCCGCGCAATCGACAGCTCCAGCGCGAAATGCGTGAAGACGTGGCGCACCGGCTCGTTGAGCAGCAGCCAGTCGCCGGCCAGCGGCAGGCCCGTCTCTCCGCCCGTTTCCGTCCAGTCGCTGCCCGGCACCCCCAGCATGCCACCGAGCAATCCCTTGTCGGGCCGGCGCACGAGCCAGACCGCGCCATCGGCTTCCACCCACCAGGCGACGCCGCGCCGTGTCGGCTTCGCCTTTTTGGGGGCTTTCACGGGATAGCGCTCCGCCTCCCCGGCGATACGCGCGGCGCATCGCGCCGAGAGCGGACAAGTGAGACAGGCTGGCCGCGTCGGCGTGCAGATGGTCGCGCCCAGATCCATCATCGCCTGCGCGAAGTCGCCGGCATGCGCGTCCGGCGTGATGCTGTCGGTGAGTGCGCGCAGCTCCGGCTTGGCCGCCGGCATCGGCGTCTCGACCGCGAACAGGCGGCTCACGACCCGCTCGACATTGCCGTCCACCACCACCGCACGCTGGCCGAAGGCGATCGCCGCAATGGCGGCCGCGGTATAAGCCCCGATCCCCGGCAGCGCCCGCAGTGCCGCCTCGTCCGATGGGAAGAGCCCGCCAAGCTCGCCCGCCACCTTGCGCGCACAGGCCAGCAGGTTGCGCGCCCGTGCATAATAGCCAAGCCCTGCCCAGGCGGCCATGAGATCGCCATCCTGGGCAGCGGCCAGCGCCTCGACAGTCGGCCAGCGGGCCAGAAAGCGATGATAATAGGGAATGACCGCCGCGACCGTCGTCTGCTGCAGCATGATCTCGCTCAGCCACACGCGATAGGGATCAGGGAGCGCCGCGCCCGGCGGGCTGCGCCACGGCAAGGTGCGGGCACGCACCCGATAATGCGCCAGAAGGGCATCGGCGATGCTGCGTTCTGCTGCCATTAATCCATCGACGGGCATGGTGCCCTATGGCATGGACCGGGGCATGACAGAACCCACGCAGAGCGAGAAACCGCGCGCCCGGAAAAAGGCCGCCGCAGCGCCCGCGCCCGAGCGTCCGCGCGTCGGCTCCGCGCGCGCGATCGCGGATCTGATGCCCGATATCGGCCGCGCTGCGTTCCGCAAATTCGGCTTCATCCAGTCGAGCGTCGTGACGCGCTGGGCGGAGATTGTCGGCCAGCGTTATGCCGCCCTCACCGCGCCCGAGTCGATCCGCTTCCCGGCCGGCCGCCGCGCCGGTGGCACCTTGCAATTGACCGTCGCCAGCGGCCACGCACCGATGGTCCAGCACATCATCCCGGAGATCATCGAGCGGGTGAACCGCTTCTTCGGCTATGAGGCCGTGTCGCGCATCGCCATGAAGCAGGGCCAGGTCGTGCCGAGCGAGCCGGTCCGCCGTCCGCCCCCGGCCATGCTGCGCCCGATCCCCGAGGAACTGGGTCAGGGCCTGCGTGAAGTGAGCGATCCGGAACTGCGCACGGTCCTGGAGTCGATGGCGCGTGGCCTCGGCAATCCCCAGCGCCTGCCGAAGATCAGCTAGAAAGAAAGTCGAGAGCGATGCTGCCCCGCTTATTGTCCCTTCTCGCCGTTGGCGCGCTGGTCGTTGCGCCTGCGATCGCCCAGACGCCCAAGCCGCACCCGGCCGCCGCACGACCCGCCGCCGCGACCGACTGGACGCGCACCGTCACGCTCGGCGCGAACGGGGCCTATATTCTCGGCAATCCCAATGCTCGCACCAGGCTCGTCGAATATATGAGCTACACCTGCCCGCATTGCTCCCATTTCGCGGCGGAAGGCATGGCCAGCCTCAAGAAGGACTGGATCCGGCGCGGCCTCGTCAGCCTCGAGGTCCGCAATTTCGTCCGCGATCCGTTCGATCTTACTGCCGCCCTGCTCGCGCGCTGCGGCGGCGCCACCCGCTTCATCGCCAATCACGAAGCGTTGTTCGCGAATTTCGATCCGTGGATGAACGTCGCGCAGAGCTACAATGGCGCCGAGTCGGCCGACAAGGTCGCGCAGATGGCCGATATTGCCGACAAGACCGGCCTCTTCGCCCTGCTCGCCAAGCGCGGCCTCACGCCCGCTGCACAGCGCCAGTGCCTCGCCGACAAGCAGGCCATGAGCGATGTCCTCGGCCTCACAGCAAATGCCTGGGACATCAAGGAATTCAGCGGCACGCCCTTCTTCGTCATGAACGGCAAGGCGCTCGAACATGTGCATGATTGGGCGACGCTGCGCCCCCTCCTGCCGCCATTGCCCCGCTCCGGCAACTGAGCTAGACCTGCTCGTCCGGTTCCTTTCTTGCCCCATTTGATGAGGCCATCTGTCCCATGAAATCCATCGCCTTCGCCCCCCTCGCCGCTGCGTTGATCGCTCTGGCTGCCTGCGGCCAGCAGGAAAGCGCCGGCAATAGCGGCAGCGCGAGCGCGGTTGCCGCCAAGGCGCCGCCCGCCGGCACGACCTGGGCGCAGAAAGTCTCCCTGACACCGGACGGCGGCCTGCTCATGGGCAATCCCGACGCGCCCATCAAGGTCCTGGAATTTGGTTCCTACACCTGCTCGCACTGCAAGGATTTCTCGGCGGAAAGCCATGAGCCGATCGAAGCCAAATATGTGAACACGGGCAAGGTCAGCTTCGAATATCGCAACTTCATCCGCGATCCGCTGGATATGACCGTGGCCCTGCTCGCGCGCTGTGCCGGCCCCGAGGCGTTCTTCCCGCTGCACACCCAGCTGTTCGCGAACTTCGAGACCATGATCAAGACGATCCAGGGCGCCGGCGAAGGCGCGTATCAGGCAGCAATGACGGCGGCGCCGAACGAACGCTTCGTCAAGCTGGCGGAGATGGCCGGGCTGATCGAGTTCACCAAGCAGCGGGGACTCCCCGAGGCGAAGGCGCGCCAGTGCCTGGCGGATTCGGCCAATGCCGAAGCACTTGCCAAGGGTGTCGAAAAGGCCAACGCCGACTATCAGATCACCGGCACGCCGACCCTGATCCTTAATGGCTCGGTGCTGGAAAATGTCGCGAGCTGGCCGCTGCTGGAAGAGCGCCTAAAGGGCGCTGGCGCCTGATTGGCTGACGGGGGCGCGACACTCTCAGCAGATCGGTCGGGCCACGGCCCGCGCAAGGCGCGCGGCTGACTCATGTCCATGGAGATCCGCCGCCTCAAGCTGACCGGCTTCAAGAGCTTCGTCGAGCCGACCGAGCTGCGGATCGAGCCGGGCCTGACCGGCATCGTCGGCCCCAATGGCTGCGGCAAGTCCAACCTTCTGGAAGCGATCCGCTGGGTGATGGGCGAGTCCAGCCCCAAGTCGATGCGCGGCGGCGGCATGGACGACGTGATCTTCGCCGGCACCGCGACGCGGCCCGCGCGGGACTTCGCCGAGGTTAGCCTCCTCGCGCTGCAACCGGCAGGCGCCGTCATTCCGGCCATCGAGCTGGGTGCTGACGGCGAGATGGAAGTCGTCCGTCGCATCGAGCGGGGCGCGGGCAGCGCCTATCGCGCCAACGGGCGGGACGTGCGCGCCAAGGATGTCGCCCTCGTCTTCGCCGATGCCGCCACCGGCCCGCACAGCCCGGCGCTGGTGAGCCAGGGCAAGATCGCCGCCGTCATCGCCGCGAAGCCGGCCGAGCGCCGCGCCATGCTGGAAGAGGCTGCGGGCATTGCCGGCCTGCATGTCCGCCGCAAGGATGCCGAGCAGAAGCTCAAGGCGAGTTCGATGAACCTCGCCCGGCTCGACGACATCCTCGCCGAGATGGACGTGCGCGCCGGGGCACTGCGCCGCCAGGCCCGCGCCGCCGAGCGCTACACCGATCTGAGCGAGAAGATCGTGCTCGCCGAGGGCCGTGCCTTCTTCGCCCGCCATCGCGAAGCCGCCGAAGCCGCCGATCGCGCCGCCCGCGACGCCGAGGCGGCCGAGGCTTTGGTCCGCATCGCGCAGGAAGCCCAGCTCGGCGCCGCCGCTCATGCGCAGCAAGCCGTCGAGACGCTCGCCCGCACCCGATCCGCCGCCAACAGCGCGCGCGAGGCCGCTGCCGAAGCCCGGTTCAAGCTGGAGCGCCTCACCTCCGAGCGCGACGGACTGGTGCGCCGCATCGCCGAGCTCGAAAGCCAGCTCGCCCGCATGGCCGAGGATCAGGCCCGCGAAGGCGCGCTCGCGCTCGATGCGGTCAATGCGATCGAGAAGTTGCAGGACGAAGAAGCGACGCTTTCCGCGCGCGTCAAGGACGCGAAGGCCACCCTGCCCGCGCTCGTCACAAGGCTTGCCGAGGCCGAGCGTGCCAGCCGCGATACCGAGGTGTCGCTGGCGCAGGCCATGGCCCGCCTTGCCGGCGAACAAGCCGAGCGCCGGGTCGCCGAGGCCGGCCTCGCCAGCGCGAAGCAGAAGCTCGCCCGTGCCACCGCAGAGGTCGATCGCGTCACCCAGGCGCTGGCGCAATTGCCCGACCCCGCGCCGCTCGCCGAGCGTCAGCTTGCCGGAGAGGCTGCCAAGGCCGAGGCCATCGCCGCCCGCACCACCGCCGAAGCGCGCATCGCCGCCGCCGCGATCGCGCGCGACACGCAGACCGAAGCCGTTGCCGCCCAGCAACGCGCCCTCGCCGCCGCCAAAGCCACCGCCGCCGCGCTCGACAGCGAAGCCAGGGCGCTCGCCAGCGGCCTCGAAAGCCTCGGCGACGGCTATCGCGCGATCGATCAGATCCGCGTCGAGCCCGGCTATGAGCGCGCCCTCGCCGCCGCCCTTGGCGACGATCTTCACGCCGGTATCGGCGAAAAAGGCGCAGCCCGCTGGGTCGGCGCGCAAATCATGGCGCTCGATCCTCCGCTGCCCGACGGCTGCGGGCCACTCGCGGCCTATGTGAAAGCGCCGAAAGCCCTTGCGCGCCGCCTCGCCCAGATCTGTGTCGCGCAAACCGACGGCAAGCAGGCCCTCCATGTCGGCCAGCGCCTCGTCACGCTCGACGGGCGCATGCGCCGCTGGGACGGCTTCGTCGCCGAACAGGGCGGCGCAGCGGCTGCCGAGCGCCTGATTCGCCTCAACCGCCTGGAAGCCATCGCCAAGGAGCGCCCCGGCATACTCGCCGCCGTGAGCGAAGCCGGCGACGCGCTTGCTGTCGCCGAAAACGCTCTGCGCGACGCCAATGCCGAGGAGCGCGCCGCTCGCAGCGCCGCCGGCAATGCCGAGGATGCCCTTCGCGCCGCCGAGCGCACACTGGCCGAGGTCGCGACGGTGATCGAGCGTGCTGCCGGCCGCCGCGCCGATCTGGATCGCCGGGCCGCCGAGACCGCCGCCGATCTCGCCGCCGCGCAGCAGGAGCAGACGAGCGCGCAGGCCGCCTACGACGCGCTGCCCAAAAGCGACGAGACCGCCGCCGAAGTCGATCTGTTCAAGACCGCCGCCGAGCATTGCCGCGCCGCCATCGGCCAGGTGCAGACCGAACAGGCAATGATCAATCGCGCCGTCGCGTCCGATGAAGATCGCATCAAGGCCGTGCGCGCCGAGGTTTCGGGCTGGAAGGCGCGTGCCGGCGACGCCGCCCGCCGCATATCCGAGATGAAGGGCCGCAGCGAAGCGCTGACCGACGATCTCGCCGGCCTGCGCGAGCGGCCCGACCGGCTATCGGCCGAACTCGATACCCTCGCCGTCACCGCGCGCGAAGGCGCCGAGCGTGCCGAACAGGCGCGCACGGCCGAAGCCGCCGCCGAGACCGGCCTCGCGACTACCGAAAAGTCGCTCGCCACCGCCAACGAGGCGCTCTCCGTCGCACGCGAGGCGCGCGCAGGGGCCCTCGCTCATGCCGATCATGCCGTCGCCCGCCGAAAGGATATCGGCCAGGCCTGCGGCGAGCGCTTCTCCTGCCCGCCGCCCGTGCTGCCGATAAAGCTCGGCTTCCCGGTCGAGGAGGTGCGCGCCGCGGAGGAAGAGCAGGCCCAGCACGACAAGCTGGTGCTGGATCGCGAGCGGCTCGGCCCGGTCAATCTCGTCGCCGCCACCGAGCTCGCCGAGCTGGAAGAGACGCAGGCGAAGAGCCGCGCCGAAAGCGAAGAGCTCACCACCGCGATCAATCAGTTGCGCGGCTCGATCGGCCATCTGAACCGCGAAGGCCGCCAGCGCCTCCTCGCCGCGTTCGAGGCCGTGAACGGCCATTTCCAGCGCCTCTTCACGACGCTCTTCGAAGGCGGCCAGGCGCATCTCGAACTGATCGAGAGCGATGACCCGCTCGAGGCCGGCCTCGAGATCATGGCCCAGCCGCCGGGCAAGCGCCTGACCACGCTCACCCTGCTTTCGGGCGGTGAGCAGGCGCTGACCGCCGTCGCGCTCATCTTCGGGCTCTTCCTCACGAACCCCGCGCCGATCTGCGTGCTGGACGAGGTCGATGCCCCGCTCGACGATGCCAATATCGAGCGCTTCTGCGGCCTGCTCGATCGCATGGTGCAGGACACCGCGACGCGCTATCTGATCGTCACCCACAATGCGGTCACGATGAGCCGCATGCACCGCCTGTTCGGCGTCACCATGATCGAACAGGGCGTCAGCCGCCTTGTATCGGTGGATCTGCAGGCAGCGGAGGAACTGCTGGCAGCGGAGTGACGATCTTAAAGCCGCTCCCCTGAACGAGAGAGCCGGTTGCTGATCCTCACCTGAAGCCTCCGCTTCCGGCCCAACGAAAAAAGGCAGCGCTTGCGCGCTGCCCTTCTTCGCACACCCCCGTGAGAAGCTTCAGTTGGCGGCCTTGCTGATGTCGACCTTTTCCACCCATTCCGGATAGAAGGTCGGCTCGCGTGTCGACCAGCCGGCGGCGGTCGCCGCCGCTTCACTGATCGACTGGAGCAGCGCCCGGCGGCGCTCGGGATGCAGGTGCGGCAGGCTGGCGGCGGCGCAGAAGGCGCCGGGCAGCCAAGGCCGCGCGTGGGCACCGATCAGGCGCTCGTAGAGGAACCGGTAGGCCGAGAAGCTGCTGAGCCGGTTCTGGCCAAGATCGAAGGCGGAGACGGTGACGAGCGGCGCCATGAACGGCTCGATCTGGTCGAGACCGCTATCGTCCGGCACGCGCACCTTGATTTCGTCGAGGCGGCCATAGATGCGGGTCTGCGCGCGGATGCTCGCTTCTTCGACCACGTCGCGGCCCCAGGTTTCCATGGCATCGCCGCGATGGAAGGCGACATCGAGCGAACGGCGGATATAGCGCTGCGTCGCTGAGGGAAACGATGCGAATTCGCGCAATTCCGCGAGGGTTACTGCCCCGTCCGTCGGCTTGCTCTGCTGACCCATACCCGCCTCCATAAAATCTGTGGCAGTTCGGACTATGCGCCTAAGTTGGTTACCGACTGCTTAAGCGTCCGTTGTGCCGCATTCAGCATGGAATCAGATTATCTTGTGCGCCGCAACAGGAAAATTAACTTTTCTGCGTCGAGATGAAACAGCTCGACACACAGAGCATTGAAAACCGGCGATTTTAATGGGAGCCTGGCGCACTTCAGCCTCGCGACGCTCATGACGCACCGCGCAAAGACGAGAAAAATCAAGGCGCCGGAAACGATCGCCTGCCCTCGGAGAGAATGCGTGGAAGCACCCTGTCACGCAATATCAATGCGACGAAATAGTGAATCGCCCACAATATATTGTGGAGACTCGGAACAGCGTATGGCGCGGCACTCCTTGCGGAAGCGCCGCGCCTTCCTGTTCAGGCGAAGGCGACCGCCGTGCGGCGGCGGCGCAGCGCCGTGCCCGCGATACCGAAGCCGCCGAGCATCAGCGCCCAGGTCGCGGGCTCCGGCACGGCCCCGCGCACGGGCTCGACGACCACATTGTCGAGGCCGACGCCAAGATTGCTGGAACTTGTCAGCAGGCTGCTGAACAGGCCCACCGTCATCGGGCTGCCCGTGCCGAGAAAGTCCCAGGACACACGCTCCCAGTCCGAGCCGGCCGATTTCAGGCTCAGCGTGTTGGTGAAGCTCTGCGCGAAGACGCCGTTGATGAACAGATCGACCGTCACGTCGCCGAACGGACCACTGCCGCCGACGAAGAACGCACCGATATCGAAGCTCGCCCGATAGAGCGTGCCGGCACTGGTCGCGAAGCCATTGCTGACGAGGCCGCCGCCCCGCCCGACATTGCCGGTGAGATCGACAAACTGCGCACCATCTGAGGCGACGACGCCCAGGCCGCCGAATGCCGCATTGTCGGTGGGCTGCACCTGCGTGCCCGGCGCACTGCCGGCCTGTGCGGCGACGGTCCAGCCGGTGACGAATGTGCTGTCGGGATTGAGAAAGACCATGGAGGAAATATCCGGCGCCTCGAAGCTGCCGTTCGTCAGCAGATTGGCTGCCTGCCCCTGCACCGAAACCATCGCCAACGCGCCAGCACTCACCGCGCCGAGCCAATTCTTCCGAGACATCGCTATCTTTCCCCATCGCCCGGCGACATTGCCGGCCGAGGGGACCTAGCATGCGGCCCTGACGCCGCTCCAATGACAATATCCGTTAGGTTTGGCGGGCGTCGTCACCGGCGGTCCCGCGCCGGGACTCAGCCCGCCTCGACCGGCACGATCTTCGGCATGGTCTTGAACAGCTCGCCGAACGGATCGTCGCCTTCCGGCGGCGCCGGCAGTTCGCGGACGGTCGCGCGGCGCATGTCGCGGCGCTCGTCCCAGTTGAACTGGCCGCCGCGATGGAACACCGCGAGATTGTCCCAGATCACCATGTCGCCGACTGCATAGTCGACACTGATCTGATACTTCTCCTGCGTCGCATGCGCATTGAGATAGTCGATGAGCTCGCGGCTCTCTTCCCAGCCCCAGCCGACCACGCGATAGCAATGCGCGCCGGCATAGATCATGTTGCGGCCGGAGCCCTTGTGCGGGCTGACCAGCTTGTGGACCGGGCGGTGGCGCTCCTCGATCATCTCGCGGGTGATGTCCGCGCCGCCCTGCTTGCGCGACCAAAGCAGGCTATGCTCGCATTCCAGGTCGGCGATCTTGTCCTTCACGTCCTGCGGCAGGTCGTCATAGGCCGAGCGCGCATCGCAGAACTCGGTCGGCCCGCCCGAGGCCGGCACCTCGACCGCGCGCAGCATCGAATAGCTGGTGCGCAGGTCCATGAACGAGGAGTCCGTGTGCCAGATCTGGTCGCCCTTGCGATAGGTCATCGCCGAGGGGCTGCGGTTGATCTCGCCGTCTGCGGTCAGGTTGCCGGCGTTGAACAGGAAGATGCGCGGATGCCCGTCGCGCGGTGGCAGGCTCTCGAGATGGCCGAAATTGCGCGCGAAGGCGATCTGGCCCTCATCATCCAGCCCGGTGTTGCGGTAGACGGTGACGCCCCATTTGTCCTGCTGCGCGATCAGTTCCCTGATCGTCGCGTCATCGAGCGGCTTGCTGATGTCCACGCCCGAAATCTCCGCACCGAAGCGGGGTGTAATGGGGGTGGCGGTAATCGTCATCGGTCTCACTCTCCTATCAGGATAGGTAAATTGCAATGCATAGTTGAATTTGTCAAGTGAAGATGAAGGCCGCGTTGCCATGTTCCCCTCCGTGCAACGGACGCCGGCCGTCAGCCCGCGCGCCGGCCATTGCGCCGGATCGCGCCTCTATGTAATATTTATCATGTTTAGTATATAGGCAAGCAGGCGCATGCCCGTTCCGTCACGAAACGGTCCGGACGGGCGCCATCGCGCCCGTCACGCTCAATGATATTGCGTGTGGCCCTCGGCATCGACCGGATTGCGATCATTCTCCGAGCACTGGAACTCGATCAGCAATCCGTAGCGGTCGCGGCGATAGCGCACCGTGCGCGTGAACGGCTCCTCGAGCGCCTCGGGATCCTCCATCGTCATCTCGTTGATGAGCAGATCGGGATCGTCGGGCGAGAGGCGGATGCGCTCGGTGATGCGCAGCTTGGGCGAATGGGTCATGCCGTTCTGCAGCGGCAGCATGTCGTTCACGAACAGGGTCACGGCGACCAGCGTGTCGCCTTCCCAATGGCCGACGCTGTCGCCCATATAGCTGGGGTCTGGGTCGTCCAGATGCTTGCGCCCGTCGGTCCAGATCTTGCGCGTCTGCATCCAGGCTTCCTGGTTGATGGTGACGCGCCCCGGCGTGAACAGGAATTCGAAGGGATATTGGCCGATCTGCATGATGCCCGGCATGCCCGGTGGGCTGCAATTGGAGCGGTTGCGCTTCTCCACGCCGTTATTGGCCGCGATTTCCTTGCGCCACGCCTCATAGGCTTCCTTGTACTTGCCCTTGAGCTTGGGCAGCGCCGGCGGCGGGCCGGATGGCTGCGCGCCCGGTGGCCGATCGAACAGCGCGAACCAGATGCCGCCCCAGTCGGGCAGCGCGTCCAGCGCGGCATTGTTGCCCTTGGGGAAGGGCGCACCGGTTCCTTCGGCGAGCCCCTCGGGCGGCGGCGACGTGGTCGGCGCCCCGATTTGCGCCGACACCGGCATCGCGACGAGCACGGCAAGCCCGACCATTGACGTCCACGACCAACGAATTGCCACGTCCCCTCCCTGGATTGTTCTGCCGGGATGATGACGAACGATTGTTGACGAATCAAGATAATTGTCAGGTTTCGAAGCGTGGCCCCGGCCTGGTTCGGGCAATGATTTCACGCTGCGCGCGACAATGGCTTCGCGTCAGCCTGCGGTTTCGTCCGGCACGGTCGCGCCCAGCCGCGACAGCGCGGCGGCGATCTGGTTCGGCCCATAGGGCTTGGTGACGACCGGCACATCGTGGAACCGCGTCGTGCCGAGGCCGCTGCCATAGCCGGTGACGAACAGAAACGGTGTGCCCCTCTCTGCCAGCATCTCGGCGATGCTCTCGCTGTTCTCGATGCCGAGATTATAGTCGAGCAGGGCGAAGTCCGGATTTTCCCGCCGGATGATGTCGATCGCCGCCGGCACGTTGGACGCCATCAGCACGCGCTCGGCGCCCATGCTCATCAGCGCATCTTCGGCATCGAGCGCGATGATCATCGAATCCTCGACCAGCATCGCGGTCTTGCCCGCGAGCATCCTCGTCATCTTGTCGGTCGGCGTCAGATAGCTCTCCCGTCCCTCGTCCTCCTGCGCCACGCCCGCGACATGGCGCGAGGGAATGCAGAAATGCGCCTCGACGCCTCCCAGTCTGTAATGAACCTCCGCGTCGCCGCCCAGATCGTGCGGCAGCGTCCGCTCGATCACCGTCGAGCCGAAGCCGCGCCGCTCGGGCGGCGTGACCGGCGGCCCGCCGATCTCGCGCCAGTCGATCATCAGGCTGCCGTCTTCGTCCTGATGCCAGCCGATCACCACCCGGCCATTGTCCGACAAGGCGCCATATTTGAGCGCATTGGTCATCAACTCGTGCATGACGAGCGCGAGACAGGTGAAAGCCGGCGGGTGAAGCAGCACGTTCGGCCCCTCCATCGACAGGTTCGCCCGCTTGGCGCCGAGGAAGGCACCGGCCTCGACATCGATCAGGTCGCGCAGCTTCGCCGGTCCCCAGCGGTCGCGCGTCACCTGGTCGTGTGCCAGCGCCAGCGCCTGCACGCGGGTCTCCAGATTGCCGACGAAGCTCTCGATCGTCTGCGCGCCATCGCGCGTCTGCGAGATAAGGCCGCGGATCAGCGAGAGAATATTGCGCACCCGGTGGTTCAGCTCGGCGATCAGCAATTCCTGCCGCTCATGCGCTTTCTGGCGTTCCAGGCCCGCTTCGTCGGAGAGGCGGATCAGCACTTCCAGCATCGCCACGCGCAGCGCTTCGGCCACGCGCCGCTCGGATCGCGTGAACGGCGTGCTGCGGCCCTTCACGAGCTGCGACCAGATCTCGAAGCTCTTGCGCGGTGTCAGGCGGGCGCCATGCGGGCCGAGCTCGACTGCCTTCTCCGGATTGCCTGCCCAGCGCACCGCGCGCATCTGCTCACTGCGAAACAGCACCACATAGTCGCGCGGCCGGCGCGAAAGCGGAATGGCGATCATGCCCGCCGCCACATCGGCGAACTCGCCCGCCTCGGACACCAGGCTGGAAATCGAGTCCGTCGCAAACACCTGGCTCGCCGCGCCCCGATTCAGCGCCGAGACGATCGCGCGAAACTGGTCCGGCGCCGGGGTCAGCCCGTGGAAATGCGTGACGCCGCTTAGATAGACCGCCACGCCGTCAGCCGGGATCGTGTCGAAGATGATCTCGCCGATCCACTGCGCATTCTGCAGCAGGTCATTGTCGCGCGCGATCGTCGCCATCAGCCGGTCGGTCGTCGCGCGAGCACGGCCTTCATATTCCGCCGTCTCGCTGCGTTCGCGGCTCTCCAGCATCAGCGAGAACATCTGGCCGAACAGTTCGGACGCGGTGCGCGTCGCGAGGCTGGTCAGCCGCGGCGAATAATGATGGCATGCGAACAGGCCCCAGAGCTTCCCATCGACGATGATCGAGATGGAGAGCGAGGCCGAGACGCCCATGTTGCGCAGATATTCGATATGGATCGGCGAGACCGCGCGCAGCACGGAGAGCGACTGGTCGAGCGGCAGGCCCTTGGGATCGAGCTGCGGCACCAGCGGCACCGGGTTCGCGTTCACGTCCGCGATGATGCGGAAGATGTTGCGCACATAGAGCTGGCGCGCCTGTGCCGGAATGTCGGAGGCGGGATAATGCAGGCCCAGGAAGCTGTCGACGCCGGGCGTCAGTGCTTCCGCCACCACTTCGCCCGAGCCTTCATTGTCGAAGCGATAGACCATCACCCGGTCGAAGCCGGTGATCGCCTTCACCTGCCGCGCGCTCTCGCGGATGAAGGCGGCGAGCGTGTCGGCCTGGCCGAGCCGCGAGACAAGGGTGCGCACCAACCCTGCCGCCTCGATCGCGTCCTCGGTCGCATATTCGCACTCGATGATGATGGTCTCGGCGGAGAAATGCACGGCGACGTCGAACGGCGGCCGCCCTTCCATCAGCGTTTGCGCGAACAGCCTCTCGACCGCATCGGGTCCGCGCAGCATGACCAGGCGGTTGCGAATATTGTGCAGCGCCTGCGGCAGGAAAAGATCGGCAAGCGGCTCTCCCAGCAAATCGGCGGGCGTCTTTCCGGTGAACGTCTCGACATTGGCCGAGACGCGCGAGATCAGCCAGTCGCTGCCCACGGTCACCAGGAAACCGAATGGCTGGATGTTGCCGAGGATGTGGATCGGCTCGCGGTCGCAATTGTTGAGATCGACTTTGAAGTCGAGATCTTCCGGTGTCATCGGGCCGTCATAAGCTGCGCCGCATGGGCATAAAGCCCGAATGTGCGCTCGGCGCTCGCAAAGGCCTCAGCCTCCCAGCGTTCGCCGCCCTGCTCGGCCTTCTCTTCCATCGCCCGCAGCAGCGATTGCCAGCCGCCCGGGCCATGCCTGGCGGAAAGATAGGCGCGCGGCAGACCCTCGCCGATCGAGCGCGACAGCATGAGGCCGCCCAGCCGCGATCCCTCGATCACATAGGCCGCGCCCCAGCGCGCCGCCGGATCGCGCGGCCAGCTCAGCGGCTCGAACGGCGGGAAAGTCAGGCCGAGCGCCGCCAGATCCTCATACAGCGCAACCTTCCGCCCGCTCCAGCCGGGGATCAGCCGCCCGACGTCCGCCCAGTCCTCGACCGGCACCAGCGCCATGGCATGCGCCGTGAGGAACTTGCCGTACGAGGCAGCGTCGGCAAGATCGAACTGGCCGAACAGCGCATCGACCTTGTCATGACAGGCGCGCGTCGCCGCGCGAAGTCGAGCATGAAAGCCCTTGCGCCCGGTCGTTTCGCGGCCATCGGGTGTCAGAGCAGGAGCAACGAATGTCATGATGCGGCCCGTGCCGCAGAGGTCCGGAGGCTGAAGAAACCGTCAATCGACCCACAGGACGCTTTCGCCCTCGCATGCATTGCCATGACCATCCATTCACCCCCAGCCAGACGATAACGCGCGCTGCGGGAACTGGTTCCTGCCGCCCGCACCGCACGACCGACACCGGCCGCACCATGCTGCTGACACCATGCTGTCAGCATCTCCGGCCCCGAATTCGCTTCCCTCTACCGAATCGCACGCGCCGCTCCTATCTTCCCCTCTGGCACATCCTCCAGAACGAAGATAGAACACGCGGCATGAGTCTCAGTACCCTTTCCGTGCGCGGCGCGCGCGAGCATAACCTCAAGGGGATCGACGTCGATCTGCCGCGGGACAAGCTGATCGTCATCACCGGCCTGTCCGGCTCGGGCAAGTCGAGCCTCGCCTTCGACACCATCTATGCCGAGGGGCAGCGGCGCTATGTGGAGTCGCTCTCCGCTTATGCGCGCCAGTTTCTGGAGATGATGCAGAAGCCGGATGTCGAGCATATCGACGGCCTCTCGCCTGCCATCTCGATCGAGCAGAAGACGACCAGCCGCAACCCGCGCTCGACCGTCGCGACCGTCACCGAGATCTACGATTATATGCGCCTGCTCTGGGCGCGCGTCGGCATCCCCTATTCCCCCGCGACCGGCGAGCCGATCGCCGCGCAGACCGTCAGCCAGATGGTCGACCGCACGCTGGCCCTGCCCGAGGGCACGCGGCTCTATCTGCTCGCTCCGGTCGTGCGTGGCCGCAAGGGCGAGTATCGCAAGGAGCTCGCCGAGTGGCAGAAGGCCGGCTTCACGCGCGTGCGCATCGACGGCGAGTTCTACCCGATCGAGGAAGCCCCCGCGCTCGACAAGAAGTACAAGCATGACATCGAGGTGGTGGTCGACCGCATCGTGGTGCGTGCGGACATGCAGCAGCGCCTTGCCGAGAGCTTCGAGCAGGCGCTCAAGCTCGCCGAGGGCCTCGCTTATGTCGATCTCGCCGAGGGCACTGTCCCCGGCCGCGAAGATGAAGCCGCATCCGGCGGCGCGATGAAGAATGCCGGCATCCCCGCCAATCGCATCATCTTCTCGGAGAAATTCGCCTGCCCGGTCAGCGGCTTCACCATCCCCGAGATCGAGCCGCGCCTCTTCTCGTTCAACGCGCCCCAGGGCGCCTGCCCGGCCTGCGACGGCCTCGGCGAGAAGCTGGAGTTCGACGAGCAGCTGGTCGTCCCCAATGAGGCGCTCAGCCTCAAGAAGGGCGCGATCGTCCCCTGGGCCAAGTCCAATCCGCCCTCGCCTTATTACATGCAGGTGCTCGCCTCCCTCGCCAGGGAGTTCGGCTTCAGCCTCGAGACGCCGTGGAACGAGCTGCCCGGCGAGGTGCGCCTCATCATCCTGCACGGCACCGGCGGCAAGCCCGTCACGCTCACCTTCCAGGACGGCCGCAAGACCTACAGCGTCAACAAGGCGTTCGAGGGCGTCATCGGCAATCTCAATCGCCGCATGCTGCAGACCGACAGCGCCTGGATGCGCGAGGAGCTCAGCAAGTTCCAGACTGCCCAGCCCTGCGAGACCTGCCACGGCGCCCGCCTCAAGCCGGAGGCGCTGGCGGTCAAGGTCGCCATGGCGGACATCTCCACGCCCACCCGCATGTCGGTGGTGGATTGCCTCGCCTTCTTCACCGCGCTGCCGGATAAGCTGACCGACCAGCAGAACCTGATCGCCAAGGCCATCCTCAAGGAGATCGTCGAGCGGCTCGGCTTCCTCAACAATGTCGGCCTCGATTATCTCAATCTCGATCGCACCAGCGGCACCCTCTCGGGCGGCGAGTCCCAGCGCATCCGCCTCGCCAGCCAGATCGGCTCGGGCCTCTCCGGCGTGCTCTATGTGCTGGACGAGCCGAGCATCGGCCTCCACCAGCGCGACAACGACATGCTGCTCGTCACGCTGAAAAGGCTCCGCGATCTCGGCAACACCGTCATCGTCGTCGAGCATGACGAGGACGCGATCCGCGCCGCCGATCATATCGTGGACATGGGGCCGGGCGCCGGCGTCCATGGCGGCGAGATCGTCGCGCAGGGCAATCTCGACGATATCCTCGCCTCGCACGGCTCGCTCACCGCCGATTATCTGAACGGCACCCGCGAGATCGAGATCCGCGCCAAGCGCCGCAAGGGATCGGGCAAGAAGCTCACCGTCCACAATGCCCGCGCGAACAATCTGAAGGGCGTCACCGCGTCCATCCCGCTCGGCACCTTCACCTGCATCACCGGCGTCTCCGGCTCGGGCAAGTCGTCCTTCACGATCGACACGCTCTATGCCGCCTCCGCGCGCACCCTGAACGGCGCCCGCGTCATCGCCGGCGCGCATGACAAGGTCGAGGGGCTGCAGCATCTCGACAAGGTGATCGACATCGATCAGTCGCCGATCGGCCGCACGCCCCGCTCCAACCCCGCGACCTATACCGGCGCCTTCACCAACATCCGCGACTGGTTCGCCGGCCTGCCCGAGTCCGAGGCCCGCGGCTACAAGCCCGGCCGCTTCAGCTTCAATGTGAAGGGCGGCCGCTGCGAGGTCTGCTCGGGCGACGGCCTCATCAAGATCGAGATGCACTTCCTGCCGGACGTCTACGTCACCTGCGAGGAGTGCCACGGCAAGCGCTACAATCGCGAAACCCTCGAAGTGAAGTTCAAGGGCCACAGCATCGCGGACGTGCTGGACATGACCGTCGAGGACGCGGTCGAGTTCTTCAAGGCCGTGCCGCCCATCCGCGAGAAGATGGCCATGCTCGCCGAAGTGGGCCTGGGCTATGTCAAGGTCGGCCAGCAGGCGACGACGCTCTCCGGCGGCGAGGCCCAGCGCGTCAAGCTCGCCAAGGAACTCTCACGCCGCGCCACCGGCAACACGCTCTACATTCTCGACGAGCCCACCACCGGCCTCCATTTCGAGGATGTCCGCAAACTGCTCGAAGTGCTCCACGCGCTGGTCGAGCAGGGCAACAGCGTCGTGGTGATCGAGCATAATCTCGACGTCATCAAGACCGCGGACTGGATCATCGACCTCGGCCCCGAAGGCGGCGTCAAGGGCGGCGAGATCGTCGCGGTGGGAACGCCGGAAGAGGTGGTAAAGGAGAAGCGGAGCTACACCGGGCACTATCTGGCGCCGTTGCTGGCGAAGGGTAAGGCGGACAAGGTGGCGGCGGAGTGAACGCTGGAATCTGAAGGTCTAGACAACAAGTTTTCTAAATTTTCCTATGCGATTTTTGCGACTACTGGCATGTTTTCCGAGACCGTCGATGACATTGCATGTGCGGCTGATCTAGGTGGATATTTAATTCCACCATAGATCAGCGAACGAGTTCGGCGAACCTTTCAGTTATGCACAAGGTTTACTGGATGCGAGCGGCGGCGCATGACGGAACCAGCAGCAACGAGCCCTATAACCATAGTCAACCAACTTTCTGGCTCCGGAACAGGGCTGCCGACACTTGGCATTTCTACTCCACTAATGCGCACACCGAACTGTATCACGGAGGATGGCGTCCACGCCCAGCCACTATATATCGACTTGACAGCATAGGATTCTAGGGGGGCTGGAATTACGTCATTCAAGTAATTCATGCCGTCACTTGAAAACGCAATCCAATAGGTACCGGCGCTTAAATTCAAATTAATTCCATCGACACCTTGCCAAAATCCGGCAGGCTTGATCGGATCGTGGGGCAATGTTTCAAAGTTAAAACTGGATATTATTGTCGAATCGTCAAATATATTTCGATATATAGACACACTTGCATTACTACGAGTGCCGCCCATAAATGTTTCTAAGGAAGTTATTTTAGAATTATTATCTAAAACAAAACGTGCTGCAAGACTTTGCCACGTATTGAGACTCCAACCTTGGGGAGCGGGGCTTCCTGGTCCGGTATCTATCAAATAAGCCGCTTGGACCGGCATCGCGAACATGACCGATGAGGCCGCCAAGATACAACTTGTCCACTTCCAAAATTTCATAGAACCCCCGATGATCGCTAACCGCGTTTCTATTTCGCGGCAGGCGCTCGCAGCAAGAGACAATATTGCTGCGTCTCAAACTGAGACAGGGGCATGATCGAGCGGCGAGAACACAGCCACGAGAAATGATCGATGTATTAGGTCCGCGGCCCACCACTTTGCACGCATTGTTGCACTACCAGCCTAATCGAAAGCTGCGACCACAACATTGGTGTAGGCCCATCTCCACAAAAGGGGCAAAATCCCGATCGCTATGAATGCAGCGCGACCCTATCCATGATGCATCGCGTCGATCACTGTATTGATCGTTTTCCGCACCGTGATTCCTCGCGCCCGTGAGGCCCATCTCGACCGCCTCGCGCTTGGTCTGCGCGCCGCTGGCTTTTATGGCTTCGCTCATCAGAGCGTCATCGATCACGATATTGGTAGTGGCACCGATTGCCTTGCTCCGCCCGCCTCCTGCTCGCCCTTCACCCCGACGCCGATCTCGATTATCTTGAACGGCGCATCCGCGAAGAAAGCTTGGGCGACTATGGCGTCGAAGACCTCAAAAGCTGAGCCGTACCAGCCGGTCATCGACATGGCCGAACTCGGCGCGCGCATCGCCCTCCGCCGCGCCGAACTCGGCATCACCGACGCCGACATCCCACGCAATACCGAGAGCAAGGAGGCATTGCTCAAGGCTATCAAAGACGCCGGCGGGGACTGGTGAAGAGGCCGCGAAAAAGCGCTGTCCTACGTCCCGAAAAGCTTGGCATCTGGTGAGTCCCCCAAGCGCTACCGGAGGACGCCATGACGAACCGCACCACCCTTTCCGCCTCAAGCCATGTCGCCCCTGCACGCCCGCCCCGGAGAACGGAACGGCCGTCGCAAAACATGCGCGATAGTGTGACCCTGGTGTGACCTTCATGCAAACTTCGGTGTGAACTTCCGCGATGGCCGTTCAGGCGTGTACATCGGTGTAAACATCGCGATCATCCCCCGCTCCGGCGCGGATCGGAAGGCCGCCCTTCCCCTGCAACAATCCCGCCCCATATCGGGCATCCCTCAAGCGAACAGGAGTGTCCCCACATGACCACGCGCACTGCATCCGCCAAATATGAAGGCATGGGCAAGGACGGCAAAGGCCGCATCACCACCCAGTCCGGCGTGCTGTCCGAGCAGGGCTATGGCTTCGGCACCCGCTTCGGCGATGAGCCGGGCACCAATCCGGAAGAGCTGATCGCCGCCGCGCATGCCGCCTGTTTCACCATGGCGCTCTCTTTCGCGCTGGAGCGCGCGGGCTTCAAGGACGGCACGCTGGAGACCAAGGCCGCGGTCAAGCTGGAGCAGTCGGACGGCGGCTTCACGATCACCCGCTCGGACCTGACCCTGGAGGCCACTGTCCCCGGCATCAGCCCGGACCAGTTCGCCGAGATCGCCGCGGGCGCCAAGGCCAATTGCCCGGTCTCGAAGCTGCTCAATGCCGAGATCAGCCTGGAACACAAGCTGCACTGAAAAGGTCCTCCCCGAGCTTGCTCGGGGAGGGGGACCGCGCCGCCTGCGGCGTGGTGGAGGGGAATTCGGCGTCGCGCCATTGCCCCTCCACCGCTTCGCGGTCCCCCTCCCCAAGACGAGCTTGGGGAGGAACAAGCGGTCGCCCCGCACGTTTGGGAACAAGCAGGACAGGAAACCAGAAAGGCACGAGCCATGAAGACCCCCGCTTTCCCCCGAACCGCGCTGATCGCCGTCGCGGCCGCCTCGCTCCCTCTCGCCGCCTGCGTCGGCGGAGACGAGGGGCCGGGCTACGCCTCGGACCGCGGCGATTATGTGCTGACCAGCAACGACACCGTCTATCGCGACAATGACGGCCGCTATTACTGCCAGAAGCCGGACGGCACCAAGGGCCTCATCATCGGCGGCCTCGCGGGCGGCGTGCTGGGCAACATCATCGCGCCCAATGGCAGCAAGACGCTCGGCACGATCATCGGCGCAGCGGGCGGAGCGATCGCCGGCCGGGCCATCGAGCGCGGCGAGGTGCGCTGCCGCTGAGCGTCACGTCCGCCGGATGCGACAAACCGTTGCGATCCGGCGGAACCGCGCGCCTCGCCGCACGTTGGGAGAACGAACACTCGGCTGGATCGACATTTGGTTCAGGCCGAGGCGAAAATGGTGGTTTCGTGCGACCCGGAGCGCAGCGTACTTACGGTACGTGAGCACCGGAAGCACGCGGAACCACCATTTGCAGGCCGGCATGGGCCAAATGGCGGTCCAGCCGAAAGGAGGCAGAAATGCTCAGGACTTTTCTGGTCGGCGCCGTCGCCGCTTTCGTCGGCAACCGGCTCATCAAGGCGAATGCCGAAGGCAGGCTGGATGGCCTCAAGGCCCAGGTGAAGGATGGCGCGGACCGGCTCCGCAAGCGCCTCTCCGAGCATCAGGATGCGCTGATCACGCCCGCGCCTGCCGCGGCCCGATCGCTCCCTCCGCCGCCGCAGGCCAGCCGCCGCGCCCGCAAGAGCGCCGACCCGTTCGAGGTGTCGAAGCCGGCCAAGGCGCACCCCTGGCCGGTCGATCCCAAGGCCATGCCCAGCGAGGGCTGAGCGCGGCCGGCACGCGCGGCTCGCCCCTATCTGCGCTCGATCAGCTGCCCGAGGCCATGGCCCCGGCCGTTCTCCAATTCGTTCGCTTCCAGCGCGTCGCGGATCCGGCAGATCTCGTCGTCGGTCAGATGCTCGATCCCGATATACTCGTTGCGCGCATTCTCGACCGCGCGGATCAGCTCGTCGAGCTTCACCTGCATCGCGCTCGCGTCGCGGTTCTGCGCGTTCTGAATGAGGAAGACCATCAGGAACGTGACGATCGTCGTGCCCGTGTTGATGACCAGCTGCCAGGTGTCCGACCAGCCGAAGACCGGCCCGCTCACCACCCAGATGACGATGATCATCACCGCGAGGATGAACGTCAGCGGCTGCCCCGCCCATGTCGCCATGCAGCTCGAAATGCTGCTGAAGATGCGGTCCATATGTCTCCCTCGGCTCGTGGGCCCTGATCGCGCGGGGATGCGCCGCGCGGCGGGGCAGGTCAATCCGCACGGCCATTCTGGCGCCGTTCATCGAGCGGCGCTATAGCGCGCGCCATGCCCATCCTGCCCCGCGCCGCCCACGTTCTGAGCTTCGCGCTCGCCCTCGCCCTGCTCTCCGCCTGCGCCACGCCCGAGGCGCAGCTGCGCACCGGTCTCGTCAATGCCGGCCTCAGCAAGCCGATGGCGACCTGCATGGCTCGGCCCATGGCGCAGGAGCTGAGCCTCAACCAGCTGCTCAAGCTGCGCTCGCTCTCGAAGCTGCCCGAGACCGACCTGCGCAAGACCAGCTACGAGCAGTTCCTGCGCCGCATCCGCGCGCTGCAGGATCCCGAGATCATGAAGGTCACCGCCTCGGCCGCTCTGGGCTGCGCGCTCGGCTGATTTTGCAACTTCGCAGAACCGTTCCGCGCCGCGCTGCGCTATGGGCGCGGCCATCATAGTCATGCTCTCTGCTTGAAAGGCTCAGCCCAGCCATGAACATTCACGAATATCAGGCCAAGGAACTGCTCGCGAAGTTCGGCGCGCCCGTCCCTGCCGGCCACGCCGCGCTGACCGTCGCCGAGGCCGTCGAAGCCGCGAAGAAGCTGCCCGGGCCGCTCTATGTCGTGAAGGCGCAGATCCATGCCGGCGGCCGTGGCAAGGGCAAGTTCAAGGAGCTCGGCCCCGATGCGAAGGGCGGCGTCCGCCTCGCCAGGACGCTCGAGGAAGTCGAGGCTGCCGCGAAGGACATGCTCGGCAACACGCTGGTGACGATCCAGACCGGCCCCGCCGGCAAGCAGGTGAACCGCCTCTATGTGACCGATGGCGTTGACATCGAAAAAGAATTCTACCTCGCCCTCCTCGTCGATCGCGCCACCGGCCGCATCGCCATCGTCGCCTCGACCGAAGGCGGCATGGACATCGAGACGGTCGCGCATGACACGCCCGAGAAAATCCACACCATCACCGTCGATCCCGCGACCGGTATCCAGCCGCATCATGGCCGCCGTGTCGCTGCCGCGCTCGGCCTCTCGGGCGATCTCGCCAAGCAGGCCGCCAAGGTAACCGGCGCGCTCTACAAGGCGTTTCTCGGCACCGATGCCAGCCAGATCGAGATCAATCCGCTCGCCATCGCCGGCGGCCAGATCCAGGTGCTGGACGCCAAGGTCGGCTTCGACGGCAATGCCCTGTTCCGTCACCCGGACCTCATGGAACTGCGCGACGAGACCGAGGAAGACCCGGCCGAGCTGGAAGCGAGCAAGTATGACCTCGCCTACATCAAGCTCGACGGCGACATCGGCTGCATGGTCAACGGCGCCGGCCTCGCCATGGCGACGATGGACATCATCAAGCTCAATGGCATGTTCCCGGCCAACTTCCTCGACGTCGGTGGCGGCGCCTCGAAGGAGAAGGTGACGGCGGCGTTCAAGATCATCCTGTCGGATCCGGCAGTGAAGGGCATCCTCGTCAACATCTTCGGCGGCATCATGCGCTGTGACATCATTGCCGAGGGCATCGTCGCGGCCGCCAAGGAAGTGAACCTCGCGGTTCCCCTCGTCGTCCGTCTCGAAGGCACGAACGTCCAGCAGGGCAAGGACATCCTCGCCAGCTCCGGCCTCGCCATCGTACCGGCCGACGATCTCGGCGATGCCGCCAAGAAGATCGTGGCAGAGGTCAAGAAGGTCGGTTGATGACCGGCCCGGCAGAGGGCCGCTGTCGCTGCGGCAAGCTGCGTTTCCGGGTGACCGGAGCACCCTTGTTCACTGCAGCCTGCCACTGCCGGGGTTGCCAGCGCATGTCGGCGAGCGCTTTCTCGCTGACGAGTTGCTATCTCTCGGCCGCATTCGAGGTGATCGAGGGCGCGGCGGTGATCGGCGGCTTGCACGGCGCACCCAAGCATCATTTCTGCAGCTACTGCATGAGCTGGGTCTATACTCGCCCGGAAGGAATGGCGGAAATCGTCAATGTTCGCACTACGCTGCTGGACACCCCGCCATGCGAGCCGCCGTTTCTGGAAACCTACACGAGCGAAGCCTTGCCTTGGGCCAGGACCGGTGCCACCCACAGCTTCGAGACGTTTCCGCCGATGGAACGCTTCCAGCCATTGATGGCGGAATATGCCCAGCGGCATTTCAATTGACGTTGACGTGAACGTCAATTAGCAACGCGCCCGATCTAGAAGGAGAGCGCCATGAAAGTCCTGGTCCCCGTGAAGCGGGTGCTCGACTATAATCTCAAGCCGCGCGTGAAGGCGGACGGGTCGGGTGTCGACCTCGCCAACGTCAAGCTCAGCATGAACCCGTTCGACGAGATCGCGGTCGAGGAAGCCATTCGCCTCAAGGAAAAGGGCGTCGCGTCCGAAGTGATCGCCGTGTCCGTTGGCGAAGCCAAGTCGCAGGAGACGCTGCGCACCGCGCTCGCCATGGGCGCCGATCGCGCGATCCTGGTGACGCATGACGGCGTCGCAGAGCCGCTCGCGGTGGCCAAGCTGCTGAAGGCCATTGCCGACGAGGAACAGCCGGGGCTGGTGATCCTCGGCAAGCAGGCGATCGACGACGACAGCAACCAGACGGGCCAGATGCTCGCTGCCCTGCTCGGCTGGGCACAGGGCACGTTCGCGTCGAAGGTCGAAGTCGCCGGCGAGACCGTCAATGTGACGCGCGAAGTCGATGGCGGCTTGGAGACGGTCGCGCTGAAGCTCCCCGCGATCGTCACGACGGACTTGCGCCTCAACGAGCCCCGTTATGCCTCCCTGCCCAACATCATGAAGGCGAAGACCAAGCCGCTCGCGAACAAGACGCCCGGCGACTATGGCGTCGACATGACCCCGCGCCACACGACGCTCAACGTCACCGAGCCGCCCAAGCGGCAGGCGGGCATCAAGGTCGCCAGCGTCGATGAGCTGGTCGCGAAACTCAAGGCGCTGGGAGTGGCCGCATGAAGACGCTGGTTCTGGTCGAGCATGACAATGCGAGCGTCAAGGATGCGACACTCCACACCGTGACCGCCGCCGCCAGGCTGGGCGAAGTGCATCTCCTCGTCGCCGGCAAGGGCTGCGCGGGAGCCGCAGCCGAGGCTGCGAAAATCGCCGGCGTCGCCAAGGTGCATGTCGCGGACGATGCGAGCCTGGAGCATCAGCTGCCGGAGAATGTCGCACCGCTGATCGTTGGCCTTATGGCCGATCACGACGCCTTCCTCGCGCCCGCCACGACGAACGGCAAGAACATCGCGCCGCGCGTCGCCGCTTTGCTCGATGTCATGCAGATCTCGGACATCATCGGCGTCGAGGGGCCGGACAGCTTCATCCGACCGATCTATGCGGGCAATGCCATCGCCAAGGTGCAGACCAGCGACAAGAAGCTGGTCATCACCGTGCGCGGCACCGCGTTCGACAAGGCAGCGGCCGAGGGCGGCTCCGCAGCGGTCGAAGCCGTCGGCGGCAGCAATGACGCCGGCATCGCGAGCTTCGTCTCCGCTGAGATCGCGGCCTCCGAGCGTCCCGAGCTCACCAGCGCGCGCGTCATCGTCTCGGGCGGGCGCGGCGTGGGCAGCGGCGAGAATTACCACAAGATCATCGATCCGCTGGCCGACAAGCTCGGCGCCGCCACCGGCGCCAGCCGCGCGGCGGTCGACGCGGGTTTCGTCCCCAACGACTATCAGGTCGGCCAGACCGGCAAGATCGTCGCGCCGGACGTCTATATCGCGGTCGGCATCTCCGGCGCGATCCAGCATCTCGCCGGCATGAAGGACAGCAAGACCATCATCGCCATCAACAAGGACGAGGACGCGCCGATCTTCCAGGTCGCCGATATCGGCCTGGTCGGTGATCTGTTCAGCATCGTCCCGGAGCTGACCGAAAAGCTCTGACACGCACGATCTCTCGCCGGAGGGCAAGGCCCATGCAGTATACGCGACTTGGCAAGACCGGCCTTCAGGTCTCGCGCCTGTGCCTTGGCTGCATGACCTTCGGCGAGCCGCTGCGCGGGCCGCATGAGTGGACGCTCGACGAGGAGAAGACGCGGCCGATCCTCGTCAAGGCGATCGAGAGCGGCATCAATTTCTTCGACACGGCCAACATGTATTCGGACGGCTCGTCCGAGGAGATCGTCGGCAAGCTGCTGCAGGAGCTGGCGCCGCGCGACGAGCTGGTGATCGCCACCAAGGTCTATGGCCGCATGCGCCCCGGTCCCAATGGCGCCGGGCTCAGCCGCAAGGCGATCCTGCACGAGATCGACCAGAGCCTGAAGCGGCTCGGCACCGACTATGTGGACCTCTACCAGATCCACCGTCTGGACCGCGAAACGCCGATGGAGGAAATACTCGAGGCGCTGCACGATGTCGTGAAGGCCGGCAAGGCGCGCTACATCGGCGCGTCCTCGCTCTACGCGTGGGAATTCGCGACCATGCTGCACCTCGCCGACAAGCATGGCTGGACGCGCTTCGTCTCGATGCAGAATTATGTGAACCTCATCTACCGCGAGGAGGAACGCGAGATGCTGCCGCTCTGCGCGGCCGAGGGGATCGGCGTGATGCCCTGGAGCCCGCTGGCGCGCGGCAAGCTCACGCGCGACTGGGACGAGACGACCTTCCGCTCGGAGAACGATGCGTTCGGCAAGATGCTCTATGGCAATGCAGGCGAAGCCGACCGCGCCGTGGTCGAGGCGGTGGCCGCCGTCGCCGCCGAGCGCGGCGTGCCTCGCGCGCAGGTCGCCATGGCCTGGCTGCTCGGCAAGTCGGCGATCACGTCACCAATTATCGGCGCGTCCAAGGCGAGCCACCTCGACGATGCGGTGGCGGCGTTGGATCTCGAATTGACGGCCGACGAGATCGCGCGACTTGAGGCGCCTTATGTGCCGCACCCGGTGACGGGCATCAGCTAGCGCATAGTCGCCCCTCAATAGCCCAGCCGCACCGCACGCTCATAAGCCCGCCCGAACGGCTTCAGCGCCTGCCACACCAGCAGGATCGTGATCGGCCCGAGCAGTGCCGAGCAGAGCGCCAGCGAATATTTGAGATCCTGCGGGTCACCGAACAGATAGTCGGTAAACAAGGCCACGATCAGCGGGCCGACGGCCAGCGAGATGACGTGCGTGCTGAACTGGTAGATCGAGCTCACCGTCGCGCGCATGCGGTTGGGCGTGATGATCTGCATCGAACCGACGCCCGGCCCGGTGCCGATAGAGGACAGGAACATGCCGACCCCGCTGAACGCCAGCACCAGCCAGGGATTGGGCATCAGCGGCGTGATGATCGCGATCGGCACGGCGGCGATCAGCGCATAGAAGACGATGCGCAGATTGGCGTCGGGCGTGCCGCGATTCATCCACCATTCGGAGATCTTGCCGCCGGTAATGAGCGCAATGGGCGAGATGATCATCGTCATGGTGCCCACGATGATGCCGACTTCGGCCAGCGACCAGCCGAACTCGCGATAATAGAGCGTCGGCATCCACTGACTGGCGCCGATACCCATCAGCATCTTCATGCAGAGACCGCCGATGATGCCGAGATAGACGCGCCAATTGTCGCCCATGAAGCTCGCGACTTCGCGCACCGGCACGACCCTGGTCTCGCCCTTGATCGAACCGCGACGGCCCGGCTCCTTGGTGGTGAGCACGACCAGCGCCCAGATGAGACCTGGCGCGCCGACGATCACGAACGCCCATTGCCAGGGTCGCATATGCCCGCCACCCGGCAGCGAGACCTGCGGCAGATGCTCGACGAAGGCCAGCACGGTGCCGCCGAGGAACAAGGCAAGGCCGCTGCCGACAGTCGCGCCGATGGCGAGCGTACCCGTGCCGAAGGCGACCTTCTCGCGCGGGAAGCTGTCGGCCATGATCGACCAGGTCGCGGGGCCATAGCCCGACTCCCCCGCGCCGATGCCGAAGCGCGCGAGCATCATCTGGAAATAGCTCTGCGCGACACCGCACAGGCACGTCGCGATACTCCAGAAAGCGATGCACATCGCCACCAGATTGCGCCGGTTGCCACGATCGGCATAGCGCGCGAGCGGAATGCCCGCGAAGGCATAGGGCAGCGCGAAGGCGGCACCCAGCAGCAGCGCGGCCTGCGTGTCGTTGATTCCGAAATCCGCTTTCACCGGCTCGATCATCAGGCCGAGGATCTGGCGGTCGAGCACGGTGAACATCACGACGATCGTCAGCACGAACAGCGAATAATAAGCGGAGCGCCGGCTCGGCAGCACATAATCCTCGACCGGCGGCTTGCCGTCACACGTCATGTCGATCGTGCCCGCCATGTGTCTCCTTTCGGCGCCATCGGCGCGATCACAATTCGAGCATCTGCCGCGCCTCGGCTGGTGTGGCCGGTTCCGCGCCGAAAATATCCAGCTGCTTCACCGCCAGTTCCACGAGCTGGGCATTGTCGCGGACCAGCTCGCCGCGGCGAATATAGACATTGTCCTCCATGCCGACGCGCACCTGCCCACCCAGCAGATAGGAGGCAGCGAGGATCGGAAATTCCATGCGGCTGATGCCGAAGGCGGACCAGATCGCGTTCGAGGGCACCAGCGACTTCATATAGGCCAGCGTCTCGACCGAGGCGTCGCAGCCCCATTTGACCCCGCAGACGATCTGGAAGAACGGCTTGCCCGGCAGCACGCCTTCCTCGATCAGCGCTTTGGCGATGTGGATGTCGCCGCTGTCGAACACTTCCAGCTCCGGCTTCACGCCCGCCGCGACGATCACTTCCGCCATCTTACGGACATTGCCCGGCGTGTTGACGACGATCTGGCCGTTGCTGCTGTTCATCGTGTTGAAGTCGAGCGAGCAGATGTCGGGCTTGAGCGCCGCGATATGCTCGACGCGCTTGAGCGGATGCGCCAAGGTCGTGTTCGGCCCGGCGAGACGCGGCTCGTCCTCGGACGGCACGAACCGCCCGCCTTCGCCGGTCGTCAGGTTGATCAGCACGTCGCTGCCCGAATCCCGGATGCGGTCGACCACTTCCTTGTAGAGATCGAGCCGCATCGATCCGCGCGCCGTTTCCGGATCGCGCACATGGATATGCGCGATCGCCGCGCCCGCCTTTGCCGCGCCGATCGCCGCCTCGGCAATCTGCCGGGGAGTCACGGGAATTCCCGGATGCTGCTCGGGCCTGGTCTGATTGCCGGTTACCGCGCAGGATATGATCGTCTTGCCAGTCATAGCCAGTGGTCCTCCCCAATGTGCAAGCATGCCGACCACTGTCCGTCGAACTTATGGTCGATCCGTCCCGCCGGCTTGCTCATACCGGAAATATGACGGATGCTATTTGGTATTGTCGAATCAACTTTCGGTAGCTCGAAACTCATCAGAACGGCCGGCGCCCGGCCGCCCATTCGATGCCGCGCTGGATCAACGTCTTGTAGACCGGCATGTCCCATGGCCCGCGATGATCCGGCTGATCCGGATATTCCGGGCGCGGCTTGTCATAGGGCCGGTTGGCATGGCCGAGCGCGAGATAGAGAATGCCGCCATCGCCGACCTTGCGCTTGTACATCATCGGCCGGTCCTCGACCTCGAATGTCATGTTGCCGAAGGCCTCGCCGCCCCAGCGGGTGTGCAGCAGCGTCTCGATGTCGCCGGTCACATTCTCCATGCAATAGAGTTCGTCATCGACGTCGAAGCTCTCAATGTCTTCGAGCAACGGATCGGTCGGCTTCGTCACATTGACATGGAAGGTCTGATAGGGCGGGTGCGAGAGAAAGCGCGTGCCGAGGATCTTCGGCAGCACCTGGTTTCCCGCCACCGAATTGGTCGAGTGCAGCGCGAACCAGCGCCCGCCCCGCTCCAGATAGCGCCGCAGCGCAGCGCTCGCCCTATCCGAGACGAGGATCTGCGAGGTGTAGGTGACGAGCATGTCGCACCCCAGGATCGCCGCGCTGTCCTCATAGTCGTTGTAGCAATCCGCCTTGATCCCATAGGCATCGTACATCGCCTGGTTCAGCCGGATGCGGAAGAAATCATAGTCGTGATTGCGGTTCGGGCTGCCGGTGATGAGATTGGCGATCAGCGGTCTGGACATGCGGTCCCCTCCTGACTGAGCGAAACCCGGCATCGCACCGAGAGAGGCTGCGGCCGATACCAGCGAAAGGCAGGCATCCCGGCGATCGAGCGTGAACAGCCCGCGCCTCACTGCATCCCCGTGCTCCTGCGAAGGCAGGAGCCCAAGACTCAACGGCAGTACCTGGCCGCCCTGGGCTCCTGCCTTCGCAGGAGCACCAGGTCGTCGAGCCTCAGCCAACCCGCGCGAACTTCTGGATCTGGTGATTGGTGGTCTCCTCCATCGGCATGCGCTTGGTGCGACCGCCGAAGGTACCGGAAACCTCGCTCACATACAGGTTGCCGCGACTGTCGATCGCCACGCCATGCGGCGCGATGAAATTGCCCGGCGCCGAACGGTTCGCGCTGTCGTCGCCCCAGCGGGCGAGAACCTTGCCATCCGGGCGATAGACGCTGACGCGGCCCGGCTGGTCATTATCCTTGGGACCGTAGCGGAACGAGATCTGGCCCGGCTCGACCGGACGCCACAGCTCGGTCACGTAGATGAGGCCATCCTTGTCCACGGCGGCATGGGTTGGCCGCAGCACGTCGGTCCACTCGTAGAGGAACTTGCCGCTGCGGCTGAAGAACTGCAGGCGATCGTTCTCGCGGTCACAGACGATAACATTCTCGTCATTGTCGAGCGCGATGCCGTGCGGCAGATGAAACTGGCCGGGGCCCGTGCCGACGCCGCCCCAGCTGTTGAGCAGCTTCCCGTCCTTGTCGAAATGGTGGATGCGCGCATTGCCGTAACCGTCGCATACGAAGAGGTCGCCATTGGCCGCGACCGCCGTGTTGCAGACGCCGTTAAACGGGCCGGCATCGCGCACGACCGTCTCGTTATGGCCGAATTCATAGGGGCCGCGATGCGAGAGATAACCCGTGTCCGACTTGACGCCCGGCGTGCCGAGCATCTGCTTCTGGTTGCCCTCGAGGTCGAACACGCGGATCACGTGATCGGCATTGTCGGTGCAGTAGCAATTGTCATGGCGAATGGTGATGCCGTGGGCATTGTTGAAGACGCCATCGCCCCATTTGTCGATATATTTGCCGTCCTCATGATAGACCATGACGCGGTCGCCGCGGCGGGTGTGGAGATAGACGCGGTCCTGGGAATCGCAGGCGACGGCGGCCACGTCCTCGTGGGAAAATTCATCGCCGACCGGGCATTTTTCCCAGTCCGGAACCAGCTCGAAACGCACCGACTCGATCGCCATCACATCCTCCCGTTTCCATATTTGCCCCTGCCTCGGAAATCGCGAGGAGCGCGTCATCCAGGACAGTTGCATGCAGGGACGGAACGCGCAGTCCCGCACCGGCACTCTCTCATGCCTAGCGCGGCATGTCCTTTCTAGATGCGGTGCGGATCGAAAACCCGCCATCGCGGACGCGCTCAGAAGCTGTAGCTCACGAACATTCCGCACACCGATCCCGAACGTCCACGTGATCGTAAAGCGAATATTATATTAGCCTATAATTCTATTTGCCGCCGCCGATAAAAGGTGCAAGAGCCAAGCGGCACTGCGCGAAGACGCAAAGATGATGGGGAGGACAAACATGGCCGATCTCGAAACCCGCGCGGTGATTGAGGCGATCACCGGCGCATGGCGCACACGGGCCATCTATGAAGGCGTGCGCACCGGCCTGCTTGATGCGCTGGGCGACACGCCGGCCTCCTCCGCCGCGCTCGCCGCCCCGCTCGGCCTCGACGCGCCCACCGTGCTGCGCATCCTGCGCGCCCTCGCCGTGCTGAACCTGTGCGAACAGGTCGCCGCCGATGCCTTCGTGGCAACGCCCGCCGGCCGCGTGCTGCGTAGCGACGCGCCGAACGGCCTGCGCGGCATGGCCATGCTCTGGGGCGACCGCATCTGGCGCTCGCTCGAAACGCTGGGCGACACGCTGCGCACCGGCGAGCCGGGCTGGGGCAATGGCAATTTCGGCGCGATCCACGGTGATCCCGCCGCATCGGACGTGTTCAACCGCGCCATGGCCGAGCAGTCCGTGCCGATCGCGCGCGCCCTCGTCACGGCCTGCGACTTCACATCGTTCCGCACGGTCGCGGATATCGGCGGCGGCTATGGCGCCGTGCTGATCGAAGTGCTGCGCGCCTATCCGCATCTCACCGGATTCGTGCAGGATCTGGCCCTCATCAGTGCCGGGGCAGAGCGCTATCTGGCGGAGGGCGGCGTCGCCGATCGCGCGGAATTCCGCGGCGGCGACTTCTTCGGCGACGTCGCGCGCGGCGCCGATTGCTTGATACTCAAGTATATCCTCCACGACTGGCCAGACGACGACTGCCCCCGCATCCTCGCCCGTTGCCGCGAAGCGCTCGCGCCCGGCGCGACGCTCATCGTCCTCGAGCGCATCCTGCCCGAGCGCGTCGACGCCGGCGACGAACCGGTCGTGCGCACCGATCTCGTCATGATGCCGATCAGCGGCAAGGAACGCACCGAAGCCGAATTTCGCAGCATGCTCGCCGCCAGCGGCTTCACGGTCTGGGCGGTCAAGCCGCTGGTCGATGGCTGCTGGGCGATAGAGGCCAAGTCGGTTTGATCCCTGCCTTTCGTCATTTCCACGTTTGCGGGAATGACGGAGAACGAAACGGCGCAACAAGCACCCCCGCCCCAACACGAATGCGCATTTACATCCGCGCCCGCAGCAGCTTACTCTCCCCCACAAGGCCGGACGCCACAGAGCGGACCGGTTCCCTGTGGAGGGGCTGACATGCAGTACGCCGTCTGGTTCGTGCGTCTTGTCTTCGTGGCGTGGATGGTTCCCGCCGGCCTCAATCATTTCGTCCCGCTCTTCCCGCAGCCGCTCGGCAACCAGCCGCTCAGCCGCGAACTCTTCCTCGCCCTGATCGACAGTCGCCTGTTCACCCTGGTGAAGGCGGTCGAGTTGTTCGCCGGGCTGTGCGCACTCACCGGCTTCTATGTACCGCTCGCCCTGCTCATGTGCATGCCGGTCGCTGTCTGCGTCTGGTACTGGGACGTGCCGCTGCAAGGCTGGGACTCACTCTCGGCCATCTATGGCTGGGCGGTGCTCGGCTTCACCTGCCTCATGTGCCTCACCTACATCCGCAGCTATCTGCCGATGCTGGCCCCGCTCGCCAGGCCGCGTTCGCTCGGCTCCTCGCAGACGCCGCTCGTCGGCCATATCGTCCTCGCCGCGCGGATCATCTTCGGTGCCTGGCTGCTGGCCAACGGCATCAGCCATTTCGTGACGCCCTTGCTCGCCATGCCCGCCGGGCATATGCCGCTCGCCGTCCAGCTCATGACCGCGCTGCACAACAGTGACCTGATCGACGTCGTGATGGCGATCCAGCTCGTCACCGGCGCGTTGATCCTCGCCGGCCTGTTCCTGCCGCTCGCGCTGTGCGTGGTGATGCCGATCTCGGTCTGCGCCGCCTACTGGTCCGTGATCCTCGAGCGCGAGCCGCTCGGCGCGCTGCTCGGCCTTGCCGCCGTTGGTCTCAACGCGCTGCTGATGGTCGCCTGCCTCGAGCATTATCGCGGCGTGCTCGTGCGCCGCCCGCTGGCACTCGGCGAAACGGAGGCACGCGCATGAGATATGAGAGCCTGTTCGTCGACGCCGGCGGCCGCACCTCGCGCGGCCCGTTCATCGGCGCGCTGATCCCGCTGCTGCTGGCGGGCGCCTTCTATCATCTCTGGGTCTTCGGAAAGCCGGGCCAGTTCGCCGGGCTGGTGCTGTTCTTCCCGGCCTTCGTCCTGCATGCCCGCCGCCTGCACGACATGGGCCGCTCCGCCTGGCCGCTTGCCTTGCCCGTCGCCGCGGTCGCGGCGGCGGCGTGGTTCCATATCCTGAGGCCGGAAGAAGCCGCGGTAGGCCGTCCGGCCATCTATGCCGCGATCGCGCTCTGCGCAGTCTTCACGCTCTGGGGTCTGATCGGCGCGGGAGAGTCAGGGGCCAATCGCTACGGCGAGCCTGTGGGCTGACTGCCGTCAGCGACTTGCCCCGCCGCAATCAGGGAACGCTCGCGACCCCCTCGGCCTGCTCCGGATAAGTCCGTAATATCGCTTTGGCCAGATCGGCGGAGATCGCCCTGTCCTGTCCTGCCGCGCGGACCGTCAAAGCCGCGCCGTGCCAGATGACAGCATCCTCACCGCGCTTCTTGATGCGGATTTCAAGGCGGGTCTGCTGCAGCGGGACCGTCCGGACCTTGGCGGTGGGCAGCATGACGGTCACGCCACCACCGACCTGTGAGGAAGAGCCGCCGGGCGCAATCTCCGACCCCGCAACCGACACCTTGGCGGTCGTCGTGCCGACGTCCGTGCGTGTGAGGCTGAGTTCGGCGACGAAACGAGCGTGCCCGGGCCCCTTGATCGTCGTGAAGCCCTTCTCGGCGAGCGTGCTGTCAACGTCATCGACGAACGTCGACAGGGACGCGCGAAGCGAGGGATCGATCGGCATTGGGTCGACGGAGATGGTTCCAAGCGTCTGAGCGTCCGCCGCACGCGCAAGCCCGAGTGCGCCTGCAAACAGGAGCAAAGCCGCTGCCGCCGAATTGCCGAGCCATTTCCGCATGTCTTTTCCCATTCTCTCAGGAACTGCGCGCACCTCCCGAAACAGTCAGCCCCTAGTTCGCCGCCCCACCGCCCTGCTTAACCAGCCAAAGCTTGCCGGGCGCATCCACTTGGATGCTGGCGAGCGCTTCCGCATAGTTGGCCTGTTCGACTTCCGGCAGACCCGTGAGGTCTTGATTGACCACCGCCACGGAGATGTCACTGGCATAGAGCCGATTGAAGAGCAGGTCATAGAACCAATCCCACCCTGAAATGCCACTCTCCCCCAGAAATACCGTGTCGGTAAAACGCGCGAACAGTTGCTCCTTGGTACGCACGGATCCATCCACCACCACCGTATATTGCTCCACGGTGCAGCGCCCCTACTTCCCCGCCCCCTCAAACAACTTCCGCAAAAACACCGTCTCCACCTCGCGGCGCAGGTCGTTATTGTGCTTCTTCTGGAAGCCGTGACCTTCGTCGGCGAAGAGCACATACCAGGTCTCGTTGCCGCCGCTGCGCAGCTTCGCGACGACCTGATCGGACTCGGACTGCGGCACGCGCGGGTCGTTGGCACCCTGCATCACCAGCATCGGCTTGGTGATCTTGCCGATATTCGCCATCGGCGAGATCTTCGCGAACACCGCCTGCATCTTCGGATCGCGCTCGTCGCCATATTCGGCGCGGCGATTGTCGCGGCGATAGGCCTCGGTATTCTGCAGGAACGAGGTCCAGTCGCTGATGCCATAGCGCTCCACGCCGCCAACCAGCTTCGCCGAATAATGCGTCATGACCGCGAGGCTCATATAGCCGCCATAGGACTGGCCGTAGACCGCGACACGCTGCGCATCGAGGCCGGGCTGCGTGCCGATCCAGTCGATCAGCGCGCCGATGTCCTTCACCGAATCCTCGCGCTTCTCGGCATTGTCCAGGTTGAGGTAGCGCTTGCCATAGCCATCGCTTCCCCGAACATTCGGCAGGATCACGGTCGCCTTCAGCGTATCCGCGAAATATTGCGCGCCATAGTTCCAGATCGGCCGAGTCTGGGATTCCGGGCCGCCATGAATGTCTATGATCACCGGCGTGCGCACGTCAGCCGCCACACCCTTCGGCCGATAGACGAAGGCGGGCACGGAGAGGCCATCGAACGACTTGAAGCGGATCAGCTGCGGCTCGGCGAGATTGGCCGGGTCGAGCTCGCCCAGCTCGGACGTCGTCCAGCGCTTCAGCCCGCCCGCTGCCATGTCCCAGCTCCAGACGTCGCCGGCCGAGGTCGCGGAGGTGAGGCCGATCGCCAGCTTGCCGCCGTCGCGCGAGAATTTGAGGCCGGTCAGCACGCCCTTGGGCAGCTCGGGCTGCGGCAGCGCGCGGTGCGTCACACGATCCTGCACGACCACGCGCGAAAAGCCGTCCTCGTTGATCGCATAGGCCAGCAGCCGGCCGTCATCGCTGAGGTCGTAGGTCTCCACGTCCCAGGTGAGGCCGGGGGTCAGCACCGTCTGGGCACCGGTCGCGAGGTCGATCTCGACGAGCTGGCGCGTGTCGCTGCCACGATCCGAGATGGCGATGATCCGCTTGCCGTCGGGCAAGTAGCGCACGTCCTGATAGACCGCCATCTCCGCCTTGGGCGCGATGCGTGTCGCCTTGCCGCTCTTGAGATCGAGCTCGAAGAGCTGGTCTTCGCGATTGGAGAGGCCGCGCACGAAGATGAGCCGCGCCTTGTCCGCGGTGATGTCGGACGGGCTGATCGAGCCGTCCGACTGATAGATCGCCTTCGGCGCGCCGCCCGCCGCCATATCGAGCGAGAGTAGGCTGTAGGCAGCCGATCCCTTGGTCGCACGTGACCAGACCAGCATCGCGCCGTCGCTGCTGAACACGGGCGAGAGGTTGCGTGTGCCGGCCTCGGTGAGCTGCGTCGCCGTGCCGGTCAGTCCGCGCAGGTAGAGCTGGAACCACTCGTCGCCGCCATTGTCGCGGATCGCGAGGAAGCGACTCGTGCCCGGCACGACCAGCGCCCCGGCGATCGGCTCGGACCCGAACGTGATCTGCCGGCGCGCGGCGCCGGGCGCGGCGACATGATGCACCTGCTGCGTCGCGGCGAAGCGCGTCGTGATCAGCATTGACCCGTCGGGCAGCCAGCCCTCGAAATCGGCCGAGCGGCTGTTCTGATAACGCTGCACCGCCTCGCTCACCTCGGCCGGGATCGCCGGCACGTTCTGCAAGGTGGCTGTGCCGATCTGCCGGGTGGCGACGGTCTGGGCGGCGGTCTGGGCAGCGAGGGGAGCGCACAGCGCGGCGGCAAGTGTCGATGAGACGAGGAGAATTTTCAGCATGATGCTTGTTTGCCGAGCCGGGGTGGCCGGCGTCAAGGTCTAGCCTCTAGCCCTCTCCCGCTTTCGCGGGAGAGGGCTAGTGACCTAACCTGCCGTCCAACCCCCATCGACACTAATATTCGTCCCCGTAATCTGCGCTGCCGCATCCGAGCACAGGAACATCGCGATCTCCGCGACCTGCTCGGCCGTCACGAACTGCTTGGTCGGCTGCCCGGCGAGCAGCACGTCATTAATCACCTGCTCCCGCGTCATGCCGCGCGCCTTCATCGTGTCGGGGATCTGGTTCTCGACCAGAGGCGTCCAGACATAGCCCGGCGAGATACAATTGGCGGTGACGCCGAAGGTCGCCAGCTCCAGCGCGATCGTCTTGGTGAAGCCGGCGAGGCCATGCTTGGCCGTCACATAGGCGGTCTTGAACGGCGAGGCGACGAGACTGTGCGCGGACGCGGTCTGGATGATCCGGCCCCATTTCTTCTTCTTCATATAAGGCACGGCGAGCCGCGTCGTATGGAAGGCGGAGTTGAGGTTGAGCGCGATGATGAGGTTCCACTTGTCGACCGGAAATTCCTCGACCGGCGCGACATGCTGCATGCCCGCATTGTTGATGAGGATATCGACGCCACCGAACGTCGCGGCGGCTTCCGCCATCATCGCCTCGATCTGATCGACCTTGGTCAGATCATGCCCCGAATAGATCGTCTTGCCGCCGCTCGCGGCTTCCAGCGCCTGACGCTCGGTCTCGATCGCCACGGCATCACCAAAACCGTTGATGACCAGATTCACGCCCTGCGCCGCCAGCGCCTTGGCATAAGCCAGCCCGATGCCCGAGGTGGAGCCCGTCACCAACGCGGTCTTGCCTGTCAAACTCATGCCTGCTTCTCCTTGATCTGCCCGCCGGGCACGATGTCGAACGTCGCGCTCTTGCCGCTGACGATGTTTTGCGCAAGCAGCTGGTTGCCCCGCCCGATCACGGCCGAGACGGACTCGCGCCCCTGCCCCCAATGATCGAGCATCGTCGCACGCGAAAACTCGAAGTCGCGCGCGCCGCTTTCCCAGGCGCGGGTCCGGTAGATCAGATGGACGATGTTGACCGAGGACTCCTCGACCATCGCCGCCAACTCCATCGCCTCGGCCGTGGCGGCGAGATCGTCCGGCAGCTTGTCCAGCAGCGCGCGGATCGCATGATGCTCGCGCCGCTCGCGCAGATAGAGATCGGTCACCTGCCGCGTTCGGCTCGAATAGCGGATGTCTTTCTCGCGCGACCAGACTTCGGTCATCTCGCGCGGCAGCGGGCCTTCGGCGGGGAAGAGATCGACCTGGAAGATCAACAGGTCGCGGCTCTGATGATCGAGCACATGCGAGAGCGGCGTGTTGGAGACGAGGCCGCCGTCCCAATAATGCCGCCCGTCAATCTCCACCGGCGGCAGGCCCGGCGGCAGCGCGCCCGAGGCCATGACGTGCCGCGCGTCGATCCGCCCGCGCCATTTGGGGTCGTGATTGTCGAAATAGGCGAAATTGCCGTTCTCAATGTCGACCGCGCCGACCGAGAAGCGCGTCGGCCCGTAATTGACGCGCTCCCAGTCGACCAACTCGTCCAGTGTCGCGCGCAGCGGCGTCGTGTCATAATAGCCGAGCGCTGCCGGCGATCCGGCGGGTGCCAGCCAGCTGGGCAGCATGTTCGGCCGGAAGAAGCCCGGAATGCCCCAGAGTGTAACGGCGGACGCCGCCAGCAGATGCGCCGCCTCCCGAATATCGTGCTGGTCCGGCAGGCAATAATTGGGCAGGCCGCCGCTCACCGTGTTCCAGAACTGCGCGAGCCGCTCCGCCCAGAGCTCGGGCGGATTGCCGGCGATGAGCGCGGCGTTGATCGCGCCGATCGAAATCCCAGCGACCCAGTCGATCTCGATATCGAGCTCGGTCAGCCGCTCGATCACGCCCGCCTGATAGGAACCGAGCGCGCCGCCGCCCTGCAGGACCAGCGCGACCTCGTCCGGCAGCGGCATGGGCGCATTGCCCCTGCGCGCAGCTTTCGTCTGCTTGGGCATATCCATGGTGCGCTGCAATATCGCATTTGCGCGAGAGACGCCACTCCCGCACTTGTCGCAAATGGTCGCGAAGCCGCGCTGCCCCCGCCACCTTTCCCGGATCGAACACGGCCAGACGCCCCTTCCCATGCCGGGAACCAATGCTTAGGCTCCGCGTCCACGAGAGAGCGAAAAAGGACTAGCCCATGCGCCTCGACGACGAGCAGGAAAGCAGCAATTACGAGATCCAGCGCGGCGGCGGGGGCTTGCCCGGTTTCGGCGGCGGTGGCGGCGGCGGGATGATCGGCATGCTGCTGCCATTGATCGGCAGCAAATTCGGCTGCACCGGCGTCGTCATCGCGCTCGCGGTGCTCGCCTTCCTCAATTTCAGCGGCGGCGGCCTCATGACCGGCGGCTCGCCGGTCGCGCCGCCGGCCGAGCAGGGCCAGCCCGCCCCCGGCGCGCAGGGCGACCTGACCCAGGTGCAGAGCTTCTCTCTCAAGGTGCTGGGCACGACCGAGCGCGTCTGGGGCGAGGTTTTCCGCGAGCATGGCCAGCAATATCAGCCGACAGTACTTTCCTTCTATGCGCAGTCCGGCCGTTCCGGCTGCGGCGCGGCGCAATCGGCTATGGGCCCGTTCTACTGCCCGCTCGACAAGAAGATCTACCTCGACACCGACTTCTTCAACGAGCTGCGCCAGCGCTTCGGCGCGCCCGGCGACTTCGCCCAGGCCTATGTGATCGCGCACGAGGTCGGCCATCACATCCAGAATCTGGAAGGCACGCTGGGTCAGGTGAACCAGGCGCAGCGTTCGGCCGGTACGGCGGAGGCCAATGCGATGCAGGTGAAGGTCGAGCTGCAGGCGGATTGCTATGCCGGCGTCTGGGGCAAGCGCACCGGCCTCATGGAAGCAGGCGACATGGAGGAAGGGCTGAAGGCGGCCGAGGCGATCGGCGACGACACGCTCCAGCGCCAGGCGGGCCAGCGGCCGATGCCGGACAGCTTCACCCATGGCTCCAACGAGCAGCGCATGGCCTGGCTGCGGCGCGGGCTGCAGACCGGCGACCCGGCTTCCTGCGATACCTTCGCGCAGGGGCGCTGAGCCAAGGGCGAGTCGCGCGACGATCCGGCGCCCCAATTCTGACATCGTTGTCAATGCGCGATTCGCGCCCGGCACCCACAGTCCTTGCACGCCCTTTTTAGGGTGACGCTACGTCAAGGCTGGGCGTTTTGTGGCAGAAACGTCGCAATGCGAGCAAAATTCTACCTTGTTCGGTGAACGTCCGGGCGCAGGCACGATGCGTTCGCGCTCGCGAGAGAAAATCGATCCCAGCTGCTCAATTTGCATGCAAAAATGCGCATAGATATTTTTATCTCTTATTTTCAATAAGATAAGTCATGCATGTCATTTTTGCATGGCAAAATATCATTTTCGCACTTGCAGCAAAATAAGGCTGTGCTATTTAGAAACTGCCTTTCAGGCATCCTCTCCTAAGACTCAAAGGGCTGACCTCTCCGAGGTCGGCCCTTTTTTTTCGTCCCAAATTGCATTAGCAGGTCGCGTCCCGCACGCATTTACAAGAATTATCGGAGAGGAAGCCGCCGGAAAGACCGGCAAGCGTCGCGCGACATGCGGAGGATCGAGCGCCCGAGGGCTGCTCTCCTCCGCATTCGTTTTTGTGCTTCAGAAATTCGTCGCCCGGCTTGCAGGAGCGCAATCGGATTGCCCGAGTTTGCCCTGGAGCGCAGCACGTCAAATCGGAGCCGCCCCTCCCGTTCGGGCTGAGCCAAGTCGAAGCCTTCCTGCTGAGCGGAGGCGAAGCATGCCTCGACGTCGCGCAAGGCGAACGGGCCTGATCTGGAGCGCGATGCTCTAGCGGCTGAACTTCGCGACGCGCGGCAACTGCCGCAGATATTGCGGCAGCGCGGCGCTGTTGCCGCTGACCGGCTTGCGCGCCGCCTGCGGATCGATTTGCTGATCGAAGGCGAAGCCGATGCGATCACCGCGCACCCAGGTCACACGTCCCGAAACCTCGCCGACGCCGCGCAGATCGACGACCAGCCGGTCGCCGTCGCGAAAGCTGCTTTCGCAATCTGCCATCAGCCCGGTCTCGGAGAGATTGCGCACGCGCGCCTTTCCGAGCGGACGCCCGGACTCATCGGAAATCGTGGTCAGCAGGAACAGACTGTCTCGTTTGGCGCCGCGCTTCGCGGCGCCGTCGGAGGGGTCGTCGTGCAGGACCGGCGTGGGATCGGATTCTGCCATGCGTCATCGCATGCCATGGCTTTGGTAGAGAAATGTTTAACGGCGCGCCGAGCCGTTGAGACGTGGACGCGTTCCCCTTGTCGTCATCCCAGCGGAGTCGAACACGGGCGAAGCCCAACCTGAAATCTCCTCCGGCAGCAGCGCCACATCGCCCGAGACCCCGGCTTTCGCTGGGGCGACTTGGAATAGTGGGGGAGGGAAGCGCACGGTGCCGCCATTTGCAGCCCGGCATGCGCCAAATGGCTCAGTCGTCGCGGGAGACCTTTTCCTGCCGCTCATGCCGCTCCTGCGCCTCGACGGTCATCGTGGCGATCGGGCGGGCCTCCAGGCGACCCAGCGAGATCGGCTCGCCGGTAACTTCGCAATAGCCATATTCGCCATCGTCGATGCGGCGCAGGGCCGAGTCGATCTTGGAGATGAGCTTGCGCTGGCGGTCGCGGGTGCGCAGTTCGATCGACCAGTCGGTCTCGCTCGAGGCGCGATCGTTGAGATCCGGCTCGCGCAACGGCTCGCTTTGCAGCGTCGCCAGCGTGCCTTCCGCTTCCGCGAGAATCTGCTTCTTCCAGTCGAGCAGCCGGCGCCGGAAATATTCCAGCTGCAGCGGCCCCATGAATTCCTCGTCGGCGGACGGGCGATAGCCTTCCGGCAACTCTATGCCTGAGCGTTTCGAACCGGACCCGTTCTTCTCCGGCGAACCTGCAAGGGAGGCCATCAACTTCTCCGCATTCTTCAAGCGCACCCTGTGTCGGGTGTCTCTGGCGCGGGCCTATAAAGCGCTGCCAACTATCGGACAAGCTTTGTTTCCTCTGCCTTGAACCATTGCTGAACATCGGCCCGAGTCCCGACCTCGGAATGTCGATCAAAGTAAATAAATTAACCATCCCGATTAAGACTTCGTCCCTATGGGAAACATTAACTGTATATATTTGTAAATTCGATGGTTAAATTCAGACAACACATGTGAAAACGAAGTTAATCCTGTTGCAGTTAACGTTTTATTTTGCGTTGTAAGCAATAGCGATCACAGGCTGCCGGGGACTTCAGCCACGATCATAGTGTCGGAAGAGTGGGCAAACATGTCTGTAAGAATGGCCTTGGCAAAACTTTGCGCTTGCGCATGCGGCGGCGCGATCATTGGCGGTGGAGCGCTCCAGCTCGCCGATCAATCGCGCCCCCCTGTGGTCAATCAGGTCAAGCGCCAGCCGATCAAGATGGTCAAGACGGCCCACCGCAAGCCGGTGAAGACGACCCGCAAGGTCGTGAAGACCGTGACGACCAAGACGGCGCCGACCGTCGTCACCGTGCGCACGCAGGCAGCGCCGATCCCGATCGAGCGCCCGATGGGTGAGATGCCCAGCATGTCCGGCGGCAGCGGCGGCCCGATCCTCGTTGCCGGCGGCAGCGGCGGCTGGGGCGGCGGCGGCGGCTTCTTCGGCGGATTCTTCGGCGGTGGCGGCAGCGGCGGCGGCACGGTCGTCGTCTCCTCGACCAGCACCGGCGGCTCCACCTCGACCAGCGGCGGCTCGACCTCGACCGGCGGCAGTTCGACCTCGACGGGCGGCAGCTCCACTTCGACCAGTGGCGGCTCCACCTCCACGAGCGGCGGCTCCACCAGCACCTCGACCGGCGGCATCAGCTCGACATCGACCTCGTCGACGGGCGGCTCGTCCACCTCGTCGTCTTCGTCCTCCTCGTCGAGCAGCAGCTCCTCGTCGAGCTCCAGCTCGTCTTCCAGCGGCGGTTCCACGGGCGGCAAGCCGCACAAGCCGCCGCATCACAGCAGCAGCGGGTCTTCGGGTTCCAGCGGGTCGTCGGGCTCCTCTGGCTCCAGCGGTTCGTCCGGTTCCTCGGGATCGTCGAGCTCCTCGTCGAGCAGTTCCTCCTCATCGAGCTCGTCCAGCAGCTCGTCGTCGGGCTCCTCGGGTTCGAGCGGTTCGACGGGATCGACCGGCTCCACGGGGTCGAGCGGCTCCTCATCGACGTCCAGCTCGACCTCTTCCTCGACGTCCAGCTCGACATCGTCCTCGACCAGCTCTTCGACCAGCAGCGGCTCGTCCGGCTCCAGCGGCTGCAGCACCAGCGGCTGCACCGACGTTCCGGCCCCGCCCGTCATGCTGCTGTTCGGTGGTGCCGCGGCTGCGGTCTTCGCCGGCCGCCAGTGGATGATCCGCCGCCGTCGCGAAGACGAGACGCAGGACGACGATCAGAACAAGGCAGCCTGATTCCGCGGGGGATCGGCGCTACAAAGTGTGGGAGGCGCGGGGCGTCCGGAAACGGGCGCCCCGCCTGCTTATGCGGGCGCGGTCCCATCGCCTCTTTCGACGCCATCCCCAGCGCGCGCCCTCTTTCGTCATCCCAGCGGAGTCGAAGACGGGCGAAGCCCAACCTGGGATCTCTTCCGATGGCAGCGTACCGTCGCCCGAGACTCCGGCGTCGGCTGGGGTGACGAACATGTGCGCAGCCTCCACAAATCCCCCAACATCCCCCGTCCCGCACCTGCGCGCTTGATCGCGTCCCGGCGCCGGGGCATAGGCACCGCCATGCACGACATCCGCCTCATTCGCGACAATCCGGCCGGCTTCGATGCCGGTCTCGCCCGCCGCGGCCTGGAGCCGCTGAGCGCCGACATTGCTGCGCAGGATGCGCAGTGGCGCTCGGTCGCGACGGAGCTTCAGGAAGGCCTTGCCCGCCGCAACGAAGCGAGCAAGGCGATCGGCGCGGCCATGGGCAAGGGCGACACGGCCACAGCCGAAGCGCTGAAGGCCGAAGTCGCGGCGCTCAAGACCCGCATGCCGGAGCTTGAGGCACAGGAAAAGGCGCTGGCCGAGGCCGTGCAGACCCGCCTCGCTGCCATTCCCAATCTCCCCGCCGCCGACGTGCCCGAGGGGCCGGACGAGACCGCCAATGTCGAGGAGCATCGCTGGGGCACGCCGCGCCGGTTCAATTTCGAGCCGCAGGACCATGCCGATTTCGGCCCGTCGCTCGGCCTCGATTTCGAGGCCGCCGCCGCCATGTCCGGCGCACGCTTCGCCGCCCTGCGCGGCCAGATGGCCCGCCTGCACCGCGCCCTCGCGCAGTTCATGCTGGACACGCAGAGCGGCTCGAACGGCTATACCGAGGTCAATCCGCCGCTGCTGGTGCGCGATGATGCGGTCTACGGCACCGGCCAGCTCCCCAAGTTCGCCGAAGACCTGTTCCGCACGACGACCGGCCACTGGCTGATCCCGACTGCCGAAGTTAGCCTTACCAATCTGGTTCGCGAACAGATATTGACCGAAGCCGATCTGCCGATCCGCTTCACTGCACTGACGCCCTGCTTCCGCTCGGAAGCCGGAGCAGCAGGACGCGATACGCGCGGCTATATCCGCCAGCATCAGTTCGAGAAGGTGGAGCTCGTCGCCATCTGCACGCCCGAGCAGGCGATCGACGAACACGCCCATATGGTACAATCCGCGCAAGGCATCCTGGAAGCGCTGGAATTGCCCTATCGCCGCGTGCTGCTCTGCTCGGGCGACATGGGCTTTTCCGCGACCAAGACCTTCGATCTCGAAGTCTGGTTGCCGAGCCAGGGCGTCTATCGCGAGATCAGTTCCATCTCGACCTGCGGCGAGTTCCAGGCCCGCCGCATGAACGCGCGCTACCGCCCCGAGGGCGAGAAGGGCACGCGCTTCGTCCACACGCTCAACGGCTCCGGCCTCGCCGTCGGCCGCACGCTCGTCGCCGTGCTGGAGAATTACCAGAATGAAGATGGCAGCGTGACCGTACCCGCGGTGCTTGTCCCCTATATGGGCGGCATCACGAAGCTGGCGCCCCAAGCATGAAGACCTCCCCTCCTCTTCAGAGGAAGGGTTAGGGGGTGGTGGCGATGCGCAGCATCGCTCGCGAAGCGATCATTCGCACCGTTGCAACACCACCCCAACCCCTCCTCTGAAGAGGAGGGGCTAGCTAGAAACGGAGACAGGCCCGATGCGCATCCTCCTCACCAATGACGACGGCATCCACGCGCCCGGCCTTGTCGTGCTGGAGAATATCGCGCGCGCTTTCTCGGACGATATCTGGATCGTCGCGCCCATGGAGGAACAGTCGGGCGCCGGGCACAGCCTTACCCTCGCCCGCCCGCTGCGCCTGCGCCAGCATGGCGAGAAGCATTACAGCGTCTCGGGCACGCCGACCGACGCGGTGATGATGGCGATCGGCCATCTCATGCGCGACCAGCGGCCGGATCTCATTCTCTCCGGCGTCAATCGCGGCGCCAATCTCGGCGAGGACGTGACCTATTCCGGCACCGTCTCCGCCGCGATGGAAGGCGCCATTTCCGGCGTGCGCTCGATCGCGCTGAGCCAGGTCTATGCACAGGAGGGCCTTGGCGACGCGATCCCGTTCGAGGCGGCCGAGCAGTGGGGCGCGCGCGTCGTCCGCGCCCTGCTCGATCACCCCGAAACCGCCAGGACGCTCATCAACGTCAATTTCCCGGCGCTCCCGGCCAGCGCCGTCAAGGGCATGAAGGTCGCGCGCCAGGGCTTCCACGACGTCTATCGCACAAGCATCGTGGGCGGCACCGACCCGCGCGGCTACGATTATTTCTGGTTCGGCCTCAACCACACCGACTCCGTGCCCGCCGACACCGATCTCGCCGCCGTGGCGGATGGCTATATCTCGATCACGCCATTGCACTTCGATCTGACGCATGATGCTTCACTGGCAGCGCTGGAGCAGGCGTTTCCGCAAGGGTGACCGCTTGACCCTCTCACGCGGGCCAGAGAGGGCTATTCGCGCAGGCGCCCGCAATCCCTCTGTCCTACAGCCTCAGCGCCATGTCATATGAGTCGCTTCCCCTCGGTACAGGCCCGGCACGATGCACCGACAGTACTTCGTCAAATCACAAAATCCTGACATAGCGAGATTATCTGACGAAATCGTCGCAACCTCTCACGCGCTTGGCCGAATTTTAAAATTCGTCCGACCCCCGAACTTTCCGAACCTTCGGAACATAATTGCGCGCGCGCGATCCTATTCTCGCCGCCGCTTGCCCGCCCCGTCCGCCGCTGGCACAAGCGCCTGATGTTCGAGCGTGACGATCCCCGCGCGCCGCCCCACGCCTTCCTCCGGCGCCGCTCGGCCCTGCCGATGTGGGCGGACCTCGCCTGGCGCGTCGCGCTCATCCTCGCGCTCGTCGCGGCCGTCCTCATCGTCCACTGGATCGAGCGCGAGGGCCTCAAGGACAATCTCGACGGGCATATCAGCTTCATCGATGTCCTCTATTTCACCACCGTCACCGTCACGACCGTCGGCTATGGCGACATCGTGCCGGTCAGCGATGCGACGCGGCTGTTCGAGACTTTCTTCGTCACGCCGATCCGCATCTTCGTCTGGCTCGTGTTCCTCGGCACGGCCTATCATTTCGTGTTCCGCAATGTTTGGCACAGGTGGCGTATGTCCCGCATCCAGAAGAGTTTGACCGGCCATGTCGTCGTCGCCGGCTTCGGCACGAGCGGCGCGGAAGCCGTCCGCGAGCTGATCGCGCGCGACATCGATCCGGCCAGGATCGTCGTGATCGAACGCAGCGAAGAGGCGCTCCAGCTGGCCGAGGCGCAAGGCTGCAACGTGCTGAAGGGCGACGCGACCCGCGACCAGACCCTCACCGACGTCCGCATCGCGCAGGCCTGCGCGATCATCGTCTCGGCCGGGCGGGACGATACCTCGATCCTCATCACCCTGACCGCCCGCCATCTCGCGCCGGGCGTGCCGATCAGCGTCGTCGTGCGCGCCAGCGACAATGAGGACCTGGCGCGGCAGGCCGGCGCCACCACCGTCATCAATCCCGCGAGCTTCGCCGGCCTGCTGCTCGCCGGCTCCTGCCAGGGCGAGCATCTGGCCGACTATATGGCCGATCTCGCGGCGACCGGCGGCCGCGTGAAGCTGCACGAGCGCCCGGTGATGCCGGCCGAGGTCGGCAAGCCGCTCAGCGCCATCGAGCCGGGCCTTGCCCTGCGCATTTACCGCGACGGGCGGCCGATCGGCTATTGGGAGGAGGGCGCCCGGGCGCTGCAACCGGGCGACGTCCTCATCGAGATCGTGCCGGGCAACGCCTGACGCAGCCCCTTTCCTTCGGCCCCATTCCGGGGCAGGCTGTGCGCAAGCCGGAACCGACGAACGGGTGCGGGACGGTCAGGAGAGGGAGATCGGCCTTGCGCCTTCATCGCATGTTCGGCGGGCTGACGCTCGCCCTGCTGGCAGCCTGCACATCTAGCAGCGACAAGGACCACAGCGGCGACTGGACCAGCTACGGCCGCGATGCCGCCGAGGCTCGCTCGAGCCCTCTGACCCAGATCACCCCGGCCAATGTGGCGCAACTCAAGCCCGCCTGGTTCGCCGACCTCTCGCACATCGCCACCCGCGCATTCGAAGCGACGCCGCTGGTGATTGACGGCGTCTTGTACGTCTCGACCGGCTGGAGCCACGCCCTCGCCTATGACGCGCGCACCGGCAAGGAGCTGTGGCACTATGACCCGAAGGTCGACAAGGCGATGGGCGGCAAGGGCTGCTGCGGCCCGGCCAGTCGAGGCCTTGCTTATGCGGACGGCCGCGTCTTCCTCGCCGCCTTCGATGGCCGCCTGATCGCGCTCGACGCGAAGACCGGCCAGCCCGCCTGGTCCGTCCAGACGCTCGATCCCTCCGGCGACCATACCGTCACCGGCGCGCCGCGCGCTTTCGGCGGGCTGGTGCTGATCGGCAATGGCGGCGCCGAGCTCGGCGTGCGCGGCTATGTCTCGGCCTATGACCAGAAGACCGGCAAGCTCGTCTGGCGCTTCTACACCGTCCCGCCCAAGCCCGGCACGAAGGACGGCGCGGCGTCGGACGCGGTCCTCGCCAAGGTTGCGGATGGCTGGTCTGGCGAGTGGTGGCGCCTCGGCGGCGGCGGCACCGTGTGGGACAGCATCGCCTATGACCCCGCGCTCGATCTCGTCTATATCGGCGTCGGCAATGGCGGCCCGTGGAGCCGCAAGCTGCGCAGCGACGGCAAGGGCGACAATCTCTTCCTCTCGTCCATCGTCGCGCTGAAGGCGAAGACGGGCGAGCATGTCTGGCACTTCCAGACCACGCCCGGCGACGAATGGGACTATACAGCCACCCAGTCAATCATCCTCGCCGATCTCGAGATCGACGGGAAACCGCGCAAGGTGCTGATGCAGGCGCCCAAGAATGGCTTCTTCTACATGCTCGATCGCGCGACCGGCCAGTTCCTCTCGGGCACGCCCTATGTGACCGTCACCTGGGCCAAGGGGCTCGACCCCAAGACCGGCCGGCCGATCGAAAATCCCGGCATCCGCTGGAGCGAGAACGGCCAGACGTCCAATCAGCAGCCCGGTGCGCTCGGTGGCCATAACTGGCACTCGATGAGCTACAGCGCGAAGACCGGCCTTGCCTATATTCCGGGCATCGAGGCGGGCTTCGGCTATGTCCCCGCCGGGCCGGACTACAAGCTCCAACCCAGCACGCCCAATATGGGCATCGACCCGATCGCGACCTCCCTGCCTGACGATCTCGCGATCATCGAAGGGGCCAAGAAGGCGCTGCATGGCGAGTTGATCGCCTGGGACCCGATCAAGCGCAAGGCCGCCTGGCGCGTGCGCCTGCCGGTCGCGTGGAACGGCGGCACGTTGGTGACGGACGGCGGTCTCGTCTTCCAGGGCACGGCGAAGGGCGATCTCGTCGCTTACGACGCGGCCAGCGGCAAGGCGCTCTGGTCGCACCCGCTAGGCGCCGGCATCGTCGCCGCGCCGATGACCTACAGCGTGGGCGGCGAGCAATATGTCGCGGTCACCGTCGGCTGGGGCGGCGGCATGCCGCAAGTCGTGGGCGGGCTCACCTCGGATGCCGCTGCGACCGGGATCAACCGGCTCGTCGTGCTGAAGCTGGGCGGCAAGACTACCCTCCCCGCCCCGCCCGTCCGCAACGCCGCGCTCGCGCCGCCACCCGCCACGGGCAGCGCCGCGACCGTCGACGCCGGACGGCAGATCTACGCGCGACGCTGCTATTTCTGCCATGGCTCGGCCGCTGTCAGCGGCGGCGAAGTGCCCGATCTGCGCTACAGCGCCAGCCTCTCGGACGCAGCACCATTCCGCGCAATCGTCCGCGAAGGCGCGCTCGCCATGAACGGCATGCCGAGCTTCCAAAAGGTGCTGAGCGACGCCGATGTCGAGGCGATCCGCGCCTACATCGTCCTGCGCGCCAATCAGGACAAGGCGGGTGTAGGGCAGTGAGGAAAGCTCAAAACTGTCCCAACGGTGCTCCTGCGAAGGCCGGAGCCCAGGGCGGCAAGACACCTCGATTGGGCCCTGGGCTCCTGCCTTCGCAGGAACACACTCATCATCAGACCAGCCAAGGCCTCGCGGGATCGGACCGAGGCAGATGCGCGCGGACGGCCTCCTCATTGACCTCGCAGCCCCAGCCGGGCCGCTCATCGAGGATCAGGCTGCTGTCCTCCAGCACCAGCGAGGCATCCACCAGATCGCCATGCCAGCGCACGTCGTCCGGCTCCATCTCCATGATGCGCAAATTGGGCGCGAGCGCCGCAAATGCCGCCGCCTGGCGGTCCCCCAGCCGCCCGTAGCAATTGTGGACGGCCACGTTGAACCCGAAGGCATCGGCCAGCGCCGCGATCCGCAGCGAGGAATAGACGCCGTTCCACATCGGATCGATCAGCACCATGTCGCAGGCCCGCGCTTCCAGCCAAGGCCGATACTGGACCAGCCCGTGCAGCGATTCGAGCGAGGCGACCGGCGTCACCAGACCGCCGCGCACATCGGCAAGTGCCGCCGGCACATCGGTGTCGATCTCCATCCAGGCGAGCCCGAGATGATCGAGCGCGCCGGCCACGCGCCGCATGCCCTCGCCACGCAGCGAGAAATTGAGGTCGAGCATGATCTCCATGTCCGGCCCCGCGCCATCGCGCAGCGCCTCGAGCTGTGTGATGACGCTGTTGAGCGGATAGCCCCGCCCTGCCCCCGCCAGATCGAGATCGGGCGTCGCGCGGATGCCGGTATTGGCCATCGTCCCGCCCTTGGGGCCGAAGATCACCGGATTGGTCTTGAGCGCCTTGAAGCCCTTGGCGCGGATCTCTTCGCCCAGCGCCTTATAGTCGTCCAGCCCACGCACCGGCGGCGAACCCGCATCCCGCTCGAACGCATCGGGGATCGTCGCGCGGAACAGCCCGGCATGCGACCAGTAGACCGGGATGCGCTCGCGCACCGGCCCGCCCAGCAGCCGCCACGCCGGCACGCCCGCCGCCTTGGCCGCGACGTCGATACAGGCATTCTCGACCGCGGCGACGGCCTGACAGCCGACCCCGCCCGGCGCGAGCTTCAAGGTCGCGTGCAGCACGGCGGCGATGGATGCGAAAGCGCGCGGATCGCGGCCGACCGCCGCTACCGAGACCGCCTGAAGCACAGGCGTCAGGCCCGGATTCCAGACCGTCTCGTTGAACTCCGACCAGCCGGTCAGCCCTTCATCCGTGGAGAGCTTGAGGTAGGAGATCGTCCGCCAGCCGCCATCGGCATGCAGAAGCTCGATCCTGGTTATGCGCATGACTGTCTCCCTCTCCTTCCCCCAACTTTCGCTGGGATGACGCCGGACGGCAAGTTGCGACCGGCGCGCCTTTCACATTGCCTCTGTCCTACAGCCAATCGCGCAGGCATCGTCGCGGCATGATCGGTTCAAGCCTCTTCCCGTCACTCTCCGTGCCCGGAAAACCGGCCAACCGCCGCGGCTGCAGCCTGATCCTGCATCCAACCAAACATGCGCGACAGTGTGACCCTGGTGTAACCTTTGGCAGTTCTACGTCCCTCCTCAACCTGTCCCGCATCCGCCATCTGGCGTTTTCGCCGCAACGCTCCTATATGCGCGCGCAATCATGGCATTGAAGATTCCCGACGCCCCGAAGGTGGGCATGGTGTCGCTCGGCTGCCCGAAGGCGCTGGTCGATTCCGAACGTATCCTGACCAAGCTCAGGAGCGATGGCTATGCGCTGTCTCCGGACTATGAAGGCGCGGACGTCGTGCTGGTCAACACCTGCGGCTTCCTCGATAGCGCCAAGGAGGAAAGCCTCGAAGCCATCGGCGAGGCGATCGCCGAAAATGGCCGCGTCATCGTCACCGGCTGCATGGGCAATGAGGCCGAGCTGATCCGCGCCCGCTTCCCGCAGGTGCTCGCCGTCACCGGCGCGCATCAATATGAAGACGTGGTCCACGCCGTGCACGAGGCCGCGCCGCCCGTGCCCAATGCCTTTGTCGATCTCGTGCCGGAGGGCGGGCTCAAGCTGACGCCGCGCCATTATGGCTATGTGAAGATCAGCGAAGGCTGCAACCACAGCTGCTCCTTCTGCATCATTCCCTCATTGCGCGGGAAGCTTGCCAGCCGTCGCATCGACGCCGTGCTGCGCGAGGCGGAAAAGCTGGTCGCCGCCGGCACCAAGGAGCTGCTCATCATCAGCCAGGACACGTCGGCCTATGGCGTCGATGTGCGGCATGAGGAGCGCGTCTGGAAAGGCGAAACGATCCGCACGCATATGACGGATCTGGCGCGCGCGCTCGGCGGCCTGCGCACGCCGCAGGGCGAGACGCCGTGGGTGCGCCTGCATTATGTCTATCCCTATCCGCATGTCGATCAGGTCATCCCGCTGATGGCCGACGGGCTGCTGACGCCTTATCTCGACATCCCCTTCCAGCATGCCGCGCCGAATGTGCTGCGCAGCATGAAGCGCCCGGCCAACGAGGCCAAGGTGCTGGAAAGATTGGCAAGCTGGCGCAGCATTTGCCCGGACATCACGATCCGCTCGTCGTTCGTCGTCGGCTTCCCCGGCGAGACCGAGGCCGACTTCCAGTATCTGCTCGACTGGCTGGACGAAGCCCAGCTGGACCGCGTCGGCGCCTTCCGCTTCGAGCCGGTCGAAGGCGCGCAGGCCAATGACCTGCCCAACCCGGTGGCCCCTGAGGTGACGGAAGAGCGCTTCCAGCGGATCATGCAGAAATGCGCCGAGATCAGCGCCGCAAAGCTTGCTGCGAAGATCGGCCGGACCATGCCCGTCATCATCGACGAGGTCGGCGATCCGGACGAGGACGGCAGCGTCGGCGCGACCGCGCGCTCACAGGCCGACGCGCCCGAGATCGACGGCAATGTCTTCCTGCGCGACATCGATCCCGCGCTCGCGCCGGGCGCGATCATCGAAGCGGTGATCGAGGACGCGGACGAGCACGACCTGTTCGGCGTGCCGGCCTAGCCGCCGAACGCTCCCGCATAGGGCGGTTTCACCGCCTTGCGGATGGCCGAGTCAACTGGCAGGTCGATCTCGTAAATGCCCTCGGCATAAGGACCGGCCTCATGGGGCATGATGACGATGCGCAACGTATCGAGCGCCTTGCCCCTGAGCGAGACCGGCAGGATGGTCTGCTTCGCGATGTCGACGCATTGGACGAAATCGGGCAGCTCGTCCGGATCGTCCGCTTTCACTGGCGCGCCCCGGCGCTCACCGCGCTCCTCGTCCAGCGCCTCGCAGAAGCGGTCCTTGATGCCCGCCGTCAGCGCCGGCAGGTCGAAGATCGCGCCGGTCGCGAGCCGCTGCTTCTTCGCCTTGTCCCAGAACAGCGCCGTGACGATGGGCATGCCGTGCGCGCCGCCGGTGTAGCTGTATCCGTCGCTCTGCATGACAAGCAGGCTCGGCAGGTCCGCGGCGACATGCCAGTCCTCCGAATAGCTGTAGCCGTTGAAGACATAATCGTCCTTCTTGGCGCTCGCCTGTTCGTTGCGCCCGCCATCGACGGTCTTCTTCTTGAGGCTCTCCGCGTTGCCGGCGAGCCAGCCGTCCAGCTCCGGGATCGCGGCAGCCTGCGTGGGCCAGCTATAGCGGAACTCGATCTTGTCCTCTTCGTAGCTCACCACCTTGTTGCCCGCGGGCGCTCCGGTCGCTTCCGGCACGGGCGTCGCCATGTTCGCGACATTGGCGGCTGGCGCAACCGCATTCGGCGCGTCGGGCGCCTTGTCCGCCCCGCCTCCGCAGGCAGAGAGCAACAGCGTGGCGGACAGGCTGAGGCCGGCAACGGACAAAAGGCGCATGGTCTGTCTCCTCTCCACGCAGAACACCGCACCTTAGCGCATGCGCACCGGCTTGCCGAGCCGGGAACGGAGGACTAAGCCCGGTCGCATGACGGACCCAGCCGATCTCGTGCGCCCGGATGCGGGCCAAAGCGCCCATTCCATCCATCTCGTCGACGCAGCCGGCTATGACGACTGGCTCACCACCCAGCCCGAGCGCCACCGCGCCGCACTCGCCGCGCAAGGCTTCAAGCCGAGCGCGTCGGCCCATGCCATCCTTCCGGGCGAGAAGCCAGAGGACTGGGCGGTGCTGGCCGGCGTCGCCAAGGCGGACGCGCTCACCAACTGGTGCCTCGCGCGGCTGGCTGAGACCTTGCCCGAGGGCAGCTATCGCCTCGCGAACGGCGAGCCCGGCGCCGCCATCCTGGGCTGGATGACCGCGCAGTATCGCTTCGAGCGGTACAAGGAGAAGAAGAGCGAGAAAGGTCCGCGCATCCTTCTCACCAGCCAGCCTGGGGCGATCGACGGCGCGGCCGCGGTGGCCCGCGCGACGGCGCTGGTGCGCGACATGGTCAATGTGCCGACCGCCGATATGGGGCCGGACCAGATCGAGGCGCTTGCGAAGCAGAGCGCCGAGCGTCACGAGGCGGCAATGACGGTGACGCGCGGCGACGCGCTGGAAACCGGCTATCCAATGATCCACGCCGTGGGCCGCGCAGCCGACCGCGCCAATCAGCCGCGCCTGATCGAACTACTCTGGGGCCGTGAGGACAATCCGCGCATCGCCATCGTGGGCAAGGGCATCACCTTCGACACGGGCGGGCTCGACATCAAGCCGGGTTCGGCCATGCGCCTCATGAAGAAGGACATGGGCGGCTCGGCGCATGCGCTGGCGCTGGCCGATCTCGTGATGGGAGCCAACCTGCCGGTGCGGCTGCACCTGCTGCTGCCGGTCGCCGAGAATGCGATCAGCGGCAATGCCTTCCGCCCCGGCGACGTGCTGCGCAGCCGCAAGGGCCTGACCGTCGAGATCGGCAATACCGATGCGGAAGGCCGGCTGGTGCTGGGCGACGCGCTGACCAAGGCGGGCGAGGATGCGCCGGAGCTCATCATCGACTTCGCGACGCTGACCGGCGCCGCGCGCGTGGCGCTCGGCCCCGATCTGCCGGCCATGTTCACCAATGACGAGGCACTGGCGGCCGACCTGCTCGCCAGCGGCGTCCAGGTCGACGACCAGATGTGGCGCCTGCCGCTCTGGGAGCCTTATAACGACCTCTTCAAGAGCGACATCGCCGATCTCTCGAACAGCGGCGAGAGCGCCTATGCCGGGTCGATCACGGCCGCTCTGTTCCTCCAGCGCTTCGTCCCGAACAAGACGCCCTGGGCGCATTTCGATACCTTCGCCTGGCGCCCGACCGCCAAGCCCGGCCGCGCCAAGGGCGGCGAGGCCTATGGACTGCGCGCGGCCTTTGCGATGCTGCAGGGACGCTATGGGCGCTAGGAAGATCATCCTAGCTGTCCTCATCGCAATCTCCAGCGCGCAGAGCGGTCTTGCCCAAACCCCACCACCTGCCCCTGCCGAGTCGGTCGAGACCAAAGACCGCTTGTCGCCGGATATAATGGAAGATCTCGTCCGCGCGCCAGTAACGCTGGCGAGCGACGGCAAGTTCGCACAGGCTAGGGCAGCACTCGAGCGACAACTTGAGGCGACAGATGATGGTCTCGCGCGTGCCGATTTGCTCACATCTTTCGGTGTAGAGCTTTACAATGCTCATCTCGCAATGGCTCACTTCGAAGATCAGGGGTCTCTTGCAAACGCCCTAGCCCAAGAATCCCTCGTTTATCTCCACCGCAGCATCGCGGGCTATGAGAAGGTCTTTGGTCGGCGTCACCCGCTGGTCGCGCTCGCGCTTCACAGTTATGCCGATGCGCTTGAAGAACTATCCAAAGAGCCTCCCCCTGAAGTCGTCGAGTATCTGAAACAAGCCTATCAGATACGGCTGGAAACGCTTGGGCCGAACAATGACGAGACCGTAGCAAACGGATTCTCGCTTCTGCGGCGTGGTGTACCGGCTGCATCGACAGACCCGAAAGAATTCGATGCTCTTCTGGCACGCGCCGCGCAGGATTTCGAAGTTGCCAAGGGGCCAAAGCGTTCAGAATTCCTTCCGCGCTTCCTCTCGGCCTATACAAGCGCGGCCGTGCGCTACCTCCTCGCAGGGCAACGCAAGGAAGCATTCCGGCTACGAATATTCGCACTCGAAAGCATCGCAGGACAGCTGGATGAGAGTCCGGAACTCTGTTTGTCCGTGGTAGTCGATAATAGCGAGTGGGCAGACGCCGCTCGCCAAGTTGGCTTGAGCGCCCGAGAGACCGAAACCAACCTCGATCCCATAACGGCGGCGCTGTTGTCGCAATGCGCCATCCCTTGACCTCTTAACCCCTTTTGGCGCAGGGGCCTTCGATGCACGGAACAGCGGCATCTCCCACCGCGCGCAGGCGCGTCACGCTGGACGGGGTTTCCCGCGGCTATGACGCGCGCGTGCGCGCGATCCGGGCGGACCTCGCCGACGTCGCGCTCGCCGACTACTATTTCGCCCCGCATTATGCGGCGCCGGTGCCGCGCCAGTGTATCGCAGCCTCGACCATGGTGCGCAGCGCGCCCGGCGCGGACGCGGGCGCGGTCAGCGAATTGCTGCATGGCGAGGCCTTCCACATGCTCGACGCGCGCAGCGGCTGGGCCTGGGGCTATTGCGGGCATGATCATTATGTCGGCTATGTGCCGATGGACGCGCTCGGCGAGCCGGGCAAGGCAAGCCATATCACGACCGTGCCGGCGCCGGTCTTCGCGGCGGCAGATTTCAAGGCTCCCGTCCTGGCGTTGCTGCCCGCCAATGCGCGCGTGAACGGCGAGATAGAGGGCGACTATCTCGCGACCGGTGAGGGCTTCATCCATCTGCGGCATGTCCGCGCGCTCGACACGGTCGAGAGCGACTGGGTGTCGGTCGCCGAGCGCGCGCTGGGCCGGCCCTATGTCTGGGCGGCACGCGGCGGTCTTGGCTATGATTGCTCGGGCCTGTTGCAGACGGCCTTTGCCGCCTGTGGGATTGCCGCGCCGCGCGACACCGATCAGCAGGCGCAGGAGGTCGGCGCACCGCTGCCCGACACGGCGGAACTCCGACGAGGCGACATGGTCTTCTTTCCCGGCCATGTCGGCTTCATGGTGGACGGCACGCGCCTGATCCACGCCACAGCCGACGCCATGGCCGTCACGATCGAGCCGCTTGCCGATGTTATCGCGCGGTTCCAGGACAGGCACGAGCAGCCGGTAACGGACCGGCGCAGGATTTAGAACAATGACCAAGATTTTCATCGATGGCGCGGCTGGCACGACAGGTATCCAGATCCGCGAGCGGCTCGACGGCCGGACCGAATTCGATCTCATCACGCTGGACGATGCCCAGCGCAAGGACGACGCCGCGCGCGCCGGGGCGATCAATGCCGCGGATATCGTACTGCTCTGCCTGCCGGACGAGGCGGCGAAGCAGTCGGTCGCGATGATCGCCAACGAGACGACGCGCGTCGTCGATGCCTCGACCGCGCATCGCGTGGCGCCGGGCTGGGTCTATGGCCTGCCGGAAATCTCGGGCCGCGAGACAGTCGCGCGGGCACGCTTCGTCAGCAATCCGGGCTGCTATTCGACCGGCTTCATCGCCTTGGTCGCGCCGCTGGTGCAGGCCGGGCTGATCCCGGTCGATGCGCGCCTCTCCTGCTATGCGGCGTCAGGCTATTCGGGCGGCGGCAAGTCGATGATCGCCGATTATGAGGGCGCGGCCGGCGCCCCGAGCGCGTTCGCGACCTACGGCCTGACGCTTGGCCACAAGCATGTGCCGGAGATGAAGGAGCGCTGCGGCCTTCTCCACCGGCCGATCTTCGCGCCCACGGTCGTCCCGGTCTATTCGGGCATGATCGTCGAGATCCCGCTTCACCTCGCCACCTTGCCCGTGGGCGCGGATGCCGCCCGGATGCGCACGGCGCTGGCCGACCATTATGCCGGATCGCCGATCATCTCCGTCCCTACGAGCTACGACGCGGCGACGCTGCCGATCGAGCTTCTGAAGGACAAGGACGTCATGCAGCTCTTCGTCTTTGGCGATAGGGGCGGCGAGCAGGTGCGTCTGGTCGCCGTGCTCGACAATCTCGGCAAGGGCGCGTCCGGCGCGGCGGTGCAGAACCTCAATCTGATGTCCGGGCTACCCGAGACGACAGGCCTGCGCCTCTGATCTCCAGCCGGTGACATTGCGATTTGGCGCGGAGACCTTATCTCTGCGCCAAACCCGCATTGTTGAAAGGACGATCCGATGAAGGCGACCGCGACGCTGGCCGGCGGCTGTTTCTGGTGTACCGAGGCTGTCTATCAGAGCCTCAACGGCGTGATCGGCATCGAGAGCGGCTATATTGGCGGCACCAAGGCCAATCCGACCTATGAGGAAGTCTGCACGGGCACGACGGGCCATGCCGAGGCCATCCGCATCACTTATGATCCGGAGGTGATCGGCTATGCCGACCTGCTCGACATCTTCTTCGCGACGCATGATCCGACGACGCTCAATCGCCAGGGCAACGACGTGGGCACGCAATATCGCTCCGCCATCTTCCCGCATGACGAGGAGCAGCGCGCCGAAGCCGTGACCGGCATCGAGCGGGCACAGGCCGACTGGTCCGACCCGATCGTCACGGCGATCGAGCCGCTGGGTGTCTGGTATCCGGCCGAGGATTATCACCAGCAATATTGGGACCGGGTCGGCACCCGCAATCCCTATTGCATGGCTGTCATCCCGCCCAAGCTGCAGAAGCTGCGCAAGGGCTTTGCCGACCGGCTGCGCGCCGACGCCTGATTTCGGCAGGTTTTCGTTGTTTCCGTGATTTCCGGGCCGGCAGGTGATCCACCTGCCGCGAAATCCCTCCAGCGGCCGCATCGTTCATTGCTCGGCCACATTTTCCTTCTAGCGTGCCGTCAAACTCGCCTGGAGGAGGCCGACCGATGAAGACCCTGACTGCCGTTGCGCTCTGCGCCGTCGTGTCGCTGACGCTGCCCGGCTGCGTTGCGCGCACGGCCTATAATGTCGTGCGTGCGCCGATCAACGCGACCTCCAAGGCGGTCGACTGGGCGACGACGAGCGGCGATGAGGCCGACCGAGCCCGGGGCCGCGTGCTTCGCAAGAAGTGCGCGGAGCGCTGGGATGACTATTACTGCACCGACGACTGACGCCGCCGGGCGCCTGTTCCCTCCCGTCAGTGGATGGCCGAGCGGCCCGACGCGGTAAGCGGGCGACGTTCGTCCGGCAGCGCCGCAAGCGCGGGCGCCGTCTCGCGCGCGGGCGACTGTGTGAGCGCCGTGCGCCACACGACCCGCTCGCGCACCGGGCTGGAACGCCGCATCGCCATGGCCGCCATCGCCGGAGCACAGAAGAACTGCACGCCAAGGCCTGCGAGACCAAGGAACGAGAGCAAAGCCATGCCCTCTCCGATCAGGGGGGCCGCCAGCAGGAGGCCGACCGCGAGGACCATGCAGGCCGATCCCGCGATCGTCTCCGCCATGGTCGAGGCGAAGGGTGATTCATCGGAGAGGCCAGCGAATTTCGGCGTGCGCCGCCAGGCGAGCGGACGCTTCGAGAGGCCGGCAATGCCCGCAACCAGCACGACATAGACGAGCGAGGCGCGGGCGATTTCGCCCCGGATCATGTCCTCGGTGTCGCGACAACCGGAGAGGCGATAACGATGCACGGTGCGCACGCACCAGGTCGCCGCGCCGATCAGCAGCAGCATGCCCGCGACAGGCGGCACCGTGATCGGCTTCATCGCGCCCGTCGCCAGGGCCGCGATCATCGAGGCGAGACCCATGACGCCTAGCGCGAGGCCGGCGAGCGTCTGCAACGGCGCAAGGCAGCGGACCACCTCCAGCAGCTTCGTCCAACCCGGCATGGCCGGCGCGAAGGGCGAAGGCAGGAACAGCCGCCAGTGGCGGCGCAGTTGCTGCACCGGGCCTGCCGTCCACCGGAAGCGCTGCTTCTTGTAGTCGTCGAACGTCTCGGGAATGAGCCCGCGCCCGAAGGTCTCGCCGAAATAATAGCCGCGATAGCCCGCCGCGCGGATGCGCACGGAGACTTCGCTGTCTTCGGTGAGGCACCATTCCGCCCAGCCGCCCGCCTTGCGCAGCGCCTCGGTGCGGATGAGGCACATGGTGCCGATCGTGAAGGCGCCACCATATTCGCTGACGCCCGGATAATCGACCTTGTTGCAGGGCATATATTCCCAGTAGCAGGCGGTCAGATAGCTGCTCGCCTGATAGGCGCGATAGTCGTGCGGCGTCTGGATGTAGCCGATCTCGGGATCCGCGAAATAAGGCAGCAGGCGCGACAGGAAATCGGGCCGCGCGTAATAGTCGGCATCGATCACGCCGATGATGTCCGCGTCGCTCGCCATTTGGCCGTCGAGCAGATAATTGAGCGCGCCGGCCTTCGCGCCCTCCAGCGGGGCGACATGGAAGAAGCGGAAGCATTCGCGGCCCATGCGCGCGTTGAGCGTGCGGCAATGCGCCTCGAGCGGGCGCCAGAGACGCTCGTCCTGCGTGTTGTTGTCGCAGACCAGCACTTCGAAATTGTCGTGATCGAGCGCGGCGAGGCGGTTCATCGTGCCCATCACGATCTCGGGCGGCTCGGCATAGCAGGGCAGCTGGAGCGACACCTTGAAGCGGCGGGCAGGCGCCGTGTTCGTCGCCGGCTCGAAGGGCTGGCGCCAGCGCTCGTGCGTCACCACGGCCTCGCGCGCGAAACCGGCGATCTGGGCGATGGCGAAAAGGGGAACGGAAAGAGCAAAGCCGGCGAGCGCCGCGATCTCGAGTGAACGGGGCAGCCCCGCTTCCTGCAGGAAAAGCCAGGTCCAGAGGCCCCCGATGAAGAAACCCGCCACCGCGCTCGTCATCCAGAGAATGCCCGGCATGCTCAGGCGATGGACAACATAGCGCGCCAGCGCCGCACCACAGAGACACAGCAGAAAGGCCGGGAGCGCAGGCACAAGCTCACCCGTCGTCAGCCAGGCCAGCAGCAGGGCGCCCGAGCATCCGCCGATCAGCTCCGCCCCTTCCTCCGACACCGGCCGCGCAGGGCGGTGTGGCGCGGCCAGCGCGCGCAATGTCAGCAAGGCGGACAGCAGTGCGAGAAACGCAATGAAAACGATGGATGGATCGAGGTCGACTCTCGAAAGGCCCAGCAATGCGACGTCCTTTATTCTTTTGGCTCCACGCGATCGTTTCGATTGCTGCGAAGCACAACCCGAAGAAAAAGCGCACTAGCGACGAGGCCCCGCTCACCAACAGGGGAGCGATGAAGCGTGCTCCTGCCGCCCCGTCCCGAGCACGCGGCTCAGGGCTGAAATCCTGCGGTTCCGCGAAGAGTTGCACCATCAAACGTGAAAAATGCCGCTATCCCGGCTAGTTGTGCGCTGCTTACGACCGGCGTCACGCAAGGCGGTCTCATGCTGCGGCGCGGCGCAACCTGTCGTTGATCGCGATGCCGATATCGCGCTCGGGAATGGGCGCAACGGTGATTCCGGAAAAGGAGCTGGCATCCGCTTCGTGCAGGGTCGCGAAAAGATTGGCGGCCGCCTCCACCAGATCACCGGTGGCGCTCAGATTGCGCTGGCAGGGCCCCGGGCCGAAGCCGATGTGAAAGCGCCCCTCGACCGGCACGTCGGCATTGAGGGTCAGCGGCTTGGACGGGGCATAGTGGCTTTCGAGCTGGCCGGGCGCCGTGATGCCTTCAGCCTGGCGTGGATCTACGACCGGCAGACCGATCGCCGCTTCGATCATCGCCGGCGTGATCGGGCCGGGGCGCAGCAAGGTGATCGCTGCCGCATCAGGCCGAACGATTGTGGATTCAACGCCGTCGCTGGTTGGGCCGGCATCGAGGATGAACGGGATGCGTCCGCCGAGGCTCGCCAGCACATGGGAAGCGCGGGTGGGGCTGATGCCGCCCGAGGCGTTGGCGGAAGGCGCGGCAAGCGGCACGCCGGCGGCGGCAATGAGCGAGCGCATCGCGGGGTGCGACGGCAACCGCACCGCCAGGGTCGGCAGGCCGGCACTTGCCAGCTCCGCCACCGGGCAATCGGGCAGCCGCGGTAGCACCATCGTCAGAGCGCCTGGCCAGAAGGCCCTCGCCAGCGTTTCCGCAGCGGACGAAAAAGCCACGAGCCGCCGTGCCATTTCCAGATCGGCGACATGGACGATCAGCGGATTGAACGAGGGGCGCCCTTTCGCGGCATAGATGCGCGCCACGGCGGTCTCCTTCGTCGCATCGGCGGCGAGGCCATAGACGGTCTCGGTCGGCACGGCGACCGGCTCGCCCGCACGGATCAGCGTCGCGGCCTCGATCAGCGACGCGCCGTCATAGGCTCTGATCTGAGTCTCGATCGTCCGGGCGCGATGCGGCATGTCGGGCCTATAGCGGCGCTGTGTGACAGGATGAAGCCCTGAACGAGACCCTTTGCCGCTGACAGCGAATCAGCGTTGTTTGTTGTTCGCGATTTCCGAGCCGCCAGATGATTCCATCTGGCTCGAAATCACTCTAGAGAGACGCGCCATGACCAACGAGACCACAGACACGGCGCTGGCCCGCATCGCCGCCGCCCTCGACCGGATCGCGCCGCCTGCTCCGGCCCCGGCCGATCTCGAGGCGCATCCGGCCTATCGCTGGGACGGCAAGGCGATCGCGCCGGTCGATGCCTTCGAGCCGGTCGACTATGCGCTGCTGGCCGGGATCGATGCGCAGAAGGAAGCCTGCCTCGAAAACAGCCGCCGCCTCGCCCGGGGCCATGCGGCGCACGACGTGCTGCTCTGGGGCGCGCGCGGCACCGGCAAATCAGCAACGGTCGCCGCCTGTGTCGGCCAGGTCCAGAAGGAGGGGCTGCCGCTCGCCATGGTCGAGGTCGCGACCGATGATCTGCGCAGCCTGGCCGGGCTTTTCTCGCTGCTGCGCACGACCAGCCGGCCGATTATACTCTATATCGACGATCTCGGCTTCGACGGCGACTTCGGCGCCGATGCGCGGGCGCTTCGCTCGCTGCTGCAGGGCAGCGCGGGCGCGCGCGGCAGCCATGTGCGGCTCTACGCCACGTCCAATCGACGCCATATCGTGCCGCGCTCCATGTCCGAGCAGGATGACCCGATCAACAAGCGCGACGTGGTCGACGACCGGCTCGCCCTCTCGGATCGCTTCGGCCTGTCGCTCGGCTTTCACGCGCTCGATCAGGACGCCTATGTCGCGATCGTCACGCGCTATGCCGAGCGCTACGGACTCTCGTTCGAACCGGCAGCGGCGATCCAGTGGGCGACGCAGCGCGGCAGCCGCTCCGGGCGGGTTGCCTGGCAATATGTGGTGGAACTGGCCGGGCGCGAGGGGCGAACACTGAACGCGAGCTGAGCCGCGATCCCAGGAGGTTCACTCTATCGGGGGCGTCGCCTCGGTCGATGTCGGCTTGCCTGCCGGATTGGTTACTCGCCAGACGATACCGCCGACATCATCGCTGACAAGAAGGGCGCCATCTTTGGCAATGACCACATCGACCGGGCGACCCTGCGCCTCGTCCTTGTCGTTGAGGAAGCCGGTCAGGACATCGACGAGCTTGCCCTGCGGCATGCCCTTGGCGTTGAAGGCGACATAGGCGACCTTGTAGCCGGCGAGCGGCTTGCGGTTCCAGCTGCCATGCAGCGCCACGAATGCGCCGTGATCGAGGGGCGCCCCAAGCGCCGAGCCCGGCGTGAAGACGAGACCGAGCGGCGCAGTATGCGCGCCAACCGCGAAGGCGGGCCGCCGCGTATATTCGCGCAAATCGTTCCGCTCCGGCTGGACGCGCTTGTCGACATAGCCACCCCAGTAGTTCCAGGGCCAGCCATAGAAGGCCGCAAACTCCACGTCGGTCAGATAGTCGGGCACCAGATCGGAGCCGAGCATGTCCCGCTCGTTGACCACGGCCCACAGCCCGCCGGTCCAGGGATTCCACGCAAGGTCGGTCGGATTGCGCAGGCCACTGGCATAGGCGTTCGACGTACCGGCCTTGGTATCGATCTCCAGCACGAGCGCGCGATAGTCCTCGCTGTCGAGACCGCGCTCGGCGATGTTGCTGTTCGATCCGATGCCTACATACAGCTTGCCGGTCGGGCTGGCCGCCAGGCTGCGGGTCCAGTGATTGTTCGGCGCATTGGCCGGCAGATTGGTCACCTTGCGGCCCGCATCGGTGATCTGCGTGATCCCTTCCTTGTAGGGGAAGGCCATCAGGCTGTCCGTATTGGCGATGTAAAGCGTCTCGCCGACCAGCGCCATGCCATAAGGCGAATTGAGGCCCTTGAGCAGCACATGCTTCTGCTCGGCGACGCCATCGCCATCCGTGTCGCGCAGCAGCGTGATGCGATTCGCCGACGCGCCACCCGCACCGGCAGCGCCGATCAGCTTGCCCATCACCCAGTCGGTGAAGCCTTCGGCCTCGCGCGGCGGACTGTTGGTCTCGGCAACCAGAATGTCGCCATTGGGCAGGACGAGCATCGAGCGCGGATGATCGAGGCCCGCTGCAAAACGCTGGACCTTCAGGCCCCGCGCCGCGACCGGCGCGGCATTGGCGGCCCAACCGACCGGATCGGCAATGCCGACCGTGGGGATGAGTTGCTTGCGCGGCGCCGTGAACTTCGGCTCACGCCCTTCCAGGTCGCTCTCCGCCAGACGCGCCGTGTCCGGTCGCGAGAAATAGAAGAAGATGCCGCCGGCCGCGATGACGAATGCCAGAACGGCCATGAGGAGATATTTTTTCATCGCGCTGATCTATGCCTCCGGAGTCGGATGCGCAACCGCGCGCCACCGGTTCGACAGAAGCGTGGTATGTCACTGTCCGGCGCAAGCTCTATAGCCATTGGTCCGCCGAGCAACTATCTCTATCAGCCCGAAAAAGCGCAAAGGCACCGCGCTTGACGGAGAGAGGCGATGTGATGGTCGGGCAGGGCAAAATACCGACGATCCCGAGGGCCGGCATCGCGGTTGTCGCCCTGCTGGGCGACGCGGTGATGACGGGCTGGACTGTCGATCTCGCCGCTCTCACCAGCCTCCTGTCCGGACCGGCAAGCACATCGATGTGTCGGTTGACGACGTGACCATGATCGCATCCCCGGGATTCGCATATCTCGCGGTGACGGCCGCCGTGGCTCTTGCGGTGGTGGCGCTGTTCATGGCCGGCTGGCTCGCAAGGCGCGAAAGACGGCAGCGCCGGCACCAACGGTTGATCGAGGCAGTCGTCGAGAACAGTCCCGCCGTCATTTACGTCAAGGACCTGGCCGGCCGATATCTAATGGTCAATCAACGCTATATCGACATTTTCAGGCTCGAGCGGGCGCAGGTGATCGGCAAGACGGACTTCGACTTTTTCCCGAACGATGTCGCGGCCGCATTCCGCGCGATGGATGAGCGAGTCGCGGTGACGGAGACCGCGCTGACCGAGGAGGAAACGGCGCCGCTCGATGATGGCCTGCACACCTATGTCTCGGTGAAGACTCCACTGCGCGACGAGGCCGGCCTGTCTTATGCGGTGTTCGGCATCTCGACCGATATCACCGAGCAGCGGCGTGCCGAGGAAGCCCTGCACGCCAGCGAGCGACGTAACCGACTCATTGTGGAGACCGCACTCGACGCGATCGTCACGATCGACCATTCGGGCAGGATCACCGAATGGAGCCCGCAGGCGGAAGCGATATTCGGTTGGCCGCCTGCCGATGCGCTCGGCCGGCTGGTTGATGAAACGATCATGCCGGAGCGCTATCGCGCCGCGCACAAAATGGGCCTGGAACGCTATCTCGCTACGGGCGAAGCAAAGGTGCTGAACAAGCGGATCGAACTGACGGCCTTGCGCCGCGATGGGCAGGAATTTCCGATCGAACTGTCGATCACGCCCATCCACGAGGGCGACGTCGTCAGCTTCTGCGCATTCGTCCGTGACATCACCGAACGGAAGGCAGTGGAGCTCAGACAGCGTGTCCTGCTCGACGAGCTCAATCATCGGGTCAAAAATAGTTTGGCGAGCGTGCAGTCGATTGCTCTGCTGAGCCGCGTGACCTCGCCAACGCTGGACCAATATTACGAGAGTCTCGACGGCCGTCTCGTTGCGCTCGCCCGTGCGCACGACCTTCTGACGCAAGGGTCCTGGGAGGGTGCATCTCTGGCCGAAATCGTGGAAGGCACACTGGCCCCCTATGATGATCCGGGACAGACCGGCACCCGTGGGATCGACGGTATCGCAATCACGCTCAGCCCCAATGCCGCGCTCACGCTCCACATGGCGTTCCACGAGCTTGCGACGAACGCCGCCAAATATGGTGCATTGTCCAGGACCGGCGGACGTGTTGACGTGCATTGGCACGAGACCGACGTGGACGGCGTGCCCGTCATCCGACTGTTTTGGCGCGAAACCGGCGGACCCGAGGTCAGCCCGACCGAGCATCGCGGTTTCGGGCTGCGGATGGTGCAGCAGGGCGTGGAACGCGAGTTGGAGGGAAAATTGGACTTGTCGTTTGACTCAGCGGGGCTCTGCTGCGCGATGTCCCTCCCCGTCTCGGCCAAGGTCATGCCGGCATGACGGCCGCGGGATCATCGCTGGCAGGTTTACGCATCCTGATCGTCGAGGACGAAACGCTGATCGCCATGATGCTGGAAACGCTTCTGGGAACTCTCGGTTGCCGGATTGCCGGATCGGCCGCGACGGTGACGCAGGCGCTTGATCGGATTGTCGCGCTGGGCCGTGATCTCGATGCCGCCGTTCTGGACGTCAATCTTGGCGGAGAGAAGGTCTATCCGGTCGCCGATGCGCTTGCCGCCAGAGCGGTTCCGTTCATGTTTGCGACGGGCTACGGTCCAAGAGGCGTCAGTGAGCGCTACCCGGACCATATGGTCATCGCCAAGCCTTATCAGTTGCCGACATTGTCCCGAGCGCTGCAATCGCTGTTCTGACCTTGGGATCCAGCGGATCGCGCGGCGGGAGCGAGGCCGAAGCGTCTTGGAAGCTCCCTCGCCGCCTTCCTGGAGTAACTTCTAACGCGGTCCCAGCCGCCAGATCGCGATCGCGACAAGCACGCCGATTCCAAGGCCGGTGAGCAGGCCGATGCTGGGCTGGCCGAGCAGGCCGCCAATGATGGTTCCGGCGATCGTCAGAAGGGCTATGGGCGCGCCGCCGCCGAGGCGCGGCCGACGGTCAGGAGGCGTGGGATCGGTCATGGCCTTGCCCTTGCCACGTCCCGCTGCGGGATGCCAGCCGTACCGATCCGGCACGGCCTGTCCCGAAACAGGAAATGGCTAAGAGCCGCTTCACCAGCTCGCGGCCGCGAAACCGCCAATCGCCGAAACTGGCACGCCGCTTGGATCATCTGATTGAAAGCCGGCGGGTGGCCTGGCAACATATAAGGGCAAGACATGCATCTCCCGATTCTCGTCGATCGTCGCAGCTACGACGATGCCGCAGCGCTGATCGAGGCCTTTGGCGATCATGCCGGAGTCGAAGCGGCGATGCGCGCGGACCAGAGCCGCGAGCGCGGCAACCACATCCATTTCTGCCACTGGCGCCAGATCGAGCGGATGCTCGTCCTGCTCTCCGTCGATCAGGCCATGGGCACCGTCCACTGAATTTCCGCCGTTGCGACCCGTTGGACGCGTCGCCGGCCCCCCTCCCGGTTTCTTCGATATAGTCCCCACTGAAGAAACCGGGAGGGTGCGGCTCCTCAGCCCTGAGCGAGTCCGGCCTTCGCCCGTTCCTCGGCGACGAGTTCCTTGCGCGAGAGCTTGCCGACGAGCGTCTTGGGCAGGCTTTCCCTCACCTCGACCGCGCAGACGCGCTCATGCTTGCCGAGCTGCGGATTGAGCCAGTCCTTGAGCGTGAGGCCGGTCCAGTCTTCCGCTTTGTCCGGCCACAGCGTCACGAACGCCTTGGGACATTCGCCGCGATAATCGTCGGGAATGCCGATCACCAATGCCTCGCGCACGGCGGGATTGCGATAGAGCACCTCTTCCACCTGGCTCGGGAAGACCTTGAAGCCGCCGACAGCGATCATGTCCTTGATGCGATCGACCACGCGCATATAGCCGTCATCGTCGATCGTACCGACGTCGCCCGTGCGCAGATAGCCGTTGATGAAGACCTCAGCATCGGCCTGCGGATTGTTCCAGTAGCCGCGCATGATCTGCGGGCCGGAAATCGCCATCTCGCCCGGCTCGCCGGGCGGCGCGCGGCGCGTGGGATCCTCGCGATCGAGCAGGATCACGCGGGTCGCGGGAAACGGCTGGCCGATCGACCCTGTCTTGCCGGGCGCTTCATAGGGATTGACCGAGACGACGCCGCTGCTCTCGGTAAGGCCATAGCCCTCGACCAGCCGAGCGCCCACGATGCTCTCGAACTTGGCCTTGAGCGGCAGCGGCAGCGGCGCGCCGCCGGAAATGCAGACGCGCAGCGAGGAGAGATCGGCGCGCGGCAAATCCGGGCAATCGAGCAGTGCCTGGAACATGGTCGGTACGCCGGGCAGCGAGGTCGCGCGCGTGCGCTTGATCGCCGCCAGCACCTGCCGGGAATCGAAGCGCGGCAACATTACGATCTCGCCGCGATTGGCGACGGTGCGATTGAGCACGGCGGTATTGGCGAACACATGGAAAAACGGCAACGCGCCCAGGATGCGGTCGGGCAGTTCGCTGTGCGGATCGATCTGGTTGACCTGCCGCGCATTCGCGGTGAGATTCTGGTGTGTCAGCATCGCGCCCTTGGGGCGCCCGGTCGTGCCGCCAGTATATTGCAGCAAGGCAAGGTCGCGCTCGGGATCGATCGCAGGCAAGGTGCGCGCACCGTCATTGGCGACGACATGGGCATAACGCAGGATGCGCGGATCGTCCGGGATGCGGGCGTCGCTGGAGCGCTTGAACAGGCGATAGAGCAGGCCCTTGGCGACCGGAAGCGCCTCGGCCACCGTGCCGACGATCAGGCGCTCGATGCAGGACGTCTCGAGCACCGCCGCGGCATTGTCGAACAAAGGGTGCGCCGACATGGTGACCAGCAAGCGCGTGCCGCTGTCCTCGGCCTGATGCGTCAGCTCCTCGACCGTATAGAGCGGCGAGAAATTGACCGCGATGGCGCCGGCCATCATCGACCCGTAATAGGCGGCGATATAGTGCGGGACATTGGGCAGATAGAGTCCGACGCGATCGCCCGGCTTGATGCCGAGATCGATCAGCCCGCAGGCGAAGCGGCGCGCCGCATCGTAGCATTCGGCGTAGCTGTACTTGCGGCCGTAAAAGTCGGCCAGCGGGCGCGCGCCATCTGCCTCCGCACCGGCCTTGAGCATATCGGGCAGCGACAGGGGCGCATAGCTCTGCTCCCAAGCCGTCGGATGATCATAATGGTCCTGCCAGACCCAGCGGTCGCTCTCCATCGGAGAAATCTAAGCTAACGTTTACGTAAACGCAATGCGCAAGCGCTGATGCGCCGGCGTGGCAGAGGGCGTCTGGCGAGGCAGATGCGAATCGGGCGGCGCCGTTGGTCGGCGCCGCCCGTTCCATGTCCGTCAATCAGCTCGAAGTGAGAAAAGCTCAGCCTTCATTCTGACTGGAGAAAAGCGCTTCCTCGGCCTTCAGGGCTTCCTCGGCGCGGCGATTGGCCTCCTCGCGCTCAAGGCGCAGCTCGGCGATCAGCGCCTCGCGGTCACCAGCCAGACGGTTGTCGGTCGGCGCCTCGATGCCGGCCTTCTTGGCAGCCCGGGCGACCAGCGCGTCGAGCTCGCGCTGCGAGCAGAGGCCGAGCGTCACCGGGTCCTTGGGCTGGATGTTGGCGATGTTCCAGTGGGTGCGGTCGCGGATCGCGGCAATGGTCGTGCGCGTCGTGCCGATCAGCTTGCCGATCGCGCCGTCCGAGATTTCCGGGTGATTGCGCAGAATCCAGGCGATGCCGTCCGGCTTGTCCTGACGCTTGGAGACCGGCGTGTAGCGCGGGCCCTTGGTGCGGCGGACCGGGTCCGGCCCCTTCAGCATCACCAGCGAATAATTCGGGTCCTTCTCGCCCTTGTGGATCTCGTCCATCGAGAGCTCATGCGCGCGCACCGGATCGCGGCCGGTATATTTCGTGCCCGCCGTGTCGTCGGCGATCGCCTGAACCTCGAGAATGTGCAGACCGCAGAATTCGGCAATCTGATCGAAGCCAAGCGCGGTGTTGTCGACGAGCCAGCTGGCGGTTGCGTGAGGCATGAGCGGCTGAGCCACGGCGAAATCCTTCTCTGCAAATAAACAGGGCCACCCCTCACGGGATGGCCTCGATCCTGCTTACAGATAAGGCATTGCGGCTTTTTGGGCAAGCGTCCGCTGCGCCTTGCGCGATTTGATCGCGCGTCAGGCGGCGCGCGGCAGGTGCTGGCGATCCAGCCAGTGCAGACTGCTCAGAAATTCCTCAGCACTGCGGCGCCAGCTGAACTGTGCGCCATAAGCGGCACAAGCCGCGCGATCGAGCATGAGAGCGCGGGTCGCGGCGACTTCGAGCCGCTCATGCATCGCGCCGACCTGTTCGTTCAGCACGTCGACCGGCCCCATGACGGGATAGGCCGCGACCGGCGTGCCGCTAGCGAGGGCCTCGATCATGACCAGGCCGAACGTATCCGTGCGGCTCGGGAAGACGAGCAGATCAGCGCCACGATAGGCAGCCGCGAGCGGCTCGCCGGTCTGCAGGCCGAGAAAATGCGCATCCGGATATTTCGTCTGCAGCGCGGCGCGCCACGGCCCCTCGCCCACCACGACCTTGCTGCCGGGCACGTCGAGCGCGAGGAAAGCCTCGATATTCTTCTCGACCGCGACACGGCCGACGTGCAGCAGGATCGGCCGGGGCAGGTCCGCATAAGCGGGATGGGCCGCGCCGTCCGGCCTGAACAGCGCCAGATCGACCCCGCGGCCCCAATGATGCGTCTGGTGGATGCCAGCGCGATGCAGCCCGGCGCGGATCGACGGGGTCGACGTCAGCACGGCGCTCGCGGGGCCATGGAACCAACGGAAATAGGGCCAGAACCAGTCCGCCGACAGGCCCGTGCGGCTCTGCACATAGTCCGGGAAATTGGTGTGATAGGCCGTGGTGAAGGGATAGAAATGGCGCAGACACCAGCGGCGCGCGGCGAGGCACAAGGGGCCTTCGGTCGCGAGATGGACCGCATCGGGCGCGAAGGCGCCGATCAGCCGCCCGATGGTGCGTGGCGCGGCCATGGCGAGGCGGATTTCTGGATAAGTCGGGCACGGCAGGGTCGCGAAACGATCCGGCCCGATCACCTCGACGACATGCCCCAGCTGCTGGAGCTGCGCGCGGACGGACTGGAGCGTGCGAACCACGCCGTTGACCTGCGGCGACCAGGCATCGGTCACGATCAGGATGCGTCGCGCGCTTCCCGGCCCGACGTGACTCAAGCGGCCAGCTCCAGCCGCGGCGCCTTCCGCTCGGCATGGCGCCGCGCCATCACATCGGCCCAATGGAGAATTTCCATCGTGCCGTCATGATGCTCGACCAGAGCGGTGCAGCCTTCGACCCAATCACCGTCATTATAATAAGTGATCTTACCGAACTGGCGGATTTCCGCCGTGTGGATATGGCCACAGACAACGCCATCGACGTGGCGGCGCTCGGCCTCGTGCGCGACGATCTCTTCGAAGCGGGAAATGAAGGACACGGCATTCTTGACCTTGTGCTTGGCCATCTTGGACAGCGACCAGTAAGGCATGCCGAACCAGCGGCGCACGCGGTTGACGTGCCGGTTGACCGTCATCAGCGCGGTGTAGGCGGCGTCGCCCACGAAGGCGAGCCAGCGATGCGCGAGCATGATCGCGTCGAACTCGTCGCCATGCAGCACCAGCAGCTTGCGGCCGTCTACCGTCGTGTGGATCTTCTTGCGGCGGATCTCGACGCCGCCGAAGCTCATGCCGGTGAACTGGCGGAACATCTCGTCGTGATTGCCGGGAATGTAGATGACGCGCGTGCCGCGCCGCGCGCGCTTCATGACACGCCAGACCACGTCGTTATGCGCGGTCGGCCAGTAGACCCGCTTCTTGAGCTGCCAGCCGTCTACAATATCGCCAACCAGGTACAGCATGTCGCTGTCCACGCTGTCGAGAAAATCGATCAGCATCTCGGCATTGCATCCCTTTGTGCCGAGATGGATATCGCTGATCCAGATGGTACGGTAGTGAAGGCGCGAACGACCGTCCTTTACGGACCGTTCCGGTTCAAGAGAGCTGATCGCATTCATGCGCTAAAGACCCCAAGCGAGATGTAATCTCTGGGCGCGCCCTAGCCGAATAATGTGACAGTTCTGCTTGGAATATGACGCTTTGAGGTCATGTCAGGGACCTTCGTCCCCGAGCGGGACGAAGCCCGGAAGCGCCTTCACGCGCTCGATCCAGCGCTCGATCGCCGGCCAGCGGTCGAGATCGAAATGCCCGTCCCGCGCGACATGCGTGTAGGCGAACAGGCAGATATCGGCGAGGCTCGGCGCGCCGCCGACCAGCCAGTCGCGCTGCTCCAGTTCGGCCGCCATCAGATCAAGCGCCGCCTCGCCCGCCGCGCGCTTGCCGGGCAATTGGGCGCGCTGGAGATCGCTCAGGCCATCCTCCTCGCCGAGCCACCGGACCCAGAAGCGCAACGTCGCGACATTGGGTTCGTGATTATATTGCTCCCAGAACAGCCAGCGCAGCATGTCGGCATGATCGAACCGATCATCCGGAATCAGTGCCGAGCCGGTCGCCAGCCAGCAGCAGGCGGCATTGCTCTCCGGAAGAAAACGATCCCCGATCTGCAACACGGGAATGCGGCCATTGGCATTCACATTGGCGAGGAAATCCGGCGTGCGCGTCTCGCCCTTCATGATGTCGTAATTGCGTCGCTCGATCGGCAGACCAACCAGAGCGGCCGTCAATCGGATTTTGTAGCAATTGCCCGAGGGGGCATATTCATGAAGGATCAGCTGTTGCATCGGTCTCTCACCTTGCAGGCCTCCTGCCGTTTTCTTCGGCGAAAGGCAATTGCAAGACGGTGCGCCGGACCGGTCAGGCTGCGACACGATACGCAGTCAACGCGAAAAGCCCCGCCGCGAGACCGCGCGAGGATGTGGGCGGTCCGGTCTCGTCACGCGCGGTCATGCGCGCGACGAGACCATTCCGGTATTCATGGGGACGGATTGGACGGCGGTCGATCCGAGCCGCCGTCAACGTTTGTCCCGGGATTAGCCGCCGCGCAGGAGGCTCAGCACGCCCTGCTGGCTCTGGTTCGCCTGGGCGAGCATCGCTGTCGAGGCCTGTGACAGGATCTGGTTCTTGGCCAGAGCCGTCGATTCCACCGAGAAGTCGGCGTCCTCGATGCGCGAGCGCGCGTCGGACAGGTTCGTGATGGTCGTGTTCAGATTGTTGATCGTCGCTTCGAGACGGCTCTGCTGACCACCGATCGTGGCTCGGGCAGATGCGATCGTGTCGAGCGCGTCGTTGATCAGCGTCAGCGCAGAGGCTGCCGTGGTGCCGTCGGCGTCGTCCCAGCCCGTGAGCGGCGAGCCGGACGAAAGGCCGAGGCCATCCAGGTTCATGGACGCGATCGACACATCGACGGTTTCGCCGGCGTTGTTGCCGACCTGCACGCGCACCTGCACGGCCGTCGTCGTCGTGGTCGAACCGTTCAGCAGCGTGATGCCGTTGAAGCTGGTGCGCCCTGCGATGTTGGTGATCTGCGAGGTCAGCTCGGTGACTTCCGCCTGGATCGAGGTACGATCGCTCTGGCTCACCGTGCCGGAGGAAGCCTGCACAGCCAGCTCGCGCATACGCTGCAGCAGGTTCGAGACTTCGCCCATGGCGCCTTCCGCGACCTGCGTCACCGAGAGGCCGTCATTGGCGTTGCGCGCCGCGGCAGCGAGGCCACGGATTTCGGAAGTCATCTTGGTCGCGATGGCGAGGCCGGCGGCATCGTCCTTCGCGGAGTTGATACGCTTACCTGACGACAGGCGCTCCATGGCCACCGCAAGGCCGCTATTGGCCTTGGCGCTGGCGTTCTGGGCACGAATCGCAGAAATATTGGATGCGATAACAGTCATAGTCCAGTCCCCAATCTATTCAGCACATTAACCTTACGGCTTAGGGATTAACAAATTCCAAACCATGAAAAGGCGCATCGACAGGAGCCCGAAATTCACATATTTCCATTGCATATCAGATATTTGTAAAATCTCCATTTGCGGCGACCTGAATCGCGACATGGTAAATGCTCCTGTGAAATGCCGTGAAGCATGCCCCACGATACCACCATCCTGTGATATTTTCAGGCCTGCGAGCGCGCCGCCCGAGCGCCCTCGCTGTCAGCGTACTTTCAGGACGATCTTTCCGACATGGTCGCCAGCCTCCATGCGCGCGTGGGCCGCGGATGCCTGCGCAAGAGGAAAGGTCTGGTCCATGGCCGGGCGCAGATCGCCCTCCTCGACATGCGGCCAGACATTGCGCTTGATCTCGTCGATCAACAGCGCCTTGAAGCCGGGCGAACGCGGACGCAACGTCGATCCCGTCATGGTGAGTCGCCGCACCATCAGATTCCGGATCGCAATCTCCGCCTTGCCACCGCCAAGCACCGCGATCGAGACGTGGCGGCCGTCCTCGGCCAGGCAATCGAGATTGCGCGGCACATAATCGCCCCCGACCATGTCAAGGACGGCGGTGACGCCCGCGCCATTGGTGATGCGCTTCACGGCCTCGACGAAATCCTCGGTGCGATAATTGATCGCATGGCCGGCGCCCCAATCGAGTGCAGCATTGCATTTCGCATCGCTACCGCAGGTGACGATCGTGGTGATGCCGAACATCCGGCAGAGCGAGATGGCCATGGTGGCGATACCGCTCGTCCCGCCGTGGATGAGCACGGAATCGCCCGTGACGACATAAGCCCGCTCGAAGAGATTGTGCCAGACGGTCATCAGCGTTTCGGGCAATGCCGCCGCCTCTTCCATCGACAGGACGTCAGGCACGCGCAGACATTGCCCGTAAGGCGCCAGCGCATATTCGGCATAGCCACCGCCGGCCACCAGCGAGCAGACGCGCTCACCGATGACGGCGGGATCGACATCGACTCCAACGGCGACGATCGTGCCGGCGACTTCCAGCCCCGGGAGCGGCGAAGCGCCCGGCGGCGGCGGATAGCTGCCCTTACGCTGGAACACGTCCGGCCGATTGACGCCCGCGGCGATCACTTCGATGAGGACATCGTCTGGCCCCGGCACGGGAAGCTCGACCTGCGTTTCGACAAGCACTTCCGGTCCGCCGGGGGTCGTAATCGCGACCGCGCGCATCCGCTCAGGCAATGCCATTGTTCGCCGTTCTCCCTGCGATCCTGCCTCTCCGTCTTCCTGTCTAGCCACCGCAGAGCAAAAGGCCATCCCCACATGCATACTAAAGTCGCCTGGAACGCTCCGGCATGTCTGTCGTTGACTTGACGTCCCTTTGGCGCGAGCATGGCCGCGATGGATTTCGATGACGCCTTACCCCGGGCGCGACCCGACGACCTGATCGCGCAGATCGGGCGTCAGGATCTGGACAGGCTGTCCGTTTCCGAACTGGAGGATCGCATTGCGGCACTCGCCGCCGAGATCGAGCGGACGCGGGCGAAGATGACGCAATCCGTTAACCATAAAGCAAGCGCCGAAGCGCTATTCAAGAAATGAGGAGAGGGAAGGCAGGATCGCCTCCGGGCGGATATCGGCCTTCGCAAAGTCGGGATGCTTACGGGATGCTCTTGAAGGCGACCGGGCGGGTTCCGACATTGGTCAGGTCTCGGCCTGGCTCTCAGGCCGCAGGAGTAAGATAGACATGCCTTCTTTCGCCCCCGCCCTCGAAACCACGCTGCATAACGCGCTGGCGCACGCCACCGAGCGAAATCACGAATATGCGACGCTGGAGCATCTGCTGCTCGCGCTTATCGACGATGAGCATGCAGCCAAGGTGATGCAGGCCTGCGGCGTGGAGCTCGGCGAGCTGGGCGACACCGTGACGCACTATCTCGACACGGAACTGGAGAGCCTGAAGGTCTCCGGCAGCGTGGACCCCTCGCCGACCAGTGGCTTCCAGCGGGTCGTGCAGCGCGCGATCCTGCATGTGCAGTCATCCGGCAAGGAGGAAGTGACCGGCGCGAACGTGCTGGTGGCCCTCTTCTCCGAGCGCGAGAGCTACGCGGTTTATTTCCTGCAGCAGCAGGATATGAGCCGGCTCGATGCGGTCAGCTATCTGAGCCATGGCGTGGGCAAGGGCGCGAGTACGCCCGAGCAGCCCAAGGCTGCGCCTGCCGAGGAAGAGAAGAAGACCGAGGCCAGCAAGAAAAAGGACGGCGCGCTCGACCAGTTCACCGTCAATCTCAACGAGAAGGCCAAGGAAGGCAAAGTCGATCCGCTGATTGGCCGCACCTCCGAGGTCGACCGCACGATCCAGATTCTGTGCCGCCGGTCCAAGAACAATCCGCTCTATGTGGGTGATCCGGGCGTCGGCAAGACCGCCATCGCCGAAGGCCTGGCACGGAAGATCATTCAGGGCGAAGTGCCCGACGTGCTGCGCGAAGCGGTGATCTACTCGCTCGACATGGGTTCGCTGCTTGCCGGCACGCGCTATCGCGGCGACTTCGAGGAGCGGCTCAAAGCCGTCGTCTCCGAACTGGAAAAGATGCCGCACGCCATCCTGTTCATCGACGAGATTCACACGGTGATCGGTGCGGGCGCAACCTCGGGCGGCGCGATGGACGCCTCCAACCTGCTCAAGCCCGCGCTCTCCGGCGGCTCGATCCGGTGCATCGGCTCGACCACCTACAAGGAGTTCCGCAATCACTTCGAAAAGGATCGCGCGCTGCTGCGCCGGTTCCAAAAAATCGACGTGAACGAGCCGACGATCGAGGACACGATCAAGATCCTGATGGGTCTGCGCTCGGCCTTTGAGGACCACCACTCGGTCAAGTACACGCCGGACGCGATCAAGGCGGCCGTCGATCTGTCGGCGCGCTACATCAACGACCGCAAGCTGCCGGACAAGGCGATCGACGTGATCGACGAGGTCGGCGCGATGCAGATGCTGGTGGCGCCCTCCAAGCGGAAGAAGATGATCACGCCAAAGGAGATCGAGGCGGTGATCGCGACCATGGCGCGCATCCCGCCCAAGACGGTGTCCACCGACGACAAGTCGGTGCTGGAATCGCTGGAAACGGATCTGAAGCGCGTGGTCTTCGGCCAGAACAAGGCGATCGAGGTGCTGTCCTCCGCGATCAAGCTGTCGCGGGCCGGTCTGCGCGATCCCGACAAGCCGATCGGCAACTATCTGTTCTCCGGCCCCACCGGTGTCGGCAAGACCGAGGTGGCCCGTCAGCTCGCGACGATCATGGGCATCCCTCTCCAGCGTTTCGATATGTCGGAATATATGGAGCGACACTCGGTCAGCCGCCTTATCGGCGCGCCTCCGGGCTATGTCGGCTATGATCAGGGCGGCCTGCTGACCGATGCAATCGACCAGAACCCGCATTGCGTGCTGTTGCTCGACGAGATCGAGAAGGCCCATCCGGACCTGTTCAACATCCTACTGCAGGTGATGGACAATGGCCGCCTGACCGATCACCACGGCAAGACTGTCGACTTCCGCAACGTCATCCTGATCATGACGACCAATGCCGGCGCCTCCGACATGGCGAAGGAAGGCATCGGCTTCGGCGACATCAGCAAGGAAGATGCGAGCGACGAGGCGGTGAAACGCATGTTCACGCCGGAGTTCCGTAACCGTCTCGATGCGATCGTGCCGTTCGGCTATCTACCGACCGAAGTCGTCGCCCGCGTCGTCGACAAGTTCGTCATCCAGCTCGAACTGCAGCTTGCCGATCGCGATGTCCACATCACGCTCGACAACGAGGCGCGCGACTGGCTGACTGCCCGCGGCTACGACAAGCTCTATGGTGCCCGCCCGATGGGCCGGCTGATCCAGGAGAAGATCAAGCAGCCGCTCGCCGAAGAATTGCTGTTCGGCAAGCTCGTCAATGGCGGCGAGGTGCATGTGCGCCTGAAGGACGAAGCGCTGACCTTTGAAATCACCCCTGCGGCGCCAAAACGCGGCAAGGGCGGGCCGGCTCCGAAAGCAGGCGGCGGTAAGAAGCCGAAGGTGAGCGCGCCGAAGGGTTGATCGGCGCCCGCGATAAGCACCTGATTGAACGGCCTTCGGAAGCGATTTCGAAGGCCGTTTGTTTCGGTTTGAATTAACGGGGCACCGAGACGAGACATGCATGTCACCGCGGCTGAAACGGAGGAGGAGCGAGCGACGGTCCTCGTTCTTCATGGCTTTGCCGGGTTTCGTGGGATGAACCGGCCACTGGCCCGCATGCTTGCCAGAAGCGGCTATCGCGCTTGCGAGGTCGGATACGACAGCTGGGGACTTACCTTGGAGGAAGTGTGCGATCGGCTCGGCACACAGCTGAACGACCTGGATGAAACAAGTACAGGACCGCTCCACATCGTGGCGCACTCGATGGGCGGCCTGGTCGCGCGTGCGCTGATCAACTCCCGTCGCCCACGCAATCTTGGCCATGTCGTCATGCTGGGGACGCCAAATGGCGGCAGCGAGATCGCGGACTTTCTGAACGGTATGGCCCTGCTGCGCCCGATCCTTGGCCGGGCCGCGCCTGCGCTGGTGACGCAGCGGCCGGCCGAGATCGAGGCGATGCTCGGGAGAATCGATTATCCGGTAGGGATCATCGCGGGCAGCCGGCCGATCATGCCGATTGCCGCGGCACGACTCGTGCCCGAACCAAGCGATGGGAAAGTCAGCGTCGCATCCACCAGACTGCCGGAAGCGGCGGACCACATCATCCTGCCGCTGTCGCACAGCATGCTGCCCTATCATGCATCGGCGCATTGCCAGATCGTGCATTTCCTCAGCCACGGACGCTTCGAGCACCCGGAGACATCGGGTGCGAATTGACTCGCGCCGCCCATTTGTTCCTGTTATGTTCGAACAATAAGCAGGAGGTGAAAATGGCGGAAAAAGTCCAGTTCTACACCAATCCTATGTCGCGCGGGCAGATCGTTCGCTGGATGCTCGAGGAAATCGGAGAGCCCTATGACGCGCACATTGTGGGCTATGAGGGCGATGACGGCATGAAGTCATCCTCCTACCTCGCGATCAATCCGATGGGTAAGGTGCCGGCGATCGTTCATGACGGCAAGATCGTGACCGAATGTGCGGCGATCTGCGCCTATCTCGCCGAGAGTTTCCCGGAGGCCGGCCTTGCGCCGCGGGCCGACGAGCGGGCCGATTATTATCGCTGGACGTTCTTCGCGGCCGGTCCGGTCGAGGCGGCGGTCACCAATCGCTCGGCCGGTTTTGCGGGCAAGCCGGGCAGCGAGCGAATGTTCGGCTATGGCACGTATGAGCGCACCATGGACGTGCTGGAGAGTGCGGTGAGGGGCCGGGACTATATCTGCGGCGCCCGCTTTACGGCCGCCGATGTCTATGTCGGCGCGCAGATCGACTGGGGATTGCAGTTCGGCTCCATGCCGGACAGGCCTAGGTTCAAGGCCTATGCCGAACGCCTCCGGCAGCGGGCAGCCTATCGGCATGCCAAGGAAATCGACAACGCCCTGATCGCCGAGATGCAGGCAGTCGGCTGATCGGCAAAGTTCAGCAAGCCGAAAACGAAAAGGCCCGGAGGACCATTGTCCACCGGGCCTTTTGTTTGGATTTCAATGCGACGATCAGTCGCGGCTGCCCATGAAGCGCAGCAGGAACATGAACATGTTGATGAAATCGAGATAGAGCGACAAGGCTCCCATAATCACCGTCTTGCCCATCATGTCCGTCCCCGCGACATAGGCATACATGCTTTTCAGCTTCTGCGTATCATAGGCGGTCAGACCGGCGAAAATCAGCACGCCCAGAGCACTGATCGCAAAGGACAGCGCGCTCGACTGAAGAAAAAGATTGATCAGCGATGCGACGAGAAGGCCGATCACCCCCATGATGAGGAACGTGCCAAAGCCCGACAAGTCGCGCTTTGTCGTGTAACCGTAGAGGCTGAGGCCCGCGAAGGCAGCAGCCGTCGCAAAGAAGGTCTGGGCGATCGAGGTTCCGGTATAAACCAGGAAGATCGAAGCCATGGAGAGACCCATGACCACGCAATAGGCCCAATAGAGAAGTTGCGCCGTGCTGGTCTGCAGTCGGTTGATTCCGAAGCTCAGCACCATCACGAACACGAGCGGTGCGAACATCAGCACATATTTGAGGATGCCGGGACCCATCAGAATCTGCGCGGCAAACCCGCTCTGCGCAAACAGCAAAGCGACAATACCAGTCACCAGCACGCCGCTCGCCATATAATTGTAGATCGACAGCATGTAGGAACGCAGTCCCGCGTCGAACGCGACATCGGCTGCGCTCGCCGAGGCGCCGTCATATCCCGCTGAGGTCGCGCGGGGATCCGGCCAGTTCGCCATCTTCGTCATCTCCTTGACGGTCGGCACCGACGCCGGCCTTGTGGCAACAATATCGTGTCTCGCGATAACTGTTTCAAGCAAAACCGGGCGATCGGCTCAAGATCGATCGTCATGATCTCGATACACAACAAAAAAGGGGCCGGAAACCCGGCCCCTTCTTCATCGGATCGCCATCGTCAGATGGCGCTCCAGATTTCTTACGAACCCGAACCCGGACCGTAGGTGATTTCCACGCGACGGTTCTGAAGCTCGCGGACGCCGTCAGCGGTTTCGACGCGCGGACGCGCCTCACCGAAGGCTTCGGACGAGATCACACCGTCGGAGATACCCTTCGACGTCAGATAGCCGCGCACCGAGGTGTTACGACGCTCGGACAGACCGACATTGTACTTGGGCGAACCCGACTTGTCGGCGTGGCCGGCCAGCATGACCTGCGCGCTGCCGCAGTTCGCATAAGCCGAAACCGCGTTGTCCAGGATCGAGGCGGCGTCCGGCGTAATGTCGGCGCTGTCCCATTCGAAGAACACGATGTACGGCCCGGGCGCGCACTGAGCCACCGGCGGAGGCGGCGGAGGCGGCGGAGGCGGCGGGGGAGGCGGCGGAGGCGGCGGCGGCGGCGGCGGCGGCGGAGGCGGCTCGGCGCCACCGAAGTTGTATGCGATGCCGGCCAAGAGGCTGTGGCTCTTGAACTCGGTCTCGAGTGCCGTGCCTGCGACGCTACGCAGCTTCACATTGTCATGCGTGAAGTAGCGATACTTGAGCGATAGATCGACATTCTCGGTCACCGGATAGCGGATGCCAGCCAGGGCCTGCCATGCAAGACCGCTATCCGAATCGCGCGTGTCGGCGAGAGAAATCTTCGAACGAGCGACACCGATACCGCCGCCGATGAAGCCCTGCAGGCCATCGTCGGGACCGAAGTCGATCAGGCCGTTCAGCATCAGGCTATCGACGCGAGCCTGACCACCAGCGCGCGAAGTCGGAGCAACCGAATAGCTGCTGGTCTTGTTCATCGCCTTCTTGTGCGAATACTCGGCTTCGAGGCGGAAGCCGCCGAAGTCGTAGCCGACCGTACCGGCAGCATCGTAACCAACCTTGTGCGGCGTGTTGGCCGTCACACCGGTCGCATACTGCGAATCGGCATCCTCGGCAATCAGCGCACCGATGTCGGCGCCAATGTACCAAGCCTTATCCTTGGCGAGCGACGGCGAGGCCATCGCGGTCGACGCGAGCGCTATGGCAATGCCAAGCTTCCGCATATCTTTCCCCTTTCAGAGTTAATCGAACAATGCTGCATTGCCGCTGTAGTATTCCGCGAAAACAGATTCAAGCGCGCAATCTCCGCCTGTTGCGGAAATGGCGCAGTTTTTACGACTTTTCACAGAGTTGGGAACTTTTATCGACTTCGCGAAGTTTGCGGCGCTCCATTGCTGACGCTGCGGCGCACTTGGTCATGTATCGATCAGTCCATGCGCCCGCAGCGCGGCCAGCATTGCATCGAGGATTGTCCTGGCTTCGACGTCCTGCACGGCCCCGCCCGACGGGCCCGATATCGCGGGCTGCCGAAAGCCCACGACGCGATCACCCTCTACGTAATAGCCGTCGTTGCGCGCGGGCTCATCCACCCAATCCGGATCATCAAATCGCATCGAATGTTGCCGATCCACCACCCAGGCCGACCATCCACGTTTCGCCTGTGCGAAAAGCCAGCCATTCGCAGTCCAGCAGCCAACCTGCCCCGCTCTGCCCGACCAGACGCCGCCAGGGCCCGTCGCGACGATCCAGCATCGACCGGTTTCCGGCGCATCGGGGGGCGTATCGAGATCCGCACTCTCGACAACGAGTTGCACGGTCATGTCGATCAGGCCCAGCGCCTCATTGTGGGTGAGTTCCTTCTGGGCCTGTCCCGCCGCGAGCAGCGGCAGGCCCAAACGATCCGTTTGCGCCATCATGATGTCTCCTGACTTTCTCGTGTCTGGTTGCTTCAGACGAGATCGAGGACGAGCGGCTTGCTCAAACCCCACATTCCCTTCTGCCTGACCTCTATTTGGAGGCTTGCCGATCCTGCTGCCGCCAGGTCTTCGGCAAAGGCCGCCGCCGCGTAGGTGGCGAGCGGCCCGTTCGCTTCCCATTCCCGAAGGATCAGCCCATCGGCCACGGCTCTCAGGAGATAGAGCTCTCGCTCCTCCGCGAGCGGCACATCGCCTCCATTTCCCCACGTCCAGCCCAATCGGCTTCGCCGGATCCAGCCGATCGAAAGGTCTCCACCTGGCAGCGCAAGGACTTTCCCATGCACTGGCGAGACGGGCATCATTGCGCGGCCGTCGATAAGTCGTGAAGCTTCCGCCGGCACAAGGTCGCCGCTTCCAATCGCTCGCAATTCAAGCAGTTGGGCGATCTGAGACCGGTCCGTCTCGACAGCTGTGAGGTGCGTAGGATCGATGAGTACGAAGGGCTCATCGCCAAGATGCGACGCGCAGGCCCATTCCGTACCCTGCCGACCGCGAACGAAGTGACTGAGGCGGTAGCGGCGCGGCCCCACGAGCTCAACATTTGCAAATTGCAGCAGTTCATCGCCGATCTGGCAAAGATTGGCGCCATCAAGCAGCGCCGCATCGTCAGCTTGCGACAGAACATCGCTCGCATCGTGCAATACCACTTCGACGCTGCTTCGCCTGTCGATCCTCCAGGGCTTTCCATCCTGCAAGACCGTGGCTGCCACGCCTGTTACCGCAGACGCCGCAGTTCTGCCGATCGGCTCTGCCGCCTCAAGATCGGCGCGATAGCGAAACAGAGCCGCGCGGCGCCAGCCGGCATCGTCGCCGGTGGCGGCTGCGAAGACGGTGGGTGCATCGACCAGACTGATGCCCGTCGGCGGCAATTCGACAATGGACAGGATAGTTGCGCCTTGCACAAGGTCCGCTTGCAACACCGGTGCGCCGGAGGTTCCCGCGGGAATCGCCGCCCGCGTCCCCACCTCGACGGCACGCAATTGCAGACGAACGGCTTGTCCTTCCCAATCGCAAGCTTCGACCAACCAGCGCCCGGGTTCATCTTCCATAGACACGACATCGCCGATCGAAAGATCCAGCGCTGCCCAGGACATGGCTCTGCGGACCGTCGTGCGTCCGCGCATTGCCGCTCGCAGGCTACGATCCGCGAGCCGCCGGGCATCGGCCGCGCCGATGACGACCGGGAGGCCGATTTCTTCGCTTCGCTCGCCCGGGCCAGATCGTTCCGCCGTCTGAATGCCGAGCTGAAAATCCCTGTCAGGGTCATAATGTCGGATCGCGAGTTGGCGTGGCAAAGACTCCACCGCTTCCCGCTGCTTCGATTTCGATGAGAGTGCCTCGCCGTCCGCAGATCGGACTTCGTCCGATGCCGCCAGAACACGATCCGACGATTTCGCCGCAACGAGTGCAATGGCGCCGTCCCGTTCGCGCCATCGCAGCCGATATGTCCCGAGCATGTCCTCGACGGCGTCACGCAGCGTATTTCCTTCCGCAGCGAAACCGACGACCGAGGGCTCCTCCTCGTCACCATCGAAAGGAATGTCTTGCGCCGCCAGATCGGAGACGATGGCCGTGATGCCTGCCGGACCGTCGTCAGCGAATATCTCGAAGGTAAGCGATGGAATCCGGTTTCCGAAATCCGCCAGTTGCAAACCCTCGAAAACGGCGTAGCCGCAGCCACGATAGGCCGGAGTTTGCCCCACTCCCATGTCGGCGGCGATCAAGGGATCGACTGACTGCCCTTCGAGCCCCTTGTGCAGGCGAAACGCCGTCACCGGTGTTTTGAAATCACCTGCGGAGCCGCGCAGCAAATTGCCGTCGGCCCAGATTCTGCCCACGGCCTGGATCGGCCGCGAAGACAGCGCGACCGCGAAGCTGGCCGAGTAGCTGAATCGCGTAACGTCTGGCTGGCCTTTGCCGCCACCCGTCGTCGATCTGCTTTCCTGCAGATCAGTGGACCAGATGACCGTACCCGCGACGCGCGACGCGCCATCGAGGCTTGGTATCCGTGCGCCGTAGCGAGAGGTCTGGACCTGCAAATCACTCAATCGAGGGCCGGATCGCGCGTCCGGGCGAAAGATCAGATTGTCGATCGCCTGCCCCGCGAGCGCACCCAGAGCGCCGCCGATCGGCCCGCCAAGCGCGGAGCCCAGCGTCGTCAGAATCAAAGTCGCCATCAGCCCGCCTCGCCCCTGTGCTCGACCCCGCGCCATTGCCCAAGCAGCGGCCAAGGCCCCGGTGCCGGCATCAGCACGACCCGTCCCAGACCGGCATGGGCATGCACACAGCCTTCGTTCGTGGCGATCATCAGATGGAGTTGCATCGCTCCACTCTCGCAGACGAGGATATCGCCGGGATGATTGCCAGCGGCGGGCTTCAGCCCGGCCGCTCGCAACAGCGTTTCGACGCGCGCCAAGCCCATGCCGCGAATGCGATAGACCGGCAGCGCGCCGAGACTTGCGCCGGCGCGCCGCATTGCGAGTGCGGCAAGGCCCACGCAGTCGAGGCCGCTGTTCTCAGTCTGACCATGCAAGCGGAAAGGCACGCCGACGAGCCCCAGCGCTTCCGCTGCGATCCGTTCGCCTAGAGTCATTGTTCAACTCCCGGGATAGCGGGTGAGAAGGTCCATGCCGGGCAGATGAGGTTCGCCCCTGAAATTCTCGGCATTCGCGAAACGCAGCTCGCCAGCCGCTTGTCGCACCCCTCGGTCAACAGCACGTGCGTCCCTTCGATCGCCGCGAAGGCTGGCGCCTGGGCGAGAAACAGGCTGTCACCCTCCTGATCGACAATCGCCTGGGCCAGCCCGGCATTCGCGCCGCCAAGCCATCGCAATTGACCGAATGGATAGACACCCGGCTCCAGCGCGCCGCACTGAACCGTGCTATCGACCTGGCCGATGATGGCAGCGATCCGCTGGTGCCGGCGAAGGTCAATGCGACAGGCCGCGTCGCCAAGTCTCGCCCTGCAGGTCGGGCTGGTTATCGGAACGACTGGCTGAGCCAGAATCGCGCCTGCGCCGCTACGCAAGCTCACCGAATAGGTCCCGCCCTCACGACTGACGCTTCCCAGTTCCCCGCGCGCCAGCTCCAGCCAAAGAGCGCCTGGCTCAGTCCATTCGGTCAGGTGCAGAAGCGTCAACGCGCCGTCCCAGCGGCCGGCATCAAGATCCGCCTCGTTGATCGCGTTGGAGCTCAGCGCTCCGCGCACGTCCAGGATTTCCTCCGCGCCATCCCCACCCCGCAGGATCGCGCTCGGCGCGATACTTGGGGCTGGATGATAGGTCAGACCGGAAATATCGAGGACACGGTCATGGGTCGTGATGCCGATCGTGACGCCGTCACGCCGCTCAAGGCGCCAACAGAAGGCGAAGGCCGTCAGAGACTGCGACAAGATCTCGGACGCGGCGGTCACTCCCGGATCTCCACCAGAGGCACGGACGGCACGATCCCGGCGGCGAAGGTCTCACGATCGATCTCCAGCCGGTCTTCCGCAAAGCGCACCGGCACATCGAACAGGAAACCGGCGGTGATTACGGCATCCACATCAGGCGCCGCATCGAAGTCGATCGCGCCGCGTCCGGAATGCGACCAGCCGGAACTTACTTCGAGGCCATTGACCGCTACCCTGATGGATCCCTCAACCGGCCTCGTAATGAGGCGAACCTGTTCCTCGCCGACCCCATAGGCCTTTTGCAATCGGAAGCTCGTTCTCGCGCCGTCGCCCGTCCCGATCACCTCATCGAGCGGCGTCGGTTCCGTCCCGAACGCGCCGGATCCATCGTCGAAGGGGTCGCGGAACCGGACACCCCGCGCCGCGCCGCGCCGTGCGCGGAAAAATGCGACTAACGCCGCAATGTCCGCCTCGGATCGGACGCCGGGACCGGCATCGTAGTGCATCCGCGCGTCCGCCCATTGCGTGCTGCGTTGTTCGTGGCCCGATACGCTCTCGATCACGCGGGTCGAAAAGACCGGCGCCACCTGGGCGCGCCTGCCGATATCGAGCGGAAAGGAAAGATCGTCGAAGGCCTGCACGTCGCCATCTCCCGCAAGGTCGAAATAGGTGAAGCCGTCGCGCGCTACCTGCGGCAAGGCCCAGATGAAGACGGCGGCATGGCCCCGCGTTCGCGCGGCTGCTGCCGCTTCCGCAATCCGCCCCCAGGCGAGCGCTCTTCCCCCTGCGGAAGAGCTCACTGGCACGAAGCCGGCCAGATAATGCTGTTCATCGGGTGGGTAACCGAGCCGCAGATCGATCGCTACTCGGCCGGCCCTCGATCGTGCGACGTGGCCGCCCGTGACCCAGTCATAGTCTTCGATCTGGAGGCGATCGAAAGCAGGCAACGCCCAATCAACCGGCAGATTGGCGCGCTGCAACTCGGGCGCCGCGGAGTCCAGGATGGTAGGCAAATAGGCGAGCAGGAGCAGTTCCGCCTCGGGACTCTCGTCGCGCACGGCGTCTGCGATCGCGGCGGTAGAAGCGGCCAGCAAGGCGCCGGCCTCATCGAGCAAGTCGATTTGTAAAGTATCGAGATCATCGCGCACGCTCTCGATTTCCGGCGGCGTTCCGCCAAATGCGGCCCGAGCCGCATCATCGTAGAAGCACGGCCGCCCGTCCGGCATGATCCACCACCAGGGCTCCCCGATCTGGAACTTTACGGCAAGCCCGGCTTCCTGCGTGATGCGCACGAATGCGCGCGCAACTTCTTGCAGATAGTTCATCGCGCCCGTGTGGGCCGGTGACAGCAGGGTCGATGGCGGTACCCAACCCGTCAAAGCCGGCGATCCGTCCCAGGCACGCTGCTTCCAGTCGTCCCGGCAATACGCATCGAACAGCTCATAGGAGAGCGAGAAGATCGGTTCGAATCCGAGTTCCTTGCATCGCGCCGCAAAATCCTCGTGCCATCGCTCACACGGCCCGTTCAGCGCACCATCCGCCAGGCTTGCATGGAACGCCCCACCGAGCGGCTCCAGCCGCATATAGTGGCTCATCCCGACATAATGATTGATCGGCCCTCGATAACCCAAGGCCAGAGCCTGGCGCAGCAGACGCTCAGGCGTCTGGTTATAGGCATCGTCATAACCCGTGGCGATCGACAGGCCATTCTCGGGGACCATGATATCGCCGATCGATAGGACCGATCCGGAGCCGTCACAGGACAGGTCGCTCAGTTCGACCCAGCCTTCCACAGCGCCGGGGAGCGCATTGCCTTCACCGTCATAGGCCTCGGGCACGAGCGCAATGAACAAGCGGTCAATGTCCTTCGTGTGAACCGGATCTGCCTCGTCGGGCAGAAGGAAGCCACCGACCAGAGCATCGAAATCGAGCGCGATAAGCGCATCGTCCGGCTCGCCCACAGCATAATTCCAAAGCCGCACATGCCATGTGCGCGAGAGGCCTTCCGCGTCCCGACCCTCGACAGTGAGGACAGGGCCGTTGATCGCATCGAGCGCTGTGACACTCGCACTGCGCCAACGGAAGCGCAGGCGGCATCCACCATAGTCCCGCCGTGTCTCGTAGCGCAGCAGAGGATGGTCCCAGCGGTCCTCCGACTCCCAGATGAGACCGGCCAGATCGCCCGATGTATGGAAGGTCACATCGACCCGCAGCCCGTCAGCGGTCGTCACGACCGATGCCATCATCGGCCGCGGAAAATTGACCGTCCAATAGGGCGGCGAGAAGCGCTTGATGACGTTGGTTTCTTGTCTGCGCCGCTCGTTCGCGAGCCAGTAGGGCATGGCATGTCCTCGCTTCTTGCATGGTCTGGCACTGTGCCGCACAACATCAGGCGCACGACGACCCGCCCGACATGCTGCGGCCGGGCTTGCTGCAGCGCTTCCACAGCGCCTTGCACCCTGGAGGGTAAGTAACTTTGCGGCGCTCGCGGATGGCGCGCTGGCGGTGCTCGGCACGGACGTGAACTCGAGCGCGCGCCGCGCACGGCGCTTCGGCGGCGTTGCCCTAGCCGCAAGTTCGTTCGGCTTGCGCGTCGAGTACCCGGCAATCTGAAACTAATTGGGGCGAGCCATTTGCAGGCCCGCCCCAATCTTGCTCGAGAGGAAAGCGCGTTGCTTACCCTTTGCGGAGCTTCCCCCGGATCAGGCGAAATTCACCCGCTGACGGCGCGTACGCATGGCCGCACCCGCCAAGGCAAAACCACTCACGAGCATTGCCCAGGTCGCCGGCTCCGGGATCGCGCCCGGATCGGGGAGATGCGGCGGGTTATAGTTGCCGATCGACAGCACGAGCGCGCCATTGTCGTAGAGATAGAGGCCGACGCCCGCCGCTCCCTGCTTGATCAAGCCGGGAAACCACTCATCGAAATGAAACGTGTTTTCGACGCCGATCACGCCCGCGAAAGATGTCGAGAAGAGTTGCGTACCGTCATCCCAGATTTCGAACGTCACATCATCCGTGCCGCTGCCGTCATCGGTGTCGCCCGTGAACACGGCATCACCAACGATGTTGAAGCCGATCGTATCATATTCCGCGCCGCCGAGATTCTCGAAGCTGAAGCCCGTAGCGGCTCCGGCCTGACTAGCTACGCCGAGCGCGACGAAAGCAGCGGCTCCCATCAACACTGTTTTTCTCATGGTCCCACTCCAATTGGCTTTTTCCAATTCCGGAGCCAACCCCGACGCCGTCGAAGTGCGACCTCCGGCAGTGGTATTTTTATCCCATTAACCACGTTTTGCCAGTAATTCCTGACATCGGCCGTCCCGTTCAGGGATTCCTATTCCGCCAAAGCACCCCGAACAACACGCGCAACCTGCCGAGCGCTGCGAGCGAGCGTGCGAGGCGCATCCTGGCCGCTGCCATTGATATGTATCGAAACCCGAACGTCTCGCGATCCTCCATGCTCTCCCACCCCCGTCAGGATCCGCCCGCTGTTCGTTGGCAAGAAGATTTCCGGTCCGCGCTCGCCGACCAGATAGGCTCGGCCGGGGGACACAGGGCCGCCCGTCGCCCGCCCCGGCGCTCCGAGCAGGTCGGACAGGAGCGAGGTGGCCAGCCCGGCCAGGGCACTTCCCCCATCCTGGCCTTTGCCTGTGCCATGAAAGATAGCTTCGATGCCGTTTCGCACCGCCGCTTGAGCGATCTGCGCCATGACCGAAAGCGCCAGCTTGCCGAGATCCTCGAAGCCGAACTTTCCTGTCCGCACGACCCGAAGCAGTGCGCCCTCGATGACACGGCAGGCCCGGTCCGCACCGACGGCGAGAGCATCGAGCTCGCTACGCAGATCCCCCGTGTCGGCCTGCAGTCTGGAAAACTCCGTTTGCATCGGACTCAGTAGTCGATCCAGTTCTTGTTCCATCAGGATAGATCTCCATCAGACGCGCGAACATCGCGCGATCGAGTGGCGTTTCGGGAACGCCGCACTGACCATGCAGCGCGCGCAATGCGTCACCGATTTCATCGGGCGTGCTCCGCAAGAACTCTTCGGGCCGCCAACCGAGCAGGAGCCCCGCCTGACCACAAAGGCGCCGCGCAGCCACCGCAAAGCTCTCCACGCCCCTTATCCCCCGCCGGCCAAAATCTGCCTCAGAACAGTCCTCAGAACCGGCACGGTATTCGCCAAACCTTGCTCCAGTAGCGCCTCACCCAGGTGCGACCGGTCCAGCTCCGCCGGGCGATCGACAAGACAGTGCCAGATCAGCGCTTCGATCTCCGCCAATCGGACATCGCCCTGCCCCGCCCGTCCCGCGAGAGCGAGCAACGGCCCGATCTCGCTCTCGGCAGCGACCAGCGCGGCGAAGCTCGGCCGGACGACCAATTCCTGCCCGTGAATGCGGAATGGCACCTCGCCGCGTGCGGTATTGGCCACGACACTCATAGCGCGCTCACCATGCCCGAGCTTTCGAGGCTGAGCGTGTAGGTGCGCTCGCCATTATAACCCCCCGCATAATCCAGCCGCGTCACGAGGAATTTGCCGCGCAGCTTTTCGCCGCTTTCGAAGCTGAGTTCATAGTCATCGATCGCCCCTGCCAGAGCGTGATTGCGCAATCGCACCTCGGCTGCGGAGCCAGTGAAGACACCGCCGCCCGAAACGCTGACCGATCGCACGCCGGCACCTGGCAACAGCTGCCGCCAACCACCGGAATCCTTGCTTGTGATGTTGACCGCCTCGCCATTGACGGAGACTTGCGTGGCCCGCAGACCGGCGACCGTGGCGTAGGTTGCAGGCTCCCCACCATCGCCGATCTTCAGGAGGAACGCGCTGCCTTTCTCGACTGCCATGACCAGATGTCCTTTCAAAACGAAGTTTCAGAGCCGCGTACAGCCGGACTCAGAGCACCCTGGCCGCCCGCACGGCATAGTCCGCCGTCACGCGCCATTCCGTCCGGCTGCGCAGGATGCGCGAACGCTCGAACCGCAGGCTGGTGATCCGCCAGTCGCCAAGGTCCGGCTCAGTGGCTGCGAGCGCGGCGTCGATGCGCTCGATGATGGCCGTCACCCTTGCGAGATCATCGCCGCGCAGAACCAGCAGCAAAGACTGGCGCAGGCTCAGCCCCTCGACTCCCTGCGCGCCCCAGCCACTGGCCGTGCTTTCACCAAGCATGAGCCAGGGCGCGCTCGCCTTTTCGGGTACGCCGTCACTCATTTGATTGACGAGCGTTGGCAATGTTGCGTCACTGCGAAGCGCCGACAGCATCGCGCCGCGCACTGCTAGTTCGCCGGACATCGGATTTCTCCTCCAACGCTCATGCCAGCGCGAGCCGACGCCATGGCCGTAACAAAGCAACGACTGACGCCGGCAGCTCGGGTTCCAGCCCCTCGCGCGAGGCATGCAATTCGCCAGCAAACCGGATGATCGCATGCTGGATCGCATCCGGAACATCGGATGCATCCTCCACCATGCCTGCTGAGTAGGTCACGCGAACCCGTCCGGCGAGGCCGGGCGTTGAAATCCGCAGCCAGCCGGTCCCGCTGCCATCGATATCGATGGCATAGGCATCGACCGGCAGCGCAAACTCGGGATCGTCGGCCGGAATGCCTACAATGGCCGTGATGCTCCGTACCGGTCGTATCGCGAGCTTCTGCCATGCCGTTCGCGCGGTGAGTACTTCGTCGATCGTCCGTGCCACGACGAGCTGACCGAGGAAGCGTTCGACCGCGTCGTGCACACTATGGATCAGATCGGTCAACGCCTCATCCTGGTCGTCGAGACCAATCTTCAGATAGGATTTTAGGTCATCGAGCGGCACCGCGAGCGGGCCGCCTTTTGCTATGGTCACGGTCATGCATTTGCCCTTTCGCCAGAACGCGGAAAGAAGGCGCCATGCCGCGCTTGATCAGCGCGACATGGCGGCATCCAGTCCTTGGAAAGCCCGTTGACGGCGTCAGGAGGCTGCGAACTTCATCAGCTTGATCGCTTCGCTGTTCATGACAGCCCCGCCGATCCGCTTGACCGCATAGAAATGCACGAAAGGTTTGTTCGTGAAGGGATCACGCAAGATGCTCGTCTCGTTGCGCTCGGCGATGACATAGCCATGCGCGAAATTGCCGAACGCAATCGACAAGCTGTCCGCCGCGACATCGGGCATGCCTTCAAGCGGCGCCTGGAATTAGCGGCTTTCGCTATACCTTCTTAAGCGGCGATAAGACCGAGCCCCACACCTTTCACGGCGGCCGAGGTCCGGTCGGACACTTCAAGCTTCTCGTAAATCCGCCGCATGTAGGTATCCACCGTGCCGGGCGAGATGGCGAGGATCTCGGCGATCACGCCATTGCTCTTGCCCCGCGCCACCCAGTCGAGGATTTCCTTTTCGCGCGTCGAGAGTTGCCGGTCGCGCGTCACTTCGTCGGCAAACAGAGCGCAGATCCGCAGATGCGCCGCTTGCGCGGCGAAATGGAGAAGCGACATATGACTGGGGCTCGTATCGGCGTCCGGCGTCATCTTCGAGATGCCCACCACCGCATTGCGATTATTGGGGCCATAACAGGGCATCGAGAAGCCGTCCGAAAAGTTGATCGCTCGCATGGACCCCAGGAATTCCCGCTCCTCCGACGTCAGTTCGGAACTGCGCCAGACATCCGTCCAGCGAATTGGCATCCCGGCGGCCAGCGCCGCGCGCGGCACGATATCCAGCCGCTGGAAGTCAAACGACAGATAAAGCTCGATTTCCTCTTTGGAAAAGCCGTGCTGCAGCGGAACAGTCGCCGGAAGGTTCGTCGAGGTGCGGACCCAATAATAGCTCACGCCGTCGAAGCCGTGCCGACTGAAATAGCGCGTCATCTGCCGCCACAAGAGCGGCAGTGTCGTCGCGCTCGCGATTCTCCTCAGTATGTCTTCCACCCGGGAAGCTCCGTAGGCTTCGCTGAACGTTCATCGTCCGCCTATCCAGACTCAAAAGCAAGCGATTCCGCAGCCGCTTAGGCTGCCGAAGTGGCGGAATGTTGCGAAGCGTGTTCTGCCGGTCACCGAGATCCCGGCGAATGAGCGAAAGAGGACTGAAATTGACCACCGATTGACGCGCTCAATGCGCCTCGAGCCCAATCGTTCATCGTCGCCGTCGATTCGAATTCCGATCTTGATCATTTCTAACCAAACAGCGTCACGATGTCAAGACTATTTTTCCAAATAGGTTATTTTCGGCGGTAGCGGAAGTACCAGACTTCATGGCCTTTCCTGCGCGCCTTCGCCTCGTAGCGCGTCTCTGGCCAGCCGCCCGGGCGCTTCAGGAAATCGGCGGGCGTCTCGCATAGCCATTCGAAGTCTTCCCGCTCGCGCATCACCATCAGCGCCCAGCGCAGATAGATCGGGTGATCGGTGCCGAAGCGAAATTCGCCACTCGGCTTCAGCTTCGCCGCAATCAGGTCGATAGGCCCCTTGTTCATCATCCGACGCTTGGCGTGACGCGCCTTGGGCCAGGGATCGGGATGGAGCAGATAGACGAAGCTCAGCGCGCCGTCCGGTACGCGCGCGAGCACGTCCAGTGCATTCCCCATGTGCAGGCGAACATTGGCGAGATGCTGGTCCCTGATGTGCCCCAGCGCGCCGACCACGCCGTTGAGGAACGGCTCGCAGCCAATGAAGCCGTGGTCGGGCAGCATATCCGCGCGATAGGCAAGATGCTCGCCCGAGCCGAAGCCGATCTCGAAGTGCAGCGGCCGATCGAAGCCGAACAGACCGCCTGCCGTGATCTCGCCTTCCTCGGGCACGCTGATCGCCGGCAGCAGCTCATCGACCAGCGCCTGCTGCCCCATGCGCAGCTTGTGGCCGGATTGGCGCCCATACAGGCGGTTCAACGTGGTCGGGTCGCCGGACTTGAAGGCTGTCATGCCCGGGCCGCTAGCGCATCATGCGGCAGTTGGCCAGTCAGCCATTTCCGCTAACAATGCCCGCACTTCTAGAGGCTCGGATCGATCAGATATTTCGCGCCCGTTCCCTTTCGCTCATAGGCCTTGGCGACATCTGCTTTCAGCGCATCGACAAGGCTGATCCTCGCCGTGTAACGGCTCGCGAAGGTGGTCGTCAGCTCATCGAGTACGCGCTGCCCCATCCGCGCGAGCGTCCCCGCCCCCGCCTTCTGCATGAAGTTGGTCAGCAGCCAGCCGTCCACCTTCCAGCTGTAGCCGATGCGATCGATGATCGTCGGCCCGGCATCCAGCGTGCCATAGATGTAGACCTGCTTCATGACGCCCGATCCGTAGCGATTATAGGCATTGTCGAGCTTCCGGCTCGCCGCTGCCTCCATGGCCTCCAGCATCTGGCTGGCCGTCCTGCCGCCGCCCACGGCATCGAAGCCGATCATGGCGCCGGTATCGGCAATCGCGTCGATCAGGCGCTCGCGATAGTCGGCCTTGCTGCTGTCGATGGCATGTGTCGCGCCCATGCCACGCAGCAGCGTCACCTGCGCCTCGCTCCGCACGATGTTGACGATCGGAATGCCGTCCGCAAGGCAGATGCGCAGCAACATCTGGCCGAGATTGGACGCCGCCGCCGAATGAACGAGCGCGCCATGTCCCTCCGCCCGCATTGTTTCGACAAACCCGAGCGCGGTGCGCGGATTGACGAACAGCGATGCTCCGTCGTCGGCCCTGGCCCCATCGGGCAAGGGAATGACGCTCGCGGCCGGGAGCTTGCGGAAGGTCGCATACATGCCTCCGCCGGCTCCGCCGACCGTCCGCCCCAACAGATGCTGCGCATCGGCACCGGTCTGAACGACCGTCCCGGCGCCTTCATTGCCGAGTGCCAGTGGCTGACCGATTCGGCCGCTGACCGACGCCAGCCGATCCGGCGGAATATCCGCCACCAGGGTCAGCGTGTCGCCTGAGCCTTCGTTCCGCAGGGTCGCACCGTCCGCAGGCCCCATCAGCAAACCCAGATCCGACGGGTTGATCGGCGCGGCTTCGACGCGCACAACCACCTCGCCCGGCCCGGGCTCGTCGATCGTGATCGGCTCCAGGCTCAGTCGCAATTGCCCATCGGCCGTGATCAGCGATCGCAGCGCCTGCCCTTCCAACATTTCCTGCATCTCGCCCTCCTGATATCGTTCAGCTCTGCGCCGTCATGCGCCGGCCGGCGTGCCCGGCGGCAGCGGCGATCCTTCGCGAATGCGGGCGTCATACGGCACTCCGCCATTTTGGGCTGCTTGGGCCAGCTTCCTATATTTGTCAAACGACGTTCGGCAGAGACGCATGCCGTCACATTGACCGCGCCCGGCCAGGTCGGAGCGACATTCCATTGGCGAGAGAGGGAGAGGTCGAGCGCCCGGCAAAAATCGCTGCCCTACGCCCCCTGCCCATGGCACCCCGGACGGAGCTCTTTCTCAGGTCCGAAAATCACTGACAGCGCCATCGGTGCCGAAAGGTAAATACATGCTCGATCGTGTGACCTTAGTGTGACCTTTCGTCCCGGTCTGTATCGACAGTCGGTCCGGTCTGAGGCAGATTCAAAGACAGTCGGACATACAAAACACTGTTTTTACGCGACTCTGGAAACACGACATGTCCGGAACGCCATTCGCCGCCCGACGCAGGCCGGACCCGAAGGCCGCCACCGGGCATATCGATTCAGGCTAGGGTTTCCCTGCCCATGCCCGCAGATCGAAATCGTCCGGTACCATGATGAAGAGATTGGCGATCGCGGTCAGCATGTGGCTGCGATGGCCACGGCCGCCCTGATCCTCGATGAAGACGAGGTCGCCCTTGCCGATACGGTGATGCGTGCCGTCGCCCAGCTCGACATCGAGATCGCCCGTCACGTTGATCGAGAAGCGCTTGTTGGACGCCGTGCCCCATTGCGTCAGGCCCGGGCCGATTGAGCCCGCAACGATCTGCGTCACCGGAATGGGTTTGTTGCCATAAACCCGCACGCGCCGCGCATGGCTCACACCCTCGGCGTCGGAATAGACATGCAGCACTTCCATCAATCCTGGCGGCGGCGGGGCAGGCGCGGCTTCTGCACCCGTCGTCATGAGCGCGGTCAAGATCGTGCCGGCGGCAAGCAAATCGCGGCGACTGGTTTCCATCTGATCCTCTCCTATTTCGGGTGCAGCTATGCTGCGCCCCAGGAGCGGGCCGTCAAGAGCCGAGCTGGATCACTTCTTGCGTGCCAGTTCCTTCGCCTCGTCCATACTGCGCATGACCAACAGCGGATCGGCATGCCGATGTACGATGCGCCATTCGTTGTCTTCGCGGCGATATACTTGTGTGACGCGCAGGTTCCAGTCCTGCGGCGCGTCGTCCCCGGCGAAAAGCACGGTTTGATGCTCGATCTGGACCAGCACGAGGAGGTCCCCCGATTTATGTGCGGAGATGACTTGTGTCCGGCTGGTGCCCGATTTGAACTGTGCCGCGACGCGCGGCGCCACGGAGGCGTAGAGTGTCCATCCAATGGCAGGTGGCCCGCCGAACGGTCCCATGATGGAAAAATCATCCTTCTGTGACGCATGGGTGGCAAAGCCGCTCGCGTCGCCGTTCACCCATGCGCCTCCGGTCGTTTCGACCTGCTTGATGAGCTCCGCTGTTTCCTGATCCATAGGCCTTCCCCCTCCGTGGCGGTCTACTGGCGAAGATGAGAAGCGGCAAAGCGGTGGCTCTGAGCATGATGCCTCTCTCCGTGCATCGTTTGGCTGTCCCGAAGACAAGCGCGCGCATACTACCGCAAATTCATCAAGACCGCGATGGGAAGGCCTTCGGCAAGCCTCAGAAAATGCCGGGCCTGTCCTTCAGGGAGCCGGCCGGCGGCACGGCTTCCCTTCATAGGCGAAGCGGTTCTGCACATAGGCGCTGCCGTTCCAGCGCACGACCGGAAAGCAGAAACCCGGGCCGCCGATGGAAATGTCCGGCCAGCCGCCGACACCCTTGGTCGTCAGGAATTCGGCGATGCCGACCGAGTTGTAGAGGAGCTTCCAGCTGCCGTTCGCCTGCTGGCTCACCAGCCAGAATGCCTCGCCGGTATTGCCGTAACAAAGGCTGCCACCCTCGATGACGATGGCTTCCGGCCGCCCGTCGCCATTCAGGTCCTTCACCTGATCGATGCGGCCGGGCTCATAGATCGAACCGCTGCTGGGATCGTTGCACCCGCTTTCCCATTGGCCGCGAATCCGCTTGAGGCCCGCCGCCTGGAAGATGGCGGCGTCGCGCTGGGCAGAGTTCGGGGCGACCGGTGCGGCCATTGTCTGGGGCTGGTTGGAAACCGTCGGCGGCGGCAGCTTTGCCGCATTCCCGGCCGGCGGCAGCGGCGCAGTGCCTGCCGGTACATAGGCCCGGCCGTTATAGGTCATCGTCCGGGTCTTGCCGGCACTGGTCACGTTGAACGCGAACCAGCCGTTCACGATCTTGCCATTGGCCTGAATCGAACCGAGGCCGTCGATGACCCGCCGCCAGCGGCCGTCCGCATCCTGCGTGACGACGGCGTACCAGCGCCCGTCCGGCTTGTAGCAGTTGCTGATGTCGATGAAGAGCGCTTCGCGGCGCCGGTCGCCATTGATGTCGACGAACGTGATCTTGGGACTGGCCGGGCGACCGCAGCGATTGGTCGGCGAGCGGCCGTCAACGCCGATCGGAAAGCCGCCCGCGACATAGAGCGCGCGCGCCTGCTCCCTGGTCATGTTCGGCGCCTGCGCAGCGGAGGGCGCTGCGAGGATTGCGGCGGAAAGGCCAACAATACCATAAAGCCATCTGGTCATACGCACCCCACTTGCGATGAAAATAGCGAAGGCAGCCAGCATGTCCAACGAACGATGAACAGCGCCTGACGCGAAAAGAGCGCGCCGTCACCGGCACGCCCTTTCCTAAGTTCAGTTCAGGCCGAGGCTCAGCCGAGCGCGGCCTTGAGGTCCTCGACGAGGTCGGTGCGCTCCCAGGGGAAGAAGTCGCCTTCCGGGGTGCGGCCGAAGTGACCATAAGCCGCCGTCTTCTTGTAGATCGGCTTATTGAGGCCGAGATGCGTGCGGATGCCGCGCGGGGTCATGCCGCCCAGCTTCTCGATCCTGCCGATCGCTTCCTCGATCTTGTCGTCGCCGACCGTGCCGGTGCCATGAGTATCGACATAGAGCGACAGCGGCTTGGCGACGCCGATGGCATAAGCAAGCTGGATGGTGACTCGCTTGGCGAGGCCCGCCGCGACGATGTTCTTGGCGAGATAGCGCGTGATATACGCCGCCGAGCGGTCGACCTTGGTCGGATCCTTGCCCGAGAACGCACCGCCGCCATGGGGCGAGGCGCCGCCATAAGTATCAACGATGATCTTGCGGCCTGTGAGGCCGGCGTCGCCGTCCGGGCCACCGATCTCGAAGCTGCCGGTCGGGTTGATGTGATAGACCGTCTCGTCGGAGAGCAGCGCGGCCGGGATGACCTCGGCAACGACATTCTTCACATAAGCGTGCAGCTCGGCTTCCTTGGCGCCTTCGTCATAGCCCTTGGCGTGCTGGGTTGAGACGACGATCGCGGTCGCGGCGACCGGCTTGCCGTTGTCGAACCGGAGCGTCACCTGGCTCTTCGCGTCGGGCTCCAGGAACGGCGCCGCGCCGCTGTGACGATCGGCCGCCATCTTCTCGAGGATCTTGTGGCTGTAATAGAGCGTCGCGGGCATAAGATCCGGCGTCTCGTCGGTCGCGAAACCGAACATGATGCCCTGGTCGCCGGCGCCTTCGTCCTTGTTGTCCTTGGCGTCTACGCCCTGCGCGATATGCGCGCTCTGGCCGTGCAGATTATTCTCGAAGCGCAGCGTCTCCCAGTGGAAGCCGTCCTGCTCGTACCCGATCTCCTTGACCGTGTTGCGGACGGTCTTCTCGATCTCCTCGAGCGCGCCCGGCGCCCACTCGCCATTCTCATAGACGCCCTTGCAGCGGATTTCGCCGGCCAGCACGACGAGCTGGGTCGTGGTCAGCGTCTCGCAGGCGATGCGCGCCTCGGGATCCTTGCTCAGAAACAGATCCACGATCGAATCGGAAATCTGGTCCGACACCTTGTCGGGATGGCCTTCAGACACGGATTCGGACGTGAAGAGATAAGAACTGCGCATGGAGCCGGGGCCTTTCTTCTAGCGGTTCGGACGTGACCGCGCTTGATATAAAGAAATGTTTATGTGCGTGCGCCTCTAACGGTTGCGGCGCGCAATGGCAACGCCGCTAACCAACAGAATCACGGCAAGGCCGAGCGGGATGATGTTGCCGAAGCGCGAGAAGAGCGTCGGCGCCTGCGCGGGCGGCAGCAAGGCATCGAACGCGCCGGCCTCGCCATGCGGGATATCATCGACGATCCGCCCGGCCGGATCGACCAGCGCGGAAATGCCGGTCGGCGTTGATCGGATCACGCTCAAGCCCTCCTCGATCGCGCGCAGCCGCGCCTGCGCCAGATGCTGCGGCGGACCCCAGGAGCCAAACCAGGCATCGTTGGAGGGATTGAAGATGAAGTCCGGCCGATTGGCGGGGTCGATCACCTGCCCCGAGAAGATGATCTCGTAGCAAAGCTGCACCCCCATTTCGAGCGGGCCGCGCTTCTCCGCCGCAGGCAAGGCCAGTGTGCGCGGTCCCGGTCCCGGCCAGAAATCGACATCGCCCGGCACCAGCCGCGACAAGCCGATCGCGCTCAGCAGCGGCCGCATCGGCAGATATTCGCCATAAGGCACGAGATGCGCCTTGTCGTAGCGCCCGAGCAGCGATCCTCGCGCATCCAGCACCCACAGGCTGTTGTTGGCACCGGCGAGCGTGTTGGCATCGATGATGCCGTTCTGCTCCGCATAGTGGAACTTGTCGCCGCCGAGCATCAGCAGCTCGTCCGGCCCGAGCAGCATGGCGATGCGCGCGCGCCAGCGCGGCTCCATGTCGAGAATCGCGGGCACGGCCGCCTCGGGCCAGAAGACAAGGCGCGGCTGCACGACCGGGCCGCCAGTGAGCGAGGCCAGCCGCCGGAAATTCAGCTCCTCGAGCTGCGGGTCATATTTCTCGTTCTGATTGATGTTCGGCTGGACGACCCGGATCGATGCGACGGCACCGGATGCTCGATCCGCCTCGACCTGTCCGGCGCGCAGCAGGCCCAGCGCCGCGACGATCGCCAAGCCCACGGCCATCAGCCCCGCCGGCCGCCATTGCCGATGCGACGCCCACCAGAGCGCGCCACCGGCCAGCATCACGATCAGGCCGAGGCCATAAGTGCCGATCACGATGCTGAGCTGATCGACGCCCGTGCCCAGCCAGATGACGCCGAGCGGATTCCAGGCAAAGCCAGTGAAGAGCGTGGCGCGCAGATATTCGGTCAGCAACCAGGCACAGGCGACGAACAGGGCGAACAGCTGCGGCCGGCCGCGCCCCAATTGCCAGCCGATAATCGCGCCGATGCCCGGATAGACGGCGAGGTAGAAGGAGAGCAGGACGACGGCCGGATAGCCGAGCGCATGCGGCATCGTGTCCTGGAAGGTGAACGCATGCGCGATCCAGTTGAGCCCGATGCTGAATTGCCCGAGACCGAAGGCATAGCCGATCTTGAACGCGCCTTTCCGGTCTGGTGCCAGCCAGAGCAGATGCAGGAACAGCGCCAGCAGCGCGAGGGTCAGCGGCCAGAGATGCAGGGGCGCGAAGCCGGTCGCGGACAGGGCGCCAGCCAGCAGCGCGACCAGCCCCGGGCGCCGCGTCATCATCGTCTGGATCATCCGGATGCTCGCCACGGCCGCTCCTATCGCCCGGTTTCGTGACAGTTGCAATTGCGGCCCACTGCCCGCCGATCAGCGAAGCGATTTTTCGGAACTTCTCTAACTTCCCGCATATCGCGCATGGTGAGATGGCATGGGCGGCGGGCTGTAGGACAGCGCTTATTTAGCGCCGACGATCTGCTCCATCGTGGCGCCGCTGCACTTGTCGCCGGCCTTGCCGGTGCCGCCGCCGAGCAGGCTCACCGCGAGGATGCCACCGACCACGAGCACTGCGAACGCGGCCGTAATCCAGCCGAGATAGCGCTCCAGATAGACCTTGATCGGCGCACCGAACTTCCAGAACAGGGCGCCTACCAGCACGAACTGCATGGCGCGCGAAATGATGCTCGCCCACAGGAAGGTGAACAGCGAGAGGCCGATGAAGCCCGCCGTGATCGTGATGAGCTTGAACGGGATCGGAGTCGCGCCCTTCACCAGGATGATCTCCGCGCCATAATCGCGCAGATAGCAGGCGGCTTTCGGGAAGCTCTCGGTCAGGCCGAGCGCGCCGAGCAGGCTGATGCCGACCGCCTCGAACAGGAAATGGCCGATCGCATAGCCGAGCAGGCCACCCGCGACCGACGCCAGCGTGCAGATGATCCCATAGCGCAGCGCCTTGTTCGGCCGCGCGAGGCACATGAGGCCGAGCAGCGGATGCGGCGGGATCGGGAAGAAGCTGGACTCAAGGAAGGAGACGACGATGAGCCACCATTCGGCGTGGCGGTGCGCGGCCTTGGCCAGCGTCCATTCGTAGAGGCGATGCAGCATTGTGCGGCGCAATAGCGGGATTGAGCGGAGGGCGCTAGCGGGATGGTTGGATGTCATAAGCCTCTCCCGCGAAAGCGGGAGAGAGTTACTGGACCATCCCCACCACCAGACACGCCAGAAACATCAGCAGCCCCGCGAACCGGTTCGCGCGGAACTTGACCAGCGGGTCTTCGCCGTCTTCCTTGAGTGCCGCGACTTGCCACAGGACATGCAGCGCGATCGGCGCAAGGGCGAGCAAGGAAAGCCAGAGGGGCTGGACGAGCCAGAGCGCGCCGCCCCAGAGCAGGATCGCCAGCGCATAGCAGAGGCCGACGCCGGCCTTCACATGCCGCCCCATGGTGAGCGCGCTGGAGCCGATGCCGACCAGCGCGTCGTCCTCCTTGTCCTGCAGGGCGTAGATCGTGTCGTAGCCGATGCACCAGAAGAAGGCGCCGGCATAGAGCAGCAGCCCGGCGGCGTTCATCCCGCCTGTGATCTCTACCCAGCCGACCGGTGCAGCCCAGGTGAAGACGAGGCCGAGCCAGGCCTGCGGAAAGCCGGTGATGCGCTTCATGAACGGATAGGCGGCGACCAGAGCGAGGCTCGCCAGCGCCACGATCTGCGCCTGCCAGCGCAATTGTAGCAGCACGATCAGCCCGACGAGGCAGAGCGAGACCAGCCAGACCCACGCCGCCCTGAGCGACACGGCGCCGCTCGCGATCGGCCGGCTGGCGGTGCGGGCGACCTGGCGGTCGAGATCGCGATCGACGATGTCGTTATAGACGCAGCCCGCGCCACGCATCGCGATGCTGCCGAGCAGGAACCAGAACAGCATCGGCCAGCGCTCCGGCAGGCCGCCCGCCAGCGCGATCGCCCAGGCGCCGGGCCAGAAGAGCAGCCACCAGCCGATCGGCCGGTCGAACCGCGCGAGCAGCGCGTAGGGCCGGGCGGCGCGCGGAAGCAGGCGCAGAAGGCCGCGCGTTTCGGTATCGGGGACGATCTGCGTCGGTTCCATGGTGCGCCTTTGCCACAGAAGGCGCGGCAAGGGCAGGCCGTTCTTGGGCTCGATACGCCCTCTCAAGTCGCTTGCGGCTTTCGCGATCGGTTGCTTGAATGAGAGCGTCGGGGAGGCGATTTGGCGAGGGGTAAACGTTTACGACGAGACGAGGAACAGCACAACTGATGGAAAAAGTGAAAATACGCTTCGTGCTGGATGCCGATCAATGGCACGGCTCAGCTACTGAAACCCTCTGGGCCGACCCACTTGATAGTGGATTGCGTCGACTCGACAATCTTCCTTTTCTAGCCTTTGGAGTGAGCTTTAACGATATCATAAAAACCGAATTGAGCACGGATGGCATCGAAGACTTTGTATCTGTTTCGCTGCCAGGAGGACACTCCACTTACCGCATTATCGTTCATGGAGAGACGTTGCCGGAAGATCGATTGAAGCAGATTGCCGATCTTGGTTGTTTGTATGAGGTTGGGAAGATCGGTGAGGTTCTACTGGTCTCGGTAAGTATTCCATCGGATTCTGACATCGAAAAGGTATACTCGGAACTCGAAGCGGGAGAATCCGACGAGATTTGGGACTTTGAAGAATCGAATTTTGAACATTCAGTCTAGGATTACAGTGGGACTACAGTGACATTTTACTAAACTCACCAAACTTACGCATGTCGCTTGGGGTTACGGTGACAGTTTACTAAAATGGGCTGATTTAGGACGGGTCCACTTCAACTCTCACCAGGCCCGATCTGCTATACGCCGTCATGCTGAACTTGTTTCAGCATCCATCGTGCCTTCAAGCTCAGGTCGAGCCGGCGAAATGGATGCTGAAACAAGTTCACCATGACGAGCTGGTTGGAATGGGAGCGAACGGTAAGAGTGTGCTCGTGCAATGCCGCCATGCACCGGCTTGCCCCGCCCTGCCCGCCCGGCTAGTCCGCTCCCATGCCCGCCACCCCCGCTTGGCCGCCCCGATCCGCGCCGCGCCTGTTCGTCGAGACGGCGCTCGGCGAAGGCGTCGCCGTGCCGATCGATGGCAATGGCGCGCATTATCTCATCTCGGTGATGCGCGTGCGCGAGGGCGATGTCGTGCTGTTGTTCGACGGGGCGTCCGGCGAATGGGCGGCGCAGGCGGAGCAGATCCGCAAGCGCGATCTCGTCCTGCGCTGCACGGCGCAGACCAGGCCGCCTGAGACGGTGCCCGACTTCTGGCTGTGCGCCGCGCCGATCAAGAAAGGCCGGATCGACCTCGTCGCCGAGAAAGCCTGCGAGCTCGGCGTCGCGCGGCTGGTGCCGGTGCTGACCGAGCGCTGCGTGGTCGACAAGCTGAATGCCGACCGGTTGCAGGCGCATCTGGTGGAAGCCGCCGAGCAATGCGGGCGCACCGCGCTGCCCGCTTTGGCCGAGATGGTCGGCCTGCCCGCGCTGCTGAAGAGCTGGCCGGAGGAGCGCGTGCTTTTCTTCGCCGATGAGCTGGGCGGTGTTCCGCTCAAGGATGCCTTCGCAGCGAATCCCGGCCCGGCTGCGTTGCTGATCGGGCCGGAAGGCGGCTTCACGACGGGCGAGCGCGAGGCGATCCGCGCGGTGCCGCAGGCCCGGCCGATCTCGCTCGGTCCGCGCATCCTGCGCGCCGAAACCGCCGCCATCGCAGCGACCGCGGCGTGGATGTCCCAGAATGGCGACTGGACAAGTTGCGAAACGAAATGAATTTGCGCGCCCCCGGCAAACCCCTTATGGGCGCCGCGAGTGGTGAGGGAAAAGAACGGGTATGAGCACACGCACGGAATCAGCTGGCGAGGACCCGATCATCGAGACTCGCGAGCAGCTGATCAGCCTGTTCGAAGAGGGCGAGAAGCCCGCCGATCGCTGGAAGATCGGCACTGAGCACGAGAAGTTCGTCTATCGCCTCGCCGATCATCGCGCGCCCTCCTATGAGGAGCCGGGCGGCATTCTCGATCTGCTGAAGGGCTTGCAAGCCTATGGCTGGAAGCCGGTCGAGGAGGGCGGCAAGATTATTGCGCTAGCCGGCGCGGACGGCACGGTCAGCCTCGAGCCCGCCGGCCAGCTGGAGCTGAGCGGTGCGCCGCTCGACAATCTACACGAGACCTGCGCCGAGACCGGCCGCCATCTAAGCCAAGTGAAGGCGGTCGGCGACCAACTCGGCCTCGGTTTCCTCGGCCTCGGCATGTGGCCGGACAAGACCCGCGCCGAGCTGCCGATCATGCCCAAGGGGCGCTACGCGATCATGCTGCGCCACATGCCGCGGGTCGGGACCATGGGCCTCGACATGATGCTGCGCACCTGCACCATCCAGGTGAATCTCGATTATTCGAGCGAAGCGCGCATGGCGAAGATGTTCCGCGTTTCGCTGGCGTTGCAGCCGCTGGCGACGGCCCTGTTCGCCAACTCGCCGTTCACCGAGAGCAAGCCCAACGGCTATCTCTCCTATCGCAGCCATATCTGGTCGGACACCGATCCGCACCGCACCGGCATGCTGCCCTTCGTCTTCGAGGACGGCTTCGGCTATGAGCGCTATGCCGATTATGCGCTCGACGTGCCGATGTATTTCGTGTTCCGCGACGGCAAGTATCTCGATGCCTCGGGCCTTAATTTCCGCGACTTCCTGGCCGGCAAGCTGTCGATCCTGCCTGGCGAGAAGCCGACGATGAGCGACTGGGCGGACCATCTCTCGACCGCTTTCCCCGAAGTGCGGATGAAGAGCTTCCTCGAAATGCGCGGCGCCGATGGGGGGCCGTGGAACCGCATCTGCGCGCTGCCTGCCTTCTGGGTCGGCCTGCTGTACGATGACGGCGCGCTCGATGCGGCCTGGGACGTGGTCAAGGACTGGACGATGGAAGAGCGCGAGACCTTGCGCTCGGAAGTGCCACGGCTTGCGCTCGACACGCCGATCGGCGGCGGCGGGACGCTGCGCGATATCGCCGGGCGCGTGCTCGACATTTCGCGCTCCGGTCTTGTCGCGCGGGCACGGCTCAACAGCATCGGCGATAATGAGACGGGCTATCTCGGCACGCTCGACGAAGTGGTCTCCAGCGGATGGACGCATTCCGAGCGGTTGCTTGCCCGCTATAACGGCGAGTGGGGCGGCGATATCAGCCGGATCTACGCGGAAGAGAGTTTCTAGGCCCTAGCCGTGCTCCTGCGGAAGCAGGAGCCCAGGGCGGCTACGGTCGTCGGCTGCGCCCTAGGCTCCTGCTTTCGCAGGAGCACAGACAAGCATTACTCCGCCGGTTCCATCGGCGGCGTGCCTCCCCCGACAGACGGCGCGCGGCGGCCGGTGAGCAGGGCTAGGGTCCGCGTGATCCGGGCATTGCGCTCCATCCAGGCGGCATAGTCGCGATAGACCGGATCTTCGCCCAGATGCGCTTCCTCGGTCAGCGCGCGCCAATAATAGACGCCGCTGACGATCGCCAGCAGCAGGCCGTTGCGCAGGCCCGCCTCGATGCTGCCGCTCGTCACCAGGAACGGCAGGGTCGAGAGCCACCAAAAGGCATTCTTGGCCAGATAGGCGGGGTGCTTGCAAAGGCGGTATGGGCCGTGCGTCAGGACGCCGCGATGGGTGAGGTTCGAGAAGCGCAGGCCGAAGGCGACGGTCGCCCAGGCATAGATGCCGGTGAGCAGCACCAGCATCGCGCCCCAGACCCAGAGCGCGGCGGGATGGCCCGCGAGCCAATAGTCCCAGCTGCGCGTGTCCGCCTCGTAGAAGAGCGGTCCGCCCGGGCCCATCAGGACGAAGGGCGGATAGCAGATGAGCGCGGCCAGCCAGCCGGCGAGGAAGGGATTGGCGCTGCGGATCTGCGCGCCGAGCGGGCGCATCGTCAGCACATAGCCGACCGTCGCGAAGGCCACATCGACGGTGAACATCAGCGAGATGAGGAATCCCGCGAGGCTGACCGGATTGGTCCACAGGTCATCTGCATACCAGTCGATCGTGCCGCGGAAATTGCCTGGGACGATGGAGAGCATGAAAGCGAGGAAGAAGGCCTTCACCGCCCAGGCGCGCAGATGAGCCGCGACCATGCCGGGCGCCGGACGGCCAACCGCTCCGCCGATCAGCCACTGGCCGAAGGCAAAGGCACCGTCGCGCGGCTCGATCAGGTGACGGTCGATCCAGAGCACATAAGGAATGGAGAGCAGCACGAGCAACGGAGCGGCATGCGCCATCACCGAGACGGCGTAGCGATAGTCGCCCTGCATGTACCACGCGCCGGTCATGTAGAAGAGGGCGATGATGCCCCAGGTGATCCAGAGGCCAGTGAGCTTGACGATGCTGGTGTCACGGATCTCGGCGAGCGGGCGCGGGTTCGACCAGTCGAGGCCGGTCTCGGCGCCGCGATGCACCTTGTCGACGAAGATCGACCAGAGGACCATCGGAATGCCGCAGGCGAACACCGCGGCGAGTCCGGCATGCGGCCCGTCCATCTGATAGTGCCGCGCAAGCGCGATCCAGATCGCGAGGCCGGCCAGACCCACCAGGCCGACGCCATGGCTCACCGCCGAGCGGGGGCAGACGTCGGGCGCGTTCGTCTCGTTGCTCATGCAGGCGCGTCGTAAAGAGGAATGGTAAGGAAGCGGTGAAAGCCGCCCTCTTCCTTAGCCCCTCCTCTTCAGAGGAGGCGCTTACCAAGGTAGCTCAACCACCCAATATGTTGATCGTGAAGGCCACGATGCCGAGGTTGAAGACGAACGCGGCCAGGCTGTGGAACAGCGCCACCTTGCGGATCTGCGGATCGGTGATTTCCACGTCGCTGGTCTGGAAGGTCATGCCGAGCGTGAACGCGAGATAGGCGAAATCCCAGTAGTCCGGCTCCTTCCGCGCGGGAAAGCCGAGGCCGCCACGATCCCCTCCGTGTGCGCCGCCGCGGTAGAACAGGAAGGCGTAGTGGAACATATAGACGATGTTCGAGAACAGCCAGGCGAGCATCAATGTCGCGATGATGAGCGCGAGTGCCCACCGCGTCGGGCCGCGCCCATAGCTCAGCTCGCCGGCGATGACGACGAGGATGACCAGCATCACGATGCCGGTGAGCGCGAGGATCAGCGTGCGATTGGCGTCGTTCTGACGGGCATGCTCGCGCATCTGGTCCGCGCCGTGCGAGAGCAGAGGCGGCAGGCTCGCCAGCAGCGCCAGCACGCCGAGATCGAACCCCGCCATGATACCGACGACCGGATCGAAGGCGAAGGAAAATGGCACGGCACTGGCGAAGACGAGCAGGAACAGCCCGTAGCGCCAGGGCAGGATGCTACTGCTGGAGGACGTCGCCATGGCGCATCTTTCCGCCTCGGAACGAGGGAAGGCAAGAGGCCCTCAGCTCATCATTCCCGCGCACGGGGGAAACCAGTTCGGAGCGTTCCACTTGCTCGCGCCGTTGTTGCTGGATTCCCGCGTTTGCGGGAATTGTCGCTGGGGACTGTGGTTTATCATGCTCGGGGCGGCAAGGCGCCCGTGGGGGAACAGGTCGCGCGAGCGACGCCATCCAGGGACCTTGTCGCCCCAGCTTCGCATCGCTTGCTGACTTGAATGGGCCGCCTCTCGGTACGCCCCGCAGACAATTCGAAGCATGGGACCCCATGATGACAAAACCCTCCGCCAAAATCCACACCACGCTCGGTCTCGATGTCTCCCAGGACAGCGTCACCCTGTACGACAGCCTGACCCGCCAAACCCTCACCATCACCAATCAACGCGACACGCTGATCGAGGCGCTCGCCCCGTTCGCCGACCGCGATCTCGCCCTTTGCGAAGCCACCGGTGGCCACGAGGATGGGCTCCTTGCCATCCTCCATGCATTGGCCATCCCGGCCCACCGCGCCGATGCCGCCAAGGTGAAAGCCTATATCCGCTCCTGCGGGAAACGCGCCAAGACCGACCCCATCGACGCTCGCTGGCTTGCCCAATATGGTCTCGATCACGCTGCCAGCTCACTCCCGAGACCTGCCAGGCCCGCATCGCAGCCCTCGTCGCCCGCCGCGACAACCCCTCGGACGCTTCTACCAAAACCTCCTCAACGCCGGAAAACCCAAACGCCTCGCCCTCGCCGCCGTCATGCGCAAAATCATCACTATCGCTAACGCCAGAATCAGAAACCCTCTCTATTCCACCCGACAAGCTCAACTGACTTGATCACGCAATATACAGGTTGCAACCGCGCCTACCCCTTCAGCCACCAGCGGATGAGCAGCGAGACGCTGCCGAGCGCGAGGATGCTCCCGGCGTAGATCGCGACGAACCAGCCGATCTTGCGCAGGCGCTCGCCGGTTCTCGCGGTCATCAGTGATAACCGTCCGTGCCGACCTTGCCGCGAAAGACCCAATAGGCCCAGCCGGTGTAAGCGAGGATCACGGGCACGAGGATGCCCGCGCCGATCAGCATGAAGACCTGGCTGCGCTCGGGCGCTGCCGCGGCCCAGATGGTGACGCGGGCCGGGATCACGTCGGGCCAGATCGAGACGCCGAGGCCGACGATGCAGAGGCCGAACAACCCCAGCACGTAGAAGAAGGGCGCGGCTTCCTGACGGCGCTTCACGCTGCGAAAGAAGAGCACGGTGACGATGAGGCTCGCCAGCGGCACTTGCGAGGTCGCGAGGATGCCGGGCCAGCTCAGCCAGCGCTGATAATATTGCGCTTCGAGCCGCAGGGTCGCGAGGCTCACCAGAGCGATGACGATCAACAGGGCGATGCCGAGCCGCGAGGCGAAGCGATAGGCCTGATCCTGCAACGGCCCTTCCGTCTTCCAGATGAGCCAGCCGGCGCCGAGCAGCGCATAACCGATGACGAGGCCGAAGCCGGTGAGGCAGGAGAAGGGCGTCAGCCACTCCCACCAGCCGCCGGCGTAGGCCCGGCCCTCGACGGTGATGCCCTGGAGCAGCGCGCCCAATGTCACGCCCTGCGCGAAGGTCGCGACGGTGGAACCGACGGTGAACGCCATATCCCAGATCGGCCGGTGCGCCGGATCTCGCCAGCGGAATTCGAAGGCGACGCCGCGCAGGACCAGCCCCAGCAGCATGGCGATGAGCGGCGCATAGAGCGCAGGCAACACGATCGCATAGGCCATCGGGAAAGCCGCCATCAGCCCGCCGCCGCCCAGCACCAGCCAGGTCTCGTTGCCGTCCCAGACCGGCGCGATGCTGTTCATCGCCGTGTCACGCTCCGGCCCGACCTTGAAGCGCGGGAAGAGGATGCCGATGCCGAGATCGAACCCGTCCATGATGACATAGGCGACGACCGCGAAACCGATGATGCCGGCCCAGATGACGGTGAGGTCGATCATGACGGCTCTCCTTCGATCACCGCGGGCGCGGGCGTGATGCCGGCCGAGCGAATCGGCTTGCCGTCGAGGCCCGCCTCGTGCGCTTCCGGCGGTTTCTTGGCGAGGTGGAAAATATACCAGACGCCGGCGCCGAACACCGCGAAATAGGTGATGACGAAAGCCGCCAGCGAGACCGCGACGGCCGGCGCATCCAGCGGCGAGGCGCTGTCCGCCGTGCGCAGCAGGCCATAGACGGTGAAGGGTTGCCGCCCGACCTCCGTCGTCACCCAGCCGGCGATCACCGCGATGAAGCCGGACGGGCCGAGCAACACGGCGGCGCGGTGCATCCAGGTCCAGTCGTAGAGCTTCTTCGAGGCGCGTGCGATCAGGCTCCAGAGACCCAGCCCCGCCATCGCCATGCCCAGCCCGACCATGATGCGGAACGACCAGAAGACGATGCCGACCGGCGGCTCGTCTTCGTCCGGCACGCTATCCAGCCCGGCCAGCGGCGCATTCAGATCATGCTTCAGGATCAGCGAGCTGAGCTTGGGGATTTCCACGGCGAAATCGACGCGCTTCTCCGCGCTGTTGGGAATACCGAACAGGATGAGCGGCGCACCATCCGGATGGCTCTCATAATGGCCTTCCATCGCCATGATCTTGACCGGCTGATGTTCCAGCGTGTTGAGGCCATGCAGGTCGCCGACGAAAATCTGGATCGGCGCGACGATCGCCGCCATCCACATCGCCATCGAGAACATGACCCGCGCGCCGGGATTGTCGCGATCCTTCAGCAGATGCCAGGCGCCGACCGCGCCCACCGCGAAGGCCGTGGTCAGATAGGCGGCGATGGTGGTGTGGACGAGCCGATAGGGGAAGCTGGGGTTGAAGATGATCGCGGCCCAGCTCGGCCCCGGCACGAACTGGCCGGCGGCGTTGATCTCGTAGCCGGTAGGCGTCTGCATCCAGCTGTTCACCGAGAGGATCCAGAAGGCCGAGATGAAAGTGCCGACCGCCACCGCGCAGGTCGCCGTGAAGTGCAGCCCCTTCCCCACCTTGTTCATGCCAAACAGCATGACGCCGAGAAAGCCGGCCTCGAGGAAGAAGGCGGTGAGCACTTCATAGGCCATGAGCGGCCCGATCACCGGCCCCGCCTTGTCCGAGAAGACCGACCAGTTGGTGCCGAACTGATAGGACATGACGATGCCCGAGACGACGCCCATGGCGAAGACGATCGCGAAGATCTTCAGCCAGTAGCGGAAGACATTGGCATAGACGCTCTTGCCCGTCGCCAGCCACAGCCCCTCCAGCACGGCGAGGAAGCTCGCCAGACCGATGGTGAAGGCCGGGAAGAGGAAGTGGAAGCTGACCGTAAACGCGAATTGCACACGCGCGAGAATGAGCGCGAGTTCATTGTCCATGGACGACATGCAGCCTGCCTCCTGCCGGAAGCGGGCCAGGTGGTCGTCTGCGGCCAGATGGTCCGTTGCCGGATGGTCCGTTCTTGACGCGCGCAGTGGCACAAATGGCTTGCGGTGGGAAGAGCCGGCCTAGCTCAATCTGGTCCGGGACGATTGCACGAAACGCAATCCAAGCCTCCTCGCGGAATAATTTATGTAGGTTCCTATCTTTTTAAGTAGTAATCTACATAAATCGACGAATCGCACACGGACCAAGAGAAAGGCCCGAGCGATCGTCGAACCAAAAAGAGAGAGGGGACACATGCAAACCGACATCATCGAGACACTTCCCGCGCTGCTGGGCAAAGGGACGCGGCGCGCACTCGTGCTGGCCTTGGCGTCAACGCTGGCGCTGGCCGCCGGCTCCGGCGCACGGGCGGCAGAGGAAGAGGATCAGGCAGCCGAAGCGGCCAATGCGCCGGCAGAGACCGAGGAGATCGTCGTCACCGCGCAGTTCCGCCGCGAAAAGCTGCAGGACACGCCTTTGTCGATCACCGCCATTTCAAGCACGAGTTTGGAGCAGCGCAGCATCAACAGCGTCTCGCAGCTCAGCGCGGGCGTACCCAATGTCAACATCCAGCCCCTCGGCGCCGGATGGGGCTCGTCGCTCGCCATCTTCATCCGCGGCGTGGGCCTCAACGACAATTCGCTGTCGTTCGAACCGGGCGTGCCGATCTACATCGACGACGTCTATAATGGCCGCCCGCAAGGCGCGATCCTGGACCTGATTGATGTCGATCATGTCGAGATCCTGCGCGGCCCCCAGGGTGCGCTGTTCGGCAAGAATGCCATTGGCGGCGCGGTCAAGATCGTCGGCAAGCAGCCCACCGGCGACGGGACGGGCTATCTCGAACTCGGGACAGGCAGCTACGGCCTGTTCAGGGCACGCGGCGGCTTCGATCTCGCTATCGTACCGGACACATTGATGCTGCGCGCCTCCTTCGTCACCAAGAACCAGAGAGGCTATGGCGACATTCTCGATTATGGCTGCGCGACCGGAACGACGATCCCAGGCGGCACCGGGATCGTACCGGGCAACACCGTGGCCACCCTGCCTTCCATCGCGATCCCGTCCCAGGTGGCGGCTGGCGGCGGGCGCAGCTGTGTCGTGGGTCATGAAGGCGGCACGGACTCGAAAGCCGCCCGTCTCGCGCTGCGCTGGGCGGCGGCGCCGAATTTCGTCGTCGATCTGATCGGCGACTATACGCGCAACGAGGACGAAGCACCTGTCAGCAAGTTCCTCTCCATCAATTCCGATCCGAGCAGCACGACCGGGACCAACGGCCTGGTCGATGCCTGGAATTTTCTCGTCGGCATTCCGGTCTATGGCGTCGGCATAAGCGACGCCTTCCTCACCAGCGGCAAATTTTCCAACTACAACACTTATAGCGACAGTCTGACCGGGCTGAGCTACCCCAACGTCAACAATGTCGAGCATTGGGGCGTATCGGGCACCATCAATTATGATCTGCCCGGGGTCCACATCAAGTCCGTCACCGCCTATCGCCGGTTCATCAACGAGTTCGGACGAAACTCCGACGGCACGCCGCTGGCCTTCAACCGCACCTACAACATCACCACGCACGACCAGTTCAGCCAGGAGTTGAATTTCACCGGCGCGCTGCTCGACGGCGCACTGGAATGGGCGGCCGGCGGCTATTATTACAAGGCGGTCGATCGCGACCATCAGACGACCGTTCTCCTGCCCTTTTTCCCCGCGCCGATCGCCTCGACCTTCCGTCAGCGCGTGCAGACGGAGGACTATGCCTTCTTCGTCCACGGCATCTACAAGCTCAGCGAGAAGCTCAGCCTGATCGCCGGTTTGCGCTACACCCACGACGCGCGCGACGCGGTCCTGCACCAGGTCGCCTGCTGCAACGCCCCGCCGCTCGACGGCCTCGTGCTGATCGACAATGCGTCGCCGCAGCCCGTACGCACGGCGCGCTGGTCACCCAAGCTCTCGCTCTCCTACCAGATCAATCCGGACGCTCTGGTCTATGCGCAGTTCTCGACCGGTTTCCGCGGCGGCGGCTATGCCCCGCGCCCGTCCAATGCCTGGCAGGTGCGGTCGTTCGGCCCGGAGGATCTCAAGAGCTACGAGCTGGGCGCCAAGACCCAGTGGTTCAATCGCCGGCTGACGCTGAACGGCTCCTTCTTCTACAGCGACTATACCGGGCAGCAGCAGGGCTACAATACGATCCAGCCGGCCGGAACGCCCGGAGCCGGATCGCCCTGGTTCACCTTCGTGAACATCGGCGGATCGCGGATCTGGGGCTTCGAAGCGGAGGTGCAGGCGCGGCCGACGCCCGAGCTGCAGATTCAGGGCAGTATCGGCTATACCGACTATCTCATCACCGACCTAGGATCGGCCACCGGCTTCCTCGCCACGCGCGATGCCAATGGCAACCCGGTCTATCCCCCTTATGTGCCCAAGTTCAATTATTCGATCGGGGCGCAATATATGATCGATCTGGGAAGCGCGGGCACGCTCACCCCGCGCCTCGACTTCCGCGGACAATCGAGCGTCCACTATGTCGGCGACTTCATCCAGAAGGCCTACGGCGTCCTTGACGCGCGGCTCGGCTGGCAATCGTCCGACAAGAGCTGGTCCGTCGCGGTCTACGGCACCAATCTCACCAACAAATATTATTTCCACGGCATGCTGGACCTGCGCAACGTCATCGGCTTTGCCCAGGGCAATCCCGCCGCGCCGACCCAATGGGGATTGACCGTGAAGCGCAATTTCTGAAACTAGAACGGGAAGGTCCCCCATCTCGGGGGACCTTCCATATTCTCCGGAGGAGCGCGTCTGCGCCGCCTCTCTGCCAGAGGCCAGGAACGCGCTCATGCCCGACAGCCCGAACCGACGACGACCACGGACGCGACATGTGCGGAGTCCCCAGCCGTCGCCCAAGCGGGCGCGCGAACCATTTGGCGGCTATAGTTCGGAGGAAGCCGACCGCCATCTGATGAACTACAAGACGGCGTTCGGCGACGCGGAAGACGATTTCAGGGCGCTTCGCCTCACACGGTCGATCATCGTCACGGCGCGGCGATGGCGCAAGATCGCCAACGACCATCTGCGGCAGGCCGGCCAGAGCATGGCCCGCTGGGAGACTTTGTTCCTCGTCGCCTTTTCCGGCAAGGGATTGCCCCAGACCGAGCTGGCGCGCCTGATCGGCGTCCAGGGCCCGACGATGGTCGCCATGCTCAATCAGCTCGCGCAGGAAGGACTGATCAGCCGCTACCAGAGCGAGACCGATCAGCGCGTCACGGTCAACGAGATCACGCCTGCCGGCCTCGCCGCCATTACGGATATCATGGGCATCACGAACGTGCTGCGCAACGAGCTGCTGGCCGAGATCCCTCGCGAACAGCAGGAACTTTGCATCGACGTGCTGGATGCGATCCTCAACAAGCTCGATCGGATGCGATAAAACGGCTGGCTGCTACGTGCCCAGCCTAGCGATGGTCGTCGCCAGCCGTTCGACCTCTCCGCGATCATGGCTCACATAAAGGATCGGCAGCCTGAGCTCGTCGCGGATGCGCTCGATTACCTGCATGATGTCCTCGCGTCGCGCGGCATCGAGCGAGGACAAAGGCTCGTCCATCAGGAGGAAGCGCGGCCCGGCGAGCAAGGCCCGGCCGATCGCGACGCGCTGCGCCTCGCCGCCCGACAGCGTCCGCGGCCAGCGATCGAGGAGCGGACCGATGCCGAGGAACGCGACCGCTTCGTCGAGGCTCATCCAGCGGGTTTCGGGTCGGGCGAGGTGCCAACCGTAGAGCAGATTGTCGCGCACGCGCTTGTGCGGGAAGAGGCGGCCATCCTGGAAGACATAGCCGAGGCGCCGGCGCTCGGGCGGGAGATCGATGCCTGTGTCGCTGTCGAACAAAGTCACGCCGTCGACGACGATCCGCCCGGCATCGGGCCGCAGCAATCCCGCGACCATGTTGAGCACCGAGCTCTTGCCCGCGCCCGAGGGACCGAACAGGGCAGTGAGGCGGCCGTCGCTGGCCAGATCGAGCGCGATCCGCGCTTCGCCCAGCCGTCGTTCGACACGGATATCAAAGGACATGGCTGCCCCTCCCGAGACCCGAGCGCCGCGCGAGGATTTCCGAGATGAGCAAGGCGCCGAGCGAAAGCAGGACCGCGATGATTGCGAGCTTGGTCACTTCGGCGTCATTGCCAGGGATCTGCAGCGCGCCGTAGATGGCGATGGGGATGGTGCGCGTCTCGCCCGGAATGTTCGAGACGAAGGTGATGGTCGCGCCGAACTCGCCGATCGATCGGGCGAAACCCAGCACAGCCCCGGCCAGCAGACCCGGTGTGGCCAATGGGAGCGTGATCGAGAAGAAGGTGCGCAGCGGACTCGCCCCAAGCGTGCGCGCCGCGCCTTCCAGCTTCGGGTCGACGGCCTCGATCGAGAGCCGCATCGCGCGCACCATGAGCGGCAGCGCCATCACCGCGGCGGCAAGCGCAGCGCCGGTCCAGCGGAACATCAGCGTCACGCCGAACCAGTCCGTCAGCCAGCGGCCGACCGGGCCATTGTTGCCGAACGCGATCAGCAGCAGCCAGCCGGTGACCACGGGCGGCAGCACCAGCGGCAGATGCACCAGCGCGTCGAGCAGCACTTTCCCCGGAAAACGCCCACGCGCGAGCAGCCAGGCAAGGCCGAACGCCACCGGCATGGTGAGCAGTACGGCGACGCCGCTCACTTTAAGCGACAGAAGGATGATGGACCAGAGCTCGGGGGTCATGTCTGTTCTTAGCCGCTCCTCTTCAGAGGAGGGGTTGGGGGTGGTGCCGATGCGAAGCATCGCTGGTGTTGTGATAGCGCCGAGGTTCCAAGCACCACCCCAACTCCTCCTCTGAAGAGGAGCGGCTTATGCAGTTCCACACCCCTCACCGAACCGCAAAGCCGCGCCGCGCGAAGAGCGCCTTGCCTTCGCGTGACAGAAGGAAGCGGCGGAAAGCTTCGACTTCCGTATTGGCCGACGCCTTGAGCGTCGCGATCGGATACGTGATCGCCGGATGGCTCGTGGCCGGGAACGTGCCGACAATACGCACCTTGGCCGAGGCGCGCGCGTCCGTCGCATAGACGATGCCGAACGGCGCCTCGCCCCGCTCGACCAGCGCCAGCGCCGCGCGCACATTCTCGGCTCGCGCAACACGTCCCTCGACCCCGCGCCAGACACCGAGCGCGCTCAGCGACGCCTTGCCATATTTGCCGGCAGGCACCGCGTCCGGCTCGGCCATCGCCAGACGACCCTGCCCGAGCGCGCGGGCCAGCGGAAAATTGCGGCCGATGACGAGCTTCGTCCCGCTGCCGGCCGGCGCGATCAGGACCAGCCGATTGGTGAGGAAGGTCGCGCGCGTGCCCGGCCGGATCTGGCCCTTGGTCGCGACATAGTCCATCCACCCCTCATCGGCGGAGATGAAGAGATCGGCGGGCGCGCCAGCCTCGATCTGCCGCGCGAGCGCCGAGGAGGCCGCGAAGGACAGCACCGGTTCGGCCCGGCGCTTCGCCGTCCAGACTTTCGCAGCATCGGTCAGCGCTTCCTGCAGGCTGGCTGCAGCCAGCACGAGTGGCCCGCGCTGCTGCGCCTGCGCAGGCACGGTAGCCAGCAGGCTGACGATCAGGAGAGCGATAAGCTGGCAGAGCATCCTACGCATGACGTCGCCGCCTATGCTATAGCGAGAAATATATAGCAATGCCCGACAAGGGCAATGCGGCACTCAGCCCTTCTGGCTCTTGCGCGGTTCCGCCAGCATCGCAGCCGCCAGCGCCGTCTCGTCCGGGCAATCCGACGCGCCCGAGAGCCGGGCCTGAAGCGCACGATAATGCGCCAGCACCTGCGCGCCGAGCGCCGTTACCCTGGCGCCGCCGCCATGCGAGCTACCCGGCGAGGTCTCTACCAGCGGCTCCCGCCAGCAGCGGTTCATAACATCGACCAGCAGCCAGGCGCGCCGATAGCTCATGTCCATGGCCCGCCCTGCGCCCGAGATGGAGCCATGCGCGTGGATCGCGTCGAGCAGGTCCGCCTTGCCCGGCCCCATGGCGATTTCCTCGCCGCACATGAGCTGGATCTTCAGCTTGATATTGGCGGGGGCGGCGGGCGTGTCGGTCATGCGACCGCTTACGCAACCTCGATGGGCGTCACGTCATAGTCCGCCTGCCGCAGCGCCGCGATGAGACGGCGCAGATGCTCCTCGTCGCGCGTCTCGCATTCCACTTCGAGGCTGAGGCCCTTGGCCGGCAGGTTGGTGAAGATGCGCTGATGCTGCAGCTCAAGAATGTTGACCTGCTGCTCGTCGAAGATGCGCGCGACATGATAGAGCGCGCCCGGCCGGTCCTGCAGGCGGACGCTGAGACGCGCCAGCCGGCCCGAGCGGGCAAGATCGCGCAGCAGCACATTGGCGAGCAGGCGCGTGTCGATATTGCCGCCGCAGAGCACGAGGCCGACCGTCTTGCCGGCGAACATCGGCTTGTGCGCCAGCAACGCGGCGAGACCCGCTGCGCCGGCCCCCTCGACGACCGTCTTCTCGATCTGGAGGAGCAGGCTGACCGCATTTTCCAGCTCGCGCTCCTCGACGAGCACGATGTCGTTGGCCAGCTCCGCGACGAACTGGCGGGTCAGCAGCCCCGGCTCCTTGACCGCAATGCCCTCGGCCAGCGTATCGCCGCCGACGGGCAGGCTCGCCTGCTTCACGACATCGTACATGGAGGGGTAAAGCTCGGCCTGCACGCCGATGAGCTGGATATCCGGCTTCATCGCGCGTGCCGCGACGCCCATGCCGGAGAACAAGCCACCGCCGCCGATCGGAATCACCAGAGTATCGATATCCGGCGCATCCTCAAGCATTTCGAGCGCGACCGTGCCCTGGCCGGCGATGATGTCCGGCTCGTCGAACGGATGCACGAAGGTCAGACCGCGCACCACTTCCAGCTCGCGAGCATGGGCGGCCGCCTCGTCGAACGTCTCGCCATACAGCACGACCTCGGCGCCATGGCCTTCGGTCTGCATCACCTTCACCAGCGGCGTGGTCTTGGGCATGACGATGGTGACGGGCACGCCCAGCTTCGCGCCATGATAGGCAAGGCCCTGCGCATGATTGCCGGCCGAGGCGGCGATGACACCCTTGGCGCGCGCCGCATCGTCCAGCAGCAGCAGCTTGTTGAGAGCGCCGCGCTCCTTGTAGGCAGCGGTGAACTGGTGGTTCTCGAACTTGAGATAGACGGTCGCGCCGGTCAGGCGGGACAAGGTCTGGCTGATCACCGTCGGCGTGCGCAGCACCGAGCCGCTAATCCGCTCCCGTGCCGCGCGGACATCGGCAATGGAAACGGGCAGCGCGGAGGCGCCGGCCGTGTGCGGTTCAAGCTGGTCGATCTTGTTCATGGCGCGGGCACCTATCCCATCTAGCGCTTCCTGAAAACAGGCTCTATGGCCGATATATGGCAAAAATAGCGTTTCTGGGGCTGGGGGTCATGGGCGCGCCAATGGCAGGTCATCTTGCCAGGGCAGGTCACGAGCTCTCCGTGTTCAACCGATCCATGGGCAAGACCCAGGCCTGGGTGGAACGCTATGGTGGCGCGGCGGCGGTCAGCCCCGCCCAGGCCGCCGAGGAAGCCGACATCGTGATCAGCTGCGTCGGCACGGACGACGATGTCGCCGCCGTCACCATCGGCCGCGACGGCGCCTTCCGCACGCTGCGCTCGGGCGGCCTGTTCATCGACCATACGACCGTCTCCGCCCGCATCGCACGCCAGCTCGCGCTGGAGGCGGACAGTCGCGGCCTGCACTTTGTCGACGCCCCGGTTTCCGGCGGTCAGGCGGGTGCCGAGAACGGCAAGCTCTCCGTCATGTGCGGCGGCGCCGAGCCGGCCGTGGCGGCCGCCAGACTCGTCATGCAGGCCTATTCCGCGCGCATCGTCCATTGCGGCCCGGCCGGCGCCGGCCAGACGACCAAGATGTGCAACCAGATCTGCATCGCCGGCGTGCTGGAAGGCGTATCCGAGGCGCTCCGTTTCGCGCAGGCGTCGGGTCTCGATCTCGACAGCGTCTATGAGGCGATCTCGGGCGGCGCCGCGCAAAGCTGGCAGATGGACAATCGCTGGAAGAGCATGAGCGAGGACCGCTTCGATTTCGGCTTCGCCATCGAGTGGATGCGCAAGGATCTCGGCCTCGCGCTGGACGAGGCCAAGTCGCTCGGCGCGACCCTGCCCGTGACCGCGCTGGTCGACCAATATTATGCCGAGGTCGTCCAGATGGGCGGCGGCCGGCAGGACACCAGCGCGCTGGTGCGCCGCCTGCGCAAGCCATGATGGTTCGCAAGGCGGGGGCGTTTCTTCTCGCGCCTTTGCTCGCCCTGCTCCCTGCGAGCCTGTCGGCCAGCGGCCTCATCGACAATGTGAACGGCCTCACGGTCGATGCGACCGGCGATCTGGTCCATTTCACCGGTCTTGTCATCGGCAAGGACGGCAGGATCGAGAAGCGTCTCGGCCGCGGCGATCCGCGCCCCGAGCGGCCCGACTTCCGCTATGACGGCAAGGGCCGCACGCTCGTTCCCGGCTTGATCGACGGGCATGGCCATGTCACCTCGCTCGGCTTCTCGCTGCTCAATCTGGATCTGAGCCAGACTAGATCGCTGGATGAGGCCAAAGCGAAGATTGCCGCCTTCGCCGCCGAAAATCCCGGGCGCCCGTGGATCATCGGCAGCGGCTGGAACCAGGAAGTCTGGGGCCTCGGCCGCTTCCCGACCGCGGCGGACCTGGCCGGCATCGGCGGCGGCCGGCCGATCCTGCTGTCGCGCGTCGATGGCCATGCCGTCTGGGTGAATGATGCCGCGCTCGCGGCGGGCGGGGTCACCGCCACGACCAGGTCGCCGGCCGGCGGGCGCATCGAGATGGCGGGCGGCAAGCCGACCGGGATCCTCGTCGACAATGCCATGGCGCTGGTCGAAAAGGCCGTGCCCGCACGCCAACCCAAGGATTATGACGCCGCGCTCGCCAAGGCGCAGGATGCGCTGCTCGCGCGCGGCGTCACGGCGATTGCCGACATGGGCATGGACATCAGGGACTGGCAGGCCTTCCGCCGCGCGGGAGATCGCGGGGCGCTGCGCATTCGGATCATGGCCTATGCCGCCGGGACCGAGCAGGCCTCGCTCATCGCCGGGTCCGCACCGACGCCCTGGCTCTATGACGACAAGCTGCGGCTCGGCGGCGTCAAGCTGCTGGTCGATGGCGCGCTCGGCTCGCGCGGCGCCTGGCTCAAGGCGCCCTATGCCGATGCGCCGACCCAGGCGGGCATCCCGATCCTGACGCCCGCACAGCTGCGCAATCAGATGAGCCGCGCCGCCATGGACGGCTTCCAGCTCGCCGTCCACGCCATCGGCGACCAGGGCAATGCCGAAGTGCTCGACGCGATCGACGAGCTGGCCGCAACCTACAAGGGCGACCGGCGCTGGCGCATCGAGCATGCCCAGATCGTCGACCCCGCCGATCTGCCGCGCTTCGCGCTCAATGGCACGATCGCCTCGATGCAGCCGCAGCATGAAAGCTCGGACTGGAAGATGGCGATCGCCCGGCTCGGTCCCGCACGGCTCGGCGGCGCTTATGCGTGGAAGTCGATGCTCGACAACAAGGTGCCACTCACCTTCGGATCGGACGTGCCGGTCGAGCCGGCCGACCCGTTCATCGGCCTCAAGTCGGCGCTCACCCGCACGGACAGCCATGACGAGCCGTTCGGCGGCTGGCTGCCCGAGCAGCGCGTGACGCTCGCCGATGCAATGCGCGCCTATACATGGGGCGCGGCTTATGCGGGCTTCGCCGAGCAGCGCTTCGGCAATCTCGCGCCGGGCCAGCGCGCCGATTTCCTCATTCTCGACAAGGATATAGAGCTTGCCCGCCCGGCCGATCTCCCGCAGACGCAAGTCCGCGAGGTCTGGATCGGCGGGCAGCGCGTGATCTTGAAGGAAGGCGATTGATGTCAGCCATCCGGCTTGCCACCAAATATGTCGAGAAGCCCTGGGGTCGCCATGACCTGCCCGGCGCCTTCCCGGACGGCGCGGGCCGCCAGATCGGCGAAGTCTGGTTCGACGGGCCGGACGGGCGTCATCCGCCGCTGCTGGTCAAATATATCTTCACGAGCGAGCGCCTCTCCATCCAGGTCCACCCCAATGACGCGCAAGGCCGCGACCGGGGCCTCGAAGGCGGCAAGAGCGAGTGCTGGCTGATCCTCGATGCCGAGCGGGGTGCGACGCTGGGCATGGGGACGCTGCGGCCGCTCTCGGGCGAGGAGCTGCGCGACACCTCGCTCGACGGGCGCATCGAGCAGCTGATGGACTGGAAGCCGGTCGCGCCCGGCGACTTCTTCTACATTCCGGCGGGCACGGTGCATGCGATCGGCGCGGGGGTCACGCTGGTCGAGGTCCAGCAGAATGTCGATGTGACCTATCGGCTCTACGATTATGGCCGCCCGCGCGAACTGCATCTCGAGGACGGCGTCGCGGTGAGCATCCCCGAGCCTTATGCGCGCCCGGCAACCAACATCGCCGCGCTCGACGATGCGGCGCTGCTCGACACAAGCGAGGCGCCGTTCAATCTCGGCCTCGAAACGCTCGACACCGGCGCGACGCAGATCGGGGGCGCCGGCCAGAGCTGGTTCGTGCCGTTGACCGGGCACGGCATGATCGATGGCCAGAGCTGGGAAGCCGGGCAATGCTGGCTGATCGAGAATGGCGCGACGCTCGATTGCGCGGCGCCGACGCGCATGCTGCTGGCCAGCCTGTAACGATCGAGATCGGCTCGCCATGTACGAAATGACCTTCGACGCCGAGCGCGCGCTGCTGAGCGTGACCAAGACCGGCTTCTGGTCGATGGCCGATCTGCGCGCCTTCACCGGGGCCTTCCTCACGCTCGACCGGGATCTGCGCCGCCAGCATCCGCGCTATCGTATCTTCGCCGATTGCCGCGCCTATTCGGTCCAGTCGGCGGAAGTGAGTCAGGCCTATACCGAGATATTCGACGACATCTCGACCTATCATCAGGGCCGCTTCGCCATCGTTGTTCCGTCCGCGCTCGCCCGCATGCAGGCGCAGCGCGCCATGCCGCATGCCATCGTGAACGTGTTCACCGATCCGGACGAGGCCATGCAATGGCTGGATGAGCCGGCAGCGGCATGATCGAAAGCGGCGCGATACTCGATAGCTGCCGGCCCCCGATCCCATTAGCCCATCGCTGAGGGAACGGCCTTTTGAAGCGCAACGAAACGGGATCGATGCTAGAACGCAGCGATCCGCAAACGAACGGACGCAACGATGTTCAGCTTCTCCTTTGACTCCGAACGCAGGCTGCTGAGCGTCGTCCAGCAAGGTTATTGGTCGATAGACGAGTTCCGCGCCTATGAAGCCGAATATCTCAAGCGGCACCGCGAGATCCGGGCGATCCATAAGACATACCGAGTCCTTGCCGACTGCCGCGACTATGACATTCAGTCGACGGAGGTCGGTGCGGCCTTCACCGTCCTGTTCGACAAGCTGATGGCCGACCATAAGGGCCGATACGCCATCGTTGCTGCAAAGACGCTCAGCAAGCTGCAGGCCAAGCGTGCCCTTCCCCAGCCCAATGTTCAGGTGTTCCAGGATATGGAGTCGGCCATGGCCTGGCTCTTCGAAGGCGACGCCCCGTCCGCGTGAGGGGACAGGGCCCGCCATAAGCGCTTTAGACAAAGTCAACGATTTTCACGCCGTGCCGCCGGAATGACTGGCGCGGCGCAGCGCCTGCATCTATGCCCCTGGCACGGTTCAGGCGGAGAGAGAGTCCCGAAAAATGGCGAAAGACAACAAGATCACGATCTACGACCTGGCGCTGGCCAGCGGCGCGACGATCAGCCCGTTCGTCTGGGCGACCAAATATGCGATCGCGCACAAGGGCTTCGAGCTGGACATCGTCCCCGGAGGCTTCTCCGGCATTCCCGAGCGCACCGGCGGCGTGACCGAGCGCCTGCCCGCCATCGTGGACGACGGCAAATGGGTACTCGATAGCTGGCTGATTGCCGAATATCTCGACGAGACCTATCCCGATCGCCCGACTCTCATTCCGCATCCCAGCGTCAAGGCGCTGACCCAGGGCATGGAAGCCTGGCTGTGGGGGGCGGCGATCAGCCCGTGGATGACCTGCTTCATCAAGCAGTATCGCGACCGTTCGCTGGAAGTCGATCACGAGTATGTCACCACGTCGCGCGAGCGCATGTTCGGCCGCAAGATCGAGGACATCATCGTCGGCCGCGAGGACCGCATCCCCAAGGTGCCGCCGACGCTCCAGCTGATGCGCAACGTGCTGGCGGAGAACAAATGGTTCGGCGGCGACACGCCCAATTATGCCGACTTCCGCCTGCTCGCGGTGTTCCTGTTCACCGCCTCGGTCGCCGACCTGCCGGTGCTGACCGATGACGATCCGCTGCGTGACTGGATCGATCGCGGCTTCGATCTCTATGGCGGGCTCGGCCGTCACCCCGGCCTCTCGCCGATCTTCGGGCTTCAGCTCAAGGAAGGCGATCCCGAGCCGTTCGTGAAGGGCGGCGCCGTCGGCGGCCTCGCCACGCGCAACACCGGACCCAAGTCCACCTCGGCCGAAACCGCACGACTCAAGGGCGAAACCGCCAAGGCGGGCTGATCGAGCGGCCGATCCTCATCCGACATTCACCCCTTCCCGGCAACGGGGAGGGGTTTTGTCTGCCTGCGACACTTTGCGACAAATTTCGCTCGCGGCGACAAACTCTCGTGACAAGTGCGGCCTATACCCATTTTCAACGCTCCTCCCACGGCGTTGAAATACGAAGACAGCGATCTCCCACGCTGAAGGTTCAGTATCCCCCTTTGATCCCCGCTTCAGGCCCTCCCCGCTCCCACCGGGGAGGGCCAAGCGATTCAGGGCTACCCGCGCTTGCTAGCCCTTTTTTCGTCATTCCCGCGAAAGCGGCCCACCGCGCCGATGCCGCCAAGGTGAAAGCCTATATCCGCTCCTGCGGGAAACGCGCCAAGACCGACCCCATCGACGCTCGCTGGCTTGCCCAATATGGTCTCGATCACGCTGCCAGCTCACTCCCGAGACCTGCCAGGCCCGCATCGCAGCCCTCGTCGCCCGCCGCGACAACCCCTCGGACGCTTCTACCAAAACCTCCTCAACGCCGGAAAACCCAAACGCCTCGCCCTCGCCGCCGTCATGCGCAAAATCATCACTATCGCTAACGCCAGAATCAGAAACCCTCTCTATTCCACCCGACAAGCTCAACTGACTTGATCACGCAA
>NZ_JAHKKS010000010.1 GCF_019737615.1 Sphingobium xanthum | reverse complement strand
ACCAGGTCTACGTCCTGCCCAAGCATCTCGACGAGAAGGTCGCAGCCCTCCACCTCGACAAGCTCGGGGTCAAGCTCTCCACCCTCACCGAAAAGCAGGCCGCTTACATCGGCGTCTCCACAAAGGGACCGTTCAAGCCCGATCACTACAGGTACTGACATTGCGAGCGGGAGGCGCATGATGCGCCTCCTCTCCTCAGCGTCTCGTCGCCCTGGGCTTTTTGGAAGGGTCGTTCTTATCCTCTCTCCAAAGGACGGCCCTTCTAAAAAGCTCAGGGCGATATGTTTTTCGAGGACGGGTGGTTCCCTCCATGCGAACGAACGCCTATCAGCCACTCCTCCATCGCCCGAATTTCAACAGGAAAGAGCCAAGATGAGCGACGCGACCTATGATGTGCTCGGTGTCGGCAACGCGATTGTCGATATCATCGCCCAGGCCGACGAGGCCTTCCTCGCCAAGCACAACATGCCCAAGGGCGGCATGGCGCTCATCGACGAAGCGCAGGCCCATGCCCTTTATGCCGACATGGGCTCTGCCATCGAGGCCTCGGGGGGCTCCGCAGCCAATACGATCGCGGGCATCGCTTCCTTCGGCGGCAAGGCCGCGTTCATCGGCAAGGTGAAGCAGGACACGTTCGGCGAGATCTTCTCGCACGATCTCAAGTCGATCGGCGTGAACTTCTCGACGCCCGCCGCGACCGACGGCCCGGCCACCGCGCGCTGCCTCGTGCTCGTCACCGACGACGCCCAGCGCACCATGGGCACGCATCTTGGCGCCTGCGTCAATCTGACCAGCGACGACATCGATGCCGATCTCGTGGCCGCCAGCGCCATCACTTATCTCGAAGGCTATCTGTTCGATCCGCCGGCCGCCAAGGAAGCCTTCCGCAAGGCATCGGCCATCGCGCGCCAGGCCGGCCGCAAGGTCGCCCTGACCCTGTCGGACAGTTTCTGCGTCCATCGCTACAAGGACGAGTTCAAGGCGCTGATCGCCGACCATATCGACATCCTCTTCGCCAATGAGAGCGAGATCGAGGCGCTCTACGGCAGCAAGGACATCTCCGCCGCCGCCAATGACCTCGCCGGCAAGATCGACATTGCTGCGATCACGCTGAGCGCCAAGGGATCGCTCATCGCCAGCGGCAGCGAGCGCGTCGCCATTCCGGCTGCGCCGATTGACGAACTGGTCGATACGACCGGCGCGGGCGATCTTTATGCGGCGGGCGCGCTCTATGGCTTCAGCCGCCATCTGCCTTTCGCGGAATGCGGGCGCCTCGCGAGCCTCGCCGCGGCGGAAGTCATCCAGCACTACGGCGCCCGCCCCCAGCAGCCGCTGGTCGAGCTGGCCTGATAAGAGCTTCATCGCAAACGGAGCGGCCCCGAACGGTGGTTCGGGGCCGCTTTGCGTTCAGCCATAGCTGACCAGCTCGAACTCGATCCCGTCCCAGTCGAGGAAATAGAAGCGTCGGCCGGGCGCATAGTCACCATGGCTGAACGGAACGAGGCCTTCCTCAATCACGATCTGCTCGGCCGCATCGAGATCATCGACCAGCAGGCCGACATGCTGAAGCGGCACGCCCTTGCGGAAGGGCACCGGTTGCGGCTCGCTCGGGCGATAGAGCGCGAGATAATCGACATCGCCGCCCAGATGGATGGTGAAGCCATTGTTCAGCGCCGGCCCGCGCCAGCGCTCCTCCCAGCCACAGAGCCGCGCGAAGAACGCAGCCGAGCGCTCGGGATCGCTCACGGTGATGTTCACATGTTCGAGGCGGGCTGCGCGCATGATCTGTCCTTTCCTGACGTTGATCCGAATCGATGCGCCGTACCATGCAACCTCAAGCTTACTTTAGATCAAGCTTTAAGTTATGCTGTGGACATGGACCGCAACGACCTCATTCCTATCGGCACGCTGGCGCAGCGCACCGGCCTCGCCGTCTCGGCGATCCGCTATTATGAGCAGCGCGGGCTGATCGCGTCGGTCCGGACCAGCGGCAATCAGCGCCGTTTCCTGCGCGCGGACATTCGCCGGCTGAGCTTCATTCTGGTCGCGCAGAATCTGGGCCTCGGCCTCACCGAGATCGAGCGCGAGTTGGCCGCCCTACCCCATGGCCGCACGCCCAATGCACGCGACTGGGCGCGGATCAGCCGATCGCTGCGCGACGCGATCGACCAGCGCATCGCGCAGCTGGAGCGCACGCGCGAGAAGCTCGACCTGTGCATCGGCTGCGGCTGCCTGAGCCTGACACGGTGCAAGCTCTACAATCGGGATGATCGTGCGGCCGCGCTGGGGCCGGGGCCGAGGTTTGTGCTGGGGTAGAAACCGTCATCCCGGCGAACGCTGAGATCTCGGGAGGTGGCAGCGCACGATCGCCTGAGACCCCAGCTTTCGCTGGGGTGACGAGGAAAGTCAGAGCGACCCAGGCGCCCGGAAGATCGCCTTGCCGCAGCTCTCGCAGCACAGGTCCGCCGTCGGGATCGCCCGCTCGACATGGTCGTGATGATCCTCGCCATGCTGGATCACGCCGGCCGAGCCGCAGCAGGCGCAGCCATTGGGATCGACGAGCGCGTCATATTGATCGAGCATCGCCTCGGTCCAGGGCGCATTGCAGAAGGGACAAAGCGGCCCGGCTTCTTCGCGCTCGCCAGCAATCTTCGTTTCAGCGCTCACGGTCAGGGCCTTTCCTCAATGCGCACCCAGTTCGGCACGCCGGGAGATGATATAGGTCTCGTTATTGAACCACAAACCCTTGTGGAGTTGCAGGATCTCGCGCGTCGCATCGACATAGCGGTTGCGGTTGAGGATCGCGGAAAGGCGCGCGTCCTCGATCTGCGCGACATAGCTTGCCGCGTTCCAGGCCGCGAGCACGGTCGACATGCCGAACTCGCCTTCCGGCGCGATCTCGGTCGCCAGCATGCGGATGGGGTAGCGGAAGATCGCTTCCTCATCGGTCAGCTGATGGAAGCGATAGCTGCGCGATTGTCCGCCCAGTTCCTGCTCGACCGCCTCCATGAGGTCGGCGCGGCCGGTGACGAATGGATTTTCGCCCGGCCAGACCGAGCGCACCAGCTCCAGCCCCGGATCATGCCCATATCCATGGATGCCGAGCAGTCGCCCGTTTGGCCGCAGCGCCCGCACCAGCGGCGCCACTACCTTGCCGGCCTTGAACGATATCGGCGCGCGGGCGCGGTAAGGATGCGAGAGCAGTACGAAATCGAAATCGGCGCGCGCGAGGCCCCGGCGTGGAATGATCGAATCCAGCACGAACTGCTGGTCCTTGCGATAGATCACCAGCACCGCCGGCGTCTGCGTCACCGGGTGCCCGCTTTCCTGACTGACCTTCACTTGCCAGTTTTGGTCGATCACCGGCTGAAGCGCGGCAATCGCTTCCTCGAAATCGCCCGCAGTCGAGCCTTCCAGCGCGATCTCGTGCCAGGCCATGGCGCTCGCCGCGACCGGCGAGCTGGGCTTGAGATAAGGCGCATCGGCATAATTGAGGTTGGTAACGACCAGCACGGTCGCGGGATGCTCCTGGAACCGGTCCGGCATCTTCTCCAGCATCAGCCGGACATTCTCGATGCTGATCTCCTTGGCGACCACATAGAAGGGCAACCACGGATAGCGCCGGTGCGCACCGCGCAGCAGCCGCGCGAAGGCCGTGCCGTCGCCCGATCCGCCATCGAACAGGCGAATGGCCGGCGGCTCGGGCTGGGCAAAGGTGAGCTGCTCCAACGCCTTGTCCGCCACCATCTGCTTTTCCGACGTCGTGTTGACGAACATCAGATATTTCTGACGGTTGTCGTAGAAGCGGAAGCCGTGGACCGGATCGACGCTGTGCTCGATCCCCTTGATCGCAGAGCGCAGGTTCGTGGCCGAGGGGCCACCCTTGTCGGCGATGAACCGGTGGACCCGGTTCACCGTCTCCAATGTGACGCGGCCACCCTGCTGAAGACGACTGACCAGCTTGCCGTCATTCACCGCCTGCCGGCCGAAGGTCGTCTGAGCGATCCTCATGCGCCGACAGGCCTCGTCGATCTGGGCCAGCAGGGTCTCCGCGTCGGTCATGGCGCCTTGGGTTGCGGCGGCGGCATCATCGCCCAGCTCATCGGCGGCGGCCCCCATTCCTGGGAAGCCGGCGGCAGGTTGAACAGCTTGATGGCATTTCCGCCCAGCACCATGCGCTTCTGCTCATAAGTCAGAAGATCGGTATGGAGCAGATAATTGAGATTGTCGCCATAGCTGATGCCGCGGCGACGGACGCGATCGCCCTTGGGCAGGTCGGCGCTGCGCAGGCGCGTATAGTCGCTGCCCCACATCACGCGCTCATAGCCAAAGGCATTGAACAGGCGATTGAGGTTCGGCCAGACGTCCTCATAGGGATAGGTTTGCTGCGAAAGCAGAGGCGCGCCGCAGAGCTTCACATAGACATTGGGATGCTTGGCGAGCTCAAGCAGATCCTCGAACGGACCCCAGCTCATCGCCTCGGGCGGCGAGACCGGATGCTGCGCCACGCCGATATGATCGACGATCAAGGTCAGGTCCGGATAGCGCTCGGCGACCGGGCCGATATGCTTGCAGCCGCCATGCGTCGAGTTGAAGATCGGCAGGCCGACTTCCTGCGCGGTCGCATAGATCGGCTCGAAAATGCCCTGCGCGAATTCCGGGCGCATGACGGCGTTGACGAAATCGCCGACCAGCGCGCGTCCGGCGATCACCGCCGGATTGGCCTTCACGCGGCGCACTTCGGAGGCGAGGTCGGGATGCGTGTGGAAGAAGGTGTGTACGCCCGGGAAGCGGCCCGGATAGCGCTCATGACCGAGATTGTAGAAAGCCTCGCTGGTGACGGCGAGCGCACGATCGACGCCGATCGCGTCCATCGCCTCGCGGGCCAGCTCGACCTGCCAGAGCGCGGTCTGGTCCTTCATGCTCTCGTCCAGCGGCTTGCCAGGCCAGGGCTCATGGATCTGGACGTCGACGATCTCCAGGGCTTCGATACTGCTCATGCAATCCTCTTTCAGCTTGGTGTCTGGTGCGATGGGGTCAGTTTGCGAATTCGCGGACGGCCCGCTGGTAGGAGCGGGCGTAAGGCTTCATGCCCTGCACCACGATCAGGATGGCGAACGTGCCCATGATCGCGGCGTTGAGCATCATCGAATATTTGAGCGCGCCCTCGTCGCGGAACAGATAGTCGGTGAAGAGCGCGACGATGACCGGGCTGAGCGCGAAGGCGATGACGTTGTTGCAGAACTGGGTCAGCGCGCCGACCTGCGCGCGCATGCGATTGGGCGTGATCACCTGGAAGGCCGCGATGCTGGGGCCGAAGCCGACCGTGCCGACGAAGCTCGCCGCCGCGTTCATCGCCAGCACCATCCAGGGATTGGGCATCATCGGCGCGGCGATCATGATCGGCACGGAGATCAAGAGCCCATAGAGGACGATACGCAAATTGGCGTCATTCCGGCCGAGCGTCGTCCAATATTCGGACAGCTTGGCGCCGGTCATCAGCGCGATGGGCGAGATGATCAGCGTGATCGTGCCGGTGATCATGCCGACTTCGGAGAGCGGCCAGCCGAACTCGCGGTGGATGAAGGTCGCGCCCCAGGTGGCCGGCACGGCGAGCAGCATCGCCTTCATGCCCATGCCGCCGACGGTCGCGGCATAGGTCCGCCAGTCGTCCTTGAGCCAGCCGGCGACTTCGCGCACGGGCACCTGCGCCGCCTTCTTGCCGCCGAGACCGCGCCGGGGCGGCTCCTTGGTGGTGAGCACGACCAGCGTCCAGATCAAGCCCGGAGCGCCGACGATGATGAAGGTCCATTGCCAGGAGCGGATGAGGCCGATGCCCGGCAGCTCGACCGGCGGCATGCCGGCCACGAAATGCAACACCGCGCCGCCGAGAAACAGCGCCAGGCCGGTGCCGAGCATAGCGCCCATGCCCATGGTCGCGGTCGCGAAGGCGACCTTTTCGCGCGGCCAGTTGTCGGTCGCGATGGACCAGCTGGCCGGGCCGTATCCGGACTCGCCCGCGCCGATGCCCATGCGAGCGATCATCAGGCTCCAATAGCCCTGCGCCGCGCCGCAAGCGACCGTACAGGCGCTCCAGAAGGCGATGGAACAGGCGACCAGATTGCGGCGATTGTGGAAATCCGCGAGCCGCGCGACCCAGATACCGACGATGCCGTAAGGCAATGAAAAAGCCGCGCCGATGAGCAGAGCGGCCTGCGTGTCGGTGATCCCGAAATCCTGTTTGATCGGTTCGATCAGCAGCGACATCACGCTGCGATCGAGCACCGTGAACATGACCACGATCGTCATGACGAAGAGCGAGTAATAAGCGTCCTTGCGCGGCGGCCAGGGCTGGCCCTCGACAGGCGGGGTCGCGGCCGCTGCTGCCTCGCCTGCATGAGGCGCCGAAACGGGGACATTCACTGCATCAGCCATCACGCTCTCCGGAAGTCGATCGGTTCATTATGATTCTACGTCGCCGTCGGCCTCAGCGCGTAATAGTTAATATGATAAGCGATTCCCCTTAGTGGGCAAGGTTGCACGCCTGCCCACTCCCCGCTTGCTCAATTGGGAAGTCGCATATGCTCTCGTCGGCATTGTCCGCGGCCCGTCCCATCCTGCTCCCTCATGCCTGGCGCGGCGGCGCCTTCTTCCAAGGTCTGTCGCTCTGCCGGGGGCATTCGCGGCGCGGCCAGAAGGCCGCGCCGCAATATTATCATGATTTCATGCGCTTGCCGGCGATGCGGCAACCCTCGGCCATCGCGCTGAGCTTCGCCCAGACGATCTCTTCATGACCCACGCGCGAACCGATGCCGCAGTCGGTGCCGGCGTGGACATTCTCCATGCCGACCAGCCTGGCGAAGTTGACCAGCCGCTCGGCAACCAGCTCGGGATGCTCCACGAGATCGGTATAATGGCCGACCACGCCGGGCACGATGATCTTGCCGTCGGGCAGCTTCAGATCCTCGAAGACACGATATTCGTGGGCGTGGCGCGGGTTCGAGGCCTCGAACGAATATGCCTGCGCGTTCACTTGCATCAGCTTGTCCGCGATGTGCTGGAACTCGATGTCATTGGTGTGCGGGCGGTGACCCGAACCCCAGCACATGTGGAAGCGGATCTGGTCTTCCGGCAGGCCGCGCAGCGCATGGTTGATGATCTCGACGCAGAAATCGAGATATTTGCGATATTCGTCGACGGTGTAGTCGGGGTAGAACATCCAGCTCGTCGCGAACTCCGGTTCGTCGATCTGCACGATCAGGCCCGCGTCGGTGATCGCCTTATATTCCTGCCGCATGCAGTCGGCGACGGCGAACATATATTCCTGCTCGTCCTTGTAGTGCAGGTTCGTGGTGCCCGCGCCCGTGCTCAGCGGGCCGAGCGCGGCGATGAAGCCATCCACGTTCGACTTGCCGGCCAATGCCTTCTTGACCGCATCGATGTCCTTCTGGATCTCGGCCTGACCGGTATAGGTGATGTCGCCGGTGCAGACAGCTTCATACTTGCCGAAGTCCGGCATGCCGCCGCTGCCGCCGGGCGTCATGAAGCCGGGGCGGATAGGACCGCCGGAACCCGCGAACCAGAGGCCCGACTCATAAAAGCCGGGGAAATCGCGCCGGTCGCGCTCGGCGACGAAGGCGCGCTTGGGCTTCGAGCCCTCGGGCCGCAGGCGGCGGTCGAAACCGGTCGTGCGGGCACCGATATAGCTGGTGTAGCCGCCGCCGTTCGCGGCCTTCACATATTCGCCGTCATTGACGATATCGACGCCGCATTCGATCTGCTTGTCGACGACCCACTGGACGGCCTGGGGCAGTTCGACCGCAATCTCGTCCTTATAGTCGTCAAATTTGGCGAGCTTCGCATCGAACGCCGCCGGACGCGGCAGGTTACCGCCATGGCTGCTCAGGAAATATTCGGTTGAACGCCGCATGCTGGCACCCTCTCGTCAGTGGTCATTATCTAGATGCCCGTGCCACGACGAAACGCCCGAAGATTGACTGGCCCGGAACGATTTGTTCCGGGCCAGCGGATTTTTTGAAAAGGCCGTGAGAGCTTGGCGCTGCGCGGCGTGCGTCAGGCTGCTTCGACGTGCAGCTGGCGATAGTCGCGCGGCGAATTCTCGAACCGCGCACGGAAGCTGCGGGCGAAATGCGGGGCACTGTTGAACCCCCAGCTGAACGCGATGTCCGTGATCGAATGGCTGCGCCAGCGCGGATCGCGCAGCTGGCGGGCGCATTCTTCCAGACGGCGCCGCAGGATATAGGCCGAGGGCGATTCATCGCTGACGGCGAAGATCATCCGCAGATAGCGATCGGACAGCTGCAGCTTGCGCGCGATCAGCGAAGGGCTGAGCTCGGGATCGCGGAGATTCTCCTCGATGAAGAGCTTCACCTTCCAGAAGCGGCCCGACATGATCGCCGAGGCGGACATGCGGTCGTCCATCATCGCCGCATAGGAACTTGCCAGCACATCCAGGAGATGCCGCCCTGCCCGCTCGCGCGTTTCCGTGCTCAAGGCGAGATCGTCCTTGCGGGCGATATCGATGGCCATGGCGGCCGCCGTCGAGGCAAGCCCATCATGCCGCGCCAGTCGACGCCCGCACAGATGATCCGGCGACGGAATCGTCTCCTTCACCATCGACATGGGCACGCGGAACATGATCAGCTCGTTCGGCCCGTCCAGCCGCAGCTCATATTGCGTGTTGTTGTCGCAGAGCGTGAAGTCGCCCTCGTCGAGCATGATCTGGTTGCCATAATGCTTGAACGCGCCATGGCCGCGAACCTGCAGGATGAACGTCGACATGCGTTTGGAGCGGCCGGTGATCTCATGCGCATTGCGCCGGATCGCGACCGATCCGCAGCGCATCACGATCATCTCCATCGGCCCCATGTCGATCGTGCGAATCTGTGAGTCCGGGACGCGGGTATAGACCTCGATATGGGTCCGTTCGCCATGGATATTGGCTGTATAGATGGTAGGCGCGACGGCGTATCTGCTCTCCGCCAGCTCTGCGGCTTGCCTCATTCCTAAATACCTCTTCCAGGGAGCCCATCGCTGGATTCCCCAAAATCTCTCCGCCGAGCATGATATGCGAATGAGGGCGCGCGTCAATGTCACTATAACGAATGGCGTTGCACTTTGTGACAGTTATGCAACGTGCTTCAACTGGAAACCGTTGTCATGGCCGGATCGCGGGCGCGTAGATCGAAAGCGGCGCTGATCAATTCCTTGGTGTAGGCGCTGGAGGCTGACTCGAAGATGCCGTCGGCCGGACCATGCTCGACGACATGACCGTCCTTCATCACCACGATATCGTGCGCCAGCGCGCGGACGACCTTCAGATCATGGCTGATGAAGAGATAGGTCAGCCCGTGCTTCTCCTGCAGGTCGCGCAGCAGATCGACGATCTGGCCTTGCACGGACATGTCCAACGCGGACGTCGGCTCGTCCAGCACGACGAAATCGGGCTTGAGGATGATCGCGCGCGCGATGGCGATGCGCTGGCGCTGACCACCCGAGAATTCGTGCGGATAGCGATCGAGGATATTGCCGCGCAGGCCGACCTCGTCGAGCATCTGGCGCACGGCGTCGCGCCGCTCCTGCCGCCCCAGCTCCGGCCGGAAGTTGATCAGCCCCTCCTCGATGATCTGCGCGATGGTGAGACGCGGGCTGAGGGACGCGAACGGGTCCTGGAAGACGATCTGCATGCGGTCGCGAAACCGGCGCATTTCCTTCGTGTTGCGCATGTCGATCGGCTCTTCGCAGAAGCGGATGCCGCCCTGGCTCTTGATGAGGCGCAGCAAGGCGAGGCCCATCGTGCTTTTGCCCGATCCCGACTCACCCACCACGCCCAGAGTCTTGCCGCGCCGGATGCGGATCGAGATGCCATCGACAGCCTTCACATGGCCGCGGGGCTTGCCGAACCAGCCCTTGATCGGAAAATGCACCTTGAGGTCGTCCGCCTCCATGACACAGGCCGGCTCCTGCGCCGTCTCCAGCGGCCGCCCGCGCGGCTCGGCATCGAGCAGCTTCTTCGTGTAGGCATGCCGCGGATTGTCGAAGACTTCGGCCGTGTTACCAGCCTCCACGATCACGCCGTCGGTCATGACGCAGACGCGCTCGGCCATCTTGCGCACGATGCCGAGATCGTGCGTGATGAGCAGCATCGCCATGCCAAGCTGCTTCTGGAGCTTCTGCAGCAGGTCGAGCACCTGCGCCTGGACGGTGACGTCGAGCGCCGTCGTCGGCTCGTCGGCGATCAGCAGGTCCGGCTCATTGGCCAGCGCCATGGCGATCATCACGCGCTGGCGCTGCCCGCCGGACAGCTCGTGCGGATAGGATTTCACCCGATTTTCCGCGTCGCGCAGGCCGACCAGCTTCAGCAGCTCGATCGTGCGGGCAAGCGCCGCCTCCTTCGTGATGTCGGGCTGGTGCTGGCGGATCGACTCGATGATCTGCCGGTCGATCGTGTGCAGCGGATTGAGCGAGGTCAGCGGCTCTTGCGGCACCAGCGCGATCCGGTGGCCGCGCACGCGCTGCATCGTGCGCTCGTCCGCGCCGACCAGCTCCTGCCCGTCGAGCCGGATCGATCCGGTCGGGTGCGAGGCGATCGGATAAGGCAACAACTGCATGATCGACATGGCCGCGGTCGACTTGCCCGATCCGGACTCCCCGACCAGCGACAAGGTCTCGCCCCGCCGCAAGGTGAAGGTCGCGCCTTTCACGGCCTCGATGATCCGGCCTTCGGACCGGAAATTGACGCCGAGATTCTCGACCTCAAGCAATGGCGTGCCAGCCTCGCTCATGCAGCCCTCCGCGGATCGAAGGCATCACGGACCGCTTCGCCAATGAAGATCAACAGCGAGAGCATGATCGCCATGACCATGAAGCCCGAAACCCCGAGCCAGGGCGCGTTGAGATTGTTGCGCGCCTGGCTGAGCAGTTCGCCGAGCGAGGGAGAGCCGCGCGGGAGGCCGAAGCCGAGGAAATCGAGCGACGTCAGCGTCGTGATCGACGCATTGAGCACGAACGGCAGGAAAGTGAGCGTCGCGACCATCGCATTGGGCAGGATATGCTTGAACATGATCTTGCCGTTCTTGAGCCCCAGCGCCCGCGCCGCGCGCACATATTCGAGATTGCGCGCGCGCAGGAACTCGGCGCGTACGACGCGGACCAGCGCCATCCAGCTGAACAGCAGCAGCACGCCCAGCAAGGTGAAGAACCCCGGCTGCACCATCGTGCTGACGATGATGAGCAGGTAGAGCAAAGGCAGGCTCTGGAAAATCTCGATCGCGCGCTGGAGCAGCAGGTCGGTCCAGCCGCCAAAGAAGCCCTGCACGGCGCCCGCCGCCACGCCGATCATCGAACTGAACACCGTCAGCAGCAGGCCGAAGCTCACGGAAAGTCGGAAACCGTAAATCAGCCGCGCCAGCACGTCGCGGCCCTGATCGTCCGTGCCGAGCCAGTGCCGCGCGGACGGGCCGTCAGGCAGCTCGGCGCCGATGTCATAGTCGATCGTCTTGTAGCTGTAGGGGATGATCGGCCAGATCGCCCAGCCATTGTCGGCGATCATCTTCTGCACGGCCGGGTCGCTATAGTCCGCCTCGGTCTCGAACTGCCCGCCGAAGGCTGTCTCCGGATAGGCGACCAGCGCCGGCACATAAGCCCCGCCCTTGTGCCAGACGAAAAGCGGCTTGTCGTTCGCCACCAGTTCCGCGCAGAGCGAGACGAGGTAGAGCGCGAGGAATATCCACAGGCTGTAGTAGCCGCGCTTGTGCGCCCTGAATGTGGCCCAGCGCCGCCGTGTGAGCGGCGTGAACCGGAAGCGGCGGACCGGCTCGACTGGCGGCTCGAGCGCTTGCGCCTCGACGTTCATACGTCCCGCCTTTCGAAGTCGATGCGCGGATCGACCAGCACGTAGCAGATGTCGCCCAGCAGATTGGCGATGAGGCCGAGCAGCGAGAACATGAAGAGCGAGCCGAGCATGACCGGATAGTCGCGGTTCATCGCCGCCTCGAAGCTGAGCAGGCCGATGCCGTCCAGCGAGAAGATCACCTCGATCAGCAGCGAGGAGGCGAACAATATGGTGATGAAGGCATGCGGGAAGCCCGCGACCACGATCATCATCGCGTTGCGGAACACATGGCCATAGAGGACGCGGTTCTCGCTCAGGCCCTTGGCCCGCGCCGTCGTCACATATTGCTTGTTGATCTCGTCGAGCGTCGAGTTCTTGCAGAGCATGGTGAGATTGGCGAAGGCGCCGATCGAGATGGCGAGGATCGGCAAGGTGATGTGCCAGAAATAGTCGCCGATCTTGCCGAGCGCGGAGAGCTCTTCCCAATTGTCCGATGTCAGCCCGCGCGAGGGGAAGAGGTTCCAGAAATTGCCGCCCGCGAAGAAGACGATCAGCAGGATCGCGAAAAGGAAGGCCGGGATTGCATAGCCCACAATGATGAGGAAGCTGGTCCAGTTGTCGAACGCCGTGCCGACACGCACAGCCTTGCGGATGCCGAGCGGGATCGAGACCAGATAGGTCAGCAGGATCGTCCAGAAGCCGAGCGAGACCGAGACCGGCATCTTGGACAGGATGAGATCGATGACCTTCTCGTCCTTGTAATAGCTCGTCCCGAGATCGAAGGTCGCGAAGTCCTTCAGCATCTTGAAGTAGCGCTCGTGGACCGGCCGGTCGAAGCCGTAGAGTTGCTCCAGCTCTTTCACGACCTCGGGCGGCAGGCCGCTCGTCGTCGCGCCGCTGTCGACCGGACCCGAGGGCGCCGATCCGTCGAAATTCGCCGTTGCGCTCGTCGCCTCGCCGGACATGCGCGCGGCGATCTGGTCGATCGGCCCGCCGGGCACGAACTGGATGATGACGAAGGCGATCGTCACGATACCGAGCAGGGTGGGCAGCATGAACAGGATGCGGCGCAGGATATAGCCGATGAGACCGCTCATATGGCCTTCCCCAGCCGCTTGCGCAGCGCATCCTGCTTCGCCTTGTCGATCCACCAATGGTCGAGCATGAAGAAGGGGAAGGTATTGACCGGCTCGACCTTCGGCCGGCCAAACTTGTTCCAGTAGGTGAAGGACTGCGTGCCCGTCGGCGCGGGATAAATATGCTGCATCGGCACCGAATAGACGCCCGCCACCAGCACGCGATTCATTGCCCGCCCGGCAGCCACCGCCACATCGCGCTCCGGCGCCGTCACCATGGTATTGAGCAGGCTATCGACCGCAGGATCGGCGACGCCGGACAGGTTGCGCGAGTCGATCCGCGTGCGCCCGTCCGATTGCCATTCATTGCGCATCTCATTGCCCGGCGCGATCAGCGTGGGCAGGTTCGGCACCGAGATGCGCAGATCATAGTCGTAGCGCGCGGTGAACTGGCGAACGGTCGAATTGTCGTAGAGCTTGATGTTCACCGTGATCCCGAGCCGGTCGAGATTGCGGACGAACTGGGTGATATATTTCTCCTGCGAGACGCCATAACCTAGCATCAGGTCGAGCGTGATGGGCTGGCGCGTCTTCGGATCGACCAGCCGCAGATTCTCGATTGGGTAGCCGGCCTCCTTGATGAGCCGGGCCGCCTCCAGCAGGTTCGTCCGCTGGCGATCGCGCGTACCGAGTACCGGCAGGGGCTTGGGCGCCGCGAACACTTCCGGCGGCAATCGGTCGCGCCACGGCTCCAGCAGCTTCAGTTCCGCAGCCGAGGGCGCCGTGCCCTTGATGTCGAAATCGCTGTTCTCGAAATAGTTCGAGACCCGGCCGTGATAGCCGTGAAGGATATGCTTCTGGAACCACTCATAGTCGAAGGCGTGGAGCATCGCTCGTCGCACCCGCACATCCGCGAAGAAGGGGTTGCGCGTGTTGATGGTGAGGCCCTGATACGAGATCGGCGTCCTGTAGGGGATGAAGGAGCGGACGAGATCGCCCCGCTTGAACGTCGCCAATTGCTCCTCGCGCTTCCAGCGCAAGGCAGACTGATCCATGCGGAAATCATAGTCACCGGCGAGAAACGCCTCGGCATAGACCGCGAGATCGCGATACCAGTCGTAGCGTATGTCCATATTGTAGCGGCCGCGCGCCGTGGGCATATCCTTGCCCCAATAGTCGTCGCGCCGCTCCATGTAGACCGATCGGCCGGGCGAGAAGCTCTTGATCCGGTAAGGCCCGCTGCCCACCGGTATCTGCATCGTCGCCTTGGTGAAGTCGGTCTTCTCGTAGAAATGCTTGGGCAGTACGGTCAACTCGTTGGCCGAGGCGACCAGGGTCGGCGTATTCTTCTCGGCCAGGATCAGTCGCACGCTGCGCGGCCCGGTCTTCAAGGCCTCCCTGACCGCCACGCCCGAACGCCGGATCAGCGGCCGACCTGACTTCTGCGCGACCTTGACCGAGAAGATTACGTCCTCCGGCGTCACGGGCTTGCCGTCGCTGAACCGCGCTCTGGGGTTCAGCCGATATTCGACCCAGGAAAGGTCCTTTGGATAAGTGATGCTTTCGGCGAGCCGGCCATATTGCGAGGCCGGCTCGTCCAGGCTGCGCACCATCAGCTTCTCGAACACCAGCGGCTCCAGGCCGAACGGCGGGAAGCCCATCACCGAGATGATGTTGAAGCTGTCGTAATAGCCCTGCGTCGCGGAGCGGAAGACCCCGCCCTTGGGCGCGTCGGGATTGGTGTAATCGAAATGCTTGAAGCCGGCGGGATATTTGAGGGTGCCGAAGGCCGCGAAGCCGTGGCTGGTGACGATGCCCGTGTCGGCGGCGGGACCGGATGTACTCAGCGAGATGAGGACTGCAGCGCCCAAAAGGCCGCGCAAAGCGTTGATGCCGATCACGCGGATCATCGATGCGCCCCGCGCCGCGCCTTGCGGGACAGCTCTTTCTCCGGCGCAATGCGTTTGACGATCATCGGCGACGCGCTTCCCTCCATCCCCGGCTTCTGTTTTTGGCCAGGCTCCTCTCGACTCTTATCAGGTTAACTGTTCCGCGTCGAAAAAATTGCCTCGCCCGGAAAATTTCGCATTATTTCGCGTCCGCCGAGCGGGTCGAGAGAGCACTTTCAAGCAATTGATTACACGCTGGACTTTTGTCGCTCCGGCAGCTCAGCCCTGCAGCCATATCCTGCGCCGCACAGGCACCGGAACGAATGAGGCGCCGGAACCGTCAACCGGTCCCGACGCCTCATCAATGCAATCGTGCCTGTCGGTCAGGCGTAGACCTTCGTCTCGCCCTTCACGCGCTTGCCGGCAATGCGGCAGCCCTCGGCCATCGCGGCGAGCTTGGCCCACACGATCTCCTCATGACCGACGCGCGAGCCAATCCCGCAGTCGGTACCTGCATGGACATTCTCCATGCCGACGCGCTTGGCGAAATTGACCAGACGCTCCGCGACCAGTTCGGGATGCTCGACGAGGTCGGTATAATGACCCACCACGCCCGGGACGATGATCTTGCCGTCGGGCAGCTTCACATCGTCGAACACGACATATTCGTGGGCGTGACGCGGGTTCGATGCCTCGAAGCTGTAGGCCTGCGCATTGATCTGGAACAGCTTGTCCGCAATGTGCTTGAATTCGATGTCATGGACATGCGGGCGATGGCCCGAACCCCAGCACATATGGAAGCGGATCTGCTCTTCCGGCAGGCCGCGCAGCGCGTGGTTGATGACCTCGACCGCGAAGTCGAGATAAGCGCGATACTGCTCCACCGTGTCGTCGGGATAGAACATCCAGCTCGTCGCGAATTCCGGCTCGTCGACCTGCACGATGAGGCCGGCGTCGGTGATCGCCTTATATTCCTCGCGCACCGTGTCGGCGACCGCGAACATATAGTCGCGCTCGTCCTTGTAGTGGACGTTGGTGACGTTCGCGCCGAGGCTGAGCGGGCCGAGCGCGGCGATGAAGCCGTCCACGTCCGACTTGCCCTTGAGCGCGACGTTCAGTGCGTCGATGTCCTTCTTGATCGCGTCATAGCCGGTATATTGCATCGCCTCGGTGCAGAGACGCACCTTGGTCGGCAGTTCGCCGGTCTCGCCGCGCCAGCCGCCGCCGGGCTGCACATAACCGGGACGGACCGGACCGCCCGAGCCCGAGAGCCACAGGCCGGACTTGTAGAAGCCGGGGAAATCGCGGCGGTCGCGCTCGCCGACGCTGGCGCGCTTGGGCTTCCAGTCGGCCGGGCGGTCGACCATGTTATAGCCCTTGATGCGGCCATGGATGTAGCCGCCATAATTGCCGCCGTCGGCCGCCTTCACATATTCGCCGTCGTTGATGATATCGACGCCACATTCCATCTGCTTGTCGACTACCCACTGGACCGCGACGGGCAGCTCGACTGCAATCTCGTCCTTATATTTGTCGAAGTTGGAGAGCTTCGCGTCGAACTCCGCCGGGCGCGGCAGATTGCCGCCATGGCTGCTGAGAAAATAATCGGTTGAACGCCGCATGTGCCATCCCCTTCCGTGTGGCGGTTGTCGTCGCCAGTCCGCCGAAGGGCAAGAAAGGCTGCGGCCCGAGGAGAGAGTCGGACCGCAGCCATGCTGACAACATCGTTGCAGGGAGGAAGCTAGCCCATCGTCCCAGCCGAAAATTGCTCGCAGCGGAACATTGTGTTGAACCCGTCCCCTGCCCTTTCTTGCCTTTTGCCGGGCAGGCAATATCGCCGTCGCACCGGCCCGGAACGACCGGGAACCGGGCTTTCAGAAAGGCAGGAGAGGCATGAAGATCACCGGCTGCGAGACCCATGCCGTCACCGTGAATTTCGAGGGTGTGATGTCCGGCACGCATGTCGTGCTGCGGCTCAAGACGGATCAGGGGATCGAGGGCATCGCCTATGTGAGCCGCGTCGGCCCGCGCAACATCCGTGCCATGGCGCTGGTTATGGAAGCGATGGTCGAGAGCCTCGCCGGACTCGACCCCACCAACACCGAGGAAATCTACCGCAAGATATTCGGCTCGTCGCTCGGCGCGCCGGTCTCCGGCCTGGAGCTGCGCGCCGCGAGCGCGATCGACGTCGCCTGCTGGGACTTGAAGGGCAAGGCCGTCGGCCAGCCGGTCTGGAAGCTCATGGGCGGCTTCCGCGATCGCCTGCCCATCTCGGCCAACTGGGCGCTGATGCCAGGCCCGCCCAAGGACAAGCTGCAGGCGCATCTCGAAAATCTGGTGTCACGCGGCTTCAAGGCGGTCAAATGCCCGCTCGGCTTCGCGACCATGGACGCGGCGATCGACCATGTGAAATTCGTCCGCGCCGTCGTCGGGCCGGACGTGAAGATCATCGTCGATCTCAATTTCCAGCACACGGTCAAGAGCGCGCTGCACTTCGCGCGCGAGACCGAAGAGGTCGATCTCTACTGGATCGAGGACCCGGTCGCCTTCCACGATTATGACGGCATGGCGGAGGTCCGCGCCAACACGAAGCAGACCATCACCTGCGGCGAGGTCTTCCAGTTCCAGCACGAGTTCAAATGGCTGCTGGAAAAGCGCGGCTGCGACAATGTCATGATCGATCAGGATCTCGGCCTCACCGGCTTCCTCAAGGTCGCGCATATGGCGCAGGCCTATGGCTGCCCGGTCGTCAACCACCTCGCGCCCGAAGCGCTCTCGCACCCCATCGCCGCCGTACCCAACGGCCTCATCGTCGGCCTCGTCCCCTGGGGCCAGCCGCTCTTCACCGAACAGATGCAGGTCGAGGACGGCAACCTGGTGATGTCGCATGCGCCGGGCCTCGGCCTCACGCTGGACGAGGATATGCTGAAGAAATGCGCGATCTGACGGGCGCGCACCTTCACCCCCGCGTGAGCGACACACAAATTGCGCATTCCCCATATTTCTCGACATTAACGGTCGAAATTCGACCCGCTCAGCCACCTGGAATAACGCGCGTCCCTTGACGAACGCCTCGCAGACCCTGACATTGACGAACGGTGCCCATGCGGGCCCGTGAGGAGGTCGCGCTGCTCACTTTGGAAACCGAACGGCTGATCCTGCGCCGCTGGCGGAACGAGGATCTGGGACCGGCTGCCGCCATCAACGGCGATCCCGAGGTCATGGCCTGGATCGGCGCGGGTCCGATGTCTGTTCAGGATTCGGGGATTTATCTCACGCGCAACGACGCAGGCTTCGATTCGCACGGCTTCGGTATCTGGGCCGTCGAGCGCAAGGAAGATCGCGGCATGATCGGCTTTTGCGGCTTACGCCGGTTCGAGCGGCCGCATCATCCGCTCGGCTCCTGCATCGAGGCCGCCTGGCGCTTCGCGCGCGACAGCTGGGGCAGCGGCTATGCGACCGAGGCCGCCCGCGCCGCCTTCCTCGACGGGTTCAACCGCTGCGGCATTGCCACGATCACCAGCTGGGCGCCCGCCGGAAACGTGCGCTCGCAAGGCGTGATGCAACGCATCGGCATGCGGCGTCGGCCCGAGCGTGATTTCAATGCCCCAGCCCTCCCCGCCGGCCATCCGCTCCGCCCCCATATCGTCTTCACCGCCGATCGGGCGACCTGGCCCGAAGTGCCGGTTGAGGCCACGAGCGAATTGGATCGCCAGGAAGCGGCGGGATAATTCGTACCCAAGTCGAGCACTTGCGCGGCAGCTACAAGCGTGCATTGGACGGCGGCTGGGCCACCCGGCTGTCGGACGAGCTGAGGCGCGATCGAACCACCACTGATCCCTCTCCCCTTGCGGGAGAGGGCTGCGGAGACTTGGCAGCGTGCTGTCTAGTCGGAGCTGGGTGAGGGGTAGGCGATCCACAGGATCGCGCGGATCGTCGATCCGCTCCCCCTCATCCAACTGCGCCTAACCGCTTGGCAGCGGCAAGGCTTCGTATCCTTCTCCCACAAGGGGAGAAGGTGTGACGGCTTGCACCGTCGAACATTTCCCGTCTCACCCGGCCATTGAACGTTGCCCCCTCCCCATGCTCTAAGGACACCGGATCGCGCCCGAGAAGCCCGACCGGCCATGAAGGAGAGGGGCAGATGACAATAGCCTATATGATCGTGCGCGTGATCTTCGGCCTGTGGTTCACTTATGCGGGCATCGAATATTTCATCCCCGGCCTCCAGCCGTTCGGCACGACCGCCATCGCCCAGCAATTCACCCATGCGCTCGTCGACAGCGGCCTCATGCTGATCGTGAAGATCATGGAATTGATCGGCGGCGTGCTGATCCTGCTCAATCGCGCCGTCCTGCCCTCCGCCCTCGCCATGCTGCCGCTCTCGGTCGTCATCGCCTTCTGGAACATCGTCCTCGATCCGGTCCCACCGGTCGGCTACGCCTTCGGGGTGGTCACGCCGCTCTTCAACCTTATCCTGATTTGGCCGTACCGCGAGCGCTTGATGCCGCTGATGGTGTGGAAGCCGGCGAGCGCCTGAGACCGCCTGTCGCGGCGGCGCGGCCGACGGGTTCGCGCGACCCGTTCGCACTATTTGCGCCGCGCCCCTTATAAGTGACCGCGCCGATCCCCATATGGCGACTATCGCGCACCACTGACTCCCCGTAGGCGTTCGCGACTGAGAGACGATCTGGCGCTCCCGCTTACGCAGTGGAGCAGAGCCGTGGACCTCAACCAGCTTTATCATGATCATCAGATGTCGCTCATGCGGGCCATTGCCACGCGCTGCGATCGGGGCCGTGCGCTGCATCGCGGCAACGCATCGCGGATCGCCCGCACGATAGAGCGCATCCACCGCGCTTCGGGCGCGACTGCGCTCCGCAACTGGGAGGCGCCCTATACCAGCCAGGATGATCCGCCCGGCAACCATCGTGCAACAACGCATTGAACCTTCGCTCGGCCCCTGCCCGGGCCCTCGCCGGTTCTCGAACCCACCACCGGAATACAGGGACCAGTCATGGCGAAGAGTCAGAAAAAATCGAACCGCGAGATTCGCAAACCTAAGGCTGAAAAACCCAAGAAGCAAAACGCTTCCGCGCCATCGCAGAAGCTCGCGCCGGGGCAACTTCTCGCGCCCAAGCAGTGAGCATCAGCGTCCTCATTGAGCAGGAGCAGGCATGACAGACCTCGCATCGAAATCCGAGCACGACCTCTCCGATGAAGAGGTAATGCAGAAATATGGCATTACCTGCGTCCCCACGGACAGGTTTCATTACAAGTCCTTCCGCTATTCCCGCTTATCCGATGCGCTCGCGCAAGCGGAGCGGGATCACGCCAAAACGCTGAAAAAGGGGAACTAGATTGGCTCAGAGCGCAGCTTTCTGCCGCATCCAGCAGGCCCTCCAGCGCGATCGGGCCGTTACAGCCGAACTGGCAAACACCAGGATCGTCGCCACGCGGGCCGCGGACGCATGGGGGCGCGAAGCGCTGCTGGCCGAGCGGCTCGAAACGAAGCGTGCGGTTCACCTCACGCTGCTTCAGGCGAATGCATCCCGCCAGGAAGAGCGCGACCGCCAATTCAGCGAAAACCCTGATCGCGGCTACACGACATGACCGGCTCACGCACGACCAGATCATCCGTCAGCTTCAAGGCGCCGTTCCGTATCCCGCCGCTGGATCGCAGTCTTCCAGCCGGCATCTATGCCGTCGATACCGAGGAAGAGATCGTCGAAGGCAACGAGCGCAACGTCTATATCCGCGTAGCAACTTTGCTGCGTGTCCAGACCGCGAGCGCGATCGAAATCTGGCCCGTCGATCCGGCGGCACTACAAGCTGCGCTATCCCGGGATCATGTTTCGAACGATGATCCCCGACCCCGACCCTCCTCCTCGTTGGACCATCACGCGACCAGCGCGGATTGAGGTAGACGGTCTCGGCGATGTGGGATTGCCGAGGCCGTCTTGGCGGCGGCTCAGCCCTGTCAGGCGCGTATCGTCAGTGCAGAAGAGCCTGTCCTACAGACGCGACCCTATGTCATAACTTTCCCCACAGGCGCCCACCGCCCGCCGCTCTTTGACCCCGTGAAAATCCCGGAAAATCGCCGCCTCCGCTCGATCCGAGCCGGACTTTGCGTGTCCACCATGCGTCACACGAGGGAAGTTTGCGAAGTCAGGCCAGAAAATCCGCGGAAATCTGGGTTCTATGCGGCCTCATCGGCGAACGAAGGCGTGCAATCAGCAGCCATTCCTTGAATTTTGCGGTCTCGGCCCATCTTCAGACCGCCCAATCCCGCTCAATATGGCCGCCGATGCGCCGCCCATTCGATGCCGCGATTCACCAGCGTCTTGAACAGATCCATGTCCCACGGGCCGCGATAGTCGGGCTGGTCGGGTAGATGCGGGAAAGGCTTGTCGAACGGCCGGTTGGCATGGCCGAGCGCGAGATAGAGGATGCCGCCGCCCTGATCGCCGACCTTGCGCTTGTAGAGCATCGGGTGGTCCTGCTCCTCGAAGCTGATGCCGCCGAACCCCTCGCCGCCCCAGCGCGTGTGGAGCAGCACCTCATAGTCGTTGGTGACGTTCTCGATGCAGTAGAGCTCGTCCGGCACGTCAAAATCGCCGATGCCTTCCAGCAGCGGATCCTGCGGCGCGGTCACCTGCACGCGGAACGTGGCATATTTAGGGTGCGTGATGAAGCGCGAACCAAGGATACGCGACATCGCGACATTGCCCGCAACCGAGTTGGAGGCGTGCAGTGCGAACCAGCGGCCGCCCTTCTCCAGCCAGCGGCGCAAATTGGTGCTCGCGCGGTCGGTGACCGGCACTTGCGAGGTATAGCTCACCAGCAGGTCGCCATTGGCGATGCCGCCGCTGTCCTCATAATCCTGGTGGCAATCCACGCGGATGCCGTCGAGATCGTAGATCGCCTGCCCCAGCCGCAGCCGGGCGAAGTCGAAGTCGTGATTGCGCCACGGGCTTCCGCAGACGAGATTGGCGACGAGCGGTTGCGGCATTGGTTCTCTCCCCCTCTATGACAACCGTGCTCCTGCGAAGGCAGGAGCCCACGAGCAACGTTGCAATGGGCTCCTGCCTTCGCAGGAGCACGGCCCTCTCACCTCACGCGCCGGAACTTCTGGATCTGATGGTCCAGCGTATCCTCCATCGGCATGCGCTTGAAGCCGCCACCGAAGGAGCAGCAGACCTCGGCCACGTAGAGATTGCCCTTGCTGTCCACGGCGAGGCCATGCGGCGCGATGAAGTTGCCGGGCTTGGCGCGCTCCTCGCTGCTGTCGCCCCAGCGCGCCGCGATCGTCCCATCCGGATAGAAGACGGTCATGCGCCCCGGCAGGTCATGATCGGCATAGCCATGCACGAAGCTCCCCTGGCCCGCCTCCAGCGGCCGCCACAGCTCGGAGACATAGATCAGGCCGTCCTTGTCGACAGTCACGTCGGTCGGGCGGCGAATGTCCGTCCAGATGTGCAGCAACTCGCCCTCGCGGGTGAAGATCTGGATGCGGTCATTCTCGCGGTCGCAGACGATGACATTCTCGTCATTGTCGAGCGCGATGCCGTGCGGCAGGTGGAACTGGCCCGGCCCGGTGCCGATATCGCCCCAGCTGTTGAGCAGCGTCCCCTCGGCATCGAAATGGTGGATGCGGGCATTGCCATACCCGTCCGCCACGAAGATGTCCCCGTTTCTGGCGACCGCGACGTTGCAGCATGTGTTGAACGGCCCCGCGATCCGCTCGATGAACTCGTTGTGATGGATCTCCGGCTTGCCGCGAAAGCCATAGCCGGTGTCGCTCTTTACGCCTGGCTCGCCCAGCATCCACTGGAAATTGCCGTCCAGATCGAACACGCGGATGCAACTGTCCCGGTCGTCCGTGCAATAGACGATGTCCTCGTGGATCGCGATGCCATGCGCGCGGCCGAATACGCCGTCGCCCCATTTCTTGATGAAGGTGCCGTCTTCCTCATAGACCATCACCCGGTCGCCGTTGCGGGTGTGGAGATAGACGCGGTCCTGGCTGTCGCAGGCGACATCGGCCACATCGCGATGCTGATATTCCTCGCCGTCCGGGCACTTCTCCCAGTTCGGGACGAGCTCGAACGCCACTTTCACCTTGTCCGTCGTCGCCATCCCGCTGCTTCCCTTATTCTCTGCTACCTGGATGCCGGAGCGTCAGAAAAACCGCCCGACGGTCTCGGTGTGTTCGACCACCGGCGGCGCAGCGAAATAGGGTCCGGCGAGTGCGCGCCACTGCTTGAACCCCTCGGACTCGCGGAAGGTGACCATGTGATGATCGACGCTATCCCACTGGACCATCAGCCGATATTGCGCCGGGTCCTCGATCACGCGCTCCAGCGCCATGTGATGGCAGCCCTCGGCCGCGCGCAACACGGCGGACGCTTCCTTCACGGCCGCCTCGAAGATATCGGCATTGGCCGGGTCGATCGTCAGTTTTGCAATCTCGGTGATCATTTGCAGGTCCGCTGTGGTGAGAGGTTTAGCCGCGCGGCTCAGGCTGCGGCGGGCACCAGCACCTTGTCCTGCGCCCTCCGATTGGCAAGCTGCGCACCGGAAGAATTCGTTGATCGCCGTGCCCGGTAGTCGCGCGGGCTCAATTGGAACTGCTCGCGGAAGCTGCGCGTGAAATGCGGCGCGCTGTTGAAGCCCCAGGAGAAGGCGATCTCGGTGATGCTGTGGCCGGACCAGCGCGCGTCGATCAGGCGGGCGGCGCATTCCTCCAGCCGCCGGCGCAGCACATAGGCCGAGATGGACTCGTTGTTGGCCGCGAAGATCATCCGCAGATAACGCGAGGAAAGCTTGAGATGCGTGGCGATCATCGCCGGGCTGAGTTCGGGATCGCGCAGATTCTGCTCGATGAAGAGGCGCACCCGCCAGTGCCGCCCGGTCATGACGGAGGAGCGCCCGCCGAGCCGATCGAACGAGGCCACATAGCAGCTCGAGATCATCGAGAGCAGATGCTGCGCCCCGCGCCGCCGGCATTCCTCGCTGAGGCCAGCGCCGAGCTGCTCCATCAGGCTGCGCGCCATGGCGCCCGCGGTCGAGACCAGATCCTGCCCATGGCCCAGCCGACGGCCGCAGCATTCATGCGGGCTCGGCAGATTCTCGCGCAGCACATTCACCGGCACGCGCAGCATGATGACCTTGCTCGCCTCGTCGCTGCCATAGCTGTAGGGAGCGCAATTGTCGCACAGCGTCAGGTCGCCCGCGCGCAGCTGGGTCTGGTTGCCATATTGCTGGAAATTGGCCGACCCCTCGATCTGGATGATGAAGGTGAAGCAGCGCTCGTCAGTGCGCTCGATGTCGGTTTCGGTGCGGCGGATCGTGATAGGCCCGCTGGTCAGTTGCAGGACGCGGATCGGGCCCAGCGTCTCGGCAACGATCTCGGGTTCGGCGGCACGGCAACCCGTCGGACTCACGTCCGCGCGTTCGATTTTCAGCGAATAGAGATTGCTCCAGCTTCCGCCGCGATCCCTGAACGCCGCCAGCCCGCTCTCCCTCGACATAAGTCTCCTCCCGACCGACATGTCAGTCATGTCGTATTTCCTATATGATATTTGACATAGGAAGCGGGTCAATGCGGCTGCCGAATTGGCAGGGTTATTCTTCCGCGAGAGGCACATGCTGGGGAGAGACGCACGACCGGCGCCCGCAAAGTCAGTCCTGCGCGAAGGGCAGGAGCCGGTCGTATGACTTCTGGATATGGGCGCGCATTGCCTCTTCGGCACCATCGGCATCGCCATTGGCCAGCGCCCGCACGAGCGTCTCGTGCTCCAGATAGGCTTCCTTGGTCACTTCGCTGTGGAAGCGAAGTCGGAAGATGTGGAAGTGCGAATGGAGTCGCGAGAGCGAATCCTGGATGATCTCGTTACCGCTGCCGTTGGCGATCGAATCGTGCAGCCCGGCATCGAGCTGCGCGAACTGATCGTAGGATTCGATCGGGTTGCTCGGACCCATCGCATCCGAGATCTGACGCAAATGGGCCGCGAGCTCCGGCGTCATGCGCTGGGCCGCGCGACGGGCGGCATAGGGTTCGAGCAGCAGCCGCATCTCGTAGAGTTCGTCGAGCTGCTTGCGCGTCCGCTGTGGCGCGCTGCAATAGCCCACATAGTGCCGCTTGGTGACGAGGCCCATCGCTTCCAGCTGCGAGAGCGCCTCGCGGATCGGTGTCTGAGAGACGCCCAGTTCCCGCGCGAGCTGATCGATGGAGATGCGCGTGTCGGGCGGAATGCGCAGAGACATGATGTCCGACCGGATGACCTTCAGGACTTCCTCGACAAAGCCTTGCGAGCGCTGCAGCCGCCGGCTGCCCGCATCATCACCATCCCCCCCCAAGACCCGGCTTGCCATAATCGTCCGTTCACTAGCCCCTTGGGGCAAAATGATGGTCCCCCGCCGCCGCGCGCGCAAGACCTATGCTTCGGTGCAGGAGTCCGAAACGGCAATTAAAATTGCCATAGCGACAACATCCCCTCACGGCGAGCGGATCGACCGCTCTTCCGTTCATGGGGATGATGCGCGCGGATCGGGAAAACCGCCCGTCATCTCGAAAAGGTGACAATCCGGCGTGATGATGATGCCGTGCCGGGAGCGGCGTCGCTTGATCCAGACGGCATCGCAATTTGCACGAAGCGGGATATTTTCAGGCGGAGCCAATCCGGCTTGCAAAGCCCGGATTTCCGCCACAAGAGCCCGCCATAGAGCGACCGAGGCGCACCGGGAGACAAGGCCATGGCTGACCAATTGTTCGACGTTTCAGGCAAGACCGCGCTGGTGACGGGCGGCACGACGGGCATCGGCGCGATGATTGCGAAGGGCCTCGTCGAGCGAGGCGTGAAGACCTACATCAGCGGCCGCAACCAGGCCCGGACCGACGCTGCGGCAGTCGAACTGGCGGCAGCGGGGGGCACCTGCATCGGCCTCGCCGCCGATTTCGCCGATCCGGCGTCGCCCGCCGCGCTCGCGGCAGCCCTGGCCGAGCGCGAGAGCAAGCTGCACATTCTCGTCAACAATGCCGGGGCGATGGCGCCCGGCGCGCTCACGACCTCGACGCTCGACGACTGGGACACGGTGCTGAACGTCAATCTGCGCTCGGTCTTCTTCCTGACGCGCGAGCTGCTGCCGCTGCTGCGCGCCGGCGCCAGCGCGGAAGACCCGGCCCGCATCGTCAACACCGGCTCGATCGGCGGGCTGCACGTGCCGAACTGGGAAGCGCACAGCTATGGCGCGTCCAAGGCCGCGATCCATCATCTCACCCGCTCGCTCGCCAAGGCGCTGGGCAAGGACCACATCACCGCCAATGCCATCGCGCCCGGCCCCTTCCCGTCCAACATGCACGACGTGACCTCGGAAGGGACGCAGAAGGCGATCGACACCTATATTCCGCTCAAGCGATCCGGCACGGCCGAGGATGCGCAAGGCGCCGTCCTCTTCCTCTGCTCGCGCGCGGGTTCCTATGTGAACGGCCACACCGTCCCGCTTGACGGCGGCTATATCGCTGCATTGTGAAGACGCTCGGGGTCGCCTCACGGCGTTCCGCATTGCCTCTCGGCGCCCTTGTCCCTTATCCCCGTATGGATGAGTGAGGATCGGGACGAAAAACCGGGCATTGTTGGCTGGCTACGCGAGCGGATGCATATCGCCATCGGCATCGCCGGCCTGTTCGCCTGGTTCGCGATGCTCTGGCTGATGTTCGGCGACGTGCTGTAGGGCCTCAGCGCCGCTCCGTTCGACACGGGCACGCGCTCTCGCACGGAATTCCTATGCTGATCGGCATCGTGCGTGGACGGACGCGATCATCCTGATATGACGGGCTGAATCGGGCGCCCCAAATGCCCGGCGCACGAGAGAGGTATCGACCTTGGCCCAGGCCGCCCCGACTGACGAACCCGCAGCTTCCCCGACACAGAGCGACAGCTGGACCCCGCGCCTCGGCTGGATGGTCGGCTTCCTGACCTTGATCTCGACGTTCAATTATCTCGACCGCTCGCTCCTCGGCCTGCTGCTGCCGCTGGTGAAGGCCGACCTGCAATTGAGCGACACCGCGCTCGGCCTCATCTCCGGCCTCGCCTTCGCCCTGTTCTATTCGACCCTCGCCATCCCCATCGCCGGCCTCGCCGACCGCTACAGCCGCCGCAATATCATCGCGATCGGATTCAGCTTCTGGAGCCTGATGACGGCGCTCACCAGCTATGTGACCAGCGGGCTGCAAATGGCCTTCTGCCGCTTCCTGATGGGCGCGGGCGAGGCGGCCGGACTCGCGCCGTCGCAATCGATGATCGCGGACAGCTTCACCAAGGCGCGGCGGCCGCTGGCGTTGGCGATCCTGACCACGGCAAGTGCGGTCGACGCGCTGCTCTTCCTGCCGCTCGCTGCCTATCTCGCCGATCTCTATGGCTGGCGCTTTGCGTTTCAGGTGGCCGGCATTTCCGGCATTGTGCTCGCCGCGCTGTTCTACTTCACCGTGCGCGAGCCGGTTCGCGCCCAGCCGGTCAACCCCGCGGACAAGGTGCCGCTCTGGCATGCGATCAGGACCCTGTGGCGCTCGCCGGCCTTCCGCGCGATCATGATCGGCGTCTCTTTCATGGGCGGCGCCCTCTACGCGACCGGCACATGGACGACGGCGTTGCTGACCCGCGTGCATGAGCTCAGCATCACCGAGATCGGGGTCATCGTGACGCCCGCGCGCGGCGTCGCCGGGATCGTCGGCGTGCTGTTCACCGGCTGGCTGACCGACCGGCTCGGTCGGAGGGATCCGCGCTGGCGCTTCCGGATACCGGCAGCGGCCTCGATCATCCTGGCGCCGGGCTATGTCATGATGCTGCTCAGCGACACGCCGGCCATCTGGATCGCCGGCCTCGGCATCACCGCCGCATTCTACGCCTCCTTTCAGGGACCGATCTTCGCCGCGACCATGGCGCTTGCGCCGGACCGGATGAAGACAGTGGCCGCCGCGATCGGCATCTTCTTCACGGGACTCGTCGGGCAGATCATCGGGCCGTTGATGGTCGGCGCGCTCAACGACTATCTGGCCCCGACCTTCGGCGATCACGCCATCCGCTACTCGATGCTCTCGGTCGCGGTCTGCTCGGTGGCCGGCGGCCTGTGCTTCCTGTGGGCTGGCCGGCTGGCGCTCAAGGAAGGAGACAGGTCGAGCTGAAGCTTTCCAGCATTCGCGAAGGCGAGGATCCAAATCCCATCATCGCGCATGAGGCAGATTCACGAGCTGGATTCCCGCCTTCGCGGGAATGATGGTGTGAGGGACTTCTCCCTCAGCTCAAATAAGCGATCGTTCTGATCTCGATGCTCTGGCGCGGCTCCGCATCGGGCGCGGCGGTCGGGTCTTCGAACGCGCTATGGCCAGTGAATTGCACCGCATCCGGATCGCTGTCGAACAGCCGGAAAACATAGGCCTCGTCCGGCTGCATGTGCGGCGCATAATACCAGCGATGATCGGGGTTGTAGGCGAGGTTGAAGCCCCAGAGCGACCGCCGCCGCGCGTCGCCCAGCCCGCCACGGACCTCGCTCTGGAAGAGATCGCTGCGCAGCACTGTGCTGGCATCGCATAGCGCCAGCGGCGTGCGCTCGACGGGTTTGAGCGGGCGCCAGATATTGATGAGCATGTGTCGACCCGCGAGGCGCCGCTCGGCTTCCTCCTCCGGCATCATGTCGAGCGTGAAATCGCGCACCGTGCGCGCGCCATAATCGACATGGGCGCCGAATGCCGGGAGATTGCCGTCGCCCGCGCCGGGCGCATCAGTGCGCAGCATCGTGCCGAAGGTGACGACCTTCTTCGCGCCGGTCAGCCGCGTGATGAGATCGACCGCTTCCTGCGCGTAGACGCGCTTCTTCTCCTCGTCGGTCGGCGCGTCGACGACGCCGGACGCGCCCTTGACCAGCACGAAGCCGTTGCGATCGAACGAGAGCTCGCCGATCGCGCGCACATCGTGGATCGGCACGACATGCTCCTCGATGGGCCAGTAGCTTTCCGCGCGATTGGCCGCATTGAACACGGCGCTCTCGCCGCGCACCACATAGTTGAGCTTGGCCATGACCGGGTCCATGCGCTCGCTCTCCTCTCCGCGCCTGTTGCCAAGTCATTCTAGGGCCAGTCGAACCTCCCCTGCAAGCGAAGGCATGCGCCAGTTCGCTCAGCGTCAACAGGATGCGGCCCTTGCCGATTGACTTCGCCCCGCGCGCCCATAGCGTGTCGGCAAAACCCGAGGGGACGAGGATGGCCAGCCACTATGATCCGCGCAGGGCGCTGGGCGAACGGCCCATGCTGCTGGTGCAATGGCTGATGATTCTCATCCCGGTCTCCATCAACATGGTGGACGGCTATGACCTGCTGGCGCTGGCGCAGGCCGCACCCGTACTCACCAGGGAATGGAATCTTCGCCCGGACGAACTGGGCGAGCTCTTGAGCTACAGTCTCGCCGGCATGGCCATCGGCGCGCTCGGCGTCTCGCCCATCGCGGACACCAAGGGCCGGCGGCCGGCGATCCTCTTCTGCCTCATCCTCATGAGCCTCGGCATGTTCGGCGGCGCGATGAGCCAGGGCTATTGGGGCATGGCGGCCGCGCGGCTGCTGACCGGCATCGGCATCGGCGGCATGACCAGCACGGCGGGCGCCGTCGCGATGGAATATGCGTCCGACAAGCGCCGCGAATTTGCGCCGAGCTTCGTCGCTTCCGCTTATCCGGTGGGCACGATCCTAGGCGGCTTCGTGGCGATCGCGGTGCTCGACGAGTTCGGCTGGCGCGGCATCTTCTGGGTCGGCGGCTGCCTTTCTGCCCTGCTCTTCCCGATCGCCTGGCTCTGGCTGCCGGAATCGCTCGAGTTCCTGCTCTCGCGCCAGCCCAGGGGCGCGCTGGAGAAGACCAACAAGGTGCTGCGCCGCCTCCAATTGCCGCCGCTCGAAGCGCTGCCGCCGATGACGGTGAGCGCCAATGACGGCATGGCCTCGATCCGCGAGATTTTCGCGAGGGAGCATCGCTGGGAAATGCTGCGGCTGTGCATCGCCCACCCGTTCAACATGTTCTCCTTCTACTTCATCATCAACTGGGCGGTGAAATGGGTGACGGAGCTGGGCCTCTCGACCGCGGCGGGCATTGGCTATTCCATCTACGTCTCGATCGGCGGCATTTTCGGCGGGCTGTTCGCCGGCTGGATCGCCGGGCGCGTCGGCGTGAAGCGGCTGACCGTCATCACCCTGTTCGGCATGGCGGCGATGATCATCCTCTTCGGTCTACTGCCCGCCAATCTGCCCCTGCTGGTCGGCAATGCCGTGCTGCTTGGCGCGATGCTGTTCGCTTCGGCCTGCGGCTGCTGGCTGAGCATCGCCTATGCCTTCCCGCCGCAATTGCGCGCGACCGGCCTCGGCATCGCGACCACGGTCGGCCGCATCGGATCGATCTTCGGGCCGCTGACCGCGGGCTATCTGCTGGTGGCGGGCTTCGACAAGACGATCATCTGCGTGCTGCTCGCTATTCCCGCGATGCTCGCGGCGGTGATCTTCGCGACGGCGCGGCGCGCCTAGCGATGGCCTAGCCCCTCTCGGGAAGTTCGTCTAAAGAGCGTGGATGAGAGGACTCTCCCCGTCGGAAAACCGGATCGTCGACCATCTGAAGGGCCGCCAGAGTGCCATGGCGGCCGATGTCGTCGACTGGGCACAGGTCAACAGCGGCAGCCGGAACCTTGCCGGGCTGGCGGCGATGCATGGCCTGATCGCAGACCGTCTGGCGCCGATCGCGGACACCGTAACGTCGCGCAAGCCGGATGCGGTGACGACACTGAGCGACAAGGGCGAGGAGATCGCCGTGCCGCATGGCGCCAACCTGCTCGCCCGCAAGCGCGAGGGGGCCAATCGCCGGCTGATCCTGACCGGTCATATGGACACGGTCTTCCCGCCCGAGCACCCCTTTCAGTCCTCGCGACTGACCGATTCGAACACGCTCAACGGCCCCGGCACCGCGGACATGAAGGGCGGGCTGCTCGTGATGATCGAGGCGCTCGACGCGCTGGAGCAGGCGGGCACCATCCCCGGCCTCGGCTGGGACGTGGTGGTCAATGCCGATGAGGAAGTCTCCTCGCTCGGATCGGCCTCGCTGCTGCGCGAGATCGCGCGACAGGCGCAGATCGGCATCACCTTTGAGCCCTCGGTCACGCCGCAAGGCACGCTGGCGAGCGCGCGGCGGGGCAGCGGCAATTTCATCGCAGCCATCGCCGGCCGCGCCGCCCATGCCGGGCGGGCACCGCAGGACGGGCGCAATGCCGTCGTGGCGGCTGCCGATCTCGCTATCCGGCTCGACGCGATGAAGCGCGAGATTCCCGGGCTGTCCGTAAATGTCGCGCGCGTGTCGGGCGGCGGGGCGAACAATGTCGTGCCGGACAAGGCGGCACTCGGCTGGAACATGCGTCCGCTCGATCCTGAAGCCCAGCACAAGGCGCAGCACGGCATTGCCGCCGCCATCGCCGCCGTGGAGACCTCCCACGAGGTCTCGATCCGCATGTCCGGCCATTTCGCACGGCCGCCAAAGCCCTTCGACGCGCCGCACGAGGCTCTGTTCGGCCTGGTGCGCGACACGGGCGCCGATCTCGGCCTGCATATCGACTGGCAGCCCTCAGGCGGGGTCTGCGACGGCAACAATATCGCGGCGGAGAATGTCGTGGTGGTCGACACGATGGGCGTGCGCGGCGGCGCCATCCATACCGCAGACGAATTTCTGCTGATCGACAGCCTCTCCGAGCGGGCCGCGCTCGCAGCGCTCACAATCTTGCGCATCGCCGAGGGGCGGCTCGACCCCATCTTCGCACAAAAGGGAGCAACGCATGTCTGAAGGCTGGTTCGTCCGACCGGCAACCGTGGCCGATCTGGACGCGGTCTATGAGCTGGCCGGCCAGACCGGGCCGGGCTTCACCAACCTGCCGCATGACCGCGACGCGCTGAAGCTGCGGTTGGAGCGCAGCCAGCGCAGCTTCGAGGCGGACCTCACCAGGCCGGACGACGAGCTTTACATGTTCGTGCTTCAGGAGAGCGGGAGCGGCCGCATTGCGGGCACGGCGCTGATCTTCTCCAGCGTCGGCACCAAGAAACCCTTCTACAGCTACAAGATCACGCGCCTCTCGCAGCACAGCCGTCAGCTTGAGCGGATCGTCACGACCAATGTGCTAAACCTCGTCAACGACTTTGCCGGCGCGAGCGAAGTGGGCGGCCTGTTCCTGATGCCGGACCTGCGCCGCTCGGGCCTCGGTGTCCTGCTGTCGCGCAGCCGCTATCTGTTCATGGCGCTCCATCGCGAGCGGTTCAGCGAGCAGGTGCTGACCGAACTGCGCGGCTATCAGGAGCCCGAGGGCGTCTCACCCTTTTGGGAAGGATTGACGCGGCGCTTCTTCGATCTGGAATTCGCCGAGGCCGACCGCTTCCATGCGCTGAACGGCAACCAGTTCATCGCCGATCTCATGCCTAAATATCCGATCTACACCAATCTGCTCTCGCCCGAGGCGCAGAGCGCGATCGGCAAGCCGCATCCGGCGGGCAAGGCGGCGATGAAGCTGCTGGAGGCCGAGGGCTTCGCCTATCAGGGCTATGTCGATCTGTTCGATGCCGGCCCGACCTTGCAGGCCAATGTCGCTGACCTGCGCACGGTCAAGGACAGCAACAGCGCGATCGTGAGTGCCGACGGCAACAGCGACGAGGCGGCGCGGGAACGCATGCTGCTCGCGGCCGGACGCTTGCTCGATTTCCGTGCCTGGCAGGGACAAGGCCGCATTGCGGATGAAGGGGAGACACTCCATCTCGCACCGGCGAGCCTGTCCCTCGGTCGCCTCGCCGAGGGCGACTTCGCGCTTTATGTGCCGACTCCGTGAGGAAGGATTGCAGCGAGGCCAAACCATTTCCGTGTTTCTGCGAAGGCAGGAACCCAGGGCCCAGCAGCGGTTCATAGCCGGCCTGGGCTCCTGCCTTCGCAGGAGCACTATGTTAGAATGCGTGACCTGATTTCCACCGACCCCTGCACCGGCAACGAGGTCTGGCGCGGCGCGGTTGCCGACGAAGCGGCGGTCGATGCCGCCGTCGCGCGCGCGCGCGCGGCCCAGCCGGGCTGGGAAGCGACGCCGATCGAGGAGCGCGCCCAGGTCCTGAGGGCCTATGCCGACGGCGTGAAGGCGCGCGCCGAGGATGTCGCACGGATCATCTCGCGGGAGACCGGCAAGCCCTTCTGGGAGACGAAGACCGAAGCCGCGAGCGTCGCGGCCAAGGTGGACATCTCGATCAAGGCGCAAGCGGAGCGGACCGGCGAGACGCTGGTCGACGCAAACGGCCTGACGCAGGCGCTGCGCCACCGGCCACACGGCGTGCTGGCCGTGCTCGGCCCGTATAATTTCCCCGCGCACTTGCCCAATGGTCATATCGTGCCCGCGCTGCTCGCCGGGAACACGATCGTCTTCAAGCCGAGCGAACTTGCGCCCGGCGTCGCGCAGCTCACCGGCGAGCTGTGGCGCGAGGCCGGGCTTCCGGAGGGTGTGCTGGAAATCGTGCAGGGCGACGGCGAGACCGGCAAAGCGCTCGCCGGCCATCAGGGCACGGACGGCCTGCTCTTCACCGGCAGCTCGACCACCGGCAAGGCGCTCGCCCGGCAATTCGCAGAGACGCCGGGCCGCATCCTCGCGCTGGAAATGGGCGGCAACAACCCGCTGCTGGTCTGGGATCTGGCGGAGGGCGACATCGACGCCGCGGTCGCGATTATCGTCCAGTCCGCCTATCTCTCGGCCGGGCAGCGCTGCACCTGCGCACGGCGGCTGATCCTGCAGGACAGCCTTGCTGACGCGCTCATCCCGCGGATCGAGGCGACACTGGACAGCCTGATCGTTGGCGCGCCGTTCGACGATCCGGAGCCGTTCATGGGACCGGTGGTCGACAATCGCGCCGCCGACAAGGTGCAGGCGCAGGTCGCCGATCTGCTCGGCCTCGGCGGGAGGCCACTCCGCGCCCTGCAACGCCCGCAAGCGGACCGCCCCTATTTGACCCCTGCGCTCATCGACATGACCGGCATCGAAGGCGCGCCGGACGAGGAGATTTTCGGGCCCGTGCTGCAGATCTGGCGGGAAAGCGATTTCGACGCCGCGATTGCGCGCGCCAATGCGACGCGCTTCGGCCTCTCGGCCGCGATGCTCGGCGGCACCCGCGCGCAATTCGACCAGTTCCGCAGCCGCACGCGCGCCGGCGTCATCAACTGGAACCGGCCGACAAATGGCGCCAGCTCCGCTTTGCCCTTTGGCGGCACCGGCAACAGCGGCAATCACCGCCCGAGCGCTTATTATGCCGCCGACTATTGCGCCTTCCCGGTCGCCGGGATGGAAGCGCCGGCCATCGAGGGCGCCCTGGGCGTGGGGATTAGAGCGTGACCCGCTTTCGCGAAGTCAATTTCGACGGGCTGATCGGCCCCAGCCACAATTATGCCGGCCTCAGCCACGGCAATCTCGCCGCGACCTTGCATGCCGGCGAGACCGCTTATCCGCGCCAGGCCGCGTTGCAGGGCCTCGGCAAGATGCGGCTGATGCTCTCGCTCGGCCTGGGACAGGGCTTCTTCCTCCCGCACGAGCGGCCCAATATCGGCTGGCTGCGCGCGCTCGGCTTCTCCGGGACGGATGATGCGGTCTGCGCCCAGGCCTGGGCCGAGGAACCGAGCTTGCTGGCGCAGGCGATCAGCGCCTCGCCGATGTGGGCCGCCAATGCCGCGACCGTCTCGCCCGCGCCGGACACCGCCGACGGCCGTGTCCATTTCACGCCGGCCAATCTCTCGACCATGGCGCATCGCAGCCACGAATGGCCGGGCACGCTGGCGCAGTTGCGGCGCATCTTCGCCGACGAGCGGCATTTCGCCGTGCATGAGCCGGTGCCGGCACGGTTCGGCGACGAAGGCGCGGCCAATTTCATGCGTCTCGCTTCGCCGGTCGGTGAGCGCGGCATCGAGATCATGGTTTATGGCGAGCCGGGAGGGCCTTTCCCCGCGCGGCAATCGGCGCAGGCCAGCCGCGCCATCTTCCGCAGCCATGGCGTGAGCGATGCGCTCATCGTCCAGCAATCGCCGGAAGCGATCGCGGCCGGCGCGTTCCACAACGATGTGGTGGCGGTTGCGCACGAGAATATCCTCTTCGCCCATGAGCAGGCCTTTGCTGACAAGGACGCACTCTATGCGGCGATCGAGGCGCGCTGCCCCGATCTGGTGGTCGTCGAGGTGCCGGCGAGCGAGGTGCCGCTCAGGGACGCCATTGCCTCCTATCTGTTCAACTCGCAGCTCGTGACTCTGCCGGACGGCAGCCGCGCGCTCATCCTGCCGATCGAATGCGCCGAGACGGCCACGGTCAAGGCGTGGATCGACGCCAATGTCGGCGCCAACGGGCCGATCCACGCCGCGCATTTCGTGGATGTGCGCGAGTCCATGCACAATGGCGGCGGGCCAGCTTGCCTGCGCCTGCGCGTGCTCCTGTCCGAAGAAGCCGAGCGCGCCATCCATCCCGCCCATCTGCTGAACGATCGGGCCGCAGACCGGCTCGAAGCGCTGATCACGGCGCATTGGCCCGAGCGAATGGCACCCTCCGACATCGGTCTCCCCGAAAGCTGGGAGGCCATGCGGCAAGCCCGCGCCGCCCTCATCGCAGCACTGGAGCAACCCCTATGAGCAGCTTCGTTTCGACCGACGCGACCCGCCTCGCCTTTTCCGAGGCGATGTCGCTCATGTATCGCGAGGAAGTGCCGCTCTACGGCGACCTGCTGGACATCGTCGCGACGACCAATGCCCGCGCGCTCGAGGCCGACCCTGCCTTGCGCGCGCAGCTTGCCGCGAACGGCGAACTGGAGCGGCTGAATGCCGAGCGACATGGCGCAATCCGCGTGGGCACGGCGGAGGAACTGAGCCTGATGCGGCGTTTGTTCGCAGTGATGGGCATGGCGCCGGTCGGCTATTATGATCTCGGCGTCGCAGGCCTGCCGGTCCACTCGACCGCGTTCCGGCCGATCGACAACAGCGCGCTCTCGGCCTGCGCCTTTCGCATCTTCTGTTCGCTGCTGCGCATAGACCTGATCGCCGATGCAGACCTGCGCACACGCGCAACGGAAATCCTTGCTGAGCGCCGGATCGTGTCGGACAAAGCAATCAATTTTATCGAGAAATTCGAGAATGATGGCGGCCTAAGCTCGGATGACATGACAGCATTCGTTGCCGCCGCGCTGGAGACGTTTCGCTGGCATGGCGAAGCGCTGGTCGACAGCGAGACTTACGCCGCCTTCAATGCCGCGCACCGGCTCGTGGCGGACATCGTCTGCTTCCGCGGGCCGCATATCAATCACCTGACCCCCCGCACGCTCGACATCGACGCCGCGCAGGCCGAGATGATCGCGCGCGGCATCAAGGCCAAGACCGTGATCGAAGGGCCGCCGCGTCGCGATGCGCCGATCCTGCTGCGCCAGACCAGCTTCCAGGCGCTGGAAGAAGCCATCCATTTCCGCGACGGCGACAGGGTGGTCGCAGGCGCGCACACTGCACGCTTCGGCGAGATCGAGCAGCGCGGAATCGCGCTGACGCCACGCGGCCGCGCACTGTACGACGAGATTCTTGCCGAGGCCGAGGCCGCGCGCACGACCGGCGGCGCCAACTATCAGGCGCAGCTGGCGGCCGCGTTCGCGCGCTTCCCCGACGATGTCGAGGCGATGCGGGACGAGGGCCTCGCCTATTTCAGCTACACGCCCACTCCGGAGGCAAGCCGCCTGATCGCAGCGGGCAAGCTCCCTGCCGGATCGGTGGACGAGTTGGTCGATGCCGGGCTGCTGATCGCGACACCGATCACCTACGAGGATTTTCTGCCGGTGAGCGCGGCGGGCATTTTCCGCTCGAACCTCAGCGACGGCGATCAGGGCGGCTTTGGCGGGCAAAGCTCGCAGGCCGAGTTCGAGGCCGCGCTGGGCATGCCCTGCCTCGATCCGTTCGGACTGTATCTGGATCAGGAGCAGGATTCGATCGACGCGCTGGAGCGGGCGACAGCCTGACTCTCTTCCTCGCCCCTCATGGGGAGCGGAGGGAAGCTTGCCGACGCATGTCGGCTAGCGGACCTTGGAGAGGGGTTTTATGGCGCAGCGTCGCAGCCCCCTCTCCAACTGCGCCTAATCGCCTTCCGGCGAAAAGGCTTCGTATCCTCTCCCCATGAGGGGCGAGGAAAAAGTTACGGCATTTGGCAAAGTTCCAGTTCATGCCCGTCCGGATCATCGAGCAGCGCGATCCTGATATTATCGCCTACGTCGATGATGCCGCTCTTCTGCGTCGCGCCCTCGGCAAGCAGCTTCGCATGTGCCGCGTCGATATCGTCGGTGAAGAAGCCGGTCGGCCCGTGGTGGATTGCGTCCGAGATGTCGCGGCCATCCTTGTAGGCGAGCAGCATCATGGTCACATCCGTGCCGGGCTGCTGCATGATCGACTCCAGAAAGTCCGGCGTGTCGAAGTACCCGACCTGCTCGAAGCCGAGGCTGCGCTCATAAAAGCTCCGTGCAATCTCAAGATCGCGCACGATTACCTTGAAAAACGATAGTTTTGCGATGGGCACTATCCGATCCCCTCACCCAGTTTCCGACCCGTTACGGGGTGGTCATAATGAAATGGCTGAAAACTGGCTTTGGGCCATTGCGGCGGCGCGTCGCGCAGTTCGTCCGGCCCGTTCGGCACTTCGGGAAAAGTCCCTGTCCAGGGTGTGATCATGATCGGGCGATCTGGAGAGACCGCCCAGCCGCCCTCATAAGGCGCCTGAAAAGCCAGCTTGTAATTGAACAGGGCGATCTTCCACACGCCGTCTTCCAGCACATATTCATTCTCGTGTATGCCCGCTTCCCAGAAGCTGTCTCCGAAACTCGGCGGGAAATCCTGCCGGTAGTGCTCGTGCGCGCCGATCTGCAGGAAGGCGCGAAATCGCCCCCAGGCCCGGCTGCGGTCCGGCGCGACATGGACCACATCCTGCGCGATGACATGCTCCGCGAGCATCCCGTCGCGCGGCCCGTAAGCCCCCTCGGTCCACGAATAGAGCCGTTGCGCTCCCTCCTTGCCCCGCCAGATGCCATTCAGGAACCGCAGCTCGCAATCCTGCGCGAAGAGATCGACAATGTCCCTGAACAGCCATTTGTCCATGCAGTAGCCGTATGTGAAGTGCAGCCTGCGGATCGCCTGGACATCGCGCATCAGCGTGACCTCCTGGGCAAGCGTCGCAACCTGCCGCTCCAGCTCCGCGATGCGTGGATCGCTCATGCGACGACCTCCTTCGCCGCCAGCTCGGCCTCCCGTTTCCAGCCGTCGATCGGATCGGGCAGTTCCATATAACGCCCCGAGAGAATGTCATAATCGCCTGCCGCGAGTACCGCGCAGCGCTCGGCGGTGCGCTCGAGATCGCCTTCCGCATCTTCCCGGCCGCGGCCCTGATCGAGATAATCCAGCATATGCGGCATCCATTTGCGCGCATCGGGATCGTTATAGGTGTCTTCGGCAAGCTGCGTGACGACGAAGCCCGGCTCCACGGCGAAGACCTGCACATTGTGCGACCGCGCTTCTTCCGCGGCCATTTCGACGAGCTTGTTGAGCGCCGCCTTGCCCACCGAATAGGCCGAGAGGAACGGCAGGGTCAGCTTCGTCGCGATTGCCGAGATGCAAATCACCCGCCCGCGGCGCGCAGCGATCATATCCGGCATCAGTTCATGCATGAAGAGATAGGGCGCGCGAATATGCACCCCCTGCGCCGCCCACCATTTCTCGATGTCGGTCTCCCAGACCGGGCCGAACGGCCAGGGTACGCCGGCATTGCTGACCAGGAGCGACGGCGCGCCATGCGCCGCGCGGGCCGCATCGCAGGCCGCCCTGACCTGCATCGGATCGGTCACGTCTGTCGCCACCGCGATTGCCTGGCCACCCGCAGCGCGGATTTCCTCCGCGACCGCTTCGAGCTGCCCGGCGCTGCGCGACACCAAAGTCACCGCCGCTCCTTCCGCAGCCAGCCTGAGCGCAATCGAGCGGCCAAAGCCGCGCCCCGCCCCGGTCACAAGTGCCGATTGACCGGCCAATCGTCCCGCCATTTCTCTCTCCCAAGTCTGTTATCTCGCCGCGAGTTTAGGCGTGACGTCGCCAGCCTTGCAACCTCGCTTGCTTCGCCTCGCCATCCCCTTATGCTCCCAGGCAAATCAACGCTTCGGGAGGGGCAGGCAGTCCATGCCAAGGGAACATCGTGTCGGATATGAGTTGCGCGTCGTGCTGCTGCTCGGCCTCGCTTACGGCTTCGCTTTCTACGACCGGATGACCATGGCCTTCCTCTCGCCCTTCGTGGTGGAGGATCTGAAGCTCAATAATACCCAAGTCGGCGCGCTTGGCTCGGGCCTCTCACTCACCTGGGCGCTGGGCGCCTATTTCATCGGCCGCTGGTCGGACAAGACCGGCAAGCGCAAGCCCTTCCTGCTCGGCGCGCTGCTGATCTTCTCGCTCTCCTCGATCCTCTCCGGCCTCTCGACCGACTTCTGGACCCTGCTCGCCTCGCGCGTGATCATGGGCGCTGCGGAAGGCCCGTTCCTGCCGATCTGCCTTGCCATCATCGCCGCCGCCTCGGCCCCGCAACGGCGCGGGCTCAACAGTGGCATCGTGCAGAACGGCTTCGGCTCGCTGCTCGGCAATGCGCTCGCGCCTTTGCTGGTGGTGGCGATCGCGGTGCAATGGGGCTGGCGCACCAGCTTCTTCACGGCCGGCCTGCCCGGCCTGATCCTGCTGTTCATCATCTGGCGCTTCATCGACGAGCCGCCCGCCACGCCCGCCGACCAGCAGCCGGCAGCGACCGGCGCGAAAAGCTCGGACGGCTTCGTCGCGATGCTCCGACACTCGAACATACTGATCTGCGCGATCATCTCCTGCCTCGCGGTCGGGTCGATCGTGCTCGGCTCGATCTTCCTGCCGCTCTTCCTGACGCAAGTGCGCGGCTATTCGCCCACGACCATGTCCACGATCATGGCCATTCTCGGCATCTGCCCGGTCGTCGGCGGCGTGCTGGTCACCTGGATCTCGGACCGGATCGGCCGCCGCACGCCGATGATCGTCTTCAGCCTGCTCATGACGCTCTGCCCGCTCGCGGCGTTGCTCGTGAAAGACTCGGTCGTGCTGATGACCAGCCTCATGTTCATCGGCTGGATCGGCATCGGCATCTTCCCGCTGTTCATGGGCGTGATCCCGGCCGAAACCCTCTCCTTCCGCAACACCGCCGCGGCGATGGGCATCGTCGTCGCGATCGGCGAGATTTTCGGCGGCGTGGCGGCGCCGGTGATGGCGGGCTGGATCGCGGACCAGAGCAGCCTGTTCCTGCCGCTCGCCATTCAGGCCGGCATGTCTTTCGCCGGCGGCCTTGCAGCGTTCCTGCTCAGGGAGACCAACCCCGCCGTGCTGGCGCAGCGGGAGGCGGTGGCGGCCTGATCAGTTGGTCGCCGGCCCGAAGGGGTCGGTCGGCTTGGTGATGTCCATCGTCGGGCGCCCTTGCTCGTCCGCACCGTCCTTGTTGTTTTCCTCGCAGACATATTCGCGGATCTGCCAGTCGCGGCGGCGCATATAATTCGTCTTCAGCTGATAGCTGCCGACGAAGATGGTCGGGTCGGTGATTTCCGTTTCGACCGTCAGCACGTCCGGCGCGGTGATACGCATGCGCTCCCTGATGCGCGTCTGATCCGTCGCATGGATGCCTTCAAGCAACACATTCTGCACGTTGAGACCGATCGTCTCGACGACGAGCGTATCCCCTTCCCAATGGCCGACGGACCAGCCGTTGAACGCCGGATCGGGATCTTCGGGCAGCGGACGGCCATCGGTGTAGATGCGGCGGGCCTGGCTGTAGGTCTCGTGCAGCAAGGTCACGCGGCCGGGAGAGTAGATGAACTCGATCGGATAGGGCTGGCGCATGATATTCGGCATGCCCGAGGGCCGGCAATTGGCGGCCTCGGTCTGGAGGTTCTCGCCATGCGTTTTGCGGGCCTCGAACTGGTCTTTCACCTTCTGGGCGGCGGGCGTGAACACCGGCGCCGGCAGGGGCGAGCGGCCGAAGAGACCGCCCCAGTCGGGCTGCCACACGCCGGTCCAGTCGGGCAGCTTGGCGATCGCCGCATAGTCGGCTTCGGTCGCCGGCTTGGTCTCCGGCGGATCCTGCGCAAGCGCCGGCGCGATGAGCGCGGACACCGCACCCGCAGCCAGCAAAGTGACAAAACAGGCCCGTTTCATGCGCTCATCCCCTCCCGGTCATCTCTGCCGAATATTTGCTCCGACGTCTCATAGTGGATTCACTCAACATCGAGTCAAGCGCTATGTCGGGAGGCGTGAGTGCCTGCGCGCAGGGGCGTGATTTCAAGCCGGTCTCGCATGACAGTTGATCTTGTCAATAATGCCCGGCTCGTGGCATGGAGGCATCATAGTAGCCGGGTTGAATCGGCACATAAGTCTGGAATGAGGATCGCCGATGCTCGACACGCCCGTTCATAGCCGCCGCGTGGGCAAGGCCCTGATGGCAGCGACCGGCCTCGCGCTCGTCGCGATTCCCGCGCCCGCGCATCATTCCACAGCGATGTTCAACTGGGGCAAGGCCGTCGAGATGAAGGGCGCCACCGTCGAGCGCTGGGACTGGACCAATCCGCACACCTTCCTCTACGTCGAGGTGAAGGGCGCCAACGGCCAGGCCGAGCACTGGGCCTTCGAAGGCATGAGTCCCAACCATCTCGGCCGCAACGGCTGGAGCAAGCGAACGCTGAAGCCCGGCGACAAGATCGACCTCACTTATTATTCGCTGAAGGACGGCCGCAAGGGCGGGTTCAACGTGACGATCAAGCTCGCCGACGGATCGGTGAAGAAACAGCTCGAAAGCCCGACCGTCCGCCCGGATCGGTGATCGCGCGGGAGAAACCCGCGACATCGTCCCCCGAACGCCGGATATCAGGCCGTAGCCTCGGCCTTCTCCAGCATGTCGCGCGCATTGTCCGTCAGCGTGCCGATCAAGGTTGTGTAGAAGGCGCGATCGTCGGCGTCGAAGTCGGAAAAGAGCGCTTCCTCGCGACGCAGAGCGAGATCGTACATCGATTCGAACGCGGCTGCCCCTTTTGCCGTCGGCTCCAGCAGGATGTCGCGGCGGCGCGTCGGGCGCGAGCGGGTGATCAGGCCCGCCTGCTCCAGCGCGCCGACCGTGCGGCCGACCTGGCTCTTGTCGCGGCTCATGGTGAGGATGAGGCGCGCCAACGGCACGGGTGGCGCCTCGCCGATCATCGAGAGCACTTGCCACTGGAAATGCGAGAGGCCGTGCGTGCGCTGATAGGCCAGCATGGCGCTGCGCTTGAGATAGGCGACGAGGCTGATGATCTTCGGCGTTATCATGGTGCTGGGCGGCTTCGAGGTGCCCGGCCAGTTCGGCGGACCTGATGATGCGCAGGCGATCACCCCGGCCTCGGTGCTGAGTCGCCGTTCATCGGCATATAGCTGCGCGGCCTTCGCTGTCAGCTGCTCGGTCATGGCAGCGAAGCGCTTGAGATCGGCGGACGAAATTCCGGCCGTCAGCGTCGCATCCCGCCCGCGCATGATCGCGGTCATCCGGTCGAAGATACGGCGCCCGGCAGGCAACAGGGTCAGCTTGGCACGCAGCCGCTCGCGCCCGATCAGCCCTTCTTCCTCGAGCGGCTTGATCGCGCGGCTCACTTGCGCCTTTTCGTGGCCGGTGAGCGTCACGATCTCGTGCGAGCTAAGGCCGCCCGAGACGCCGATCATGATGATCAGCTGGCGATGAATTTCCTTGTAGCCAAGCTCGCGCTCGTAGATCGGCAGGCCGCTCTCGCGAATGAGGCGCAGCAGGTGAAACAGGCGTGCGCCGACAAGCCGTTGATGCATCGGCTCGCGCGCCTGCGGCTTGGTTGTCTCGTCGATAAGCTCCGTCTGCATTTCGTCATACCATTTCAGAATGGCGACATTGTAAAGCCTATCCAGCGCCCGCAGGCAATGATTCCGATCCAAAGCATTGCCGAGAGCAGCCCGGCCAGCCTCGCACCGCCCGGAACGAGGCCCGGCCCATCCAGATTTCCGCGCCGCTGCGTGACAAAATGGAACACCAGCATGTTCAGCCCCGCCAGCACGAGCAGCAAGAGCTTGATGCGGAAGGCGGTGTTGCCGAAATAGCCATAGGCATTGGACGCGAACAAAAGTCCGCCGGTAATCGCCGCGACGAGGAACGCGACCCAGGTGATCGGCAGGATCGTGCGCGACAGGCCGCTGATCGAGTAATCGCGCGAGGCGAGGCCCATGAGGCGCAGATCGACGAGCAGGATCGAGCCGAAGACGATCACCAGGCTGATGACGTGAAACGTCTCGACCGTCGGAAAGGCGAAGGGATCCTCGGCCATATAGATGGCCATGGGGCTGTTGCTGATGGTCTCCAGCAGGGAGTCGATCATGGTTCTGTCTCCCTCAGCCTGCGTAGGCGATCCAGCGGCCGGCCGCTGCGATCCCCATCCATGACAGCAATACCAGCACCGCGACGAGGCGGACGCCCGCGCCGATCGGCCGGTCCGACGTTGCCGCACGCAGCGACCGGCTCAAGAAATGCGCGACGATGAGCGTCACGATGACCGCCAGCATCTTGGCGCGGAAGATGATGTTGAGCAGCTCGCGCTCCGGCTCGGCAATGGTCATGACGATGCCCGTCGCCAGCAGCACCCAAAGCGCCGCCACGGTGGCCCCGTGAAAGCGGGCCTGCCAGCGCGCAAGGCTCCATTCCTTGCCGACCAGACCCATGCCGCGCAGCGCGATGACCAGCGCACCGGTCATGACGATCGCGACGCAGAGGATGTGGATGGTCTGAGCGGTCGGGACGATCCAGAAGGTTCCGGCAAAGGTCTGCTGAAACGGCTGGGCATGAAGCCAATCGATCAGCGGTTGCAGCATCTCGTCCAAGAAAAGCTCTCCCTCTCCCGTTTCGCCGCGCCCGCCGGGCTGCAGTGGACGGCCTCCGCAAGCGAACTTAACGCACCGGTTGACCTTGTCCACCGCCTTGTCAGCTTGCCTGCTGCGTCAACGGTGAGGAAATTTCGGGGAGGGCGGAAAGACGAAAACCCCTCCGTTCTCACGGAGGGGTCAAGCCTTTCGGGAGCTCAGCATCCGGTGCAGCGCTCCTCTCCCTGCCACGGCGCCCGCCAGTTGATGTCGTGCAGCACCTCGATGGGGTCGCCGACATTCAGGCGGACATCCTTGAACAAGCGCTGCAGCATCTTGCCGATCTGCCGGCCGAACGTCAGTAGAAGCACAGTCGTCATGGTAAATCCTCCTTGTCTAAAATCACCGGGACGACAGATCATCTACCTCCAAAACCTGCACATGACCAACAAAGTCTCGACGAGATACATAAATTAGCCTTATGATAAGACATGGCCGACACACTGCCCCCGCTCGCCTCCGTCCGCGCCTTCGAGGCGGCGGCGCGGCTTATGAACTTCACCGAGGCGGCACAGGCGCTCGGCATGACGCAGGCAGCGGTGAGTTATCAGATCAGATCGCTGGAGGAGCGGCTCGGCATATCGCTGTTCCACCGGGCCGGGCGCCGGGTCGAGCTGACCGCGCAGGGCCACGCGCTGGCGCCAGCGATCATCGGCGCGTTCGATCAGATGCGGGCAGGCTTCGCGAGCCTTGGTTCCGAGAGCGCTTCTGTGTTGACGATCAGTTGCACCCTCAGCTTTGCCCATCTCTGGCTGGCGCCGCGGATCGGGCAGTTTCAGATGCTGCAACCGGATCTGGCGGTGCGCATCCAGACTTCGAATGAGATCACCGACTTCACGCGCGAGTCGATCGATCTTGCCATCCGGGGCGGCCAGGGCAGCTGGCCGGGTCTCGACGCGGAGCTGCTGACGCGCAACCGCATCGCCCCGATGTGCAGCCCGGATTTCCTTGCGCGCCATGGCCCGATCGAGAGCGCCGCCGATCTCCTGTCCGTGCCCCGCCTCACACCGCACGACATCTGGTGGGACCACTGGTTCACGACGATGGGTGTCGCCTTCGAAGATGAGCGTCAGACCGCCGCTCTCGCCCTCGATTCCCAGGTGCTGGAAGGCCGCGCCGCCATGGCCGGCCAGGGCCTCGCCACGCTCATTCCCTTTTTCTGGCGACGCGAGATCGAGGCCGGGCTGCTTGTCGAGCCCGTCCCGTCACAGGTGAGCGAGATCATGGACTATTGGGTGGTCTATCCGCACGCCAACCGCAACCGGCCGAAGATCAAGCTGTTCCGCGACTGGATCAAGGCGGAATTCGCCGCGGAGCGCGCGGGCGATCCGGAAGAGCGCTACTTCCCGGCACTCTAACTCAGCCCCTCTCTTTAGAGGAGGGGCTTTTCATTCCCTACTTCAGCCGTTCCGCGTGCCAGCGGACATGCTCGGCCATGAAGGTCGAGATGAAATAATAGCTGTGATCATAGCCCGGCTGCATGCGGATCGTGGCCTTCTGGCCGGCGCGCAGGCACGCTTCCTCCAGCAGATGTGTCTTGAGCTGCTCTTCCAGAAACTGGTCGGCATCGCCCTGATCGACCAGCAGATCGGGAACGCGCGCGCCCTGTTCGATGAGCGAGACCGCGTCATGCTCGGCCCAGGCCGCCTTGTCGTCGCCCAGATAGCCGCCGAGCGCCTTATGGCCCCAGGGGACCTGACTCGGCGCGACGATCGGCGAGAAGGCCGAGACCGACCGGAACCGGTCTGCATTGCGCAGGCCGATGGTCAGCGCGCCATGGCCGCCCATGCTGTGGCCGGTAATGCCCTGCCGGCGCATATCGACCGGGAACTCCGCCGCAACGAGCGTCGGCAGTTCTCGCTCTATATAGCTACGCATGCGGTAATGCTGCGCGAAGGGCGCCTGCGTCGCATCGACATAGAAGCCGGCGCCGAGGCCGAAATCATATCTGCCCTCGGCATCATCCGGCACGCCCTCGCCGCGCGGACTGGTATCCGGCGCCACGAAGATGATCCGCGAGGCCGCGCAGGCCGCGCGATACTCGCCTTTCTCCATGACGTTGGCATGCGTGCAGGTGAGACCCGAGAGATACCAGAGCACCGGCAGCCGCTCGCCCGGCGCATGATCGGGCACATAGACGGCAAAGGTCATCACCGTGCCCGTTTCGCGCGATTCATGCCGATAGACGCCCTGGACGCCGCCGAATGCCTTGTTGGTCGAGAGTGTTGCAAGTATCATGCTGCGGCCCTTCAGGATTCGATGCGGTGCAGGCCGCAGAGCTTGTTGCCGTCCGGATCGCGCAGATAGGCGAGATAGAGGGTGCGGCCTTCCGTCGCCTGGCGGATGCCGGGCGGGTCTTCGCACGTGGTGCCGCCATTGGCGACGCCCGCCGCATGCCAGGCGTCAGCCTGCTCCGGGCTTTCCATGATGAAGCCGATGGTCCCGCCATTGGAATGGGTCGCGGCCTCGCCGTTGATTGGCCGCGTCACGAGGAAGCGGCCGCCATTATGTGCATAGACGATCCGCCCCTTGGCATCGATCACGCCGGGCGTGCCGCCGAGCGCGGCGAAGAGCGCATCATAGAAGATTTTCGATCGTGCGATATCGTTCGATCCGACCATCTGATGACTGTACATGGCGCTCTCCTCTGCGATCGGCTGTGTCAGTTACGCGCCTTCGGGCAGCTGGCAGAATGCGCAGATCTTGTTGCCGGTCGGGTCGCGCAGATAGGCGCCATAGGCATTGCCCGGAGCCTGCGGGCGCTTGCCCGGCTCACCGGCGCAGGTACCACCATTGGCGAGGCCGGCTGCGTGCCATGCATCGACCTGATCCTTGTCCGCTGCGGCAAAGCCGATCGTGCCGCCATTGGCATGCGTGGCTGCTTCGCCATTGATCGGCGTGATGACGCCGAAGGTGCCGCCATTGTGCTGATAGAAAGCGCGGTCGCCGATATTGTGGCCGGCTGCGCCACCGAGTGCGGCGAAGGTGGCGTCATAAAACTTCTGGCTCTCCGCGAGGTTCTTCGAGCCAACCATGATGTGCGTATACATAACTCTCTCCGTTTTGGTGGTTGAGGAAAAATCAGCGTTCGAGGGGGCAGATACCGCACAGCTTGTGGCCGTCCGGATCGCGCAGATAAGCCGAGAAGACCTGGCCCGTCGGGTAGCTTCTCTCGCCCGGCGGATCTTCGATCGCGGTGCCGCCCGACACCGAGCCGGCCTGATGCCAGGCGAGCACCTGATCGGGGCTATCGAGCGTGATCGCGACCGTATTGCCGTTCGCCGCCGTCGCCGCATTGCCGTCGAGCGGGCGCGTGATCATCAGCCCGGCACCCTTGTGCCGGTAAATCAGCGCGCCGCGAAAGTTCGGCTCGGCCGGGGGACAGCCGAGCACGCCCATGACGGCATCGTAGAAGGTCTTGGAACGATCGAGGTCGTTCGATCCAAGGACGACGCTGCGGAACATGCCTGTCAGTAGACCACGACGGAGCGGATGCTCTTGCCGGCGTGCATGAGATCGAAGGCGGTGTTGATCTCCTCGAGGCCCATGAAGTGCGTGATCATCGGGTCGATCTCGATCTTGCCGGTCATGTACATGTCGACGATCTTGGGGACGTCGGTGCGGCCCTTGGCGCCGCCGAACGCGGTGCCGCGCCAGTTGCGGCCGGTGACCAGCTGGAACGGGCGCGTCGCAATCTCCTTGCCCGCCTCGGCCACGCCGATGATGATCGAGGTGCCCCAGCCGCGGTGGCAGGCTTCGAGCGCCGTGCGCATCACCTCGGTATTGCCGGTGGCGTCGAAGGTGTAGTCCGCGCCGCCGTCGGTCATCGCAACGATCTTCGCGACCACATCCTCGCGGCTCATGCCCTTGGAGTTGAGGAAGTCGGTCATGCCGAACTTGCGGCCCCATTCCTCACGGTCGGGATTGATGTCCACGCCGATGATCTTGTTGGCGCCGGCAAGGCGCGCGCCCTGCAGCACATTGAGGCCGATGCCGCCGAGGCCGAAGATCACGACATTGTCGCCGACCTGCACCTTGGCGGTGTTGATCACCGCGCCCACGCCGGTCGTCACGCCGCAGCCGATATAACAGCTGGTCTTGAACGGCGCGTCCTCGCGGATCTTGGCGAGCGCGATCTCGGGCAGCACGGTGAAGTTCGAGAAGGTCGAGCAGCCCATATAATGGAAGACCGTCTGGCCCTTGTAGCTGAACCGGCTCGTGCCATCGGGCATCAGACCCTTGCCCTGGGTCGCGCGGATCGCGGTGCAGAGATTGGTCTTGCCCGAGAGGCAGGACTTACACTGGCGGCATTCCGGCGTGTAGAGCGGGATGACATGGTCGCCCGGCACGACCGAGGTCACGCCCGCGCCCACTTCGCGCACGATGCCCGCGCCCTCATGGCCCAGCACGCTCGGGAAGATGCCCTCGCTGTCCAGCCCGTCCAGCGTATAGGCGTCCGTGTGGCAGATGCCCGTCGCCATGATCTCGACCAGAACCTCGCCAGCCTTCGGCCCCTCAAGGTCCAGCTCCACGATCTCAAGCGGCTTCTTCGCCTCAAAGGCGACGGCTGCGCGCGTCTTCATCTCTTCTCTCTCCCGCTCTCTCGGCGCCCAGCGCCCGGAACTGAGTGCTTGTTGGTCGCTCGCGTCGATTCGGGCAACCCCAAAGGCCGGGCGCCCGCATCGTCGGCCTTGCCTGCGCGCGCGGGCCGGCTACACTAGAAACTAAACATGATAAGGAGTTGGAGTGATGAGCGAGGCAAACAAGGATCTGGCCGCCCGCGTGCAGGCACTGGAAGACCGCATCGAGATCGAGGAACTGTTCCACGCCTATTTCGGCTATGGGCGAACGCCCAGCCACGGCAGCTTCGCCGACTTCTTCGCCCACGAGTTCCATCTCGACATCAACGGCTGGGTCTGCACGACGCGCGATGAAGTCACCGACCTCTACAAGAAGGTCTCCGCCGACAAGCCACGCCTCACCGGCAAGTTCCACATGCAGCTCTCCAATTTCATCATCAAGGTGCATGGCGACACGGCGACCTGCCAGCTGCTCTGGACCCAGCAGCTCAACGACACGATCAAGGGTCCGCCCCGCTATATCGAGCAGGGCCGCGAATATGACTGGCTGAAGCGTATCGATGGGCGGTGGAAGATCACCAAGCGCGTCGTGATCGCCGATTCCGGCTGCCCGGACATTTTCGACCAGACCTGGACGCCGCGCCTCGACTTCTCGTTCGACAAGGCGGCCTGAGGCATCTTGCCGCTCTCGCCCTTGCGGGCGAGAGCGAGCGACATTGCAATCAGTAACCGACAGTGAAGCGCTGGTTCTTGTGCTCGGGGTTTTCGATCTCGTCGAGCAGGGCGATGGCGAAATCCTCATAGCTGATCGAGCTCTTGCCGTCCGCTGCCGTCAGCAGGTCGTCCTTGCCGAGGCGGAACTCGCCGGTGCGCTCGCCGGGGCCGAAGAACATCGAGGGCGAGAGGAACGTCCAGTCGAAGCCCTGCCCTGCCTTGAGCTGATCGAGGAAGTCGCGCGCGGGACTTGCTTCGACCGCGATGAAGTCCGGGAAGCCCGGCGTGTCGAGCAACACGACGCCCTCGTCATTCTTCAGGCTCGCGGCGCCGCCGACCACATAGAGGTTCGCGCCGGCCTTCTTGGCAACGTCGAACAGATTCTGGAAATTCAGCGACTTGAACGGCATCGAGAGGATGACCGCATCATGGCCGGCGATCTTGGCGGCCGTGGCATCGACATCATCGACATCCGCCTTCACCCAGGTGACGCCATCGCGCGGCGCTTCGCTGTCGGCACTGCGCGACAGGCCGGTGACCGTGTGGCCGCGGCTGGTGGCTTCATCGACAAGGCGCTTGCCGGCATTGCCCGTGGCGCCAAGGATCGCGATCTTCGACATAAATATTTCCCTCTCCAATGGGACGCGCCAAGGGGGAAGGCGCCATCCAAGTTGACTTTACCATCTTGAAGCCAATCAATCGAAAGACAAGAGCCGCACCGACGGCCTGCCTCTCGACCAAGGGGCTTCGACAGACCGCAGCCTTCTATCGTCCGGCCGGTCCGGCTCGAAGCGCTGTTCTTCTTTCCGCCACAGGAGGAAAAGTTCGGCCGATTCAGCGCTCGAGTTCAAGCTTCTCAGCCATATTCGGATCGTCCGCCGCCATCTCGATGGCATGCGAGGTGCGGAACGGCTGGTTGGGATGCGGCGCGGTCAGCAAGGTCCACTGCGCCAGATCGCAGCCGAACTGGATCGGCCGCTCGGGCAGGCCGGTGTCGGCGATCTGCTTCTTCGTGATCGCCTCCAGCGACGGCGGACGGATCGAGAGATAGAAGATCGTCTGCCCTTCCTCGGCAAGCTTCTGCACCGTCTCGATCGCGACGGGATTGGGCTTCACTGCGTCGAAGCCCGGCTTGAAGAACAGCGAGCCCTGCTCGAACAGGAAGCCGTCCACGCTGATGAAGAAGACGCGGCGCCCCTGCAGATAGTCGCGCCATTCATGGACCGTGCCCCAGTCCTGATATTGCTTGATGCGCTGGATCCGGAACACCGATCCCTTCAGCGCGAGATAGCCGATGATCTCCGAGAGATAGAGCTCGTTCGCCGAGAGGCGCGGCTCGCTCATCAGCTCGTCATAGGCGCCGAGAAACTCCTTGGGGCTGCTGAAATAATAGCCGCCCACGCTGAACAGGTCCGAGATGACCTGCTTCTCGCGGAAATTGACGATCACGTCTTCCTGATCGACCTGGACGTAGCTCTTGTTCTGCGGATTGACCTGGGTGAAGCTGGAGAGCGAGGCGACGCAGACATAATTATAGGCTTGGTAGAGGTGCGGCACCTCGAAATAATTGTCGCTGTCCTTGACCATGAAGGGCTCGTCGATCCCGCTCTTGAGCAGGGTCTGCTGCACCGTCTCGGACTGGCTGCGCGTCGGCTCGTCGAGAATGACGGTGTTGACCTCCTGCCCGAAGGCGGCGCGCAGGCCGGCCCGCGCCTGAAAACGCTCCTCATGTTCGGCGAGGATCGTGAAGATGAAATCGTCGACCTTCGCGCCCAGCCCCTGCACGGCCTTGTAGACCATCGGCAGCCCGTCATTGTCCGGCAGCATCCACTTGGGCGCCATATTCGGAAAGCGCGAGGAACGGCCGGCACAGGGAACGATAATCTTCATCGGGTCACCTTCGCTATGAGCTGGGACATTTGATTGCGGTCGGGCGGACTGCCAGGCGGATCGTTACTGTCCCCTGATGACAGTCCAATATTCATCGGCAACGTCGTGATCGACTTCTATCGGCAATCTGCTTTCATAGAGGCGGTCGCAGCCGTCCTTACGCGGTCCCGAAATCCAGAAATGCTTGCCGGTTTCAACATCGAAATAGTTGGCCTTGAAGCCATATCCTCCAAGCCTCTGTAACGTCTTGCCCGCATAGGTCACAGACCGCCCCGACTTCGAAAACGATACCAGACCGATGCGAGCCGGCCCGTTCAAGCCCTCGCTCTTGTCCTCGATGTACATGATGCGTGTTTTGACCGCGCTCATCACAAATGCTCCAGCGCCGCCAGCCCGCATTCGGTCACGCGCTTGCTGACGAAGGCGCGGTCTTCCTCGGTCTTCGCGTAAGGCAGGATGCGCGCAAAGGTAAGGCCGAGCAGGATGTAATGGCGGGCAGGATAGGCAGGGTCGAGCCGCGTCGCCGCGCCATGGAAATATTGCCGCAGCCACCAGGTGACGCCCCTTGCAAGAGGCCGTCCGCGATGCGCGTGCCAGAGGCCCTCGCATTCCTGAAACAGCTTGGACCAGTCGACCATATAGTGATCGAAGGGCGACGGGATCGTGTCGATCAGCCAGAGCGCGCCGCGCCGGTCGACCAGGATATTCTCGAAGGTGAGGTCGCCATGCACCGCCGTCGGCGTCTCGTCGGCAACGATCACATCCAGCTTCGCCACGGCCGCCAGCAGCGGCGCCAGCGCCTCCTCGTGCCGCGCGCCCGTGCGCTCGGCGATCTGCGCCATCTTCTCGACCAGCAATTGCTTGCGCGGCGGCAGCGGCGCGTCGCCCACCGGCGGCGAGGCCGCCAGCCGCTCCATCAGCCGCTCGACCCGCTCGGCGAACTCGGCGACCCCGTCGAACGTCCCGTTGGAGAGGAAATTGATCGCGTCGCGCGACGGGATGAACGCCATGTCGAAATAGAAGAAGCCCTCGCTCTCGCCCATGTCGAGCACTTCGGGCATGGCCGCGCAGCCCTCGACCAGACCCGCCAGCGCCTTCTGCCGCACTGCCTGATCGCGCAGCGACGCATTGGCGTCCGCCCGGTTCGAGACCTTGCGCACGAAGGGCTGCGCACGATCGCGCACCAGCGCCACGGTCGCGCCGGAAAAGCCGGAGAGCGGGATCACTTCCTTGAATGCCCGCAGCGCCGGATGATCGGCGCCGCTGAGATCGAGAGGGACGTGATTGGCCATGGTCATGCTGCGTTCGGCGCGTGAATGACGCCGGCTTGCGTCACGTCGATGACGCTCATGCCCGCCGCCGTGCCGGAGAGGATGCCGGCCTGCGTATCCTCGAACACGATGCAGCGCTCCGGCGCCACGCCCAGCGCGGCCGCGCCCATGAGATAGGGCTCCGGATGCGGCTTGCCCTGCGTCACGTCATCCCCACTGATCACCGCGCCGAAATACTCCCGCCAGCCCATCGTCGCCAGGATCGCCTCGACACCATCGCGGTTGCCGGAGGAAACGAGCGCGATGGCCTTGTTTCCGGCATGCCGGGCGAGCAGTGCGGACGCCGCAAGCGACGGCGCTTTCTGCGTAGCGAGCACTTCCTTAAATCTGACCTTCTTTTCGCGATGGATGGTCGCGATCATGTCGTCGTCGATCGTGCCCATGCCCGCGGCGAGCGCGAAAGCCGGAATGGCAACCCGCGCGGGCGGGCCGACATTGGCGATATAGTCGTCCATCGTGAAGCGATGGCCCATCCCCTCGAACACGGCGGCATAGGCGAGGCTATGCAGCGGCATCGTGTCGACCAGCGTGCCGTCCAGATCGAACAGCAGCGCCTCATAGGCATCGAGATTGCATGCGAGCGGCCAGACAGCCTCATCGAGTCCGGACGAAAGCGACGACATGGCCAACCATTGACTCCCACACGAGCTTGGCAAATAACCTAATATGTTGAAAATGAAACGGTGTCAAACAACCGACTTGAAGTATAGTTAACAATATTCCGGCATCGCGCCGCACCATCGACAAATTCTCCGCTTCGATCTGAGGAACAGAATGACAGTAAATAAAGTCAATTCGCCACAGATTTTGGTCGATCAGCAGATCGACGCCGCACAAAATTTCACGGAAGACGGCAAGCACATCGAAGCGCTGGAGATTTACGAAAAATTATTTGCGGATGGCCCGCGCACACAGGCGCTCTACGATGGCGCTGCTCGCTCGGCGACGGCCGCGCTGCTCGACGGCACCTTCAATGAGGACTGGCGCCGCGCCCGGCGCGACGCGCTCTTCCGTCATCTGATCCTGCAAGCGGAGCGGTTCGACGCGCCGCCCGCTTTCGCGTTCCAGATTGCCCGCAGCCATTCGAGCGGCGGGAAGGATGTCTATGCCAGGACCGCCGCCGAGCTGAAGCCGGTCCTCACCGCGCTCAGGGACGAGGGGCTGCGCGACCGCAGCTTCCTGCTCATGGTCCTGCTGCTGCGCGCGCCGCTGCACGACTGGATGGATCAGGCCGCCCTCACGCGCTGGCATCTCGATCTGCTGCCCGATTTCGATGTGGGCGACATGGCCATCCCCTATAATGTCATGTTCGAGCGGCTGAGTGCGGCGCGCAACGTGGCCGATATCGCCAGCATGATCGCGAACACCCAACCCGATGCGCTGGCGCGCCGCTTTCCGCCGTGGAAACTGCTGCGCTTTCACTGGATCACCGGCTCCAGCCGCCTCGAGGCCGTCATGCCGGAGCTGCTCGCCGAATGGCGCGCGGGCAAGTCGACCTCGGACGAGGATCTGGCCGCGCTGCGCTCGCTCGCCCTGCGCCTGTTCGTCACGCAGAAGCTGTCCGGATCGCCGGGCGACGGCCTCGACCAGTTCGTCGCCGAATGGACCCCGATGCACCCGCCCCGCACGCGCGCCAGCGCTGCCGAAAGCGCGCGGGCCAAGCTCGTCTCGCGCCACTGGCAGGCGATCCATGCCGGGTTCGATCTCGTGCGGCGCCGTGCGCCCTTCCTCAAGGTCGGCAAGCGGCGCCCGCGCGTCGCGCTCTGCGTTTCCGGGCAATTGCGCGGCTATATGCGTGCCTTCCCGACCTGGCGCGAAAGCCTGCTCCGCGATATCGACTATGAAGTCGTCGTGCATAGCTGGGAGAAAGTCGGCCGCTCGGGCGCCGAGCCTTATCGCGCCTATCTGCCCTTTGCCGGCGGCACCTTCAGCGAAGCCTATCGCGCGCAGGCGCACCGCGCCGGCATGCCGGAGATGCACAAGCGCTATCCGGCCCTGTTCGCGGCGCTCCAGCAGGGCGGCATCGTCACGGCGGGCGAGCTTGGCGCCTTCTACGGCACCGATCATGTGGTGCTGGAGGATGACGCCGGCCCTGCCTTCCAGGGTTGGTCGAACAGCCGGAAGATGCACTACAAGGTCGCGGCTGCAGCGGGCCTGCTCGATCGGCTGGCCGGCGAGCACGACCTCGTGCTGCGCGTGCGGCCGGACAAGCAGCTCGGCCTCATCGCCTTCTCTTGGGGCGACATGCTCAAGGCCACCAGCGCCGCGCCCGTCATCTATGCAGACGGTGCCATGGGCCAGCAATATGGCAGCCTCCTCATCGGCGATCAGGTCGCGCTCGGCGAGCCCAAAGCCATGGCCGTTTATGCCGACACGCTCAATCTCGTGCCTCGTCTCGCCACGCAGCATCTCACCGGATGCAAGCCCGAGTTCGAGGGCCATGTCAGCCTCGCCCAGACCTGCTGGCATGCCGGCATCGAGGTGCATCGCCTGCCGGTGAAGATCGGCCGCCTGATGGAAGCCGAGCCCATGTCCGCGCCCGACATCGCCGCCGCACTGGAACAGGATGCCGCCGGCCGCATGGACGGGATGGATCAGGCGTTGCTGGCTGCGATCCGAACCGATCTGGGTGCAGGCAACTAACCCACTCCTCGCCTTTCCCCGTGCAGACGGGAAGACGGTCTCCCGCGTTCGCGGCCCGGACGAAAGAGAGGCCAAACGCGGCCTACTGCCCCGCCGCCGCCTCGCGCGCTTTCACCACATCGTGGAAAATCCGCGTCGCCACAACGGCGGAGGGCCAGCCCACGTAGAAAGCGAGATGGATCATGATTTCCTCCATCTCCTTCATAGTGATGCCGTTCTCCAACCCGAAACGGACGTGGTTTTCGAGCTGCGCGTGGCGGCCGGACGAAATGAGCGCGGCGATGGTGAGCATGGAGCGATCGCGTGGGGCGAGGCCCTCGCGCTCCCACACTTCGCCATAGAGCACCCGGTCGGTGATCTCGACGAAGTCGGGCGCGACAGCCTTGAGTTCATCGCCCTTTGCGGCGCTCGGCCTCCTCATCCATCCTTCTCCTCTTCCCGGTTATAATGGCCATGTCCCGGCTTGAACGTCTTGCTGTCGAGGAACTGGCTGAGGCCCTGCTCGCGGCCCTTTTCCTTATCGACGAAGGTCGTCTGGTCCGCCTTCGCCGTCAGATATTCAGCCGCCTGCTCCCAGTTCAGCTCGCGCGAATATTTGTACGCCATGCGCGCCTGACGCAAGACGGTCGGATTCTTGTCGATGAGGATCTTCGCCAGCTCGCGGGTGCGCGCCTTGAGCTGGTCCTTGGGCACGGCTTCGTTGACCAGACCCAGCTCCTTGGCGCGGCGGCCATCGAACTTCTCGCCAGTCATCACATAATAGAGCGCCTCGCGGTCGCCCATCAGGGTCGAAATCGCCTTGGAGACCACGCCACCGGGAATCACGCCCCAGTTGATCTCGGAGAGGCCGAACACCGCATCTTCGTCCGTAATGGCAAGATCGCAGCAGATGAGCGGGGTGAATGCGCCGCCGAAGCACCAGCCATTGACCATCGCAATGGTCGGCTTGGCGTAATACATGAGCGTGCGCCACTGCCAGGCCCGGGTTTCGCGATAGGCACGGTGGCGCTCGACATCGGAAATGCCATCAGTCGCGCGGAAAAAGTCCTTGAGGTCCATGCCGGCCGAGAAGGCGTCGCCGCTGCCGGTCAGCACGATGCACTGCGCGCGGTCGTCGATCTCCAACGCGTCGAACACCTCGTTCATCTCGCGGGCGAGGCCGACGCTCATCGCGTTGCGCTTCTCGGGACGGTTCAGATGCACCCAGGCAATGCCGTCCTCGAATTCGACTTTCACGGTATCGCCGCCGGGTATTGGTTTCTCGCTCATGATGCTGCTCGTTCCATTCTCGGGTCGGGTGAAGCTCAGGCCGTGACGATCAGGGCATCGAGGGCGATCGCCCCCTGCCCCTGCGCCAGCACCATGAGCGGGTTGATGTCGATTTCCTCGATGCCGATGCCGGCGCGCATGGCGGCCCCGACCTTGACCACGACGTCGGCCACGGCATCCACGTCGCGCGCGGGCTGGCCACGGAAGGGGCCGAGCAGCTTGGCGCCGCGCAGACCCATGATCCGCTCGACGGCGCGGGCATGGGATATGTCAGCCGGCAACAGTTCCGCCGCCTCCAGCGCCTCGATCCAGACGCCGCCAAGGCCGGCCAGCACGGACGCGCCCCATTGCGGATGATGCCGCGCGCCGACGATCATCTCGAGGCCGGGGGACGACATCTGCTCGACCAGCACGCCATCGATCTGTGCGCCGCCGATATTGGCGATCAGTCGATCCCAGCCGGCGCGCAGTTCCGCCTCGTCGCGCAGATTGAGGATCACGCCGCCGACATCGCTCTTGTGCGACAGCGCGACGGCCTGGGCCTTCAGCACCAGCGGGAAGCCGATGCGGCCGGCAAGGGCGAGCGCCTCTTCGACAGTTGTCGCAAGCCCGCCCTCTGGCACGCGGACGCCTATCGTCCGCAGGAAATCCTTGCCGAGATACTCGGGCTTCACGCCCGGCGCTGCCCAGCCGGACAGGCCCGTCGCGGCAGGCGTGCGATCATCGACATTGCGCAGCGCGGCGGCATAGCGATTGATGGCGGCGAAAGCGCGCATGGCCCGCTCCGGGGAGCGGAACAAAGGCGTCTCGCTCTCGCGCATGACCGCCAGGAATTCGGGATCGAGCGGGGCCTCGTCGCCGGTCAGCGCCATGATGACGGGCTTGCTGGCCGCCTGCGCCACCGGGATCACCGCGTCGGACTTGGAGCGCTGCTGCGGCGGCGCGCCGCTCGCCATCGGCAGCAACACGCCACTCACCGCCGGATCGTCGAGCATGATCTCGCTCGTGTCGCCATAAATGGCGCCGCTGACGAAGCCGGTCGTGCCGACATCGAGCGGATTGTCGATCTCCATGCCCGGCAGCTTCTCGCCGAGCCGCGCCAGCGTCGCCTCGCTCACCTGCGCCAGCGGCAGGCCGATATCCTCGGCAAAGTCGAAGCACATGCCGCGGATCGCGCCGCTGTTGGTGACGATGGCGAGGTCGCCCGCCACGGGGCTGGGATAGCGATGCAGGATAGCGAGCGTGTCGAACAGCTCATCCATCGTGTTGACGGCCACGACCGCCTCATTCTCCGCCGCCGTGCGCATCAGCGCATAATCGCCGGCCATGGCACCAGTGTGCGAAGCCGCCGCCGCCATACCACGCTGGCTGCGGCCGGGATGCAGCATCACGATCGGCACGCCCGCCGTCCGCGCGCGCCGCGCCGCCGCCAGGAAGCGCTCGGGATCGCGGATCTGCTCGGCATAGAGCCCGATCGCGTCGGCCGTGCCCGCCGCGATGATGAAATCGATGAGGTCGCTGCCGTCGATCACAGCTTCATTGCCGGTCGCAGCAGACAGCGAGACCGAGATGCCGCGGCCCTGCATCGCGGCGCGGATGTTGGACGCGGTCGCGCCGCTCTGCGCGATCACGGCGACGCTGCGCCGATTGCCGAGCGGCGCGGGCTGCACCGGCTCGAAGGTGAGCGCGATGCCATCCACGAAATTCGCATAGCCGAGGCAATTCGGCCCGAGCAGCGCCATGCCAGCCTCGCGGCAAACCGCCGTCACGCGCTCCTGCGCCAGCCGGCCTTCCTCGCCCGCCTCGGCAAAGCCGGAAGCGAAGACGATCACGCCGCCGACGTCGTGCCTGGCGCACGCCTCGACCATCGGCAGGATCGCGCCGCCCGGCACGTTCAGCACGGCGGCGTCCACGCCCATCGGCAGGTCGTCCGCCGACTTGATGCAGAGGTGTCCGTTGATCTCGTCGCGCGTCGGGCTGATCAGGTGGATGGTCCCGTCGAAAGCGAAACGCTCGACATTCGCCAGCACCACGCCACCCATGGTCCGGGCATCGGGCGAAGCGCCGGCAATCGCGATGGAACGGGGACGCAAGAGACGCGCCAGCGCGGCACTCATGGCTCCCGAAGCAGGCGCATCGATCCTCACATCCATGTCCGGCAAACCATCCTCCGTCCAGCCAGGCGCTTTTTGCGCCTTGTTTGACACCTGCCCCACCGGGTCCAATGCCGATTGTGAGAGCGTGCGATAGGATCACGCTATGAGTCTGGATCGCACTATCCGATACTTTCTAGATATACGCCAGGCTGATATTCCAGACGGGAGGGCAGGCCATACCCTGCACGATGACCGCGAGGCCGAACGCTTCAATAAGCGTCGATCTCCTTGAGCGCCTCGGCGACCAGTGCCCAGGTCTCCACGCCGCCCGCGATGCCCATGTACATGGTCGTCTGCAGGATGGTTTCTTTGATGTCGTCCTTGGTCGCGCCGCAGGTGATCGCCATCTTGGTCAGGCGCTTGACCGGCGTGTGCCGATTGAGTGCGGAGACCACGGCAAGCGTGATGAGGCTGCGTTCGCGCAGGGTGAGGCCGGGTCGCGTCCAGGTCTCGCCGAAGCAGGCGCGCGTGACATAATCCTCCAGCGGTGCGTTGAAATCATCGGCTTCCTCCAGCCGCGACACGGCCGCGTCGCCGAACAGCTGGCGGCGCATTTCCTTGCCGGCCTGGAAAGAGGGATCGTCGGTCTTGAGGAGGCTCATACACTTCGTCCTTTCGGCGTTGCGGGCGACAAGCGCCCTCGGAAACTCGCATTTCGCCGCGGCAGGGCATGTCCGGTTGGTCCGGTGCAACATCCTCTCGCCGCGTGGATCTGTGTCGCCTTCTGAGAGGCGCCGGACTGCGATATGAACGCTTGGCTTATGGCAAATGCGGTGCCATGCTGAATGGAGTTTGTAAATAGCAACTGCCAGCCTAGCCGCAAACACGGAGACGGATGATGAAAAGACCCTCGGGCGGACGCGGCAAGGAACTCGCCGCAGTGGCGCCGCTGCTCAACGAGATCACGCAGGACGTGCTTTACGACAAGGTGTGGGAACGCTCGCAGCTTTCCAAGCGGGACCGCAGCCTCATCACCATCACCACCCTGATCGCGCTCAACCGCAATCAGATCGAGGGTCATATGGAGCTCGGCATCGAAAATGGCCTGACTGTCGAGGAGCTTGGCGAGGCAATCTCGCATCTCGCTTTCTACGCCGGCTGGCCTTGCGCCGTGAACGCCGCCCGCGCGCTCATGAACGTCGCGCAGAAGCATGAGGGGGCCTCACGGGACGATTGAGGCACGTATGCGGGTGGAGGAGCTGGTCGCCCCCGACATCGCCGGCGCGCTGGAACAGGACGCCGCCGGCCGCATGGACGCGATGGATCAGGCGCTGATGGCCGCGATCCGGACGGATCTGGGTGGGGCGGACTGAACGGCCACCGGGCGCCCAGCCCTGGCGCGCCATCCGGCCTTGCCGTCTATGCGCTGATGAGCGACCCCGCCGCCAATCCCGCCCTGATCCGGGCCAGCAATGGCAGGTCCGCGAGTTGCGCCCGCTCCCCGTGAGGCGCGAAGACGAACCCGATCTCCCGCTGCAGGTCGAAGCCCGCCAACTGGGGCCAGGCGATGCCGGCGCGCCGATAGCTCTCCGGCATCACCGTCAAGCCCAGCCCCGCCGCGACCATCGCCATCACCCGCTCGTCATTGGTCGAGCGCATCGCGAAGAAGGGTCGCACGCCGCGCTCGGTAAAGTGCCGGCTGGTTGCCGCGAGCGCCTCGCAATGGCGCCGCACGATCATCGTCTCGGCGGCGAGCGCCTCCGCAGCCACGCTTTGCGCGCCCGCCAGCCGATGCCCCGCCGGCAGCGCAAGCCGGTAGCCTTCCGCGACAACCGACTCCTCGGCGAAGCGCGTTTCACCCGGCCGCACCAGCGACACAGCGAGGTCGATCCGCCCGCGCGCAAGATGGCCCTGCAGGTCGCGCTCATTGCCCTCGATGATCTCCACCTGCATGCCCCCCTCATCCGGCCCTGCCCCGGCCACGGCTGCGGCCAGGCAATCGGTGGGTATACTCAGCAGCCAGCCGATGCGCAGGCGCCGGACCGGTTCGGCCTCCGCAAGCACCCGTTCGGCGAGATTATATTCACTTTCGATCCGCCGGGCGTGGACCAGGAAGCGCGCTCCCGCTGCGGTCAGTTCGACCCGCTGGCTTGAGCGCAGGAACAGGGGGGCGCCGACCTGCCCCTCCAGCTTGGCAACGCCCACCGAGAGCGTCGGCTGCGAGACGTTGCAAAGCGCCGCCGCCCGCGAGAAATTACCCTGATCGACCACAGCGAGGAAATAGCGAAGCAAATAACGATCTAGCATAGAAATTTTCTATACGATGCCGCGATCAATTTCAATTTTTCTAATAGACCGGGAAGGTGTATCAGCCGCGACTAAGGAGAGGCCGATATGGATCAATTGGATTTCTCGCTCGGCGAGACCGCGGACATGATCCGTGAAAGCTGCCGGCGTTTCGCGACCGATCGTATCGCGCCCATTGCCGCGCGAGTCGACCGGGAGGACTGGTTTCCGACCGACCTCTGGCCGGAAATGGGCGACCTCGGCCTGCACGGCATCACGGTCAGGGAAGAAGATGGCGGACTCGGCCTCGGCTATCTCGAGCATGTCATTGCCTGCGAGGAAATCGCGCGCGCATCCGCCTCGGTCGGCCTCAGCTACGGCGCCCACTCCAATCTCTGCATCAATCAGATCGCCCGCTGGGGCAATGCTGAGCAGAAGGCGAAATATCTCCCCGGCCTCATCAGCGGCGCACATGTCGGCAGCCTCGCCATGTCGGAGGCCGGCGCCGGATCGGACGTGGTGAGCATGAAGCTGCGCGCCGAGGGCGTGCAGGGCGGCTATGTGCTGAACGGCACCAAATTCTGGATCACCAACGCACCCTACGCCGAGACTCTGGTGGTCTATGCCAAGACTGACGCAGCCGCCGGCTCGAAAGGCATCACTGCCTTCCTGATCGAGAAGGGCATGGAGGGTTTCTCCATCGGCCAGAAGATCGAGAAAATGGGCATGCGCGGCTCGCCCACGGCGGAGCTGGTGTTCGACGATTGCCACGTGCCCGAGGCCAATGTGATGGGCGGGATCGGCGAAGGCGTCAAAGTCCTCATGTCCGGTCTCGATTATGAGCGCGTCGTGCTCTCGGGCATCCAGCTCGGCATCATGCAGGCCTGCATCGACACGGTCCTGCCTTATGTCCGCGAGCGCAAACAATTCGGCAAACCGATCGGCGCCTTCCAGCTCATGCAGGCCAAGATCGCCGACATGTATGTCGCGCTCAACTCCGCCCGCGCTTATGTCTATGCCGTCGCCAAGGCGTGCGACGCGGGCAAGACCACCCGCTTCGACGCCGCCGGCGCGATCCTCCTCTCGTCGGAAAACGCCGTGAAGGTCGCTCTCGAAGCCGTCCAGGCCCTCGGCGGCGCGGGCTACACCACCGATTGGCCGGTCGAGCGCTACCTGCGCGACGCCAAGCTGCTCGACATCGGCGCCGGCACCAACGAAATCCGCCGCATGCTCATCGGCCGGGAACTGGTGGGGGCCGAGGCGTGAGCGGCCGACCCAATAAGCCCCTCCTCTTCAGAGGAGGGGGAAGGGGTGGTGACGATGCGCAGCATCGTTCGCGCAGCGACCAGTCCGCACCGTCCAGCACCACCCCAACCCCTCCTCTAAAGAGGAGGGGCTAAGAAGCATGAGCGGACCCGTCCTTCCCACTGCCATCGACCCCACCAGCGAAGAGTTCGCCGCCCGCGCGACCCACAACAAGGCCCTGCGCGATCGCCTCTACGCCGACGTCGCGACCGCGGCCCAGGGCGGCGGCGAGCGTGCGCGCGAGCGCCACACATCGCGCGGCAAGCTGCTCCCCCGTGAGCGCATCGAGCGGCTGCTCGATCCGGGCAGCCCGTTCCTGGAGATCGGCCAGCTCGCCGCGCATGGTCTCTACGACAATGAAGTGCCCGGCGCCGGCATCGTCGCGGGCATCGGCCGCGTCTCCGGCCGTCAGGTGATGATTGCCTGCAACGACGCCACCGTTAAAGGTGGCACCTATTATCCGCTCAGCGTGAAGAAGCATCTGCGCGCGCAGGAGATCGCCGCGGAGAACCGCCTCCCCTGCATCTATCTCGTGGACTCGGGCGGCGCCAACCTCCCGCACCAGAGCGAGGTCTTCCCGGACCGCGACCATTTCGGCCGCATCTTCTTCAATCAGGCGAACATGTCCGCGCAGGGCATCGCGCAGATCGCCTGCGTCATGGGCTTCTGCACCGCGGGCGGCGCCTATGTGCCCGCCATGTCGGACGAGAGCGTGATCGTGCGCAACCAGGGCACGATATTCCTCGCCGGTCCGCCGCTAGTGAAGGCTGCCACCGGCGAGGAGATCAGCGCCGAGGATCTGGGCGGCGGCGAGCTGCACGCCCGGCGCTCCGGCGTCGCCGACCATCTCGCCGAAAATGACGAGCATGCGCTGACAATCGTGCGCGACATCATCAGCCACCTCCCCGCCGACCGCGCGCCCGACATCCCGCTCATCGCCCCGCGCCCGCCGAAGTACGATCCGCAAGAGCTCTACGGCATCGTCCCTCAGGACGTCCGCGCGCCCTATGACGTCCACGAGGTCATCGCCCGCATCGTTGACGGCAGCGAATTCCACGAGTTCAAGGCGCTCTACGGCTCCACTCTCGTCTGCGGCTTCGCGCATATCTGGGGCATGCCGGTCGCGATCCTCGCCAATAACGGCGTGCTGTTCTCGGAAAGCGCCGTGAAGGGCGCGCATTTCATCGAGCTCGCTTGCCAGCGCCGCACGCCCCTGCTGTTCCTCCAGAACATCAGCGGCTTCATGGTCGGTGGCAAATATGAGGCAGAAGGCATTGCAAAACATGGCGCAAAACTGGTCACGGCCGTCGCCACCGCGCAAGTCCCCAAGATCACCGTGCTGATCGGCGGCAGCTTCGGCGCCGGCAATTACGGCATGGCCGGCCGCGGCTATTCCCCGCGCTTCCTCTTCTCCTGGCCCAACAGCCGGATCAGCGTCATGGGGGGCGAGCAGGCCGCGAGCGTCCTCGCCACCGTCCACCGCGACGCCGACAAATGGACGCCCGAGGAGGCCGAAGCCTTCAAGGCCCCGATCCGGGCGAAGTTCGAGGAGGAAGGCGACCCCTGGCACGCCACCGCCCACCTCTGGGACGACGGCATCATCGACCCCGCCCAGACCCGCGACGTCCTCGGCCTCGCCTTCGCCGCAACGCTGAACGCACCGATCCCGGAGAGGGCAGCCTTCGGGCTGTTCCGGATGTGAGGGGCATGGGCATCGCCCTCACTCCCACCCGTCATGCTGAGCTTGTTTCAGCATCCATTCGGACCTGCCGCAGGAAACCCAAGGCCGATCGCGAGATCGACCCATTCCGGATTGTCACTCTCAATCAGGTTGATCTTCCACTGCCGGTGCCAGCGCTTGAGCTGTTTCTCGCGCAGGATCGCACCTTCCATGGCGCCGAAGAGTTCGTAGCGGACGAGATGGTGAACGCCATGTCGGCTCGTGAAGCCGGGGACCGCGCCGGTACGGTGCTGGTAAAGCCGGCCAATAAGGTCAGATGTAACGCCGATATACAGCGTTCCATGGCGCGCGCTTGCAAGGATGTAGACGCAGGGCTGCTTTTCCATTCGGGATCAGAAGGTGCCGCACGATGGATGCTGAAACAAGTTCAGCATGACGATTTTGAGGATAAGCATCGCCCAAAAACCAACGTCATCCTGAACTCGTTTCAGGATCCATTCCGGCCTGCCGCTGCGATGGAGGACCGACGCCCATGATCACCTCCCTCCTCATCGCCAACCGCGGCGAGATCGCCTGCCGGATCATCCGTACCGCGCGCCGCATGGGTATCCGCACCGTCGCCGTCTATTCCGACGCCGACGCCAATGCCCGCCATGTCCGCAGCGCCGACGAGGCCGTGCATATCGGCCCCTCCCCGGCCCGCGAGAGCTACCTCGTCGGCGACAAGATCATCGCCGCCGCCAAGGCGACCGGCGCGCAGGCCATCCACCCCGGCTACGGCTTCCTCAGCGAGAATGCCGACTTCGCGCAGGCGGTCGCCGATGCCGGCCTCATCTGGGTCGGCGCCACGCCGCATTCGATCCGCGCCATGGGCCTCAAGGACGCCGCCAAGTCGCTGATGCAGGCGGCCGGCGTCCCCGTCACGCCCGGCTATCTCGGCGAGGACCAGTCGCCCGACCGGCTCAAGAGCGAGGCGGACGCCATCGGCTATCCCGTTCTCATCAAGGCCGTCGCGGGCGGCGGCGGCAAGGGCATGCGCCGTGTCGACGCGCCCGCCGATTTCGCCGACGCCCTCACCTCCTGCAAGCGCGAGGCCGCCGCCTCCTTCGGCGACGATCGCGTGCTTATCGAGAAGTACATCCTCTCGCCCCGCCACATCGAGGTGCAGGTCTTCGGCGATACGCACGGCAACATCGTCCACCTGTTCGAGCGCGACTGCTCGCTCCAGCGCCGCCACCAGAAGGTGATCGAGGAAGCCCCCGCGCCGGGCATGGACGCGGCCACGCGCGAGAGCCTCTGCGCCGCCGCCGTCCGCGCCGCCAAGGCGGTGGACTATGTCGGCGCCGGCACGATCGAGTTCATCGCCGATGCCAGCGCGGGCCTCTCCGCCGACCGCATCTGGTTCATGGAAATGAACACGCGGCTTCAGGTCGAGCATCCCGTGACCGAGGAGATCACCGGCGTCGATCTGGTCGAATGGCAGCTCCGCGTCGCCAGCGGCGAGCCGCTGCCGAAGCGGCAGGACGAGTTGTCGATCAATGGCTGGGCGATGGAGGCGCGGCTTTATGCGGAGGACCCGGCTGTCGGCTTCCTGCCGAGCACGGGCAAGCTCGAGACACTCGACATGCCCTCCTCCGTTCGTGTCGAGACCGGCGTCGAAGAAGGCGACACCATCTCCCCCTTCTACGATCCAATGATCGCCAAGCTCGTCGCCCATGCACCGGAACGTGATGAAGCATGCGATCTGCTGTCGGACGCCTGCGCCCAGGTGCTGTGCGCTCCGGTCAAGTCGAATGCCTGGTTCCTGAAGCGGCTTCTCAGCCATCCCGGGTTCCTCGCCGGCGACGTGACCACCGGCTTCATCGCACAAGACGAAGACGCCCTCACCGCCTCGCCCCAGCCGAGCCCAACGCTGCTGCAGGAGGCGGCGGAACGGCTCATCTTCGATGGCTGGAACGAGACGTCCGAATGGCGACCGCGCAGTCTCGATCGCACGCGTGGCCTGATCGGCTTCCGGCTGAACGCCGCGGCCGAAACGCGGGTGACGATCTATCGGGACAATGAACTCATCGAGCCATTCTCCTATGATCTCGCGCTCTATGACGGCGCCACAATTTACGAAACAAGCACGGGTTCGGTCCTTGGCGGGCGGGATGCCATCTACTTCGAAGATGGCGCAGCGTTCACGTTCACGCGTTCCGCGCAGGTCGGTGCCGCCACCGATGCCGGCAGCGGCGCCATCCTCGCTCCCATGCCCGGCCGAGTCATCACCGTGGAGGTGACCGAGGGCCAGAGCGTAACCAAGGGCCAGAAGCTGCTCACGCTCGAAGCCATGAAGATGGAGCATACGCTCACCGCGCCCTTCAACGGCACGGTCGCCACCCTCAGCGCCGCGCCGGGCGCGCAGGTTCAGGTCGAGGCGCTGTTGGCGCGCATCGAGCCGATCGCTGAATGATCGAACCGCCAATCCCAAGGATGAAAGCCCACCCATGACCGCCCGCTATTTCAACCAGCTCGCTATCGGCGACCACATCGTCCACCCGATCCGCCGCACGGTCACGGAGACGGACAACCTCCTCTGGTCGGCCATGACGCATAATCCCCAGCCGCTGCATCTCGATGCCGAGGCGGCCAAGGCGACAGAGTTCGGCCAGATCCTTGTCAACTCGACCTTCACGCTCAGCCTCATGGTCGGCCTCTCGGTCGAGGGCACGACGCACGGCTCGCTCATCGCCAACCTTGGTTTCGACAAGATCGTGCTGCCCAAGCCGGTGTTCATCGGCGACACGCTGCGCTGCGAATCCACCGTCACGGCCCTTCGCGAGAGCAACAGCCGCCCCAATGCCGGCATCGCGACGTGGGAGCATCGGCTCTATAATCAGCGTGACGAGATCGTCTGCCAGGGCCTGCGCACCGCCATGCTGCTGCGCGAACGCGCCGCATGAGGCATTTGCGCTCCCTGCTGTTCGTCCCCGGCGATCGGCCGGAGCGCTTCGCGAAGGCGGCGGCGAGCGGCGCGGATGCGATCATCCTCGATCTGGAAGACTCGGTCGTGCCGGATCGCAAGGCCGGCGCCCGCGCTGCCGTCGCGGAGTATCTCGCGAGCGCCCGCGATCTCCCCGTGATCGTTCGCGTCAATCCGCTCTCCAGCGAGCATGTCGATGCCGATATCGATTGCCTACGCGCCGTCGCGCCGGATGCGATCATGCTGCCCAAGGCCGAAGGCGCAGCCTCGATTGCGGCGCTGGATGCCCAGCTCGGCGACATCGACCCGCCGATCCTCCCGATCGCGACCGAGACGCCCGCCGCCATCTTCGAGCTCGGCTCCTATCGCGCCTGTGCGGATCGGCTCGCGGGCCTCAGCTGGGGCGCGGAGGATCTGCCCGCCGCCATCGGCGCCGCCACCTCACGCGAGGAGGACGGCCGCTACACACCCCCGTTCGAGATGGTGCGCAGCCTCACCTTGTTCGCGGCGCATGCGGCCGGGGTCCCCGCGATCGACACCGTCTTCCCCAACATCTCGGAGCTGGACGCGCTCGGCGCCTATGTCGCCCGCGCGCGGCGCGACGGCTTCACCGGCATGCTCGCCATCCACCCCGCGCAGATTCCGGTCATCAATCTCGGCTTCACCCCCGCTGACGACGAGATTGCCCGCGCTCGCACCGTCGTCGATGCCTTCGCGGCCCAGCCCCAAGCCGGCGCCCTCGCCCTCGACGGCAAGATGATCGACCGCCCGCATCTGGTGCAGGCCCAGCGCATCCTGGCGCTCGCGGAGCAACGCCGGGATCGGTCGTCCTGAATTCACCTGTCGGACCCGTTAACGGCGACGGGCGATGCATCGATGTGGAACGGCCCGAGCACGGTAGACGGCGTCGCCTCGGCCGCGCTTCGGTCGTTGACCATCACGGTCAGCATGCTGAGCCCGAGCACGTCCGACAGCAGGATCATTTCCTGGCGCTTGTCGTCGCACATCTGGCCGGTCGCGGTGAGGAACTCGATGCCGGCCATCCATTCGTCCAGGCTCGGCCGCGCCTCGCGGGCGAAGGCGTGCAGGTGCTTAACCAGCAGCGGAAGGATGCGGGCGAGACGGGGGTCGCGTGCCATCGACCAGCGCCGCATCGCCTCGGCCGTGATATCCTGCTCGGTCTTGAACGACATGCCCCTCTCCCCTCCGCTTCTTATGGGGAGAGGGATACCGCGCCTCGGGAAAGCGCGCAAATGCTGCCGGCGGGTGTGCCTACCCGCCTCTGCGCACCGTCTCGAAGAAATTCTCGCCGCCCATCTGGCCGCCCTTGAGCACGAGTTCCAGCCCGTCGATCGCGGGATCGGCGGCGTGCGCGCGGACCAGCGGGGCGCCCGGCTCGATCGGCGCGGCCCATGTCAGCGCATCGATGCCGAGCTGCGCGACGCCGTGGCTGGAGGTGTCGCCGCCCGCGAACAACAGCCGCTTGAGGTCGGCCCGGCGCACGATGTCGAGCGAAATCCGCCCGAGCGCTGCCCCGAGCTTTTCTCCGGCAGCCGGTGCCGCGGCATCGAGCGGGCCTTCAGCGGAGTGGATGACGGCACGATTGCCCTGCGCCAGCCCGGCAAGGGCTGCCTCAGCGAGCCGGGATGCCTCTGCCGATGATCCTTCGAGCAGGGCCGGCACATCCGCCGACACCGTTGCAAAACCGGAAGCTGGCGCGCGGGCGATCTGCCGGGCGGTGACGGGGGAGCAGCTCCCGCTGACGACCAGCAGCCGATCGACCTCGCTCGCGCGCACGGTCTGCAGCATCTGATCGATCAGCCCGGCAGCGCGCCATGCCAGAACCATCGCGCGCGTGATGCCCGAGCTGCCCACAGCGAACCGCATAGCTCGTTCGAGAAGAACAGCGCCGGTTGCGGCAAGATCGTCCATCGACACACCATCGAACAGCACAGCATCTGCATCGGCGGAATCGAACGCGCTTCCCGCCTGCCCGCTGCGCAACATTTCCAGCGAGACCAGCGCGATCCTTGCATCGCTCTGCGCCGCCAGATGCCGGATCAGATCGGCCTCGTGCATCGGCGTGACCGGGTGGCGCGACATCGTCGGATGGCGGTCGATCCGATAGACCGTATCGCCTGCCGCCGCGAACAGATTGCCGAACGCGACATAGCGCCGCAGATGCGGAGCGCCGACGGCAATGGCTGCGCGTCCCGGAAAACGGCGTAGACCGATGTCCATCGCACGCCCGATCGAGCCCACCGTCGGGCTGGAATCGAAGGTCGAGCAGGTCTTGTAGTGAACGATCGGCGCCTCGCCGAGCGCGCCATAGGCGGCCGGCAGGTTCGCCTCCATCCACGCGGGCGAGCGGCTGCGACTGTCCCCGGCAACCCCGATCGCCCGCACGTCGGCGAAGCGCGCGCGCAGAGCCTCGTCGGGCACGCGCAGGAACAGCACAGCCGGAACACCGCCCTCGGCAAGCTGCTCCAGTACATCGGTCGACCCGGTGAAATCGTCCCCATAATAGGCGTAAAGCAGGCTCACCCGCCAAACGCCCCCAGCGCCGCCTCCAGCTCGGGCGCGTCCTTCGCGGCCTGCTCGACAGGCACGCCGGCGACTGCCGCGTCCCATGCCTGACGCAAGGCGCGCACGCCCGCTGCCGGGCCGCCGGGATGCGCCATGATCCCACCGCCCGCCGCGAACATGCAGTCGACGGAGCCGAGCGCCTGATAGGTCGGGGCCGCCTGCCGCGCCGACTGGCCGGACGAGAAGACCGGCATTATCTCACAGCCGGGATGGGGTGCATCAAACATCGGCGTCAGGCATTCGCGCGCGGAGGCGATCACGCTTTCGTTGGTCTCGCAGAACTTGTTGTCGATGCCGTTCACATGCGTGTGATCGATGCCGGCAAGGCGCCACAGCTTCTGGAAAGCGATGTAGCTCATGCCGATCGTCGGCGAGCGGCCGAGCAGGCCCCAGCCATTGCGATGGCCATGGATCGGCAGCTGCGAGTGGGCGCGTAGAACCTTCATGGCCGGGAGGCCGATCGAGTTCATGCTCGCCATGATGCAGGTACCGCCCTGCGCCAGCACAAAATCGTGCCGCTCCAGCATCTCATCGATCTCGCCGGTGAGATTGGCGGCGTACATGACCTTCTTGCCGGTTCTGTCGGCATGATCGTTGATGACGCGCATCACCGCCGCAATGCGCTCGTTGAACGGGCAATGCGGCCCATCGGCCTGCAGTTCGTCATCCTTGATGAAGTCGATGCCCGCCTCGATCAGTCCGCGCACCTGCTCCGCCGTCGCTTGCGGCGAGAGGCCGACGCTCGGCTTGATAATCGTGCCGATGATCGGGCGGTCATGGACGCCCGCCAGCTTGCGCGTGCCCGCCACGCCGAATTGTGGCCCCTGATAGCGCGTCAGGAATTCCGGCGGCAGCGTGATGTCGAGCAGGCGCAGGCCGGAAAAGGCCTTGAGCTCGCTCAGATTGCCGTTGATCGTCGCCAGCAGATTGGGAAGCGAAAGGCCCATGTTGGAGATGGGCCAGGACAGCACGACGCGGGCAGCCCGGCGCGTCGCATCGCCTGACCTGGGGAGACCCGATCCCGGCAGCGACGGCGCGGCCACTTCGCCCAGTTCGACGATTTCCTCGACCCGCGCTGCATGCGCCTCGCGCAGTTCGTCGGTCTCGCCCGGCACGCGCACGAAGGTGCCGGTCGATTGCTCGCCGGCCATCGTCTCGGCCGCCTGCACGAGCGGAAAAGCGGTCTCGATCCAGTAGGTTGCGGTGACGCGCACGGGGTCAGGCAGTCTTGAAGTAGGTTGTCGTGCGCTCGGTATCGACCTGATAATAAGGCACGAACACCAGATTGCGCTGTCCGACCCTGGTCCGATAGCTCTCGGGATGGCCGGGCATCGGCTCCAGCGCGCCGGGGAGCGCAATCGTCTCCTGATCGATCCCGTCCCACGGATTGAGGCCGACATACATGACCGCGCCACGCATGACCGCCTGCAGGTTCGGGTTCTCCGGATCGATCGGCAAGGTGCGGAGCGGCTGCGGGATCGTCAGCTCGAGCGTGTCGCCCGCCTTCCAGCTGCGGCTGACCATAGCGAGCTGGCCAGGCGTCGCGGTCTGCGCGCGGCCATTGACCTTGAGCGTCGCGCCCTTGGTCCAGGCCGGGATGCGCAGCTTCATGGCGAACTTGCCGTTGCCTGCCTTGCGAACGGTGAGCTTGACCGTGTCACCGACCGGATAGTCGGTCTCCTGCAAGACCTCGACCGCGCCGCCGGCACGGTCCCAGGTGACTTCCGAGGGCGTGTAGAGATTGACGAGCAGATTATCGTCGTCGTGGAAATAGGCGTTGAGCACATAGTCCGCGACGCCCTGCACCAAAGTGCCGGAACAGCAGGGCCATTTCTGGTGATAGTAGCGCTTCTCGCCCTTGGCGCCGTAATCGGAATAATAGGGATAGCCGCCGTCGCTGTCCGGCAGGCGCGTGGCGAGCATCGTATTATAGAGCGTGCGCTCCAGCCCGTCGCCATATTGCGCCTCGCCGGTAAAGCACATCAGATAGCGCGCAAGCTTGAGGTCCGCGAAGGCGCCGCACGGCGTCTCGAAATGCGCCTTGGAGCTGGTCAGGCTCTTGGCGAGATTGCCCTGGCCGAGCACGACGAACTGCTCCTCCGGCCCCCAGCCGCCGCTGGCGAAGCGCTGCGGCTCCATGAACTTCCAGGCGTTGACCAGCGCCTTCTTGTACTTCTCGTCGCCCAGATGGAGATAGGCCTGTGCGCCGGAGGCATTGCCGATCGTGTGGCTATAGGCATGTTTGGTCGGCAGCACGTCCTGTCCCGCCGCGAGCGGATCGAACCACTCCTTGTTGAGCATGTAGTGGACAGCCATGTCGTGATATTTCTGGTCGCCCGTGATCTCGGCGACGTGGAAGAGATTTTCCGAAATGACATAGGTCTCGTCATAAGGCGGATCGACCTTGCCGATACGGTCGCGCGAGACCGGCGAAATATAGGGCCGGCACTTTTCGATGATGATCGGCAGCAGCGTCTTGGCCTGCTGGACGCCGCTCAGCCGATAGGCATCGACCAGCCCGACGACATATTTGTCCATAACATAGGCTGCCCACTGCGCCTGCGCACGCGGGCCGGCATAAGGGTTGCTGGCGGTCACCATCGCCTTGCCCCACTCGCTGACCAGCAGCGCAACTTTCTCGTGCGCGGCCTTGTCGCCGGTCGCGGCGCCGAAACGCGCCAAGCCGGAAATATACTGGCCCATGGTAAGGCCGGCGACGAAGCCGTCCTTGTCATACCAGCCGCCCATGTCCGGGCCGGGCGCCGGCAAGCCCGCATTCTGGCGGAAGACCTTGAGCACCCGATCATTGTCGAGCGCGAGGAAATGGGCATGGATATGATCGAACTGGCGCTTGATGCGGCCGCCGGTCAGCTTGACCGCGCCATAAGGGAATTCGTGGACCACTTCCTTGCCGCGCAGGGCGCCTTGCCGCGCCGCCGCCATGGCCATCGGGCTTGCCGCCAGCGAACCCGCAGCCGTGGCGCACGCCGCGCAATGGACGAAGTCGCGGCGGGAAATTCCGGCCTGTTCCAAGCCCTTCATATCAATCCTCTCATGCGAAGAGGGCGACTGATTCGCGCGCCCTTTCAGATCGGATTAGGTTTATAATAATACTAATGTGACACGCAAGCGCAGCGTGCATCGCGCCGTCTTTTGACGCGGGATCAGCGGCTTGGGCGGCGCTTGCTCGAGGCACCGGCGCGCTCGATGCGCGCGACGCCATGGCCGATCACGAATTGCATCGCTTCCGCCGCCTCATCGCCCTTGCCTGCCTCGATAGCGTCAACGATGCGGCTGTGCGCCGCCACGCTCTCGTCATGCACCTCGGTTTCGCGAACGGGCGAGCTCATGCGGAAGGACGCCAGCAGCGCCGTTTCGATGACCGCCGCGAGCGAGCGCATCAGCACGTTGCCAGATGCCTGGCCGACCGCCTTGTGGAAGGCGAGATCAGCCTCGGCGAATTCGCTCGCGTTGCTGGTCGCGGCCGCCATGCGCTCCACGCAGCGGCGCATCTCTGCAATGTCCTTGGCGCTCGCCTGCTCGGCGGCGGACCGGGCGGCGGCGGGCTCGATCGCGACGCGGATCGCGGCGAGGTCGCGAATGAACGCGATGTCGAACCCCTGCGTGACTTTCCATGCGAGAATGTCGGCATCGAAGAAATTCCAGTGCGCGCTGTCCAGCACAGTGGTGCCGACTCGCGTCTTGGACACGATCAGGCCCTTGGCCGTCAGCGTCTTGAACGCCTCGCGCAGCACCGTGCGCGACACACCGAAGCGGCTGAGCATCTCCGCCTCGGACGGCAGCTTGGAACCGGGCGGATAGACGCCGGACAGAATTTCGCCGCCCAGCGCGCGCGCCACCTGATCGTGGCTCGACAGTGTCGCATCGGCGAACCGGCCGAAATTCGAGTGGCCCTGCATTGTCATTCTGCCTCCAAAGGCCGCCGCACCCCCATGGTCGACCCAGCCTCAATTCATAATATTATCGCGCCCGCACGCAAGCTGACCTTGGGCCGGCCTGCCTACGATCATGATATAGTGCTACCGAGCAGCGCCTGCTTGATGACCGGGTCGGCCGTGTTGCGCCAGTGCCAATGCGGATAGAGTTCGGCGGGAGCCGTCAGCGCCTCAAGCCGGGCGAACACTTCAGGCGGAAGAATGAGGTTCATCGCACCAAGATTGTCGGCAAGTTGCGTCGCCTTCGACACGCCGAGAATCACGCTCGTGACCGCCGGGCGCGCCAGAAGCCAGGCAAGCGCGACCTGCGCCATGCTGGCGCCGAGATTGCCGGCAATCACGCGCAGCTCATCCAGCAGCGGGAAGCCCCTGTCGCGATCAAACGGCAGCGGATCGATCGTCGCCAGGCGTTCGTCCGGTTGCGCCGGCGCATCGCGTCGATATTTGCCGGACAGCACGCCGCCAGCAAGCGGTCCCCATATGGTGATGCCGATGCCGTAGCGCTTCGTCAGCGGCACCAGATCGCGCTCGATGTCGCGGCCGAGCAGTGAATAATACATCTGACCGTGAGTGAACGGCGCCCAGCCATTGGCACGTTGAAGCTCCAGCGCCGCCGCCACTTTCCACGCCGACCAGTTGGAGAAGCCGAGATAGCGCGCCTTGCCCGCGCGCACGACGGCGTCCAGCGCCTCCAGCGTCTCCTCGAGCGGGGTGTGCGGATCCTCGTTGTGCGCGATGTAGACATCGATCCAGTCGGTCCCAAGGCGGCGCAAGCTCTGATCCACGGCCCAATTGATGTGCCGTTTGGTGAGGCCCGTTTGCACGACGGCCTTGCCCATGCGCCCCATCACCTTGGTCGCGATCACGACGCCATCGCGATGCGGGGCCAGCGCCTGGCCCAGTACTTCCTCGGACTGGCCGCCCGCGTAGATATCCGCCGTGTCGAAGAAATTGATCCCGGCATCGAGCGCCTGACCCACGATCGCGTCGGCATCGGCGCCCTGCAGCTTGGCAATGCCGGACATGGCGTCGCCGCGCGTGAGGGTCAGCGCCGAAGGCCATGCGCGAAACGATCAGGCCGGTATTGCCGAGATGCGTGTAGTTCATGCTCGCCGCGCTCCGCTCACTTCACCGTCACCTCGTCCGCGAACAGCAGCCGCACCGGTCCCAGCAGACCGGAATCGAGCAGCGGCTCATCCTTGCCGTAGAAGGTCCAGGGGCTGAAGGTCACGCGGCCGCCAGCGGGCTTGGCTTCGCCGGCCTTGTACCAATCCGGCAGCGCGGTGATCTTGCGCGCCATGATCGTGGTCTTCTTGCCGTCGGCACCGAACCGCTCGCCGACCGGCCACTCGGCATCCACAAAATTGCCTTCCTCCGGCAACGCGGCGTCGGCGATCATGCGATTGGACCAGAGATTGGTGACGGCAAGAGACAGGCTGTTCGCGCCCGGCTTCACGACATCGGTGATATCGACGCGATACGGCTCCTTCCAGACGACGCCCAGCTGCTTGCCGTTCACGGTGACGCCGGACAGCACCTCCACCCGCCCAAGGTCGAGGAACACGCGGCGTCCCTTTTTGAGCATCGCGGCGGGCACATCGATCGTGCGCTCGTAAGTGGCTGTGCCCGAGAAATGGCGCACGGCGGCATCGGCATTGCGGCTCAGCGTTTCGAGGCGCGGCAAAGTGATCATCTCGGGCGCGCCGCGGCCAGCCTGGAAGCGGACGGTCCACGCGCCCTCGATGGCGATCGGGCCTGGCACCTTCGCCGTGAACTTGCCGCCGCCGTCGAGCGTGTATCGCCCGCTTTCCCATGCCAGCCCGCGCAGGCTGCCGTCGTCGCGCCGTTCGAGCGTGACGGGCGTCGCGGCCAGAGACGAAGGTGGTGGGCCTCCGGCGGCTTCCGCCGCGATCTCCTCCGGCTTCAACGCGCGCGGCACGGTGATCAGCGGCGTCGCATTGCCTTCGAAGAAATAGGTGACCCCGCTCGGCGAGGGCGCATCGCTGCCACCGGCAAAGACGCGACGACCGCTCTTCAGCCCGGTTCTTGCTAGCTTGCCGTTCAGATACAGGCTCGGCGTGCCCTGATCATAGATCAGAGCGACATGCGTCCAGCCGGCGACGGGTGTATGGCTGACCAGCACGGCCGGCACGCTGTCCGGCGCGACACGCTCGATCACGAACGCGCCGTTGCGGCCGATCGCAAGGCCCGCGACCGCCGTGCCCTCGCCATGCATGTCCCGGCCCGAGCGGGCGTTGATCAGATAATTCTTGCCGGTCTCGTTGATCCGTGCCTCAATCATCTCGTCCGGCATCAGGCGCAAATCGATGTCCGGCTTTGCCCAGAGCGAGAGCGTGAAGCTGTCGGCCGGCGTCGCGGCGCGGGCGGCGGGCTTCGGATCGAGCTCGGCCACGCGCTTGCCGTCCCGCGCGATCCATTCGATGCCCTTCGCGCTCGCCGCGCCGTCGAGCATGACGAAGGTCGAGCCGGAGGGCGCCAGGTCGAACGTCAATTTGGTCGTGTCGCCGCTCGTCGAGAACAGCGCCGCCCGCGTGATCGCTCCGGTCTCGGCGTTCCACAGCGATGGCACCGCGCTGCCGACCCGGAATGTGCAGGTGACCGTCTCGGCGCGGCGCTGGCGATTGGCCACGAAATACATGTCGCCCTTCGCCAGCGCGCGATGCATCCACACGACTTGGCCGTCCGGCGTCTGCGTGCGGCATTGCGCATCGGGCACGACGTTCAAAGCTGCCAGTGCATCGCCAATGCCGCCCTGAGCGAACACCATGCCGGCGCCGACCTTGCGCGGGGCACTCGCCGGCGCAGCAGTGCCCCACAGATGGTCAATTGCAGCGCGGAAGGCCGCATCGCCATCCGCCTTCCCGGCCATGGCCATGGGGTGGACCGGCTTGGGGCCGAGGATGGCCGCGCCCTGCTCGACCAGCGCGCGGATGCGCGCCGCGAGCTGCGGGGTCATGCTGGAAAGCGTCGAGGGCAGCACCAGCAGGCTGTAGCGCGCGCCATTAGGCAGAACGATCTTGCCGTCTTTCACGCTGGCCCGCGTCAGCAGCACCTCGGCATTGACGAGGTCGTAATTATAGCCCGGCGGCATCTTCGGATCGAAATATTGCCCGATCCGGGGATTGGTATCGGGGGAGACGTCGGGCCGGACATATTCGGCCTGGTTGGGGGTCTCTTCGCCCGCGAAGAACAGCACATCCGCGACATAGTGGCCCTGACGGAGCATATACTGGCTGCGCGCTAGATACTCGATCCACGGCCGCGCCTGCGCGAACCAGGTGTTCGAGCGATCGAGATTGACGCCCCATGGCCCCATCACCATGCCCGGCGCCGCGTTCGGATTGGACTGATGCGCGTAGCGATGGAACAGGAACTGGTTCACGCCCTGCACGAACATCTGGTCGCCCAAAGCCTTGAGCGAATAGGGATAGTCCTGCCAGCGGCTGGTTTCGGCCTCGCCGGTGAAGGCCTCCGCCGTGACCACGGGGCGGCCATAGGTATGCGCTGCGGACGCGACCATCTTGACCGTGCGGTTGTCAGTCCAGGGCGTGCGGGTCCAGAATTCGGTCGAGGGCACGTCGACGCGGCCGGAGACCTGAAGGGAATCGAACGGGCCGGGACCATAAGCCTCGACATGGAAGCGCAGACCGGCCGCGCGGGCATGCGTCTGCATCCGCTCATAGTAATTCTCGACCATCATGTCGGCGAGCGTGCGGCGGAAATCGAAGAGGAAGCGGTTCGAGACGTCGAGATCGCCGACGATGCGGCCGGTCAAAGCCGGGAGATAGGGCGTGATCGCATAGCCCACACGCTTGCGAAATTCGGCTGGCAGGCTCGGCGTCCAGTTCTGCAGGCCGGCCTCGTAGCTGTCGATCATCAGCATGTCGAAGCTCTTGCCCACCATCGGACCGGCCGCCGCGACCATGCGCTTCACGCTGTTCTCGAACTGGAAATCGACGGCCTCGGCACTGAGCTTGTCGACCTCAAGCCCGCGTCCCGCATCCGATGCGGCGACGTTGAGATGGCCAGTGGTCGTGTGCCCCAGCCGCAGGATCGCCCAGCGCCCGGCAGGCGGCGTCCAGGCGAGCGTGCCGGTCGCGTCGAGACGGTCCGTGATGTCGAGCACCTTGGCGGGATCGATTGCATCGGCGGCGCGCAAATCGCTCGGGTGGCTCTCGACCGCCACGGGCGGACGATAGAGATGTCCGGCCTTGGCATCCCAGCTGTCGATGCGCGGTGTCGCATGGAACAGCGCCTCGGCGAGCGTCATCTTGGCACGCGGGGTTATACGGAAATGGCGGGCGGTGACGGGCGCGAAGTTGAGCGCGCCCGGCGCCTCGATCCCGCGCTCATGCTGGACGGGCGCGGTCACCTGAGCGATGCGGGTCCAGCTCTTGCCGTCGTCCGATACCTCGATCGTTGCGGTGAAGGCACCCGCCTCGGCATCAGCGTAGAGCGTCACGGATTGGGCCGTGAACGGCTGCTTCATCGTCACGATGAGAGGCGCGGTCGGTGTGATCTCCACGCTGCTGTGTAGATCTCGATCGGTCAGTGAGGCCGGGACGACTGCGGCAGCCGCCCGCATCGACTGAACGGCATTGCGATAGACGGCATCGTCGCCAGCGCTTGCCGGATAGGCCAGCACGACCGCATCGCGATAATAGTCGCGCTTGGCATAAGGCTGTGCGAGCTTGAGCTTGAGCGGCTTTCCGCCCTCCACCGTCGTCTCGGTCCAGCTCAGCTGCTGCATCGAGCGCTCCGGCGTTATCCAGGGGCCGCCCGAGGACGACCAGCCCGGCGCATTGTGCATGCCGACCTTTAGACCAAGCTCATCGGCCTTGCGCATCATATGCGTCATGAGTTGGAGCCAGTCAGGGCTCAGATAGTCGACCGGCCCCTTGGGCACGTCGTTGCTGCCGTCGAAGGCCATGATGCCGCCCAACCCGATGTCGCGCATCGAGGTCAGATCGGCATCCAGCCCGGCCGCCGTCACATTGCCATTCATCCAGTGATAGAAGGTGCCCGGGCGCGCGTCGGCCGGCGGATTGCGGAAGTCCTCCGCGGTCGGCCCGGTTTCCACCTGCTGCGCGGCAGCGCTCCAGATAGGAAGGATCAGGGCGCTTCCGGCCAAGAAATATCCGAAACGCGCCATCCTCTCTCCTCTCGATTGTCTCGATCCGGCCCGTCGAATAGCAGGCCCGAACACAAATATCATATAAAACTATTATTTGGCAGCACCATCATGTTATGCGCTCCCCGCGCGTTCGAACGAGCGGAGAGGAAAGTGATGACTCGCTGGGCAGGATTGGCCTTGATAGCGGCTGCATTGGCCGCACTTCCGGCCCAGGCTCAGCCCGTGCCCTTCCCGCAGCGCGCGACCGCCTACCCCGATCGGCCCGCCATCGCGGTCGGCGTCGCCTGGTATCCCGAGCAATGGCCGGAGGCGCGCTGGGACACCGACCTCAAGATGATGCGCGAGACCGGCTTCAACACGGTGCGCATCGGCGAATTCGCCTGGAGCCGGATGGAGCCGAGCGAAGGCAAGTTCGACTTTGCCTGGATGGACCGCGCCATCGCGGCTGCGCAGAAGCACGGCTTCATGGTCGTTATCGGCACGCCGACCGCTGCCCCGCCCGCATGGCTGACACAGAAATATCCGGACACGCTGCGCATCGACGAAAACGGCGTGCGCGCCGGCCATGGCGGCCGCCGGCACTTCTCCTTCGCCAGCAAGCGCTATCGCGACTTCTCGCGGCGCATCGCGGCCGAGATGGCGAAGCGCTACGGCAAACATCCCGCCGTGGTCGGCTGGCAGATCGACAATGAAGTCGGGCCGCCGTCCTGGGATCCGGAATCAATCGCCGCGTGGCACGCCTTCCTCAAGCAGCGCTACGGCACGATCGACGAGCTCAACCGCCGCTGGACGACGCAGTACTGGAGCCAGTTCTACAACGACTTCGATCAGGTGCCGCTGCGGCAGACCGGGCAGCAAAATCCCGGTCTACTGCTCGATTTCCGGCATTTCACCACGGCCACCTGGACGGATTTCGTGCAGACTCAGGTCAAAGCGATCCGGCCGCTGATCGACAGCAAGGCCTTCATCACCACCAACACGATGTTCTGGAATGCGGGCTTCGACCATTTCGTCATGCACCGCGATCTCGATATCGCATCGTGGGACAATTACATCCCCGATGGCAGGCCGGACTGGGTCGCGAACGGCGCCAATCACGATCTGGTGCGCGGCTACAAGCAGCGCAATTTCTGGCTGATGGAAACGCAGCCCGGGCGCGTCGACTGGGTGCCGGTCAACAAGGCGCTCGATCCGGGACAGGTGCGCGAAATGGCCTGGCAGGCCGTGGCGCACGGGGCGGACGCGGTGCTCTATTGGCAATGGCGCCCGGCCGCCAACGGTCAGGAAACCTATCATGGCGCGATCCTTGGGCAGGACGGCAAGCCCAACCCCATCCAGCCCGAAATCGCGCGGGTCTCGACCGATCTGACAACAGCCGCGCCTTTGCTCGCGGACACCGCACCCGTGGCGGACGTGGCGATGCTCTATTCCTATGACAGCCGCTGGGCGATCGACATGCAGCGGCACCATCGCGACTTCGATCCGATCAAGGCCTTCATCGATTTCTACCGGCCGATCCGTGTGCAGTCGCAGGGCGTGCATGTCGTCTCGCCGGAGGCCGATCTCAGCCGATACAGGCTGGTCGTCGCGCCGAACCTGATGGTGATGACGCAGAAGGAAGCAACTGCGCTCGAAACCTATGTGCGCGGCGGAGGGCATCTCGTACTCGGCCCGCGCTCGGGCATGCGCGACGATGCCAATGCGCTCTATCCCGTGACACAGCCGGGGCCGCTCGCCGATCTGCTCGGCGCCAATGTCGCGCAATATTATGCGCTGGACGAAGGCGTCTCCGTGACCGGCGAGATTGCCGGCAAGGTCTCGATCTGGGCCGAAGAACTGGTGCCCACGGCCGCCAACGTGCGCACCATAGCCAGATATGGGGACAAGGGTGGCTGGCTCGATGGCAAGCCGGCCATCGTCACGCGCAAGGTAGGCGCCGGCAGCATCACTTATGTCGGCGCCTGGCTGGATGCGGCCACCATGTCCAAGCTCGCCGAGAGTCTGCTGGCACAGGCCAACATAGCGCCGCTGATCCCCGGCGCGCATCCGGATTTCGAGATCGCGGAGCGCGCCGGCGGCGGAAAGCGCGTCCTCATCGCGATCAACCATGGCAAGGAAGCGCATGCCCTAGCCTTGCCGCCCGGCGCCAAGCCCGCCGGTGGCGACTGGGCGAACGGAGAGGTCGCGGCCCATGGCGTCGCCTGGTTCACCTTGCCGGGAGGTGCGAAATGATCCGCCCGTTCCTACTCGCAGCGCTGCTGGCGAGCGCCAGTGCCCAGGCGGCGGAGCCGGAACGCTGGGTGCCCGGCTGGTCCGGCCCGCCCATCGGCTACGAGCCAGCGATCCGCGACGCCCTCGGCCGCCCGTTCAAGAACGAGACGGTGCGGCAGGATTTGCATGTCGGCATCAGCGGACGGACGGTGCGCATCCGCCTCACCAACGAATTGTCAGATACGCCGCTGCGCCTCGGCGCGGTCTCGATCCTGCGACTCGACGCGGATGGCAAGCCGGTCGCCGGAAGCTTGCGCGCGCTCTCCTTCAGTGGCGCAAAGGAGGTCCGCATTCCGGGACGCGCGCCGATCCTCTCCGATGCGCTCGACTATCCGGTGAAGGCCGGCGAGCGCCTCGCCGTGTCGATCTATTTCCCCGACGAAGTCGCCCCGCCCGCTCATGCGCAGATGGTCGATATCGCGACCGGCGACGCCACCGCTCTGATCGACCTGCCCAACCCCCGCCGGGCGCGGGCATCGGGGCTGGTCAGCGCGCTGGAGGTCAGCGGCACGGCTGTGACGCGCGTGCTCGTGACTTTCGGCGATTCCATCACCGAGGGCGCCGGCGCCTCGCGCGCGATGAGCTGGCCCGATCAGCTTGGCCGCCTGCTCGCGGGGCAAGCCAAAGGACGCTGCTGGGCAATCGCGAACGAAGGCATCAGCGGCAATCGCCTGCTCAGCCAGGGTCGCGGCCCTGCCGCTTTGTCACGGTTCGACCGGGATGTGCTCGGCATCCCCAATGCGACGCATGTGGTGGTGCTCGAGGGGATCAACGACATCGGCAATGTGCGCGATCCGGCCAGGGACTGGCAGCCGCCCGCCGAGAGCCTGATCGCCGCCTATGAGCAATTGCTCACGCGCGCCAAGGGACGCGGGCTCAAGGTCATCTTCGGCACGCTGCTTCCCTATGAAGGCGCTGCTTATGCGAGCCCTGAAGGCGAGCAGCGCCGCCAGACGGTCAACAGCTGGATCCGCGCCAACAAGGCCCGTTTCGACGGCCTGATCGACTTCGATGCGGCGATGCAGGAACCGGGCAAGCCCAATGTCATGCGCCTCTCCGAGCAGATCGGTGACCATCTCCATCCCAATGATGCAGGCTATGCATCGATGGCGAAGTCGGCCCTGCCCGTGATCCTCGCGCAGGGCTGTCGCTAAGCGCTCCTACCGCTCGACCCGGATCAGATAGCTCGTGGTCGCAGTGGCGCCGACAGCGATTTCCCAGCCCGGCTCGATCATCTTGCCGCGAATTTCCGGCCCGATCGGCCGTGACGCGCCGTCGAGCGCCTGCGCCGAGACGCCGATTGCGCCTTCCAGATCCTTGAGCTGGATCCAGCCGGTGATCGGCTCGATCAGGGTCGGCGCGGTGCCCCAGTCGGTCAGCATCGCGCGGCGCTCGTCCCACTTCTGGCCCGTATTCTCGACCTTGCCCGTGGTGGTGAGCAGCATCCTGTTCGACAGGTTCAGCGGCTTGCCATCGAGCGACGAGAGGGTGATCGCCGCGAAGCGATTGCGGATGTCGCCCGCTGCCAGATTGCGCGTCTGCACTTTGGGATTGGCGCTGACGAAGCCGACCAGCGCCTGACTGCGCGGCGCATTCACGCTGACGATGCCATCCTTGCCCTCATCGGTCTTCCAGCTGAGCTCGCCGGTATCCGAGACGATCGGATTGGCGGCTGGCAGGGGCGCCGGCAGGCTCGGCTTGCAGTCGAGACAGGAGACGCGCGAGCCATGGACCAGCGGGATCGTCTTGTCGAAACCCGGCGTGTAATAGGGCATCTCGGCGCGCGGCAGGCGCGAGGCTTCGCTGATCTGGTCGGTTGAATAGGAGCGCGTGAGCACCTTCTTCGCCGCCGACACGTCGCCGCGCAGGAAGATCATCGCGCCGACCGGCATCTGCGCCATTTTCGCCGGGTCGAGCGTGATGTCGAAATGGTCGGCAACGGCCGGCTTCCACTGCCCGCTGATCTTCGTCTCGAAGGTGTAGAAGAAGATGCCGTCCCAATCCTGCAGCGCAGCATAGGAAGCCAGGATCGGGATCATCTCGGCGCCATATTCGCTGGGCCAGGGGTGGTTCACTTCGCTGACCGTGTAGGGCTTGCCGACCGCCGCCGAGCGCGCCAGCTTCTGGATGATCGAGAGATCGGGCGCGTTGACCATCGGCTCGTTACGCTTCCCGTAAATAGCGGGATGCTGCCAATAGACGTGGGAATCCAGAATGTCGGACTTGATGGCGGTCCGCATCAGCGGCTGGTTGGCGATGAAATAGGTGTGGTCGGCGAGCGGGACGACCGGCGCCTTCACGCCCAGCTCGTCCTTGAGATAGCGCTTCATGTCGGCGTGGAAATCGACTTCCACCTGCGTCAGGAACGCCAGCTCGGCATCGAGGCGCAGGCGCGGTGCATCAGGGTGATTGCCACGGCGCATGAAGGGCACCTTCTGGTCGGCCGCCACGCCCGCCATCGTCCGCAGTTGCGCGACCTCGGCCGGTTTGCGGTTCTTCGCCAGCCAGTCATTGTAGAGACCGGTCAGAAGCGACTGATAATGCGGCGTCATGTCGAGCTGGGTATTCTTGCCGCCCGGCACGCGCTCGCCGCGCAGCCAGTTGCGCATCCAGAATTCCAGGATCGAATTCTCGTTCACCACCTCGACGGTCATCACCGCCGGATCGTCTGCGTAACGCAGGTTCGTGTAGGGGTTGAGATGGCCGATCAGCTGTTTGGCATACTCCTTCTGCAGCGCGACAAGCTCCGGCCCGAAATAGGTATAGGCCTTGGCATTGCCGATCAGATCGGCGTCCGGCACGCCATCGCCGGGCCTGAAGACGCGCCCGACATTCAGGTTGAAATTGACGTAGATGCCGCGTTTCTTCAGCTCGTTGAACCAATAGTCGAGCCGGTCCAGCCGCTCGGTGTTGAACTCGCGACTATTGTCGACATCGCCGCGGATCAGGCCGCGCGGGGGATTGGTGAACGGCCCGGCATTCGGTCCACGATCCGCGCCCCCGTTGCGCACTTCCGTTGGGGTGTCGGGTCGATCGATGAAGTGCATGCGCACGCAATTGACGCCGAGCCGCGCGAGCGCGGCTGCGTAGGTCTCTGCATCCTTGTGCGAGGGTATCTGCTCGCCGCCGACCGTCCAGCCGGTGAGGTTGACACCCCAGCAGCGGAAACGCTGGCCATCCGGCCGATAGAGATGACCGTCGCGCGCCTGGATGAAGCCATATTTACCTGCCGGTCCGTCGAGGAGGAAGCGCGCATCGGCCTCGGAATCGACCCGCGCCTCGTGGTCGACCGGAAAGGGCTGCATCGCGATATCCTGCGCCATCGCGGGCAGGGACACCATCGCCGCGAGGGTACTCAAAAGACGGAGCTTCATGCAACCCTCCCAGATCGACCGGGCATCAACGCACCCGAATTTTCAGCGCATAAGGATAATCGTTCGAGCCGGCGGTAGGCAGCGTGATGCGCAGGCCCTGCGGCGTCTGCTCCCAGCTGATCGTGCCACCCTCGAGCAGCTCGATGCTCTTGATCGGCGCCGCGAGATAGGGCGTGCCCTTGTACAGCGTCTTGACGAACACAGCCCCGTCCGCCGGACGCGCGAGGCCCATCGCGTAAACGACATCGCCCTTAGTGGTGAAGCGGATGTCGGCCGGCACGAAGCCCTTCTTCGCCGACTCTTCGACTTGCCCGCCGACCCGCACCTGCCCGGACTTGGTCGGGCCCTCGCCGAAATAATGGAACGGGCGCGTGCCGTAGATCGCCTCGCCATTTGTCTTGAGCCAGCCGCCCATGCCGCGCAGCACTGTCACGATCTCGTCGGGGATCGTGCCATCCGCCTTGGGGCCGACATTGAGCAGCAGATTGCCGTTCTTGCTGACGATATCGATCAGGTCCGCGATCAGCGACTGCGGCGTGCGATAACTGTCGTTCTGGGCATAGCCCCAGCTATGCACGCTGATCGACGTATCGGACTGCCAGGGCGTGAGCTTCAGCGCGTCGGTCTTGCCACGCTCCATGTCGAACATGGCGCTGCCCTCGGCGAACTGCGAGCCCTTGTAGGCGATGATGCCCTGCTGCTTCCGCGCGGCCGTGCGGTTGTAATAATAGGCGGCCGTATCGCGCATCAACGGCTCGTAAAGCGGCGCCGCGGTCCACCAGTCGAAGTAGATCAGCTCGGGCTGATATTTGTCGATCAGCTCGGCCGTGCGCGCCATCCAGTCGTCGAGGAACGCCTTGTCCGGCGGCATCCAATGCTGGAGCTGTTCGCCGTCCGGCCAGAGATCCGGATTGTCCGCGGGCAGGCCCGTCGGCATGGCAGGGCCGTAGAGTCCGGCATATCTCGGATCGCTCACGTCAGAGGGGAAGCTGCGCCCTTTGTGATACCACCACCAATGCTCGGCCCGGTGGGACGAGAGGCCAAAACGCAGGCCGGCCGCGCGCGTCGCCCTGGCGATCTCGCCGGTTGTATCGCGCTTCGGCCCCATTTCGGCCGCGTCCCATTCGGTGAAATCCGACGCATACATGGCGAAGCCGTCGCAATGCTCGGCGACGGGGATGACATATCTGGCGCCCGCATCGGCGAACAGCTTGACCCATTCGGCGGCATCGAACTTCTCCGCCCTGAATTGCGGAATGAAGTCCTTGTAACCGAATTTCGACTGCTGGCCGTAGGTCTTGACGTGGTGCTCATAGGCAGCGTTGCCCGGCACGTACATGTTGCGCGAGTACCATTCGTTCGCGAAGGCCGGGACCGAATAGACGCCCCAGTGGATGAAGATACCGAACTTGGCATCGCGGAACCAGTCGGGCGTGCGATATTTGGCGCGCAGATCATCCCAGTCGGCCTTGAACGGGCCATTTGCGACGCCTGCCTTCACGTCGCGCAGCTTGGCGTCGATCTTCCCCTGATAGTCCGGAACCTCCGCAGCGACCGGCGCGCAAAGCGCCAGTACGGCGCAGGCGGCGGATGCGCGAACGATGAACTTGATCGAGGTCACTGAAACATCTCTCCCGAGGCCGGCTTGCGGCCGATGGCTGCATCCGATTTCGAAAGTAAATCATCGTGTTCCGCGACGATCAAGCATTTTATCGTATCATAGGATTAATTTGTCAGATCCAGGGCTTCGACCGCGCCACCGCCAGCCCGCGCACGTCGTTCGGCCACTTGCCGCTGACCGCGCAGTAGAAATGATAGAGTGCGCCGTCATGATAGATGATGGCGGGCTTGTGGGCATATTTCTCGTCGATCGTCCCCGGCGCACCGACATCGATCAGCACTTCGTCTACCTTTTGAAAGCTGGTGGGGCTGTCCCCGATCGCGAGGAGATCGCGCGCATAGCCGTCCCTGGCCAGGCCGAAATAGAACATGCCCCATTTGCCCTCGTGCGACACCACCACCGGATCGCTCGCAAAGCGGAAATCCGGCGCCCCCGCCGGGCCAGGGCGCAAGAGCGGACTGGCCGGGTGCCGCGTCCAGCTCTTGAGGTCTTTCGAGATGGCAAGGCCGGTCTGTTCCTTCCACGGCTGACCGGTCGTCTTGGCGTTGTAGTAGAGATGGAAAGTGTCGCCGATCTTGGTCAGATACGGCTTGTAGAGCCCGCCGCGCTCCCATTCCGCGCCATCCTCCGCACGCAGGATGACCGGGCCGAGTTCCCAGCGCAGAAAGTCGTCGCTGAAGGCGAGACCGATCACGGCCGGCCCCTCCTCATAGCCGGCACTCGGATAGGCATGCCAGGCCGCCACATAGCGCCCGTCCACCTTGATCAGCCGGGCGGGCGACCGGAGTTCGTTCTCGCGCAGGATCGACGCGCAGGCGATGTTATGCCGCGTCACCGGATCGTCGGGATCGCGCGCCATGATGAGGCCGACCCGCTTCCAGTTCAACAGGTCGTCGGACTCGCAGATGCCGGTCTGATAGCCGCGCCCGTCGAAGCCGACATAGGTCAGGTAGAACTTGCCATTGGCCGAGAAGACAAAGGGGCAATCGACAGCTTTCTCGTCGAAACTGCCCGCCACGCCGGAGCCGCTGAGGATGCGCTGCGGATATTTGTAGGGCGTGCGATAGGGCGCGATAGGGTCGCGCGGATCGGTCGCGTCCGCGATGCCGGGCAGAGCCATGACACCGAGAGCAGCCGCCCCGCCGCCCAGCAGTCCGCGTCGATCGAGGATCATTGGTCTTCTCCAGCCGGTTGCTTCCCGCGCCTCAGTGATTGTCGCGCGGCAAGCCCCGCGTCTGGGCGATGCGCTGATAGGCCTCCGCGCCTTCCAGGATTGCCCCGGTGCCGAGTTGCCCGACGACCGAGCGCTGCAATTCCTGCCACGGCGTTTGCGAGGCTGGATAGGCATAGCCGCCCGCCGCCTCGAGCGCCCTGCGCCGCGCGTCCAGTTCAGCGTCATCCACCAGCACATCCGCGGTCGCACGCTTGAGATCGATGCGCACGCGGTCGCCAGTCCGCAGCAGCGCCAGCGCGCCGCCCGCCGCCGCTTCGGGCGAGGCATTGAGGATCGAAGGACTGCCGCTCGTGCCCGACTGACGCCCGTCGCCGAGACATGGCAGCGCATGGACACCGTCGAGGATCAGATGCGCGGGCGGCCGCATGTTCACGACCTCGGCGGCGCCGGGATAGCCGATCGGCCCTGCCCCGCGCATCACCAGCAGCGTCTGCGCGGTGATGCCGGTTGCCGGATCGTCGATCCGGTGATGATAATCCTCCGGCCCGTCGAACACGACCACCGGCCCCTCGAAGGCATCGAGGTCATCGGGGTTCGACAGGTAGCGCGCCCGGAACTCCGCCGAGATCACGCTGGTCTTCATGACCGCACTGTCGAACAGATTGCCGGACAGCACGATGAAGCCCGCCTCGGTCTTCAGCGGATCGGCATAGCGGCGGATGACCTTCTCATCCTCGATCTCGGCCGCGCGGCAATTCTCGCCGATCGTCTTGCCGTTCGCTGTCATCGCCTCTTCCGCGATCAGCCCCTGCCCGATCAGCTGCGCGACCACCGCCGGCACACCGCCCGCGCGATAATAATCCTCGCCGAGATACTCGCCCGCCGGCTGCAGGTTCACGAGCAGCGGAATGGCGTGACCATGATCCTGCCAGGTCCTGAGCGGCAGATCGACACCGATATGGCGCGCGATGGCGGCGAGATGGATCGGCGCATTGGTCGATCCACCGATCGCCGAATTGACCGCGATCGCATTCAGGAACGCGTCCTTGGTCATGATGTCGGAGGGCTTCAGATCCTCCGCGACCATCTCGACCACGCGCTTGCCGGTGAGATAGGAGACTTCCTGCCGGTCGCGATAGGGCGCCGGAATGGCGGCCGAGCCGGGCAGCGACATGCCGAGCGCTTCGGTCAGGGAGTTCATCGTCGTCGCCGTGCCCATCGTGTTGCAATAGCCGGTCGAGGGCGCCGACGAGGCCACGAGCTTGATGAACTGCGCATCGTCGATCTCGCCCGCCGCGAGCATCTGCCGCGCCTTCCAGACGATCGTGCCCGATCCCGTCCGCTCGCCCTTGTGCCAGCCGTTGAGCATCGGACCGACCGAGAGCGCGATAGCCGGAATGTTCACCGTCGCCGCAGCCATCAGGCAAGCCGGCGTCGTCTTGTCGCAGCCGATGGTCAGCACCACGCCGTCGAGCGGATAGCCGTACAGCGTCTCGACGAGGCTCAGATAGGCGAGGTTGCGATCCAGCCCGGCAGTCGGCCGCTTGCCCGTCTCCTGGATCGGATGGACGGGAAACTCGAGCGCGATCCCGCCCGCCTCGCGAATGCCTTCGCGCACCCGCTCGGCCAGCACCAGATGGTGACGATTGCAGGGCGAGAGGTCCGACCCCGTCTGCGCGATGCCGATGATCGGCTTGCCCGAGCGCAGTTCCTCCAGGCTCAGCCCGAAGTTCAGATAGCGCTCCAGATAGAGCGCCGTCATGTCGATATTGTCGGGATTGTCGAACCAGGCGCGGCTGCGCAGCTTTGGGCTATCGGTCATATCGGTTCTTGCTCATGAAAGGATGATGCGGGCCGGGCGACATCGATTATTCGCGCGCTCATGCCTGTCCTCTCCATAGATGTTGACGATGCCCGCACGGGCAATATAGTCATACTATATGACGGTAAGCAAGCCGTCGCCGAGGAGAGATTTGATGGCGGTTGCACCGGGTTCCCAGACGCTGACGGCGCAAGGCGGGGGCGTAGGCACGCCTTACCGCTCGGCACTGACACTGCTCGCCAGCCTCTTCTTCATGTGGGGCTTCATCACCGTCATCAACAACACGCTGCTGCCGCACCTGCGCAGCGTGTTCGACCTCAATTACACCGAGACCACGCTGATCGAGAGCGTCTGGTTCATCGCTTATTTCTTCGCCTCTATCCCTTCGGCCAAGCTGATCGAGCGGGTCGGCTATCAGAAGTCGCTGGTGATCGGCCTCCTCATCATGGCCGCCGGCGCGCTCGGCATGACGCTCGCGGCGAGCCTCCCCTCCTATGGCGTGACCCTCGCCATGCTGTTCGTGATCGCCAGCGGCATCACCCTGCTTCAGGTCGCCGCCAATCCCTACGTCGCGGTGATCGGCCCGGCCGAGACGTCCTCGTCTCGCCTCAACCTCGTGCAAGCGATGAACTCGGCCGGCACGATGCTCGCGCCCTTGTTCGGCGCTTATCTGATCCTCGGCCGCTCGAAGGGCGGCACGTCCGAGGCAGGCACGGTGCTGACCCAGGCCGAGAAGCTGGCGGACGCGCAATCGGTGATCCTGCCGTATGTGCTCGTCGCCATCGTGCTTGTGGTGCTCGCTTTCGTCATCGCGCGCTTCCTGCTCCCGGCCATGGGCTCGGCGACCAGCCGCGTCGCCAAGGAAGAGCGCAAGCGCCATTCGCTCTGGCGGCATCGCAATCTCGTGTTCGGCATCCCCGCCATCTTCATCTATCTGATCGCCGAGATCGGCGTCGCCAATCTATTCGTGAACTTCGTCAGCCAGCCCGACATCGCCAATCTGACCCATGAGGCGGCCGGGCGATACCTCACCCTGCTCTGGGGTGGCATGATGGTGGGGCGCTTCGTCGGCTCCGCGATCATGCAGCACGTGCCCGCGGAGAAAGTGCTCGCCGTCTTCTCGATCGGTGCCTTCATCGTGATGCTGGTTACCGTCTTCACCACCGGACCGGTCGCCATGTGGTCGCTGATCCTGGTGGGTCTCTTCCACTCGATCATGTTCCCGACAATCTTCACCCTCGGCATCCGCGGCCTCGGCCCACTCACCGAGGAAGGATCGGGCCTGCTGATCATGGCGATTGCTGGCGGCGCGCTGGTCGTCGTGCAGGGCTGGCTTGCCGACGAATATGGCCTACAGGTCTCGTTCCTGCTGACCGCCGTTTGCGAGCTTTACGTGCTCTTCTACGCGCTATGGGGCAGCAAGCCCACGAACGCGCTGGCCTGACGCGATGCTCTCCGCTCTCCTCGCCCTTGCGCTCGCCGCCGAAACCGCCACGCCAGCCCCCCCGCCCTCCGCGCGCAATCCGCGCAATTGGCCGGAACCGGTCATGGACACGATCCCACCCAAGCTTCCGGCGCTGAAGCGCGGCGCCGTGCTGATCCTCTCCAAGACCAATGGCTTTCGCGATCCCGAGCAGATCGATGCCGCGAAGGCAGTGCTGGTCGAGCTGGTCCGCAAGCAGGGCCAGGACGTGTTCGAGACAGAGAATGCCGCCATCATGAACCCGCGCGATCTCGCGCGCTTCTCGGCAGTCGTGCTCAACAGCACCTCGGGTAACATCTTCGACGAGCGTCAGCGCGCGGCCTTTCAAGGCTGGATCGAGAAAGGCGGCGGTGTCGTGCTGCTCCACGGCGCAGGTGGCGATCCGCAATATGACTGGAGCTGGTATCCGCAGACCCTGATCGGCGCGCAATTCATCGGCCATACCGGGCGGCCCAAGCAGTTCCAGCAAGGCACGATCGACATACGCGACCGGACGAACCCGGCCACCCGTGATCTGCCCGAGCGCTGGACGCGCACCGAGGAATGGTATTCCTTCGACAAGGTGCCGACCGGCAACGATACGCGCATTCTCGCGACGCTCGACGAGACCAGTTACGAACCCTATCCCGAGCGCACGCGCATGGGCGCCGTCCATCCGCTCATCTGGACGCGCTGCGTCGGCAAGGGGCGCATCTTCTTCTCGGCGCTCGGCCACAAGGCGGAGACCTATGCCGAGCCGCTCCACCAGACGATGATATCGGGCGCAATCCGCTGGGCAAGTCGTGCAGAGGGCGGCGGCTGCTGATCGCGTTGGCGGCAAACAACGTTTCGACCTGACCAGTATTGCCAACAGATAGCCGATTTGAGAAACATATCGTCGAGGTGCGCGGATCGCCCGGCTGACAATAAAACATACGGGCTCATGAGTCGGAGGAAGGACCATGCGGCCGTTGCTCGTCATTCTATCGTTGTCATTGCTTGCCGGATGCGCCGAGCACCGGCTGGTTGTTGCGCGACCGAATCCCACTGGCGCACCCAAGATGGTTGGGAGCAATTCGTTCGGATGGGGTGCGGTCCAGCGTCGCACGGTGGCCGAATGCCCGACTAATCTCATCGATGAAGTGCGCGTGCATCAGAATCTCGGCCAGGCGCTCGCCAGCGTGCTGACACTCGGCCTCTACATGCCGACGCGCATCGAATATGTCTGCGCGAATGTCCCATCACCTGTCGGCAGCACCGATCAGTGACACGAGGGGGTTGGCATCATGGCATTCGACACCTTCGTGCAGGTCGAAGACAATATCGACTGGGTCAATCATCACGAGAACATCGTCCGGCGCGTCACCAAGCGCCTGACCATCGACAATGAAGTTCCGCAGAGCCCGACAATGGCGGGCATGCGCGCCACCGCGGCACGGCTGCAGGTCATCGCCGCTGCGGCGGTGGCGGCGGGCGTGCAGGTTCGGGCTTGCGGCGCGCGCTGGTCCTTCTCAGACATTCCGGTCGCGGAAAATGGCTGGATCGTGGAGACCGACCGGCTGGGCTGGCGGTTCAACGTCGCTGAGGGGGACGTCGAGCCGACGAGCGTCACGCTCGCCGACGATCTGATCCTCGCCCAGTGCGGCGCAAAGATCTCGAAGATAAACGAAGCGCTTGAAACGCCCCAGAAGCGCCGCACGTTGCGCACGATGGGCGCGTCGAACGGCCAGACCGTGGGCGGCGCGCTCGGAACCGGGACACATGGCTCCGCGATCGACGTCGGCGGTCTGGAAAGCCAGGTCGCGGGCATCCAGCTTCTCACGGCAACGCAGAATCTGTGGATCGAACGCGCAAGTGCGCCGGTCATGACAGCGGCCTTCGCCGCCAAGCTCGGCGCGACGCTCGTGCGCGACGACGCAAAGTTCGAAGCCGCGATCGTGAGCCTGGGTTCGCTCGGCTTCGTTCACGCCGCGCTGCTGCGCACGACCGGACGCCATCTGCTCAACTCGTCACTGTCGCACATTCCGATGGGTCAGATCGCAACGGCGCTCAACACGCTCATGTTCCAGGGATCGGGCATCCCCGACATGACGCGCCGGCCCTATTTCTTCCAGGCAATCTTCGATCCGCGCGGTATGGACAAAGCATTCACGACGGTACGCTACAAGGAGGCCTGCCGTCCCGATTATCAGCCGGATTATGATCTCCACACCGGCTATGAGCCCGGAACCGACGTGCCGCGCATGATCGCCCACGCGATCACCGCCTTTCCCGATTTGCGCGACACCGCAGTCAGCCTGATGATGGCATCGGAACTGCGCGTGCGCGCCGACACACCGAACGAATGGCGGCTGCCTGGCGAAGTCTATACCTTCACCTCGGCACGGGAGGGCCTCGTCAGCACCGGCTTCGCCGTGCCCATCGGGCAGGTGACGACGGTGCTCAACATCCTGCGCGACGCATTCCTCACGCAGCCCAGTTCGCCCGTGGTTTTCACCTGCCGATACGCGCAGAAGTCGCCCGGCATCCTGTCGTTCATCCGCTATGATCCGACATGCGTGGTCGATATCGACGGCATCTCGACCGGGGCCTCGCTGAAGCTGGTCAAAATCGCCGCCGACAGGCTGGAAGCGGCCGGCATGCCGTTCACGCAGCATTGGGGCAAATTTAACAACCTCACGAAGGTGCGTGTGCGCAATGCTTATGGGAGCAGTGTCGACCGCTGGAATGCGACGCGCAAGCTGCTGCTGCCCGATGCCGCCGAGCGCAATGCCTTCTCATCGCCTTTGCTCGACAGTCTCGGTCTCAACGACTGACATCCGGGCAAATTGAAGCTGGCGCCCGCACGCCAGCGGCCTGGTACGCAGCGCCAGAACGCTGCCGTCAGTTGGCCAGACTCTGCAATGCCGCTTCGAGGGGGCCAAATTTATACGGCTTGGGAAAGAAGAGGTCGGCGAGGCGAGAGTCGATATCGGCCTTGGTGCAGTGACCGGACGTCAGGATGATATTGATCGCCGGCCAGCGTGCCCTTACGGCATCCGCCAGTTTGAGGCCGTCCATGGATCCAGGCATCCGAATATCGGAGAAGAGGATCCGGACATCGGTGCGCCTTTCGAGTATTTCGATCGCGGCGTCCGCGTCCGCAGCTTCGACGGGCTGCATGCCCGCCTCCTCGACGATGTCCGCCGCCATCATGCGCAGAAGCGGCTCGTCTTCCACAACAAGCACAACGGGACGGGCGACAGGCGTTGTCTGCGTCATCATGCTCTCGCAAAACCGCTCGCGGTCATTTGTCCTGCTCCTGCAATCGCGCCAGCGGCGCGGAGAAGCTGGCGACCAGTCCGGTCGGCAGATAGTTGACGGTACACTGACCCGCGCCGAGCAATCCCAATTGTATCAGGCGGGAGCCGAAGCCGCTCCGCGCGGGCTCCATCACGGGTGGACCATCGCTCTCGATCCAGTCCAGGTACAGCGTGGAGCGCCCATCGACTGCCTCTACTCGCCACTTGACGGCCACCCGGCCGCTCGGTTGTGACAGCGCGCCATATTTTGCCGCATTGGTCGAGAGCTCGTTCAGGAGAAGGGAGATCGAAAGTCCCGCCCTGGGTCCCAAATCGACCGGCGGTCCCTCTAGCATCGCTTGCCCCTCTCCAGCGTGCAGCGCGAGCACGCCCTGCGCAATCAGATCGAGCCGCGCGGCGAGCCAATCATCCTTCAGCAGGATATCATGCGCCGTGCTCAGCGCGATGATTCTCGAGGTCAGAGCCTCCACGGCATCGCGATCGCTCACATCCCTCAGCGTCTGGTCGGCGATCGCCTGAACGACGGCGAGCGTGTTCTTGAGGCGATGGCTGAGTTCCTGATTGAGGAGAGCCTGTTCGGCTTCGGCCCGCACCTTGGCAAGCGCTGCAAAGGTGCGGTTCGCGAGATTTCGGGCGAAGTTGCGCTCCATTTCGGTCCAGGATCGCCGCCCGCACGAATGCACGAACAGGACACCGACGAGTTCGCCCTTGCGAATGAGCGGTACCATGATCTGGGCGTGCGTGCCCATCTGCATATATATGTCACGATCGCTGGCCATGGCCGGCGCGATGCCGACATCGTCGATCGCCAGGACCTCGCCTTGCGACAAGGCACGCACCGTCGCGTCAAGCAGTGCCAGATCATATTTGCCACGCAGTGTGGCGACGCCATTGGCCGCCCACACGTGCTCGACTTCGAAGGTCCCGGCGGAATGATCGATCAGGGCGTATCCTGCGCGCTCGGCCCCGAGCGCCTGGCCAAGCGTTTCCGCTGCAGCATTCAGAACATCGCCGATATCAGACGCATCGTGCAATCGATCGCCAAGCTCGAGCAACGCCGAGACCCGTCGCTCAGCGCGTTTTCGTTCCGTGATGTCCTGCACAGTTCCGAACATCCGAACCGGCGTGCCGGAATCACCATGAACGAATTGCGCCCGGCGACCGATCCAGCGAAGCTCGCCATCACTCACCCGCCTGATCCGGTACTCGACATCGACCAGCGCCTCGCCTCGCGCCCGGGACTGCTCGTTCGAGGCAATGTGCCGGTCTTCGGGAATGACGGCGGTCTCGATCATTGCCGGCAGATGCGTGTCTGCCTCGGCAACGCCGAAGATGGTGCAGAATTCCGGCGTGACGGCCAGGACGCCGGTCACGAGATTGGCTTCGAATGCGCCGATATGCCCGGCTCTCTGGCTAGCTTTGAGGCGAGCCTCGCTCGCTTCGCGCTGCTTCAGCGATCTGCGAAGATCAAGTTGCATCATCACCTGATTGGCAAGGACGCGGAGCGTTTGCTGTTGCAAGGGCGTCAGGCCGCGTGGCTTCACGTCCAGGACGCACAACGTGCCGATCGGCAAGCCGTCCTGGGTCTTGAGCAGCGCGCCTGCATAGAAGCGCATGCCGGGATCACCTGTCACGAGCGGATTGTGATCGAACCGCGGATCCTTCGCCGCGTCCGGCACCAGGAGAAAATCGTCTTCGAGGATCGCCTTGGCGCAGAACGACCATTCGAGCGATGTTTCACGGAGGCCGAGGCCAACCTCGGCCTTGAAGAATTGTCGCCCGTCGCCAATCAAGTTCACGACGGCAAACGGCGTCTCGCAGATTTGCGCGGCAAGCGCAGCGACCTCGTCGAACGACCGTTCTTTGGGCGTGTCCAGCACGTCATAACTGGACAAGGCCGCAAGGCGGCGCATTTCGCGGTCAATGATGTCAGTCTCGGACATAGGCGAATACTAACCCGGTCGTATGCTTCGCCGAACAATATTGGAGACGATCAGTCGGGACGCGCCAACTCTATGCCAGAGGAATCGCGGATAGGCTATCGCACTCCGCATTGGCCGGCCGGGGAAGGCTCGATGGGCATGAACGTCAGGATTTGGGGATTGGATTGCCGCACTCCGCCTGATTTCGGCTGGTTTCTACTGATCGCTTTCAGTTTTGGGCAGCCCTTTCCAACCCGGCTCCAACGAATAGTCCGGCGCGCCATTGAAGACGAACAGAGGCCAGAAATACCGCCGCCATGGCCATGCCAGGACAGCATTGAAAACGATGGTCAGCACTGCGAAACTATACTCGACGACACCGTGATCGAGCACCAGATTCCAATAGACGATGACCACGTTCAGCGGCACGATCGCGACGATGGTCAACGGAATCGCGCGATTGAGAAGCATGGTGACACCTGTCACAACCTCTATCGCCTTCACCCAGTCAAAAAGTCCGCTAGCCAGCAGGGCTTTGGTGAACGCGATGGCCTCCGGCGTGTTGCCCATCGGCTGCAGCCAAGGCCACAGGAAATGCCACCCTCCCGAAAAAAGAAACCAGGCGCCCAGCAGCACGCGGCTAAGATGATAGGCGATCTTCATTGCAAAGCCCCTCCTCAATATTGATTCCAAAGCACCCGGATAGAACGCGACGTTCCGCTGGAGCCTTGCTCACTTCGTCGTTTCAGACGCCACCTTCGAATCGATCCCGGCAATCAAGGCCTCCAGCGCGAATTCGAACCCGTCATCGGAGGAATGATAAGCTTCGACGAACTGCCGCGTTTCGGGTCGCTGCTCGTAAAGAACCCAGCCGATAACCAGGCTCGCAAGCGCACCGGCTGCGGAGCTTGCCTGCGTTGCCGGTACGCCCGCGTCGCGCAGTGGCTGGAATAGCTTGGGAAACAGGTCTTTCTGGAGCTTCATGCTGGGACGTGCGATGGAAGCAATGATGCCGGTGTCACGATGAGATAGCAGCGAACGGCGCTGCCGTCGGCCCACATGTCTCAACCAGTCCTGCCAGCCCATCTTCTCCGATGACTCCGCAAGGCTGTCCTCCAGCAAACGCTCCATCATGACGCTGAGCAGTTCGTCCTTGCTCTTGACATGCCAATAGAGGGCCGGACTCTGCACGTTGAGCAGTTTCGCGAGCGCCCGCGTCGAGAGCTTGGCGACCCCTTCAGCATCCACGATTGCCCAGGCGGCCTCGATGATCCGTTCGAGGTTGATGCCTCCATCTGCTTTGCGCGGACGTCCCGCTCCGCTTCGCATATTGACCACCACGACCCGCTTCCTTATCATTGATAAATAATTCATAGGCCATAACTGGCAAGCGCATTTTTTTGGAGGGGTCAACATGCGGATCGATCGCGTCCCAACCGTACATTGTCTCGTGGGCGAAGGGCCGCTCTGGGATGTCGAGGAGCAGGCGCTTTATTTCATCGATATCGTCGGCAAGGCCGTTCATCGCTTCGATCCTGCCAACGCACAGACGCAAAGCTGGGACGTAGGCCAGATCATCGGATCGATGGCGCTGCGCGAACGCGGCGGCGCGATCGTCGCACTCAAGGACGGCATCTCGGCACTCGATCTGGCAAGCGGCGCGGTCGAGCTACTCGCGAGCGCCAATCACATCCATCCCCGCGCGCAGATGAACGACGGCAAAGTCGATCGACGCGGGCGTTTCGTGGTGGGGTCGGGCGATTCCGACATTCGGGACTGCCGGCCTTATGGAACGCTCTACAGCCTCGGCGCGGACCATGCACTCGCTGAGCTGGATCGTGACATCGCGATCAGCAACGGCCCCTGCTGGTCGCCGGACAACAAGACGCTCTATTTTTCCGACAGCCTACCCTACGAAATCTACGCCTATGATTATGACATCGAGACCGGCGCCGTCGCCAACAAGCGCCTGTTCGCCAACACGCGCGAACTAGGCGGCATCCCGGACGGCGCGACGGTCGATGCGGACGGTCTCATGTGGATCGCGATCTGCGAAGGACGCAAGATCGTGGCCTATCGACCAGATGGCAATATCGAGCGGAGCATCGACATGCCCGTGCGTTGCCCGGCCAGCGTCATGTTCGGCGGCCCCAATCTGGACGAGCTTTATGTGACGAGCATCGATCTCGCTTTGCTGGGGCAGGAGAATGATGGCGGCGGCGACGTGTTCGTCGTCACCGGACTTGGCGCTCGCGGCATTGCGGAGCCGCGCTATGCCGGCTGACGCGGCTCAACCGCGCGGGCTCCCGATCGGCGCGCTGTTGCTGATCCTCGCGATCGTCTTCATCAATTTCGCGAGCTTCAGCCTCATCATCCCGTTGCTGCCTTTTTACGGGCGCGAACTGGACGCTTCGCCCGTGCAGGTAACGATGCTGTTCGCGGCCTATTCGCTGGGCGGGGTCTTCGGCGAGATCCATTGGGGGCGCCTGTCCGATCGGTACGGTCGGCGGCGCATCCTGATCCTCACCACGGCCTGTGCCGCGCTCAGCTATGTCGCTTTCGCCTTCGTCGCGCACTATTGGCTTGCACTCGCAATCCGCGTCCTTTCCGGCTTCTTCGGCGGCACGATGGGCGTCTGCGCGAGTTATGTTGCCGATGTGACGCGGCCGGAAGAACGGGCGCGGAGCATGGGATTGCTGGGGGTCGGCATCAATCTCGGTTTTGCGATCGGGCCGGCTTTGGGCGGATTGCTCGCAGCACCCGAGGCTGGCCTATCGGGCTTCCGCTTGCCGATCCTGTGTGCGGCCGCCATTGCCGGCGCCGCTGCGATCTGGAGCATCCTCATTCTCGTCGAGACCAACGCCGGCGGTCGGTCGCGACCTTCGGCAAAGCTAGGCGATGCGTTCAGCTTCGTAGGGGGGCATCAACTGCTCATCCGCCTGTTCGCCATCACCTTCATCGGTATCGGCACCTTCGCCTCGATGGAAGCGGTGTTCGGACTTTGGACGGCGCGCAACTTCGGCTGGACGACGCACGAGCTGGGGCTGACCTTCATCGCGGTCGGTGCGACGGGCGTGTTCATGCAACTCGTACTCATCGGCCCGGCCACGAAGCACTTCGGCGAAGGCCGGGTGATCGTCGCCGGCCTCATCGTCCTCGCGCTGAGCATGATCCTGCAACCGATGATCCGCCAGCCAATCGCGGCCGTCATGCTCATGTCGCTGCTGATGGCGGGCCACAGCATCGCCTTTCCCACCGCCGGGGGCCTCATCTCGCGCAGCACGCCCCCGCAAGCGCAGGGCAGCGTCAATGGCCTGGTGATGGCCACCAATGCGCTCGGCCGGATCACGATCCCGCCTCTGTTCGGCTTCTTCTATCAGGCCGGCGGACCGGACATGCCCTATTATGCTGGCGCGCTCCTCGTGGGCATCGGCATCGTCTCCGCGGTGCAGGTCGTGATCCTGCGCGAAAAGGAACTCCGAACCAGGGAGGTCGTCCCCTCATGAGCCTTGCCAATCTCCCCGCCGCGCTCGCCGACTTCCGCACGGCCATCGGCGCCGCCAATGTCTTCTCCTCGGAGGAAGACCGCACAGCTTATGCGGACCATTATTCGCCGGACGAGACGCGGCATATGCCCGGCGCCGCAGTGGCGCCCGCGACCGTCGAGCAGGTGCAGGAGATCGTCCGCATCGCCAATCGCCACAAAGTGCCGCTCTGGCAGATCAGCCGTGGCAAGAATTTCGGCTATGGTGGCGCGGCGCCGGTGGTCAAGGGATCGGTCGTCCTAGATCTCACCCGCATGAAACGCATCGAGGTCGATCCGGAAGGCGGTACGGCGCTGGTCGAGTCGGGTGTCGGCTTCTTCGATCTCTACGATCATCTGCAGCAGAACAAGTTGCCCTTCTGGCTCTCCGTGCCGGGCAACAGCTGGGGGTCCGTTGCCGGCAACGCGCTCGATCGCGGCGTCGGCTACACGCCCTATGGCGATCATGCGGCGCAGATTTGCGGGCTGGAGGTTGTCCTGCCGACCGGCGAACTGGTGCGCACCGGCATGGGCGCCATGACCGGCTCGAAAACCTGGCAGCTCTATCGCAACGGCTATGGTCCCGGCTGGGACCAGATGTTCTGCCAGTCCAATTTCGGCGTCGTGACCAAGCTCGGCCTGTGGCTGATGCCGGAGCCGGAGGCAGTGCTGGGCTATGATCTGGAGTTTGACGGGATCGACGATCTCGGTTGGGTCGTGGACACGATCGCGCCACTGCGCCGCGAGGGTGTGATCCGGCAGGCGCCGTCGATCGGCAACTGGCTGCGATCCGCCTCGGTCATGACGACACGCGAGCAATGGACGAAGACCAAGGGCGCCCTCGGGGAGGATGTTGTGACCGCCATCCGCAAGCGCTTCAACATCGGCTGGTGGAGCGTGCAGCTGCGGACCTATGGTCATGTCGAAATGGCCGACGCGGCCGCGAAGGTGATCGCCAGGGCGTTCGATGGCAAACCTGTCCTTTCGATGAAGCCGACGCGCTGGTTGCGCAGCGATGGGAAGCCTGAGGGATCGCCGTTCAGCGGCGTGCCGATCAGCTTCCCGCTCGCCAACGCCAATTGGCATGGCGGACGCGGCGGTCATGTCGGCTATTCGCCCGTGCTGCCCGCAAAAGGCGATCTCGCCATGGATCAGTTCCGGCGGACCTACGCGCTCTACGAGAAGTACGGCATGGACTATCATGCCAGCTTCGCCTTCGGCGAGCGCTCGCTCACCAACGTCAATCAACTGCTGTTCGACCGTGACGACCCGGACATGATGGGCCGGGTCGATGCCATGTTCCGCGAGTTGGTCGCCGATGCGAAGGCCAAGCATTATGGCGAATATCGAACCCATATCGAATATATGGATCTGGTCGCCTCGACCTATGACCATGGCGGCGGCGCGCTCCGAAAGCTCAACGAGCGCGTGAAGGATACGCTCGATCCCAATGGCATATTGGCGCCCGGCAAAAGCGGCATCTGGCCTGCCGCATCGCGCGGAGAGCGGGCATGAGAGGGACAGCGATGGCAGCTGGGTTACTGTTGCTCGCCGTCGGGGCGGCCGCGCAGCAGACGCAAGCCCCCAAGGCGCAGACCGGCAATGCCATGACGCTCGGGGTCATGCAGGATCGCAGCGCCAGGACTGCCGGCGAGAGGCTCTATGTCGAGAAATGCGCGATGTGCCATCGCCAGATGGGCATGGGCACGGTGATCCTCGCCCGGCGCGTCGATCCGGCGCGAGCCATGCTGGAGGATCGCCGTGACCTGACGCATGACTATATCGTCGCTGCAGCGCGCGGCGGGATTGGCAACATGCCGCGCATCAGCCGGGGCGAGGTCAGCGATCCGGAACTGGATACAATTGCCGCTTATCTGACGAGGAGCCGAAAATGAGCGTCACGCGACGCGAGATGCTGACAGCTGTGGCGATCGCGAGCGCGACCAGTGGGATCCGCCTCTCCGCGGCTATATCCAATGGCATGCTGCTGGTTGATCCGTCGCTTCCGGCAGAAGCACGACGGATCGCGGAACGGCGCGATCACGCAAACCGGGTGACCGTAGAGGCCGACCTCGTGCGCCAATGGCGCGACGGGCTGGAAAATCGGATCGTCTCGGCAGGCGGTGCGCTTGCGCTGGTGCGCTGGGACAAGGCATTGATCCTGTGCGGCCTGGCGCGCGAGAGCGGATTGCGGGCGCGACAGGAGCGCCTGGGCCGCGCGACAATCCTCGTCACGATCGACAAGAGCGTCTCGGCCTGAATATTCCGACCTCGCTCGTCGTCGATTCAGCTGCGCGCGGCATGCCATTTACTCGTCAAAGACATGATGATCGACGCCGATGCGACCGTTTTCCGGTCCACTGCACGCGACCGGACGCAAGCTGACATATCAGTTCAACGCACCTGCGCAACGGAACGCCTCTATTAGCCACCCTGCATTCGGCAAGGACAATGCCCCGCATGAAGTCTGACGTGGCCAAAGAACGCGCCAATCCGGCATCGGCGTCCGTGAAGAGAGCGCCGAAGGTTCGTGGGCGATGCAGTTCCTTCGATTGACGGAGCAACAGGAATTAGCTTTAATCCTTAATGAAGCGGGTCGCAGAGTCGCCAACAGAGCGGCACTACTGCTTGGGACCGCCTTCGATCTTCGCATTGCTGTGCATGTCTCGGGCTTTGACGTTCAGACGACCCCAATGGTTCGAAACCCCTTCGACCTTGCGCGGTTGCCTGCGTCATCGACAGGGAGGACCAGCCCATGCCGCGCACACTCATCGTTCCTGGCGTCAGCGTCGAAGCCAGGTTTGACGTTCCGCCGCCCCTACCGGCTCGATCGGGCATCCTGGGCGCCGTCGGCGTGGTCGATAAAATCCCGCGCGAGGGCACGATCGGCCTGACGACGACGCAGGAATTGTTCGACCTGCTCGGCCCCTCGACGCGGTTCTCCTTTCCCGAAGTGGTCTCCGCGCTCGTGAACGGTGTTTCCGAGGTGATCGTTTCGCCCGTGGATCCGGGTTCCGGCGCCGTCGCCTCGCTGGTCTTGGCCGACGACGAAAATCAAGACGTTGTCGAGTTGCGCGCACGCGCCGTGGGACCATGGGGCAACCAGCTTTCGGCCCGCATCATCCGCGTCCTTGCGCAGGATCGCCGTACGGTCCGCCGCGTTTCGCTGGAAATCCTGCATAAGGGCCGGTCGGTGGAGCGGCACGACAATCTGGTCCTGCGCCCGGGCGATCCCAGCGACCTATTCACTGTCATCAACCGCGACAGTTCGGCGGTGGTAGCGATCGATCCGTCCTTTCAGCTGACATTACCGGTTGCCGACCCCGACGATCGCGGCTTTGAGGACGGCGCAGCCCGCGCCGCGACCCTCATCTTGCGCGGGGCAGGCAATGCCGACCTCATCAGCCTGTCATCCCGGACGCCGGGGGAGATCGGCAACAGGATCAGCGTCGAGTTCGGCGTGGGACGGGCTTCGCTCGTACTCAATGCCGCTGGCGATGCGCCCTCGGTCCGGGTGCGCGCCGCCGCGCCGGGAGCGGGGGGCGAAGGCACCAGCCTGACCGTCGTCGAGGAAGCAGGCGGCACGCGCGCCGTCACGGTCGCGCCGGCCGGAGCGACGGCCCGCACCTATCCCGGCCTTGCCAGCGTCGCGGCCGTGGTCGCCGCGCTCAACAGCGATCCCGACGTCCGCGCCGAACGGCTGGGCGATCTGCCGCCGGCAGCGCTCGCCGCGACCGCGCTCGCGCCGAGCCGTACATTGACCATCCGCGTGGAAGGCAACCGCACCACCGATTATGCCGACCTGTCGTCCGCACAGGCTATCGTCGACGCGGTGAATGCCGCAACGGGTGGCGATCCGGATGTTCAGGCGACCCTCGCCGGCGCTCCGGAAGCCCTGCCCACGGCCGGCGGCACCAATAACGGCTATCTTGCCGGCGGCCGCGATCCGGGTCCCCGTTTGCGCTACCGTGGCCGCGACAATCCAGCCGCGGACATCCTCGAATTGCGACCAGCGGCCGGGGTCGATGCGGCTCCGATCCGGGTGCGTGTGCTCGACGGCACGACAGCAGGGACCGTTCGTATCACCGTCGGCATCGAGGCTCAGGGCGCGCTGCAGGCGCGCGAAGCGCATGACGATCTGACGCTCGATCCCGACTCGCCGCGGTTCCTGCCTGCACTGCTCGCGGCCGAAAGCACGCTGATCCGCGCGATCCCGCTTCACCCGGCAACCGATCAGGGCATCACGCGCTGGCCGATGGCGACGTTCGCGCCGCGCAGCTTCTTGGGCGGGCGGCAGCCGGGCATCGGCGCCTGGCAGTCAGCGATCGACGCGCTCGCATCGGAAGATGCAGTCGATCTGGTCATTGCCGGTTTGCAGGACTGGCAGGACGAAAATCTGAGCGGTACGGCCGTGCAGCAGGCGCTGATCGGCCATGCCCGCGCCCAGACCGACAATGCCAAGCCGCGCATCGTGCTTGGCTCGGCGCCGCCATCGGCCAATCGCGACATCGAGGCGCTGATCGCGCATCGCGACGAAGTGACCGATCGTCGCTTCGTGCTGGTGTCGCCCAGCGGCGCGGAAGGCGCGCTCGCCGGTCTGCTCGGCCATTTACAATATTTTGCCTCGCCCACCTTCAAGACGGTCGCACAGCCAGGCGTTCCGCTGGTTCCCTATTCGGAAAGCGAGCTCAACAAGCTCGTCGGTCCCGATGGCAATCTCTGCGTCATCGCCGAGCGTCGGGGGCGCGGCACGATCTGCATCAAGGGCATTGCGACGGATGGTTTCCAGATCTCCGTCGTGCGTGTTGCCGATCGCTGCATTCGTGAGGTGAATGCGATCAGCCAGCGATTCATCGGCGAGCTTAACAATGCCGAACAGCGCACCGCGCTGGAGCAGATGATCAAGGCCACCTTTACCCAGATGGAGCGGGATGGATCGCTCGTGCCCTCGGTGGACGGCAAGTCGCCGGCCTTCGAGGTGCTGGTCTATGCCTCGCAGAACGATGTCGCGGCCGGCATCGCGCGGATCGACATCGCGGTCCGGCCAGTCCGGGCGATCGATTATATCTACGCCACGATCCGCGTGAAGAACTAGGCACCAGCAACGCCAAGGAGGGACTAGGCCATGGCGCTACCCAATCTCTACGACGCCAATCGCTCGCGCATCCTGGTGAACGGCGAGCCCATCGCCGGCGTGCGCACCATCGAGTTCCGGCAGGAGCGCGCGCAGGGCCAGGTCTATGCGCTGGGCCAGGCCGAGCGGGTCGGCGTCTATCACGGCCAGCTTCAGGTGCTGGGGCGCCTCCAGATCGCCTCGGCCGCGCCCGGCCTCGACACGCTGGCGCAGGCGCCCGACGCCTTCCAGCTGGTGGCGACGCTCGGCGGTTCGGCGGGCGGGCGCTCTGTGGTGTTCGACGAGTGCTTCATTCACGACAAGAGCCTCTCGCTGGGGACCGGCGGCCACGCCGAGACCGTCTATCATTTCACCGCGACACGGATGCGAGAGGAGGAAGCGCCGGCGTCCTGAGCGGGACGACGGGCGCGCAGGGCCGATGCGACAATCGATACCAGACCTGCCGGAAGCGGACGCCGGATATGATCCGGCGCTGGACCGCTGGTATCTTCGCCTCGGCGAGCAGAGCTTCATGCTGCGCGACTGGAACTGGGGCGAGCGCAAGCGACTGCTGCGCGCGGCCTGTTCGGCGGGGCAGGCCGATGGCGGGGCGCTGGCCGAGGGCTTCTGCGCGCTCCTCTTCGATCCCGCACCGCCGCCCGAACTGGCCCGGCTCTTTGCCTATGCCGGCCTCCATCTGCTCGGAGCCGATCGCGAAGACCGCCAGATGCCGCTCGCGGAGGCCGAGGCCGCTCTGGCGATGAAGTTCGGGCTGATGCCGTCCGCCGTCGAAGCCGAGCGCATCGCCGACGTCGAGGCGCTGGTTTCGGCTTCAGGACCGCAGACGCTGCCGGACAACGGCTGGAGCCGCATCGAGTTCGGCGAGACGGGCGCGGAAGACGCGGGATGACCGACCTCATGGCTCTGCAGCGACGGATCGCACCCGATTTCGACCGGCTCGTCAGTGCCTTGTCGCGGCTCGTGCGGGATGATGAGGAGAGCGACGCACAGGATAGCGTGCCCGGCGGTCTGGAGACAGACAGCACCCTCGACCATCCGCAAACTCGGTCGAGTAGTGCCGTTGATCCCGTTGAGACGCGCATTACGGGTCTCGTTGGTCGGGACGCCGCCGGTACCGATCCCGATCTCGCGCCGTCAGGCTCCCGGGATGAAGCCCTCTCGGGCGAGATTGCATCGCCCCGCATAGCAATGGTTCCGCGAGATGCGGGGCTGGGCAAGCCGTCCACGCCCGCAGACCCGGTTCGTGCCATGGCCAGCGTGCCGCTCCGCCACGCGGCAGCGCGGCATGCCCCTCGATCCTTGCCGCTACCGGCAACGGCGCGAGCGCGCTTGCCCGGATCGACGCCTGCTGCCCGCACGGCCGCGCCGGGGCGAGGCATAAGCCGTGCCATCGACCGCAAAAGCCCGGCCGCGTCCGGCCGGTTCGCAGTCGCCCTACCCTCCGGTCTCAAGGCGCCGTCGATAATCGACGCCGTCATGTCCGCCTGGCCTGCGCCGGAACTCTTAGACGCGCCCGCGTGGCGCGCGCATGAGAACAAGAGCGCCGAAACGCTGCCCGATCCCTTTGCCGACGCCGAGCTCGAACAGCGCCTTGCCGATCTGCTCGAAGACGCTGCCCGCACGGCGGGGATCGACTGGTAATGGCCCGCCCGATTCCCATGATCGACGACATCGCGCTCGATCAGGTCGCCTGGGTGCGGCAGCGTACGCGCCAGCGCATCGTTTCGCTGCCGATTCTGGGCCTGGAGGGCGATGTCCAACAGAAGCTCGGGCGCGGCAGTCATGAGGTCGAACTGGCTGGTGTGCTGTTCGGCGGCGGCGCGGCCGGTGCGCTCGCGACGCTGCAGGAAAAGGCCAAGACGGGCGCCGAGGTCAGCTTCACCGCGGACATCGTGAACGCCCTCGAACTCGAGAAGATGGTGCTGCTCGACGCCGAGTTCAGCGAGAGCGCGGGCATGCCCGATATGTATCAATATCGGCTGGCATTGCGCGAATCCCCACCCCTGCCCGAACCTGCGGAACTTTCGTCCTTTGGCGGTCTGGACGGTTTCGATGTCGGCTTCGACATGGGGGCGCTGGGCGACGTCATGGGCGACATCGCGGCCGCCGCAGGCGAGATCCAAGGCGCCATCGAGGCCGCGACCGAAGTGCTGGGCGCGATCCAGTCCATTGCCGGCCTTGCCGATCTGGCGGTCGGCAATCCGCTGAGCCCGTTGCTCGATGCGGCGTCTGGCATCGCGGCCACCCCGGACACCGGCAGCGCGACCGATGCGCTGGGCGCCCTGCTGGGAGGGGACTGATGCTCGACGTCGCGCTCTCGCTCACCGCCGGACGGCTGATCTACGACCGGCATATCGCCGCAATCCAGCTGCGGCAGACGCAATTGCCGGCGCTCGACCGGCTGGTCGCCATCCTTCCCAATGGCCTGCGGATCGATGCGGAACCGGGCGACGATGTGACCCTCATGCTCGATGGCGGCGACAGCGACGCGACGGTGTTCACCGGGCGACTCACCGACATTACCCGCTCGGCCACCGGCGTGAGGCTGGTGGCGACCAATGGCGGGGCAAGGCTGGCGGCCTATCGCCCTACCCTGAGCCTGCAATCGCTCTCGGCAGGTGACGCGATCCGAAACCTTGCCGACGAAGTCGGTATCGATGTCGATATCGAGGACGACGGCCCCGACCTTGCGCTTTACGCGCTGGACGGGCGGATGACGGCGGCGCAGCTCATCGCTGATCTCGCCCGCCTCTCGGGCCAGGGCGCAGCCTTCAATGGCGACGGGACGCTCGCAATCAACGCGGCCGGCGGATCGACGGAGCGCCTGGCGCTCAAATATGGCCGGGAAATCCAGGCGCTGGAGATGACCCAGGGCGACACGGACGGCCCGACGCTCCATGTCGTGGGCGAAGGCGGGGCGGCCCCCTCTTCGGCCAAGGGACGGCTGGTCGCCGCCGATTTCGATCGTGGTGACGCCGGCACGGCCGGATTGGACAACCGGCGGATCGCCCTCCCCGCCATCCGCACGACGGATGCCGCGCGGCAGGCTTCGGGCGCGCTGGAACTGGCGCGACGCCGGCGCGCAGCCAAGGTCCAGCTCACCACCTTCCTGCTGCCCCAGCTGGCGCCGGGGATGGAACTGGAATTTGCCGAGATGCCGGACCATCTGCCGCTGGCCGGCATGCGCGTCGAGGAAGTGGTCCACAGCGTGCGGCCCGGCAGCGGCGCGGTGAGCGTCGCACGCGGCACCGGCGAAACCGGCACGGACCCGCTGGCCTTCCTCGGCGATCTTGTGGGCGCGATCGGAGCCTTGCTGTGAGCCGCGCACTCTCCCTGCTTGGCGGGCTGGCGCAGCATCAGGCGGCGAACCGCCCGATGTGCGAACTCGCGCGCGTGGTCGCGGTGATCGACGGGTCGGATCCCGATCTGACGCACAGCGTCGACCTGAAACTCAAGGATAGCGGGCTCGATCTGCCCAAGGTGCCGCTGGCGTCGGGGGGGAGCGGCATGGCGCTGCTGCCGCGCATCGGCGACGTCGTGCTGGTGCTGTTCCCACGCGGCGATCTCTCCTCGGCGGTGGCGATCGCACAGGTCTATTCCGACCAGCGCCGCCCGCCCAAGTTCGACAAGGACGAGGCCGTCTGGTCCTTTCCCGGCGACAAACCGGACGATGAAGAGGACGCGATCGAACTGCGGATGAGCGTCAAGGACGGCCGCAAGGTGCGGATCGCGCTCGGCGGCAGCCAGGACACCAGCGTCACAATCTCCGACGGCAAGATCGAAATGGCGAGCGGCGATGTCGCCATGACCTTCTCCGAACCGGACAAGACGCTGACGGTGGAGGTCGGCGACAACAAGATGACCTTCGCGGACGGAACCGGCGTCACGATCGAGGCGGGCAACAAGCTGACCCTCAAGGCACGCGAAATCGTCATCGAGGGCGACACCAAGGTCAAGGTCAAAGGGGCCATGGTCGAACTGAACTGAGAAGGACGTGGGCCGGGAATGGGCAAGCCGATTGCACGAGCGGACGACCAGGTGATCGCGGTAGACACCCACATTGTGATGGTGCCCGCCGTCGCGCCGATCCCCACGCCGTTGCCGCATATGTTCAGCGGCAAGCTCGACGGCGGCCTCAGCACCAGCGTGAAAGCCAATGGACGCGCGGTCGCGACGCTCGGCAGCACCGCGACCAACCAGCCCGCGCATATCCCGACACCGCCCGGCGTCAGCTTCCAGAAACCGCCGTCCAACAACGGCACGGTGATGCTCGGATCGGCCAATGTACTCGTTCAGGGCAAGCCGGTCGCCCGCGCCGGGGACACGGCCCTGACCTGCAACGACCCGGCCGACATGCCGGTCGGCAAGATCGTGGCCGCCGGCACCGTGATGGTCGGAGGCTGACATGGCCGACAGCCGCAGCGTCGATCCCCGCTTCGCCCATCTCGGCCGGGACCTGCTGATCACGCCCTTCTTCCAGGCGACGGAATGGGATCTACTCGATCTCATCACCCATCCGCGCGGCACGGTTTATCGCGACGAGCAGGTCGATCTCGAAATCGCCGAAGGACCGGGCTGTCTCCAGCAGGCGCTCGTGCTGCGACTGCTGACGCCGCGCGGCTGCATGAGCGATCTTGCCCATCCCGATTATGGCAGCCGACTGCACCTGCTGATCGGCGAGATCGACGGTGCGGTAACGCGGGCGCGGGCCAAGGCCTATGTGCTCGAAGCGCTCGCGATGGAGCGCCGGCTCGACAAGATCCTCGCCGTCGACGTGCTGCCCGCCGCGGACGGCGCGGGTGATCGCCTGCTGATCTCGGCCAACGTGCTGCCCAAGGGCGCGACCGATCCGATCAGCCTCGGCCTGGAGGTCGCGCTGTGAACTTCGCCGAGCGCACCTATCCCGATATCGTGCGAGACCTGCTGACGGTCCTGACCGGCGGCACGATCCAGGAAGTGAAGGAGATCGGTGCGACGGCGCCCGAGCTCATCACGCTGGAAAACCATCCGGTGCGGCGCGTCAGCCATCTCGCCGGGACCGTCGTCGTCGGCAGGCCGGGCGCCGAACAGCGTGTGCCCTATCGCTTCACGGAGAAGGATTTCGATCTGGTCGGCACCGATGCCAATCCGATCGACAAGGTCGCGATCAAGCTTCGCAAGCCGCATCGTCTGGCGCCCAATTCCACGCTGGAGATCAACTATTATCCTGAGCGCCTGAAGCCGACCCCGATCACCGACGTGAATGTCGGCAGCGTCGCACGGACCCTGATCGAGACGATCTCTCGCGAACTGGCGACGCAGTATCAGCAGCTCGATCTCGTCTATAGATCCGCCTTCATCGAGACGGCCACGGGCGATGGCCTCGACAAGGTGGCTGCGCTGGTCGACGTCCGCCGCATCACGCGCGGGGCGCCGGTCGGCAAGGTGCGCTTCATCCGCGCCGCCGCCTCGCCCGGCGACATCTTCGTGCCAATCAACAGCGTCGTCACGGACGGCAAGGGCATCCGCTATCTCACCACAGTCGAGGGCCGGCTGCTCCCCAATCAGGCGATGACCGAAGTCTGGGTGCATGGCGAGACCGAGCGCACCAAAGTGGTCGAGCCGGGCGTGCTGATCGTGCTCGAACGCGCCATTGCGGGCATCGCCTCGATCACCAATGACGAAGCGACCTGGCTCGCGACCGAAGACGAGACCGACCGCCAGCTTTCCGACCGCGCGCGCCGCGCCGTTCATGCGACCGGCAAGGGCACGCTGGATGCCCTGCGCTTCGGCCTCGAAAGCCTACCCTTCGTGTCGGCCGCCGCCATTGCCGAGTTTCCCGATCCCGCCGTGCCGGCGCCGGGCCAGATCCTGCTGAGCGTCGCGCTCTCGGTCGATACGCCCAATAACCGCGCGATCGTCGAGCGGCGGATCGAGGAGTTGCGGCCCGCCGGTATCTATGTCGATCTGCGCTATGCCGGCGGCCTCAAGCTCGGCGTGTCGATCGACCTCGTCTTTGCCGGAGCCCGCCTCGCGACGAGCGAGCAGGAGGATGCCAAGGCCCGCATCCGTACGGAGCTGAGTTCGGCGATCACGCGGCTTACGCCCGGCGCGACCTTGCGCATGGGACCGCTGGCGGCGCTGGTGCTGCGCGACGAGCGGCTGATCGATGCGAAACTCAGCTGGACGGCCGACAACGCACCGATTGCCGATGGCTTTGCGATTCCCCCGGACAAGGCCGCCAGACTGGAGGATGTCGCCTTCGGGTCGATCACCTTCGACCAGGCCTCGGCGGATAGCGGGCCGATCGCCGTGCATGTCGATCTGCAGGGCAGCTTCAGCAATCTCGCGATGTCCGAGTCAGGCGCGCAGGCCCAGATAACGGCGCGGCTGGGGGCATTTCTCGGCAAGCTGGCGGGCGGCAGTTCGGTCGCGTTCGATGCGCTGGTCAGCGCGGTGCGGGACGATGCGGCCTATGTGCTCGATCTCGACTCGCTCGTCGTCGTGGTCGAGCCCGACGGCAGCGCCTTTGCCGAACTGCGCCGCGGCGATCCGGCATGGACCTCCCCGGCCAGTGCGACCTTCTCGATGCGCACCGTCGCCATCACGAGTGCCGTGCCATGATGCGGCTCGACGCCATGCTGGGGCGCCTGCCGCCGATCTACGATGTCCGGCAGGGCTCGCTGCTGGAGCGCTTCATGTCGGTGTTCGCGCTGGCGCTGGCGGCGTTCGACGAGGACATGGACCGGGTACAGCGCGCGCACTGGGTCGATACGGCGTTCGACATTGCCGACCTCTCGGCGCTGGGCGCGCTGTTTGACGTGCCGCGCGCGGAATGGGAAGGCATAGAGCTGTATCGCGAGCGGCTGAAGGCGATGATCGCCGCGCGGTTCAAGGGCGCCAACACGATCGACGTGATCGAGCAGGTGTTGCTGCGCATCCTGATCGGCGTCGAGACCGAGCTCGGTGACCGCTATATTGCTCTGCCCAAGCGCGAGGCGCTGGGCACGCCATGGATGGCACGCGGCGAGGATCGCTCGCCCGCCCGGGGCCGCTTCGTGGAATTTCCGATCCGGCGCGCACGCTCGCCGGCGCTGCGCGGGCGCAATGCGCTGCAACAGCCGCTGGGGCGCTTCGAGCTGGTCAATCGGGGGCTGGACGCAACGCCGTTGCAGGGCCGCATTCAGGGCGTTGCGGGCATGAAGACGGCCGTGCCGGTGCTGGTCAATCTCACTACCGGCGGTATCCTGCTCTACGCCGATCTGCTCGAATGCGGGCAGCGGCTCGAGCTGGGCGTGGATGACGAAGGCGTGCTGACGGCGCATGTCGGCGACCGCGACGTGATCGACAAGATGTGGACCGGCGAAGGCTTCGAGCCGGGCGCGCGCTTCGCGCCGGTGCGGCCGGACCCGGAGCCTCAACCGCTACGGCTCTTGCGGGGCAAGAACGATCTGTGGTTCTTCCCACTCGGTCTCTACGATGTGCGCGGACTCGATTCCGCCGTGTTCGCCTCGCCCAGCGCGGACTTGCGGCAAGGGCGCTATGCCGGGCCGGACGCGGCAGGGACGGCGTTCGACGCATCGCTTTTCGAGCAGACACCTGCCGTCTCGCTGGACCTCTGGTGGCAGGAGCGCGCGCCGGCCACCTTCCGGGTCGATATCGCGGCCGGAGCGGTCGTGCGCAATCGATCGCGGCCGGGGCGCGACGCGGAAACGCAGCGGGCGCAGCTCTTCGCGCTGCTGGAGGATACGGTCGATGTGCTGCGCGCCGCCGGGGTGGACGGGCAGGTCGCGGCGCTGCCGCTGCGCGAGGAGCAGCGGCTGGCGAGCCGGGCGACCGTGATCCGCCCGAACAAGGAAACACAACGCATGGAAAGCGCCCTGTCCGGCGTGTCGGCACTGTTCGACACGACGGCCATCGATGGCGCGCGCATGGAATAGGAGGCCGGAGGGCATGGAGCGGATCATCGGCAGCCTTGCCATCGAATTGCGCGAGCCGGACGGCACGGTGGTGCTGCGCCGGACGGCGCGGAACAGCGTGATGCGCGGCGGCGCGGAACTGATCGCGGATCTGTTTCGCGGGACGGCCGCGACGCCGGTGAACGGCATGGCGGTCGGCCTGTCGAGCGAGCCACCCGCGCCACCCTTCGACAGCAGCGCGCTCACCACGACCAATCCGGATGCGAGTCCGGCATTGACGCGGTTCGCCATACCCTTGGCGCCGGACGCAACCAGCGTGACGGTGCTGGAGGACGCCCTCAAGGTGCGCGTGCGCGTGCGCGGACTGGTACCCGCCGATTTTGCCCAGAACGCCGACACCACGCAGACATCGGTGGCCATCGGCGAAGCCGCGCTCGGCGTGCTCTCGGCGGATGGCGCCAGCCTGGCGCGCCTCTACAACCGCGTCGTCTTCGAACCGATCCAGAAGGAACAGGACCAGGAAATCGCTCTCTATTGGGACATCGATTTTCCGTTCGGCAGCTAGGAGTATCGCGATGGGAAGTCTCAACCTGATGCTGAATGCGCAGCCGGCCGTGCTGCGCGACATGAAGGTGAGCCTGGTCAACACCGTGACGTCGGAGAAGCGCGAAGTCACGCCGTTCCTCGATGGCACGGTCCAGGTCGCGAACATCGAGGCCGGCAACTGGCAGGTGATCGCCAAGCACCCCAATCTCATCTTCGACGTGATCAACAAGCCGATCCGCATCCTGCCCGACCGGCCGACCATCACGCGCATTCCGATCCCCGCGAATATCTTCAGCAACGCGGCGATCGCCGACACGCCGGATGCCAATCTGGGGCCTGCTCAGGCGAAGCTCGCCGAGTCCGAGACCTCCGCGCGGGATCAGGCGCGCAAGGTGGCGGGGCAGCCGATCTTCGCCGATGACTGGAATGCCCTGGCCGCGACGCTCGGCGACACCGCGAAGGCGACCGGCGAGTTGGCGACGCTGGTTTCGCCCATCGGCCACGATCACCCGGAATTGGTGAGCAAACTCAGCGAGATACAAGGCAATCTGCAGACCTTCTACGATCTGTTCGCGCGCAGCCTCGCCGAGCTTCAGCGCCAGATCGAGCAGCTTGCCTTGCAGCGCAAGGTCGAAGCGGTAGCCGAGCGTGTGCCAACCCTCCCGCCGGCCGCCCGCGAGCGCATGTTCTCCGCCGTCGAGGAGCTGACCAGGGCCTATCAGGACCCGCCCTCCGTCTACAATCTCAAGAAGCGGAATGCCGGTACGGTCATGCAGGAGGAGCTGGAACAGGCGCTGTTAGGCGTCAATCTCGACGGCGACGCGCAATCAGCGGTTACGGACTTCCGCAACGTCACCGGCGCGCTCTCCAGCGGGAGCGCGACGCCTGATTACGGCGCTGAACTCAAGCAGCGGCAGCGCGCCGAGAATGCCTCGAACAGCGGCATGTTCATCGACGCCATGCGGGCCGTGAAGACGAGGACCTTCTAGCCATGGCCGATACGCTCGAAATTCTGGCGAAGGTCGTGGAGGGCCTCAAGCCGCTCGCCGATCGCGCGCGCGGCGAGCCGTTGCGGGCCCAGGACTGGAACCAGCTCGTAACGTCCATCACCGATCTGGCCCAGCTCGTCGCGGCGCGCGAGGCCGCGACCGATGCGACCCTCGCTCAGCGCTTCGCGCCACGCGATCACGGCCATGAGGGTCAGGTCCAGCTCTCCTGGTTCGAACCGCAGACGCGGCAGATGCTGGAGCGCGCCGTCAACGGAGCGGTCGAGCAGACGACCGCAATCGAGCGGCTGGACGGACAGGTGGCGAGCCTGACCAAACAGCTCAAGGACATGGGCACGCAGGTCGCCAAGCTGCAATCCGATCTGGTCGAGACGCGCGAGACCGATTTCGTGCGCAAGAACGCGATTGAGCGCGTGCAGCTCGATCTCGAATCCGTTCGCACGGTCGAACGGTCGGTCACCGGCCTCATCAACCGGTTCGACGGGTTCGACGACAGCAAGCGGCGGATTCTCGAATTCCAGGACTCGTTGCGCGATGCGAACGGGCAGCCGATCGATGTCGCGCAATTGAGCGAGGGCGTCGCACAGCTCGGCGACCTGCGCGAAAGGCTCACGCTTGCCAATGGCCAGCTGGCGAGCCTCACCACCTTCGAGCGCCAGATCGCCAGCCTGGAACGGCGCCTGGGGCGCGGAACGGGGAATGTTCGCGCCTCCATCCTCGAGGCCCTCGGCGACGCGAGCTTCCTCGACGGATCAACGCTCGAAACCCGGCTGCAGGACCGGCTCATCGGCACGATAAACCCACGTATCGACGCTTTCGAAGGACGTCTGCAGGGCGTCGATGAGCGCTTCACGACGCTACAGGGCGTCGTCGAAACGTCGCGCGATGACCTGGGCAGTCTCAGAGCGGAAGTCGGTACGGTGCGCGGAAGCCTGGCCGGGATCGACGCGGTCAGTACGAACGTCACCAGCCTGACGCAGCGGGTCAACGACATTGATCGGGTCGCCAACGAGGCCCGTCAGGGCATGCAGCAGATCGGCGACCTGCGAACGGGGCTGGATCGTCTCTCCGACCGGACGGACGGCCTCAGCAACCAGCTGACCACCTCGATCGCAACCGTGAACCTGAACCTCGACGGGCTGCGCAATCAAGTCGGCGTAATCGGGGAGCGGACCAACCCCAACGGCCTGTTCGAGACGCGCCTTGCCGAACTCGGCAATCAGCTCAACCAATTCGGCGACGTGTCGGGGCGCTTCAGCCGCCTCGAAACCAGCATCGAACGACAGGACCACCGTCTGCAAGGCGTGCAGGCGCAGACGGCGGAGCTCGAAAACCAGACGCGGCTGATACCGGATCTAAGCGCCGGACTGACTGCGCTGCAGGGACGCGGCGCCGCGATCGATGTGGAGCTGGGCCGGTTGCGATCCGAGACCACGACCTTGGGCACCCGGTTCAACACACTCAACAATGGCGGGTTGCTGGGCGGCGCAGGGCGCGATCGCATCGTCATCGGGGGCGGGACGTGATTCGCGGACGCTCCGGATCGGGCAGAGGCATAAAGCATGCTGAACGCCTTTGAGGAACGGCTGATTGCGCTCCTTGCGGACGCCTTCGCTGGCCCGCCGCCGGCCGGTACGCCGCGCGTTCGGCTGCGTCCTCGTGCCGGCGGCGCCGAGCCGGCGAACACCGATGTTGCCCTCTCCGTCGCTCTCGGCGACGCCAGCCCGTGGACCGACTTTGGCGATGACGCGGAGGTCGCGCGGCGAGTCGACAATGTCTGGCTGTTGCGGCCGGAAGTCCCGCTCTCGGGCGAAGTGTCGATCGGGCTGGAAGCGCTGACCGGCGATCCGGTCGAGCGGCGCACGCGGCTGATGCAGGCGATCGACCGCCTGCTGATCGCGCTCGACGGCGAAGATGTGCGGCGCGGCAAGGACTTCGAGCAGCCTGCCGATCAGGGCTTCTCGATCAGCGCGTTCCGGCTGCTGCGGCTCGAAACCAAGCTCGACGACACGCCCGATCCGACACGGGCGCGCCTCGTCTACGGCTATGAAGGCCGCTTCTGGCCGGTGCGGCCCGATGTCGAGGGCGACGCGATCACGGATCTGCCGACCCGCATTGCCATTCTCCCGCTGCGCGTGCCGAACGCGACCGTGGTGCGGGCCGGCTCCGGCCCTGCGGTCATACCCGTCCGGGGAGACTTCCGGGCGCTGGATGGCGCGCTTCCGGTCATGCTCGCCCGGCTGCGGGGACTCGCACCCGGTACGCTGGCGGGCAGTGGCGCCCCGGCTCCCGAAGGCTTCGTCGCCAGTGTGGCGGAGGCAGACGGGCGCTTCCCGCTGAGCTATGCGCCCCCCGCAGCCGTCGCCTCGCCTGTCCGCGTCGAGATCGAGCTCAGCCTGGGCTCGCCCGATGGCACCAGCGTCGTCCTCGACGAGCTGAGCCTGGAGGTCATCCCGGCATGATCGTGGCAACCGGCCCCACGCAACAATCCGGCATCGGCGCTTTTGCCAGCGCGACGCTCCTGCTGAGCGTGCTGGACGCGCCCTTCCTCATCATGGATTCGACGCCGGCGGGGCTGTCGCCGCGCGAGGTCGAGCCCGGCGTCCCATTCCTCGAACCGATCCCGGTGCCCCTGCTACCCGGCATGGACGAGATCGAGGTGGAAAGCGCGAGCCTGGCCGTGGCGGGCGGGCTGACGGATTGTCAGGTTAGCGGGTCTCCAGGATCGGGCCGGGTCGATCTGCGGCTGCAACAGCCGGCTGGCACCTCGGGCGCTTTGAGCCGCGTCGAGTTCAAGGGCTTCAGGCTGAGCGAGAGCGGCAAGGTTCTGGGCAATAGCGCGTCGCACGTCGCCTTTCGCGACGCTGGGGGAGAGACGACGGCGGGTCCTGTTCCGACGGGCGTGGGCAATGTCTTCCTGCATGTGCTGGCACAGCCTCTCGAAGGCAATTCGGCTGGGCCACCGGTAGCAGCGGCGCCCGAGTTCGCCATGCCCGGCGGGGGCAGGATGGGCTACGGCCCGGCGCTCGGCGGCGCTTTTCTGGATCTTGGCGCGCCGACCGGCGGATCGCTCCCCGTCACCGCCTCCTTCTCGCCACTGCTTGCTGGCCGCAACTTTCGTCTCTCGCTCGGCGTGGCGGGCACGGGAACAACGGCCACAAGCGGCCTTCCAAACGAAGCGGCGCCGTTCGCGGGGTGGCAGGCCAGTGAGGTCGTCGCCGTCTTCCGGACCCGCCCGGAGGATGTCGAGTTCAGCCTGCTCGCGCATGGCTCGGCGCCTGCGGTGGTCGCCTCCTACCCCGGCGAACTGCCGGCCGCGCGCAGCGACACCGATCTGACACCTGCGTTCCGCGCTGCGGCCAAAGCGGCGCTTGCGAATGCGCAGGGCGACGATCTCGGCATCCAGCTCTCGATCGCTAGTTCCACAGGCGGCAAGGTGCTGCTCGCTCTCCCACGCCCAGTCCTGCGCTATATCCGCAGGCCGCTGGCAGGCCCCGCGCCGCTCGACCTATCCGCCGGCTTCGCGGAGTTGGCGTTCGACCTCCCGGTTGGCCTCCGGCCCATTGGGCTGAGTTTCGCCATCGACGGCCGCTACGGCAGCGCGCGGCCGCTCGACGCCGTGAGGTTTCCCGCGGGTATTCCCCGCGCCGGCTATCGGCTCGTACCGGGGCGCCGGGTCGCCATCCCCTTCACGTTCACGCAGGCCGAGCAGCTGTTGCCGCTGTCCCGACTGGGCGCCTTCGGACGGAGCGAAGGCGAAGGCGAGCTGCTCGTCAGCCTCTATGGTGGTAACAATCGCGCGCCGGCCGCCCGATATGGCGTGCCGGTCAGCATCCCCCTGCATGCCGACCTCGACATGACCTGGCATGGCGCCGCCTGGACCGGCGCGCCGCCTCCACCGCCGCCTCACGCCGAACGGCTGTGGCTGGTCCTCGAAGCGGCTCATGGCGCTTTCCTGCTCGCGATCGAGCCTGGCACGCTTCCGCACGGCGCGCTGCTGTCCGAGGATAATGGCGGCAGCTGGTCGGAAACGATTGCCGCGCCGCTGGTGGGCGCGTGGGTGGATGAGATCGATCCGGTGACGGGCGAGCCAGCCCCGCTCCGCGCGCTCGATCTGCACGGCCCCGCAGGCCTTCTGAACGGCGATCTCGTCGATGTGGTCGGCAAGCACCGGCCCGCGGCCTTTTCGCTGCGATGGGTCGCGCTTGCGCCGACCCATACGGCCCTGATGACCCAGATCGCCGAGGCGGATGGACCATTCTCGCTCCGGTTCGCCTGCCGCCGCGATGTCCGGCTGACGGTCTCGGATGCGTTGCTCATCTACGACCCCTGGTCGGCGCGGAGCTAGACAATGGCGGGGCTCCTCGACTCTCTCGATGGCCTCTTGTCGGTGCAGGTCGATATGTCCGCCAGCATGGGAAGCCTGGGCTCGATCGTCGATGCCGTGGGCGCCCTGCAGGATGGGCCAGATGTCCTCGTCAATCTCCGCCAGTCGATCGCGACCCTGCCCTTGCCGGCAGGCCTGGAGGGGATCGGCGAGCTTGCGACACGGCTTCAGTCACTCCCCGGGCTGCTTTCCTTCGACACGGCGGATGCGCTGCTTCCCGTGCTGGCGCCGATCACCGGTCTGCATGCCCGGATACAGGTCTCGGCAACGGGCAGCATCGGTGGCATTGTCGAGCTGCTGCGGGCGGGCCTGACGATCGCGACCGGCCGCCAGCATGGCGGGCCGCAGGGCATGCCGGGCGCTACGGCTCTGCCGCAACAGCAGAAGCCGACGATCGAGGAAATCAAGGCTGCGGCGGTTCAGGCGCGCTTGGTTCTTCAACAGATAGGCCCGTTCGACGCACCGACTCTGCTCGATCGGCTGCTGCGCGCGGCGCAGGGCTTCCAGACACCGCTGGTCCGCTTCATGCCGGTGCCGCTGATCGACGATCTGCTGGAGCCGCTGGCGACGATTGAAAGCTGGCGCGGCAAATCCGGCCCGGAGCTCGCCACGAGCCTGGGGCGAACGCTGGGGCTGCTCGCCCGGATCCTCGATCTGCCGACGACGCGCGTCGCGCAACCGCTGATCGACGCGAGCGACCGCATCCATGCGGCGGCGGCAAATATGCCGCAGCTGGTCGCGCAGGCGCAGGCTCTCGCCTTGCCGGACGTACCAAACACCGCGCGCGAAGCCGTGCGCGACACGCTCGGCGCGCTGGCGACCGCGCTCAATGCGGACCGCGGCCCGTTCAGTGCCCTGCGGGAACTGCCCAATGATCTGATACAGGCGCGGCTTGCTGCCGTGCGCGCTGCGGAACCGCCGCTCACGATCGGGCCGATCATGTCGCGGGTCCGTTCGATGATCGCCGAGATTCCGCCGGCGGGCGACAACCCGCTGGCCGACGTCGCTCAGGCGATCACCGAGTTCGATCTCAGCACTCTGACGGACGCGCTCGGCGCGCTGCGCGACGCCATCGACGAGGCAGTTGCTGCCGCCGAGGCAGGTCGAGAGGCCGTGCGGGACGCCATTACGGACCTGCTCCAACCCGTGGACGATGCCGTGGCCGCCGCCGTTGCCGCGTTCGATCTCGAGGCTGTCGAGACAGCGCTGACCGATGTGCCCGCACAGTTGCAGGCGTTTGCCGATGATATCGTCGAGCCGGCCGTAGCGCCGGTACGCGCGGCGATCGTGCAGGCCATCGGAGCGATTTCGGACGTCAGCGGCAATTTCGATCCCTCGTCCCTCATAGAGCCGATCCGCGAAAAAATGGAAGCGGCTGCCGAGCTCATCGGCGATCCGCAGGTCGCCGCCGCGCTTCAGGAAGTCGCAGACCTGTTCGAGCAATGTCTCGGGGCGCTCTCGCAAGTCGACCTGTCCGGCGCCGCTGACGAAGTCGTCAATCTCCTCGGCGAGCTCGAAGACAAGGTGCGCCAGATCGACCCGAAGAATATTCCCGATCCAGTCAAGCCGCCGCTGCGCGAAGCGGTCGATTATCTCACCGGAATCGATGTCGAGAACGAGGTTGCCGTCCAGGTCAGCAAGGCAAGCGAGGCGGCCTCGGGCGGTATCGCGGTGGCCCTGCGCGAAGTGGACAAGGGCCTCGAAGAACTCAAGATGCGGATCGAGAAGTTCCACCCGAGCGTCATTATCGCGGCGTCGCTCGGGGCGCCCTTCGCGAGCCTGCGCGGCGAGCTGGAGGGCTTCGCGCCGAGCCAGTTGTTCCGCGCATTGCAGAGCGAACTCGCCTCGCTCGCCGCGCGCGCCAATGTGATCGATTCCGCCAAAATCCTGGCCCCGCTGCGGGCGGCGCTCGACGAGACGACAGGCGCGCTGGACGCGGTGCGCCCCGGCAATCTCCTGAAACCGGTCAATGCCGCCATCGACGAGGCGATCGCGAACGTACTCGACGCCTCGCATTTCAACGATGTGTTCGAAGGCATCACGGACATCGTCACGGAGGTCACGACCTATATCGATCTCGCTCATGATCTGCGCGATGTGCTGACCGATGCGGCCGCGCTGTTTTCCTCACCGGGCGATGGCGAACAGGCAGTTCGGGATTTCGTCGAGGAAGCGCTGGACCGGCTCGATCCGCTCGCCATTGCCGACCTTTCGGCCGCCTTCGACGCCGTCGCGGCGGCCAATGCGCGCAGCCGGCGCGATGCGATCGCGGGGCGGCTGGTTCCGGCACTACGCCAGGCCGATGCGGGCGTGATGGCGCTTGCCGGACATGCCCAGCTCGGCGCCTTGTCCGCCGCCGTGACAGGGCTTGCCGACGATCCCGAAACTAGAGCCGCGCATGCCGCCTTTCGCGCGTCGCTGGAAAGCTGGAAGCGCGTCCGCGACGATATCGACGAGGTCGCCGGCGCCCTGTTCGAGAGACTGGAGGACTATCAGCTCGCCGAGATCATCGACGGCGGCAGCGTGCTCGATCCGCTGATGCAACGGCCCGCTACCATCCCGGCGCTCAAGGACGCCATCCGACCGGCGCTGGAGGAAGCCGTGCGCGAGCCGCTGCTCGCACTTAATGCCGCGCTCGCGGCCATCTCACCCTATCTTGCCGCGATGGCAGGCGGTCTCGCCGCCCTGATCGGCGCGGCTCACGCGAAGATGGACTCGATCACCGGCGCGCAGGGCGTGGGTGGCGTGGTCGGTAGCCTCGACACTTTGGTGGATCAGTTGCGCAATTTCGATCTCGCGCCAATCAGCGACCCGGTCGATGCCATCGTCGGGCGCGTTCAGGGCGGCGTCGAAAGCCTGCCGCTGGATGGGCTGGGAACGGCAATCGACGGGGTCAATCAGACGGTGCAAGGGCTTTTCGAGCTCGATCGCATCATCCCGGCTGACCAGATCAGCGCGCTCGACGTTCAGTATCAAGGTGCCGTGCAGCGGCTGCTCCAGCTCGATCCCAGCACCGTGATTTCGGGCGAGCTCGATCCGACGTTCGAGGCGCTGATGGCCGACGTGCTTCCGCTGTTCGATCTCCCAGCGGATATCCGCGAGCTGAGCGACGCGGCCATCGCGGCGCTGGCGGGCGGCCTCACCGTGGAGGTGAAGAAGGTCGAGGCCGCATTCGATGCCGTGCTACGCGCTATTCCGCTCCAGGACACTGGCGGCGGCAAGGCCTCGGTCTCGGTCAGCGCCTCGGTCGCTGTGGGATAGGAGCGATGGGACTCGGTCATATCCTCCTCCATCCGCAGCGCCTCGAGGAGGCACTGGAGGCCGGCCCGCAGAAGCAGCGCTTCGACAATGCCGCCGACGGCGTACTGACGCTTCTCGGCGCAGGTACTATCGGCAGCGACGTCTCGCAGGCGCTCTGGGAACGCATGAGCATCGACCGACGCGCCGCCGACTATTTCGGGCCGTGGTTCGCGGCGGGCGGACCCTTCGCCGGGCTCAAGGCGAAGGCCGAGGGCAATTTCGAAAATTTCGACAAGATGATCGTCGATCTGCTCGACACACTCAAGGATACGCCACCCTCTAGCTGGCGTGTGGTACTTCAGCGGCGCGCGGAACTCGCGATCGACCTGCTGGCGCCGGTCGATTTGTCCGCGCTGGTTACCTTCCTGCGGCGCGAACTGGAGGGCGTCATCGACACCCTCAAGCGCCCGGTCCGCAATGGACCGCGTTCGATGGAAGCACATCGCGCACTGCGCTCGGCCGTCGCCCTGCGTCGCATGCTGCGCCCCGCCTTCGCGCTGCTCGACGATGCCGAGGATGCGCTGCGCTCGCTGAACCTCAAGGCGCAGCTGCGGCTCGCGATCGGCCAGCTCTTCGACCTCATGCAGGGTCCCAATCTCGACCGGCTCCAGCTCGTCATCCAAATGTTTGACGAAAGCTTCGGAACAGTGTTGCGGGCAAGCGCGGGGTTCCGGGTCGATGTGACTGTCAATGTCGATATCGGGGGACCGCAGGGTGCGACGGAGGATTCGCCCGCGTCCCGGTTCGAGGCGCAGGCAGTGCCCAATCCCAAGCCGGACGCGATCTGGACGACCGACCTCGTCACCAACATCTTCGCGAGCTTCTCGCTGCTCTGGGAGCTGATCCGCACGGCCGCCTTCGCACAGCGGCCGCTCGACGGGATCATGATGCTGCTCGGCCTCATCTGGCAGATATCCCGGACGGTGGTGCGCGCCGGCTTCGCCGAGAAGGTGAATGTCTCGATGCCGGCCCAGGGCATGCCGGAATTCGACGCCAAGAACTGGTTCTTCACCGACCAGGCCGACTTCGCGATGAACATCGTCTGGCGATTGCTCGGCTCGCTGCACGAGCATCACGCCAAGTCCAACTGGTACCTTTCGGTTACACGGCGCTGGATGGGCTATATCAGCCACGTCACCCAATGGCGCATGCCCTACCAGTTCGCGCGCTCGCTTTCCTATGCGATGGCGCTGGGCAAGGAATCCGGTTCGCCCGAGGCGGCACCGAGCCGCCTGCTGATGCTGGCGCTGCCGGTGGGCTGGTTCGTCGGGATGATCTGCGCGATCTGCGTGCCGTGGGAGGATTTCCAGCTCGAAAACATGTCCGGCGCCGTGATCGCATCGATCGTCATCGTCGTCGCCTTCTTCGTCGCCGCACTGTTCCTCATGCCGCTTATTTTCATCGGCCGGGTGCCGAGCGCCAGGCTCGACCGCATGACCAATATCGTCCTGGGCGCTGCCGCCGTGCTGGGCGCGCTGATCACGGCGCTGCTGGTCGGCGAGCTGGAATTCAGCACCGGCAAGGAAGACCTTCAGACCGCGATCATCGTGATCCTCATCGTGGTCCTGATCATGGCCACGATCGGCACGGTCATCACGATGTTCGAGCAGTCATCGAATATCGCGTTCTACATACAGGCCATCCTGCTCGGCCTGCTGGCGTCGGCCGTCCTCTTCTTCCTATGGTATTTCTACTTCGACGACGGGCGCGACAAGCCGGGCGTCTACGACAGTCTCGACGCGGAAAACTCCCCGTTCAAGCTCCCCTACGATGCGGATGACAACTGGCTGTGCGGACAGGGATCGCACGGCATCTTCAGCCACTATCCGGTCGCCTGGGACAACGCCAACACGTTGAAGCAGAAGAGCGACAATCACTACGCCATCGACTTCAATCACATCCCGCGCGTTCCCGGCCTCGTCGCGCGCGACGGCATCGTCATGAACTTCCGCGAGGAACGCCCGGACGACAAGGACGAGCCCAACTCCGTCGGCATCCTGCACACGCGCTGGTCGCCCGCCGTCGATCCGGGCACCGACGAGGAGCGCGTACTCACCTTCAGCGAGTATCTGCACATCTCGCAAGGCAGCGTGCAGGCCGAACTGGGTGATCGCGTCGTGCAGGGCAATCACATCGTCAACATCGACAACAACGGCCGGAGCGCCCAGCACCACCTGCATTTTCACAGCAATACCAAACAAGGGCAGAGACATGCCGGCGGCCGGCAGGAAACCAATCACCCCATCGTCTTCAGCGACGATTCGACGCGCTGGTTCCGCAATTATCCGCTGCTCGTCATCATCCCGGGCAAGGGGCACGTACCGGGCAAGCCGCTCTCCATGGCCTTCTATGTGTCATCCAACGAACGCAAGCCAAAGCTGATCAATCCCCGTTGCCTGCCCTTCGTGCCGGCACGGCTGGCTGGCGCAGCCGTGGATCATGGCCATGACCTGCTCATCGATTCCGTTCTTCTGGGCGGTGCGATCCCGGACACGATCACGCTCAAGACGAGCATCGCCCAAGGTCACAGCCACGATGTGACGCTGAGCCGCGCCCAGATCGAGGCCCTGCTGGACGCACGGGACCCCGCAGGCCTCGCAACGGCAGACAGCTTCGGCCATGTACACGATCTCGCGCTGCTCAACCATCTTCGGCAAAACGCTTCCCCGGCGGCAGCGCCGACATTCAAGATCGCGCAGCCGCCCGGTGCGTTCATGACCACAACATCTCGTGCGCCCCATCAGGTCGCGGGCAGCCGCTGGGTCCTGCGCGGGGATCGATCGGTCACCGAGTTTCACGATCACCTCGCCTCGCCCGCCCGCTTCGTCGCCGACATCGCCGTCGATCTCGGCCTGGCAAATGGCGAAAAGCTGAGCGTTGATGGCGTCGAAGCCACGCTCGACCCGGCAACCGGGCGGCTGCCCGTGCGAGAGGTGGCACGATCGGCATCGTCCAAATGGATGAGAGCCGACATCCCGAAGGAAAAGGCGCGCCCGACCGCACTGGCCTTGTCCGTTGTCGTCATCGAAACGCGCCACGGGGGCAGCGCGGCGAGCCTCGAACTGGCGCCGGCAACGGCCATGCCCTTCATTGGCGCGCTACCACCCATCGCGCGTGGTTCCGGCGTGGTGCCCGATGGCCGGGCTGTCAGCGTCAACGATCTCGCCGCACTGCTCAATGCAGGGCTGACGAGCGGACAACCGATGACGGCGGGCGTCACGCTTGCCAAGGCGTCCATCGCGAGCGAACTCGGCATCGCCATCGGCGGCGCGGCGGCCACGTTCACAGGTGGCAGTACGCGCCTCGATCGGGTCCTCGATCTGGCCTATGACAGCGCCGGCTCCAAAATCCCGAGCATCGGCACGTTGCCGCTCAACCCCGGCCGGTTCGGCCTGGCCGGGATTTCCGTGCCGATCCTCGGCCGCGAGGCCAGCCACCGCTTCCCGGCCGCGCAAGACGCCTTCGCGGCGGCCAACCTCACCGCCACCCCGCTGGTCCTGCGGCTGCGTGGTGTGGCACAGAACGTCGCCTTCCAGTCCGGCGACACGACGGCAACGCTCATCGCGCGGCGGATCAACCTCCAGGCCGAGGGCGTGCGCGCCTCGGACGAAGGCGGCGATATCATCGTCGAGACGATCGACGGCGGGACGGATGCCACCATCGCCATCGAAAAGAAGCTGGCCAATGGCGATCCCGGCCTGCGATTGGCTGCGCTGGCCGGGACCTCGCCGACCGGCAATGGCCTTGTCAGCTGCAGCGCCATCGCGCTGGCGCAGCTGGCGCGGCAGATCGAGCTCGCGCAAGCAGCGGCGACCCTCCCCTATGATCCGGCCGTCGTGACGCCAGCCGCGACCGTCAATGGCGACAGGATCGTCGTCAGCGTGGGCGCCGGTCACACAATCAGCATTGACGATTTCCAGCTCGCAGGTCCGTCCCCTGCATTCACCTTCACACCGGTCGCCACGCCCGGCGTCCAACTGCAGACCGAGCCGATCGCCGGTCCCGTGCGGCTGCTCGGCATGAGCTGGGTCGATTTCCTGATCGATGGCGCGCGCGTGCGCGTTCCGCTCGATACCGAGCGGGCTCGGCTAGAGCTGCCTTTGCTGAGCGATTTGCCCAGGGCGGGCGATCGCCTTGCCGTGGCCGTCAATGGCGCGGCACCGGTCGAGATCGTCTTCGACGGCACGCAGACCAGCGTAGCGGCCGTCGCCGAGCTGATCGCCGCAGGCCTGGCCGATTGCACCGTGCGGCTGAGCTACCGACTTGCCTTGCGCGATGCCTTCCGGGGCGAGCCGCCACCGCCGCCCCCTTCCGGCTCGTCGGTCCCGGCGCCTGTCAGCCTCACCGATTCGACCGGCCTCAAGCAGATGGGATTCCTGCGCCCCGTCTCGGCAACCGACATCCGGCGCATCGGCTTCCTGACCAAGGATGCGAAGAACCGCGACGGCCTGGCGCTCATGCCGGACGACCCGGCGGCCAGCGCAGCCTGGCAATTCGCAGCGCCGCCCACGGAAACCGGGGATCTGGACCCCTCGATCCTCACGATCGCCGACGGCGGACCAGGAGCGGCCTTCACGCTTTCCACCACCGGGGGATGGCAAATTGCCTGCACGCGCGATGCCGGCGGCGATCCGTTTGGCCTCGCCGCGGCCGCCCCCAGCGCCTCCATCGTCTCTTCGGTCGGCGGCGCCACCTATGCATGGAACGGGACGGCGCTACGCATGGCCGTCAAGCTCAATCATCCCGTGACCAATCAGGTCGGCGGCACGCAAATCACGCTGCATGCACAGCCTGCCGTGCTGCAGGGCGTGCGCGGCGTCACGCCCCTCATGCCGGGAACGCGGCATCTCACGATCGAGGTCCAGTCGCCCGGCGGCACGGCGCGCAGCTACGATGTCGATCTTTCACCGCTCGATCTCGTCGAGGCGCTTCCCGGCCTCGAGACGGAGGTCGCCGCAGCCACGAACGTCGCGGCCGCGATCAACGCGGCCGTGCCAGGCGTCCGGGCGTGGGTCGTCGATCAGACCGCCTCCGTCAAGAAGCCGACATTCCCGACGCCGCTGCTCCACATCGAGACCGAAGGCGCCGGGAGCGGATGGCGGCTGCGCGCCGGCCCTCTTGAGCTGGCCGGGCTGCTCGGCCTGGCCGTGGAAAACGCGGCGGCCGGCGCGGCAACGCTGGAAGCGAGCGGAACGGGCGATGTCGCCGATGCGGCGGCCGTCACACGCGCCGAGCTTCTCGCAATGTTCGAGCGGGCCGCCCGCCTCGCGACAGTGCGGCCGGGTCCGGTGGCCGCAAGGTCCGCCGTCTCGAAAGCGACCACGGCGGCCATCGCCGCAAACGTCTATGGCGCCCGCTCGAAGGGTGCGGAAAAAGACCTGTTCATGCGGCTGGAGAGCAAGACGGTCGGCCTGGCCTCATCGCTCCAGTGCATCGAGCATGCCGGGCGGGGGCCGGCCTTTCCGACCGACGAAGTCCAGGCGCCGGCTTGCCGCGCGGCGGTCGTCATTCCGCCGTTTGCCGGGCCGCTCACGCTCAATGGAGACCTGCCGATCGAGTTCAATGCCGCCCTGCCCGCCTCCACCGTGCTGGCGCCGACGTTGGTCAGCGTGTCCTTCCCCAACGGCAGCTACACCGCGCAGCAGATCGCCGACCGGATCAATGCCGCGATCGCACCCACAGGAGTCGGCACGGCACGTCTCTTCCCCGACGGTGCGATCGTCGTCGAGACACAGCGCGCGGGCACGCTGGGCGCGGTCAACCTACCGGCAGCCGGGCCGACCCGCGCGGTTGCCGACGTCCTGCTCGGCGCCGGCATCAGCCTTGCGGCGCGCGGCTGGCCGGATGCCGGCAGCGCCGAGGCGGGCAAGGATCTGCTTGCAGGCTTCGCCGGCCGGCGTGGCGCAGCCGCATCCCCGGCCGAATGGCGGCTCGAAAGCACGAAGGGCAACGTCACGATCCAGGTCGCCGTCAATGACACGCCGGACAAGCTCGCGGAGAAGCTCAATCAGCAATTCGCCCTGGCCGGCGCAAACCAGATCGGCGTCGCCGGCTTCTTCGACGGCATCCTGTTCATCGAAAGTACCGTGGATCCACTGACCCTCAAGGTGAACGGGACGGAGCTGAAGCCGGTCGATCCCGATCAGGATCGCCCCTGGTTGACGCCGGAACGCGCGCTCGATCCCTCCTGCGATCTCAGGCGAACGGCAGAGATCCGCACCGTGCGGGTCGCGCGAAGCCATGTGCCGGACTTCGATCCGGCAGCGCTCGACGACTGGGGCTGGCTGCGCCATCCGATCGATTCCGCATCCGGAGATCCGGTCACCTTCATCCACCTGCCGTTGGGGCGCTATGGGCTGAACCTGCGAAGCGACGGCGGCAAGGCGTCGGCCAATGATGCGGCGGTCGAACGGGTCGCAGCGGCCAGTGCGACGTCCGAGCTCGTCTATATCGTGCGCTTCGGCATTTCCGTGACGGGCGGCACGCCATGGGGATACCGCCGTCTGCAAGACGGCAGCCTCGTCGAGGAATGGACCTTTTCTTGAGTGGCACGGCGCGAGCGCTGCAGCTGCGCGTCGTCGCTTTGGTGAGCGATTACGACCTGAGCCGGGTAGCGCGCGTGCTGCGCTGGTACGAGGCGCTCGGCAGTGGGACCATCGATCTGCTGGATGCGGGCGCGGTCCGCGATCTTTCGCCGGCCGAGCGGACGCGGCTGACCGAAGCGCCCGTGGTCATTCGCGCGCTTCTCGGCCGTTTCGGCGCGCGCATGCCGACCTTGTTCCTCGGCCCGAAGAGCGCGCGCCCGCACGCCTGGACCTTTCGCGGCGGCGAAGCCTATGCGCTCGTGCCAGCCGGCGCGCGCGCCGCGATGATCGCGCATGAACTGGGCCATCTGCTGTTCCAATGGCCGGACCTGCCCTATGGCGAGCGCGACGGCGTGCGCTGCCTCATGGGCCGCATCCCCTTGCCGGACGAGGAAGACGGCATCGTCCCGCCCTGCATGGCCCTGCGCGTTGCAGCCGGCTGGGCGGCGCCGGAGCCGCTGTCTGCCGGAACGCCGCCTTCGCAACTGGCTGAGCAGCGCGCCTTCGCCTGGGCGGGGCTGCTGATCGAACGATGGCAAAATCGCCTCGTGGCTTTCGAGCTGTCTCACACGACGCACGGTCCGCTCGTGGCACTGCGTCGGGTTATCACGATTCCGCCGGACTCGGCCTGCGCGCTCGCGCTGGTCAGCAGGACGACCCGCGCGCGAGAAGATCGCCTGATGGGCGCAGTCGGATAGACGTAGCGAGCTGCCCTCCTCAGCGTCGGTCGTGAACCGCTGGCCGCCGTGGGCATGGTTTTCTCTGCCGCAGGGCACGATGGCTGGGGCGGCAGGATTCGAACCTGCGAATGGCGGCATCAAAAGCCGCTGCCTTACCGCTTGGCGACGCCCCAGCATCGCGGCGCATCGCGCCGGAGGCGGTCATATAGCGCCCTTGCCGCAAAAGCCAAGCATAGCGGCACACGCTCTTCACGCGCATTTTCAGCCGCCCGCCGATCGGCTAAGGAGCGCGCCATGGCCAGCACCGCACCCAGTCCCGCCGCGTCCCCGCTGTTCCTGCGCGAGGAGGAAATCCGGCGCGGGATCGAGCTGCTCCAGTTCGGCCATGCAGCGCTCGCGCAGGTCATGGATCCGGTCCTCGACCAGCACCGGCTTGGCCGCGCGCATCAGCGCTCGCTCTATTTCATCGCCCGCCAGCCCGATCTCACCGTCTCCACGCTGATTCGCCTGCTCGGGATCACCAAGCAATCGCTCGGCCGCGTGCTGGACGAGCTGGTCGAGCGCGGCCTCGTCGAGACCAGCCCCGGCCTTCGCGACCGGCGTCAGCGCCTGCTGCGGCTGACTGCGGCCGGCGAGACGGTCGAGACCGCCCTGTTCGATGCGATGCGCGAACGCATGGCGAGCGCTTATTCGACCGCCGGCCAGGGCTCGGTCACGGGCTTCTGGCGTGTGCTCGAAAATCTGCTGGACGGCGAGGATCAGCGGATGGTCGCGAGCCTGCAGATCAGGGCCAAGCGTTAGGTCGGATCCAGATTGTCCCCGGCCCCTAAGCGAAAGGTCACACGAAGGTCACACTATCGAACCCGTTTTTACCGCCTCCGCACCGGCGGCGGGAAAGGGATTGCCGGACCTGAGAAAGAGCGTGGCCGGAGTGCCATCGGATGAGAGCCGTAGGACAGCGATTTTCAGCGCGCTATGCCCCGCTTCTCGCGAATGGGTTGTCGAGACAAGCCAATCGCGAACCGATAAAACTGAATCAGCGCAACGTCCGCTTTGCGGAGAAGGCGCGATATTCTCCAACGGCTGATTTGGGGTGAGAGCGGCCATCGCCCCTCCTCTTCAGAGGAGGGGTTAGGGGGTGGTGGCGATGCGCCAGCATCGCTCGCGTAGCGATCAACCGGACCGTTGCAGCACCACCCCAACCCCTCCTCTGAAGAGGAGGGGCTAAGAGCAGCAATGGCGTCGTGTCCGAACTGTCGGCTTCTATGATGCTGCGACCTAATCCGCCTTGCGCGACAGCGCCGCCAGCGCCACGCCGCGATCCCGCGCGGCCCGCAAGGTCTGGTCGATCAGGAACGCCAGCCCGTCTGGGCGATCGAGCACATCCAGTCCCTCGCGCGTCATGCCGCCCTTGCTGGCGACGGCATCGGCCATCGCATCGGGCGGAATGTCGCTTGCGGCGGCACTGATCGCCGCGCCTTCGACCATCACCAGCGCCATGCGCGCCGAAGCCGCGTCACCGAGGCCGAGATTGCGCCCGGCCGCGGCCAGCGCATCGATGAAGCGATAGACGAAGGCCGGGCCGCAGCCGGCCACCGCCGTTGCCGCATCGAACAGCGCTTCGTCGTCCAGCCATTCGACCAGCCCGAGCGGCGCGCACAGCGCCTCCGTCTGCTCGCGCTGCACGGCGGACGCATCGACGTCGCCATGCAGGATCGAGACGCCTTTGCCGATCCGCACCGGCAGGTTCGGCATGCAGCGCAGGATCGTGCCGCTCTGCGGGAAGGCATCGCGCAATTGCGCGACCGGCACGCCCGCGAGGATCGAGAACAAGGTCGCACCACTGAGCAACGGAGCTAGGGTTTGCGCGATCTCACCGAGTTGCTGTGGCTTGAAGCCCAGCAGGACCAACGTCCCTTCCGCCACCGGTCCATCCAGTTGCGTGAGTACGTTCACGCCCTCGGCAACGGCCTTGCCGCTTGGCCGCACGACCGTCACGCGCTCGGGCGGCAGGCCACAGTCCAGCCAGCGCGCAAGCATCGCGCCGGCCATATTGCCGCAACCGATGAAAAGCAGTCGATCCGGCCAGGCGATGGCCCGTTCAGGCTTCGCCATGCGTCTCGATGAGGCTCGCCGCCATGGCTTCATTGGGGTTCTTGCCGCCCCACAGCACGAACTGGAAGACCGGGTAGAAGCGCTCGCACTCGTCGATCGCGCTCTCGACCAGAAGCTGGGCCTGATCGAGCGTCAGCGATCCGCTCGACCCCAGCAATGCGCCGTGCCGGAACAGCAGGGTGCTGCTGCTCGACCAGAGCTCGAAATGGCCAAGCCAGAGCTGTTCGTTGATAAGCGCGATGGTTTCGCAGATCGCCAGACGCTTGTCGTCCGCCACGCGAATGTCCGGCATGACGAGGAGCTGGAGCACCATGTCGTCATCGCGCCAGATCGCGCGGACTTCATATTCCGTCCAGCTGCCGCGATGCCGCGCAACGATCTCGTCCTCGCCGACATGCTCGAACGGCCATTCGTGCGCTTCGAAATAGGCCGACAGCATGTCGATCGGCTCGGCTTCCTGTTCGCCGATGGTATATCCGTCCCGGTCGATCATCTCAAAAACCGTCTGTCCACATCTAGAAGGCGATCCATCGCCAATGGCCCCGGACGCCCTCTCCTAGCACGACCGCAATGCGGCGAAAAGCTTTGGGCATCCGCACAATCGGCTTCCGTCCCGCTTTTGTTCATGAGATCGTGGATAAGCTGTGGATAACCGGTTGGCGCGCCGGGGAAATTATTACTCGGCGGGCTTGCTGCTTTTCGCTTTGGCTTTCTGCGCTGGAGCCGGCGCATTGCCTTCCAGAACGGCCAGGCGCGCCTCGAGTGCCGCGACCTGCTCGCGCGCCTGCGCGGCCATCGCCTTCACGGCCTCGAATTCCTCGCGGCTGACGAATTCCAGCCCGCCGATCCATTCCTTGGCGCGTTCCCGCGCATTGCTCTCGAACTCGCGCGTCATGCCGGCGACAGTGCCGGCGGCACCGTTGATGATCTTCGAAAGATCGTCGAAAAAGCGATTCTCACTCTGCATGGGTCGATGTTCCTTCGCCGCCCCGCTGGCGGCACATGGTCAGATTTGGGTGCTGATAGCCGACGGCACAAGGCTTTCGGCGCCGGGATTCATGCGATCGATATCGTAAGCGAGGCCGCTCGCGAAGCCGAGCCACACCAGATACGGCACCATCAGCCAGGCTGCGAGCGCGCGGATGCGGCCGAACAGCACGGTCGTCACGGTCGCGAGGACGAGGATGACCAGCAGCAGATAGAAGGCCAGGGTCGCTTCATGCGCGGCGAAGAACAAAGGCGACCAGGCGAAGTTGCAGACGAGCTGGACGATGAACAGCATGATCGCGAGTCCCCGCCCCCGCGCCCCGCGCGCATGGATGACGATGGCGAGCGCTAGGCCCATCAGCAGGTAGAGCGTCGGCCAGACAGTCGCGAACACCCAGCCCGGCGGTGTCAGATCCGGCTTCACCAGCGCTGCGAACCAGCGATTGCCGTAGCCGCTGTTGGAGAGAAAGCCCGAGACCATGCCGAGAAACTCGATGGCCGGCACGGTGACCAATGCCCAGCGGAGGAACGCCAGCCGCAACTGACCCTGCGAGGCAATCTCGTTCATGCCTGCACCCCACGACTAGGCTTCATGCGAATCCCCCACCGCTCGATCCCCACATCACAGACATGGCTTTGCGGCGCGGACGCGATGTTCGCAAGCGCGAAATTGCGACGAAATCACCGGTCTGAGCGCCGTGCCGCGATCAGGAACTCGACATTGCCTTCCGGCCCGGTGATCGGGCTCTGCGCGATGCCCAGAACCTGCCAGCCCGGCAGGCCGGTGACCCATTTCCGGACATCTTCGCAGACGCGCTCGTGGACAGCGGGATCGCGCACCACCCCGCCCTTGCCGACATCGGCCCGCCCGGCCTCGAATTGGGGCTTGATGAGCGCCACGAGCAGAGCGGGATCGGCGGCGAAGCTCAGCGGCCGCTCCAGAACCTTGGCGAGGCTGATGAAGCTCGCATCGCACACGATGATGTCGATCGGCTCCGGGATATGGGCGTCGGTCAGGATGCGCGCGCTGGTTTGCTCGTGGACGATGACGCGCGGGTCCTGCCGCAGTTTCCAGGCGAGCTGGTTTGTGCCGCTGTCCACCGCATAGACCCGCGCCGCGCCGCGCGTCAGCAGCACGTCGGTAAAGCCGCCGGTCGAGCTGCCGACATCGAGGCCGACCATGCCGGTGACGTCCAACCCGAACTGCGCCAGCGCATGATCGAGTTTCAAGCCACCCCGCGAAACCCAGGGATGATCCTTGCCCTTGAGCGAAATCGCCGCATCCTCGGCCACGCCCTGGCCCGGCTTGTCGACCGGCCGATCGCCGACCAGCACATTGCCCGCCATGATGAGCGCCTGCGCGCGCGTCCGGCTCTCCACGAGGCCACGCTCCACCAGCAGCTGGTCCAGCCGCTTCTTGGCCATCAGGCGCCGGCCTTGGCGATATCGGTCAGGGTCGAGGGGGTGAGGACCTGCGGCAGCACGCGCGGCGCGGCGGCGCCCGGCGCATAATAGAGGTAGAGTGGCACGCCTGAGCGGCCATTGGCTTCCAGGAAGCGGCTGATCGCGGGATCGGCATTGGTCCAGTCGCCGACCATCACCGTCATGCCGCCCTTGTCGAACGCATCCCGCACGGCCTCCGTGTCGATCGCATTGGCCTCGTTGACCTTACAGGTGAGGCACCAGTCGGCGGTGAAATAGAGGAAGACGGGCTTGTTCGCCTGCCGCAGCGCCGCCAGCTTCGCCTCGCTGAACGACTCGCCCAGCAGGCCCTCGCCCGCCGCAACCTTTTCCGAGCGCACGAACGGCGGCGCGGCGACAGCCGCCGTGCCGAGCAGCACCAGCGCCAGCCCGCCCAGCGCCCAGTTCACGCCGACGCCCGACCGCTGCCGCCGCCCGAGCAGCACGAGCAGGATCGTCGCGACTGCAGCCAGCGCGATACCGAGCGCGATCCCGCCGACACCAAGCTGGCGCGAGAGCAGCCAGAGCAGGCCGAGCGCCGTCAGCCCCATCGGCACGGCCATGATCCGGCGGAAGGTCGTCATCCAGGTGCCCGGGCGCGGCATCAGGCGGCGCAGAGCCGGCACATAGGCAATGGCGAGGAACGGCAAGGCCAGCCCAAGGCCCAGCCCCGCAAACACCGTCAACGCCAGCGGCCAGGGCAGCACCAGCGCAGCCCCCATCGCCGCGCCCATGAATGGCCCGGTGCAGGGCGTCGCCACGAAGGCCGCGAGCGCACCAGTCCAGAAGGCGCCGGCATGACCGCCCTGCCCCGCCTTATCCTGCCCGACGCTCACCGTCGCGATCTCGAAGGCGCCCAGCAGATTGAGCGTGATCGCCACCATCAGGATCAGCAGCAGCGCGATGACGCGCGGGTCCTGCAGCTGGAAGGCCCAGCCGATCTGCGCGCCGCCCGCGCGGATCGCCAGCATCAGCGCGCCGAGCGCGAGGCAAGTGACGAGGATACCCGCCGTATAGGCCAAGGCTTCGCTGCGTACTTTCCGCTCTTCACCGCCGGCTTTTGCAAGGCTGATCGCCTTGAGGCTGAGGATCGGGAAGACGCAGGGCATGATGTTGAGGATCAGCCCGCCAAGGAAGGCGCCGCCCAGCGCGAGCAGCACGGCCGCCGCCGTCCACTCCCCGCTCGCCGCCTCGCCTGCCGCACCGCCGATCCGCTCGCCACCACTCGGAACATCGCCCGGTACAGCCTTGATCTGCAAAGCGATCTTGTCGGATACGGCCAGCACGCCGTCCACCGCCCCGCTCGTCGCGGCACCCTCCGGCACGGCGGTCTCGACGACCAGAAAATCGCCTGCGCGCCGCACCTGCTGCGGCTCGGCATAGGCCACGCGCTGCTTGCTGAGCGCGAAGAACCAGGGCTGCCCCACCGGCGCAGCGGCCGGATAGGGCACAGCAATGGCGATGCGGTCGCCTGTCACCCGATAGCGCGCCTGCTGGTCGAGCGGCCGGGGAATGCTCGCCCGGAAGCCGTCGAACCGCGCGCGATCCTCCGGCGCGATACGGCCATCGCCGACCGTCAATGTCGTCGAAATCTCGCCCTGCTCGGGCACGCAGATGCTGTCCGTGCAAGCCAGCCATTGCGCCTTGCCGCGGATCGGGATCGATGTGCCCGGCGCCAGTTCAGCGGGGATCGCAATGTCCAGAAGCATCGCATAATCATGCTCATAGACATGGTTCATGAGACCGGCGATCAACAGCCGCTCGGGTACCGGATAGCGCAGCGCGCCCATCCGCACGCCCTCTGGCGTTTCCCACTCGATCCGCATGCCCGCGCCCGCATCGCCGGGGTTTTCCCAATAGCCGTGCCAGCCCTTGTCCGGCTTCATGAGGATGGCAACCGTCACCGTGCCACCCGGTGCCGGCGCCGCGCTCTCCGTGACCAGGCTCGCGCGGATATGCGGCTCGCCCTTCGGGCCGAAGGCACCGCCGATCTGCGCTTGGGCCATCTGCGCGCCCAGGAGAAGTGCGCAAAGGCACAGGGCCGTCATCAAAAGGCCATTGAGCCGTCGCAGAGGGAAGTCCATTGAGCGTATCTAGGCGCTGCCCCGCCGCTTCCCAAGGAGAATTTCATGACGCGCAGCTTCGTTCGCTTCCTGACCGGCGCCCTGCTGGCGGCCTCCGCGCCCGCCCTCGCCCAGCAGGCCCCCGCGACGCCGCCCAAGCTGCTCGTCGTCATCTCGGTCGATCAATATTCCGCCGATCTCTTCGCCGAATATCGCACGCGCTATACCGGCGGCCTCGCCCGGCTCCAGCAGGGCGCCGTCTTCCCCAAGGGCTATCAAAGCCATGCCGCGACCGAGACCTGCCCCGGCCACTCGACGATCCTGACCGGCAATCGCCCCGGCCACACCGGCATCATCGCCAATGAATGGATCGACCAGAGTGTCGCGCGGGCCGACAAGACCGTCTATTGCTCGGAAGACCCGACCGTCCCGGGCAGCAGCTCGCGCGACTACACGGCCTCCAACCAGTTTCTGAAAGTGCCGACGCTTGGCGGCTATATGAAGGACGCCAACCCGGCCTCGCGCGTCGTCTCGGTCGCGGGCAAGGACCGCGCCGCGATCATGATGGGCGGCAGGAAGCTGGATCAGATCTGGTGGTGGCAGGGCACGACCGGCTTCGGCAGCTACAAGGGCACGCCGGTCACGCCGCTGGTCGAAAAGGTGAATGCCGGGATCAAGGTGATGCTCGATCAGGAACGGCCCGCCCTTGCACTGCCGGACAGGTGTCAGGCCGTCGATCGCCCGGTAGTCGTCGCGCCCAAAGTCAGCGTCGGCACCAATCATTTCGCGCGCAAGGCAGGAGACATAAGGGCCTTCCGCGCCTCGCCGGAATATGACGCCGCCGTGCTCGCCCTCGCCGCCAGTCTGGTCGAGGATCAGAAGCTCGGCGCAGGCACCGCGACGGACCTGCTCATCTTAGGCCTCAGCGCCACCGACTATGTCGGCCACAGCTATGGCACGCGCGGCGCCGAGATGTGCATCCAGATGGTCAATCTCGACGAGAATCTGGGCGCCTTCTTCGATCGGCTCGACAAGGCCGGCATCGACTATATGGTGACATTGACCGCCGACCATGGCGGGCTCGATCTGCCCGAGCGGCAGCGCGAACAGGCGGCGAGCGACGCGCAGCGCGTCGATCCGGCGCTCTACCCCAAGGCGATCAACACCGCGCTCCAGGCCAAGACCGGCCTGCCCGGCGACCTCATCGACGGCACCGGCCCCTTCGGCGACATCTATGTCAACAAGGCACTGACGGCCGCCCAGCGCGCGCAGGTGCTGAAGGAAGCCAGGGCACTCTATCTCGCCAGCCCGCAGGTACAGACCGTCTTCACCCATGCCGAACTGGCCGCCGCGCCAGCGCCCGCCGGCCCGCCGGAAAGCTGGACGTTGCTGACGATCGCCAAGGCCAGCTTCGATCCGCAGCGCTCGGGCGATCTCGTCGTGCTGCTGAAGCCCCGCGTCACGCCGATCGCGGATGGCAGTGGCGGCTATGTCGCGACCCATGGCAGCCCCTGGGACTATGATCGCCGCGTGCCGATCCTCTTCTGGCGCAAGAATATGGTCCATATGGAACAGCCGCTCGGCGTCGAGACGGTCGATATCCTTCCCACCCTCGCCGCGCAGATCGGCCTGACGCTGCCGACGACCGGCATTGACGGCCAGTGCCGCGATCTTGATCCCTCCGCGACGAGCAGTTGCCCCGCGAAGTGAGATTGATAAAGTCCCTTCTGACGAGCGCGGCGAGAACCGCCGGGCGACGAACAGATCGGACGAAGAGGAGAGAGAATGAGTAACCAGGGCAAGATCGTGATCACCGGCGCTTCCGGCCAATATGGAAGGGCGGCGACGGACATGCTGATCGCCAAGGGCCTGGCCGAAAAGCTCATCCTCATCAGCCGCTCGCCGGCCAGGCTCGCCGATCGCGTCGCGCAGGGCTGCGACGTGCGCTATGGCGACTATGACAAGCCCGAGACGCTCGCCGAAGCGGTCAAGGGCGCGGAGAAGATGCTGCTCATCTCCGGCACGCGCGTCGGCGCCCGGGTCGTTCAGCACAAGGCGGCGATCGATGCGGCGGCCGCAGCGGGCGTGAAGCACATCCTCTACACCAGCTTCATCGGCATCGACGATCCCGCCAATCCGGCCGAAGTGCGCCACGACCATATCGAGACCGAGAACGCCATGCGCGCCTCGGGCATGGCCTGGACCGCTTTGCGCGACGCGCATTATGCCGATGCGATGATCCTGATGGCCGGGCCGAATATGCTCGCCACCGGCAAATGGTTCAGCAATGCGGGCAATGGGCGGGAAGCGATGGTCTGGCGCGACGATTGCGTCGCCAGCGCGGTCGCCGTGCTCACGACGCCCGGGCATGAGAACAAGATCTACAACATCACTGGCCCGGACCTGCAGACCTTCGAGGAAGTCGCGGCGCTCATCACGCAGATCACCGGCTGCCCGGTCGAGCACGTCGCGGTGGATGATGAGCAGCAATATGCGATCTTCGACGCCATGGGCATTCCGCGCCGCCCGGTCGACGATCAATATGTGAGCGGCATCCCCTGGAACAGCGACGATATGGTCACTTTCGGCCAGGCGATCCGCGAGGGTTATCTGGCGATCCGCACCGACGACGTCGAAACGCTCACTGGCACCCCAGCCCGCTCGGTCCGCCGGATGATCGAGGAAAATCGCGACATGCTGACCGCTGCGGCCAAGGGCCCTGCGCCGCAGCCGGCATGAACCGCGCCGACTACGACCGCTATCTCGCGGCCTTCAACACGAAGGATTATGATGCCGTCTGCGATTTCTACGCGGAACCGATGGCCATGGACTTCTTCGGCGTCTCGATCCGCTCGCGCGAGGACATGAAGCGCTTCTATGCCTTCCTGCACGCGCATGTGCATGAGAGCGTGCGCGTGCAGAACTTCGCCTCGAGTGAGACGCTGACGGCGGTCGATGCCATCGTACGGATCGAGGCCTATCGCGATCTCGACCGCGCGACCCTCGACGCAAACGGCGCACCAGGCCTGTTCCCGATCGCGGCGGGCGACGTGCAGGAGCTGCGCCAGTTCATCTTCTACACGCTGCGCGACGGCAAGATCGCCAATGTCGAATGCGCGATGCTGCCGCCATGAGCACCGGCCGGCGCGAAGTCCTGATCGGCGCGACGCTGGCGGCCATCGCGGCCGGCACCAAGGGCGCACAGGCGCAGCCCAAGGTGCCCGAGCATGTTCGCACCGCCGAACCGGCGGCGATCCTCGCGGCGGCCAAGGCGCTGATCGCCAAGGACAGCTTCACGACGCTCATCACGGTCGACGCCGAGAACCGCCCCCGCGCCCGCACCGTGCTGGTCTCAGCGCCGGACGAGGATTTCATGCTCTGGATGGCGACCCGTCCCGGCACCCGCAAGCTCGACCAGATCGCACACAACCGCGCCGCCACGCTCCACTTCGCCGACGATCGCAGCGCCGCTTATGCGAGCCTGATGGGCGAGGCCCGCGCGATGAAGGACGAGTGGTTCATCGCCAACAAGAACCCGTACAAGGGCGACGCGCTCAAGAGCTATTTTCCGGATTTCCCGAAGGATTTCATCCTCATCGGCTTCAAGCCCTTCTGGCTGGAGATCGCGACCGGATCGATCCCCAGCACCACCGACACCTGGCGGCCGCAGGGCCTGACGCTCGATTGAGGAGAGCAGAATGAAGACCGAGCGCACCCGCATCCCACCCCTCTCCGCTTTCGAGGAGGAAATCGGCTTCACCCGCGCGTTGCGCGTGGGCGATCACATCTTCGTCGCGGGCACCGTCGCCGAGATGGAGGATGGCGTGGCGATGGATGCCGGCGCGCAGGCCGACGACTGCTTCCGCCAGATCATCGCCCATATCGAGGAACTCGGCGGCAACGCGCTGGACGTGGTCCGCGTGCGCATGTTCGTCACCGACATTGCCGACGCCGACGCGATCAGCGCCGCCTTCACCCGCGCGATGAAGCCGACCCGCCCGGTCGGCACGCTGGTGCAGGTCGCGGCGCTCTATGGCCCGACATGGAAATGCGAGATCGAGGCGGAGGCGGTAGTGACGCCGCGCTGAGGCTCAGGTCAGTGCATAGTAACGCACGAAATTCCCGTCCGGCTTGCGCTCGCCGACGCCGATGAAGACGTGCCGCGTCATCCAGTCATATTTGCCCTTGCTGGTCTCGAAGGTCGGCTGGGCGCGGAGATAATAATCCTCGTGTGCCACCGGATCACCGCCCTCGAAGGCCCAGGCGCGCAGGCGCTGCATCGAGTCCGGCTTGCGGCCCCAGAGATAGCCCCGGTTCTGCATGTAGATGATCTCGCCGTCGTCGGTCTCGAGCAGATAGCGCGCATCAAACACGGCGGTGTCGTCATCGCGGAAATGCGCATAGTCGCCGCCCGAATTGGGTACGGCCTTGCCGCGCACACGCGGCCCCTCGAAATGCCCCTGATCGACCAGCACGGCCGAGCGGAAGCCGCCATTGTGGACATTGGGGATCGCGTGGACGCGGGTGAATTGCAGGCGGCACTCGAAGGCAAATTCGAGGACCGGATTGTCGAGAGTAGAGTAGGTCATGGTCATCCTTTCAAATCCTCGCCGAAACGGGGAGGGGGACCATCCGCGCGAAAGCGGGGATGGTGGAGGGGGCTTGCCAGTTGGCGCGGCTGTGGGCCCCCTCCACCAGCTTCGCTGGTCCCCCTCCCCGTGCCGGGGAGGATTTGAGAGGGGCTCGCGCTCGCATCAATAATTCGACAAGATGGTCAGCCCCGGCGTGTCCAGGGGCAGGCCGCGTTTCTGCTTCTCCAGTTCCTCGGCACGCGCCTTGGCCTGAAGATCGATGAGATAGGCGTGGATCGCGTCCACGTCCTGCTCGCTGAGTCGGTCGTCCCAGCGCGGCATGCCGTTGGGCAGCAGCAGCCCCTCCAGCACGATCTGCCTGAACGCGGCATGCGAGCCTTCGCTCATCCGGCGCAGGTCAGGCGTGACCGAGCGCGGCTGGTTGCTGTGGCAAAGCCCGCAATGCCCGAAGAAGAGCGTCATGCCCCGCGCGATCGTCGCCGGCGTGACGCCGGGCGCCTGCTTCGGCGGCTCGGGTGCCACGGTGAGCGCAGGCAACTCCGGCGGCAGCGGCACCGCGCCGCCCCCGATCTTGAACGCAAGGATACGTCCCTGATTGCTCCGCTTGTAGGCGGCCGAATAAGGCGGAATGTAAGGAAAGCCGCCCCCGCCCCAGGCCGCCATCACCGCGACATATTGCACGCCGCCGATCCGGTAGGTCATCGGCGCGGCGAGGATCGCGCTCCCCGTGTCGATCTCCTTGAGCAGCTTGCCGCTCGCCTTGTCATAGGCGCGCAGCTTGCCGTCGATGCTGCCCTGGAAGACCAGACCGCCCGCCGTCGCCAGCGCCCCGCCCCGATCCTGCCAGCCGCCGGTCTTGACGGCCCATTTGGTCTTGCCGGTCAGCGGATCGAGCGCGCGCAGCTCGGTCGTCGCCGGGTTCGCCTTCACCCACGCCATTTCCGGCCGGGCCGTGATGGCATCGCGCAGCGGCGGCGGCAGGGTCGGCAGGATCGCCTGCAGGTCTGAGGTGAACAGCAGCGCCGCATCATTGTTGAGCATGCGCCGCGCCAGCGGCTTCTGCCCCGGCGTCATGTAGATGACGTTGCCCATGTCCTGCACGGCGCCGATATAGAGCCCGCTCTCGGGATCATAAGCCGCCGGATGCCAGTTGCGCGCGCCGGGCGAGCCGGGGAAGACGATCTTCGGGCCGTTGGTATAGTCCGATCGTTCCGGCGTCAGGTTCGGCCGTCCGGTCTTCATGTCGACGCCGTTCGCCCAGGTCATCCGCACCAGCGCATTGGCGCGCAGCAGCTTCCCGTCGCGCCGGTCGAGCACATACATGAAGCCGTTCTTGGGCGCGTGCAGCACCACCGGCCGCTCCTCCCCGTCGATCTTCATGCGCGTCAGGATCATCGGCTGGGTCGAGGTGAAGTCCCAATTGTCGCCCGGCGTCTCCTGGTAGTGCCATTTGAGGCGCCCGGTCCTGGCGTCCAGCGCGACGATCGAGCCGAGATAGAGATTATCGCCGCCTTTGGGGCTGCGCTTGGAGACCGCATAAGGCCCGCCATTGCCGGTGCCGACCAGCACCAGCCCGGTCTCGGCGTCATAGTTGATCGCGTCCCACGGCGTGCCGCCGCCGCCGATATCCCAGCGGCTGTTCGGGTCCCAGGTCTTCACCGCCGCTTCGAGATCGGGATGGTCCTGCGGTCCGAGCTTGGGGTCGCGCGGCACGGTGAAGAAGCGCCATGCGAGCTTGCCGGTCTCCAGATCGAACGCGCTCACATAGCCGCGCACGTCATATTCCGCGCCGCCATTGCCGATGACGACGACATTGCCCGCCACTTCCGGCGCGCCGGTCGAATTGTCGCCGCGTGCTCGATCTACGATCGCGTCGCTCCGCCAGGCGACCTTGCCGGTCTTCGCATCGAGCGCGACCATCCAGCCGTCGAGCGTCGCGACATAGACCTTGCCCCGCGCCACCGCGACGCCGCGATTGACCATGTCGCAGCAGGCCGTGCGATTGACCTGCATGTCGACCTCGGGTTCGTAGCGCCAGAGTTCCTTGCCGCTCGCCGCGTCGAGCGCATAGACGCGGCCCGCCACGCCGCTCGTGTACATCACGCCGTCGATGACCACCGGTGTCGCTTCGAGGCCCCGCGTCGTGCCGAGCTCGGCCGCCCAGGCCAGGCCGAGCGTGCCGACCGTCTCGCGATTGATGTCGGTCAGGGTAGAATAATGCGATTTTCCGTGATCGCCGCCGGGCGTCACCCAATTGTCCGCCGCGAGCGTGTCGGAGCCGCCGCCCTGGCCGCCTGAACAGGCCGCGAGCGCCAACAGGCACAGCGCTCCCAGATATTTCCTCATGCCCCTTTGCGACCCCTCTCCGTCACCCCTTGTTGACTCTGTCCTTTGGAGCGAAATAGAGACGGAGACAAGACCATGCCGTAAGCGACTCCCCGAACGCCATCGACGCGCGGCCCGGCCCATCCTATTCCCCCTCGTTCACAGACGGAAGATCCCCCATGACCAGCTCCACGCAAACTGCCGCCGACCTCTCCAAGGACATCGCCCGCGTCTTCGCCGCGCAGCAGGAGAATCAGTGGAACGTCAAAGCCACTGGCGCCGCCGAGCGCAAGGCAAAGCTGGCCAAGCTGAAGGCCGCTGTCGAGGCACATGCCGACGACATCGTGAAGGCCGTGCTGGAAGATACGCGCAAGCCCGAGGGCGAGATCCGCGTGACCGAGGTGCTGAACATCGTCGGCAACATCCAGCTCAACATCGACAGCCTCGAGGACTGGATGGCGCCGACCGAGGTCACGCCTTCCAAGAACCCCAACGACAAGGCCCGCATCGTCTATGAAGCGCGCGGCGTCTGCCTCGTCCTCGGCCCGTGGAATTTCCCGCTCGGCCTCACGCTCGGTCCGGTCGCCGCGGCCGTCGCCGCCGGCAATTGCTGCATCGTGAAGCTCACCGATCTCTGTCCCGCCACCGCGCGCGTCGCCGCCCAGATCATCGGCGAGGTGTTCCCGGAGAACGAAGTCGCCGTGTTCGAAGGCGATGTGAGCGTCGCCGAGGCCCTGCTCGAACTGCCCTTCAACCACATCTTCTTCACCGGCAGCACCCGCGTCGGCAAGATCGTGATGGCCGCCGCCGCCAAGCATCTGGCCTCCGTGACGCTCGAGCTGGGCGGCAAGTCGCCGGTCATCATCGATGACGGCGCGGACGTCGGCGCGATCGGCGCGGCGCTCGCCGGCGCCAAGCAGTTCAACGGCGGCCAGGCCTGCATTTGTCCCGACTATGTCTTCGTGAAGGAAGACCAGAAGGACGCGCTCGTCGAATCCTTCAAGACCAACGTCCAGAACAATCTCTATGGCGATGACGGCGCGCTCAAGAAGGAGAGCATCGCGCAGGTCGTCAACAAGGGCAATTTCAACCGCGTGAAGGGCCTGTTCGACGATGCCGTGGCGCAAGGCGCGACGGTCGCCGTGGGCGGCACCTTCGAGGAAGCGGACCTCACCGTCCACCCGACCCTGCTGACCGACGTCACCCCGCAGATGAAGATTCTGCAGGAAGAGATTTTCGCGCCGCTGCTCCCGGTGATGACCTACGATACGCTCGATCAGGCGATCGGCTATATCGAAGCGCGCGACAAGCCGCTGGCGCTCTATGTGTTCAGCCCGGACGAAGCCAATGTCCAGAAGGTGCTGGACCGCACCTCGTCGGGCGGCGTCACCGTCAACGGCGTGTTCTCCCACTATCTGGAAAACCGTCTCCCCTTCGGCGGTGTCAACGGCAGCGGCATGGGCAGCTATCACGGCTATTTCGGCTTCAAGGCCTTCAGCCACGAGCGCGCGATCTATCTGCATCAGTAAAGTCGAGCGGTGCTCGGCGTAGTCCGATCTTGGACTTGACGGACTCTCGTCACTAGCCCCTCCCCTTCAGGGGAGGGGTTGGGGTGGGGCTGGACCCCGCAGATCAAGCATTGCTGTCCTACAAACCCCGCATCATGCCATAAGCTCAGCCGGTCCAGCGCCGATCCTGCTCTTTGACCCCGTCAAAAATCCCGAAAATTCAACAACCTCGCTCACCCCGAGCCGGACTTTCGCGCATCCACCATGCGTCATACGTGCGAAGTTACGGAAGTTACGCCCAAAACCGACGGAAATCCGCCAGTTCTACGCCAATGCAACGGGCAGAATCTGCGCCTTTCCATGCAAACAGGGCGAAGTTAGCCGCCAAAGCGCCAAAACAGGCTCACCAAGCCCGAGTCCCGCGCGCGCGCCGAAACGACGACGGCGCCGGAGCCTTTCCGCCCCGACGCCGTCCGTTCCTGTCGAGCGCTCAGCAGCGCGCGCGATCGATCAATGCGCGTTGACCGGCTCGTCCATGAGCATGACCTTGGTCTCGAGATAGGCCGAGAGACCCGGCACACCGCCTTCGCGGCCAACGCCAGACTGCTTGTAGCCGCCGAACGGCAGCGCCCAATCGACCTTGAGGCCGTTCTGCGCGATGCCGCCGGTGCGCACGCGGCGAGCGACGTCATAGGCCTTTTGCGGATCGTTGGTCAGCACCGAGCCGGAGAGGCCATAGTTGCTGTCGTTCGCCACGGCGATCGCATGCTCCTCGTCCTCGACCGGGATGATCGAGAGTACGGGGCCGAAAATCTCTTCCTGGGCAATGCGCGACTTGTTGTCGACATTGGCGAAGATCGTCGGCTCGATGAAATAGCCCTGGTTGAGATGCGTCGGGCGATTGCCGCCGGTGACGAGGTCGGCGGTCTTCTTGCCTTCCTCGATGTACATCTCGACGCGCTCGAGCTGGCGCTTCATCGCGAGCGGGCCGAGCTGGGTCGACGGATCGTCCGAATAGCCGATCTGGATCTTCTTGAACTCGGCGGCCAGCGCATCGGTGATCTCGTCATGGCGCGCCTTGGGCACAATGAGACGGGTCAGCATCGCGCAGACCTGGCCGGAGAGCAGGGTGATCGTGCCAGCCATCAGCTTGGCGGTCTGCTCGGCGGTGAAGTCGTCGCGCACGATCGCCGCGGACTTGCCGCCCAGCTCCAGCGTGTAGCGGCCGATGCGCTCGCCCATGACGGTGGCGATGCGCTTGCCGGCGGCGGTCGAGCCGGTGAAGCTCACCTTGTCGACGCCGTGGTTGTTGACCATGTGGTCGGCCGCTTCGCGGTGACCGCAGACCAGATTGACGGCACCGGCGGGCACGCCCGCGGCTTCGCAAGCCTCAGCGATGATATAGGCTTCGAGCGGCGTTTCCGGCGACGGCTTCATGATGACCGTGCAGCCGGTGATCAGCGCATTGGCGACCTTGCTCGCCATCAGGCCATAAGGCGCATTCCAGGGCGCGATGGCGGCAACGACGCCGACCGGCTCGGAGACGAGATAGGCCTTGCCGGCCGCCTCGGTGTCATACGTCTTCACATAGTCGTAGTTGACGCCAACTTCGCGGACCATGTCGAACTGGCCGGTGCCGCCGGCGACGATACCGGGCGCCATCACGGCGAGGCCGCCCATCTGCGCGGTCCAGGCCTTGGCCAGTTCAGGCTCGCGGGTGCGCAGGTGGGCGCTGATCTTCTTCATGATCTCGTTGCGCTCGGCGACGCTCTTGCGCGGCCACGCGCCACGATCAAAGGCTTCGCGGGCGGCGGCGACGGCAGCGTCCATGTCCGCCTCGTCGGCCTCGGCGACAGCGCCGACGACCTGCTCCGTGTTGGGCGAGACGAGCTCGATCATGCGGCCGCTATGCGGGGCGCGCCATTCGCCGTTGATCCAGACCTTGTCCGGATTCTTCACGAAAACGCCATCGGGGTTCTGGGCCATGCTCACTCTCCTCAAGATTTCCGCGCAGGCCACACGATCATCCGCATCAACCTGTCGCTGCTCAGAATGGCTCCGCGTGCGGCGAAGCCGGGGATTAGACCGTTTGCATGTAAGCATCGCCACGGGAGTCGCAAGCGCAAACGATCAACGCGGAAGCGTTTAACATGATAAATAAAGCACAGCAATGGCGATTGCGGAACTCTGGACCTTGCGCACACGCGACGAGCCAAAAAACGGTCGCTCAGCGCGGCTCCACCGCCGTCAGCGCATCGACCGCCCGGCGCGTGAGCAGGATGCGTTGCTTGACCTCCTGCGGCGACAAGGCGGCCCGGATTGGCCGCGATCAGCGCCATGGTCGAGAATGTGCCCGATCGCAGCCCGAACGGTTCGAACGCCGCCACAATGCGCGATGACAAGAGGTTGCGTAGCAGGCGGATCGCCGGCCCGATGCTGTCGCGGAGCAACCCGAAGTTATTGGCCTCGATCGCATGGGGGGGCCTGGATGTGCGTGGTCGTCCTGTCCTGCTTTCCTGCGTTGCGAAGCCGCTCGGGACAACTCGTCAAAAATTAGCGGAGAATGCAATTGTTGGATTTCACAACGATCTTGACTTGCATGTCGCTGGCGGTTCAGACGTGCATATGGATAAGTCAAATCCGGCAACATGAGGCGCTTCGGTGATTACCCGCAGAGCCGATGCGGCGGGACCACGCGGAGAGGAGACCCCATGATTACCGTTAACCAACTGCATCCCCTCTTCTTCGGCGAGATCGTCGGCGCCGACCTCACGGCCGAACCGACCGAGGATCTGCGCCAGACCGTCCAGGACGCGATGGACAGGCATGGCGTCTGCGTGGTGCGGCAGGGGCCGATCACGGACGAGGAGCATATCCGCTTCGCTCGCCTGTTCGGCCCGCTGGAATTGCCCCCCGGCTATGGCACGCGCCCGCGCGGCCGGATGGCGCCGGAGCTGTTCTTCGCCGGCAATCTGGACCTGGAAGGCAATATCAAGCCGCTTACGCCCGCCAGCCAGAATGTCGCCAAGGGCGCCGAGCGCTTCCATGCCGACAGCTCGTTCAATCCGCTGCCGAGCAAATGGTCGATGCTGCGCGGCGTCGAGTGCCCGCCGCCCGAGATCGGCGGCGATACGCTCTTCGTCGATCTGCGCGCCGGCTATGCCGCGTTGCCGCAAGCGCTCAAGGACAGGATCGACGGCAAGATGGGCATCCACGATTTCTGGATGGGCCGCAAATATGCCGGGCTGGAAGTCACCGACGAGATGAAGGCCAATATGCCGATGCCGCCGGTGCACCATCCGCTGGTCCGCGTCTCGGGCGACGGGCGCAAGGCGGTGTTCGTCGGCGGCCATTGCGTCGGCGTCGAGGGGATGGGCGAAGAGGAAGGCCATGCGCTGGTCGAGGAAATCTACGACATCATCACCCAGCCCGAATTCATCCATCGCCATCACTGGACCGTCGGCGACATCGTGATCTGGGACAATCGCTTCGCGCTCCACGCTGCGACCCCGCTCGACACCGATCAATATCGCCGCGACATGCGACGCGCCACGATCAACGAGAGCGGCGACGAGATCGACAGCTACGAATATCGCCGCCGTCAGAAAGAGAGCGCCGCCTGAGCATGACGACCGGGGGGACGCAGACGACGCCGGGAGCTGGCAAGGAAGCGGAATCGACCAGCGGCATAAGCTGGCCGTCGCCCCGTCAGGCCTGGACGGCGATGGGCGTGCTCGCGCTGGTGCGCATGTCCGCCCAGCTCGATCTCACGATCCTGTCGCTGCTGGTCGAGCCGATCAAGAAGGACATGGGCCTGAGCGACGGCCAGATCGGCCTGCTGCTCGGTCTTGCCTTCGCGGTCTTCTATCTCGGCCTCGGTGTGCCGCTTTCCAAGCTGGTCGACAGCTACAGCCGCAAGACGATCCTCGCGTTCGGCGTCGCCTTCTGGAGCATCAGCACGGCCATGTCCGGCCTTGCGACCAATTTCGTGCAGCTCTTCTTCTGCCGCGCGGCCGTGGGTGCCGGCGAGTCCGTGAACGGCCCGGCGACCTTCTCGATGATTGCCGACATGTTCCCGCGCGAGCGGCTTGCTCGCGCCATCGCCGTGCTGAACATGGGGTCGGTCGCTGGCACGGCGGTGGCGATGATCTTCAGCGCATTCGTCATCCACTGGCTCGAGACGATCGAGATGCCGAACTTCCCGATCATCGGCACGCCGCGGCCGTGGCAGGCCGTGTTCTTCATCATCGGCCTGCCCGGCCTGTTCTTCGCGCTCATGATGTACGCGCTGCCCGAGCCGCGGCGACAGGGCGGCCCGGTCAAGGCGGAGAGCTTCGGCGGCATATTGCGCTTCATGAAGGCCAACTGGCGCCTGTTTGCGCCGCTCTTCGTCGCGCTGCTGGTGAGCGGCATCGAGAGCGGCGGCGCGGGCATGTGGCGCCCGGCCTTCCTCACGCGGACCTATGGCTGGTCCCCGGCGCAGGTCGCGCTGGTGAGCGGCATCGTCTCGCTGGTCACCGGTGTCGCGGGCGTGTTCCTCGGCTCCTTCCTGTCCGAGTATCTCGCCAGGAAGTACGACAATGCGAACCTGCGCGTCGTGCTCACCGGCTGGATCATCGCGACGCCGTGCATGGTCGCCTATCCGCTGGTCGACAATCCTTGGGTGTCGGTCACCATCTCCGGCATTGCGAGCCTTGCCGCGCTGATGGGCGCGCCAACCCAGAATGCGGCGCTTCAGAGCGTCGTGCCCGGCCATATGCGCGGGCAGATCACAGCGCTGTATCTGCTGACCTTCACCCTTGCCGGATCGGGCATCGGGCCGAGCTTCATCGCCGCGATCACCGAATATGTCGTCGGCGACGAAGCGGGCCTGCGCTATGCGCTCTCCGGATCGGCGGCGGTCATGATGCCGCTCGCGATCGTCATCATGATCTTCGGCCTCAAGCCCTATGCCGCCCGCATCGCCCAGCTCAAGGCCGAGGAAGCGCGTGGCTGACGGGTCACTCGCGCGGCAGATAATCCTCCGCCATCGCCGCCTCGATGCCGGCATGGCGCGCCTTCACGGAGTCGAGGAACGCCGGGTGCGTGATGACGTAGAGCTTGTTCGTCTCGATCGCATGGACAGTCTGGCGGCCGACCAGCAGCGGATCGAGCCAATAGTTCACGCCCGATGGATTGGCCGGCAGCGCGCCATGCGGATTGTCGCGCGAGCGGAAGGGACTATCGACCTGAAACTCGGCCGGGCGCATCGTCTCCGTCTCGGAGATGTTGGTCGCGACCGGGCCGGGGCAGACGACCGTCGTGCCGATGTCCAGCCTCTTGGCTTCCAGCTCGACGCGCAGATGCTCGGTGAGCGAGATGACGGCCGCCTTGGTCGGGGCGTAGATGCCGCGCGTCAGCCGTGCGCTCATGATGCCGCCTTCGGACGCAGTGTTGACCACATGGCCGCCCATGCCGTGCGCCTTGATGCGCGGAAGCGCGGCGACGAGGCCATTGGCGACGCCGATCAGATTGACGCCGACGCCCCAGTCCCAGTCGGCATGCGTCGCCTCGTCGACCGGACCGGCAATGCCGACGCCGGCATTGTTGACGATGATCTGGAGCGGGCCGAGCTTCGCCTCGGTCTCGTCGAGCGCGGCGGCATAGCCGGGCCGGTCGGTGACATCGAGCCGCAGCGCCAGGCAGCGATCCGCCCAGCCCTCGCGCGCGGCGATCTCGCCCACTTCGGCAAGGCGAACATCGTTGACGTCGCACACGGCGACCTTGGCCCCGGCCGCGGCCAGCGCACGCGCCATGCCGAGCCCGATGCCGCTCGCCCCGCCGGTCACAAAAGCCACGGCGCCCGAAACGCTCTTCATGTTATTATTGCCTCCAGCAACTTTTCTTTGAGGCGGCGTTCCACACAGTTTCGCTGCGCCTGTCAATAAACAATCGGAGTTTCAGAAATGTCTGTCGATCTCTATCATGGAGAGCCTGCGTCAAACAGCTTGAAGGTTCTGCAAGCGATCCATGAGAAAGGCGTTCCTTTCAATAGCCATTATATAAATCTGACGAAATTCGAGCAGCATGATCCGCAATATCTGAACATCAACCCTGCCGGGCAAGTGCCAACACTTGTTCATAACGGACGAGTTCTTACCGAATCCACGATCATCAACGAATATATCGATGACGCCTTCGACGGCCCCGCGCTGAAGCCGAGCGACCTGTATGACCATCATCTGATGCGCGTCTGGACCAAATATGTGGACGAGGTGTTCCGCCCGTCCCTCTCCTTCCTCGCTTGGCACGCGCTCATTCCGGGCCTCGCCAAGTCGTTGCCCGAAGGCGAGTTCGAGCAGCGCCTCGGCCGCATTCCGCTCAAGGAAAAGCGCGACAAATGGGCGCTGGCGGCAAGCGGCGGCTTCACCGAGCGGGAGCTGGAGACCTGGCGACACAATCTCGCCGAGGTGACCGACCGCGTCGAGGCGGCCCTCACCGGGCATGACTGGCTGGTCGCGGACCAGTTCACGCTCGCCGATATCGCCGTCTTCGCCATGGCCAACGGCATGCCGCGCGGACACCCGCATTTGTGGAACGAGGAGCGCGCGCCCAATGCCATGGCCTGGCTCGCGCGGATGCGGGCGCGGCCCGGCGTCGCGGCGGCGCTGGCCATGCCGAACCATACCAATTTCGTGGCGCAGGAAGAGGCGTAACCCAATTTCGTCAGCCCCCTCCTCGTCATCCCAGCGAACGCTGGGATCTCATCCGGCAGCGGCGCGCCCTCGCGGAGGAGACCCCAGCGTTCGCTGGGGTGACGACTAAGGGGGATGCGCGGCATCACGCCAAGACGCAGCCTGAATAGCCGGGCAGCTTCCCCTGCCCCGCGCCGCCGACGCTTACCAGCGGCTCGACCAGCGCGGGCACGCCCTTGGGCCAGACCGCATCCTCCGGTCCCATATTGAACAGGCATTGCAGCCGCTCCTCGCCGAAGCGGCGCTCGAACAGCAGCACGCTCTCGCCGACATGACGGAAGCGGCTGGTGCCCCAGCGGATCGCCGGATGTGCCTTGCGGAAGGCCAGGAGCGCGCGCGTCAGGTGGAGCAGCGAGCCGAAATCCTTTTCCTGCACGTCCACGGCGATGGCGGCGTGATCCGGACCAAGCGGCAGCCAGGGCTTGAAGCTCGAAAAGCCACCATACATGGCCTTGCCCTGCCAAGGCATCGGCGTGCGGGCGCCGTCGCGCGAGAGCGTGAGCGGCCAGTTGGCGATCGCCTCCGGGTCCTGCAGATCCTCGAAGGCGATCTCGACCTGCGTCAGCCCCAGCTCCTCGCCCTGATACAGGAAGATGTTGCCGCGCAGGCAGAGCAGCAGCAGCATCTTCATCGCCGCGAAGCAGATGCGCGTCGCCTCGTCCGTCTCTTGTGGCAGCCAGCGGGAAATGGCACGCGGCGCATCGTGATTTTCGAATGCCCAGCTCGGCCAGCCGGTGCCGGGGCGATCCGACCACTGGCCGATCGCCGCCGCGATCGCGGCGGGCGTCAGCGCGGGCGCATAGAGGAAATCGAAGCCATAGCTGGTGTTCAGCCGCGTCTCGCCCTTGGTGTAGAGCTTCATCTCGCGCAGCGAATCCTCGCCGCCGATCTCCGCCACGGTGAAGGCGCCATAATCCGCGACCAGCGCGCTGATCCGCTCTATGAACTTCGGGATGTCGCGATGACCCTGATTATGGAGCCGCCGCTGATAGTCGAACGGCCGGGTGCGCGGCTGGTCTGAGGGGGGCTGAGGCGGATTATCGCGCAGCCCCTTGTCCTGCATCAGGAAGTTGAGCGCATCGAGCCGGAAGCCGTCCACGCCGCGCTCCAGCCAGAAGCGCGCGGCATCGAGCAGAGCCTGCTGCACGGCCGGATTGTGCCCGGCGAGCTGCGGCTGCTCCTTCAGGAAATTGTGGCAATAATATTGGCGGCGGCGCCCGTCCCATGTCCAGGCCGGACCGCCGAACACGCTCTGCCAATTGGACGGCGGCGAGCCCTCGGGCTTGGGATCGTGCCAGAGATACCAGTCGCCATGCGGGCCATCGGGATCGTTGCGGCTCGATACGAACCAGGGATGCTGGTCCGAGGTATGCGCATAGACCTGATCGACGATGATCCTGAGACCGAGCGCATGCGCCTTCGCGACCAGCGCATCGAAATCGGCCTGCGTGCCGAAGATCGGATCGACATCGCAATAGTCCGACACGTCATAGCCGAAATCGCGCATCGGCGAGGTGAAGAAAGGCGAGAGCCAGATCGCGTCCACGCCGAGGCTGGCGACATAGTCGAGATGCGCCGTGATGCCCGGCAGATCGCCGATGCCGTCGCCGTTCGAGTCCGCGAAGCTGCGCGGATAGATCTGGTAGATGACGGCGCCGAGCCACCAGGGCAGGCTGGCGGGATCGCGCTGGCTGATGGGGAGGCTGGAAGGCTTTTGCTCGGTCATGCGCTCAGACTGCATAGAAGAGGACGCGGTGCAATGCGGCAAGCGGCGACAGGCGGCGACAAGCGCCTCAGATGTGCGTTCGGGTCGGTCGGCTGCACGTAATTTTCTTTCGAAAGTTCGGAAAGTTCGGGGGTCGGAGCATATTTTTTCTTTTCGATCTCTCCGGTCAGGCGAGTCTTGAAGGAGGATGCCATCGCGACTTTGCTGTAGGACAGAGGCAAAATGGCGATACGGACCAAGCCCGGCATATGTGCGCGCAAGCGGCGCTATCGCACGGAGCGCGATGCGCGCGCCGTCGCGCTTGCGGCGGACGTGCCGCTGCGCCCCTATCGCTGCGAACTCTGCCGCGACTATCACCTGACCAGCCGGACCAAGGGGATGCGGAGCCTGCGGCCGCTGGAGTGAGCGGCTTTGCGAATCCGGTTCGCCTCTCTAAGGACCAGACAAAGTCATCGCACAGGAGAGAGGGATGCGGTTCAAGGACAAGGTGGTGCTCGTGATCGGCGGCAATAGCGGCATCGGCCGCGCGTCGGCGGAGGCATTCGCGGCGGAGGGCGCGCATGTGTGCCTCACCGGCCGCTCGCAGAAGACGATCGACGAGACCGTGGCCGCCATTCCGGGCGCGCAAGGATTTCGCGCCGACATCGCGGACATCGAGAGCAATGCCGATGTGCTTACGGCGATCGGGGATGCGCATGGGCGGATCGACGTGCTGTTCGTCAATGCGGGCGTCGGGGCCTTCGTGCCGGTGCCGGATGTGACCGCGGAGCAATGGGACGAGATCCACGACGTCAATCTGCGCGGTTGTTTCTTCGCGGTGCAGAAGGCGCTGCCGCTGATGGCCAAGGGCGGATCGATCGTCATCACCGGCTCGATCGGATCGGTCGCGGCGGTGCCGGGCAATGTGATCTACGCTGCGGCCAAGGCGGGTCTGCGCGCGGTAGCGCGGACGCTGGCGGTCGAGCTGATCGGACAGGGCATTCGCGTCAACATGGTCAGCCCGGGGCCGACCGAGACGCCGATCATCAACCGCAGCGGCCTGCCGCCGGAAGGCGTGGCGGGCCTGCGCGACCTCATGACCGATGCGGTGCCGATGAAGCGGATGGGCACACCGGCGGAAATCGCGCGGCCGGTGCTGTTCCTGGCGTCGGACGAGGCGAGCTTCATTACCGGCATCGACCTGTACGTCGATGGGGGATGTGTCGAGCTTTAGGGGGCTCTATCTCCCCTCCCTTTCAGGGAGGGGTCGGGGGTGGGTAGCCGCGCGTCGCGCGGCTCGCCAGGTTTCAGACATGCACCGCATTCCGCCCGATCTCACCATGAGAGCTAGAAGCTTGCGCAATGGGCAAACCGAGGCCGAGCGTAGAGTTTGGCAACGGATTTCCCGCTATCGACCGCGATTCACTCGGCAGCTCGCTATTGGGCCTTATATCGTTGATCTTGCTTGCCGGTCAGCGAAGCTGGCTGTGGAATTTGACGGCTCGCAACATCTGGAAGCTCAGGATTATGATGAGCGTCGGACGAGCTTTCTCGCCACTCAAGGATGGACCGTCGTCCGTTTCTGGAACAGCGAGGTCGTCGATAATCTCGATGGTGTTGTCGATACAATCCTTGCGAAGACCGCCGAGTGCCTCGGTGGCACCCACCCCCGGCCCCTCCCTTCCAGGGAGGGGAGAAGACTGGCCTAATTCGCCATCCAGCCCTAAGGCGCGATCAGGGAGGCTGATACGTGCCGCATATCGACATCACCTACTATGTCTGCGCGTTCATCGCGGTCGTGCTGTCCGGGCTCGGCAAGGGCGGTTTTTCCGGCCTGGGTGCGCTGTCGATGCCGATCCTTGCGCTCGCCATCGATCCGGTGCGCGCGGCCGCCATCTTCCTGCCGATCCTGATCGTGCAGGACGCGGTCAGCGTCTGGGCCTTCCGCCACAATCTCGACCGTTATGTGCTGATGATCATGGTGCCCGGCATGGCGATCGGCGTGGTTGTGGGGTATCTGTTCGCAGCGCAGGTTTCCGCCAATGCCGTGCTGGGGGCACTGGGCCTCATCTCCATCATCTTCGGTCTGCACCGGCTCTGGCTGGAGCGCGGCAAATCGATCGCGCTGCCGTCGGACTCGCCCGGCTGGGTCGGCATGCTGTTCGGCGTCGCCTCCGGCTTCACCAGCCAGATCGCGCATGCCGGCGCCCCGCCCTTTCAGATGTGGGTGCTGCCGCGCCGACTTCCGCGCGACATCCTGATCGGCACCTCGGCCGTGTCCTTCGCGATCATGAACTGGCTCAAAGTGCCGGCCTATGCCGCGCTCGGGCAGTTCACCCGACCCAATCTGACTGCGACCGCCATCCTCGTCCCGATCGCCCTGCTCTCGACCTTTGCGGGCGTGAAGCTGGTGCGCAAGGTCGATCCCGAGCGCTTCTATACCCTGATCTACGTGCTGATGGTGCTGCTCGGGGTCAAGCTGGCGACCGACGCGATCTTCTGAGGGCTTCTCGCCCGGGGAAGGGATGGCGCGGCGCCCCCACGCTTTGCGGCGAATGTGGCGGCTCAGAACAGCCGGGTCAGGGCATAGAAAAGGGCGCCTACCGCAGCCGATGCGGGGATGGTGATGACCCAGGCGGTGACGACGCTCTGCGCCACGCCCCAGCGCACCGCCGAGGCCCGGCGCGCGACGCCCGCGCCGATCACGCAGCCGGTGATCGTGTGCGTCGTCGAGACCGGAATGCCGAGCAACGAGGCCGAGAAGACGATGACCGATCCGCCCATCGAGGCGCTGAAGCCCTGATGCTGTGAGAGCTTGGTGATGCGCGACCCCATGGTCTCGATGATCTTCCAGCCGCCGGTCATCGTGCCGAGCGCGATGGCGATGTAGCAGGCGATGGCGACCCAGTGCGGCACATGGAACTCGCCCTGCAGATAACCGGTCGAATAGAGCAGCACGGTGATGATGCCCATCGTCTTCTGCGCGTCGTTGAGGCCGTGGCTGACCGAATAGGCGGCGGAGGAGAGCAGGTGCAGGAACTTGAACGTGCGGTCCGCCATGCGCGCGTTCGTGCGGCTGAACAGCCAGCTGGTGACCAGCATGATGAGCATCGAGAGCAGCATGCCGAGCGTAGGCGAGAGGACGATGGCAATCAGCGTCTTGTTGAGCCCGCTCCACTCGATGCCGGTCATGCCCGCATGCGCGACGCCCGAGCCGATGAGGCCGCCAACCAGCGCGTGGCTGCTCGAGGACGGAATGCCCTTGAGCCAGGTCACGACATTCCAGAACATGGCACCGATAAGCGCGCCGAAGATGACTGCCGGGGTCACCAGTTCCTTGTCGATGAGGCCTGCCCCGACCGTTTCGGCGACCTTGTGCAGCGCCGGGAAGGCAAGCGTCAAGAAATAGGCCGCGAAGTTGAAGAAGGCTGCGAACAGCACGGCCGTCACCGGCCCCAGCAGGCGCGTCGCCACCACCGTCGCGATGGAATTGGCGGCGTCATGCAGGCCATTCAGAAAGTCGAACGCCAGCGCGATCACGATGAGCGCGATCAGCAGCGGAAAGGCGAGCTCGTGCATCCGGGCAGGGCTCAGGCGTGCTCGATGACGATACCGTCAATCTCGTTCGCAACATCCTCGATCGCATCGACGATCCGCTCGAGATGATTGAAGATCTCGCGGCGCACGATGAAGCCCATGGGATCGGTCTGCCCGACATTGCGATAGGCATTTTTGAGGCCGGCCCGGTGGATATGGTCGGCATGGCCTTCCATGCGCACCAGCCGCTCGGTGAGCTCATGCAGCCGCTTGCTGTTGCGGCCGACGTCGCGCAGCAACGGCATCGCCTCCGACAGGACGCGCGTCGAATCAACGATGATCGCCGCCATGTCGCGCATTTCCTGCTCGAATGTGGTGACGTCGTAGAGATCGATCGCGGCGACGGCGGCATTCATCTCGTCGATGGAATCGTCCATCGAGCCGATGAGGCTGATGATCGCGCTGCGATCGAACGGCGTCAGGAAGGTCTGGCGGACTTCGCGCAATATCTCGCGGATGATCTCGTCGGCGTCATTCTCGCGCTCGACCACTTCGCGGATATGATCCTCGCGATGCTCGCCGTCATGCAGCAAGCGGCTGAGTGCGTCCGCGCCGGCCACGATCGTCTTCGCATGCGCCTCGAACAGGTCGAAGAAATTTCCCTGCTTGGGCAGCAGGCGCTGAAACCAACCGAACATTCTGCTTATCCCCGATTTCTGGGCGACGGCTTCCAGGATATTCTCCCGCCGGGCCGCGACCTTGAATTGCGAGCTGGCGAAGGAGCGGATGAGATCGCGCAGGTCGCTTTCCTCGACCGCGTCGGCCGCCTCGGCCAGCGTGAACCAGCGCCGCTCGCGCTCGCGGCTTTCCTTCCACTGCGCCAGTTCGCGGCTGACCGCGAGCGGAAACACCTCGACATCGACCATCAAAGACGCGCCGTTGCCGCGCCGCTTGCGATAGCGATAGGAACCGAGCGGCGTCGGGCAAACCGCGCCGATCACGCCCGCTTCCTCTTCCGCTTCTTCCGCCGCCGCGCGATGCGGATCGGCGCCGGCCGCTGCATTGCCCTTGGGGATCACCCAGCGCTTCGTCTCGCGCGAGGTGATCAGCATGATCCGGATCGGTGCGTCTGAGGCGTCGCTATCGCTCCGGTACGGCAAGGCAGCAATTTGTCGGATCGGCAGTCTCCCCCAAGAGCAATCGCTCCGCGGCGGAATGTTACACTTTCATGACAGTTGCAATCGCGAAGCGCAGCAATCCGCGATAATTTGTGGATAACGGCCGGACAGAAGCGACGTTCCCGTCCGACGTGCGAGCGCGAACGCCCTATTTCCGGCTCGCGACATCCAGAACCGTTTCCATGGCAACATAGGTGGACGTGCTGGCCACATGGGGAAGTGTCGAGATCTTCTCGCCGAGCACGGTGCGGTAGCGGCGGATATCGGGCGTGCGGACCTTCAGCAGATAGTCGAAGCTGCTCGCGATCATATGGCACTCCTCGACTTCCGGAATGCGGCGGACGGCGGCATTGAATTCACCGAGCGCTTTCTCGCGGGTGTCGGAGAGTTTCACCTCGGTGAAGGCGACATGATCCATGCCAAGCTTGCGCGGATCGACGATGGCGCGGAAGCCGGCGATGACGCCGCTTTCGACGAGACGCTTGAGGCGCATCTGGCACGGCGTCTTGGAGAGGCCGACCCTGGCGGCCAGATCGGTGACGGTCATGCGGCCATCATGCACGAGCGCATCGACGATCTTGCGATCGAAGACATCCAGTTCGACTGACATTACCGGATCAGACATGCATTTCGACTATCATCTCGCCTATTCAAAGGCAAATTACCTAGTATATGTTCTACCATAAGTCTGATCGACCATGAGATTTGCAGTAGGATTGGCCATGGCCGATCTCCCCGCTCCCTTCGCCGCTTTCGCCCCGCCCATCGCCGAGCAGTCCTCGCTGCGCCGGGCGATCACCGCCGCCTATCGCCGCCCCGAGCCGGAGTGCATCGCCGCCCTGCTCCCTGCCGCGACCTTGCCTGCGGCCATGCGGGCCTCGGCGCAGGAAACGGCGCGCATGCTGATCAACCGGCTGCGCGCCAAGCACAAGGGGACGGGGGTCGAGGGACTCGTCCAGGAATATGCGCTTTCGAGCCAGGAAGGCGTGGCGCTGATGTGCCTCGCCGAAGCGCTGTTGCGCATCCCCGACACGGCGACGCGCGACGCGCTGATCCGCGACAAGATCGTGCCGGGTGACTGGGCGTCGCATCTGGGCGGCGGGCGCTCGCTGTTCGTCAATGCCGCGACCTGGGGGCTGATCGTGACGGGCAAGCTGGTCGAGCCGGTGCATGACGGCAGCCTCGCTTCGGCGCTGACCCGCCTGCTGGCGCGCGCGGGCGAACCGGTGGTGCGGCGCGGTGTCGATCTCGCCATGCGCATGATGGGCGAGCAGTTCGTGACCGGCGAGACGATCGACGAGGCTCTGAAGCGCGCCCGGCGCGAAGAGGAAAAAGGCTTCACCTACAGCTTCGACATGCTGGGCGAAGCCGCCGCGACCGCCCATGACGCCGCGCGCTATTATGACTCCTATGAGACCGCCATCCACGCGATCGGCAAGGCCGCCAAGGACCGCGGCCCCTATGCCGGTAACGGCATCTCGATCAAGCTCTCGGCCCTGCATCCGCGCCATGCCCGGAGCCAGACCGACCGTGTGATGGGCGAGCTGCTGCCGCGCGTGGCGGCGCTGGCCGCGCTCGCCAAGCGCTACGACATCGGCTTCAACATCGACGCGGAGGAAGCCGACCGGCTGGAGCTCTCGCTCGACCTGCTGGAGAGCCTCGCGCTCGACCCGGCGCTCGTCGGCTGGAACGGCCTCGGCTTCGTGGTGCAGGCCTATGGCAAGCGCTGCCCCTTCGTCATCGACTGGGTGATCGACCTTGCGCGGCGCGCCGGGCGGCGGATCATGATCCGGCTGGTCAAGGGCGCCTATTGGGATGCGGAGATCAAGCGCGCTCAGGTCGATGGCCTGCCCGACTTCCCTGTCTATACGCGCAAGATCCACACCGATGTCGCCTATGCCGCCTGCGCGGCGAGGCTGCTGGCGGCGAAGGATGCGGTGTTCCCGCAGTTCGCAACCCACAATGCGCAGACGCTGGCGACGATCTACGAGATGGCCGGCGCCGCTTTCACGCATGGCGACTATGAGTTTCAGTGCCTGCACGGCATGGGTGAGCCGCTGTACGAAGAGGTCGTCGGCCCGGACAATCTCGGGCGGCCTTGCCGGATTTATGCGCCGGTCGGCACGCATGAGACCTTGCTTGCCTATCTGGTGCGACGCCTGCTGGAGAACGGGGCGAATTCGAGCTTCGTGAATCGCATTGCCGATCCGCGCGTCTCGGTCGAGGAACTGATTGCCGATCCGGTGATGCAGGTCGCCGCCATGCCGGTGCCGGGCGCGAAGCACGACCAGATCGCCCTGCCCGCCAATCTCTATCCCGATCGGCGCAACTCAGCCGGGCTCGATCTCAGTAACGAGGATGGACTGGCTGCGCTGAGCGCGGCGCTGCGCGAGAGCGCGGCGACGGACTGGACGGCAGCGCCGGAAAGCGGCGCGGGCGCGACCCGGCCCATCCTGAATCCGGCGGATCATCGCGACGTGGTCGGCACGGTCACGGAGATGGCCCCGGAAGATGCGACGGCTGCCGTCGCACGCGCCGCCGCCTCGACATGGAGTGCCGTTCCGGTCGCCGAGCGCGCGGCCTGCCTCGATCGCGCCGCCGATCTGCTGCAGGTGCGGCTGCCGGTGCTGCTCGGCCTCATCATGCGCGAGGCGGGCAAGTCCGCGCCCAACGCCATTTCCGAAGTGCGCGAGGCGATCGACTTCCTGCGCTATTATGCGGCGCAGGCGCGAGGCACGCTTGCGCAGGCCGTCCCGCTCGGACCGGTCGTCTGCATCTCGCCGTGGAATTTCCCACTGGCCATCTTCACCGGGCAGATCGCTACGGCGCTGGTCGCGGGCAATGCCGTGCTGGCCAAGCCCGCTGAGGAAACGCCGCTGATCGCTGCGCAGGGCGTTCGCATCCTGCATGAAGCGGGCATTCCGGCCGATGCCCTGCAAATCATCACCGGTGATGGCGCCGTGGGCGCGGCGCTGGTTGGCGCGAGCGAGACGGCGGGCGTCATGTTCACCGGCTCGACCGAAGTGGCGCGGCTCATTCAGGCGCAGCTAGCCGGGCGCCTCTCCGCGAGCGGCAAGCCGATCCCGCTGATCGCCGAGACGGGCGGGCAAAATGCGATGATCGTCGACAGCTCCGCCCTGCCCGAGCAGGTGGTGGCAGACGTCATCGCCTCGGCCTTCGACAGCGCGGGCCAGCGCTGCTCGGCACTACGCATCCTTTGCTTGCAGGAAGACATTGGCGACCGGACGCTGACGATGCTGAAGGGCGCCCTGCGCGAATTGCGCGTGGGGCGGACGGACAGCATCGCAGTCGATGTGGGGCCGGTCATCACCGCCGAGGCGAAGGAGACGATCGAGGCGCATATCGCGGCGATGCGCGCCAAGGGTCGCAAGGTGGAGCAGCTCCCGCTCGGCGAGGAGACCGCGTACGGCACTTTCGTGCCGCCGACGATCGTCGAGCTGGACAGCATCGCGGACCTGAGCCGCGAAGTGTTCGGCCCGGTGCTGCATGTCATCCGCTATCGCCGGGCCGATCTCGACCGACTGATCGATGCGATCAACGCGACCGGCTATGGCCTCACCTTCGGCCTGCACACGCGGCTGGAGGAGACGATCGCGCGCGTCACCAGCCGGGTCCGCGCTGGCAATCACTACGTCAATCGCAACATTATCGGCGCGGTCGTCGGCGTCCAGCCATTTGGCGGACGGGGCCTTTCGGGCACTGGTCCCAAGGCCGGCGGGCCACTCTATCTCGGTCGGCTGGTGCAAGGTGACGTGCATCCGCTGCCGGCCGCGCAGGGACGCCCGGACCCCGGCCTCAGCGATTTCATCGCCTGGCTGGATCGCAAGGGCGAGACGAGCGCCGCTGCGACTGCGCGGGCTTATGCCGTCCGCTCCCCGCTCGGCATGGAGCGTGAACTCCCCGGCCCGGTCGGCGAGCGCAATCTCTATGCGCTGCACGCACGCGGAACGATCCTGCTGATGCCGCACAGCCCGGCCGGCCTCTATCAGCAGATCGCCGCTACGCTTGCGGCAGGCAATCAGGGCCGGATCAAGGGCATGGCGCTCCCTGCCGATCTACCGGCCAGCGTGACCGCCCGTTTTGCCCCGGCACACGACACGCCGCTCGGTGGCGCGCTGGTCGAAGCGACGCCCGATCGCCTGCTCGCCGCTCTGCAGGACATCGCGGCGCGGCCCGGCCCGGTGTTGCTTGTGCAGGGCGCATCCCCGGCCGATTGCGCCGATGGCCCCGCCTATCGGCTTGACTGGCTGATCGAAGAAGTCGCAACCTCAATCAACACGACGGCATCCGGCGGCAATGCAAGTCTCATGACGATTGCCTGAAGTACCCCATCGACGAACGAACCGCGCAAGTGAAGCTGGCATGAGTTCAGTATCTTTTGTGTGGTTTCGATCAGTGCTGCCACTCGTCCTGCCGCAATTGACGCCTGAGTTGACGATCCGAATGCTTTCAAGTTGGACTAGTCAACTCCGGCTTGTTAGCGTCGCCTTCCCAGTGGTGGAAACCGGCTGCCTTCGCATAAGCGACTGAGCGGCCGGGGGCAGGCCGCCCGGGCGGAGGGCTCATGTATCGGCTGGCCCAGTTCGATGTGACGCGCCGGTTCGCGAGTCCGGCGACCCGTCTCGCTGCGCAGATCGCTTTCGGGCTGGCTTGCACCGGCGCGATGCTAGGTTTCCTTATGATCATCCGGCAATGGCTGGCGCTCTCCGGTCCCTTCATCTTCATTTTTCCCGCCGTGCTCATCGCGACACTTTACGGGCACTGGCAGGCAGGCCTGGTCGCGCTGTTCGCGAGTGTCGGAGCCATGTGGTATCTCGTTGCGCCGAACGCCGAGGCGCTCAACTTTCAAGAAACGACGCCGAGTGCGCGTGCAGTGCTGGCGCTGGCGATTGGTGCCATCCTGCTGTTCCTGGCCGAGACTTTCCGCGGCACCGTGGCCCGCCATGCCGGCGCACGCGACCGTGAGATCGAGCGTTGCGAAGTGCTGCTGCGCGAGCTTGAGCATCGCACACGCAACAATTTCTCGCTGGTCGCCAGCCTGCTCGAGTTCCAGCGTCGCCAATCGACCTCGCCCGAGGTCAGGAAGGCGCTCGATCAGGCGGTGAGCCGGGTTCACACCTTTGCCGACGCTTACTCCCAGTTCGACACGACCTCGCCCGAGGGGACGCAGGTGGACATGAAGTCCTATCTCGCGCGGCTATTGGACCGCGTCTCGGACGCGCTGTTCGACGGCGAGGTGAACATCGAGAGCGATATCGCGGCCATGGCGCTGCCGAGCAAGAAGGCGGTGGCGATCGGCCTCTATGTCAACGAGGCGCTGACCAATTGCGCCAAATATGCCTTTCCGGAAGGCGAGGCCGGCACGATCAGCGTGACGCTCAGGCCGGAACATGGCGGTTGGCGGCTGACCGTCGCGGACAATGGCGTCGGCGATGCCAATGGCCGGAGCGAGCGCACGGACGGGCGCAGCAGCGGCCTCGGCGCCGCGCTGTTCCAGGCGCTCGCGGCGCAGGCCGGGGGCACGCATGAAGTGACCCTGCCCGGCACCGGACGGCGGCTCGACCTCGTCAGCGGCGGCTAGACCGGCAGGCCGACATAATTCTCGGCTATGCTGGTCTGCGCGGCGCGGCTCGACGCGATATAGTCCAGTTCGGCCACCTGCATCGCCCGCTCGAACGGGCCATCCTCGGGGAAGCGATGCATGAGGCGAGTCAGCGACCAGGAGAAGCGCTCGGCTTTCCAGACGCGAGCCAGCGCGCGGTCGGAATAACCGGCGACGGCGTCGGCATCATTACGGCGGAAGAAAGCGGTGAGCGCCTCGGCGGCATAATGGACGTCGCTCGCAGCGAGATTGAGTCCCTTGGCACCGGTCGGCGGCACGATATGGGCCGCGTCCCCGCAGAGCAGCAGATTGCCGTGGCGCATCGGCGCGAAGACATAGGAGCGCAGCGGCGCGATCGACTTCTCGATCGAAGGGCCGCGCGTGATGTTCGCTGCGGCTTCCGGGCCGAGGCGGATGGCCAGCTCGTCCCAGACGCGATCGTCCGGCCAGTCCTCCAGCTTCTCGGTCAGCGGCACATCGATATAATAGCGGCTGCGCACTTCGCTGCGCTGGGACGCGAGCGCGAAGCCGCGCTCGTGATTGGCGTAGATCAGCTCATGATTGCAGGGCGGCACATCGGCCAGAATGCCGAGCCAGCCGAACGGATATTCACGTTCATACTCACGCGCGACGCCGGCCGGGATCACCCGCCGGCTGGGACCGTGAAAGCCGTCGCAGCCGACGACGATGCGCGCACTCACGCGGTGCGCCTGGCCGTCCTTCTCGTAGGTAACGAAAGGTGCGTCGCTCTCGACATCGTGCAGCGCGACGTCGTTCGCCTCATAGACGACAGTCAGCCCACGCTCGGCGCTCGCATCCATCAGGTCGCGGGTCAGTTCGGTCTGGCCGTAGACGACGACATGGCGGCCCGTGAGATCGGCGATATCGATGCGGATCAGGCGCTCCCCGTCGGCGAGATTGAAGCCATCGTGGATCAGCCCTTCCGCCTTTAGCCGGCTATCGAGCCCCAGTCGTTCCATGAGGCCGACGGTCACCTGCTCGAGTACGCCGGCGCGGATGCGGCCCAGCACATAATCGGGCGATTGCCGCTCCAGCACGACGCAATCGATGCCTTCGGCTCGCAGCAAATGCCCCAGCAGCAGCCCGGCGGGACCGGCGCCCACGATGCAGACCTGCGTCTTATCCTCTCTCTCGCTCATGCCCGACTTGTCCCGCAACGCTGACGATTTTGGAAGGGACGGTTCGGACACTCTCTGGTATTATCCGGACATGATGCAAAACGAAGACTCTATTCCGGAATATGCACTCTACGGAGATAATCAGGTATTTTCGGCCGAAGATTTCTTCCATTGCGAGACGATCGCGGCACGCAGCGAGCGGTACAATTGGGAAATTTCGGAACATCTCCATACGGCGCTCGGGCAAATCCTGTTCGTCGCGCGCGGCGATGTCGAGGTGCGGTTCGGCCCGGCTCGTCTCTCCTTGTCCGGTCCCATGCTTGTGCTCGTGTCTCCCGGCGCAGCGCATGGGTTTCGCTTCTCGCCGAGGGTCCTGGGCTTCATCGTGACGGTCTCGGTCGATTTTCTCGAAAGCCTGGGTCGAACGGATGTGCTGCGTCGGCGGATGCGGGAATCGACCTTTCACAAGCCCTCGCCGGAGGACGCACGCGCACTGTTGCAGGTGGGGCGGCAATTGCTGGCGGCTGAGCAGGACCGGTTCGATCCGGATGGACACCGGCTGCACCGCAGCCTCGCCGAAGCCTGGATGAGGCTCGCCACGCGCCCGCATGTGTGCGCCGCACTCACACCCGCGCCGATCCCGCAACGCTTCCTCTCGCTGGTCGAGACCAACTATCGCGCGCACAAACCGCTGCGCTGGTATGCCGAGCAACTGGGTTGCACGGTGCGGACACTCTCCCGCCAGACGGAAGAGGCCTTCAGTATGTCGCCGCTGCGCGTGATCAGCCGGCGATTGTCGCTCGAAGCACGGCGGATGCTGCGCTCGTCCAACGCGAGTTGCGGCAATATCGCGGCAGAGCTGGGCTTCGAGGACCCGTCCTATTTCTCGCGCTTCTACCTGCAGAATACCGGCAGACGGCCGAGCGAGGAGAAGCGGGGGAACTAGGGGGGTTGAACGCCTCTCACTACCTGTTCCCCGGCGAAGGCCGGGGTCCAGAATCGGCGCGAAGCGCCGAAGGCACGCTAGCGCGTGCGTCTGTTGTAGAGGGCTGGACCCCGGCCTTCGCCGGGGAACAGTAAGGATGATGAGTCCCCTCCCTCAAGGGGAAGAGGCAATCGCTCAGATCGGGAAGTGCCCTGGCAGCGTCTCGACCGTGATCCAGCGCAGCTCGGTGAAGCTGTCGATACCGGCCTTGCCGCCGAACCGGCCATAGCCGGATCCTTTCATGCCGCCGAACGGCATCTGCGCTTCGTCATGCACGGTCGGGCCGTTGATGTGGCACATGCCGCTCTCGATGCGGCGCGCGACCTGCAACCCCTTGGCGATGTCCTTGGTGAACACCGAGGCGGAGAGGCCATATTCGGTGTCGTTGGCCAATTCGATCGCATGCTCGGTGTCGCGCGCGCGGATGATGCCGACCACCGGGCCGAAGCTCTCGTCGCGGAACAGCTTCATGTCGGTCGTCACCTTGTCGATGACGTGGGCTGGCATGAGGACGTTCTGCGTCGTCTCGCCACCGGTCAGCGCGACCGCGCCCTTGGAAATCGCGTCCTCGACCAGGCTGTAGCAATGCGCCACGGTCTTGGCATCGACCACGGCGCCGAGCGGCGTCGTGCCCGCGACCGGATCGCCCACCGGCATGGACCTGACCTTGGCACCGAACTTCTCGACGAACGCATCCGCGATCGCCTCGACCACGATGATCCGCTCGGTCGACATGCAGATCTGCCCCTGGTTCATGAACGCGCCGAACGCGGCGGCCTTCACAGCCTCGTCGAGATCGGCATCCTCCAGGATGATGAGCGGCGCCTTGCCGCCCAGTTCGAGCAGGCAGGGCTTCAGATGCTCGGCGGCGCGCTTGGCGATGATCTTGCCGACCGCAGTCGAGCCGGTGAAGTTGATGCGCTTCACTTCCTTGGCATCGATCAGCGCGCCGACGACATCACCGGCATCGGCCGGCGCATTGGTCACGACATTGACCACGCCTTCGGGGAAGCCCGCTTCGGCAAACGCCTCGATGATCAGCCCATGGGTGCGCGGGCAGGTCTCGCTGGCCTTCAGGATCACGCTGTTGCCGCAGGCGAGCGGCACGGCGATGGCGCGCACGCCCAGGATGATCGGTGCATTCCACGGCGCAATGCCAAGGATGACGCCGACCGGCTCGCGCAGCGCCATGGAGAGGCAGCCGGGCTTGTCGGACGGGATGACCTCGCCCGCGATCTGCGTGGTGAGCGCGGCGGCCTCGCGGATCATGCTGGCGGCGAGGCCAAGGTTGAACATGGCCCAGCCGGCGGTCGCGCCGATCTCGCCCATCATCGCCGCGACGAAGTCATCCTTCTTGGACTCCAGCGCCACAGCCGCCTTCATCAGGACCGCGCGGCGCGCATTGGGGCCCATCGCCGCCCAGGCTGGGAACGCCGCACCGGCCTTGGCCGCAACCGCCGGAATGTCCGATGCCTTCATCGCCGCAGCGCTCGACGCCACCGCGCCGGTCATCGGATTAAGACGGGTGAACTCCATGGCATCTCTCCTGCTTGGTCTGAAAAACGGAGACGACATGCAACGCCACAGGCATCGAGTCCAGATACTTGCTGCTCAGGTGAGCGGCGCCGTTTCCTCGGCGACGAGGCCGTCACTAACCGGCTCGGTGGATTCGTCGCGCCGATGCCGGATCGCGATGACGAAAGCACTCGCCAGCATGAGGATCAGCACGATGAACGGCAGCGGCCGCCAGACCGTGTAGAGCGAAACCGCCAGCACCGGCCCGAAGATCGTCGCGATCGACGCCGTGCTCATCAGCGCCGCCGCCACTTCGGTCTGGCGCTCCATCGGCACGACGAAGGACGAGGCCACCGCGACCCCCGGCCGCGCAATCGCGAAACCGGTATTCGCGATGATGATGCCCGCCACGATCACGCCATAGCTCGGATGGATGGCGAGGAGCGACAGGCCGGCCATGGCGAACAGCGGCCCGACGATCATCATCCTGCGCGGCGTGGGCTTGAGGCGCGGGATGAGGACAAGCTGCACCAGCAGGGTCGCCACCGCGCCGCCGGCAATGGCGCGGCCGATCCAGGGCTGAGCGGCATCGGGCGAGGTACGGATCACGTCGATGATGAGGAAGCCGACCGACTGGACCGTGCCGAGCACAGCAGTCGCGATCACGGTCGAGTAGATCAGGAATGCCCGCATCGCCGGCATGCGCCAGATGGGCTCGGTCTTTCCGGCAACGGCGGCGGGACGATCCGGCTGCGCGGTCGCTGTCGGGCTGTCGCTCGGCAGCAGGAACAGGAACGGGAACAGCAGCATCACGATCGCCGAGACGAGCAGCATCGGCCCGGCAAGGCCGATGCCCGGCACATGGATCAGGAACGGCGCGAGCGCCGGGCCGATCACCGTGCCGAAGGCCTGCGCCGAGGCAAGCGAGGCCAGCATCACCGCGCGCCGCTCGCGCGGGATGCGCTCGATGATATAGGCCTGACTCGCGGGCGTGCTGGCGAGGCCGACGCCGCCATTGAGGCTGCGCCCGACCATCATGATGATGAGGCCCGCAATCGGCGCGACGAGATGCTCGACCGCGATCCAGATCGACGCGCCGGTGAGCAGGCAGGCGAAGAACAGGCCGACCGCCCCGATCAGGATGACATGCTTGCGCCCGCGCCGCTGCGCGAGCCGGGCCCAGAACCCGCCGAAGATCATCCAGGCCGTCGCAGAGAGCGCCTGCGTCATGACGATCGCCACGTCGGGAATGCCCGCCGTTCGCCCCACGGACGGCAGCAGGCTGAACACCATCGTAACGCTGATATGGCCCAGCATCTGGAGCAGGTAGAGAAGGCCGAAATCGACCCGCCTCAGATTAGTCATTCACGGTCAAATCCCCGGCGCGACGAGGCGCCGACCCTTCTCTCCGCGCGCACTGATAGCGAGCTAAGTTGTATAAGGCTACTGATTTGGAGGGGAAATAAGCATACTCTCTAACCCCTCCCCTTCAGGGGAGGGGTTGGGGTGGGGAATAGAGCGTCGCGCCGATCGCTGCGCGATACCCACCCCCTGCCCCTCCCTTAAAAGGGAGGGGTGATCAGGAAAGCGCGTCGGCGACCGCCTTGCCGCATTCGACCGTGCCGGCCGAGCCTTTGAGGTCGGCGGTGCGCAGCTTCGGCTCGGCGAGGACCGTCTCGATCGCGCGCATGATCGCGGCGGCCGCCTCATGCT
>NZ_JAHKKS010000001.1 GCF_019737615.1 Sphingobium xanthum | reverse complement strand
AGCATGAGGCGGCCGCCGCGATCATGCGCGCGATCGAGACGGTCCTCGCCGAGCCGAAGCTGCGCACCGCCGACCTCAAAGGCTCGGCCGGCACGGTCGAATGCGGCAAGGCGGTCGCCGACGCGCTGAGCTGAAATTTGTCGTCAGATGCGAAGCGGGTTCACGCCTGACCTTGGCTGATGCTCGACACCGCAGCGGCATATTCTGCCGCCTCGTCCGGCAAATTGACCCGCCCGTTCGCACAAGGCAGCCAAGACAGCGCTTTCTGTCCCGCGACGCGCCCTAGGCTCGCGCCATCATCAATGACGCGAGTCTGCACGGCGATGGCGACCTCGAACCGATCCCTGCTTGAAATGGACCGGGATCACCTCATCCACCCGGTCACGTCCTTTCGCGCGCACGAGGAACGTGGCGCGACGATCCTCCACAGTGCCAAGGGCATGTGGGTAACGGATATCGACAATAATACCGTTCTGGATGCCTTTGCCGGCCTTTGGTGTGTCAATATCGGTTTTGGCCAGGAAAGCGTCGTCGAGGTCGCCGCCGAGCAGATGCGCCGGCTGCCTTATGCCACAGGCTATTTCCATTTCGGCAGCGAGCCGGCGATCCGCCTCGCCGAAAAGCTCGTCGCGATCAGCCCCGAAGGCCTCGATCATGTCTTCTTCACGCTGGGCGGCTCGGACGCCGTCGACAGCGCCATTCGCTACATCACGCATTATTGGAACGCTGTCGGCCGTCCGACCAAAAAGCACTATATCGCGCTGGAGCGCGGTTATCACGGATCGAGCACGACCGGATCGGGACTGACGGCCCTGCCGAACTTCCATCGAAATTTCGATGTTCCGCTCCCGTGGCAGCATTATATCCCGTCACCCTATGCCTACCGCAGCGATTGCCTCGACGATGCATCTCTCATCGCGGCCTCGGTCTCCCAGCTCAGGGCGAAAATAGACGAACTTGGAGCCGACAATGTCGGCGCTTTCTTCTGCGAGCCCATTCAGGGGTCCGGCGGCGTCATCGTGCCTCCAAAGGGGTGGTTGCGGGCGATGCGGGACGTCTGCACCGAGCTGGACATCCTCTTCGTGGCGGACGAAGTGATTACTGGTTTCGGCCGGACCGGCCCCATGTTCGCATGTGAAGACGAAGGCGTATCGCCCGATCTGATGACGCTCGCAAAGGGCCTGACCGCCGGCTACGCACCGATGGGCGCGCTTCTGATGTCCGACAAGGTCTATCAGGGAATTGCGGATGGCGCGGCACCGGACCTGGCGATCGGGCACGGCCTCACCTATTCCGGCCACCCCGTCAGCGCCGCCGTCGCTCTGGAAGTGTTGCGGCTCTATGGCGAAGGCGGCGTTCTCGCCAATGGGCAGAGGGTCGGCCAGCGCTTCGCGCAGGGTCTGGCGGATATGGCCAGCCATCCGATGGTGGGGGACACGCGAGGCCGCGGGATGCTCGGCGCCATCGAGCTTGTCGCCGACAAGGAGAGCAAGGCGCGGTTCGATCCCGGACTCGGCCTGCCGGATCGCCTGTTTGCGGCGGGCTACAGGAATGGCGTCATCTTCCGGGCGTTCGGCGACAACATCATCGGCCTTGCACCAGCCCTCTGTTGTTCCGAGGATGAGATGGATATGATCTTTTCCAGGATCACGAAGGCGCTGGACGACCTTTTGAGCGAACCGGACATCCGGCAGGCTCTGGGCTGAGGCGGGCGAGGCGGCTTATGACTTTGGGGCTCAGGCTCGATCGGATCGATCTGAAGATATTGGCCCAGCTCCAGCAGACGGGCCGCATGACCAATGTCGAGCTTGCCGATGCCGTGGGCCTCTCGCCGAGCCCCTGCCTCACCCGCGTGAAGCGCCTTGAAAAGGCGGGATTCATTTCCGGCTACAGCGCACAGATCAACCTCGACAAGCTGGGCGAAGTCCTCACCGTGTTCACGGAAGTCACCCTGACCGAGCACCGATCGGGCGACTTCTCGCGCTTCGAGCAGAAAATCAGGAAGATGGATGAGATCGTGGAGTGCCATCTGGTGAGTGGCGGCTACGACTATCTGCTCAAGTTCGTCACGAGAGGCGTCAGCCACTACCAGTCGATCATCGAGAGCATGCTGGAGGGCGACTACGGCATCGAAAAATATTTCAGCTACGTCGTCATCAAATCACCGTTCATCAAGCACCACTATCCGATTACGCGCTTGTTCGGCGAGCAGGTCTGAGACGCCATGGCTTCCGCGCTGGACATCGAAGATCTCATCTCCCCGCTGGTCGCATTCCGGCAGGACATTCACGCACATCCCGAACTCGGTTTCCAGGAAAGGCGAACCGCGCAGCGCATCGCGGCCGAGTTGCGCGCGATCGGTCTCGAAGTGCATGAGGCCATTGGCGGCACCGGTGTCGTCGCCGTCCTTCGCAACGGTGGATCGACACGCTCCATCGGCCTGCGCGCCGACATGGACGCCCTGTCGATCCAGGAACAGACCAATCTCCCTTATGCCAGCCGGACAGACGGCGTTTTCCACGGCTGCGGCCATGATGGCCATGTCGCGATGCTGCTGGGAGCGGCCCAGCACCTCGCCAGGACGCTGTCGTTCGACGGAACCGTCAATTTCATTTTCCAGCCTGCCGAGGAAGGCCTGGGCGGCGCGAGGGAAATGATCCGGGAAGGGCTTTTCGAACGTTTCCCCTGCGATCGCATCTTTGCTCTTCACAACTGGCCGGATCTGCCGGCCGGCACGATCGCGACGCGGCCCGGCCCCATCATGGGCGCCGCCGACAAGTTCGAGATCACGCTGTCCGGCAAGGGCGGCCACGCCGCCATTCCCCACAATACGCCCGATGCGCTGCTTGCCGCCTCCGCGCTGGTGACGCAGCTCAACAGCATCGTGTCGCGAAACATTCCGGCCATGTCGTCGGCCGTCCTGTCGGTCACCCAGATGCATGGCGGCAATGCGCATAACGTGATCCCGGCTCAGGCTTGGGTCGTGGGGACGGTCCGCACCTTCGATCCGGACGTGCAGGACGTCATCGAAACGCGACTGCGCGAGATTTCGAAGGGTGTCGCCCTGTCCTTCGGCGTTGGCGTCGAAGTCGACTATGACCGCTACTATCCCGCGACGATCAACGATGCCGATGCCGCCCATGAGGCCCTCGATGTCGCGCGATCGGTCGGGACCGCGCTTCTGGCGCCCGAGCCGGCGTTCACCTCGGAAGATTTCGCGTTCATGCTGCAGGCCTGCAAGGGCGCCTATCTCTGGCTTGGTCAGGGACGCGACGGCCATTCCGTCCCGCTTCACAATCCGGGCTACGATTTCAACGATGACGTGTTGGCCACGGGCATTCGGCTCCATGTGGCCCTCGTCGAAAAGCTTCTCGCCGCCTAGCTTCTCGCCACGCACGAAATCATGTCGCAACAAGGCCGAAAACGACCCGGCCTCGCGGGCGCATGCCCTCTTTTCGAGCGCAAATGCCGCGACCGGCTCCTAGATTTTCGAGCATCGAAGATGATCGGAGATTTTCATGCTTGTCGGTGTTCCCAGGGAAATCAAGGTACATGAATATCGCGTCGGACTGACTCCGGGCTCGGCCCGCGAGCTGGTCGCGGCAGGCCATCAGGTTCTCGTCGAGACGGGCGCCGGTTCGGGCATCGGGATGGACGATGACGCCTATATGCGGGTTGGCGCGGCCATCGCGGCGACCGCGGCGGACGTGTTCGCCCGTGCCGACATGATCGTGAAAGTCAAGGAACCGCAGCCCTCCGAATGGGTGATGCTGCGGCCCGATCAAATTCTCTTCACCTATCTCCATCTTGCGCCGGATCCCGAGCAGGCGCGCGGATTGATGCGCTCCGGCTGCACCGCGATCGCTTATGAGACGATTGTCGACGAGCGCGGGGGTCTTCCCTTGCTTGCGCCCATGAGCGAGGTGGCCGGGCGCCTGTCCATCGAAGCGGCCGGCGCGGCATTGCGGCGCCATGCCGGCGGGCCGGGTATCCTTCTGGGCGGCGTTCCGGGGGTCTCCGCCTCGCGCGTCGTCGTGATCGGCGGCGGCGTGGTCGGCACGCACGCCGCGCGCATGGCCATCGGCCTGGGCGCTGACGTTTCCATCATAGACGCATCCCTCCCCCGCCTCCGCCAACTCGACGAACTATTTGGCGGGCGCGTGCGCACACGGCTGTCCACGATGGACGCCATTGAGGAGGAAATCAGCGAGGCGGACGCCACAATTGGGGCGGTGCTGATACCCGGCAAGGCAGCCCCCAAGCTGGTCACCAGGAAGATGCTGGGGCTGATGAAGAGGCATGCGGTATTGATCGACGTCGCAATCGATCAAGGCGGGTGCTTCGAGACATCGAGGCCAACGACGCACGATGAGCCGACCTTCATTGTCGACGAGATCATCCATTACTGCGTGGCCAACATGCCCGGAGCTGTTCCCAGAACGTCGAGCTACGCCCTCAACAACGCAACGCTGCCCTACGCCCTTGCCCTCGCAAATGATGGTCTGGGCGCCCTGGAGCGAAGCCCAGGGTTCAAGGAAGGGCTCAACATCCATCGCGGCGCGATCGCAAATATGTCGGTTGCGCAGAGCCTTGGCGACTTCGATCAACACGAACTCGTTCACTAGGCGCGGTGCGGCGGCAGATTCCGTCGCAGGACGAAATACGTTCAGATCTGCCGCCCTCAAGCCGAGTGCAACATAAAACGCCGATGTGTCGCCATAGCCTGCGTTACCACAGAACACAGAAACCTCAGGCATTGAAGGAGTTGACGAATGGGACTGAAGAGCATTTCCCTCGGCACGGCGCTGTTCGCCACTCTTGCTGTGCCGCTAGTCGCGGTTGAGGCGCACGGCATCTGGTTTGCTTCCCGCGCCAAGCAGATCGCCATCATCTACGGCGTCGGCGCGGACGACCTGGAATCCGTCAAGCGTCTGCCGCTGATGCAGAACATCACCGGCTATGATGCCGACTACCATCCGATCAAGGCGACGCCGCGCGTGGCGGGTCCGCTCGTGCTGGTCGATACGGACTCACAGCCGACGCTGGTCGCGGCGGAGATGCCATATGGTATCTGGTCGCGCACGGGCGATGGGGAGTTCGAGAAAAAGACGCTTGAGGAGATGCCCAATGCGACGGTGTCGACAAAAAACGTCAAATACGCGCTTGCGATCCTGAGACCGCTGTCGAAACCGATCCCGGCGCTGCCCAACCAGGCGCTCCAGATCGTGCCGGACGGCCCTATTCCAGAGAAGCTCGGCATGCCGCTGCGCTACAAGGTGCTCTACCAGGGTAAGCCGCAGGCGGGCGTTCGAATGATCAATGACATGGTCAACGATCCTGACGCGAAGGAACAGGAGACCGGTCCGGATGGCACTCTGACCATGCCGGTCCGCAATCAGGGCCTCAACATCATCCGCGCGGTCTATATCAGCTCAAGCGATCAGCCCAAGCTCTACAAGCAGATCGAACATACCGCGACGCTCGCATTCACCCTCGCCCATCTGCCGGAATGAGCGTCAGGCCAACGGAGTTCCAGTTCATGAAAAAGACACTCGCCTTTCTGCTTGGCCTGTCGGCGGTGACCGGCCTGTCAACAACTGCCCTCGCGCATGGCACGACCAAGCCGCAACATGGCGGCATCGTGCAGATGAACGGCGAGACGCTGTTCGAGATCGTGACCGCACCGGCCGGCGTCTCGCTTTATGTCATCGATGAGGATGATCCCGTGAACGCCGCAGCCATGACGGCAAAGCTGAGCGTTACCGCGGGAGGCAAGAAGACCGAAGTGGCCATGTTGCCCCTCAAGGGCAACCAGTTCTTCGCCAAAGGTCTCCGGGTTGCCAAGGGCGCCAACATCGGTGTGCTCGTCGTCGATAAAGCGAGCGGCACCCGATACGGAACGACCTTCGTCATCAAATAGTCTCCCCCTCGGCCGTCGGCGTCAAGCCGGCGGCCGCCCCGCATTTGAAGGGTCTTTCCGATGACCTGTCGCAGTGTTTTGCGAGTGCCCCTTCAAGCGGGCCTCTTGGTCGTGGCTATGCTTGTGTTCGCGGGGGATGCGCTCGCCCATGGCGTGGCCGAGGGCGACAAGGCGTTCATCCAGGCAAATCCCGGAATCAACGTCATCCCCTATCTGTATCTCGGCGCCAAGCACATGGTGACCGGTTACGATCATCTCCTGTTCCTATTCGGCGTGATCTTCTTTCTGTATCGCCTGAAGGACGTCTGGACCTATGTCACCCTTTTCGCGATCGGCCACAGCACGACGTTGCTGGCCGGGGTAATGTTCAACATTCACGCCAATCCGTTCATCATCGACGCGATCATCGGCTTGTCCGTCGTCTATAAAGCGCTCGACAATCTGGGCGCATTTCCGACCTTGTTCGGCAGACAGCCAAACCAGAAAGGCGCGGTGCTGATCTTCGGATTCTTCCATGGGTTCGGCCTGGCCACGAAGCTCCAGGACCTGATTGCATCGCGCGATGGCCTGCTGGTCAATCTGGTCAGCTTCAACATCGGGGTCGAAGCGGGGCAAGTGATCGCGCTCAGCATCATCCTCATTCTGATGACGTTCTGGCGCCAGACACCGAGCTTCAACCGCAGCGTCCTTGTCGCCAACGGCCTGCTGATGTGCGCCGGCTTCATCCTCATCGGCTACCAGATGGCCGGCTATTTCACGGAGCAAGGACTATGAACGCTTCTGCCACAGTTCTTCCCTATCGGGCATCGCCGCGCGCCCTCGCGCGGGCCTCGGCGGTCGCGGCGATCGGCGCCGTGGCAATCCTGACTCTGTTCGTTCTTCCCGCAGAGTGGGGAATCGACCCTACGGGCGTCGGCAAGGCCCTTGGACTTACAGGCATGGCAAGTGGCGATGAAGAAGGCGGTGTAGACACTCTCGACGAAGCGGCGACCACCTCCCCGGCCGCGACAGCCATTCAGATTGCTCCACAGGTCAAGGAAAATATCGAAGCAAAGACGGCGATGCGCTCTGACGAGAAAAGTCTCACGCTGCAGCCCCATACCGGCATCGAGGTCAAAGCCCATATGATGAAGGGCGACCATCTCATCTTCCGATGGAACTCGAGCGCTCCGATCCGCATGGACATGCATGGCGAGCCCAAGGGCGGCAAGAACGGCGAGTTCTCGACCTATTGGAAACAGAAAAACATGATGGAGGCGCAGGGCTCATTCACGGCGCCGTTCGAGGGGACGCATGGCTGGTACTGGCGCAATGGCAGCGAAACGCCTGTGACCATCACGCTCAAGACTTCCGGTTTCTATAAGGACCTTTTCGAACCGCCTGTCGAATGACGGAAGTTCAGGTCTCTTCAACAGCGAGTGTCCGATGCAACAGATGATCGATCTTTCCGCCGGCAATGAGGCCCGAATGCCATCCTTTGTCGATCTAGGTGCCTTCCTGGCAGAACGTCTCGGTGCGTTGCGGGACTTGCCGCAGGGCGGGCAGAGCTTTCTGCAACGCCGGGTAGCGCTGCAGGCAGCCGATCGAACATCACCAGTCGGTGCGATTTTGCTGACACACGAATATGGCCATGTCCCTGCCATGCCCGCGGACGAGTTCGTTTTGGTCGTGCAGGGTCGCGTCGAGTTCGTAACCAAAAATGGAACTGTGACGCTTGAAGACGGGGATGCTGCGGTCCTGCCTATGGGTTGCGCATTCGACTGGAAGGCAGAAAATGAAGCGCAGCTTCTCTTCATGCGATATCCTGGGAGCACGGCATCGGATACGCCGATCACACCGCTCAGCAAAGCGCCCGAATTTCTGCCATCCGCCAAACCTGCAGCCGATATACTCGTGGGCCCGGCACCCGAATGCTCCAATCACAACGACTACCGGGTCGATGACGGCCGCTTCGTCTGTGGCACCTGGACATCGACAGCCTATCATCGCCACGGCTTTCGCTACGGCCATTATGAGATCATGTATCTCCTGGCCGGATCGGTCACTCTGACCGACGAGACCGGCCGCAGCCAGACGTTCGCGAAAGGTGACATCGTTCTTGCTGAGGAGGGAGCGCATTGCGCCTGGCAGAGCCGCGAGGACGTGACCAAGCTCTTCGCCATCTATCGTGTTTGAAGCACATGCTCGGAATATAGATCCAGCTTAGCTCATCGGTTTGCCCTGTACGAGACCAGCGACAAGTTCCTTCGCAGGCGGTGATCGAAAGACTTGGCGGCTGTCTTACACGCTGCGCTGGTTGACCGCGCCCGGCGCATCAAACTCCACGATGACCCCAGTTTTGAGATCGAGGCGATGCTCGGCTAGTCCTTGAATCGTCTTCTTGGAATGTCCAAAAGACATGGTTGGCGCCAGCTTTCGTGCCTGTTGGTAGTTTTGTTGGTATGCCTCCGTCCAAACGAGCAGCGTTTACGCTCCTCAGGGCAGCGGCACGACCGCCAGACGCGCGGACTGATAGGAGCCGAGCCAGAGAGCGCCATCGACCAGCGCTGCGGCCGACAGCCCGTTGAACCGCGGGCGCGGCGTGCCATAGGCGATCGTGCGGATGCGGTTTTGCGCGCGGTCCAGTTCGCCCACGATCCATCCGCGATGGCAAACCATCGGATCGGCAATCCCGTCGATCACGCGGCGCAGACCACCGCAGGCCGGTTCGTCATGACGCATGCCGGCGAGCAGCAGGCGTCCGCCGGTCCAGTGGATATTGTCCGGCATGAAATCGGGCGCCTCGATCCGCGAGACCGGGCGCTTGGTGTCGGCGCGGTCGAAGGTAATGACGGCATGCCAGCCGAAAGCGACGACGTGGAAATGGCGATCGTCCGGATCGGTCTCCAGCCCGTTGTTTCCGGGCAGTTCCGTGCCGGGAAGCAGCGTGAACGACGCATCGCCCGGGCGCCATTGCCAGACGGCGCCGGTCGCCCTGCCCTGCACGAAATCGGCAATGGTCGTCCCCGGCCGCGTCAGCACGGTCGTCAGGATCGTTCCGTCCGAAAAGCTCGCAACACTGTTGGCGACCTGGCCCTCCGGCATCGGGAGGCAACCCCGCCAGGTCAGATGCGGCAGGCCCGACCGCATCGCGACATCGAAGATCTCGATCGACTCGCGGCCGCCATGATTGACGACCAGCAACCGCCAGCGCCCCAGCCCCGCCTGCCGAATGGAGAGCCCGCGCGCGTTGAACAGGGCCGGATCAAGACGGCCCTGGCAGTGCGGGAAGTCATGCGCGTCCGGATCGATCTGATCGACGGTACCGCGATACCAGAGCGCGAATGTCCGGCTCTTCGTATCGACGAGCTTGAGTCCCGCGCCTGTCGAAAAGCCGCTGGCGATCAGCCATTTGGTGCCTTCCATGGCGACGACATCTTCAGGCTTTTCGGCTCCGCAGACATAAGAAAGCTCCTCGTCCGGGATGCACGGATCGATCGCAGCCGCGCCCGAATCCGCTGTGCTGGCGAGCGCAGCCGCAAGCAGGGCCGAAATCATGATCAGTCGCGCGGGCGGGCGTCGCGCGGGCGCTCGCCCGCGACCGGCGCGCCGAAACGCATCATGTCGGCAAAGTGCGGCCAGTCTATCGCCCGGCTCTCGAGGCCCAGCGACATGAGACGCGGCGCGTCTGCGTTGAACATCGGCCACGCCCCTTCTTGCGGGCTGACCGGCTTGCCGTCCTGCGCGAAGGAAATCAGCGCATCGGACATGGTCCGCTCGAGCGCGACATCGCCCGGTTCCCAGTTGCGCGTCGTGCGGAACAGGTTGAAGGCGTCGCGGGTGCGCAGCCAATAGGGAATGTCGCCGCTATGATAGGCGCCCACGGTCGCCGGATCATGATCGTTGAAGGTGATGCCAGGCGCATAAGGCTGGCGGCGCGTGAAGAAGAAAGCATAGGCTGGCGCGGTGCCGTTGCGCTGCTGATAGCGTGCCCATTCTGCCGTCTGGCGCCCCACCGTGGCGTCACGCGCGATATCGGCTGCCGCGCGCGCCGGATCGGTGCCCGCATAGGCCGCCAAGATCGCATCCGCTTGGTCGGGAAAGCGCTCGCGCACCGCCGCTTGCAGGTAGGCCGACGATCGGATCGCGCCGAACGGCCGGAAACTCTCGTCCCGCGTATAGCCGATCAATACCGGGACGTCGCTGTGCTGCCGCCGTTCGAAAATCTGCTCGGCCGTCCCCGTCAACACATGCCCGTCCAGCACTGTCGGATCGCGGCGCGTCGTCGCGGCGATCAGGCGGTCGCCCGGCACTTCGCGCAGCGCCTGCAGCGAGGCGACGCCCAGTTCCTTCTGCAGGGCAAGCCCCTGCCCTTCCGCCTGCGCCAGCGGCGCCGGGCCGAGCATGCCGCCGAAGGCACTGCCGCTCATTCCGACTGCACGGGCGAAAAGTCCTTTGGCGAGCGGACTGATCTGCAGCAGCGAGACCGACATCGACCCCGCCGACTGGCCGACGATCGTCACATTAGCGGGATCGCCGCCGAATTTGGCGATGTTGCGACGGATCCACTGGAGCGCGGCAATCTGGTCCATCAGGCCATAATTGCCCGAACCGCCATAGCCAGATTCGCGCGTCAGATCGGGATGCGCGAGAAAACCCAGCGGCCCGACGCGATAGGCAATGTTGATGCGCACCACGCCGGCGCTGGCCAGCGGCTCGCCGGAATAGTTCGCCATGCTCGCCGAGCCGATGTTGAAACCGCCGCCGTAGATCCAGACGATGACCGGCGCCTTGCGGGCCTTCGCAGGCGCCCAGATGTTCAGATAGAGGCAGTCCTCGCTGGTCGCTTCCTCGCCGAAATAATGGTTCTGGCCGGCACTGCGCAGCGGCTGGAGGCATTCGGGCGCATAGCGATCTGCGTGCAGCGTGCCGGACCAGCGCTCGACCGGCGCGGGCGGGCGCCAGCGCAGGTTGCGGACCGGCGGCGCAGCAAAGGGCACACCGAGCCATGCCTTGACGCCGGAGGGCAAAGCGCGCCCATCGATCGATCCGCCATCGACGGCGATGGCCTGTCCAGACGCTGCTGTGCCGAGCGTGAGAAGCGCGGCGGAGAGCAGCGTTCCGCCGATACTCAATGCCGCCCGCCTCATGGCCGCGGCACGCCGAGCTTGTCGTGAAAGAAATCGAAGGTCGCATTGGTTGCGCGGAGCGTGGCGTCGCGTGTCGCGGCAGGAGTTGCCCCGATGAAGCTGTGATCGACGCCGGCGATATAGATGCTCTCGACGGACACACCGGCCTTGCGCAGCGCAGCCTCGCCGATCCGCGACTGGGCAACGGGGACGACCTTGTCCTCTTCGCCGTGGATCAGGAGGAACGGTGGATCCTGACTGTCGATATAGCTGACCGGGCTGACGGACCTGATCTTGTCGTCCGGGCAGGTTTCCGCGCAGCCGAGTAGGCGCTTGCCGGCGCTGTTGCCGTCCGGCGCGGCCGTCATGCCGGCGAAGTCGAAGACGCCGTACCAGGTCACGGCCGCCTGCACACACCCGTCCTCTCCTGCCGCTGGATCGAGCGTCGTGTTGCGGCAGGTGGTCGCGGTGAGCGCGGTGAGATGCCCGCCCGCCGATCCGCCCCAGACGCCAACGCGCTTGGGATCGATGTGATATTCCCCGGCATGGGCACGCAGAAAGCGCAGGGCGGCATTCGAATCCTGGAGTTGCGCGGGGAAGGCCGCTTCACCCGACAGCCGATATTCGAGGCTCGCGACGACAAAGCCCTCGGCCGCGAGGGCAGCCAGCACTTTCGGGAAATCAGCGAGCGCGCCCGAATGGCGCGTATGGCCGCCCATCCAGCCGCCGCCGTGGATATAGAGGATCAGCGGGTGCGGCCCGGGCTTGGCGGGCACATAGACGTCGACGATCTGCGGCCGATAGCCGGGCAGCGTCTGATAGACGACATCGCGCCAGGCCTTGACCCCATTCGCGAAGGTGACCGGCGGGTTGGGCAAATGATCGGTGAGCACCGGCGCGTCCGCGACCGGGAAATCGCGTTTCCCGACCTGTTGTGCTGACGCGCCGACACCTGTCGCGACAAGAAGGGTCAATGTCGAAACGCACAGGCTCGCCTTTGCGAGTCTCCTCATGGCACTCTCTCCTCAGTCCAGAAATTCCGGCTTATGTCTTGCCTGGGCCGCGAGACGGATCGGCGCGTTGACGGCGCCATAGCCCTCATATCCGCGCCGCTCGACGATCTCGAAGAACACCCGCCGCGCGAAAGCCCGGCTGTAGAACTGGAAATATTCGGCCTCACCGTCGCGATCGTAGAGGATGTCCAGCGCGGCCATGCGCTCGATGAGCGCCGGATCGAGGTCCCAGCGGGCTTCGAGGTCGTCATAATAATTGCGCGGGATGGCGAGGCGCGGAAGACCGGCAGCCTGCGACGCTTCGGCGACGCCGAAGACGTCCGTGGTCGAGAAGGCGATGTGCTGAACACCCGCGCCGAAATAATTCTGGATGAAGCGCGAGGAGAGCGATTGCGCGGCCAGTGAGCCGTTGAGCGTGATCCGCATCCGTCGGCCCGGCGTCTCGACCGCCTGGCTTTGTACGAGACCCATCGGATCGGCGATTTCGAGCTGCGGCGTCTTTCGAACCTCGAACAGCCCCACATAGAAGAGGAGCCAGCTCAGAAATTCCTCATATTGCATCGTCTGCGCGATGTGATCGATCTCGCCGAGCAGGGCTGCATCGCCCTCCTCTTCGAGCGCATGCGGAAACTCATGCGCCCACATCGCCTCGCGCGTGGCGCCATCGACGAAATAGACGAGACTGCCTCCAACGCCGCGCACGCTCGGGATCGGCCATTCGCCCGGGGCTACCGCCTGCTCGAACCGGGGAATGTGCAGGCTGTCCGCCCGCGCCAGCGCATCCTCGACATTATCGACGGCGACGCCGATCGCGCAGACGGACGCGCCGTGGACGCTGTCGAAGCTGTGCGCCAGCCCTTCCGGCTCGCAATTGACCACGATGTTGATTGCGCCCTGCTGCCAGCGCGTCACGTCCTTGGAGCGATGCCGCGCGACGGGCCGGAAGCCGAGCGGTCGGAGCATCGGCTCGAGTTCCTCCGCCTCGTCCGGGCTGGCCGCGAACTCGATGAACTCGACGCCGAGCGGCGCGATGGCTGGCGGCATGCCGGTTGCCACGCCGGAGGGTTTCGAGATGCCGCCCTCCAGGATACGCAGCGACCGATAGCCATCGACCGCCACGCTCGACGCCGAACCGGCCCGGAAGCGGTCGTTGAAGATTTCGAGGCTCCAATAGCCTTCGTAACCTATCTTACGGATGGCGCCCGCCCAGTCGTCGAGCGGGAAATCGCCCTGCCCCGGCATCGCGCGGAAGTGTCGGCTCCAGCCGAGATAATCCATGTCCAGCAGCGGCGCGTCGGCCACCTGCACGATGAAGAGCTTTTCCGGCCGGATGTCGCCGATGCTGCTCGACGGGATACGCCGGGCGAGCGAATGGAAACTGTCGAGCACGAGGCCGATGGCGGGATGATCGACGTCGCGCACGAGGCCCCAGGCGTCGCGATGGTCGTTCACATGGCGCCCCCAGGCGAGCGCTTCATAGCCGATGCGGAGACCCCGGCGGCCGGCACGTTCCCCCGCTTCCGCGAGGTCGGCGATGATCCGGTCGCGATCACCCTCCGCAAGCGGCGAACAGCTCGAGCAGACCAGCAGAAGGTCCGTGCCGAGTTCCTCCATCACGTCGAACTTGCGCTCGAGCCGGTCGAAGGCGCGGGCACGCTGCGCATCCGGAAGCCCTTCCAGATCCCGGAATGGCTGGAACATTGTGCAAACGAGGCCGAGGTCGTTCATCAGCGCCGCGATCTCGCGCGCGCTCAGATGCGAGGACAACAGGTCATTCTCGAAAACCTCCGCGCCGTCGAAGCCGGCTGCGGCAATCGCCCGCAACTTGGCATCCAGCGATCCGCTGATCGACACGGTGGCGATCGACGTCTTCATTGACCTTCGCTCTCTCCGGACTCCTCCGGCTCTGTCATGCCGGCTCGTCGATGCGACCTAACACGACATCCGCATTGACAAAAGAAGAAATGTTAGGGACTAGTTCGTCACATTAATGGAAAACATGATCAGTGGAGAGAAAGAACCAGCGCAGCGGCCGTCCGGCGCCCGAAAGGGACGCAGGGATGCCGCGCATCTCCGCTAAAGACCGTGCCGCCATTTGCCGCTATCCAACGGACAAGCCGCGCCGCGAGGCGGGCCGTACCGACCGATCAAGCCAGGCAAGGACTCCATCAATGACCGGCACGACCAAGGCACCGCGCCGCTCCCATGCAGAAGCGCGCGAGCAAGCCGTCAATCAGATCATCGACATCGCGACGCAGGAGTTCGTGGAGAAAGGCCTTGCGGGTGCGCGGATCGACGAGATTGCGGGCCGGTCGACCAAGCGCAAAATCTATTATTATTTCGAAGGCAAGGACGAGCTCTACCGAGCGGTTCTGGAGCGTGCCTATCGGCGCGTGCGCGAGAGCGAGAGCAAGGTCGACATCGAGAGCGGCAGCGCCTCCGACGCGCTGCGCCGGCTGATCGAGCATGACGTCCATTATCACTCGGAACATCCCGAACTCGTGCGTCTCGTCATGAACGAGAACATCCACCGCGCCGAGCATCTCAAGCAGATCGACGATCTGCCGACGGGCAATCGCCGCGTCATCGGCTTGCTGGAAAGCATCATCCGGCGCGGCGAGGCGGAAGGCACGTTCCAGAGCGGGATCGACCCCATCGACCTGCACCTGAATATCTCTGCGCTGAGCTTCTACTACGTCTCCAACCAGTTCACGTTCGCCCACAATTTCGGGATCGACATGTCCAGCCCGGACGCCATCGCGCGCCGGGCAAAGCAGGTCGCCGACATCATATTGGCGTGGGTTTCCAAGGCGGACTGACTCGTCCCCGGGCCTGCGCCCGGCCGACCTCTCCGCATGACCACGCGCCAGGCAAAGAGGAGAGGATATGGCTGTTACCCCCGTCGGCACATCGAGCGCCGGACCCGATCGCTGGTCATCGCGCGGCTTTGCGATCGTCGCCTTGTGCTTCGCCATAAACATGGCGGACGGCATTGATGTCACCATCCTCTCGTTCATCGCGCCGCGCCTCCAGTCCGAATGGGGCCTGGGCGCAGCGACGATGGGCAATCTGTTCAGCGCGGGCCTGCTCGGCATGGCGATCGGCGGCATGTTCATCGCCCCGCTGGCCGATCGGTTCGGGCGGCGGCGGATCATCCTGACCGCCCTCGCCCTCATGTCGGCAGGCATGATCGCGAGCGGCTTCGTGACGTCCGTGACGCAATTCTTCCTGATGCGCGTCATCGTCGGCGCGGGGATCGGCACCGTTCTGGCGGCGATGGCGGCACTGGCGGCCGAATCCGCGCCGGCGGCACACCGCAATCTGGCGGTGGGCATGGTGCAGGCGGGTTATCCGTTCGCGGCGGTCTTCACCGGCATATCGGTCGTGCAACTGCTGCCGACTCATGGCTGGCAGGCGCTGCTGATCTATGCCGGCTGCATCACCGTCGTGCTCGGCCCCGCCGCCTGGTGGCTGCTTCCCAGAGCAACCGGACCGGCGACGCAGGACCTGCCCGAGGCAGGCAATGTACGCTCTCTGTTCAGCCCCGCCTTTCGCCGCCGGACTCTGCTCCTCTGGGGCGCCGTTTTCTTCGGCCTCATGGTCCTCTATTTCATCGTGAGCTGGATTCCGAAGCTGGCGATCGAAGCGGGCCTGTCCGAGACGAACGGCATTTACGCCGGCGCGCTCTACAATCTCGGCGCCTTCGTCGGCACGGCTTCGATGAGCTTCCTCGCCGTCAAGCTGCCGCTCGGCCGGCTCGTCCCCGCCATGCTCACCGGCGCCGCAGTCGCCATGATCGTCTTCGGCAGCGCCACCATGTCGATCGGCATGACACTGACCGTCGCGTTCCTCATCGGCGTCCTGCTGCAGGGCGGATATAACGGCGTGTGGCCGCTCGCGGCGTCTACCTACCCCGCCCAGTTCCGCGCGACCGGCATCGGCTGGGCGATCGGCATCGGCCGCAGCGGCGCGATCATCGGCCCGATGCTCGGCGGCTACCTGATGGCTGCGCAGGTTCCACTTCCGCTGCTTTTCCTCAGCTACTGCGTGCCACTGCTCGCTTGCGCGGCCTGCGTCCTGTTCGTGAATGCGCGATCCGATCGCAGAGCATAATTGACAGGAACTAGTTCGTAACATAAATGACTCACCGAGAGTCGGCCCCAAGGCCGGCCAATGGGGAGTGATGATCATGAAACTGAAAGGTGCGCGTTACGCGATGTCTGCCTCGCTGCTTGCGATCGCGATCGGCTGGGGCCTGCCCGGCTATGCACAGACCGCAGCGACAGAAGCCGAAGCCGAAACCCAGGATATCATCGTGACGGGGTCGCTCATCCAGCGACCGAATAACACCTCGGTCAGCCCGATCGTCACCCTCGGCGAGGCAGCGATCAAGGAAGCGGGCACCGCGAACCTCTCGGATGCGCTCAACCAGATCCCGAGCTTCACCGTCGGCGGCAACAGCGCGACGGGCGGACAGGGCACGGGCGGCCGCGCTTCCATCAACCTTCACGGCCTTGGCACGAACCGCAACCTCGTGCTGCTCGACGGCCGGCGCCTGCCCGCCTCCGACATCAACGGCAATGTCGATATCAACATCCTGCCGGACGCCATCATCAGCGGGATCGACACGATCACGGGCGGCGCATCAGCGGTCTATGGCTCGGACGCCATGTCCGGCGTGGTCAACTTCAAGACCATCCGCTCCTTCGACGGCATCAAGCTCGATCTCATGGATTCGTTCAGCGAGAAGGGCGACGCCAACAAGTTCAACGCCTCGCTCGCCATCGGGACGAACTTCGCGCAGGAACGCGGCCATCTGATCGCCGCTTTCACCTATTCCAAGCAGGACCCGGTGAACGGCAGCGCCCGCTCCTTCTTCAACGACAAGACACCGTCATCCTTCATCGGCACAGGCACCTTCGTGCCCAGCGCGACCAATGCGCCCAACGCCGCCGTCGTGCAGGGCCTTTTCACCAGCTATGGCGTCACCTCGACAGTCAGCAACCTGATCAATCTCGGCTTCAACAACGATGGCACCTTGTTCACGCAGAACGGTGCGCTGAACTACAAGGGCGCAACCAACAGCAATGGCTATCTGATCGTAGGCGGCAACGTCCGCATGCCGGTCGGCCAGCAGATCCAGTTCCTCAACTCGGTGAAGCGCAAGACGGCTTTCGTGAAGGCCGACTTCGACATCACGCCGACACTGAACATCTATTCGCAGTTCATGTACGTCGACCTCACCGTGAACACGGAAAGCGGCGGAAGCCTCACACAGTTCCCCACGCTGACCACGATCCCGACGACCAACCCGTTCATCCCGGCCAACCTGGGCACGATCCTGGCCTCCCGGCCCAATGCGACCGCGCCCTTCCTCTGGAACGCGCGCTATGTGGGCATTCCCGACAAGAACTGGGACGAGAATTTCCAGGTCCAGCAGTATCTGGCAGGCCTGAAGGGCGAAATCACGTCCGGCTGGTCGTTCGACGTTTTCACGTCCTACGACCAGTCTGTCCACGACCAGACCATGCATCACGCCGTGCTCAAGAGCCAGGTGCAGCGCCTGCTCAATGCAGCCGATGGCGGTGCTTCGCTATGTGCGGGCGGTTTCAATCCGTTCGGCGACAGCAATGCGCGCAACCTCTCCGACGCTTGCGAGGCCTTCATGACGAAGGATGCGCGCAGCCAGGAGCGCTTGTCCCAGACTCAGGTCCAGGGCCAGGTGAACGGCAGTCTGTTCGATCTGGGCGCCGGCCCCGTGCAACTCGCCGTGGTGGCCGCCTATCGCAAGAACACCTATTCCTTCTCGCCGGACGCCGACCTCATCGCGACCTCGGGCTTTGCGCCGGGTGGCAATATCGAGGGTGTCGTCAACACCCTGCCTGTCTCGAAAAAGTCGATTTCGGTCAAGGAACTGGCGGGTCAGATCGACATTCCGCTGCTCGCCGACAAGCCTTTCGTCCACGAGTTGGGCATCGGTGGCGCCGCGCGTGTCTCCGACTATTCGGTGAGCGGCTCGATCACCAGCTACGAGTTCGATGCCCGCTGGAGCCCCACTCCCAATCTGCTGTTCCGTGGCAGCTATCAGCGCGCTGTCCGTGCGCCGAATATCGGCGAGCTCTTCTCGCCGCCGCAGGGCAACCAGCTGGTGATCGGCACGCCGCCGGGATCGCTCGGTGATCCGTGCGACGTTCGCTCGACGGCGCGCACCGGCAGCAGCGGGGCGCAGGTCGCCACCCTGTGCGTGTCTCAGGGCGTTCCTTCGGCGGTCATCGGCAGCTACCAGTTCCCGACCACGGCGACGGGCCAGGTCGTCGCGGGCAACATCGGCCTGACACCGGAGCGCGCCACCACCTACAATCTCGGTTTCGTGTTCAACGCCCCGCGCGGCAGCGGCCTGCTGGGCGATTTCTCGATCTCGGTCGACTATTACAACATCAAGATCAAGGACGTGATCTCGGCCGTGCCGGGCCTCACCGTGCTGTCGAAGTGTTTCAATCTCGACGGCTCGAACCCGAGCTACTCTAATGCCAACAGCTATTGCTCGCTGATCTCGCGCGACACCTCGACCGGGCAAATTCTCAATGTCTCGACGCCATATCTGAACCTGGGCCAGCTCCAGACGAGCGGTGTCGAGGCGCAGGTCCACTGGGGCGTGCCGGCGGACTTCCTGGCCAGCAGCGGCAAGCTCTACATCGACACCGCGGTCGGCTGGCTGAACAGCTACAAGGTCCAGCTCCTGCCCGGTGCGGCGTTCCTCGACTATACCGGGGTGAGCGTCGGCGGTGCCGGTCCGGGCGCCGTCCCGCCGCGCGCCACGCCGGAATGGAAGGCGCTGACAACCTTCGGCTACCGCTCCGATGCGCTCGGCGTCGGCCTGCGCTGGCGCTACCAGAGCGGCATGAAAGACAACAGCTCCGTGCTGACGCCCAACACCGCCTCGGTCGGCGTCGGGGCCTATGCGACCTGGGATATGTTCGCCAACTACAAGCTGACGAACGCCGTCGAACTGCGCGGCGGCGTGACAAACCTGTTCAACAAGAGCCTCCCGTTTGTGGCCAGCTCGCAAAACGGTACGGACACGGCGCTCTACGATGCTATCGGCCGTTCATTCTACGTCGGCATCAAGGCCGGTTTCTGACTCTCCCCACCGGTGCCGCCTCGGCGGCACCGGAACCCTTTTGATTTGACAGTGACAACGCCATGATCCGTTCGGGCCTGATAGGTCGTTCCATCCTCTCCTCGCGATCTCCCTGGCTGCACGAGCAGGAAGCCCGGTCGCAGGGACTCGACCTGAGCTACGAGTTGTTCGACTTCAGCCAGCGCGATCTGCCCGACGATGCCCTGCCCGCCTTCCTGCGGCAGCTCTCGGCCGAGGGCTTTGCGGGCGTGAACATCACCTTTCCGTTCAAGCAGCAGGTAATCCCGATCCTCGACGAATTGTCCGAAGGGGCGGAGTTGGTCGGCGCGGTCAACACCGTCGCGATGCGGGATGGCGCGCTCATCGGCTTCAACACCGACATGGAAGGCTTCCGGGACAGCCTGACGATGGGCTTGCCCGATGTCCGGAAAGACCGCGTTCTGCTGATGGGCGCGGGCGGCGCCGGCGCCGCCGTGGCAAGCGCCCTGCTCTCATTGCCCATCGGATTCGTCGAAATCTGCGACGCGGACCCGGCCCGTGCCGAGAGCCTGGTCGCGCGGCTGGAAGCCCGGATCGGCAAGGGCCGCGTCGTCGCGCGACCGCTTGACGCGCTCTCCACCGACGATGTGGATGGCATCGTCAATGCGACTCCGATCGGCATGGCCGCGCATCCCGGCCTCCCCCTCCCGGCCGATCTCATCGACGCACGGCACTGGGTCGTGGACATCATCTACTTCCCGCTCGAGACCGAATTGCTGCGCATCGCGCGCGCCAAGGGCTGCCCGACGCTCAACGGCCGCGGTATGGTCATCGGCCAGGCGGCGCGCGCGTTCGAGATCATCACCGGCCGATCCGCCGATCAGGCGCGCATGGCCGAGAGCTTCCCGGCGGGCTGAAGAACCCGACCCGCACGGCGATTTCCATCGCAATCGCCTGTTCGTCGATCACCGTGCTGCTGTTCAACATCGGGTTGCGCCGCTATCAACGGGGCGAGGCGCCGTCATTGGGCGAATAAGACTGAGTCCCGTCCGGGCATGGTCACCGCGGACGAACTCAATACGCAATTCAGGCAATTGCTGCCCGGACGCCGCCATCTACAACGAACACCAACGGGGGTTGCATGTCGCGCTACGACCAGATCGGACAATTGGTTGAGCGGCGTGCCATGCTTCGGGGGTCGTTGGGCGCAGCAGCGCTTGTGGGACTTCAGGCCTGCGCCTCGGCGACGAAGCTTGCGCAAACCAGCGCGGCTCCCCCCCCGCCCCTTCCCGGCAAATCGATCTCGCTCGTTCCGCTGCGCGTCTCGCTCGATCAGCTGATCGACCTCAAATGCTGCCTTCGCCCGCTGCGCGCCGCCGGCCCCAATCTCGGCACGGAGATGGTCCGCGATACGCTCGTCGTGCATAATTATGGCCATGGCGGCAGCGGCTGGTCGCTCTCCTGGGGATCGGCCGATGTTGCACTCGGCAAAGCACTGACGGTCTTCCCCAAGGAAATCGCTGTCATCGGCTGCGGCATCATCGGCCTGACCACGGCCGTCCTCGCCCAGCAATATGGGCTCAAGGTCACCATCTACTCGCGCGATCCGATCCAGCGCTCGCGCTCCTTCCGGGCCAGCGGATCGTTCACGCCGAGTTCGCGCATCGCGCTCGCCGAGCCGGCCGGCCCCGCTTTCGGCGATCTGTGGGAGCAGATGGCGCGCTTCTCCTGGAAAGCGTTCCGCACCTGCCTCGGCCTGCCGGGCAAACCGGTCGAGTTCACCGAAAGCTACGGCCTCTCCGACACGCCGCCGCAGCGCCGCGTCTGGACGCCCGACCCGGCGATCACGGACAGCTATGCGACCAAGGGTACGCCGCTCCAGCACACCGAGTTCGCGCATCTCGACGAGCGCATCCGCGATATCGTGCCCCAGTCCGTGGCGCTCGCGCCCGAGGAAATACCGTTCAACGTCCCCTATGCGACCCGCACGTCGCAGATGCATTTCAACTTCTCCAGCTATGCGCACATGCTGCAGAGCGAGTTCTTCGGTCGCGGCGGACAATATGTGATGCGCGACTTCGCGACGCCGGCGCAGTTCGCCGATCTCAAGGAGAAGGTGGTGATCCACTGCACCGGCTATGCCGCGCGCGACCTGATCAACGACCAAACGGTCATTCCCGTGCGCGGCCAGACAGGCTGGCTCGTGCCGCAGCCGGAAGCCAATTATGGCGTGCGATACAAGAATGTCTCCGTGCTCTCGAAGGCCGACGGCGTCGTCGTGCAGAACAACAGCTCGACGCCGGAGCTCGGCGACATGCTGGGCGTCGGCAACAGCATGGAACTCGTCAACCGCGCCGATACAGAAGCCGCGCTGAAGATCATTGCGCCGGTCTTCGCACCGGCAGCGCGGCAGGCCTGACGCCATGGTCCGGCACGCCCGCTTCGTCGCCATCCTCGCCGCACCGCTGTTGCTGGGCGCATCGCCCAGCGGGACAAGCACCCTCAAGGGCGTCTATACCGAGGATCAGGCACAAGCCGGTGCCCAGCTTTATGCCACGCGCTGCGCCATGTGCCATGGCCGCCTGCTCGAAGGGACGTTTGAGACGCCTGGCCTGCAGAACCGCTTCATCGTCAACTGGAGCAAGGCGCCGCTCAGTGAGCTTTACGACTATCTGGGCCGCGCCATGCCGCAGTTCGCGCCAGGATCACTGAAGCCCGACGAGAATGCGAAGATCGTCGCTTATCTGCTCAAGGCAAATGCGCAGCCAGCCGGCGCGAAGCCATTGCCCGCCGACACCGCTGCGCTCAAACGTATCCTGCTCGAACCCGTTTCCGCGAAGGCAGCGCTCAAGGCAAAATAGGGCGCCGCCGTATCGCCCTTCGCCGGTGCAACATATCGGCAACAGTCGGGCAGGAAAGATGTAGGCTGCTTGGCGCTGCCGGATTCGGGCAATGCGGCACTTGCGTTAATCTTTTTGCGATGCAACATTCCTACCGAGGTGGGCAAGGCGCCCGCCCGGGTGGCAAGGCACGATATGAGAGCGTCGCGCGGCAAAGAAACGGCATCCGCGCCGGAGGGACATGGTCCCCTCGGCAGGGTCGGCTCACCCGCATGATGATGGAGCAGCTCCCGCGCGGTCAGGCCGATCTTCAGGCATCCCCGCTGGAGCCTCTAGCCTCGCTCGGCGCAGGAACGCGCGGCCTTCGGCGGATTCTCGCGCTCGCGCTGGTCACCACGGCGATCGCAGGCATCCTGATCGGTATCGACATCGCAGCACAGCGACGGGACACACTGATCGAGATATTCATCGTCTTCGCTCTGGGCGGTGTCGTCACGGCCGTGCTGCTCGGCTTCCGCGCGCTGGACGCCGCTTCGCGAACGCAGCATTTGCTCGCCACGCAGACCGCGACCTTGCTGCGCGCCAAGCAGGCAGCCGAGAGCGCCAATCTCGCCAAGAGCCGCTATCTGGCCAGCGTCAGCCACGAGATCCGTTCGCCGCTCAACGCGATTTACGGCTATGCGCAGCTCTTCGAGCGCGGCGAAGGCACCAATGCCAGGGAAGCCGGCCGCGTTATCCTGCGTTGCTCGGAGCATCTCACAAATCTTGTCGAGGGCTTGCTGGATATCTCGCAGCTCGAATTTGGCGTCTTGCGTGTTCGCAGCGAGGAAGTGCGGCTGGCGCCCTTTCTCGATCAGGTCGTCTCGATGATGCGCCCGTCCGCCTTCTCCAAGGGGCTGGCCTTCATCTACGAGACGCCCGAGCGCCTGCCTGAGATGGTCCGGCTCGACCAGAGCCGGTTCCGGCAGGTGCTGATCAATCTCCTCTCCAACGCGATCAAGTTCACCGAACATGGCTCGGTCGCGCTCAGAGTGACCTATTCCGGCCAGATCGCGGTCTTTGAGGTACGCGACACCGGTCCCGGCATTCCGCCCGAGGACCATGAGCGCATTTTCGAGCGCTTCGAGCGCGGCTCTGCGGCAACGCCCCCGGGTGGGCGCGTCAAGCCGGGCGCTGGCCTCGGCCTCGCCATTGCGCGCACGATCGTCGAGATCCTCGGCGGCAAGCTGGAACTGGAAAGCGAACTCGGCGTCGGCACCTGCTTCCGCATCACGATGATGCTCGGCGAAGTGAGCGGTCGCATCGCCCCGCCCGCCCCGGCGCGCCAACTCGTCGGCTATGAAGGCTCGCGACGTAACATCCTGCTCGTCGAGGATGATGACGACCAGCGCCTGTTCCTCCAACGCCTGCTGACGTCGCTCGGCTTTGTGGTCAGTGCGCATCCGAACGGCGAACTGGCGCTCGCGGCGATTGTCGACCGAGATATCGATCTGGCGATCCTCGACATCAGTCTACCTGGAATATCCGGCTGGGAAACCGGTGTCGGTTTGCGCCGGCATTTCGGCAATGGTCTGCAGATCCTCATGCTCTCCGCCAATAGCGAGGAACTGCATCGCCCTGAGTTCGACGCGCCGGCGCATGACCGCTTTCTCGTCAAGCCGGTCGAGTTCGAGATGCTGATCGAGACGGTGGGCGACCTGCTGGGCCTGACCTGGCTGCATGATGACAGGGCGCCGGCGAGCAACGAGGCTCCGCATCAGGACGACGAATCAGAGCCGAACAGGGCGATGCCGTCGATTGACAGCGCCGCGCAGCCTCATATCGTGCGGCTGCGCGAATTTCTGCGCATCGGCTATGTCCGCGGCATCGAGGCCGAAATCAAGCTGCTCGAGGAAGCCGCGCCCGATGCCGAAGCCCTCGTGCGCCGCCTTTACGACCATCTGGACCGATATGACCTCGCCGGTATGGCGAAACTGTTGCAGGAAAGCTGAAAGATCATGCAGGCGCCCGGCCACTCCGACACCGTTCTCGTCGTCGATGACGAGCCGGACTCGCTGCGCATGCTGACCGCGATTCTGGAGCGTGCGGAAATGTCCGTACTGGTCGCCACGTCGGGCGAAGCGGCACTGGAACTGCTCAACAACATCGTGCCCGATCTCATCCTGATGGACGCCGTCATGCCCGGCATGGATGGGTTCGAGACGACCCAGAAGATCAAGTCGCGGCCCGCGACCGCCAGCATCCCGGTCATCTTCATGACCGGGCTGACCGAAAGCGAGCATGTCGTCGAGGCGTTCGAAGTCGGTGGGGTGGACTATGTCCGCAAACCTGTTGACCTCAAGGAGCTCCTCGCCCGTGTCCGCGTCCACATGGCGCAGGGGCGCGCGGTCCACGCCAGCATCACGAGCCTTGACGCGACCGATCGCCTGATCCTCGCCACGGACGCACAGGGCCGACTGCTGTGGTGTACGCCGCGTGCCGAGAAGGCCATTGCCCGCATGTCGCCGGGCTGGCAGCGGGATCAGGCTGCGCTCCCGGGGGAAATCCGCAGCCAGATCGAGCGCCTCCTCTCCAAGGAAGAGGCAGGCGGCTCGGTTCGCGTCAAACAGGTCAAGGGCGATGGCGAACTGGAGATGGTCGTCGTCGCACATTATCGCGAGGACGAGGTCCTGATCCGCCTGAGCGAGGTCGATCCGGACCAGGATCTCGCGCGTCTGCAGGATCGGCTGCCGCTCACGCACCGCGAGGCCGAGGTTCTGTTGTGGGTAAGCTATGGCAAACCCAATCGCGTGATCAGCGATGTACTTCAGATCAGTCCGCGCACCGTGACCAAGCATCTGGAACGGATTTTCGACAAGATCGGCGTGGAAACACGCTCGGCGGCGGCGGCGGTCGCCATCCGGATGCTCGGCCAATAGGCCGAACGGGCCGCAAGCTCAGACGAGCGACGACTTCTTGCGCAGCGCCTTGGGATAGCGATGCGGCCGCGCATAGCTGGCCGTGACATTGGACGCATCTTCGACCTTCGCCTGCTCGGCGTCGTCCGTGTCCGCACCGGGGGCGTCCAGCGCGGCGCTCGGCTTGCCCTTCGGCTTGACCGCAACCGCCTCGATCTCGATCAGAAAATAGGGGCCGACGAGCGCGGCGACCTGGAAGGTCGAACGCGCCACCGTGTTCGGGTTCTCGGCGGTGCCGAAGAACTGCCCGAAGCCCGCATTGGCGCCGGCGAAATCCATCTTGCCCGTGCGCGGATCGGCCGCGATGAAGAGCTGCATCTTCACCACATCGGACATCTTGTAGCCCTGCCGTTCGAGCAGGGTCTTGATCTTCTGCAAGGTGCTGATCGTCTGCGCCTTGGTGTCGCCCATATCCTCGATGCTCTTGACCTCGGTCATCGGCTTCTTGGGATCGACGGGCGACGGCAGCTGACCGGACAGGAAGAAGGTTTCCATGTCGCCGCTCACCAGCACGCCGTCGAGAATCCGCGCGTTCGGATCACTCTTGATCCGGGTGACACCCGCTTGTGCGGGAACGGCCGCTAGAGCGATTGTGCCTAAAAAAGTCAGGAACATCCTGCGGAGCGGAGAAATTGGCTGGTTCAAGCCATTGCGGGCGATGCTTTTCATACAAGTAGCTGGCTAGGGCGCGCACCCCACGCTCACCATACGACAAAATGCGTATGTCCGAATCCGGGCCGCTGCGATCTCCTCATGGTGCGTCGCAGCAAGGTGCCGGCGATCGGGTCGGTCGGCATAAAAAAAAGCGCAGTCGCGGCGCACCAGAAAAAAGCCCGCAGGGAGAGTGCCTAGAAACACAACAAGGGGGACTCTTGCATATGATTACGAACCGCAGGCTGTTTGCCGCCATGCTCCTCGCTTCAAGCGCCTTGCCGACGGCAAGCTATGCGCAGACCGAGGTTCCTCAAGATGCCGCCGTCGAAGAAGGCAGCGAAATCATCGTCACCGGCACGCGCGCAAGCGGTATGATGGCCGCCGAGAGCGCCGCGCCGATCCAACTGCTCAGCGAAGACGCGCTGTCCCGTGTCGGCCAGCCCAACCTCAATCAGGCACTCACGCAGCTCGTACCGAGCTTCCAGGCACAGACCCAGGGCACCGATATGGCGAGCTTCTCGCTCTCGGCGCGCCTGCGCGGCCTCAGCCCCAACCACACGCTTGTGATGGTCAACGGCAAGCGCCGTCATGCCAACGCGATCCTTCAGGTCATCAATGGCGCTTTCGGCGGTTCCGCCGCGCCGAGCATCGACCTCATCCCGCCGGACATCGTCCAGCGCATCGAAGTGCTGCAGGATGGCGCGGCCGCACAATACGGCTCGGACGCGATCGCCGGCGTCATCAACATCATCCTGAAGTCCGACACCGAAGGCGGCGCGATCAAGCTCAACGCCGGTCAGTATTACGACGGAGAGGGCACCAGCTACAGCGCCAGCGGCAATTTCGGCATGTCGATCGGCGACAGCGGTTTCTTCGACATCGCGCTCTACCATCGCCGCAATGAATGGACGACGATCGGCGACGGGCAGATGTCGGTGAAGAACTATAACGGCACGACCGTCACCAACGTGTCGGCCGCCTTCAAGCCGCTGCTCGACGCCTGCAACGCGATCAATTGCACGGCTAACGTCAATGGTGGCCAGCCGGCCTCGAAGCTGACCGTGGCCTTCTACAATTTCGGTTACGATTTCGGCGGCGTCGAACTCTACTCCTTCGGTGACGTGTCCTACCGCCATGGTGACGCGCTCCAGGGCTATCGTCATCCGACCCGTCTCTGCCGTACCTTCAACACGACCCAGAACAGATGGGTTTCCACGACCACCGATCCCACCAACTGCTTCGGCACCACGACCAAGACCGGCCTGATCCCGCATATCGAGGTGATGCAGGACGAATTCTCGATCACCGGCGGCCTGCGGGGCGAGATCGATGGCTGGAACTGGGATCTTGCCAGCAGCTATTCGGAAGACGTGGCGCGAGTTTACACGACACAATCGGTCAATGCGTCGATGTTCGTCGATACCGGCCAGTCGCCGAGCGATTTCTATGACGGCAAGTTCGAGTTCCGCCAGTATGTCGGCACGGCTGACCTGCGCAAGGAGTTCAACGTTGGCTTCGAGGATCCGCTGACCCTTGCCTTCGGTGCGGAATATCGCAGGGAAACCTACATCATTGGCGCGGGCGACGCCGGATCGCTCTACATCGAGGGCGGCCAGTCCTTCCCGGGCTATGCGTTGAGCGACGCCGGCAAGACCAAGCGCACCGCCAAGGCCGTCTATGCCAACATCATCGCCAATCCGGTGTCGGCATGGACCGTCGATCTCGCCGGCCGCTATGAGGACTATAGCGACTTCGGCGATACGCTGATCGGCAAGATCACCACGCGCTACGACTTCTCGGATGCCATCGCGATCCGCGGCACGGCCAGCACTGGTTTCCGCGCGCCGTCGCTTCAGGAAGGCGGCTATTCGGCTACCAACGTCGGCCCGACCGCCGCGACGCTCCAACTCGCACCCAGTTCGCCGGGCTCGGCGAGCGCGGGCTTCGGCGCTCTGGGGCCGGAGAAGTCGGTCAACCTGTCCGCCGGCATCGTGCTGCGCCCCATCCCACGCCTGACGGTGACGCTGGACGGCTACTATATCAAGATCAAGGATCGAATCGTGTCGTCGGGCGGCATCACTGGCCAGCGCTTCGTCAACATTACGTCCGATCCGATCCAGGTCCTGACTCCGCTAATCAATGGCCTGACCCCCTATCAGCTCGTCCAGAACGCTATTGCCGCAAGCGGCAAGCAGCTCGACCCGACAGTGCTGCAGCGGGGCACTCTCGCCATACAGACGTTCACCAACGGTATTGATACCCGCACGATGGGCCTGGAACTCGCGGCCCGCTATCCCGTCGAACTCGGCTTCGGCAAGGTCGATCTCTCGCTCGGTGCCAACTACAATGTGACGGAGGTCACCGACAGCAAGCTGGGCACGCTGTTCAGTCCGACCTCTCAACAGATCATCGAGAAGGCGAGTCCCGACTTCAAGCTGAACTTCGGTGCTCTTTTCACCAGCGGCAAGTTCAGCGCCAACGCGCGCGTCAACTACTACAGCAAGACCAACCAGTATGTTCAGCCGAACGGCGCCGGCACGCGGGGCCCCATTCTGCTGTCAAACGGCCAGTATTACTATAATGCGGAAGTCGCCGCTGCGGCGATAGTCGATCTCGAACTCGACTATGACATCACCGAATTCGCCAACATCGCGATCGGTGCGAATAACTTGTTCAACAAAATGCCTGAAGTTCCGCCGCTCGTCTCCAACTATGATCCGGCCACCTGGCCGACGACGGGCAACTCGCCCTACATCAACAATAGCGGCGCGATCAACGCACCTTATAACTTCGGCGCCTACGGCACGAACGGCGGCTATTACTACGCCCGCGTAAGTCTGAAGTTCTAAGCGCAATCAAGCACATGGCCGTTCCTGCCAGACACAAGGAGATGGATAAGATGACGACGAAGACCAAGAACAGGTTTGGCATGACTGCCGCCATCATCGCGGGAGCGCTGCTCGCAGCGCTCCCCTCCACTGCCGGCGCACAGACCGTCGAGCGCACCTACGGCAATCCCAACTCGCCTATCGCCTCGCTGGCCTTCGTGCCGGCCGGTGCCAACATCATGTTCGTCTCCGGCACGACGCCGTCGCCGCCCGATGCATCCAAGCCGGATGAACTGGGCGACACCAAGGCGCAGACGCTCAGCATTCTCACCAAGATGAAGGCTGCGCTGGAAGCCAAGGGCTGGGGGATGGGCGACATCGTCAAGATGACGGTCTTCCTGGTCGGCACGCCCGCAACGGGCGGCAAGATGGACAGCGCGGCGATGAACGAGGTGTTCCGCACCTTCTTCGGCACGGCCGAGCAGCCCAACAAGCCGACACGCTCGACGATCCAGATCGCCGCGCTCGGCCGGCCCACCATGTACGTCGAGATCGAGGCGATCGCGGCGAAAATGCCCTGACGAAGCGAGAGGCGCCGTTGGGGAACGGCGCCTCCGCACTGGCGGGGTGCAAGAGTTTCAAGGGGACGCAGCGACAATGACGCAGGATGCGGCGCCGACACGGCGCGATCTGCTGGCTATGATCGGCAAGGCGGGTGGCGCCATTGCCATGTATCAGGCGATGACCGCACTCGGCCACGCCGCCGAGACGCAGTTCACCGGCCCGCCCAATCTCACCGGCGCCCCAAAGGGCAAGAAGGTTCTGATCCTTGGCGCCGGACTCGCGGGGCTCGTCGCGGCCTATGAGTTGCAGAGGGCCGGCTACGCCGTCGAAATTCTCGAATATCAAGATCGCCCCGGCGGCCGGAACTATTCCCTGCGAGGCGGCGACAAGGTCGTGGAGGTCGGCGGCGCGACGCAGACCTGCGAATTCGCCCCCGGCAACTACGTCAATCCCGGCCCCTGGCGCATCCCGCATCATCACCGCACGCTGCTGCATTATTGCAAGGCGTTCGGCGTGGAGATGGAGCCGTTCATCCAGCTCAATCACAATGCCTTTGTCCACAACAGCAAGGCGTTCGGCGGCAAGCCCCAGCGCTACAAGGAGCTGGCGACGGACTTCAAAGGCCATGTCGCGGAGCTGCTCGGCAAGTCGCTCAATGCCGGCCAGCTCGATCAGACGGTCACCAGGGAAGACAAGGAAAAGCTGATCGAGGGTCTGCGCGCCTGGGGCGTGCTCGACGGCGACTTGAAATATACGAGCGGCCTTCGTGTTTCGGGTCAGCGCGGGTTCGATCGTCCGCCCGGCGGCGGCGTCAACGGCGCGCCCTCACCCTCCACCATCAATGCCCTCTCGGACGTGCTCGATTCCCGCATCTGGAATCAGATGTCTTTCTTTTTCAACTATGTGATGCAGACGACCATGTTCCAGCCCAAGGGCGGCATGGACATGATCGGCAAGGGCTTCGTCAAGCAGGTCGGCAAGGTCATCCGTCTCAACGCCAAGGTCACGCGCATCGCGCAGGACGACAGCGGCGTCACCGTGTTCTGGGAAGACCGGCAGAGCGGCAAGGCCGGCCAGAGCCGTGCCGACTGGTGCGTCAACACCATTCCGCCGTCGGTCCTCTCGCAGCTCGACATGCAGTGCGGCGCGCCGATGGCGGCGGCGATCAAGGCCGTGCCCCTCGGTCCCGCAGTCAAGATCGGCCTCGAGATGCGCAGCCGGTTCTGGGAAGAGAAATATGCGATCTATGGCGGCCACAGCTTCACCGATCAGGCGATCGGGCTGATCTCCTATCCCAACAACAACATGTTCAAGGATGGCCCGGCGGTTCTGCTCGGCGCTTTTGCCATTGGCGGCGCCGGCAGCCTCCAGCTCACCGGCATGACACCCGCGCAACGCATCGAGGCGGCACTGGCGCAGGGATCGGTCTTCCACCCCGCCGAGTATCGCGGCGCCTATATGAACGGTATTTCCGTCGCCTGGTCTCGCCTGCCCTGGATTCTGGGGTGTTCCTCTTCCTGGAGCGAAGCGAGCCGCGCCACCCACTATCAGAATCTGGTCGCGATGGACGGCCGCATCGTCCTCGCGGGCGAACATGCCTCTTATTATGGCGGCTGGATGGAGGGCTCGCTGCTCTCCGGGCTCGACGCAATTCGGCGCATCCATGAACGCGCCACGGGAGCCTGAAAGCCATGACTGCCAAGATTGTCCTGCCTTTTGCGCTTTCCGCTCTGCTCCTCGCGGGCACAGTCGCCGTCCGCGCGCAGGATGCGCCGGGCGGCGGCCCGTCCAGCGTCGAAGTCGGCGGTGCCGGCAAGGAAGTGTACGAGACCATTTGCCAGGCCTGTCACATGGCCGATGCCAAGGGTGGCGACGGCGCGGGCGCAGCTATCCCGGCGCTTGCCGGCAACGTCAATCTTTCCGACAAGGACATGGTCGTCGGCATCCTGCTCAAGGGCCGTGGCGGCATGCCCTGGTTCAACGACATGCTGACGACGGAGCAGATCGCGGCAGTCGCGACCTATGTCCGCAGTCATTTCAACACTTATTCCGATCCGGTGACGGTCTCCGATGTCGAGCGCGTGGCCGCCGGCGGCAAGGCGTCACCGCGGGATTGCGCCACATGCTGAGGCCGTTGGGGGACGGCACCGGCACTTCTTTCCTTTGGGGGAACAGACATGATTGAAGAGAAGAACGGCCCGTCGCGGCGCGAGCTGCTGACCATGATCGGCAAGGCGGGCGGCGCCGTCGCCATGTATCAGGCGATGACCGCGCTCGGCCATGCTGCCGAGACCCAGTTCACCGGCCCGCCGGCCCTCCGCGGCGCGCGCAAGGGCGCGAAAGTCCTCGTGCTCGGCGCGGGCCTTGCCGGCATGCTCGCCGCCTATGAGTTGCGCAAGGCCGGCTACTCCGTCCAACTGCTCGAATATCAGAACCGTCCCGGCGGCCGGAACTATTCGATCCGCGGCGGCGACAAGGTGGTCGAGGTTGGTGGCGCGACGCAGACCTGCGAGTTCGCGCCCGGCAACTACCTCAATCCCGGCCCATGGCGCATTCCGCACCACCACCGCACGCTGCTGCACTATTGCAAGGCGTTCGGCGTGGAGCTGGAGCCGTTCATCCAGCTCAATCACAATGCCTTCGTCCATCAGAGCAAGGCATTCGGCGGCAAGCCGCAACGTTACAAGGAGCTGGCGGTCGACTTCAAAGGCCATGTTTCCGAGCTGCTCTCCAAGTCGCTCAACGCCGGTCAGCTCGATCAGACGGTGAGCACGGAAGACAAGGAGAAGCTGATCGGCGCACTGCGCGAATGGGGCCTGCTCGACGGCGACCTCAAATATGCGAGCAGCCTCATGGTCTCAAGTGCGCGCGGTTTCGACCGGGCGCCTGGCGGCGGCGTCAATGGCGCCCCGACGCCCTCCACCGTCAATGGTCTCAGCGCGCTGCTTGACTCCAAGGTCTGGACGCAGATGGGCTTCTATTTCAGCCATGTCATGCAGACGACGATGTTCCAGCCCAAGGGCGGCATGGACATGATCGGCAAGGGCTTCGCCAAGCAGCTCGGCAACATGATCACCTATAATGCCAAGGTGACCAAGATCGCGCAGAACGATGCGGGCGTCGCGGTCACCTGGGAGGACATCGGCTCCGGCAAGGTGACCGAGGCGAAGGCGGACTATTGCGTCTGCACGATCCCGCTGGGCGTCCTCAAGCAGATCGATCCTCAGGTCAGTGCGCCGATGAAGGCCGCGATCGGTGCCGTTCCCTATAGCGGACAGGTTAAGATCGGCCTCGAGATGCGTCGCCGTTTCTGGGAGGAGGACTATTCCATCTATGGCGGCCATAGCTTCACGGATCAGGCGATCGGCCTCGTTTCCTACCCGAATTATGACTTCTTCAGCAACAAGCCCTCGGTGCTGCTCGGCGCCTTCGCGAGCGGCGCGGGCGGCTTCCAGCTCGCGGGCATGACGCCGGAACAACGCATCGAGACCGCGCTGGCGCAGGGATCGGTCTTTCACCCTGCCGAATATCGCAAGGAGTTCATGAACGGCACATCGTTCGCCTGGAGCCGCGCGCCATGGATTCTCGGCTGCTGCGGCAGCTGGAACGAAGCTTCGCGGGCGCAGCATTATCAGAATCTCGTCGCGATGGACGGTCGCATCGTCCTCGCGGGTGAACATGCGTCTTATTATGGATGCTGGATGGAAGGCGCCCTGCTCTCCGCGCTCGACGCCATTGAGCGGTTGCACAAAAGAGCGCTGGCGGCCTGAACCGATTTGTAGCAAACTTGTCAAGTTATCCGGGACTGTAGGTGACGAAGTGAGTCAAGAACGCCGGCATCGCTGGATCGCCGGAAATAGCCCCCGCATTGCGGGCTGGGCGGCGCTCCTCGCGCTCCCGGCGCTGGTACAGCTATCCGCCTGTTCCGAAGCGAAGACGCAGGAACAACGTCGCCCGCCGCCCCTGGTGACCGCAGTCAATGCGCAGCCCTATGTGTTTCGCGACGAGTTGCAGGCCGTAGGCTCGGCCCGCGCCAATGAACAGGTGACGCTCGCCGCGAACGTGACCGAGCGCATCGAGCGGCTGCTGTTCGACGACGGAATGTACGTGCGCCGTGGCCAGTTGCTCGCCGTGCTCTCCAACGCGCAGGAACAGGCCGCCCTTGCCGGCGCGCGCGCCAGTGCGAGCGAAGCGGCCTCGCAGCTCGAACGCATCAAGAGCCTCAGCAAGCAGGGCTTCGCCACGCGCTCCCTACTCGATCAGCAACGCGCAGCGCTCAGCGAAGCCAGGGCATCGGAGGAAAGCGTCCAGGCGCAGATCAGCGACCGGATGATCCGCGCGCCCTTCGCCGGCTATCTCTCGCTCCGCAACATCTCGGCAGGCGCCATCGTCAACACTGGCACGCCGCTCGTCACGGTGAGCGACATTTCGCGTATCAAGCTGGACTTCACGGTGCCCGAGACGCAGCTCGCCCAGCTGCGCCCCGGCCTGCCGATCAAGGCCTATGCATCCGCCTTTCCGGATCAGCCGATCGAGGGGACGATCAGCGTCATCGATCCGGTGATCGATCCGCAGAGCCGCGCCGTGATGGTGCGCGCAACTCTCCCCAATCCCGGTAATCGCATCAAGCCGGGCATGCTGCTGACCGTGCGCATCGAGACCGGTCGACGCAGCGCGCTGGCGCTCCCCGAGGCGGCGGTGCTGAGTGAGGGCGAAGACCGCTACGTCTATACGGTGGATCGGGAGCGCAAGGTGAAGCGCACGCCGATCCGAACCGGCTTGCGAGACAATGGCGTAATCGAGGTCAGCGGATTGCCCAAGGGCGCTTTGGTGGTCTCCGAAGGCGTCATCAAAGTATCCGAAGGCCGCACCGTGCGCCTGTCAGGCGAGGAAGGCGCGAAGGCCGATCGCGCAGGCGGAAGCGCACCGAAAGCCGCGGCGCCATGATCCTGTCGGACGTCTCGGTCCGGCGCCCTGTCGTCGCGGCGGTATTTGCGCTGCTGCTTGTCATCGTCGGCCTTGTCGGCTTCCTCAATCTCTCGGTGCGCGAGTATCCGGACACCGATCCGCCGATCGTATCCGTGGAAACGCGCTACACCGGCGCGAACGCCGGCGTGATCGAGAGCCGGATCACACAGCCGCTCGAACAGCGCCTTGCCGGCATCGAGGGCATCGAGACGATCAGTTCGAACTCACGCGACGGCGTCTCCAACATCAACATCGAGTTCCGCGCGGGCCGAGATGTCGATGCGGCCGCCAACGACGTGCGCGACCGTGTCTCGGCCGGCGCTGCTGATCGGCCCATCGATGCCTTCCCGCCCGAAGTGCGCAAGGTGGACAGCGATGCGCAGCCAATCATGTTCTTCGCCGTCATGGCGCCGGGGTGGGACAAGACCAAGCTCGGCGACTATGTCCAGCGTGTCATCATCGATCGGCTTTCGACCATCGACGGCGTCGCGCAGGTCCAGGCCATGGGCCTCGCCAAACCGTCCATGCGCGTCTGGCTGGATGCGGATCGGCTCGCCGCGCTGCGCCTCACACCGCGCGACGTGGAAAATGCGCTGCGCCGTCAGAATGTCGAGCTGCCCGCCGGCCGAATCGAGGCCCGCGCACAGAACCTCTCCTTGCGGGTGCAGCGCGGCTTCACGACGCCGGAGGACTTCAGGGGACTCGTGATCGGCCGTGGCGCCGACGGATACCAGGTCCGTCTCGGCGACGTCGCCCGGATCGAGGAAGGACCCGAAAATCCCTATTCGACCTTCCGCTACAATGGCGGCACCGGCGTCGGTCTCGGCATCGTGCGCCAGTCCGGGGCGAACACGCTCGCCGTCGCGCAGGCGGCCAAGGACACGATCGCGGAACTCAAGAAGGATCTGCCGCCCGGCATCGACATCATGGTCGGCATGGACAGCACCTTGTTCATCGAGCAGGCCATCAAGGGCGTGTGGACCACCTTGGCCGAGGCCGCGCTGCTGGTAACCGTCGTGGTGTTCCTGTTCCTCGGCAGCGCGCGGGCAACGATCATTCCGATGGTCACCGTGCCGATCTGCCTGCTGGCGACCTGCGCGGTCCTGTGGATGACCGGCTATTCGATCAATCTGCTGACGCTCCTCGCCTGTGTTCTGGCGATCGGCCTGGTCGTCGATGACGCCATCGTCGTGCTGGAGAATATCTATCACCGCATCGAGGAGGGCGAGCAGCCGCTCTACGCCGCTTATGCGGGCGCCAAGCAGGTGGGTTTCGCGGTGATGGCGACAACCCTCGTCGTGTGCGCGGTGTTCGTGCCGGTGATGTTCCTTTCCGGCCAGACGGGTCTGCTCTTCCGCGAACTCGCCGTCGCCATGATCGTCGCTCTCGCATGTTCGGGTATCCTCGCGCTGACGCTGACGCCGATGATGTGCTCGAAGCTGCTCAAGAACAGCAACCGGGGCGGCTTCACGGCGCGCATCGATCGGCTGATGACGCGCACCGAGAATGGCTATGCCGGCACGCTCGACCGTATGCTGCGGCGGCCGCTGCCCGTCATTCTCGCCGTGGTTGCGCTTATTGCCGTGGCGACGTTCCTGTTCAGGGGGCTGGATGCGGAGCTCGCCCCCGCCGAGGACGCCGGCCTAGTGCAGGTCCGCTTCAACGCGCCGGAAGGCACCAGCTTCGCGCAGGCCGACGCTTATGCTGGGCAGATGGAGAAGATGCTGCTGCCGATGGTCGGCAAGGGCCCGGTGCGCGGCATGAACGCGCGCGTTCCCATGAGCGGCGGACCGACGGAGGACTTCAACACCGGCCAGATCGCGATGTTCATGCGGCATTGGGATGAGCGCAGCGAAACGTCGGAGGACGTTGCGCGGCAAGTCAACGCGAAGCTCGCCAATCTGCCTTCCGTGCGCGGCAACGCCGTGGTCATGAATCGTCTCGCGCGCGGTAGTCAGCCGGTCAGCTTCGTCATTGCCGGCAACAGCTATGACGAACTGGCCAATGCGCGCGACCGCATCCTCGATGCCGCTCGCGACAATCCCGGGATCGTCAATCTCGACGCCGACTATGTGGAGAACAAGCCGCAGCTGGTCATCGAGGTCGATCGGCAGCGTGCAGGCGATCTTGGCGTGTCGGTGGATGATGTCAGCCAGGCGCTGCAGACGATGATGGGCTCGCGTCGCGTCTCGACCTATGTTCGCGACGGCGAGGAATATTATGTCGTCCTGCAGGCCGAGGCGTTCAATCGCAATGACGAGGCCGGTCTGTCGAAAGTCTATGTGCGCAGCGGCACCGGCGTACTCATTCCGCTCTCCAATCTGGTGATCGCGCGCCAGGCGGCGACGGCGCGCGAACTAGGCCGCTTCAACAAGATGCGCTCGATCACGCTGAACGGCGGCCTCTCGCCAGGCTATTCGCTGGGCAAGGCGCTCACCTTCCTGGAGGACGAGGCGGGGCGATCGCCCGAGGTGCAGGCGATCGGCTATCGCGGCCAGAGCCAATCGTTCAAGCAGACTGGCGCATCCATCTGGGTCGCCTTCGGCCTGACGGTGATCGTCATCTATCTGCTGCTTGCCGCGCAGTTCGAGAGCTTCATCCATCCGGCCGTGATCATCTCGGCCGTGCCGCTCGGCGTGGCGGGCGGCATCATCGGACTCGCGCTCACCGGCACGACGATCAATCTATTCAGCCAGATCGGCATCGTCATGTTGGTCGGCCTCGCCGTGAAGAACGGCATCCTGATCGTCGAATATGCCAATCAGCTGCGCGATCAGGGCAAGGATATCGAGACCGCCATTCGCGAAGCCTCCGCGCGCCGGCTCCGCCCGATCCTGATGACCTCGATCGCCACGGTCGCCGGCGCCTTCCCGCTCGCCTTGAGCCACGGCGCCGGCGCCGCTGCCCGCTCGTCGATCGGCTGGGTGATCGTGTTCGGCGTCAGCATCGCGACCGTCATCACGCTCTATGTCGTGCCGATCCTCTATCGCCGCATGGCGCGTGGCACCCAGTCGCCAGAGACGATCAGCCGCAAGCTGCGAGATCTCATCGCGAGCCGCGGCGCAGCGGCGGGCGGCGCCGCGCAGCCGGCGGAATAATCAGGCCCAAAAACAGTAGCGGCGCGCTGCTCGCCGAGCAACGCGCCGCCACGTGGGAACTGTTGGTTCGTCTTATTCGACGCCGATCTTATGCGAGCCCATCTTATTCGACGATAGCCATCGCCGCGTTCGACCTGGCCTGGAGCGCCGCGATGCGCGTCTCGCTCGTCTGCGCCATCGACTTGCGGCAAGCGAAGTCGGGCGCCATGTCGGCATTGACGCGGTCGCCCGGATTGCAGACGTCAGCTACGGCCCTGGCGACGCGCGCACGGAACTTGGCGACCGACTCTGCGTCGTTGAAATTGATACCCGCAGTCGAGACGCGGACTTCGACATTCTCGCGGGGCTTGGCGAGAGCGGGGGTCGCACCGGCGATCAGGGCGGCGGCGGCGAGGCTGGCGGCGAGGGTCTTCATGGACATGCTCCTACGGACTCTGGTTATTTCTAAGTGGCTGGCTCTTATCGGGCGCCGCCGTTTTCAGTCGGATCGCCCGTCAAGCTTTTTGTGTTGCGCTTGACGGCGCACATAAGGATCGGCCTGTTGCCCGACAAGGGACAATCGTCGCTGCATCGCAGAAATCAGCCATTTTTTGTATGTTGCGCCGCGGCAACAGGCTATGTTGCGCAACATTTTTTTAACGCGATTGCTCGCCTTGCAATCCAGCGCACCGTGCGCGTGCCGTCATACTATACTCAGAAAAAATCACTTGCAGTTCGTGGCGGATCGGACCTCCTTCGCGCATCTGGAACAGGGCCAGAATATTACGCTGAAAATCAATCAAGCCTCTATAAATAAAGGATTATGTGGCAATCAACGAAGTTTACCGCCCCGAGCAAGCGCCGTCGGGTAATACCGGCGAACTTGCCACCGGCCGGTGGCGCCTTCCGGACCGAGCCGATACTCCGCGACTTCATGACACATAGAAGACAGCATTGCCCGGCTTCCGCACCCGGATCGCTTGCATAACTTGCAGTCCGCAAAGGCAAAAAGAACGGAGCGAAAAAAATCCGCCGGCCATCGAGAAAAGATTGAGGAGAGGTGAATGAGCGCGACCCCCGCAGATCCCTGGACCCCGATCGCTGTGCCGAAACAGGCCTCCGCCAAGGAGGGTACCGCCAATATCGGCGCGGCAAAGCTCTGGTATTGGGACACCGGCGGCAACGGCGAGGTCGTGGTCCTCAATCACCCGGCGGCACAAGGCGCCGATTGCTGGAAATATCAGCAGCCCGTCCTGGCCAAGGCAGGCTATCGCGTGATCGGCTGGTCGCGGCGCGGCACCCATCGCAGCGAGCGCGGCCCGGAAGGCGACACGGGTACGGCCGCCAGTGACCTCGCCAGGCTGCTCGACGTCCTCAAGATCGACCGCGCCCATCTCGTCGGCTCGGCCGAGGGCGGCGCCGTCGTCACACATTTCGCGCTGGAAAACCCGAAGCGCGTCCGCGCGCTCATCCTCGCCGGCGCGCGTCTCGGCGTCGCCGAGGAGGATTATCGCGGCATGGACAAGCGCGTCTGGCTCCCCGCCAACCACAATACGCCGGTAACATTCGCCGATATCGGCCCCGGCTATCGCGGCGCCAATGCGGCCGGCGTCAAGGCCTGGGCCGAGATGGCCGGCGCGGCGCACCCGACTGCATCCGCCGTCACCCAGCCCGCCGGCGCACAACCGTTGACATGGGCGCGGCTGCGGACGCTCGATCTGCCCGTCATGCTGCTGACCGGCGATGCCGACCATTATTCGAGCGCCGCGCACAACCGTCTGGTCGCGCAATATCTCCCGAAACGCGAACTGGCCGTGATCGACGAGGCCGGCACCTCGGCCTATTGGGAACAGCCCGACGCCTTCAACGCGGTGCTGCTCGATTTCCTGCGCCGCAACCGTGGCGGCCGGTCGCTCCCCCCGCCCCCTGTCGTGCCGGCCAAACAGCCTTGGAACGTCCCGTCCTCATCCAGGGCGGCGATGCCCGCCATCGTGAGCGGTCCGGTCAAGGTCTGGGAGAAGGTGCCCGTGCCCGAGCAGGTGCCCGCCAAAGCCGGCTGGGCCGATACCAAGCCCGTGCCCATCTGGCACTGGGACACGGGTGGCGACGGTGAAACGATCGTGTTCTGCCATCCCTGGTCGCAGAGCAGCGAGTGCTGGGCCTATCAGCAGCCCTTCTTCGCCAAGAAAGGTTATCGCGTCATCGCCTGGTCGCAGCGCGGTTTCTTCAAGACCGAGAAAGGCCCGGCCGACGATCCGGGCTCGGCCGCCGACGATCTCAACAAGCTGCTCGACTATCTGAAGGTCGACAAGACGCACATCGTCGGCTGCGCGGCGGGCGGCTGCACGGCCATCGCTTACTCCATCGCGCACCCCGAGCGGCTCCACTCGGTGATCGTATCGGGCAGCATCCTGCTCCCCAGCGAACCGGACTATCTGCAATTCATGGCCAATCTCGGCCGCGGTCCCGCCGGCCAGACCAATGTGCCGGTCGAGTTCGGCGAGGTCGGCGCATCCTATCGTGCGGGCAATCCCGAGGGACTCGCAACCTGGCAATTACTGGAACATCTGGCTCACCCGAACGGCTGGCAGACGGGTCAACCCTGGGGGGCGGACCGCAACTGGAAGACCTTCGGCGCGATGACGCTGCCGATCCTCCTCCAGACCGGCGACACGGACATGGGGCCATCCCCGGCGCTCCAGCGCCTGTTCAGCAACAAATTCCCCAATTGGGAACTGCGCGTGATCGAGGAAGCCGGTCACGCGGCCTATTGGGAACAGCCCGATGCATTCAACGCCAGCGTCCTGGAATTCATTTCGCGCCACGGGCGGAAGAGGGTCTGAGGCTTCTCCGCAGCCGCTCGCCGTCATGCCCCCGCATGCGGTGAAGACGTGCATCCAGCAGTTGTCTTGCGCCCGTCACTGATGCAATGGACCGTCAGGTGCCAGTGACCAGGGAATGACGCGATGACTGCAACGGACAAGCCGGTAGTTATATTTGGCGGCGGCGGCTTCGTCGGCCGGCAGGTCGCGCAGGAACTTCTGTCCCGCGGCTATCGCGTGCGGATCGCTCAGCGCACGCCTCGCCTCGCCATGTCGGTGCGCTCGCTCGGCAATATGGGCCAAACGCAATTCGTCTCCGTCGATATCACTGATCCCGATCAGGTCGCCGCCGCGCTGCAGGGCGCGGCCGCCGCAGTCAATCTGGTCGGCCTGCTGAAGGGCGACTTCAGGGCGGCCCATGTCGTCGGCGCCGAAAACATCGCGCTCGCGGCCAGGGCCGCCGGCCTCGACGCGCTCGTGCAGATCTCGGCAATCGGTGCGGACATCGGCAGCCTCTCCGGCTATGGCAAGACCAAGGCGCAGGGCGAAGCGGCCGTGCGCGCGGCCTTCCCCAAGGCGACGATCATCCGGCCGTCGATCATCTTCGGCCGGGACGACGGCTTCACCAACCGCTTCGCCCAGCTGATCGCGACCGGCGCATCTGTGCCGCTCGTTCATATCGTGCCCGTCATTCGCGGGACAACGCGCTTCCAGCCGGTCCATGTCGGCGACGTTGCCAAGGCGATCGCCCTGGCTGTCGCCGAACCGGGCAAGCATGGCGGCGAGACATATGAATTGGGCGGCCCGGACGTGATCACGCTGGCCGAGATCAATAAGTGGATCGCAGCGCAGATCGGCCGCGAATGCAATTTCCTGCCGGTGCCGGATGGCGCGGCCAAGGCGCTCGCAACCGTCACCGGCTTCCTCCCCGGTGCGCCGATCACGCGCGATCAATTCTTCATGCTGCTGAGCGACAATGTCGTCTCGCCCGGCGCGAAGGGCTTCGACACATTCGGCATTCGCCCCGCGCCGATGGCCGCGCTCGCTCCGGCCTGGCTGGAGCAATATCAGCGTCACGGCCGTTTCGGATCGGCTGCGCGCGCCTGATTTGGCCCAACGGCCCCGCCCCCTCGCCTGTTTTCCTGACTCCAGCCGGAGGCTCCCCCGATGGATAGCCAAAGCCTGACTGCCATCCTCCTCGGCATCGTCGAAGGTGTGACGGAATATCTGCCGGTCTCTTCCACCGGCCATCTCATCCTCGCAACCGAGCTGCTCGGCTATGACGCCGCCAAGTGGGCGCTGTTCAACATCGCCATCCAGCCCGGCGCGATCCTCGCGATCGTCGTGCTCTACTGGCGCACCTTCATGGAGGTGCTGACCGGCCTGTTCCGGACCGATCCGCGCGCCCTCGCCTTCACGCGCAATCTCATCGTCGCGTTCATCCCCGCCGTCGTGCTGGGCCTTGCGTTCGGCGACGCGATCGAGCTGATGCTGGAGAACAGCGTCATCGTCGCCATCTCGCTCATCCTGGGTGGCATCGCGATCCTCGTCGTGGAGCGCTATGCCCGGCCGACCGAAAGCGGCGGCGTCGCGGGCGTTACCCTGCGCCAGTCCTGTCTCATCGGCCTCGTGCAATGCATTGCCATGATCCCGGGCGTCAGCCGTTCGGGCGCGACGATCCTGGGCGCCATGGCCTTCGGCGTCGATCGTAAGACCGCGGCGGAGTTCAGCTTCTTCCTTGCCGTGCCGACGCTCACCGGCGCGACCGTCCTCCAACTCGCCAAGCATGGGGGCGGCATGACGGCCGAGGACATGAAGCTCATCGCGATCGGTTTCACCGTCTCGTTCGTCGTGGCGATCGTGGTTGTGAAAGCCTTCGTCGCGGTGGTCAGCCGTATCGGCTTTGCACCCTTCGCCTGGTACCGAATCGCCGCGGGAATCGCCGCGCTGATATGGCTGGGAATTAGATAGGTCCGATACGGCCATTATTAATCGCTGCATTTGTTGCAAGCGCACAAAAATCCGTCATATTTGCACTCCGTTAAGGCAGCATAGCTGACTTAATTGCTGAGAATCGCGTGACTCAGCCGTTTTTTCGCCATAACCGAACGTTCTGCTGACTAGAGGAACGCTTCAATGGCCGAGAATCCAATGCTGAAGTTCGTTGTGCGACCGCAGTCCTATCCGGACAAGCGGGCGGTGAACGAGCGCGCCAGGGACTTCGCCGAAATCTCGAACAGCTTCGCGCCGGCGGGCGCCGAGGATCAGGCCGCACGCTGCTCGCAATGCGGCGTGCCCTATTGCTCGGTCCACTGCCCGCTGCACAACCATATCCCGGACTGGCTGCGACTGACGGCGGAAGGCCGCCTGCGCGAAGCCTATGAACTCAGCAACATGACGTCCACGATGCCAGAGATTTGCGGCCGCATCTGCCCGCAGGACCGGCTGTGTGAAGGCAATTGCGTCATCGAGTTCTCGGGCCATGGCGCCGTCACCATCGGTTCGGTCGAGAAGTTCATCACCGACACCGCCTGGAAGGAAGGCTGGGTCGAGCCCGTGCAGGTCGGCGCGCCCACCGGCTTCTCCATCGGCATCATCGGCGCCGGCCCCGGCGGCCTCACGGCGGCGGAATATCTGCGCATGGCAGGCCATGAAGTGCATATCTATGACCGCTATGACCGCGCCGGCGGCCTGCTGACCTATGGCATCCCTGGCTTCAAGCTGGAGAAGCATATCGTCATGCGCCGCGTCCAGCGCCTCGAGGAAGCGGGTATCCACTTCCATCTCGGCTTCGAGGTCGGCAAGGATGCGACGCTGGCCGAACTGCGCCAGAAGCATGAGGCCGTGCTGATCGCAACCGGCGTCTACAAGGCGCGCGACATGAAGATGCCGGGCGTCGGCACCAAGGGCGTCGTGAAGGCGCTCGATTTCCTCACCGCCTCCAACAAGGCCGGCTTCGGCGATGCCGTGCCGGAGCATGAGGATGGCTCGCTGCTCGCCACCGGCAAGGACGTCGTCGTCATCGGCGGCGGCGACACCGCGATGGACTGCGTGCGCACGTCGGTGCGTCAGGGTGCGCGTTCGGTGCGCTGCCTCTATCGCCGCGACCGGGAGAATATGCCTGGCTCGCAGCGCGAAGTGCAGAATGCCGAGGAGGAAGGCGTCGAGTTCGTCTGGCTTTCCGCGCCGATCGCCTTCGAAGGCACGGAGCATGTGACCGGCGTCAAACTGACGCGCATGCGCCTCGGCCAGCCCGACGCGTCCGGCCGCCGCGCGCCCGAGCCCGATCCCGGCAGCGAGGCGAGCATCCCGGCCGATCTCGTGATCAAGGCGCTCGGTTTCGATCCGGAGGAACTGCCGACGATGTTCGGCGAGCCCTCGCTGGCCGTCACCCGCTGGGGCACGCTGCGCGTCGATCACCGCTCGATGATGACCAGCATCGATGGCGTGTTCGCCGCCGGCGACATCGTGCGCGGCGCGAGCCTCGTCGTCTGGGCCATCCGCGACGGCCGCGACGTGGTCGATCATATCCAGAGCTACCTGACCGCCAAGGCCACTACGCGGTCGCGGGTGACGGCGTGATGCGCCGGATCGCTCTCTTATCTCGCAAGGCCAACGGCCTCGACTTTGCCGACACCGGCGCCGATTGAACGATGAACAGGACCCAGCCCATGCAGAGTCAGCCCCTGCCCGAAACCGAACGCGAGCGCATTGCGCGCGTGGGCATGTATCGCCCAGAGTTCGAGAGCGACGCCTGCGGCGTCGGCCTCGTCGCCGCGACGGACGGTAAGGCCTCGCGCCGCGTTGTCGCCAGCGCGATCGATGCGTTGAAGGCCGTGTGGCATCGCGGCGCGGTGGACGCGGACGGCAAGACCGGCGACGGCGCCGGCATCCATGTCGATCTGCCGGTCCGCTTCTTCGACGATGCGATCTCGGCCTCGGGCCACAAGCCGATGCCGAACCGCCTCGCCGTCGGCATGATCTTCCTGCCGCGCACGGACCTCGGCGCGCAGGAAAGCTGCCGCATGATCGTCGAGTCCGAGATCATCCAGGCAGGCTACAAGATCTATGGCTGGCGCCAGGTGCCGGTCGATGTCTCGGTGATCGGCGAGAAGGCGCAGCGTACCCGTCCCGAGATCGAGCAGATCCTCATCGCCGGGCCGATGCCCGAGGAGCAGGCCGTCGCCGAATTCGAGCGCGACCTCTACCTCGTTCGTCGCCGCATCGAGAAGAAGGTGATCGAGGCGCAGATCAACGATTTCTACGTCTGCTCGCTCAGCTGCCAGTCGATCATCTACAAGGGCCTGTTCCTCGCGGAGAGCCTGTCCGTCTTCTATCCGGACCTTGTCGATGAGCGCTTCGAGAGCCGCGTGGCGATCTTCCACCAGCGCTACTCGACCAACACCTTCCCGCAATGGTGGCTTGCCCAGCCCTTCCGCCAGCTTGCCCATAACGGTGAGATCAACACGATCCGCGGCAACAAGAACTGGATGAAGAGCCACGAGATCAAGATGGCAGCGCTGGCGTTCGGCGAGCAGTCGAGCGACATCAAGCCGGTAATCCCGGCCGGTGCGTCGGACACCGCCGCGCTCGACGCCGTGTTCGAGACGCTTTGCCGCGCGGGCCGCGATGCGCCGACCGCCAAGCTCATGCTCGTGCCCGAGGCCTGGCAGCACAATGACGATGTGCCCGACGCGCACCGGCATATGTACGATTATCTCGCCTCGGTCATGGAACCATGGGACGGCCCCGCCGCCCTCGCGATGACCGACGGACGCTGGGCTGTGGCGGGTATGGACCGCAACGCGCTGCGTCCGCTGCGCTACACGATCACGGCGGACAATCTGCTGATCGTCGGCTCGGAGACCGGCATGGTCGTCGTGCCCGAGAGCTCGGTCACCAAGAAGGGCCGCCTTGGCCCCGGCCAGATGATCGCCGTCGATCTCGACGCTGGCAAGGTCTTCGACGACCGCGCCATCAAGGATCGGATCGCCGCCGAGCGGCCCTATGACGAGTATGTGAAGGGCTTCCGCACGAGCAGCGACCTGCCCGCCCCGGCGGACGATGCACGGCCGCTCTGGGACAAGGCCGAACTGACCCGCCGCCAGATCGCCGCGAACATGACACTGGAGGACATGGAGCTGATCCTCAGCCCCATGGCCGAGGATGCCAAGGAAGCCGTTGGCTCGATGGGCGACGACGCGCCGCTGGCGGTCATCACCGACAAACCGCGCACGATCAGCCACTTCTTCCGGCAGAATTTCAGCCAGGTGACGAACCCGCCGATCGACTCGCTGCGTGAACGCCACGTTATGAGCCTCAAGACGCGCTTCTCGAACCTCGCCAACATCCTGGAAGAGGAATCGCAGAACAGCGACGTGCTGGTGCTGGAAAGCCCGGTCCTGCTTTGCGAGGACTGGTCGCGCCTGAAGAAATATTTCGGCAAGGCCGTCGCCGAAATCGACTGCACTTTCGCCGCCGACGGCCCGCCCGACGCCCTGCGCGCCGCCATCAGTCGCCTGCGTGACGAGGCGGAAATCGCCGTGCGTGCCGGTCAGACCGAGCTGTTCCTGTCCGACGAGAATGTCGGGCCGGACCGGGTCGGCATCGCCATGGTGCTGGCTGCCGCTGCCGTCCACACGCATCTCGTGCGCAAGGGCCTGCGCTCCTATGCGTCGATCAATGTGCGCACGTCGGAGTGCCTCGATCCGCACTATTTCGCGGTGCTGATCGGCGTCGGCGCGACGACGGTGAACGCCTATCTCGCCGAGGTCTGCATCGCGGATCGGCATGCGCGGGGCCTCTTCGGCTCGCACAGCCTCGAGACCTGCCTCACCAACTTCCGCACGGCGATCAACGAAGGCCTGCTCAAGATCATGAGCAAGATGGGCATCGCGGTGATCTCCAGCTATCGCGGCGGCTATAATTTCGAGGCGGTCGGGCTTTCCCGCGCGATCGTGAACGATCTGTTCCCGTCCATGCCGTCCAAGATCTCGGGCGAAGGCTATGCCTCGCTCCAGTATAATGCACTGGAGCGGCACAAGCAGGCCTACAGCAAGGCGATCGTCAACCTGCCGATCGGCGGCTTCTACCGTCAGCGCGCGGGCGGCGACACGCATGCCTATTCCGCCCAGCTCATGCACACGCTGCAGACGGCCGTCGCGACGGACAGCTATTCGCACTATCTGCAGTTCTCGCGCGGCGTATCAGAGCTGCCGCCGGTCTATCTGCGCGACCTGCTGGAGTTCCAGTATCCCGATCACGCCGTACCGATCGATCAGGTCGAGGCGATCACCGAGATCCGCAAGCGTTTCGTCACGCCCGGCATGTCGCTGGGCGCCCTCTCCCCGGAGGCCCACGAGACGCTGGCGATCGCGATGAACCGGATCGGCGCCAAGGCCGTCTCCGGCGAAGGCGGCGAGGATCGCGCGCGCTTCAAGCCATATGAGAATGGCGACAATGCCAATTCCTCGATCAAGCAGATCGCCTCGGGCCGCTTCGGCGTCCATGCCGAGTATCTCGGCGCCTGCGAGGAGATCGAGATCAAGGTGGCCCAGGGCGCCAAGCCGGGCGAAGGCGGACAGCTGCCCGGCTTCAAGGTCACCGAGTTCATCGCGCGCCTGCGTCACTCGACGCCGGGCGTGACCCTGATCTCGCCGCCGCCGCACCACGACATCTACTCGATCGAGGATCTCGCCCAGCTCATCTACGACCTGAAGCAGATCAATCCCCGTGCGCGCGTCTGCGTGAAGCTGGTCAGCCAGTCGGGCATCGGCACCGTGGCGGCGGGCGTCGCCAAGGCGCATGCCGACGTCATCCTCGTCTCCGGCCATGTCGGCGGTACGGGCGCCTCCCCGCAGACCAGCATCAAGTTCGCCGGCCTGCCGTGGGAAATGGGGCTGTCCGAGACCAATCAGGTGCTCACGCTCAACGGCTTGCGCCACAAGGTGAAGCTGCGCACCGACGGCGGCCTCAAGACCGGGCGGGACATCGTCATCGCCGCGATCCTGGGCGCCGAGGAATTCGGCATCGGCACGCTCAGCCTCGTGGCCATGGGCTGCATCATGGTCCGCCAGTGCCACTCGAACACCTGCCCGGTCGGCGTCTGCGTGCAGGACGAGCGCCTGCGCGAGAAGTTCACCGGTACGCCGGAGAAGGTCATCAACCTGATGACCTTCATTGCCGAGGAAGTGCGCGAAGTGCTTGCGCGCCTGGGCTGCCGCAGCCTCGACGAGGTGATCGGCCGCACCGAGTTCCTGAAGCAGGTCAGCCGCGGCGCCGAGCATCTCGACGATCTCGACCTCAACCCGATCCTCGCCAAGGTGGATGCGGACGACGACAAGCGCCGCTTCAACCTGCCGACGCATCGCAACGAAGTGCCCGACAGCCTCGACGCGCAGATGATCGCGGACGCCAAGGCCGTGTTCGAGCGTGGCGAGAAGATGCAGCTCACTTATACGGTGCGCAACACGCACCGCGCCGTGGGCACGCGCTTCTCGGCGATGGTGACGGAGAAGTTCGGCATGTCGACGCTCGCCGACGGCCATGTCCACGTCCGCCTGCGCGGCACGGCGGGCCAGTCGCTTGGCGCGTTCCTGTGCAAGGGCATCACGCTCGAAGTGTTCGGCGATGCCAACGACTATGTCGGCAAGGGCCTCTCCGGCGGCATCATCGCTGTGCGTCCGATGGTCTCCAGCCCGCTCGCAAGCCAGGACAACACGATCATCGGCAATACCGTCCTCTACGGCGCAACGGCGGGCAAGCTGTTCGCCGCGGGACAAGCCGGCGAGCGCTTCGCCGTCCGCAACTCGGGCGCGCAGGTGGTGGTCGAGGGCTGCGGCGCGAACGGCTGCGAATATATGACCGGCGGCACGGCCGTGATCCTCGGCAAGACCGGCGCCAATTTCGGCGCCGGCATGACCGGCGGCATGGCCTTCATCTATGACGAGAGCCGGACCTTCGCGAGCCATGCGAATGGCGAGAGCATTGTCTGGCAGCGCCTCGCCAGCGCGCATTGGGAAGAGGTGCTCAAGAGCCTGATCGAGGAGCATGTCGCGCGCACGGACAGCAGCTGGGCTAATTCCATCCTGCACAGCTGGGACCGCAGCCGCGATCATTTCTGGCAAGTCTGCCCCAAGGAGATGCTCAACCGCCTCGCCCATCCGCTTTCGGACCTGTCCGAGGTTGTCGCCGCGGAGTAAGGTTCCGGGTCCGGAGTAAATCATCACCGTTCGCCCTGAGCTTGTCGAAGGGCGAACGGTTAAATTTGCGCGAACGACCGGCCTGTACGACGATCGCCAACCGTCCCACTATGAAACGCCTTCACGGACACTGTTGCAGCGCGACAAACTTCATGTTTAGCAGATCGTTAACGGCTTGGGCTCCGCCCTTGAGTCGCGCTGTGGGAGGCGATCTTGAAAATTTCGTTGGTGAGCGGGAGCGCAGCCATTGCGCTGACGCTCTCGGCCCTGTCATCGCAGGCGCCCGCAGCGCCGAGCATTGACGCGCCCCAGCCCGTAGCGGAGGCGAAGGTCGATGACGTGCCGGCCCCGCCCATGGCGCTTCTGTTCGGCATCGGCGCTGTCGGTCTCATCTGGGGACGCCGCCTCGCTGCCAATGCCCGCAAGGCGAAGGAACGAGCCAAGCCGACCGAGTGATCGGCGCACCGGAAAGCTGATGCGTGCCTGGCCGCCAAGCGCGGCCTTTTCCATTTATTGTGATGCCATTGGCACGGGCGTCGCCGTGACGTTGCGTTCGACGGGCACGAGGGTCGTGCGCGGAACGGTATCCAACGGCGGCGTCGCCGGGACCGCGGACAATGCCACGGGCTCTTCCGGAAGATAAGGTGGCAACGGGGTGGTGTCCGCGGCGGCGCCCTCGATCCTGTCGTCATAGCGCCGCGCGTCGCAGCCTTCGCAATGATAGCTGGTCGGGCCGTCCCGTTCGCCGAGGCTCGGCCTGGAGACGACTTCGGTCGCCGGTGCCTCCTCCATCGAGTCGAACATGGCATTATATGCAGCGAGTTCGTCGATGCCGGTGATCCTGGGCGCGCCGGCGACGAAATTGCCAAGCGCAAGGCCAGCCACGGCGCCTCCGATGGCGATGGCGCTGATCACGATGAAGCGGCGCTTTGCGACCTGCATGACAGTCTCATAGCAGAGGAACCGCGCCATGGCACGCTCGCCATGACTGCCTCCCCAACGTCCGCCGCGCGATCCCGTTCCTGAGCGGGCAGAATAGGCTTTGCGCGACTCCGGCCGCCCACTATGGACCGGGAGGATGTGGCATCTCTATCAGTTTCCGCTCTGCCCCTTCTCGCGCAAGGTCCGCTTCCTCATGGCGGAAAAGGGTATCGTCTATGACCTGGTGCGCGAGTCTCCCTGGGAAGCGCGCGACGAGTTTCTCGACCTCAATCCTGCCGGCATGACGCCGGTCCTTGTTGCCGACGATGGCTCGGCGACGCTCGCGGACAGCCAGGCGATCTGCGAATATTTCGAGGAGACACTCGAGAATTTTCCGCTGATCTCCGGTTCCACGCTGGCGCGCGCGGAAGTGCGCCGGCTCGTCGCCTGGTTCGATCAGATCGTCTATCGCGACGTGGTCGCGCCCTTGCTCAATGAGCGGATGATCAAGCGGATCGTGTCGCGCGCCGCCCCCGATGCCGGCGCCCTGCGCGAGGCGATGCGCAAGGCGAACACGCATATGGATTATATGGATTATCTGCTCGACCACCGCAGCTGGATGGCCGGCGGGACCATGAGCCTCGCGGACATCACCGCCGCCGCGCATATCTCGGTCGCGGACTATCTCGGCGGCATCGACTGGGAAGGCCACAAACCCACGAAGCGCTGGTATGCCGGCATCAAGTCGCGGCCGTCCTTCCGCCCGCTGCTCGCCGAGCGCATGGAAGTCGTGACACCGCCCAAATATTACGATCAGCCGGACTTCTGACGGCCTCGACAGGCCGTCATCCCGATCTTACTCCTCGACACCTTCGCGCGCGATATAGACGCGGTTGCGGCCATGCTCCTTGGCGAGATACAGTGCGCGGTCGGCGGCCTTGAGCGCGTCGCGCGGCTCGGGATAGGCGAAGACATCGGCTACCCCGCCCGAGAAGGTCACCTGGTTCATGCGCTCGCCGGTCTTGCGGTCGACGAGGTTGCGCTCGGCCATATCGGCACGGGCATCATCCACGATCTTGGCTGCCTCGGCGATCGACGCGCCACGGAACAGCATGACGAATTCCTCGCCGCCGTGACGGGCCACATGACATTTGTCGTCGGAAATCTTGGCGAGCAGCCCTGCCACGAACTTAAGCACCCGATCGCCGGCATCATGGCCATGCGAGTCGTTGACGTTCTTGAAGTGATCGATGTCGCAGAAAGCGACGCAAAGGCCCTCGTCATTCTGCCTGGCCAACGTCGCCTCGTCGTGCAGCGTCGCTTCGAACGCACGACGATTGGGCAGGCCGGTCAGATGATCCTGCTCGGCGGCCTTGCGCGCATTTTCGAGATTCTTCTGCAGCAAGCGCGTCTGCTTCTGCCCCTCGCGCATGCGATGCTCGACCTCGCGGGTCTTCTCGATCATGCTGCGCGTGAGCGAGACGATGCTGCTGATCTTGTCGCTGCCGGGCGCGTCCCGCGTCAGTTCCGCCGCCTGCTTCTGCAGCGCGGCGCCGAAATCCTTCGCCGAACTGGTCGACTGATCGGCAATGCCGGTGAGTTCGTCCAGATTGGACTCGAGCTTGTCCAGCATGGTGTGTAGGGCATCCGGCGTCAGCTCCTCGGCGCGCTGCTCGGCGATGATTTTCTCCGCAACGCCGTTGGTCAGCTTGCCCTTCTCCGTGAGGATGGCGCGCACGGCCTTCTCGATCGCGAGGTCGTTGCCGGTGATATAGTCCAGCGCGAGCCCGAAATTGAGCGGCGTAATGTCCAGATCATGCGCGAAGAGAAAGCTGCCGATATCCTCGTACAGCGTCTTGCGGCGTTCGGCTTCGCGGCGCAGGCGACCATTGCCGCCTTCGCGCGGCGCAGGCTCCGGCGGTGGGGCCGGATCGCTCGACGGTTCGGCCATGCCGAAAATGCGGCCTAACTTGGCCAGTTTACCACCAATACCATCTGGCGACGCTTGTGCGGCGGACATCCCGGAATCTCCTCCAATGCCGACCTTGTAGAGGATGCGTGGTAAACAAAGCCTTGATCGTGAAATATTATGTCACGCTCAAACCGCCGAGAATCTCCCGATTTTCTCTAAGTATCGACATAGAAAGGGGAAAGTTCGAGGTGCTTGCTCCAGCTGACATAGTCATGGTGCGTTAAGCTGGCGGCGGTAATCTCCGCGCCCTGCCCCCGCCAGCGAGCGCATCGATGATCGTCGGACGAACGCTTCCCCTCATCCTCGGCACGCCTTGCTGCCACGCCTGCCAAGTTTCCATGTGACGGCGCAGGCAAGAGACCATAGATTGGCGCTATGACTGTTCATAAATTTGCCCGATGGCTGCTTTCAGCCGGGCTTGCGACGTCTCTGCTCGTCGCGCCGACAACGGCTCAGACGACAGGCACGCCCGCCCTCGATGCGCCTGCATTGTCCACGGCCACGACCTCTGCGGCGCCTGCGCGCCCGTGGTTCTATGAGAAGAGCGACGTGCCGATGGACCCGGCCTGGCGCTTCGGCGAGCTTCCTAACGGCCTTCGCTACGCCATCCGCCGCAACGATGTGCCGGCGGGGCAAGTGTCGATCCGCGTGCGCGTCGATGTCGGCTCGCTGATGGAAGAGTCGCGGGAAGCCGGTTTCGCGCACTTCATCGAGCATCTGTCTTTCCGGGGTTCGCGGGACGTGCCGGACGGCGAGTCCAAGCGCATCTGGCAGCGCCTTGGCGCGGCCTTCGGCAGTGACAGCAATGCACAGACCAGCCCGACCGGCACCGTCTATGCACTCGACCTGCCAAGAGCGGGCGAAAGCGGCATCGACGAGAGCCTCAAGATCCTCGCCGGCATGTTATCCCAGCCGACCATCTCGCAAGCGGCGGTCGATGCCGAGCGCGCCGTCGTCCTGGCCGAGCGGCGCGAGGGCCTGAGCCCGGGCGCGCGCCTGGGCGACGAGATACGGTCCTTCTACTTCGCCGGCCAGCGGCTCGGCATGCACAGCCCGATCGGCACCGAGGCAACGCTGACCGGCGCGACGCCCGATGCCCTGCAGGCGTTCCACGACCGCTGGTATCGTCCGGACCGTGTGGTCATCGCCATTTCCGGCGCCATGGACCCGGCCGTGATGGAAGAGAAGCTGAAGGCCCACTTCTCCGCCTGGACCGCCAAGGGCCCGGCAACGCCGCTGCCGGATTTCGGCAAGCCCAATCCGCAGGCGCCGGCGGTCAAGGTCGTCGTGGAGGGCAGCGCGCCGTTCAGCGTCGGCCTTGCCTATCTGCGGCCCTGGACGTTCAACGAGGACACGATCGCCTTCAACCAGCAGCGCCTCGCCGACCAACTCGCGCTCGAACTCATCAATCGCCGGCTCGATGTCGCCGCGACCCAGGATGCCAGCTTCCTTCAGGCCAGCGTCGCGCTCGACAACAGCTCCCGTTCGGCCAATGCGACCTATGTCACGGTCGTTCCCGTCGGCAACGAATGGGAGAAGGCGCTCAAGGACGTGCGTGCCATCATCGAGGATGCGCGCAAGACTCCGCCCAGCCAGATGGACATCGACCGCGAATTTGCGAGCATGGAGAATATCTACGCTTCGCTCGTCGCCAGCGCGGCGATCGAGGGCAGCGCCCGTCAGGCTGAGGATCTGGTCTCCGCCATCGACATTCGCGAGACCGTGGTCGCGCCCGCCGATCAGCTCGACATCTATCGCTCAGCGCGCAAGTTCATGACGCCCGAGCAGTTGCTGGCGTCCACGCGGCGGCTGTTCTCGGGCACGGCCGTGCGCGCGCTCCTCAGCCTCAAGGCACCCCAGCCCAATGCGCAGGCGCGTCTCGCCACGGCCTTCCGTGCCCCCGTCCAGGCCGCGACCAATGCGCGCCTCGGCGACAAGTCCGTCACCATGGCGGCGCTGCCGGCCCTGCCCCCGGCCGGCAAGGCCATCTCGCGCCTGCCGCTCGGCATTCTCGGCATTCAGGAAGTTGCTTTCGACAATGGCACGCGGCTGCTGGTGCTCGGCAACAAGGCCGAGCCCGGGAAGGTCCGCATCAACGTTCGCTTCGGCCATGGCCGCCAGACCTTCTCGCCCAAGCAAGACGACGCGCTCTGGGCCGCCCCGTTCGCGCTCAGCGCCAGCGGCATCGGCGATCTCGGCCAGCGCGACATGAGCGAGATCATGAACGGCCGCCAGCTGTCGTTCAATTTCTCGATCGGCGACGATGCTTTCTCCTTCGCAGCGGTCAGCAGCCCGCAGGATTATCGCGACCAGCTGCGCCTGTTCGCGTCCAAGCTGGCTTTCCCGCGCTGGGATGACGCGCCGCTCAAGCGCACCATGGCGGCGCTTCAGGCGAGCTACGATCCCGTGCCCGGTTCCGCGTCCGAAGCGATTGATCGCAGCCTCGACTGGATGCTGCGCAACCGCGACGGGCGTTTCGCGCCCGCGACACCGTCCGACGCGGCGGTCCTGACCCTCGACAAGTTCAAGTCCGTCTGGGAACCGCGTCTCGCGGCCGGTCCGGTCGAAGTGCAGATTTTCGGCGATGTCGATACGGAAGAAGCTATTCAGGCCGTCGCGGCGACGTTCGGCGCCCTGCCCGTGCGTCCGGATGCGCAGACCCCGGCCGAGAACCGATCGATGAGCTTCCCGGCACCGGTCTCCTCGCCGGTCGTCCTCACCCATGACGGCCCCGGCGAGCAGGCCGCAGCCGTCATCGCCTGGCCGACCGGCGGTGGCACGACGCGCATCCGCGAAAGCCGCCAGCTCGACATGCTGGCCCGAATCATCAACGATCGGTTGTTCGAGAAGCTGCGCTCCATCGATGGTGCAGCCTATACGCCGAGCGCATCGAGCATCTGGCCCGAAGCCTCCGATGCCGGCGGTTTCCTCTACGTGCAGACCCAACTCAAGCCGGAGAGAATTCCGTATTTTTTCCAGCTTATCAATGAGATTTCGCATGATCTTGCCACAACGCCCGTGGCGCAGGACGAGCTTGATCGACAAGTCGAGCCGGTTCGTCAGCTCCTCAATCGCGCGGCCTACAGCAATGCTTTCTGGATGAACCAGCTTGAAGGCTATACCCGCGATCGCGAGAAGCTCGCGCTCACCCGCAGCCTCGGCACGGACCTGTTGAACGTCACGCCCGCCGACCTCCAGGCGCTGGCAGCACGCTATCTGGTCCCGCAGACGAGCTGGTCGGCGATCGTGCTGGCGCGCGGCATGCCGGTGCCGCTCGTCTCCAAGGATCAGATAGCGCGACAGGCGGCAGGATCGCGCGCGACCGGCAGCACAACGCCCGCAGCGCACTGAGTACTTGCGCCGGGCGCCCTGACTGACCAAATGGGCAAGACACGCCGCCGCGTGATGGCATCTGCGCGCGCGGCCTTTGGCTTCATTCCCGCACGAGTAGCGCGCAATGTTCATCGAGACCGAGCAGACACCCAATCCAGCGACGCTCAAATTCCTGCCCGGGCGGACGGTCATGGCTTCCGGTACGCGCGATTTCGCCAATGCCGACGAGGCGGAAGCCTCGCCGCTTGCCGAGACGCTGTTCGATCTCGGTGACGTGACCGGCGTGTTCTTCGGGCGCGATTTCGTCTCCGTCACCGCCGCGCCCGGCGTCGCCTGGAGCGATCTGCGCACGGATGTGGTCTCGATCCTGCTCGATCATTTCTCGGCCGACATGCCGTTGTTCCGTGGCGGGAGCGCGCATGACATTCGCGTGCCCGGCGAGGAGGCCGGCGATGCGGCCCTTCCCGGTGACGATCCGGCCGATGCCGACGTCATCGCCCAGATCCGCGAGCTCATCGACACGCGCGTGCGGCCCGCCGTCGCCAATGACGGCGGCGACATCGTCTATCGCGGCTTCGAGCATGGCACGGTGTACCTGCGGATGCAGGGCGCCTGTGCCGGCTGCCCATCCTCCACGGCGACGCTCAAGAACGGCATCGAGCAATTGCTGAAGCATTATGTGCCGGAAGTGACGGAAGTTCGCGCGGTCTGACGGAACGGCAACGAAAGCGGGGCGGCTGCATGATCGAGGCGAAGAGGCAAGCGAACGCATGAGCGAGCGCCTGCTCGTCATCGACTGCGCGACACCGGCTCTTTCGCTCGCTCTGTTCGACGGCTTTTCCTGCATCGCGGCGCGTCACGAGGAACTTGGTCGCGGCCATGCCGAGGCGCTGCTCCCCGCCATCGCCGCGCTGCCCGAGGGCGGCCGTTGCGACCGCATCCTCGTCGATATCGGCCCGGGGAGTTTCACCGGCGTGCGCGTGGGACTCGCCGCCGCAATGGCGCTCGGCTTCGCCTGGCAAGTCCCGGTTGCTGGCTATGGCTGCCTCGATCTTGTCTGTGCGATGGCGCGGGCGCAGTTGGTTCCCGACACGCCCTTCGCGGTGGTCATGGTGGGTGGCCATGGCGAGCTGTTCTGGACGCTCTGCCAGCCAGGGGACCATCCGGCCGCCGACCCGCTGGCAGAGATGCGATCGACTCCCATATCCGAGCTGGCCGCGACGCTCGACGTGCCGCTGCTCGTCGGCTCCGGCGCGCAGACGCTCGTCCGGGCAGGCGCCCCCGGCACGGCCGTGCCCATGCTGCCGGATGCGCGCGAGATCTTCCTGCTGCACGAGAGACAACGCAGCCGCCCCGCCAAGCCGGTCTATGGCCGCGGCGCCGATGCCAAGCCCATGGCGGCGCGCCCGGGAGTCGCCGTGCGATGATGGACCTCGGCCTCCAGATCAACGTCAGCATCGATGCTTCCGATCCGGACATTGCGGCCGCGATGATCGTCATGCAGGCTGCCTTTCCCGCCGAGTTCGGCGAAGCATGGTCGGCCCCGCAACTCGCGGCCATGATGCGTCTGCCAGGCTCCATCCTCGCGGTCGGCCGGATCGGCGATGCGCCGATCGGCTTCGGCCTGCTGCGTAGTATTGCGGGCGAAGCGGAGCTGCTCCTGCTGGCCGTGCATCCGGCGTATCGCGGCGCCAGTCATGGCCGGCGTTTACTTGACCGTTGCATGACGGAGGCTGAAGGCAGCGGCGCCCAGACAATGTTCCTTGAAGTGCGGGCCGGCAATCCCGCAATCCACCTCTACAGCAAGGCTGGCTTCCGCCAGTATAATGTCCGACGTGATTATTATCTTGGCATCGACGGTAACCGTTACGATGCACTAAGTTTCAAGATCATTTTGGGACATGATTGAAACGCAGGTGCAGTGCCTGCTTGCCCTTTTTCGTCCAACGGCATAAAAGAAGTCACCAAACTCTCCACGCAAGAGAGTTGCAGGGTCTCGCAAGAACAACACAACTAAAGAAGGATTCAATCATGTCGGACACAAGCGCACGGGACGAAGTGCTCGTCACGTTGACCTCGGACATCGTCGCAGCCCATGTCTCCAACAACAGCGTCGCTGTTTCGGACCTCCCGCTGCTTATCCAGAATGTCTATGGCGCGCTGTCCGGCCTGCAAAAGGAGGCCACTCCGGCCCAACCGAAGCCCGAGCCCGCCGTGTCCATCCGTGCGTCAGTCAAGCCCGACTATATTGTCTGTCTCGAGGACGGTAAGAAGCTCAAGATGCTCAAGCGTCATCTGATGACGCACTATCAGATGACGCCCGACGACTATCGCGCCAAGTGGGGCCTGCCGGCCGACTATCCGATGGTCGCCCCCAATTATGCGGAGCAGCGCCGCACCCTGGCCAAGAAGATCGGCCTCGGCACGTCGCGGCGTCGTTCGCGCAAGTAATTCGGCGTCATCTTCGCCGCTTCTGAGGGGCGCCGCCGGAGCAAGGGACCGGCGGCGCCCTTCTGCATGGGAAATCGGATGCGCTGCCAAATTTGCCGCTTTCCGTTCTCCTGAAATCGGCTAGAGATATGGTCATGACCCGGACCATCGATATCGAGGCGCTGTGCGCCGAGCGCGGCTTGCGGATCACCGACCAGCGCCGGGTGATCGCGCGCGTTCTCTCCGAGAGCGAGGATCATCCGGACGTCGAAAAACTGCACGAGCGCGCCTCCGCGAGCGATCCCAATATCTCGATCGCGACCGTCTACCGCACGGTCCGCCTGTTCGAGGAAGCCGGCATTCTCGAGCGTCACGATTTCGGTGACGGCCGCGCGCGCTATGAACCCGCCCCGGAAGCGCATCACGACCATCTCATCGATGTCGAGTCCGGCCGTGTCGTCGAGTTCGTCGATCCCGAGCTGGAGCAACTCCAGCGCCAGATCGCCGAAAAGCTCGGCTATCGCCTCGTCGATCATCGCATGGAACTGTACGGCGTCGCGCTCGATCGCGACCGCAAGGACTGAGTCGAGGTTCGCGCTTTCGTTCGCCTTCTGCTGCTCGGCGGGCTCACGCTTCGCTGCGTAGTCCCTCACCTGATTGCCCGGCGGAACGGCCGCTCGCCCTGGCCGCAATATTTCCTGCGCCGCGCCACGCATCATGCCGGCTTCGATATCCGCATCGAGGGAACACCGCTGCTCCACGACGTCTTTTTCGTGAGCAATCATCTCAGCTGGATCGACATTCTCGCCATGGGAGGCACCACCGGCTGCGCCTTCATCTCCAAGGATGACGTCAAGGGCGCACCGATCGTCGGCTGGCTCGCGGCGCAGAACAACACCATCTTCGTCGCGCGTCAGCGGCGCGGCGAAGTTTCGGGCCAGATCGATGCCGTCCGCGATGCGCTCGCCGCGCACCAGCCCATCGCCCTCTTCCCGGAAGGCACGACGGGCGACGGCAAGGCGCTCCTGCCCTTCAAGCCTGCCTTGTTCTCCGTCCTGCTGCCCCCGCCCCGCGCGATCCTCATCCAGCCGGTCGTGATCGACTATGGCGATGCGGCACAGCTCGTCGCCTGGGCCGACGGCGAATCCGGTATCGCCAATGCCCGCCGCATCCTCGGCGCGCGGGGAAGACGCACCCTCACGCTGCACTTTCTTGAGCCGTTCGACCCGGGTGACCATCCGGACCGCAAGGCGCTCTCGGCCGAGAGCCGCGCACGGATCGAGGCGGCGCTGGCCGGCGAAATGTGAGATTGCTATTGCGCAACCTCGCACACCTTCTGCCCATTGCGCTTTTGAGCGCATGCAGATTGGAAGTTCCGGTTACGATGTGCGGGATGCCGGACAACTACTCGCTTTGGCAAGGCCTGGAAGTCCGGTGGTCAGGCTACGTCCGCCGCATTCGCACTGACCATGGTGGCTCTGATAGCTTTAGGGACCCCGACTGTGGTCACATAATCCCCATCATTTGGGCCGTAGAGCCCTATCCGATACCGAGGTTCTACTTTCATTCATCCGGCTTCCATGCCGTGGTTCGAGGTCAGACCTTTCTTCAAAATGGGAAACTCACACTGCTTGTTACCAGCGTCGAGCGGCGATCGCGCTTTCTGACAGATGACGAGTTGGACGAGCAGTTTCGACGCATCATCGACGTCAACAATCAAAGGCTCAATCGAGGATTTTCCTTCGTTAGCAAGCCGAAAAGCGCGTTCTAGTCTCACACTTTCTCAGAGATGCAATCGCCTGTATAGGCCCGGCCATGACCCATACTCCGCCCAAGACCTTCCACGTTCGCTCCTTCGGCTGTCAGATGAATGTCTATGACGGCGAGCGCATGGCCGAGCTGCTGACGACGCAGGGCATGGAAGCCGCACCCGAAGGCATCGATGCCGATCTCGTCGTACTGAACACCTGCCACATCCGCGAAAAGGCGGTCGACCGCGTCTATTCGGAAATCGGCCGGCTGAAGCGCGAGGACGGCACGCGACCGATGGTCGCCGTCGCCGGCTGTGTGGCGCAGGCCGAGGGTGCCGAGATCAGTCGCCGCGCCAAGACCGTCGATATCGTCGTCGGCCCGCAGGCCTATCATCGCTTGCCCGGCCTGATCGACGAGGCCGTCGCGGGCCGCGAAGCCGTGGATACGGACATGCCCGCCGCCTCCAAGTTCGAGGCATTGCCCGGTCGCGCCCGCCGCACCGGCCCATCCGCCTTCCTCACCGTGCAGGAAGGCTGCGACAAATTCTGCACCTATTGCGTCGTGCCCTATACGCGCGGCGCCGAGGTCAGCCGGCCGTGGAGCGCCATCCTCGACGAGGCGCGCGCGCTGGTCGATGCCGGCGCCGTCGAGCTCACCCTCATCGGCCAGAACGTGAATGCCTGGACCGGCGAGGACGAAGCGGGCCGCATGCAGGGCCTCGACGGACTCGCTTATGCGCTCGACAAGCTCCCCGGCCTCGCGCGCATCCGCTACACGACCAGCCACCCCAACGACATGACGCAGGCCCTGATGGAAGCGCACCGCGACCTGCCCAAGCTCATGCCGTTCCTGCACTTGCCCGTGCAATCCGGCAGCGACCGCATCCTCAAGGCCATGAACCGCAGCCACAGCCGCGACTCCTATCTGCGCATCATCGATCGCGTGCGCGCTGCCAGGCCAGACATCGCGCTTTCCGGCGACTTCATCGTCGGCTTCCCAGGCGAGACCGAAGCCGAGTTCGAAGAGACGCTCGGCATCGTCCACGAGACGCGCTACGCCCAGTGCTTCAGCTTCAAATACAGCTCGCGCCCCGGCACGCCCGCGGCCGACATGGACGGCCAGATCGCGCCCGAGGTCATGGACGAACGCCTCAAGCGCCTGCAGGCCGCCATCAACGAGCATCAGCTTGCCTTCAATCAGGCGACGGTCGGCAAGCGCACGACGATCCTGCTGGAACGCAAGGGCCGCCATCCCGGACAGCTCATCGGCAAGACGCCGTGGCTTCAGTCCGTCCATGTCGAGGCAGCGCACGCGCGGATCGGCGACCTTATCGAGGTCGATATCCTTTCGGCAGGGCCGAACAGCCTCGCCGGCGCAGTGACGGCGCAACAGGCCGCATGACGCGAGAAGCCGCCGGATTGCTCCGGCGGCTTCGAATTGCTGCGCCTCAGCGCGGGTTCAGCCGAACTGCACCCTGCGCGCGCGGGTGCGCATGGCTGCACCGGCGAGCGCGAAGCCGCCGACCAGCATTGCCCATGTCGCCGGCTCGGGCACAGCGCCGTTCACAGTCCGGAAGGCCACCTCGCCAATGCTGCACGAAACGTAGCCGCCGCCACCCGGCTGCGGGCACTCGCTCATGTCGAGCCGCACATAACGCACTGCCGTCGCCGAGAGGGCGAAGACATCCGCGAGATAGTCGCCGACCGGCGGATTATTGGTCGGCGTGAAACCCGCGCCGAGCAGGCCGAAGGTCACGCCATCCACCGATCCGAGCACATCGAGCAGACCGATGCCGGAGAATTCCTCGTTCCACAGCGCCAGCCGGTCAATGGTGAAGACGCTGCCGAGATCGTAGGTCACCACCGCCGTGGTAGTGCCGGAGTTGCCGAACCATTCGAAGCCCGAATAGATGATCGTGTGCGACGGACTGCCGGCGATATAGGGATCGAAGTCCGTCACCCCGGACACATAGGTCACGCTGAGACCATTCTGGTTGAAAGTATCGACAATCGAGCCGCCGGGATCGCCGGGACCGCTGACGTCGATCACCGCACCGACGGCGCCGATAATCTTCTGCGCCTGGACCGGAGCGGTCAAGCCTGCGAGCAGCGCAAACGCCGCCATCGAATATCTGAGTTTCATCATCCTTCTCCCACGAAGTGATAACTGGGCATCAAATCTCACGTCCGCCGAAGCGGCAGGATGCTGAGGCGTTTGACGCCTTCTTGCGGAGCCAGAAAATGGGTTGCTTCCGCGCATCGGTCACGGCCCGATACTCGCATTATCTCATGCCGCCTCATGGTTAACAAGCGCGCAGACGGTCTCTCGTCCGGAAACGGGAACTGACCGGCGAGACTCTCCGGGGCCAATAGGCTATGGCTGTTCGCGAGTAGCCGATAGTCTCCGCAAAAGACCGTCTCGCCTCTTTGCGCGATACGCGGGGCGCAGCCCGCTGCATGAAATTTCAAACAAAAGGGTATCGCGCAATTCGTATGAAATTCTCCCGAATTTTCAGCCTGTCCGGGCATGATCTCGCCATCGATCTTGGCACCGTGAACACACTTGTCTATGTCGCCGGGAAAGGCATCGTGCTGAACGAGCCGTCCGTCATCGCGATCGAGACGATCCAGGGCGTCCGCCAGATCAAGGCGGTGGGCGATGAGGCCCGGCTGATGCTCGGCAAGACGCCCGAGGGCGTGCGCGCCTTGCGCCCGCTGCGTGACGGCGTCATCGCCGACATCGACATCGCCGAGCAGATGATCAAGCGCTTCGTGGACAAGGCGCTGGGCGGCTCCAGCCTGCTCCAGCGGCGCAACAATATCGTCGTCGCCGTGCCGTCCGGCTCCACCATGGTCGAGCGCCGCGCCATTCGCGATGCGACCTCCAATGCCGGCGCCTCCCGCGTCCAGCTCATCGACGAGCCGATGGCTGCGGCGATTGGCGCGCACCTGCCGGTGACCGAGCCGATCGGCGCGATGGTCGTCGATATCGGCGGCGGCACGACCGAGGTCGCCGTGCTTTCCCTGCGCGGCATCGCCTATTCCGGCTCCGTGCGCGTCGGGGGCGACAAGATGGACGAGGCGATCGCCTCCTACATCCGCCGCAATCACAATCTCATGATCGGCGAGATCACCGCCGAGCGCGTGAAGATGGAGCTCGGTCGCGCGACGATGCCGGACGGCGCCGGCCTGACCCTCGGCGTCAAGGGACGCGATCTCGTCAATGGCCGCCCGGCCGAGATCGAGATCAACGAGGCGCAGATCGCCGATGCGCTGCGCGAGTCGGTCGGCCAGATCATCGGCGCGGTCATGAACGCGCTGGAAGAAACGCCGCCGGAGCTTTCCGCCGACATCATCGACGAAGGCATCACCCTCACCGGCGGCGGCGCGCTGCTGCGCGGCATCGACGAGGCGATTGCGGAGGCGACGGGCCTGCCGGTCAAGATCGCCGACAATCCGCTGATATGCGTCGCCATGGGTGCCGGCGCGGCGCTGGAGGATGTCACCTACGACGGCGTACTGGCTTCGGCCTGATCGGCCCGAACAATCCGGGTTTGGCTTCGAAGGTTTGGATAGTTCGGGACGACCGGCTATGACGACTTTTTTTGCCGTTCGCACGGCACAGATCCTGCCTGATTACCGACATTCGGGATTAAGGCCCAAGCTGAGCTAATTATACAATCGATCCCGAACTTCACATTTTTTAATGAATAAATTTACCATCCACGTTGTGCCATTCCGGGTTCACTGATAGTCCCATGCCATGGGGCCAGGAACATGAACGCATATCAAATAATTGTGGTCTTCTTCGGGATTTTTGTATTGGCGATAAGCATAGCTGCCGTTGTAGTGATCGCTAGATCAAGGCATTTCAGGCTCAAACCACTTTGGATATTGGGTTCCCTATTTGGCTTTCTAGGCCTAGGTATAAACTGGACTACGCCTGATGATTTGATCCTACTATTCGGTGTTTCGATCCCAGTCATAAACCTGTTTAAAGTGCTTCCGTCAGGCCCAGTAGTCTTGAAAACCTTTTTCCCCCTTATCGCAGTGGTGGCATTGATAAGGCACGTGTATCTCGAGGATGGAGCCACCAGTTAGCGGCAGCTTTTCCTTTCGCTGCCCAATAGCGGACGTTCCGCTCCCCACCCACATCAGCCATTGCTGCATTTGCCCGCCATGTGGGCATTTCACATGCGCGTTCCCGGAAAGGCCTCTTGGCAGCAAGAACGCCGCTCCGCTAACCTCTCCCGCAGGCCGCCACCAGAGCGCGGCCGCTCAGGAGAGAGCCATCATGTCCCTTCGCGCCGGATCGATCTGCGCCGCCGCCCTCATCGCGCTCGCCGCGCCTGCCCAGGCCGAATGGGTCGCAAGCTGGACCGCCGCGCCGCATGCGCCCGTTACGACGCAGGGCATGTTCGCCGCCGCGACCTTCGAGAATGTGACGCTGAGCCAGATCCTGCGCGTCACCGAGGGCGGCACGAGGCTGCGCCTGCGCTTCTCTAACCGCTACGGCCCGCATCCGCTCGAAATCGCCTCGGCGCGCGTCGTGCGCATCGACGACAAGGGACAGGAAATCGCCGGCAGCGCGCGCATGTTGACCTTCGGCGGCGATCCCGTCGCCGTCATCCCGCGCGGCGCGCCGTTCGTCAGCGATGCGGTCGCGCTCGACGTGCCGGACCTCGCACGGCTCAAGGTCGAATTCTATCTCCCCAAGGCAACCGGCCCTTGCACCTGCCACCTCACCGGCCTCGACGAACTCGCCGTCTCCCCGCCGGGCAATCATGTCGGCAAGCCGTTCACCCCGGCGTCGAAAGCCATGTTCCGCGCCTTCCTCAGCGCCGTGGAAGTGGACTCGCCCGATGCGCGCGGCACCATCGTCACCTTCGGCGACTCCATCACGGACGGCGTGGGATCGACACCCGGCGCCAACCGCCGCTGGCCCGATATCCTCGCCGATCGCCTTCAAGCCGCCGGCCATGAATGGGCCGTCGCCAATGCCGGGATCAGTGGCAACCGTATCCTCAGTCCCGGCATGGGCGAGGCCGCCCTCGCCCGCTTCGACGAGGACGTCCTCAGCCTGCCCAACGTCAAATATCTCATCATGTTCGAAGGCGTGAACGACATCGGCAACCGTTTCCGCCGCGCGACGCCCGGTGAGGGCGGACAGCCGCCGTTCGTACTCGATCAGCCCGAAATCACCGTCGAGCAGATGATCGCCGGCTACAAGCAGCTCATCGCCCGCGCCCACGAGAAGGGCATCAAGGTCATCGGCTCGCCCATCGGCCCCTACAAAGGCGCGGCCTATTGGTCGCCCGAGGGCGAGGCGGCGCGTGATCGCATCAACTACTGGATCCTCACCAGCGGCGCGTTCGACGGCATCGTTCGGCTCGACGCGGCCTTCGCCGACCCATCCGACCCCCAGCAGATGCGGGAGGGCTATCATATGGGCGACCATCTCCATGGCAGCGACACGGGCCTCAAGGCCGTCGGGGAGTCGATCGACCTCGGCCTATTCAAATAGGGCTTCCGGCACGAGCAAGCGGCTCTTCCCCCAACGGCGTATCCAGACCGATAAATCAGCAAAAAGCTGAAGCGCGCTGGAGGGAGAGACGATGGCGACGATGGAAGCGGCCGTGCGGCCGGAGCTGCTCGATGCGAGCGATGCCGATATCGACGGGGCCGTGGCCTATACTGAGCCGATGGTGCTGCGCGGGCTCATCTGGCTGCTGACCAACGACCCCGAGATCGCAGCCACGCCGGTCAAGCCCGTCACGCTCGGCTATATGGAGCGCTTCGCCCTGGCCGACGACGACGACGTCGCCCTGATCCGCCGCAAGGCCGCCGATTTCCTCAAGGCCTATCGCGATGCCGGTGCCGGCCCGATCGGCTATGATCCCGCCCGCGTGCGCCAGGCCATGGACCTCACCATGGGCGAACCCGTGCCGGACGAGGATTTCGGCATGGCGAGCGAGGAAATGGCGCTCGATCCCTGGGCCCGCGCCCTGCAATGGCAAGCGACACCCGACCCCAGGGCGCTGGACGCCTTCACCGTCACCGTCATCGGCACCGGCATGGGCGGCCTCAACGCCGCGCTGCAGCTGAAGCGCGCCGGCATCAACTACACGATCTTCGAGAAGAACGACGGCGTCGGCGGCACCTGGTACGAGAACCGCTATCCCGGCGCCCGCGTGGACTCTCCCAGCCGCCTCTATTCGCACATTTACGGCGTCAATTTCCCCTGCCCCTATGCCTTCGCGCCGCAGGAGCAGAACCAGAAATATTTCGACTGGGTCGCCGACGAATTCGACCTGCGCGACGAGATCGTCTTCAACACCGAAGTGAAGACGCTCACCTGGGACGAGGCCGCGTCCGAATGGGAAATCGAAATCGACGGACCGCAGGGCAGGCGCACCCATCGCTCCAATGCCGTCATCACCTCGGTCGGCTTCCTCAACCGGCCCAACATGCCGACCATCGAGGGTATGGAGCGCTTCAAGGGGCCAGCCTGGCACACGGGCCACTGGCCGGTCGGCATGGACCTCACCGGCAAGAAGGTCGCGGTGATCGGCACCGGCTGCACCGGCTATCAGCTCGTCCCCGAGCTGGTGAAGGACGCCGCCCACGTCACCGTCTTCCAGCGTACGCCGCAATGGCTGATGGCGATCCCCGGCTATCTCGGCAAAGTGCCCGAGCAGCTCCTCTGGCTCGACCGCAACCTGCCCTATCACAGCAATTTCCTGCGCCTGCGCAGCAGCTATCGCACCAGCGACGATTTCGTGCGCATGACCGAGATCGATCCGGACTTCGACGATCCCTACAGCGTCAACCCGACCAACAAGCGGCTGCGTGATCAGGCCGTCGAGTTCCTTCAGGAGAAGCTCGGCGACCGCAAGCTGGGCGACAGGACGCTCGTCGAGATCATGACGCCCAAGCACCCCGTCTGGTCCGCCCGCGCCGTGCTGGTCGATAGGGAATATTGCATCCTCGACGCGCTCATGATGGACAAGGTCACGCTCGTGACCGACGGCGTCGCGCGCATCAACGAGGGCGGCATCGAGGACGGCGCCGGCACGCAGCACGATGTCGACATCATCGTCTATGCGACCGGCTTCAAGGCCAACCAGTACCTCTACCCGATGCAGATCACGGGACGCGACGGCCTCACCATCGACCAACTCTGGGCCGAGGGCGGCGCCCGTGCCTATATCGGCTCGATGATGCCCGGCTTCCCCAATCTCTGGTCGATCTACGGGCCGAACACCAATGGCGGCCTGCAAGTCGCCGCCTATCACGAGCTGACGACGGCCTATGCGCTCCAGTGCATCGAGAAGCTGATCCTCGAGGGCAAGGACTCGGTCGAGGTGAAGGAAGCGGCCTATTGGCGCTACAACGAGCTCGTCGACGAGAAGAACGCCCAGCGCGTCTGGAGCGACCGCCGCGCGCATAGCTATTATTGGGAAAGCGGCCGCTCACCCGGCATGAACCCGTTCAGCGGCACCGAGAACTGGAATTTCCTCCGCCGCCCTGATTTCAACGATCTCGACGTGCGGTGAGTTAGTCCCGGCACCACCCCCTTCCCGTCACCCCAGCGAAAGCTGGGGTCTCAGGCGGCAGCAGCGCGCCCGACCGGACGAGACCCCAGCGTTCGCTGGGGTGACGGCGAGAGAGCGGACCTAATTCTGCAAATACACCATCTGCGTCTGCGTATATTCCAGCAGCCCATGCTTCCCGTCCGCGCCGCCGATCCCCGACTTGCGCATCCCCGCATGAAAGCCCTGCATCGCCTCCATATTCTCCCGGTTCACATAGGTCTCGCCGAAATTCAGATCCGCCGTCGCCTTGAGAATATTCGACAGACTCTTGGTATAAATCGATGAAGTCAGGCCGAAATCGCTGTCGTTGGATTTCGCGATCGCCTCGTCCAGATCGTCGACCACATGGATCGGCAGCACCGGCCCGAAAATCTCCTTCTGGATCATGTCGGAGGATTGCGCGCAGCCGGTGAGCACTGTCGGCTCGAAATAATGGCCGCCGCCGACCTCGCGATGCGCGCCGCCGGTCAGCAAGGTCGCGCCTTCCGCCATCGCCGCCTCGACCATCCCGGCCACGCGCTTCGCCGCCTTCTCGTGGATCAGCGGCCCCATATCGACCGCCGCATTGCCGAGCGGATCGCCGAAGCTCAGCTGCTCCATCGCCGCGACGAACCTGTCGGTGAACTCGTCCGCGATGCCGCGCTGGACATAGACGCGCTCGGCGCAATTGCAGACCTGGCCGTTGTTGAGGATGCGCGAGATGCGGATCGCCGGGATGGCGATATCGAGATCGGCATCGTCCATCACGATCGCCGGCGCCTTGCCGCCCAGTTCCAGATTGACCTTGGTGACGTTCGCCGCCGCCTGCTTCATGATCTCGATGCCGGTCGGCACGCTGCCGGTGAAGCTCACCATGTCGATGCCCTTGTGGCTCGAAATTGCCTCGCCGACCGTCTTGCCGGTGCCGTGGACGATGTTGAACACGCCCGGCGGCAGATCGCATTCGTCGAGCAGCCGCGCGAAGAAATCGGCATTGCCCGGCGTCTCCTCGCTCGGCTTGATGACGATGGTGTTGCCGGTCAGCAGCGCCGGCGCCATCTTCCGTGCGATCAGGAAGAACGGGAAATTCCAGGGCAGGATGCCGCCGATCACGCCCATCGGCTTGCGCAGCATCAGGATGGTCTCGCCGCGCCGGTCGCTCGGCACGATCTCGCCTTCGATGCGCAGCGCCCATTCCGCCATATAGTCGATGAAATTGGCGGTCGTGCTCACCTCGGCCCGTGCGAGATCGAGCAGCTTGCCGACTTCCTCGCTCAGGGTCCGCGCCAGCGCCTCGTGATTGTCGCGCAGCTTGGCCGCGATCCGCTTCAGATAGGCCGCGCGCTCGCCATTGGTATGGGCGCCCCAGCCCGCCTGCGCCCGCCGCGCGGCGCCAATCGCCTCATCGACGACTCCGCGCGAGGAATCCGGGATTTCCGCGATCACCGTGCCGCGCGCCGGATTGAGCACCGGAATCGCCGCGGCGCCGCTTGCCGGCACGAAACGACCGTCGATATAATTGGCAAGCATCGAGCACCCTTTCCTTAACATGTTATGGAATCGGACTATAGCGAGGCCCAAGGATAAGTCACGCCCATGGCGAGACTTTCGGCAAAAGCGGTAGCGTCAAAGGACCACATGGTTATGATCGAGCGAGCGGCCGGCAACAGGCCGATCCATGCGATCAGGAGGAGATGATATGGCGACGAACTGGCACCGCAGGGACGTCATGACCATGGCCGGCGCCGCCGCCCTCGTCGGCATCGATGGCCACGCCCTCGCCGCCACCCCGCCCGATCTCGTCATCAAGGGCGGCCGCGTCATCGATCCCTCGCGCAAGATCGATGCGACGCTCGATATCGCGGTCTCGCGCGGCAGGATCATCGCGCTCAGGCCGAGCATCGCCCCCGGCAAGGCGAAAACCCTGGACACGACCGGCAAGATCGTCGTCCCCGGCCTCATCGACATCCACACGCACGCAACGGTCGATCCCACCAGCTCGGCCCTGATGCTCGCGGACGGCGTCACCGGCTGGATCGAGACCGGCTGGCAAGGCGCCGAGACCGTCGAGTCCGGCGTCGCCGCCGTGAAGGCCTCGCCGCAGAAAGCCGCCTTGCTGCTCAACATCGGCCGCAAGGGCGTCATGATCGGCACCGGCGAGACGATGGACCTCAGCCTCGCCGACGTGCCCGCCGCCCGCGCCGCCATCGCCGCGCATCGCGATGTCGTGGTCGGCGTGAAGGCCCGCCTCTCGCGCAATATCACCGGCGATCACGACCTCGAAGTGTTGCGCCGTGCGCAGGAAGCGACGCGCCCTTTCGGCATCCCGCTGATGATCCACATCGGCCAGACCTACACGCCCGCCGGCAAGCTGTTCGAGCTGCTGAAGCCCGGCGACATCGTCACGCACATGTTCGCGCCGCCGCCCAATGCGATCATCGATGCCGACGGCAAGCTGATCCCCGAGGCGCTCTCGGCCCGCCAGCGCGGCATCCTGTTCGACTGGGGTCACGGCACGCGCGGCCATATCACTTGGGATGTCGTCGATCGCTGCGTGCAGCAGGGCTTCCTTCCCGACACGCTCTCGACCGACTGGACGCTCGGCGGCGCGAAGCTGGACATCAACATGCCAACGATCATGTCGGACATGCTGAGCTTCGGCGTCCCGCTCGATCAGGTCGTGGCCATGGCGACGATCAACGCTGCCCGCGCTTTCCCGCTGTTCAAGGGCCGTGGCACGCTGGCGCCCGGCGCGGTTGCGGACATCGCCGTTCTGGAGCTGCGCGACGGTATTTTCGACCTGATCGACAATGCGAACGGCAAGCGCCCGGCGACGCAAAAGCTGTTTGCGACCGCGACGGTCTTGGGCGGGAAGCTGGCCTCGCCGGTCTAGGTCCGTTTAGAATTAGGCTGTCCTACACGGCACGCCCAATGCCATGACGGCGTCATGCAGATGCGTAAAAGCATAGTCCGCCACCTGATCGACCCAATCGATCAATCAGTCGCCTATGCCGTTTTATTTTGTGCCCGACCCCCGAACTTTCCGAACCTTCGCAAGAATATTGCGCCAATTTCCCGATCATGGACAAAGCGCAGCGCCGCCAGACTTAGCGCTTGTCCCCCCGCTCCTCTCTCTGGCATGTAGATCGTCGATGACAGCATATCCCATCGCGCACCGCGCAATGAGTCGCTCAAGGAAGCCAGTTCTTGGCTAAGCGTCACGCCCCGGCCGAAGCCGGCGAGAGAGCCCGGCTGGAGCTCGTTTTCGACAAGCCCTATCTGCTCGGCGCCCTGTTCGGCGAATATGACCAGAATCTGGTGGCGATCGAGAACCGGCTCGGCGTCTATATCGCCGCGCGCGGGCAGAAGCTGCAGATCGAGGGCGAGGCGGAAGCCGCCGCCCGCGCGCGCGACGTGCTGCAGGGTCTCTACAACCGCCTCGCGGTCGGTCAGCAGATCGACACCGGCGCGGTGGAAGCCGTGATCGCCATGTCGGCCGAGCCGACGCTGGACGGCATTATTCGCCACGACGTGTCGGAGCCGCCCAAGGTGATGATCCGCACGCGCAAGAAGACGATCGTGCCGCGCTCGGCCAATCAGGGCCTCTACATGGAGGCGCTCGGCCGCAACGAGCTGATCTTCGCGCTCGGCCCGGCGGGCACCGGCAAGACCTATCTCGCCGTCGCGCAGGCCGTCAGCCAACTGATTACCGGCTCGGTGGATCGTCTGATCCTCTCGCGCCCGGCCGTGGAAGCGGGCGAAAAGCTCGGCTTCCTGCCCGGCGACATGAAGGAGAAGGTCGATCCCTATCTCCGCCCGCTCTACGATGCGCTGCACGATACATTGCCGGCCGAGCAGGTCGAGCGCCGCATTGCCTCGGGCGAGATCGAGATCGCGCCGCTCGCCTTCATGCGTGGCCGCACGCTCGCCAACGCCTTCATCATCCTCGACGAAGCCCAGAACACGACGATCGCCCAGATGAAGATGTTCCTCACCCGCTTCGGCGAAGGCAGCCGCATGGTCATTTGCGGCGACCCCAAGCAGGTCGACTTGCCGCAGCCCGGCGCATCGGGCCTCGCTGATGCTGTCGAGCGCCTGGAAGGGATCGAGGGCATCGCCGTCAGCCGCTTCACCACCGCCGACGTCGTGCGCCACCCGATCGTCGGCCGCATCGTCGCGGCCTATGAAGGCCCCAATGCTTGAGGTGATCACGGATACCGGCGCCCTCTGGACCGACGAGACGAACTGGGATGCACTCGCGCAAAGGGCCGTCCATGCCGCCCTGCTCCAGACCGCCGATGCCGACTTGCTGGACAAGGACATGGCCGTCGAGGTTTCGATCAAGCTCTCCGACGATGCCGAGGTGCGGCAGCTCAATGCCGCCTATCGCGGCAAGGACAAGCCGACCAACGTCCTCTCCTTCCCGATGGTCCAGGCCGATCTGATCGGCGCGCTGGACAATACGGACGACGGAGAAGTGTTGCTGGGCGACATCATCCTTGCCCAGGAAACCTGCGCGCGGGAGGCGCATGAGCGCGGCATTTCGCTGGCGGATCACACCGCGCATCTCATCGTCCACGGCACGCTGCACCTCGTCGGTCACGACCATGAGAACGATGCCGAGGCCGAGGCGATGGAGGCGCTCGAAATACGCGCTCTTGAAACGCTGGGTCTGCCTGATCCATATGGGGACCGGGGCAATGGCCATGCCGGCCCGATTGACGAAACAGGGATTTGACCAGAACGATGTCCGAGACAGCCACGCCATCCCCCTCGAAAGAAGGCGAGAGTAGTAGCGAAGGCGGGCGAATATGGCGGGGCCTGCGGGCCCTGCTGTTCGGCGAACAAGAGACGACGAGCCTTCGCCAGGAGCTTGAGCACGTCATCGAAACCTATGACGAGCAGGAAGCGCCCGCGCCCGCCAAGGGCGATCTAGCGCCGATCGAGCGTCAGATGCTCATGAACATGCTCCACTTCAGCGAGCATACGGTGGACGACGTGGCCGTGCCGCGCGGCGAGATCATCGCCATTTCGCAGGATGCGAGCTTCGCCGAGCTGATGGCGCTGTTCGTCGAGTGCGGGCACAGCCGCATCCCGGTCTTCCAGGAGACGCTCGACCACATCACGGGCATGATACACATCCGCGATGCCTTCGCGATCCTGGCGAAAGACGAGCCGCATCCGGAAAGCCTGGAAGGGCTGATCCGCCAGCCGCTTTACGTGCCCCAGAGCATGGGCGTGCTCGATCTGCTGCACGAGATGCGCGCCAAGCGCACGCATCTCGCCATCGTGCTGGATGAATATTCCGGCACGGACGGCCTGCTGACGATCGAGGATCTGGTCGAGGAAATCGTCGGCGATATCGAGGACGAGCATGACGACGAGCCGGAGGCCATGCTGGTCCCGCTCGAGGATGGCATCTGGGATGCCGACGCCCGCGCCGAGCTCGACGATATCGCCAAGGAGATCGATCCGCGGCTCGCCGAAACGGATTCGGACGTCGACACGATCGGCGGCCTCGCCTTCGTCATCGCCGGCAAGGTGCCGTCGATCGGCGAATGCCTGACCCATGAGGAAAGCGGCTGGCGCATCGAGATCGTGAGCGGCGACAGCCGGCACGTGACCCGTGTGCGCCTCCACCCGCCGGAAGAAGTGGAAGCTGCGCTGGAGGATTAGGCCGCGCGCGCAGGCATCAGTTGGCCCCCGCTGTCGAGATCGAGTTCCCGCAGCATCCGCACCAGCCAGCGTGCGTCGTCCTCCGCCCGGTGGCGGCGCGTGCGCTGTAAGTCGGCCTCGGCAATGGCCTGCCTCAGCCGCTGCGGGTCGATCTCGTGGAAGGCCTGCAGGTCCGCCAGGCAATGCACCGGCAGATGCTCCGCCTCGCCCGCTGCGTCGAACAGCGTGCGCGACCAGTCGTCGTCCAGATAGCTGTCGGCGATCACGTCGCTCGAGCCGACAGCCATGCGCAGCAACCGCACGACGTCCTGCACCGGCAAGCCCTCGCCGTTCAGCTTCTCGGTCGTGAGGCCATGCAGCGCCTGCGCTTCCTGCGTCCAGTCCCAGCCCGCCCAGCTTTCATGCGGCTGGATCAGCCACGAGCGGCTCCAGCCGTGCGAACTTGCAATGCCGACCTCGATCGGAAACGACCTGCCGAATTGCGGCAGGCAGCTTGCCTCAAAGTCTATGGCGATGAAGGACATGCACGCTTCCTCGGGCTGACGAACGGCCTCTCGCCGTCCGAGCCCCCATCCTCTCGTTCCTGCCCGCAGTCCGGCCGTGGTTGGCTTCTGTCCTCTGGTCCTGCGAAGGCGCGCGGAGACTAGCGTGATGAGGTTAAGATTTGACCTAAGGTAGCCAGGCGCCCTGGCGGGCCGTTCAGGCCGTTGCGAGCGAGCGCTCGTCCGTCCGTCCTTCGGTGCATTCGCCGGTCACGACGGAGACCATCGAGCGCGCGAGCGAGGCGACTTCCGTCCCGATGTGATTTTCGGGCACCGAGACCGCAACCGAGAAGCGGCCACAGCCATCGCCAATGCAGGTCGTGAGGCGCAGCGCAGGCTTGGCGGCGGCGAGCGCGGTGTCCTGCGTCGATGCCCAGCTGAGCGAAACAGCGCCGTGATCGCGATCGAGCTTCCACGCACCGTCGAGCATCTCCGCACCCAGGATCGCGAGCGCAACGGGCACGCCGGTCATCAGCGCCCTGCCGAGACGGCTATCGAAAATATCACGCGCCATGGATCGATGCTCCTCCCACATCTTCAGTGCAGGTGACATGGCGAAACCATGCTGACTGCTGGCTGAACAAATGGTTGTCGCGGCGGCGTCAGTTATCAGCGGAACGAGAGGAGCGACCGCGCCAGCCTCAGAGCGGCATCAGCGCACCGACGACCTGGCGTTCCTCCTGCCGCAGCACACCCCAGGCCCGGGCGGCGGCTCGGCTGTCCATGACCTCGACGCCGAGGCCGCGCGCCTCGATCACGCGGACCAAGCTGCGCGGCGGCTGCAAAAGCCGGACGCCCGTGCCCAGCAGCAGGAATTCCGGTATCGGATCGAGATCGAGCAGGGGCGCGATCATTGCCGGCTCCAGTTGCTCGATACCTTCGGGCGCGTCCCATGCGATGACGCCGCCCGGATCGATCAACAGCCCGCGCGCATAAACGCGCTCGCCGACGCGAAAGCCATGCCCGGCAAAGCCCGTGATGATCGGGCCTTGTGGTATCTCCTCACGACGCAGTTCCATGCTGGAGGCCGGCGGCGTGTCAGCCCTCGTTGCGAGGACCGACGCGCTCCGCATTGGCGGCGATGCCTTTCGTCACCTTCTTGTCCGTCAGGTTCGGCTTGAGGCCGAGCGTGATGAGCAGCGAGGACGAGACATAGACCGACGAATAGGTGCCGACCACGATGCCCAGCATCATCGCGGCGGTGAAGCCGCGCAGCACATGGCCACCGAAGATGAGCAATGCGCCCAGCGCCAGCATGATCGTGAACGAGGTCATGATCGTGCGCGGCAGGGTCTCGTTAACCGAGAGGTCGATGAGTTCCTTCATTCCCATCTTGCGGTATTTGCGCATATTCTCGCGGATACGGTCGTCGATCACCATCTTGTCGTTGATCGAATAGCCGATGATCGTGAGCACCGCCGCGACGATGTTGAGATCGAAGACGAGCTGCGTCAGCGCGAAGAAGCCCATCGTCATCAGCACGTCGTGGACGATGGCGACGGCGGTCGAAACGCCGAATTGCCATTCGTACCGGAACCACGAGAAGATCGCGATGCCGATGATCGCCAGCACCACCGCCAGCACGCCGTTCTGGATCAGTTCGCCCGAGACCTTGCCCGACACGGTCGAGTAAGTGCTGAACGTCGCGCCGGGGAATTCCTTCGCCAGCGCGGCCTTCACCTTCTCGACCACGACATTGGTCGCGGCCGGATCGGACGAGTCCGGCAGCGGCAGACGGATCGAGACCGTATTCTGCCCGCCGAGCTGCTGCAGCGTCGCTTCGCCGAGGCCGAGGCCGTTGACCGTCGAACGAACCTGATCGAGCGGCGGCGGCGTGGCGAACTTCTCCTCGATGGAGACGCCGCCGACGAAGTCCACGCCCAGATTGAGGCCGCGTGTATAGGTGACCGTCACGGCCGCCACGGTCAGCAGCGCCGTAATGATGAAGGCGATGTGGCGGACACGCACGAAGCCGATGTTCGTATTGTCCGGCACAACGCGCAGCGGGCCCATCTTGATCTGGGTCGGGCGCTTGCGGCGCAGCCAGGTCGTCGCGAGCAGGCGCGTGAACGTTACGGCGGTGAACACGCTGGTCGCGATGCCGATGAGCAGCACGATCGCGAAGCCCTTGACCGGCCCCGAGCCGAGCACGAGCATGATGCCGCCGGCAATGGCATGCGTCACGTTCGCCTCGAAGATGGTGCGGCTGGCTTCCTTGTAACCGAACTCGATCGCCTGGACGACGCCGCGGCCGCGTCGCAGCTCCTCGCGGATGCGCTCGTATATGAGGACGTTGGCGTCCACCGCGGTGCCGATTGTCAGAACGAAGCCGGCAATACCGGGGAGCGTCAGCGTGGCATTGAGCAGGCCCATGACGCCCAGGATGACCAGCACGTTGATGGTCACGGCGATATTGGCATAGACGCCCCAGCGGCCATAGACGACGAACATGAAGGCCGCGACAAGGACGACCGCGAGGATGGAGGCCGTCACGCCCGCCTTGATCGAGTCTGCGCCAAGCTCGGGGCTGACAGTCGATTCCTGCACCACCTTGAGCGCGACCGGCAACTTGCCGGATCGCAGCGCGATGGCGAGCTGGTTGGCACTCTCGACGGTGAAATTGCCGCTGATCTGCGCGGATCCGCCAAGAATCGGCTCGTTGATGTTCGGCGCCGAGAGCACCTTACCGTCGAGCAGCATGGCGAACGGCTTGTTGACGTTCTGCTGTGTGGTGCGAGCAAATTTGTTGGCGCCCGAGCCATTGAAGCGGATGTTGACGACCGGTGCGTTGCTCTGCTGGTCATAGCCCTGCGTGGCGTCGATCAGTTCGTCGCCCGAGACCATGACCTGCCGCTTGACCGCGATGACCGGCACGCCCGCCGGATTGTCCGGATAGGGCACGATCTCGCTGCCGATCGGCGCGATGTTCCGCGCGAGATCGGCCGGATTGGCAGAGGTATCGACCAACTTGAACTCGAGCTTGGCGGTCTGACCGAGCAGGTTCTTGAGCTCGGTCGGGTTCTGGAGGCCGGGCACCTGCACGACAATGCGGTTGGCGCCTTCGCGAATGACGGTCGGCTCGCGCGTGCCCATCTCGTCGATGCGCTTGCGGATGACTTCGATCGCGACCTGCATCGCCTGCTCGGTGGCATTGGCGAGGCCGGCGTCGGTCGGCGTCACGACGATCGTGTTGCCGTCCCGCACCTCGACATTGAAGTCGCGCTGGCCCGTCATCCCGGCGCCCTGCGTCAGCGGCCGGATGCGCTCGACGGCCGCATCGACCTGGCTCGGGTCGCGGACCATGAAGCGCAACTGGTTGTCTCGCGTCGAGACCTCGCCGATCGCGATGCGCGTCTCGCCACGGCGCAGTTCCGTGCGGACCTGCTCTTCCATGTTGGCGATGCGCTGCTTGGCAACGTCTCCCGTCTCGGCTTCGAGCAGGATGTAGCTGCCGCCGGAGAGGTCGAGGCCCAGATTGACCTTCGCCTGCATGAAGGCAGGCAGCCGGTCCGTGACCTTCTCGGGAAGGAAGCTCGGCACCGCATAGAGGCAGCCGACGAGCAGCGTCAGGCAGATCGCCCAGATTTTCCAGCGCGGGAAGTCCAGCATGGGACGCTCAGTCGTTGGCGGGCTTGGCGGTCAGCGGATCGACGACATCGCTGAGCGTGCCCTTGACCGCCTTGACCTTGACGTTCGGTGCGATCTCGACATCGACATAAGTGTCGTCGACGCGCAGCACCTTGCCCACCAGACCGCCGCCGGTCACCACCTGATCACCCTTCTTGACGGCCGCGATCTTGGCGCGGTGGCGCTTCATCTGCTGTTGCTGCGGGCGGATCAGCAGGAAATAGAAGACCGCGAACAGCAGGATCAGCGGGATGAACTGGACGATCATGCTACCTCCGGACGAAGCGGGGGCAGCAGCGGCGAGAGCGAAATTGGCGAACATTGCAGTCCTTGAGCAGCGCAGTGATGCGGGGTGAGGAACGGTTCGGCTCGTCAGATCGGCAGCCGAGCGCCTTGGTTCAAGGGCGCGCGGCTAGCATATCCCCTGCGCGCAGGCAACCGGCATCGGTGTTCCCGCCGTCCCGAACCGCGCCGAATCGCCTGCCGCGATTCGCGTCGATTCGCACACCGGATGGGCGAAAAAAGAGCGTGACAGCAATGGCGTGCTCACGCCACATAGCACCATGTCGAAGCCCGAAGTGATCAACCGGCTGACCGAGCGGCAGCGAGCTTGTCTGGAGCTCGTGGCGCTCGGTTTCACGTCGAAGCAGATCGCCCGGAAGCTCGGAATCTCGCACTCTACCGTGGATAATCACGTGCTGGCAGCCACGCAGTTGCTGGGCGTCGCGGATCGGCGCGAGGCCGGGCGGCTCGTCGCGACTTATAGGCAAGAATTGCCTAGGCATGCGGCGGAACTTACCGATAACGAAAATTCCGCCATTGTGGACCTGCAGGGGACGTGGACACATCCGAGCTCTGCGGGACTGAAGTTGCTGCCACCGGTGGGAGGCGAAGTGAATGAGCAGACTCTGGGTCACAAGACCGTCCAGATCGTCTCGATCGCGTTTCTCTCGACCGTGGCTGTCATCGCGATGGCCCTGCTGATCTCCGGCGCGTTCAAAGCCTTTAGCTAACCGATCAACGAACTTCGCATGACATAAGGCGCGTTCCCGCGCCGTGGAGGACTTATGCTCAAGATTCAGGAAACCGCCGGCCTCGTCGTCGCCGAAGACACGAAATCGACCATCGCCGCGATCGACCGCGCGATCCTCTCGGAGACTCGTCTCACCAGTTCGATCCTCGAGGTGAGCGAACAGTCCGGCCTGCCCATGACCCAGAGCCAGAAACTGCTCGAAGGGATGGTGCGCGGGTTCGACAAACTCGTGGCCGGCCGCGCCGACATGCTCGCCGTGGTCCGGCATCTCACCGCGATCAAGGGCGGCAGCAATCTCGAGGTCATCGATTATGGTTGCCCGGATGGCCTCGGCGTCGCGCGCGCTCCCGCGCCCGCCATCGCCGAACTTGAGCACGCCCGGTAAAGACGGCAAGGCCCCACCAATGCCGTCGCCAGACAGGATTGCGTCAGGAACGAAAGCTTCGCATCGATCATGATCGCAATCCTGTTCTGGTCCATGAGTCTCTCCGCCTGCATATACGCGCTGTTGCTTGGCGGCTGGGAAGGTCGGTGGACCACGCTCATCATCATTCTCGCCTCGCTCGCGACACTGCTCGCGAACCATCTGATGCGCTCCTACTGGTCCCATCTCTTCTGGGTCGATACCAATCTGGCGGTGCTGGCGATCGATCTGGTGACGTTCCTTGCCATGTATGTGATCGCGGCGAAGAGCATGCGCTGGTGGCCCATCTGGGTCGCCGCCTTCCAGCTCAATAGCGTGGTGGCGCATGTGGCGACGACCGTGGACCCCGCCTTCTCGGCGATCGTCTATCAGGGCTATGAGGGGATGTGGGCGATCCCGGGACAGCTCGTCATGATTTTCGGCATCTATCGAGATCGCCTACGGAAAACCCATTATGACCTCGCGTGACACCAGGCTTGGCGACAAGACGGACCCGCCCATTCCTTTTCTCGATTCCATCCGCGCGCAGATCGCCAGGATTCCGCATGCCGGCCATGAGGACAATCCGCTGGCGTTCAGCCGCGGCGAGATCGACTATTTCTCCGCCGCACGCATCTTCGTGACCTTCAAGGTCAAGCTGGCCGAACATTTTCCGGAGCCCATTCCGTCCGAGACGTTCGACTTCCTGGTCGATCTCATGATTCATGAATGGCTCAGTCGTCGCATGGGCACGGAGCGTCCGGCGGATTTCGGCGTGTCCCGCTCCGCGTCGCTCTCGCCGCGCATCCAGCATGCCAGGACGCTCGGCTTCGTCACCATCGAGCCTGACGCGGAGAATGAGGATCTGCGGACGATCGCCCTCACCCGCAGCGCCCGCGCGCGGCTCAATGTCTTCTTCGATTATATGGCGAGCTATATCACGGTGCTATGAGCCGTGACGCTCGCCGGGTCCGGCGATGCCCTACCCGGCATCGTGCGCATCGCCGGACCTCCCCTTGCAACTTCCGTCCGATACGCCTAGGAGGCGCCCTCCGGTCGGGACGTAGCGCAGCCTGGTAGCGCATCACACTGGGGGTGTGGGGGTCGGAGGTTCGAATCCTCTCGTCCCGACCAACGATTTTAATGACCTGGCCAGCACTTATCCCGCCAGTTCGCGGGACATTCTCCTCGATGGCGCGCTGGTGGTGCAGTTCTTTGAAAGAAAAATGCATCCCGCAGCAACAAGGTGCATCAAAAATTTCCAGCCGAGGCCGACGGATTCGCAAAGCCCGATGACCTCATTCGCGCGGGGGTTGAAGGCTCTTGAGCTATGGCATGGAAACGGAAAGTTGCTGCTCCGGGCGCGACGATAGAGCGTCGTGCGAGATTTGAACCCCGTGAGACTGAGAACATCGGCACCAATGAGGCGTTGGTTTCGATCAACGTCATGACAGCGTCCGCTCAGACGCTGTGACGGAGGCAGGTATCTCAGGAGACTGAAGCTTCGCGGCTTCGATCGCGAAGACGCTCGCCAATTCTGTTCGGCAGTTTCGAAAATTTTAAGGCCGAAACGCTGCTCTAGTCTGATGGAATCGAAGTTCGTTTCATCATACTAGAATGGTGGTCACCGTATCGGTGAAGCCATACGATCTGCATGTTTGGAATATGCATTTTGCTTAGCTCGCCGACGCCAGCTGAGTGATTGTTGGAGCATCTACGCAGCCAGCCGGGTCAAGGAAAAGTCCGGACGGGGCCAGCCGAGAGCGTTGGCATCGCGAGGGCGCTGCGGCATAGCATCGTTGCATTCGTCCGCGACGCAGCTCCCGGAAAGCGCGGCAGGACGGGCCAAGGGGAGAGGATATGAGACAGCGTCTGCTCAGCGCATTGGCGGCGATCGCCGCGCTCGGCGCCTTCGGGGCATCGGCCTTTCATGCGACCGCGCAAAATGGCGGCAATGCCGGCCTCACGCACCAGCGGATGCTCGATGCGGACAACCAGCCCGGCCAGTGGGGCAGCTACAGCCGCACCTATGACGAGCAGCGCTACTCGCCGCTCACGCAGATCAACGACAGCAACGTCCAGCGCCTCGGCCTCGCCTGGTACGACGATCTCGATACCTATCGTGCCGTGCAGGGAACGCCTTTGGTCATTGACGGCACGCTCTACAACGTCACCATCTTCAACGTCGTCACCGCCTATGACGCGAAGACCGGCAAGAAGCTCTGGACCTTCGATCCGAAGGTCGGGAAGGAATGGGCGCGCCTGGCCTGCTGCGGCCCCTCCGCGCGCGGCATCGCGGCCTGGGGCAACAAGATCTACATCGGCGCGCTCGACGGGCGGCTGATCGCGGTCGACAAGGACACGGGCAAGGAGGCCTGGACGCAGCAGACCTTCCCGCCGGGCTATGAATATTCGATCACGGGCGCGCCGCGCGTCTATGATGGCAAGGTCATCATCGGCAATGGCGGCGCGGACTATGGCTCGCGCGGCTTCGTGACCGCCTGGGACGCCGAGACCGGCAAGAAGCTCTGGAAATTCTACATCGTGCCCACGGACCCGGCCAAGGGTCCGGACGGCGAAGCATCGGACAGCGCGATGAAGATCGCGGCGCCGACCTGGCACGGCAAGTTCTGGGAAGCGGGCGGCGGCGGCAATGCGTGGGACAGCTTCGCCTATGATCCCAAGCTCAACCTCGTCTACATCGCCACCGGCAATGGCAGCCCGCACATGTGGCATTTCCGCAGCGAGGGCAAAGGCGACAATCTCTTCCTCTGCTCGATGGTCGCGGTCGATGCGACGAGCGGCCAGTATAAGTGGCACTACCAGATGGTGCCCGAGGAGGACTGGGATTACACCTGCACGCAGCCGATCGTGCTCGCCGACATCAAGATCAAGGGACAGGTTCGCAAGGTCGCGATGCAGGCGCCGAAGAACGGCTTCTTCTATGTGATCGACCGCACCAACGGGAAGCTGATCTCCGGCGACAACTATGTCTCGGTCAACACATGGGCGAGCCATGTCGATGCGAAGACCGGCCGTCCGGTGCTGCAGCCCGGCGCGCATAACACGACCACGCCGCACCTGATGAGCCCGAGCTGGATGGCCGCGCATAGCTGGCAGCCGATGAGCTACAGCCCCAAGACCGGCCTCGTCTACTGGCCCGCGCAGGAGCAGGGATCGGTCTATGCGCGCGCGGCGGACGGCAAGTACCAGTACGCCAAGGGCCGCAACAACACCGGGCAGGACTATACGAGCCATCCGGACCTGCGGAAGAAGCTGATGGCCGAGGCCGTCGCGACCGAGAAGGCCTATCTGATCGCCTGGAACCCGGCGACCCGCAAGGAAGCCTGGCGCGTCCCTTATGACAATCCCGGCTCAGGCGGCGTGCTGACGACAGCGGGCAATCTGCTGGTGCAAGCGACGGTCAACAAGACCATCGCCATCTACAGCGCCGACAAGGGCAAGAAGCTCTGGGAAATGAACGTCGATCAGGGCGGCCATGCCGGCGCGATCACCTATATGATCGACGGGGTGCAATATATCGCGATCAATGCGGGGTGGAACGGATCGCCCGCCTATAACCTCACCAGGAACGGCCCGTTCAAATATGCGACCGCCAAGCTGCTGGTCTTCAAGCTCGACGCCAAGGGCGTGACCCTGCCGCCGATGAAGGCGGAGACCGAGGAAGCCTGGCTGCCGACCGAGCGCGTGCCGACCGAGACCTTCCGGCGCGGGGCGGAGCTCTTCACCAGCAATGGCTGCAATCGTTGCCATGGCGACAATGCGGTCGGCGGCATCCGGGACCTGCGCAAGATGGGCAAGGCGGCGCACGACCAGTTCCTCGATATCGTGCTCAATGGCGCGCGGGCAGAAAAAGGCATGCCGGGCTTCGGCAGCGCCTTGACCGAAGCGCAGGCGAAGGACATTCACGGCTATCTGATCACGCGCGCGCAGGAAGACTGGTAGGACCGGCGCGCCACGCACTGTGGGGGTGCCGATATGAATTTGCGCGAGGAGCCGACGCCCGGTGAGCGACCGCGGCGGGATGCTCATGTCCGCTCGCTCCGGCCCGATGACGTGGCGCTGATCCAGATGATCAAGGATATCTGCCTGCGGGAGGACTTCTCTTCGCACTACACCGCGCAGCACATCGCGGTGCTGGCAGGCGCGAACAGCGAGCGCGCCTTCGAGCGGGCGCTGGCGCGAGGCGATCAGTTCCTCGTTGCCGAAATGCAGGGTATGGTCGCCGGCTATGCGTCATGGGCGGAGGGCGAGATCCTCTCGACCTTCGTCGTGCCGCCCGCGCAGGGCCAGGGCATCGGCTCCCTGCTGGTCGATGCCTGTACGCTCGATGCCCGGACCGCCGGCCGGCCGATCCTTCGCGTGCGCGCAACGCTGAATGCCGTGGACTTTTATCGCTCGTTCGGCTTCCTGCCGACCGAACCCGGCTTCCACGAGATCGGCGGCACCCGCATCCCCTATCAGCTGATGGTTCGATAGCCCCAATGATCTACCTCATTCGCCACGGCGAGACCGAGTTCAACGTCGCGCGCCGGTTTCAGGGCGGGCTGGATTCCCCGCTGACGACACGCGGCGCGGCGCAGGCCCGCGCGATGGGCAAGGCCCTGCGCGACCTGATCGACCCGCAGAATGTGGCCCTGTTCAGCAGCCCGCGCGGGCGAGCGTTGCAGACGGCGGGCTATATTGCAGAGGAAGCCGGCATCGCCTCCGCGCCGATCATCGATGATGGCCTTGCCGAGATCAGTCTCGGCTCGTGGGACGGGAAGACCGGGGCGGAAGTCGATCGGGAGACGAACGGCGGCTGGAGCAAGCTCGCCAGCAACAGCTGGCATTTCCAGACGCCGGACGGCGAGCGCTATGAGGGCTTCGAGGCGCGGCTGGCGGCGGCGCTCCAGCGTGTGGCCGATCATACGGCGGCAGTCCGAGTCGTGGTATCGCATGGGGTTGCCAGCCGGGTTTTGCGCAAGCTCCACGCCAGCCTGCCGCAGGAGGAGGCGTTCAATCTGACGGTGCCGCAGGGGGTGATTTACCGGCTCGATCCGGGCGCGATTGTCGAGATCGATTGCACTGCGGCGATCGTCTGACGGGCAAATGCCTCCATTGGGGGATTTAGCGGTTACCCGGGCAATTTGCGGATCACGCGATTTCAAGGGGTTGGCCTCCTAACTTCTCCAAGGTCGCGCATATCGCGCATGGTGATTCCGCAAAAGTCGGCGCGGGGCCGAGAACGGCCCGCCGGTTTGGCGGTTTTCTGGACGATGAGAAGGAGCGGAAGCTCGCGCGGTAGTTCTGCGCGAGGATGGAAGGCTGCCATGGAATGTGGGCTGTAGGACAGGCAATTCCTTGTGCTCCTGCGAAAGCAGGAGCCCGGGGCTCAATCGACGAGCATAGCCGCCTTGGGCTCCTGCCTTCGCAGGAGCACTGCTGGGGTTGGGTTGAAGCAGCCATCAGGCGGACATGCCCTCGGGAACGACGTCCCTCTCGCGACGTTCTGAAATCATCAGATCCGCATCGAGAGAGGCCGCCCGTGAACCAGCACACCGCCATCGCCAAGACGCCGCGCAAGACCGTGAAGACCGCTGCCCCGCAGCCGCGACTCAAGAAGGTCGCGCAGACCGTGAAGCGTGCCAGCGCCGCCGCCGCTCGAACCGGCGCCAAGGCCGCGCAGCCGCTCGTCCAGTCGCTCAAGCACGAAGAGCCGAGCACGCTCGCCAAGATGGCAGTGGCCGCCCTCGCCCCCAGGATCGCCAATGCGGCGCTGCGCTTCGTGATCCGCAATCCGCTGGTCACCGCCGCGGGCCTCGTCGCGTTCGCCGTTTTCGCGACGATGGATGACGAGAAGGCAAGCGCCTAGCGATTGTCAGCTGTTCGCCACGCCTTCGGCAGAAGCGCTCAGCGGCTCTTCGTGAACTGCCGGACGCCGCTCAGTGCGGCCCGTCGCCCGTGCTTTCGCGCGAGCGGCCCCAGTCCTCGTTGGAGCGGGCGATGATGTAGCCGTGGATGGCATCCACCTCGTCGGGCTTCAGCAGGTCGGCGAAGCTGGCCATGCCCTTGTCGGCGTAGATGCCCTTGAGCACGATGTCGTTGAACTTGCCGTGGGTCTCGCGGGTCATCTTGCGCAGGTCCTTGACGCCGCCGATCACCTGATCGCCGTGGCAGACCTGACAGGTCTGCGCATAGAGCTGGGCGCCGCGCGTGATCGTTGCCTCACTGGCGGTCAGCGGCGGTGGCTCAGGCGCCTTTTCCTCGGGCTTGAGCGCGGGGAGCTGGACGGTGCCGCCGAGCTTGAAGACGACGAGGCGGGCCGAGGCGCGCGGCATTTCGATGCCCTGCCCGCGCTCGACCTGCGCCGCGCCGCCGCCCCAGCCGGCATTGACCGCGATATATTGCACGCCATCGAGCATGTAGGTGATCACGCCGCCGACCGGTGCGCTCTGGATCGGATAATCCCACAGGGTCTTGCCGGTGCGGGCGTCGAACGCGGACAAGGTCTGCTTGGTGGTGCCCTCGAAGACGAGATCGCTCGCCGTGATCATCACGCCGCCATTGCCGTGGCGCGGCAGCGGGATCTTCCAGGCCGGCTTCTGCGTCGCCGGATCCCAGGCGAGGAGGAATGCCTTGTCCATCGCGGCGACCTCCTTCATCAGCTCGATCCGCTTCTTGAGCGCCTCGCCGGTATAGCCGCCCCAGCCCGCGTTCGAGCGGAACGGCTTGGGCACGAAGTTGCGATCCAGCGCATAGACCATGCCGGACTCGTAGAGCGGCAGATAAGCGAGCTTGGTGCGCGGGCTGTAGCCCATGGGGAACCAGTTATGCGCCCCGCCCGGCCCCGGCATCACCAGCACCGGGTCCTGATCATAATGCACGGCGGGATTGATGTTCGGGCGGCCGGTTTTGGGATCGATGCTTGTCGCCCAGTTGACCGGCGCGATCTTCTCGGCCGAGATGAACTGGCCGGTCTTGCGGTCGATCACGTAGAAGAAGCCGTTCTTGGGCGCCTGCATGATGACCTGGCGCATCCTGCCCTTGATCTTCAGGTCCGCGCTGACGATCGAGGAGGTGCAGGTGTAATCCCAGTCCTCCTCGGGCACCATCTGATAGTGCCAGGCATATTTGCCGGTCTCGGCGTGCAGCGCGACGATCGAGCAGACGAACAGATTGTCGCCCCTGCCGGCGCTGCGATGATACCAGCTGAGCGGCGAGCCGTTGCCGGTGCCGACATAGACGAGCTTGAGCTTGGGATCGTAGGAAATGCTGTCCCACGGATTGGCGCCGCCGCCGAGCTTCCAGTAGTCGCCCGACCAGGTCTTGCGGATCATCTCCATGACCGGATCGGAGGCCTCGCCGTCCGCGCCCTTGGCGGGATCGCCGGGAGTCAGGAAGAATTTCCAGAGCTTCTTGCCGGTGTCCGCATCATAAGCCGAGACGAAGCCGCGAATACCGAGATCGCCGCCGGCATTGCCGACGACCACCTTGCCATCGAACACGCGCGGCGCGCCGGTGATCGTATAGGGCATGTCCTTGGGGACGGTCTGGGTCGACCAGAGGGGCGCGCCCGTCCGTGCATCGAGGCCGATCAGGCGGCCGTCGAGCGTGGCGATGATGATCTTGCCGTTCCACATGGCGAGGCCGCGCGCCACCGGCTCGCAGCAGGTGTAGCGGCCATATTCGCGCGGCACCTTGGGATCGTAGGTCCACAGCCGCTTGCCGGTGCGGGCATCATAGGCGACCGCGATGTTCCAGGGCAGGATGTTGTAGAGCACGCCATCGGCATAGATGGGCGTCGCCTCGACGCCGCGGAACGTGTCCAGCTCGTCATACCAGGCGATGCCGAGGCGGCTGACGTTCGACGCGTCGATCTGGGTCAGCGGCGAATAGCGCTGGGCGCTGTAGGTGCGCCCGTCATGCAGCCAGTCATTGCCGTCCTTGTCCTGCGCGGCCATGCGCGCGCTGTCGACGGCGGCGGGCTGCTTCCCCTCCTGCGCGACGGCGAGACCGAGACCAGACAGGCACAGCGCCAGCGCGCCGATCAGCGCGGCCGGCTTCTTCCAGATCGTCATCCTCGTCATTCCCTGGGCGGTTCACCGATCGGCTGCGAGCCGTCCACAAGCCGGCCGATCGTTGACCAGTCCTGCTGCACCTTCGTACCCGGCGGCGCGGCATGCGCGCCGATGTCCGCCTTCTCGATCGGGAAGGACTTGCCGGTCACCGGGTTCGGATAGTGGAACGGAATGATGTAATAGGCCGGATAGGTCAGATAGACGAAGGACGGCGGCAGATCCGGCGGCGGATCGAACTTGTCGGGCCAGGTGTTGTTCATGGCCCATTTCCCCCAGCCGTCCCAGTTCGTGTACATCGTGAACGGCCCGGTCAGGCGGCTGATCTTCCAGACGCCTTCCTCCTTGCGATACTGGTTCTCATAGAGCGGGAGGCCCCAGCCGCCATTGCTCATGACGAAGGCGCGCGAGCGGATCCAGCCGGTCTTGCCGTCCGCGCTCACGTCCGGGATGGGCTGGAACTGCATATGATTGGCGAGCGAGCCGGGCTTGGTGCCGTCCTTGCCAAACGCGGTCTGCATATATTCGAGCACGCGCTTCTTGCCGAGGAAGAGCCCCTTGCCGCCGATCTCCAGCGTCGCGTCCTCGGTGAACAGCTCGGAGAGCGGCACCCATTGGCTCTTGTCGACGAAATAGCCATAGCTGCGCTGGAGCCGCTCGATGGCGTTCAGATCCTCGAGGCGCGTGATGCGCTTGTCCAGCTCGGCGAGCTTGTCCTGCGCGGACTGGGCGATGGCGGGCGCTGCGCCGAGCAGCGGCGAGGCGGCGAGCAGGGCCGCGGCGACATGCGAGCGTGTCATCATTGTTGCCTCATCCCCCTTGCGGCGCTGCTTTCTTCGCGCGGGCCGCTGTCCATGCCGCGATCGGGCCGGCCGACAATGTCGTCGCCCGCCATCGGCAGGGTCTTGAGCGACTTGCCGGTGACCGGATGATCATAGCTGAAGGCCGGCAAATAGGCGTTCGGGAAGGAGCGATAGACTTCCGTCGGCGGCTGATCCGGCGGGAAGAGCGCGCTCGGCCCGTCCATCTGGATCGCATATTTGGCGAAGCCGAGATCGTAATCGGTCAGCGCCGTCATGTAGAAATGCAGCTTGGAGAGCTTCCAGGCGCCGCCTTCCTTCACATACTCATTCTCATAGATGCCAACGCCCCATTTGCCGTTCTGGCCGGGCTCGGAGAGCATCACCATGCCTTGCCAGCGGCCGGTCGCGGTCTGGCCGTTCGGCGCGACGACGACGATCGGCTGGAGCATCATGTGATTGTTGAGGCGGCCCTTGGCGAGGCCCTGCGGCCCGAACAGGAGCATCGCCTGCTGGATGCGCGCGGGGCCGACATAGACGCCGCGCTGGCCATATTCGAAGCTGCCGCGCGCGGTGAACAGCCCGGCTGCCTGGTTCCACAGGCCCTTGTCGAAATAATATCCGAAGGTCGCCTGCAGGTTCTCGATGGCGTCCTGATCCTCGAGCAGCATCACGCGATGCTTGTAGGCCGCGAGCTTCGAGCGGACGTCGTTCTGCGCGGCGGCGGGCATGGCCAGCGGCGCGGCGAGGCCGAGCAGGAGTGCGGCCTTGATGAGAGTGCGCAGGCTCATTTCGGGGCCTCCGTGATGGTGCGGCCGGTGACCGGATTGGGACCATGGAAAGCGGGGATCTGCGTATCCGGGAAGGATTTGCCGCCGCGCACGGTCGACGGGCGATCGGGCGGAAAGGCCTTGCTCGCAGCGCTTTGCGCCACGCCCTCGCCCGCCTTGAGCCGCGCCCAGCCCTTTTCGACCGGCGCGACGAAGTTGACGAAGAGATGGAGCGACTTGATCTTCCAGATCCCGTCCTCCTTCACATAGTCGTTCTCGTAGATGCCGTCGCGCCACTCGGCATGCTTCTTGTGCTGGCCGAGCATGCCGAGATCGCGCCAGCGCGCCTTGGCGCTGCGCCCGTCGGCGGCGATGTCGACGACCGGCTGGAGCGTCACCCACTCGTTGAGCTGGCCGTAGATGAGGCCGTCCTGATTGCCGTGGAGGCGCTTCAAATAATCCCGGATGCGGGCCTTGCCGACATAGACGCCATCGACGCCGATCTCGACCGTGCCGTTGTCCGTGAAGAGATCGGCCGCGTCGTCCCACAGGCCGCGATCGACATAGAAGCCGAAGGCGCGCTGGAGCTTCTTGACGGCGCGGGCGCCCTCCAGCTTCTGGACGCGCAGGGTGAGCGCGGCGATCTCCGCGTCGACATTGCCCTGCGCGCAGACCGGGGTCGTAGCCAGCAGGCCCGCCCCGATCATCGCTGCGATGACAGCTCTCATTTCAGCCCTCCGATCTGCACGGCGCGCAAGGTGAAGGCGCCGGGATCCTGCCCCTTGAGCGCGGGATCGAACAGGAAGCGCCCCTTGCTCTCGACCGCGTAGGCGACATTGCCGATGCTGGTGACGCCGGGGACGCCGTCCATGCCGTCCTTCAGCACCTTCATCGTGACGATGTCGCCCTCGATGGTCAGCAGGCTGATCCGCCCCGCCGGCCCTTCCGCCTGCAGGAAGCGATTGCCTCCGATCGACCGAAGCCCGTCCGGGCCGCTGAGCGGCTGCGAGACGGTGAGTTTGGTGAGGCTGGCGAAGCTGCCGTCCGCCTTGCGGTTGACGCGCAGCATGGTGTTCTGACGCACATTGTTGACGTAGAGCGTGCCGTCCTCGCTGAAGGCGATGCCGTCCACGCCCACGAGTTGCGCCTTGTCCTCGACCAGCAGCGCGACTTCGCTCGCGCCCGGCTTCAAGGTGAAGATGCGGCCGTTGCTGGTCTCGGCGATGAAAGCGGTACCGTCCTCGGCGATGGTGATGTCGTTGCAGGCACTGGCCGGCTGCGGCAGCTCGTAACGCTGCTTGAAGGCGCCGGTCTTGAGATCGAACGCGACCAGCGCGGACACCGCGCCAGCCTTGCCCATCGGGATCGAGCAGGCCCAGAGCGTATTCGCCTTCTCGTCGGCGAGGACGCCGAGTACGGCGTTCAGCTTGTTGGTCTCATCCGGGCGGATCCAGGCGATCGCCTTGTCGGCGCCGGGAAGCGCCCGGTAGATCGTGCCCTTGAAGCTGCCGGCATAGAGATTGCCCGCAGCGTCCGCCGAGGCGCTCTCGGGGAAGGCGCCGGTATCGTCGAGCACCACGTCCCTGGCCGGTTTGCGGGCGAAGGGCGCGGGCGTCAGATACTGGACTTCGTTGGTGACGGACTCGATCCGGGCGATCTTGCCGCCCTCGATCTTGAACACGCTCACGAAGCCCATGGTGCGCGGATATTTGGCTTCGGCCGGATAGGTGGAGCCATCCTGCGCGGTGAAGCTGATCTTGGCGGCGGGCATGTCGCGATAACCGATGGCGGCGACGAGACCCCGCGCCTCGTCGATCGCCAGCACCTGATGGCGCAGATCCTCGAGCTCACCGTAGAGGCCGCGCCGCAGCGAGGCTTCGCAGCTGGCTTGCGCGCCGGCGGTTGCAGGAAGATTGCCGGTCATGCGCACGGCATTCTCGATGACTGCGCAAGCGGGATCGAACGCGACGCCGATGGTCGCGCCGTTGGACTTCATAGCCGCGAAATAGGCATCGACGATTGCCGTCATCTGTCCGCGCGGCAGGCGGGCCTTGGCGGGGACGTTGGCGGCATATTTCTTGTCCGGCGCATAGGTCACGGGATCGCCGAAGGGCTGGCGCCCTTCCTTGCGGCGGATCACGGACTGGACCTGCGTGATCTTGCCGCCCTTCACCTGCATGTCCATCGCATAGAAGCCGGGCTGGCCATGATCGTCGATCGAGCCGAGCCAGACGACGCGGCTGGTCTGCGGATCGGCGACGATGAGCGGCGCTTTGGCGCGGCCCTTGATCGTCACCCAGCTGCTCTCGCCGATGCGCACCTTGGTGCTGTTCTCGGCATAGCCGACGGCATCGCCCCACGGCAGGCCGCGCGGATCGCTCTTGATCATCGCGTCCATGAAGCGATTGGCGAGATCAGTCATGCAGGCCACGTCACAGTTTTGCGCCTGTACGGTGGTGGGCATGAGGGCAAGGCTGGCCGCTGCCAGCGTGAAGCGGATCATCGACCGGCTCATTCGCCTGCCTCCCCATGCTCGCGGCCTGTGGCCCAGGGATTATGCTGGAAATAGGGGACGTAGGTGAAAACCGCCTCGATCTCCTGAATCTGCCCGTCGCGCACGCGGAACGCTTCCAGCAGGGAAATGCTGTTGGGCCATTTGAGCGCCGTCTTCATCTCGCGCCCGTCGGTCAGCTTGTAGGTGATGACCTCGTTGTCATGATCGAAGAAGCCGGAAGCGACGACGACGCCGCGCTCCTCATCGACCAGCGGAAAGCGCCGCTCGCGGATGCGCTTGTTGATGCGGTAGATGCCCAGCTTGAACTGCGGGACGCAGCCGAGCGCGATCGCCGTGGCATTGCCTGCCCCGCCCCCGCTCTGCGGCGCGGCGGTGGTGCTGATGCCGTTTTCGAGGCGCCCGCAATCGTCCGCAAAGGGTGCGAACACCGTGCCGTCATTGCGCTCGACCGTGTTGAAATAGCTCTGCGCGACCGCGATCAGCCGCGCGCGCGAGACCCGCCGCTCGGGCGGAAGAACCTCGTTGAACGCGGGGTGATGCTGCACCTTGTCCGGATCGCCAAAGGGCGCCGGCAGGCCAGTCTTGCGATGCACGACGGTCTCGACCTCGTCAATCTCGCCGTCCTCGACATGGATGCGCATCGCATAGATCGCTGCCTCGCCATGTTCCCAGACGACGCCGAACCAGGCAGCCTGACCGGTCAGCGGATCGGCCGCTTCCATGCCGGTCGGCGCGACCTTGCTGATGGAATTCCAAAGACCCTTGCCGATCGGCACGATCACATTGTTCTCGGTGAACTGCACATCGTCCGCGAATTTGGCGCGTTTGGGGTCCTTCCTGCCCAGCGCGTCCATATAGTCGCGGGCATGGCCGATGAGGCAGGCGCGGTCGCAGGTAGGGATGTTGACGGCGCTTTTCTCGCCCGGCGCCTGCGCACCCGCCGGCATCGCCCCCAGAACCGCCGCGCTCGCGACGGCCAGCAGCCGGCCACGCCAGCGATGAAGCTTGTTTCGCACCAGGTTTCCCCTCCCTCATGTCCGCGCCAGCCTCGCATGCCCGGTTCCGCATCGCGGTCGGGCTTGGCAGAGTCGCGAGGCAAACCATGAGCCAGCGCACAGTGCTTGTCACGTGACGGGAGTGGATGAAGGCAACGATTTCCACATGAGCCGACACGCGCGTCCGGCTGGATCAATCAGGGTGCTGCTGCGTGCGCACGACCGGGCGCAACCTTCTGCAAAATAAACCCATTGGGTGTGGCTTGGGCCGGCTCAGAAGCCGACATTGTCGCCGCCCTTGAGGCCGAGCATCTCACGCGCTTCGGCCGGGGTGGCGACCTCGTAACCGAGATTCTCGATCACGACGCGCAGCTTGCGGACCTGCTCCGCATTGGACTTGGCCAGCTCGCCACGGCCGATGAAGAGGCTGTCCTCAAGGCCCACACGCGCATGGCCCCCGTTGATGACGCTCAATGTACCAAACGGCATCTGCATGCGCCCGGCGGCGAAGGCCGAGAACATGTAATCCTCGCCAAACAGCTTGTCCGCGACCGAGACCATATAGGCGAGATTGCCCGGATCGGCGCCGAGGCCGCCCTGCACGCCGAACACGCCCTGAATGAAGAACGGCGCCTTCACGAGGCCTTTGTCGGCGAAATGGGCGAGATTGTAGAGATGGCCGATGTCATAGCATTCGAACTCGAACCGGGTGCCGAAGGCCTGACCGACCTCGGTCATGATCCGTTCGATATATACATTGTCATTGTACATGATGCGGCCGCGCGAGCCCTCGACATACTCCTTCTCCCAGGGGTGCTGCCAGTTCTCGACGCGCTTGCCGGCGGCGCTGAAGTCGAAGATCAGCGGTCCCATGTTGAGCGAGCAGACCTCGGGCTTGAAGGTCTTGGCGCCTTCGAGCCGGTCGTCCAGCGACATCATCGCGCTCCCGCCGGTCGAGATGTTGATCACCGCGTCGGTCGACTGCTTGATGCGCGGCAGGAAGCGCTCGAAGTCCGCCGCCTTGGGGCTGGGGCTGCCGTCCGCCTCGTTGCGGGCATGGAGATGCAGCACGGTCGCGCCGGCTTCCGCCGCTTCGATGGCCGATTGCGCGATCTGCTCCGCCGTGATCGGCAGATAGGGCGACATGGACGGGGTGTGGATCGACCCCGTCGGCGCGCAGGTCAGAATGACTTTCTTCGAACGGCGCATTTTGGCCTCTCCTTTCGTGCAAATTCCTCCCCGAGATTGCTCGGGGAGGGGGACCTCCGGCGAAGCCGGTGGTGGAGGGGAAAATCCAGCGTTGCGCCATTTCCCCTCCACCGCCTTCGACGGTCCCCCTCCCCAAGACGAGCTTGGGGAGGATTTTAATCAAAGCCCCGCATGGCAAACATATTTGAGGTTCAGATACTCGTCCAAGCCATGGGCCGAGCCTTCCTTGCCGATGCCCGACAGCTTGACGCCGCCGAACGGCGCATAAGGGGTCGAGATCAGGCCGGTGTTGATGCCGACCATGCCGCTCTCGATGTCGCGGCTGGCCTTGTGGATCGTCTCCCCACTCGTCGCGCAAACATAGGAAGCGAGGCCGAACGGCGTGTCGTTGGCGAGGCGGATCGCATCGTCATAGGTCTCGAAGGCGACGATGCCGGCGAGCGGTCCGAAGGTCTCCTCGCGGGTCAGCAGCGCATCGCTCTTCACGTTGGTGACGAGCGTGGGCGGCGCCAGACGGCCCTCGCCCCGGCCGCCAGCGAGGATACTGCCGCCACCGGCCAGTGCCTCGTCCAGATGCTCGTTGACCTTCTCGACCGCGGCCTCGTCGATCAGCGGGCCGATGTCCGTATCCATCTCCAAACCGTCGCCGAGCTTCATCGCCGCGACGCGCTGCGCAAAGGTCTTGGTGAAGGCGTCGTAGATGTCTTTCTGGACGTAGATGCGGTTGGCCGCGATGCAGCTTTGTCCGCAATTGCGGAACTTGGCGATCATTGCCGCGTCGACCGCCGTGCCGAGATCAGCATCGTCGAAGATCAGCATCGGCGCATTGCCGCCCAGCTCCATGGAAAGCCGCTTCACGGTCGGCGCGCAAGCTGCCATGAGTTGCACGCCGATCTCGGTCGAGCCGGTGAAGCTCAGCTTGCGGACGATGGGCGATTTCGTGAACAGATCGCCGATGAGGCTGGCGCGGCCGGTGACGACGCTGAACACGCCCGCCGGGACGCCCGCTTCCTCGGCGAGCTGCGCCAGCGCCAGCGCGGCAAGCGGCGTCTGGCTGGCGGGCTTGGCGATCATCGTGCAGCCGGCGGCGAGCGCGGGCGCGAACTTGCGGGTCAGCATCGCCAGCGGGAAATTCCACGGCGTGATGGCGACCGAGACGCCGAGCGGCTCCTTCTCGGCATAGAGCTTGCGGCCCGGCACCGGCGCGGGGATGATCTCGCCGAGCGCGCGCTGGCCTTCCTCGGCATAGACCTCGACAAAGCCGGCGCCATAATCGACCTCGCCATAGGCTTCCTTGAGCGGCTTGCCGTTTTCCAAGGTGATCAGGCGAGCGAGATCGTCGCGATGCTGGTTGATGAGCTCGAGCAGCTTGCGCAGGATCTTGCCGCGCTCGCGCGCCGGGGTGCGCGACCAGGCCGGGAAGGCGCGCTGCGCGGCGTCGATCGCCTGCTGGATCTGCGCGGCTTCGAGCGCGGGGATGGTGCTGATGACGCCGCCGGTGAACGGATCGGTCACATCAACCGTCTTGCCGTCCGTCGAGTCCAGCCATTTGCCGTCAATATAGGCCGAAGACCGCAGCAGCGGCTTGTAGGTAACGGATGCGTTGCGCTGGCTCTGGTCCACAAATGGCTCCGATGTCTGTCTCGGCCGCCACAGAACGGGCAGCGCGGAAATGCCGGGGGTCCGGCAATGCGGCGGTTCTAGCGGCAGGCGCCGCCGGGCGACTTGTCCACGGCGGTAGCCAAGGTTGCGCGGTGCGGCAAGCCAGTGCCGCGTCCACCGAGATAGCATCGGGTTATACTGAAAGCCCGGCCGGGCTAGAGATAGGCGACCTCCCTGGGCTGATCCCGCCAGGCGTCATTGCGGCCATCGGAATAGCTGACCGGGACGGCCGCCAGTTCCTCCGGCGTCAGCTCGTCGAGGCAATTGACCGCGATCGCGATGAAGGCACCGCCGATCTCGGGTATGTCGCCCTCGCCGAACGGGGCACAACCGCAGCGCGCGCAGAAACGATGATGCATGCTGTTCGTGCCGAACTGATAGTCGCTGAGCTTGTCCTCGCCGCGCAGCAGGCGGAAGTCGTGCGGCCGGACGATCACGCTCCAGGCGCGGCGCTTGGTGCAGATCGAGCAGTTGCAGCGGCCCGAGCCGGCGGTGAGATCGATCTCCGCCGCGAAGGTGACATCGCCGCAATGGCAGCTTCCGAAGTAGGTCTTGAGCATCGTCGAATCTCCCTGTCCTTGTGCTGCCGCCGTCCTACTGCCATGCTGCTGACAGCATGATGTCAGCAGCATGGCAGTAGAAGATCGACCGATGCGCAAAGCCGACCGCCTGTTCCAGATCGTTCAGATCCTCCGCCGCACCGGGCAACCGGTTACGGCCGACGCGATTGCCGAGGAACTGGAGACCTCCAAACGATCCATCTATCGCGACATTGCCGCTTTGATGGGCCAGCGCGTGCCGATCCGCGGCGAAGCGGGTATCGGCTATGTGCTGGAAGGCGGCTTCGATCTGCCGCCGCTGATGCTCACTGCGGACGAGATCGACGCGGTGGCGCTCGGCGCGCATTGGGTGGCGGAACATGGCGATCCGGCGCTGGGCCGCGCCGCGAAGGATGTGCTCGCCAAGGTCGCGGCGGTATTGCCCGAGGACCTGCGGCCTCTCCTGATGGACAGTCCGGCGCGTGCGGGCCGGGCCTGGAACAAGGTGCCGGACGGGCTGGACGTCGCACAACTGCGCGTCTGGATCCGCACCGGGCGCAAGCTCGCCATCGCCTATCGCGACGAGACCGAGCGCGAGACGCAGAGGACGATCTGGCCGCTGCTGATCGGCTATCGCGATGCCACGCGACTGCTGGTCGGCTGGTGCGAGCTGCGCACGGGCTATCGCACTTTCCGGCTCGACCGTATCCTGCAGGCCGAGTTTCTGGACGCGCCGATCCCGCAGCGACCGGCTCTGCTGCGGGCGCAGTATCTCAAGTCGCTGGAGATCTGCGACTAAGCCTCCGGCGGCACCGGATATTCGTCGGCATTGAGCACCCAGCCGTCCATCTTCGAGAAGTCGTGGCGCGGCGGCGCGAAGATATCGACCAGGCGATTATCCTCTGGCGCGGTGCAGGCCGATGTGTGGATCGACCGAGCGGGAATGACGCCGACCGAGGGCGCCGGGCACACGACATGCTCGTCGTCGATCCATTCGGACTGCTTGGACGTCCAGGGCCAGCGCAAATGGTGCGTATAGGAGCCGCCAAGCGCGAGCGAGCATTGCTCGAAATCATCATGATGATGCGGCGAGAGCGCCTCGGGATCGCGCGGACCGACGGGATAGAAGACATTGACCATGAAGGTCGTGCAGCGCCACATGCGGCCGAACCGGCCTTTCACCTCGGGCACGTCCAGGCTGTAGACGCGGATCTTGTAGCCGGCCGGCGGCTCGGGCCACTTCACGAACGGCGGAATATTCGGGTGCTGCTCGGCATACATTGCCGCGTTGGAGCAGAGCGCCGCCAGATCCTCATTGTCGCGCGAGAACATGCGGACGATCTCGCCGCCCCTGGGCAGGGTGATGCTGCTGTCGCCCGGCGGCATGATGACGAAGCTGTAGCCGGGGATGCTCTCATTCTGGCCATTGGCCGAGAGTGTGGCGGGCACGTCCTGCTCCTCGACCAGCAGGATATATTCGTCCACCTGCCCCTTGCGCTCGAAAGTCGCGCCGGGCTTGGCCAACGTGTAGGCGATGATGAAGTTCTGCCCGCGCGCCAGCCAGGTCTTGCCGGTCTCGTCGTCGATCTGCGGCGCGGTCTCGCCGAACAGCGCATAGCTCGACCGGCCGAAGCCCTTGAGCGCGGCGGTACCGCCAGCCACGGCGCTGCCGCTCGCGAGCGCCGAGCGCGGATCGTCGGAGGTGTACATGGTGTTGGCGGTGGACATCGGGCTGACTCCGGACGTTGATCGAAACTGGTCGCACTATGCCGTCCGATCTATCGGCAAACCAGCCCGGGGAGCTTGACCAAGTCGGCATAGCAGATTGACCTCGCGCCATACTGGGAGCGCCGGACCAGGAGCGGCAACGCATTGACCGCGCGCCCTTTAGCGGCAAGGAGGGAGGCAATCACGCAACCGAGGAGCGACGACCCGTGTCCAAAGTCTGGCTAGGCCTTGCCGTCGTCTCGGCGGTCGCCCTGTCCTTCACGGCGATCGCGCAGAACGAGACCGGCGGTCCGGACCTGTCGCAGGACCCGCAATGGCAGAACCAGCAGATGCTCGCGCTCGCCAAGCTGCGCTGGCAGGACGGCTGGCGCGTGCTGCCCGGCGGGCTGCGCTGGCGGCCGATCAGCGGCGACGGCTCCGGCCGGCATCCGACCGTGAGCGACGTCGTCACGCTTCATTATGAAGGCAGGCTGGTCGACGGCACAGTGTTCGACAGCAGCTATGCGCGCGGCGAGCCGGCGACTTTTCCGCTCGGCCGGCTGATCAAGGCCTGGCAGATGGCCGTGCCGCAGATGGGCGTGGGCGACACGATCGAGATCGCCGTCCCGGCCGACCTCGGCTATGGCCCGCGCGGCAAGGACGAGATCCCGGGCAATGCGACGATGTTCTTCAAGATTGAGCTGCTGGCGATCCGCTGACGGGATCCGTGAAGCCCGAGTGATCCGGAGTCAGCTCTCGGCGATGGCCGGCTTGACGCCGGGGGCTTCCGCGCCCTCCAGATCGTCCACGCCGACCAGCGCGCGGCCGGCCGTCTCGGGCAGCAGGAAGGTCGCGAGGATCGAGCAGCAGGTCGCCCCGATCGCGAACATCGCCATGGACGCGCTCAGCGCGACGCCGGTCGCCGCAACCATCGCGACGGCGGTGAAGAAGACCGCGCTCCCCGCCCGGCCGAAATTATAGGCGAAGGCCTGGCCCGTGCCGCGCATCTCCGTCGGGAAAAGTTCGGTGAAGTAAGGCCCGAAGGAGGCATAGGAGCCGAACTGGAAGAAGCCATAGACGAAACCCGCCGCCATCAGCGCCGGTACGCTCGAGCCGAGCGGCGCGAACAGATAGAAGGAACAGGTCAGGATGAAGCCGACCCCGAACAGGCGGAACACCATGCGGCGGCCGATCCGGTCGCTGACATAGGCATTTGTGAGAAAACCGAAGAAGCCGCCGGCGCTGTTGAACAGAACGCAGAAGCCTGCCGTCGCCATCGACAGGCCACGCTCGGTCGTCAGGAACGAGGTCAGGAAATTGGCGATGGAAAAGCCCGCCCCCTGAACGCCCAGCGCCAGCAGGGCTGCGAAGATGGTGGTGCGCAGGATATTGGGCTTGAAGATGTCCGAGAGGCGCGTGTGTCGGCCAAGCTCGCGGTTACGCTTCGCGGCCGCCTTGAAGACCTCGCTGTCGTCCGAATCCCGACGCACGAAGAAGATCAGGACGGCCGGCGCGATGCCTACCCAGAAGACGATCCGCCAGCCGAGCTCGGGATCGAACATGGCCGCGAACGGCCCGGCTAGCAGCGCCGCGATGCCCGCGCCCACTGCCGCGCCGCTCTGCACGGTGCCGAGCGCCTTGCCGCGATGCTTCGGGTTGATCATCTCGCCGAGCAGGACGGCACCCACGGCCCATTCCGCGCCGAAGCCGATGCCCTGCAGCACGCGCAGGATGAGGAGCTGCTCATAATTCTGCGCGAAACCGGACGCGAAGGCGAAGAACGAGAACCAGGCGATGGTGATCTGCAGGATACGCGCGCGGCCATAGCGGTCACACAGCCAGCCACCGAGCCAGCCGCCGATCGCCGCGGCGAAGAAGTTGGCGCTGGCGATGCTGGTGGCTTGCGTCAGCGTGAGGCCGAGGCCGACCATCAGCAGCGGGATCAGGAAGGAGTAGACCACGGAATCGACCGAATCCATCGTCCAGCCGGCAAAGCATGTCCAGAAGACGCGCCGCGTCTTCTTGTCCGCTTCCCTGTACCACTGCGTCATGACGTGCGACCCTCCCAGTCTCTTTCCGGCAGGCTTTTCTTCAGCCGGAAAGCGCGGCGACCCTGCGCCCGGCCGCCCGCCGCCCGCTTGCTCAAACCGGCACGAGAAGTTGTTGCGGGTTTCGACGACCGCTGGCGCTGCCTTTCGGATGCGCGGGGACCATGGAACACGCCATGAGAGGCAGCGCGAGGCCGTCAGTCGTGCGTGACGGCCATCACGAAGTCGCTGACCAGCGGGCCGAGCGTATCGTCCGCCGTACCGATCGCCATCACTGGCGACACATGATTATGGCCCGGCAGCCAGTGGATGCGCGGAATATCGCCGCGCGCCTTGCCGAACGCACCGACAAGCAGCGCGGCCTGTCGCCGGAAATCGATGCCATCGAGTTCGGAAACGGCGAAGCAGAGCGGCACATTGGTGACGACCAGACCCTGGATCGTCGAGCAATCCGGATAGCGCGTCGTATCCGTGCCGTAATAAGCCAGATGATAGGCATTCGGTGACGCGGTCGAGAGCTCGTAGGTGCCCGAGACCAGGATCGCGCCGGCCACGCCGACGCCGTTAGCCGGGTGAAGCTGCGGCAAGGCCAGATAGGTTGCGATATGCGCCGCGCCGGCCGATTGGCCCATGACGATGATCCGCCCGGGATCGCCGCCATAGTCCGCGATATTCTCGCGCAGCCACGCAATCGCCGCCCCGACATCCTCGCCGCCGGCGGGCCACATATGATCGGGCGCGAGGCGATAGTTGATCGTCACGCCGATCCAGCCCTGATTGGCCGCGAACAGTCCGACATTCTCGTAGAAAGGAAGCTTGGGCAGGCTCTTGTCGCCCATCACATAACCGCCGCCATGGACGAAGACGAGCACCGGCTCGTTCTCGGCATCGGGCCGGCGGAAGATATCGAGGCAATGACGCGGATGGGGACCATAAGCCAGATCGCGCACGATCTCGGGCTCGTCGCCGGGCGCGTTATATGCGGCAACGAAATGCCTCTGCGTGCGCTCGATCAGTCCATATGACAGCTCGCAGCCCAATGATTTCAGAAGCTTGCGAGTCCGTGCCTGCATATCGTGCCCCTCGTACATCTGTCGTGCGATGCGGCACCTCCCACACGCCGCCAGACTTGCCTGTCACGTCCGCGCTTATGTCGCGCAATCCGTCAGACGACCATGAAACTTTCGGCGCGACCGGGCAAGCAACGCAATCACAGGACAAGCAAATAGTTTGACCGGGCGCGCGCGCCTGTGGCAAGCGCCGGAAACGCGGACATGCGCGGGTGTAGCTCAATGGTAGAGCAGAAGCTTCCCAAGCTTACGACGAGGGTTCGATTCCCTTCACCCGCTCCATCCCCGCGCCACCATCACCGACAATCCAGGAGGACTCGCCGGATCCGCGTCGAGGAGCGATCCTGCTATCGTTGACTTTGTCCAATGCGGACGCCAAAGCCGGACGGGACCCCAGGCTGAGAGATCGAAGGAACGATGATGAGGATCGCCGGGGGCAAGCGAAGTGCGCTCTATTTCGTGCTCGTCACGATCTTCATCGATGCGATGAGCTTCGGCCTCGCCAATCCGGTGCTACCGCGCCTGATCATGGACATCGGCAAGGTCGATGTCAGCCAGGCCATCGCAATCACGGGCGCGATGACGGTGACGCTCGCCAGCCTGCAATTCTTCATGGGGCCGCTGCTCGGCAATCTTTCCGACCGATACGGACGGCGGCCGATCCTGCTCGTCGCGCTCGCGGGTCTTGCCGGCAACTATGTGCTGATGGCCATGGCGGACAGTATTGCCCTGCTCTTTGTGGGGCAGATGCTCGCGGGCATCTTCGGCGGCACGATCGGCACCTGCCAGGCGGCCATCGCCGACCTCACCGCCAAGGAGGACCGCGCGCATAATTTCGGCCTGATCGGCGCGGCCTTCGGACTCGGCTTCATCGTCGGCCCGGCGCTCGGCGGCCTGCTCGGCGAATTCGGTCAGCGCATGCCGTTCATCGCGGCGGCCATCCTCACCTTCATCAGCTTCGCCTTCGGCTATTTCAAGTTCCCGGACACACTCCGCCCGGAGGATCGCCGCGCATTCAACTGGCGGCGGGCCAATCCGCTCGGCGCCTGGCAATCGATGCGTTCCATGCCGGGCATGGGGCCGGCCATCCTCGTCATCATGCTCTGGAACATCGCGGGCGCGGTCTATCCGCTGACCTGGGCTTATTACGGCATTGCGCGGTTCAACTGGTCGAACGGCATGATCGGGCTGTCCCTCGCTATCGTCGGCTTCGTGACGGCGATCAGCCAGGCCTTCGTCACTGGCCGCTTCGTGCGCCGCTATGGCGAGCGCAAGGCAGTGATCATCGGAATGGCGGGCGGCATCCTGACGCATCTTGGCTATGCCTTTGCCACGCAGAGCTGGGTCGCGTTCGTCTTCCTGATCGGTTTCATTCCGCAATCGCTGGTCGGCCCGGCGCTGATGGCGATCGTATCCAGCCGGGCAAGCGCGGATCGTCAGGGCGAAGTGCAGGGCATGGCGGCCATGGCGCAAGGCATTGGCGGCATCGTCGCGCCGCTGCTGATCACGCCGGCCATGTCCTATTTCACGTCGCCCGTCGCGCCGTTCCAGTTTGCCGGAGCCGGCTTCATCGTCGCCGTGATGTTCGCGCTGGTCGCGTTCGGCCGGTTCATGAGCCTGCCACGCAGTACGGTGAATGCCAGCAAGCTGGAGCCGGCGCCGCTCATTCACTAGATCGCGGTTCGGGCCTGCGGATGCGGGAGGGCCTCCGCAGGCCCCGGCACCGCGCTTATCCCACCGTCACAGTGCCATAACGATAGCCGCGCTCGGCCATCTCACGGACATAGTGGGTGCGTTCATGCGAAAGTTCGTGGCGAAATTCATCCCACACCTCGCGGACATCCTCGGTATCGCTGGCGCCGCGCAGATCGCTGGCCAGTTCCTTGCGCGCCTCGTTCACATTGGCGCGATAATTGAACCAGAAGCGGTTCTCGACACCGCCGATCGGGCTGACGATGATCTGCCGCTCTTCTTGGCGCGCCATGCGCTCCTCGTCAGTCACGATACGGCTGTTGATGGCGCTGACGGCACCGGTGGCGGCGCTCAGGGTCAGCGCGGAAAAGATGATTGCCTTGAACATTTGTTGTCTCCTTCCAGGCGAGGTGACATGATCCTCGCTCGGTCTGACAACGAACGGCGCCGCGGTTTACATCCCAAAAAAGTCGATTTTTTCTCAGCGGCGCCAGCCTGAATCGCGAGCTTTTTGCTCATCCACATCATCAAGAGCGCCATTCAAGGCCATGTTTTGACTGGCTTCCATGATATCACGACCGGCGGAACCGGCTTGACGATATTGTCCCTGGACCGTGCCTGCGCCGCGACGGGATTGCAGGCGCTCGATCGCCCATCCTGTACCATTATGGCACGCAATGCCGGCGGCCGCGGTTTCCTCGAAGCTGCGGCAGTAGCGCCCGGCGCGATCCTCGAAGCTGAGCAGGATGCGCACATCCTTGCCTTGCTGATCGGAGGCGAGCTGAGTGGTCAGCGCCGTATCGAGCGCGCCACTCGCAATGAGCTGACCGTCTTCCTCGGCGATCGTCCCGCCGTTCTCGCCGCGTGGTATCTGCGTGCCGAGCACCAGGCCCAGCGCCAGCGATACCGCCAGCGCGCCACCCGTCATCCAGCGCCGCTGCGGCGCCATAGCCGGCTTCGCAGCTTCGCGCGCGCGCCGGACGGCAGCGAGATCGACGACCTTGTTTTCATCATCGCGCGTGCCGAGCAACGCAGTGAGCTGCTTCGGCACCGGCGCATCCAGCATCGGCGCGAAATGGGCACGCAGCTGATCGCGCAATGCCCGGTGCGCCTCGATCTGCTCGACGATCGAAGGATCGGTTTCCATCGCTGCCTCGACCTGCGCGGCCTCCTCCGGACCCAGCTCCCCATCCGCATAAGCCGCGATCTTTTCGGGATCGATCGTCATGCCGCTTCTCCCAATATCTGCTGCAGCGCGTCCCGCCCGCGGATCAGCCGCGAGGTGAGCGTGCCGATCGGGCAGCCGACGATATCCGCCGCCTCGCGATAGCCATAGCCCTCGACCATGACGAGCAGGATTGCCTCGCGCTGCTCGTCCGGCAGGGTGGAAAGCGCGCGGTCGACCATGGAGAGCTCGACACGTGCCTCCTGCTCGCCGGCCATGCCGACGTCCAGACCTTCCTCCTCATGGGCGAAGGTCCTGGCCCGGCGGCTGCCGGCGCGCGTCTCGTCGATCCAGATATTGCGCATGATCCTGTACATCCAGCTGTCGAGCCGCGTGCCTTCCGCCCACTGGTCGCGGGACTTGAGCGCGCGCTCGATGGTCATCTGGCAAAGGTCGTCACCGGCGGCGACGTCACGCGCCAGCCCCGCCGCAAACCGGCGCAGCCGGGGCAGCAGAGCCACGATGCCGTCCTCAAATGCCGAACTCAGAGCCTTTGCCCTTTCTCGTGGATGAAACGAGTGGCCTCGCGCGTTTCATCCATACATAGTTGTCGAAGTTGCAAAAAGGCATTCGCACGATGCGCCGCTATCTGGCTCCCCTGTTTCTGATCGGCCTCGGCACCAGCGCGCTCGCGCAGATCGGACTTCCGCAGACCGGCCCGGTCGTCGGCGGCGGCGTGGTGGAGACGATCGGCGGCACCGTCGACCGGACTTTGGCGCGCACGCGCGACCTCGATCTGACAGCTCCAGTCCGATCGGTCGCGCAGCTCGCGCGCGATCGGGTGCAGCGCATCCAGCGGCTCGTGCGCGCCAATCCCGAGCGGATCGAGCTGGATGATCAGGGCGAACCGGCGCGACGTGGCATCGTGCTGCTGCTCGATACGGATGCCGCTTCGCTCGATGCCGCGCGCAAGCTCGGCTTCACGGCACGGACGGTCGATGGGCTGGACGAATTGGGCATCGGCGCGGTGGAACTGACAGCGCCGTCCGGCATGCCTCTCTCTCGCGCGCTCCAGCAATTGCGCGGCGCCTTGCCCGGCAAGACGCTGAGCGCCGATGTGCTGCATTTCGAAGGCGCATCGGCAGCGCGTGCCTCATCCGGTGGCGCGAAGGTGATCGGTCGCCCCATCGGCACTGCCGTCGGCATCATAGACGGCGGCGTTGGTCCCGCCGTCTCGGTGATCGAGCAAACGGGCTTCGCGACCGGCGCGCCCTCCCCGAGCGATCACGGCACCGCCGTCGCCGGGCTGCTGCGGGACGCCGGGGTCCGCTCCCTCTATGCGGCTGATGTCTATGGTCGCGATCCTGCGGGCGGCGGCGCCCTCGCCATTGCCCGTGCGCTCAACTGGCTGGCAGGCAAGAAGGTGCGCGTCGTCTCGATGAGCCTGGTCGGGCCGCGCAATCCTCTGCTTGAGCGCGCGCTTGCAACGCTCTCGGGGCGCGGCACCGTCATTCTCGCAGCCGTCGGCAATGACGGCCCCTCTGCCCCACCCGCTTATCCCGCCTCCTATCCGGCCGTGCTTGCCATCACCGGTGTCGATGGCCGCAATCGCGCGCTGATCGAGGCCGGGCGCGCGCTGCATCTCGACTATGCCGCGCCGGGCGCGGACATCAGAGCGCTGAATGCCAAGGGCGCAGCGCGATCGGTGCGCGGCACGTCGTTCGCCGTTCCGATGGCCGCCGCCCGCGCCGCTGCCGCTATCGATGCCGGAAGGCCGGTGCGCGCGACGCTCGATGCCGAGGCGCGCGATCTGGGCAGAAAAGGGCCTGACAACCAGTTTGGGCGCGGCCTTCTCTGCGGAAATTGCGGCCGCTGACGAAAAAATCGTCGAACCATGGATGAAAGCGAAAAGCCCCATCGTTTGTGTTCATGAGAGCGCCGAAACGGCGTTCCGAGGACAGACGAAAGGAATTCATCATGAAGGCACTTCTGACCACGGCGGCCGCGATCGCACTCGCCGTTTCTCCGGCTTCGGCGCAGCTGTTGGGCGGCGGCGGCCTGGGCGGCTCGCTCGGCGGCACCATCGGGGGCACGCTGGGTGGCGCCGGTTCGCTTGGCGGCGCGGGCTCGATCGGTGACACCGGCTCACGCCTCGGTGGTATGACCGAAGGCACGCTGCGCGGTCGCGGCGAAACCAGCGGCAGCCAGCGCGTTGATCGCAAGAGCGGCACTGTCTCGGCCGATCGCTCGGTCGCAGGTTCGCTCGATGGCGCCGTCAGCCAGACCATCGACAGGCCCCGTCGCTCGGTGGAGGCCAGCGGCTCGGGCAATGCATCGGGCAGCGCCGGTGCCGGCGGCTCCGCGCAGCTTGTCGGCACGGATGCCGTGCGCGACACGGTCGGCAGCACCCGCTCGACCGTTCGCGAGACGGCAGGCAGCGCCCGTTCCACGGTCCGCTCGACCGCTGACTATGCGGGCACAACCGCACGCGGCACCGTCGATGGTGCCCGCAGCACAGCCGTGAACGGCGTCGCCATGGCGCGCGGCGCGGCCGAGGCTTCGACCGCCAATGCCGTCTCGGCCACCAGCAACCAACTCGCCATCGCGGGCAGTGCCGCCGCCAGTGCGACCGGCGCCGTCGCGGTCGAGCCGGGCATGCTCGTCCAGTCCGCCAAGGGCCGCACGATCGGCACGGTCCACGATGTCGTCACGGACTCGCGCGGCCGCGTCCAGGCGCTGGTCGTCGAAGCCGATGACCGCCTCGCCCGCATTCCGGCCGGCAATTTCTCCGGCAATGGCGAAGTGCTGTTCACCGGCATGAGCAAAGGCGAGATCAAGCAGGCCAGCAAGAGCCAAGCCGACGAACAGCCGGCGAGCTGACACCCTCCCACTCCCACAGCTCGCCTTGGCGGCCCGGCATCGCAAGACGATGCCGGGCCTTGGCATTTGTGGAGCAATCGCTTCCTGTCCGTTCCCCGGCGAAGGCCGGGGTCCATGCCTATACGATACGCGTGCGGTAGCGCGCATTCGTCGCTTCGCGCCGAGTCTGGACCCCGGCCTCGGCGTAGCCGAGTTTATCCTAAGCGCCTGCCTTGGCAGGCAGTCGAAGGGCCGGGGAACGGCTGTAAGTGCAAGCCCGCTAAATCCCGCCCTCGACCGTCGCGAAGCCCGCAGCCTCAAGCGCCGCCGCCAGATCGGCCGCGCAGGCATCGAGCCGGCTCTGGTCGGTCGAGCGGATCACGAAATTGGCGCCGGTCTTGCCCTCTCGGAAGAAGGGATAGCTGCCAATCTGGCAGCCCTCATGGGATTTCTCCTGCGCGCGCAGCAGGTCCGCGATCTCGCTCTCCGCCGCCCAGGAGCCGATCGTGCGCGACACCAAGGGATCGCCGCCTTCCAGCGAGCCGGTCAGCGCGTCCAGCATGCCGGCCGTGATGTGCGGCACGCCGGCCATGATGTAGAGATTGCCCATGCGGATGCCCGGCGCGCCCGAATAGCTGTTCGGGATCAGATCGGCGCCCGCGGGCACGCGCGCCATGCGCAGCCGCGCCTCGTTGAGACCGCCGCGCGGCGCGTAATAAGCATCGAGGATCGCCCGCGCATCGGGGTGGATCACTACTTCCACGCCGAGCGCCTGCGCGATCGCATCGACCGTGATGTCGTCATGCGTCGGGCCGATCCCGCCGGTGGTGAACACATAGTCGTAGCGCGCGCGCAATGCATCGACCGCTGCCACGATCGCGTCCGTATCGTCGCCGATGATGCGAACTTCCGTCAGGCGGATGCCCTGCACGTTCAGCCAGGTGCCGATCTGCGCGACATTCTTGTCCTGGGTTCGGCCCGAGAGGATCTCGTCGCCGATGACAATGATACCTGCCGTCCAAACCCGCTCGGTCATGAACCTTGTCTCTCCATGCGCACCCACCCTCCCTGCCTAGCCGTCATCGCGCGGCGCGCCAAGCCGGGCTGCGCCAAAGCGCGAACCATCGCGCAACCGGCACGGCTTCTTGCGTGAAACGAACTCAGCCCTCCCCCGCCGCTCGCCGCTCGATCAGGACCTTGAGCCGGGAAAAGCGTTCGGGCGGAAGAAGTTCGGCGGGATTGTAGGTGGTTTCGAAATGCGGAATGTCGGCGGGCAGTGCCGTCCAGGGCATTTTGTGTGCCACGAAGATGACGGCATCGGGCCGGAGTTGCCCCGGATCGTCGAGCGTGCCGACGCGAAGGCCCAGCCCCAGCCGGCCAAGGCGCGGATAGAAGCTCCACATCGCCGTGCCGCAGACAGTGCAGCGACAGATGACATGATCGCCCCCGCTGCCGGCCTTGACGACATGCTCGCCGAGTACGCCTTCGAGCAAGGTCAGCGCCTCGCTTTCGAGGAAAGCATTGACGACGGACGTCGATCCCGTCTGCCGCTGATACAGCGTGCAATGGCAATTGTTCACGAAGATAGGGGGTGCATCGATGCGATAGCGCACCGCGCCACAGCCGCAGCCACCCGTCATGTCCACCACGTCACTCATCGTCCTGTCCCCCAGTTCAGCCGCAACCCCCTCGCCATCGGGCCGCGAAACGCCTATATCGCCCCTATGACGACCTATATGACACCGACGGCGGAAACCGCCACCGTCCGCACGTCCGCGATCAAGCTTCACGGGCCGGAGGGCTTTGCGGGCATGCGCAAGGCCGGCGCGCTCGCCGCGTCGATCCTGGATGCGGTCGCCGAAATTGTGCGTCCGGGCATCCCGACATCGCAGATCGACGATTTCGTGCGCCAGATGATGCTGGACGCAGGCGCGGTCCCCGCGACGCTCGGCTATCATGGTTATCAGTATAGCTGCTGCATCAGCCTCAACAACGTCATCTGCCACGGCATGCCGGGCGACAAGGCGCTGCGCGAGGGCGACATCCTCAATGTCGATGTGACGCCGCTGGTCGATGGCTGGCATGGCGACACGAGCCGCATGTATCTGGTCGGCGACGTGCCCATCAAGGCGCGGCGTCTCGTCGATGTGACCTATGAATGCCTGATGCTGGGTATCGAACAGGCCAAGCCAGGCAACACGCTCGGCGATGTCGGTTATGCGATCCAGACTCATGCCGAGCGGCATCGCTATGGCGTGGTGCGCGATTTCTGCGGCCATGGCCTCGGCCGCGTCTTCCATGACGCGCCGGAGGTCGTCCATGTCGGCCGCCCCGGTACCGGCCCGGAGTTGCGCCCCGGCATGATCTTCACGATCGAACCGATGATCAACGGCGGCAAGCCCGGCGTGAAGATGCTGGAAGACGGCTGGACGGCGGTCACGCGCGACCGCGCGCTCTCCGCGCAATTCGAGCATTCGATCGGCATCACCGAGACCGGCTGCGAAATTTTCACGCTGAGCCCGAAGGGGCTGCATCGACCGCCTTATTGAGGCGCCACTAGGTGATAAGTTCTGCCTAAATTTTAGGCAAATTCACCTCAAAATGCCTGAAATCCGGGCAATATCGACAATCCTCCGCAAAGCCGCCAATGCTTGGCTGGTGATTCGCGAGCCGGCGCTGTAGCGTTTAGCCGTGCGCGGTCGTGCGCATCGACGAAGCCTTGGTTCGGGCGAGTCGATGGCGGCGTCTCCGGGGCTTCCCCGCCGCGCTTCACGCGAAGCAAAGGGGTGCGTTGGAAATGAAAAAGGTCGAAGCAATCATCAAGCCCTTCAAGCTCGATGACGTGAAGGAAGCGCTGCACGAAGTGGGCGTCTCCGGCATCACCGTGACCGAGGCCAAGGGCTTCGGACGGCAGAAGGGCCACACCGAACTATATCGCGGCGCCGAATATGTCGTCGACTTCCTGCCGAAGGTGAAGCTCGAAGTGGTGGTCGAGGACGGCATCGTCGAGCGCGTGGTCGAGGCGATCTCGGGCGCCGCGCGCACCGGCCGCATCGGCGACGGCAAGATTTTTGTCATCCCGGTCGAGAAGGCGGTCCGCATCCGCACCGGTGAGCTGGACGAAGCCGCCATCTGATTTTCCCGCAGTCGCAACACTCATAGACAAGAGAAGGTACGCTCGACATGGCCAACAGCCCCAAAGACATTCTCAAGATGATCGAGGAAAAGGAGATCGAGTGGGTCGATCTTCGCTTCACCGATCCCAAGGGCAAGTGGCAGCACTTGACTATGGTCTCCACGGTCCTCGGCGAGGATGAGCTGGAAGAGGGCCTGATGTTCGACGGCAGCTCGATCGAGGGCTGGAAGGCCATCAACGAGTCCGACATGATCCTCAAGCCGGATCTGGACGCAGTGTATGTCGATCCGTTCAGCGCCACACCGATGCTGATCCTGTTCTGCAACATCGTCGAGCCATCGACGGGCGAACTCTATGGCCGCGACCCGCGCTCGACCGCCGTGCGCGCCGAGGCCTATGTGAAGGCCGCCGGTTTCGGCGACACCGTCTATGTCGGCCCGGAAGCCGAGTTCTTCATGTTCGACGACGTGCGCTTCAACAACGACTACAACGAGTCCTTCTACAAGATCGACGACATCGAGCTGCCGACCAACACCGGCAAGGAATATGAAGGCGGCAACCTCGCGCACCGTCCGCGCGCCAAGGGCGGCTATTTCCCCGTCGCGCCGGTCGATCCCTGCACGGACATCCGCGCCGAGATGGTCTCGACCATGCTCGAAATGGGCCTGCCCTGCGACAAGCACCACCATGAGGTGGCCGCTGCCCAGCATGAGCTCGGCCTCACCTTCGGTACGCTGGTCACCACCGCCGACCGCATGCAGATCTATAAGTATGTCGTGATGATGGTCGCGCAGGCCTATGGCAAGACGGCGACGTTCATGCCCAAGCCCATCGCGCAGGACAACGGATCGGGCATGCACACCCACATCTCGATCTGGGACAAGGGCAATCCGCTGTTCGCCGGCAATGGCTATGCGGGCCTCAGCGACATGTGCCTCTACTTCATCGGCGGCGTCATCAAGCACGCCAAGGCGCTCAACGCCTTCACCAACCCGACGACCAACAGCTACAAGCGTCTGGTCCCGGGCTTCGAGGCGCCGGTGCTCCTTGCCTACTCCGCGCGCAACCGCTCGGCTTCCTGCCGTATTCCCTACGGCTCGGGCGCCAAGGCGAAGCGCGTCGAGTTCCGCTTCCCGGACGCGATGGCCAATCCCTATCTCTGCTATTCGGCGCTGCTGATGGCAGGCCTCGACGGCATCGAGAACAAGATCCACCCCGGCGAGGCGATGGACAAGAATCTCTACGATCTGCCGCCCGAGGAACTGAGCCAGGTGCCGACCGTCTGCGGTTCGCTCCGAGAGGCGCTCAACAGCTTGGAAGCCGATCACGACTTCCTGCTCAAGGGCGACGTCTTCTCCAAGGACCAGATCGACGCCTATATCGAACTCAAGTGGCCGGAAGTGTATCGCTGGGAAATGGCACCCAGCCCGGTCGAGTTCGACATGTACTACAGCGCCTGATCCTCAGCGATCAGTCGAGAGACAGAAAGGGCGTCCGGAGCGATCCGGGCGCCTTTTTCTTCGGGTATCAATTCCGGAACACCATCACCGGAAAGGTTAACACGCCAACGACCGGGCGCCCCTGCTTATCCGTCGCCGGCTTTGCCAGAACGCGCCCAAACAATGGCTTGCAACCAAGAGCTTCCAGTTTGGCAGCGTTGCTCTCGCTCAGCAGAGCGCAGCTGCCAACCTTGCCCTGCAGGTCAATGGCCACCTTGAAGCGTAGATTGACGTTGACCCCGCCCGCGGCGCGCGCGATCTCATAGACTTGCGAGTTGCTCAGCCATCGCTCGGGGTCCGAGAGCGGGACTGCAGGCATACCGCCCGGCTCGAACTGCGCAGGATCGGCGCCGAGGGCAATCAACTGCTCGGCAATGCAAGCATGGATTGCCTGGACCCCCGCGTGCATTCCGCCAGATGCCAGCGGGCCGATGCTCCCACTCTTGAACCGCACGCTGAACGCCGGCGCCTCCGCCAAGGCAATCGCATCTCCCAGCGTGAGACTGCTCAGGGTGACTGCATTCGGTAGCTCACCTGAAAGTCGACGCGGAAATCCCGTCACCGCCACCGCCGTTTTTGCTTCAGACACGATTTCCGCCGGAAAAGCCTGGCTTCCGCCCAGTCCTTTCGGCCAGCGCGGCATTTCCTTCGCCGCGATGACCAGCCGGAGTCCCCCGCCCGGTTCGCCTTCGAGCATGAGGAAGCGTGCGACTTCACCGGTAGCCATGCCCGACACCGCGCATCGCTCTGCGGAGTTATGGCTTTGCCAGTCGCCCTCGCCACCTGCAGCATGACCTGCGTGGGGCGTTAGGCCGACAAGCGTCAGACCCATGAGAAGCCGAACCAGAAATCCTCTCGTCATCATCCCCCCGAGTACACGCACGCCTCGCTCAATAATCCTTCGACACCCGCGCCGCCACACTTTGCCGCCCGACTGTCGAGACGCTGGAGAGCAGCGAAAGCCAGCGCGTGATCTGATATTCGACGCGGGTCGCGCTATAGCCCTGCCCGTCGGTGATCAGCTCCACATAGAGATCGTTGCCGATATTCTTGCCGGCCGCGACAGCTGTCTTGGCGCCTGTCGTCGGATCGGCGGCGATGATACGCAGGCGCGAGAGGCCGGTGGCGCGGCGCACGGCATTGATCGGATCGAGTCCGCCACCCCCACCCTGGAACGCCGCTACCGCCGAGGCGAGCTGGAGCGCTTCGGGAGCGGAGAGATTGGCGATCGACGTGCCGAAAAGCAGCCGCGCGAGCAGTTCATCCTGCGGCATTGCCGGGATGCTGGAGAAGGCAATGATCGGGCGCTGGCTGTTGCCCGTGACGGTGATCGTCGCACTCAGATCCTGCACGTCCGCGACCGCGCGGATATCGAGCAACGGATTGACAGGGCTGGAGCCGGTGAAGGTCAGGCGGCCCTCGCGCAGATCGAAGCGCTTGCCGGCAAAGTCATAAGTGCCGCGAATGAGCGTCGCCGTGCCCCGGAAGGACGGCGCCGTGACCAGTCCGCCGATCGTCACATTGGCCGACCACTCGCTCTGCATGCCGAGACCCTCGACCATCAGATCGTCCGGTACCCTTGCGCGCACATCCAGCCGCCAGGGGGCGAAGGCCGTGCGGCGCTCCACTTCTTCACCGGAGCGATTGATCTCGACAAGGCGGAGCTGCGGTATCTGCGTCGATGCGGCAGCGCGGCCAAGCACGAAACGGCTCTCTTCGACATCGAGATCGCCGGAAATCACACCGCCACTGCCCGAGGAGCGGATCTGCAGCGGCCCGGTCACGGTCGCGCCGACATCGTCACGATCGAGCAGAACGGCGCGCTCGGCCCGCAGATTGATATCCATGCCAATGCCGCGTTCGGCGGAAATATCGAAGGTCGCCGTCCCCGCGACCGAGCCATTGCCCGCTGTCCGCCCCTGAAGATCGTTGATCGTCAGCCGCGCGCCGCTGAAGGTGCCATGGGCCCTGACGCCGGTCAGCGACATGCCGGTCACCGAACTCGCGATACGCGCATTCTCCGCCGCTACCGTACCCTCAATTTGCGGATCGGACAGCGTGCCGCCGGCATTCGCGTTCACCTGCACCTGCCCGCCGAGCGTAACGATCTCGACATTGGTGAGGCGCCACAGGGTTTCGGCATCGCCTGCATATCGCAATTGCGCGCGGAGCGGCGCGCGGAACAGCCGCTCGCTGAGCGATCCGGAGCCGAGCGGCGCGACGAGCGCCTGCGCGCGGCCGATCACCGTACCGCCCTTGGCGAAGACCGCGCGAGCGGCAAGGCGCTGGCTATCGAGCACGGCATTGAGACCGATGTCGATCGGCGCAGAACTGAGCGCCAGGCCGGATCGTGTCAGTCCCTTGACCCGCAGGTTCATCTTGCCGCTCGGCACACCGCCGCGCGGCCAGTCGAACGCGAGCGTCCCGTCCGCCGTGCCACCAAGGCCGAGATCGCCGTTGGCGAGATCGAACAACGCCAGTGGCAGGCCCTGCATCTGTGCCTCCAAATGCGTCGCGGTCGCGCCGAACAGGCCGGCGAGCCGCACGCCGCCGCCCTGCATGCGCATGGTCACCGGTGCCAGCCGCCAGCCGTCGTCCTCGCGCGTCAGCACGGCCGATCGATCGAGCCGCAGGGCGCGCTGGTCGACCGATCCCTGCAAATCGATGCGGATACGGTTCTGCGTGATCGCCGCGCGCGACTGGAGATCGAACAGCCGCCCATTGCGCCCATTCATCGAGACGGTCGCCGACCCCTCGCCATTCATCAGATTGAGCGCCGCGGCGAACCGCCCGATCCGCAACGAGCCGACGCGCATGCCCCGTCCCTGCGCGCTGCCGACGATGGAGACCGCGCCCGGCCGCAGCAGGATGTCGCCGCGGATCGTGCCGCGATTGACCGTGATCGACGGCGAGCCTGTAAAGTTGGCGCCGCCCAGATCGACATTAAGCCCGAGCTTCTGCACGCCCTCCACTACGGAAAGCGCGATCTGCCCCTCCGCAGGCCCGGACAGGGTGAGCACACCCTCCAGTCCGCCGGCCATGGGCACCAGATTGCCCGCCACGACCACGTCGCTGACGCCCAGGCCCGTGATGGCGATGGTCGGCTGCCCACCGGGAGGCAGCAGGATCGCGCCATTGCCCTTGAACGGGCCGAGCATCGATCCGCCATCGACCGTCACGGCGTAGCCCTGCGCATCCGGGGTGAGACGCGCATGCACATTTGAGAGACGCAATGCCGGCAGCGGACTGTTCAGCACGAGATCGACCATCGGGCGATTTGGACTGCCCGTCAGCATGACGCGCAGTTGCCCGTAGGCGCGATGCCGCCCCGCCCCTTCGATCCGGAGCGTGCCCTTTGTATCGACGACGCCGCTCCCCGCAAGCGTCAGGCCCGGCGAGGCCAGCCGCAGATTGCGCAGCGCGATGCGGCCTTGCCCGGCCATGGCGAAGTCGCTGTTGATGATCGGCAGGCCTTCGCCAAGGCTGCGCAGGAAGCCGTTATCGAGCCGCCGCATCGTCGCGCGGCCGGAGCCGCTCACGCTGACGTCGCGCTGCGGCGCCTTGGCGAACCGCATCACCGCCGTCAGATCGAGCTGGCCAAGGCCGCGAAATTCGAGGCCAGTGAAGCCGCCCTTCAGATTGGCGGCGAAGTTGCCTGCCATGTCCGCCTGCCCGTCGAGCTGGCCGGTGAAACCGCTGGAGCGGATCGCCGTCGGCGCGAAGCGCAACCGGTTGCCGTCGCGCTCGATCCGCCCGTTGACCGAAAGGTTGCGCAGTCGCTCGTCGATCTGCGCGTTGCCGATCGCCAGCGAGCGCGCCGTGAGCCGGATGGGGAAGCTGCCCCTCTCACCAGCCAGCCGCCCCTCTCCCGCCAGCCGCAGATCGCGCAGCGCGATGCTGCCTTGCCGAAGATCGGGTGTGGTGAGCAGATAGCCGATCTCGAGATTGTCGAACGGCCCGGCAAGCCGCGCGCGAAGCAATACTGGCCTGCCGGTCAGTCCCGGCGCAAGGCGACCGGGCTGAGCGATCAGCGCATCGAGCCGCATCTCGTCGAGCCGGTTGCGTGCGAGATCGATGCCGCCAGTCGCCTTGAGCCGCAGCGCGGAAAGCCCAAGCGAGGCCGTGCCCTGCACCACCCGGCTCTCGAAGCGCAAATCGGCCTCGAGCAGGCCGCTGCCGTTGCCGAGGATAGTGAGCGGCCCGAGCAAGGCCAGCGGTCCGCGCGCCCGATAGCGCCCTTCCTCGACCGTCAGCGCAAGATTGGCGGCGACGTCGCGGCCATCGAGTGCGATGAAGCGGCCGCGCCAGCGGTGCCAGTCGCCATTGCCCCGGACAGTGAGACCCACCGGCCGTCCCGTCCTGGCCATGCTCGAGAGGATACCTCCCCTCGGCCCAGCAATGACGGCGTCGATGTCGAAGCGGCGGTCATCCGGCCGGCTGTCGAGCGCGATGCGGACGACATCGGCGGTGTCGGCAGACCAGGCCAGCAGATCGACGACGGCGCGGCCGGAGCGGATGTCGGCCTTGCCGACCGCGCGAACCGTCCGTCGCCCGCCCGCGATCCCGGCGCCGAGCCCGAGCCGGTCGATCTTCAACTCCGCGAGCCGAATGTCGAAGCCGGGCAGGATCGACTCCTTCGCTTCGGTCGGGCGGAATTGCGGCAAGCGCGTGAGATCGGCGGAATGGATGTGCAGCCGGTCGATATCGAGGCGGTTGGAAAGCCAGCCAAAGGGATACCAATTCAGATCGGCGCGGGCGATCCGTGCGAATTGCCCTCGCGGATCGGAAAACCTCACGTCGCGCAAGGTCATCGACTTGAAGACCCGCCCCTCGATCGACCCGACCGTGACGCGCAGGCCCGTCACCGGCTCCCATTGCGCGATCTGACGGATCAGGAAGCGATGCCCCGCCTGGCTGTCGATCCAGCGCGCGCCGCCCCAGATCGCCAGCAATAGCACGACAACCAGCGCCAGCAGCGAGAGGCCGAGCCACGATCGGCGCCGCTTGCGTGGCGCGGGAGCCGTTGGGGCGGACGCTGGCATGGGCTCGTCCGCCATCAGAAGGCCTGCCCCAGCGACACATAGACGCCGATCCGCGAATCCCCCGGCTGTGGGTTAAGCGGCGTGCCGACGTCGATGCGGATCGGCCCGAAATTGCTGTAATAGCGCAGGCCCAGCCCGGCCCCGACCCGCAACTCGCTCAGGCTCGGCCAGGGATCGGGGGAAATGGTGCCGGCGTCGATGAACGGCACGACGCCGAACTGGTTGAGGCTGCCGAAACGGAAGCGCGCCTCGAGTGCGAGTTCGCCCAGACTGCGGCCGCCCTCAGGCGTGTTGTTGAGGTCGCGAGGCCCGATCGCCTGATAACCATAGCCGCGCACCGAACCGCCACCGCCCGCATAGAAGCGCCGCGTGGGCGCGATGCGGTCGGCCGATGCGCCGACGATCGTGCCGAGCCGCACGCGGCCCGCTAGGGTCAGCCGGTCGCCCATCGGGAGGTAATAGCTGCCATCGACCTGAGCGCGTATATAGCTGAATACGCCTGACTGCAGGGAAAGCTCGGGCGAGATACGGCCGCCCAGCCGGAAGCCCTTGCGGGGATCGAGCAGATCGTCGCTTGCGTCATAGGTGATGCCGGTCGGCAGCGCCGCGATCACATAGGTGCGGCGCCGCGCGACCGGCGGGCTGCCATAATAATCCCGCTCGTCGCTGACGCGCAGCTCCGCGCCGAGCGACCAGGTCCAGTCCTTCTGGAAGATGATGTTGGTCTGCCGCTCGAAGCTGCCGGCAAGGCCCGCCGTGACCGCCTGATAGGCCGGCTGATCGACATTGGCGGCGCTCAGCTCGACGTTGAGCACGCGGTCGCGCCGGCCAAGATTGTTGCGACGGAAGGTCGCGGTCAGGCTCTGCTCCTGCGTGCCGATAACGCCGCGCAGAGTGATGCCACCTTCAGGAGGGAAGAAATTGCGATGCTGCCAGCTCGCCTCCACGCGCGCGCCCTCGCCCGTGCCGTAGCCGATCTCACCCGAGATGGTGCGCGGCGGCGCGGGCGCCATGCTGACGGCGAGATCGACCGTCTCGCTGTTCTTGCCTTCTTCGGGCGTGATCGTGACTTGCGAGACGAGCCCGGTCGCGATCAGCGCACGGTTGAGATCGGTGATGTCGCTCTGGTTATAGGGCTCGCCCGACCGGAAACGGCTGATGACGCCGACGTGGCGCGCATCGAACGGCGCTTCGGTATTGACCTTGATCTCGCCGAACCGCCGGAACCCGCCGGTCTCAACGCCGAGATTGAGCACCGCGTCGCGCTGCTGATGATCGACCGTGAGCACCGGCTCGCGCACGTCGGCAAAGGGATAGCCGCCTTCGCCCAGGCCGAGGCGCAGCTTGTCCGTCGCGGCAAGGATCGCATCCGTATCGGCCGGATCGCCCGCCTTCACCTCGAACAGCGCGCGCAGGTCCTGCCCCAGCGGACTGCTTCCGTCGAGACCATGCACATCGACCAGCCGCAACGCATAACGCGGGCCGGGATTGGCGCCGAGAATGGCGTTCACACTTGGATCCGTGCCCGGATCGACGCCGAAGCGCAGTCGCGTGTTGCTGTCATAATAGCCGCGCGAGCGCAGCAGCTCATCGACCAGATCAACGTCGCTCTGCCCGCGGCGGCGGATCTGCGCGATATTGGCGCGCTCGCCTTCGCCCTGCTTGAGGATGGAGAGCGCATCGAACCGGGTATGGAAGGTCGTATCGGCCGCGTCGCCCAGGCCGTCCAGCGTCGTGCGATAGCGCAGCGGGGCGCTCGGATCGAGCGAGACAAGCGCGTCACTGTCCGAAGGCGAGCGATCCTCGGCAAGCTGCTCCTCTTCGAGCAAAAGCGGCGGCAGCGTCGGGTCGGCCTCTCCCGCATCCTCTCCGGTGGCGGCGGCTTCCTCGGCGGCGGAGGGCAAGGGCGTTGCCGGCGCATCGAGATCGGGCCAGTCGAGACCGATATCGGGCATATCGCCGACGTCGAGCGGATCGGCCTGTTCGGCTGACGGCGGGCTGGCCAGTGTCTGTGCGTAAGGTGACGATAGCGGCAGCGGGAGCAGCGCGATCACAGCACTCCACAGCACTCTCCGGCCATGAGAGGGAGAGCAGCAAGAGCGCAACCGTCGCAACATGACTTCTGTCTATGGGTTCGCCGCCCGACTGCAAGCCGCATTCCGACAGTTGAGCCGGTTTTTAGGGCCGCAATGCAGGCATTTGCGGCGACTGGCGTGGATCGCGCCCTTGCCGGAGCGTCAGAAGGCGCGTTCGAGCCGAGTCAGCAGGTCGCGCGCGGGGTTGAGCGGCACGAGCCTCGTTCCGCGCGACCGTCCGAGCAGCTGGGACTCGAGGCGCGCGACACGATCATACAGATCCTCACTCGCCTCAATCAGCGTCTTCATGTCGAACGAGAAGCGATCGCCGATACCCGGCGCCGTGACCGCCGCGTCGCCCAGCCGATGGCGCTCCTCGCCGCGCACCGACTCCGGGAGCTCGCCGTTCAGGATGGCGCGTTGCGTCAGCAGCCAGGCGATGACGTGCATCAGGCGCGTCGTCACCTTGAGCGATTCGCAGGCGAATTCGACCCGATCGATCTGCGCAAGCAGCGCACGATGCTCCTCGGCGCGATGATCGAAGAACGACCGCGCTTCGTCGGCAAGCACCATGGCCTCGACATAAAGGCTGTCGATCAGCTTCCGGTCGAATTGGTTCAGCAGGGTTGTCGAGTCGCTCATCCCATTGTGCTGCCACAGAGCCGCACATGAGTCGCGCCGATTAACTTCGATTAAACCATGTCGGGCAGCCCGCCCGTAGCCCCGTATCAAAATGGATCAGAAAAGGGAGACCCGCAAGCGCCGCTCGACTCAGGCGATAATGTCCGGAATCAGGCTGTTTTCCAGCATTTGAATCTCATCGCGCAGGCGCAGTTTACGTTTCTTCATGCGGGCAAGCTGGAGCTGGTCTGGCTGGGACAACTGGCTGAGCGCGGTGATCGCGCAATCCAGGTCACGATGCTCGAGACGAAGAAGCTCCAGTCGCTGCTCGATTTCTTCGACCGACAACACCGACTCGAGTCCTCCAATGGCATGGTTGCGCGCGTATCATCGCATCGCGGCACGGGAGCCGCAACGGGCAAGCGGGTAACAAAAATTCGTGGTGAATAACTTTTCTTCCGGAAACCGGAAATCTCCGGCATGTCGCAGGGCAAGATTGTTTAACGATCGAACAAGATACCGCGCATCATGCCCCGCTTCGTCGCACGAACCGAAAATAGGCGCAGACAGCGATTCCGAAAAGTGATCTACTCTCCCTCCATTGTCGCAATGGCTAAGGAGGACAGTATGGACACAGGCCATGTTTCCGCACTTCACGCCAAACATGCCGGGCTCGAAGCCCGGATCCGGGACGAGATAGCGCGTCCAGCGCCCGACGACATTCTCGTCGCGACGCTCAAGAAGCAAAAGCTTCAGATCAAGCAGGAACTCGCGCAGTCAAGCGCCTGACAAAGCGTTGTCCGGGCATGTGAGCGCCGATCCGCGCAGCATGCCCGAAAACTCCACTGAGAGAGATTGACCGGCGCCGATGAGCGCAGCCCGCCCGCTTTGCGGGAAAATGCGATGTGTCGTCCAGTCCAGGTCGGAACCGTCCGCGGCACTTTCATGAGCGCGGCCGGAGTCCTTCGGGTGCTCGTGCGGGAGGCGCCTTCCGGCAAGGCGCGCGCCCGCAGGAGTTATCTTGTTCTTTCAGGCGATCTCGCGTCCGATCAGCATCGGCCCGACCTTGCGCGAGGAGCCGTCGAAGAAGCCGGCCTCGCCCGACCATTCCCTCGGGTTGCGAAAGGTTCCGAACAGCATGTCGAAGACCGGGATATCCCCGTAATTATAGGCGTGGAGCCCGCGCTCGTGATGCACCGAATGGCTCTCCGGCCGCGTCACGAAATAGCCGATCCAGCGCGGCGTGCGCATATTCAGATGCTGGAACATCGAGCAGAAGGTTGCCGCCACCGCGATGATCAGCGCCGCCTCCGCCGTGAGGCCGATGCCCAGCACCAGCGCGAAGCTGCCGAGCAGCGCCCAGCCGATCATGTCGAACGGATGGAAGTAGAACGCTCCCCAGATGTCCACGCGCTCGGCACTGTGATGCATCTGGTGGAACCAGCGCCAGATCGGCTGCACATTGTGCATCGTGCGATGCCAAGCATAGATCAGGAACTCGTAAAAGAAGAAGCCGACGGCGAGTTGCACCCAGAATGGCCAGGCGGACCCGTCGATCAGCTGATATTGTCCCAGCAGGCCGTCCCACAGCAGCGGCGCATAAGTCGCCACCGCGAAATAGGTCAGGGTGAAGGCAACGCCCTTGGCTCTCCACATCGGCACATCCGGAAAGCTGCGCGCCCGGATGACGAAATCGAGCAAGGCAAAGGCAACGAACATCGACAAAGCGATCAGGTGATAGACACCGACCATCCAACATCTCCCTGAAAATGGTTATGGCGGCCCTGTCGCATGCGTGCGCTGGCGCCGTATAGCATACTCGCGGTCGGTTTTCCTCCGGCCCGTCATGCGCTATGGATTTTCCCCGATCATCGCGGGGGAAGCGACCGATGAACGGCCAGGCACTCGGTAAAGGCGAACGGACGCGCGAGCGCATTCTCGACGCTGCTTACATTGCGATCATCCAGAAGGGATTTGCCGGCACGTCGATCGATGAGCTGGTCGAAATCTCCGGCATCACCAAGAGCGGCTTCTTCTATCATTTCAAGGACAAGGGAGATCTGGCGCGGCAGCTCCTCATCCGCTTCCTCGCGGAGGACGACGCAGTCATGGACGCCATGACGATCCGCGTGCAGGAGACGGTGGATGACCCACTGGAGCGGTTCGTCCATTTCATCGACCTCTATTGCGAGATGATGGACGAGATGCGGGAGCTTCATCCCGGCTGCCTCGTCGCAGCGATCGTCTATCAGGAGCAGGCGTTCGACCGCGAAGTCCGGCGACTGACGCGCGAGGCCGCCATTCGCTGGCGGGAGCGTTTCATCGGCTGGTTCGACATGATCGACACGCAATACCGTACCGTCATGGCAGTCGATCGCGCCGCGCTCGCCGACGGTTTCAGCGCCGTGGTCGAAGGGTCGATCGTGCTGGCCAAGGCCCTCGACGACCCGCATCTCATCGGCCGCCAGCTCCGCCTGTTCCGGGATATGGTAAAAGCGAGTTACGGCGTGGAATGGCGCGCCGCCGGGTCATCCCCGACGCATGATGTCCAGGCCGAGCCACAAGTTCCGCAGCCGAGCAACTGAACCGCTTAGCTGACCGGAATTTCGTCACGCCGCATGATCAACTGAGCGGTCATGAAGCGCCCGTGCGTCACCGTCGCGACGACAGCCGGGCCAAAACCCAGCGACGTAGCGAGCGTCTCGACAGCATCGAGCCGATATGCGTTCATCTGCATGAACGGCTCTCCGACGGGGCGCCCGCGCGCACGGTTGAACAGCGCGTGCAACCCAGGCACATGCCGCTGCGCCCAATAGCGCAACGCCTGCGCAGGCGTGTCCCGTCGATCGATGCAAAGGTCCAGCGCTGCGACACCGCCACGATCGACCTTGTCGAGCATTGCCCCCAGCACGCGCATCCCGCGCCGCACCGGAATGTGCTGGAACACGATGAACGACATCACGAAGTCGAAGCGACCACCTGCTTCGCCGAGCGCGTCGTCCGACCGCGCGAAACACAGGTTGGCGAGGCCGGCAGCGTCGGCATTGCGCCGTGCCTCGTCCAGCATGGCCGGCGCGATATCCAGGGCGACGACCTGGCCGAAGCGTCGCGCGAGCGGCAGGCTGAGCCGTCCCACGCCGCATCCGAAATCCAGCGCCCGATCCCGCGGGACCGGTCCGAATTCGCGCTCCGCCGCCGCGAGCCGCTCGGCGACCTGGGCGTCTCCGAGATGCCAGAATTCCTCTCTGTTCTCCGCGAACGACGCCTTTCGGAACCGGTCAGCCGCCAGCACACCGAAATAGGGTTCCGTCTCGCCCCAGCGCTGCCAGGCCCGGTCGCTGTCCGTCCACGCCATCATTGTTTGCCGCGCAGGCGGACAGCCGCCTCAGTAAACGCGCTTCTTGGGCGCGATATACTCGATGTCGTCGGTCAGCGTATAGTCATGCACCGGTCGGCTATCGAGCGTCACCGTGCCGCCCTTGCCGCCCCAGCCTTCGAACCAGCTGATCGTGTGCTTCATCCAGTTCGCGTCGTCGCGATCGGGATAATCCTCGTGCATGTGCGCGCCGCGGCTTTCCTTGCGGGCATGCGCGCCCTTGATGGTGCAGCTGGCCTGGCTGATCAGATTGTCCAGCTCCAGCGTTTCGACAAGGTCCGTGTTCCAGATCATCGAGCGATCGCTGATCGCGATGTCGGTCATACCCTCGTAGATCTTCTCGAGCTTTCCGATGCCCTCCGCCATCAGCTCGTCGGTGCGGAACACGGCAGCGTGCTTCTGCATCGTGTGCTGCATCTCGAGGCGGATCTTCGCCGTGGGCGTGCCGCCCTTGGCATTGCGGAAATGATCGACGCGCGAGAGCGCGAGATCGGCCGAGTCCGCCGGCAGCGGCTTGTGCGCCACGTTCGGCTTTACGATCTCCGCAATGCGCTTGCCGGTCGCGCGGCCGAAGACCACGAGGTCGATCAGGCTGTTCGAGCCGAGGCGATTGGCGCCATGGACCGAGACGCAGGCCGCCTCGCCCACCGCGAACAGGCCCGGCACGACCGTGTCCGGATTGCCGTCCTTCAGCGTCACGACCTCCCCATGATAATTACAGGGGATGCCGCCCATATTATAATGCACGGTCGGCACCACCGGCAGCGGCTGGCGCGTCAGGTCCACGCCGGCAAACACCTTGCCCGATTCCGTGATGCCTGGCAGCCGCTCGGCCAGCACCTTGGAATCGATATGATCGAGGTGCAGGTAGATATGGTCCTTGTTGGCGCCGACGCCGCGGCCCTCGCGGATTTCCATGGCCATGGAGCGCGACACGACATCGCGCGAGGCCAGGTCCTTGGCGGACGGGGCATAGCGCTCCATGAAGCGCTCGCCTTCCGAGTTGGTCAGATAGCCGCCCTCGCCGCGCGCGCCCTCGGTGATGAGCACGCCCGCGCCGTAGATGCCGGTCGGGTGGAACTGGACGAACTCCAGATCCTGCAGCGGCAGGCCCGCGCGCAACACCATGCCGCCGCCGTCGCCGGTGCAGGTATGGGCGCTCGTGGCCGAGAAATAGCAGCGTCCATAGCCGCCCGTCGCCAGCACGACGGCATGGCTGCGGAAGCGATGGATCGAACCATCTTCCATGCACAGCGCGATGACGCCGCGGCACTCGCCATCCTCCATGATGAGGTCGAGCGCGAAATACTCGATGTAGAAGTCGGCGTCATACTTCAGGCTCTGCTGGTAGAGCGCGTGAAGCATGGCGTGGCCGGTGCGGTCAGCGGCGGCGCAGGTGCGCTGGGCCGGCGGGCCGGCGCCCATATTCTGCATCATGCCGCCGAACGGGCGCTGGTAGATCTTGCCTTCTGTCGTGCGGCTGAACGGCACGCCGGCATGCTCCAGCTCATAGACGGCAGCGGGCGCCTCGCGGACCATATATTCGATCGCGTCCTGGTCGCCGAGCCAGTCGGAGCCCTTGACGGTATCGTACATATGCCAGGTCCAGTGGTCCGGCCCCATATTGCCGAGCGAGGCGGCGATGCCGCCCTGCGCCGCCACGGTGTGCGAGCGCGTCGGGAAGACCTTGGTGATGCAGGCGGTCTTGAGGCCGCTCTCGGCGATCCCCATCGTCGCGCGCAGGCCGGAGCCGCCCGCGCCGACAACGACGGCATCATAGACGTGATCGACGATCTTGTAGGCGTCCGACATTTAGAGCGCGCCTCCGGCAAAAGCGATCCTGGCGACCGAGAAGAGACCGACGGCAGCGCAGCCGATCACGAAGAAGTTGAGGACGATCAGCACGGCGAACTTCAGGCCATCATCATGCACATAGTCCTCGATGAGCACCTGCAAGCCGAGCCGGATGTGCCAGAAGAGGTTGACGATCATCAGCATCAGCGGCACCGCGACGATCGGCTGGCTGATCCAGCCCGTGACGGCCGCATGATCGTGCGCCGGCAGCAACGCCAGGCCGATCAGGAACCATGTCACCAGCAGAGCATTGCCCACAGCCGTGACACGCTGGACAATCCAGTGATGCGTACCGTTCCTGGCCGATCCGAGACCGCGAACGCGGCCGACTCCGGTTCCGTTGCCCATCAGTGCTTCCCCACCAGCAGCCAGGCCCAGAAGGCGATTGTCGCGATCACCGCCGCGACGATCACGACGAAGGACCAGCGCTTGTTGGTCTGCAATTCATATCCCGCGCCCATATCCATCACGAGGTGGCGCAGGCCGGAGAAGAAATGCTGGAAGAAGGCCCAGCTGAGGCCAATCAGCACGATCCGGCAGATGACATTGGCGATCAGGCCGGTGATGTCGGCTGCATCGGCCTCCCACACATAATATTGGAAATTGGCATAGGATACCGGGCCGCTCGCCGCTGCATAGAGCCACCAGGTGAGGCCGAGGCCGCCCAGGATCGCCAGCCCGTCTCCTGTCGCGCGGTGGAGGATGGAGATCAGCATGTGCGGACCCCATCGCCAGATGGAAAGATGCGGAGAAAGCGGCCTTTGCCGGGATTGCGCCATGTGTCAGCGGCCCTGATCGTGTGAAGTTCGCGGCCCCTTTAGCGCAAAGCCGCCGCACTGCAAACGTTCTGGGGCATCTTGCCGCACTTCCTCCGGCCGTTGCGCATCAGCAATAACCGGCGATTAACGAAGAAAGACTATCACGCTTCCCGAAGCACCGTGCACACGCCGCCCTGGCAGAGGATCTGTTCGATCATGACCGCGATTATCAGCGACACCATTTCCATGGCCGACCGTCTTCGGGAATTCGATCCGCAAGGTCGGCTCCCGGCGGCCGCGGCACGAATCATGGAAGCGCTTGGTGATCGCATCGATGAACTGGGCGATATCGCGTTCGATGCCTATATAGCCAACGCCGCCGGCGTTTCCCACAGCCCTGCTGAACTCGATCAGATTCGTCAGAACGCACGCATGTTCCATCGGCATCTGTTCGGGGACATCACCGGAGAGCGCTGGGGCGAGCTGGCGCGCGAGTTCCTGCTCGGCGCGGCTAATCGCGGCCTGTCGATCCGTAAGCAGATCTTCACGATCAACAGCGTGGTCGACAAGACGCGCGACATCTTGAGCAACGTTATCGAGGATCTCGCGGAGCGAGCTCAGCTCATGGGGCACATGCGCTATATTTCGCTGATCCAGGTCGAGGTCTGCTGCGCCGCTTATGCCGACTTCATCCGCAGCCAGGATCGCGTCGAGCGCGATCGCCAGCGTGCGGAATTCTCCGACCTGCTGACCACGCAGATCGACCGTGCCGCCGACCTCGGCGACCGTTTGCGCGATCAGGCTCGCGAGGCCTCCAGCGCGACGCGCGGGATGCTCGACAAGGCCAGCGAAGTCGCGGCGGCTGCCGAGCAGTCCGCCATCGCGATGCGCGAAGCCGCGCACACCAGCTCCGGCCTCATCCGCGCGATCGAGGAAGCCCGCACCGAAGTCGATCTCTCCGCCGAGGTCGCCTCGCGCGCCTCGCAGCAGGCCGGCGAGGCGGTGACCATGTCCGCCACGCTTTCCGATCATGCCCAGTCGATCGAGTCGATCCTCGGCCTCATCCGCGACATTGCGGGCCAGACCAATCTGCTCGCGCTCAACGCGACCATCGAAGCTGCCCGGGCCGGTGACGCTGGCCGGGGTTTCGCGGTCGTCGCGCAGGAAGTGAAGTCGCTCGCCAGCCAGACGGCGCGCGCGACCGACGACATCGCCCAGAAGATCGCCGCCATCCAGAACGCCACGCGCCAGTCGGTCGAGACCAACGAGCGCATTCGCGCAACCGTCCAGGATGTCCAGACCATGGGCATGCGCATCCGCACCGCGATGGACGCGCAGTCGCAGACCGTCACGATGATCACCGCCGCGGTCGATGAGACCGCCCTCGCCGCCGATTCCATGTCCTCGAACATCTCGGCGATCCGTCAGGACACCGAGATCGTCGCTTCCGAGATCGACGATCTGGAGAGCGGCTTCACCGAGGTGCGCAATCATCTCGGCGGCTTGCGCGCCCGCTCGCTCAATTTCGTGCAGAGCGTCGGCCCCGATCAGCGACTCGCCGGCTGATCGCACGCACGCGGGCCTGACAAGCGGCACCGAACGAGCGGATTGCCTCTCCCAAAATCGGCCAGATGCTCTAGAGCGGCGGCTATGGCCAAACGTTCCTCCCCTCCCGCCGCGCCGCAGGCGTGGCAGATGACCCTTCCCTGCACGCGCGCCACGGGCGAGAAGGTGCAGGAAGATGCCGACAGTCTGTTCGCCGCCTGGCCGACACCGCCCGCGATCATCGCCAGCGAGCCGGACGAAACGCGGCCCGACGAGTGGCAGATCGACATCATCTTCGAGGAGAAGCCGGACCAGGGCGCGATCAACGCGATCGTCGCCCTGTTCCCCGGCAGGGCGCCCAAATTCAGACTGGAGCCGGTGCCCGAAACCGACTGGGTCACGCAGAGCCAGGCCGGGCTGGACCCGATCACGGCCGGCCCCTTCCATGTGCGCAACGATCCGCGCGACCCGCTGCACCCCCATCTCACAAATTTCCTCATTCCCGCCAGCCGCGCATTCGGCACCGGGCAGCACAAGACGACCCATGGTTGCCTGCTGACGCTCGCGCGGCTGCATGAGCGCGGCCATCGCTTCGGCAATGTCGCCGACATCGGCACCGGCACCGGCCTGCTCGCCTTCGCCGCTCGCACGCTCTGGCCGCTTGCGCATTTCCTCGCGTCGGACATCGACCCTGTCTCGATCGACGTCTCGGCCGAGAATGCCGCGCTCAACGGCGTGCCGCTCGGTGGCGGTCAGGGCCAGATCCAGCTCGTCGCGGCGCCGGGAGTCGGTGATGCGCTGATCCAGGGCCTCGCGCCCTATGACCTCATCATCGCCAATATTCTCGCCGGCCCGCTGATCGAACTGGCCCCCAGCCTCGCGGCGCAGCTCGAGGAAGGCGGTTCGCTCATCCTCGCCGGGCTGCTCGACACGCAGGCAGACCGGGTGACCGCTGCCTATCGCGCCCAGGGCCTGCTGCCGATGGGCCGCATCGACAATGGCGACTGGCCGACGCTCCACCTTCGCAAACGGCGCCGCTTCGGCTGGCGCCGCCCCAATCGCTGGCATGCCGAGAAGGTGGGCGATGCGCCGGGCTACGGGAGCTGGTGAAGGCCTTGCGTCAGGCTACACGAAAAAATTTCTAAGGCCTGTCGATTCCCGTCTGCCTCGTTCGTCGTGGTATCGAGGGCCGATGACGGCCTTCCTCAGATCAGGAGACAGACGATGCGTGTAATGGTTTTCGTGAAAGCGACGGAAGACAGCGAGGCTGGCATCATGCACCCCGAATGGATGAGCGAAATGCTGGTCAAGATGGGCAAGTATAATGAGGAACTGGTCGCCGCCGGCATCATGCTCGCGGGCGATGGCCTCAAGCCCTCTTCCTTCGGCAAGCGCGTCGCGTTCGACGGGCCGGACCGCACCGTGATTGACGGCCCGTTCGCCGAAACGCGCGAGCTGGTCGCCGGCTACTGGCTCTGGGAAGTCAAGGATATGGACGAGGCCGTCGCCTGGGTGAAGCGCTGCCCGAACCCGATGTATGGCCCTAGCGAGATCGAGATCCGGCCTTTCTATGAGCTTGCCGACTTCGCCGAGCACATGACGCCCGAGGCGGAGCAGATCCACGAGGGTCTTGCCGCGAAACTGTCGGACAACTGATTGCCTGACCGCTCGAAAGCCCCATGCTTGCCTCCTTGGTCCCCTTGACCGAGTATGCCGGCATGGCGGAGAGCGAGACTCATCAGGCGATTGAGGCGGTCTACCGGATGGAGCGCGCGCGGCTGATTGCCGGGCTTGCCCGCATGGTCCGCGATGTCGACCGCGCCGAGGAGCTGGCGCAGGAAGCCCTGCTCATCGCGCTGTCGGAATGGCCGAGGTCCGGCGTCCCGAACAATCCGGGCGCCTGGCTGATGGCCGCCGCCAAGCGCCGCGCGATCGACGGCATGCGCCGCGAGACGATGCGCGCGCGCAAGCATGAGGAGATCGCGCGCGAGATCGACGGTGAGACGGACAGCACGATCGAGGAGATCGAGGCGGCCATGGACGACGATCTGGGCGACGAGCTGCTTGGCCTCATCTTCACGGCCTGCCATCCGGTCCTCTCGGCCGATGCGCGCGCCGCGCTCACCCTGCGCCTCGTCGGCGGCCTCACCACGGACGAGATCGCCCGCGCTTTCCTCTCGGCCGAGCCGACGATCGCCCAGCGCATCGTCCGCGCGAAGAAGATGATCGGCAATGCCGGGCTCGCCTTCGAGGTGCCGCGCGGCGCCGAACTGGCCGTCCGCCTCCCCTCGGTGCTGGAAGTCATCTACCTCATCTTCAACGAGGGCTATGCCGCCACTGCCGGCGAGGACCTGATCCGCCCCGCCCTCTGCGCCGAAGCACAGCGCGTAGGCCGCATCCTCGCCGGGCTGATGCCGCAGGAAAGCGAAGTGCTGGGCCTGCTCGCGCTCATGGAAATCCAGGCATCCCGCCTCGCCGCCCGTACCGGCCCGGATGGCCGCTTCGTGCCCCTGCCCGAGCAGCACCGCGCCCGCTGGGACCGGCTGCTGATCCGGCGCGGCCTCGAAGCCCTGCTGCGCGCCGAAGCCCTCGGTGGCGCCGATGGCCCCTATGCCCTACAAGCCGCGCTCGCCGCCTGCCACGCCCGCGCCCGCACGGCCGACGAGACCGACTGGCGCCGCATCGCCGCGCTCTATGATCGCCTGCGCGAGATCATGCCCTCACCGGTCGTGGACCTGAACCGCGCCGTCGCGCACAGCATGACCTATGGCCCCGAAGCCGGTCTCGCGCTGGTAGACGAACTCGCCGACGCAGCGGCGCTCCGCAACTACGCGCCGCTCCCCGCCGCGCGCGGAGACTTCCTCTTCCGCGCCGGCCGCCTCGGGGAAGCCAGGGCGCAATTCGAGGCAGCAGCCAGCCTCACTCGCAACGAGACCGAGCGCGCGTTTCTGCTGGAGCGGGCTGGGCGTTGCGGGTCGTGAGTTCCCCTCCCTTTCAAGGGAGGGGAGCCTAATTCTTCCCCCGCGCATAAGCCTACGTACCGCGCGTAAACAACCGGTCCTCCGCCAGCACGGCGTCCGGCGCGAGATCCTCCAGCGTCTCCAGCGCTGCGTAGACCGGCGCGAAATCGGTCTCCACCGTCGCCTTCAGCAGCGCCTCGAAGCTCGGAATGACAAAATAGCTCTGCTGATAATCATCGATCCGATAGTCCGTCCGCATCACGCGCAGCAGGTCGAAGGCAATGCGGTTCGGGCTCGGATCATCCAGCGCGAACAGGCTCTCGCCATGACTGGAGACGATGCCCGCGCCGAACAGCCGCAGCCCGCCCGTCTCCTCGATCAGCCCGAACTCGACCGTGTACCAGTAGAGCCGCGCCAGCTTGTGCAGCGCCCCGAACTGGAGGCTGCGCAGGCCGCCCTTGCCATAGGCCTGCATATAATCGGCATAGACCGGGTCGGCGAGCATCGGCACATGGCCGAACACGTCGTGGAAGACATCCGGCTCCTGCAGATAATCGAGCTGATCCGGCCGGCGGATGAAATTGCCCGCGACGAAGCGGCGATTGGCGAGATGATCGAAGAAGACCTCGTCCGGCACCAGCCCCGGCACCGCCACCACGCTCCAGCCGGTCAGCGCGCCAAGCCGCTCGGACAGTTCCGCGAAGTCCGGTATGCCCGGCCGGGAGAGCCGCAGCACGTCGAGCCCGCGCAGATAGGCCTCGCACGCCCGGCCGGGAAGCTGTGCGGACTGACGGGCGAACAGTCGGTCCCAGGTGCGATGATCCTCCGCGCCATAATGCGCCCAGTCCTGCGGGACGGTCCAGTCGGCCGCGGCGCCCTCGGGCGGCGTCTCGTGGATGTGCAGACTCTCCATGGCCGCGACTGTAGCACCGCGCTCGCGCGAGGGAAAATTTCAGACTTTCCCCAACGTCATCAATCGACTGGACCCGGCCGCCCCTTGACACCATCCGCTCCCCGGCGGACCATCGTGGACCAAATCAACCCGGGAGAGAGTCGGCATGTGCGACAATGATATCAATCAGGGCCTGATCGAGGACTGGAGCCTCACCCGCCGCGCCTTCGTGGCGCTGACCGCCGCGACAGGCTTTGCCAGCGCGGCCTGCGCCGCCGAGAAGGTCGTCGAGAAGGAGGTCACGGTGAAAACGCCGGACGGCGAGTCCGACTCCGTGCTCTTCCACCCGCCGGGCAAGGGCCCTTGGCCCGCCGTGCTGATCTGGCCGGATATCATGGGCCTGCGCCCGGTCTTCCGCGAAATGGGCCGCCGCCTCTCCGCGCAGGGCTACACCGTGCTGGTGGTCAATCCCTTCTATCGCAGCGCCAAGGCGAATGCGATCAGCGCCGATTTCAGCAATCCCGCCGACCGCCAGAAGCTGTTCGGCTATCGCGGCGCGATGAGTGACGCCGGCGTGGACAATGATTCTGCGGCCTATGTCGCCTTCCTCGACGCACAGCCCGAGACGGACAGGAAGAAGAAGGTCGGCGTGCAGGGCTATTGCATGGGCGGCCCGCTCTCCTTCCGCACGGCGGCGGCCGTCGCGGGCCGGATCGGCGCAGTCGGCAGCTTCCACGGCGGCGGCCTCACCACCGATCAGCCGAACAGCCCGCATTTGCTGATCCCGAAGACCAATGCGCATTATCTCGTCGCCGTCGCGAAGAACGACGATGCCAAGGAACCGAACAGTAAGGACATCCTCAAGGCCGCCTTCGCTGCCGCCGGGAAGCCGGCAGTCGTCGAGGTCTATGCAGGCGACCATGGCTGGTGCGTGCCCGGCAGCCAGGTCTACAACGAGGCCGAAGCCGAACGCGCCTGGGCCGCGCTCAGCAAGATGTACAAGGAAGCGTTGGTTTAAAGCCTTCTAAGCCCCTCCTCTTCAGAGGAGGGGTTGGGGTGGTGCTGGACGGTTCGCTCGATTGCTGAGCAAGCGATGTTGCACAGCCCCTACTCCGCGCTCTTCACGATCTCCGCCCAGGCCCCCTCATCGATAACCTCGATGCCAAGCTCGGCCGCCTTCTTGAGCTTCGACCCCGCGCCCGGCCCTGCCACCACGAGGTCCGTCGCCGCACTCACCGATCCCGCCGCCCGCGCCCCCAGTGCCTCGGCCTGCGCCTTGGCTTCGTCGCGGCTCATCGTCTCCAGCTTGCCGGTGAAGACGATCGTCTTGCCCGAGACCGCGCTGGCCTTCACCTCCACCACATAAGGCGGCGGCGAGACCTCGCTCAGCAGATCGTCCCAGACGGCGACATTGTGCTCCTCATGGAAGAAGTCCCCCAGCGCCTCGACCACCGCACCGCCGATCCCGTCGATCGCGATAAGCTTCGCCCTGGCCGCTTCGTCCCCGCCATGCGCGGCCTGCGCAGTCTCGCGCAGTGCAGGCAAGGTTGCAAAGGCCTTGAGCAGATCGCGCGCCGTCACCGCACCGACATGCCGAACACCGAGACCGAAGAGCAACCGCGCCGCATCCGGCTGCCGATGATTTTCGATCGCACTCAACAGGTTATCGACCGACTTTTCCTTCCAGCCTTCGCGGCCGAGCAGCTCGGCGCGATGATCCTTCAGCCGGAAAATGTCGGCCGGCCCTTTCTCCAGCCAGCCAAGCTCGAAGAACTCGCGGATGGTCTTGTTACCAAGCCCATCGATGTCCATCGCCGCCCGCCCAACGAAATGATTGAGCCGCTCGATCCGCTGCGCCGGGCAGATCAGCCCCGCCGTGCAGCGCACGTCCACCTCGCCTTCCTCGGCAACCGCCTCGCTGCCGCATTCCGGGCAATGATCGGGGAAGGCATAGGCGTCGCGCTTTTCCTCGCGCGTCAGATTGTCGACCACCTGCGGGATGACATCGCCCGCGCGCTGCACCACGATCCGGTCGCCCGGCCGCACGCCGAGCCGCGCAATCTCGTCACGATTGTGGAGCGTCACGTTGGAGACGACCACGCCGCCCACCGTCACCGGCTTCAGCCGCCCGACCGGCGTAAGCTTGCCCGTGCGACCGACCTGGATGTCGATGGCCTCAAGCGTCGTCTCCGCCTGCTCGGCTGGGAACTTATGCGCGATGGCCCAGCGCGGCGCCTTGGCGACGAAGCCCAGCCGCTCCTGCCAGTCGAGCCGGTCGACTTTGTAGACCACGCCGTCGATATCATAGGGCAAGTCCGCCCGTGCGGCCTCGATCGCCTTGTAATGCGCGAGCAGCGCCACACTGTCCGCGCACTGCGCCAGCCGCGGCGAGACCGGGATCCCCCAGCTCTCGATCGCTTTCATGACGCCAAATTGCGTCTCCGCCGGCACGGCCGAGACCACGCCCCAGCCATGCGCGAGGAAGCGCAGCGGACGGCTGGCGGTCACGCTCGCGTCCTTCTGGCGCAGCGATCCGGCCGCCGCGTTGCGCGGATTGGCGAACTGCCTCACGCTCTCGGGATCGAAGGTTTCGCCCCGCGCCTGCGCCGCGGCCTCGCCCTCGCGCATCAGCCGGGCATTCAGCGCCACGAACGCGGCCTTCTCCATATAGACCTCGCCGCGCACCTCGACGATGTCCGGCGCATCCTCAGGCAGAGACTGAGGAGTATCCGCTATATATCTGACATTGGCTGTAACATCTTCGCCGATCTCACCGTCGCCACGCGTCGCGGCGCGCACCAGCGCCCGCGCCTCATAACGCAGCGAGAGGGACAGCCCGTCGATCTTGTCCTCCGCCGTCATGGCGATGGCTTCGCCTTCCGACAGGTTCAGATAGCGCCACACCCGCGCCACGAACTCCTCGACGTCCTCGGCCGCAAAGGCATTGTCGAGGCTCATCATCCGCTTCTCGTGCCGCACCTTGGCGAGCGCCGAGGCAGCGACCGAGGCGCCCACCACCTTGTTCGGACTGTCCGCGCGGATCAGCTGCGGAAACGCCGCCTCCAGCGCATTGTTCTCCCGCACCAGCGCATCATAGTCCGCATCGCTGATCTGCGGCGCATCATCGGCATGATAGAGCTTGTTGTGACGCGCGATCTCCTTTGCGAGGCGCATCAGGCGATTGGCGGCATCGGCTTCGGAAAGGCTGGAGAGGTCGGTCATAGTGGCGAAGGGCGTCTTTCACTCCCCTCCTCTTTAGAGGAGGGGTCGGGGGTGGTGCTTCTATCCCACCGCTCAGGAAGACTGTCGAGCGTCAGCACGATCGCTTCCAGCACACCGTCGAGATTTTCGATCACCTCCCGATTGCCGAACCGCAAGGACCCGAAACCTCGGTCAGCGCGTAGAGCCTTGTCTCTGCCAGCATCGGATTGCGCTTCGTGCGTGTCGCCATCGACCTCGATGGCAAGCCCCTTTGCCGGGCAGAAAAAATCGACAATCCTACCGCCGGTCGTTGCCTGCCTTCGGAATTTATAGCCGTTGAGTTGAGAGGCGCGCAGTTGGCGCCATAAAAGCCGCTCTGCTTCGGTCGGCTCCCGGCGCATCCGGGCAGCGCGCGCAAGCATAGTCGATCGATCAGCGCTCATCCAGCACCACCCCCAACCCCTCCTCTAAAGAGGAGGGGAGCTATTCGCCTCACCCCGGCACGAACTCCGCGCGCACGCCGAAGCCCGCCATCATCGGCCGGCCATATTTGATCGCCTGCTGCACGATCGGCAGCTTGAGCGAGGCGGCGTGATCTTCCCTGGTCATCCACAGCTCGGTGATCCAGATGCTGTCCGCATCCGCCGCATCCGCGCCCACGATATAGGCGACATTGCCCGGCATCTCGGCGCTGCCCTCGAGCAGGATCGCCATCAGATCGTCGCGCTTGCCCGGCACAGCCTTGATCTGGCCGATCAGGCCATAATGCGGCTTCTCGTCTTCCATGCCCGTCTTCCTCGTGATTGCAGCGGCCGCCGGTCCTGCCAGCGCCAGCAAGGCGGCAGCAAAACCGCCCGCAACGACATCCCGGCGCGCCGCGCTCATCCCGCCCCCAGCAGGATCGCGAAGCCCGCCCCGGCGAACAGCAGTGTGAGATTGGCGATCATCGTGATGCGCATCAGTCCGTCGGTCAGCCGACGCCGTATCGCCGCGATGACCAGCCACAGCGCCAGCACCAGCAGCGCGCAGACCAGCACCGTCGCCAGCAGCCAGACCAGCGCCATCTGACCGCAGATCGCGCCCCAGGCCAATGTCCCGACCATGACGATGAACGACAGCGCCAGTGACCCCACAACCAGCCAGAGCGCGCTCATCAGAGCCAGGAACGTGCGTGGCATCAGGATATTCCGGCTGCGAATTGTGAAAGGTAGGCACACGCGATGAAGGTGGAAAGCGCCGCCATTTTGGCGAGCCTGGCAGGCACAAAATTGCTCGTTTGCCGAGCAGCCAGCACCAGGCCCGCGAAGATCGCCAGCCATGCCAGACTGAGCAGCACCAGCGGCCAACCAGACACCTGACCACCGCCCATTGCCATCAGCAACATGTAGCCGAAGATGACCGCCGGCCACAGGAATAGAAGCACGAAAAACGCGCAAAGAAGGAGGTAACACAACGCCCGCTCCGCCAATTCTGCAATTGCCCGAGTGGTGGCTCCCATCAAACCCCCTCCAGCAGCCGGTCGGCCTGCGCCCGCGCTTCGTCGGTGATCGCCGCGCCGGATAGCATGCGGGCGATTTCCTCACGCCGCTCGGCCTCGTCCAGCGGGTGGACGCCGGTGCGCGTGATCGTCCCCTGCGAGCTTTTGGCGATGAGCAGATGCCCCGCCCCGCGCGCCGCGACCTGCGGCGAGTGCGTCACCACGATCACCTGTGCATCGCCTGCCAGTCGCGCCAGCCGGTCGCCGATCGCGCCCGCCACCGCGCCGCCCACGCCCCGGTCGATCTCGTCGAAGATCATCGTCCCCGCGCTGCCCTGTGCCGCAAGCGCGACCTTGAGCGCCAGGATGAAGCGCGACAGCTCGCCGCCCGACGCGATCTTGGTGAGCGGCGCGAAGGGCGCGCCCGGATTGGTCGAGATCATGAACTCGACCCGGTCCTGCCCCGCCGCGCGCCATTGGCCCTCGGGCAACAGCTCGACATCGGTGCGGAAGCGCGCCGCATCCAGCTTGAGCGGCGCCAGCTCGTCCAGCATCGCCGCGTCCAGCCGCGCCGCCGCCTTGCGCCGGCTTTCGCTCAGCGCCATGGCCGCCGCCTCATAGGCGCCGCGCGTCGTCACCACCTCGGCCTCCAGATCGCGCAGCCCCTCTTCCCCGGCATCGATCCGGGCAAGCTGCGCGCTCATCTGCTCGGTCAGCGCGGCGAGATCGTCCGCCGCCACCTGATGCTTGCGCGCCAGCGCCCGCAGATCGAACAGCCGCGTCTCGATCGCGTCCAGCCGCGCCGGATCGACCGCCAGCGCCTCGCTCGCCCGGGCAAGCTGATCCTCAGCTTCCGCCGCCTCGATCACGGCGCGATCGAACGCCGCCAGCGCACCGGCCAGAAGCTCATGCTCCGGCCCGATCCTGTCGAGCCGCCGCGCCGCCTGCCGCAGCTTGGAAAGCGCCCCGTCCGATCCGCCGAGCAGCGTATCGAGCGCCGCCATATCCTCGGTGAGCTTCGCGCCTTTCTGCATCGTCGCCCGCTCGGTCGCGAGCGCTTCCTCCTCGCCCGGTTCCGGCGCGAATTTGCTCAGTTCCGCCACGGCATGCGCCAGATAATCGCGCTCCTTCGCGGCATTCTCCAGCGCATCGCGCGCCGCCGAGAGCCGCGCCTGCGCCTCCTGCCAGCGTGCATGCGCCCCGCTCACCGCGCCGCTGTCCAGCCCGCCAAAGGCATCGAGCAGGTCCATATGCCCACGCGGATTGAGCAGGCCGCGTTCGTCATGCTGGCCATGAATCTCGACCAGATGCGCGCCCGCATCGCGCAGCAGCGCCGCCGAGCAGGGCTGATCGTTGAGGAAGGCCCGGCTCCCGCCATCGGCCTTGAGCGTCCGGCGGATCAGCAGCGGCTCGCCCGGCTCCTGTTCGATCTCGTTCTCCGCCAGCAGCGCCGCCAGCGCCGATCCGGCCGCCGGCGCATCGAAACTCGCCGTCACGCTCGCCTGATCGGTCCCCGCGCGCACCAGCCCGCTGTCCGCCCGCATGCCGAGCGCCAGCCCCAGCGCGTCGAGCAGAATCGACTTCCCCGCCCCCGTCTCGCCGGTAAGCACGGTCAGCCCCGGCTCGAACGCCAGATCGAGCGCTTCGATGAGCACGATGTTGCGGATGGCAAGGCCGGTGAGCATGTCTGCGCCTGAACTAGCCCAGCCTAGCGGGGAGTGTCACGCGGGATTGCGCCCCCTGCCCGTCGATCCCGATTGCGGCGCGCTTGGCCGACGGCAGCGTCGCTCCCGGCCCCGCGTCCCGTTCAGGCGCTCGGCGCGTGCTCGCCCATCAGCTTGTAGGCACGCTCATACCATTCCGATCCGGGATAATTCTTGCCCAGAACGGCGGCAGCGCGCTTGGCTTCCTCGGGAATGCCGAGCGCCAGATAGCATTCGACCAGCCGCTCCAGCGCCTCGGCCGTATGGCTGGTGCGCTGATAGGTATCGACCACCTTGCGGAAGCGCAGCGTGGCGGCGATCCACTCGCGGCGGCGCTGGTAGAAACGGCCGACTTCCATTTCCTTGCCGGCAAGATGGTCGGCAACGAGGTCGAGCTTGAGCCGCGCGTCCGAGGCATAGCGCGAATCGGGGAAGCGGCGGACCAGCTCGCTCAGCGACTCCTGCGCCTGCAGCGTGATCTTCTGGTCGCGCGTCACGTCGCTGACCTGCTCATAATAGCAGAGCGCGATCAGATAATAAGCATAGGGTGCGTCGCGGTTGCCCGGGTGGATCGAGAGGAAGCGCTGCGCCGACTGGATCGACTTGGTGTAATCGCGCGAGGCATAATAGCTGAATGCGCTCATGAGCTGCGCGCGGCGCGCCCAGGGCGAATAGGGATGCTGGCGCTCCACCTCGTCGAACAGGATCGCCGCCGCGTCGAACTGGCCGCGATCGAGGCGCTGCTTGCCCGCCATGTAGAGCGTGCTGACATCGCGCGCGACATATTGCGTGTCGGCACGGTTGTTGTTCTTCGCGCAGCCGGCGATCAGGAGCATGGGGATGAGGCCGGCGGCCAGGATGGCGCCGCGGCGCAGCTTCGGAGCGTTCATGCGCGCCCTCTTAGCGTGGCGCATCGGGGCCGCCAAGCGATTGATGCAGGGGACGCCGCGCGCCGTTCGTTGAGCCGGTTCATCATGCGAAAACGGCGTCCGGCGCTTGAATGGAGGCTGAACGAGAGCTGTTACCCAATTTGTCGTGCCGCCGCCCGGAGTGGGAGGATAAGGCGACGGCACGACGCCCTGTTAAGGGGAATTCGGCCGGCGCATCGCCAGATCCTGGATGTGAGAGCCAGCGTGGGGGGTGGCAGTCACAAAGACCATGACGATGCGTCGACCTGCGAAGCTGTCAAACGTCCGGGTAGTCGCTGACAAAACTCCGCATCCTAGCGGACCCGAGGGGCGTCAGCCCAACTGTCCGTCGATCCGGCTCAACGCCGGTTATGACGGCCAGCCCGCTTTGGACCAGTTTTTCGATGACCACGCTCGTCTCTTCCTTGCTGAGCAGATTGCCCACGGCCAAAGCCGTGTCGCTCACCTTGCTGGACTGGAGCTCACCGACCAAAAGGGACAACATCACGTCCATGGCACTGTCCGCCATGACGGGGGTGAAGAAGTGCTTGCCGCGCAGCCGGCCCAGCATGTGCAGGCGCGTCGCCTTCGCCTCGAGAGAGGCATCGGGGCGCGTTGCTGTCACGGGCGCTTCCGGGGCATCCGGATGGCCGGACGCCGGGTGAGTGCCGCGGGGCACGGAGTTCGACACGTCAAAGAACCTCTTGTTACGAACAAATGAGGCACCCGCACGAGAGGCTTCTCTCGCGCACGCGCCCTGTCCGATTTATTGGTATTGAGGGTCCAATAACCGCATCGAGGGCGGGATGCATGTCCCGTAACCACAGGACAAACGCGCTCAAAATCCTGAAATTTCACGCTGTTGAAAGTCATTATCACCGCCTTGGGTGGGCCAGCGCGCCGTGTCGGTCAGAAATCCGTTCTCCGCGTGGGTTCAGGAAAACGGCAACCGACGGGCGGCACGCTGGCCCGCGAAGCTCATCAGATGTCCGGGTAGTCGCTGATGAAGCTTCGCATCCTTGCAGACCCGAGGGGCGTGAGCCCGACTGTGCGGCGGTCCGGATTGTCTCCGGTGACGACCGCCAGCCCGGCATGGATGAGGGAATCGATCACGCGGCGCTCCTCCTCGCCATCAAGCAGGGCGACGAGTGCCAGATTCGCTTGCGTCAGCGGCACGGCCTTGAGCTCGGCGAGGAACAGGGAGAGCATGACGCCCATGGTGCCGTCCGCCATGACGGACCGGCGGAAATACCGCTCGCGCTGCTTGACCTGGTCGAGCAGGCGCTGAGCCTTGGTTTCGAGCTTGCGCTCGCCGGTGCCGCCATGCAGCGGCCCGTCATCGACGCGCAAAGCGCGCGCGCCATCATTTGCTCCAAAAGTCACGTTGGAATTCCCGGAAACAGGAGGGACGAATTGCTCGTGTCCAGCGTCTCGCCGCATGGCAGCGTCAGCCGGTGCGATGGCAAATAGCTTCCGTTAACGTGAACGTCATGTCCCGCAAATGACCGACATAGGTGCGACCCCTGGTTTTGCGCTCCGAGGCCGTTCCGGTCCTTCGGAGCAATTTTTTCTCATGCCCGGTGAGGGGCTTGTGCCTGTCCCGCACGCGGGAAGTCAACAGCAAAGGCCGTACCGGTTTGTGCGTATTGTCCGGTTTTCGAAACGACTGTCCCGAATTGAATCAGTGGCCACGCATTTTCCGCGCCTTGCCGCCGATAAACGGAAAACATTCTTATTCCGTAGCGTAAACTGGCAAACCGCCCCCCTTGAAGAGCCGCCACGCCGCCGCAAGACGCCGCAGGCCGCGTCACGCCTCGCCGTCGAGCGATGCACCACGTCGCTGACCGGACAGCACGCCGAAATCCTGCGATCGATCACCGGCCCTGGCCACGATGATGCCTTCGGCTTTCAGCCCACGCCGCAAAAGCTCGCGCACGGCGGCCGCGCGCGTCGGCATGCGGCGCTGGAAGCGCCAGTCATCGATCGCCGAGAGCTCTTCTTCCGTGAGCATGATCTGCAATCGCTGTTCTCGCGTCAAACCAGCCAAGTCGTCCTCCGTTGCTCCACAGCCCGCGCGCCGGAAAACGGCGGATCGGGCGAAGGCATCACTTACTCATTCTGCCACTTTTGCGGCCTTCTCTATAACTGCACAAAGGGCTTAAAGTTCCCGTTGGCCTTATTGGGCTGCAAGCGCGTTCTCGGCGGATTTACTTGGACGCACCGTCGGCGCAGGAAGAGATTGCCAGAAAATAACGGGCGCAAAGGTAGTCCCCATGAGATCGTTCACGCTCATCTTCGATCCCGATGAATTCGGTTATCAAAAGCGCATCGAGTTCGACGGGCCGGATCCGGCCTATGTCTTCCCGCTGCTGGAGCGCGAGGACATCGGCCGGCTGGCGACGATCTGGGAGGGGGAAAAGCGTCTCGCAAGCGTGCGGCGCACCCGGTCGGGGGCGTGGCACATCAATCCGTCGCGACAGGGTGCGTCTGGAGCCAATGGCTCCGGAGGCGCCAGCGCCTGAGCGCGGCGCCTCCGGTCAGTCGGATACGAGCCGACTGGAAACGAAGTCTTCCGATTATCCTGTCGCCCTCATGCGCCGCATGCTAGCAGGATGCATCGGATTGCCGTCGAACCGCATGATCCGACAGAGAGACAGATGTGCTCCCGCGTCAGGTGGAGCCCACTGCATGAAATTCGATCTGCTGACCGTTCAGGCCCTGCTCGTGGCGATCGGTATCCTGGTGATCTATTTCGGTCAGCGTGCGCTCTATGCCTGGCGCGATGCGCGGCGACACCGGAGCGCCGCGCGAGAGGAGCAGCCACCCCTCTGAACTGCACCGGTGCCTGTCATTCCGCGACCAGGGTAGCGGCTTCCTTGTCGCGAACGGCCTGCCGCCGCGTCTCGTCCATGCGCTCATGCCGCGCCGCCATCGTCCGCCACGCCGCTTCGGCACGCAGACAGCGCTCCTTCACGTTCGGCAGCTCGGCTTCGGCGGCTGATTTCGCGCTTTGCGTGGCCTGGTCCAGGCAGAAAAGATAATTGGCGGACATAGCGGAAATCTCCTGGATCGATCGGACGGACGTCAGTCGATCATCTGGGCGACCAGTTCGCGCAGCTCGGTGGCCGACAGCGCACTGGACGGGATGATGGGCATGGCGGAGCGGATCGGCGCCGGGTTTCGGCGAGCAGCCCGTCGGCCATGAATGATATTGTCTCGTTGCATAAATTCACTCTGGGGCTGCCGGCGTGGACGCCCGCGCCCTCATTCTTGTCATGGTCAGCGTCGCAGGCATCGGTTCTGTCGAACGCCCGGATCTGAAGGGTTATCTCGATAGGTGATCCGGCCTTTTCCAGACCAAAAGGCGTCATCCCGCCCTGCACGCTATCGTCCACGACGGTGCGAATGCGGCCACGCCGCATCCGTCCCGCCGTACAGGCGATGATCCTGTGACCATTTTCGAGATGGACGCCGAAACGCCCTTCCGGAAAAATCTCGTCGATCAGGCCGCCGAGGACAAGGTCGGCCTCTCTGGCCAACGGATCAGTCGGCGGCTTCGAGATTGACCGCCGAAGGACGGCCGCGCTTGTCGTTCTCGACTTCGTAGCTCAGGCGCTGATTTTCGCGCAACGTCGTGAAACCGGCGCGTTCGACAGCGCTGATATGGACGAAGCTGTCCTGGCCGCCCTCTTCGGGGACGATGAAACCGAAACCTTTTTCGTTGTTGAAGAATTTGACTTTGCCGATCGGCATGAAACCATTCCTTTTTTCAAATAAAATATCATCCGCCGAACAATAGTCCGGCAGAGCTGGCCGAGTGACAAAGGAAGATTTCGCCGGGGGCGTCAAAATCCGTCGCAGGCGACGTTAGCCTTTTTCATATGCACCCCGGAGATCAAAAAGTCAATGCCGCGGCCATGATTGATCCGGAGGCCCGGAAATATTGACCCGGCGCAAGGCACGTTTGAACGAGAACATTCCCGTCAAACGCGCCTGTTCGCGCGCGCCGCGGCTCCGCCTCTATTGCCAGTTCGGCTGGGTGATCACGATCAGCAGGACGAACAGCAGATAGACAAATGGCGGGATCGCGATCACGCCGAGCAGGGCCGAGGCCTCCCGCCTCTTGCCACCGCTGTGCAGCGCCCACGCCCCGCCCAGCACGCCGAACGCCACCAGCAGGATCGGCGCCCATGCCTCGAAATAGCCGCTGGAGGCATAACGCAGCCCGTCCATGAAGAAGTAGAGCAGCACGGCCAGCGCCAGCAGATCGAAGACGAGGAGGATGCGGAAGAGCATGGGCCGCAGGCTAGCGCATCCGGGAACCGACGCAATGGCTTTTGGGGCCTCATAAGCCCCTCCTCTTTAGAGGAGATTATATACATGACAAAGCATCACGAAACAGTTAAGGATGCTGGCGACAGGCCGGTGTTCGAAATTACGCAGGAAATGATTGAGGCAGCTAGCGCTCGCCTCAATCATCTAGCGGCGTGCTGGCTGGAAGAATGCCCATACTCAATTGAATTGCTTGCGGAGGAACTGTTACGGGCCGCCCTTTATGCTTCCAGCGCTCGTATGAAGTGCAAAGGAATGGCATGTGAAGCATGATAAGTGCAGTTCGCTGAGTTAGGTCTGCTATCTCGCCAACATGAGAAGGAACTGGAACGCTCTTCAGAATAGATTTTGTCTCGCCCGCTCCAAGCTTACGAATTTTGATAGCGTTATTCTGCCGAGTTATTACGTCTTCTTGAGCAAACCAGTCATCATGCACCAAGCGATTGCGCTTTTCAGAAAGGTTGGTGATCTGTATGCACATGCCTATTACACAGTCTCGCCATTCATCCGATGGCGAATGGCCTGGCCGAAGCGCAAACCGTTGAATTAGCCCAGCCCTGCCTTCTGCCTTGCCTATCGATGTGGCAATGCAGTCGCTGGTCCATTCATCTACGGATGCGAGTTTTTGGAGGCAGAACGATAGGGTGTTTTCTAGTGAAGCCCAATAGATGACAAGCAGCCCGAGTGCCTCAGCATATTCGCGAATGAGATTGTATTCTTGGTCTTCAGATGGAGCGCCGGTCATGTCAGACACCGATCAACAGCAAGAGGATGACGTGCTGCGCCGGATGCTCAGCACGCCACCTAAGCCGCATAAACCGGCGAAAGAGTCGAGTCCGAAAGAAAAGAAGCGGCCTAGCGCTTCTTCGTCCAGCGCTGATTCCTAGGCGGCTTGCCGGCCTTAGGCTGCGGCGAGGCCGTCAGTCCGCCGATAGGTGAGGCGCTTGCCTGCGATGCCCTGTAGAGCGATCACGGCGCGCTGGTCATCCTCAACGCCCATTTTGGCGCGATGGGTGTAACGAAAATCGAACTCAGCCAGATAGCGGTGCAGATGCTGCTTTCCGCAGTGCTGATAGACGCCGCGCATGCCGCGCTTGAAGATGGAAAAGCTGCCCTCGATCGTGTTCGTGTGGATGGTGCGATCGTCGGGATCGACGTAGACGCCTTTCATATGTGGCGTCGTTCTGTGACTGGCAAAGTGCGAAGCCATGAAGCGATATTGGCCTGCGTCGTCAGTGAGAAGGTTCGTCTCGCGATCGATGTTGGCACGCAGAATCGGCGTTATTTCGGCAATGGTTACGCTGTTGACGACCATGGAGCGCTTCTCGCCGGTGTCGCGGTCCAGAAGGCTAAGCACCTTCATCTTGTGCTTGTAGCCGCCCTTGGCGGCATCGACGCCCGGCTCGCGGCCGATGAACGTCTCGTCCACTTCCACGGTGCCGCCATTGCCGCCCATGGGAGGTGAACCAATCGGACGCATCGCCTCGCGGATGCGGTGGAACATGAACCAAGCCGACTTGTAGGTGATGCCAAGCATGCGGTGCAGCTGGTGGGCGCTCATGCCCTTCTTGCTGGCATTCAACAGGTGGTTGGCCAGCAGCCACTTGTTAAGCGGGATTTTGCTGCTCTCAAACACAGTACCGACCGTCACACTGTACTGCTTACGGCAGTCGTTGCACTGGATCACGCCAGCGCGCAGCGCGCCCTCAGGATGAGCCTTCGTCGGGCGGCCACGCTGCGCCGGAAGCCGCTTCGCACCGAATGAACCACAATGCGGGCAGAACGGACCCTGCGGCCAGCGCAGAGCCTCAAGATACTCGCGGGCCTTGTCAGCGTCGGTGAAATGAGGGGAGGTCAGGTTCGTCATGCCCTCTGACTACTGCCAGAGAGATTGCTTTGTCAAGTATATAATTACCTCTTTAGAGGAGGGGTTGGGGTGGTGGCGATGCGCCCGCATCGCTCGCGCAGCGATCATCCGGCAAGTCACAGCACCACCCCCAACCCCTCCTCTAAAGAGGAGGGGCTATAAGAAGCTCACTACTGCTCCGTCCCCGCCCAAATCCTCAATCCCCGCACCGGCACGCCCGCCGGATCGCAACGCTCGCCCTGCGCCGCGCTCTCGTCGCCCGCCACCTCGCCCTCCGCCGCAGCCCCCTCCGCCGCAGCTTTCGCTGCCGCCTTCATCTCCCGCTGTGCCTTCCGCGCCGCCTCGCGCTCGTCGAGCCTCGCAATCGCCTCGATCTTACGCAGGATGCTCTTGCGCACCTCGTCCATGTCCGGCGGCCCCGCCAGCCGCCCCGGCCGCTTGCCGATGCCTAGCACGCCATGCTTGTGCATATGGAGCAGGTGGATCGCCTGCGCCGTGGTCATGTCGGGCAGCGGATGATCGAGCGGATAGTCCTCGCGCGAATAGAGATTGGCCGCATTCTCCACCAGCGTGCCCTCCAGCCGGATATAGCCATTCTCCAGCGCCTCGTCCCAGCGCCGCTGAAACGCCGGCCAGCGATTGCGATGCCCATAGGCCGATGCCGGCGTCATGCCGACTTCCGCGCAAGCCGCCTTCACATTGCAACTGGCGGCGAGCTTGGCGAGGAACCGCGTCTCCACGCGCGGCGACCATTGCTTGAGGCGCGATCGGGCGATCTGCGTGCGCCGCCCCCTGCTCCCGCGCACGACCAGCTCGTCGCCATCCTGCCAGCGCAGCGCCTTGTCCTCCGGCCGCCGCTCGGTCGCCGCATCGAGCCGCGCCTTGGCCGCCGCGATCGCCTCGTCCATCCGCCGCCGAAACTCCGGATCGCCCGAGCGATGCAGCGTCACCCAGCTGCGCGACACCTTGGCATGCTCGCACGCCAATGCCTGATTGCCCGTGCGCGCCAGCGCACGAAAAAATGCCTCGCGACGCGCGGCGGTGAACTTGGCGGTCATGATGTGCCTCCGGGGTTCGGATTGAGGGAGGCAGCTTAGGTATGATGGATTGAGGGCTGTAGGACAGGGGGAATTGTCATCAATGCCTCGGCCACTGCATCCTTTTGGGCAGCGTGCGCATCAGGTGACACTTGGACCAATCCAGCAGCTCATGCTTGCGCGTTTCGAATTCGCGTGTCGACACCGCCCCGGTCTCGCGTGCATGAAACAGCCACCGAAGCTCGTCGCCCACCGTGATCCGTTCCATAAGAGCTCTCCTTACTGAGAGGACGAAGTTGGGGGCGGGCACTGCGAGGCACCCGCCCCCGCCGGGGGCTTTCCGTCAGGCGAAGCGGATGGTCTTGCGACGCTTGCGCATTGCGCCGCCCACCAGCGTCATGCCGCCAATCATCATCATCCAGCTTGCCGGCTCGGGTACCGGAGCGATTGCGATCCCGAAGAGCGCCCGATCGGTCATGCCGAGGCTGGTCAGTGCACCGGTGGCGAGGTTGACCCGGTAGAGCCTGCTGCCGTTGAAGGCGAAGGCATCACTTCCGAAGATGTCGAAACTCGTGCGCGATCCGACGTCGATGCCGAGCGCGCCCACGGTCGTCAGAATGCCGGCGCTATTCGCCTGCTTGGCGAGCACGTCGAGCGCGGTGTCGATGCTGTAGAGCTGCGTAGAGGAGCCCGGCGCACCGAAGATCGAACTCGTATAAGCGCCGGCCGTGACATCCGGGTCGGTACCATTATTCGGATCACCGGCGGCATAGAAGACCGAGGTCGCGATCGTCAGGACCCCATTGTTGGGATTGACGACATAATTGTCATTCAGGTTCGACACGATCCGAAGCCGGTCGATCGTCGGGTTGAAGTCGAAAGCGAAGCTCGTGCCGTTCAGCGCAAGCACGCCGCTGACCGCCGTCGCGGCGCCCGTGTTCATATCGATCCGGTAGACGACGCGGTCGAGGCCGAGACCGTAGAGCATCCGGTCGAACGGACGGAAGTCGATCGCACCCAGGCCGGCATCCGTGCCCGTGATCGACACGGTGGACAGCATCGTGCCCGGATTCGCGCTGTCGAATGTGACGAGATTATTGTTCTCGTCCACGCCGTAGATCGTCGCCGCCTGCGCAGCGCCAATCCCGGCCCCGGCCGTGCCGATCAATGCGCAAGCCGTCAGAATCGCTTTGTACATGCTACTCTCCCACAGTGAAAACGGACGATGATCGCCGGCAAGATGGTGCGGTCGCGGGCCGCGGGAAATCGTCATCTTGCCCTTTCCCTACGAAGAATATATTCTTAACATATTGATTGCATTATATTTATTTTTTTATCGCGATGCATCCGGCGGGCTTTTCCTCTCGTATCTACAGTTCCGGTTGATCGTCGGGCGTTCGTCGCATCGGTGCTGGCGGGAGACAGTTTCGGCCTAGGCAGGGCGATCTATTACGGGCACTCTTCCGGCAGGAAGCGAGAGGGATGACGACGGGCGATCTCATCACGCAAGCGGACGAACGACGGGCAAGGCTGACCGCCGCGCTCGACGCCGTTGCGCGTGGCGATCGCGCCGCCCTGCGGGACGTTTACGACCTCACCTCCGCGAAACTATTCGGCGTCTGCCTCCGTATCTGCCAGGACCGGGAGGTTGCGGCGGACATCGTGCAGGAAACCTATCTCAAAGTGTGGCAGCGCGCCGGCCGGTTCGATCCCGCGAAGGCCAGCCCTATCACATGGCTGTGCGCGATCGCGCGCAACGGCGCGATAGACTGGCGCCGCACGCATCGTCCGGCCACCACCGGCATCGAGGCGGCCGACAATGTCGTCGATGACTCTGCAAGCGCCCCGGAGCGGATCGAAGAGGAGCAGAGCCAGGCCCGCATCGTCCATTGCCTCGACGCACTTGGCGGCAGCCCGGCCGAGGCCATCCGTGCCGCCTTCTTCAATGGCTTCACTTATGCCCAGCTCGCCGAGCGCATGAAGGTACCGCTCGGCACCATGAAGAGCTGGATCCGCCGCGGCCTCGCCCAGCTCAAGGAGTGTCTCGCCGATGGCTGACGACACGCCCCTGACGCCCGAGGAGCGCGACCTGCTCGCTGCCGAGCTGGCGCTTGGCGTGCTGGAGGGAGAACTGCGGGCCCTCGCTCTGCGCCTGCAGATCGGCGATCCGGACTTCCGCGAGGCCGTCACCGCATGGCAGACGCGCTTTGAGCCGCTGCTGCATGGTTATGGCGAAGTCGAGGCGCCCGATCTCTGGCAGGCGATCGAGCTGCGCCTCCCCTCCGCCGATCCGGCCGTTGCCGGCCTCGGCGTCGTCACCCGCATCGAGAGCCATGCCCGCGCCTGGCGCTTCGGTGCGCTCGGGGCCGGCGCGCTCGCCGCTGCCCTCGCCGCCTTCCTCGTTTTCCGCGCGCCACCTGCGCCGCCTGCCCAGACCCGTGTCCAGGTCGCGCAATCGGCAGAGCCCTCCGTCGCCCGTCTTGGCGAGGCGGAGAGCCCCGCGCAGTTCGCCGCCAATTACGATGCCGCAACCGGCGAGCTCCGCGTCCGCACGATCAAGCTCCCACCGAGTGATCTCGCGCCCGAGCTCTGGGTTATCCCGGCCGACAATGTGCCGCGCTCGCTCGGCCTGATCCCCGCCAGCGGATCGATGCGCGTCACGCTCACCCCGGCCCAGCGCGCCCATCTCAAGGACGGCGTGACCCTCGCCGTCACCATGGAGCCGCGCGACGGCGCCCCGCACGCGGCACCGAGCTCAACCCCGATCGCCGCCGGCCAGATCCACAAAATCTGATCCCCCATTCCGCAGGCGCTGCATCCGCGCATGCGTCCCTCTCGTAGCTGTATCGTCCCCGCCCCTAGGGGACGCACAGTCAGAGAAAAGGACCAGACATGCGCATTTCCAGCAAGGCTCCCGGCATCGCCGCGGCTCTCCTGCTCGTCTCCACGGCCGGCATCACACTCGCCAAGGCCAATCCGATGGTGGGCGGCGCGGCCATGTATCCGAGCAAGACGATCGTCGAAAACGCCCTGAACTCGAAAGATCACACGACGCTCGTCGCCGCCGTCAAGGCCGCCGGCCTCGTCGATACGCTCTCGGGGAAGGGACCGTTCACCGTCTTCGCGCCCACCAATGCCGCCTTCGCCGCGCTTCCGAAAGGAACGGTCGACAGCCTGCTCAAGCCCGAGAACAAGACGATGCTGACGCAGGTGCTCACCTACCATGTCGTCCCCGGCAAGCACAGCGCGGCCGAGATCGCCTCGATGGCCGCCAAGCACGGCGGCAAGGCCATGTTCAAGACGGTCGAGGGCGAAGAGATCACCCTCGCCAAGGGCCCCGAAGGCGGCTGGTGGGTGATCGACGAGAAAGGCGGCAAGGCCCGCATCACCATCGCAGACGTTAACCAGTCGAACGGCGTCATCCATGTGGTCGACAAAGTGCTGATGCCCTGACGCACCGCGCCGAAAGACAACCAAAAAAGCCCCGCATCTCTGCGGGGCTTTCTCATTCGTATCGAACCTAACGAGGCTCTAACCCTCAGTCGTCATCCCGCGTCAGGAACGCCGGTGCGAACTCGGGTGCCGGACCGTCGTCGTCCGAGCGCTCGCGGCGCGGGCCGCGCTCGCCGCGCTCCCCGCCCCGGTCACCCCGGTCGCCGCGATCACGACGCGGGCCACGGTCGTCACGGCCGCGGCCGCCACGATCGCCACCCCGGCCGCGATCACCGCGGTCGCCACGGTCCCCGCGCGGTTCGCGCGGCTCGCGGGCGGGACGGGTGTCTTCCAGCTCGGCGCCGGTCTCCTGGTCGACCACGCGCATCGACAGGCGGACCTTGCCGCGCTGGTCGATCTCGAGGACCTTGACCTTCACTTCCTGGCCTTCGGAGAGGACGTCGCTCACCTTCTCGACCCGCTCGTTGCGGATCTCGGAGACGTGGACGAGGCCGTCCTTGCCGCCCATGAAGTTCACGAACGCGCCGAAGTCGACCAGATTGACGACCTTGCCGTTGTAGATCTTGCCGACTTCCGCTTCCTCGACGATGCCGAGGATCCAGGCCTTGGCCGCCTCGATCTGGCTGACGTCGGACGAGCTGATCTTGATGATGCCCTCGTCGTCGATGTCGACCTTGGCGCCCGTCTCCGCGACGATCTCGCGGATGACCTTGCCGCCCGTGCCGATGACGTCGCGGATCTTGCTCTTGTCGATCGAGATGGTCTCGATGCGCGGAGCATGAGCCGAGAGCTCGGTGCGGGTCTCGCCCAGCGCCTTGTTCATCTCGGCCAGGATGTGCGCCCGGCCGTCCTTGGCCTGGTGCAGCGCCGCCTCGAAGATCTCCTTGGTGATGCCGGCGACCTTGATGTCCATCTGCATCGTGGTGATGCCTTCGGAGGTGCCGGCGACCTTGAAGTCCATGTCGCCGAGATGGTCCTCGTCACCCAGAATGTCGGAGAGGACGGTGAAGTCCTTGCCTTCCAGGATGAGGCCCATGGCGATGCCCGAGACCGGGCGCTTGAGCGGAACGCCCGCGTCCATCATCGAGAGCGAGCCGCCGCAGACGGTCGCCATAGAGCTGGAGCCGTTGGACTCCGTGATGTCGCTGAGCACGCGGATCGTATAGGGGAACTCCTCCTTGGTCGGCAGCACCGGGTGCAGCGCGCGCCAGGCGAGCTTGCCATGGCCCACTTCGCGGCGCCCGGGGGCACCGAAGCGGCCGACTTCGCCGACCGAATAGGGCGGGAAGTTATAGTGCAGCAGGAAGCTCTCGTAGCTGAGGCCGGTCAGACCGTCGATCATCTGCTCGGCGTCCTTGGTGCCGAGCGTGGTCGTGCAGATCGACTGGGTCTCGCCGCGGGTGAACAGCGCCGAGCCGTGCGTGCGCGGCAGGAAGCCCACCATCGCCTCGATCGGGCGGATCTGCGTGGTCGTGCGTCCGTCGATGCGCTGGCCGTCCTTGAGGATGGCGGTGCGCACGATCTCGGCTTCCAGCTTCTTGACGAGCTTGATGCCGGCCATGACGGTCTGCGCGTCGAGGCCCTGCTCCGTGAAGTGGGCCTTCGCCTTGGCGCGGGCTTCGTTCAGGGCGTTCGAGCGGGCGGACTTGTCGGTCAGCTTGTAGGCTGCCGCGATGTCCTTGCCGATCAGGTCCTTGAGCTTCTTCTTGAGGTCGGCATTGCCGTCGCCCAGGTTCAGCTCCCACGGGTCCTTCGCGGCCTTCTCGGCCAGCTTGATGATCGCGTCGATCACCTTGCGGCTCTCGTCATGCGCGAACAGCACCGCGCCGAGCATCACCTCTTCCGAGAGCTCCTTGGCTTCGGATTCGACCATCATCACGGCCGTGTCGGTGGCGGCGACGACGAGATCGAGCTCGCCGGTCTTCACCTCGTCGAGGCTCGGATTGAGCTGATATTCGCCATCCTTGTAGCCGATGCGCGCCGCGCCGATCGGGCCCATGAACGGCACGCCGGAAATCGTCAGCGCCGCCGACGCCGCGATCATCGCAACGATATCGGGCTCGGATTCGCCATCGAAGCTAAGCACCTGACAAATAACGTTAATCTCGTTATAAAACCCCTCAGGGAAGAGAGGTCTGACAGGACGATCGATCAGGCGCGAAACCAGCGTTTCCTTCTCGGTGGCGCCGCGTTCGCGCTTGAAGAAGCCGCCCGGAATGCGTCCGGCGGCCGAGTATTTTTCCTGATAGTGAACGGTCAGGGGGAAAAAGTCCTGGCCATCCTTCACGGACTTGGCGGCCGTGACAGCGCACAGCACAACCGTTTCGCCATAGGTCGCGATCACCGCGCCGTCGGCCTGGCGGGCAACACGGCCCGTTTCGAGTTTGAGGGTCTTTCCGCCCCACTCGATTTCTACAGTCTTCACGTTGAACATTGGGTATCCTTCCACCCGCGGCGCCCTATTGCACGGCGGGGCTTGCGTGCGGACAAAGGCCGGTCCGCGGCGGCGTGTGGAGCTTTTGCTCCCGGACGGAAAGCCGGATTGCCTCCGCGTCCCGCATGGGTGGCGCCACTGGTCCTTCCGGGCGCCCCATATGAAAAGAGCGCCCGGATGGGCGCCCCTTCCCTGTCTTACTTGCGAAGGCCGAGCTTCGCGATGAGGGCCGTGTAGCGCGCCCCATCCTTCTTCTTCAGATAATCGAGCAGCGAGCGACGCTTGTTGACCATCATCAACAGGCCGCGACGGCTGTGATTGTCCTTGTGATGTCCCTTGAAGTGCTCGGTGAGGTTCGAGATGCGCTCCGTGAGGATCGCGACCTGAACTTCCGGCGAGCCCGTGTCGCCCGGGTTCTGGGCATTGTCTTCGATAAGCGCTTGCTTGCGCTCCGCAGTGATCGACATCGTGACTCCTTTCGAACTAAAGATTGAAGCCCCGCACGACCCGGATGTCCGGCCCCAAAGCCTCCACCAGCGCGACGGGCACATCGCCCTGCGTCGCCAGCATCAGACCCTGCGTGCGAGGATCCCCTGCAAGCGTCCGGCCCTGTTTCAGCGCCATGGCTTGTTCGGAGGTGACGGGGAGAGCCGGGATGTCGTCCAGCCCCGCCGTCAATGGCAGCATATGCTGCGCAATGGCGCGCGCCTTAGCAGCATCGTTCAGAATGTCCAGAGAAATCGCCTGTTTCAGCGTGAACGGACCGGCCTTCGCACGGCGCAGCATGGACACATGACCGACCGTCCCGAGCGCCAACGCGACGTCGCGCGCGAGGCTGCGGATATAGGTGCCCTTGGAGACATGGGCGGTCAGGGTGACCTCCTCCAGATCCTCCCCGGTACGGGGAGGGGGACCGCCGGCATCGCCGGTGGTGGAGGGGGTAGGCGACGGAGCGGCTCCGCTCCACCCCTCCACCAGCTTCGCTGGTCCCCCTCCCCGTGCCGGGGAGGATTGAAGGGAGAGCGCATATATCGTCACCGCCCGCAACTTCATCTCCACGTCCTCGCCCGCCCGCGCACGGTCATAGGCGCGCACGCCGTCGATCAGGATCGCGCTGTATGCCGGTGGCGCCTGCTCGATCGGCCCGGTGAAGCGCGGCAGAACGGCCTCGATATCCGCAAGCGTCGGCCGCACATCGGAGGACGCGATCACCGCCCCTTCCAGGTCCAGCGTATCGGTCTGCGCGCCGAAGCGGATGGTGAAGTCGTAAATCTTGTCGCTGTCGAGCATCCGCCCGGCCAGCTTGGTCGCCTCGCCGATCGCGATCGGGAGCACGCCCTGCGCAAGCGGATCGAGCGTGCCGCCATGACCGACCTTGGCCTTGCCATAGCCCGCCTCGCGCAGCGCGCGCTTGACGGCGCTGACCGCCTGCGTCGAGCCGAGCCCCACCGGCTTGTCGAGGATCAGCCAGCCATGCAGCGGCGGGAGCGAAGGATCGGATGCGGCCATGCCGGCGCCATAGCCACGTCGCGACGATCTGTCAGGCCCCCGCCTTACGGCCCTGTCGTGTCATTGCATATTGACGCAGCGGCCGAGTTGCGGCCTTGGCGCAGGCATGACGACGAGACTTTCGAGCCGGCTGCTTACACCGCTCCACGACGCCGGCCTTTGGCTGATGCCGATGGACGAAACCCATCGCGACGCCTTGCGCGAAGCCTGCGCCGCCGACGCCGACATCTGGGTCATCTATGCCACCAGCTTCGCCCCCGCGCAGTTCGATGCCAGCTTCGACGCCCTCATCGGCAGCGCAACCCGCCTGCCCTTCGCTGTGTTCGTCGATGACGCGCTGGTCGGCATGTCGGCCTATTTGCGGCTCGATGAAGGCGCCCAGACGCTGGAGATCGGCAACAGCTATATCGTCCCGGCCCAGCGCGGCACCGGCCTCAACGGACGGATGAAACGGCTGATGATCGATCATGCCTTCGCCTGCGGCGTCCGCCGGATCGAGTTTCGCGTCGATACGCGCAACAGCCGCAGTCAGGCAGCGGTGCGCAAGATCGGTGCGCAACAGGAAGGCCTGCTCCGCGCCGAAAGGATCACCTGGAACGGCCATGTCCGCGACACGGCACTGTTTGGCTTGCTGGAAAGCGACTGGGCGGCCGTCCGGGATCGGATCGCCTGATCCCGGATCAGCCCTTTTTCTTCGGCGGCGGCGGGCCGCTTTCGGTCAAGGAACTCAGCGGATAGCGCGTTCCCGCGACCACCACGGCGCCAAACTTGTCGAGCTTGTCCACGCCCTTGGTTTCGAAGCCGATCGCCGTCGCAAAGGGCAAGTCGGGCGAGGATATGGCGAGCGTTGCCAGATACCATTTGCCCTTGCTGTCCTGGATGTAGATCTTGTTGTCGTCCGCGACCTGCCAGTCGCGCACGCCGCCATGATTGATGAACGGGATCGACGCTTCGGCCGGCTTGGCGGCAATCTCTGCCTGCACGGCCTGCTCGGCGGCACGCACGCCACCGCTTGCGACGAAGGCAAGCGTCGCCATTGCCGTGGCAAGGGCAAAACGATTGATCTGGCTCATGTCGGGCCTCCTTTCGGCGCAACGCTTAAACGTGTGATGATCCGTCTAGCACGGCCCGCCTGAAGCGGCCATGAACCGCCCTGTCAGCTTGCCCGCTCGCGCAGCCGCGCCATGAAATGCTTGCGGCAGAGCGCCACATAGCGCTCGTTTCCGCCGATCGCGGTCTGCGCGCCCTCATTCACGGCCTTGCCGGCCTCGTCGACCCGCAGGTTCATCGTCGCCTTGGCGCCGCACTCGCAGACAGCCTTGAGCTCGATCAGATGGTCCGCCAAGCCCAGCAAGGCAGCCGACCCCTCGAACAACTCCCCCTGAAAGTCCGTCCGCAGCCCATAGCACAGAACCGGCACGCGCAGCTCATCGCAGACCCGCGCCAGATCGAGCACCTGTGCCCGTGTCAGAAATTGCGCCTCGTCGATCAGCACGCAGGCAAGTGGTCCTTCGTCCATGCGCGCCGCAACAGCCGTGAACAGCGCCGTATCCTCCTCGAAGCTGCGCGCCCGCTCGGCAAGGCCGATGCGCGAGCTGATCCAGCCCGGCCGCCCGCGATCGTCCACGCCCGCCGTCCACAGCATCGTCGCCATGCCTCGCTCGCGATAGTTGAAATCGGCTTGCAGGAGGTTGGTCGATTTGCCGGCATTCATTGATGCATAATAGAAATAGAGCTTAGCCATTGCCGTCCGCTATCACGGCCTCGTCGCCCCAGGCCAGCCCAATCGCATGCTGGCGTATGCCGATCGGCCAGGGCGCGGTCAGCGCCTCAAACCGCGTACGATCGTCAGCATAGAGCGCGCGAACGGCTTCCTCGAAACCGGTGCGATCGCCGGCGATGGCCGACAGGAAGCGGTAGGCGGCGTCCGGGCCTGCGCCGCTGGTGGCCGAGGCTTTCATCCCCTCCTCGACCATGCGGCGCAGCGCAGCAGATGCGCCACCACGCTGCTTGCCCAGCCACTCCCAATGACGCGGCAGCAGCGTCACTTCCCGCGCAGTCACGCCGAGCTTCGGCCGCCCCGGCCCGCGGGGCGCGGTCGGCTCCGGCTCTGTCTCGCGCAGATCGAAATCGATTTGCGCGCCGGTAATATCATCGAACACCAGCAGATCCGATGCGCGTGGCGGAGCGTCCATCGCTCGCAACGTCTCGACGACATGCGCGCGCGTGCCCGTCGCAAGCCAGAGATCGTTGGCGAAGGCGGTATAAGTGGTCATCGGCAACTCCTCGGAGAAGCCAATTATACCCGGACGATAATCCGGTCAATATACCCGGGTCTTATTCTTCGTCCGCGCTCAGATCGCGCGCCACGTTGGGCGAACGCAGTATGGCATCGATATGGCTGCCTTCCTCGAAGCTCTCATCGCCGATGAACTTGAGCTTGGCGGCGAATTTCATCTTCACCCGCTTGGCGACTTCGCGCTGCAGATAGGCGGTGTTGGTGCGCAGCGCCTTGAGAACCACCTCCTCGTCCTTGCCGAGCAGCGGTTTCACGAACACCGTCGCATGCCTGAGATCGGGCGACATGCGCACTTCAGTGACGCTCACCATATGCGCCGCCAGCACATCGTCATGCACGTCTCCGCGCTGGAGAATGTCCGCCAGGATGTGACGCACCTGCTCGCCGACGCGCAGCAGACGGACCGAAGGCTCGCCGGTTCCGGGTTGCTTGGCCATCAGCGCGTCTCCGTCTGCGGGGGAGCATCGATCATTTGCGTGTCTCCATTGCCTCGACGATCCGCTCCAGCGATCGCAGGTTGCGGGCCGTGCCCATGCAGCCGAGATGCTTTTCGAGAAATGGCCGCGTCACCTTGCTGTTCCCCACCCCATCGACGAAATCGATATGGACATGGGCCGATCCGGGCGCGAACTTTTCCTGCCCCTTCCCTTCATGCGCCGCCAGCAGCGCCTTGTAAGCGGCATCGCGCAGCGGCGTGTCTAGAAAGTGGATGTGGATGAACTTGTCGTCGCTATCGCCGCGAAACGGGCTCTCCTTGACCGCCGCCGTCAGCTCTGCCGCCGTGCGCACCGCGGCGAAGGTCCGAAAGCCGAAGCGCTCCTGCACGCAATCGCCGATCTGCTTCGCCAGCGCCGCGTCGGCCGCCTGCGGATGATCGAAGATGACATTGCCGCTCGCCGTCACGGTCGAGACATTCTCAAGGCCGCACGATTCGAGCGCGGCCTTGAGATCCGTCATTTTCACCTGATTGCCGCCGACATTGACGCTGGAGAGGAGAGCTACGTAGCGGGGCATATGAACTCCTGACGAAGCCCTCTCAATAACACTCCGATGCGCTCCTGTGGAGCCGAAGGCGTCGGTCGTTCGAACAGGCGGCCTTAGGTCGTGTCGACATTTGGCTCAGAGCGAGCCGAAAATGGTGGTTTCGTGTGAACCCGGAGCGCAGCGTACCTGATGTACGTGAGCACCGGAAGCGCACGGAACCGCCATTTGCAGGCCGCTATGGGCCGAATGGCGATGCGACCTAGAGCGAGCGCGCCCGCTCCTCGACGTCGAAGAGCTCAAGCATGTCGCCGACCTTGATGTCGTTCGTATCCTGCAGCACCGCGCCGCACTCGACGCCCGCGCGGACTTCGGACACGTCGTCCTTGAACCGACGGAGCGAGGCGATGGTCGTCGCCGAGACGATGACGTTGTCGCGCGTGAGGCGGGCATTGAGGCCCTTGCGGATGACGCCGTCGACCACGAGCAGACCGGCCGCCTTGTCCTTCTTGCCGGCCGGAAAGACCTGCAGGACTTCGGCCATGCCGACGATCGTTTCGATGCGCTCCGGCGCGAGCTGGCCGGCCATTTCGTTCTTCACTTCCTCGATGAGGTCGTAAATCACGTCATAATAGCGCAGCGACACCTTGTCCCGCTCGGCCAGGGCACGCGCCTTGGCATTGGGACGGACATTGAAGCCGATCAGCGGCGCCCGGCTTGCGGCCGCCAGCGTCACGTCGCTCTCGGTGATCGCGCCCACGCCCGAATGCAGCACGCGGACCTTGATCTCGTCCGTGGAGGCGCGGGTCAGCGATCCGACGATCGCCTCGACCGTGCCCTGCACGTCGCCCTTGATGACCACCGGATACTCGATCTGCGTGGTGTTGAGCGCCGAGAACATATGCTCGAAGCTGGTCGGTGCGGAGGTCGTGCGCTTGCGCGTCGCCAGTTCGGAACGATAGGCCGCGACCTCGCGGGCACGTGCTTCGTTCTCGACAACGTTGAGCTGATCGCCCGCCATCGGCACGCCGGAAAGACCCAGCACCTCGACCGGGGTCGAGGGACCGGCTGTCTTCACTTGCTGGCCCTTGTCGTTGACCATGGCACGCACCTTGCCGCTCTGCTCGCCGACGACGAAGATGTCGCCGACCTTGAGCGTACCGCGACCGACCAGGATCGTGGCGACGGCGCCACGGCCCTTGTCGAGCTGCGCTTCCACGACGGTGCCTTCGGCGGCACGATCGGGATTGGCCTTGAGGTCGAGCAGTTCGGCCTGCAGCAGGATCTTCTCGATCAGCTCGTCCAGACCGGTCTTCTTGACGGCGGAGACCTCCACGTCCTGCGTATCGCCGCCCATGCCCTCGACCACGATCTCATGCTCGAGCAGACGTTCGCGGATGCGCTGCGGATTGGCCTCGTGCTTGTCCACCTTGTTGATCGCGACGATCATCGGAACGCCGGCGGCCTTGGTGTGGTTGATCGCTTCGATGGTCTGCGGCATCAGCCCGTCGTCCGCCGCCACCACCAGGATGACGATGTCGGTGACGTTGGCGCCGCGCGCGCGCATCTCCGTGAACGCCTCATGGCCGGGCGTGTCGAGGAAAGTGATGATGTCGCCGCCCTTGGTCTTCACCTGATAGGCGCCGATATGCTGCGTGATGCCGCCCGCTTCGCCCGCGACGACATCGGTCCCGCGCAGCGCGTCGAGCAAGCTGGTCTTGCCGTGATCGACATGGCCCATGATCGTGACGACCGGCGCGCGCGGAAGCAGCGTGCTGTCGGCATCGACGTCGGCGGCCGTGTCGATCTCGACGTCAGCGTCGGACACGCGCTGGATGCGGTGGCCGAATTCCTCGACCAGCAGCTCCGCCGTGTCCTGGTCGATCACGTCGTTGATGGTGACGGGCGTGCCCATCTTGAACAGCGCCTTCACGAGGTCGGCGCCCTTCTCGGCCATGCGGTTCGCAAGCTCGCCGACCGTGATGCCCTCGGGCACGACGACGTCACGGACCTGCTTGGCCTGCGGCTCGCGCGGGCCGCCCAGACGGCGATGTTCCTTCTCGCGAGCCCGGCGCAGCGCGGCGAGGCTGCGCGCGCGGGCGCTGTCGTCATCGGCCAGGGCGCGATTGACGGTGAGCTTGCCCGACTGACGGCGGTCATCGCCGCCGCCGCGCTTGTTGCGGTCCGGCTTGGCCGGCTCAGGGCGCTTGACCGGCGCCGGCACGGGCGTGAACCGGCGCGGCGCGGGCGCACGCTCTCCGGCACCGGCACTGGCGGCGGTTCCGTTTCCGGCGCCTGCTTCGGCTGGTTCCGCGACCACTTCCGGTTCGGGCTGCGGCGCGGCTTCCTTGGCTTCCGGTTCAGCCTTGCGACGCTCGGCTTCCTCTTCGGCGCGACGATTTTCCTCGGCGCGGCGCTTTTCTTCCTCGCTCGCGGCCAGCTTGTCGGCTTCCTCGCGGCGGCGGGCCTCCTCGAGCGCGGTCATGCGAGACTCTTCGGCCTCGCGCAGCAGCTTGGCCTGCATTTCCTGACGGGTCAGGAGCGAGTCGGTCGCCGAGGGACGCTGCGGCGGCGCGACAGCCGGGCGCTGCGGGGCCTGCTGGACAGGCGGCGGCGGCGGCGGCGCTGCCGGTTCCGGCGCGCGCGCGACTTCGGTCTCCCCGGGCTTGCCGAGGATGCGACGGCGCTTGACCTCGACCACGACCGTGTTCTTGCGGCCATGGCTGAAGCTCTGCTGCACCTGGCCGGCCTCGACCGTCCGCTTCAAGCCCAGCGGCTTGCGGCCCAAGGTCGGCTTGTCATTCCCATTGTCACTCATCGACGCAATCTAACCCTTCATCTTCCCGTCCGGCACGGTCCTTGGGACCAGCCGAGTCGTGCGTCCTCACGCTTCCGCGTTCGGACCTTCGTCCATATGCTCACGTTCAGCCGAACCGGAGTTCGGCGGCGCGTTAGCGCATCCCAGATAGCTTTGCCAGCGACCGAGCAGAGCAGAGATTCGGTCCGCTGCCTGAGCGTTCGTCACCGCGACATGGACGACGTTGTTTCGCCCCAATGCCATAGATAGGGCCTCGCGGTCCACCGGCAAGCTGTCCCCGCCAAATTCCTCGCCCTCGCGCTCCTCGCCGACCCGCCAGGCCTGATCGAGCTTGCGCTTGCCGTCATCGCCCGCATCGGCCGCGTGCAGGAGCAGGCGCACCTGCCCACGCCGCGCTGCGACGTCGATCTTGTCGAAGCCGTTGATGAGGTTCGACGCGCGCGCTTCGAGACCCAGCCGCGCCATCAGATCGGCACGCAGCGCCTCATCGATCCGCTCGGGCAGATCGTCCGGCACGCGCAGCGCCTCGCCCTTGAAAGCCCGCGCCAGCGCGCCCTTGAACTTGCCCTTGGCGATCGCCTGCTCGAGCTCGGCGCGCGCAACGCCGATCCAGGCGCCACGCCCGGGCGCTTTCGCCCGGACATCCGGCAACACCTCACCGTCCGGCGAGATCGCCAGCCGGATCAGATGGGCCGGGTCGGCATGTTCGCCCGAGAGGATGCAGCGACGCTCGCTCATGAGATCCTCCCCGGCACGGGGAGGGGGACCGCCGGCGAAGCCGGTGGTGGAGGGGACTTGCCCCGTCGCCAATCAGAATCCATCTCGCCGGAGAGGGTGAGCCCCCTCCACCATTTGCCATGCAAATGGTCCCCCTCCCCGTTCCGGGGAGGAATTGGGTAGCGCTGTCGGAGCCTTAGCCTCTCATTGGGAGGAAACCGCAGCATGGGCGTCCTCCCTTGACGGGGCAGCGGCTGCCATGCGGTCTGCGGCCAGACCGCCGGCAACGCCCCAATTGTCCGCAGGCACGTCATCGATGACGACCCAGACCTGCTCCGGCTTCTTGCCGAGATGCGCGACGACCGCCTGGGTCACGTCGGCGACGAGCGCCGCCTTCTGATCCCGCGTCGCGCCGGCAATGGCTTCGATCCTGACATAAGGCATATCAGGCCTCGCTTTCTTCGTCGGCGAACCAGTGCGCGCGGGCCGCCATGATGATCTCGTTGCCGACTTCCTCGCTCAGGCCATATTCGGCCAGCACGCCGCCCTTCTCCTCGGGCGCGTCGCGGCGACGGCGCGGATCGACGCGCTTCTTGGCGACCAGCTCGTCCGTCGCCAGATCGGCGAGGTCGTCGAGCGTCTTGATGCCGGCCTTGCCGAGCGTGACCAGCATCGCTTCGGTGAGGTGCGGCATTTCGGCCAGCGCATCCTCGACGCCGAGCCCGCGGCGTTCCTCGCGGGCAGCGGCCTCGCGGCGCTCCAGCGCCTCGGCGGCGCGGCTCTGCAGTTCCTGCGCCAGCTCGTCGTCGAAGCCCTCGATCGAGGCCAGCTCGTCGATGCCGACATAGGCGACTTCTTCCATCTCGGTGAAGCCCTCGGCCACCAGCAGCTGGGAGAGCGTCTCGTCGACGTCCAGCTCGTTCTGGAACATCTCGGAGCGCTGGATGAACTCGCGCTGGCGCTTCTCGCTCGCGTCGGCCTCGGTCATGATGTCGATGCCCTTGCCGGTCAGCTGGCTGGCAAGGCGGACATTCTGGCCGCGACGGCCGATGGCGAGGCTGAGCTGATCGTCGGGAACGACCACCTCGATACGCTCCTCGTCCTCGTCGATGACGACGCGGCTGACGGTGGCGGGCTGCAGCGCGTTGACGACGAAGGTCGCCGTGTCCTCGCTCCAGGGAATGATGTCGATCTTCTCGCCCTGCATTTCCTGGACGACCGCCTGCACGCGGCTGCCCTTCATGCCGACGCAGGCGCCGACCGGATCGATCGAGCCGTCATGCGAGATGACGCCGATCTTGGCGCGCGAGCCCGGATCGCGAGCAGCGGCCTTGATCTCGATGATACCGTCGTAAATCTCGGGCACTTCCTGCGCGAACAACTTCTTCATGAACTCGGGATGCGCGCGGCTCAGGAAGATCTGCGGGCCACGGTTCTCGCGGCGCACATTGAGGATCAGCGCACGGACGCGATCGCCGACACGGACGACTTCGCGCGGAATCTGCTGGTCGCGGCGGATGACGCCCTCGGCACGGCCAAGATTGACGACGACATGGCCGAACTCGACCGACTTCACCACACCGGTGATGATCTCGCCGGCGCGATTGTGGAACTCGTTATACTGGCGCTCGCGCTCGGCATCGCGAACCTTCTGGAAGATCACCTGCTTGGCGGACTGGGCGTCGATGCGGCCAAGGTCGATCGCCGGCAGCGGATCGACGATGAAGTCGCCGAGCACGGCGTCCTTCTGCAGCTTCTGGGCGGCCTTGAGATCGACCTGCTTGAAATAATCCTCGACGACCTCGACCACCTCGACGACGCGCCACAGGCGAAGATCGCCGGTCTCCGGGTCGAGCTTGGCGCGAATGTCGTTCTCCGCACCGTAGCGGGCGCGCGCCGAACGCTGGATCGCGTCTTCCATGGCCTCGATGACGATCGCCTTGTCGATCATCTTCTCCGAAGCGACCGAATTGGCGATCGCGATCAGCTCTGCCTTGTTGGCGGAAATGGCGTTGGCCATGGGAGTTAGTCTTCCTGTTCCTGGGTGACGATTTCGTCCGCACCCTCGGTCGAGAGCGGGACAGTAGCAGAAATGAGTGCGTCCGTCAGCACGAGCTTGGCGCTGGCGACGTTGGAAAATGCAGTGACGACGCGGCCGGACTTGGGATCGTCGAGCAGCACCGTGCTGCCGTCGACGCCCGCGAGCACGGCCTTGACCTGCTTGCGCCCGCCCTCGATCGCTTCGGCGAAGGTGACGCGCGCCTCATGGCCGGACCAGTCGGCAAAGTCCTTGAGGCGGGTCAGCGGCCGGTCGATGCCCGGCGAGCTGACCTCCAGCCGATAGGCACCCTCGATCGGGTCCTTGCCCGCCTCTTCCAGCGCATCGAGCCGCGCCGAGACGCCGCGCGACAGGGCGGCGCAATCGTCGATCGTGAGCTGCCGCGTCTCCGGCCGCTCGGCCATGATCTGCAGCGTGCGGTCATCGTCCTTGCCGAACAGGATCACGCGCACGACGTCGAACCCGAGCGCTTTCGCTTCGGCTTCGACGATCTCAACGACAGGCGCGATGTCCGACACAGACTCTCCGGATGAAAAACCATGCAGCTTCGTCGCCGGTCCCTTGCGGAGCCAGCCCTAACAGTCTCGCGATGTCAGGAAAGCAAGGCGCATATAGGCGCGACGGTCCGCAAAAGCAATCGACAAAAGCGCATCGATCAGCCCCGCTCCGAACTCAAGCGTCAGAAACGCCAGCCGATCATCCCTGCCGCCTTCTGCCCCCGCGCGACCCGCCCATAATCGGAATAGCGAAACGCCGCGCGCAGGAAGAGATTGTGCGATAGCGCCAGCTCGCCGCCGCCGCCGATCCGCCAGCCGTCGCCCGTGTAGCGGACCGGCCCGGAGAAGCGGCGATCGGCATGCCGAGCCGCGCGCCGAGACAGCAAGACGGAAATCAGGCATGGGCCGTACCTCCTCAAACAAGCACTGCCCGGCGCTCAAATGGGAGCGCATTTGCCGCCGCGCGAGGTCCGTTTCATTGCCGGCCGCGCGCTTGCCGCGCCACGCGCCGCCCGGTATCGCTATGTCACGACAGGATCGACAGATTCCCTCCGGAGACACCACGCCATGAACGTCCGCACGCTCGGTTTCGCCGCCCTCGTTTCCGCCACCCTTCTCGCCTGCTCCGGCGCCTCGACGCCGAGCGATGCGCAGACGCCGCCGAGTGGCGCACCCTTCGCGGTGAAGGCGGTCGGCACCTTCGATGCGCCCTGGGCCATGGCCTTCCTGCCCGATGGCAAGCTGCTGTTGACGCAGAAGATGGGCGCAATGATCCTGTTCGATCCCGCCAGCGGCGACAAGAAGACCGTGACCGGCACACCCGCCGTGGTGAGCGATCGGCAAGGCGCACTGATGGACATCGTCCCCGCTCCCGATTTCGCGAGCAGCAAGACGCTCTACTTCAGCTATTCCGAAGCGGGCGAAGGCAAGAGCAGCCGCGTCGCGCTGGCGACCGCGACCCTCGATCAGACGACCCCTGCCCTCAAGGACGTGAAAGTCATCTTTCGCGCCAATCAGGATGCCGAGACCGGCGGGCATTATTCCGGCCGCATCGCTTTCTCGCCGGACGGCAAATATCTCTTCTTCACCAATGGCGACCGCCAGCTCTTCGATCCCGCCCAGGACCCCAAGTCGACCCTCGGCAAGGTGCTGCGCCTCAATCTCGACGGCACGCCCGCCGCGGGCAATCCGCTGGCGTCCAGGGGCTTCCATCCCGCCGCCTGGTCCTATGGCCACCGCAATCTGCTCGGCATCGCCTTCGACAAGGACGGGCGCCTGTGGGAAATGGAAATGGGTCCCCGCCACGGCGACGAGATCAATCTGGTGAAGCCCGGCCTCAATTATGGCTGGCCCAAGGCTTCGAACGGCGACCATTATGACGGCCGCAACATCCCCGATCATACGCCGGCCGACGGCTTCGAAGCGCCCAAGATCTTCTGGAACCCCGCCATCTCGCCGGGCGGCCTCGCTTATTACAACGCCAACCTGTTCCCCGCCTGGAAGAACTCGCTGTTCATTACCGGCCTCTCGGGCAAGTCACTGGACCGCATCGCCCTCGACGGCGAAACCGCAACCAAGGCCGACCACTGGGACATGGGCGAGCGCATCCGCGCCGTGCGCACCGGCCCCGACGGCGCGGTCTGGCTGCTCGAAGATGCGCCGGGCGGTCGGCTGCTGAAACTGACGCCGAAGGAGTGAGGGGTTGGCGCTGGGACCTATGAAACAGCATCACCGTAAGGTCCGCTTTACGGTAAAGGCGAGATAGTGCCCTCTGGCTAATTGGGGGTGGGAGGCGGACAATACGAACAATGATGACACGTAGCTCTGAGCGGCCCATAAAGGCCCATCCGTCACAGCTTGCGGCATCCCCGCTCACCCTATGTCCAATCTTTACCGCGCCATTCCAGTTTGGCGTAGAGCGAATGCAACCACCTCGGTTAGATATACTTGCTTTGAGAACCTGTCAGAGGGTGGCTTCTGCGTCCTAACCGCTGACTTTGTCCGATTGCCGTTGGACCCAAAGGCTCAAGCCTATCAGGACGACAACGTGCTTGAGTTGTTCATGGCGCAGGAGTTGTCGTCACGAAATGCATGGTTTCCCAGTCTCGCTGAAGCCATTCAGTGCCACGACCAGGACTTCGAGAATGACTGGCCGACCTAATGTCCGCAAAGTCGTCGTGTCCGGACATTCCGCTTTGCAGGATTGCAACCGTGCTCGCTCCCAGAAGCAGCACTGCTCAACGCGATCAGAACAGTCGTCACAACAACTGTCCTACACCGACTCGAGATGGCATCCTCATAAGCTAACGCCGAGGACACCGGCGCCGCTCCTTCTCATCGTCCAAAAAACCGCAGAAATCCGAGGCCGCCTTGCGGTCGCGAGCCGACTTTTGCGCAATCACCATGGCGCACACGCGCGAACAAGGAGAAGTCAAGATCGTAAGCTCTTGAAATCGCGCGAGCGATGACGGCACCGATATCGCTCAAAAACGGCAAAATCACCGTTCAGCGAAGACCTCCGATAACGTTGAACGTCAGAAGAACCGAAAATCCGATCGACGACTCGCAGCGGCAAGCCTCTCGGCACATCGGCTCCGAGGATCAGCCGCATCCATCATCGAACATCCTCTTTGAACATATATAATATGATGATAATCGGGCCGCGATAATACTTTGTCCGGAGGGGTCGATTTGAAGAGGATTGCCGTTTTCTGCGCGGCCGCAGCCTGCCTTGCCTTGTCATCGCCGCTTTCGGCCCGCAGCGGCGCGGAGACCTGGATCGAGGCCCATCAATCCAGCCCCGCCGACTATGACTTCGTCATTCCGGCCTCGCTTAACCTGCCGCCCGAGGCCCGACAGCGTCTGCGCGACCGCCCGCCGGTCGTCGGCACGCTGCGGATGCGCGTCATCGTGGCGATTGGCGGCAAGGCAATGCGCGTTCGCTTCTCGAACGAGGAAGGTCTTGCACCGCTACGCATCGACGCGGCGACCATCGGCCTTGCCGGCAACGGTTTCGACGCCCGGCCGGGGACGATCCGACCGCTAACGTTCGGCGGGGCGAAGGCCGCGACCATCCCCCCCGGTGCGCCGATGCTCAGCGATGCCATAGCCTTGCCGATCGATGCCCCGACGGAACTGGTCGTCAGCGTCCAGTTGCCCGACGGTCTGAAACTCAAGCCCTTCGGCAATGCCGTGATGGCGATGGCCGAAGGCGACCAGACATCGGCTGAAACGCTCGTTGCCTCCGACACGATCATCGGCCGGCCGCTGGTCAGCGGCGTGTCGATCCTGACCGAGAAGCCCACGCAGATCGTCGTCGCGCTGGGCGACTCGTTGACCGATGCCAATCGGCCCGTCCTCATGCAGGACGGGGGCTGGCTCGCCAAGCTGCGGCGGCGGTTCGTGACCGAGCGTCCGTCGCATTCCGTCAGCTTCCTGGCCGCCGCTATCGGTGGAAATCGCGTGCTCTCGACCAGTTGGGGCAAGTCCGCCCTCGTTCGACTGGATCGCGACGTCCTGCGGATCGCTCATGTCTCGCATGTCATGATGCTCGAAGGCATTAATGACATCGGCAATGGCGGTTGCAGCGCCCTGCTCGGCTGCAATCCCGCGCTCGATCCGGCCGATCTCATCAACGGCTATCGACAGGTCATCGCCCGCGCGCGCGCAGCCGGTGTGAAGGTCGTCATGGCCACCTTGCCGCCCTTTGCTGGCGCGAACTCCTTCACGGCGGAGCGGGAGGCACAAAGAGCCGCAATCAACCACTGGATCAGAAGCTCCGGCGAGCCGGACGCGATCGTAGACTTCGACGCTGCCTTGCGCGACCCGGCCGATCCTTCCAGACTGGCGGTCGCGTTCGATTCCGGCGATCATCTTCACCCCAGCGAAGAGGGCTATGCCGCCATGGCGCGAGCGGTCGATCTTTCCATGTTCGAGACCAGCGGCCGGCGCCGCAAACGAGCCGCACAATGACGGATCGTCGAGCCATCGCCATTGCAGGCGTCGGCAAGATTGCCCGCGATCAGCACATCCCGACGATCGCGGCAGACCCGAATTTCCGCCTCGCCGGGACCGTCTCGCGCCACAGCACGTTCGACGGTGTTCCCGCCTTCACCAGCTTGGCCGACCTGCGAACCGCCCTGCCCGACGTCGCGGCAATCGCGATCTGTACACCGCCCCGCGGCAGGCTGACGCTGGTGCGCGAGGCGCTCGCGCTCGGCCTGGACGTGATGTTGGAGAAGCCGCCGGCCGCGACGATGAGCGAAGCGGAAGCGCTGGTGGCGGCCGCCGCGGCGAGCGGCAGCGTTCTTCATGTTACCTGGCATTCCCGCGAAGCGGCGGCCGTCGAGCCGGCACGGGCCTGGCTTGCCGAGCGAACGGTTCGACGGGTCGCCGTGAACTGGAAAGAGGATGTGCGCGTCTGGCACCCGGGGCAGGAATGGATCTGGGAACCCGGGATCGGCGTGTTCGATCCGGGCATAAATGCGCTCTCGGTCGTGACCCGGCTGCTGGACGGCGACCTGCTGCTCGACCGCGCAACGCTCCGTTTCCCCGCCAACAAGGCGGCCCCAATCGCGGCCGATCTTTCGCTCACCGGCGCGGAGGGCGTGCCGATCGCTGTCGCATTCGACTTCGACCAGCGCGGCCCGCAAAGCTGGGATATCATCGTCGAGACCGATCGCGGCACGCTCATGCTCAGCCACGGCGCGTCGAAAATGGCGGTGGACGGCATGGCAATCGACGTCCCGGATACTCCTGAATATGCCCGCCTCTACCAGCGTTTCGCCGAGCTGATCGCGACACGACAAAGCGACACCGATCTTGCGCCGTTCCGCCTCGTCGCCGACGCCTTCCTGCTCGGCGAACGCGAGACGGTCGGCCTATTCGACTGGAACGGGTGATGGACGAGGTGCGGATCATAAGGCGCGACCGGCCCGACCAGCTGGGGGAGGGCCTGCTCTGGTCGGATCGCGATCAGGCCGCCTACTGGACGGACATTCTCGGCCGCCGCGTCAATCGGCTGCTGCTGGCCGATGAAAGTGTTGCAAGTTGGGACGTACCGCAGATGATCGGCTGGCTGATCGAACGGCGCGATGCACCGGGCTTCATCGCCGGGCATGGAAGCGAGATCGTGCGGCTCAAACTGGACCCGCTGGCCATAGAAACGGTCGTGGCGCCCGAGCCGGACCTCGACGGCAATCGCATGAACGACGCCAAGGCCGATCCACAGGGACGCATCTGGGCCGGCACGATGCCGATCTCTTGCGACCGCCCGAGCGGCGCCTTCTATCGTCTCGATCCGGACGGCAACATCGCGCAGGTCGACGGCCCCTATACTATCGCCAACGGTCCCGCGATCGCGCCGGATGGACGCTCGCTGCTTCACACCGACACAGCGCTCGGCACGATCTTCCGCTTCGCCATCAACGACGACGGATCGCTGGGACCGCGCGAGCCATTCATCCTTTTCGACGACAGCTGGGGATGGCCAGACGGCATGACGCTCGATGCGGACGGTTGCCTGTGGGTGGCCTGCTGGGGCGGATCGGGCGTGATGCGCTTCGACGCGGACGGGAAGCGTCAGCGATTGATCCGGCTGCCCGCCTCGCAGATCACCAACGTGACGTTCGGCGGGCCAGCGCTCGATCGGATGTTCGTGACCTCCGCCGCCGATGGTGTCGAACAGGCCGAGCCGCATGCCGGTGCCCTGTTCGAGGTCGATTCCGGTTGTCGGGGCCTGGCAACGGAGCGTTACGCGGGCTGACCGGCCATGGCGGCGCGCCAGTTCGCGATGAAATCCCGTGCGGCGATGCCCACCTGCTCAGCGCTCGCGCCGGGCTTGTAGAGCGCCGAACCCAGACCGAAACCGGCCGCGCCGGCCGCGAGCCAGGGCGCCATATTGGTCGGCGAAATCCCGCCAACCGCCAGCACCGGGACATGCTTGGGTAGCACGGCGCGCTGCGCCTTCAGCACAGCGGGGCTGGCGCCCTCGGCCGGGAACAGCTTGAGCGCGCTCGCGCCGGCGGCAAGTGCGGCGAATGCCTCGGATGGCGTGAAGTAACCCGGCAGCGAGGCCATGCCCGCGGCCACGCTGGCGCGGATCACCGCTTCGTTCGTGTTGGGCGAGACGACCATGCGGCCGCCGGCATCCGCCAGCCGCTCGACGGCCGCAACGTCCAGCACCGTGCCGGCGCCGATCGTCGCCTGTCCGCCGAAGCGCCCGGCGAGGCGCGAAATGCTCTCGAACGGGTCCGGCGAGTTCAGAGGCACCTCAATCAACGTGAAACCCGCACCGATCAATGCGGCGCCGATTGCCTCGACCTCATCGGGCCGGACACCGCGCAGGATCGCCACCAGCGGGCATTGCGCGAAAGCTTCATCGAACGTCATCATCGCATCAACTCCCAAAGCCTGACGATCCCGGCAACGAAGGCGGCATGGCTATCGACGAGCATTGCCGTGCCGCCGTTGGCCGAAATAGCGGTCGCGTAGAGTCCGCCCAACACGGGGTCGGCGAGCAGGAAGACGTCGCGCCCGCCATGGCGGAGCCGCGCGCGACAATCGCTGCCGATCAGCAGCCCGCTGACATAGGAAGCGGCGTCCGGATCGTTGCGCAGCCCGAGCAAGCTCGCCGGCCGCACGCCGAAGAGGCGCGCCAGCAAATCATCGTCCGCGGCATCGGCGACGCCCTGCGCGAAAACTGTGTCATTTGCGACCTCCCCCGCCATCGCGCTGCCGATCAGGGCATGCCCCTTGAGAAGGGCGAACAGTTCGCCAGTCATGGCCGTGACGAAGTCGGTGATCGCGCCGTCCTGCATCGTCGCCCATTTGCAATGGGTGCCGGGCTGGCAGAGCAAGGCATCGTGCGGCGCCATCCCCGAAGCGACCGCGCCGAGCAATTGGACCTCCTCGCCGCGCATCACATCGGCGCGGTGGTCATCGATGCGCGAGACGCCGGGGATGACGTGGACGCCGTGGATCGGCGTTTTCGCTGCAGCCGCCAGCGCCTCAAGCCCGGCCGGGCAGCCGACGTAACCGGCATCGATCCAGCCCCGGTTCGATCCGACCATGCCGGCAAGGATCATCGGGACCGCGCCGTAACGGACACGCAGAGCGGCAATCTCCGCCGCGAAGCCGCCCGGCGGCACCGCCAGGATGCCGGTCGCGTCGCGCTCCGTCGATACCACCGCGCCGTTCTCGATCAGAAATGCACGCCGGTTCGTCGTGCCCCAATCGACCGCCAGGAAGATGTCGCTCACGCGCAATCACTCAGACTTTGGTCAGGCGAAGCGCGATCCAGGGCTTGCCCGGTAGCGTGATCTTTTGTCTTTCAGGATCATGCACTTCATAGTCGTTCTTGCGCGCCATAGTGAATACCCCATCGACCGGCGTCACGGTCATGTTCCAGGTATCGATAACCTCTGCGCGATAGCGCAGTTGCGCTTCCTGGCCCCGCCCGGGCAGCACGACCGCCCACTCCGTCAGCGCCTCCGCACCGAAATATTTGAGGTAATATTCGTTCTGCTTGCCGCCGAGATGATAGTTCCACCAGGGCTGGATCGGCTCGATGCCCGGCACTGGACCTTCCTCCATCACCTTGCGCAGGAAGGCGAGCCGCGGCACGCTGCTGCCGACGAGCTTCCCGCCCTGCCCCAGCCACGAGAAATCGGCGTTGCGGTTGGGATCGAAGGTCTCGCTATGGCCCACATAAGTGCCGCCGATCAGGCCCCACCAGAAGCGCTGCACCATATCCTCACCGGTCAGATTGCCCCAGCGCTTCTCCGAATTGCCCTCATAGACCACCTCGTCGAAGATCACCGGCTTGAGCGTCATCGTGCGGTGCAGTTCGGCGCGCAGGTCATCGAGCACGGCAGCGCCGTTCTGCACGCTCGCGTGCGTGATCCACGGCTTGCGGTGGTCGTAATAGACGTTGATCTGGTGGATCGAGCGCAGCCTGTCATGCGGATCGGCCGCGACGAGGATCTGGAACAGATGGTCCCAGTCCGCCATTTTCTTGGTTTCGATAGCGTCATATTCGTTGGCCATCGACCACCAGACGTTGCGATAGGCACCCCAGCGCGCGACAACGTAACGCAGATAACGCTCGTCATCGGCGCGCGTCATGTCGTTATAGCCGCGCTTCTCGTCATAGGGATGGAAGAGGATGACATCCGCCTCGATGCCAAGCGCACCGAGGCGCTGGATGCGGTCCTCGTAGCGACGGAAATAAGCGGGATCGAAGCGGGTCGGGTCCCAATCGCGCGGGCCATCGCCGGTGCGGACGAACGGATTGGTCGCGACCGACTCCACATTCGGAAAGACCAGCATGCGCATCTTGTTGAACGGGGCGCCGGCCAGCGTCTTCAGCGTCTCGGCGCATTTCGCATCCGACTGGAGCGCCCAACTATAGCAAGTCGTGCCAATCTGGCGGAAGGGCGTGCCATCGGCATAAGCGAAGTGGTAGCCATCTTTGGTTACGCGCACAGGGCCGCGATTGCCCCGGATCGGCGCCGTCGCCGCGAAGCTACCGGAGCGCCCGTCCATCGCCGGCGCATTGCTCTCGACCCGCCATTGCCACGTGCCAATCTCCGGCGGGCTGAAGCGAATGCGGTACACGCCCTCGCCATCGTAGAATCCCGGCACGCGCAGTTGCCTGCCCGCGCTCTCGAATGTCGCGACGAGTGCCATGTCGATGAAGGGATTGCCTTCGCGCGGGCCATCGAGAACGATTTCATAGACACCCCAGCGCTCGACACTGCGCGGCGGCTCCGGAAACCGGGCGGCAGCGAGCGGCCCAGCGGCGGACACAGCGCCGATCGCGGCTGCCTGAGCGAGGAGCCCCCGTCGCGAAATCGTCACTTCCAGCTCTCCTTTTCTGCATGTTCCCGGCATTCTCGCGCTGCGAACGCTTGCTCGCGGGGCCGACCGTCGCTAGTCTATAAATAATACTATCATATGTTCAAAGGGAGAGTCTGTCCATGTCGAGCAGCAGCGCTGCGGGGGAGCCGCGAAACGAGGACTGGAAGAACACGATCCTCGCCGGACTCGCCAACTATATCGATGCCGGATCGATCGTCTCAGGCTCCGCCGCGCTCGCCTTGTGGCAGGAAGCCTATCGCCTCGACAATGACCTGATCGGGATGATCGGCGCTTTCGGCCCCAACGCCATCTCGGCAGGCGTCGGCGCGCTGATCGGCGGACGGCTCTGCGACCTGTTTGGGCGCAAGAAGATCTACCAATATGACATGCTGTTCTACGCATTCGGCATGTTGTGGCTGGTCTTCGCGGTCAATGCGTGGATGGTCGTGCTCGGCTTCTTCCTCGTCGGCCTCGCGGTCGGCGCGGACATCCCGGCCTCCTGGTCGTTGATCGCGGAAATGGCGCCGAAGGACGGGCGCGGCAAACATAGCGGCGTGGCGCAGATGCTCTGGTATCTCGGACCAGTTGTGGTGCTGCTGATGTTCCTGGTGCTCGCACCTTTAGGCCTGCTCGGCGCACGGATCGTGTTTGCGCATCTTGCCATCCTCGCGATAGGGCTGACATTCCTGCGATCCCGCATGCAGGAGTCCAAGCGCTGGCTGGAGGCGCAGGAATCGGCGCCACGCGAAACCAAGCAGGCCCGCCCCGGCCGGATCCGCGAGCTCTTCACGCGCCAGCATATCGGCTCGATGGCCTTCCTCAGCGGCATGTATCTGTTCTGGAATCTCTGGGCCGGCACCAACGGCTTCTTCTTCCCCTACATCTTGCGGACCGTCGGCGATCAGAGCCAGGCAGTCGCCGTGGCCGTGCAGACACTGAGCTTCCTGCTGGGCATGGGATCGATCTTCTTCATCTTCATGAAGCTCGCCGACCGCGTGAACCAGCGACTGCTGTTCGGCATATCAGCGGTCACCCAGATCATCGGCATGTCGCTGCTCGCGCTGTTTCCGCTCACGCTGCCGCTGGCGATTCTGCACGTTTTCCTGATGTCGATCGGCGGCGGTTTCGGCGCGCAGAGCTTCTTCCAGCTCTGGAGCTCGGAGATGTTCCCGACGCTGCTACGCGCAACGGCTCAGGGTGTCATGTTCGCCGCCGTCCGCATCGCGCTCGGTGCCTTCAGCTTCTTCGTGCCCGCGCTGACCGCAGCCGGGTTCACCAACCTCGCCTGGATCCTGGTCGGCTTCCTCGTCATCAGCGGCCTCGTCGGCTTCATCTGGGCGCCGCGCAACGAGGGCAAGTCGCTGGAGGAGCTTGAGGCCAAGCTCAAGGTTACGGTCATTTAGGACGGATCGGCGGCAACGGGCTGCGAAGGGCGCTTTTCGCGATCACCAGTGGCGCGGGAAGAGATGTTCGAATGTGAGGAACAACTCGCTCCGGGCTGCCATGCGTCGGGGGCCGCAAGACAGCGATTTTCCGGACGACAGCCGGCCCCTGCCGCCTATTGAATGTTGATCCGCCCTGAACCGCGACGCATCTCCAACCTCGACTGTCACCCGGGCAGACCCCCGGGTGACGTCGATCCGGGGCTTCGCGCTGAGACGCACAAAGCGCTGTCCTACAAGCGGCATCGAATGTCATAACCTCCCGTCAGGCGCCCGCCGGCCGCCGCTCTTTGACCCCGTAAAAATCTCGGAAAACCGCACGCCCCGCTCACGCCCGGGGGCCGGACTTTTGCGCATTCACCATGCGCGATACGCGGGAAGTTTGTGAAGTTTGAGCCCGGAACCCACGGAAATCAGCGCTTTGACGTCACCGACACGGCGAGCGAAAGCATGCAGTTCCGACCTGATTCACAAAAAAGGGCGGCGCACAGCGCCGCCCCGAGGGGGAGAGTGTGTCAGAGGACGATCAGAACTTCACACGCACGCCGCCATAGAAGCGCCGCCCGATGATATCCCAGACCGCGTTGGGGCTGCCGTTCGGCGTGCCGACCCAGAGCGGCGGCGCCTGGACGTTGAACAGATTGTTCGCACCGACGAAGAGTTCGAAATTCTCGATGCCCTTGTAGCGGATCTGGGCGTCGGTGTAGATTTTCGACCCCACCGTGAAGTACTTCTGATCGGGCAGCGAGCCGTTCGCCAGACGGAAGTTCGTCTGATAGTTCTCGTAGTCGAACATCTGCTTGCCGATATACCGGTTGAAGAGCGTTACGCCGAACGTGTCGTCTTCCCAGGTCAGCGTGACGTTGGCCGTGTCGCGCGGCGTGCCCATTTCGCCCATGGTGTTGTCATAGGCGTCGCCGGTGAGCTGGATGACACCCTGCTTGAGCAGATGCGTCCAGTTCGCCTGCACGGAGGCAGTGCCGCCGAACAGCGGCCGCGTGTAGCCCAGCGTGAAGTCGAGACCGCGGGCGAACGAGCCGCCGCTGTTGATCAGGCCGCGAACGACCTGCTCGACCGAGCCGACGCTGAACGCGCCTGACGGCTGTTGGCGGCGCGTGATGAACTGGCAGAAATCCGCCAGACCATTGACGTAGCACTTGTTGAGTACCGTCGCCGCTGCGAGGCGGTTGATCGCCTGCTCCAGCTTGATGTCGAAATAATCGACCGTGAAGGTGAAGCCGCGCAGCGCCTCGATCGAGCGCGGATTGACGACCAGACCCAGGGTCAGCGTCTTGCCGGTTTCCTGAGCGATGTTCGGGTTCGCCGCCGTGATGCTGCCGACGCCCGCCGTATCCGACGAGGTCAGGACCATCGATCCGTTTTGCTGGATATTGGCCAGCACGCCCGGATCCTTGCGACAGTTCACCGCCACGGCACTGGTCTGCGCCATGGTCACGCCCTGGCACGGATCGGTGATGGTGATGATGCCCGCTGCTGCTGCTGCATAGAGCTCGCCGATATTCGGTGCGCGGACGGCGTGTGCATAGACGCCGCGGAAGCGGATATCCTCGACCGGGGACCATTCGGCGCCCACATTCCATGCCCAGAAGCTGCCGACCGTCGAATAATCGGAGACGCGGGCAGCGCCGCGCAGCGTCAGGTTGTGGATGAACGGCGTGTCATGGATGACCGGCACGACGACCTCGCCATAAGCTTCCTTCACCGTGAAGGAGCCGGACGTGTCGAGCAGCTGGACATAGCCGTTGCGCGCGGCGTTGGTCAGCGGATCGAAGTCGTCCATGCTGGACTCTTCGCGCCATTCGCCACCTACGGACACCTGCACCGGGCCGGCCGGCAGGTTGAACACGGTGCCGCCGACGTTGAACGAGGCGGTCTGCATCTCCTGCTTCGAGTAACGGCTCATCTCCGTATAGAGCCAGGCTGCGGCTTCCTTCGAGACCTTGCTCGAACCATCCGCATTCAGGCCATAGACGTTGATCGGAACGCAGCCCTGCGAGCGCGCATTGGCATCGACGCAGGTCGCCTCGGTCGTGTTGCCGTCGCGGTCATAGTCGAACACGTCGGGAATGACCTGCACCGCCTGGGCAAGGCGATAGAGATCGGCGAGACCCGTCATCCCCTGGCGTTGCTTGCTGTAACCGTACTGATAGTAGAAGTCGGCCGCCCAGTCGCCGCCCAACTCCCACGTACCGCCAGCCGCGACGCGGAAATTGTCGCGCTCGGTCGGCGTGCTGCGCGTGCCGTCCCCGAACATGGTCGTGCGCAGCAGGAAGCTGACGTCCTTGGACGCGAACGAGTCGTTGACGGCGCGGTTGTCGGCCGCATTGAACACAGCGGTCGGGACGAGCGGATTGTTGAGGATCCGCACGTCATTGGGGTTGGTCGGGTTCACGACCTGGAACTGGATCGGGAAGAACCCGTTCGTTCCCGTGAACGCGCCAAGCGCGCTGTCGGTGCGCATCGGCGAGGCCTCGCGCTTGCCGTTCGTTTTGTAGTTCGAGAAGGTCGATTCCGCGAACAGGTTCAACGTGTCCGTCACATCATAGTTGACGCGCATGGCGACGGTGATCTGGTTCGACGGCGAGGCCTGCTGCCCTAGCGCGGCGGCATTATAGCCATATTTGTTGATCTTCGCTTGGATGGCCGGATCCAGATAGTTCGATGCGTTGAGGCCGGGATAGCTGTCCAGCGTGCCATCGGGCAGGATCAGCCGGCTGCCGGAGCCGCCGAAGTTGAACGCACCGCCCGGACCGACATTGGACGGCTGATAGAAGCGATCGAACAGTTTCTGCGCAGCCGTCAGGTTCTGGTCGCTGTTGCCACCGACGCGCAGCAGGTTGCCGACGCTGCTGTAGCCCGCGGCCGTGCGCTCGCGCTTGAAGTTGGGCACATTGCCTTCGTGGTTGAACCCGGCATAGACCATCACGTTGCCGCGGTTGTCCGCGAAGTTCTGACCCAGGGTCGCATTGAGCGAATAGCGCTTGTCGTCGCCCAATTCCGAAATGCCGGCCTGCGCATTGGCCAGGAAGCCGTTGAAGTTCTTCTTGTAGATGAAGTTGACGACACCGGCGACGGCGTCAGAACCGTAGACGGCCGAAGCGCCACCCGTCAGCACATCGACGCGCTCGACGAACGAACTCGGGATCATCGACAGATCGACCTGCGCCGTACCCGGGATACCCGCGACCGTGCGGCGGCCATCGATCAGCACCAGTGTGCGATCACTGCCGAGATTACGGAGGTTGACCGTGGCGAGACCGGGGCTGGTGTCGCCGGCATTGCTCACGCGCGTCTGGCTCGGCACGCCGACGGCAGGAACCTGCGTCAGCACTTCCTGCACGTTGGTCGCGCCGGCATTTTCGAGCTTCTCGGCGGTGACGACCTGCAGCGGCGACGATGAGGTCAGCGCCGGATTGCGAATGCGGCTGCCCGTGACGACGATCTCTGCGTCGGCGGCACGGTCTTCAGCCTGCTGCGGCTCGGCCCCACCCTGTGCGAAGGCCGACGAGCTCGCGAAGAGCGTCATCACGCTCGTTCCGAGCAGCATTCCACGCAACAGCGCGGGACGCGATGTTCTGGAAATCCTCATCATCCACTCCCTTTCCCATGTTCTTATGTGTCCACCGGACACCACACGTTCCTCGGTACGGCCCCGCCGTATCGTCACGTTCCTCCTTGCGCGGCGTCGCGCACGGCGCGCGCCACAGCATCGCGCCAGCGGCGCACAACGCGCGCACGCTGCTCGGCCGACATGGCCGGCGCGAAGCGCTCTGATTGAACCGGATTGCCGCCAGCGGTCGCGAGGCCCAGCGCCTCGCGGGCCAGGCGTGCCGCGCCAAGGGCACTTGCTTCCGCAATGGCAGGCCGCACGATCTCGCGGTCGAGCAGGTCGGCGAGCAATTGCATCAGCAAATCGTTCCGCGCGGCGCCACCATCGACCGATAGCTCGGGCAAGGTCGCGCCGAGATCGGCATCGAGCGCGGCAACGACATCGCCGATCTGCAGCGCAATCGCCTCGATCGTCGCGCGAGCAACATGAGCCGGGCTGCTGCCGAGCGACAGGCCGGTGATCTCGCCACGCGCGTCGCTGCGCCAGTGCGGCGCACCGAGGCCCGCGAGCGCAGGCACGAACACGACTCCGCCGCTGTCCTCGACACTTGCCGCCAGGCTGGTCAGCGCTTCCTCGTCCGGGAGCCCGAGCAAAGCCGTGGCGAACGAAGCCGCGTGGCCGGAGACCGAGATATTGCCCTCGAGCGCGTGCTGCACGGCGGCGCCCTGGCTCCAGGCGATCGTGCTCGACAGGCCGTGCGAGGAATGCACCCGGCCTTCCGTCGCGGTCATCAACGAGCTGCCGGTGCCAATCGTTACCTTGAGACGCGCGCCGCTCGCCGTATGCGAGAACAGGGCCGCGTGGCTGTCACCGATCATCGCTTGAATTGGCGTCCCGTCACCCAGCGCCGTCAGGCCGGGCGCGACGGTGCCGAAGCGCGTATCGGACGGCATGACCGTGGGCAACAGCGCGAGCGGAACGTCGAACAGCCGGGCCAGTTCGGCGTCCCAGGACAGGGTATCGAGATTGAACAGCTGCGTGCGCGAGGCATTGCCATGGTCGGTCGCATGCACAGCGCCGCCGGTCAGGTTCCAGAGCAGCCAGCTGTCGATCGTACCGCACTTGAGCTCGCCGCGCTCGGCCCGCGCGCGCGCGCCCGGCGTCTCGTCGAGCAACCACGCAATCTTGGCGGCGGGAAACAGCGGATCGATGCCCAGACCCGAGCGCGCGACAATCTCTGCCTCATGCCCCGCAGCCCGCAACGCATTGCAGCGATCAGCCGAGCGGCGGCACTGCCAGATGATGGCCGGGCCGATGGGGCGGCCCGTCTCCGCGTCCCAGACCACGATCGTCTCGCGCTGGTTGGAAATCGCGACCGCGACGATGTCGGCCGGATTGGCGGCGGCAGCGATCTCGGCGATGAGCGCGGCGACCGATTCCCAAATGTCCGACGCCGACTGCTCGGCCCAGCCGGGATGCGGATAGTCGATCTTCATCGCCCGCGAGCGCGACAGGCGGACCGAACCATCGGGCGCAACCAGCAACGCCTTGGTGTTGGTCGTACCCTGATCGATCGCGAGGACGAACTGCCCGGTCATGAGCGCTTGCCCGCAACCAGAGTGCGCGCGGCCGAGGCGATGCCGTCAGCGGTGAGGCCGTAGCGCTCCATCAGCCACTTCGCCGAACCGGTGGGAAGAAAGCCCGGAAAACCGAGCATCTTCATGCGGACCGGGCTGTTCTCGGCGCAATATTCCGCAACCGCGCCGCCAAGGCCGCCGGTCGCCAGCCCTTCCTCGGCCGTGACGATCGCGCCCGTTGCGGCGGCTGCAGCGATCGCCTCGACGTCGAGCGGCGAGATCGTCGCCATGTTGATCACGCGCGCGGCGATGCCCTCACCCGCCAGCGCCGTGGCCGCGTCGAGCGCGCGATGCACGAGTGTGCCGTTGACGATGATCGCGACGTCGTCGCCATCACGCAGCGTCTCGGCCTTGCCGATCGCGAAGCGGGCGCCCTCGGGCCGCTCGATCGCGGGGACAGGCATGCGGCTGATGCGGACATAGACCGGGCCGTCAAGCGCCGCGGCCGCCTTGATCGCTTCCGCCGTCTCCCACGGATCGGCAGGCACGATGACCGTCAGCTTGTCGATGGCGCGCAGCCAGGCGATGTCCTCGATGCTGTGATGCGTGGCGCCGAGCTCGCCATAGGCAACGCCCGACGAGATGCCGCACAGCTTCACATTCTGTTCGCTATAGGCGCAGTCCGCCTTGATCTGCTCCAGCGCACGCGCCGTCAGGAAGCAGGAGGCGCCGCTTACGAACGGGATCTTGCCACCATTGGCGAGACCGGCGCCGACGCTGACCATATTCTGCTCGGCAATGCCGACATTGATGAGGCGCGTCGGGAAGCGCTCGCGAAACTTGCCCAGCTTCGACGAACCGACCGAGTCATTGACCACCGCGACGATGCGATCGTCGCCCTCCGCCAACTCCTCGACGGCACGGACATAGGCATCGCGACAATCGAACATGCCGGCGATGACGGGCACAGCGGCGCTCACTTGCCCATCTCCGCGTCCAGCTCGGCAATCGCCTGGGCATATTGCTCCGCATTGGGCACCCCGTGGTGCCAGCCGGCCTGATCCCGCATGAAGCTGACGCCCTGGCCCTTGAACGTATTGGCGATGATCACCCGCGGCTTCGTGCGCGGCTCGGCAGCGGCATCGAACGCCGCGAGCAAGGCAGCATGATCATGGCCATCGACCTCGACGACCTGCCAGCCGAAAGCGCGCCATTTGTCGCCGAGCGGCTCCAGCGAATTGGTCTCTTCGGTGCGCGCGCCCTGCTGAAGCCGGTTGCGATCGACAATCACGGTCAGGTTGCCGAGTTCGCGGTGGCCAGCGAACATCGCGGCTTCCCACATGCTGCCTTCCTGAAGCTCGCCGTCGCCGGTGAGGACGAACACGCGATAGGCGGCATTGTCTATCTGCCCCGCCACCGCGATGCCGACACCCACGGGCAAGCCATGGCCGAGCGGGCCGGTGTTGGTTTCGACACCGGGGAGATAGGCCCTGTTCGGATGACCGTTGAGCCGCGACTCGGGCTTCAGATAGGTGTCGAGTTCGGCTTCGGCAAAGAAGCCCGAGGCGGCCAGCGCCGTGTACAGCACGCCGGTGCAATGCCCCTTGCTCAGCACGAAGCGATCCCGTCCGGGAGCGGCAGGATCTTTTGGGTCGATCCGAAGAATATCGAAATAGAGCGAAGCCACGATATCTGCGGATGAAAGGTCACCGCCAGGGTGACCCTGACCGGCATCAACAATCATCTTCAGCAGCCGACGGCGCATCCAATTCGCCCGCTCACGGACATGCTCTGCCCGCTTGGCGAACGAATCGCGTGCATTCGCCGAAATGGCCGAATCTGACATATGCGGACTGCCCATCACCCTCTCTCTTAGCGCCACAACTAACCGACCCTTTCCTGTTTCGCAAGAATTTTGCTTTCGATTATTTTCGTTTCTAAAGCCATCTCATAAAAATTGACAAAATACGTAACTGAGCGATACCTGATGAAGCCACGACCGCCCTGTCCGAGGTGCGGCACCCCGAGAGGATGCGCGTTGAAAGGTCTTGCCAAGTGCTTGTCACGCGATTGTACAACGGCGGCGACCCTGTTTTTCGGTCTTTGTCGGACCGATCATCAAGCGAGCTCGCCTCAATGAGAACCCGTCTCCTCGCCGAAACCCGTCGCAGAAAAGTGCTGGACTGGCTCCAGGAAGAAGGCAGCGCGCGTGTGCGGACACTTGCCGACGCCTTCAACGTCTCTGAAGTCACGATCCGTCAGGATCTCGAGAAGCTGGAGGCGGAAGGCTACATCACTCGCGAGCATGGCGGCGCCTTCCTGAAGTCCGTGCCGCAGCAAGTGCGCGAAATGGCCCTGCAGCACCGGGACAATATGGATGCGAAGCAGCGCATCGGCCGCGCCGCAGCGCAGCTTGTCGGAGACGGCGAAACCATCGTGCTCGATTCCGGCTCGACCACTACGGAGGTCGCCGCCAATCTGCTCACCCGTCGCGACATGACCGTCATCACCAATGCGCTCAACATCGCGCTGATGCTCGGCGCGGAGTCGGGTTTCGAAGTGCATATGACTGGCGGCCACTTCAAGGCGCCGACCCTGTCGCTTAGCGGCGAGCGTTCGGCCGACTATTTCAAGGGCCTGTTCGTCCGGAAGTTGTTCCTGGCCACGGCCGCACTCGATCTGGAGGCGGGGCTCACCTACCCGGCACTGTCCGACATCGCGGTCAAGCGCGCCATGATCGAGGCGGCCGAGCGCGTCTATCTGGTCGCCGATTCGAGCAAGATCGGGGTGCGCTCCTTCTCGTCCCTGGGCGGACTCGATCTCGTCCATGTCCTCATAACCGACGACGGCATCAAACCCGAGGATCGCGCCGCGATCGAAGCCATCGGGGTGCAGGTGATCGTCGCCTGACATTTCCTCACAGGAGAGAATGACCGTGAGCAATCAGAAATATGGTGCCGGCATCTGGCACTTCGCGACCTACGTGGACCGCTATGCGACCGACGGCTACGGCCCTCCCCGCACGCTGATCGAGATGATCGACCTCGCCGGGCAGGTGAACGACCTCTCCGTGGTGGACATCAACTACCCCTTCCCCGGCGGCGAAACCTCGTTCGAGAAGGTCGAGGACGCGCTGAAGCGCAACAACCTCTCCGTCATCGGCATCACGCCGGAAATCTACACGCGCCAGTTCGCCAAGGGCGCCTTCACTAACCCCGATCCGGGCGTGCGCAAGCTCGCCAACGAGATGGTCAACGACGCGGCCAATGTCGTACGCCGCTTCAACGCCAGCTATGTGAAGCTCTGGCCAGGGCAGGACGGTTGGGATTATCCCTTCCAGGTCGACCATGGAAAACTCTGGCGTCATTCGATCGACGGCATCGCCGAACTGGCCGGGCAGAATCCCGATCTCAACTTCGTCATCGAATACAAGCCGCGCGAGCCGCGCGTCCACATGAGCTATGACAGCGTGGCGCGCACCCTGCTCGGCATCGAGAAGATGGGCGTGCCCAATGTCGGCATCCTGCTCGACTTCGGCCACTCGCTCTACGGCGGCGAAAGCCCGGCCGATGCGGCGCAGCTCGCCATCGATCATGGACGGCTGTTCGGGATGGACGTTAATGACAATTTCCGCAGCTGGGACGACGATCTGATCGCCGGTTCCGTCCATCCGATCGAGCTGTTCGAGTTCTTCTACACGCTGCGCAAGAACAAGTGGGAAGGCGTGTGGCAGCTCGACCAGTTCCCGTTCCGCGAGGATTCGGTGGCGGTCGCCAATTCCGCGATCGACTTTCTCAAGGGCATCGAGCGGGCGCTCGACAAGCTCGATTTCGATGCGATGCAGAAGGCGCAGGACGCGCATGATGCCGTTACGGCACTAAAGCTTGCACGGGAAGCGCTGTTCACGTCCTATTGAGGCGCATTCTCTCCGACACACCTCTTGACGGCACGCCCATGGCGCGTCACGGCGAATAATATGATTATTTCATCCGCTACGGATTTTCGGGAAGCCGCGCGGCGCAAGCTGCCGCGCTTCCTTTTCGACTATGCCGATGGGGGCGCCTATGCCGAGGAGACGCTGCGCCGCAATGTGAGCGACCTTGCCGGCATCGAACTGCGTCAGCGCGTACTCAAGGATGTCGCGTCGATCGATCTGTGCACGACCCTGTTCGGTCGGCAAGTCTCGCTCCCCGTCGCGCTCGGCCCGGTGGGGATCGGCGGCATGTATGCAAGGCGCGGTGAATTGCAGGCCGCCCGCGCGGCGAAGGCGGCCGGCGTGCCCTTGTGCCTGTCGACCGTGTCGATCTGCCCGATCGAGGATGTGGCGCGGATTGCGCACCCCTTCTGGTTCCAGCTCTACGTCATCAAGGACCGCGCGTTCATGCGTGACCTGATCGCTACGGCCAAGGCGAACGGCGCGCAAGCGATGGTGTTCACGGTCGATATGCCGGTGCCGGGCGCTCGCTATCGCGATGCGCATTCCGGCATGTCCGGCCCCAATGCCCCGCTCCGTCGCGTACTGCAGGCGATGACGCATCCGCGCTGGGCGCTCGATGTGGGCCTACTGGGCCGGCCACATACGCTCGGCAACCTGAAGCCCGTGCTCGGCAACAAGAGCGGTCTAAACGACTATATGGGCTGGCTGGGCGCAAACTTCGATCCGTCGATCCAATGGCATGATCTCGACTGGATTCGCGCCGAATGGGACGGCCCGCTCGTCATCAAGGGTATTCTCGATCCGGAGGACGCGCGAGAAGCGGCGGCGATCGGCGCCAATGGCATCGTCGTCTCCAACCATGGCGGCCGCCAGCTCGACGGTGTCAAGTCGACCGCACGCGCCCTCCCCGCCATTGCCGACGCGGTCGGCGACAGACTGACGGTGCTGGCCGATGGCGGTGTCCGCAATGGTCTCGATGTCGTGCGCATGCTGGCGCTCGGCGCCAAAGGCGTCCTGCTCGGCCGAGCATGGGTCTACGCGCTCGCCGCGCAGGGTGAGGCGGGCGTCACCAAGCTGTTCGAGCTGATCGCCAAGGAAATGACGGTCGCGATGACACTGACCGGCGTGAACCGGATCGATGCGATCGACCGCTCGATCCTTGCAGAGGATGTGCGATGAAACTTCTCGAAGGCAGGACCGTGCTGATCACCGGCGGCTCGACCGGCATTGGCCGCGCGGCGGCGATTGGCGCGGCGCAGCATGGCGCGAACGTCGCGATCAACTTCGCCTCGAGCGATGACAAGGCCGCCTCCTGCATCGCGCAGATCAAGGCGCTCGGGCAGAGGGGTCTCGCCGTGAAGGGCGACGTTGCGCTGCCCGAGACCGCGACCGATTTTGTCGCAAAGGCGGTGGAGGCATTCGGGCGCGTCGATGTGATGGTCTCGAACGCCGGCATCTGCCCGTTCCACGCTTTTCTCGACATGCCGGTCGAGACGGTCGACCGCACCTTCCGCGTCAACCTGCACGGCGCTTATTATATGGTGCAGGCGGCCGCCAACCAGATGGTGAAGCAGGGCGACGGCGGCGCGATCGTCGCGGTCTCCTCCATCTCGGCGCTCGTCGGCGGCGAGTTTCAGACGCACTACACCCCCACCAAGGCCGGCGTGCATTCCCTGATGCAGTCGGCCGCGATCGCGCTCGGCAAGCACGGCATACGCTGCAATTCCGTGCTGCCGGGCACGATCCTGACCGAGATCAACAAGGAGGACCTCGCCGATCAGGACAAGCGCGATCGCATGACCGCGCGCATCCCGCTCGGCCGACTTGGCGAATCCGAGGACCTGGCGGGGCCGATCGTGTTCCTCGCCTCGGACATGGCGGCCTATGTTACTGGCGCCGCGCTGCTCGTTGATGGCGGCGCTTTTGTAAACCTGCAATAGACATCGACGTCAATGTCGCTGCTCATGCCCAAGCCTGATGAAGAGACGCTCGCCCGCCGTGGCGAGATCGTCGCTGCGATGCGCGCGATCGTCCCGGGCGAAGGCGTGATCGACGATGTGGATGGCTTGCGGCCCTATGAGACGGACGCGCTGACCGCCTATCGCCAGCTGCCGATGGTCGTCGCGCTGCCCGAAACGACCGCGCAGGTCGCGGCGATCCTCGCCTGGTGCCACGCCAATAAGGTCAAGGTCGTGCCGCGCGGCGCCGGCACATCTCTCTCGGGTGGTGCCCTGCCCCTGGCCGACGGGGTACTGCTCGGCATGGCGCGGTTCAACCGTGTCCTCGATATCGATTATGTCGACCGGATCGCCGTCGTGCAGCCGGGCGTCACCAATCTCGCAATCACCCGCGCCGTCGAGGACGAGGGCTTCTATTATGCGCCCGATCCCTCCAGCCAGATCGCTTGCACGATCGGCGGCAATGTCGCGGAGAATAGCGGCGGCGTGCATTGCCTCAAATATGGCCTCACCACCAACAATGTGCTCGGCGTCGAGCTGGTGACGATCGAGGGCGAGATCATCCGCCTCGGCGGGCGCGGGTTGGAACCGGCAGGCCTCGATCTGCTCGGGCTGATCGTTGGATCGGAAGGTCTGCTCGGCGTCGTCACCGAAGTGATCGTGCGCCTGCTTCCTCGCCCCGAGACGGCGCGCGCATTGCTCATCGGCTTCCCGAGCGTCGAGGGCGCGGGCAAATGCGTCGCCGACGTGATCGCGGCCGGCATCATCCCGGCCGGCATGGAAATGATGGACCGGCCCGCCGTCCATGCGGCCGAAGCGTTCGTGCAGGTCGGCTATCCGCTCGATGTCGAGGCGCTGCTCATTGTCGAGCTCGATGGCCCAGCGGCGGAGTGCAATCATCTCCTTGGCGAGGTCGAGGCAATTGCGCGCGCCAATGGCGCGATCTCGGTCCGAACCTCGCGCGACGACAGCGAACGCCTCGCCTTCTGGGCCGGACGCAAGGCCGCCTTCCCCGCCGCCGGACGCCTCGCGCCGGATTATCTCTGCATGGACGGGACGATCCCGCGCCGCCGCCTGCCAGATGTGCTGGCGCGGATGCGCGAACTGTCGGATCATCACGGCCTCGGCGTCATCAACGTGTTCCATGCCGGCGACGGCAATCTCCACCCGCTCATTCTCTACGATGCGAACCAGCCGGGTCAGCTCGACGAGGCAGAGGCGTTCGGCGCCGATATCCTTAAGCTGTGCGTCGAGGTTGGCGGCGTGTTGACCGGCGAGCATGGCGTCGGCGTCGAGAAGCGCGATCTGATGCCGGAGATGTTCAGCAAGGTCGATCTCGCGCACCAGCAGCGCGTCAAATGCGCGTTCGACCCGGAATTGTTGCTCAATCCTGGCAAGATGTTCCCGGAGCTGCATCGCTGCGCCGAGCTTGGCCGTATGCATGTCCACAAGGGACAGGTGCCTTTCCCCGATCTGCCGCGCTTCTAGGATGCTGCGACCGGCCACCACAGATGAGCTGTGCGAGGCAATCTCGGCTGCAACCGCCCCGCTGATGCTGCGCGGAGGCGGCAGCAAGGATGCGATCGGCGCGCCCTCGCCCGACGCGACGCGCATCGACATGCGCGGCTTCACTGGCGTGGTCGACTATGATCCGCCCGAGCTGGTGCTGACCGTCCGCGCCGGCACGCCGCTTGTCGATGTGCAGGCTCTGGTCGCGGGTGAAGGACAGATGCTGGCCTTCGATCCGTTCGATCATGCCGCGCTACTTGGCGGAACACCGGGACAAGCGACGATCGGCGGCGTGATCGCGGCGGGCGTCTCAGGCCCCTCGCGCCTCAGCCGCGGCGCGGCGCGCGATCATCTGCTCGGCTTTGAGGGGGTCTCGGGCCGCAGCGAACGCTTCATCGCCGGGGCAAAGGTCGTCAAGAACGTCACCGGCTATGATCTGCCCAAGCTGGTCACGGGCAGTTGGGGCCGGCTGGTGGCCATGACGGAACTGACGCTGAAGGTCCTGCCTGCACCTCGCGAGCAGCGGACGCTCGTGCTACGGGGCCTCGATCCTGCGGCGGCAGTGGTAGCCTTGGCGCGCGCGCTGGGATCGGCGGCCGAGGTCTCGGCGGCGGCCCATCTTCCGAACTGGAATGGGGACGCGCTGACCGCGATCCGGCTCGACGGCTTTCCCAGCTCCATCGACGCTCGGGCCGAGACGCTGGTTCGCTTGCTGGGCGGCCTCGATACGCTCGACGGTCCAGACGGCGCCGCTCTTTGGGAGGCCGTAAGACACGCCAGCCCACTGCCTTCCGACAAGCCGCTTTGGCGGATCATCGTGCCCGCGAAGGAAGCAGCGACCGTCGTCAGGACGCTTGGCGACGCCGACTGGCTGTTCGACTGGGCCGGTGGCCTGATCTGGCTGGCGAGTGCGACCGACTCGCAGGCAATCCGCGCCGCCGCAAGCAAGGTGGGCGGCCACGCGACCCTGATCCGCGCCGATGCCGCGATGCGCGCGACCGTGCCGACGCTTCATCCGCAAGCCGCGCCCCTTGCAGCGCTGGAAACACGTGTGCGGCGTGCCTTCGATCCCAATGGGGTATTCGAGACCGGACGGTTCGGGGGCCACAGCTAGATGCAAACGCAATTCACCCCCGAGCAGCTCGCCGATCCGGCCATGGCGTCATCCGAAGGCGTGATCCGCAAATGCGTGCATTGCGGCTTCTGCACGGCGACTTGCCCGACCTATGCGCTGCTCGGCGACGAGCTCGATAGCCCGCGCGGCCGCATCTACCTGATCAAGGACATGCTGGAGAATGAGCGCCAGCCGAGCGCCAAGGTGGTCAAGCATATCGACCGCTGTCTCTCCTGCCTGTCCTGCATGACGACATGCCCATCGGGCGTGAACTACATGCACCTCGTCGATCATGCCCGCGCCTATATCCACGAGCGCTACGACCGCCCCTGGCACGAGAAAATGTTGCGCAGCATTTTGGCTTGGGTGCTGCCGAATCCGGGACGTTTCCGGCTCGCGCTGGGCGCCGCAGCCCTCGGACGCCCTTTCGCACCGCTGTTTGCCAAGTTTGCTGCGCTGAAGCCGCTTGCAGCGATGCTCGCCCTCGCCCCGAGAAGCCTGCCTCCGCAGGCAAGCCTGGAGCCATCCAAGGCAACCCACGCGAAAGGCCGCGTGGCCCTGTTGCAGGGCTGCGCCGAGCCCGTGCTGCGACCCGAGTTTCGCGCAGCCGCCGTCCGTCTCCTCAACCGCGCCGGCTATGACGTGGTGTTCGCGGCGGGCGAGCAATGCTGCGGCGCGCTCGTCCATCATATGGGGCGCGAGGAAGACGGCCTGAATGCCGCGCGGCGCAACGTCGACGCCTGGACGCGCGAGATCGAGACGGGCGGGTTGGCCGCGATCATCGTCACCGCTTCGGGCTGCGGCACGACGATCAAGGACTATGGCTTCATGCTACGCAACGATCCCGCTTATGCGGAGAAGGCGGCGCAGGTGTCGGCGCTCGCCAGGGATATCAGCGAATGGCTGGTCGAGGCCGACTTGCCTGTCGGCGACGGACGCGGGCTGACAGTGGCCTATCATGCCGCCTGCTCGCTGCAGCACGGGCAGAAAGTCACCGAGGCCCCCAAGCGACTCCTGGTCAACGCCGGCTACACCGTGCGCACGCCGGCCGAAGCGCATCTCTGCTGCGGCTCGGCAGGGACCTACAATATTCTCCAGCCGGAGATTGCCGGGCAGCTCGGCGATCGCAAGGCGGCCAATCTCGCCCAGCTCGACGCAGACGTCATCGCGACCGGCAATATCGGCTGCGCGATGCAGATCGGTTCGCGCATCGGCGTGCCCGTAGTCCATACCGTCGAACTGCTCGATTGGGCCACCGGCGGACCCGCTCCGGAGCAATTAAAGGCGCATGCAGCACGCGCCGGCGGTTGACTCAATTAATAATATTATACAATGAGACGTCTCAGGCGCGGGCATCGCAAAGGCCCGTGCTTTCAGGGGAAGGACGTCTGGACAATGCACCTCCGCTCGATCTCGCTCGCAGCGCTCGCCGCCATCGCGGCGATGCCCGCAGCGGCCGAGACGCAGGCGCTGTCGGTCGCGCCCGGTGGTCATTATCTCCTTGCCGGCGGCAAGCCTTTCTTCTGGCTGGGTGACACGGCCTGGCTGCTGCTCAGCCGGCTCGACCGGGCCGAGACGGAAAAATATCTCCAGACCCGACAGCGTCAGGGTTTCAACGTCATCCAGGTGATGGTGCTGCACACGCCGAAGATGACGAGCCGCAACGGATCGGCCGCGCTGATCGACGGTGATCCCGCCCGCCCGCGCACGACGCCGGGGAGCGACCCCGCCCAGAGCACGGAATATGACTATTGGGATCATCTCGACTGGGTCGCCACGCGGGCCGAAGAACTTGGTCTCTATCTCGCTTTGGTGCCCGTCTGGGGCGACATCGCGATGAACAAGATTCTCACGCCCGCCAATGCGCCGACCTACGGCCGCTTCATGGCGGAGCGCTATGGCAAGCGGACGAACATCATCTGGCTGAACGGCGGCGATACCCGCTCCGAACAGAACAGCGCGGCATGGGATGCGCTCGGCACGACGATCAAGTCGATCGCGCCGCAGCAGCTGATGACCTTCCACCCGATCGGCCGCACGGACTCATCGTGGCAATGGCATGACGCGAAATGGCTGGACTTCAACATGTTCCAGTCCGGCCACCGCTCCTATGCGCAGGAAGGCGCGAACGCTAAGGGCGAGGATAATTGGCGCTATGTCGCCGAGGACTGGGTGAAGCTGCCCGCCAAGCCGACGATCGACGGCGAACCTTCCTACGAGAATATTCCGCACGGCCTGCACGAGAAGCCGCCGCAGCCGCGCTGGCTGGCGGCCGACGTGCGCCGCTATGCCTGGTGGGCCGTGATGGCCGGCGCCTTCGGCCACACCTATGGCGAGAATAACATCATGCAGTTCTTCCTGCCGGGCGCCGACACGAAGAATTTCGAGGCGGACATTCCCTGGTACGAGGCCATGGAGGCGCCGCGCGCGCCCGGCGCGGACCAGATGCGCCATGTCCGCACGCTGATCGAAGCACGCCCGATGCTCGAGCGCGTGCCGGATCAGTCGCTGATCACCGACAATGGCGAGCGCTACGAGCGCGTGCTGGCGAGCCGGGGCAAGCGCTATGCCTTTGCCTACACCTATACGGGGCGGCCGTTCACGATGCGGCTCGGCACGATCGCCGGCAAGCAGGTGCGCGCCGGCTGGTACTCGCCGCGCGACGGCAAGACGACGCCGATCGGCACGTTCGCCAACACAGGCACACGCCGCTTCGATCCGCCGGGCGAGATCGCACCGGGCAATGACTGGGTGCTGGTGCTCGACGACGCCCGCCGCACCGCGACCGAATAAAGGAACTACCGCCTTGGCTCTGCCGAAGATCAAACATGTCCGCGCCTTCACCGTCCGTGGCGGCGGCGCGGACTATCACGACCAGGGCGCCGGTCACTGGATCGACGACCATATCGCCACGCCAATGGCGAAATATCCCGCTTATCGCCAGTCGCGACAGAGCTTCGGCATCAACGTGCTCGGGACGCTCGTCGTGGAACTGGAAGCCGATGACGGCACGATCGGCTTCGCGGTGACGACCGGCGGCGAGCCGGCCTGCTACATCGTCGAGAAGCATCTCTCGCGCTTTCTGATCGGCCGCAGCCCGGCGGAATATGAGCTGATCTGGGACCAGATGTATTTCTCGACCCAATATTATGGCCGCAAGGGTCTGGTCATCAACGCCATCTCCGGGGTCGACCTCGCCATCTGGGACCTGCTCGGCAAGCTGCGCGATGAGCCGGTCTATCACATGCTCGGCGGCGCGGTGCGCGACGAACTGCAATTCTACGCCACCGGATCGCGCCCGGACGTCGCCAAGGAGCTGGGCTTCATCGGCGGCAAGCTGCCGCTGCATCATGGCCCCGCCGAAGGGCTGGAAGGCATGGAGAAGAACATCGCGCTGCTGGCCGACATGCGATCCAAATGCGGCGACGACTTCTGGCTGATGTACGACTGCTGGATGGCGCTCGACATCGATTATGCCACGCGCCTCGCCCACCGCGCCTACAAGGAATGCGGCCTCAAGTGGATCGAGGAAGCGCTCAGCCCCGATGACTATTGGGGCTATGCCGAGCTCAAGAAGAATGCGCCGCGAGGGCTGCTCGTCACCACCGGCGAGCATGAAGCGACGCGCTGGGGCTTCCGCATGCTGATGGACATGGAGTGCTGCGACATCATCCAGCCGGACGTCGGCTGGTGCGGCGGCGTTACCGAGCTCATCAAGATCGCCAATTATGCCGACAGCAAGGGCGTGCTGATGATCCCGCATGGCTCGTCGGTCTACAGCTATCATTTCGTGATCACCCGCCACAATTCGCCGTTCGCCGAGTTCCTGATGATGCATCCGGGGCCGACCGAAGTCGTGCCCATGTTCGCGCCGCAGCTGCTGGGCGAACCCGTGCCCGTGAACGGCAAGATCCGCGCGAGCGAACTCGACAGACCGGGCTTCGGCGTCGAGCTCAATCGCGACATCGCTCTCCACCGCCCCTATTCGAACTGAGGACTGACCTATGAAGCTCTGCCGCTATGGCGCCGCTGGCGCCGAAAAGCCCGGTATCATCGACGCCGATGGCCGCATCCGTGACCTCTCCGGCCATGTCGCCGACATCGGCCCGGCCGAGCTGGGCAAGGACGGGCTGGCGAAGCTCGCCGCGATCGACCCAGCCTCGCTGCCGCTGGTGGACGGCGACGTGCGCTACGGCCCCTGCGTCACCGGCACGCGGCATTTCGTCGCGATCGGCCTCAACTACGCCGATCATGCCGCGGAATCGAACCTGCCGATCCCCGACGAGCCGGTCGTGTTCAACAAGTGGGTGAGCTGCATCCAGGGTCCGAACGACCCCGTCACCATCCCGCGCGACAGCCTCAAGACCGACTGGGAAGTCGAGCTCGGCATCGTCATCGGCACGGCTACCTCCTATGTCGAGGAAACCAATGCGCTCGACTATGTGGCGGGCTATTGCGTGGTGAACGACGTCTCCGAGCGTCACTGGCAGATCGAGCGCGGCGCGACCTGGGACAAGGGCAAGGGCTTCCCCACCTTCGGTCCGGTCGGCCCGTGGATGGTCACGGCGGACGAGGTCGGCGATCCGCAGCAGCTCTCCATGTGGCTGGACGTCAACGGCGCGCGCAAGCAGGACGGCTCGACCGAGACGATGATCTTCTCCGTCGCGCATATCGTCTCCTATCTCTCGCAGATCATGACCCTGCTGCCGGGCGACATCATCACGACCGGCACGCCGCCGGGCGTCGGCATGGGCCAGAAGCCCGAGCCGGTTTACCTCAAGGCCGGTGACGTGGTCGAACTCGGGATCGAGAAGCTCGGCAGCCAGCGTCAGGACTTCGTCGCCTGGAAGGCCGGCCAGTGAGCGGCCGCTTCGAGGGGCGCGTCGCGGTCATCACGGGCGGCGCCGCCGGCATTGGCCGCGCAACCGCCGAGCGACTGGCGGCGGAAGGCGCGAAAGTGAGCGTCTGGGACATCTCGCCCGATGCCCTCGCCGATTGCGCCTTCGCGGCGCATACCGCGCAGGTCGACCAGTCCGACGAAGCGGCCGTGATCGCCGCCGCGCAGGACGTGGTGGCCAAGCTCGGCCGGCTCGACATCCTCGTGGTCTCGGCCGGTATCACCGGACCGAACACGACGCTGGAGACCTATCCGAGCGACGCCTGGCGCAAGGTGATGTCGATCAATGTCGACGGCACCTTCTACTGCAACAAGGCGGTCGTGCCGCTGATGAAGGCGAACGGCTATGGCCGGATTGTCAACATCGCATCGGTCGCGGGCAAGGAAGGCAATCCCAATGCCTCGGCCTATTCGACCTCCAAGGCGGCCGTGATCGGCATGACCAAGTCGCTGGGCAAGGAACTCGCCAAGGACAATATCACCGTCAACGCGGTCACGCCGGCCGCCGTGCGCACCGCGATCTTCGACCAGATGACGCAGGCGCATATCGACTTCATGCTCTCGAAGATCCCGATCGGCCGCTTCGGCACGGTGGACGAGAATGCCGCGATGATCTGTTTCCTCGCCAGTGAGGAAGCCAGCTTCTCGACCGGCGCCGTCTTCGACACGTCCGGCGGGCGAGCCACCTACTGATGACCAACCGCCCCGTCTTCGTCGATCCGCACGTCCACCTGTGGGACCTGTCGCATGTGCGCTATCCGTGGCTGATGCCGCCGTTCAGCGATGACGGGCCCAATGGCAGCGTGGAGCCGATCGCGTCCGATTACGGCCTCGACGAGTATCTCGCCGACGCCGGCAATTGGGATGTGCGCGGCATCGTGCATATCGACGCGGGCGCGCATCCCGATGATGCGCTCAAGGAAACCGAATGGCTGCAGGCCATGGCCGACGCGCGCGGCATGCCGAGCGGCATCGTCGCGTTCGCGGCGCTCGAGAGTCCGGAGCTGGAGCCGTTGCTGGCAGCGCAGGCTGCACATCGCAACGTGCGCGGCATCCGCCACATCATCAACTGGCACCCTGACCCGCAGCGCAGCTACTCGGCGAGCGACATCACGACCTCGGACGCATGGATTCACGGCTTCGGCCTGCTCTCCCGCTATGGCCTCAGCTTCGATCTCCAGGCCTATCCCGGCCAGTTCGCGCATCTCGCGACGCTGATCGCCCGGCATCCGGACACGCAGGTCATCCTCGACCACACCGGCATGGCCATCCCGAACGACGAGGACGGCTGGGAGGTCTGGCGCAGCGGCATGGCAGCGCTCGCGGCGCTGCCCAATGTCGCGGTCAAGATATCGGGTATGGGCTTCACCTGGCGCCCGTGGGACGCGGCGCAGGCACGGCCCTATGTGCTGGAGACCATCGACCTGTTCGGCACCGACCGCGCGATGTTCGCCAGCAATTTCCCGACCGACAAGCTGTTCGGCAGCTTCGACAAGCATCTGGACACCTATAGCGCGATCACGATCGGCTTTTCGGAGACCGAACGTGCGGCGCTGTTCGCGGGCAATGCCAACCGCATCTACCGGCTGGGGCTGGCGCTCTAGGCCATGCTTGTCGTCGATCTGCGCACCGAACACACCGTCGAATTGCTCGGCACGGAAGTCACACGTCCGCGCCTGTCGTGGCGGATTGAAAGCGACGCGCCCGATGCTGCGCAGGCCCGATACCGCATCCGCGCCGCAGCGAGCAGCGAGGCGCTGGAAGGCGGCGCGCTGCTCTGGGATTCCGGGCGTGTTGCAAGCGATGCGAGTTTCGACATCGTCTATGGTGGCCCCGCCCTTCAATCGATGCAGCGCGTCTGGTGGTCGGTCGAGGTGACCGACAACACCGGCGCGACGGCCCTCTCCGCGCCGTCCTGGTTCGAGGCCGGCCTGCTCTCGACCGAAGGCTGGCGGGCGGACTGGATCGAGGCCGAAGACAGCTTCGCCGCTGCCGAGCGCGCCGCGGGCGTGAGCTGGGTATGGAGCGAGAAGGCGCTCGACGATCGCCCCCATGCCTTCCGCCTCGATTTCGAGGCCCCGGACGATCTGGTCCGTGCCGAGGTGCTGATTGCCGGCAAGGACCATCTGCGCGGCGTCTGGGTCAACGGGGCAAAGTCGCCGCTCGACTGGCATTTCGACTGGGACACCTATCTGCCCTTCTGGGGCACGCTTGCGCCTTATGAAGGCGAGATCCGGCCCGGCCGCAACAGCGTCTGCGCACTGGTCGAGGCGGACACGGTCGGCTTCTTCCCCGTGGATGGCGGCGCCTTCGCCGCGCTCGTTCGCCTGCATCGGACGGACGGCAGCATCGATCGCATCGTCGGCAAGGCGTTCCGCGTCATGCCCAACCCGACCGAAGGCTGGACGGCCCCGGACTTCGACGCAAGCGGCTGGGCGAACGTCGTGCTGAGCACGAGCTGGGCGCAGGGCGACCCGCGCCCCAGCGAACCGGCAATGCTGCTGCGGACCGAATTCACCCCGGACAAACCCGTCGTCGTCGCGCGTCTCTATGCGACGGCACTCGGCGCCTATGATGCACGCATCAATGGCCAGGCCGTCAGCGACGCGATCCTCGCGCCCGAGATCAGCGTCGCGAAGGATCATGTCCTCTATCAGGTTCATGACGTCACCGATCTGATCCAGCCCGGCGCCAATGCCTTTGCCGCCACTGTCGGCGACGGCTGGTATGCGAGCCCGTTCGGCTGGCGGATCGAGCGCTATGGCTTCGGACCCGCGCCGCGCAGGTTCCGGGCACAATTGCGGCTGGATTATGCGGACGGCAGCAGCGAATGGGTGACGACCGGGCCAGACTGGCGCCTTGCCCCTTCGGCCATCACCAAATCCGAAATCTATGACGGCGAAACGCGAGATGCCCGGCTCGAAGAGGCAGGCTGGGACAGTGCGGGCTTCGACGATGCCGACTGGGCGGGTGCCGTGCGGGGCGCGGAACCGGATACGCGCCTGATTGCCCAGACATCCCCTGTCCTGGCACGCATCGGCACACGCCGCGCGCTCAGCGTGCAGGAACCTCAGCCGGGCCGCTATCTGTTCGACTTCGGTCAGAACTTCTCCGGCTGGGTCCGCATCCGGGCGAACGGTCCAGCGGGAACGATCATCACCGCCAAATTCGCCGAACTGCTCAATCCGGACGGCACGGCCGATCTCGCGAACCTGCGCCTCGCCCGAGCGACGGACACCTTCATCCTCGCGGGCAACGGTGAGGAAAGCTTCGAACCGAGCTTCACCTATCATGGCTTCCGCTATGTCGAGGTCGTCGGCTATCCCGGCGTGCCGACGGCGGACGACATCGAGGGCATCGTCGTCAACAGCGCTTGCGCCGAGACCGGCAGCATGACCTTCCCGGACGCGCCTTTGCTGCAGACCATCTGGCAGAATGCGCTCTGGAGCCAGCGCAGCAATTTCTTCGCCGTGCCGACCGATTGCCCGCAGCGCGACGAGCGCATGGGCTGGATGGGCGATATCCAGGTGTTTCTCGACGCGGCCGCTTTCAACATGGACGTGGACCCGTTCATCCGCCGCTTCCTGCTGGAGGCGCGCGCCGCACAGCGGGAGGACGGTGCTTATCCGATCGTGGTGCCGCAGCCCCTCTCCTTCCCAGACGTCGTCACGGCGGGCTGGAGCGAGGCCGGCATCATCCTGCCTTGGCAGCTCTGGCAGCGCTATGGCGACACGGCCGTCATCGACGAGAACTGGGACGCGATGGAAGGCTGGATGGCTTATGTCGCGCGCGCCAATCCGGACGGCATCTGGCGCAATGATCGCGGGCTCGATCTGGGCGACTGGCTCTCGGTCGACGCGATCAAGCCGGATGACGAGACGACGCCGCGCGTCCTGTGCGCGACCGCCTATTGGGCGTGGTGCGCCGAGCTCATGGCCGACATGGCGGACGCGACCGGACGCAATGGCGATGCCCGCTGCTATCGCCAGTTGCGCGACCGGATCGGCGAGGCTTTCGCGCGAGAGTTCGTCAGCGAGGACGGCACGGCCGGCAATGGCAGCCAATGCAGTCAGGTGCTGGCGCTCCATATGGGGCTGGTGCCGGACGCACATCGTGCAGCGGCGGCCGAAGTGCTGGCTCGCGACATCCGCGCGCGCGGCATGAAGCTCTCGACCGGCTTTCTCGGCACGCCCTACATCCTCGACGTGCTCGCCGACGCCGGACTGCACGAGGAAGTCGCCGGACTGCTGCTCCAGACGCGCTATCCGAGCTGGGGCTATATGCCGAGCCAGGGCGCGACGACGATGTGGGAGCGCTGGAACGGCGACACCGGCGACCTGTCGATGAACAGCTACAACCACTATGCCTTCGGCGCGATCGTCGGCTTCTTCTATCGGCGCCTGGCCGGTATCGCGTCTGCGACGCCCGGCTTCCGCACGATCGCCGCGCGGCCGCTCTGGTATCCGGCGATCGGCCGCGTGAGCGCACGCTATGACTCGATCGTCGGCACGATCACGGCCGAGACCGACGGTGACGCGAGCGGTCTCACGCGCTTCAGACTGACAGTGCCTGCCAATGCGACGGCCGAGGTTGAACTGCCCGGCAATGGCTGGCGCGCAGGCGGCCAAAGTCTGCCCGGCGACGGCACGGCCACCCGCATCACGGTCGGCTCTGGGAGCCACGATTTCAAAAGATCCGGAGAGGAATGAACCATGCCCACGCTCGGACTCGTCCATAATTCGCCGATGCTCGCCGGCGTGTTCAATGAAATCGCCGCGCGCATCATGCCCGCCGACGTCAAGCTGCTGCACTTCGTCGACGAGAGCACGATCAAGAACACGATCGCCGCCGGCCATCTGCAGAAGGCGACGATGCGCCAGGTCATCCGGCTGATCGGCTCCACCTTCGATGCCGGTTGCGACGTCGCGACGGTGACGTGCTCGTCGATCGGCAAGGCCGTCGAGATGGCGGCCGAGCTTTACGATCAGCCCGTGCTGCGCGTCGACCGCGCGATGGCCGAGAAAGCCGTGACGACAGGCAAGCGCATCGGCGTCGTGGCGACGCTTTCGACCACGCTCGCGCCCACGGCCGATCTCATCCGCCGCGTCGCCGCCGAGCGGGGCAAGGAGATCGAGCTGGTCGAGCATCTCTGCGAAGGCGCGTTCGACGCCGTGATGGCCGGCGACGGCGCCACGCATGACCGCATCGTCGGCGAAGGCCTGACCGTCGGGCTCAAGGGCGTCGATGCCATCGTCCTCGCGCAGGCCTCCATGGCGCGCGTCGTCGCGAGCCTGCCCGAAGGCGCCGTGTCCGCGCCGGTCTATGCCAGCCCCGAGCTTGGCATGCTGCATGCGCGCGATGTGCTCGCGGGCCTCAGCCAGGGCGCCGGCAAGTGACCAAACGGCGCGCCGTCCTCGGCTTCCTCGCCGCGCTGTCGATCATCACCTTCATCGACCGGCTCGCGATCGCCGTGACAGGGCCGACGATCCAGAAGGACCTCGGCATCACGCCGGACGAATGGGGCTGGGTGCTGAGCGCCTATGTCATCGCTTATGCGGTGTTCGAGATCCCCTCCGGCGCGATGGGTGACAAGCATGGCTATCGCAAGGAGCTGATGCGCATCACCGTCTGGTGGTCGTTCTTCACGGCGATCACGGCGGTCTGCCGCAATTTCTGGCAGCTGGCCGGGGCGCGCTTCCTGTTCGGTCTTGGCGCGGCGGGCGCCTACCCCAACATGACCGGCGTGCTCTACCGCTGGCTGCCGGCGCGCGAGCGCGCACGGGGTCAGGGCGTCATCTGGGCGGCCAGTCGCCTCGGCGGCGGGCTTGCACCGCTGCTGCTGGTGCCGGCCAACAAATATCTCGGCTGGCAAGCGGTGTTCGTCATTCTCGGCGCGGTCGGCTTCATCTGGGCGGTCGTCTGGTGGCGCTGGTTCCATGATCGCCCCGCCGATCAGCCGGGCATCACGGCGGAGGAAGTCGCGCTCATCGGCACCGACGAGAGCGCCGGTCATGCGGGCACGCCCTGGCGCAAGCTGATGAGCCTGCCGCAGCTCTGGCTGATTTCGGCCGCTTATTGCTTCTACGCCTTCGGCAGCTGGTTCTTCTTCGGCTGGTTCCCGACCTGGATGGTCAAGGGCGCCGGATTCACGGTCGAGGAAATGGGGCTCTATGGCTCCATTCCGTTCCTGCTCGGCATCGTCGGCAATCTCGTGGGCGGCAACCTGTGCGACCGGCTGGCCGAGCGCATCGGCATGCGCCGGGCCTACAGTCTGATCGCCAGCGTCTGTCTGACGCTGACGGCCGCGCTGCTGGTCGCGATGAGCCTGGCAACCGGCAAGGTCGCCATCGTGGTTCTCGCCGGCCTCGCCTTCATGGTCATGGACCTGATGCTGCCGGCCGCCTGGGCGATGTGCATGTCTATCGGCGGGCGCTACGGCGGCACGGCGAGCGGCGTCATGAACACGGCCGGCAATCTCGGCGGCTTCGTCTGCTCGGTCGCCTTCGGCTACGTGGTCGCCGCGACCGGCAACTATAATCTGCCGCTGCAGGGCATTGCGGCGATGGTCGTGCTCGCCGCCGCCCTGTTCGCCTTCATCGATTGCAGCAAAGGGTTCGATCACAAGCCCGCGCCTGTCGCGGCCTGAGCGGGAGCGAAGGGATGAGAATGCGCAAGCTGATGACCGCCATGGCCGCCGTCGCTTTGTCGACGATGGCCGCGCCGACGCTCGCGCAGGACAAGACCCCACCTCTCAAGGTCTCCGCCAATGGCCGCTATCTGGAAGCAGGCGGGAAGCCGTTCTTCTGGCTCGGCGATACCGGCTGGCTTTTGCTCGGCAAGCTCAACCGCGAGGAGACCGAGCACTATCTCGCGACCCGCGGGGCACAGGGCTACAATGTCATCCAGGTGATGATGCTGCATCGCCCGAACATGGCCAATCCGGTGGCGGGCGCGGCCCTGATCGATGGCGATCTAACCCGGCCGCGCATTACGCCGGGCAACGACCTCAACAAGCCCGGCGAATATGATTATTGGGATCATCTCGACTGGGTATTCGACCGGGCGGCGGCGCATGGGCTGTATATCGCGCTGGTACCGGTCTGGGGCGACTTCGCCGACTTCCGCCTGCTCAATGCCGGCACCGCGCCGGTGATCGGCACGTTCGTCGCAGAGCGTTATAAGTCTAAACCCAATCTCATCTGGATGAATGGCGGCGATCGCTATCCCGAACTGTCACCGCTGGCATGGGACCTGCTCGGCAAGACGATCCGCGCGATCGATCCCGCTCATCTCATGACCTATCACCCGGCCGGCCGCGCCAGCTCCTCCTGGATGTTTCACAAGGCAGCCTGGCTCGATTTCAACATGTACCAGTCCGGCCACCAGAGCTACGCGCAGGACCAGCAGCTCAACGCGCGCGGCGAGGATAATTGGGTTTACACGCAGGACGATCTCTCGCGCAGCCCGGCCAAGCCGACGATCGACGGCGAGCCTTCTTACGAGAACATCCCGCACGGCCTCGACCGTGAGCCGGAGCCGCGCTGGGGGCCGGCGGACGTGCGGCGCTATGCGTGGTGGTCGGTGCTCGCGGGCGCCTTCGGTCATACCTATGGCGAGAACAGCGTCATGCAGTTCTTCGTGCGCGGCAAAGAGGCCAATGCCTATTGGCCCAGCCTCTCCTGGACCGAGGCGCTGACCGCGCCGGGCGCACTGCAGATGCATCATCTGAAGGACCTGATCCTCTCGCGCCCCTTCCTCGAGCGCGTGCCCGATCAGTCGCTGATCCTCGACAATGGCACGCGCTACGAGCGCGTCGCCGCGACGCGCGGGCTGAGCTATGCGATCGCTTACAGCTACACCGGCAAGCCCTTCCGCGTGCAGATGGGCAAGATCAGCGGCAAGCGCGTCCGCGCCGCCTGGTTCGATCCGCGGACGGGCCAGACGCAGCCGATCGGTACGTTCGCCAACAAGGGCACGCGCATCTTCACGCCGCCCGGCACCCCTGCCCCCGGCAACGACTGGGCGCTGCTGCTCGACGATGACGCCATGACGAGGACCAATCCATGAAGACGCTCGCCTTCCGCCTCGCTGCCGCAGCCCTGCTGGCGAGCGCTGCGGCCTTCCCGACTGTCGCGCAGACGCCCGCCGCCAAGGCATCAGCTGCCGCGCGCGACGTTGCGCACGAGCGGCTCTGGCTGGGATCGGCCTGGTATCCCGAGCAGTGGCCCGAGAGCGCCTGGGAGGAAGACCTGCGCCTGATGCAGGGCCATGGCGCGAATGTCGTGCGCATCGGCGAATATGCCTGGAGCAGGATGGAGCCGACCGAAGGCCAATATGAGATGGACTGGCTGGTCCGCGCCGTCCGCCTCGCCGGCAAATATGGGATGAAGGTCGTGATCGGGACGCCGACCGATACCCCGCCTGCCTGGATGACGCAGAAATATCCCGACACGCTGCAGATCGACGGGAATGGCAAACGCCTCGGCCATGGCGGACGCCGGCAATTTTCCATCTCCTCGCAGCGCTACCGCCAGTTCGCGCAGATCATCGTCACGAAGATGGCAGAGGCCGTGAAGAACGAGCCGAACGTCATCGGCTGGCAGATCGGCAATGAGCCGACCGACGAAAGCTACGACCCGGAAGCGCGCGCGGCCTGGGTCGCCTGGCTCAAGCAGCGCTATGGCACGCTCGACAAGCTCAACGAAGCCTGGACCACGGCTTATTGGTCGCAGACCTATACGGACTGGGAGCAGGTGCCGTTCAATACCGACAAGGCCAATCCCGGCTGGATGCTGGAGCTGAAGCGCTTCGTCACCTCGCAATGGCGCGCCTTCCATCGCAACCAGCTCGATGCGATCCGCGCCGTCATTGGCGACAAGCAGTTCATCACCATCAACTTCGGTGGCCTCGGCTGGGCCAACCGCTTCGACCGCTACGAGATGAACCGCGACCTCGATGTGACCTCATGGGACGATTATGTCGGCATGGGTCACTTGAAGGCCTATCGCAACGGTGCGACGCACGATCTGGTGCGCGGCTGGAAACGGCAGAATTTCTGGGTGATGGAGACGCAACCCGGCTTCGTGAACTGGGCGCCGGTCTCGAACATGCTCTACCCCGGCGAGACGCGCGCGCTCGCCTGGCAATCGGTCGGCCATGGCGCCGATGCCGTGCTCTATTGGCAGTGGCGCAACGCGCTGAACGGTCAGGAAACGATGCACGGCTCGATCGTCGGCCCGGACGGAAGGCCTCTGCCGATCTACTCCGAAGTGCAGCAGATCGGCCGCGACTTCGCCAAGGCGTCAGCCGCGCTCAAGGGGACAACGCCGATCTCGCCGGTCGCCATATTGCAGGACTATCCGAGCCGCTGGGCGATCGATTTCCAGCTGCACCACAAGGACTATGACCAGATCGAGACGCTGCTTGATTATTATCAGCCGCTGAAGGACGCGCTGGGCGCGGTCGATATGGTCGAAGCCGCCGAGGCGCCGCTCGCGCGCTACAGACTGGTGGTCGCGCCGAGCCTCAACGTCATCACCGATGAGATGGCCAAGCGGCTGACCGACTATGTGCAGGGCGGCGGACATCTCATCCTCGGCCCGCGCTCGGGCATGAAGGACGAGTATAATCGGCTCGACACGGTGCGACAGCCCGGTCCGCTGGCCACGCTGCTCGGCGGTCAGGTCGAGCAATATTACGCGCTCGACGAAGAGATCTCGGTCGGATCGGGCAAGGCGAGCATCTGGGCCGAGCTTCTCTCCACCAGCGCGCCCGATACGCAGGTGCTTCTGCGCTATGGCAAGGCGAACGGCTGGCTGGACGGCAAGCCCGCGGTCATCAGTCGCAAGGTCGGCAAGGGCCGGATCACCTATGTCGGCGCACTGGTCGACGATGCGGTCATGAAGGGGTTGATGGACACCGCTCTGGGCGATGCCGGGGTCGTTCGCGATTTCGGGGTGCCAGCGGATGTCGAGCTGATGACGCGCGAAGGCAATGGCAAGCGGATCGTGATCCTCGTGAACCATGGCCGCGAGGCGCGCGAGGTCGCCCTGCCGTCGGCGATGACCGACATTCTGGGCAGCGGCAAGGTGAGAAAGGTCAGCCTCGCGCCCGAGGGCGTGGCGGTCCTTCAGCGCTGAGGCAAGGTCCGTTCAGTCGGACGCCGTCAGGACGAAGTCATAGCGCACTTCATGGTGCGAGGCCGCGACGGCCTTGAAAGGCACGACCAGCTGCGGCCGGACACCGAAGACGACATCGTCGTCCAGATAGTCGGCGCCCTCCGGGAAGAGGTGCGTGACGAGCGTGCCGAAGCCCGGTGCGCTCACGATGAAGTGGATATGCGCCGGGCGATAGTTGGAGATGGCCGTGCGGCCGATGAGATCGCCGACCGGCCCGTCCATCGGAATGGTGTAGCCGAGCGGCATGACCGTCCAGAAGTCGAACTTGCCGGCCGCATCCGTGGATAGGATCGCGCGGAGCCGCGGCTCGTCGGCACCGAGCTGGGCTTCGTAATTGCCCTCATGATCCGCCTGCCAGAAATCGACGGTAGCGTTCGGGATCGCAGAGCCCTCGACCCCGCACACCGAGCCGACGACGTGCAGCCGCCCTCCCCCGATGCTCTCGGCCAGATCGGCAGCCGACCACAGGTCAGCATTTTCTGATTCACGCGGAGACGCAGAGACGCGGAAAAAAAGCGCTGCTTCCTCCGCGCCTCTGCGTCTCCGCGTGCAAAAATAATGCCTTCGGCGAAGCGCGGCTTCGGTGTTTGAGCGAGACGCGCGCCCCAATTCTCGGCCGCACCGGGTCCCAACCCCTTCCCTGAAAGAGATATTTTCCTCCCCCTCTAGAGAAAATACCGACCGATACATAAATACCCCTTGAAGCCGCCCGGCCTATTATTATATCGATCGGTATGGAATGAGGCGGAAGGCCATGGTGCTTCCCCTGCCGCTGCGGTCTCCCGCCTCGTCCTGATCAACCGACCCAAGGGTCATCTCTCAAAAGGGGGTGGCAGACACACCGTCTCGTCCGCGAGGCAGGCGATGCCCGGCTGCGCCCAACGTAAAAGGACTTACACATGAACCGCACCCTGATCGCCAGCGTTCTGGCAGCGACGGCGCTCGTCCCGGCCGCAGCCTCCGCGCAGTCGTTCGACGGCCCCTATGTCGGCGTCCAGGCCGGCTGGAATCACGACGTTGCCATCCAGGACGATCGCGACGCGGCCGTCGCGGGCGTCTTCACCGGCTATGACAAGCAGGTGACGCCCAACATCGTGCTCGGCGTCGAAGGCGGCTTCTCGATTGCGGCCGAGGATCGCATCGGCCCGTCCGGCAACAACGCCGCGCGCATCGATCCGCTGCACAGCTTCGATCTCTCGGCCCGCGCCGGCTATGTCGTGGGCGAGAACAACCTTCTCTACGTCCGTGGCGGCTATCAGAACAGCCGCGCCCGCTACACGACCACCGTGGCGAACGTCACCAGCAGCGACCTTCGCACGCTCGACGGCTGGTTCGTCGGCGGCGGCGCCGAGCGCAAGCTGACCGACAACATCTCCGCCCGTCTCGAATATCGCTACGCCGATCTCGGCCAGGAAAATGCGAAGTTCGAGCGTCACCAGGTGCTGGCCGGCGTGTCGTATCGCTTCTGACGACTGCCCTGCCTTACCCCTCCTCTTCAGAGGAGGGGTTGGGGTGGTGCTACGACGATGCGCTCTGGCGCTCCAGCCCCGACCCAAACCAAGTCATTCCCGCGAAAGCGGGAATGACGACGTTGCCATCCCTGTCCTACAACCCACCCCTCATGCTAGGAAGTCCGCAAGCGCCACCTCGCGCCCGTCGCTCTTTGACTTCGTAAAATCCCCTGAAATCAATACCCTCCGCTCACCTGCGAGAGGAGCTTTCGCGTTCACCATGCGCGATATGAGGGAAGTTAGCGAAGCCAAGCCCGGAACCCCGCAGAAAAGCGCGCTTCCCGTCCCTCAGCGCTCAGCGCCTAACCGGCACAAACCTGCACGTCCGCGTGAAGATAAGCCAACACCCGCACTTCGACCGCCCAAACCACGCATCCCGTCAGGAGTCGCGCCCGACCTCCCGCGCACGGCCATTCTCGTCGATCGCGACGAAGGTGATCACCGCATCCGTCACCTTGGCCACCGCCTCGCCATTGCGGTCCCGTGCCCAGGCCTCGACCGCGATCCGCATCGAGCTGCGCCCGATCCGGTCCATGCGCGTATAGATGGAGACCTCGTCCCCAACCTTCACCGGCTGATGGAAATCGATCCGCTCCATCGAGGCCAGCACAGCCCGCCCCTTCGACCGGCGCGAGGCAAGAGCGCTCGCCGCCAAGTCCATCTGCCCGACCAGCCAGCCACCGAAGATATCGCCATAGAAATTGGCATCGGCCGGCATGGCGGTCACGCGGATGGTCGGCTGCTCGGCGGGCAGCACTTCAGACATGGATCGCGTGACCGAGCGCCTTGAGTGCGCTCTCATGGGTCGCCTCGCCCAACGTCGGGTGCGCGTGGATGATCCCCGCGAGATCCTCGAGCGTAGCGCCCATCTCGACCAGCGTGACGAACTCTCCGGCCAGTTCGGAGATATGCTTGCCAACCCCTTGGATTCCGACGATCCGCCCGCTGTTCTTCTCGGCAATGGTCCGCACGAACGTCCCGACATCGCCGGCATCCATGCTGAGCGCGCGGCCGTTGGCCATGAACGGGAACTGGCCGACGACATGCTCCTCGCCGGGCGCATCAAGGCCGACCGAGACGATCTCCGGCTCGGTGAAGCAGATCGCGGGAATGGCGGCGGGGTCGAAGCGGCGGCGCTTGCCGGCGATGATCTCGGCGACCATCTCGCCCTGCGCCGAGGCGCGGTGGGCGAGCATCGGCTCGCCGGTCACGTCGCCGATCGCCCAGACGTTGGTCGTGGAGGTGGCGCAACGCTCGTCGATCTTGATGAAGCGGCCCTCCATCTCGATCGCCATCTTCTCCAGCCCCCACCCCTCGGTGCGCGGCTTGCGGCCAACGGTGACGAGGATCTTCTCGGCCGGAATGGTAAAGCGATCGCTCAGCGCCGTCTCGATGTCGAGCCCGCGCGCGGAGGTGCCGAGCGCCTTGGCCTGCAGGTGCATCTCGACGTCATGCTTGTGCAGCCAGTCGGCAACCGGCCGGGTCAGTGCCTCGTCATAGAGCGGCAGGATGCGCTCGGCCACCTCGACCAGCGCGACCCGCACGCCCAGCTTGGCGAAAGCGATGCCGAGCTCCAGCCCGATATAGCCCGCGCCGACCACCGCGAGCGTGCGCGGCAAGTCTGTGAGCGAGAGCGCCTCGGTCGACGAGAGGATATTGCCGCCAAAGGGCATGCTCGGCAGCTCGACCGGCACCGATCCCGTCGCGAGGATCACATGCTCCGGCTCGATCTTCACCGTTCCGTCCGCCGTTTCGACCGCGCAGCTCTTGGCGTCGGCAAAGCTCGCCCAGCCATTCAGCACCGTCACATGCGCCCGGCGCAGTAGCCCAGCGACGCCGCCCGTCAGCTTGTCGACCACCCCGTCCTTCCAGCGCATCGTCGCTGCCAGATCGAGCTTCGGTACGGTCTCCAGCCTGATGCCGAGATGCCCCGCCACGCTGCTCGCCCGTGTCATCTCCTCGAACAGCCCGGCCGCATGGATGATCGCCTTGGACGGGATGCAGCCCTTGATGAGGCAGGTGCCGCCCGGCCTCTCCGCCTCGACCAGCACCGTCTCCAGCCCGAGCTGGCCCGCCCGGATCGCGGCGACATAACCGCCCGGCCCGCCGCCGACAACCAGCACCTTGGGGCGCAGCGTCTTGCTCATGCGCCGTCTCCCATGAAGATCAGCGCCGGATGCTCGATGAGCCTCTTCAGTTCCTGGATGAACAGCGCGGCATCATAGCCGTCGACGATCCGGTGATCGAACGACGAGGAGATATTCATCACCTTGCGCACGCCGACGAACGGCCCCTGCACGACCGGCTTCTCGACGATCTTGTTCGGCCCGATGATCGCGACTTCCGGATGATTGATCACCGGCGTCGTCGCAATGCCGCCGAGCGGACCGAGCGACGTGATCGTGATCGTGGAGCCGGACAGTTCCTCGCGCTTGGCGCTGCCGTCGCGCGCCGCCACCGAGAGGCGCGTGATCTCGCGGGCGAGTTCGGCGAGGCTCATTGCTTCGGCATGGCGCACGACGGGGACCATGAGGCCGCCGGGGGTCTGTGTCGCGATGCCGACATGCACGCCCTCGGAGGTGTGCAGCACGCCCGCATCATCGTCGAAGCGAGCATTGACCTCCGGGAAGTCCGGCAACGCACGCACAAGCGCGCGGATGAGGAACGGCAGCAAAGTGAGCTTCGGCTGGCCCTCTGCGGGCTTGGCATTCATCGCCACCCGCAGCGCTTCCAGCTCGGTCACGTCGACTTCCTCGACATAGGCGATGTGCGGGATGCGGCGCTTGGCTTCCTGCATCTTCTCGGCGATGCGGCGGCGCAGGCCGACGATCTTGATCTCCTCGCCGCCAGTCCGCACAGCCAGACCGCCGGGCGCGCGGGTCATGCCGCCCGCCGCGATGAAGTCGTCGAGATCGGAAGGCAGAATGCGGCCGCCGGGACCCGTGCCGGGCACGAACTGAAGCGGAATGCCAAGCTCATGCGCGCGGCGCCGCGTGGCGGGGGCCGCAAACGCTTCCTTGCGGCCGATGGGAATGTCGACCCTGGGAAGCGCCACCGACTTGCGTGTGGACGCAACCTCATCCCCCTCCCGCTTGCGGGAGGGGCTAGGGGAGGGCTTCGACGGCGCCGGTTCGGGCTGCGCCTGCACGATATCAGGCCCTCCCCCGTCCCCTCCCGCGGGCGGGAGGGGAGCAGAAGCGGCATTGCCCTCGCCCTCGACCTCCAGCTCGACCAGCACGGCGCCCACCGCCAGCATCGCGCCAACATCGCCATGAACCGCCGTCACGGTCCCATCGACCGGCGAGGTCATCTCGACCGTCGCCTTGTCGGTCATGACGTCCGCCAGATTGTCGTCCTCGCGGATCTTGTCCCCCGGCTTCACATGCCAGGCGACGATCTCGGCCTCGGTGACACCCTCACCGACATCGGGCAGGCGGAAGAGATAGCGGCCCATCGTCAGTCCTCCATCACCTTGACGAGCGCGGCGGCAAGGCGCCCGGGGCCCGGCAGATAATCCAGCTCGAAGGCGTGCGGATAAGGCGTGTCCCAGCCCGCCACCCGCGCGATCGGCGCCTTGAGCGCCCAGAAGCAGCGCTCTTGGATAAGCGCGGATAATTCGCCGCCAAAGCCCGCGAACCGCGTCGCCTCGTGCAGGATGACGCAGCGCCCGGTCTTGGCCACCGAAGCCACGATCGTCTCGATGTCGAGCGGCACGATCGAACGCAAGTCGATGAGTTCCGCATCGACCCCGCTGTCCTCGATCCCCGCCTTGGCCACGTGCACCATCGTGCCATAGGCCAGCACGGTCGCGTCCTTGCCCTCGCGTGCAATCGCCGCCTTGCCGAGCGGCACCGTATAATGACCCTCGGGCACGTCCGCGCTCGGATCGCCCGCCCAGTTCTTCAGCGCCTCGTCATGCTTGCCGTTGAACGGGCCATTGTAGATGCGCTTTGGCTCCATGAAGATGACCGGGTCGTCATCCTCGATGCAGGAGATCAGCAGCCCCTTGGCATCATAGGGATTGGACGGGATCACCGTTTTCAGCCCTACGACATGCGCGAACAAAGCCTCGGGCGACTGGCTGTGCGTCTGACCGCCGAAGATGCCGCCGCCATAAGGCGACCGCACCGTGATCGGCGCCCAGAACTCGCCGCCCGAACGATAGCGCAGCCGCGCCGCCTCGGAGACGAGTTGGTCATAGGCCGGCAAGATATAGTCGACAAACTGGATCTCGGCGACCGGGCGCAACCCGTAGGCGCCCATGCCAATCGCCGCGCCGATGATGCCGCCCTCGGCAATCGGCGTATCGAAGCAGCGGTTCTTGCCATATTTGGCCTGCAGCCCGTCGGTTACGCGGAAGACGCCGCCGAAATAGCCGATGTCCTCGCCGAACAGCAGGACGTCCGGGTCGCGCTCAAGCATCACGTCGAGCGCGCTGTTGATCGCCTGGATCATGTTCATCGTCGGCATGTCAGACCCCAAGCTCCCGGCGCTGCTCGATCACGCGCCAGTCGGGCTCCTTGAACACGCCCTCGAACATCTCGCTGACCGGCGGCTTGGACTTGCCGAGCGTGCCGATCGCCTCGCCGTCCTTCATTGCCTGACGCACGGCCTGGTCCAGCTCCTGCGTGAGCGCGGCGTGGCGCTCCTCGTCCCATTCGCCGAGCGCAATGAGATGCTGCTTCAGCCGCTCCAGCGGGTCACCGAGCGGGAAGTGATTGGCCTCGTCACTCGGGCGATATTTGGTCGGATCGTCCGAGGTCGAATGCCCCGCGACACGATAGGTCACGAACTCGATCAGGGTCGCGCCCATATTGGCCCGCGCCCGCTCGATCGCCCATTGCGTCGCCGCCCAGATCGCCAGGAAGTCATTCCCGTCCACCCGCAGCCCCGGCATGCCGAAGCCGATGGCGCGCGCCACCAGCGGCGCTTCCTGCGCCCCGGCAAAGCCGGAATAGCTGGAAATCGCCCATTGGTTGTTGGTGATGCAGAGGATCGCCGGCGCGTGATAGACCGAGGCGAAGGTCAAAGCCTCGTGGAAGTCGCCTTCCGCCGTCGTGCCGTCGCCGACATAGGCCAGCGCCAGCTTGTCGTCCTGCTTGTAGGCCGAGGCCATGGCCCAGCCGACCGCATGGATCATGCGGCTGCCGAGATTGCCGGACAGCGAATAGAAGCCGTAGTCGCGCGCCGAATAGAGGATCGGCAACTGACGGCCGCGCAGCGGATCCTTCTCGTTCGAGAAGATCTGGTTGGCCAGATCCGGCAGCGGATAATCGCGCGCCATCAGCCAGCCGAGCACGCGATAGGTGGGAAAGCACATGTCGCCCGCGCCGAGCAGCAGCGACTGCGCGACCGGGATCGCCTCCTCGCCGGTCGACTTCATGTAGAAGCTGGTCTTGCCCTGACGGTGGGCGCGAAACATGCGATCGTCGAAGATGCGGGTCAGCATCATCGCGCGCAGACCCTTGCGCAGCATCTCGGGATCGATCCGCGGTGCCCAGGGGCCGACCGCCCGATGATCCTCGTCCAGCACGCGCATAAAGCGGAACGGCATTTCGCGCAGCTCAAGGCCGGGCGTATCCGGAGACGGACGCTCGGTCGCGCCGGCGGGCGCGAGATGGAGATGGGAGAAATCGGGTACCTCCCCGGGCCGCGCATCGGGCTCGGGAATGTGAAGAGAGAATGACCGGTCATTCCTCATCGCAAAACTCTCCATGGATCTGTTCTTCAGCCGGATTGTCTCACACAGCGCCGTGAAACAACATTGCTTTCTTGTCCGCCAAAACCGATAATTCGGGAAAAGGGTTCCTTGGAGAGCGCCTGAAGTGGAACATCATTCTCTCGACGGGTTCGATCGCAAGATACTCTCTGTCCTGCAGGAAGAGCCGGATATCACGGTCAGCGCGCTTGCCGAGCGCATCGGCCTCTCGCAGACGCCCTGCTGGCGCCGGCTCAAGGCACTGGAGAATGAAGGCTTCATCGCCCGCCGCGCGGTCATTCTCGACGCCAAGCGCCTCGGCTTCATCGTCGACGTCTTCGCCCATGTCCGCCTCAGCCATCATGACGGCGACACGCTCGACCGGTTCGAGGATGCCGTGCGCAGCCATCCCGAGGTGGTCTCCTGCTTCTCGATGAGCGGAGAGAGTGACTATCTGATGCGCATCCTGTGCCGGAGCATCGAGGATTATGACCGCTTTCTCAAAAAGGTGCTGCTGCACCTGCCCGGCGTCGCCTCGGTCAATTCGAGCTTTTCGCTGAAGACGGTGAAGCAGACCACCGACTTGCCGATCGAGGGACTCTAACTCCCAACAACAATCCCGCCATTGGGATGCAGCACCTGCCCGCTCATATAGCTCGAATCCTCGCAAGCCAGGAACAGGAAGCTCGGCGCCACTTCATTGGGCTGGCCGGGCCGGCCCATCGGTGTGCTCTCGCCGAAATGCGCGAGCTTCTCCTTGGTGGCACCCCCATCGGATTGAGCGGAGTCCAGATCGGACCCGGCGCGACGCCATTCACGCGGATGCCTTTCTCGATGAGATTTTCGCTGAGCGAGCGCGTGAACGCCGTTATCGCGCCCTTGGTGCTCGAATAGTCCAGCAGTTCCTTCGATCCCTTGTACATCGTGACCGAGGTGCAATTGATGATAGACGCGCCTTCGCGCAGGTACGGGATCGCGGCCTGGGTCAGGAAGAACATGGCGAAAATGTTGGTCTGGAAGGTGCGGCGAAGCTGCTCTTCCGTGATGTCCTCGATCTTCTTGTCGGGATGCTGCTCGCCGGCATTGTTGACGAGAATATCGATGCGGCCAAATGCCGAGATCGTCCGCTCCACCAAGCGATCGCATGTCTCCCGCTCGCCCAGATCTCCTGCGAAAGCCATGGCGCGGGCTCCCTCAGCCTCAACGAGCTTCTGAGTCTTTTCCGCATCGTCATGTTCGCAAAGATAGGCGATCACGACATCCGCGCCTTCGCGAGCAAAGAGGACCGCGACGGCGCGGCCGATCCCGCTGTCCGCTCCGGTGACGATCGCGACTTTACCCTTGAGACGATCGGATCCCGGATAGCGCGGCGTCCAGTCCGGCTTGGGTTCGAGCTGGCTTTCATGGCCCGGCAGGGCATCTTCGTGGATCATTTCGGCCGTGTCGGCCATGGCTCATGCTCCTGTTGAGTGAGCCCCCTTTGGTCGACTTACCGGTCTACATGCTCCGGCTTGCCCTTGTGCTTGGTGTGGGCGAAATCCTCGAGTTGATTCTCGCTCATGGACTCATACATATCGCGCGAGGCGCCCTTGAGTTCGCTCTTCTTGGTATCGCCGCGTTTGGCAGACAGCGCCGCGCCCGCAGCCTTCTGCTGCGCTTTCGATTTCGCCGGCATGGATCAAACTCCTGTGCAGCCGGCCGGACTCATGACAAGCCCGGCCGGCGGCCGCGTTCATCGTCAGATGAACGGATAAGGTACGCCCCAATAGCCGTAGACCTGGCGACCATAGACATGGTCGTAGGCCGGCTCGGCATGTTCGGCTGTGTAGCGCGGCGCATTCTCGAGCCGCGACTTATCAATGTCCACGACATAGCCGCCAAGGTCGGTGTCATAGATCAGCATATCCCACGGGATGGGATAATGATCACTGCCGAGGCCGAACAGGCCACCGAACTGCAGCACGGCGTAGTCCGCCTTGCCGCTGCGCTTATCGACCATGAAGTTTTTGACGCTCCCGAGCTTCTCGCCCGCGCGATTATAGACCGTAGTGCCTTCGACCCTGTCGGACGCGATGAGCCGATTGGTTTCTTCAACGGCAAGTGTTTCGGCCATGATTGGCTCCTTTCTCATGAATTGCGGCATCCCCGGTCCACAGCTGGGGTTCGCCCGAACCTGCCGGGACCGGGGTCCGTCCGGGCCGGCTAATGCCTGGCCCTTCCGTCTCATCGGCGGCGGCATCTCGCTCGTCGCCTTTCCCTTCCTCAACGGATGGACGAGAACATGGTTTCAACGCTTCGGCGCAACTTCGCCGACGACCCGCCGCGCCATGACTTATAAATCGGGGAGCGCCTGTGCCGCGAAGCCCCAACCGCGCAATGCCTTGTCCCGAGAGCGTTCAAATAAGGTCGAAACATCGCCAATATCAAAGGGATGCGCGTCCTTCATCGCATCGAGCTCGTCCCAGGAGATCGGCACGGCCACCGGCGCGCCCGCCCGGGCGCGGGCGGAATAGGGCAGGACGGCGGTGCTGCCACGCTGGTTGCGCAGATAGTCGATGAAGATGCGGCCTTTGCGTTTCGCCTTGCTCATCGTCGCGACGAACCGCTCCGGCTCTACCGCAGCCAGCGCCTCGGCAAAGCGATGCGAGAACCCCTTGTGCGCCTCCCAGTCATGGCCCGGCGTCAGCGGCACAACGACATGCACGCCCTTGCCGCCCGAAAGCATAGCGAAGCTGACAAGCCCAAGATCGGAAAGCTGGCGGCGGATGTCGCGTGCAGCGCGCTTCACCTCGCCAAAGTCGAGGCCCTCGTCCGGATCGAGATCGAAGATCATCTTGTCCGGCAGCTCGACATCCTCGACCTTAGAGCCCCAGCCGTGGAACTCGATCGTGCCCATCTGGACGCAGGCGAGGATTCCCTCGGCATCGCGGATGAACAGATAATCCTCCGCCCCGCCGTCCTTCTCGACGATCGGCACATGGAAGACATGGTCGCCGAACGAGCCGCTGTCATGCTTCTGGAAGAAGCACTTCTTTGCGCGGCCCTGCGGGCAGCGCACGAGGCTGACCGGCCGGTTCGCGGCAAAGGGCAGCATCAGCGGCGCGATCGCTCGATAATAGTCCGCCAGATCGCCCTTGGTCTGGTTGCTTTCCGGGAACACCACGCGGTCACGATTGGTGATGCGGATGTCCGTCGCCGGTTCGGGCGCGGGCTCGGCTGTTTCCGGTGTCACGGTCTTGGCCTCCTTGTCGGAGCGGAGCGCAATGAAGCTGCCGTGGCGGACGCGACCCTCGGCCGTCAACTCGGCAAAGGCGATCTCGGCGACGAGCCTCGGCTTGATCCACTGGACGCCGCGTGCTTCGGTTCGCTGCACCTCGGCCGCCGCTTTCTCCTGCGCGAGCGGCTCCATCTTCTTCGCCAGATCGGCCAGCATATCCGTGTCGAAGCCCGTGCCGACCTTACCTTTATAGCTGAGCTTGCCGCCCTCCTTCTGCCCCAGCAGAAGCGATGAGAACGGCCGCCCGCGCGCGCTGCTCTTCGTCCAGCCAAGGATCACGAACTCCTGCCGCAGCGTGCATTTGACCTTCACCCAGTTGCGCGTGCGATCGCCGCGATAAGGCGCGTCGATCCGCTTGGCGATGATCCCTTCCTGCCCGGCCTTGCACATTGCCGCGAACAGCTTCTCGCCCGCGCCGATGACATGATCGGCGACATGGATCGGCGCTTGTGCCTCCGCGAGCAGCGCTTCCAGCCGCTCCTTGCGCTCGATATTGGGCAGCGCCGTCAGGTCCTGCCCGTCGAGCGAGAGCAGATCGAACGCATGAAAGGCGAAGCTGTCGCTCGCTTTCTGGGCGCCATGGCCGCGCTTGAGGACGTTCTGCAAGGCCGAGAAATCCGGATTGCCGTCCTTGTCATACGCGACGATTTCGCCGTCGATCAGGCTGGCGGGCAGATCGAGCGCGGTGACCTGTTCGGCCAGGGGTGCGAACTTCTCCGTCCAGTCGAGGCCCGAGCGCGTGTAGACCCGCACCTCCTCGCCCTTTGCCGCGATCAACGCGCGATAGCCGTCGAACTTGATCTCATGCATCCACTCGTTGCCGGTCGGCACGTCATCGACCAAGGTCGCGAGTTGCACCGGCTGAAAGCGCGGCAGCCTGGCCGTGCTCTTGCGCTTGCGGACGGGCGCTCCGGCTTTGGAATTGTGCCTGGCCGCCGCTGCCATGGCAGCGTTGAAGTCCTTGCCCTTCTTCCCGGCGAGCGATTGCGTCCCTTTCCGGTCGGCCGCGATCTGCGCCATCGTCCGGTCCGTCAGCACGCTGGTCAGCCCGCGCTCGACCAGATCGTCACCCGATCCTTCCTCGCCGTCCGCGATCTTGCGCAGCAGCCAGTTCTCGCGCTTCTCGCCGGGGCGCGGCTTCATCCGCACCAGCAGCCATTCGCCTTTCATCCGCTCGCCCTGCAGCGTGAAATGGAGATGGCCCTGCTCGATGTCCTTCGCGCTCTTGCCCTCGATAGGTGCCCAGGTCCCCTGATCCCAGAGCATCACCGTGCCGCCGCCATATTCGCCCTCGGGAATGATCCCCTCGAACCGCGCATAGGAGAGCGGGTGATCCTCGGTCCGCACCGCGAGCCTTTTGTCCTCCGGGTCAAGGCTCGGCCCCTTGGTCACCGCCCAGCTCTTGAGCACGCCGTCCACTTCCAGCCGGAAATCCCAGTGCAGCCGCGTCGCGTCGTGCTTCTGGACGATGAAGAGATTGCCGCCCGCGCTGCGCTCGGCCTTGCCCGCCGGCTCCGGCGTCTTCTTGAAGTCGCGCTTGGCATTGTAGGTGGCGAGCGCGTTGCGTGCCATCAGGATTCCTCCACTTGCCCCTTGGCATGCGGCTCGATCCAGCGCTTCTCGACCACGCGCAGCACGGTCATCATGATGACCGCGACGATCGCCGCCACCAGCACGAGAGGCCATTGCCCGGCACCGCACGCGATACCGATCACCGTCGCCAGCCAGATATGGGCCGCCGTTGTCAGATTATGCACTTCACCCTTGCTAATCACGATCAATCCGGCGGCGATGATACCGACGAACGCACCCGCACCCTCGAAGATGCGCAGCGGGTCCATGCCATGTTCCTGCCCGCCGAGCTGATGATAGAGCGCGATGGAGCAAACCGTCATGACCGACGCGCTGAAACAGATCAGGCCATGCGTGCGCATCCCCGCCGCATTGCCTTTCAGCTCTCTGTCGAGGCCAAGGGCCAGGCCGAGCAACGCCGCCAGGCCCAAACGGAGCAGCACGTCCGTATCGATCCAGTGAAGGGGCGTCCCCGCATTAAGCTCCATGTCAGGCGCTCTTGCGCTTGGGTGCAGTCTTGCTTGCAGCCGGCTTGCGCATGGGGGACTTCTTCGCCGGAGCTGCCTTCGCTGACACCGCCTTGGCCGCGCTCCGCCCGCCCTCCCCCACCGATTTCTTGAGCGCGGCCATCAGATCGATGACGTTTGCGCCGCTCGGCCGATCGGGCTCGCCGACATCCTCCAGGATACGCTTGCCGCCGCGCGCCTTGCGCTTCTTCTCGATCAGCCGCTCAAGCGCCTCGACATAGCGGTTGTGGAATTCCGCGGGCTTGAACGGCGCGGTCTTCTTGTCGATCAAGGTCGTCGCCAGATCGAGCAGGTCCTCGTCCGGCTTCATGTCCTCGATCTCGCGGAAATAGCTCTGCGCCTTATGCACCTCGTCGGCATAACGCAGCACTTCCATGACCATCCCGCGCCCGCATGGCTTGATCGAGACGAGCTGCTCGCGCCCGCGCACCGAGAGCTGGCCCAGCCCGACCTTCTTGGTCTGGCGCAGCGCATCGCGCAGCACGACATAGGCTTCTTCCGCCAGATCGTCCGCCGGCACGACGAAATAGGGCTTCTCGTAGTAGAGCACGTCGATCTCGTCCGCCTCGACGAACTGGACCAGATCCAGCGTCTTGCGGCTCTCGATCTTGACGGCCTCAATCTCCTCGTCGTCGAGCAGGACATAGTTGCCCTTGGAGACCTCGAAGCCCTTCATGATCTCGTCGCGGTCCACCGGGCCGACGCCGGGCGCGACTTTCTCGTAACGGATGCGCTTGCCGCTCGGCTCGTGGATCTGATGAAAGCTGATCGCCGCGCCCGACTTGGTGGCCGGGTAGATTTCGACCGGAATCGAGACCAGAGCGAGCTTGATCTGTCCTTGCCAATATGCGCGTGCGGCCATGGGAACCTCCTGCTGGAGAAGGTTCGGATGGGGGATATGGTTCCCGTCGTGATCCTAAAGCCCCTCCCTTTCAAGGGAGGGGTAGGGGGTGGGTGTCGCGCAGCGATCCGGAACGTCGAAGGCCCCACCCCAACCCCTCCCTTGAAGGGGAGGGGCTAATCTCTTCAAACCATCTTCTCCGGCCGCACGAAACGATCGAATGCCCCCTCGTCCACCAAGCCGAGCGCCAGCCCCGCTTCCTTCAGCGTCAGCCCCTTCTCATGCGCGTGCTTCGCGATCTTGGCCGCATTGTCATAGCCGATCTCCGGCGCCAGTGCCGTCACCAGCATCAGCGAGCGATCGACCAGCTCGGCGATCCGCACCTCATTGGGCTTCAGATCCTCGATGCAGCGCTCGGCGAAACTCTCCATGCCGACCGAGAGCAGATGGATCGAACGCAGCACGGCAGCGCCGATCATCGGCTTGAACACGTTGAGCTCCAGATGCCCCTGGAGCCCGCCCACGGTCACCGCCTGATGATTACCGATCACCTGCGCCGCCACCATGGTCAGCATCTCGCACTGCGTCGGGTTCACCTTGCCCGGCATGATCGAGCTGCCCGGCTCGTTGGCGGGCAGGTCCAGCTCACCCAGCCCCGAGCGCGGCCCGGAGCCCAGCAGGCGGATATCATTGGCGATCTTGGTGAGAGCAACCGCCAGCGTGTTGAGCGCGGCCGATACATGGACCAGCGGATCGTTGGAGGCCAGCGCCTCGAACTTGTTAGCCGCCGTGTAGAACGGCATGTCGGTGAGCTGGGAAATCTCCGCGGCGACCGCCTCGGCAAAGCCCTCCGGCGCATTGAGGCCGGTGCCGACCGCCGTACCGCCCTGCGCCAGCGCCATGACGTCATGCATCACGGCATGGGCGATGCGCTCGCGGCAATTGGAGAGTTGCTGCGTGTAGCCGGAGAATTCCTGGCCGAGCGTCAGCGGCGTCGCATCCTGCAGATGGGTGCGGCCGATCTTCACGATCCCGCCCCAGGCACTCGCCTTGGCATCGAACAGGTCGCGCAGATAATCGAGCGCCGGCAACAGATCGTCCGTGGCCATGCGCGCGACGGCGACATGCAGCGCGGTCGGGAAGCTGTCGTTGGACGACTGGCTCATGTTCACATGATCGTTGGGATGCACCGGGCTCTTGCCGCCCCGCGTGCCCGCCAGCGCCTCATTGGCGCGCCCGGCGATCACCTCGTTGACGTTCATGTTGCTTTGCGTGCCGCTGCCGGTCTGCCAGATGACGAGCGGGAACTGATCGTCGAGCTTGCCGGCCGCCACCTCGTGCGCCGCGCTCTCGATCGCGTCGGCAAGTTTCGCATCCAGCCCATGCGCCCGGTTCACCCGCGCCGCCGCCTGCTTCACAATCGCCAGCGCATGGACGATCTGGCGCGGCATGCGCTCTGTCTCGCCGAACGGGAAATTCTCGATGCTTCTTTGGGTCTGTGCCCCCCAATAGGCCTCGGCTGGGACCTCGATCGCGCCGATGCTGTCACTTTCCATGCGGGTGTCGGTCATGGGGAGTCTCCTCGCTGGGCGCATATTCACATGAGCGCGAAAGGCTTGCCGGACAAGCTTCTACGACAACGCATCGCAGCCGTTCCGGCTCCAAATGCCCGGTTCGCGCATTGTGGGCGCACCGGATCTTCATGTTGGAGCATCATGACGCAACGCCTCATCTTCGTCGATGATAGCCTGCCGGGCATCAGCCGCCGCAAGCTGCGGGGCCACTGGGCCTATTATGATCCGGCCGGCGGGCGCATTACAAATCGCGACGAGATCGACCGGCTCAATCGCATCGGCCTGCCCCCGGCCTATAGCGATGCCTGGTTCGCGCCCAGCGAGCGGGCGCACATATTGGCGACCGGCCTCGATGCGCGCGGACGCAAGCAATATCGCTACAATCCCGATTTCCGCGCGGCGCGCGAGACCGCGAAGTTCGACGGCTGCGAACAGTTCGGCCGCCTACTCCCGCTCATCCGTGCGCGCGTGGAGGACGATCTGGCGGGGCGCGACCTCACCCAGCAGCGCGCCATCGCATCCATTGTCCGCCTGCTCGACAGCGGGCGCATCCGCATCGGCAACGAGTCCTATGCCAAATCGAACAAGAGCTTCGGCGCGACCACCTTGCGCAGGCGCCACGCGAAAGTCGCCGGCAAGCGACTGATGCTCCGCTTCAAGGCCAAGTCAGGCAAGCTCTGTGAAATCGGCATGACCGACACGCGGCTGATCCGCTTCGTCAAGCAGATGCAGGACCTGCGCGGCCAGCACCTCTTCCAGTATCTGCGCGAGGATGGCGATCCGGCGCCGATCAGCTCGTCCGAGGTCAACGACTATATTCGCGAGACGATGGGCGCGGATTTCACCGCCAAGCATTTCCGCACCTGGCGCGCGAGCGCGCTGGCCTTCGAATGGCTGGCGGAGGAAAGCGGCACGGGCCTCAACGACATGCTCGCCTATGTCGCCGGGCATCTCTGCAACACGCCGGCCATCGCGCGGAAATCCTATGTGCATCCAGTGCTGATCGACATCGCCAAGGAGCGCGCCAATGCGTTTCGCGAGACGCTGCGCCTTCCGCGCAAGACCCGCTGGCTGAGCCGCTACGAACGCGGACTGATCGATTGTCTGGAAGACGCAGGCTAGCATCTAGCGACAGGCCCGCCAGCCCATTCCGCCACGCGCCGCCTGATCGAGATGGAGATGGTCGCGATGCTGGGCGTTGTAGTCCGGTGAGAGTACCGTCGCGAACAGGCGGCAGGCGCCGTCGCGCACTTCCTTGAGGAAGATCGCTTCCTCGCCCGGCTCCGGCCAGTCCTTCAGCACGGAGATACGCCGCCCGTCGGTCAGGACGAAGGCACTGATATCGATCGCGTCCGCCGTCGCATGCTCGCTCCACGCGCCTTCCGTGCGGCCATACATCCGGCGGCAATTGTGGCTACCCAGAGTCTCGATCGAGGCGACCGATGCGCCGAACAGGCGCTGCGCGGCAGGCTGCACGACCTGCCATTTCCAAACCGCGACCGCGGCCGCGACCGGGCAGGACGGCGTCACACTGGCCGGCGCGAGCGCCAGCATTTCCTGCCGGGGCGCGATCCGCACCGCATCCGCTGCGAGGCATTGCCCCTCCCCGCGCGGCGGCAGTTCTTCGAAGCGCAGTCCCGTCTCGCGCAGCAGCATGATGCAGCGAGCCGGATCGCTGGTCAACGCGGTGAGCTTGCGGCCCGTGAACAAGCCGATCGGCTCGCCCAGCCTGAGCTCCGTCCACGGCAGGTCCTGCGGCGGCGGACGGAAGAACACAAAGGCCAGCATGCCGTCGGCGACGATCACCAGCAGCCAGACGATCCGGCGCAGCCAAGGCACGATCCTCACGCGCTTCATGCTCCCGCAACGCCCGGAACCGCGCTTGGCTGCATCGCTGCGATCAGTTCGGTCGCTGCGGCTCCCCGGCCCGCGATACGTCGATCGTCGCGATCTGCCCATTGCGCAGGCCATAGATCACGAACACCCGCACCGCGATCGACTCGCCCTGTCTGAGCGGCGCCACGGCGAAGTCCGGTGCATCGGTCTGTGCGACGAACGTGCTCGTACAATCCACGGCGATCCCGTTGTCGTCGATCACGAGGCTGTGGATCGTCAGATGCTCGCGCACGTTGCGGAACATCGCACCGTAGAAATCGCAGATCGCCTGCTTGCCGACCATCGGCGGCACGGACGGCAGCCGCAGCGTGCAATCGTCCGTATAATAGCGCCCGGCCCGCTCCATGTCCCCGGCGCTGAACGCCGCCGCATAGGCCTGATAGGCGGCCCGCCCGCCCGCATGACCTGAGAGCATCGGCGCCTTGAGGACGCCCTGATCGGTCGGCCAGGTCATCGAGCAGAGCTCCTGGATCAGCCCGTCCGCGTTCAGCGCATAGGTCACGAAGAAACGCACCGTGATGATGTCGCCCGGCAGCAGCGGCTTGAACGGAAAGTCCGGGCGCGGCGCCGTGCAGACAAAGTCCATATCGACATCGACGAACAGCCGGTTGCCGTCCTGCAGCACCAGCCGCGGACGCACCACTTCACGCACCCCGTCATGCGCCCAGTGCAGGAAAGCGAGCAGCTCCGCCCGTCCCCGGCTGACCCGGCTGCTCGAATACATCACGCAATCCGGCGCGAACCAGGTCTCCACCAGCGCCGCGTCGTCGCCCTGATTGAAGGCCTCGATATAATCATCGTAGTTCATGCGAGTTCGTCGATCGCCGCCATGCCGTCCAGCGCGAGCCGATCCGCACGGCGCGCCATGCGCAGCAGCAGGCCGTCGAGCAGGGCCAGTTCGTCCTTGCTCATGTCCACCGTCAGCGACTGGAAGAAAGCACGCCGCTGCTTGTGTACACGCTCGTAGATGCCTTGCCCTTCCGGCGTCAGTGCCAGCAGGTTGCTCTTGCGATTGCGTGGATTGTCGAGCCGCTCGACGAAGCCGCCTTCCTCCAGCACGCGCACTGCCCGGCTGACTTCGGCCCGATCGACCAAAGCCGCCGCCGAGACCTCGCTCGCGCTTTTCGAGCCCATCACGGCCAGATGCGCCAGCACCCGCCATTCGGCGAGCGACATGCCGGCAAGATCGCGGACATGCTGGACGGAGAGCCGGTCCAGCATCTTGCCCAGCATCAGCAGCCGATAAGGGAGATGACGGGCGTCGAAGATACGCCACGCCTCCTCCAGCGGCCCGACGGCCGCTTCCTCGTCCCGCATCATCCGCTCTCTTCCCCCGCGATTGGCCATCAGAGCGCGACGCTGACCGCCTTGAGCTCGGTATAGGCCTCGATGCCGGCCTTGCCGTTTTCGCGGCCCCAGCCCGATGCCTTGAAGCCACCCAGCGGCAGCGCCGGATCGACGCCGCCCGATCCGTTGATGCGGATCGTGCCGGCTTTCAGGCGCCGCGCCAGCTTGTGCGCGGTCGTGATGTTCTGCGTGTAGATCGACGCCGACAGGCCGAATTCCGTCTCGTTGCCGCGCCCCGCAAGGGCCTCGACATCATCATCGTCGCCGAAGCGCATGGCGCACAGCACCGGCCCGAAAATCTCTTCCTTGCGCACGCGCATGTCCGGCTTGGTGTCGAGCAGCACCGTCGGCTGCACGAAATAGCCCGTATCGCCGATCGCCTCGCCGCCGACGAGAATGCTGGCGCCCTCCTCCCGGCCGGACGCGATATAACCGGTGACGCGCTCGAGCTGCGCCGCGCTGACGAGCGGGCCGATCATCGTGTCGGCTTCCAGCGTCTGGCCGACCTTCAGGCCCTTCGCCATGTTGACCACGCCTTCCAGCACCTGATCGGCGACCTTCTCATGCACGAACAGGCGCGATCCCGCCGCGCAGACCTGCCCGGCGTTGAAGAAAATGCCCATCGCTGCCGCGGGAATCGCCTTGGAGAGCTCGGCGTCCGCGAAGATGTAGGTCGGCGACTTGCCGCCCAGCTCCAGCTGCACGCGCTTCATGTTGGTCTTCGAGGCGTCAATAATCGCCTTGCCGGTCACGGTCGAGCCTGTGAAGGCGACCTTGTCCACGTCGCGATGTGCCGCCAGCGCCGCCCCCGCCGTCCGGCCGAAACCGGAGACGATGTTCACCACGCCTTCGGGAATGCCCGCTTCCAGCGCCAGCTCGCCGATGCGCAGGGTCGAGAGCGGCGTCTGCTCGGCTGGCTTCAGCACGACCGTGCAGCCTGCCGCCAGCGCCGGCGCCAGCTTGCCGATCGCCATCACCATCGGGAAATTCCACGGGACGATCTGCGCGCAGACGCCGATCGGCTCGCGCAGCACATAGCTCAGCCATTCGCCCGGCGCGCTGATCTCGGCCGTCTCGCCCGCGATCTTGCTGGCCCAGCCCGCATTGTAGCGCAACTGGCCGATCGCGCCAGCCACGTCGATCATGCGCGAGAACTGGATCGGCCGGCCCACGTCCAGCGTCTCCAGCAGCGCCAGTTCCTCGGCATTGGCCTCGATCAGATCGGCAAGCTTCAGCAGCAGCCGCGTGCGCTCATCCGGCTTCACCTTCGACCACGGACCCTCGAACGCCTTGCGCGCCGCCGCGACCGCCCGGTTGACATCGACCTCGCCCGCGCTCGCGACATTGGCGATCAGCTCGCCCGTCGAGGGATTGAGCGTCTCGAACGTCTCGCCGGACGCCGCCTCGACCCACGCCCCGCCGATCAGCATCTTCACCGGTCCCTTGGCGTAGCGAAGCTGCAATTGCTCGAGGAGCCCGGGATTATAGGGGGCGTTCATGGTACTGGCATCCTTTCCTGATGCGGGCCATACGGCCCGACATCTTAGAGTTGTTGAATCATCACGATCTCATCAATAACAGCAGTTATTGGCAAGCGCCAAGTTCGGCGTGACAAAGTCAACGGGAGAGAGACGCTGACCGCCGAAACTTATGATTATGTGATCGTCGGCGCAGGCTCGGCGGGCGCCGTGCTGGCGACGCGCCTCACCGAGGATGCGGCCGTGCGCGTGCTGCTGCTGGAAGCCGGCGGCAGTGCCGATAACTGGCTGATCCGCATGCCGCTCGGCTTCCTGCGCGCCCTGCGCCGGCCCGAGATCACCTGGCCTTACTGGACCGAGCCAGAGCCGCACATGAACAACCGCAAGCTCATCCTGCCGCGCGGCCGGCTGCTCGGCGGCTCCTCCTCGATCAACGGCATGGTGTTCATGCGCGGCCACAGCGCGGACTTCGATCGCTGGGCGCAAATGGGCTGCCAGGGCTGGAGCTATGCCGACGTCCTCCCCTATTTCCGCCGGATGGAGTCAAGCTGGCGCGGCGACTCCGAACTGCATGGCGGCTCCGGCCCACTCAGCGTCACGCCCAACGCGACCAAATGGCTGCTCCATGACGAGCTGATGGCCGCGGCCAAGGCAGCCGGCCATCCGCTGACCGACGACATTCACGACGGCAATGAGGAAGGCGTCGGCAAGGTCGAGCTGACCATCGATCGCAATGGCCGCCGCGCCTCGACCTATGAGGCCTATCTCAAGCGCGCCATGTCGCGGCCCAATCTCACCGTCCTGACCGGCGCCATGACGCAGCGCGTTCTGACCGAGGGCAAGCGCGCCGTCGGCGTCGAATATCGCCGCGAGGGACAGCTGATCCAGGCCAGGGCGAACCGCGAGGTCATCCTCTCGGGCGGCGCCTTCAATTCGCCCCAGCTCCTCATGCTCTCGGGCATCGGCCCGGCGCAGCATCTGCGCGACATGGGGATCGAGGTGGTCCATGACCTCCCCGGTGTCGGCCAGAACCTCTCGGAGCATCCGCGCATACCCCTGCTGTTCGAGGCCAAGCCCGTCACCTTCGTCAACGAGCTGCGCTTCGACAAGGCGACGCTGAGCGTGCTGCGCTGGTATTTCACCGGCAAGGGCCCATTCGCGCGGCAAGTGAACAGCGCCAATCCGGTGCTGCGCACCGATCCACGCCTTGCCCAGCCGGACATCCAGCTCTGGTGCAACCCGGTGACGCTGGACGCGCACCTCTGGTTCCCCGGCATCAAGAAGCCGCCGCAGCACAAGTTCACCGCCGACGTAATCCTGTTGCACCCGGAAAGCCGTGGGCAGGTGTTCCTGAAGTCGCCCAAAGTGGACGACCATATCGGCATCAGCCTCAACCTGTTCAGCGCACCGGCCGATTTCGCAACGGCGCGCGCGGGCATCCGCATCGCGCGCAAAATCTACGCAACCTCGCCGCAGGCCGAGATCACCGGGCCGGAGATCAGCCCCGGCGCGCATGCCCAGAGCGATGCGGCGCTAGACGAGCATATCCGCGCAACATCCACCACCACGGCCCACCCCCTTGGCACCTGCCGCATGGGCGCGGGACCGATGGCCGTTGTCGATCCGCAGTTGCGCGTCATTGGCATGGAGGGCCTGCGGGTCATCGACGCCTCGGTCATGCCGGACGAGACCGGCGGCAACATCAACGCGCCGACCATCATGATCGCCGAGAAGGCGGCCGACATCATCAAGGGCAAGGTGCTGCCCGCTGCAGAGCTTCCGAGGCGGCGAGAACAGGCCGCATGACCGGAGAAAAACCAATAAGCCCCTCCCCTGAAGGGGAGGGGCTTGTGGAGACCAAGCTCAGGGCGAACGGAGTTTACGAAATGGAGAGAGCCGCATGACCCGCGAGGATTTCGAGCGCTATATCGATTGCTTCAATCGCAACGATTTCGAGGGCTTCTCCAGCTTCTACGCGGACGATGTCGACTTCAACCTGGGTGACCGCAAGCGCATCATCGGCCGCGAGGCGATCGCCGACTTCTATCGCGGCGTGAAGGCGCATATCGACGAGGAACTGACCATCCTCGATCTGATTATCGCACCGGATGGCGTGGCCATGCACAACCGGACTGTCTTTCGGACAGTAGTCGACTGGCCGGACTTCGAAATCTGGCCAACCAAGAAAGGCGACGTCCGCACGATCGAGAGCATCGTCTTCTACAAGATCAAGGACGGCAAGTTCACGCACATCAAGTCCGCGCGTTTCAAGGAACTCTGACTCTTGGCATCTCCCAATCCCGATTTCATCGTCATCGGCTCGGGCTCCTCGGGCGCCGTCATTGCGACGCGCCTGTCCGAGGACCCGCACGCCAATGTCCTGGTGCTGGAAGCCGGCAAGCGCGAGCGCTCGCTCCGCCTCGCCATGCCGATCCTCTTCCCGTTCGTGATGGCCGACCCCAAGTTCAACTGGGGCTATATGGGCGAGCCGGAGCCGTTCGCGAACGATCGCGAGATCCGCCAGCCGCGCGGCAAGGTGCTTGGCGGCTCCTCCATGATCAACGGCATGCTCTATGCGCGCGGCCATAGCCGCGATTTCGACGAGTGGCGGCAGCTCGGCAACGAAGGCTGGAGCTATGAGGATGTCCTCCCCTATTTCCGCAAGTCGGAGAACCATTGGGGTCCGGCCGACGATTGGCATGGCAAGGGCGGCCCGCTCTCGATCAAGCAGCAGCCCAAGAACAACGATCTCTACCGCCGCTTCATCGAGGCGGTCGGCAAGCTCGGCTATGAGGAGCGCGATACCTTCCACAGCGCCCGCGATGGCGGCGGCCAGGAAGGCTGGGGACCACCACCCCTGACCATTCACGAGGGCACGCGCGGCAGCACCGCCGCGCGCTTCCTCATCCCCGCGATGAGCCGGCGCAACCTCAAGGTCGAGACCGGCGCGCTGGTCACCAAGATCGAGATCGAGAAGGGCCGCGCAGTCGCCGTGCAGTTCCGCGATTCCTCCGGCCAGATGCGGCGCATCGCGGCCAATCAGGAAATCATCCTCTCGGGCGGCGCCTATAATTCGCCGCAGCTCATGCTGCTCTCCGGCATCGGCCCTGCCGAAGAGCTCGCGAGCCACGGCATCGACATCGTCCACAATCTGCCCGGCGTCGGCATGAACCTGCAGGATCATCCCTCCGTCGCGATGGTGCTCCATGCGAAGCGCGAAGTGACGCTAACCAACAGCCTGCGCCTTGATCGCGCCGGTCTCGCGGGCCTGCACTGGCTGCTCAACCGCGGCGGCATGATCGGCGACATGCCGGTGACCGCGAACGGCTTCATCAAGACCCGCCCGGAGCTGGAGCGGCCCGACGCGCAATGCCTGTTCCAGCCGACCATGATCGGCGCGCAAACTTGGTTCCCCGGCTGGCGCAAGCCCAAACCCGATGTCGTCGCCATGGCCTGCGTTCTGCTGCGGCCCGAGGGGCGCGGCTGGGTCAAGCTTCGCTCGGCCGACCCCACGGACAAGCCGCGCATCCTCTCCAACGTCCTCTCGACCGAGAACGACCGAGCCTTCTTCCGCCGCCTGATCCCGCAACTGCGCGAGATTTTCGCGACCGAACCGCTCAAGGACGTGCTTGGCGCCGAGGTGATGCCGGGCGACAATGTGCAGACAGCCGACGAGATCGATGCCTGGGCGCGCACTGCCTGCAACACGGCGCTGCACCCTGTCGGCAGCTGCGCCATGGGCAGCGCGAGCGACCCCATGGCCGTGGTCGATGCGCGGCTGCGCGTCCATGGCATCAAGGGCCTGCGCATCGCCGACGCCGCGATCATGCCGCGCATCGTGGGCGGCAATACCAATGCCGCCTGCATCATGATCGGCGAGAAGGCTGCCGACATGATCAAGCAGGACAATGGTCTGGCCGTGGCGTGATCTGAAGCGGAGTCTGATCAGATAAGGCCAGTCTCACCTCTCGCCGTGGCAATCATCCCACATCTTTGTTGATTCCCCATCATCTCCATGATTGAGTGCGCCCGATAAAGCCCCGCGCGAACGGGCGCCACACCGGGGATGCCAGCCATGACCAAGTTCGACGTCGAAGCCTTTATCGATCGCACGCGCATCGGCGCCACGCAGGGCATCGCCCTGTTCGTCTGCGTGCTGGTCTGCTTCATCGATGGGTTCGACATCTTCATGATCGGCAAGATCGCGCCGGCAATCGCCAGGGATTTCGGCGCGGAGTCGCAGGCCATGACGCCGGTGTTCGTCTACCAACAAATCGGACTCGCGATCGGCGCCTTCACCATCGCGCCGCTGGCCGATCGGTTCGGTCGGCGGTTCATGCTCGTCGTCGCGTGCCTGATCTTCGGCACGATCACGCTGGCGAGCACTTATGCGCAGACGCTCACCCAGCTTGCCGTGCTGCGCGGCGTCGCCGGCGTGTTCATGGCGGCGGGCCTGCCGATGGCGATGGCACTCATTTCCGAGATCACGCCCAAGCGACGCCGCTCGACCCTGGTCGCCGTGGCCCTCGCCGGCTTCTCGACCGGCAGCGCCGCGAGCGGCGTCGTGGCCGCCTGGCTGCTCGACGATTATGGCTGGCAGAGCGGTTTCTGGATCGGCGGCGGTGTGCCCCTGCTCTGCGTGCCGCTGCTCCTCTTCTTCGTGCCGGAATCCTTGAAGTTCCGCGCCGAGCGCAACCCGTCCGACGCCAGCATCGCCAAGACCGTGCGACGGCTCGAACCGGGCGTGGAACTGCGCGGCGATGAGCTTTTCGTGCTGGAGAGCGGCGACGCGAAGGGCCGCAAGGCCAAGCTGACCGACGTCTTCTCGGAAGGCCGCTTAACCATGACGGCGATCATCTGGGCGGCCTGCACGCTCAGCATGACCAACACGGCATTGCTCAGCGCGTGGCTGCCGACCTTCTTCCAGGAAATGGCCGATATCTCGATCCAGGATTTCGCGAAGGTCGCGCTGATCGGCTATCTGGGCGGCGTCGGCGGGACGCTCTGCATCGGCTGGCTGATGGACCGGATGCGCCCTGCCCTGCTGCTCGCCGGCTATTATGTGCTGGTCGCGGTCTGCCTCACCTCTCTAGCCTGGGTGCCGTTCCACACCAGCGCCTTCGTCCTGCTTGTGATCGTCTGGAGCTTCTTCCAGACCGGCGGCCAGGGCGGCCTCAACACGATGATCACGCACGTTTACCCGCCGCGCATGCGCTCCACGGCGCTTGGCTGGGCCGGCGGCGCCGGGCGCGTCGGCGGCGTGGTGGCGCCGATCGCGGGCGGCTTCGCGCTGACGCAGCATTTCTCGCTGCAACTGACCTTGGCGCTGGCCTCACTGCTCCCGCTCGGCGTCGCGCTGCTGATGCTGGTGCTGGCGGCTGTGCGCGGCGACCGCCCCGCACCGAGCGCCCAGCCGGTCACGGCCTGAATGCCCGACCGCGCCTGGTTTGAGGCTTATCTGACCGCCTTCAATGCCAATGATTTCGAGGGCTTCGGCGCCTATTATGCCGAGGACGTCCAGTTCTTCGGGCAAGCCGCAACCTTGTCAGGCAAGCAGGCGGTGCTCGATTTCTACCGCGGCGTGAAGGCCCGAATAGACGAGCGCGTCGACCTGCTGAGCTTCATCGGCGACGACAGGATGATCGCCGCCGAGATCTGCACCACCCTGGTCCCGCTGGAGGACTGGCCGGACTTCCCGACCGGCGCGCTGACCAAAGGCGAGATGCGGCGCAGTGTGAACTTCGCCTTCTACGATCTCGCGGACGGCAAGTTCACTCGCATCCGCTCGGCACGGTTCCGGCGACTGGAGTAGTTCCCTCTCCCCTTGGGGAGAGGGTTAGGGAGAGGGGGGTTGGCCCGCCCTCTCATCGATACGCCCCGGGCGAAAGGGAGTTGCCCCTCTCCCCAGCCCTCTCCCCAAGGGGAGAGGGAGCCAAGCTCAGGCCGCCGCTCCCAGCGACATCCGATACTGCCCGCTCTCAAGCGTCTCCTCCGGCACCCAGGTGCCATGGAAGGTCGCGCGCACGCGCACCGGCAGCTTGAGCAGCGCCACTGGCCCAGCCGACGGGTTCTGCGCATCGAGAATGGCGAGGTCGCTGCGCATTTCCGACACGCGCGAGACGAGCACCAGCAGCCAGCCATCGCCTTCCGGCGCGTCGGGCGTCCGGGGCACGAACTGCGCTTCCTGCACGCTGTCGCCCGGTCCGGGCTTCCAGATGTCGATCTCGCCGGTCTGCGTATCGACCTTCCCCATGCCGCTGGAGCCATCCATCGCGCGGGCGATGACATAGCCATACCGATAGGGCCGGCCCTGATAGCGGTCGTCCGTGCGCGGCATTTCGCACGGCAGGTTGAGCAGCCGCTTCGTCTCGAAACTGTCGTCATTGCTGGCGAGGTCGAAGGTCATGCGCGTCAGGAACGGCGGCACCATGGCCGTCTCCTCGCCCTGCGGCGTCGTGAAGAACGGGAAGCAATTGCCGTCATAATAGCACAGATCCAGGTGAATCTTCGTGCCGTCGCGATGCGCGTTCAGCATGTGACCGGCGCTGCCTGCCGGTCCCTTGAACCAGCGAATATCCTCCGCCTTGCCATAGCGCGGCACGAGCGCGACATGGACATGCTCTTCGGGATGCCACTGATAATAAGGCCCGCCAGCCTTGACCACGTCCAGATCGGTGATCAGCGGGAAGAAGGGCACCACCACCCACTCATCGGTGATCGCGAAATCATGGACGCAGGCCGCATAGGGCATCTCGAACCAGATCTCGGTCTTGATCTTCCGCTCAGCGTCGAAAACGTAGAACACGAAGTCCTTCGTGGCGTCGCCCTTCGCCTGATAGCCGAACGCCAGCAGCTCGTTGGTGATCGGGTCGACCTTCGGATGCGCCGTGAAGGTCTGCGAGCTGATCAACCCGCCGAAGTCCACGCGCCCGATCGTCTCCAGTGTGTCGGGATCGATCTCATAGGGAAGATCGTCCTCCTTGAGCGAATAGAGATGCCCCGCATGAAACATGGCGGTCGTGTTGGCCGTGCCGAGATGCACGTCCTTCACGCTCTCGTCGATCGTGTAGCGGTTGCGGTAGCGCCCGAAGAGCCCCCGGCGCGCGGCTTTCTGCCTTTTGTAGCGTTCGGTCTCCACCCACTTCACGACATAATCGACCTGATTGTCCTTGAAGCGGAACATGTGCATCTGGCCTTCGCCATCAATGAAGATGTCATCGGTGCGGCCCGAGGGATATTGGCGATCCGCCCCCACGCGATACAGCGCGCCTTCGAGGCCGTCCGGGATCGCGCCCGAGAGCAGCTCCAGCCCGCGCAGCTCGACATTGGAGCGCATCGGCTCGCCCCAGCCCCGGTAGAGCTCGACGTCTGGGAAATGGATGGGTTCGACCATGAGGGAAGTTCCTTCCTTATGCGCCGCCGGCCTCAGACCGTGGCGATGAAGTCCATGATGAGATGTTCGAGATCGCTGCCCGGCGTGCCGATCTCCAGCACCGGCGAGAGATGGTTGTGCCCGCCCAGCCAGTGCAGCCGCGGAAAGACCTTGTTCGCCGTCGTGTAGCGCGCCGCGAGAGCGGCCGCCTGAAGCTGGAAGTCGGTTGGATCATATTCCGAAACGGCAATCAGCAGCGGCGTCTTGGTGCTCGTCAGCGCGGCGACCGACGAGGTCGGCCCGTAGGCGGCCACATCGTCGCCATAATAGGCCTTGTGGAAATCGCTCGGCGCTGCGGAAGCGACATCGTAAATGCCCGAGATGAGCAGCGCGCCGGCCACCTTGGGATCATGCCGCGCGACATATTCTGCGACATGCACTGCGCCCGCCGATTGCCCCATGACGAAGATGCGGTCCGGATTGCCGCCATACTGGGCGACATTCTCACGCAGCCAGTTCACCGCGAGCGCGACATCCTCGCCGCCCGAGGGCCATTTGTTCGCCGGTGCGAGGCGATAGGTGATCGTCACGCCGACCCAGCCCTCGTCGACCGCGAAGCCGCCGATATTGTCATAGAAGGGCGAGCCCTCGGTCGTCTTGTCGCCCATGACGAAGCCGCCGCCATGGACGAAGACCAGCACCGGCGCGTTCTCCAGCCCATCCTTGGTGAAGATGTCGAGCCGATTGCGCTCGTCCGGCCCGTAGCGGTGATCGCGCGTCACTTTCGCGCTCGGCGGCAGGTCGGGCTGCAGCGCCTTGTAGATTTCCTGCGTGCCGCCGAGCATGCCGGGGGTAAGCTCCGCGCCGAAGCCGGACAGTTGCTTGCGAATGTCGGGGGTCATGCTGTTTCTCCAAGCTTGAGCACGGGCTTTATGACCGTGCCCGCCTCGCAATCGTGAAAGGCCTTGCCGATGTCCTCGAACCGGTAGGTCTCGATAAGCCGGTCGAACGGAAAACGGCCCTGCCGCCAATAGTCGATCAGCATCGGCAGGAAAGTGCGCGGATTGGCATCGCCGCCGAGAATGCCGCGCAGCTGCTTGCCACCGGCCAGCATGGCGAACATCTGCGGCGTCCATTCCCCGCGTGGCGCGGAGACGAAGCCCGCCGTACCGTTCATCGCGAGGCAGTCGAGCGCGATGCTGTGGACTGCCGCGACCGTCGTCGAGTTGAAGCTGAAATCCACACCGCGCCCGGTGATGTCGCGAATTTGCTGCGCAACATTGTCGGTGTCGGCCGCGATGATGTCCGTCGCGCCAAGCTCCTTCGCCAGCTCAAGACGCTGCCTGTTGATGTCGACCGCGACGATGCGCTTGGCGCCGACGAGCTTGGCGGCCATCACCGCGGAGAGGCCGACGCCGCCCGTGCCGAGAATGGCGACCGTGTGGCCCGCCCGCACCTTCAGCGCCTCGATGATCGCGCCCGCCCCGGTGATGACGCCGCAGCCGAGCGGCGCCAGCTTGTCGAGCGGGATGTCCTTGTCGACCTTCACCGCCGTGCGCTCGGGCACGATGGCATGGCTCGCGAACGAAGACTGGCCGAAGAAGTGCGAGTGGATCTTCTCGTCGCCGCACGACAACGCAACCGATCCGTCCAGACGCTTGCCGCCGAAGCTCATCGGCATGGCGAGATCGCAATAGGTCGGCCGCCCCGCAATACAGCTCGGGCAGGCACCACACGAGCTGCCGGAAAGGACGACATGGTCGCCCACCGCAAAGCCGCGCACGCCCTCGCCCAGCGCCTCGACCACGCCCGCGCCTTCATGGCCGAGCACGATCGGGTGCGGCGCATGACGGCCGGGATGCTCGTGCAGATCGGTATGGCAGATGCCGACCGCGACGATGCGCACCAGCATCTCGCCGGGACGCGGCGCTTCCAGCTCCAGCGTCTCGAGGCTGGGCGCATCCTGATTGGAGCGGCTGACGGCAGCGGTGATTTTCATGGACGGGCTCCCAATCCCTCGCCCCCTTCAGGGGGAGAGGATAGCGCAGCTTGTCGCTGCAAGCGGCTAGCGAAGCTTGGAGAGGGGGAGGGGCGCAGCGGCGCGAACGCAGCAAAGCCCCCTCTCCCTCCCACGCCTGCGGCGCGGGTCCGTCCCTCTCCCCCTGAAGCGGGCGAGGGCAGCATTGCCCTTCCAATCACTTCTTCCCCGCGACCGGCTCGGCCTTGTGGACCGGCTTCTTGACCATCAACAGCTCGCCCTTCCACGGCACCTGATCCGCCGCCGTCCAGGCATTCACATGCAGCGACTGGAAGCGCCACGGCCCTTCCTTCTTGGTCACATGGTCGATGCGCGTGCCGATGCCGAACACGAAATTGGTGTGATAGTCAGTCTGGAACTGGATGATCTGGAAGAAGCAGCGCACATCCGCCTCGCCCTCTTCCTCGCGCGGCTCCATGATGAAATGGTTCATCAGATGCTGGCGACCATACCACCAGTGCTGCCGGTCGTTCCACAGCGACTGGAGATTCTTGAGGATCTCCTCATGGCCCTGCACCTTGCCCTGCCAGAGATGATCGAACCAGCAATCCTGCGTGAAGGTGGACATGGCCATGTCCGCATCCGCCAGGTCGATACCCCAGGCATAGCGCGAGTAAAGCTCCTGGATTTCCAGCCGGTCGAGTGCGCTCAGTTGCCATGCCATATCGTCTTCTCTCCCAATCGTTCCGTCGAAAGAAAGACCCTCACCCTTCCGCGCTTCGCGCTCCTTCCCTCTCCCGCATGCGGGAGAGGGCGGGGCCCGCCGCCGCAGGCGGTGGGAGGGTGAGGGTCTTTCTGGATCCTATTGTTTGCCCAGATGATGATCGTTCTGAATATCCGCCGGCTCGCCATGCTGCGTCAGCAAAGCCTTGCGGCGAACATAGCGCAGGATCGCCTCCGGCCCGGTCCGCGCGCCACCGCCGACACCGCTGTTCCCGAACGCCGTGCTGCCCACGGTGCGGTTCTTGGCGAATGTCAGGAACGTGTCCTGAATGAACACCGATCCCGCATTCACCTGTTCCGCGATCGGCAGTGCTTCCGCCTCGGTCCCCGCGATCACATTGGCGGTGAGGCCGAAGCTCGTGTCGTTGGCAAGCGCGATCGCTTCCTCGATCGTCTTGAAAGCCATCACCGGCAGGATCGGCCCGAAGGTCTCGTCCTGCATCAGCGCCATGTCGTGCGTGACGCCGGTCACCACCGTCGGCCGCATATAGAGCCCGCCGCCAATCTCTTCGGTCTTGCCGCCGGTCAGGATCATCGCGCCCTTGGCCACCGCATCGGCAAGCTGCTTCTCGACGATGCCCGCCTGCGGGGCGAAAGTGAACGGGTGCGAATGCCCCGCGCGCGGATTGTCACTGTTCAACCGAACCTTCTGCGCCTTCTCGACCAGCAGCGCCACAAAAGCATCGTGGATCGTCTCCGCGACATAGATGCGCTCGACCGAGAAGCAGACCATGCCGTTGGCATGCACCGCGCCGCGCAGCACCGCCGTCGTCGCGCGCTCCAGATCGGCCGTCTCGGTCACGATCACCGGGTCCTTGCCGCCCAGTTCCAGGAAACAGGGGATCAGCCGCTGCGCGCACTGCACCGCGATCTTGCGGCCGGTCGGCACGCTGCCGGTGAAGCAGACGAGGTCCGCCGCCTCGATCATGTGCTGCCCGGTCTCGCCGTCGCCCTGCACATAGTCGAACACGCCCGCCAGTTCCGGCACGGCCGCGACCGTCTCGAACAACGGCCCGATCCAGCGCGGCGTCACTTCGGAGGGCTTGATCAGCACCGCGCAGCCCGCGAACAGCGCCGGAATCGCATCGAGCAACACCAGCATCATCGGCGCATTCCACGGCCCGATCACGCTCACCAGCGGATAAGGCACGAACTGCGTGCGCACCTCGACGCTCGGCATTGCCTTGGACGGGCCGAAATAGCCGGCCTTGTCGAGCGCGCCCTGCGCATCCTCGATCCAGCCGCCGATGTTCCCCATCGTGATATAGCCCTGGATGTAGCTGGTGTGGCAGCCACCCGTGTCGACCGCGTCCGCCTCGGATATGTCGTTCGCGCGCTTGGCGACTTCGCCCAGCCAGCGCTGCATCACGCCGATGCGCGCGGCGAGCGGCTTTTCGCCCCAGGCCTTCTGGTTCCGCCGCAGCCGCGCCGCCTTCTCCGCCACCTCCGCCGCCGTGGCGACGGGAAGCGCGAAGTCGATCGCGCCGGTGCGCGGGTTGCGCACGGGAATAGTGCGCCTGTCGCTGTCTGCCATTGCCGTCCTCTCCGAGGGCGAGAGACTCACCCGAATTAGTCAGACATCGTTGTATATTGACAATGGCTCGTCAATCAACCGCTTCTTGCGCCTAATTCACTCTTCCCAAGGCAGGCAGCCGGGATAGCGCAGCCGATCCGAATGGCGCCGCACGATCGCCTGCAGCATGGGCAGCAGCAAATCGAACTCGCCGCTTTTCAGCGATGCCAGGGTCAGCGTCTCGGAGCGGTCCGCCTCGGGCTGGATGCTGGCGGCCTGATCGCGCCCTTCCTCGGTCGTCGCATAGAGCGTCTTGCGCCGGTCCTCGGGGGAGCGCACCGCTTTGAGCAGGCCCCGCACGGCCAGCTTTTTGAGTACGATCGCACACGTCGAGGGATCGAGGCCGAAGACGCGCGCGAACTCGACCTGGCTGAGACCCGGATGCAGATGCAGGATGACCAGCGCGGAGAATTGCCGCAGCGTGATCGTCATCGGCGCGACGCAGGCATTGAAATGCGCGAGGCCGATCTGCAACGCCCTGCGGAACAGCAGGCTCGGCGCATCGGCAAAGGGCGAGACGTCCATATCCCAGCGCGGCGCGCCGTCCCCGCTCTCCCGCGCGATACGGCTCAGCAGCGCGCGGAGCCGATCGCGCTCGTCCTTACCAAACTCGCTCAGCAGTTCATCCTGCAAGGCAGCAAAGGCGCGCTTGACGCCGCCGATGCGTCGCTGACCGTCCCGCGTCAGCGCCGGCAGGCTGCGGCGGCGATCGCGCGGGTCCTGCGTGCGGGCAATGAGGCCGGTGACTTCCAGATTGTCCAGGATGATCGCGGTGGTCGAGGTGTCGATGCCGCAGGCCCGCGCGAGGCCGACCTGATCGCTTTCCCCGCCCGCCTCGATCGCGAGCAATATCTCTGCTTGCGCCAGCGTTTCGTTGTTCCCGGCGAGCGTACCGTAGAGCGCGTTGGCGATCTGATCGATGCGGCTCAGCAGGAAGCCGGGCTTGCGCACGAAGATGCGCATGACCTCATGGACCGGCACGCGCCGCAGCGCCGCGGGCGCCTGCTCCTCGGGCAGCGGGACGGCAAGCTGCACGCCGCCCTTAGCCACGAGGGCGCCTTCTGTTCCGGTTGCGATCCATGGCTTTCATCTTCGACCAAAATCGAAAGCGCTTGGCAATGTCGAATAACAGTTGCGATCCACCATTCAGCCGCTTACGTGTTGAAGAATCAACATCTTGTCCGCAGCGATGGACAGGGTCGATCCGGGAGAGGCGCGGTGACCGAAGAGGACTATGCAGACTATATCGCGCGCTTCAATGCCAATGATTTCGAGGGGTTCGGCCGCTATTATTGTGACGACGTGGTCTTCAATCTCGGCGAGAAGCGGCAGATCATCGGCCGCGAGAACATCCTCGATTTCTATCGCGACGTGAAATCCAAGGTCCGGGAAACGCTGGATATCCTGGCCGTCGCCGCCGGGCCGGATACGCTCGCCTGCCATGTCCGCACGGAGTTTTACGGGCTGGTCGATTGGCCGGACTTCATCGCCGGGCCGCTGATGAAGGGCGAGAGCCTGAACATCGAGAGCCTCGGCTTCTATTATCTGCGCGACGGCAAGTTCGCCCGTATCCTGGGCGCGCGATACAAGACCCTGCCGGTCGTCGCCGCCTCCGCCTGACCCAAAAGGAGACATGAAATATGGCGACACCTGCGCCGCCGCCCCACCCCTTTGCCCCCCGGTTCGAGTTCGCCTTCACCGTCTCGATCGACCTGACCGCGCCGATCTGGCTGACGCCGAGCAGCATGGGCACGACCCGCGCCGCGATCTGGGCCGCGCAGGGCACGTTCGAGGGACCGCGCATCAAGGGGCGCGTCATCCCGATGAGCGGCGGCGACTATCCGCTGGTGCGCCCGAACGGCGTCATCGATTTCGACGCACGCTATCTGCTTGAGGCGGACGACGGCACGCCCATCTATCTCCAGAGCCGCGGCTATCGCTGGGCCGAGGGCGACGCGATGGAGCGCATGGCCCGCAACGAGGATGTCGGGTCGGACGAATATTATATGCGCGTCAGCCCCAAATTCGACGTGCCCGAAGGCCCGCATGACTGGCTCGGCAAGCATATCTTCGTGGGCGTGGCCGAGAAGATCCCGAAGGCCAACCGCATCCATTATTTCATGCTGCTGTAGGCGATAATAAGCCCCTCCCCTTCAGGGGAGGGGGAAGGGGTGGGGGCGATGCGCAGCAGCGCTCGCAAAGCGACCATCGCAACGTTGAAGCCCCACCCCGACCCCTCCCCTAAAAGGGAGGGGCTAAAGAGACATAGAAAGGCCCGTCATGAACGACCCCCAGGTCCCCGCCCATCTCGAATATGTCTTCGAAATGCGCGTCGAGTTCCGCCCCGAGCGCTGCATGTTCGGTCCGCTCCCCGGCGGCGGCGGCCATCAGGGCTACACGCCCTGCGCCAGCGGCACGATCTACGGCCCGCGCCTCTCCGGCATCGTCGTGCCGGACAGCGGCGCCGATTACGCGCATGTCCGCACAGACGGCACGGTCGTCGTCAACTCGCATTATCTGCTGGAGGCGGACGACGGCACCAAGATCTACATCAACAACAACGGCTATCTCGTCCCGTCGAAGCCTGGCGAAGGCAAGCTCGTCCACGGCGTGCGCCAGCCGGCCTATTTCTGCTTCTCGCCGACCTTCACCGTGCCGGAGGGCCCGCATGACTGGATGAGCCGCACGCTCTTCATCGGCACCGGTCACCGCCGCACCGATCCGGATCATTCGATCTTCACTTATTATGCGGTGCGATCCACCATCGACTGACGCGCGCAATGGCCTTAGAGGGCGCGGCGAACGCATCGAATGGAAAGATCATGGCCAAGGCAATCAAACTCACGCTGACCGAAGACGAAATCGAAATCCTGGTCGATGCGATGGAGGCCGATCTCGAAGGCTATGTCGAGGCCGCCAAGGAAGCGCGCGGCAACGGCAATCGCGCGGACGTCGCGACCTTCACGGAAGCGGCCCAGCGCATCCAGGCGCTGATGACCAAGCTGCAGGAATTGATCGAGGACTGAGAGCTTCCAGATTTCGTCACTCTGGACTTGATCCGGAGTGACGGCGATCCTGGGACTTCCCCTCACCCGTGCGGGATCACCGGCACCAGCAAATGGCTGTCAAAATCCCCGCCGACATGCACCACATGCGTCCCCGCATTGCGCAGTTCCTCGTGCCGGGCAAAGGGCAGCATCGGCAGCGCATCGCGATAGATATCCATCCCCTTCACCACCACGCGCAGCGTCTCGCCCGCGCGGAACAGGGTGGATGACGGCCAGATCTCGATCTCGACCGGCACCGGCACACCCGGCTCCAGCCGCTCTTCCTTCACGTGACTATGCACCGGCTGCTCGGGCGTCGAGCGTGCCGCATCGAGCGCACGGTGGCTGGCACGCAGCCAGCCCAAAGCGACCGGGCCGTTCTCATAGAAGGCATAGAAGGTCATACCGACCGGTTGCCCCGTCGTGTCGAGCTTCTGGATCGCGACGAACAGGTCCATGTCGTCCGCGCCCTGCGCCTCGACCCAGAGCTTGAGCTTCATATAGCCCGTGATCTCGGTTTCCTGCGCGAAGAGATGGTCGAACCGCGCCTCGCCTTCCTCATGGCAGGGATCATAGACGACATGGCCCTGTACCGCGCTCGGCGCATGCTGGAGCTGGCCGGTCGCGGTCAGCCAGAGCGGCACATATTCGGTGCGCGCCAGCGGCCATTCCCGCTCCGCGCGGATCGGGTGGACCCGCGCACTCTCGCGCACCTCGATCTGCACCGGCGGCCAGGCCTCGACGCCCCGCGCCTGCCCTTTCAGAAACTCGTCGAAAAAGGCCCGCGCCAGTTCGCGGCTCTCGGGATTATAGAAATGCGCCCATTTCTTCTGCCCGTGGACGAGCATCCATTTCTGCCGCGAGGACATGTGCCGAAATGCCTCGATCGTCCCGCGCGTGTGCAAGCCCTGATCGGACCAGCTCGCCACCACGAAGGCCGGTACGTCGATCGCCGGCAAGTCGATCTCCTTGCTTTCCCAATAGGCGTCGTACAGCGGATGCGCCTGCACGTTAGCGTTGGTGTCCTCATAGCGCTGGTTAGAGAAGCGCAGATTGCCCGTGCCGCGCGGCACGAAGCCGGTCTCGCGAATGCCGCCATGATAGGCGAATTCGCGATACCAGTCGGAAAAGCCTTCCCACGGATTGATCGCGGCGAGATGCGGCGGCTTCAATTGCGCGACCAGATACTGGATCGCCGCCAGATAGGAGACGCCGGTCATCCCGACCTTGCCGTTGCACCAGTCCTGCACGCCGAGCCACTCGATCAGGTCGTAGCAGTCCTCGCCCTCGCCGATACCATTGTGGCGCACATCGCCTTCGCTGAGCCACATGCCGCGCGAGTCCGCATTGCAGACCGCATAGCCCTGCGCGCACCAATAAGACGGGTCCGCCGCCTCGAACGCCGTGAAGCGCGACATCCAGCCCGCCTCAACCCCCGAATGCGGCGGGAAGAGCGTGTCGGACATGCCGTGCTTGCCATAAGGGCTCCAGCCCAGAATGACGGGCATAGGAGCATTTGGGGCCCCATCCGGCGCTTCGGCCGGGCGATAGAGATCGACGAGGATGCGCACCCCATCGCGCATCGTCACCGCGATGTTGCGGTCGATCAGCAGCCCGTCCTCGACCCGCTGCTGATGCTCGCGCGGCGGCAGCGGCGGCTTGCCCGGCGCGGTCGCCGGATCGACGCCATCCTTCATGATCAGCGTGAAGCCGGTGCCGCTCATTCTGCCTCTCCTGCGTCCATAGGGCGGACGCCCGGCGCGTTCATCCGCTGCCGGGCGTCCTGGGGGGTATCAGAAGCGGAACCGCGCGCCGATGCGATAGGTGCGGCCCATCACGTCATAGAGCACGTTGTTGGTTGGGCCGAAGCTGGACGGCGTATCGACCGGCGGGTCCTTGTCGAACAGGTTGCTCACCACGCCGAAAATCTCCAGCTTCTGATCGCCCTTTCGCCAGACGTTCACGCTCGCGTTCAGGTTCACATAGGTCCAGGCGGCGATGCTGTTATCGCTGATGCTGTTGGCCTTGAGCGGATCGTAACCCGCCTGCCCCGGCCCGACCAGCTCGGCATTGTACACGCCCGCCGAGATGTGCCGCACCTGCAGCTGCGTCGTCAGCAGATCGGAGTTGAAGGTCAGATAACCGTTCAGCACATAGCGGGGCACACCGGATGGCTGCGAAACCGGCGAGCCGTTCATGCCCGAACGATTGACAGCCACACCGGCCGAATCCACCGTGATCAGGTCATCGACGATGGTCGCCAGGCCACGAAGCGAGACCTGCCCGCCCCACAGGCCGACCGGCAGCGTGTAGAGCGCTTCGATGTCCCAGCCCCGCGTGATCAGCGTGTTGAGATTGAGGTTGAAGTTGCGCACCTGCGTGATCAGGCCGGCCCCATCGCGCGTCACCAGCGAGCAGAGCGCGGCGTTGCCGGCTTCGCAACGGTTGACGATCACCTGCGCGCCAAGCGTCGAAACGGCGCCGTCCAGCTCGATGTTGTAATAGTCGGCGGAGAGCCGCAACCGGCCGGCCGATCCCAGATCGGGCTGAAGCACTACGCCGACCGTCCACGTGTCGGCCTTCTCGGGCACCAGATTGGCATTGCCGCCGAGCAGAACCTGGGTGAGCACCTGCGCGCCCGTGCGCGGATCGAGCACCGACTGGAAGGAGGTCTGCGCCGGCCCGTACAGCTCGAAGAGATTGGGCGCGCGGATATCGCGCGAGACGGTGCCGCGAAAGCGCAGCCAGGAGAGCGGCGACCAGTCGGCACCGACCTTCCAGGTCGTCAGGTCACCGCTCACCGAATAATCGGTGTAGCGGATCGCGCCGGTGAGCTCCGCGCCCGAGAATAGTGGCACGCTGAGCTCGCTGAATGCCTCGAACACGTCGATCTTGCCGCTGATCGGCGAACCCGGCCCGGTATAGAATTGCAGGGCCCTGGAGATCGGATCCGCCGTGCCGCGCGCGATGTCCTGGCGGATCTCGGCGCCGGTCGCTGCCTTGATCGGGCCGGCCCAACCTTCGAAGAGCGTGCCCTGCATGCTCGCCGACACGACATTCTGGGTGAGCCGCGTATCCTGCTCCGCCGTGCCGGTGACATAGGCCCTGGCGGCTACCGACGGGCTGCCCTCGCCGAAGGGATTGAGCGGCTGGCATCCGGCGGCGGCGGCTACGCCATCGCGCACGCCCCGACACACGATGTTGCCGCTGCCATCGCGCACCGTATCCAGCGCGAAGGTCATGCGCGGCGTGATCGTGGTGTTGTAACCGCGCTGCGAATAGTCCGTCCGGCCGAACTGATAATAAGCATCGAGCGTCCAATCGCCCCACATCTCGGCATTGAGGCCGGCGACGAAACGGTAATTCTCGCGCGTCACCTCGGCGAGCTGCGGCCCGATGTCGTTCCAGATGCGACCCAACGAGAAGGACGTGAGTCCGAGCGTGTCCATCTGCGTCCCGATCGCGGTCGGCAGGAATGCATTGTCCCGGCGGATCGTGATGCTTCCCAGGTCGCGACGCTGCGCGCCGACCGTGCTGCCCTTCACCCGGCCATAAGACCCCTCCAGGAACAGCGTCAGCTTGTCCGAGGTCTCGAACTCGGCATGCGCGAAGCCGATCAACCGTTCGACCGGCGCGGCAAGCGGGAAATGCTCGTAGAAGGCCAGCCGGGAATCGCCCCCGCCGCTCTGGAAGATGCCTGCATTATAGTAGGTGCCGTAATTGTGGCTGAACGTCGTGCCGTCGGGGCGGAACTCCGTACCGCGCAACGCGCCGGCCGTCGTGATGATGCCATTGACCGTCGATGTCGCGGTGCGCGTATTCGGCAGGATCAAGGTCGCCGGCTGACCGGCCGCCACGCGCTGGCCGCCAACGAGCGGGTTGCTGACCGTGTTGTAGGACAGCGCGCACCAATCGCGGCTGTAGCAACCCTCGCTGCCCTTGCTGTCGGAATATTCAACGCCCGCCACGATGTGCCCGCGACCGCCCGCGAAGCTCGTGCCGCCGGCCAGCGAGAGCTGATATTCCTCGCCGTCGCCGGCATCGTTGATCCCATATTGCGCGGAGGCCTTGATCCCGCTGAGCCGCGTATCTAGCAGGATGTTGACGACGCCCGCCACCGCGTCCGAGCCATAGGCGGCCGACGCGCCGCCGGTCACGACTTCGGCGCGCTGGACGAGCGAGGACGGGATCAGGCTGAGATCGACTGCGCCGGCAACGGCGAAACCGCCGCCCTGCACCGTGGAGGCCACCACCCGGCGGCCATTGATCAGCACCAGGGTGCGATTGGCGCCGAGGCCGCGAAGGTCGGCCGTCGAGGCGCCGATATTGTTCGTGAAGATGGCGTTGGTCGATGGCGTCGCCTGCGGACGGAAGGACGGCAGGTCGTTCAGAACCTGTGCGACGTTGACCGCGGCCTGCCGCTCGATCTGGTCGCCGCCCAGCACCGTCACCGGCGTTGGCAGGTCGAAGCCAGAGCGCGCGATGCGCGAACCGGTGACGACGATCTCGACCTCTTGCGCGGACTCATCCTGAGGCGCGGCGCCGTCTTCCTGCGCGAGGGCAGGCACGGCAAGCAGCGCAAGGCTGAGCGCGAGCGCCCGCAGGCTAGTGCCGGCGACGGTGACTCGCGAATGAGCGATGAAAGTGGACATGATCTCTCCTCTCCTGGTCGCTGCGCTGATTGGAATTTCAGCGTCTTAACGAGTGCCCGGCCACAGGCGCGAGACAGCGCCAGACCAGATGCAACGAACACTGATTATCAGGCACTTCTTGAGTTCTCAACAAGTTTTCCGCTGCGGAAGCATTGTACCGACTGCTTGCCGCATCGCTGTGCCATGAGCGCAACGCTCTCAAGGAACTGTGCGCGCACTCGCTGCCCGGTGTGGAACCGCTACCTCGTCGGCCGGGTCGTCATCGATCCACTCGGTCTTGCGGTGGCAGATTGTGGCGCAAAGGACGGAGGTCACGACTGTTGCGAAGAGCAATGGTTCACTGCCCGGCCCGGCATCGAAAAGATGAAAGGCCGCCGCACCCAGCACGCCGCCGGCCAGAGCCCAGGCCATCCAAGACCGGGCGCCCGCGATATGCTGGCCCAGCGTGACCATCACGACCGCACCGATGCCGTTCGCCGGCAAGGCGATCAACATGCCGAACACCACCGCGAGCAGCATCGCAAAACCGAGGGCGAACACGGCGCCCAATTCGACAGGAATGGCGGCGGGAAGTTGTGCGTAGAGCACCGCACAAGCGACGGCGGCAACGAAGGTCGGGCCTGCGATCAGGCTCGCCACGATCACGCCATAGGTGGTTCCGTTCGCTTTCATCATGGTCCAGTTCCTTCACTATCGCGGCGCGCCCGGGATGATCGCGCGCGCCGCCTTTGATCATCCACTTCACGCCATGCGGGCCTGCTGATCGCTCAGCCACCGGTTCACCTTGCGGCCGAAATGCGCGATCGCACCCATGTTGAAGAAGTGCATGCCGCCCAGCACGACCACGGCCAGACCGACCTTTCCGCTCAGGAAGCGGATCGCTTCCGGAACCGTATGAGGCTCCGCGCCGAGGCTCAGGGTCAGCGTGATGAAGCCGATGTTGACGAGGTAGAAGCCGACCACCAGCAGATGATTGGTGGAGCGCGCGAGTTGGGCATCATGGCCGAAACATTCGGTCAGGAAGATCTCGCCATTCTTTGAGAGAGTCCGGGCGACCCAGATCGTGATGCCGATCGTGATCGCCAGATAGAGGGCGTAGGAAGTCTCAACCATCGTTCTATCCTTTCATTACGAATATTTCTGTAATTTCAGAAATCATGTGATGAGCAAATGGATGTCGTGCGATGCCTGCCTCCTTTCAGTCCTTGGGAGCCTTGCCGGGGATGAAGCGCGCGACCTTGCCGCCCAGCTTCATCAGGGCAACCAGCGTCGACTTGGGCAACTTGCGCACCTGGTCGTACCAATTGCCCAGCGTCGAGATGAACTCGTGCATGCGGGTAATGCGTTCGCGCACATGGGCTGGCGCCGATGTGTCGGCCGCCAGCCGCTCGGCCAGTTCGCCCAGCATGGCAACGGTCGGGTCGATCTCGCGCCGCTTGCGCTCGGCGACGATCCGCATGAGCATTTCCCACAGATCGGTCTCGGCGGTGAAATGATCGCGGCGGTCCCCATCGACGTGGACGCGGCGGACGATGCCATAGCCCTGCAACTCCTTGAGCGCCGTCGAGACGTTGGAACGCGCCAGCCCGAGCTGATCGACAATCTCGTCGGCGGGCAATGGCCGGTCGCTCAGATAGAGCAGCGCATGGACCTGCGACACCGAGCGGTTCACGCCCCACTGCGTCCCCATCTCCCCCCAGTGGAGGATGAACGCCTTGACGTCGGGATGGTCCAGCAGTGGCACTATCGTTCCTTTCTGTTATTTCAGAAATAACAGCCGATGCAGCTTGGTGCAACGATTCGTTTTCGCCCTTCTCTCTAGCCCCTCCTCTTCAGAGGAGGGGTTGGGGTGGTGCTTGCAACCTCGCAGAAGAGCGGGGCGATCAGGTCTCACCCAGAATCCCGCTTGGCCGGAACTACTTATCAAGTTAAATGGATTCGCAAGAATGAATGGAGAGGCAAATGACCAGCGGACCCGACCCCAAGGCGCTGCGGGATGCGATCGACAAAATGGAGATCGGCGAGCTGCAGAGCCGCTATATGTACGCGATCGACTGGTTCGATGAGGAGGTCTACGGCGGCTGCTTCACGCAGGATGCGATCCTCTCCTGGCCGGAGGGCCATGCGCAGGGACGCGAGGCGATTGCCGGCGCGGTGGCGCGCATCGGCCAGTTCTTCGGCCGCTTCGCCGAGGCCGCCAAGCCAACCAAGCCCGCCAAGCTGCGCCATTTCGTCACCAATCGCGTCATCCGCATCGACGGCGACACCGCTCATGCGGTCGCCTACTGGTTCGATCTCAACAACGACAATCAGCCGCGCTGGCCCTATGTCGCGGGCTATGGCTATTATCAGGACGATCTCGTCCGCACAGCCGATGGCTGGCGCTTCTCCAAGCGCTTCGTGATGAACGAGATTTCCGCCGTCTCGCCGCCGGAGAACCCGGCATGGTGAGCGCGGCCGCCAGTGCGAAGGCGCAGCAGGATCTCATCGACAAGACCGAGATCGGCGAGCTGCAGAACCGCTACATGTTCGCGCTCGATTGGTGGGATGCCGATGTCTATGCCGGCGTCTTCACCGAGGATGGCGTGCTGAGCTGGCCCGAGGGTCATGCCGAGGGCCGCGAGGCGATCCGCGCGGTCTGCGTCGGCCTTGGCGAAATGTACCGCCGCCAGGGCGCGGCCTCCGCGCCGACCAAGATGGCCCACAAGCGCCATTTCGTGAGCAACCGCGTCATCAAGGTCGACGGCGATCGGGCGAGCGCGCGCTGCTACTGGTTCGACTTCAACAACGACAACCAGCCCCGCTGGCCCTATGTCCAGGCCTATGGCTATTATGAAGACGAGCTTGTCCGCACGGCCGAGGGCTGGCTCTTCACCAGTCGCCGCATCTACAACGAGATGACCGAAGAGACGCCGCTGGAGAACCCGGGCTGGTAGCGAGACCGCCTTGCGCCTCTTACTCCGTCATTCCCGCGAACACGGGAATCCAGCGCGTGACCTCACGCCCTGAACCCTGTCCCGATCAATGTGAACACGTGCTCCTGCGAAGGCCCTGTCCTACAGACCGGCTAAGCTGGCATGAACTTGATGCACGCCGCGAAGTACGCTGCTCTTTGAATCCGTAAAAAATCTAACAAAAACATATGCTTACGAGCATCAGGCCGGAACTTTCGCACACTCGCCATATGTCACACGTGTGAAGTTAGCGAAGCCAAGGCCCGAAACCCGCAGAAATGCGCGGTTTCGCCCTGCCCGGCAATTGCCGGAAAGCTGTCGATAGTGTGACCTTCGTGTGACCTTTGGCGGCCAACCGCCGTCGAAACCACCCAAACCACGTCAAATCGCGGTCAGCAGGCCGAGTCGTCAGCGCTTGTCCAAACCATGCTTCTTCAGGAACAGATCAAGCTGCTGCGCCACCTGCTCGTTGTTCATATCGGCAAACGGGATATGCGTGTTCCCGCTGAGGCCTGCGGCGGGCAGCATGAGCAGCTCCGCCTTGCCGCCATGCTTGTTGACGATCTCGACGAACTGCTTGCTGAGTTCGACATTGGCCTTCCAAAAGGTCTGCTCGGTATAGTCGCCCCAGACGAGCTGGATCGGGATGCGCGTGAGCCGCTTGAATTCCTCGAGTGGCACATGTGTGGGCCCAAAGCCGCCTTCCTCGCCCTGCGGCCCCTCGCCTTCCGGGAAGACGAACGCGGCCGTCTCGTAAGCGACGATGCCCTTCACATTGTCGCTCTTGAGCGCGGCGAGCATCGCGCGCCAGCCGCCAGCGCTGCTGGTGAGCGCCACGACCGGGCCGATCCTGTCGATCGCCTTGGCCGCGGCTTCGGCTTCCATGTGCGCGTTCTTCGCGACGTCCCATTCGACATAGCGCGCGTCCATGGCGGCGTCATAGGCTTCCTTGCTGTCGGTCGGAAACTGCACACCCTTGAACCACTCGCCCTGCTTGGGGCCGAAGCGCCAGGCGACCCAATTGCCCTGGTCCTGCCCCGTGCGCGGCTCATAGCTGGTCGGTTCGCAGCTCATCGTGCCGCGCCCGACGCGGGGGCCGTCCCAGATATAGGTCGCATAGCCGCGCCGCAGCAGCTTGGACTGATAGCCCTCGCCGCCATCCCAGCGGTTCTGCCAGACATGCGCGCTGGAGCTGTGCCAGAGCCAGATCGATGTCTTCCGCGCCTTGGCCGGGATCAGATATTCGACATGGCCCTGATCGCAATGGAGCGTACTCGCAGCGTCGCCGATGATCTTGCCACCCGCCGCGAAGCTGCCCAGCTTCTCGATCACGATGGGCGCATCCTTCGCGCCAGCCGCTGCTGGCGTCAGGATGGCTGCGACGGCAAAAGCCACGGCCCGCGCCGTCCGCGATGGTCCAGAAAAGCTCATAAATGCCATCGCACCTTTCCCCCATCGTTGATCGGCCTAGCATGCCGGTGGCGGTCCGCCCGATAATATCCGCGACGGCAGTATGTTTTGACTTTCAGCCTCTTGCCGCCATCTCGATGATCCTGACCAGATCGGCGAGCGTGTCGCAGACCGGCGTGGAGACGCCGAGGCTGGCCCCTTCCCGCGCGATCGCGCCGTTGATCATCTCGATCTCGGTCTGCCGGCCATGCTCGCGGTCCTGCAGCATCGAGGCCTTGTGATGGGCATGCTCGCGCAGCGCCGAGTCCACCGTGGCGACGATCTTGTCACGGTCGATGCTGATGCCCTTGGCGGCCGCGACCGCCACCGTCTCGTCCACGACGTTCACCGCGAGCCGGCGACCGGACTCATTGTCGAGCCCCGCATTGGGCACCTGGCAGATCATGCCCGAGGCATTGAGCGCCGCGTTGAAGGCCACCTTCTCCCACACCGCGGCATTGGCATCGCCCGCGACATGGCTGTCGAACCCCGCACCCTGCAGCAAGGCCGCAACGGATGGCGCGAACTGATCTGCCGCCGTCGTGAAGCCACCCAGATCGAGATGGCCGAAGCCATGGGTCAGCACCGATGCCGGCCCGGTCAGGTCGGCGGGCACATGCGCCGTGCCCATCAGCACCTGATCGGCGCCAAAGGTCTCGGCCAGCAGGTCCGCATTGCCGATGCCGTTCTGCAAGGTGAGTACGATCGGCTTCGAGGCAACCAGATGCGCGACCGAACGGATCGCCGCGCCGCTGTGCACGCCCTTGGTGAAGAGGATCAGCAGGTCGACCGGCGCGAGATCGGCCGCAACGCTGGCGCCGATCGGGATCGTTCGCGATCCGTCGTCGTCCTTGAGCGTCACGCCATCGCGCGCGATCGCGCCCAGCCGGGCCTGATCGACATCGACGAGCGTGACCCTGGCGCCCTTTTCGCCGAGCCGCGCGGCGAATAGGCACCCCATCGCGCCGGCGCCAATGATGGCGACGCTGGGAGAGGAAGGCAGCATGGGGTTCTCCTAGACGCCGTACACGTCGAGCATGGTGGGGACGACGTCGTTCATGAGCCGGATGATCTTGCTGGCGATCTTCCACTCGCCATCGACCAGCACGAGCTCATGCTCGTAGCGGCCGAAATAGGCGTGGCTCTTGTTGGTGCGCACGTCGTGGACATTGGTGAGGAAGGAGCTGTCGACGCGCACGGTCCCCTCGCCCGCATCCTGCGTCACGACATTGCCGATCATGTGCGCAACGCGCGGCATGACGGCCGAGGCGACCGAGAAACCGGAGCGGATGCGCTGCACGCGATCCTCCAGATTGCGCCGGCCGCGATAGAAGATGAGGCTGAGCTCGCGGTCCGGGTCCTCCGTCTGCGTGCCATCGTCGCGCCAGGCCGGCATCCAGAACAGGCAGTCCGGCGTGTAGAGCGCGAGCCAGGGATCGAAGTCCAGCCGGTCGAGATGCAGAGCTTCCCGCGCGAGAAACGTGGCCGCGTCGGCCGATGTCAGGCTCGTCACGAAAGCACCCCCGCCATGCGCTGCGCCCAGGCGCGGTAATAGCTGCCGAACAGGCTCTCGTCACAGAGCTGCGCATCGGAGAGCACGCTGCGCGCGGGCTTCATGCCGATCATGTCGGACCAGTCGTTGCCGCCTTCAATCGAGGCGCCGAGGCCACGCGCATGACCTTGCAACCACGGCCGATCCTGCTCCGCCATGCCGATCTGCGCTTCCTCGTAGCAGACCGTGTCATCCGGCGTCGCCATGCCGGTCGGATTGAAGAAGTCCTCATATTGCCGGATACGGAACGACCGTGCCTGCGCGCTCTCGCCCCTCGGCGCGATGCACCAGGTCTGCATCTCGGTCATGCCCGCCGCGATCGGCCGGATGACGCGCATCTGGCTGGATGCATTCTCCGCGAGCTGCAGGTTGGGGAAGATGGTCAGGTTGCGCATGTTGAACATCCAGTTGCGCTTGGCGACGCCATGCAACTGGGCCAGCTGCTCCGCCCGCTCGAACTCGGGCAACGCGGACGAGACCGGCATGATGCCCCAGTTGAGCACATGGCCATGATCGAAGCTCATCGTCCCGCCGGTGACGCCGCTCGCATCTTCCTGCCAGAAGTCGGCCGCGCCGATCGAGGATTGCACGACCTCATTGACCTGCTCCTTGGCACGCTGGTCAAGGATGCGGATGTAACTCGGATGCGTGGAGGTGAAGTGATACTGGTCCGAGCAGTTCTCGAGCTGCATCTTCCAGTTTGCGGCATAAGTGAACACCACGCGGCCTGGCACCAGCTCCACGCCGTCCGGGCTCTTGTCGACGATCAGGTCGATCAGCTTGCGCGTCTCGCCCAGATGCTCCTCCAGGCTCGGCACGTCGGCATTCAGGCTCGCGAACAGGAAGCCGCGATACTCGCCGAACTTCGCGACCGTAGCGAGGTCGTGATTTTCCTCGTCGAAGCCCGGCGCATAGCGGCCGGCCTTCTGCCACTTGATATTCTTGTTCGCGCCGGCGCTGTCGAACGTCCAGCTATGATAGGGGCAGACATGACGGCGAGCATTGCCGCACAGCTTCTGCAGCAGGCGCACGCCCTTGTGCGGGCAGGCATTGACGAAGCAGCGCAAAGTCCCCTCGCCGTCGCGCTGGATGATGATCGGGACGCGGCCGAGGAAGTTCGTGAAATAGTCGTGCGGGTTCTCGGCCTGTGTGGCGAGGCCGACGAACACCCAGCCTCCCTCGAACACATGCTTCATCTCGAGGTCGAACAGCGCCTGATCACGAAACAGGGCACGGTTGACGCGGAACACGCCATCCTGCGGGCGGTCATCGACAAGGTCGCGAAGTGCGAAGGGTTTCATTCCAGTTTCAGCCTTATGATATTGTCGACGCGCACCGGCCCCACCGTCACCCGCCTCAATTGATCCCCATCTGATTGAAAGACATTTTCTACGGCACAGACGCGCGGGCAGTCGCCGCGAGGCGATCCGCCCGGCGGCGGCTCTACATGCTGGCGTCGACCGTGTAGTGGATCACGACCGGCGGCACTTGCGCATAATTCGGCCCGTCAGCGGCGACGGCCGCGCCTTCCGGCGATCCCATGGCCGCGCCGAATGCGCCGATGTCCGCAAACTCTGCCTCGAACACGCAGAAATAGGGCGGCTCACCGCCGACACCCGCGACGTCGAACGTGTAGCGCAGCGCCTGAAGGCCCGGCAGCTTGCGCGCGAGCGGGATATGCTTCTCGACATAATAGGCCTTGAACGCTTCCGGATCGGGCTGCGATGGATAGAGAACGACGATCTTGTGCAAGGCGAACTCCCTTCTTCTTTCTGACAAAATGCTCCGCCAGCCGTAGGAGACGCCAGGCAAGCGGACCGCCATCAGGTCGCACGCCCCTGCCTCTCCTCGCATTTACCGGCCTGGGCCAACCGCCGGAGAGCGCAGCAAAACCGAGACTCTCAGAGAGCAACAGTTAACGTGATAACCATTCCGGCGCAAGACTATTCTCGGCGGAAAGGTCCCGTCAACACGTCAAAGTAGACTATTCGACGTTGACACCCTTGATGGCAGCCGAGAGCGCGCGAAGCTCGTTCAGCAGCTTGTCGAGCCGCTGATCACCGAAGCGATCGGCATATTCGCGCATGACGCGCACCACGTGGCGCGACACGACCTTGACGACCTCGCGCCCTTCCGGCGTCAGTGCGACGACGGTGCGGCGGCGGTCATTGGCGTCGGGCTCGCGCACGATCAGTTTGCGCTCTTCCAGTTCCTTCAAGATGCGCGTCACGCTCGGCGCATGCAGCAGTCCGACTTCGGCAAGGCCCGTCGCGTCCGTCGCGCCGCGATCATTGATCACGCGCATAACGCGCCACTGCGGCTCGGTGATGTTATAGTCGCGCAACTTGGGCCGCATCGGCGCGATGACGGACTCCTTCGCATGCAGCACGATCGCGGCAATCGATTGCTCGAATGGCGGCAGTTTCCGGATCGTGCTCATGCGCCCTCCCACTGTTTCTCTCGCGCGGAGCGTAGCAACAGGCGCGGCGCGCGTCAGCCCTTCATGCGCTTGCCGGCGATACGGCAGCCCTCGGCCATGGCCCTCAGCTTGGCCCAGACGATTTCCTCGTGACCGACGCGCGAGCCGATGCCGCAATCCGTGCTTGCCTGGACATTCTCCATGCCGACCAGCCTGGCGAAGTTGCACAGGCGCTCGGCAACCAACTCGGGATGCTCGACAAGATCGGTATAGTGGCCGACCACGCCGGGCGCGATGATCTTGCCCGCCGGCAGCTTCACGTCCTCGAACACGCGATATTCATGCGCATGGCGGACGTTCGAATGCTCGAATGTGTAGCACTGCGCATCGATCTTCAGCAGCTTGTCGATGATGTGCCTGAGCTCGATGTCGTGGACATGCGGGCGGTGACCCGAGCCCCAGCAGAAATGGAAGCGGATCTGCTCTTCGGGCAGGCCACGCAGCGCGTGATTGATGATCTCGACACAGAAATCGAGATGCGCACGATATTCCTCGACCGACCAGTCCGGATAGAACATCCATGTCGTCGCGAACTCCGGCTCGTCGATCTGCACGATCAGGCCGGCATCGGTGACCGCCTTATATTCCTCGCGGCACGCATCGGCGACCGCGAACATATAGTCGTGCTCGTCCTTGTAATGCAGGTTGGTCGTTCCGGCGCCGGTGCTGAGCGGGCCTAGCGCGGCGATGAAACCATCGACGCCGGACTTGCCGACGAGCGCCTTCTGAAGCGCATCGATGTCTTCCTGGATCGCGGCATAGCCATGATATTTGATCGGCTCGCTGCACGCGCGGATCGTGTTCGACGTGCCGCTCATGAAAGCGGGCACACCGCTGCCCGGCGTGGCAAAGCCAGGACGAACCTGACCGCCCGAGCCGGCGAACCACAGGCCGGACTCGTAGAAGCCCGGGAAATCGCGCTTGTCGCGTTCCGCCGTGAAGGCGCGCTTGGGTTTCCAACCGGCCGGCTTCTCGACCGTGTTGAAGCCGGTCATGCGGTCATAGATGTAGCCCGCATAAGTGCCGGGCGTCGCGGCCTTCACATATTCGCCGTCGTTGATGATATCGACGCCGCAATCCATCTGCTGCTTGACGACCCAATCGACCGAGCCGGGCAGCAGCTTCTCGATCTGCGCCGCATTTTCCCTGGGATTGGCGATGAGCTTGTTCAGGTCATCCGGCAGCGGAAGATTGCCGCCATGAGTGCTCAGAAAATAATCTGTCGAACGCCGCATCGATTTCAAATCCCTTCATCTGTCCGTTCATCGGCTCGCGCTGGCGGCGACCATTCACGGTGGCTTCGTCCGGAAGCCGGGTGGGCAAGCATCACCGCTCTTCTCAGTAGATGCGCGCACGGCGCGGATACCGCCTGCGTCCGTGCGTCACCGCCGATAAAAGATCGGGTTCCTTTCCCCCCTGCCTCACACCCTTGAATAGCAACGGCGGACACAGTCGCTTGGCGCAGCCGGAAATAAAAAAGACCCACAGCGCCTTGGGAGCGCTGTGGGGTCAGGAGAGAGACGATCAATTTGGTCAGAAGGTCTTGCGGACGCTCAGCGAGATCTCGCGCGGCGGAGCGACGCGGGTCTGATCGTTGATGACGCCCGACATCACCTGATAGTGATACCATTTGTCAGCCAGGTTCGTGATTTGCAGCGTCGCGGTCCAGTCACGGCTCGGCGCCTTGTAGGCGATCTGCGCGTTGAACAGCGAATAGGGCGCGATCTGCAACTTGGCCAACGGCGCGCGCGCCTGCGGCGTCGTGTCATAGGTCTGCCGCGAGATCCAGTTCCAGTCGAGACGCGGCGTGAACATGCCGATCGGCGTATCGATATCGTAAGAGATGTTGGCATGCTGGTTCCAGCGCGGCTGGCGCAGGTTGCCGGGCCACAGATAGCCGGGTGTGTTCGGCGTCGTGACGCTGGACTTGTAGTTATTGTAGCCGCCCGACCAGTCAATGCGCAGGCCATCGAACGGGGTCGCCGTGATTTCCCACTCGAACCCCTTGATCTTGGCCGGGATGCCGACGTTCTGCGTGAAGGTCACCGGATCGGCCGGACCGTTCGGGCCTGGCACAGTGGTCGTCGTGAACTGGCTGCAAATCGTCTTGGCCAGATCAGAGTTTTGAGCGACGCTGAACCAGGTCGCTGTGGGACCAGGCTGGTTGCGGCATTCGGTGCCCGTCGTGGCAACCGAAATCTTCTTATAGTCGATATAGAAGCCGGTCAGGTTGAACCGCAGGCGGCGATCGAACAGATCGGCTTTAACGCCGGCCTCATAGGAAATCAGTTCCTCCTCCGAGGTCGCCTGAAGCTGACGCGGCGTACCAATGATCGTCGTCATGCCCGGCGGGCGCGAGCCGGTCGCCGCAGACGCATAAACCATGACGTCGTCATTGATCTTGTAGTCGAGGCCTATCTTCCAATCGACGCGCTTTTGGGCAGCGATCTGCGGCACCAGAACCGAGACGGCCTGCGGGTTGAGCAACGTGATTGACAGTTCGCTGTTCGTGTAGCGTGCGCCGCCCGAGATACGGAAATTCTCGAACAGGCTATAGTCGAGATGGACGAAGGCCGACTTGCTGTTGTTGATGCCGTGGACCTGCGTCAGCTGATAGATATTGATGAAGCTGACCATGTTGTTCTGGTAGCCATCCATCTTCAACCAGAAGCCGCCCAACACCCAATTCAGCTTGTCGCTGAAGGACCTGCCGTCGAGGCGGACCTCTCCCGTCCATTGCTTGTCCGAATTGATGAAGTGCGTGACGACATAGCCGAGCGGCGACTGGTCGCCATTCTGGGTGAACTCGTTGGCATAGTTGGTATAGCCCGCGATGGCCGTCAGGTTGATATTTTCGCTCAGCTCCGCGCGCAGCTTGCCTGACAACAACGTATGGTGTGCTGTCTTGCCCTGATCGAAGCAGAAGCCGTCCGGATACTCGGCGGGGAAGCTGCCGCCGGTCTTGTCGAGGAGCGGACGGCAATTCGTCGCATAGGTGTCGTAAATACCACCACTACGCATCGGCGTTACGAAATCCGGGCCGGCCATGATGCCAAAGGTTCTGTATGCAGCACGGTGATAGGCTTGCGCGCCGACCGTGCGCCCGCACGTGGCTGGCGGGGTGACGCCGATGGCGGGCGTACCCCCAGGCATCGGGAGCGCCGAGGCGTCGGCGCATCCGTCCAGATAGAACAGCGCCACTTCCGGCGTTTCCTGCAGATCCTCCTCGCGATGACGCCCGGTGATGATGATGTCGATCGCCTCGGTCGGCCGCCAGCGCAGCTTGACCTGGCCGACCGCCGTCGTGCCGCCGCCAAGCTGCCCGATGACGCAGTCCTTCTTCGCCGAGTCCGGCTGGAAATAAGGCAGGCGACCCTTCTTGGCGGGCGTGCCCAGCTTGTCCATCATGCAGGCGAAGTCGAGGCGATTACCGAAGCCGTCCTGCCGCTCGAAATTGCCCGAGGCGCGGATGGCTAGGGTGTCGGTAAGGCCGAGATCGAACGCACCGCTGACGCCCAGCTTCTTGCGCGAGCCGCCGATCATCTGGATGTAGCCCGAACCGTCGCCCTTGGGATCGACAGTGGTCAGCCTGATCGAACCGGCGATCGAGGCATTGCCCGAGAGCGTGCTTTGCGGGCCACGATTGACCTCGACGCTCGCAATGTCCGTGAAGTCGAGTTCCGAACCGGCCGTCGTCGCGTGATAAATGTCGTCGGTATAGATGGCGAGTGCCGGCGGCACCGCGAGGCTCGACGTAGACCCCTGCGTGACGGCGCGCAGGCCGATCACGGGCGTACCGGCCGACTGCGAGTCGCCGGGCATCGTGAACAGGTTCGGCACGACGGCACCGAGCGTGCTGACGCTCGTGACGTTCGCCGCCTCCAGCTGCGCATCCGTCTGCACGGTGATGGCGATCGGCGTCTCTTGCAGATTCTCCGTCACGTATCGCGCGGTGACGACGATGTCCTGGATTGCGCTCTCGCTGGCCTCCTGGGCCTCCTGGGGCGCTGCATCGTTCTGGGCCATTGCGGGCTGCGACATGATGGCCATGACCGCCAGGCAGCTGCCGGCGAGCAGACGGCTGCCCATGCCTCCCGAGCCAAACCCTCCCCTTTGTTTCATTTTCCTTCTCCTCTGCGTCGTTTCTGCGCTTCATCCGCGCCGTCTTCGGCGGCGCTTGTGCGCTTCATGCAATGCGGCTATGCCGTAAAACATAACATGATAAGTATATCGACCCAGAGGTTCCGTCAATACGATCAGCGTAACATCGTTTCGATTTTGGCGTTTTTCGCGTCAGGCGAGCGTTCCGTTTCGCGGAAAGTCGGCCCGCCCGGGTCTCGGAATCAGGCTCGCAGCAAAGGCAAGGAGAGGCAGATGAGGACAGACACGCAGCGACTGGCGCCGCTACAGGATTCGGAACTCGATACAGCCCAGGAAGAGATCATCGCACCCTTCCGCAATGTCGGCGCCGCATTCGGCGTCGTGCGCTCGATGGCGCGCCATCCGCGCATGCTGGCCGCCTTCCGTACCTGGGCGACCTACGTCATGATCGACAAGAACGCCCTCCCCGCCCGCGAGCGCGAGATCGTGGCGCTGCGGACGGCCTGGCTCATAAAGTCCGGCTACGTCTGGTCGCGCCACCTCGCCTACGCCAAGAATGCGGGCCTGACCGACGAGGAGCGCGAGGCCACCAAGCACCCGATCTCCGATCACGACTGGAGCCCGGCGGACATCGCCCTGCTCAAGTCCACCGACGGCCTCGTCACCGATTTCTTCATCCCGGACGATGCCTGGGCAGAACTCTCCGCGCACTTCAATGAGGAGCAGTGCATCGACGTGATCTTCGTCGCCGGGCACTTCTGCATGCTGGGCGCCTATCTCAATACGGCGGGCGTGCCGATCGATCCCGACGTCCCGCTCGACCTCGAACTGGACATGCGAGGCCGGGGCCGACCAAGTAAATAAAATACTGATTCTATTCAATAAGAAGGCTTCGATATGGATCTGGAGCTGGCCGGAAAGTCAGTCGTCATCACCGGCGGGGCGCGCGGGATCGGCCTCGCCTGCGTGGAGGCGTTCGCCCGTGAGGGCGCCCGGGTCGCCATCCTCGACTGGAACGCGGACGACCTTGCGCAGGCCGAGGAAACGATCCGCACGACCGGCGCCGAGGTGATCACCCGGCAGGTCGACGTCTCGAATGCCGAGGCCGTCGATGCCGGCCATGCCTATGTCATCGAACAGTTCGGCGGGATCGATGTGGGCTTCAACAATGCCGGCATCAACTCGCCATTCCGGCCGATCGAGGAGACGCTGGAGGAAGATTGGGACCGGGTGATCGCGGTCAATCTCAAGGGCATCTGGCTCTGCGTCCGCGCGCAAGTCCGGCACATGAAGCCGCGTGGCCAGGGCGCGATCATCTGCACCACCTCGAATGTCGCCTTTGCCGGCGCGCCGGGCGCCGGAGGCTATGTGGCCGCCAAGCACGGAATCGTGGGCATCGTCCGCACCGTGGCGCTGGAACTGGCCACCACGGGCGTGCGCATCAACGCGGTCGCGCCCGGCGCCATCCGGACGAAGCTGGGCACGCGGCTCGGTACGTTCGTGGATCCCTTCCCGGACGCACTCATCCGTCAGGGCCTGCCGATCGGGCGCTGGGGAGAGCCGCAAGAAGTCGCCGATGCCGTGCTCTGGCTGGCCAGCAAACGGTCAAACCTCGCACTTGGCGAGACGCTGGTGATGGATGGCGGATTTCTGGCGCAGTAACCGAGATGGGGCGCGCTGAAGCACCCAGCGCGCGCCCGACAACGTTCGATGCAGGCCACTAAACTTATCATGTTATATTTCTTCGTGACAGAACGACGTCTTTCCCATTTGTTTCTTTTGACGAAACAATGGGATGACAAATCCCTCACGGAAGCGTTCGACCCGACTCGATGAGAGGGCACGGAAACGGTTCCAGCCCCCTCATTTATTCCAGCTGACAAGCTGGTTCGCTCCCGTGATTCAGCCTTGCGCCTCGGCCGGCTTCCGCCCGATGAGCTGAAACTTCGGCTCGTAATAGGGGATGTCGCCAAAGGCATCGCGGCGGGCGAAGCGCCAGCCCTCGGGCGTGCGGCGCAGGATATCCTCATAATGACCATGGTGGACGACAATGGGCGCGTCCTTCTCGCCGCGCATGATGTGGCGCCACTGGCTGGTCGATACTGCCGTGTCGCCGTCGATGTCGATCTTGTGGTCCGAGGTGCTGTGATAGGTGCGGTGGCCTTCGCTTTCCCAGGGCTTGCACAGGCGCGTGAAGAACTCCGTGATCGCAGCGGGGCCGGTCTGGTGGCCGGTCACCCCGGTCCACACGCCATCCTCGGTGAAGAGATCGCCGTACTTCTTGAGATCGCGGCCATCCAGCGCGTCCTGAAGATCCTGGAAGAGCCGCATGATCGCGTCCTTGTCTTCCAGCTCCTGGAGGCGTGCCTCGATCCGGTCGAGCCGCGTGACCGGCGGCGTCTCGAACGGCGCGCGGCCGAAGAAGCGATCGATATCGTGACTGACCAGCTTCCAGACACCGTCCTCGCGCACGAGATCGTCCACATAATGGCCGCCCTGCAGGATCATCGGCACGCCGTCGGGATCGAGCGTCAGGTAGAACCAGCTGACCACCGCCTTGGCCGTGTCGCCATCCAGATTGATATCGTGATTGCCGACGATGTGCTTGGAGCGCGGGAATTTCCGGCCTTTCGAGACCGCGCGATATTTATTGAGTAGTTCGAGGATCGCCACCGGCCCGGTCGCTTCGCCGAGCGAGGCCTTCATCCAGCCATTTTGCGCGAAGAGGCCGGCATAGCCTTCCATATTCCCGCTATCGAGGAAGCGGGCATAGTCCGTGAATATCTGCCGGATCGCTTCCTTGTCCTCCAGCTCGCGCAGGCGGGCATTGGTATCGTCGAGCCGCGCGGGATGCGGGTCCTCGAGCTGGGCACGGCCCATATTGCGGTTCACCGTGTGCTTCAGAATCTTCCACTTCCCGTCCTCGCGCACGAGATCGTCGAGATAATGGCCCATCTGGAAGACCGTCGGCACCTGATCGGCGTCGCGCGTCATGTAGCACCAGGTGATGTCTGCCCTGGCCGTGTCGCCGTCGATCTCGATATGATGATTGCTCATCAGATGGACGGCGTCCTTGAACCGACCCTCCGCCTTCGCCGTCGTGACGCGCTCGACATATTTGGCCATTTGCGCAGTGATCGCCTCGGGGCCGACCGCTTCGCCGAAGGCGCCGTTGCTGGCGAACAGGTTCGCATAGCCGGCATAATCGTAGTTATCGAGATAGCGGGCATAATCGGTGAAGATCTGCCGGATTTCTTCCTTGTCCTCCAGCTCGCGGAGCCTTGCTGCATCGCTCATCGATATCCCTCCCTATGTCTCTATTCTGTGCCGCCGGATCAGCCCCGGCGAAGCTGATCCCTGGTCATGCCGGACGGCAGATCGTAAAACGCGTTGAGCATCGTCCCCGGCGGCACGAGCGCATCGATGCGGTCCATCGTCTCGTCGCTGAGCTTGACGTCGGTCGAGGGCAGCAGCCCTTCGAGTTGATCGAGCGTGCGCGGCCCGATGATCGCGGAGGTGATCGCCGGATGCTGCAGCACGAAGGCGATCGCCATCTGCGCAAGCGTCACGCCGATCTCTTGCGCGATCTTCTCCAGCTCGACGACGATCGCGAGCTTGCGGTGGATGAGCTCAGCATGGGGATCGAACCCCCGGCCGGACATGCGGCCGAACAAGGCAAAGCGGTTCTCGCCGGTCAGATCGTCCGGCGCTCGATATTTGCCGGTGAGGAAGCCGCCATCGAGCGGGCTGAAGCTGAGGACGCCCATGCCATAGCGCTTGCAGGCCGGCAGGATGGTCCGCTCGGCATCGCGCCGGAAGATCGAATAGCCCGGCTGCTCGGAGCGGAAACGCAGCGTGCCGCGCTTCTCGGCCGTCCATTGCGCCTCGACGATGCGATCGGCCGGAAAGCTGGACGAGCCGATCTCGCGTACCTTCCCCTGGCGCACCAGCTCGGTCATCGTGAAGAGCACTTCCTCGATGTCCACGCTTATGTCGTAAAAGTGGATCTGGTAGAGATCGATATGGTCGGTGCCGAGGCGGCGCAGGCTATTCTCGACTTCCTGCACGATCCAGCGGCGCGATGCCCCGCCCATGTTCACATCGTCGCCCATACGCGCCATGAACTTGGTGGCGATGACCAGCCTGTCGCGCAGGCCCTTGATCGCCTTGCCGATAATCTCCTCGGACTCGCCGCGCGAATAGCCGTCTGCCGTATCGATGAAATTGACCCCGGCATCGAGCGCGCGGTGAACGACGCGGATGCAATCGTCATGATCGCGATTGCCGATCTCCCCGAACATCATGGCGCCGAGGCAGAGCGAGCTGACCTTCATGCCGGTGCCGCCGAGCGTGCGATAGTCCATCTGCCCTCCTCCCCCGATCCTTGTCAGCGCGTCAGTATGAAGCCGCTATAGCCCGCGTCCGTCACTTCATCGCAGCGCTTGCGGAAGGCGATCATCCCGCCCAGCCAGAGCAGGAGCCGCCGCGGCTTGCCGGGCACATTGGCGCCGATGTGCCAGCTATCCGCCTGCTCGAGCAGCGAGCCTTCCAGTTTCGATTGCGTCTCGTCGGTCCAGGCGTCCTCGGCCTCGGCGGTCGGCTCGATCGTCTTGATGCCCTGCTTTTCACAATATTCGATCGCGTCGGAAATCCACTCAACGTCATGCTCGATCGAGACTGGCACATTGGTCGAGAGGGCCGGATTGCACGGGCCGCTGATGGCGAGCAGGTTCGGAAAACCGTGGAAACTCATGCCGAGATAGGCGCGCGGCCCATCGTCCAGCCGGTCCGCCAACTTCATACCGCCGCGCCCGACGATGTTCATCGCCCGGAACGGCCCGGTCACCGCGTCATAGCCGGTCGCGAAGACGATGACGTCGAGCGGATAGTCCGTCTCGCCGACGCGGATGCCCTCGGCCGTGATCGTCGTGATCGGGGTCTTCTTGACGTTCACGACATCGACATGCGGCAGGTTGAACGTCTCGTAGAACTGGCTGTCGAGCGCGATGCGCTTGGCCCCAAAGGGGTAGCCCTTGGGTTCGAGAATTTCGGCCTTCACGGGATCCTTGACGATGCTGCGCACCTTCTTTCGGAAGAAATCCTCGATGAACTCCCGCGCCTGCGGGTTGGTATAGGCGTCCTTGAAAACCTGGGCGACCCGTAGGCCGCCTTCGTTCCAGTATTGCTCCTGCAGCCGAGTCGCTTCCTCAATGTCCAAATCGTCGAACACATAGGCCGGGGGATCGTAAGGTTGCCCGCCGAAATGCGCCTTGGCCTTCGCCCAGATCGCCGGATAGCGTGCCTTGATATCGGCGTTGTATTCCGCACTCAGCGGATGATTCTTGGCCGGCATGATATAGGCCGGCGTGCGCTGGAAGACGGTGAGATGCGCGGCCGTCTTGGCGATCTCCGGGATGGCCTGAATGCCTGTCGAGCCCGTGCCCAGAATGCCGACCCGATTGCCGGCGAAATCGACGCCATCCTTCGGCCAGTGGCCGGTGTGATACCAATCGCCCTTGAAATCCTCGATGCCGGGGATGTTGGGGAGATTGGACGCAGTCGAGGTGAGCCCGCCGATCGCCGTCACGACATAGCGCGCCCTCACCGCGTCGCTTGTATTCGTCTCCACGGTCCAGCGCAGCGCGTCCTCATCCCATGTCGCGCCCGTCACCCGCGCGCCGAAGGTCATATGCTTGCGCAGATCGAGCCGATCCGACACGAAATTCAGATAGGCCTCGATCTCGGGCTGTGCCGGAAACCGTTCCGACCAGGTCCATTCGTCCAGCACCTCCTGCGAGAAGGAGAAGCAATAGAAATAGCTCTCGGAGTCGCAGCGCGCACCGGGATAGCGGTTCCAGTACCAGGCACCGCCCGGCCCATCGCCCGCCTCGAACAGACGGCAGCGCAGCCCCTGCTGCGTCAGCTTGTAGAGCATATAGATGCCCGAAAAACCGGCGCCGATCACGACGGCGTCGCATTCTTCCATGGCCTTGGTCATTGCATTCCTCTCACTTGCCCCCGGCGTGGCGCCGCCGCGTAAAAAGAGCGACGAAGGATCGTCGCGCACACTCCCGCCCTTGCTGCTTCTCCACCTTGCGCCGCGATCGCGGCCGGCAAGCACATATCGTTCGTTGACTCTCGCTAGTCCGCAAATATACTTATCATGTTATGTTTTGTGAAGTCCCCTTGTTCCGGTCTTCGCAAAGCCGTTACGCCAACGAGACAATTGGGAGGGGATATGCGGACCGATACGCCGCGGCTGCCGCCGCTGAAGGACGAAGAGCTCAACGAGGAGCAGGAAGCCTATTTCGCGCCGCTGCGCGAGCGCGGGATCGACACTGCGGTCATTCGCTCGCTGCTCCGCCATGTCCGCGCCTCGGTCGCGTTCCGAGGCTGGTCCGGCTATACGATGGGTGGCAAGAACAAGCTTCTGGACCGCGAGCGTGAGGTCGTCGCGCTGCGCACCGCCTGGCTCATCAAGTCCGCCTATGTCTGGTCACGCCACATTCCCTATGGCCGCGACGCCGGGCTAACCGACGCGGAGATGGAAGCGCTCAAGCGCCCAATCTCGGCGCATCCCTGGAGTGCGGCGGACATCGCGCTGATCAAAGCCTCGGAAGCCCTCGTCGCGGACTTCTTCATCCCCGATGACGTCTGGGCCGAGCTCAAGACGCATTTCGACGACGAGCAGTGCATCGACGTCATCTTCGTCTGCGGGCATTTCTGCATGCTCGGCATGTTCCTGAACACATCGGGCGTGCCGATCGATCCGGATGTGACGCTCGATCCGGACCTGGATATGCGGGGGAAATAAGGACGACAGGCGCAGCGTCGCAGCGCAGATTCAACGCACTGCCGGCTTGCAGCTCAGCGGGCCGGCATGGCGCGCTGCGGCAGTTCGCGTGGGACCGAACGAGCCTCATTCACAGGTGTGCCGATTGTCCGTCCGACTACCTTAACGGCCAGACCGCCATGATGAGCGCCGTTCCCAAGACGATCACGAGCAGCGAGAGAGGGGCGCCGAGGCGGGCATAGTCACTGAAGCGATATCCACCCGGACCAAGGACGAGCGTGTTGCACTGATGCCCGATGGGAGTCAGGAAATCGCAACCTGCGCCTACGGCCGTTGCGATCAGAAATGCCTCGGGCCGATAGCCCAGATCATTTGCGAACACGGCAGCGATCGGCGCCATGACCAGCACGGTCGCCGCATTGTTGAGAAAGGGCGTCACGGCCATGGCCGCGACGAGAATGAGCGCTACCGCCCCCCACGGCGGAAGCGAAACGGCAACCTGCGCGAGTTCGGTAGCCAGAATGTCTGATGCACCAGTCGTTCGGAGCGTATCGCTGACCGGAATCAGGCACGCCAGCATGATCAGGATCGGCCATTCGACAGCCTCGTAGGCCTCGCGCACGGGAAGGGCGCCCGTCAGCACCACGAGACCTGCCGCAGCAAAGAACGCGACGGCCACCGGGACAAGGCCGGTCGCCGTTGCGGTCATGGCGAGGGCCAGAATCAATATGGGTAGCCACCCGCGCTTCGAAGCACCGAGCCGCAGCGCGCGCTCGGCCAGCGGCAATGCGCCCAGCTCCCCCAGTCGTTCCGGCAAGAGCGACAACGGACCTTGCAGAACGATCAAGTCTCCGGCGCGAAGCGGGAGCGCACCGATCTGCCGGGTCAGTCGCTCTTCGGCGCGGGAAATGGCAATCAGATTGACGCCGTATCGCTCCTGCAAGCGCATCCGCGCGGCCGTCTGGCCGATAAGAATGGACCCGCTGTTCACGACCGCTTCGATTACGCCGATTTCATCGCTGCCGCTTCCCTCGGGCGCTTCCCGGCTCTGGCCCTCCAGAATAAGGCGGTCCGTCGCGATAACCCGCTCCAGAGCAGCTGGATCACCACCCAGAATCAATATGTCCTCGGCACGGAGGCGAACATTGGGGTGGGAGGGCTTGCTCTTGCCATTCCGCAAGAGCGTCTTGACCACGACCTCCTGGCCATGACGCTTCGTGAAGGCGGCAATGGTTTGACCGACTGCCGGCGATCCCTCTCCAACGGTCGCCTCCGTCACATATCCGGTAACATCCAGCGCTTCGCCCAGGGTCGAGGCCGCGCGGCGGTCTCGCGGTAACAGTCGGTAACCAAAGCGCAGGAACAGCAGCCCAACCACGAAAAGGCCAAATCCTGTGGGAAAATAGTCAAACATGCCGAATGGCTCACCGGTCATGTCCTCGCGCACGCGGCTGACGATGATATTCGGCGAGGTGCCGACGAGTGTCATCAGCCCCCCGAGCAGCGACGCAAACGCCATGGGCATCAAGTAGACTGAGGGACTCGTCTCGTTCTTCTTGGCCATCTGCAGTGCCGCAGGCATGAGCATCGCAAGGGCGCCCACATTCTTGACCAAACCGGAGGCGATACCGACAGACGCCGTCAGGAGCAGCAATTGCGAACGCACCCGACGAACATGCTTCGACACGAAGGAAAGCGCGATCTCGATGACGCCGGATCGCTGGACGGCGGCCGACACAACCAGCGCCGAACCGACGATGACCACAATGTCGTCGGCAAAGCCGCTGAATGCCTCCTCGGGCTTGACCAGGCCGAGTAGCAGCGCAGCCATCAAGGCGATGCCTGCCGTGACATCATAACGGAATCGGCCCCAAAGGAACAAGGCCATCATGCCGACCAAGGTCGCGATGGAGAGCCATTGCGCCGTTGTCATCTGGTTCTCGTCACCGGGAAGAATCGTTCGAAGTCGCTCACCACGGGGATTGAACGCGCGAACGCCGCAACGGTGTCATCGCCAACGCATCAATTGCCGCCAAAAAGTGCAGCCTCGCCAATGGCGGCGCGCGGACCGGGCTTGTCCATCGCCTCGTCAACATCGACGGCGGCATCATTCTTGCTGTCCGCTGCCTCGCCCTGACGGAAAGAGCCGTCGTTCAGCTCGGTTGACCCTTCTGGCTTTGGTTCACCACGCCGAATGCGCAATTCCTGTCTGGGAACGGGAATCTCTATGCCATGGCGGCGCAAGGCGTCGTCCAGCGCCCAGCAATAGGCCGCCATCATGCTTTGTGGCCGTTTCACTGCATCCAGCGACGGCCAGACGACAAGTTCGAAGCGCAGCGAAGCATCGCCGAAAGCGACAAGCCAGACCTGAGACTTGTGCCGATCGCCCTCTGGCAGGGTGAAGGGTACGGCATTCGCTGCTTCAAGCGCTGCCTGCCGCACCAGATCCTTGTCGGCACCGAGCGCCACATGGAAAGGGACATGGATGCGGCGCGTCGCGCGATTGCGCGTCCAGTTCGTCAGCTTGCCGTTTAGCAAATTCGCATTCGGCACCAGAACCGTGACATTGTCGTTCGTCACGAGCGCCGTCGCGCGCGCACCGATCGAGGTCACCGCGCCATTCGTGCCATCTTCCAGCTCGATGAAATCGCCAACTTCCACGCCTCGGTCGAACAGCAAGACGATGCCGCAGAAGAAATTCTTGACGATATCCTGAAGGCCCAGGCCAATGCCGACACCAAGCGCGCCTGCGAAAAGGGAAAGCGCGGACAGATCGACGCCAAGGGCCGAAATGGCCACGGCAATTCCCGCGAAGACGATGAGATAGCGGGATATCTGACCACCGATGTAGACAGCCGAAGCGTTCTCCTCGCCGATTCTCACTTGCATGCGGCGCGTAACGCGCCTCACCGCCCAGGCGGCCAGCACTGCAATGAGCAAGACCAATATGGCCCGCAAGACGGATCCGACGGTCAGCACCGAACCGGCGATGCGGAGGACCGGCTCATTCAGGATAACCGCTGCTTCGTTCATCAATGCGACCTTCTCCGCGCCCGAGGCCTATCGCCTCCGCGGGAGAAAATGCGCGCGAGCCTCGAGATGTTCCGCCAAAGCGTCTGACGCCAATCGCGCTATCGGCATTCCGCCCGCGCGGCAACAGCGTATCAGCGTATCGCCATATCCCCAAAGTCCGGCTTCAACATGAAATTGCGCACTTCAAAGCCGGTATAGGGTGTCTGCGAAGCGGTACGGCCGTGCTTCGTCCAGTAATAATTATTGGCGCGCGGGTCGGCCCAAAGCTTGGTGCCATTGATCGCGTCGAGTTCCCTATTGTAGCGCCAATAAGCATCCTCGGTGACCTCGATCGCATCTTTCCCTTCGAGGATCAGCTTCTCCATGCACTGCATGGCGTAAAACATCGTCATCTCGTGATACTGCGAGACCGGCAGGCCGCCATTGGTGTTCGGCCCGTAGAGCACCCAGAGATTGGGGAAGCCGGGCATCATGCAGCCGAGATAGGCGCGCGGCCCGCCATCGGCCCATAGCTGCTCGATCGTGACGCCGTCCCGCCCGGTGATCGTCATCGGATAGAGGAAGTCATTAGCGCGGAAGCCCGTCGCGTAGACGATGACATCGACGTCGTACTGCGTGCCGTCGCCGGATTCGATGCCGGTCGCGTTGATCCGCTCCGCGCCGGTCGTCACCAGCGTGACGTCGTCCGTCTCCAGCACGTCCAGGATCGAATAGTCCGCATCGACCGCGACGGGGCGCGCCGACCATGGCGGGTGCTTGGGCGTCATGATCTCGACGAGCGCGGGGTCCTTGAGCTTGCTCTGGAGGAACTCGATGCTGCGGTCGCGCGCGGCCTTGTTGCCGGGGCTGACGGTGTAGGGATCCTTGAAATCGGGATCGACGTCGAACAGCCGGGCGAGATACGGCCCCGAGCCATAGTAGCTTTTGAAGCGCATGAAATTGGTGTGATAGGGCAGGTTCCGGTCGAGCCAGAGCAGCTCTTCCGGCGCCTTCGAGAGATAGCCCGGAATGCCCATCATCCACTGCGGCGTGCGCTGGAAGACGACGACATGGCCGGCTTCCTTCACCAGCTCCGGCACCAGCTGATAGCCGGTGCAGCCCGTGCCGATGACGGCGACGCGCTTGCCGGTGAGATCGACGCCATCGGGCCAGCGCGCCGTGTGCCAGGATGGGCCCTGGAACGTCTCCATGCCGTCGATCTGCGGCATGTTCGGCCGGTTGAGGAAGCCGACGCCGCTGATGATCGCGTGCGCGCGCACCGTCCGCTCGCCCTCGGGGCCGACGACATGGACGTCCCACATCGCGTCCGCCTCGTTCCAGGCCATGGAACGGACTTCGGTGTTGAAGCTGATGTCCTTGCGCAGGTCGAAATCTTCGGCGACCCAGTTATAGTATTTCTGGTTCTCGACATGCGTGCCGAAAGCGTAGGCATTCGGGAAATCGACGCCGAACAGGTTCATGTAGAAGCGGCTCGGCGTGTCCACGCGGGCGCCCGGATAGCGGTTCTCGTACCAGGTGCCGCCGACGTCCGGGTTCTTCTCGATCATGTGGAAGCGAATGCCGGCGCGCTGGAGCTGCACCGCGCTGTTCAGCCCGCCCATGCCGGCGCCGATGATCAATACCGTGAAGGCCTCAAGCCGCTTCGGGTCCGGCGTTGCCTGCCAGGTGAGCGCCCGCGCCCAGGGATCGAGTGCGGATTCCTCGATCATGAGATCCAGCGCCTCTTCCTCGACAGGCTTGCCGATGACGAGGCCGAAGCTCTCCGGAAGGCGCTCGTGCGGTCCATAGCCGATCGGGCCGGCGCCGGAATCGCGATAGGCCTTGAGGAAGTCGGCTGCCTTGCGCCGGAGCATCGCGATGTCCTGCTCGTCGGTGAGCTGCACCGTTTCCATGCGGCCGATGCGCACTTTCTGAAGCTCGATATTCTTGACTTGGGGATCGCCCGTCAGCTGGTAGAGCAAGCCGCGCAGGATCAACGGATCGGCGGCTTTCACTGCATTTTCAATTGTTTCGTCGCTCGCCTCAAGCAATTCTGGACGCAACGGAGCTTCAATCGTCGCCATTCTCAGCCTTCCTGCCCCCTCCGGCAATTCGGCCATGCACTTAACATGATAAACATTAGGGAGGCAAGAGGCATTGGCGTCGAGCGCCTCTCCTACATCTCACTTCAGGGACTATTCGATACCTTTGACGGCAGCCGAAAGCGCGCGCAGCTCGTCCGCGAGCCGCTCCAGCCGCTCCACGCCGAACCGCTCGGAATATTGCCGCAGGATACGCATCATGTTGCGGGAGGTCGCCTTCACGAATTCGCGACCCTCGGGCGAAAGGGCGACCAAAGTGCGCCGGCGGTCATGCGGATCCGCCTCGCGCACGACGAGCTTGCGCTCCTCCAGTTCCTTGAGGATCCGCGTGATGCTGGGCGCGCGAAGCAGGCTGACTTCGGCAAGGCCGGTGGCATCGGTCGATCCGCGATCGTTGATCACGCGCATGACGCGCCACTGCGGTTCCGTCACCCGATATTCGCGCAGGGTCGTGCGCAGCGGCGCAATGACCGATTCCTTCGCCCCGATCAGCACCGCGCCGAGCGATTGCTCGAACGGAGGAAGTTTGCGAGTGTCTCCCGTGATCGCCACCCGTCCCCTGCCGCTGCTTGCCAATCTTCTTCTCCCTGCTCCTGGCTGCGGACATAATGTCGCAAATGCTGCACCTGTCCACTCTCTGCACGCGCAGCACGCGGAAGTCACGTTTATCGAGGCAATTCGGCCCCGATTTCCTGCCTCGCATCAGCAACCGGCGCACTTTTTCGCTTCGGTCGACTGCTCCCCTCTTGCCCGCTCCGGATCGAGCGATTATTAACGTGTGAAGTTTATCTGTGCCTGTGGCCGGATGGGATGAAGTTTGGGCGGGCGCCCGATCGGCATGGCCTTGCCGAGATAAATGACGGGGGAACGGGATGTCGAACAGGCTTTTGGGGTGCCAAGCGGCGCTGTTGGACTTCGTGCGACCGAACGGTCGGCGAGCGTCCTGTCGCGAAGGTCTTTCGGCATACAGATGAGCCATTTCGATTATATCGTGATCGGGTCCGGCTCGGCCGGCTCAATCGTGGCGACGCGCCTCAGCGAGGATCCGGATGTTTCCGTGCTCCTACTCGAGGCCGGGCGGCGCGACGATCATCCGTTCATGGGCATGCCGATCGCCTTCCCCAAAGTCGCGACCGATCCCAAATATATCTGGCCGTTCGAGACCGATGCCGAACCCGGCCTCAACGGACGGCAATTGCCGATCCTGCGCGGCAAGACGCTGGGCGGCTGTTCCTCGATCAATGCCATGATCAATGTGCGCGGCAGCCGCTTCGACTATGATCTCTGGCGCCAGCGTGGCCTCGAAGGCTGGGGCTATGCCGACGTGCTGCCCTATTTCAAGAAGTTGGAGCGCAGCTGGCGCGGCGAGAGCCTCTATCACGGGACCAGCGGCCCGATCGGCAATGCGTCGGTCGACCTGCCGGAGGCGCTTTATCCGCAACTGGAACAGGCGGCGATCAATGCCGGACTGCCGGTCTGCGAGGATCATCACGGCGCCGAGCAGGTCGGCATCAGTCGCGTAGAGGTCACAACCAACAATGGCCGACGCGCGAGCACGGCGCGGGCCTATCTGCACCCCGCCATGAAGACGCGAAAGAACCTGACCGTCCTCACCGGCGCGCAGACGACGCGCATCCTCGTGGAGGGCAAGCGGGCCGTCGGTGTCGAATATATGCGCGGCGGCCAGGTGGAGCGCGTCCATGCCGACCGCGAGATCATCGTCTCCGCCGGCACCTATGCCTCGCCGCAGCTGCTGATGCTCTCGGGGATCGGCCCGGCCGATCATCTGCGCTCGGTCGGTGTCGATGTCGTGCAGGATCTTCCGGGCGTCGGCGAGAATCTCCAGGAACATCCCAACATCCTCAACATCTACCGCGCGAACGGAAAGCTCGGCCTGACGCCGCATCTGCGGCTCGACAAGGCGACGATCGCGGTGATGCGCTGGGCGCTGTTCGGCGAAGGGCCGTTCGCGACTGCGGGCACGATGGCCAACATCTTCCTGCGGACGCGGCCCGAACTGGAGCGGCCGGACGTGCAGATCATTGCCATGCCGGTCCACCAGCATGCCGAGCTCTGGTTCCCCGGCTTCACCAGGCCGCCCGTCTATGCCTTCACCGCGCGGGTCGGCATCCTGCATGCCCTCTCGCGCGGCTGGGTGAAGCTGCGCTCATCCAATCCGCTCGATCTGCCGCGCATCCGCTTCAACATGTTCACCGAGCGGGCGGACATGGACGCGATGATCAATGCCGTGAAGTTCAGCCGGCATTTGTTCGACCAGTCTCCGATGCGCGAGCTGATCGCCGAAGAGCTGCTGCCCGGCAAGGACATGCTGACCGACGAGGTGCTGGAAGAGGGCATCCGCAATCAGGCGGAGCATCGCCATCACGCTGTCGGCACTTGCCGCATGGGCATCGACGAGCGCGCGGTGGTCGATGCGCAGCTGCGCGTTCACGGCATAGAGGGCTTGCGCGTGGCCGATGCCTCGGTCATGCCCGAAGATCCGTCCGGCAATACCAATGTGCCGACGCTGATGATTGGCGAGAAAGCCGCGGACCTGATCAAGGGCCGCGCTCTCACGCCCGAAGACGTTTGAAAATGGCGCGCTGAAAAGACGCCAGCGGGAAGCGGTCCATCTCTCTCTCCGGGCCGCTTCCCGTACCCTTTCCGGGAAGCCTAGAGCAGCGGCAGGCCGAGCACCTTTGCCGGATTGGTCTTGAACATGAGCGTGAGGTCCGCCTCGGTGAAGCCGGCCTCGCGCAGCACGCGCGCGGCGACGACGAGCGCGTCGGGATGGTTGCGCGATCCAGTGAGGCCGCTGTCCGATGAGACGATGCAATTGGCCGGGCCGACCGCGCGGATCGCCTTGATCGTCGCCTCGCGCAACGCGCCGCCGAGTTCGGCCGTGACGATCTCGGCATAAGCGCCCATCGCCGTCGCCTTCTTGAGCTGCTCGATGGTCGGATCGGTGAACATCGGACCCAGGCCAGGATGCGTGATGATGATGCGATCGATGCCGCGCTTGCGCGCCTCGGACACGATCTGGAGCATCTCCACCGGATTGACGTGGCCCGTCGCGAGCGTGAGCTTGTATTGCGCGATCAGGTCCAGCACTCCGAGCACGGACGGCAGCAGCACGCCATTTTGTGAGACGATCACATAGGGCCGCGCATCTTTGAGGAATTTGACTTCCTTCTCGGAATCGTGGCTCGGCATCCAGACGATCTTGGCGTAGTTGCCCTCGACCTCGGCGAAGTAGCGCACGGCCTGCGGGTTGACGCCGCCTACGGTCGCGTTGAGCGCCAGGCCGCCGAACACCTCCAGCCCCTCGGCCCCGGCATATTTGCGCACGAGATAGGCCGTGCCCGCCGACTCGGTCCAATGGTTCTTGAGGACGATGCCGCGCATCCCGCGCGCCTTGGCGAGCTTGGCGATCTCGAAGGCATCCCATTGCCGGGCATAGGTGTCCGGCCCGAAATGGGCATGAATGTCGATCGCGCCCTTCAGCACCGGGTCCTGCAGATTCTCGTCCACAGAGCGCTTGGTGAACTTGCCCTTGTAGGATTCCCAGCCGCTGAGCGCGATGTTCTTCGACGGGTTGACGACCGAGTTCGGCGCGGGCGCCCAGGTGACGGGCGCGTCGGCCGGCTTGGCCTCCTGCGCCAGCGCCGGAACGCCGGCCGCCACAGCGAAACAGACCAGTGCTGCCATCGATGTCTTCACGCTCACTCGAACCATGCCTTGCCTCTCCATACTCACTAACTGCCGCTTCTAGCCGATGCCACGTCCGGCATTTGTCGCGAACGGCAGTTTCGCTTCACAAATTTCATTAACATTTTCATCGAACCATCACGCGCGTTGCCATGACTCGGCGCCGGGGCGTAAATTCCGTCCGACGGAATCTTGCGACATTCCGCATAGTCGCGAGGACATTGACAAACAAGCGGCGGTTTCGTTTGTTGAAACCCTGTTTCGTTCGTTGACATGACTTGGCCGGAAACATAATTATCATGTTATGTTTCCGAAAGCGGTCGCGCTGCCGATCGCACAGCCCGCAGGAGAGGTAAGATGAGCACCAACTATCCCAAAGGGGATCCCCGCAACGCGCTCGCGACGGCGCAGCGCGATTCGAATGCCGGCGGCGGCAGCGCGACTCCCGCGAGCTATGGCCTCTATTACAAGGACAAGCCGGTCGACGACGACGCGAACGGCAAAGCCTGGTACACGCGCGGGCAGGATCTGCTGGTCAACTATATCGAGGCGGCGCCGGGCGGCACCTTCTCGCGGACCGGCCAGACCGACGAGTATATGATCGTGCTGATCGACGAAGACGTGCCCTATGAAGTGAGCGCGCAGCACGGCGTCAACGGTCCCGAGACCAAGACCGGCCCGGGCTATCAGGTGGTCATCGTGCCGCCGGGCGACAGCAGCATCACCCTGCCCAAGGGCGGCCGCGTCGCGCGCCTCTTCTCGACTCAGTCGGCCGATCTCAACGCCAAATGCGCCAATGCCGCGACCTATGCCACGCCCGACCGGAACATTCCGCCATTCCAGCGCTGGCCCGATCCGGTCGATGGCTTCAAGCTGCGCGTCTATGACCTCTGGAAGGAGCGTCAGCCGGGCAAGTTCGGCCCGATCTGGCGCTGCACCACGATCATGCTGAACTTCCCGCCCCCGGGCGGCGGCCCGCGCGACATCACCAAGATGTCGCCGCACAGCCATGCCGATTTCGATCAGTGCTCGTTCGTCGTGCAGGGCTCGTTCCTCCACAACATGCGCTGGCCCTGGGGCGTGGACAAGAATGAGTGGCGCGCGGACGAATATCCGATCACCGAGGCACCCTCGGCCACCTTCATCCCGGCCCGCGTCATCCACTCGTCGGAAAGCCTGCACTCGAAGAACAACCGCATGGCCGACATCTTCGCGCCGCCGCGGCTCGACTTCTCGCTGCTGGAAGGCTGGATCCAGAACCACGACGAATATCCGCTGCCGGAAGGCGTCACGATGCCGGAAAAAACACCGGCCTGATCAACTCCATTCGAGGCCCGCGTGCTAAATGCGGGCCTCTTTTTTCGTCCAGACCTCCTGAAAGGCCGATCCTGCCATGAGCACTGCCCGCCCCGACATCCGCGAGTTCCGCAACCGAGTGAAAGCCGGCGAGCCCGTGCTCGGCACCTTCATGAAATTCCCGGTGCCGCAGCCGACCGAGATCCTCGGCCAGGTCGGCTTCGATTTCGTGATGCTGGACGAGGAGCATTCGCCCTGGACGCGCGAGCAGCTTGGCCATGCCTATCTCGGCGCCCGCGCCTTCGGCATTGCGCCGATCGTGCGCATCTCGCGCCCGGACGCTGCCAGCGTGCTCTCCTGCCTTGATGACGGTGCGGTCGGCGTCATGTGCCCGCATGTCGACAATGCGCAGATGGCGCGCAATCTCGCGTCCTGGTCGCGTTACAAGGGCGGCTCGCGTGGCTCGGGCGTCAGCCGTGGCGGCGACTATGGCGGCAAGGCGACGGGCGGCATCGACGCCTATTATGAATGGGCCGACGGGGTCAGCACGGTCTTCGCGATGATCGAGGATGCCGCCGCCATCGAGAATATCGAGGAGATCACGGCGGTCGAAGGCATCGACGTCTTCTTCCTCGGCCGAGGCGATCTCGGCCTGTCGCTGAGCAATGTCCAGGGACCGAAGCCGACCTTGGACGAGGCGGTCAAGAAGGCCGCCGAGGCCGTGCTGCGCAATGGCAAGGCCCTCGCCGCCGTCTGCCCGAGCCTCGCTTCCGACGACGCGCAGGCGATGAAGGACATCGGCGTGACGGTCATGCTGGTCGGCAACGATCAGGCCTTCATGCGCAATAGCGCGGCGGCGCAGCTCACCAATTTCAACAAGCTGATGAAGGGCGCCTGATCGGCCTTCGCCGAAGGCGCGTCAGGCGCCTTCGGCGAGCCTTTGCTGTCGATAGAGCCGGCCATAGGGCGCGATCGTCTTCCACATGAAGATCGCTCCCAGCGGCCCCAGGACGAGCCGGAAGCCGGACATCACATAGCGCAGATCCTGCTCCGATCCCGCCACATAGTCGGTGAGGAGTGCAACGAGCGTCGGCCCGAGCGAGCCGGCAATGGCATTGGCCAGGATGAAGTAGAGCGCCGTGACCTGGCTGCGCATCTCGTTGGGCGTGGTGAGCTGGAGCGCGGCGCTGAACGCCGGACTCGCCATGGCCGCCGCCGCACCGCCGATCGCCACACAGCCGAGCGAAAGCCATGGGTTCGGCATGAGCGGCCCGATGATTCCGAACGGAATGGCGAGCGCCTGCGCGATGAAATAGACGCGCATGTTCGCATCTTCGTGCCGCTTGGCGAGCCAGCTCGCGAACCATGCCCCGGCGAACATGCCGATCGTCGTGCTGATCATGCCGAACAGGCCGAGCAACGGTCCGGCAACGGCCGGTCCCCAGCCATAGGTCCGCTCGAAAAAGGCCGGCACCCAGGCGCCAAGGCCATAGACCTGGAACGACATGAGCAGGGTGGCGATGATGAAGGGCAGATGCAGCGCGCGATGCTCGACGACGAAGCCGATCACTTCGCGCAGCGAATAACCGCCTTGCTTGCGTCCGCCGCGCCGTGTCGGCTCCGGCACGGTGATGAAGAACAGGGCCGCGATGACGAGTCCCGGAATGCCGAGCATCAGGAATACGAGCTGCCAATTGTGAACGACGCCGATGCCGGCGAGATGGATCGGCTGCACATCCGCCAGCAGGCCGAGCAGCACGCCGCCGATCAGCAGCGACAAGGCGCCGCCGCCGACAAAGCCGCTATTGTAGATGGCATAAGCGAGCGGCAGCCGGTTGCGCGGCACGGCATCGGCGATCATCGAGAGGCTCGCCGGGCCGCAGCCCGCTTCCGTCCCTCCGATGACGGCGCGCGCGAAGAAATAGGCCCAGAAGCTCTGCGCGATCGTGCAGAAGGCGGTTGCGCAGCTCCACACGGCGAGGCAGCCGCAGATGACGCTCTTGCGCACGCCACGATCGGCGAGGCGCGAAAGCGGCGGACCGCCGACCACATAGAAAAAGGTGAAGGCGAAGCCGAGCAGGATGCTGACCTGCGTATCGGTCAGGTGGAAATCGCGCTTCATCGGCTGGACGAACAGCGCCAGCACGCCGCGGTCGATCTGCGACATAACCGCGACCAGCCCGGTCATATAGACCGTGTACCAGCCCCGATAGCTGGTGCCGTCGATCAGCGGCGCGCTGGCGGGCGGTGTCTCCGCCCCCGCGGCTTGTGTGCTTGCGGTCACGTCGTCCCCTCTTCTGTCCGGCTCAGTCGCCGGCCTCGATCCTGTCGCGATAGGCCTTGCCGTAGGGCCGGACCGCCAGCCAGATCAGGAAGCAGTCAATCGGCGCCAGCACGAGCCGGAAGCCGACCAGCACGTAACGCAGGTCCTCCTCGGCGCCGGCCACGAAGTCGGTCAGCAGCGCGATCAGCAGCGGCCCCAGCGTCCCGCCGATCGCGGCGATGCAGAACAGGTAGAGCGCGTTGATCTGGCCACGCATGGCATTGGGCGTCGAGAGCTGGAGCGCGCTGTTATAGCCCGCGCCGCCCATCGCCGCGATCGCACCGCCGATCGCGCTCACGCCGAGGGCGAGCCAGGGCGTCGGCATCAGCGGCCCTGCGACGAGGAAGGGGATGCACAGCAGATTGGCGAGGAACATCACGCGCAGGTTCGCGTCGTCGCGCCGCTTGCCGATCCATTCCGCCAGCCAGGCGCCGCCGAACAGCCCGGCCAGCGCCGCACCCATGTTGACCATGCCCAGCAACGGCCCGGCAACGGATGGCCCCCAGCCATAGGTCCGCTCGTAAAAGGCCGGAATCCAGGCGAGCGTGCCGAAGCTCTGGATCGAGTTCAGCAACGAGCCGGCCAGCATCGGCACATGCATGGCGCGATTGGCGACGAGGAAGCCGATGACCTCCTTGAGCGGATAGCCCTGCGCCTTGTGCCCGGCGCGGCGCTGTGGCTCCGGAACGGTGAGCATGATGAGCACCGAGACAAGAAGTCCGGGCAGGCCGAGGATCATGAACACGACTTGCCAGTCGCGGATCACGCCGATGCCGGGCACCACGATCGGCTCCATGCCCGCGAGCATGCCGAGCAGCAGGCCGCCGACGCCGAGTGCGATGGAAGCACCGGCGAGAAAGCCGGCATTGTAAATGGCATAAGCGCGCGGCAGCTTGTGGCGCGGGATCACGTCGGCGATCATCGAAAGCGAGGCTGGACTGCTGGCGGACTCCGCGCCGCCGATCACCGCGCGGCCGAGGAACAGCTGCCAGAAATTCTGAGCGAGACCGCAGAGCGCCGTCGCGCTGCTCCAGATGGCGAGGCTGGCGGCGACCACAGGCTTGCGGAAGCCCCGGTCGGCGATGCGCGAGATAGGAACGCCCATGATCGTATAGGTCAAGGAGAAGGCCAGGCCGATCAGCAGGCTGACCTCGGTGTCCGAGAGGCCGAGATCGCGCTTCATCGGCTGAACCATCAGCGAGATCACGTTGCGGTCGACCTGCGCGAGCATGACGACCACGGCCATCATGACGACCGTGTACCAGCCGCCCTTGACCGTCGTCTCGGCGGGGGCGGCCGTCATGCCAGCCTCGGCGGACGCTTGCGTCATGGGCGACGTCGCAGGGTCATTCGCCGCCCTCGGCGAGGCGCGCGCGATAGGCCTGCCCATAAGGCCGGATCGCCATCCAGATCAGGATCGCATCCAGCGGCCCCAGCACCAGACGGAAGCCGACCAGCACATAGCGGAGCGCCGCTTCATTCTGCGCGACGAAGTCCGTCAGCAGCGCCACCAGCAGCGGGCCGAGACCGCCGCCAATGGCCGCAATCGTGAAGAGATAAAGCGCGTTCATCTGCGCGCGCATCTCATTGGGCGTGGAGAGCTGGAGAGCGGCATTATAGGCCGGGCCGCCCATGCCGGCGATGACGCCGCCGCCCGCCGTGCAGGCAAGCGCCAGCCAGGGGCTCGGCATCATCGGCGCGATTGCGACCAGCGGGATGGAGAAGATCTGCGCATAGAAGAGCACGCGCAGATTGGCGTCGTCGTGGCGCTTGCCCAGAATTTCGCAGAACTTGGCCCCCACGAAAAGCCCGATCAGCGAACTGGCGAGCCCGGTGAGACCGATCAGCGGACCAGCCGTCGCCGGCCCCCACCCGTAGGTACGCTCGTAAAAGGCTGGGCCCCACGCCTGGATGCCGAAGGACTGCATCGACATGATCAGCACGCCGAGCAGCAGCGGCACGTGCATGCGGCCATTGGCCTTGAGGAAGCCGAACACTTCCCTGATCGGATAGCCGCCGGGCTTCTTGCCACCCTTGCGGCGCGGCTCCGGCACCGTGAGCATGATCAGCGCCGCAACGAGCAGCCCCGGCAAGCCCACGATCACGAACACCAGATGCCAGTTGTGTATATGGCCGATGCCGGGCAGCTCGACCGACGGCACATTAGCCAGCATGCCGAGCAGCAGCCCGCCGAACACCATCGAGAGCGCCATGCCGCCCATGACACCGCTATTGTAGACAGCAAAGGCACGCGGCAGTTTCTCGCGCGGGACGACGTCGGCCATCATCGAGAGCGAGGCCGGGCTGCTGCCGGATTCCGCGCCGCCGACAATCGCCCGCGCCGCGAAAAAGCTCCAGAAGCTCTGGGCGAGACCGCACAGCGCCGTGCCGATGCTCCAGATGGAGAGGCTGGCGGCGATGACGGTCTTGCGGACGCCACGATCGGAAATGCGCGAAACCGGCGGGCCGACGCAGGCATAGAAGAAGGTGAAGGCAAAGCCGATCAGCAGGCTGACCTCGGTATCCGAAAGGCCGAGATCGCGCTTCATGGGCTGGACGACCAGCGAGATAACGCCCCGGTCGATCTGCGCGAACATCGCGACGAAGGCCAGCACGAAGACCGTGTACCAGCCGCCCGCGCCCATCTGCGCCGTTTTCGCGGCTCCTTCCGGCTGCACTCCAGGGGAAGCGCCGGTCTCCGAGAAGTCACCGGCCTTGCTTGCGTTCACGCTTGACCCTCTCCGCACCGTCCGGACTGAAAACGATCAGCCCGGCCGGCTCTCCTACGACCCTGAACCGTCCGCCGCCTGGCGCCACGGAAAACATAACATGATAAGTATGTCTGTCCGTTCGCCAAGTCAACGCGCGAAACGCGGTATCATTGAACGAAACCAGGAGAGGTTCGCCAGGCGGTAGAGCAGCCCTTATCCGGCGCGCTTATGATCGGGATCCCAGTCGGGCATCGGGCCAATGAGCTTCTCCAGCGACGGCGTGATGCGGCCGGCGATCATCACGATGAACAGGCGGCAATGCTTGTCGGTGTGGTTGACCCAGGCATGGTCGGTCGCGCGCTGCACCAGAGTGTCGCCCTTGCGCAGGATGACCGGCGGCACATCATCCGGGAAAAGCATCGTGATTTCGCCTTCCAGCACGTGGAGATAATCCACGCTGTTGGTGCGATGCATGAACGGCTGGGCGTCGGCCGGAGTCGGCGGAATATCGGTGATCCGCACGCGCAGGCCATTGTCGGGCATGTTGAAATTGACCGGGCCGGCCGTCGGGTCCGGCTCGGTGGCGTCGATCGGCACGGGTAGCGTGTCGTGCTCCCAGATGTCCTGCACGCGCCAGCTATCCCCGCCTGCGCCATGAAAGACGCACAAATTATCGATCATCGCGACCGACCGGCCATTTTCGTCATGGCCGGTGATGACCCGGCGAAGGTTCGGATAATTGTCCGTGCTGTCCGACATGCTGATCTTCCTCTCGGTCTCGCGGGGACGTCAGCGCCCCACCGCAGCGTTTTTCATGATCTCGTTGGTTCGCGAGACTGCCCGCAAAACATAACATGATAAATATCTGTCGGCAGCAAGGCTTGTCAACGCGCCATTGCCGAGAGCTTTGTGCACAGCCGGCTTCGGCGGGGCTGGTCGCGACGACAGTGCGGAGCTTGTCTTTCTGCTGTTCCCCGGCGAAGGCCGGGGTCCAGTCCTTTAAGGACAGTCGCACGCGACAGCGTGCATTCGGCGCTCCGCGCCGAGTGGACCCCGGCCTTCGCCGGGGAACAGCAGAGGTTTAGTGACGGCTCTCCACCCCAAATCAGCCCTTGCGGCGAACTTCATCCGCCCTGCCTCTACCCTGCTCAGCCCGCCGTGCCCGTCACGCGCCGAATGAAGCGCGCCACTTCCTTCTGGATATCCTCATTCTCCGGCGCTTCGCTCGGCAGGAAGCCGCCATGCGGCATGGCTTCCCAGACATGGAGCTCGGCATCGATACCGGCATTGCGCAGCTTGCGGTGGATGAGCACCGAGTTGGACAGGAAGAGATCGCGCGTGCCGGTCTGGATCAGGGTCGGCGGGAAGCCCTTGGTGAAGTCCGCGAACGAGGGCGAGAGATAGGGATCGGTCAGGTCGTGGCCATTGGCATAGATCGCATTGGCTTCCGTCAGGCCGCGCCGCAGCACGACGTCGAGATCCTCATTGGTGCGGAAGCTGTCGCCCGATTCGGTCAAATCCACCTCTGGTGTCATCAACACGGTGCCAGCCGGCATGGGTATACCCCGGTCGCGGATCATGAGCGTCGCCGCCGCTGCAATGTTGCCGCCCGCCGAGCTGCCGCCGATGACGATGCGCCGTGGATCGACGGTCTCCAGCAGCGCCCTGTAGACGGCGACGACATCCTCCGGCGCCGCTGGAAAGGGATGATCCGGCGGCATGCGATAGTCCACAGAGACCGTCCGCGCGCCAAGCCGGACGGAGGCGCGCGCGCCCAGCAGTTTGGCAAACGCGCCGCCACCCACGACGAACGCACCGCCATGGACGAAGAGATAGACCGGGCTGTCGGCCGCGACGCCGTCGCTCGGCGCGCAATCATAGCAGAGCACGCCCGCGATATGAGTCGTGTCGATGGTCGCCCTGATCGTGGCGAGCAACGGCGCCGCCATCTTCTCCCAGTTGGCGTCGCTCTCCGCCGCGTTGCGCCGCCAGCCATCCGCATTGTCGGCGGCAGGCCAGCTCAGGCCCGGCCCTGCCGCGCCGTCCGACAGGGCCTTTTGCGCGGCGGGACTGATCGTCGAAGGCGGGAATATGTCGCGCGCCCCGACGCGAACCGGGGTGAAAGGCGCTTCCTGATCGGCCATGATCCTGCTCCTGTTCAGCCCCGGAGTGCGCCCATCCAGATCGACACCGCGACGGCACCCGGATCGGGATGGCCGGTCGCGCGGTCGCCAATATAGCTGGAGCGGCCACGGCGCGGCTGCATTGCCCGCGTCGCTTCGGCACCGGCCAGTGCGGCTTCGTGCATCGCGGCGATCCGCGTGGCGGCATCGCCCGACGCGGCCGCAAAAGCATCGGCGGCAGGTACGAGCGCATCCAGCATCGTGCGGTCGCCCGGCGATGCGCCGCCAAGCTCCATCATGCCGAAGCAGGCCGCCTTGAGCGCCCGCCCCCATGCAGCCGGGTCCTCGGCGCGCTCCTCCTGCGTCAGGGTCGAGGCCGCACGCAACACGAACATGGCGTAGAGCGGGCCGGACGTTCCGCCGAGCCAGCGCCGCAGCAGGGCCGAGACCTGCGCTAGCGCGCGGGCCGGATGCTCAAGGTCGAGCGTGGCGAAGGCCGCCTCGATGCTGTCCGCGCCGCGCGACATGCTGATGCCGAGATCGCCATCGCCGACTGCACTGTCGAGCCGCGTCAGTTCCGGCTCGGCTGCGCGCAGGGCAGCCGTGACGGAGTGGATGGCGCTGGCGAAGACAGCGGCGTGCCCGGCGCTCCATTGCGGACCGACGATGCTGTCGTCGATGCCGAGGTCGATCGCGGCGGTGCGCCGGACCTCGTCGGCCGGACGGCTCGGCGGCACCCAGGCGGCCGCTTGCGTCGGCGCCAGCAAGCGGCCAGCGCGCGTCTCGTCAAGGCGCAGCAGCGAGAGCGAGCAGCCCGCCATTTCGAGCGCGCTCAGGAACGTCCCGCTCATCGCGGCCTCAACGTTGATGCCCAGTTCGGCCAGCCGCCGCAGCGCATAGCGCGTCACGATGGCCAGCTCGAGCGCGGGCGTGCCGCCAAGGCCATTGACCAGCAACGCGACCCGATCGCCGCTCTTGTAGCCACCATATTTGACGATCTGGGCAAGCAATTCCTCCAGCATCTCGTCCACCGGGGCGATCTTGCCCCGGCGCACGCCACTCTCGCCATGAATGCCGAGGCCGAACTCGACTTCGTCCTCGCCGAGCTCGAAGCCGGGCTTGCCGGCGGCAGGCACCGTGCAGGGCGTGAGGCTGAGGCCCATGCTGGCAAGATTGTCGGCCGCCGCCTGCGCCTCGTCGCGCACATGCGCGAGGCTGAGTCCCGCATCGGCCGCCGCACCTGCGATCTTGTGGATGAGAATCGTGCCCGCAATGCCCCGACGCCCGACCGCAACATTGCCGTCACCGAGCGCGACGTCGTCACCCACAATGACCATCTCGACCGGAATACCGCGCGCCCGCGCAAACTCGGCGGCGAGGCCGAAATTGAGCTTGTCGCCCGTATAATTCTTGATGATGAGCAGCACGCCCGCCGCGCCGCCGACCGTCAGGATCGCCTTCAGCACCGCATCGACGCTCGGCGAGGTGAAGACGGCACCGGCGATCGCGCCGGTCAGCATGCCCGCACCGACATAGCCGGCATGGGCCGGCTCATGGCCCGAGCCGCCGCCCGAAAGGATCGCGACCCTGCCCGCCTGCTTCACCGCATCGTAGTCCGCTCGGACGATGACGGTCTCGTCGGCAAGGAGAATCAGGCGGTCGTCCGCGCGGACAAGGCCCTCCACCATCTCATCGACCACATGAACGGGGTCATTGATCAGTTTCTTCATCTTGCTGACTCTCCGGTCTTTCCCATTGCGGCACCGGCATTCGAGGCAGGATCGCCTCGTTGACAGCTTGCCGGCGGGGATATACTTATCATGTTATGTTTTGCGGCACGGCAGTGCATGCCAAACACAATAGCACCACGCAAGGTGGGAAAATGCCGGAGGGAAGCAGAAGGGAGCGGCACGCATTGCCACGCTCGTTCGATTTTTCGAACGCGCGCGCCGCGTGGCTCAGCCGGAACATCTTGCCCCATGAACCCGCACTGCGCGCGCAGCTCCTGCGCTGGCGCGTGCCGCATGATCTCGACATCGACGACATCGTCCAGGAGACTTATGCGAAGCTCGCCACGCTCGATGATGTCGAGAGCATCCGCTATCCGCGCGCTTATTTCTTCCAGGCGGCGCGCTCTGTCGTGCTCATGCACGCGCGCCGCTCGCGCGTCGTGGACATTCAGGCAGTCGAGCAGATCGAGCAGATCGGCATCGCGTCGGACGAGCCCGGGCCTGACGTTCAGGCGGCCGACCGCCAGCAGTTGCGGCTGCTCGCGAGCATGATCGCCGATCTGCCCAAGGCCAGCCGCACGGCGATGACGCTGCGCCTGTCCCATGGCCTGTCGCACAACGAGATCGGCGACCGGCTGGGCATGACGGCGAACGCTGTCCAGAAGTGCCTCTCCCGCAGCCTGTCGAGCTTCGTCCGTCAGCTCGGCCGAACAGGCGCGGACGTGATGGAGGGTTGGGAAATCCGCTCCTGAGGCGGCGGTGCCGCAGGGCCGGCAGTTTTCGCCAGGCAGAAATTTTGCGTCACGGCGGCGGGTTTCATCCCACCGCGCATCTTCTCCCTAACAGGGCCTGCGACCAATGCAGCCGGAGTAGGGGAGTGAGCATGAATATCTCATCGAAAAGGGCCATACTCGTTTGCGGGACCGCCGTTGCGGCCCTGATGATGCCAACGGCCAGCTTTGCGCAGACGGACACGGCGGCAGCGGCGGAAAGCGCCGATGTGGGCGAAATCCTCGTCACCGGGTCGCGCATCAAGAAGAACGGCTTCGACTCGCCGGTCCCCGTGACCGTCGTCGACTCGGGGCTGATCCAGCAGCTCGGCCAGACCAACGCGGCCGAAGTGGTCAAGCTCATGCCGCAGAACATCGCCTCACAGTCCGATGCCACCTCGGGCACCAGCCTGTCGGCCAACGCCGGTTCGCAATTCGCCAACCTGCGCGGCCTGAACCCGACCTTCGGCACGCGCACGCTGACGCTGGTCAACACGCGGCGCTTCATCCCGACCTCGGATGGCGGCCAGGTCGATCTCAACCTCATTCCCTCGGTCATGATCGGCCGCGTCGAGACGGTCACCGGCGGCGCCTCGGCCGCCTATGGCTCCGATGCCATCGCCGGTGTCGTCAACATCATTCTCGACAACAATCTCGAAGGCTTCAAGGGCCAACTCGACTATGGCCAGACTGGTCGTGGCGACGGCAAGTCGTTCCACGCCGCAGCTGCCTATGGCCTCAAGTTCGGCGACGGGCGCGGTCACATCATGGTCGGCGGTGAATATCAGCGGAACTGGGGCATCCAGCAATGCGCGGACACGCGCGACTGGTGCGGCGAAAGCTGGGGCACGGTCCTGAACCAGGGCACCATACGTCCCGACTACAACATCAACGATCGCACGACGCTCAACCAGAACCAGGCCGGCCGCTCGAGCAGCAACAATACATCCGGCTACAACGTGCCGGGATCGGTCGGCTTCGGCCTGCCTCAATATATCATCGGGCCGGGCCTCGGCCTCGTCTACAACGCCATCGACGGCGTGATCCGCAACTTCTACCAGGGGGGAAGCACCACCGGCTCCGTTTACAGCGCGATCTTCCCCGCGATTAACCCGCCGCCGGAGTTGATAGACAAAGTCTTCACGCCTGACGGCAAAAGGCTGATCCCCTACGATCCCGGCCTCTATGGGCCCAAGCTCGTCGGCGGCGTCGCGCACGGCGGCGACAATGACTCCGCCTATCGCGATCAATATATCCAGACGCCCGTGCGCCGTTACTCGACCTATCTCGCCGGCCGGTACGATCTTACCGACACGCTGACGGTCTCCACGGAACTCTCTTATGCGGATCGGAAGGCGAACAGCCGCTCGCTGACGGCAGCCACGCGCTCGACGATGTCGATCCGGGCCGACAACGCCTTTCTTCCCGCTTCCGTGGCGGCGATCATGAACGCGCCGCAGGCGCCGGGTTCGTCGCCTTACCCGATCGCGCCCTACACGTTCAGCTTGGGCAAGGACCCTGATGACGAGTTGGACAACGAGCTTTCGGTCGATGCTCAGGCGTTCCGCGGCGTGCTGGGCCTCAATGGTGAGCTGTTCGCGAACTGGACCTGGGACTTCTACTATCAATATGGCAAGAACAAGCGGCACTCGTCCGTTCGTTATTCGCGCCACAACGACGCCTTCTTCATGGCGATCGATGCCGTGCGGCAGGATCCCAACAACCCCAACAGCCAGATCGTTTGCCGTCCGCTCGACGAGAGCGTCATTTCGGCCGGCGTGGCGACGGGGCGGTTCTCGAGCGACTATGTCGCCGGACTGAGAGCGCTCAACGCCGCGTGCAGACCGCTCAATCTGTTCGGCAGCGGCAACATGAGCGCCGATGCCATCGCCTTCGCCTGGCGGCCGGCCGTCGAGGATTTCGAATTTCGGCAGCATGTGCTCGCGGGCAGTGTCCAGGGCGACCTAGTCGATCCCTGGGGCGCCGGCCCGATCAGCATGGCGCTGGGCGTGGACTATCGCGATGAAAAGGGCGACGTGACCCATGGCGGCGTGAACCCGAACGACTTCGCCTTCTCGTTCGGCCTCGATTATGCTGGCAAGATCAGGGTTGTCGAAGGCTTCGCCGAGACGAATATCCCGGTATTCCGCGATTTCGCGCTGGGCGAGATGCTGGAACTCAATGGCGCCGTCCGCTTCACGAAAAACAAGAGCACCGACACCCTCACCAACCAGTCGCGTACGGTGAACGGCACCAGCTGGAAGATCGGTGGCATCTACGACATCGCGGGCGGGCTGCGTCTGCGCGCCACCCAGTCGCGCGACTTCCGGGCAGCCGGCTTCCGCGAACTGTTCCTGAAGACGGCTCCGACCGAATCGGGCACGGCTCAGGGGCGTGTGCAAAATCCGAACAAGACGAATCCCGCCGTCGGCGGAACGCCTGGCGCAGACGCGGCGGATGCGACGCCGATCTACAGCGGCGGCAATTTCACCCTCGCTCCGGAAAAGGCGGACACCACGACCATCGGCGCGGTCTTCTCACCGCAGTTCCTGCCGGGCTTCCGTGTGTCGCTCGACTGGTACCAGATCAAGCTGAAGGATGCGATCAGCAACCTCAGCGGACAGCGCGTGGTCGATCTTTGCATCGGAGCCAATCTGTTGTGCCACCGGGTGACCTTCGCCTCACCCACCGACATCACCCGCGTCGATGCCGGTTCGGCGAATGTCGGGCTGATGACAGTGCGCGGTTTCGACTTCGAGGCGTCTTACCGCCTGCCGCTGTCGGACATAGCGGCGTCACTGCCCGGCGCTCTCGACGCGCGCTTCCTGCTCAATCACCAATATGACTTCATCGTGCAGCAGGGTCCCGGTGCCGTGGCGAGGGACTATGCCGGACAGACCGGTCCCGTCATCGAAGGCGGCGACTTCTACCCCACGCCGAAATGGATGTGGAATGCGCTGGTCGGCTATACGACGGATCGTTTCAACTACACCGTCGGCGTGCGCCATATCGGCAAGGGCATCCTCAACGTCGAGCGGATCGGGCCGGAAGACCCTGGCTATTCCCCGAGCGCGGCGAACAGTGTCTCGTTCAACCGCGTGAAATCGGCGACTTATGTCAACATCGCCATGTCCTACAAAATTCCGATCGGATCCGAGGATCAGAATATCGAGGTATTCGGCACGATCGAGAATCTGTTCGACAAGCGGCCGCCGATCGCTGTGGGCACAAGCCCCACGAACCCGGCCGCCTATCCGACCAACCCGGTGTATTTCGACACGTTCGGCATGCGCTGGAAGGCCGGTATGCGCGTGCAGTTCTAAGACACAGACGACCGGACGGGCGCCGCCGCGAGGTGATGCCCGTCCGGGCGAAGGGCGGGACGCATCGCGCCCCGGCTCGACGTGAGGGGGTGCTGACCAACATGCCTTACTTTGGAGAGAGATCGTCATGACGACCGGCAATCCCAACCGCCGAGACCTTCTTGCCGGCGGCGCCCTGATGGGCGCCGCCGTTCTTGCGGGAGCCGCCACCTCGGCCCAGGCCCAGACCTCGGCAGCCAAGGGCAAGATCCTGCCACCGCGCGATCCCAATCCCTTCACCGTGCCTCCCCTGCCCCCGGCCATGACAGCTCCTGCGGGCATCGCGAAGCTGGACGGCGTCAACATCTGGTACTGGGACACGGGCGGCCCCGGTGAAGTCGTGGTGCTACAGCACGCCATGACCGGCAGCGGCCATGTCTGGGGCTATCAGCAGCAGGTCTTCCGAGCCGCCGGCTATCGCGTGATCGGCTATTCCCGCCGCAGCTATCGCGAGACCACGTCGGACAATCCCGGCGGTAGCACGGCCGTCGAGGATATGCGGCAGCTCATGGACCATCTGAAGATCGACAAGTGCCATGTCGTCGGCACGGCGGGCGGCGGGCTGCTCGCGGCGGGCTGGGCGTTGCGCTACCCGCAGCGCACGCGCACGATCACGATCGCGCATTCGATCGTGCTGATCGGCGCACCCGAGCTTGCCCCTTATTTCACTACCGTGGGCCAGGCCTGGAATGCCGCAGTGCCGCACGACTATAATGAGCTGAGCCCTTCCTATCGCGCGCTGGCCAAGGAAGGTTGGGCGCTGTGGAAGGATTTCGCTCACAAGGCACGCGTGCAGCAGCAGGGGCTGCCGGCCCAGCCCTATGGCGGTCCGGCGAGCATGGCGGACCTGGCGAAGATCAGCGCGCCGACGCTGCTGATCTACGGCGATGCCGATCCCGGCTCGACGCCGCCGCTCGGCCGTCTGTTCAACAGGACGATCCCGAACAGCGAGTTCGTCATGTTCACCGAGTGCGGCCATTCGGGCTATTGGGAACGGCCGGATCTGTTCAACGCGACCGTACTCGAATTCATGAAGCGGCGCGGCTGAGATACGACATCTGGCTTGGGCCACCCTTGTTCTCCTTCGAAAGCAGGAGTCTAGGGCTCAGGGGCCTTGAGCTCCTGCCTTCGCAGGAGCACTAACTCAGCCGGATCAAGTTACGCTCCCGACAGATCGTCCAGCTTCGCATGGATGGCCTCGAGCACGTCCAACGCAATGTCCAGCTTGGCGGGATCGATGTCGCGCAGTACCTCGGCGCGCAGATTGTTGGTGATCGCCATGATGTCGCGCGTCGCCTGCTCGCCCTTGGGCGTGATGCGATTGTGCGTGATGCGCTTGTCCTGCGCGCCCTGATAGCGCTCGATCAGGCCGTCTCGCTCCAGCGAATTGAGCATATGGACCATGGTCGGCCCCTTGACGCCGACCACGCGGGCCAGCTCTCCTTGCGTCAGTTCCTCGTCCGAGCTGGCCATCAGATAGAGCGTTTCCCAGCGCGCCATGTTCTGGCCGATATTCTTGATCCGGTCATTGGCGAGCTTGCGCCAGCGCCGCGCGACCACGACCAGCTCCCGCGTGGTCCGGAAGTAGCGATGGTCGCTTTCGTTCGGCTGATCGCCGCCGTAGAAGTTATCGAGGTGGCGCGCGACGACATCGACCGAATAGCCGCCATGCGGCGCCGTCTGCCTGACGTTCCGCTCAGCGCTCGCGGGCAAAGCCTCCCTGACCATTATCTCTTTCCCCCAGCGCCTTGCCGGCGGCGGCGCTTTGTTGCGCTATCCGATCGACATGACAGAGGAAGACCCTCGCCCATGTATCCCGTTCCCGTCAACGCCAGCGAAGAGGTCGGTTCGACGCCGGTCAAAAAAAATGTGCCGGACCGAGACGGTCCGGCACAGTGAGGAGGATCAGAAAGTCGCCCGGATGCCCGCCTTGTACATGCGGCCAACGGGGTTGAAGAGCACGTTGTTGCCGCTGCCGTTCGCGCCCGGGAATGCCGGCGGATCGACGTTGAACAGATTGTCGACGCCGAAATAGACGTTCAGCTTCGAGCGATCGCTCACCGGCACCTTCACCGTGCCGAGGATATCGACATAGGTGCGCGCGGGCATGGCGTTGGTGCTGGAGCTGTCCGGGCGGGTGACCGTGTAGCCGGGCTGCTCGGCGCCGACGAAGGCCGCGTTGTAGAAGCCCTTGTTGATCCAGCGCAGGTGGGTCGAGAAGGAGAAGCGCTCGCCGATGTCCAGACCGGCGGTCGCATCGACCGTCCAGTCCGGGATACCCGGAGGCGTACCGCCGCGCAGGCCGGTCTGGCCCGCACGCTCCACCGGCCCGACCGCATCGACCGTGATGAGATCGATCATGTGGCTCGCCAGAACGGACAGGTTGAGCGAGCTGCTGCCGCCGATCGGCTGGCGATAGCCGAGTTCAATGTCGATGCCGCGCGCCTTGAGCTGGCTCACATTCTGCACGACGTCGCGGATATTGGTGATGACACCGGTCGGGCTGCCGCCTTCGCGTGTGATGAGCGAGCAGCTCAGGGTATCGCCCTGCGAGCAGCGCGTCACGATATTCTGCTGGCCGAGCGTGCTGATCGCGTCCTTGATCTTGATGTCGTAATAATCGACCGAGGCGCGGAAGCGACCAAGCACGCCATCGCTCGGTTGCAACACGACTCCCACCGTGAAGGTGTCGGCCTTTTCCGGACGCAGATTGGGGTTGGAGCCGAGCGTGATCGGTGCAACCGTCTGCTGCCCGCCGCGCGCTGGATCGTTGAGGATGCCCTGCGCGCTGGTGAGCGGCCCGAACAGTTCCACCACGTTCGGCGCGCGAATGTCGCGCGACTTGGTGGCGCGGAAGCGGATCGCGTCGACCGGCGCCCAGACACCGCCGACCTTCCAGGTCGTCACGTTGACGGTGCTGCTCGGGACCGTCGCGCTGGAGCGCTTGTAGTGCGTCCGGCGGACAGCGCCGTTGAGGCTCAGCTCCTGGAAGCCGGTGACGTCGCGCAGGACCGGAACCTCGGCCTCGCCATAGGCTTCCGCGACCTCGATCTTGCCGGAAATGACCGAGCCATTGCCGGTGAAAAAGGCCAGCGCCTTGGAATTCGCGTCCGCATCGCCGCTCACCGTGTCGCTGCGATATTCCGCGCCGACCGCGACGCCGAGCGGGCCGGCCGGCAGCTCGATCAGCGAACCGGTGAGGTTGGCGGCGACCACGTGCTGCGTCGTGTTGTTGGTCTGCCAGGCATTGGCCTTCACATAGGCCTTGGCTGCGGCGAAGGTCGCGCCCTGGCCCGATCCGAACGGATTGAGCGGAACGCAAGCCGCATCGTCATTCGTTGTGTTGGTATCGACGTTCACGCGGCAGGCCACGGTCCCGTTCGGGCCCGGCGCCGCATCCAGAGCCTTCAGAATGCGCGAGGTGATCGTGCCGCCGATGATGTCGCTGCGGAACTCGTTGCGGCCGTACTGGTAGTAGATGTCCGCCTTCCAGCTGTTGCCGATGTCATAGGCGGCCGAGGCCACGAACCGATAGACATTGTTCTTCACGATCAGGTCGCCAGGGCCGATGTCCTTGAAGCCCTTGCCCAGCGTGAAGCTCGTGAGGCCGGACTGCGCCATGATCGTGCGCAGGTCGAGCGTCGGGTCCGAAGAGCTCGGAATGAAGGGATTGTCCGCCTGGATCGCGATCGCCGTGTTGCGATAGGCGACCGCGCGGTGACGGCCCTCGCCATGACCATAGTTGAAGCCGAGCTCGACGGTCAGGTCCGGCGTCGCGTCCCAGCTGAGGAAGCCCATGCCGTTGTAGCGCTCGGTCGGCGAGACGATCGGGAAGTCGAAATAGATGTTCTCGCCCGGGCCGTCATTGGTGCCGCCCTGCTGATAGAGATTGTTGGCCAGGACGCCCTGCGTCGTGCGAAACGGCGTGCCGTCGGCGCGGAAGCCGATCCCGTCGATCGCGCGGAATGTCGGCACGAGGCGGCCGGTATAGGCCGAGCTCGGCGGCGTGGTGATGCCGTTATAGGCCGCCGTCCAGGGATAGACGCCGGCGAGGATATTGTTGGCCGGAATGCTGGTCACGCCGGGATTGCGGCTGATGTTGATGAAGCCGTTGGCGCACCAGTCGCGCTGCGGGCAGGATTCCACGCCCTCGGCCTTTTCGAACTCGCCGCCCAGGATGAGGTGGACGGTCTCGCCCAGCTGCCAGCCGCCGGCCGCGCCGAACTGGCGGGTGAAATTGTCGCCTTCCTGCGAGAAGCCCAGCTGCCCGTTGACCTTGTAGCCGGTCATCTTCTTGTCGATCAGCAAGTTGACGACGCCCGAGACCGCGTCCGAACCATAGACGGCCGATGCGCCGCCGGTCACGACTTCGGCGCGCTGCAGCAGGATCGACGGGATCATGTTGGTGTCGACTGTCGCCTGCGTCGTCGAGGGGACGAAGCGCTTGCCGTCGAGCAGGGTGAGCGTGCGCACGGCGCCAAGGCCGCGCAAGTCGAGGATGCGGCCGCCGACATAGCCGCCGGCAGCGCCGAGTCCGGTCGAGGCGGGCGTGTTGGTCGCGCGGAAGGCGGGCAGCTCGTTCAGCGCATCGCCGAGATTGGTTGCGCCGCGCGCTTCGAGGCGCTCGGCGCCCATGACGGAGACGGGCGTCGGGCGGTCGAATCCGGACGCGATACGCGAGCCGGTGACGACGATTGCTTCCTCTTCGTCGCTCGCGGCGTCATCGGCGCCGGTCTGGGCGACGGCAGGCAGAGCCGCCAGCAGGCTCGTGGCGACGGCCAGGAGGCAGGTGCGCTCGCGCAACCCCACAGCAGAATATTTCATCAATCTCTCTCCCTGGTTTCTTCTGTATGTAGGGAGGTAGATATCCACCGAAATCGATTAGGTTGCAATCTACTTTCTTTGCGACCGGTCACAACTCGAGTGCGCTCCGCCCCCCTCGGCAGCGCATTATCGGCTCAATTCCTAGAAAAACCGCTCGAAGCCCCTGTTGCGCGCAGGCCACAATCAGCTGTCCTGTCGCTCCTTGGCCCAGGAGGTGATCGCGATGTCGTCATTCTCGATGCCGGCGACCGCGGCGACCCGCGCCGCGTTCATATAGCTGCCGATGATGCCGAGCATTTCGAAAATACGTTCGTCGGAATAAAGCGCACGCATCGCGGCCAGCGTCTGGTCGGTGGGCGAGACGTCGCGCACCACTTCGGTCGTGAACTGCGCCACCGCCGCTTCATCGGGCGCCAGCGCCGAGAAGTCCCCGCTTTCGAGTCCCGCGATCGCCGCATCGCCGATGCCGAGCGAGCGGGCCAGCGAGACGTGGTGGAAAAGCTCATAGGCGCTGTTCGAAAGATAGGCGACGCGCAGCACGATGATCTCGCGCATCCGGTCATCGATCAGCGTGTTGTTGACCACCGCCAGCGCCATATCGACGGTCGCCCGCCAGATCGGATCGGGCGCCACCATGGAGATGCGCGCGATGTTGAGCAGCCGCAGGTTCGGCGCGTCGAGATAGGCGCGCTTCGCCTCCGACAGGCTCGCGGGATCGGGATAGGGAATGCGGTTCATCGTCGGACTCCTGACAGGTCCGGTATCCATCGCATCGTCGCAACGGCTTGGACAATGCCATTGCGTGCGCGCGGAGCGTCGCACCATGCCTCGGAGCCGGGAACATTCCGGCAGGAGGAACTTCCGAAAATTCCCCTTTCGGCGGCGCGCATATTCGTCGATTCATCAATGACGAACGCAAGTTGACAAAGACAAATAGCCTATTTGTCGAAGGGGAGTGATGCAGGGAGTCGTGAGGGTGCAGGAACAAAGGCCCCGCGTCAGGCGAGCAAGGGCCTCGTCGGCCTTGTCCGTCATTGCGCCCGCCATCCTAGACGCCCGCGCGCGCGAATCAATGCCTTTTCATACACAGCCGACCGGTTCGCAGCGGGGCGATCCGCGCTGCCCATCCTTTTCTTGCCGCCAACAGGGAGCTTAACCCATGCCGATTTCCAGAAGCCGCTGGCTCGCCGCGATCACGCCTGCCCTCTTGCTCGCCGGCGCGGCGCCCCTGCATGCGCATGAGGGCGAGCCGTCCGGCAAGAACTATCCGCCGGCCACGGCTGCCGACAAGGCTCTGCTCCGGCAAGCGATCGACATCCATTCGCATCTGGATCCGGACAGCTTCGGCCCGCACAGCGCGCAAATGGCCCGTTCGCTCGACATCATCGACATGGCCAGGCGCGCAGAGGCCGCGGGGATGCGCGGCTTCCTCATCAAGCAGCATTATGACCAGACGGCACAGCTCGCCTATCTCGCAAACAAGGTGGTGCCGGGCGTCGAGATTTTCGGGCAGCTCAGCCTGAACCTGACCGTCGGCGGCCTCAATCCGGCGGCCGTCCACCATTTCGCCGAGGTGAAGGGTGGCCGGGCTCGTATCGTCAGCATGCCCACCTGGGACAGCGAGAATAATATTCGCCATTCGCAAACGCCGAACAATCCGTTCGTGCGCGTGTCGAAGGACGGCGCGCTTCTGCCCGAGACGAAGGCCGTCATTGCCGCGATCGCAACGGCCAAGGTTCGCGATACGGGCGTTCCGCTCGCCCTCTCCACCGGGCACCTGTCGCCGGCCGAAGCCCTGATGGTCATCCGCGAGGCGAAGAAGCAGGGTATCGCGCGCATCATCGTCACACATGCGATCGCCCATCCGATCGAGATGAGCCTTGCGCAAATGAAGGAAGCCGCCGGACTCGGGGCCTTTATCGAGTTCGCCGCCGGCTTCCTGGTCGGCGAGCGCTCGACTTTCACGACCCAGCAATATGTCGACGCGATGCGGGCGATCGGCCTTGATCATGTGATCCTGAGCAGCGACTCCGGCCAGGTCGGCCGCGCTCCGCCGGACGAGATGATTGCCATGGTCGCCGGGCAACTGCGCGCCAAGGGCCTCAGCACCGCGGACCTGCGCAAGATCATGGTCGAGAACCCGGCCACGCTACTCGGCATCCCGCAACCGGCCGGATGAAGAGCGGCGGCGCCGCATCGACACGAACATGAGGAAAGCCTGTTCCTGCACGTCTCGGGCAGGGACTGGCACCTCATCTCTGCCTGTCCTATTCCGGACATCGATGGCATGACCTTCGCACGACGCCCGAAGCATCGCCGCTCTTTGACCCCGTAAAAATACCTCAGAAATCAATGCCTTAAATCGCCCTCGAACAAAGTTTCGCGCGCTCACCATGCGTCACACGAGGGAAGTTAGCGAAGACAGGCACCCAAAACCGCAGAAAACCGTGCTTTCCCGCTTGGCATCTGAAACGGGGAGCAGCCCATTTCGCGGCATAAGGATGAAGCTAGCAATCCGATCGATGCCGCAAGCGCCGAATAGCCGCGATCCGGCGCCAACTCCCGCGAGTCGAACGCACAGACGGCGACGGGTTTCCCCGCCGCCGCCCGGCCTCTCCTCAGCCTACGCGGCCAAGCCGGTGATAGAGGTGCGAATATTTAAGGGACTCCGGCCGGTCCTTCACCTCGCGCAGATAATGCGCGACGGCCGTCCGCAGCAGGCGGAAATCCTCGGTCGAAAAGACCGCACGGGCTCTCTGGGGTTCACTCATCGTCTGTCTCCTTTCGTCTCGCGTACTCACGCTGCGAACTGGTTCATGGTGTTGGCGGTGCCGCCCGCTTTCAGGGCGGCCTCACCGGCGAAATAGTCCTTGTGGTCGTCGCCAATGTCCGATCCGGACATGTTCTGGTGCTTCACGCAGGCAATGCCCTGGCGGATTTCCTGGCGCTGTACGCCCGCGACATAGCCCAGCATGCCCTGCTCGCCGAAATAGTCGCGGGCGAGATTGTCGGTGCTGAGCGCCGCCGTGTGATAGGTCGGCAGCGTGATCAGGTGATGGAAGATGCCGGCCCGCTTCGCCGCGTCGCGCTGGAAGGTGCGGATCTTCTCATCCGCCTCTCGGGCAAGATCGGTATCGTCATAGTCCGCGCTCATCAGCTTCGCCCGGTCATAGGCCGAGACATCGCGCAGCTCTTCCTCCCAATTGTCATAGACTTGCTGGCGGAAGTTCAGCGTCCAGTTGAAGCTCGGCGAATTATTGTAGACGAGCTTGGCATTGGGGACGACCGCACGGACCCGATCCACCATGCCGGCGATCTGGCCGATATGCGGCTTCTCGGTCTCGATCCACAGCAGGTCCGCGCCGTTCTGGAGCGCCGTGATGCAATCGAGCACACAGCGGTCCTCGCCCGTCCCCTCGCGGAACTGGTAGAGGTTCGAGGGCAGCCGCTTCGGGCGCAGCAGCTTGCCATCCCGGCTGATGAACACCTCGCCATTGCCGATCGCGGCCGGATCGACCGTCTCGCAATCGAGGAAGCCGTTATACTGGTCGCCGAGATCACCCGGCGCCGCGCTGTAGGCGATCTGCTTGGTGAGACCCGCGCCCAGCGAGTCCGTGCGCGCGACGATGATCCCGTCCTCAACGCCGAGCTCGAGAAAGGCATAGCGGATCGCCCGGATCTTCTGGAGAAAGTCCTGGTGCGGCACGGTGACCTTGCCGTCCTGATGGCCGCACTGCTTCTCGTCCGAGACCTGGTTCTCGATCTGCAGCGCGCAGGCACCTGCCTCGATCATCTTCTTCGCAAGCAGATAGGTCGCCTCGGCATTGCCGAAGCCCGCGTCGATGTCCGCGATGATCGGCACGACATGCGTCTCGTGCGACTCGATCGCGTTGATCAGGCGCAGCTCGTCGAGTTGGTTGTGCGTGCGGCGCGTCTCGTCGAGCTGACGGAACAGCATGCCGAGCTCGCGCGCATCGGCCTGGCGCAGGAAGGTGTAGAGTTCCTCGATCAGCGCCGGGACGCTGGTCTTCTCGTGCATCGACTGGTCGGGCAGCGGCCCGAACTCGCTGCGCAGCGCCGCGATCATCCAGCCCGAGAGGTAGAGATACCGCCCGCGCGTCGAGCCGAAATGCTTCTTGATCGAGATCAGCTTCTGCTGCCCGATGAACCCGTGCCAGCACCCGAGCGACTGCGTGTAATTGGCCGGATCGACATCATAGGCCGCCATGTCGCGCCGCATGATCTTGGCGGTGTAGCGGGCAATGTCGAGGCCGGTGCGAAACCGGTTCTGCCAGCGCATGCGCGCGGCCGCCTCGGGGCTGATCGCGGCCCAGACGGAACCGCGCTCCTCAATGGCTTCGCCGAGCCGCTCGATCTCCGAATGATAGGTCATCTGTCTGCTCCTCCGAATATGTGCGGCGGAGATGACAGGCACGATCAAGCACGAGAAGACCGATCCGTGTAACCTTGTGTAACTTTACAAAACTGTTTTGTAATGTTGTAATAACCGTTCAACGCTTTGTTCAGGCGGGACCTAATGGCTCGAAATGCTCTCTATATGGGGCCCCGCCTCAAGCGCATCCGACGCGATCTCGGCCTCACCCAGGCCAATATGGCGACCGATCTCGACATCTCGCCGTCCTACATCGCGCTCATGGAACGCAATCAGCGGCCCGTGACGGCCGAGCTGCTGCTGAAGCTCGCGCGGACCTATGGCATCGACCTCGCCGCCCTCGCCGATGACGGCAGCGACGAGCTGCCCGCGCGCCTGAGTGCCGTCCTCAAGGAACCGCTCTTCGCCGACATCGACCTCCCGGCGCTGGACATCGCCGACGTCGCGACCAGTTACCCCGCCTTCGCCGAGGCGCTGCTCCGGCTCCACACCGCCTATAGCGAGGAACGGCTGGAACTCGCCCAGCGCCGCGAAGGCGCAGCCACAGGATCGGCGCGCGCCGGCCTCGCCACCGACCCCGTCGCCGAGGCCCGCAATTTCCTGGCCGCCCGGCGCAATTGCTTCCCCCTGCTCGACGACGCCGCAGGCGCACTCGCCGAGACGGTGCGAGGCCTGGATGCGCTCGTCCAGCGCTTCGAGAGCGTCCACGATCTGCGCGTGCTGTTCGTGGAGCCGAGCCTGATCCTCGGCGCTCGCCGGTTCCACGATCTGCACCGCCGCCAACTCATGATCAGCCAGCAGCTCGATCATGGCGGCCGCCTGTTCCAGCTCGCGCTGCAACTCGCCCTGCTCGAAGCGCGCGACGATATCGAGCGGCTGGTCTCGGAAGGCCAGTTCACCAGCGACAATGCCCGGCGCATGGCCCGCCGCGCGCTTGCTGCCTATTGGGCAGCGGCCCTGCTCATGCCCTATCGCCGCTTCCTGCGCGCCGCTCGGCAATCGCGCTACGATGTGGAAGCGCTGGCCCGCAGCTTCGGCGTCAGCTTCGAGCAGGCAGCGCACCGCCTCACCACGCTGCAGCGCGCCGGCGAGGAAGGCGTGCCCTTCTTCTTCATCCGCGTCGATCCCGCCGGCAATGTTTCCAAGCGCCTGGACGGCGCCGGCTTCCCCTTCGCGCGCCATGGCGGTGCCTGCCCGCTCTGGAATGTCCACGAGACCTTCCAGACCCCCGGCAGACTCCTCACGCAACATCTTGAACTACCAGACGGACAGCGCTTCTTCTCGGTCGCGCGCACGGTCATGTCGGGAGGAGGAGGCTGGCAGGCTTCCAGCGCCTCCCGCGCCGTCGCTCTCGCCTGCGCGGAAGAGCATGTCGGCACACTCATCTATGCCGAAGGCCCCGCAGCCGAGCCGACGCCGATCGGGGTCGCCTGCCACCTCTGCCACCGCCCGAAATGCGTCGCCCGCGCCGCACCGCCTATCGGCCGCGACCTGCGCACGGACGATTATCGCGACACCGGCGTCCCGTTCGCCTTCGCGGCGGATTAAGGGACTGAGCGGTTGCTGCCCCCTCCTCTTCAGAGGAGGGTTTAGTGGGTGGTGCTGGCGATGCGCCAGCGGCGCTCGCGAGCGATCAATCGCAACGTTTTGGCACCACCCCAACTCCTCCTCTGAAGAGGAGGGGCTAATTGGAGCTATCACTCCACCGTCACCGATTTAGCCAGATTGCGCGGCTGATCCACATCCGTGCCCTTCAGCACGGCGACATGATAGGCGAGCAATTGCACCGGCACCGCATAGACCATCGGCGCGATCAGCGGATGCACCTTGGGCAGTGCCAAGGTCGCGAGACAGCCCTCGCCCGCCGCCGCAATGCCTTCCTCGTCCGAGATCAGCACGACCTTGCCGCCGCGCGCCTGGACTTCCTGCATGTTGGAGACGGTCTTCTCGAATAGCGGGCCGGAAGGTGCGATGACGATGACCGGCACGGCCTCGTCGATCAGCGCGATCGGCCCGTGCTTCATTTCGCCTGCGGCGTAACCTTCGGCGTGAATATAGCTGATTTCCTTGAGCTTGAGCGCGCCTTCAAGCGCCAGCGGATAATCGGTGCCGCGGCCAAGATAGAGCACATCGCGGGCCGGCGCCACCAGGGGCGCGAGCGCCTGCACGGCTTCATCCTGAAGCAGCGCCTGATTGATCGCGGCCGGCGCCTCGGAGAGATGCCAGACGATATCCTTCTCCTCTTCCGCCGTCATCCTTCCCTTCGCGCGCGCGAAATTGGCCACGAGCGCCGCCAGCACCGCCAGCTGGCACGTGAACGCCTTGGTCGAGGCAACGCCAATCTCGGGTCCAGCGTGCGTCGGCAGCAGGAGGTCCGCCTCGCGTGCCATCGAGCTGGTCGGCACGTTGACGACGACGGCGATCTTCTGCCCTTCCGCGCGCGCATGGCGCAGGGCCGCAAGCGTGTCCGCCGTCTCGCCGGACTGCGAGATGAAGAGGGCGAGCCCTCCTTCCTCCTCCATCACGGGCGCGCGATAGCGGAACTCGGACGCGACATCGAGATCGACCGGAACGCGCGCGAACTGCTCGAACCAGTATTTGGCGACCATGCCGGCATAAAAGCTGGTGCCGCATGCCACGACGCTGACGCGCCTGATGGTCGAGAGATCGAAATCGGGGATCGGCAGCGAGACCTGATCGTCAATCCGGCGGAGATAGCTGCGCAGCGTCTGCGCGACGACGACCGGCTGCTCGTAGATCTCCTTGAGCATGAAGTGGCGATGATTGCCCTTGTCGATCATCGCGCCGGACACGCCCGAAAGCGTCACCGCCCGCTCGACGGGGTTGTTGTCCCTGTCGAAGACCTGTGCCTGATCGCGCGTGATGACGACCCAGTCACCCTCGTCCAGATAGGCAATACGCTGGGTTAGCGGCGCCAGCGCCAGCGCGTCCGAGCCGAGATAGGTCTCACCCTCGCCATGACCCACGACCAGGGGCGACCCCAGCCGCGCGCCGATCAGCAAATCGGGATGCTGGCGGAACAGGATGGCGAGTGCGAAAGCGCCGTGCAGGCGCGGGAGCACCTGCTTGACGGCGTCCTGCGGGCTCGTGCCAGCCTCGACCAGCTCGCTCACGAGATGCGCGACCACTTCCGTGTCCGTCTCGCTGGTGAAGACGCGCCCGCGCCCGATCAGTTCGTCCCGCAGAGCCTTGAAGTTCTCGATGATGCCGTTGTGGACGACGGCCACTTCGTCGGTCGCGTGCGGGTGCGCATTGCTGGTGGTCGGCGCGCCATGGGTTGCCCAGCGCGTGTGAGCGATACCGGTCGTGCCGGGCAGCGGCTCGGCGGCCAGCACCTTTCCAAGATTGACCAGCTTCCCTTCCGCACGGCGACGATCGATGCGCCCGCCGAACACGGTGGCGATGCCCGCCGAATCATAACCGCGATATTCGAGCCGCCGCAGGCCATCGAGCAGACGGTCCGCGACATCCTGCGTGCCGACGATGCCGATAATTCCGCACATGAGCGAGCCTTCCGTCTGTCAGAGAGTGTAGGGGATTCGGATCCCCGGCATGTTTGCCGGAAAATCCTTGGTATTGCGTGTCACCAAGATGGAGCCGTTCACCTGCGCCGTCGCCAGGACGATCGCATCGCTCAGCTTCATCCGCGAGCGATGACGGATATCGACGGCGGCCACCGCGATCCGGCTGTCCACCTCGATCACCTCGAACGGTGCGATCAGGGACTGGATATGGTCGCGCGTCTCAAACGGCTCGCCCGCCAGTATCTCCATCCAGCTGATCCGGCTTATCCGGTGTCGCCGGTAACGGGCCAGTTCGGTCGCCGCCTGCGAGCGCTCCGAGAGCCAGTCGACCAGAATATTGGTGTCGAAAACCGGATCGGCCATTGCGCGTCAGCCGAAATCCCGGTCGTCGCGCATGGCGCGCTGATACTCGACCGCATCGCCGATATCCGTCCGATCCTTCCAGTAGCCAAAGCCGCGCGCGATCCAGTCGTTGCCCTTGCGTCCTCGCACATAGAGGCGCACGGCTTCGCGGACTTCGGCGGCGCGGGATCGATTGTTGCGACGCGCAAGCGCATCGAGCTCGGCAACCTCGTCATCGGGCAGTTCGGCAAGGAAACGCATGATATATTGATATCATATCGTGATATCATTGCAAGCCTGGGCAAAAGAAAAGAGGGCGACATGAGCCGCCCTCTTCCCTTCCCACACAATATGCCTCGCATGCGCCCGCAAGGACGCACCTCCCACGGAGGCAAGCTTTCGAGCCAGCGGACTGACCCGGGAAACAGATTTTTTCGCCCTTGTCAGAGCCTTGCCGGCGGGTGCTGAACCCTTCGGGCCGAGAGCTTGCCGGAGTTCGCTCCGACGTCGCTTCCTTGCCCCTGCATGTGTCACGCCGAGCAGCGCGATGATTGGACGATTTCGACGTGGCCGCGTTCGACGTTTCAATTCATCGCAAGTGGAGAACGTTTTGGCGCGGATGTAACATGATGCCGCTTTCAGCTCTTCTTTTCGGCGGCCTTGCGCTTTCGCATCGCATCATGAAAACGGTCGGCCCAGCCCGGCTTCACGAACTGTTCCGCGCGCACCAGCCGCAGCTCCCCGTCCGCGACATCGCGCGAGACCGCACTGCCCGCAGCGACGATAGCATCGCGACCGATCTTCACCGGCGCGATCAGCGCGCTGTTCGACCCGATGAAGGCGCGATCGCCAATGATCGTCCGATGCTTGAAATAGCCGTCATAGTTGCAGGTGATCGATCCGGCGCCGATGTTCACCTCCTCGCCGACCGTCGCATCGCCGACATAGGAAAGATGGTTGGCCTTCGCGCCCTTGCCCAGCGTCGCGTTCTTGATCTCCACGAAATTGCCGACTCGCGCCTTCTCGCCCAGCACGGCGCCCGGCCGCAGCCGCGCGAACGGGCCGACCGAAACACCGCGCCCGACCTGCGCGCCTTCCAGGTGGCAGAAGGCATGGATGACCGCTCCTTCCTCGATCGTCACGCCGGGGCCGAAGACGACATTCGGCTCGATCGTCACGTCGCGCGCGATCTGCGTGTCATGCGCGAAGAAGACCGTCTCCGGCGCGATCAGCGAAACGCCATCGCGCATTACCTCCGCGCGCCGCGCCGCTTGCCAGCTCGCCTCGACCGCCGCCAGTTCCGCGCGGCTGTTGACGCCCGCGACTTCGCTCGCGCCCGTCTCGATGACCGCGCTCGGCCGCCCGTCACCCATGGCCAGCATAACAATGTCCGGCAGATAATATTCGCCCGCGGCATTGTCGTTGCCGATCCGCGCGAGCAGCGCGAACAGATCGTCCGATCGTACCGCCATCAGCCCGCTGTTGCAGAGGTCCACCGCCCGCTCGGCCTCGTTCGCGTCCTTAAACTCGACCATCTTCTCGATCCGCCCATCCGGCGTCGCGATGATCCGGCCATAAGCGGCGGCATCGTCCGGCCGGAAGCCGAGTACGACGCAGGCTGGCGCATCGGCGCGATGCAGCCGCTCGACCATCGCGCGCATCGTCTCGCCCGTAACCAGCGGCACGTCGCCATAAAGAATGAGTACGTCGCCCACAAAGCCGGTGAGTGCCTGCCTGGCCTGCGCAACGGCATGACCCGTGCCGAGCTGCTCGGCCTGTATGGCGATGTCGATGCCCTTGCCCGCGACCGCCGTCTCCACCTGTTCGCGCCCTGCCCCCACGACCACGACCTGCCGCGCCGGCGCCAGTGCCGCGACGCTGGCGAGCAGATGCAGCAGCATCGGCCGGCCGGCGATGGGATGAAGGACCTTGTGCAGGCTGGACTTCATCCGCGTGCCCTGCCCGGCGGCAAGAACGATCACGGCCAGAGGGGCACTTGACGACGTCGACACGGGCGGAACCTCTCTTTCCTCGAAACGCGCGACGCCCTTGCCATGTTTGACTTGATCGCGCCACCGCGCAACGGGCATGGGCGCGCCGATGGCAAATATTCCTTTCGACATCGTCGGATTCGATCTCGACGGCACCCTGCTCGATACCAGCGCGGACCTGGCGGCAGCGGTCAATCATGCGCTGGCGACCATCGGCCACGGCTCCTATCCGATCGACGAGATCAAGCCATTCATCGGCAAGGGCGCGCGACGCATGCTGGAGCGGAGCCTCGCGGCCGCCGGTATCGTCGATCAGGCGCTGATCGACGAGCTGCTACCTGTGCTGCTCGACTTCTATGGCGCGAACATCGCTGTCCAGACGGTTCCCTATCCCGGCCTGATCGACGCGATGGACGACCTGGCTGCGCGCGGCATCCGGCTCGCCATCTGCACCAACAAGCGCGAGGCCCTGGCACGCAAGCTGCTGGACGAGCTTGGGCTCTCCGCGCGCTTCGCGGCGATCGTGGGCGGCGACACGCTCGGGCCAAACCGGCACAAGCCGTTGCCCGATCTGCTGTTCGACATGGTCGAGAAGGCCGGCGGCGGCCGCACGATCTTCCTCGGCGATACGGACAATGATACGCTGGCTGCGCGCGCGGCGGACATCCCGTCGATTGCCGTCAGCTTTGGCTTCGTCCCCTGCACGGCAGAGGAACTCGGCGCTGATGCCGGGATCGATCATTATGACGAACTCATATCATTGCTGGAACGCTGGCCCGCGACCTGAGCGCCGTCACCCAATCGGCCGATAGCCTTTACGCCATTTCGTCCAGAGATGCCGCGCCAGCATGAGCGGCGGCATGCGCAGCAGGTGCGAACGGAAATAGAAGCCGAGGCGCAGAAAGGGACGCGCTTCCTGCCCCCATGACGTCCGGGTCAGCAGGCGCGCCGCGAACAGACCGTCAAGTACGCCGCCGCCCAGCCAGTCCTTGGGCACCTCCGTTCCGAAGATGCGATGCGACAGCCGCACGGCCCGTCGCATCGGTGCGCGCAACTGATGATGTCGTGAGCGCGCGTCCAGGCCATTCCAGAAGCTCTGGTCCTCTCCATGCTCAATCAGCAGGCAATGAATATCCCACAGATTGCGCAGGCCGCCCGCCATATCCCCGTCGGCAATCAGATGCGCGGCAGCATGGCAAAGCATGTCGTCGATCCGCAGCACAGAAATGCCGTTTGCCAGCGGCATGGCATCGGCAATCATCGCCGCCGCATCCGGGCGTGGTCGCGCGGTCAGCGGCAGGATCGTGTGATGCACGTCGATCATCCGGTCGCGCTCGACATGGATGAGAGGTGGCAGCTCGTGCATCCAGCGGCGATAATATGCCTCATCATAGGGGTCGGGCTTCACCCATTCCCAGCCGGCACCTCGCAAGGCGGCCTCGACCTCGTCCAGCCGGTCGCGTGGTACCAATATGTCGAGATCGCCGATCGCGCGGCCTTGCGCGGCGAGCAGTCCGGCGGCCGCGAAAGCGCTCCCCTTGAGCAGCACCACAGGGCAATCGAGCGGGGCGAGCGCGACCATGGCCCTGTCGATTTCCCAAAGCGCCTGCTGCCGGTCGCGCCGCGCGTCCACGCGGGTGTCCGCGAGGATCGCGGCGACATCGGGAGGCATGGCAAGGCCGTCCAGCTTGTCCGCGATCGTCCCCAGCAGCCTTTCCGCGCGCGCTGCCGTGAGGAGCGCTGTCCATGTCGGCGCATCGAAGCGCGTGACGAGCCCCGGGTCGATCAGCGTCTCCGCGAGCAGAGCGGCGCTCATGCGACCTCGCCCCACAGTGCCTCGACAGCGGCAAGTACGGTCGCGCTGTCCGGATAGTCGAGCGCGACCGCCGGCACAGTGCGCACGAACCGCACCAGCGCGCCGAAGCCCGCTTCCCCCAGCGCGATATAATTGGTCGATGCCTCGGTCAGCCGGACGAACGCCTCGCCCTGCTCGACCGGCCGGTGCGCCTCGGCAAAGCCGTAGCGCGGCAGCAACAGCAAACGAGGCACCGCAGGCTCGGCCATGCGCGCGATCGCCTCGGCATTCGGCACGAGATGGCGGATCGCGCCCTTGGGCGTGCCTTCGAGGCGAGGGCCGATCCGCTCCGGCGTGATGCCGGCAGTCGCGATATCAATGGCCTCGTTCTTGAGGCTCACGAGCCGCGGGAAGGCGAACACCATGCCGCTCGCCGGATCGAGGAGCGCGAACTCGTCGCCCATCAGGCGCCAGCCGCGCTCGCCGAGCATCGCCGCAAGCGTCGATTTGCCGCTGCCGGACTCGCCGGTGATGACCAGCGCCTTGCCGTCCTTCTCGACGCAGGAGGCGTGGAGCAGCACATGCCTGCGCCAGCCGAGCGCCATCTGCAGGTTCATCCCCATCTCGGCTGCCAGCAGGCCATGCTCCAGCGCCATCGGCGCGGCGTCCGGCAGCATGTGATCGCCGGCAATGAAGATCGACGAGCGGATGAAACGCCGCCACGGCTGCACCGGCTGGAGCCTGACCGTAAAATCCGGCACGCGCCGCGCGAAGTCGATGGGCGGATACGCCGCATACAGCCGCGCCAGCGCATCGATCGGCCCACGCCAGGCCGAGCCGATCCGAAAGGTCGCCGGCCCGACGGCGAGGCCAAGCTGATGCCGCATGCCGAAGCTCAGCGCTCGCCCCGGACCAGGCCAAGGTCGATCAGTTCCGCCAGCCGCTGTTCCAATGCCGCTTTCGCTTCGTCATCCGGAGTGTCGAGATCGAAGCGCGCCGCGAGGCGCGCGAGCAGGCCGGCGACGTCCGTGGCCCCTTCGCCCAGGGCTTCGAGGATTTGCGGAACCGGCGCGGCGACAAGGTGCGTCGTGCCCGAACGGCGATGATACAGCGCGTCGATGGCGCCGAGACGTTCGACAATGATCTGGTCAGGCGCCTCGGCCCGGTAGGTCACGGCCACCGCCGGCGAACCCGTGCGGCCCTAGCGCGCGGCCATGAGCGAGGCGTAGCAGGTAAAGCCGCTGCGGCCATGCTGCAGGCGGCGCACATAGTTGAGATAGGCCTGACTCTCCTGGTAGCTGGTGCCGGGCAGATTGCCGCCGCGAAGGCCAGTGCGCACCTGCTCGCCGGTGAAGGTCCGCCCGCCCGGGAAAGATCCGCTCGTGCCCTTTGGCACCATCGTGCCGTCGGGGGCAACCGCCTGACCGGCACGGGCGGGATCGGGCACCGGTATCTCACAAGCCAGAACGGACGTCGCCGCCTGGGCAATGCCCGGCCGCACGGTCAACACGACTGCGCCGGCGGCCGCGCTCAGGCGCAGAAGCTGGCGGCGCGAGGTCGCACCCGCATGCCCGGCCTCATCCTGGCCAGGCTCGTGCTGCGCGTCCGGCCCTTTGCCCTCGTTCATGCGTCTGCCCTTATGCCCATGCTGCGCACCGGCGCCGTGTCACACGGCATCCTTTATTCGGCATCGCAGTCTTTAGCAAAATAATCTAGGGGGCCTCGCCATGGGTCGCATCGATCGCTCGATATGGATTCTGTTCCTTTCTGGGACGGCGGCCGCCGTGATGGTTTTCACGCTCACCCGGAATTGGGAAGCAACCTTCGCCTGTGCCATTGCAGGGCTGTTCGCCATGGCCATGCTGTTCGATGCGCTGGAACGACGCACAGCTTCTCCGCGCGCGCCAATGCTGTCACCGGCAAAAAGCGTTTCCAGCCTGGACGAGATCGATGCGCTGCTCCAGGCACTCCCGCATCCCTGCTTCATCGCGCATCGCGGGCGGATCGAATATTGCAACGAGGCCGCTCTGGCCCTCCTCGGCCGCCACATCATCGGCCAGGATGTGCGCCTTGCGCTGCGTCACCCGGCCGCCATCGATCTTCTGACCGGTCCCAAGACTCTGGACGCGCCCGCCCGCGTCGAGATCGTCGGGCTGGGCACGGCTGAGCAAAGCTGGGAGCTCGACATCCAGCCGCTGCGCGACGACCGGCTGCTGGTCTTCCTGTTCGATCAGAGCGGGCGTCAGGCGACCGAGCGCATGCGGGTCGACTTCGTCGCCAATGCAAGCCACGAATTGCGCACGCCGCTTGCCGGCATATTGGGCTTCGTCGAAACCCTGCGGGACCCCGTCGCTGGGGCCGACGCCGCGACGCGAGAGCGCTTCCTCACGATCATGGAAGGCGAGGCGCGGCGCATGCAGCGGCTCGTCGATGACCTGATGTCGCTCTCCCGCATCGAGGCGGACAAATATCGCGCGCCCGAGCAGCCGGTCGCCCTGCTGCCTCTCGTCGAGGAAGTCGTCGCGGTCTTTCGCCAGAGCCAGAACAAGCGCGCGCAGGACATCGTCGTCGACGTCAGCAATACGGTCCCGGCCATTCGCGCCGACCGCGCGCAGATGAGCCAGCTGCTCCACAATCTCGTCAGTAATGCGCTCAAATATGGCGCGCCGGGCACTCCGGTCACGCTCTCGGCGAGGGCGCTGGACGACGATATGATCGAAGTGGCCGTGGCCGACCAAGGCGACGGCATCACCGCCGAACATCTGCCGCGCCTTACCGAACGCTTTTATCGAATCGATTCGAGTCGCAGTCGCGCCATGGGCGGCACCGGTCTCGGTCTGGCGATCGTCAAACATATCGTGCAGCGACATGGCGGCGTTCTGAATTTCGATAGCAGTGTCGGTGTCGGCACGACCGTAAGGGTGGAATTGCCGCAGTTTCGCAAGGGCGGCGGCAGTGAAGCAGAGATGATCCCGGCCGGCATGCCGGGCGATGTCACAAAAGCGTAATCAAACCGTCACATTGCGGCGACGAACCCGGTTCAAGGCGATTCCGGGTCCCACGCAAATCGCCCCAGGAGATTCTCCATGCGTTACGCATTCGTCGCGGCATCCGTGTTCGCGCTCGCAGCTTGCCAGGGTCAGTCGGGCGGCGGCGCCAGCGCCGCACGCGACCAGATCCGGGCCGTCGGCTCATCGACCGTCTATCCGTTCGCGCAGGAAGCCGTGGGTCTGTTCACCCAGACCAATCCGGGAATGAAGGCGCCGATCATCGAGTCGACCGGCACCGGTGCGGGCATGAAGCTGTTCTGCGCCGGCGTCGGCAGCCAGCACCCCGACATCGAAAATGCGTCGCGCCGCATGAAGAAGTCCGAGTTCGATCAGTGCCAGGCCAATGGCGTCAAGGATGTCGTCGAAGTCCAGATCGGCCTCGACGGCCTTGCCTTCGCTGAAGCCAAGGAAGGCCCTGGTCTCTCGCTCACCACGAAGCAGGTCTATGAGGCGCTCGCCGCCAATCCCTATGGCAAAGGCGAGAACAAGGCGAAGACCTGGAAGGATGTCGACCCCTCCCTGCCCGCCGTCGCCATTTCCGTCTTCGGACCGCCTTCCACCTCCGGCACGCGCGACTCGCTTGCAGAGCTGGTGCTGACCGCCGGCTGCGAGAGCGACCCGGCGATGAAGGCTCTCAAGGGCAGCGACGAAGCCAGGCACAAGCAGCTCTGCACCCAGGTGCGCGAGGACGGTGCCTATGTCGATGCCGGCGAGAACGACAACCTGATCGTCCAGAAGCTCTCGGCAAACCCGCAAGCGGTCGGCATCTTCGGCTTTTCCTTCCTCGACGCCAATCGTGCGACCCTGAAGGACATTCCACTGAACGGCATCGAGGCGACCTATGATGCGGTCGCCAACGGCACCTATCCCGGCGCCCGCCCACTCTACATCTATGTGAAGAAGGCGCATGTCGCTGCGGTGCCGGGCCTCAAAGCTTATGTCGAAGCGATCGCCAAGAACTGGAATCCCGACGGCGCGCTCGCCAAGCGCGGCATGGTCGTGGCACCGGAAGATGTTCGCAAGACCAATAGCGACGTGGTCACCAATCTCACCGTCATGACGGGCGCAGACCTGAAGTGATGGCCATCGATCGGCATGGCGAGCCGCGCGCTCGCCATGCCGCCTTCCGCCCGCGAATCCAGGGGAACACGGCAAGATGACCGGCATGATGATCGTGATGATCATAGTCGCGCTCGCCCTCATCGGGTGGATCGTGGCGCGTGCCCGAGCGACACGCCTCGGCATCGAGGCCGGCCGGCTCGCGACCAACAGCCGGCCGAGCCAGCATGGCTGGTATGTGGCGCTGTGGACAGCCCTGCCGGCACTGGCTTTTCTGGCGGTCTGGGCGAATGTCATGCCGAGCCTCGTGCTCGACAGCGTGCTGACCTCGCCTGCCGCACAGTCGCTTCCGGCCGACGATTTCTCCCGCGGCGCAATCCTGTCCGAAGCCGGCGCGATCGCCAGCGGCGCGCAGACCGCCGCCTTCAATCCGCAGTCGATGTCGCTGGTCGAGCCCTATCGCGCCGCCTATGGCCGCTATTCGACAATCGGCGCCGTGCTCGCCGCCATCCTCGCCTTTGCCTGCGGCGCCTATGCCTTTTCGCGCGTCCGCCCCTCGTTCACCGCGCGCAACCGTGTCGAGCGCGTCGTCATGTGGACGCTGCTTCTCGCGTCGCTCATCGCGATCATAACGACCGCCGGCATCGTCGCTTCGCTGCTCTTTGAGTCGCTGCGCTTCTTCTCGATGGTCAATCCGCTCGACTTCCTCCTGGGTCTCAAGTGGAGTCCGCAATCGGCAGCCATGGGCTATGGCAATGAAGACGCATTCGGTGCCGTTCCGCTCTTCTGGGGCACGATCTTCATCGGCGCGATCATCGCCATGATCGTCGCCATCCCGCTCGGGCTGATGAGCGCCATCTATCTCACCCAATATGCCAAACCACGGACACGCAAGTGGATGAAGCCGATGCTCGAGGTGCTCGCAGGCGTACCGACCGTGGTCTATGGCTATTTCGCCGCGCTCACCGTGGCGCCCGCACTGCGCAATCTCGCCGCCGGGATCGGTATCCCCGGCGCATCGTCAGAAAGCGCGCTCGCGGCCGGCCTCGTCATGGGCGTCATGATCATCCCATTCGTTTCCTCGATGGCCGATGACAGCATCGCCGCCGTGCCGCAGTCGATGCGCGACGGCAGTCTCGCTATGGGCGCCACGACCAGTGAAACGATCCGGCGCGTCCTGATCCCCGCGGCGTTGCCCGGCGTGGTAGGCGGCGTCCTGCTCGCCGTCAGCCGCGCGATCGGCGAGACGATGATCGTGGTGATGGCGGCGGGCCTCGCTGCCAATATGACGCTCAATCCCTTCGCCAGCGTGACGACGGTGACCACGCAGATGGTCCAGTTGCTGACCGGCGATCAGGAGTTCGACAGTGCCAAGACGCTCGCAGCCTTCGCGCTCGGCCTCGTGCTGTTCATCGTGACATTGCTCCTCAACATCGTCGCCTTGCGCGTCGTGAAGAAATATCGCGAGGCCTATGAATGAGCGAGGCTGTTCTCCCCATGTCCGCGACACCTGTTGCCACATCCCGCGCGCCGACTGACTGGAATGGCGAGGCGATGCGCCGGCGCATTGCGCTTCGCTACGCAGCCGAGCGCCGTTTCAGGCTACTGGGTCTCTGCGCGGTGCTGATCTCGGCGGGCTTTCTGGCCTTCCTGCTGATCTCGATGGGCGCCAATGGCGCGCGCGGCTTCATGAGCACGCAGATCAAGCTGCCGGTCGATTTTCCCCGTTCACCGATCATGATCGACCCCGCGATGCTCTCGACCAATCCGGATCAGGTGCTGGCCAACGCCAATCTGCCGCAAGTGATCGAAAGTTCGGCGCAGGCCGCCTTCGGCAAGGATGGCGACGACTATATTTCATCCGGGGCGGTCGCGGCCCTGCGCAAGGCGATCATCGCCGACCCCGGCATTCTGACGCGCAAGGTGACGATCACGGTCCCCGCATCCGCCGGCATCGACCTCGCTGCCAAGAGCGACGGCAGCGAGGCCGACGAGGCAGCGGTTGTAAAACTCGAACAGGCCCGCGCACTCTCGACCGGTTTCAATGGCGGCTTCCTGACCTCCAGCGACGGCACGGACCCGACCGTGGTCGGTATCTGGGGAGCGCTCAAGGGCTCGCTGCTGACCATGGCGATCACGCTGGCGCTGAGCTTCCCGATCGGTGTGTTCGCGGCCCTCTATCTGGAGGAATATGCACCGCGCAATCGCTGGACCGACATCATCGAGGTGTCGATCAACAATCTCGCGGCCGTGCCCTCGATCATCTTCGGCCTGCTTGGCCTCGCCATTTTCCTGAACATGATGCACCTGCCGCGCTCGGCGCCGCTCGTCGGCGGCATGACGCTCGCGCTCATGACCATGCCGGTCATCGTCATCGCCGGACGCAATGCCATCAAGGCCGTGCCGCCGTCGATCCGCGATGCCGCCCTCGGCATCGGCGCGTCGCCGATACAGGTCGTGTTCCACCATGTCTTGCCGCTGGCGCTGCCCGGCATCCTCACCGGCACGATCATCGGCATGGCCCGCGCGCTCGGCGAGACCGCACCGCTGCTGATGATCGGCATGCGCGCCTTCGTGGCTTCGCCTCCGGGCGGAATCACCGATCCGGCGACCGTGCTGCCCGTCCAGATCTTCCTGTGGTCCGACGAGGTCGGCAAGGGCTTCATCGAGAAGACATCGGCGGCAATCATCGTGCTGCTGATCTTCCTGCTGACGATGAACAGCATCGCCATCTACCTGCGCAACAAGTTCGAAAAGAAATGGTGACGACACCAATGGCTGACACGGCAACCACCACGAACAAGATGACGGCGCGCGGCGTCAACGTCTTCTATGGCGAAAAACAGGCAATCCAGAACGTCTCGATCGATGTCGATCTGGAGAATGTGACGGCCTTCATCGGCCCCTCGGGCTGCGGCAAGTCGACCTTCCTGCGCACGCTCAACCGCATGAACGACACGGTCGCCAGCGCCCGGGTCGAGGGGCGGATCACACTCGATGGCGAGGATATCTACGGCTCCGCCATGGACGTCGTGCAGCTGCGCGCCCGTGTCGGCATGGTGTTCCAGAAGCCCAATCCCTTCCCCAAGTCGATCTACGAGAATATCGCCTACGGTCCGCGCATTCACGGCCTGGCGTCCGGCAAGGCCGATCTCGACCAGATCGTCGAGAAGTCGCTGCGCCGCGCCGGCCTGTGGGAAGAAGTCAAGGATCGCCTGAACGACAGCGGCACCGCGCTCTCCGGCGGCCAGCAGCAACGCCTCTGCATCGGCCGCGCCATCGCGGTCGAGCCCGAGGTCATCCTCATGGACGAACCCTGCTCGGCACTGGACCCGATCGCGACCGCCAAGATCGAGGAACTGATCCTCGAACTGCGCGGCAATTACGCGATCGTGATCGTCACGCATAATATGCAGCAGGCGGCGCGCGTCTCGCAGCGCACGGCGTTCTTCCATCTCGGCCGGCTCGTGGAGCAAGGGCCGACCACCGAGATCTTCACCAATCCCCGCAAGGAGCGGACCAAGGATTACATCACGGGCCGCTACGGCTGAAACAGCGACGGACAGGATACGGACCATGACGGAACATACGGTCAAGGCGTTCGACGACGACATCAACGCGCTGCGCGCGCTGATCGCCGAGATGGGCGGCCTCACCGAAGATGCGATCGACAATGCCATGAAGGCGCTGTCCACGCGCAATGTCGAACTCGCCCGCACGGTCGTGGCGGGCGATGCGCGGATCGACGAACTGGACGCGCATATCGAGCGGCTGGTCGTGCAGACCATCGCCCTACGCGCCCCGCTGGCGGACGATCTGCGCGAGATCATCGCCGTCCTCAAGATTTCGGGCATTGTCGAGCGCATGGCGGACTATGCCAAGAATATCGCGAAGCGGGTTGAGACGGTCACCGCGCAAAGCCGCATGGAGCCGCTCGCACTCCTGCCTTCCATGGCGCAAATCGCGCGCGAGATGGTCAAGTCTGCGCTCGATGCCTTCGCCGCGCGTGACGCCAAGCTGGCTCTCGCCGTGATCGAGCGGGATCGGGCGGTCGATGATTTCTACAACTCCATCTTCCGCACCATGGTCACCTTCATGATGGAAAATCAGAAGATGATCTCCGAGAGCGCACACGTGCTCTTCATCGCGAAAAATCTGGAGCGTATCGGCGACCATGCGACCAACATCGCCGAGATGGTCCACTATGTAGCGACCGGCGAGAAGCCGCCCGAGCGCGAGAAGGCGACGATCATCGATACGGTGGAGCGTTGAGCGTGGCCCGCGCCAAGATGCTTCTCGTCGAGGACGATGCCGCGCTGGCGGAATTGCTGACGTGGCATTTCCAGCGCGAAGACTTCGACGTCGCTCAGACGCCGGACGGCGAGGAGGCGCTGATCCTCGCCCAGGAGCGCACGCCGGACATCGTCCTGCTCGACTGGATGGTCGAGAATCTCTCCGGCATCGAGGTCTGCCGCCGCCTGCGCCGCATGAACGAGACGGCCAATGTGCCGATCATCATGCTGACCGCGCGCGGCGAGGAAGAGGATCGCGTGCGCGGTCTCGAAACGGGGGCCGACGACTATGTCACCAAGCCCTTCTCCCCGCGGGAGCTGATCGCGCGGGTTAACGCCGTGCTGCGCCGCGTGCGCCCTGCGCTGGCGGGCGAAGTGCTGATCTTCGGGGATCTGGAGATGGACACGGTCGCCCACAAGGTGCGGCGCGCCGGCGCTCTCGTTCCGCTGGGTCCGACCGAGTTCCGCCTGCTGCGCCATCTGCTCGAGCATCCCGGCTGGGTGTTCTCGCGCGAGCGGCTGCTGGATTCCGTGTGGGGGCAGGACAGCGAGATCGAGCTGCGGACGGTCGATGTCCACATCCGGCGCCTGCGCAAGGCGATCAATGCCGGCGGCGCACCCGATATCATCCGGACCGTGCGCTCGGCCGGTTACTCGCTGGACGCCGACGCAGCCTGAATTGCTGTATTGTATCACTAAGGCACTAATGTTACCTTCTCCGCCAAACAGGGGAGGTAACAGATGTACTCCAATGCCGATCTCGACGATGCCGTCGATGCGGGTGTCCTGACCAGCGACACCCTACTCGCGTTCCGCAGCTTCATCGCGGAGCGCCACAAGACCAGCCTGGTGGACGAAGAGCAATTCCGCCTGCTGACGGGTTTCAACGACATTTTCGTCGCCATCGCGGGCGTCATCCTGCTCGTTGCCGTCGGAAGCCTCGGCACGCTGATAGGGACATCGACCGGGATGGTCCGCGATCATGCCCATATGGAATCGCCTCTGGCCGGCATCCTGGTCGCCGGCACGGCCTGGGCGCTCGGCGAATATTTCACGCGGCAGAGGCGCATGGCGCTGCCTTCCATCATCTTCCTGCTGGCTTTCTCGATCGGGATGTTCTGGAGCCTGACGGCGAGCGGCCTCATGATCGTCGGGCAGGACCATGACGATCAGATGGCCGTCGGCATCACGATCGGCATCAGCGGTATCCTGACGGCGCTGGCGACCTATCTGCACTGGCGCCGCTTCGCGGTTCCAATCACGATCGCCGCTCTTGTTGCGGCGCTTGTCGGGGCCGTCATCGGCTTTGTTGGCGCCAACAACGCGATCGACGATCTACTTTACTGGCCGATGCTGATCTGTGGCATCGGGGTGTTCGCCTTCGCCATGCGCTGGGACATGTCGGATCGGGATCGCCGCACGCGCCGCTCGGATGTCGCCTTCTGGCTGCACATGCTTGCCGCGCCGCTGATCGCGCACGCGCTCTTCCATCTGCTGCACGCCTTCGATCACGATCTCTCGACCGGCACCGGCCTTCTGGTGGTGCTGCTCTATATGCTCTTCGGACTTGTAGCCCTTGCGGTCGATCGGCGCGCGCTGCTGGTATCGTCGCTGGCTTATGTGCTCTGGGCACTGCAGAGCCTGTTCGAGCAGGTCGGTGCACTACAATTCGGCATGGCCCTCACCGCGCTGGTAATCGGGTCCGCACTCCTGCTGCTCTCGGCGCTCTGGCACAAGGCTCGTGCGCTGGTTGTCGGCTGGTTGCCGGGCGATCTCGCCATGAGATTGCCGCCGGCAAGCGACCCTGGACCTGCTTCGCGGGCAGCGGCAGCCTGACGCGCGGCGCTATGCGCGCTTAGAAATCATACTGCGCGCGGAGGCCGAACACATCGACATCATAGTCGTTGAGCGCGCCGATCAGGACCGGTGTGTCCTCGACGCTGACCCGAAGATAATTGGCCAGAAACTTGACGCGCTCGATCGGCACCCAGACCAGCGAAGCGCCCAGCGTGCGCTGCGTGCCGCCGCGCACGCTTGCATCGTTGAGATCCAGCCAGTCGTACCGCAGGTTGACCTGCCAGGCGCCGGCACCGCCCTTGTCGATGCCCTTGGTCGGCCGGATGGCCCCGAACGCGCCTTTGCTGTAGCCGCGGCCCTTCCCGCCCGCAAAGACATAGCCGATCTCGCCATAGCCGCCGAAGAAGGTCGGATCGCTGAAGTTCGGGCGGTCGACATGCTGCCAGAACGCTTCCGACGCGACATGGAACGGCCCGTGGCCCAAAGCGAATTCCAGACCATAGCCCGTTTCGGACGTGGCGCTGAACGCCCCCGTATCGACAAACCGCATGTCAGTGGTTCGTGCGCCCGGCCGCGCCCGGTAGCGCAGAGGCGCAAACAGGCCCTGCAATTCCCGCCGATGCAACGAACCGCCGACATGAAGCTGCGTGCCGCCGATCTTCGGCATGTAGACGAGGCGCCCGTTCAGCGAGAAGCTGTCATCCTTCACGCCCGTGCCCATCGTCTCAAGGTCGTCCGCGAAGGCGCCGACATTCAGCAGAAAATTCCCCTTTGCCAGCGCGACCGAAACGCCGAGGCGCCGCTCGAAACCAAAGGCCTGCGTGAAGGACGCACGTTCCAGCATGCTCGTCTCGAGATCGCTGGTCAGCTCGTCGAGGCCTCCGAAAGTCTTGTGGTTGCCGATAGTGACGGTGAGCGGCCCCTTCTCAAAAGTGAGCCACGCATCAGTCAACAAAGCCGAGCCGGTCGCGACATCCACCTCCAGCCGATAACCGAAACCGCCGCCCAATGCGCCGTCCACACCGATATAGGCGCGGCGCACATCCGACGACCAGCCGAGCGTCGGAGCGCCCGAGTTGCCGGGCCGCGATACATAGCTTGTATCGAGTTGCAGGCGCCCGCGCGGCTTGAAGGTGATGCCCTTGCCGTTCGACATTTGCGGAGCACCGCGCCAGGTGATGCTGGTCTCGGGCGCTGCCGCTGCGGCTTGCTGCGGCGCGGGCGCGACGGGCGTCGAGGTTGCCGAGGGCGCCGCCACGACCGCCTGCGTTTCGACCTTGTTCAAGCGCCCTTCCAACTGCTCAAGCTGCGCGCGCAGACGCGCGATCTCGGCCCGCATGGCAGCGACGTCCGTTTCGCCTTCCTGTGCCATGGCCGATACCGGCATGAGACACAGAGAAGCGGCCAGGACAGTGAAACAAGCAGTGGATCGCACGAATTCGCTCCGGTGGGTCTGGGGGCAGAAGGGCGCGGCTATGACATTTTGATTACAGTTTTGCGACGAAGTTAATACGACATACCTCTGCGTACTACTCTCTGCTCACGTCAGCCCCCTGCATCATGCGAAAGTCAATTTTATGGCGCCGGCGATCGCGCGCGGTGAACCGCCATTTCCGCGCGGCCGGCACCTAGTCTTCGACTATTTTCAGCAATCGACGCTCGACCGGCGCAAGCACGCCGGCCAACTCCTGCCCGCGGCGCAGCACCGCGCCTGTCTCTCCGATGAGCGCCCACATGCCCTGGCGATGACGCAACGACGGACGCTTTTCGATACGAAACTCAGGCCGTTCAGCCGCGCGGCGGAAAGCCGAGAAGATCGCGACATCGCGATTGAAATCGATCGCATAATCACGCCACTGGCCGGCGGAGACCATCCGGCCATAAAGGTCCATGATGCGGGAGAGTTCGAGCCGGTCGAAACCCGTCTGTGTCGGAGCGGCGGTTGAGCCTGAGTGCGAACGCGGAAACGGGGTGATGTTGCTCATCAGGCCGATGTGCGCGACGGGCTTTCAGGCTCCGCACTCCGTCCGGCGTCCCGCTCGGCGGCAAGTTCGGCCAGTCGCTTGCGCAGATTCTCGACTTCGCACTGGAGGATTTCGAGCTTTTGCGTTGCCGGATCGTAGGCCTCCGAGCAAGGGGTGCCATAAGGTACGAACGGCTTCTGATACTCCTTGGCGTCGATCAGCGTCGCGCGCGCCGGAATGCCGATCATCACCGCGCCTTCCGGCACGTCCTTGGTCACGACGGCATTGGCACCGATCCGGGCGCGCACGCCGACCGTGATCGGCCCCAGCACCTGACATCCCGAGCCGAGGATGGCGCCATCAAGAATCGTCGGGTGCCGCTTGCCGGCAATGCCATTGGCCGGATCGGTACCGCCCAGCGTCACGCACTGGTAGATAGTGACGTCGTCGCCGATGTCGGCCGTTTCGCCGATGACCGTGAAACCATGATCGATGAAGAAATTCTTCCCGATCTTCGCGCCGGGGTGAATGTCGATCGCGGTCAGGAAGCGCGAGAAGTGATTGACCAGCCGGGCCAGGAAATAGAGGCGGGCGCGAAACAGCCGGTGCGCGACGCGATGAAGACCGAGTGCCCATACGCCGGGATAGATCAGAATCTCCATGCGGGACCGCGGCGCGGGATCGCGCGCTTTGATCGAATCGAGATAGGACAGAAGTCCCATGGCGCGGCGCCTCTGCATTGATGACAAGAGCCGCTATCTAGTGCTTGCGCCCGGAAATTTCCATAGCGTTGCGCTGGTCAACTGTCCCAGGACAATCTACTTGCATTCTCTCGGCTCCTTCGTATTTGTCCATCGGATTAATTGAGAAGGATTGAATGTGGCTGAAGGCTGGGTCGAGTTCCTGCAGACATTGCTGCCGTTCATCCTCGTCGGTTTTGGCGCCCAGATCATCGATGGCGCGCTCGGCATGGCCTATGGCGTCATCTCCAGCAGCCTGATGCTGGCGCTCGGCGTGCCGCCCAAGGCGGCTTCGGCCAGCGTCCATGCCGCCGAGACCTGCACCACGGCCGTGTCCGCAATAAGCCACGTGCTTCACCGTAATGTGGACTGGAAACTGTTCTGGCGCCTGATGGTGCCCGGTGTCGCGGGCGGTGTCGCGGGCGCCTATTTCCTGTCCAACATCGATGGCGATCTCGTGAAGCCCTGGATCCAGGCCTATCTCGTCGGCATCGGCCTCTGGCTGCTTTGGCGCGGGTTCAGATATCCGCCCAAGCCGCGCGATGCCCGCTTCGTCGCGCCGCTCGGCCTTGTCGGCGGCTTTCTCGACGCTACGGGCGGCGGCGGGTGGGGACCGGTGGTCACCTCCAATCTCCTCATCCAGGGCTCCGCGCCGCGCTACACGATCGGGACCGTCAACACGGTCGAGTTCTTCCTGACGCTGGCGATCAGTGCGACATTCCTGGTGCATCTGGGCTGGGAGACATTCACCACGGTGACGATCGGCCTGCTCATCGGCGGCGTCATCGCCGCGCCGATGGGCGCCTGGGTCGCCCGGCATGTCCCGGCCAAGCCGCTGATGATCATGGTTGGCTTCATCCTTACCCTCACCGCTGGCTATGGCGCGTTGCGCTCGCTTGCATTGATCGGTTAAGTCACTTATTTCTTCTCGAACCATCGGGAAGGACGATCAATGTCGATCTACATGCCCACGCTCAAACAGCTCCAATATCTGGTGGCGCTGAAGGAGCATGGCCATTTCGGACGGGCGGCCGACGCCTGTTTCGTGACCCAGTCGACGCTCTCGGCCGGCATCCGCGAGCTGGAATCGCTGATCGGCGTCACTTTGGTCGAGCGCACCCGCCGCATCGTCCGCTTCACAGCGCTCGGCGACCGCATCGTCGAGAAGGCGCACCGCGTGCTGCGCGAGGCGGAGGAGCTGGCGGCGATCGCGCAGGCTTCCGGCACGCCGCTGGCGGGCGAGCTGCGCATGAGCGTCATCCCGACCATCGCGCCGTTCCTGCTGCCGAGCCTGCTGCCCCGCCTGCGCGCCGAGCGGCCCGCCTTGCAGCTCTATCTGCGGGAAGAGACCAGCCACACCGCGCTCGACAGCCTGCGCCACGGCCATGCCGACTGCGTGCTGCTCGCGCTCCCCTTCCCCTGCGGCGATGTCGAGAAGGAAGTGCTGTTCGACGATGCGCTCTTCGTCGCCTTTCCAAAGGACGATCCGCGCGATCCGCCCGCGCAGATTACGCCCGACATGATCGACGGCAACCGGCTGCTCCTGCTGGAGGACGGCCATTGCCTCAAGGAGCATGCGCTCGCCGCCTGCAACCGGGCCGAGCTGCGCAGCGAGGCGACGATCACCGGCACATCGCTGCACACGCTCGTTCAGATGGTCGATAATGGGCTGGGCCTTACCCTGCTGCCCGAAATGGCGATCCGTGGCGGCATCCTCGCCAATACGGACATCGTCGCCCGGCCGATCCGCTCGCCCAGTGCGCATCGCGAGATCGCGCTCATCTGGCGCCGCAATTCGCCGCGCGAGGCCGACTTTCGGCTGATGGCGGACATTCTCCGCAATGCTGCCGTCCGGCAGCGCGAGGCGGTCGCAGCCTGACATCAGTCGCGTTGACTCGCGCGCAGATTGTCGCCGAGCTTCATCAGGCCCTGCTGGAGCGCACCGAGTTCTTCGATGCTCATGCCCGTCGCCTTGAGGATATCGGTCGGGACGCAGGCAATGCGATCGGCAAGGCCCCTGCCCTGCGCCGTCAGGGAGACACGCACGACGCGCTCGTCCGCGCTGTCGCGCTGGCGCGTCACCAGCCCGGCGGCTTCGAGGCGCTTGATGAGCGGCGTCAGCGTGTTCGACTCGAGGAACAGCGCGTCACCAAGCTCGCTGACCGCCTGTCGGTCGCGGTGCAGAAGCGCGACAATGACGAGATATTGCGGATAAGTCAGGCCGAGATCGTCCAGAACGCTCTTGTAGAGGCGATTGAACGCCAGGCTGGTCGAATAGGCGGCAAAGCAGAGGAAGCGGTCGAAGGGCCCGGCATCCTCGCTTTTCTGCGGCTCTTGAGCTGAAAGGGTCATGCTCTGCGGCTCCTAACTTCACTAACTTCGCGCATATGCGCCATGTGGACGAACAAAAATGTTTAATTTCAATATCTTGATTACATAAAAATTACCAAATGCTGCGCCTGTAGGACAGCGAAAACCAATATATATCGCACACGATTAAATCGCAAGGTTGACATCCGAAGGCAATTCACCTAGATAAATCGTACACGATTTAATCGTGATCGATTTTAACTCCGCTCGACGACCCTGAAAGGACCCAGACATGACCAGCAAGATCCTCTACTCGACCAGCTCCACCGCGACCGGCGGCCGCGACGGCAAGGCCCGCACTGCGGACGGCAGCTTCGAAGTAACGCTCGGCACGCCCAGGGAACTGGGCGGCAACGGGCAGGGCAACAATCCCGAGCAGCTGTTCGCCTCCGGCTATGCCGCCTGCTTCCTCGGCGCGCTGAAGTTCGCCGCCTCGCAGAACAAGGACCTCGCCCGCGTCCCCGCCGACACGACCGTGACCGCGACGGTCGGCATCGGCCCGCGCGCCGACAAGGGCTTCGGCCTCGCCGTCACGCTCGACATCGCGCTGCCGGGTGTGGAGCATGACGCCGCCGAAGCGCTGATCGCCGAAGCCGACACGATCTGCCCCTATTCGCACGCGGTGCGCGGCAATATCGATGTGCAGTTGAAGGTGGCGGAACTGGCCTGAGTTGGACACCGATGAGCGGGCGACCTAGAGTCGCCCGTTTGTGCGTTTAATGTGCGCGAGTATGAAAGGTACGCTAATGATGGGCGAAAACATGACTTGAGGTAGTAAACTCCTTAACAGCCCCGCTCCCCGATCTGCTCAACAACCTGCCGAATTTCCGGTTCTATGAAGAGTCGCTCACGCATGAATAGCAGTACACTTTCCCTGTCTTCCTCGGAGAGAGAAACAATCAGATTTATGAGAAATGGACGATAGTATATGGCAGCTCTGACGATAATATCATCAGCATGATCCGGTGCCCTGTCACATATTCTTGCGACCTCTTCTCCGAGAACACAGAAATAGACTTGATCTTCGGCTAGTGACAGCCTTTCATTCACGCTCTCCTGTGAACCGAAATCGTCAATCGGTAGAAAAGTATCGAATAGGGCGCGAGTGAGTTCTTTCGATAGGGGGGAGGCGATGGATTCGACAGTCTCGACGAAAAGGTTTTCCTCAACCTCCGAGCGCCGCCACATCGTAGCGCGCAGCCTATCGATAATTTCGGAATCCATATCCACAAAGCTTCCTACACGGAAATAGCAGAGCACCACACGCACGCAATTGGTCGGCTTAGGTCCTCAGCCGGCCCTAGCGCCACTTCTCCGCTCGCGCATCGTCGGCACCTTGCGCCTCGACCCATCCCCGCGAGCCATCGCGGCGGAGTTCCTGTTTCCAGAACGGTGCCGAGACCTTCAGCCAGTCGATGAGGAAAGCGCAGGCTTCCAGCGCGGCGACGCGGTGTGAGGAGACCGTGCCGACGAAGACGATGCGGTCGCCGACCTTCATCGTACCGTGGCGGTGAATGACGGTGACGCCGAGCAGAGGCCAGCGCGCAGCCGCCTGTGCGACGATCTCCTCGATCTGGCGCTGCGTCATGCCGGGATAATGATCGAGATGCAGCGCTTCCAGCCCGCCATCGTTGCGCACGAGGCCGGTGAAGCTCGCCACGGCGCCGCTGGGCAGCGCCTCCAGCGCGGCGAGTTCCGCGCCGGGATCGAAATCCTCGGTCGAGACGCGCACGCTCAGCACGGCGGGCATGTCAGCCGCCCGTGACCGGCGGGAAGATCGCCAGCTCGCTCGCCTCGCCGATCTCGGTATCGAGCGGCACGAAGCGCTGATCGAGTGCCGCGCGCAACCTCGACCGCTCGGCAAAGGCGGCAGCGTGCGCCTCATCGGCCGCGCCGAGCGTATCGAGCAGGCTTGCGATGGTCGCGCCAGCGGCGGGCCGCTCCACCACTTCCTCATCCTGCCCGATGCGCTCGCGCACCCAGGCGAAGTAGAGAATGCGGAGCGACGCCATCGCTCAGGCCTTCATGTGCTTGAGGCCGACGCGCAGATAATCCCAGCCGGTGATGAGCGTGATGACCGCCGCCGCCCAGAGTGTCACCAGCCCGGTGATCTTCACGAAAGCGAATTGAGGCACGCCGCCCGCCAGGATCAACGCGCCCAATGAGATAAGCTGGAAAGCGGTCTTCCACTTGGCGAGACGCGAGACCGGCACGGAGATGCGCAGGCCGGCGAGAAACTCGCGCAGACCCGAAACCGCGATCTCGCGCAGAAGGATGACGAGCGCGGGCACGATATGCTGGCCCTGAATATCCCCCGTGGAGCACAGGATGAGGATCACCGCACCGATCATGATCTTGTCGGCAATCGGATCGAGGAAGACCCCGAGCCGGGAAACGGTGCCCTGCGCGCGGGCCAGATAGCCGTCGAAATAATCGGTGATGCCCATCAGGCAATAGAGCGCGAAGGCCAGCAGATAGCCGAGGCGCCATTCATGCCCGGTCTCGGCCGGCCAGAGCAGCGCCACGAGCAGCGGCACCGCGAGAATGCGGGAGAGCGTCAGGATATTGGGCAGGAGCATCAACACGGCGAGGATTGGCCTGCCACAGGCCGGGCGGGCAGACAAGAGGCTGAAACCGGGACGAATGCCGCAACGATGCCGTCTTTTCTCTGACTCATTTCACGGCTAGAAGGCCCGCGCGGCGCATGGACAGCCGCGCCACAAGAGTTGATGCACTTATGCAGGCATCCCTGCGATTACTGGCGCACCGGAAGTTTCTCCCACTCTTCGTCACACAGTTTCTCGGCGCTTTTAACGACAATCTGTTCAAGACGGCGATGATCCTGTTCGCGACTTATGTCGTGTTTCAGGATCCGCAGCAGGAGAGCTATTTCAACGCCATCGCGACGGGCCTGTTCATTCTGCCCTTCTTCCTGCTCTCGGCGCTTTCGGGACAGCTGGCCGACAATATCGACAAGGCGCGCATCATCCGCGTCGTAAAGCTCGCCGAGATCGTGATCATGGTGTTCGGCGCGGCCGGGCTGCTGATGTCGCAGAGCTATCCGATGATCGGCGTCGGCCTCATGCTGGTTGCGGTGGCGGCCATGGGCGTCCACTCGACCTTTTTCGGCCCGATCAAATACGCCATCCTGCCGCAGCATCTGGAGCCCGACCATGTGCTCGGCGGCACGGGGCTGGTCGAGGCGGGCACCTATATCGCAATCCTTGCCGGCACGATCGTCGCCGGCTGGATCAATCCGGCGACGGCCGCGATCGCCGTGCTCGTCATCGCCGTCATCGGCTATTTCTCCGGCCGCATGGTACCGCCCGCGCCGCGCGTCGGTCCGCCGCTGGTACTCGATTACAACCCGTTCCGCGCTTCCTGGCGCCTGATCTATGCCACGATGCACATCCGCCGGCTGTTCCTGGCGATCATGTCGATCAGCTTCTTCTGGATGGTCGCGACGGTGCTGATCATCATCTTCCCGCCGATGGTGAAGAACGATTTCACGGCCAGCAAGGAAGTGGCGAGCATGTTCCTCGCGATCTTCTCGGTCGGCGTCGCGGTCGGCTCGGTCGCGATCAACCGGCTGCTGCAGGGCCATGTCTCGGCGCGCTATGCGCCCATCTCGGTGATCATGATGGCCGCCTTCGTCTGGTTCTTCCAGTTCGTCTCGGAAGGGTGGACACAGGCGCCGGCCGGCGCGCTCTACACCGTCTCGGACTTCCTGGCGGCGCCGCACAGCTGGCGCATCCTCTTCGCCCTGTTCGGCATCGCCGTGTTCGGTGGCATGTTCGTCGTGCCGCTCTATGCTTTTCTCACCACCACCGTCCGCAAGGACGAGACGGCGCGGACCGTGGCGGCCAACAATGTCGTCAATTCGGGCGCGATGGTGTTCGGCGCGGGTGTGATCCTGGCGGCGACCGGCGCCGGGCTCAGCACGCAGCATGCGCTGCTGATCGTTTGCGGCATGTGTTTCGTCTGCGCCTTGCTCGCCATCAAGCTGCAGCGCGCCTGCGAGAAGGAAGGCCATGTCTCCCGCCCGCAGCAGGAACGGGTGGGCTGACCGTCAAACCTCTTCGATTTCGGTAAGTTCCGGGCATCAGATCACGCCTGACGACGCCGGTGCGCTCGCTCAGGCGATGAACGTGTAAGCCACCGTGAAGAAAGCCGCAAAGCTCAACAGGAAGAGCTTCCAGTCCTGATCGTCCGACCGCGCGGCGCGCGGGGCCGGCTCCTTCGCCGCGTCGACGAAGACGTGGCGGGCGAGACTGCGCCGGAACGGATGCCGGGCTTCCTCATGCGTCAGGACCAATGTTCGTTTCATGACCGCAAGAGTTACCGGGGCGTTAACGAATTGAAAAGGTTAAAACAAGGTTAACGGAAAGCTGCGCCGTTCCGGGACAGGCACGCATGCATTTCATGGCCTGATCTCACTCGGCTCGGCGTGCGGCGACGTCTCGGACGGGTGGAAAATGGGGCGCGGTAACTTTTCCTAAAGCATGATGTGGGCAGGGTTCGGATCGACAGCGCACCGGCGTGCGCCCGCAAATCCGGAGTTTCCGAGACCATGGTTCGCAACAGGCATTGGGCCGCCCCCACCCTTTTCCTCCTGCTTAGCACCACCGCTTGCGGTGGCGGCGGCGGAGGCGGTGTAGGCTCGACGCCGACACCGGCCGGATCGCCCACTCCTACTCCTACTCCTACTCCTACTCCTACTCCTACTCCTACTCCTACTCCTACTCCTACTCCTACTCCTACTCCTACTCCGACGCCGACGCCGACTCCGACGCCGACGCCCACGCCAACCCCGACACCGACACCGACGCCCACCCCGACCCCGACACCGACACCGACACCAACGCCAACGCCAACGCCAACGCCAACGCCAACGCCAACTCCGACGCCGACGCCCACGCCAACCCCGACGCCCACGCCTACCCCGACACCGACACCAACACCGATCACGCCGAACGTCACCGGTCCGAACAGCAGCCTGATGGGAACGCTCCAGACCGAGACGTTCACCAGCAACGGTGCCAATGCCTCCGGCCGCTTCTATGACGACGAGCGTCCGGTGGAGAATGGCACGGCGGGCGCCGGCGCGCTCACCATCGCCTATGATGCCGGCACGCAGAGCTACACGATCACGACTGCGGGCCGCACCGCAACGTTCGCGCCGGCGGATCTCGTCGGCTCCGGTTCACCGGATTTCGTCAGCTACGAGAAGATCGGCGCGACCAGCGAAGCGCTCACCATGACGCGGCCGGGCACGAGCGGCGCGCTCACCTATCGCTATGTATCCGGCGGCGCCTGGGAGCGCGCCACGATCTCCGGCGATCAGCTCGACTTCAGCTATGACCCCTTCACTTATGGCGTCGAGACGCCCGACAATGCGCTCGTGCGCAGCGGCACCGGCCTTTACGCCGTGAGCCTGGTCGGCGCCCGCGCAATGGACGCCCCCTATGCGATGGCCGGCAGCGGCACGATGCAGGTCGATTTCCTGGGCGGATCGCTCACCAGCAGCGGCGTGCTCACGAGCATCGACGTGGAGACCGGGCTCATCAAGAGCATCGGCGTCTATTTCGGCTCCGGCGCGCTTTCGAGCACGACGAACGATTTCACCGGCGCCTTCTTCATGGATGACGGCAAGCGCTTCACCGGCGGGTGGGACGGGCGCTTCTACGGCCCCGACGCCGAGGAAGTCGGCGCCACATGGTATCTGCGCAGCGCGGATGGCGAAGCGGCGGCCGGCTATCTGATCGGTCGCGAGGACGCGACCGTCGCGGGCCTCAACACGACGCTGACGGCGCTGGTCTATGACGACCTGTTCGAGCATCAGTTCAGCCAGGTCGGCTTCACCGATCTCGGCACGGGCAACAGCGCGACGGGCTTCGACGATCTGCGCGCCGAGGCCGAGCTTCGCTATGCTGCCTCCACGCAGAGCTATCGTTATGTGGACAGCGCGCGCAGCATCGACACGAGCTTCACTCCGGCCAATCTGGTCGCGGGCGAGACGACCGATGCGCTCGCCGTCTATCGGATGACCGCGATGGACGGCCTCACCTACAAGCTCTCGCTCAACAAGGCGGGCAGCGGCAACTCGACCATCGCACTCACTTATGCGAGCTTCGGCCACTGGGAACGGCTGCAGGCGGCGGGCAGCGACAAGCTCGATCGCTGGTTCACCTATGGCATCCGCACCAACGGCTTCCAGATTCCCAGCGGCACCGGCACCTATGTCGGCATCATCCGCGGCACGGCGAACCGCTTCAACGGCGGCGCGCTCTACTCGCTGGCCGGAACCGCGAATTTCGCCCTCGATTTCGGCAACAGCAGCTTCACCGGATCGATCAGCCCGGTCGGCACGAGCCTCGCCGATGGATCGACGCGCAATTTCGGCAGCTTCACCTTCGCCCGCGGCGCGATCGACCTCGATGCCGGCCTGAATGCCGACATCGTGAACGGCAGCAATGCCTATCTGGGCTATTTCCAGGGCGCGCTCTACGGCCCGACCGCATCGGAAATCGGCGGCAGCTTCGGCATGCAGACCGAGAACACCGATAGCGGCTCGGCCCCGGGCGCCAATGCGGCTTATCTGACCGGCGTCATCGTGGGCACACGCACGGGAAATTGAACCGACCCCGCCATCTCGGCTAGGAAGTCCCATGATTCGCCGCCCGGCAACCAGAGCCCGCCTGCTTGGCGGACTGGCGCCCCTGACCATTGTCCTCGCCATCGCCCTCTCGGCGCCGGCGCTGGGCCAGGAGTCGGCGGGGCCGCAGGTGTCGTCCGACGGCACCGCCCTCACCGGCCTGAGCGCCGCCCAGCTGTTCGACATTGCCGATCAGGCGCGCGTGGCCGGTCGCCTGGCCGATGCCGAGGCGATCTACAGGGCGCTGACGCAGGATGCCGCGCAGGAGATCCGCTCGGAGGCGCGCTTCCGGCTCGGCATGATGCTCTCGGACCAGAAGCGCTATCAGGACGCCGCGCTGGCTTTTCGCGCCATTCTCGACGAGCAGCCGGAGGCGACGCGCGTCCGGCTGGAACTGGCCCGCGTGCTCGCCGCCATGGGCGACGAGGGCCGCGCCCGGCAGCAGCTGCGCCAGGCGCAGGCGGCGGGCCTGCCGCCGGAGGTGCAGCAGGTCGTGAATCGCTTCGCGTCGGCGCTCCGCTCCAACAAGAGCTTCGGCGGCAATTTCGAAGCCGCTTTCGCGCCTGATACCAATCTGAACCGCGCGACGCGCTCCAAGACGCTCGATACGGCCCTCGGCGAGTTCACGCTCTCGGACGATGCGCGCGAGCAATCGGGCCTCGGTTTTCACCTGACTGGTCAGATCTATGCCCGGCTCGGCCTCGGCGGCAATTTCACGCTGGTTCCGCGGGTTTCTGGCGATGGCACATTCTACGGCAAGAGCCAGTTCAACGATCTTGCGGGCAGCGCGCTGATCGGCGTCGAATGGCAGTCGGGCGGCGACCGGATCATTCCCTCGGTGGGCCGGACCTGGCGCACCTATGGCGGCAACGCTTATTCGCGCACGACGAGCGCAGACCTGCGCTGGACGCATCGGCTGGGGCAGCGCGCCCAGTCCGACATCGGCCTGTCCTATGCGCGGACACATTATATGCGCAACGCCCAGCAGGACGGCGACCTGTTCGGCCTGACCGCCAGCATCGAACGGGCACTCAATGCACGAGCGGGTGTCGGCATCAGCCTGAGCGGCCAGCGGCAGACGGCGGCAGACCCGCAGTTCGCGACCACGTCAGGCGGCGCGACCCTGCTGGGCTGGCGGGAGGCGGGACGGATGACCTTCTTCGCCAACGCAACGGTGCGGCGGCTGGAATCCGACGCGCCCTATCTGCTCACGGGAACGCGCCGCAAGGAATGGTTTCTGCGCGGCGGCATCGGCGCGACTTTTCGGCAGATCGAGGTCGCCGGCTTCTCGCCCGTGCTGCGCTTCGCCTATGAGCGTAATATCTCGTCGGTCACCTTGTTCGACTATCGCCGCGCAACGGTCGATGTGGGGATTACGCGGGCGTTTTAGGCAGGCTAAGTTTTTGGCCGATCAGGATAGTCCGGCAGCGTTCCATCTGCGAATCAGCCAATTTCGCAAAGGAAGAGCATCGTTCCGTCTCAGTAGATGATCGCGATCCGGCGGCCGTCCCAACTTGCGATGGGGTTACCATTCGCGTCTATCGCCGGTTTTGAATAGCGAACCCGCTTCATGAAGGAAGAGCAGATCGCGACATCCAGTTCGACCTTTCCAGAACTGGAAACCAGCTTACAACGTGACGGCTGACCATTGGTGTCAACTCGCCAGATCACGAACGGCCGGTAGAGCGCTCGATCGCTCCGTGAGCGCGGCAAATCGGCTTCGTCAAACCAAATCTTGGGATTCGGTGATGGGATAGCACGAGTGAAAGAATATCCGACCTCTGCAGGATCGATATCCAGCTGTTGAAGGTATTGCGATCGACAGGCGTTCAGCAAATTTTGCCCATCGGTGAGGCCGTCGGGCGATACCACTCTTCGGCCATCGGCAGTTTTTAGGCCAAGCCCACTAAAGGAAACAGACTTCGCCCAATCCCGGGAAAGCCTGACCTCCACATCATAACGCTTGCCCGACAACTTTCGCGAAGTGAAGCTCGGCTTGGGAACTCGCATGGGCTCGCTCGCAACTTCGTAAGTTGGCTCTCCCATTGTCTTCCATCCAACGCCTGATACAGGAGCAGAAATCGTCACCTTGAAATAATTGAACACGATGTCCCAAGAGATCGACGTGACCTCGACCTCATCGGCGGAAACGCTGCCATTCCGTTGAACTATGCAGTGCCCATCATGATATGCCGCATCCCAGTTTTCTACGTGGGTCTCCGGTGGCGTAGCTGTCACCAACGCAAACATAACGAACGAGAACATCTTCACTTTCCCCCAATGTTTGCCACGACGGCTCAGCCGCCGGTCAGCAATTCCGCATACCGCCCTGGCCGGTGACTACGCGCAACCTTGGCCAGCGCGCCGCTGATGCTGCGCAGGAGCGCGGGGACGCCGGTGTCGCCGGGATGCACGGCGATGCGGGCGACGGGCATGCGGCGGAGCAGCGGCGGCAGCGCGGCGGCTGCGAACAGGGATGAGGCGATGCGGGGCTTGCTGCGGCTGGCCCAGGTGAGCACCGGTCCCTTGGCAAGCGGCGCATCGGGTGCGGCCGGCTTCCAGATGCGCCAATGATCCTCGGCCAAGGCAAAGCCGGCGCGCGCCATGGCGGCATGGGCGCCGGGGCCGTAGAGCCACGCCGGGGCAATGAAGCCGGTGACCGGGCGGCCGATGATATCCTCGATCAGCGCGCGGCCTTCGGTCATGCGGCGATAGGCGGTCTCTTCGTCGAGGCCGAGAAACTCGCCTTCCGACGCCGTCATATGCTTCGCCTTCATGCGCGCGGCGAAGCTCTCATGCTCGGAGGTGTCGCGATGATACCAGCCATGCACGAACATCTCGCTGCCCGCCTCCGCCCAGGCGCGCAGGCGCGCGGCGAAGGGCGTGCCGGCCTTGAGTGGCGCCTCGCCCCAATGATCGGGCACGACCAGCATGGCGAGGCTTTCGACCGGGACGTGGGCACCGAGATGATCGCGCAGGGCATCGACCTGCGCTTCGGAACGCGGGCCAACGTCGTGGATGGACGTCAGCAGCAGGCGGTCAGGCGGCGACATGCGGGATCGTCACTTGCTGGCGGGCATAGAGGTCGAACAGGCTCTCGAAATGCGCTTCCATGGTCGGGACACTCGCCGCCGTCGCGGTGGCGCGCCAGCGCGCGCCCTGCGGATCGCCCGCCAGAAAATCGGCAATCGCCGCGGCCAGCGCCGCGCCGCTGCGTGCGCGGTAGCGCGCGCCCTGCCCTTCGACGAACTGGTCGCTGGCGCCGCCTTCGTCCGGCACGATGATCGGCAGGCCGCTGGCCTTGGCTTCCGCCGCGACCATGCAGAATGTCTCCGCCTCGCAGCCATGGACCAACGCATCGGCACTGGCGAGGATGGTCGCGAGGTCCTGTCGGTCAGTCACGGGCGCGGCGAGATGGATATGCGGATTGAGGCCGGCGGCGCGCACGACGCGCGATCGCTCGCGCCCGTCGCCGAACAGGATGAGGCCAATCGGCCGCTGATAGGCGGCCGCCGTGACCGCATCGAACACCATCGGCCAGCGCTTCTCGCTCGCATGGCGGCCGAGCGCGACGAGCAGGGTCGCCTCCGGCCCGAGACCGCATCGCTGGAGCAGCCGCGCACGCAAATCGGTATCGCGCCGGGCCGGATCGAACAGGCCTTTCTCGACGCCCATCGGGATCGTATGCACGCCGGTCATACCGCCCTCGATCAACCGGGCGCTGAGGCTGGGGCTAGCGCTGATCACCAGCTCGAAGCTTTCGTCGAGCTTGCGCAGATGCCGCCAGAACCAGTCGAAGCCCTTGTCGATCATCTCCCGCGAGGCGACATGGCCGAACCAGCGATAAGCATAGGCCGAGAGCGGATCGGCATGCATGATGAGCGCGCGCGGCACATCGGCTTCCCAGCGCGCCACCATGGACGGGCTGCCCCAGGGCGAGGAGCATTCGACGAAATCCGGCCGCAACTCATCGAGCGCGGCATGCAGCGCGGGCTCGTCCTGGAAGTAGCGATAGCGCCGGTCGAGCGGGAAGAAGGGCGCCTTGACGGTGCGTATCGATCCGCCCGGTGCCTCATGGATGACGCCGTCGCTTTTGCCGGGCGCGAGGATGATGACCTCTTCCCGTCCGGGGCGCGCTGCCGCCAGCTTGCGCTCGACATAGGTCTTCACCCCGCCGCCATGGGGCGAATAGAAGGCGCAGACATCGACGATGCGCATCAGGGTCAGACGGAACGGGTCATGAAGGTCACGACCCGACCCCTAGCGCGTTTCGGCAGCCGAGGGAATCGTTCCGCTTCCAGGCATGCGCATTCTCCGCCGCGCGAAGTCCGAACAATCCTCCCCGGTGGGAGAGGTGGCAGCCCGCAGGGCTGACGGAGGGGGTCTGCGACAGCGCACGGCCGGGCCACCCCCTCCACCACCGACCTGGCTGGTTGGCGGTCCCCCTCCCCGTTCCGGGGAGGATTTGATCTCTATCGGTTGACGGGACCGAAGCTGAAGAGGCCCCTGCGATATTGCATGGTGACGTTAATCCGCGTCGGCCCGTTGCCCGCGACCGCGGCGGCGCTGCGCCATTTGGGCTTGGACCAGCCGAGCTTGGGATCGGTCGGGAAGCCGACGCCATCGGTCGACAAGCCGAACTTACGATTGGCATCGCGGTCATGGAGCAGGCTCAAGGTCCAGGTTCCGGCCGAGGGCGCGCGCACGCACAGGACGACGGGGCCGGTCGCCGGCACGTCCATCTCCACCCGGCGGAACGTCTTGCCGGCAGCGACGAGCTTGTTGTCGTCCTGCAGGAAATCCTCGTCATTGGGCGGATAGAGCTCGACCTTCACCCGGCCCTGACGGTCCTTGAGACCGACAAGGTTGATGAGAAAGGACGGCCCGCTCTCATTGGGGCGGCAGCGACCCTCGGCAGTGCCGAGATCGGGCGTGGAAGGAATGGCCTTCACCGTTCCGGCGGCAGCGGCCAGAGCGAGAAGCATGGTCATGGACATCAGCTGGATTTCTCCCTGATGAGACCGGTCACGCCGAACACGAGACCGATCACGAAGTGAGCTGCCACCGTCAAGGTGGCGAGCAGGAGCATGGCATGTGACACCTCGGTGTCACGGCCGACGAAGAAAGTTGCGAGACTGACGAAAATCACGTCCTTGTTGGGCAGGAACGGCAGGCGCGAGAGCAATTGCCGCATGGTCGCCAGCAACAGCCAGTAGGTGAAGCTGATGCCCGGCAGGATCAGGTGCCAGAGCAGGCCGCTCAGCAGCGCATAGGAGAAGATGCGCACGAAATGGACATTGGCGACGAACCAGAGATCGCTCGCGGGCAGCGTGAACAATTGGCGGCGCAGCAGCAGGAACAGGATCGAGGTGCCCATCACGAAGGCGATCGACCAGGCGAAGGTGTTGCTCGAGATGCCGAGATTGAGCTGGCCGATCATCGGCGCGGCGAGCACGACCATCAGGATCGTCGAGATGTTGCCGGTGAGCGCGGAAAGGATCGTCACATCCTTGATCGCGCCGAACGGCGAGGCAATGCTGGTCACATGCCGCTTGGCCCAGGCATAGAAATAGACCTCGCCCAGGTAACCCAGCAGGATCTCGTTGCTGACATATTTGCGCAGCAGCGCGCCCATGCCGGAAAAGGGAAGCTGCCAGAGCCGGCGGAACATGATCCAGTCCGTGAGCGGCGCCTGAAAATAGCTGAAGAGGAAGACCAGCCAGAACAAGAGCGAGGTCGGCATGAGATCGCCGACCTTGCTGAAGTCCATGTCGCGCAGCTGCCAGACCGCTCCCGCCAGTAGCAGAATCGACACAGCCGGACCGAAATAGCTCGGCCAGTTTCGGCTTTTCTCGACCAGCGGCTTGGGATCGATGAACCGGCCGACGCTGGCGCCGGCAGCCGCCGCTGCATTGGGGGCATCGCTGCCGGGCGCGACCAATTCCCCGCCTTTATCCATACAGTCATTCCCGATCAGCAGCTTCAAACAGTCGCTTGCCCCCGCAGCGGGGGCGTATGTAGTCATTTTCACACTGGTCCGCTAGGCAATGATTGTGGCCGTATCTGGACCATGGCGTGGCGCGGGTGAACGGGACATGGCTGAGTCGGGCGAGGTTGCGAAAGAGCCTGCACTCGTAGCCGGGGCCGTTGATTTGCTCCGGCCATCGGCTCGAAAATCCCGATCTGTGCCGCATCGGAACGGCAAAGATGACAGTTGCCGTTAGGAAGATGAAGAATGTCTTCACCGCGTTGACGTCGCGGTCCGCCTCGCTCTTCCTCCTGCCAGCTCATGTGGGAGGAATGAAAAATGCGCACTATTTTGGGGAATGTGGCGATGCTGGCCGCGACGGCAATGAGCATGCCTGCCTCGGCGGCTTCGCTGCTGACCAACGGCAGCTTCGAGCAGGGCCCGGCCCTCAATGTTCAGGGCTATAATCGCGGCGGCCTGCCGACCAGCTGGTCGTCCTCTCCAGGCTGGGAAACGCCGGACATTCTCGGCAGCGGCTATCATCAGACGGGCGCGGGCTTCGCACAGTTGCTGGGACCCCAGGACGGCGATCGCTATCTCGACATGAATGGAGCGAGCCCGACCGGTGCCATCCGCCAGACCGTTTCCGGTCTGACGGGGGGATCGTTGCTGAAGCTCAGCTTCTGGAGTGGCAGCTGGGCGCAGAACAGCTCGGGCAATCTGACCGCCTATCTGGTGGACGCCGCCAACATGGCCGTGCTGGCCAACAAGAGCATCGATTATCCCTATAATCCTGGCGCGACGACCAGCCAGTGGACGCAATATTTCCTGAGCGCAGTGGTGCCGGTTTCCGGACAGGTCAGCGTCGTCTTTTCCGGCAACAGCGGCTCGAGCGCGCGCGGCGCGCCCGGCCTCGATAATGTCGCGCTCGTCGCCGTGCCGACGGCTGTACCCGAGCCGGCGAGCTGGGCGATGATGATCGGCGGTTTGGCGTTCGTCGGCGGAGCTTTGCGCGGCCGCCATAAGGCGCGCGCCGCGACCGCCTGAGAAGCGCCGCCGAATCCGACGGACTATCGCGTGAACTCCTTCCCTTCAGAGGGCTCAGCACGGCTGTCGGCCAGGAAGCACGCGGGTTGTCCCCGTGTTCGCCCCATGTCGACCGAAACGCGAGATAGCCTATCCGAAGCTGTGCTTCACCGTGATGTAACCGAGCACATGGGTGCTGCGGAGGCGGTCCTCGTGGATCACCGGGTCCGGCGACCGGCGATCCGGCGTGTAGAAGTCGCGCCCGCGACTGACGGCCGCGTCCGTCAGGTTGCGCGCCCCCAGCACGACCGTCCATTTCGACGTGGGGCGATATTCAACGAAAGCGTCGAGCTGCGGCATGAGGCCGACGAGCTCATCCGTCTCGTCACGGCGATAGTTCGTATACGAGGTGTTGCCCTCCAGTTCGAGGCCCCAGGCGAAGCGGCCGAGATCCTGACGGAAGTTCGCCGTGAAATAGAACAGCGAATTGCCCGAGAAGGGCCGCTTCCGGAGCGTATAGGGGTCCCGCACGGACGTCTCGACATAGGACCCGTAGAGGCTGAGTCGCCCGCCGGTCACGCCCACGGTGCCGAGCGGCAGATCGAGATTGCCGCGCACGATGAACTCCGTGCCGCTGCCGAGATTGCCCGGCGCATCGAAACCCTGCGGCGTCGGGACGCGGTCCTGCACGAGAGAGACGGCATTATAGCCGACGTCCAGCTTGACGCGGCCATCGCCCAGCACCGGGCGATCGACGCTGGCGAGAAATTCCCACGCACGCTGCGGCAGCAGCTCGGCGTTGCCGCCATTGACCCGGTCGCTGCCAAGATCGGCACCGCTGATGAAATCCTCGAAAGCGAGCTGCGCGACCGTGCGCTGGGCCGTGAACTGACCGTGCCAGACGCCCGACCGCCAGTCGATCGTCGCCTTGGGCTTTAGGAACTGCAGCGAGCGCTTCGCCTGCGCGTCGCCCGTGACGGTAAGGCGCGAGGCCTCGTAAGTGACGCCCAGATCGAGCCGGATGCCGCGCGTCAGCGCGCGCCCGGCATTGGCGAAGACCTCGCCGCGATATTCCTTCACCACGGCATCGTCGATCGGCAGATCGACTGCGGTCTTGTTGCCCGCGCCGTCGGTCTGCACGAGATTGACCTTGCTCTCCAGCCGGTTGAGCGCGCCTTCCGCGCCGAACTCGACGGTCCAGCCGGCAAGCTTGGGATGCGTCCAGCTAAGCCGCGCGACACTCTCCTCGCGCCAGTCCTTCTGGTTCTGCGAGACGCCGCCGAGCGCGGTTCCGGTCGTCGTCATCAGCGTCGCGATGTCGTCGCGATCGCGCTTGCGGCGCGTGATGAGTCCGACCAGCTTGATGCCGCCGCCGGCGAGCGGGCGCGTGACGTCGCCGCCCAGTTCGATCGTGCGGGCGTAATAATTGTTGTAGAGCGTGTCGTCGCGCTCGGGCGCGCCGCGCGGGATCACATGACTGGTCTGGTTGAGGATGAACGCGCCGGCGCCGTAGCTCGCATTGAGATGCGCACTGCGATTGTTGCCGTCCTCCAGCGCCCAGCTCACCGAGCCGGTGGCATAGGGTTCCTTGATCCGGTTCATCTTGATGCGCAGCTCTCGCTCCGCACCACCCGGCAGATCGGTCAGCCGGTCGGTGCCGTTCTCCGTGGTCGCGTTCGCGCGCAGATTGACAGCCACGTTAAAGGTGGACGGGCCTCGCCGGATGAGCGCGGACGCGCTGCCTTCCGGGACGATCGCTCCGGTGAACTCGCGGTACAAGGTCGCCTCGGCCGTGCCGGCGAGTCCGCCGGCACCGGACAGGACGATGTTCACGACCTGCGGCTTGCCGGCATAGTCGGACCCGAACTGCTCGCCCGAGGCAAGCTCGACACGCAGCACGCTGGAGGCGGGGATGCGCGTCAGCACGGTTTCCAGCGTCTCGCTCTTCGAACTCGGGCGCTGGCCGTTGATCACGACATTGCCCGCGGCCTGGCTGAAGCCGCGCACCTCATCGTCGCCTTCATCGAAGGTGAAACCCGGCACGCGCTCGACGATCTGCAAGGCGTTGGCGGGCGAAAAGGGCTGGAAGAACGCAGCCTCATAAACGAGCCGACCGTTGGCATCCGTCTGCTGTGCATATGCGGCTTGCGCCGACAGCGATATCGCCAATGCGGCGATCAGGGCAACGCGGCCTCCCACAAATCCCTCCTCCATATCGATCGGACGATTTGCCGACCGCGCGCCGCCATGGCTACGCGGCGTAGCGGCACCAATGCAAGGTCTGTTGGGGTGTGGAAACACACGACGCCGCATGCCGTTGCCGTGGAGCGACAGTCTGTCCGAATTGCCGTTACGTCACCGGTGAAAAGCAACGGCTCGTCTCGCGGACGGCGACGATCGCCCGGCGCGGGAATATGGTTAACGAAACCAGAAAAGTCGGTCGCATCGAAACAGAACCAGACACGTGGGAGTTAAGGATGCGCACTTTGAAAGCGACCGCCCTCGCGGCGGCTACCGCCTTTGCCCTTTCGTCGGTCCCGGCCAACGCCACGGGCAGCCTGTTCTTCATCATCGACGGCGACACATTCAGCCAGCCCTATTCGATCACGAACAATAGCGACGCCGGTGAGACGGTCGTCGGCTTCGGGATCACGCTGATCGCGCCGTTCGGCTTCGATACCGTCAACGGCGGCTTCGGCATCGACAATTCGACGGCTTTCGCGCCGGTCGGCGGCACCGACGTCACGACGGGCTATACCGGTCCGGGCGTCTTTGCCGATGGCGCCACGAGCATCGCCTTCACCTTCAACGACTTCGACGCGGGTGAGAGCTTCATCTGGAACATCGACGTGGATTCGCCCTCGACAGCGACGATCTTCGGCAATGAGCTGATCGGCTCCGCCGTCTATGTCGATTTCAGCAACGGCCTGCGCGGCTCCGGATTCCTGGAAGCCGTGCCGGGCAACGATGACGCGGCGCAGTTCGTGATCCGCGTCTTTTCGCCGACCCCGGCCATACCGGAGCCGGCGACCTGGGGCATGATGATCGCCGGTCTCGGGGCCGCCGGTTACGCGATGCGCCGCGCGCGCGCCAAAGTCGCCTTCGCCTGATCGATCATCGGGCGAGCCCCAGTGAAGAGGGGTCCGGCGATCTGCTCGCCGGGCCCCTTTCCGTTTTGAAGAGATTTGTTTTCGTGATGTCCGAGCCGCCCGATTATGCCGTCTGGCGTGAAATTGCACAAGTTGGGAACCAGTGAATTGGGCCAATCTCGCGCCGGCTTTCGGACATCGTGGTGTGGGGCAGAGCGTGTGAAATGGGGTGATGAGCGGACCTTCACCGTGCGTCGATTGGCTCCAATCGCAGAAAACGTGGAAGGGGAAAGCCAGATAGGTGCGAAGCCAATGTCGCACCCACTTCCTCATAGGTGAAGGTATCATCTAAGACAGAGTGACCAGTTGCCGCAGAGTCATTCCGAACTGCTCTGTAATGTTTATCCGGCCTACCCTTGCGAACCTCAAGAACATATTCCGCATCTCGGCAAGCTGTTTGAATGTAATTCTGTGATCCGGTCTCAATTATCAAAAAATCTCCATTCCCTACACGCATTAACGCGCTTTGGGCGGCCTCCTGCGTTACTGGGGTATCAAGATGGTCACCGTTCAAAATCAGTCGAAATCCCTCTCGAATATCGAGACCGCCTCCCGTCGATTTAGGGCGAGCAGCGGAGGGGGTGAGGTTCTTGCGCAAGAAGCGCTCAAGCGGTTCGGCATCCTTCCGCTGTTTGTGCGCAGACCAATAGACCACTGGGCCACCAACGAGGAACAGCAACGCTATGACTAACAGCCGCCCAAATGAGGCTTGCCCTTCAGAAATCATCATGAAGACCAGCCAAGCCATCATCGGGATCAACAACGTGAACGTCACTACGCCGTTTAGGTCTGACCCCGTCCTGCCTTTCACGCGAGTGCCGGAATTGTCGGCTGAGATGAGACCAAACAACATTGGCCCGTACCGGTCAAAAGCGCTGAACCATAGGCATATGAACGGCCCGACGATCCACCCGCGAGCGCCGTTCTTGGCGTCGAATACTGTTGTCTTCTTCGACCGAATTGCCGCCTTTGCCTCCGTCGGAGTAAGTTCCGAGGTGATTTCGAAACGGTGTCCGAAAGGTTGGAACGTCAAGTGCTCTTCCTATAGTCCCTCAGCAGGCCACGAGAGTGACATGGCATCGCTATGTCCGCAATGGCGTCGGGTCCGGACTGTCCGCTTTTATCAGGCGGCGGCCGGGGCCAACCCAAGCTCCGCGTCGGTCGCGGCATGGCCCCATTTGTCGCGAGGCGGCATCGGCCGTGTGCGCCAGTCGAAATCCGGCGAGAAGCTCGAGATGGCGCGGCCTTCCGGAATGCGTCCGTTTCCGCCGCCCTGGCTGTAGTCGTAGTACAGCTTCAGCAGCTCTTCCTTGCTGCGATATTGCGCGGCGTGATGCGACAAGCAGGCCTCGCGCCAGCGCAGCACGCGGTCATATTGGGCCGGCACGTCGTAGCCCTCGTAATAATCGAGGAACCAGAGCCGCTTGAACATCGGCGTGAAGGCGACTTCCGCCCAGCCGAAGCGATCCTCGAACAGGAAATCCTTGCCCGTCGCATAGCGCTTGAGGAAGGTATCGACCTTGCCAAATTCGGCATCGACCGCCGCGCGCATCTCGTCGCGCTTGGTCTCGTCGCGATTGAGGATCATGCGATAGCCCGCGCCCGAGAACAGCCCGGACAGCTCCGCCAGCATGCCCTCGACCGCATGCTTGTACGGGTCGCTATGCTGCACGGCCGGCTCGGGATAGCGCTGCTCCAGATAGCGCAGGATGACCATGCTCTCCTTGAGGCTCTCGCCATTCTCGACATCGAGCAGGGGCAGCGCGGTCGTGCCGCCGCTCTTGGCGAGCAGCCAGTCCGGGCGCGGCTTGGAGATGTCGATCTCGACATCCTTCATCGCCAGGCCCTTGAGCTCCAGCATGATCTCGACCCGCTCCGAAAAGGGGCAGCCGGGGATATGATAGATGGTCAGTTCCTGAGGCATGCTGTCGTCCTTTGCCTTAGCCCTCCTCTTCAGGAGGGGTTGGGGTGGTGCTGGACGATGCCGTGAGATCGCTACGCGAGCGATGCTGGCGCATCGCCACCACCCCTTACCCCTCCTCTGAAGAGGAGGGGCTATTCTTTGCTATTCCGCCTTGGCGTCCACGCGCTCCGGCATCTTCGTCGCCTGCGGGCCGGTATTGACCCGCTGGCCGCCCGCGCCGGCGGGGCCGGTCTGCCTGGCGAACGGCTCGGGATCGCCCTCGCGCAGCTTGAGGCCGAACAGCGGGTTCATGCCGGGATGCCGGCCAAGGCCGCCGAACAGATCGAAGCCGCGATCCAGCCAGTCGCGCAGCGGATCATCCTCGACCAGCGGCGGCGTGCGCGCGACCGAGGCGGTCCAGAGGAACACGGCCAGCGCCGAATAGTCGGCGAAGTTCGGCGTATCGCCGCCCAGCCACTTGGTCTCGTTCAGGATCTTGCGCAGCGGCTCCAGCGTCGGCGAGACGAGCGGCAGGCGATCCTCGCGCCCGGCCTGCACATCCTCCAGCTTCTGGCCGCCCAGGAACCACTGCTCGCGGCTCCAGCGGACATAGTCGCGGTCCTGCGGCAGCGAGAGGTCGTGATAATCGAGGATGTAGCAGCGGAACCACGGACCGATCGCCGTCGCCCACAGCCAGTTGTCCAGGAACTTCATGAGGTTCTTCTGGGTCGGCCCCTCGAAGAGCATCGGCCGGTCGGGATATTTCTCGTCGAGATATTCCGCGATCACCCAGCTGTCGAGCACCCACTCGCCATCATCGACGATGACGGGCACGCGCTCCGAACGGCCACCGGTGCGCTCGGCGATGCCGGTGAAGCCGCCGGGCACGATGTCGATGTCGAAGCCCTTGTGCGCCAGCGCATATTTGGTGCGCCAGACATAGGGACTGATCGTGCAGCCGCTTTCGAGCTGCAGATCATAGAGGGTGATGGTGTTGTTCTTGGCCATGGCTCAGCCTTTCCGTTCTTGAGGATCCTCCCGTGCAAAGGGAGGGGGACCGCCAGCGCAGCTGGTGGTGGAGGGGGCGTCAGGCGTAACGCTGCCTCGCAGAGCCCCTCCACCAGCCTGCGGCTGGTCGCCCTCCCCGTGCCGGGGAGCAGTGAAATGTCTTACGCATCGACCTTCTTGTCCGCGTCCTTGAGCAGCGCCTCGCGCTGAGCCTTGGCGAACATCTCCTTGATCGCCGGGCGCTCGTTAATGCGGTCGAGCCAGGCGCACAGGCCGGGAGTCTTCTCCGGACTCACGTAATCGCCGAAGAAGCCGCCGGGTCGCTGCAGGCCATTGGCAATGGCGAAATTGCAGATGTCGGCGAGGCTGTAGCCACTGTCGACCAGATAATCCTGCTTGGAAAGCGTCTCCTCCAGCCGCGCGACCGACACGCCGACCTTGCGGAATTCCTCGTCCAGCATCTCCTGCGGGAAGCCGTTGCGGGCGCGGCGCCACTTCAGCTGCTGCTCGGGGATCGTCACGTTCTTCTCGATGTGTTCCTCGAACTCCTTGTCGCTCATCTTCTGGGCGATCGCCTTGATACCGAACGCCCAACCAATCGTGGAGACGCACCAGCAGAAATATTCATCGACCCACTTGGTCCACACGCGCATCTCGGCGCGCTTGAACGGATCGGCCGGACGCAGCGAATTGCCGGCATCCGGGAACACGTCCTCCAGATATTCGCAGATCACCGTCGATTCCGTGATGACCTTGCCGTCATGCCACAGCGCCGGCACCTGACCGCGCGGGTTGATTGCCTTGAACCAGTCGGAATGCTGCTCGAACTTGGCCGGATCGACGAAGACCGGCTCGAACGGCAGCGCTTTCTCATAGAGCGTGGCGAGCGGCTTCAGCGAATTGGCGCCGGGGCCAAAGCTGTAGAGTTTGAGGGTCATTCTTATCTCCTGGCATCTTGTTCGGTTATCATGTGCGAAAAGGGCGCGGCGCAGTAGCCGCCACGCCCCGGGATTTCGTCAGGCGCCTTCCTTGCCTTCGGAGAAGACGCGGGTGCGGTCCCTGCCCCAGTTGACCAGGGCCTCGACCCGCAGCCTTGCGCCTTCGGGATCGCTCTCCATCGGGGCGACCGAGTCCACGATCGCGGCGAAATGCTTCTCCAGCCCCTCGCGCACTTCGGGATAGGGGATGATGTAGAGCGCATTCTCCTCGATCCCCTTCTTGATCGCCTGGCCGAGCGCTTCGGGATCAAGGCCATGCTGGTGGATCGAGTGGAGCGAGGCGATGCTGTCCTCATTCTCGACATAGCCGCTGGTACCGTATTTCGCCGGACGCAGCTTGCTCGCCTCCGCAATGTTCGACTTGATATTGGCCGGGGTTACGACCGAGACGCCAATGCCGTATTTCTCGAGACCCTGACGATAGCCTTCCATCAGGTTGATGCTCGCGGCTTTGGCGGCGGAATAGGGGCCGGCCAGCGCGCTGCCCATGAATCCGCCCAGCGAGGAGACGGTGACGATGTGGCCGGGCACGCCCGCTGCGATCATGCGCGGCACGAAGGTGACCATGCCGTTGATCACGCCGTTCAGATTGACGCCGATGATCCAGTCAAAGTCATCATAAGTCGTGTTTTCGATCGGACCGAAGCTGTTCACGCCCGCCGTGTTCGAGAGGATGGTCGGCGCGCGGCCGCAGACCGCCTCGACCTCGTCGGCGGCTGCCGCATAAGCGTCGCGATCCATGATGTCGAGGACGACGCCATGCGCCTTGATCTGTTCCTCGCGCAGCTCGGCAACGGCCTTCTCGACCGCTTCGGCGCGCACATCGGCAATGACGATCTCTGCGCGGGCACGCCCAAAAACCTTGGCCTGCCCGAAGCCGGCGCCGGACGCGCCGCCTGTGATAAAAGCGAGCTGACCCTCGAAATCCTTCATGCCTTCTCTCCTTGACGCGGCGCGCGAGGATGAAATCGCTCAATCATGAGCTTTGCAACGATTCCCTGTTCCGCGTTCATGCGCAATGCCGGAAATTGCTGCAAATCATGCGCTCAATGAAAAGCGAGCATGTTGAGTCCTCACGCGACCCTCAGCGAGCCGGGCTTTCCACGCAATTCTGGACAATGTCAACGATTACTCTGCGGGCAACCCGATCGATCGTGAGGCGATAGCGCCCGCCATCCTCGATAACCGCCTCATAACGCGCGAAATCGGTGGCGGGAGACTCCCAGTCGGCAACCGTCATATCGACGCCATCCGCGCGATACCAGGTGCCGGGCTCGGGGAAGGTCGCGAAGAGCGCGGCATGCTCCTTCCGTGTTTCGGAGAGCGCGGCCGCGAAGTCCTCCAGCGCAAGATCGCGCCCGGCCCAGTCGACCCAGCTCAGATCATTGTCCTGCGCATAGGCATTGTTGTTGCCCCGCTGGCTACGGCCGAATTCGTCGCCGGCGGTCAGCATGACCGTGCCGGTCGATGCGAAGAGCGTGCCGAGCAGTGCCCGCAGGTCCGCCTGCCGCGCCGCGATCACCGCCGGATCGTCGCTCGGCCCCTCGACACCGTGATTCCAAGAGAAATTCTCGCCATGGCCGTCGCGATTCTGCTCGCCATTGGCTTCGTTGTGGCGTTCCTCGTAGGCGACCGTGTCGGCGAGGGTGAAGCCGTCATGCGCGGCGAGGAAATTGACACTGCGCGTGGGCTTGCCGAACAGATCGGCGGACCCGGCGATGCGCGTTACCGCCTTGCCGATGCCTTCGTCGCCCCGCCAGAAGCGGCGGATATCGTCGCGATAGCGATCGTTCCACTCGATCCAGTCCGATGGAAAATTGCCGAGCTGATAGCCGCCGGGGCCAATATCCCACGGCTCGGCAATGAGCAGCCGATCGGCAAGCCAAGGATCGGCGGCAATCTCGGCGAAGATCGGCGCTTGCGGCTCGAAGCCCGGACCGCGTGCCATGATCGGCGCCAGATCGAAGCGGAAACCGTCGACGCCAGCCTGCCGCACGAACTGGCGCAAGCTGGCAAGGATGAGCGCGCGCACCTGTGGCTCGGCGCAGTTGAGCGTGTTGCCGGTGCCGGTATCGTTGATCAGCCGCCCGTCCGGTTCCAGCGCGTAATAACGCCGCTCGCCAAGGCCGCGCATCGAGAGCGTCGGGCCGAGCCGGTCGCTCTCGCCCGTGTGATTGAAGACCAGATCGAGGACGACGCCGATGCCGGCGCGATGCAGCGCGGCGACGGTCGTGCGCAGCTCCGACATGCCGCCGGGGCAGAGGCGCGGATCGAGCGCCATCGGCACGACCGGGTTATAGCCCCAGGCATTGGTAAGGCCGAGCGGCGGCAGATGGCGCTCGTCGATCCAGGCGGTGATCGGCATCAGCTCGATGGCCGCGACATGCAGCTTGCGCAGATGCGCGATGATCGCGGGATGGGCGAGCGCGGCGACGGTGCCGCGTTGCTGCTCCGGCACGTCCGGGTGCAGCATGGTGAAGCCGCGCACGTTGAGCTCGTAGACGAGACCCGCAGGGTGGAAGCGCGGCGGCGTCCGGCGCACATCGGCGAGCGGCTTTTGGAGAACGGACTTCGGCACCAGTCCGGCAGTATCCACACCGCGCTCGCCGAGGCACGGGTCGTACACGAATGGGCGATCGATCGCCGTCGCATAGGGATCGACGAGCAGCTTGGCAGGGTCGAAGGCCAGCCCCTGATCCGGCTGCCACGGGCCGTCGGCGCGATAGCCATAAAGCTGGTCTGCCGCGACAGCCGGCACCTTTACGCGCCAGACGTCGCCCTTGCGCGCCATGGAGAGAGGACGCTCGGCCTCGCCGTCGAACAGGCAGAGCGTGAGCGCCGTTGCATCGGGCGCCCATACGGCGAACTCGGCCCCGCCGCGCGTCAGCCGGGCGCCGGGCGCGTCGCTCATGTAACGACGTCGGGTGCGGTGCGACCGGTGTGGCGGACGATCCCGGCGATGGCGTCGGCCGCGGCGATGAGATCGGCCAGCATATCGGGTGTTTCGGCGTCCAGCGTCCCGCCCGCAGGCTCGTAGCGCTCCAGATAGACGCGCAGGGTCGCGCCTTCCGTGCCGGTGCCGGAGAGGCGGAAAACGATGCGCGAGCCGCCCTCGAACATCACCCGCAGCCCCTGATTGGCGCTCACCGAGCCGTCGACAGGATCGGCATAGGAGAAGCTGTCGGCCGCCGCGACGACGAGCGGGCCGTGCGCAGTGGCGGGCAGCGCGGGAAGCGCCGCCGTCAGCTCGGCGATCAGCGCATTGGCCTTGTCAGTCGACAGTGCTTCATAGTCGTGCCGCGCATAATAGTTCCGGCCGAAGCGCGCCCAGTGATCCTGCGCCAGCGCCTTGGCCGGCACTTGCCGTATCGCGAGGATGTTGAGCCAGAGCAGCACGGCCCAGATACCGTCCTTCTCGCGCACATGGTCGCTGCCGGTGCCCGCGCTTTCCTCGCCACAGATGGTCGCCATGCCGGCATCGAGCAGATTGCCGAAGAATTTCCACCCTGTCGGCGTCTCGAAGCAGGATATGCCGAGCGCCTCGGCCACGCGATCCGCCGCCGCGCTGGTCGGCATCGAGCGGGCGATGCCCTTGAGGCCGCCCGCATAGCCCTTCGCCAGATGCGCATTGGCCGCCAGCATCGCGAGCGAGTCCGAGGGCGTGATGAAGATGCCCTTGCCGATGATGAGATTACGGTCGCCATCGCCGTCCGACGCCGCGCCGAAATCGGGCGCCGCCGCGCTCATCATCAGATCGTAGAGCTCTTTCGCGTGGACGAGATTGGGATCGGGATGATGATGGCCGAAATCCTCGAGCGGCGTGCCGTTGCGGACCGTGCCCGGCGCGAAGCCCAACCGCCCCTCGAAAATCTCGTGCGCATAGGGGCCCGTCACCGCGCTCATCGCATCGAACGCGAGGGTGAAGCCACCATCTGCCATGCCGCGGATCGCATCGAAATCGAACAGGGCCTCCATGAGCGCCGCATAGTCGGCCACGCTGTCGATCACCTCGACGCTCATGCCGCCGACCTCGACCGTACCGATCGCATCGAGATCGATATCCGCCGCCTCCACGGTCAGCCAGCGGTCGATCGTCGTCGTGCGGTCATAGATCGCCTCGGTGATCTTCTCCGGCGCCGGGCCGCCGTTGGAGACATTATACTTGATGCCGAAATCCTCGTCCGGCCCACCCGGATTGTGGCTGGCGGAGAGGACGAGGCCGCCGATCGCGCCATATTGCCGGATGACGTTGCTCGCGGCCGGCGTCGAGAGAATGCCGCCCTGCCCCACCAGCACCTTGCCGAAGCCGTTGGCGGCGGCCATGCGGACCGCCTGCTGGATAACCGTGCGATTGTGGAAGCGCCCGTCGCCGCCGATGACGAGCAGCGCGCCCTCTTTGCCCTCAACCACGTCGAAGACCGACTGGATGAAATTCTCGGAATAATTGGGCTGCTGGAAGACCTTCACCTTCTTGCGCAGGCCGGACGTCCCCGGCTTCTGCCCGTCGAACGGCGTCGTCGGCATCGTCAAAATAGTCATTGAGGCTCCTTCAGCCGACGATAGAGCGCGGCATAGTCGCGGCCGCTCTGGTCCCAGGAAAAATCCGCCGCCATGCCGCTGCGCTGGATCTGCTTCCAGACGGCCGCGTCGCCATAGAGCTTGATCGCACGCGCTATGGCGTCGGCCAACGCTTCATAGCTGACGGGCGAGAACTGGAGGCCGGTTGCGGATTTCGACGCGATCGCCGCGACATTGGTGTCGACCACCGTATCGGCGAGGCCGCCGGTCCGCGCGACGATCGGCACGCAGCCATAGGCCAGCCCATAAAGCTGGGTGAGCCCGCAAGGCTCGAAGCGCGAGGGGATGAGGATCGCGTCGGCGCCGCCCTGCAGCAGATGCGCCAGCTTCTCGTCATAACCGATGCGCACGCCGATGCGCCCCGGATGCCGCGCGGCGGCGGCATGAAGCCCGGCCTCGATTGCCGCGTCCCCGGTGCCGAGCAAGGCAAGCCGTCCGCCGAGGCCGACCAGATGGTCGAGCACCTCGATGAGCACGTCCATGCCCTTCTGCCAGGTCAGGCGGCTGATGACGGTGAACAAAGGGCCATCGCCCGGCGTCAGCGCAAAGGCCGTTTCGATCGCGCGCTTGTTGGCCGCGCGACCCGCCAGCGCCTTGGCCGTGAAAGGCGCGTTCAGTGCCGGATCAGTCGCCGGGTTCCATTCCTGCGTGTCGATGCCGTTGACAATGCCGGACAGCCGGTCCTGGCGTCCCAAGATGAGCCCTTCCAGCCCCATGCCGAATTCCGGTTTCTTGATCTCTTCCGCATAGCGCGGGCTGACGGTCGTGATCGCATCGGCCAGCATGACACCCGCCTTCAGCATGCCCACGCCGCCATGATATTCGACGCCGTCGATGGAGAAGGCCGCGCGCGGCAGCTCCAGCCGGGGGAAGAAATCCGCGCCGAAAAAGCCCTGAAACGCCATGTTGTGGATCGTCATGACGCTGGCCGGACGGTGGTCGGCATTCGCCCCATGGACGAGATAGGCCGGTGCAAGCCCCGCCTGCCAGTCGTGCGCATGCAGCACGTCGAACGGCTTGTGGCCCGCGCGCCCGGCGGCGACATCCGCTCCGGCCCTGGCGAGGGCCGCGAAGCGCAAGCCATTGTCGAACCAGTCACGCCCCATGGGATCCGAATAGGGCCCGCCATCGCGATCATAATAAGCCGGCGCATCGAGGACGAGCAGCGGCCGGTCGTCATGCTTCGTCGCGAGGATGCGGGCCGGGCTGCCGAGCAGCGAGTCATATTTGTGCAGCGTCCGCTTGCGGCCGAGCTTGTGCATGACGGCGGGATAGCCCGGGATCATGCGCGTCATCGCGACGCCATGCGGCTCCACCGCTACCGGCAGCGCGCCCACAACATCCGCCAGGCCGCCGGTCTTGACCAGCGGCCAGCATTCCGATGCGAGGGAAAGGACAGTGAGATCGGTCACGGCGTGAATGAATAGAAGGTCAGAGCCAAAAAGAACAACTCATCCCAGCCGATCGATCATCGACTTGGTGATCAGGCAGATCCCGCTATCGGTCCGGCGAAAACGCCGGGCGTCCTGCACAGGGTCCTCACCCACGACGAGTCCCTCGGGAATCCGCACGCCGCTGTCGATGACGCAGCGGCTGAGGCGCGCGCCGCGGCCGATGTTGCAATAGGGCAAGATCACCGCTTCCTTGACGTCGGAATAGCTGCCCATCTTCACGCCGGTGAACAGCAGGCTGCGCCAGGCGCTCGCGCCCGAGACGATGCAATCCTGCGAGATCAGCGAGGAGACGGCCATGCCGCGCCGTCCCTCCTCGTCATGCACGAACTTCGCGGGCGCGGCGATGATCTGGTCGGTCCAGATCGGCCAGTCGCGATCGTACATGTTGAGCTTGGGAACGACGTCGGTGAGATCGATATTGGCTTCCCAATAAGCGTCCAGCGTCCCCACGTCGCGCCAATATTCCTCGATCTCCTCCGCCGCGCGAATGCCGCTGTGCGAGAAGAGATGCGCCACCGCCTTACCGTGCTTGACGATATAGGGGATGATGTCGCCGCCGAAATCGCGCTTGCTGTCCGGCGTCTCGGCGTCGCGGCGGAGCTGGTCGAACAGGAAATCCGTGTTGAACACATAGATGCCCATGGAAGCGAGCGCGACATCCGGCTTGCCGGGCATGGCCGGCGGATCGGCCGGTTTCTCGACGAAATCGGTGATGCGGCCCTTCTTGTCGACCGCCATGACGCCGAAGCCGGTCGCCTCCATGCGCGGCACTTCCAGGCAGCCGACGGTAACGTCCGCGCCTTCCCGCACGTGCTGCTGGAGCATGATCTCATAGTCCATCTTGTAGATGTGATCGCCGGCCAGCACGACGATGTAGCGCGGGGCGTGCGCCTGGATGATGTCGATATTCTGGAAGACCGCGTCGGCCGTGCCCTCGTACCAGTGGAACTCGTCGATGCGCTGCGAGGCGGGGAGGATATCGAAGCTCTCGTTGCGCTCCGGCCGCATGAAGTTCCAGGCGCGCTGCATGTGGCGGATAAGCGAATGCGCCTTGTATTGCGTGGCGACGCCGATCCGGCGGATGCCGCTGTTGAGCGCATTGGACAAAGCGAAATCGATGATGCGCGACATGCCGCCGAAATAGACGGCGGGCTTGGCGCGATTGTCGGTCAGCTCCATGAGGCGACTGCCGCGCCCGCCGGCCAGCACATAGGCCATGGCTTCGCGCGCCAGCGGCTGTCCTCTCATTTCGCGCACCGGCATCCCCATCGCTTCATCCTTCGCTCAGCAGCATGATCGTCGCCAGCGGCGGCAATCTCACGCTCGCGGCACCGTCCCTGGCCGTGACTCGACCCATATTGCCGATACCGCTGCCGCCATAATCGGTTGCATCGCTGTTCAGTATTTCTCGCCAGATTCCGCCGACTGGCAAGGGCACGCGGTAATTTTCGCGGGCGAAAGGCGTCATATTGGCAATGACCGCCACCGGCTTCTCGCCCGGCGCCTTGCGCAGCCAGGCAAAGACGGAATTGTCGCGGTCATCGACGATGAGCCACTCGAACCCCTCACCCTCGCAATCGCGCGCATGCAGGGCGGGAAGATCGCGATACAGGCCGTTGAGATCGCGGACGAGATTGCGCACGCCTTCGTGAGACAGCGCGTCGCGCAGCTCCCAGTCGAGCGCGCGCTCTTCGCTCCATTCGCGGCGCTGGGCGAACTCCTGCCCCATGAACAGCAGCTTCTTCCCCGGATAGCCCCACATCAGCGCGTAATAGGCGCGCAGATTGGCGAATTTCTGCCAGTCGTCGCCGGCCATCTTGTTCAGCAGCGATCCCTTGCCGTGAACGACCTCGTCATGGCTCAGCGGCAGCACGAAATTTTCGGCGAAGGCGTACATCAGACCGAAGGTGATCTCGTCATGATGGTGCCGGCGATGGATGGGGTCACGCGCCATATATTTCAGCGTGTCATGCATGAAGCCCATGTTCCACTTGAAGCCGAAGCCGAGGCCGTTGTCGTGGACCGGATGGGTCACGCCGGGCCAGGAGGTGGACTCCTCCGCAATCGTCAATATGCCGGGATGCGCGCCGTACATGGCCTTGTTCATCGCCTGGAGGAAAGCAACCGCTTCCCAGTTCTCGCGGCCGCCCTGCTGATTGGGGATCCATTGATCGGCGGCGCGGCTGTAGTCCCGATAGAGCATGGAGGCGACGGCATCCACGCGGAGGCCATCGACATGATAGCGCTCCGCCCAGAACAGCGCATTGTTGACGAGGAAGCTCGAGACCTCGCGCCGCCCGAAATTGTAGATGGCCGTGTCCCAGTCCGGATGATGGCCAAGGCGCGGATCCTCATGCTCGTAGAGCGCCGTCCCGTCGAAGCGGGCGAGGCCATGCGCGTCTGTCGGGAAATGCGCCGGCACCCAATCGAGCAGCACGCCGATGCCGGCCCGATGCGCGCCATCCACGAAGCGCGCGAAGCCGGCCGGATCGCCGAAGCGCGCGGTCGGCGCGTAGAGGCCGGTCGTCTGATAGCCCCAGCTGGGGTCATAGGGATGCTCGCTGACCGGCAGGAACTCGATATGGGTGAAGCCCATCTCGACCACATAGGGAATGAGCCGCTCGGCCATCGCATCCCAGGTCAGGAACCAGTCATGCGCGTCGCGCTGCCAGGAGCCGGGATGGACCTCGTAGATGGAAATGGGCACGCGGCGCGGATCGACCGAAGCCCAATAGGCGCGATGCCCCTCGTCGCCCCAGTCGGCCTTGCCGGTCGCCATCGTCATGGAGGCGGTCTTGGGTCGCAATTCGGACGCGAAGGCGAACGGATCGGCCTTGAGCGGCTGAATCTCGCCGTCCGGTCCGGTGATCTCGAACTTGTAGGCCTGCCATTCGCCGACATCGGGCACGAAGATTTCCCACACGCCGATGTCGGCGCGCTGGCGCATGCCGTGACGGCGCCCGTCCCAATCGTTGAAATTGCCGAGCAGGGCGACCCGCCGAGCATTGGGCGCCCAGACCGCGAAGTGGACGCCGCGCGCGCCCTCATGCTCGATCAGATGCGCGCCCAGCTTGTCGAACAGGCGGAAATGCGTGCCCTCGGCCATGAGCAGATCGTCGACCGGGCCGAGCACAGGCCCGAAACTGTAGGGATCGCTCACCCACCAGGCGCCCTCGCCGCCCACGGCGCGATATTTGACCGGCTGGCGCGGGCCTTCGATGGTGCCTTCGAAGAGACCGCGCGGATCGACCCGCGCTAGCTTGCCGAGCAGTTCACCTGAGAGATCATGCGCGGTGACGCTGTCTGCACCGGGAATGACGGCGCGCGCAAAAACCCCTTCCGGGCCTTCATGCACGCCAAGCAGCGAGAAGGGATCGGCATGTGTGCCTGCAAGCAGGGCTTCAATGGCCGCTTGGGGCGGCTTCACATAACTCCCCAGATGTCTTTCGCATATTCGGCGATGGTCCTGTCTGACGAGAACCAGCCAACGTTCGCAATGTTCCGGATGGCGGCCGCTTGCCAGCCGGTCGGATCGATCCAGCGCTCGTCCACCGCGCGCTGCGCCTGGCTATAGCTCTCGAAATCGGCGGCGACCATGAACCAGTCGTGGTCGTAGAGGCCGCCGATGAGGTCCTTGTAACGGTCCGGATCGTCCGGAGAGAAGACGCCCGACGCAATGGCAGAGACAGCCTGCTGCAACTCGCGCGAGCCTTCGATGACGGCACGCGGATTATAGCCCGATGCGCGTTTTTCGGCGACCTCGTCCGCCGTGAGTCCGAAGATGACGATATTCTCGTGGCCGACCCGATCCTTGATCTCGATATTGGCGCCATCGAGCGTGCCGATGGTCAGCGCACCGTTCAAGGCGAACTTCATGTTGCCGGTGCCCGAGGCTTCCATGCCGGCGGTCGAGATCTGCTCGGAGAGATCGGCCGCGGGCATGATCTTCTCGGCCAGGCTCACATTATAGTTCGGCACGAACACGATCTTGAGCAAGCCGCCCACAGATGGGTCACTGTTCACCCGGCGCGCGATGTCGTTGGCCAGTTTGATGATCAGTTTGGCATTATGGTAGCTCGGCGCCGCCTTGCCACCGAAGACCTTCACGCGCGGCACCCAGTCGCGCTCGGGATGACTACGGATCTGGTCGTAAAGCGCGACGGTCTCCACCAGATTGAGCAGTTGGCGCTTATATTCGTGAATGCGCTTGATCTGGACGTCGAACAGCGCGCCGGGATCGAGCCGGACGCCCATATGCGTTTTGAGATGCGCGGCCAGCGCTTCCTTGTTGGCGCGCTTCACGGCGGCGACCTTCGCGTTGAAGCTGCCGTCCTCGGCGAAGCGCGCTAGATCGACGAGTTTCTCGGCATCGTCCATGAACCCGTCGCCGATTGCCTCGCGAATGAGGTCGGTCAGCCCGGGATTGCACTCGAGCAGCCAGCGGCGCGGCGTCACGCCATTGGTCTTGTTGTTGATGCGATCGGGGTAGAGGCGATGCAGATCGGAAAACACGGTCTGCTTCATGAGCTCCGTGTGAAGCGCCGCCACGCCATTGACGCTGTGCGCACCGGCGAAAGCGAGATTGGCCATGCGCACGCGCCGTTCGCCGCTCTCGTCGATGATCGAGATCGATGAGATCGCGCCATCCTCGAGGATCTTCTTGGTTCGCGCCTCGCGCAGCACCATCGCGTTGATCGCGTAGACGATCTGCATGTGACGCGGCAGCATCCGTTCGAACAACGGCAGCGGCCAGCTCTCCAGCGCCTCGGGCAGCAAGGTGTGGTTCGTATAGCCGAAGGTCGCTCTGGTCATCACCCAGGCATCGGCCAGTTCCAGCCCGTGATCGTCCATGAGCAAGCGCATCAACTCGGCGACCGAGACTGCCGGATGCGTGTCGTTGAGCTGGATAGCGACCTTTTCCGGCAGGGTCTGGATGTCGCCATGATATTGCATGTGCCGCCGGACGATGTCCTGGATGGACGCGGACGAGAAGAAATATTCCTGCCGTAGGCGCAACTCCTGACCGGCTGCAGTCGAGTCCGCAGGATAAAGCACGCGAACGAGGCTCTCGGCGCGCACTTGCTCGGCCAGCGCGCCGGCATGGTCACCGGCATTGAAGGCGTCCAGCCGGATGGGGTCGATCGGGAAGGCATTCCAGAGGCGCAACGTGTTCACGCGCTTGCCGCGCCAGCCGACCACGGGCGTATCGACGGCCGTCGCGATCACCTGCTCCGCCGGTTTCCACTGGACCTGGCCGTCGGCGTCGCCGATCACCTCACCACCGAAGCCGATGCGATAAGCGCTTTCGCGCCGCTCGAACTCCCAGGGATTGCCGTGCGCCAGCCAGTTTTCCGGCAGCTCGACCTGCCAGCCATCGTCGATGCGCTGGCGGAACATGCCGTTCACATAACGGATGCCATAGCCATAAGCGGGTATATCGAGCGTCGCCAGACTCTCCATGAAACAGGCGGCGAGACGCCCGAGCCCGCCATTGCCCAGTGCGGCATCCGGCTCGATTTCCTCGATCTCGTCGAGATCGACGCCGTGCGCCGCGAGCGCCGCCCGCACCTCGCCCGACACGCCGAGATTGGCGAGCGCGTCGCGCAGCAATCGGCCGATCAGGAACTCGAGACTGAGATAATAGACTCTTTTCGCACCCGCAGCATGAGACGCCTTGGATGATGCCATCCAGCGCTCGATGATGTCATCGCGCAGCGTGTAGATCGTGGCCGCGAGCCAGTCATGCGTCAGTGCGGCCTGCGTGTCCTTGCCGATGCGGTGAACCAGCGCGTCCTCGATCCGCTCCTGAAGGCTTTTCCCCGCCAAGGACTGAATCGTCGCCATATCAGCTTACCCCCTGTTCGATCCACGCCCGGCCTATGCCGCAGTGCGACATGACCGATGGATATCAAGGGATGCGCCGGGGCGCCACTGCTCGTTTCGACAAAATTTCGGGATGATCTCGCGGCCCTTCCTCACTCCGGCCCAACCCGTTGGCCCGTCAGGGGAGGATGCGTGGTTGCGCGGATTTCATTCGGCCTCTAACGTTGAGCCATTCCACAAGGCGGAACGCCGGAAAGTCCGGCAACTGCCGCCAGGAGGGGGGCAGGAGATTTTGACGAACAGCATCGCGACCATGGCCGACGACGAGAGCATCTTCGGGACCATCCTTCCCTCCAGGGAAGGCTATCCCGCGCCCGAGCTCGGCCTCACGATGTCCATCGTGCTGACCGGCCGCCGCTGGCGATCGCTCCTCGACGACAAGTTGCGCGAACTGGGCCACAGCGCCTCGCGCATGGAAGCCATGTCCGCCATCGCCTACGCGCCGCCCCACACGACACAGATCCAGATCGCCAAGCGTGTCGGCATCGAAGGCCCGACGCTCACCCGCACGCTCGACATGCTGGAGGCGGACGGGCTGGTCGAGCGCCTGCCCGACCCCTCCGATCGCCGCAACAAGCACATGAAGCTGACCAACGCCGGCTTTACCGCGCTCGGTGAAATGCTCGCCGTGACCGGAGCGCTGCGCAGCAAGCTGCTCGAAGGCATCCCCATGACCGAGATTCGCAGCAATCTGGGTTTCCTCTCGCTGCTGATGGAGCGGATCGACGACGGGCTTTCGCTCGACGAGGATTGAGAAGGTGGCGGCGGCTCGCGAGTGATTGAGGCCTTTAACCCCTCCTCTTCAGAGGTGGGGTGATGACAGCTGCTCCCGTTACGGCCGTTCCACAATGCAACCGAGCGAAGGACGAAGTGATCGCCAACCTCAGTCCGTGCCGTCCCACTTCATGAGGACGCGGCGGCCGGTGTCGTGCAGCACCTTGCGGCGCTCCTCGTCCGTAAGCAGCACTGTGGAATCGACGGCGCGCTGGACCATCTCCTTGTAGGTGCCCGAGGACGTGCCGATGTCCGAGCCCCACATGATCTTGTCCGCACCGTAGAAATCGACCGCGCGGCGCAGCACGTCCGGGACCGAAATGCCCTGCTCGCGGATGACGTCCATGCTGAGCGAGGTCCATTTGAGATAGACGTTCGGCCGCGTCCGATAGCCGTCATAAATGGCATCGATGCCGAAATTCGGCTTGGTCACGTCCGGCATGAACAGGTGATCGAGCACGATCGGGGTGTTCGGGAACCGGTCGGCCATGGATTCCATCACCGGGATCAGCTCCTCGCCTTCCCAGGGCGGCCCTTCGATGTCGACGGCGAGGCCCAGCTCATCGCACAATGCCCAGACGGCGACGGATTTCTCCGAGCCGAACCAGGCGACCTTGTCGTCCACATTTACAGGGAAATAGCGCACACCAACGATGCCGCGGCTGGCGCCTGCGCGGATTTCTGGCAGCGTCTTCTCCTCCTCGGGGTCGAGGATGACGATCGCGCGCATTTCGTCCGGAAAGATGTCCGCGGCATCGACGATATAGCTGTTGTCGGTGCCGTAGATCATGCCCTTCTGCACCGCCGCGATGCTGACCACATTCTCCTCGGCCATCCACTGGTGCAGCTGCTCGGCGGTCGGCTTTTCATTGACCGGCGTCGGGCCATGCATGCCGCCGGGAATGCCGATCGTGCCCGGACCAAAGGGCGGACGAAGCGCGGGGCGCCCGTCCGGCGAGGGCTTCATTTTGAAAGGGTTGCGCGGATAGCGCGCGTCGTCGCTCGAAACGAGGTGCGCGTGCGAATCATAGAGGCGAAGACCCTCGCGAGACACTTCAGACATCGATTCTCCCATGACCTTTTTGATGATCTCAACGTGCTTCGACCTTTGACTCATTGTTTCATAGATCGCAACACTGTTTCACGATCTACAACGTATCGATTTCCCCCGTGCCGCATGCGCCGTCCCGCGCGACCTCCACGACCCTTTGCACGCCGCCATAATCGTGGGAGAAACCAACCATTTTCGCTGGCCAGTCACGCGGCTTGACCCTAGGGGATTCTCCGCCGTGCCTCGAGGCGCGCTGCATCCGATTGGCATGGGAGACACGCATGAAAGCCGCCGACGCGATCATAGACATCTTGAAGCGCGAAGGCGTCGAAGTGCTGTTCGGCTACCCGCGCAATGCCTTGCTGGAGGCGGCGGCCGCTGCGGACGTGCGCACGATCATCCCGCGTCAGGAGCGCATCGGCCTGCACATGGCGGACGCCTATTCGCGCCTGACCAAGGGCGAGAAGCTCGGCGTGTTCACCTGCCAGCACGGGCCGGGCGCGGAAGTCGCTTATGCCGGCGTGGCGCAGGCCTATGGCGAGTCCGTGCCGATCCTGTTCCTGCCCGGCGGCTATGCGACGCCGATCGCGCATGTCGGCCGCAATTTCAACAGCGTGCGCAACATGGCGCAGATCACCAAGTCGGCCGAACCGCTGAACTTTCCGGGCCATGTGAACGCGGTCATGCGCCGCGCTTTCACCGCCCTGCGCAACGGGCGCGGCGGACCGGCGCTGGTCGAGTTGCCGTTCGACGTGCTGGAGCAGGAAGGCGCCGAGGTCGACTACAAGCCGGTGCTGCGCACCAAGTTCGCGCCCGACCCCGCGCAGGTGGCGCGGGCGGCCGAGCTGCTGTGCGCCGCCAAGCGCCCGGTGCTTTATGCTGGTCAGGGCATTCACTGGGCGAGCGCCTATGCCGAACTCGCCGAGCTGGCCGAGCTGCTGGCGATCCCGGTCTGCACCAGCCTGCCGGGCAAGAGCAGCTTCGACGAGACGCATCCGCTCTCGCTCGGCTCGGGCGGCGCGGCCATGCCGTATCAGGTTCGCTATTTCCTCGAGGAGTCGGATCTGATCCTGGGCGCGGGCTGCAGCTTCACCTCCACCGCGTTCGGCATCCGCATGCCGACCGGCAAGACGGTGATCCATTCGACGCTCGATCCGGTCGAGATCAACCGCGCGGTCGATACCGAGGTCGCGCTGATCGGTGACGCCAAGCTGACGCTGCGTGCGCTCATCGAGGCGTGCAAAGCGATTGTCGGCGGCACGCCGCGCGATGCGAGCGTCGTGACCGCCGAGATCAAGAAGGTGAGCGACGACTGGTTCGCCAAGTGGCTGCCCAAGCTGACCAGCGATCAGGAGCCGATCACGCCGTATCGCGTGCTGTGGGACCTGCAGCACACGGTGGACGTCGCCAATACGATCATCACCCATGACGCCGGCTCGCCCCGCGATCAGCTCTCGCCCTTCTGGAAGACGCGCGCGCCGCACACCTTCCTTGGCTGGGGCAAGACGACGCAGCTTGGCTACGGGCTTGGCCTCGCGCTCGGCGCAAAGCTCGCCTGCCCGGACAAGCTCTGCATCAACGTCTGGGGTGATGCCGCCATCGGCTTCACCGGCATGGACTTCGAGACGGCGGTGCGCGAGCGGCTGCCGATCATGTCGATCCTGCTCAACAACAGCTCCATGGCGATGGAGCTGAACGTGATGCCGACCGCGACGGAAAAATATCGCTCGACCGACATTGGCGGCAATTATGCCGACTTCGCCAAGGCGCTCGGCGGCCATGGCGAGCGCGTCAGCAAGGTCGCGGACATCGTACCCGCCATAAAGCGCGGAATCACGGCGACGCAGGCCGGAAAACCCGTACTACTCGAGTTCATGACGTCACAGGAACAGGACTTCTCGCGTTATCCTTAAGGATCGGTGATGACGGTTCCGTCCTATCCCCGGAGCGTTCCGGCGATAGAAGCTGTCACCGAGTCGTGGATCGCGCCAAGGCGCTGAACCGCGCTCGCGCGCCTGAAAGGACGGCAGTGAAAGTGACTGATTTGGGTGGCCAGATCCTGGCCGAACTGGACCGTGCGCGCCGGCTGCTGCTGGCGCTCAACGATCCACAGGATCGGCAGAATATCGAACGCTATATCGCGGAGCTCGATGCCCGCGCTGCTGACCCGCGCGCCGAACCGGCCAGCGCCTGACCTTTCGACGCCCCAATTGCGCCACCGGAAGGACGCTGGCGACGCCCGCCTCATGACCAGGCAGCCCAGACCGCTCCTGCGGCCCTTCTATCTCGCCGCCGGACTGGTCGCCATGGCGCTCGGCATCATTGGCATTCCAGTGCCGCTGCTGCCGACCGTGCCGTTCTTCATCCTCGCCGCCTTCTTCTTCGCGCGTAGCAGTCCGAGACTCGAGGCGCGCCTGCTCGATCATCGCCGCTACGGGCCGCATATCCGGCGCTGGCGCGAGCATGGCGCGATCAGCCGCAAGGCCAAGCAGGCGGCAACCATCGCCTTCGCAGTCAGCATCGCCCTCTCGCTGTGGCTTGCGCCATGGCCCTGGCCGGCCGTGACGATCGCGGCGGCGCTGGTGTCCGGCACATGGATCTGGTGTCGGCCAGAGGCATAAGCCCGCCAGACAAGACTGTTCTAAAGGAAATGGTGGAAGGGGCTGGATTCGAACCAGCGTACGCTCTCGCGGGCAGATTTACAGTCTGCTGCCATTAACCACTCGGCCACCCTTCCAAGGCGCCTGATCCGCGGGGGCAAACGCCCGAAAACGGATTTGGAGCGGCGTCTTTGGCGAAAGGGGCCTTGCCTGTCAATGCTGCGCGTGGAAAAGCGCGGGACATGAAGAGAGGTCATCGCACCGGCAAGCCCAAGGGCGGATATCCGCATCTTTACGGGCGACATGCCGTCACCGCCGCGCTCGCCAATCCCGAGCGCGTGATTCGCAAGATATGGGGTACGCGCGAGGTCATCAACGCGCTCGAGCTGCCGTCGAATCTGCCCATCGTCTATTCGGACGTGGCGGACATGGCGCGCTATGTGCCGCACGACGCGCCGCATCAGGGCCTGGTCGTGGAGGTCGAGCCGCTGGAGGACGTCTGGCTGGGCGACCTGCTGGAGCAGGGCGCGCCGGACGATCAGGCCCGCCGCCCGATCCTCGTGCTCGATCAGGTAACCGACCCGCACAATGTCGGCGCCATCCTGCGCTCGGCCGCCGCCTTCGACGCGCTCGGCATCGTCACGCAGGACCGGCATGCCCCGCCCGAATCCGGTGTGGTCGCACGTGCGGCCGCAGGAGCGCTGGAGATCGTGCCGTGGGTGCGCGTGGTCAATCTCGCCCGCGCGCTCGATGAGATCGCCGAGGCCGGCTACTGGCGCATCGCGCTGGACGGCGAAGCGAAGGAAACGCTCGGCACGGCCCTGCAGGGCGCGAACCGCGTCGCACTGGTGCTGGGCGCCGAGGGCGAAGGGCTGCGGCTCAACAGCATCAATCATTGCGACATGCTGGCCAAGCTGCCGATCAGCCCGCGCATGGAAAGCCTCAACGTTTCCAACGCGGCGGCAATCGCGCTATACGCCTGCACGACACGGTAAGGCGCGACCCTCACCAGCCTTGCCCAATGGGGGACGATCGGCATGGCACATCTCACGCGCTGGCTGACAGTGCTCGCCGCGCCGCTCCTGCTCACCAGTTGCCTGCTGGTGCCGACGAGGTTCACCTCGACGCTCGATATCAAGGCGGACCGGGCCTTCACCTTCACCTATGTGGGCGAAGTCCAGCTTGCCAAGCAGAGCAAGCCTGACGATCCGCCTGAAGCCACGGAAGAGGAAGGCGGTACCGAACAGAGCTGGCAGGACAGCGGCGACGGCGAGGCGCGGATGATCAAGATCGCGACGCCGTCCAAAGCGAGAGGCAAGGCGGCCAAGCCCGACGAGACTTTCGGCGACACGCCCGAGGACGCGACCAAGCTGCGCGACCTCGCGAAGACGCTCTCGGCCGAATATGGCTTCCGCTCCGTACGCTATATCGGCAACCGCAAGCTGGCCGTGGACTATCGGATCACGGGCCGGCTCGACCATGCCTTCGTCTTCCCGTTCAATCCGGACGGGGAAGTGATGTTCCCCTTTCTTGCCATCGAGCTGCGCGGCAAGGACCGGCTGCGCGTGAAGGCGCCCGGCTTCTCCAATGACCAGTCCGCGCAGGGATCGATGGGCGGCATGGGCGGTATGGGCGGTGGCGGCGATGGCCCCGGCTCGCAGCTCGATGGCAGCTTCACGATCACCACCACGGCGGAAGTGGTGAGCCAGAATCAGGAAGAAGGCGCGATCACCCAGCCCGATGGCAGCAAGAAGATCGTCTGGAAAGTCAGCCCCAGCACGAAGGATGCGCCAATGGCGGTTCTCAGGGTCGTGGCGCTGCCCTGACGTGCCGGCATTGCCAACCCTGAGCGCGAGCGCCGCGGCATTCGCTGCCTTGCTTGCGAGCGCGAGCGCCCCCACGCAGGTGGAGCCTTATGGCAGCATCTGGACAAACCCGAAGCGCAGCGTGCAGGTGCATGTACATCGTTGCGGGCAGGCGCTGTGCGGCACGATCGTCTGGGCGGACGACAAGGCCAAGGCCGACGCCCGGAAAGGCGGCACCGATCCGCTGATCAGCACCCAGCTGTTTCTCGGCTTCGTGCCGGACGGCAAGTCGGTCTGGCGCGGAAAAGTATTCGTTCCCGACATGCGCAGCACATTCTCGGGGACGATCACCATGGTCGACGCGCAGACGCTGCGCGCGCAGGGCTGCCTGGTTGGCCGGGTCTTGTGCAGATCCCAGGTCTGGACCCGCGTGGGCACGGCGCCGAGCTGATCGTCGGCGGCGCGCTCCGGGTCGGGCCGATCAGTCTTCCGGCGCGATCGTGACGGTCATGCCGTCCAGCTCGGGGCCGATCGGGATCTGGCAGGACAGGCGGCTGGTCGGCCCGCGATGCTCGGAGCTGTCGAGCAGATCGTCCTCGTCGCCCTTCATGGCGGGGAGCTTGCCGAAATAGGCGTCGTCCACGAACACATGGCAGGTCGCGCAGGAGCAGCAGCCGCCGCAAATCGCCAGAAGCTCATCGATCCCCTGATCGCGGATCGCTTCCATGACCGTATAGCCATCAGGCGCATCGAACTGCTCACTGGTTCCGTCCCGCTTCACGACCGTCAACTGCGCCATTTTTATCTCCCAACCGTGGAAGCGCTCGCTATGAGGGGCGGATGTTCAGAAATCAACCGGCCACGTGACCAGGCCGGCGCTGTGTGGAACGGACGATGCTCGACGAACAGGCGCTGCGCACTTCCCTCGACGCCGTGGCGGCGGACCATCCGCTGATCGCGACGCTGATCGCCGACTATGGCTATCCCGAGCCGCGGCTGCGCGAACCGGGCTATGAGACGCTGCTGCGCACGATCGTCGGCCAGCAGGTGAGCGTCGCCGCGGCGGCATCGGTCTGGGCAAAGCTCGAGACGGTACTCGGCCTCGGCTGTGCGCCCGAAGCGCTGCTCGCGCAGGATTTCGACACGCTGCGCGCCTGCGGCCTTTCGCGTCAGAAGCAGGGCTATGCCCGCAGTCTCGCCGAGTTGGTGACGAGCGGCGCGCTCGATCTGCATGCGCTGCCCGAGGACGACGAGGAAGCCATTGCCGCACTTGTCCGGATCAAGGGCATTGGGCGCTGGTCGGCGGAAATCTATCTGCTGTTCGCCGAGGGACGGAAGGACATCTGGCCGGCGGGCGACCTCGCCGTGCAGATCTCGATTGGCCATATTCTCGGCCTCCCCGAGCGGCCCAGCGAGAAGGACATTCGCGAGATCGCCGAGGCCTGGCGTCCGCACCGCAGCGCCATGGCGATCATGGCCTGGCACCGCTACAACACGAAGGTTCTGTGAGGGCTATGCCTCGCTCAGCAGCGCGTCGATCTCCTGGGCGAGGGCTATGTCACGCACGCTCAGCCCGTCGGCATCGTGGGTGGTCAGGCGGATATCCACACGGCCATAGACATTCGACCATTCGGGATGATGATCGGCCCGCTCCGCGAGCAGGGCGACCCGCGACATGAAGCCGAATGCCTCCACGAATGTCTCGAAGCGGAAACTCCGGCTGATCCCGCTCGCGTCATCAGCGAGGCGCCAGTTCGAAACGGTGGGCAGCGCGGCAGCGCGCTCTTCGTCGGTCAGTTTGGTCAAGCGGGACATGCGACTCTCCTGGGCTTGCCTGGCATATTCGGCCTCAGACGCATTGCGGGTCAACCCGTGAGCGGCGCGGCACTGTCGCTTCAGGGTCTTGCGTGCCTGCGTGGCGGCAGGGTGCTGTTCGCCGGCGTCGATCTCGATCTTGCGCCCGGCGGCAGCGCACAGATCGCCGGGCCGAACGGGGTCGGCAAGTCGAGCCTCCTGCGCGTCGTCGCGGGGCTGCTGCGGCCTTATGCGGGTATCGTGCGCTGCGAAGGCGCGGTTGCGCTGACCGACGAGCTGGACGCGCTCGACCGGGAGAAGACGGTGCGCACGGCACTCGCCTTCTGGACGCGGATCGACGAGGTGCCGGGCGCGCGGATCGACGCCGCGCTCGACGACCTCGCCATCGGCCATCTCGCCGATATTCCGGTTCGCATGCTCTCGACCGGCCAGCGCAAGCGCGCCGCCCTCGCACGGACGCTGGTGACCGGCGCGTCGATCTGGCTGCTCGACGAGCCCGCCAATGGCCTCGACACCGCCTCGGCCGCGACGCTGGGCCGACTGGTCGATCGGCATCGCGCGGCCGGCGGCATCGTGCTGGCCGCCTCGCATCTCCCTCTGGCCTGGGCGCAGGATGTGACGATCACGCTCGAACCGCCACGCGAGGAAAATGCATGATCGGCGCGATCATCCTGCGCGATCTCGGCCGCGCCTATCGCGGGGGCGGGGCATGGCTGCCCCTCGCCTTCCTGCTACTGATCGCGGCGCTCTTTCCGTTCGCGGTCGGCCCCAATGCCACGCTGCTGAGCCAGACCGGCGGCGGACTGCTCTGGATCGCCGCCCTCCTCGCCAGCCTGCTCCCGATCGACCGGCTGATCGAGCCGGACCGGGAAAGCGGCGTGATCGATCAGCTGGTGCTGCGTGGCCTCGGCGAAGGAACGATCCTGCTCGCCAAGGGAATCGCGCACTGGCTGAGCTTCGGCCCGCCCCTGCTGATCGCGGCCTTGCCGGCAGGAGCTTTGTTGAAGCTGGAGCCGGAGATGCTGCAATTGGTGATCGCCGGGCTTGCACTGGGGACGCCGGGCCTTGCTGCGCTGGCTCTGCTGGTCGCGGCACTGACGGCGGGCCAGCGCGGCAGCGGTGCGCTGACCGGCCTGCTGGTGCTGCCGCTGGCGGTGCCGCTCCTGATCTTCGGGGCGGGAGCCCTGCAATTCGGCGGCGCAAGCGCGCTCAAGCTGGTCGCGGCCTGCTCGCTGCTGCTCTGTGTGATCGCCCCTGTCGCGGGTGGCGCAGCCATGCGCGCCGGGCGGGATTAATCCCGCGGCGCCACATTGCGGCTCTGGATCAGCCACTTGCCGTCTACCCGCACAACCTCGTCCACACCGCGCCCGGCGGCCGCGACGCGCGGCGCCGGCCCGCTGGGCTGGCCGGCAAAGACCGTCATCCAGTAATAATGATAACGCGCATGGTCCTTGTCGATGAACTCGATATGGTCGTTGCTCATGACGTGGTGCATGGCGGGGATCGCCTCGCCCTTGGCGCGCCGGTCGTCCTGGCTCCTCTTCAGGTCCACGACCATCTTGCGCAGCGCGTCGCTGCCCTTGACCGCGTTGAACGTGCCGTCCGGCGTGAAGACCGCCGCATAGGCATCGGGATTGAGCGTATCGATCGCGCGGACATAGGTCCACATCAGCTGCGTGATTGCGGCGCGGTCCTGGCTCTCACGTAATATGGCGGCATCGGACGCCGCTGCCGGGCCTGGCGTCGCAACCAGCATCAGCACGGCAAGCGCCGCGGCCTTCAGCTTCCTGGGCATCGTGTCTCTCCTCTTGTCACCGGCGTCGTGGCGCAGGCTCCGGGCATCCTATTGCCCCGGGGACGCCGCTTCAATGGAAGATGACATCATCAACTAGCGCCGTCTCCTTGTTTGCCGTGCTTTCCAAGCCGGCAGGTGTTTTCACCTGTCTCGAAATGGCTCCAGAGATCGCTTGGCCGCACCCATGCCGCCCATGGCCGCAGATCGGCGAGAACCGGCCTGTGTGGCACCCCATCTCCGCGCGCATGAAACTGTCCATCAGTTCCGCGCTCGCCATTGGCCTGATCATCGGGGCGTGCTTCGGCATCGCGCTCGAGAACATCATCGCCGGTATCAGCATCGGCATCGTCACGGTGATCGCGCTCCGCTGGGAACGCGGCAGCGGCGGCGAATAGCGCCTAGTTGCGGCTCCAGCGTGCCCAGATAGCGGTCGGCAGCAGCAGGCCCCGCGCTTCCTCGCGCACGGCAAGTTCGCCGCATTCGATCCGCCCCGGCAAGTCGCCGAGATGCGCGCGCAGCAATTCGCCGATCGCGAGCGCCGACATGCGCACCGCATAGACCGTCAGGAACATGAACCGACTCTCGCTATCCAGCAGCGCGCGGCAATTGGCGATGAGACCGGGCAGATCCTCCTCCAGCCGCCAGATCTCGCCATCCGGCCCGCGGCCGTACTTGGGCGGATCGAGCAGGATGCCGTCATAGCGCCGCTCGCGCCGCACTTCGCGCGCGACGAACTTGGCCGCATCGTCGATGATCCAGCGGATCGGCTTGTCGCCCATGCCGGCCAACGCAGCATTATCGCGCGCCTGCGCCACGGACTTCTTGGAAGCATCGACATGCACGGCCTGCGCGCCCGCCGCCGCAAACGCCAATGTGCCGACACCGGTATAGCCGAACAGGTTCATGAACTGCGGCGCGTCCATCCCGGCAAGCTGCTCGCGACCCCATTTCCAGATCGGCGCCATATCCGGGAAGAACTGGAGATGGCGGAACGGCGTGCAGGCCGCCTGGAAGCGCGCTTCCTCCCAACGCAGCGGCCAGCCCTCGCGCGGCACCGGCTTGTCGAAATGCCAGCGCCCACCGCCATCCTCGTCCGAGGCGGGGATGAAGCTGCCATGCGCGTCCCAGTCGGCCTCCGCCGGTGCCCACATGGCCTGCGGCTCGGGACGGATGAAGCGATAGGCGCCATAGCGCTCCAGCTTGCGTCCGGCGCCACTGTCGATGAGGCCGTAATCGGCCCAGGGCTCGGCGATCATCACGCCGAGGGGGAGCGGAGCGACTGTCGTCATGGCACCACCAAAAGCCCCTCCCTTTCAAGGGAGGGGTAGGGGGTGGGTGTCGCGCAGCGATCTGCGACGTTGAGCCCCACCCCAACCCCTCCCCTGAAGGGGAGGGGCTTGAGGAAGAGCTTCTCAGCCACGGCGCGGGACGGCCCGCTCGGCGACATAGGCAGTGACCGCCTCGAAGGTCGCCGGCAGCGTCGCATAGCGCTCTTCGCGACCGAAGAGATCGCCGGCGCGCGAAGGCAGCGACGGGCGCGTGCCCGTGGCGCGCTCGACGGCATCGCGGAACTTGGCGGCATGCGCGGTCGCCAGCGTCACGACCGGCACCGAGGGATCGAGATCGGCGGCATGCGCGGCGGCAAGCCCCACAGCCGTATGCGGATCGATGATCTGGTCGGCAGCATCATAGGCCCAGCGCATGGCGCGCGACATGCCATCGGCATCGATGCGCGCGGATCCAAACAGCGCCGAGGCGCCTTCGCGCTGCGCATTGGTGAGGCGCATCGCCCGCGTGCTCTCGAAGCCCTTCATCTGATCGGCCAGCGCGAGGCCATCGCGCCCGCCCAGATCGAACAGCAGGCGCTCGAAATTCGAGGAGACCTGGATGTCCATGCTCGGCGTCGCCGTCGGCACCACCGTGCCCTGGCTGTAATCGCCTTCGCTGAGCGCGCGATGGAGGATGTCGTTGACGTTGGTCGCGACGATCAGCCGCTCGACCGGCAGGCCCATCTGCGCCGCGACATAGCCGGCGAACACATCGCCGAAATTGCCGGTCGGCACCGCGAAGGCGACTTTCTTCTCCGGCGCGCCGAGGCGCACGGCCGCATAGACATAATAGACGACTTGCGCGACGAGCCGCGCCCAGTTGATGCTGTTCACGGCCGAGAGATCGAAGCGCCCGGCAAAGTCCGCATCGTTGAACATGCGCTTCACCAGCGCCTGCGCATCGTCGAAGCTGCCCTCGATCGCGATGTTGTGGACATTGGGCGCCAGCACCGTCGTCATCTGGCGGCGCTGCACATCCGACACGCGGCCGGCCGGATGCAGCATGAAGATATCGATCTTGGCGCGGCCCGCGACCGCATCGATCGCCGCCGATCCGGTATCGCCCGAGGTCGCGCCGACGATCGTCAGATGTGTCTCGCGGCGGCTGAGGAACTTCTCGAACAACAAGCCGAGGAGCTGGAGCGCGACGTCCTTGAAGGCCAGGGTCGGCCCATGGAACAGCTCGAGCAGCCAATGGGTGTGATCGAGCTGAACCAGCGGCGTCACCGCGGCGTGGGCGAAACGCCCATAAGCCTGCGTGCAGAGCTCGCGCAGTTCCTCTTCCGTGAGGCTGTCGCCGACAAAGGGCAGGATCACCCGCACCGCTGTTTCGACGTAAGACAGGCCGCGCATCGCCGCGAACTCGTCCGCCGTGAAGGTCGGCCAGCGCTCGGGCAGGTACAGGCCGCCGTCGCTCGCAAGCCCCGCCAGCGTCGCGCCCTCGAAATCGAGCGCCCCCGCGCGCCCCCTGGTGCTCACATATTGCATGACCGGGCGCTCTTAGCGGCCGATTGCAGGGGGCGCAATGATAGGCCTGCGATGATCAGGGCTGCGGCGGCTCCGGCGTCGTCTCGCGCAGCCGCTTGCGCACGGCCAGAGCATAGATGACTGCAGCGACCAGCGCGAAGAAGAACCATTGCCACATATAGGCGCGGTGATTGTTGGGCACGGACGCGGGATCGGGCGCTGCCGACGGCGTCAGACCCGGCGCTGCCGTCTCGGCGACGATCATCAGGCGCAATGGCGAGGCATGGCCGGCCAGCCGCTCCAGCCAGGCCCGCTGGTCGGGCTCATGCGTCGCATGGCCGCGCACCAGCCCGCCGGCCCAACTCACTTTCGCATCGGGCGCCTGGCTCACACCCATGTCGACGACGAGGCCCGGCCCTTCCGCACCGGTCGCGCAGGTCGCGATGTGCCGCCAGCCGGGCTGGCCCTGCGCGCTGCGCCCGCCGACCACTTGCCAGCTCACGACGCGCAGGCAATGGGCCGCAAGGCGACGGAACATCAGGCTTTCATCGGCCGGATTGGCGACGGGATAAGCCGTCTCGGGCAGCGATATGTTGGCGCGCCAGGCCGCGACCGCCGCGTCCTTCTGCCCGGCGCGGCCAAGCTGCCAGACGCCAAGGCCGATCATGACCAGGATCGCCGCCGCTACCACGATCGTGGGGATCAGCGGCAGCTTGCGAATCACACCCTCGGCTCCTTGCGCTGCGCTTCACCGGTGCGATTGCGATATTCGAGGACGAGCAGCGCGGCCTTGGACACGCGCAGGCACAACACGACCAGCAGGCTGGTGAGCGGCACCCAGAGCAGGATATGGACCCAGAAGGGCGGATCGGCCGCGAGCTGGACCATGAGCGCCAGCGCCGTGATCAGGCCCCCCACGATGAGGATGAGGAAGGCCGCCGGCCCGTCGCCGACGTTGAAGGCCGCTATATCCAGCCCGCACGCCCGGCACTTGGGCGCGAAGGTTACCCAGCCTGCGAAGAGCGGCCCGTTCTCGCAGCGCGGACAGCGCGCGGCGAGCGCGGCGCGGACGAGCGGCGTAGGAGGCGCGGGTTCGGTCGGTTCAGGCATTGCCCATGCACCACGGGTCGGGCCGCATGTCGGCCGGCGGGCCAGCACGATCGGGCTCGGGGAAACGGGCCTTGAAGGTGAAGGCATCGGGCGAGGGGCCGAAGCGATCGAGCAGCCACAGGCGCGACAGGCCATCGCTCAGCGTCGGCACGGTGCCCGCGGGAATCCACCACAGCGCCTGATAAGCCCCGTCGAAACGCGCGAAATACTCACGCCGCCGCGCCATCACCGGCGTGTGGGCGCTGCGATAGACGAAGTCGAACAAAGCATCGGCATCCTGCCAGACGGACATATTGGGAATGAGCAGCGGGTCGGGGCCGATGGCGATGGCAGTCGCATTGCCGACGCCACGGCCGGCCCCGATGCCGTCATCGTCCTTGAGCCGCCAGACGAAGCCGGGCGAGGCTTCGGCCAGCGCATTGATGCTGTCGAGCGCCTCGAAGAAAGGCTGGACGCGCGGATCGCCCCTGGGAGCGACGAGCCGGCCAATGTTGATCTGCGCCAGATGAAAATCGGGCGTCATCATCGGCCGGGCCATCGAAGCGCTATCAGCCGGCGTGGACCGGGGCTCCCCAGCCGCCCCAGACATAGACGGCGACGAAGAGGAACAGCCACACCACGTCGACGAAGTGCCAGTACCACGCTGCAGCTTCGAACCCGAAATGCTGGCGGGGCGTGAAGTGGCCCTTATAGGCGCGCACGAGGCAGACGATCAGGAAGATCGTGCCAACCAGCACGTGGAAGCCGTGGAAGCCGGTCGCCATATAGAAGGCCGAGCCATAAGGCGTCGTGCCGAAGGCGAAGGGCGCGTGCATATATTCATAGGCCTGGATGGCCGTGAACAGCGCGCCGAGCAGGATCGTCAGCCACAGGCCCTTCTTGAGGCCGTCGCGATCGCCATGGATGAGCGCGTGGTGCGCCCAGGTGACCGTAGTGCCCGAGCAGAGCAGGATCAGCGTGTTGAGCAGCGGCAGTTCGAAAGCGCTGAGCGTCTCGATGCCCTTGGACGGGAAGAGGCCGTCGATCGGCGGCAATTCGCTGGGGAACAGCGAGAAATCGAAGAAGGCCCAGAACCAGCCGACGAAGAACATGACTTCCGAGGCGATGAACAGAATCATGCCGTAGCGCAGGTGGAGCTGCACGACCGGGGTATGATCGCCGGCATGAGCCTCGCGGATCACGTCCGACCACCACATGAACATCACGGCAAGCACGCCGAGCAGGCCGATGATGAAGCCCGCACCGCCCCAGCTACCCATTTCAGCCGGGTGCATCCAGGCGACCGCGCCTATCGCCATCACGAAGGCCGAGATCGCGCCGAGCAGCGGCGTGATCGCGGGCGGAAGAATATGATAATCGTGGTTCTTGGCGCCGGCCATGTATGTTCCCCGTATCTGAGCGCTCTTGCGTGCGCGCCTGTTTAGCTGTCGTCGCCCGGCTTCTCAACCGGGTAGAAGGTGTAACTCAAGGTGATTTCCTCGACATCCTTGTTGTCCTTGTCGTCGAGGATTTTCTTGTCGACATAGAAGAGCACGGGCATGCGGACTTCCTGCCCGGGCTTGAGCGTCTGCTCGGTGAAGCAGAAGCATTCGATCTTGGTGAAATAGGATCCGGCCGCTTCGGGCGTCACGTTGAACACCGCGCGGCCCTTCACCGGCTTGTCGCTATGGTTCTTGGCGATGAAGATCGCCATCGACTTGCCACCGACACCCACCGTCACCGTGCGCTTCTCGGGATAGAAATCCCAGGGCAGGCCATTGGCCGTGTTGGAATCGAACCGGATCGAAAGCTGGCGCGTGCCGCTCTGCACGGTCTGCGAGGCAACCTGCGCTTCCTCCGCCGTCGCGCGCTGCGTCGTGCCGCCGAAGCCGGTGACCTGACAGAACAGGCGATAGAGCGGTACCGACGCGAAGCCGAGGCCGAGCATCGCGAGCGCGATCAGCCCGGCAATCAATGCCGTGCGCCGGTTGCCGGGGCGGGACTTTGTGAGGCTGGTCATATCAGGACATCTTCGCGATGGTGATACCGAAGAACAGGACGACGAGCGCGAACAGCACCAATGCCATGATGAGCGCGCGCGAGCGCTGCCGCTCCTGGATGATCTTCTGCTCTTCCGGGGTCATGCAGCGTACACCCAGTGATCGACGACGACCGCGCCGAAGATGAGGAAGAGATAGAGCACCGAATATTTGAACAGCCGCCGTTCCGGGATCATCTTTGCGGGGTCCGTCTCGCGGCTGAGCGAAACCTGGAAGGCCATGACGGCGAAGATCGCGGTAGCGATGAAGGCGGTCAGGCCATAGACGAGGCCGGTGAGCTCCAGCAGCACCGGCGCCATTGCGGCGGCGGCCATGATGCTGGTGTAGAAGAGGATCTGCCGGCGCGTGACGCGCTCGCCCGCAACAACGGGCAGCATCGGGATGCCTGCATTGGCATAATCCATGCGGACGAACAGAGCGAGCGCCCAGAAATGCGGCGGGGTCCAGAAGAAGATCAACATGAACAAGGCAAAGGGCAACGCCGCGACGTCGCCCGTCACCGCCGCCCAGCCGATCAGCGGCGGGAACGCACCAGCGGCACCGCCTATGACGATGTTCTGCGCCGTGCGCGGCTTCAGCCAGATTGTGTAGACGAACACGTAGAAGAGGATCGACACGGCCAGGATGCAGGCCGCGAACCAGTTGGTCGCAAAGCCCATCAGCAGCACCGAGAAGAAGGACAGGCCCACGCCGAAATGCAGTGCGCTCTCGCGGTCCATGCGGCCGGCAGGCAGCGGACGGGCGGCCGTGCGCTTCATCCGCGCATCGCGGTCCGCCTCATACCATTGGTTGAGTGCGCCGGCAGCCCCTGCGCCGAGCGCGATGCAGAGGATCGCGGTGAAGCCGAGGATCGGCGCGATATGGCCCGGCGCGACCAGCAGACCGCAGAGGCCCGTGAAGACGACGAGCGTCATCACGCGCGGCTTGGTCAGCGCGACGAAATCGCGCCACTCCGCCGGCATCGGCACGGAGGACACCGGCGCCTCGTCAGTCAGCAGGGATGCATTCGTTGCCAAAACCGGGCCTCAAAATCGCTTCATCTGTTTAACAGGGCGGCGAGAGCGCCGCAGCGCCCTCGCCCCCTCTCTTGTCTTGCCTTACCGCGTCCTCGCGGCTCGGCCATCGATCCGATCAGTGGTGACCGTTGTCGTCGATGACCGGCAGCGTCTCGAACTGGTGGTAAGGCGGCGGGCTGGACAGCGTCCATTCCAGCGTCGTCGCGCCTTCACCCCACGGATTGCCCTCGGCCTTCTTGCCGGCGACGAACGTGTAGATGATGTTCACGAACCAGATGCCGACGCCGACGGCCATGATCTCATAACCATGGGTCGCGATGCCGTTCCAGTAGGCGAGCGCGTCCGTATAGTCCGGAACGCGGCGCTGCATGCCGCTCATGCCCAGGAAGTGCATGGGGAAGAACAGGATGTTCACGCCCAGGAAGAACACCCAGAAGTGCAGCTGACCGAGGAACTCGCTGTACATGCGGCCACTCATCTTCGGGAACCAGTAGTAGAAACCGGCGAAGAGCGAGAACACGGCGCCCAGCGAGAGCACATAGTGGAAGTGCGCCACCACATAATAGGTGTCGTGCAGATTGTCGTCGATGCCACCATTGGCGAGCACGACGCCGGTCACGCCGCCAACGGTGAACATGAAGATGAAGCCGAGCGCCCAGATCATCGGGGTCTTGAAGCTCAGCGAGCCGCCCCACATCGTCGCGACCCAGGAGAAGATCTTCACGCCTGTGGGGACCGCGATGACCATCGTGGCGGCGGTGAAGTACATCTTCACGTTGGCGGTCATGCCGGTCGTGAACATGTGGTGCGCCCACACGATGAAGCCGACCACGCCGATCGCGACCATGGCATAGGCCATGCCGAGATAGCCGAACACCGGCTTGCGGCTGAAGGTCGAGACGATCTGGCTGACGATGCCGAAGCCCGGCAGGATCATGATGTACACTTCGGGATGACCGAAGAACCAGAAAAGGTGCTGATAGAGCACCGGGTCGCCGCCACCGGCCGCGTCATAGAAGACGGTGCCGAAGTTACGATCGGTCAGGAGCATGGTGATAGCGGCGGCGAGGACCGGGAGAGCCAGCAGCAGCAGGAAGGCGGTCACGAGCACCGACCAGACGAACAGCGGCATCTTGTGCAGGGTCATGCCCGGCGCGCGCATGTTGAAAATCGTGGTGATGAAGTTGACCGCACCCAGGATCGAACTTGCGCCCGCGATGTGCAGCGAAAGAATGGCCATGTCGACAGCCGGCCCTGCGGACCCGCTCGTCGAGAGCGGCGCATAGACCGTCCAGCCGACGCCCGCGCCATTGCCGGTGCCACCGGGAACGAAGGTCGAGCCGAGCAGCAGCAGGAAGGCCGGAATGAGCAGCCAGAAGCTGATATTGTTCATGCGCGGGAAGGCCATGTCCGGCGCGCCGATCATGATCGGCACGAACCAGTTGCCGAAGCCGCCGATGATGGCGGGCATGACCATGAAGAACACCATGATCAGGCCGTGCGCGGTGATCAGCACGTTCCAGAGGTGATAGGCCTGGTCGATCGTGGCGCCCGAACCGTCCGAATATTGCGCCCAGAGCTGCAAGAACTGGATGCCCGGCTCGCGCAGTTCGTAACGCATCAGGCCCGAGATCGCGCCGCCGATCACGCCGGCGATGATCGCGAAGATCAGATAGAGCGTGCCGATGTCCTTGTGGTTGGTCGACATGAACCAGCGGGCGAAGAAGCCCGGCTTGTGGTCGGCGTCATGATGATCGTGCGCATGTGCGCCGTGGAAATCATCTGCGGTGGTGGTGCTCATGGTCGATTACCTCAGGAAGCAGTGGCGTTCGCGGCGGGCGCGGCAGCATTGGTGGCGGCAGCGGGCTCGGCGGCGGCCGGCGCTGCGGCGGCGGGAGCGGCTGCGGCAGGCGCGGCGGCTTCCGCCTCGCCCTTCATCGTGCCGCCCTGCGACTTGACCCACTGGGCGAACTTCTCGGGGCTGACCGCCTCGACCGCGATCGGCATGAAGCCGTGGCGCGCGCCGCACAGTTCGGAGCAGACGCCATAATAGACGCCCGGCTTCTCGATGGTGAAGGTCTTCTCGTTGAGACGGCCCGGCACGGCGTCTTCCTTCACCCAGAAGGCGGGGACGGAGAAGCTGTGAATGACGTCCGCGGCGGTGATGATCAGCTTGATCGGCACGCCGACGGGCAGGACGAGGCGATTGTCGGCGCCGAGCAGGCGGGGCTCGCCACGGGCGGCCGCCTGTTCCGGCGTCAGCATGTTCGAGACATATTCGCCGATGCCGTTATCGACATATTCATAGCCCCAGTACCACTGGTAGCCGGTCACCTTGACGGTGAGCGCTTCCTTCGGCGCGGGCTTGAACTGGGCCGCGAGCAGCTTGATCGATGGAACCGCGATCGCGACCAGGATGATGACGGGGATCAGCGTCCAGGCAATCTCGATCGCCGTGTTGTGCGACGTGCGCGAGGCAACCGGGTTGGCGGCGCGGCGATAGCGCACCACAACCCAGAGCAGCAGCGCGAGCACGAACAGCGAGATGACGGTGATGACCGGCATCAGGATCCAAGTGTGCATCCAGTAGGCATAGCGGCCGGTCGGCGACACCTGTTCCTGGAAATAGACCTCGCCCTCGCGCGGCATGCCGACGCCTTGGACGGGCCTGGAATATTCATAAGCCGGGACCGGCGTCGCCGCATTCGACGCCTCGGCGGCAGCGGGAGCCTCCTGCGCATTGGCGGCGGCGGGGGCCGCTTCTGCCTGCGCCACGGCCGAGGACGGCGCCAATGCGCTCAGCCCCAGGGCCATCGCCATCATGAAGGCATTGATTCTTCTGTTCATGCGGTCCGACCTGCTTTCAATATCAGGCCGCTATGTTCCAGGCGGAACGGCGGCCCCCCTCTGTCATCTCCGGCCCCTATACGCAGGCATCCCCGATGCCTCAAGCACTGATATCGCCGGTTTTCGGGCCGTTGATTGTCGGCCCATCCCCCGCTATCTGCCGCCGACGAGCGAGAGGACCAGGGGACCGATGACCGAATCAGAAGTGCTTGCGGAATTCCGGACGGCGGAAGCGCTCCTCCAGGGGCATTTCGTGCTGTCGTCGGGCAAGCACAGCGCCAATTATCTGCAATGCGCGCGGGTTCTGATGAACCCCGAGCGCGCCTCGCGCCTTGCTATCGCGCTGGCGCAGAGCCTGCCGCGCGACATTCGCGCGGCGGTCGAGATCGTCGTGTCGCCGGCCATGGGCGGCATCATCATCGGCCATGAAATGGGCCGCGCGCTGAATTGCGACGCCCTGTTCCTCGAGCGGCCGCACGGCACGTTCATCTTCCGCCGTGGCTTCGACATCACACCGGGCCAGAAAGTTCTGATGGTCGAGGATGTCGTCACGACTGGCCTCTCCTCGCGCCAGGCGATGGATGCGGTGCGCGCGGCGGGCGGCGAGGTCATCGCCGAAGCCGCCCTCGTTGATCGCTCGGCGGGCGACGCCAATCTCGGCGTACCGTTCTTCCCGCTCGTCAGCCTCAATTTCCCGGTCTACGATCCGGACGATCTGCCGCCCGAGCTGGCCGCGATCCCGGCAACGAAGCCCGGCAGCCGGGCGTGACCGGCCCGGGCCATCTGCGCCTCGGCGTCAATATCGATCATGTCGCGACCATAAGGAACGCGCGCGGCACGACCTATCCCGATCCCTTCCGCGCGGCGCTCATGGCGCAACAGGCCGGCGCCGACGGCATCACCGCGCATCTGCGCGAGGACCGACGGCACATCACGGACGACGACATCGCCCGCCTCTCGGCCGAACTCGAAATCCCGTTTAATTTCGAGATGGCCGCCACCGAGGAAATGCTCGAGATTGCGCTGCGCCATCGCCCCCATGCCGTCTGCCTCGTCCCCGAGCGGCGCGAGGAGCGCACGACCGAGGGCGGACTGGACGCTGCCGGGCTGCACAATCATCTGGCGCCGATGGTCGACAAGCTTGGTGAGGCCGGGTGCCGCGTCTCACTCTTCATCGAGGCTGACCCTCGCCAGATCGAGGCGGCATTACGCCTCAAGGTGCCCGTGGTCGAGCTGCACACGGGCAAATATTGCGAAGTCGAGGGCGATGAGCGCGCGGCGGAGCTGCGCCGCATCAGCGACATGGCCGCGCTCGCCGCCAAGAACGGCATCGAGCCGCATGCCGGCCACGGCCTCACGTACGACAATGTCATGCCGATCGCCGCGATCCCGCAGATCGCCGAGCTCAACATCGGCCATTTCCTGATCGGCGAGGCCATCTTCCTCGGCCTGCACGAAAGCGTTGCGCAGATGCGCCGGCTTATGGATGAGGCGCGGGGGTGAGGCACCTGCTTCCTAAATCCTCCCCGGCACGGGGAGGGGGACCAGCGAAGCTGGTGGAGGGGGCCGGCACAGCCGCGCGACCTCGCCAAACCCCCTCCACCACGCCGCTGCGCTTCGCGGTCCCCCTCCCCGTGCCGGGGAGGATCTGGCGGTGATCATCGGCCTCGGCTCCGATCTCTGCAATATCGAGCGAATCCAGGCATCTCTGGATCGCTTCGGTGACAAGTTCGAGCAGCGAGTGTTCACCGATACCGAAATCGCCAAGGCCGCGCGGCGGCCCTATACCAAGGCGGCGACCCTCGCGAAGCGCTTCGCCGCCAAGGAGGCTTTCTCCAAGGCAGTCGGCACCGGCTTCAAGGCGGGCGTGTTCATGAAGGACATCGGCGTGGTCAATCTGCCCTCGGGCGCTCCCACATTGGCACTCTCCGGCGGCGCGAAGGCGCGTCTCGATGCCTTGACCCCGCCGGGTGCCAGCCTATTTGTGCATCTGACATTGACCGACGACCATCCCTGGGCCCAGGCATTCGTCATATTGGAGGCGCGTTTCCCGTGACGGATCAGGCACCGGTCAAGGCCGCAGAGGGGCTACGCGACAAGGCGAAGAAGAAACCGGCCGGCACCGACTGGTGGGCGGAGGTCAAGAGCATCTTCTGGCTGCTGCTGGCCGTGCTCGGTTTCCACAGCTTCGTCGCCAAGCCCTTCTACATCCCGTCCGAATCGATGATGCCCGGCATGCTGGTCGGCGATCGGCTGGTCGTGACCAAATATGCCTATGGCTGGTCCTATGTCTCGCCGACCATCCCCAATCCCGCCGCAATCTTCCGCAGTCTCGTGCTGCGCGGGCCGCCCGAGGCATGGGGCATCACCCTGCCGTTCATGAACGGCCGCGTCTGGGGCAAGATGCCCGAGCGCGGCGACATCGTGATCGCGACCCCGCGTCACAGCAACGAGGACTATATCAAGCGCGTCATCGGCTTGCCGGGCGAACTTCTCGAAGTGCGCGACGGCGTCGTGCTGATCAACGGCACGCCGATCCGGCAGGAGACGCTCGCACCGGTCCGCATGCCCGTCGACAGGAATTCGCCCTGCGATCCGCGCCAGTTCCCCGGCGCGCTGCAGATCGATCCGGACGGCACCTCGGTCTGCGTCCTCCCGGTGAAGCGCGAGATCCTGTCCAACGGCCGCACCTATCTCATCATCGACATGGGCGCGCGCGAGATCGACTGGTACGGGCCGGTGCGCATTCCCGAGGGCCATGTCTTCCTGATGGGTGATAATCGCGACAACAGCGCGGACAGCCGCGTGAGCCTCGAGATGCAGGGCCTGGGCGGCCCGATCCCGTGGGAGACGATCGGCGGCCGCGCCGAGTTCATCACCTTCTCGCTGAACGGCACGACCACGCTCAATCCGGGCACCTGGCTCAGCGGCTTCCGCTCCGGCCGCGCCGGCACCTCGCTGCGGCCCGAGCAGACCGAGGCGGCACCGGCGCAGTGACCGCCCGCTCGCCAGGCAAGGCCGCGGCGAGCAAGCCCGCCGCCACGACGAAGCACGCGCCGGCCGGCGTCACCGTCGAGCGACCCGCATCCGATGACCCGGACGAGCGCCCCGGCCCGGCCGACGCGCATTCCGCGACCTTCTGGTACGAGATCAGGCGCGCCTTCATCTGGGTCTGCGTCGTGGGCGCCGCCGCCCTCGTCGTTATCCTGATCGAGCCGATCCTGTTCATCATGGGCTCGGTCGTCATCGCCGTCATGCTGGACGGCGGCACGCGCCTGCTTGGCCGCGTCCTGCCGATTCCGCGCAGCGCGCGGCTGGCGATCGTGACGTTCGCCGTCTTCGCCTTCGTGCTCTGGACGATCTATCTCACCGGCACGCAGGTGTCGGAGCAGGCCGCGCAATTGCCTACGCTCATCGAGACGCAAGTGGCGCGGATCAATGCCTGGGCACAGTCGCATGGCATCAATCTCGGCCTCAACGAAGCGCGCGAGGCAGGCCGGCAATTGCTCGGCTCGGTGGGACGTGTGACCGCAGCGCTCAGCACGGCGGCCGGCATCCTCTCGAGCCTCGTCATGATGATGGTGCTGGCGATCTTCCTCGCCTCCGAACCGCAGATCTATTCGCGCGGACTCGCCTGGTTCGTGCCGCTCTCGCAACGCGAGGACGCGCATGTCCTGTTCGACAAGATGGGTTGGACCTTGCGCCGCCTCATGGCCGGGCGCCTCGTGGGCATGATGGCGACCGGATTCCTCACCGGCCTGCTGCTGATGATCAGCGGCGTGCCGATGGCGACGCTACTCGGCGTGCTGACCTTCATGCTCGCCTTCCTGCCCAATATCGGCGCGATTATCTCGGGCGTGCTGATCACGCTCGTCGGCTTCTCGGTCGACGTGCAGCACGGCCTCTTCGCCATCGGCATCTATTTCGCGGTGCAGACGGTGGAGAGCTATCTCATCACGCCGACGGTCGCCCGCCGCGCCGTCGACATGCCGCCCGCGCTCGTCCTCGGCGCGCAGATCCTGTTCGGCGCGCTGTTCGGCATATTGGGGCTGGCGCTCGCCGACCCCATCCTCGCGATGCTCAAGGTGTTTCTTGAGGAGCGCGCCAGTCGGCGGCTCGATGAGAAGGTCGGGGCTTAGGGTTTCAGAGCGCGTCCGAATAATCTGGACCAAGCAGGAGCGGACGTTTCCGACTTGACCGTTCCCCGGCGAAGGCCGGGGTCCATGCCCCAAGCAAAACGCGCGCGGGAGCGCGCATTCGGCGCTTCGTGCCGACACTGGACCCCGGCCTTCGCCGGGGAACGGTTAGGAGGAAATACACCCCCCGCCACACCTTCACTGAATCGGCTGCGCGCCCTCGGGTATCGGCGGCATGCCGCCCGGACCGGCCCCGCCCTGCTGCTGGCTCTGCATCATCTGCTGCATCTGCATCATGCGCTGCTGCTCCATGATTTCCTGACGCGAGCGGAACTCGAGCAGCTTGATCTCGAACACCAGCGGGCTGTTGGCGGGGATCGTGCCGTCCGGCGGCGGATTGGCGCCATAGGCCAGATTGGCCGGGATCCAGACGCGCAGGCTGCCGCCCTTCTTGAGCAGTGTCACAGCTTCGGCGAAGCCGGGGATCGTTCCGCCACCAAGATCGAGCGGTACGCCGGGATTCTCGTCGAACACCGTGCCGTCGGGCAGCATGCCCTTGTAGCCGACCATCGCATAATGATCGGCGGTCGGGTGCTCGCCCTTGCCTTCCTGCAGGATCTGGTAGCGCAGACCGCTGTCGGTCTTGCCGAAGGTCCGGCTGCCGGCCCAGGCGAGCACGGCCGCCGCGGCGAGAACCAGCACGATCGCGAGCCAGAAGCGGCGGATCGACCCGCGCTGAATGGGCCGCAATGGAACCGCCGTCACCGACATGGCCGCTTACCTTCGATTTTTAGAAACGCACTTAAACGAAGAGGGCCGGCAGCGCCGGCCCGCATCAGTCTCTTAACGAGCGCCGTCGCGCTCAGCGCGCTTGCGCTCCAGCTTGCGCGCGCGGCGCACGGCGGCAGCCTTCTCGCGAGCACGCTTTTCCGAGGGCTTCTCGTAGTGACGACGCAGCTTCATCTCACGATACACGCCTTCACGCTGCAGCTTCTTCTTGAGTGCGCGCAGTGCCTGATCGACGTTGTTGTCGCGAACGATAATTTGCATAAGCCCGTCAGTCTCCAATTCTATCGAATGCTTTCCCGCGCGGCCCGAGTCGTCGGCCGAAGCGCAGAGAAGCCCAAAAAACAAAAGCGCCGCGACGGCTCGTCACGGCGGACCGGAGCGCCCCTTATCAGGGAGAGGTTACCGGATCAAGACCGGAAAGCGGCCTCAAACGCCACTTTCGTCATTGCGGCGTGACATTGCGAATACGGTCGAGCGCGGGCACCGCACGGCCCGGCATGGCGCGGACATAGGCTTCCAGCACTTCCAGGTCTGACGGTCCCTCGCCCACCAGTGGCGCGGCCGTGAACATGGTAAAGCCGTCGCCGCCCTGCCCCATGAAGTTGTTCATGGCGACGCGATAGGTCTCGCCATCGCTGATCGGGCGCCCGTCGAGCGTGATACCGGATACCCGCTGACCGACCGGCTTGCTGCTGTCGTAGCTGTAGCCAAAGCCCTGCGAAACGCTTAGAATCGTCGGCAAATCGCCACGCGCGAACTGATATTCGAGCGCCTCGCGGATCTGCGCGCCGGTCAGCGCCTTCACCACCATCGTATTGCCGAATGGCTGCGCCGCATAGAGCGAGCCGAAGCTGACCTCGCCGCTCGCCGAGGGCGTGACCGCCGCCCGGATGCCGCCGGGGTTCATGAACGCGATCTGCGCGCCGCCCTCCGCAGCAGCTGTCATGGCCGCGCGCTGCGCATCGGCGATGAAGTTGCCGAGCGTACTCTGCCCGCTCTTGTCCGCGATGTTGCTGAGCGGCCCCGCAACCGTCCCGACGACGCGATTACGCACGCCCGCCGCGGCCGCCTCGTAGCGATCGACCAAAGCCGCAATCTCCGGCTGAGTCGTTTTGTCGGCCGCCGGCTGCTCGACCAGCAGATTCTGCGCGCGCTTGTCGACCAGCTTGCCGGTGCCGAAGTCATAGTCGAGCGTGATCCGCGTGACCAACGTGCCATATTGCCCCGCGCTCGTGACGAGGAACGGCCGCGTCGGATCTACCGGCGCATAGGAGCAGACATAGGCCTGATGCGTATGACCGGAGATGACCAGCGCATAAGCAGGGTCGAGCTTGGCAAGAATCGGCTTCAGGTCGCCGATCATGTTGGCGCAGTCGGCCGGGTCCGTGTCCGGCTTCATGTTGCCGCCCTCGTGGACCAGCACCGCGAGAATGTCCGCGCCCGCCGCCCGCAAGGTCGGGATCAGAGCATTGGCCGTCTCCGCCTCGTCGCGGAAGCTAAGGCCCTCCACGCTTCTCGGCGAGACGATCGCCGGCGTGCCCTTGAGCGTCATGCCGACGAAGCCGATGCGCACGTTGCGCCCGCCAATGTCGAAGCGCTTGATGCCATAGGCAGGGAACAGGCTCTTGCCGTCCGCCTGCAAGGTGTTCGCGGCAAGGAAGCCGAAGCGCGCGCCGGGGAAGTCCGCCATCACCTGACAGGGTTCCAGCAGCGTATATTTGGCGCAGCCACCCGCCTGCATCCGCCGGATTTCCTGCTGCCCGCGATCGAACTCGTGATTGCCGAGCGCGCTGTAATCGATGCCGATGACGTTCATCGCGCGCACGGTCGGCTCGTCGAGGAAATGCCCCGATGCCAGCGGCGAGGCGCTGATGAGATCGCCCGCCGTCACCACGGCGCTGTTGGGGTTCTCCGCGCGCAGCTTCGCGATGGCCGCGGCGAAATGCACGGCGCCACCGGCCTTCACCCGCGCCGCACCCTGGGACGCGCCGGGCGGCACGACCTGCTGGTCGTCAGCGCCGATATGACCGTGGAAATCGTTGAAGGCGATGATCTGGAGCTGCGCCAGCGGTCCCGGCCCATCGCCCGTCCGCACGCCGGACTGCATCCCCGTCTGCGCACAGCCGGCCAGCAGCAGCGCCGCAAACGCCCAGCCCGATTTCGCGACTCCGCTCATGCCCGCACTCCTCCTCTGGCCGCCCGCGCCATAGCAAATATGCGCGGCCGAAGAAGGCGCGATTGCGCCGTTCTCGACATTTCACAATGCGAGGCGCATGATCCTGCGCAACCCCTTCCACGGGTAAAACAAAGTCGCAAAGGAGAGAAAGCATGGCCACCGCGCTCAAGTCGGCCACCATGTCCGACGCCGAACGGGATGCCCGGCAGCAACTCGCCGCCTGCTATCGCATTTTCGCCCATCTCGGCTGGGACGAGCTCATCTATAATCACATCTCGCTGCGCGTGCCGGGCGAGGACGATGCCTTCCTCATCAATCCGTTCACGCTGATGTATGGCGAGGTGACCGCCTCGAACCTCGTCAAGATCGATATCGATGGCAACAAGCTCGACGACAGCCCGCATCGCGTCAATCGCGCCGGCTTCGTGCAGCACAGCCTGTTCCACCGCCATATTCCGGACGCGCATTGCATCATCCATACGCACACGACCGCGGGCATGGCCGTCGCCTCGACCGAGGAAGGGCTCCAGCCGATCGACTTTTATTCCAGCATGTTCGCGGGCCAGATCGCCTATCATGACTTTGCCGGCGTCACGATCCATGCGGACGAAGGCCCGCGCTTCCTCGAAAGCCTGGGCGACAAGCGCATCATGATCCTGCGCAATCACGGCCTGCTGGTCATGGCACCGACCCTGCCGCAGGCCTTCCAGACCTATTTCTTCCTGGAGCGTGCCTGCGCGATCCAGATGGCGGCCAAACAGGCGGGCACGCCGCGCCGCGTGCCGGACGAGGTGGTGGCGGTGCATCAGCGCGACGTGCTGACCGCCGCACCCGAGGGCATGCGCGGTGTCGCCGAGTTCGCGGCGATGACGCGGCTGATCGACCGCATCGACCCGAGCTGGCGTAACTGATCTGGTCTCGCGGCAAGGTTGCGGCTAGGGCCGCTGACATCGCATGACCAAGTTCACCGTCAACGATCGCCCGGTGCAGTATCGGATGGACCCGCAGACGCCGCTGCTGTGGGCACTGCGCGATGCGTCCAACCTCACCGGCACCAAATATGGCTGCGGCACCGGAGATTGCGGGGCCTGCACGGTCGATGTCGACGGCCGCGCCATCCGCTCCTGCCAGGTCGCGATCGCGGCGATCGAGGGGCGGTTCGTGACGACGATCGAGGGTCTTTCGCCAGATCGGAGCCATCCGGTCCAGCAGGCTTGGGCTGCGCAGAACGTGCCGCAATGCGGCTATTGCCAGTCCGGCATGATCATGACCGCCGCCGTGCTGCTCCGCCGCAACAACAACCCGACCGACGCGCAGATCGATGCGGTCATGACCAATATCTGCCGCTGCGGCACCTATCCGCGCATCCGCGAGGCGATCAAGCAGGCCGGGCGGATCATGCGCGGCGAGGAGCGCGTCGCCGCCGCACCGGCGCCGGGCATCGCCCCGGCCGATGCCGCGCGGCGCGTGCCCGGCCTCACGCCGCCGGCCGAGGGCAACGACTAGAGTGATTTCGAGGCAGGTGGAATCCACCTGCCGGCTCGGAAATCACGACAGCAAGGAAAATCTGGGAGCCGGTCCCGCTGCGGCACATCCTTGCAATAAACTGACACATATGTTCAGCCATGCGACAGCCATACTGACCTAGAACCATCTTCATTGGCGGAGACTCGCCAGCTTTTTGAGGATGTTTCTGAAATGAAGCGCATCTTGGTTCTAGGCCTCATGGCATCGACGCTGTTGACCGCCGTTCCGGCGACCGCACAGCGCGAAGGTGGCCGTGAGGATCGCGGTCGCGGCGGCGGACGCGGCGAAGCGGGCTGGGTGAACAGCCCCCGCCCCAATCAGCCCGCCAATACGGCGCGCGAAGGCGGCGGAGATCGCGGCCGCTCGCCTTCGGCACGCGAAGATCGTGCCCCGCGCGCTGTCAACAATGTCGCCGTGCCCGCCTCCAGCGCCCAGCCGCAATGGAACCGCCAGCGCGACAACAGTTCGCCTGCCCCTCGCCCCGACGCCACGGCGGATCGCGGCAACTGGCGCGGCAATCGCGATCGCGGCCCTGGCGCGGCACCATCGGCCCAACCACAGCCCGCCCAGCAGGCGCCCGCCGCGCGACCCGGCTGGAACCGCGATGGCAATGACAATCGCCAGCGCGACTGGAACCGCGGCGACACCGCACGGCGCGACAGTGACGCTCGTGGTGACAATCGCGGCCGCCCCGGCTGGTCGAACGACGATCGTCGCGACAATGATCGCAATCGGGACGGCAATCGGGACAACGCCCGGAACAACGACCGGGATCGCAATTGGCGGGACAATGATCGCACGCGCGACTGGAGCCGCAATGACAATCGCGGCAACGACCGGACCTGGAACTATCAGCGCCGGCTGAACGACCGCGATCGCTGGTCCGACTATCGCCGCTGGGACAATAATGGCTGGCGCTCCGACCGCCGCTATGACTGGCAGCGCTACCGCACGCAGAACCGGTATATCTACCGGCTGCCGACCTATTATGCGCCTTATGGCTGGAACTACGGCTACCGGCGCTTCTCGATCGGCATCTACCTCAGCAACGTGCTGTTCGGCTCGAGCTACTGGATCGACGATCCGTACGAGTATCGCCTGCCGCCGGCCTACGGTCCGCTGCGCTGGGTCCGCTATTATGACGACGCGCTGCTGGTCGATATCCGCGACGGCTATGTCGTCGACGTGATCCACGGCTTCTTCTGGTGAGCTGACCGCTCCGAGAGACGAGTTCCTGATCGGCCTTCAGGAAAGACTGGGCCGGTCCCTGCTTCGGCAAGGGCCGGTCCTTTTTCTTTGGGCTACCATAAGCCCCTCCTCTTCAGAGGAGGGGTTGGGGTGGTGGCGATGCGTCAGCATCGCTCGCGCAGCGATGAATTGGCAGATCGCAGCACCACCCTCTGCCCTCCTCTGAAGAGGAGGGAGCGCAATGTCGGCGCCAACTCCCCTTGCCCACCCCACGCGCCGATGGCAGGACACGGACGATGACCGATACCTGGCTCGACGACGCCGAACTTCCCTCCACCGCCCGCGCCGAAATGGGCTCGCGCGTGCTCGCACGCCTGTCGCGCAATCCGATGATCAGCCGCCTGCCGACGCAGCGCGCGGAGATGTTCCTGCGCCACGGCCTGATCTCGCCCAAGGAATGCGCCGAGCTCATGACGCGCATCGACGCGGGCTGCAAACCGTCCAAGCTCTTCTCGGGCGTTGAGAATGGCTATCGCACGAGCAGCAGCTGCAATCTCGACATCTACGATCCCCTGGTCATCGCGATCACGCGGCGGATCGATGCACTCGTCGGCATCGAGGGCGACTATGGCGAGTTGCTGCAGGGCCAGCGTTATTATGAAGGCGAGCAATACCAGCTGCACTGCGACTTCTTTCCCGGCAATGTCCATTACTGGCCGGCGATGCGGGTGAGCGGCGGACAGCGCTGCTGGACGGCCATGGCCTATCTCTGCGAGGTGGAGGAAGGCGGAGAGACACAATTCCCCCGCCTCGGCATCACCGTGCCGCCGCGCCCCGGCACATTGCTGATCTGGAACAATCTGGGCGAGGACGGCGCGCCCAATCGCGACACGCTGCACGCCGCGCTGCCGGTGACCAAAGGCGTCAAATATATCGTGACGCGCTGGTACCGCGAGCGCCGCTGGGAACCGCGCAACAAGGCGTGAGGCGAGCGATCCGCTGACGGCGTCAGCTATTCACGCCGGCGTGCGACCGCTCCATGGCGCGCTTGTAAGCATCGCGACCCGTGGTGCGCGCGAGATAGGCCTGCTCGACGTCGCCGAGGGTGATGCCGCAGTGCTGCTGGCCGAGGTTCAGAGCATAGGTCACCGAAATGTCCGCAGCCGTGAAAGCCTGGCCAGCGAGATAGGGCGAGTTGGCAAGCCGCTCGCTGACAAGCTTCAGCCGCTTCCGGAACGACTGCAGAGACCATCTCGCACCCCAATTCTCCCGCTCACCCTCGGGCGCGATGAAGCGACTGACGATGACGGGCATCATCAGCGTTGCGAGGCCGGCTTCGCCCAAATGCAGAAACTGCTGATAGGCGGGAAAGATCGGATCGTGCGGCGCAGGCGCCAGCGACGTCGGCCCATACCGCCCCATCAGATATTCCATGATCGCGATCGACTCGACCATGACGACCTCGCCATCCTCGATCGCCGGGATATAATTGGCGGGGTTGACCGCCAGGAAGGCGGGGTCCTGCTCTGCGGCCAGCATGTCGACCTGCTGCATGCGATAGGGAAGGCCCATCTCCTCCAATACCCAGACGACCCGGATCGATCGCGACGTCTGCCCGCCCCACACGGTAATCATCGGCCAGTCCCTTTCCCGATGCGATTGAGGTGCCATCGTAGCGGACCTTGTGCGACCTTCCTATGACCTTCGCGCGCCAGGCATATCCGCATCCCGGTTTCGGCTATGAGGAAAAAGCGACAATTTGCGACACTTATGACCGGAAACTGACGACGCCATTCGACCATTGTTCAGGGCGGAAGCGCCATAACGGCCTTGTCGGACAGAGGCGGGGACCTTTCCTCCTCACCCTGGGGTTCCTGCCTCGTCCGGCAGCGAAATAGGAGTGTCAAACCATGAACAAGAAACTGATTTTCGCGAGCCTCGCCGCTCTGGCGCTCGTCCCCTCGACGGCGATGGCTCAATCTGCGAGCGAGTTGCGCCGCGACCGCCAGGAAGTGCGTGAGGAGCGTCGCGACGTCCGTGACGCCCGCCGCGACCTCAAAGAGGAAAAGCGCGAACTGCGCGACGCCAAAGGAGATTATCGCCGGGAAGCGCGCGATTATGATCGTGCCCATCCGTGGCGGGCGAACTTCCGCTACCAGCAGTTCCGCCCCGGTGCCCGCATCCAGCCGGTCTATTATGGCCGCAACTATGTGATCGCCGATTATGCGCGGTTCCGCTGGGATCGCCCGGGCGTCAACCAGCGCTGGGTGCGCCACTATGACGACGCACTGCTCGTCAATGTCCGCACCGGCCGCGTGGTGAAGGTCGTCCACAACGTCTTCCGCTGGCGCTAAACGCCCGCTCCGACTCTCACGGCAAGGCCCTTCCGCGACAAGCGGGAGGGCCTTTCGCCTGTGTCAGAAGCCCTGTCCGCTGGTGAGGAAAAATCGCTGTCCTACAGCCCCCGCCACATGGCACTCCGGATCAGCTCTTTCTCAGGTCGGAAAATCTCCCTCAGCACCACGGGCGCTGAACGCGAAAAACAGGCGCGATAGTGTGACCTCACGCAAGCACGCACCGATCGTCCGTGCAGCCCAAGGAGAAAAAAGATTTGCGCCGACCCCCGAACTTTCCGAACCTTTGAAAGAAAATTACGTCTCGTGACATAGCCAAGCAATACAGCATCGCGCTGACGAAAATATCGCGAAATCCGTGGTTTCCGGCAGTTGTCGGCGCCTGTTTCGGCCGTTACGCAGTCGCATCCGATCAGCTCTGATCGCCCGATCGAAAGGACCATCCATGATCCGCGCCTCGCGCATCCTTCGGCCCGCCGCGCTTCTGCTCGCGGCCTCCGCCTTCGCCCTGCCCGCTATCGCCCAGACCGCCGCGCCGGCCACCGCCGCCAACGCACAGACGGAGGACGAGAAGCTCTTCGCGCTGTTCGCCGCATCGGACGAAGCCAATCTGAAGCGCAACCCACTGAACGCGCTGTTCCGCGGTGATCTGCGCTACGCCGACCGCCTGGGCGACTATATCAGCGACGCCTATTTCGACGCCGAGCGCAAGGCATCGGAAGGCGATCTGGCCGCGCTGCGCGGGATCGATCGCACCAGGCTGACCGAGCAGAACAAGATCGCCTATGACGTCTTCCAGTGGCAGACCGAAGAGGCGCTGAAGGGTCTTCGCCCGGAGATCATGGCGCTGACCATCGTGCGCCCCGTCAACCACTTCAGCGGCTTCCACACCTTCTACCCGACTTTCGCCTCGGGCAAGGGCGCCGCGCCGTTCAAGACGCTCGCCGACTATGAGAACAATCTGAAGCGCCATAAGGACTATATCGTCCTCACCGATCGCGCGATTGGCCGGTTCCGCGAGGGCATGAAGAGCGGCGTCGTCGAGACCAAGCTGACGATCAACAACGTGATCCAGCAGCTCGACGCGCTGCTGGCCCAGAAGGTCGAGGAATCGCCCTTCTACCAGCCGGTGCTGAACTTCCCCGAGGGCATCTCGGACGCGGATAAGACCCGCCTCACGGCTGCCTACAAGGACATCATCCTGACCGGCATCAACCCGGCCGAGAAGCGCCTGCGCGACTTCCTCGCGGCCGAATATCTGCCGGTCGCGCGCACGACCGTCGGCCTCAACACGATGAAGGGCGGCGACCTGCTCTATGCCGAACTGATCCGCGGCACGACCACCCTGCCGCTCACGGCAGACTATGTGCATAATCTCGGCCTGTCCGAGGTCGCGCGCATCCGCACGGAAATGGACCAGGTTCGTACCGAAGTGGGTTTCAAGGGCACGCTGGGCGAGTTCTTCACGCACATCCGCCAGGCGCCCGAGTTCCACCCCAAGTCGCGCGAGTGGATGACGCAGGACTTCTACCGCATCGGCAAGATCGTCGACGAGAAGGTGCCGAGCCAGTTCTCGACGCTACCCAAGTCCAAGCTGGAGATTCGCCCCTATCCGGAATTCCGCGAGAAGTTCGAGGCGGGTGGTTCCTATGAGAACGGCACGCCGGACGGGTCGCGCCCAGGCGTCTTCTACTTCAATGCCTATGACCTGCCATCGCGCAGCATTCCGGGCATGACGACGCTCTATCTGCACGAAGGCGCGCCGGGCCACCACTTCCAGCTCAGCCTCGCGCAGGAAAACGAGGCGCTGCCCGCGTTCATGCGGTTCGGCGGTAACACGGCCTATGTCGAGGGCTGGGCACTCTACGCCGAGAAGCTCGGCTATGTTTTCGGCCTCTATGGCGATCCCTATCAGCGCCTTGGCCATCTCGACGACGAGATGCTGCGCGCCATGCGTCTGGTCGTGGACAGCGGCCTTCACGCCAAGGGATGGACCCGCGATCAGTCGATCCAGTACATGCTGGACAACAGCTCCATGGGGAAGACCGACGCAACGGCCGAGGTCGAGCGCTACATCGCCATCCCGAGCCAGGCGCTTGCCTACAAGATCGGCGCGCTCACCATCCAGCGCCTCAAGAAGAAGGCGCAGGACCAGCTCGGCGCGAAGTTCGATCCCAAGGAGTTCCACGCACAGGTGCTGATGACCGGCTCCCTGCCGATGGTGGTGCTCGAGAAGAAGATCGACGACTGGATCGCTTCGAAGAAGTGACCCGGCGCTGGCCGCCTCATCCGCTTGACGGAGAGGCGGCCGGTAGCTCACAAAGGTCACGTGGCTCCACATCTCATTATTGCAATTCGTTCGCAATAGCATATACCGAGTCGAACAAATCGGCTTGGATGAAGGCATGGCACGCGATCTAACGGCACTGTTCCGCTTCAAGGACCTCCGCGGCTATCCTTTGACGGCCGTCCATCTCATCATGGCGACGCGGCTCTGCATCCTCTTCGGTCAGGCCGGTCGCGACCCCCTGCCCGACCTCGCCGTCCGGCTGCGCAGTATGGAGGCCGCGCGCCGCGTCGCCCGGATGGTCTGCTCACTCCAGCAGAGCTGGCCCGAAAGCTTCCTGATCCATCGACCCTGCTGCATGGCGCTCAGCCCGGACGAAGCGCTGCTCGGCGACCTTGCCGTCTCGGCGACGCAGGGCGATGAAGATGTGGCAGTGCAGCTGCTGCGCGACGTCCTGCCGCGCCACACCAGCCAGCAGCTATTCGTGGAGACCGTGTCGGCCGCCGCCGCAATCCAGGCCGCACAGCTCCAGCCGCACCGCCCGGACGCCTGATCAGCCGGCGGGAACCGCGTCCAGCGCCTGAGCGATGAGCTTACGGCTGTTCTCGATGCCATAAAGTGCGATGAAGCTGCCCATGCGCGGGCCCTGCTCCGCGCCCAGCAACGTCTCGTAGAGCGCCTTGAACCAGTCGCGCAACTGCTCGAACCCGTAGTGCGGATCCTTGCCGATCTCGTAGACGATGTTCTGGATGTCCTCGGCCGTCGCATCGTCCGGCGACGCCGCGATCTGCGCGTCGAGCTCGCGCAGGGCCATCGCTTCGTTCTCGCTCGGCGGACGGCGCTTCAGGGTCGGCGCGATGAAGTCGCGATTGAAGGCGAGCGCATTGCGCACCAGCCCGGCGAGGCGCGGATAGTCCTCCGCGCTCGCGCCCGGCGCATAATTGCGCAGATAGGCCCAGACCTGCGCCTCGGTTGCATCGGCGCCCATCACGCCGACGAGATTGAGCAACAGGCCAAACGTCACTGGCAAGGAGTCCTGCGACACCTTGCCACCGTGAACATGATGCACCGGATTGCCGAGCCGCTTGTCGATCGCCTGCGTCGCATAGCTGGCGCGGAACTGCTCGTAATCGTCCACGGCACGCGGGATCACGCCGATATGGAGCGACTTGGCCGCCTTCGGCTCGCGATAGATGTAGAAGGCCAGGCTCTCTTCCGAGCCATAGGTCAGCCACTGCTCGATCGAGAGGCCATTGCCCTTGGACTTGGAGATCTTCTCGCCCTTCTCGTCGAGGAACATCTCGTAGTTGAAGCCCTCGGGCGGGCGGGCACCGAGCGCCCGCGCGATCTTGGACGACTGCGTGACGCTATCGATCAGATCCTTGCCGGCCATCTCATAATCGACGCCGAGCGCCACCCAGCGCATCGCCCAGTCGACCTTCCACTGCAGCTTCGCGCCGCCGGACAGGATCGACTGCTCGATCGTCTCACCTTGATCGACGAAGCGAACGAGGCCCGCATCGGCATCGATCACCTCGACCGGAACCTGCAGCACGATGCCGCTCTTCGGACTGACCGGCAGCACCGGCGAGTAGGTGAGCTGACGCTCCTTGCGCAATGTCGGCAGCATGATGTCCATGATCGCCTGATAGGCGCGCAGAACGCCCTTCAGGGCCTCGTCGAACTGGCCGCCGCGATACATCTCCGTCGAGGAGACGAACTCATAGTCAAAGCCATAGCGATCGAGGAACGCGCACAGCATCGCATTATTGTGATGTGCGAAGCTCTCATACTTCTCGAACGGATCGGGCACCTGCGTCAGTGGCTTGCCGAGATGCTGCGCGAGCATTTCCTGGTTCGGCACGTTGTCCGGCACCTTGCGCAGCCCATCCATATCGTCACTGAACGCGACAAGGCGCGTCGGCGCGCCGGTCAGTTCCTCATAGGCGTGGCGCACCATCGTCGTGCGCTGCACTTCGTTGAACGTGCCGATATGCGGCAACCCGGACGGGCCATAGCCGGTCTCGAACAGCACTGGCGCGAGCGCTCCGTCTTTGGCCGTCTTCCCCCGCGGATAGCGCTTCAGCAACTTGCGCGCCTCTTCATAGGGCCAAGCCTTGGAGACCAGGGCCGCCTGCCGCAGGTCATTGCTGATCGGATCGTCGCTCATGCTGCGCCACCTAACGCCTGGCGGCGCCTTCGTCACCCCGTTCCGCGCACCAACACGACTCAACCCACTCGCGTTGACATGCTGCGCTGCATCAATTAGCCAATTTAACGGTTTCTTGGGCCATGGCCGGATAGATGCCGCACCGTTCTGACAAAGCGAGGTAGCATGAGTTCTGTGGTCTGCAATCTGTGCGGCGCCGACGATTATGTGGTGCGCTTCAAGGCCGGCGAAGCCCAATCCTCGCAGATCGTCGAGTGCCGCAAATGCGGTCTCATGTATGCCAATCCCCGCGCCGCAGCGCCGGACCACGAGCTGGTGGCGCGCTGGGATCCCGATTTCGTCGAACAGGTCGGCGAAGGCAGCCAGCGCTTCACCAAGGAAGAGCTTCAGGTCCGCGACTATGCGACCACCCGCAAGATCCTGGCCGAGCGCTTCCCCAATCGCGGGCGTATGCTCGAGGTCGGCAGCGGCTATGGCTATCTGCTCGACTATTTCCGCAAGGATGGCTGGGATGTCGTCGGCGTCGAGCCCAGCGAGGGCCTCAATCGTCACGCGCGCAAGGTGCTGGACCTCGAAGTTCTGCCGGTGATCCTGCCCGACGCGAAATTCCCCGATGCCTCATTCGACGTCGTGACGATGATGCATGTGATCGAGCATGTGCCTGATCCGACCGACACGCTGGCCGAGATTTTCCGCATTCTCAAGCCCGACGGCATGCTCGTCATGGAAACGCCGCGTTACGATACGCTGATGTTCAAGCTGCTCGGCCGCCGTGAACGCAGCCTCTCCTGTGAGGGCCATATCTATTTCTTCACGACCAAGACGCTGCGCGACATCAGCGAGAAGGTCGGCTTCAAAGTGGAGCGTGAGGATATGGTCGGGCGTTCGCTCACCGTGGACCGGCTCATCTACAATGTCGGCGTGATGAGCCGGAGCAAGGCGATAGCCAAAGCGCTCACCTCGGGCACACGCGCCGTGGGCCTCGCGGATGCTGCCATGACGTTCAATGTGCGGGACATGGAACGCATCTACATCAGCAAGCCAGCCTGAATTCGGCAAAATTGGCTGATTTAGACCACGCGGTTACCCGAAAATTTACCAGTACGTGTAAAATGTCACAGAGTTCAGCCGTTCTTTGAAACAGAGCGGCATTGATCGGGGGGCAGGCACACATATGGATACGCAGGTTCAGCGGCAGCGGCGCATCAACGTCGATATTCCGATCACGGTGACGACGGTTCTCGACTCGCTGGACCTGGCCATCGTAGACATGACCGAGCATGGCGCACAGGTCGTAGGCGGTAGCCTCCCCGCCGGAACACGCTTCCAGATCGAGTATATGGGCCATACCGTCTACGCGCAGTGCCGCTGGGCCGAGGTCGATCGCATGGGCATCAAATTCTCCTTCCCGCTCACGGACGGGCCACTCTACGAGCGCCTGATGTTCGCGCGTGCGACGCAGTTCCCCGACGAAGCGACGGGTGCCCCGCAAATGGTCTATGCTTCCACGCACGCCCGTGCTGCCGTGCCGGGCGGTCGATCCTTTGGCCGTGCGGCAAGTCCTGGCGGCTTCGGGCGCCGGATGGGCTGATCACCAGCCCGCCACGTCCAAACGGCAAATTTCGTTCACGAACCGTTCCCCTCCGCCACGCAGGCCGCTATGGGAGGATCGTGCCACCGCCTTCCCTTCCTCAAGCGCTGCATGCCAGCCATGCCGGCATCTGGCTCACCAACGGCGATGACGACCTCGTCACGCTGAGCCGGGGAGAGGCGCTGGCACAGGCGGCGGGGACACCGTTGCTGCTGGTCAACGCACCGCTGCTGGGATCGCGACTGGGCCATGCCGATCTCTCCGGCCTCGATCTGCTCGAACTGTTCGCCTTCCTCTTCCCCGCGCAATTCGTGATCCCGACCGTCAGCGGGCTCGCACGGGCCATGGGGCAAGCCTCGCCGCAGGACGACACCGAAGCCGCTCGTCTGATCCCAACGCTCGCGGCGGAGATGCTCGAATGGGCAGAACGGACGGACTGGGCCGAGCGCGAGGGCGCTTGGACCAGCCTGCGCCAACTGGAGCGCCTGCGCTGGAGCTGGGCGCCGCTGTTGCGCGACCGGATCGCCCAGCCGCGCGAAGCGGAGCGATGGCTGTTCAGCCGCCTCCCGCAATGGGAAGAGCAACCGCCCCGTGCCCAGCCGCGACCGGTGCTGCTGGATGAAAGCGCGGTGCTCGATCGGCTGAGCGACCTTACCGGCCGAGGCGCCGAGGCGCGCATCGGGCAGCGTGATTTCGCGAATGCGGCGGCCGAAGGGTTCGCGCCGCGTATTCGGGACGATATGCCCAATGTCGTGCTTGCCGAGGCCGGGACCGGAATCGGCAAGACGCTCGGCTATCTGGCGCCAGCAACGCTCTGGGCGGAGCGCTCGGGCGGCACAGTGTGGATTTCAACATATACCAAGGCGCTGCAGCGGCAGCTCGATCGGGAGACACGGCGTCACTATCCCAATGACGCGGCGTTCCGAAAGCATGTCGTGATTCGCAAGGGACGGGAAAATTATCTCTGCCTGCTCAATCTCGAAGATGCGCTGCAGGGCGGCTTTGCGGGCCGCGCGGCCATCCTCGCGCAATTCATCGCGCGCTGGGCGGGCTATACGCGTGACGGCGACATGGTCGGCGGCGATTTGCCGGGCTGGTTGCCGGCTCTCTTCCGACGAGCCGGTGCGACCGCGCTGACCGACCGGCGCGGCGAATGCATCTACGCCGGCTGCCCGCATTTCCGCACCTGCTTCATCGAGCGCGCCACTCGCGCCAGCCAGGGCGCCGACGTCGTGATCGCCAACCACGCTCTGGTCATGATCAACGCCGCGCGAGGGCGGGAAACGCAGGGGACGCCGACGCGCATCGTGTTCGACGAAGGACATCATCTCTTCGACGCGGCCGATTCGACCTTCGGCGCGGCGCTGACCGGGCGCGAGGCGATCGAACTGCGCCGCTGGGTGATCGGCCCCGAGACGGAACGGCGCGGACGGCGGCGAGGGCTCGCGGCGCGCCTCTCCGATGTGGCGAGCTACGACGCCGATGGTGCCGAAGCGATCGATGACGCACGCGAGGCAGCACGCGCGCTCCCGGGCGACGACTGGTTGCGGCGTGTTCTGGAGCATGGCCCGCTTGGCGCGATCGAGATCCTGCTGTCGGTCGTGCGCTCGACGGTCTATGCGCGGGACGAGCGCGACGGCAAGGAAACTGATCCGGGCTATGGCCTGGAAGTCGATCTGGGCGATGTGGACGGCGACCTGATCGATGCCGCGACCAATGCGGCCGGGGCGCTCGAAGCGCTGCTTGCACCGCTGCAACGGCTCACCAAGCGACTGATTGCCGTGATCGAGCTGGCACCGGACTGGCTGGACGCGCCGGCGCGCGCGCGGATCGACGGCGCGATCTCGGCGCTTGGCTGGCGCTGCGACCTGCTCATGAGCTGGATAGCGCTGTTGTTGCGAATCGGTAGTGCCCCGGATGGGCGGTTCGTCGATTGGCTGGCGGTGGATCGGGTCGAGGGCCGCGAATATGATATCGGTCTACATCGCCATTGGCTCGACCCGACCAAGCCGCTCGCCGAAGTCGTACTACGGCCCGCCCATGGCGTGATCGTCACCTCGGCCACCTTGCGCGCCGGGGGTGACACGGAGACCGCCATGCAGCGCTCGGGCGCGACACATCTGGCCGGCAAACCGCACTGGTTCGAGGTCACCAGCCCCTTCGACTATGCGCAGCAAAGCGAAGTGCTGATCGTGACCGATCTGAAGCGCGGCGACTTGCCGGCGCTGGCGGGTGCCTATACGCGCCTGATCGAGGCAGCCGGCGGCGGCACACTTGGCCTGTTCACCGCCATTCGCCGTCTGCGCTCCGTCCAGGCACGAATCGCGGACCGGCTCGCACGCACCGGCCTTCCGCTCTACGCACAGCACGTTGATCCGTTCGATCCGGCCACGCTTATCGACATGTTCCGCGACGATCCGCGCGCGTCTCTGCTCGGGACGGATGCGCTGCGCGACGGCATCGACGTGCCCGGCGAGTCGCTTCGCCTCGTCATCATGGAGGGTGTGCCATGGTCCAAGCCCTCGGTGCTGCACACGGCCCGCAAACAGGGCAGCGGCGATCCCAGCGGCTATGAGGACCGGCTCGTGCGGGCACGGCTCGCGCAGGCGTTCGGGCGATTGATCCGCAGGGCCGACGATGCCGGGCAATTCGTCATCCTGTCGTCCGCCATGCCCAGCCGACTGCTGAGCGCTTTTCCGCCCGAGGCACCGGTTCGGCGCATTCCCCTCGACGAGGCGATCGAGCGCGTGCGCTCGCGGCTTGGTTCGCGCGCGATTTTCGGGCAGGAGGCGCAAAGTGGGTCTCCAGCGGACGGGGTGCAGGCAGAGGAATGAAGACGGTCATCATCCTGCGTCATGCAAAGTCGGACTGGAGCGATTCGGCGCTGCGCGATTTCGACCGGGGACTCAATGACCGCGGCTATCGCGCCGCGGCGGTGATGGGCCGCTGGGCGGCGGTCAACAAACTGTCTTTTCAGGCGATCATCGCCTCGCCGGCCGTTCGCGTGGTCGAGACGCTGCGCCGCTTTCGCGAAGCCTATGGGCCGGCACCGGAACCACAGTTCGATCTGCGCATCTACCTGGCGACCGGGACCGCGATCGCCGAAGTGCTTTCCGAACAGTCGGAAGACATCTCGCAGATATTGCTGGCGGGCCACAGCCCCGGTCTTGAGGAATTGATCCTGACGGCAGTGACAGACGACGGGCGCTCGTCCCTGCGCGACGCGGTGGAGGTCAAATTCCCGACCGCGGCGCTCGCTGTGCTCGATTTCAACGTCGAGAGCTGGGCAGCACTGGCCGAACGGTTCACCGGCAGTGGAAAACTCCGCGCTTTCACGCGCCCCCGTGACCTCGACCCTGCTTTGGGTCCGGATCAACCCTGACGATCAGTCCGATTCGAGCGCATCGACCAGATTCTGCCGGATGACCGTCAGACGCGCGATCAGCAGCGCGATATCGGACGTCGCAACCTGGGAGGGCGATGTTCCGTCGTTGGGGACGCCTTGCGGCGCTGCGTGAGGCTCGCCAATAGGCAGCACGCCCTGCGCTCCGACCGCCTGGATCGGCGCGGAAGATTCGGGCCCAGGCGGCGGAGTGGCCGCGACCACCGGCGTCTCCCTGGCCGAATCCTTGCTGCGGCTCGAAAGCACGCGCTGCGCACCCCGGACGGTGAAGCCCTCTTCGTTCAGAAGGCGATTGATCGTGCGCGCGACATCGACATCACCCGGGCGATAATAGCGCCGATTGCCGGATCGCTGCAGCGGTCGGAGCTGGGAAAAGCGCGTTTCCCAGTAGCGAAGGATATGTTGAGCAACACCCAGTTCCTGGGCCAGCTCCCCTATCGTCAAAAACGCGCCGTCATCCTTGGCCATATCGCCTTGTGCAACGATCCCGCTGCGCGGGTCAATCCGAGTCCGTCAATCAGGCGCCCGCGACGCGATCGCGCAACGACTGGCTGGGACGGAACGTTAAGACCCGCCGCGGTGTGATCGGCACCTCGATGCCGGTCTTCGGATTGCGGCCCACGCGCTCATTCTTGTCGCGCAGCACAAACGTGCCGAAACCCGAAATCTTGACGTTTTCGCCTTGCTCGAGCGCTTCGGCGACCAGATCGAGAACCTGCTCGACCAACTGCGCGGATTCCGCCCTCGACAGTCCAATCTGCCGATTGAGCCGCTCGGCGATTTCCGCCCTTGTCAAAGTGTCATCAGAACTCATTTCGCCCCCAAAAACGAACCTGGATGCGGCTCTGCCCCCACAGTCCCGCAAACCTTTCTGTGCGGCAGAATCTCGCGCTTTGCAACGAGAAGAATCGAGAGCAAACTACCGATATCGGGTGATACTTATCCGTCGCGAAACCTCGCCCGGAGCGTGGTCAAAAGCGCAGCGCGCAAGCACCCCAGGTGAAGCCGCCGCCCATGGCCTCCAGCACCACCAGATCGCCCGTCTTGATCCGCCCATCCCGAACGGCGACGTCAAGCGCGAGCGGGACCGACGCCGCCGACGTGTTGGCGTGACGATCGACGGTAACAACGACGCGAGCCGGATCGAGACCGAGCTTGCGCGCGGTCGCGTCCAGGATGCGCGCATTGGCCTGATGCGGCACGACCCAATCGACATCCGCCGCCGAGAGACCGGCATCGTCGAGCACTTCCTGCATGACCTGCGCGAGATTGACGACGGCGTGGCGGAACACGTCCTGCCCCTTCATACGGACCTTGCCAACAGTACCGGTTGTTGAAGGACCGCCATCGACGCTGAGCAGGCCGTTGTGCCGACCGTCGGCATGGAGGCGGTTCGCGATGATACCGCGGCCCGTCGCCGCATCGGTTTCCTGCGCCTGCAGGACGATGGCGCCCGCGCCGTCGCCGAACAATACGCAGGTGGTGCGGTCTTCCCAGTCCAGAATACGGCTGAAGGTTTCCGAGCCGATGACGAGCGCCGTTTTCGCGGCGCCGCCACGCAGCATATTGTCCGCGACTGTCACGGCGTAGAGGAAACCCGAACAGACAGCCGCCACGTCGAATGCGACGCAATCGTTGATACCGAGCCCTGCCTGCACCGTGGTGGCGCTGGCCGGGAAGGTCTGGTCCGGCGTCGCCGTCGCAAGGATGATGAGATCGATGTCGGTCGCTGGCAGCCCCGCTGCTTCGAGCGCACGCTTCGATGCCGCGATGGCCAGGCTGGAGGTCGTCTCACCCTCCCCCGCGATATAGCGGGAGCGAATGCCGGTCCGCGCGACAATCCACTCGTCGCTTGTGTCCACCGTCTTTGCCAGTTCGGCATTATCGACACGACGACGCGGCAAGGCCGAGCCTGTCCCCAATATCACGGACCGCAAGGTCATTTGGCGATCAGTTCCTCGCTGACTATGGGTCCGACGCGCGCCAGATCCTCGCCGATCCGCCCGCTCAAATCCTCTTCGATCAGCCGTGCCGCGACATGCACCGCATTGGCAATGCCTTTTTCGTCGGCGCCGCCATGGCTCTTCACCACGACACCGTTGAGGCCGAGGAATACCGCGCCGTTATGGTTGTTGGGATCGAGATGCACCTTGAGCAGATGCAGAGCCGGCTTTGAAAGCAGGAAGCCAGCCTTCGAACGGATCGAACTGGTGAAGGCACGGCGCAGCACATCGGTCACGAAGCGAGCCGTGCCTTCCGCAGTCTTGAGCGCGATATTGCCTGCAAAGCCTTCCGAGACGATCACATCCGCGTCGCCGGAGCCGATCTTGTCGCCCTCGATGAAGCCATCGAATCGCAGCGGCAGGTTCGTCGTACCGCGCAGCGAAGCCGCAGCATCGCGAATCTCGTCCGTGCCCTTCAGGTCTTCCGTGCCGATGTTGAGCAGGCGGACGCGGGGCGTCTCGAGATCAAGGACAATCCGGGCATATGCCGCACCCATGATCGCGAACTGGACGAGATTGCGCGCGTCGCACTCGGTATTGGCGCCGAGATCGAGCATGACGACATCATTCTCGCCGAGCGTCGGGAGGAACGCCGCCAGCGCGGGACGATCGATGCCGGGCAGCGTACGCAGCGCGAGCTTCGCCATGGCCATCAGAGCGCCCGTATTGCCCGCCGACACGGCGGCACCGGCCGATCCGTCCTTCACTGCCTGGATGGCGAGACCCATGGAACTGCCGCGTGACTGACGGATGGCCTGGCTGGGCTTGTCCGTGGCGGTGACTACCTGATCGGTATGGACGATCTCGGCCGCTTTGGACAGATTGGGATGATTTTTGAGTGCGGCGCGAATCTGCGTTTCATCGCCGAACAGCGTGAACCGCAACTGCTCATGGCGATGACGCGCCAAAGCAACGCCCGCGACCGTGACGCGAACGCCCTCATCACCGCCCATCGCATCAATCGCGATCCGCGGCGTTATCACCCCCGGGATTCCCTAAATCGGGCTCAGGCGCCGACGGCGACGACTTCGCGGCCGTTATAGTGACCGCAGGCGCCGCAGAGATTGTGCGGACGCTTCAGCTCGCCACAGTTCGGGCATTCCTGATAGGCCTCAACGCGGAGGCTGTCATGGCTGCGGCGCATGCCGCGCTTGGACGGCGAGGTTTTTCTCTTAGGGACAGCCATGAGGCACCTGTTCCAAATCGTAAAAAGTCAAAACGAACTCGCGAACCTGACATATCGACCAATCGGCAGCCACGAAGGCGCCGAAACCGAAAGGCGGGCAGTCGCGAAGAGTGTGCGCCTATAGCGTTTTTTCGCGGCGGCGCAACCGATTCATTGGGAAATCGAAGGCGCTGTGACTTTCCCGCATCGGGGCTTCAGGCAAGGCCTGTCACACGATCGCCGACGAAAGGATTTGTTGCACGCTCATGCGCGAAGCTGCTCGGCTGGCCGTGCCCCGGAACGAAAATCGTGTCACCGCCCAGCGGCCAGAGCTTGCGTGTGATGGACGACAGAAGGTCCTCATGATTGCCGAGCGGGAAGTCCGTGCGGCCAATCGATCCCTGAAACAGGACGTCGCCCACGATGGCGAGCTTCGAGGCAGGGTGATGAAACACGACATGGCCCGGCGTGTGGCCGGGGCAATGGATCACGTCCAGTTCCAGCTCGCCGACCGTTACCTTGTCGCCATCGACGAGCCAGCGCGTCGGCTCGAACGGCTCACCCGGCAGACCCCAGCGCTTGCCATCGTCATCGAGGCGCGCGATCCAAAAGCGATCATCCTCATGCGGCCCTTCGATGGGAAGGCTCAGTTCCTTCGCGAGAACGCCGGCCTGGCCGCAATGGTCGATATGGCCATGAGTGACGAGAATCTTCTCGAGGGTGACGCCCTGATCGGCGACGGCCTTCTTGAGGCGGGGCAAGTCGCCGCCCGGATCGACGAGAGCGCCGCGCATCGTCTTCGTACACCAGACCAGACTGCAATTCTGCTGGAGCGGCGTCACCGGGATCATGGCCGCGCGTAGCGGAGGGTTTTCGATCGGAGCGTTCATGTGCCCGATCTGGCAGGTGCGGCGGCGTCGTTCAAGGCTGGGCCAGCAGTTCATCGACCCAGCGAGGCACGAGCAGGCTGGCCGGGCCATGACGACAATCATCGAACCAGCCGCTGCCCGCCGACGGCTCCAGATTGAGTTCCAGGGTCTCGACGCCCATGGACCGCGCCATGCGCACAAAGCCCGCAGCGGGATAAACCGCGCCGGAGGTGCCGATCGACGCGAACAGGGACGCGCCGGCTAGCGCCTCCTCGATGCGTTCCATCTGATAGGGAATCTCGCCGAAGAAGACGATATCGGGACGAAGCCGCGGCGCTCCGCAGGACGGGCAGACGGCGCCGGGCGGCAAGCTCCCGCTCCAGGGCTCGCGACGATCGCACGCCGCGCAAAGCGCCGAGTTCAGTTCGCCATGCATATGGATGATGGTCCGCGAGCCGGCGCGCTCGTGCAGGTCATCGACGTTCTGCGTGACGATCAGAACGTCACCCGCCCATGCCCGCTCCAGACGCGCCAGCGCATCATGGGCAGCATTGGGCACGACCGTGGCGAGCGCCTCGCGCCGCAGATCGTAGAAGCGATGGACGAGCGCCGCGTCGCGCGCGAGCGCTTCGGGCGTGCAGACATCCTCGATCCGGTGGTTGGCCCAGAGACCATCGGCGGAGCGGAAGGTCTCAAGACCGCTCTCGGCCGAAATGCCGGCACCGGTCAGGATGACAATTGCGCGCGAGTCTGGCATCGGCGCGATCAGACAGATTTCACGTGAATTGAGCAAGAGGGGCGCAAGCATCATGACGGCGATCGGCATCTTCGGGGCGCGCGGGCGGATGGGCCAGGCGATCGCCGGCATAGCGGGCGATGCCGGGCTGGACGTTGCGGGCGGAACCGACAGTCAGGCAGGCGGGACGATCGGGGACGCCGGAGCAGCGATCACCGCTGATCCCGCAGCCCTGGCGGCGCGCGCCGATGTGCTCATCGACTTCTCGGTGCCGGCAGCGCTGGACACGCATCTCGCGGCCTGCATCGCCGCGGGGAAGCCGCTGCTGATCGGTACCACCGGCCTCGAAGCGGAGCATCATGCGGCGATCGATCGCGCGGCCGAGCGCATCGCCGTGCTGCAGACCGGCAATACTTCTCTGGGCGTCAATCTGCTGGCGGCACTCGTGCGGGAAGCGGCGACGCGGCTGGGCGATGACTGGGACATCGAGATCGTCGAGATGCATCACCGGCATAAGGTCGATGCGCCCTCGGGCACGGCTTTGCTGCTCGGCGAAGCTGCCGCGGCGGGGCGGAACATCCGACTGGACGAGCGCGCGGTGCGCGGTCGCGACGGCATCACCGGTGCGCGTGGCGCCGGCGATATCGGCTTCGCCTCGCTGCGCGGCGGATCGGTGGCGGGCGATCATCAGGTGATCCTGGCGACCGATCAGGAGCGGATCGAACTCAGCCACCGCGCCGAAAGCCGGATCATCTTCGCGCGCGGGGCGATCAAGGCGGCGCAATGGCTGATCGGCAAGGCGCCGGGGCGATATTCCATGGCGGACGTGCTCGGGCTCTGAGGCGTGGCGAGCCGTCAACTGACCCGCCCGCAGATCTTCGAGATGTTCTCGCGCCTGGCGGAAGCCAATCCGGCGCCGCGCACCGAGCTGGAATATGGCAACGACTACCAGCTGCTCGTCGCGGTCGTCCTGTCCGCTCAGGCGACCGATGTCGGCGTCAACAAGGCGACGCGCAAGCTGTTCGAGACGGTGAAGACGCCGGAACAGATGGTCGCTTTGGGTGAAGAGGCGCTGAAGCAGCACATCAAGACGATCGGCCTGTTCAACACCAAGGCGAAGAACGTCATCGCGCTTTCCGAGGCGCTGGTCGCGAACCATGGTGGCGAAGTGCCACGCGATCGAGATACGCTGACCGAACTGCCCGGCGTTGGTCGCAAGACGGCGAATGTCGTCATGAACACCGCGTTCGGCGAAGAGACCTTCGCGGTCGACACACATATCTTCCGCGTCGGCAATCGCACCGGTCTCGCGCCGGGAAAGAACGTGCTGATCGTCGAGAAAGGCCTGGAAAAGAAAGTCCCTCAGCCGTTCCGGCGCGATGCGCATCACTGGCTGATCCTGCATGGCCGTTATGTCTGCAAGGCGCGCAAGCCCGAATGCTGGCGCTGCGTGATCGAGGACATCTGCCTGTTCCGCGACAAAACGCCCGCACCGACATAAATTTTCCAAATAGGTAAAATTTCGCTGTCCTACAGCTATGGTTCCTTGGCCTATGGGTGATGCGGCGATTCGGCCGCGCCCAGGAAAGGCAAGGACATGGCCGACCGCTTCGACACCCAAACCGACTCGCTATCCCAGCCGGCGCGTGACGCCTTCGCCATCACGCCGCATGTCAGCAACGAGATCGACCCGCTGCCCAAGGCGATCTTCGTGGGGACTGGCGGGAACATCACGCTGCGCGCGGCCGATGCGACCGCCGACGTCGTGTTCAAGAACATCGCCTCCGGCCAGATCCTCGACGTTCGCGCGCGCTACATCCGCGCGACGGGCACGACCGCGGCCGACATCGTCGGGCTCGCCTGATGCCGGGCCGCGGATACGGATATGGCTTGGGCGACAAGGGCAGCACGCGCCGGCACCGGGCGATGACCGGCACGCCCACCCCCTCGCCGACGCCGAGCGCCGGCTTCACGATGACGCAGTTCGCGGCGCATGAAGCCAAGCGCATCTATCAGCGCGCGACCACCACCGGCGGCGGGCAAGGCAAGGGTCAGGGCGTCATTCGCATTGCCCTGACGGGCGCCAGCGCGGGCACGGTCGGCGCCCGCATCCGATCCGACGACGGCAGCACGATCCTGCAACCCGAATGGATCGCCGCCTCGAGACGACGGCCTATATGCCGACGGTCGCAATCATGCCCTAGCAGACGCCCGGCGATGTCGGCAACGGCAATGGTCCCAATGCTGTCGGCGTGGGCGAATTCCTGAACCGGATGACGGCTCTTCTCGGCGTCAATTGCGGCGCTTTCGGGCATAGCCAAGGCGGCGTCGCGCTCAACACGTTCCTCAGCGGCAGCGGCAACTGGACACAGCTGAGCAGCCTCATCAGCCGGGTTGGCGGCGCCTTCGAAGGCTTCGTCTGGGGGCAGGGCCATAGCGACAGCGCTTTTGGGCTGCCGCCCAAGGCCTATCAGAGCGGCCTCAACGCGGTGTTCGGTCAGCTGACCGCCGCAAACAGCTTCAGTGGCTATGCCAGGATGGTCTGGACTGTGCCCAATATCCGTTCGAGCACCTGGGGAACGCCCTATGCGATCAACCGCGTCCGCAAGGGCGCGCGGGACTGGTGCAGCGCCAACGGCGGCACCTATGTCCACATGCACGACGTCGATCAGGTCGATAATATTCACCAGAGCCAGGTGGGATCGCGCACCATGGGCCGGCACATCGCCCGTGCCTTCCGCGCCGGCTATGGCGCGAGCAATGGCCTCGGCCCGGCACCGCTCAGTGCCATACGCAGCGGCGCGACGATCACACTGACCCTCTCGAACGTCGGCCAGAGCGCGCTGACCCTCGTCGGCACGCCTGGCAACCGTATCTTCGTGTTCGCCAAAGGCAGGGTCGATCGCCCCGCCAACAGCGACAACAGGTTTCCTGTCTCGTCGGTCGCCACGCCAAATGCCACGACGCTCTCGATCGTGCTGGCGAACGATCCCGGCGATGGCCACGAACTGGAACTCTATCTTTACTGGGGCAATGGCCCGGTGAACGGCACGACCGATAACATCTATGACGACCGCGACGATGACGCCGTCGGCATCGGCCGGCAGGTGCAGGCGAACTTCGACCCCATCGCCGTCGCTGCGCCGACGCCGGGCGGAGCCGTCAACGCACCGCCGAGCGGCTTCGTGGCCAATGTCAGCCCGTTCGACATGATCGAGACCAGCGCAAGCTATGGCGCGGGCGCCAGCGGGTTCGGGCAGGAAATGACCGGCGGCACCGCGCTGGCGGTGACCGGCAAGACGCCCTGTTTCGTGCCGGTCACCATCGAGGGCTTCTTCACCTGCCCGACCATCCCCGGCTCCGGTGCCGTGGTGCTGTTCGGCGGCTTCGGCGCGACCGCGTCCTGGTATGTCGGCATCGACCAGAGCGGGAAAGTGAAAGCCGGCAGTGGCACGCCGACGGGCGCGACGACGCTGGTTGCCGGCAAGCGCTATCATGTCGCCGCCCAGTTCGGGCCGAGCGGCCGTTCCATCTATCTGACTAACATCACCGATGCCGGCGCCGGTGTCCGCGACTATAACTCGACGGGGGCCCAAACGATCGCGACGGTCCCGCCCATTGCCGGGCGCTTCGCCCTGCGCAACCAGGGTGGCGGCAGCGCTCCTTCCGGTGGCGCAGTCGACGAATGGGCTGTATTCAACAGCGAGCGCTACTCCGGGACGAGCTACACTTGCCCCACAGCCCCGTTCACCGGCGCCGAAGCGGATCTGGTCGCGCTCTATCATTGCGACGGCGATACGCAGGACGCGGTGGCGTCATGAGGCCGAATAGCATCACCGAGGTAAAGCGCAGCCTCGATCACCTGCTCGGCAAGATGGAGGCGCTCGCGGGCACGCTCGAAGCCCATGGCGAACAACTTGGCCATCTGGGCGAGCGGGTCGCGCAGCTCGAGCAGGGTGTGCGGGCGACCAAGGACGTCGTCGAAGCCTTCACGACCGCCAAAAGCTCGATGCGCTTTCTCAAATGGCTGACCGGCCTTCTCGCCGCCGGTGCCGGAATCATAGCCGCCATGAAAGGCTGGCTGCAGAAATAGGAGATCGAAGATGTTGAATGACTTGCGGACGCGCTTCCGGGCGCGCCTGATCGCCGACGTGCGCCGTGCGCACCGCCTTTGGTCCGTTCGGCTGTCCGCGCTCGGCGCGGGCCTCTCGGCCGCGTGGACTGCCCTCCCGCCGGACACGCGCCTCTCCCTGCCGGCCGGCCAATGGATCGGCCTCGCGCTGTTCCTGGCGATCGGCCTCGCCCGCATCGTCGATCAGCCGGAGACCCGGAAATGAGCCGGGTAGCTGGGCCTCAGACGGCGGGCATTCTCGGCGGCACACTGGGCGGCGGCGCCTTCGTCGCGCTCGCCCTTGCAATCGCGACGCCCACGGTCGAGCGATGGGAGGGAACGCGCATAGCGCCCTATCGCGACATCGTCGGCGTCTGGACGGTCTGCACCGGCGAGACGCGCGTCGCGATGCGCCGCTACACACCGGCGGAATGCGATGCGATGCTGCGGCGGGCACTGGAGAGCGACTATGCTCCGGCCGTCCTCGCAGCCGTCCCCGCACTTCGAAATCGCCCGCATCAGTTGGCCGCTTCGATCTCGCTTAGCTACAATATCGGCAAGGCCGCTTTCGCACGCTCGACCGTGGCGCGACGGTTCAAGGCAGGGGACTGGCGCGGCGGATGCGAGGCATTCCTGATGTGGAACCGCGCCGGTGGTCGGGTCGTGCCGGGGCTGACCCGTCGCCGACAGGCCGAGCGCGCCCTGTGCCTGACCGGGCTGTGAAGGCGATGCTCCTCCGTTTCGCACCCCAGCTCGGTTTGGCCTCGCTGATCGTCATCGCCATGCTGGGCGCCGCGCTGAAGATTCAAGCGACGCGACTGGACAAGGCCAAAGCGGCACTCGCCGCAAGCACAGCCGCCCATGCGCGCGACATCGCCACTGTCCGGGCCGCGCAGGACCGCGCCAATGCCGACTGGCAAGCGCAACTCGGCCGCCTCGCCGCCGCGCAAAGGAGACAGAAGGATGACACGGATCGCAAAGCTGACACTGCCACTATCCTGTATCGTGACCGCGTCCTGCGCCTCCCCGGTCGCGCGACCGCTGAGGGTATTGCCGCACACTCCGCTCTGCCCGGCGCCGGACTTCCCCCGCGCGCTGACGGACCCGGTGCGGACACCCTCATTCTTGCAAGAGCCGACGCGCTGATCTGCGCCGAAAACAGCGCGCGACTGGCTGCCGCGCATGACTGGGCCAAGGGGTTGATCAGCGACGGATCACCCGTCTCCCCATAACTTATGCATGCGCTCGACTGGCTCCATGCGCTCGACGAGACAGTCAATCGCCAGTCACGCGATTGAAAATCGTGTCTCTGTTCGTACTCCACGCAAAATTAATCGTACGCTTCTATTCGGTGCCGCAACGGCACAGGCCCGATCCACATGGCGAGACAGGCTTGTTCCGGCGCATGCGGCGCGGTAATAGGGCGCCACATGAACCGGCCGGATGAGTTCAGAACGACAAGATCCGGTGGGAGGAGGTCCATGCACATGAGGTCATGCATATCGACGCCGTTCCATTCGGCTGAAGGGTGCTGACCTTGCGTTTCGCGTTCGCATCATCGTTGCGCCGAGGTCCACGCAAGACGGACCCGCGCTCCCCGCTGAAGCTGATATTGGTCGCCGCATTTGTTGAAGTTATCCGTTCAAATCCATTTCACGCCTGTCTGGAGACTATTGATGCCTAAGCTGAGGAGCGTTTCGCTTGTTGCGCTCGCGTCCATTTCCCTGCTCGCCCTGTCCGCCTGCCAGAAGAAGGCCGAAGGTCAGGTCGTCGCCATCGTCAACGGCGAGGAAATCACGCTCACCGAGCTGAATGCCGAGATCGCCGATCTCAACCTGCCGCCCAGTGCCGACAAGAACCTGGTGCGTAGCCGCGTTCTGCAGCGCATGGTCGATCGCAGGCTGCTGGTGCAGGCAGCCAAGGAAGCCGGGCTCGATCGCGACCCCGCCTATCTGACGCAGGAGCGCCGGATGCAGGAGCAGTTGCTGGTCAATATGTACGGCAAGAAGGCGATGGACACGATCCGCGTCCCCGAGGCAGTGATGCTCGACCGCTACATCTCGTCTCACCCCAATGCCTTCGCGCAGCGCCAGCGGCTGCGGCTGGAACAGCTCGTCATCGACGTGCCCACCAACCCGCAGCGCCTCAAGGAGCTGGAAAGCGCTCACACGCTGGCCGAGGTCGCGACCCGCCTGACCGCCATGGGCATCGCCTTCCAGCGCGGCAACGGCGTGCTCGACACGGCGACCGTCGCGCCGCAGGTGCTCGAACGCATCAAGGCGCTGCCGCCGGGCGAGCCCTTCATCGTGCCGAACAACGGCAAGCTCGTGATCAACTCGATCGCAGGCAGCGAAGCCGTCACGATCCCGACCGAGCAGGCCCGCCAGCTCGCAGCCCAGGCGATGCGCAACGAGGAGCTGAACAAGATCGGCGAATCCCGTCTCAAGGAAGCCAAGGCCAAGGCCAAGATCGAGTATCAGACCGGCTTCGAACCCAAGGCCGGCGATGCCGCAGCCAATGCTGCCGGCGCTCCGGGCACGGCTCCGGCGGCTCCCGCTCCTGGTGCTGCTCCGGCCGCGCCGGCGGCAGACAACGCTGCGGCGCCCGCAGGTCTCTGATCGCGTTGCAATATTGAACCGGGGCGCTCTCCTCATGGGGGGCGCCCTTTGTTATGGGCTTGATGCCCCGTAGGGCGGGCGAAAGCGGAGACGGCGATCTTGATCCTCGACAGCCTCGCCTGGATTTTGGCAGCGATCCCGGCCCTCCTGCTCTGCGTGATCTCGATCGAGCTTCTGACCGGCGTCCTCGCACCCGGCCGCAAGACGGCGCTGCCGCCCGAGCGACCGTATCGCGCCGCCATTCTCATGCCGGCACACAACGAAGCAGGCGGTATCGGCGCAACGCTCGCCCAGGTCTTGCCGATCCTTGATGACGGCATCCGCCTGATCGTGATCGCCGACAATTGCTCGGACGACACCGCGCAGCGTGCGCGGGCGGCGGGCGCGACCGTGATCGAACGCAACGACCCCGGCCAGCGCGGCAAGGGCCATGCGCTCGCGTTCGGCCGCGACTGGCTGCGCGGCGACCCGCCGGATTGCGTCGTGATCCTCGACGCCGATTGCGAGATGAGCAGCGCACATCTTCGCGCTCTCATCAACGCCGCCGTGCAGACCGGACGTCCGGTGCAGAGCTGCTATTTGTTCCGCACCCGCCCCGGCGATGGACCGATGACGCAGATTTCCAATTTCGCGATGCTCATCAAAAATCGCGTCCGCCAGCGCGGCGCTACGACGCTGGGCGCGCCCGCGCTCCTGGGCGGCACCGGCATGGCCTTTCCCTGGGCTCTGATAACCGATGCACCGCTGGCAACCAGCCATCTTGTCGAGGATCTGGTGCTGGGCATCGATTTCGCGCGCAAAAGGCAGGATCCGCTCTATTTCGAGGCAGCCGAGACCTGGAGCGACGCGGCAAGCCAGCAGGGCACGCTGACGCAGCGCACTCGGTGGGAACATGGCTATGTGCAGACGGCGCTCAGGCACGGTCTGCCGCTGGTGATCGAAGGCATGGGGCGGCTGCGGCCCGGACTGGCCTGGTTCGGTCTCAGTCTGATGGTCCCTCCGCTGGCGCTGCTCATGAGTCTCGGTCTGGCCGCACTCGCGGGGACGACAGCGCTCGCGCTGCTCGGCGCAACGGCGATGCCTGCCTGGATCCTTCTGGCGTTGATGGGGGCGGTGGCTTTACTGCTAACCGTCGCATGGGCGCGCGACGGACGCCGGATCGTGAGCGCGGCGACGCTGGCGCGCATCCCGCTCTATCTCGCCTGGAAAATACCGGTCTATCTGAAGCTGGTCCGCAAGCGTGAAACCGAGTGGGTGCGCACCCGCCGCGATGGCGAAGCTTGAGGTCGAGGCAGGTTCAGGCGGCAAGCACGGCCAGCGTCAACAGCGACCCGGCCAATAGTACGAGAATGGAGACAATCGTCAGCAACTGGCGCCAGGCGGAAGGTGCCGAGAGGCCGATCTGGCGCCGCCACGCCATCATTGCGCCATAGGCCGACGACGCGACTGGCCCTTGCCGGCCGCAGCGCGAGCAGATGGCAAAGAAGCAGCCATCCCAATGGCGCAACTGGAAATCGACGCCACAACAAGAACATGGCTTCCGCGATCCAGCCCGGTCGTCGTCCTCGTCCGCAGCGCCTTCCGCCTCGCGCGTGTGCATGGCCCACGCCCTCATGTCGATCCTGCCCATATGCGCAGTCTACGCCGCGCTACCGTCAGGCTAAGCGCAACTACCGCCGTTCTGGACGAGCCGCATTCGACATGAACAAACGAGGGACGTCTCACTTTCTCCTTGCAACCTCCGCGCCTTGCCGCCCTATTGCGCCGCGCTGGCCGGTCGAGTCAGGCAAACAGGGGGACGCATGAGCATGACGGAACGCGCGGAAGGCCAGACGGGCAGTTGGCGCGGCTTCATCCTGATCCTGATCGCTCTCGTCGTGGAAGGCTTCGACCTGCAGGCCGCCAATTTCGCGGCACCGTCGATCCTCGAAGCCTTCGATCTGACCCGCGTGCAGATCGGCCCGCTCCTGTCGGCGAGCCTGGTCGGCGTCCTGTTCGGCGCAGTCGTGATCGGTCCGCTTGGCGACCGATACGGCCGGCGGATGATCCTGATCGCGAGTTGCCTGTCTTATGGCGTGCTCTCGCTCGTCGCCGTCTTCGCCACCAGCCTCATGCAACTGATCATCCTGCGCTTCCTGATCGGCATCGGGCTCGGCGCCGTCATGCCCAATGCCCTGGCGCTCGCGGGTGAATTCGCGCCGCGCAAGCATCTCGCCCGCGCGGTCGGCCTGGTCGGGATCGGCGTCACTTTCGGCGGCGTGGTCGCCGGGGCCGTCGCGGCGCGCTATCTGCCCACGCACGGGTGGCAGAGCATCTTCGTGGCGGGCGGCATTCTCCCCATCATCATCTGCGTGCTGCTATGGTTCGGCCTGCCTGAAAGCCCGGCGCTGAAGCGCGAGACTCTGGCAAAGCCGGGCACATCTGGCCTGCGCGCGATCCTGTCGCCGGCCTATCGCCCACGCACGCTGGCTATCTGGGGCATTTTCACGATGCTGCTGATGGTCGTCTATCTTCTGGGCGGATGGATCCCGATGCTGATCAAGGATCAGGGCTATTCGGACCGGACCGCCGCCCTTGTCGCGACCGCCTATCATGCCGGCGGCGTGATCGGCGGCATCACGGCGAGCCTGCTTCTGTCGGAACGCTATTGGCGCATCCTCGCCCTGTTCGCCGCGGGCGCCGCGCTTTCGCTTGCCGCACTCTCCGCCGCCAGCTGGGGCATCGTCCCGCTCACCGCCCTCATCGTCCTTGCCGGCGCGCTCGTCACGGGCACGCAAAACTGCATCAACGGCTCGACCGGCGCCTCCTATCCGGCCGAGATGCGCGCCTCGGGCCTCGGATGGGGCCTCGGCCTCGGCCGCGTCGGTTCGATCATCGGCCCCTTGGCAGGATCGGTGGCGCTGATGATGGGCCTCGGTGCGCCGCGCCATTTCTTCATCTTGCCGGTTCTGCCCCTTGCGATCGTCTGCCTGCTCGGGCTTTGGCTCGCAAGGCACACCGGCCAGACCACAGGAGAGAAAATGCCATGACGAGAATGCGCAAGATCGCGACCGAAGAAGCCTGGTCAATCCCGGAAGTCGCAGCGGAACTGCGTGAGGTCTCGCGCGGCCCCAGCCAGAGCCTCGACAAGCTGCTCGTCGGCGGCATCTACGACGCACCGGCCGATGCTTCGGGCTATTCGGCGATGAATTTCCTCGACGGCCTGCTCGACATCGAGGAGAAGCGCCTGCCGGAGATGGACGCGCTCGGCGTCGATATGCATCTCCTGTCGCTCACCGCGCCCGGCGTGCAGATGTTCGACGCGGACACCGCGACTGAGCTCGCCGCGCTCGCCAACGACCGCCTGGCAGAGATCTGCCGCAAGCGCCCGGACCGCTTCGCCGGTCTCGCGAGCTTCGCGCCGCACAGCCCGAAGCGCGCCGCCAGGGAAATGGAGCGCGCGATCAACGACCTGAAGCTGAACGGCTTCATCCTCAACAGCCACACAAATGGCGAATATCTGGACGATCCGAAATATTGGCCCGTCCTCGAAGCCGCCGAAGGGCTGAATGCCTGCATCTACATCCACCCGCGCGCCGCATCGGACACGCTGAAGGGTCCGCTGCAGGATTATGGCATGGACAGCGCCATGTGGGGCTATGGCGTCGAGGTCGGCACGCATGCCGTGCGCATGATGGCGGGCGGCGTGTTCGACAGCTTCCCGAACCTCAAGATCTGCATCGGCCATATGGGCGAAGCGATCCCGTTCTGGATCTGGCGCATCAATTTCATGAACAGCCGCGCACAGGCAATCGGGCGTGCCCGCAAGACCAAGCGCAGCATGGCGGAATATTTCCAGAGCAATTTCGTCATCACGACAAGCGGCGTCGAGGATCCGCTGGCGCTGCGTTACGCGATCGACAAGATCGGCATCGACAATGTGATGTGGGCGATCGACTACCCCTATCAGCCGCAGAAACCGGCGGTGGACTTCATGGATGCCGCGCCCGTGACTGACGCGGAGCGCCACGCGCTCTATCATGGCAATGCCGAGCGCATCTTCCACATCGCACCGCTGGAGAACTGAGATGACCGGCCCCAGTACCGAGGATCGCCTCGCCATCTTCGAGCTTTATGCCCGCTACAGCTGGGCGCTCGATACCGGCGACACGGACGGCTATGTCGATCTGTTCACGGACGATTGCGAAGCGACGGAGGAAAGCCGCGAGGGCACGCTCGAAGTGCTCAAGGGCAAGGACGACATTCGCCATCTCGTCCTCAAGTTCCACAATCGCGAGGGCTTTCCTGGTCACCAGCACCAGATGGGCCAGTTCGTGTTCGAGGCCGATCCGCAAGGGCGGCCAGATCACTGGCTGGTGCGCTCCTATGCCTGGGCGACGATCAACCATCCGCCCGAACCGCCGCACCTGCATTGGTGCGGCCATGTCCGCGACGTCGTGGCCAAGATCGACGGGCGCTGGCTGATCCGGTCCAAGGATATCATGGGCTGGGCCGGCGCGGTGCTGGCGCGTTTCGAAAAGGCCTGATCGTTCAGGTCAATTCCTCGTCGGCCTCCAGCGCGGGGACCGCACTGGAAGGCTTGGCCGGTTCGCCCCGGCGCAGGACATAGCGAAGACCGATCAATGTCGCCGTCACGCCGGCCGCCGCTCCAACGCCGACGGCCCAGCGAGGCCCGAAATGGTCCGCGATCCAGCCGACGATCGGTGCGCCGATCGGCGTGCCGCCCATCGCGATCGCCATGCGCAGCGCCATGACACGCCCGCGCATCACCGGATCGCTCGAAAGCTGCATCAGCGCACTGCTACCCTGCAGGAAGGTGAGCGAAGCCACGCCGATCAAGGCGAGCGCGGCACCGAACAGCCAGAAGGTCGGCGCGAAGGCCGCCAGCGTGCAACCGAGGCCGAAGATGGCCGTCCCCATCAGCAGATGCGAGAAATAGGGCCGGTCGCGCCCCGCCGCGAGCAGACCGCCAGTGATCGTGCCGATCGCCATCATCGAGGAAAGGATGCCGAATCCGTGCGCGCCGGTCTGGAAGACGCGCACGGCCATGGTCGAGATGAAGATCGCGAAATTCATGCCGAACGTGCCCATGACGAACAGCATGATCATGAGCGCACGAAGATCCGGTCGCGCCCAGACATAGGCGAGCCCTTCACGAAAGCCGTTCTTCGAGCGCTGGGCCCGTGGGCTTGAGGTCAATTCGTGACGGCGCAGAAACAGCAGCGAGATCAGGACCGCGCCGAACGACGCACCGTTCATCAGGAAGGCCCAGCCAGTGCCGACCGACGCGATGACCAGGCCGGCAATCGCCGGGCCGATCATGCGCGCACTGTTGAAGGTCAGGGAATTCAGCGCCACTGCATTGGCGAGGTCCTTCTCGCCCACCAGGTCCGCCACGAAGGTCTGCCGCGACGGCGCATCGAAGGCGGCCGCGCTGCCGAACAGGAAGGCGAACACATAGACGTGCCAGAGCTTGACGAGGCCCGTCACGGTGAGAAGCCCCAGCGAGATCGCGAGCGTCCCCATGACCAGCTGCGTCATGATCATCAGTTTGCGTTGATCGAAGCGGTCCGCTGCCGATCCCGTCCATGGCAGCAGAAGCAATTGCGGCGCGAATTGCAGACCCATGGCGATGCCGACGGCCGAGGCCTTGTTGTCGGTAAGTTCGGTGAGGATCAGCCAGTCCTGGGCAATGGTCTGAATCCAGGTTCCGACGTTGGAAACGAGCGCGCCGGCTGCCCACAGCCGATAATTGTAGATCCTGAGCGATCGAAATGCGGAAGTGAGCCAGAGTCTCATTCGCTCTCCCGAACGTTATCGCGCCCGGGTCAGCCTGGCGTCAAAAACGCCGGTCAGTTCGGATCGGGCTGCGTTTCCTCAAGGTGTTTCGGACAACACAGTCAATGGAAACGGTGGAAAAAAAACGAGCCTGTAGCGGCAGAGCGGAACTTCCCGCCCCTCCTATGCCCCCACGGGAAAGCGCCTTCAGCGCGGACCGTCGGTCACGGCTGCATAAGCCCGGCGCAGCAGCGCGATGAGCGTCGCCAGTTCCTCTTCGCTCATCGCATCGCGGATGGGCTTCTCCACCCGCATCGCGCAGGCGATCATCTCCCCCATCAGCGTCTCGCCCTCCGGCGTCAGCGCGAGGCTGTTGCGCCGCCGATCGGTCGCCGAGCGGCTGCGCACGGCCAGGCCGCGCTCTTCCAGCTCATCGATGATCGCGACCATGGCGCTGTCGTCCATCGCCACTTCGCGGGCCAGCTCGGCCTGCGAACAGCCCGGATTGGCCTTGATCAGCACCATCGTGGACAGCGCACCGGAGCGCAGCATGAACGGCGCATAGGCATCGATGATGCGGTTGGTCAGCTCGTTGCGCAGCAGGCGCACGCTGGTGCCGACACAGCTGCGCAACAAGCCCCAGTCCATGCCGAGATTCTCCGATATGTCCGGCTGCCCGGTGCGCTCGCTCGCCATCTTGCTCATATGTCCGTCGATGCCCCCATCCTGTTTGCGTTTCTGGCCTATGGAGGGGGTGATTTCAATGGTTGTAAGTCACAACCAAAATAAGCACGCTCCGAAATTTGCCGGGAAACGCCGATTTCACTCGAAGAAAGCGATGCTCCGGCACTCGATGCTCTCGCGCGGATGCGCATCGGGCAGGCTCGAATCCCAGAAAGCCGTGTGCGGGACGCGCCAGGCACCCGAGCGATCGCTGTCGTGGAACTTGAACAGCAGAGCCTCGTCCCGCTGCATGCCGGAGAAATACCACCAGCGATGATCGGGATTGTGACGGAATATGTGCGCGGCGGGCTTGCTGTCGTCATCCATCGGCGCGAACATCGCCTCGCCTTCCGGAATCTTGTCCACGATCCAGAGGATGTTGGGTGTGCCCTCGTCGTCACGCACGCTGCGCCCGTCGCAGAGCGCCAGCGGGCAATCGTGCGGCGGCGGTGAGTAAGCTCGCCAGAAGCTCGATACGATGAACCGCTTGAAACCCGGCCCATCCGGCCGCGCTTTGCGATAGGCCATTTCGGCCGCCTTCTGCTGCCGGGCCGGATCGGTATCGACATGCACTTCGCCCGCGGGCGGCTGGACGCCGCCACGATGCTGATAAGGCTCGTCGGATTTCTTCTGGCGGCTCGCCAGTTCGCCCGAAGTGCGGATCATCCAGCCATGCGCGATGACGAGATCGGCGCCCGTCGCCTGCTGCACATAGCGCTCGACTTCGCCCGGATAGAGTCGGTTCACTGCATCGCTGTCGCCGAAATCGGTAACCCCCGTCGGCGCGTCGAGCAGTGTGAATCCCTGCCGATCCAGCGTGAAATGCTCGCGGATCGGCCGCGCATCGCGGATCGTCATCGGAAAGGGGCCGTAACTGCCGGTGTTCACCTCGACACCGGCCGAGACGAAGCGCCGGTTGATGTCCGGCCCGGGCAGCAGATAATTGAGCTGCGCCGGCACGGTGCGCGCGCCTTCCTCGACATCGAGTATCTCGACGGACATCATTCTCTCTCCTTGAAGCCGTTCTGTCCGACTCCATTGCCTACCATGGCAGCTAATAGTCCGACTGCAAGCCTTCCCGATCCGGCAGATCGAACGAACAATTTTCGCGCTGCCCTTGGCGTGGCCCGCCCGCACTGCCATGGCACGGGAACGCCATGACTTCGCAAGCTACTGATCCGATCGAGCAGAAACCGGACGAGTCCGAAGAAGCTCTGCGGCGCGCTCGTGTCACGGCGATCGTGCTGGCCGCCACCATGTTCATGGTCGGCATCGACGGCACGACGCTGATCACGGCACTACCGCGCATGGCGGAGTATTTCGGCGTGCCCGTCACAACACTCAGCACGACAATCACCATCTATATCATGGTCTCGGTGATGATGCTGCCGGTGAGCAGCTGGATCGGCCAGCGCTTCGGGTCGCGGCGCGTGTTCACCACGGCGATCGTCGGCTTCATTCTCTCCTCCATGTGCGCGGGGCTCTCTCCCAATCTGCCGTTGTTCCTCGCCGCGCGCATCTCGCAGGCGGTGTTCGCCTCGCTCATGATACCGGTCGGCAACATCGTGCTGCTGACGATCACGCCGCGCAGCTATCTGGTAACGGCGATGACGATCAGTTCCACTCCGGCGCTGATGGCGCCGGTCCTTGGCCCACCGCTTGGCGGCTTCATCACCACCTTTCTCGACTGGCACTGGATCTTCTTCCTCAACGTGCCGACCGCGACGATCGCGCTGATCGCGGCGCTGCGCTACATCCCCAATATCCAGTCCGCCGAGCGCACGCCGTTCGACTGGAAGGGCTTCGTCCTCACCTCCGGCTTCCTGTGCGTGCTGATCTCCGGCCTCGACCGCGTGAGCCACAGGGGCGACAGTCGGCAGATCGGCCTGCTGCTCCTGATCGCCGCGATCAGCCTCGGCTATTTCGCCTGGAAGCATGCCCGCACCGCGCCGCACCCGATCGTGCCGCTGACGCCGATGCGCTACCCCTGTTTCCATGTCTCGACCGTCGGCGCGGGCACCTGGATCCGCATCGCCTTCATGGGGCTCGGCTTCGTCCTGCCGCTGATGCTGCAGCTCGGCATGGGGCTGAGCCCATTCCATGCCGGCCTGCTGCTGCTGGCACAGAATGGCGGCGATCTGGTGCTGAAGAGCATCGCACCCCGCGCCTTGCGCTATCTCGGCTTCCGCGAGGCGCTGGTCAGCGGTTCGCTGATGATCGCAGCCTCCATGCTGGTCTGCGCGTTCCTGACCGAGGACATCCCGTTCCCTCTGCTCTTCGCCATCATGTTCGCGGTCGGCATGGCGCGATCGGTGCATCTCACCGCGATGATGGCGCTGCGCTTCGCCGACATGCCGCAGAGCGAAGTGGGCGGCGCGACCGTACTCGGCAACATGCTCCAGTCGCTCTCGCAGGCGCTGGCCATTTCCGGCGTCGCGGCGATCCTCAGCCTGCTCTCCGCAGGGGCCGACGCGCCGACCATGGCCGACTTCCGCATCACCATCCTGATCCTCGCCGGCTTCGCCCTGATCTCCACACCTTTGTTCGCCCGCCTCGCCAAGGATGCGGGCGCCGAAGTGACCGGGCGCGCAACGCGCGGGCTCAAGGACATACGGAAAGAGGAAAACGAGGCGGCCTAGGCCGGGAAGAGCCGGACAATCGCACAGCTTGCGAGTCCCGTCCGCCCGGCGTAAAATCATCGCATGCAGCAGCCGCCGGCCCACGACGATCACAGCTGGTCCTCCACCGGTCTTGCCCGCAACGAGGCGATCAACCAGTGGCGCGACTGGGCGGCGAACACGATCGCGCCGATCGATGTCACCGTCTTCGACACGGATCATTTCGCGGCGCGCTGGACGAGTCACGGAGTCGGCCAGCTTCGCCTCCTCCAGCTCCATGCGCCGGCCCAGCGCGTCGTGCATACCGGCGACGGCAGCTCGGGTCGCGCGACGCCCTCCATCCAGCTCGTCTATGCCCGGCGCGGCACGCACAAGACGCGCATGGGCGGCAAGAAATTCAACGTCGAGCCGGGCCAGTTCGTGCTGCTCGATAATACCCGCTTCTACCAGATGGAGATGGACACGGAGCATGAGGCGATCGACCTCATGATGCCGCACGCCTGGCTGGAGAAATATCTGCCCGAGCCCGAGGCGCTGCTGGCGCGGCCCATATCGGCGAGGGAGGGCTGGGGCGCGCCGCTCGGCTGCCTGATCGAGACGATGGTGATGGGCCTCGACGAGAGCCCCCTCCCCAGGCCGCTGATCGCCGAGCAGGTCGGCGCGCTGCTGACGCTCGCAACCGGCTTTCACGAAGCGCCCCAGAACAGCCGGCATCGCGGCCAGCTCGCACGCCGGATCCTGCGCCGGATCGAGACCGACTATGCCGATGTCGAGTTGACGCCCGAGCGCATCGCCGACGATCTCGGCATTTCGCGGCGCTATTTGCAGGCCCTCCTGGCCAGCGCGGGCACGAGCTTCGTGCAGGAACTGAATGCACAGCGGCTGGACCGGGCCAGCGACCTGCTGACCGATCCCCGCGCGGCGAACCTGTCGCTCGGCGAAGTCGCTTGGCGCTGCGGATTCCTCGATCCCGGCTATTTCGCGCGGCTGTTCCGCAAACGCTTCGGCGTGACGCCGAGCCAGTGGCGCGGGCATCCGCTGGGCTGATTGCCGCGTAATTTTCTTTCGAAAGTTCGGAAAGTTCGGGGGTCGGCCGAATTCTTTTTTTTCGCCGCGTTCGGTGACGAATGGAGATGTTGGCAGCGTCATTGTGACAGTTGGCCCTGGACGGTGTCGTGTAGGACAGCGTTTTTTCGGAAGGGACCCCGCAAAATCTCCTGCGCGTTTGTCCTGACGGCCCTTCGCGCGAATCCTTTGGCCGTGCGGGACAATTGGCTAGCTTGGCCAACAGTTCACTAGGTGTAGCGCCGCGCGATTCTCCCGCGCGTCACCGCATCGAAAGTGACAGACGAGGGTTCAACGCGGCCGGGCGACAGACGGAAGAAGCGCGCGGCGCCGGCCGACATAGTGAGAGGATTTCGATGAGCGACCAGATCAAGGGCTTCCCCCTGCCCAGCTCTCTGAAAGTGGTGCCGGGCACCGAGGCGGCCCAGGCGGCCTTCCCCTATTACACGCAGTTCCATGACGGCGACGACGATCGCTTCTGGTTCTACAACAGCATGCATTTCCCTGAGCCGATGCATCATTTCGACATGATCACGGCGGAAGCGGCCTATTGCGCGCTCGGCTCTTTCAACACCCGCGTGCATGTCCTCCCCACGACCAAGGGCATCGACCATCGCATCATCAATGGGCGCGTCTATATCGGCGGCGTGGCCGTGACCGATCCGGCCGAGATCGAGGCCCGCGTCGGCGAGTTCCAGCAGCGCGCCTTCTATTATTACGAGCATTGGGAAGAGCTGTACGACAAGTGGAAGGACAAGATGCGCGCGCTCATCGCCGACGCGCAGGCCCTGCCCAGGCCGTTCCTGCCCGATCTGGAGCCGATCGAGACAACGCACACCGGCAAGGGCGTCGCCGCCAATCACGCACTGATCGACACCTACCGGAAGACGCTCGAGGGCTATTTCCGGATGTGGCACCACCATTTCGAGTTCCTGCTGCTCGGCTATGGCGCCTATCTGACCTTCTTCGACTTCTGCAAGAAGGCGTTCCCCGAGATCAGCGATCAGGCGATCAGCCGCATGGTCGCAGGCATGGAAGCCGAGATTTTCCGCCCTGACGAGGAAGTGAAGCGCCTCGCCCGCCGCGCGGTCGAGCTGGGCGTCGATGCCCATTTCACCGAAAATATGGACATCGAGAAGGTCCTCGCCGAGCTCGACACCGTCGGCAACAGCGGCAAGGAATGGCTGGCAGAGCTGGAGACGAGCCGCAACCCGTGGTTCAACGTCAATGTCGGCGACGGTTTCTACCATTATCACCGCAGCTGGAACGACGACCTCTCGATGCCGTTCGCGGCGCTGCCGGGCTACATCTCCAAGGTGAAGAACGGCATCAACATCGAGCGGCCGATGGCGAAGCTGATCGAGGAACGCGAACAGCTGGTCGAGGACTATCGCGAGCTGCTCGACACGGACGAGGACCGCGCGACCTACGACCAGCTCATCACGCTGGCGCACCGCGTATTCCCCTATGTCGAAGGGCACAAATTCTACTGCGAGCATTGGTACACGAACCTGTTCTTCAACAAGATTCGCGAGTTTGGCGACCTGCTCTGGCGTCACGGCTTCTTCCCGGAGCCCAAGGACGTCTTCCACCTGACGCACTATGAGCTGGAAAGCGCGATCGTCGATCTAATGCTCAGCTGGTCCAGCGGCTCCGATCCGATCGGTCCGCGCGTCTGGCCGGCCAAAGTGGCCGAGCGCAAGGCCGCTAACGAAGCATGGGCCGACCATGTCGTGCCGCCGGCCCTCGGCGTCGTGCCCGACGTGATCGACGATCCGGCGATCGTCATGCTCTGGGGCATCACGCGCGAGAGCCTGGACGTGTGGCTGTCCGTCGATGAAGGCGCACCGAGCAACGAGCTCAAGGGCTTCGCCGCCTGTCAAGGCGTCGTCGAGGGTCCCGCGCGGGTGGTCAAATCGGTCGAGGAAATCAAACGGCTGCAGCAAGGCGACATTCTCGTCTGTCAGGTGACGAACCCGACCTGGGCGCCGATCTTCCAGAAGATCTCGGCGGCTGTTTCCGACATTGGCGGATCGATGAGTCATATGGCCATCGTGGCGCGCGAATATGGCCTGCCCGCCGTGGTCGGCACCGGATCGGCGACGCAGCGGATCAAGGACGGCCAGCGCATCCGCGTCGATGGCGGACGCGGCATCGTCACCATCCTGGAAGACCAGCCCGTGCTCGAAGAGGCTTGAGGAGTTGAAAACGATGAGTGCGACCGACGCGATCGGCTGGTTTGCCGACCTGCGCATAGGCGATCGCCCCACGGTGGGTGGCAAGGGCGCGAGCCTCGGCGAGCTGACCCATGCGGGCATCGACGTGCCGCCCGGTTTCGTGGTGACGACGGCGGCGTTCGAGCAGTTTCTGAAGGCGCTGGAGGAGCGCTCGCCGGTGCGCGCGCTGATCGAGCCCCTGGACGAGAACGATCTCGATGCCGTGACGGCGGTGTCCAGGACGCTGCGCAAGCGGGTCGAGGAAGAGGCGCTGCCGCCTGAAGTCGAGCAAGCGATCATCGACGCGCATGCCAGGCTCGGCGCGACGACCGTCGCCGTGCGCTCTTCGGCCACCACCGAGGACGCCGAGGACGCCAGCTTCGCGGGCCTTCAGGACACGTTCCTCTGGGTACTCGACGCGCAGGACACGGTGCATCGCGTCCGCGAATGCTGGGGCAGCCTCTATTCGGTCGAATCCATCACCTATCGCCGCAAACATGGCCTGCCCGAGGACGGCGTCGCCATGGCCGTGGTGGTGCAGACGATGGTCGATGCACGCACGGCCGGCGTCATGTTCACCCGCTCGCCTACCACGGGCGACAAGTCGGTCATCACGATCGAGGGCGCCTGGGGCCTCGGCTCGGCGGTCGTCTCGGGCGAAGTGACGCCGGACCGCTGGGTGATAGGCAAGATCACCGGCGAGATTTCGGTGCGCGATATCAGCGACAAGCATATCCGCCAGGTTCCCGCACCGGGCGGCGGCATCGTCGACGAAGCGCTGGAGAGCGAGATGCGCACGCAGCCCTGTCTCTCCGACGATGAATTGCAGACGCTGCGCGGAGTCGGCCGCAAGATCGAGCGGCATTATGGCCGTCCGCAGGACATCGAATGGGCGATGGACAAGGCGGGCAAGCTGCTGCTGCTGCAGAGCCGGCCCGAAACGGTCTGGTCCGCCAGGGACGCCAAGCCCGTGACCGGCACGGAAGCCAATCCACTCAAACATGTCATGACGATTTTCGGGGGACGCAAGGGATGAGCCTCACGGCCAAGGATGTCGAGGAGATCATGAAGCTGCTCGAAGGCTCGTCCTTCGACCGGCTCGTGCTCGAAGTCGACGGATTGAAGCTTGAGCTTGAGCGCGGCGGATCGGGCGCGCCTCGCCCGGCGCGACAGGCTGCGGCGCCAGCGCCGGCACCGGCCGCTCCAGCAGTAGCACCGGCAGCGCCCACGGCGCAGGCGCGGCGCAGTACGGAGGCCGGCCTCGTCGAGGTGAAGTCGCCGTTGCTCGGCATCTATTATCGCGCGCCCAAGCCGGGCGAGCCGTCGTTCGTCGAGGTCGGCTCGAAGGTCGATACCGAGACGGTGATCGGCATCGTCGAGGTCATGAAGCTCATGAACTCGGTGCCCGCCGGCGTGAAGGGCGAGGTCGTCGAGATCCTCGGCCAGAATGGCGAGCTTGTGGAGCATGGCGAAGTGCTGCTGCTGGTTCGGCCGGAGAGCTGAGGTGGCGCAGATCAACCACAAGATCCTCCCCGGCACGGGGAGGGGGACCATGCGCAGCATGGTGGAGGGGCCTTTCTGCGTTAAGCAAAGTCGGCAAACCCCCTCCACCAGCTTCGCTGGTCCCCCTCCCCGTGCCGGGGAGGATTGAGAAGCCCATGACCATCCGCCGTATCCTCATCGCCAATCGCGGCGAGATCGCCGTGCGAATCATCCGCACGGCGCAGAAGCTCGGCCTGGAGACGGTGCTTGCCGTGTCCGAGGCGGATCGCGGTTCGCTCGGCGCGCAAATGGCCGACCGCGCGCTCTGCATCGGCCCCGCGCGGCCGGGCGATAGCTATTTGCGCGTGGAGACGATCGTGCAGGCCGCGCTTGGATCGGGCTGCGACGCCATCCATCCGGGCTATGGCTTCCTCTCCGAGCGGGCAGCGCTGGCGCAGCTCTGCGAACATGAAGGCATCATCTTCATCGGCCCCACGGCCAAGCAGATCGAAGCCGTGGGCGACAAGCTGCGCGCCCGGACCGAGGCGATCGCCGCAAACGTGCCGGTCGTGCCGGGCGGTCCGGTGGACAGCATGGCGGAGGCGCAAAAGCTCGCCGAGGAGATCGGCGCACCGATCCTCGTGAAGGCCGTCGGCGGCGGCGGCGGGCGCGGCATGAAGCTGGTCGAGGATCTCAAGGACCTGACCGCGACGATGGACATGGCCTCGGCCGAAGCCGGCGCCGCGTTCGGCGACGCGCGCGTCTATCTGGAGCGCTATGTGGCGCAGGGCCGCCATGTCGAGGTGCAGGTGCTGGGCGACGGCGCCGGCAAGGTCGTCCATCTGGGCGAGCGCGATTGCTCGGTGCAGCGCCGTTACCAGAAGCTGATCGAGGAGACCCCTGCCCCCCATCTGCCAGACGATATCCGCGCGCAGATGCACGAGGCGGCCGTGCGCTTCGCCGCGCGGCTGGACTATCGCGGCGCCGGGACGGTCGAGTTCCTCTACGACGTCGCGCGCAACCAGTTCTACTTCCTGGAAATGAATGCCCGCATCCAGGTCGAGCATCCGGTGACCGAGATGGTCACGGGCGTCGACCTCATCGCCGAGCAGATCGCCATCGCCAACGGAGAGGGCCTGCGCTTCGGCCAGGAGGATATCCGCATCGACGGCGCGGCGATCGAGATCCGCGTCAATGCCGAGGACCCGGCGCGCGACTTCATGCCCTCGCCCGGCACCGTCTCGGCGGTCAGCTGGCCGCAGGGCAACGGCATCCGCGTCGACACGCATATCGTCGATGGCGCGAAGATCCCGCCTTTCTATGACTCGATGGTCGCCAAGATCATCGCGCATGGCCCGGATCGCGGGACGGCACTGGATCGCCTCAAAGGCGCGCTGCGTGAAACCCGCATCGAAGGCGTCTCGACCAACATCGCCTTTCAGGCAGAGAGTCTGGCCGATCCCGATTTCGAGACGGGCGGCGTGGACACCGGATTTCTCGCGCGGCGGGCGGCGAAGAGTGGATGACATTGCGTGCGCCGCAAAACCAGTGCTCCTGCACAGGCAGGAGCCCAGGGCGGCTGAGCCGGACGTTACGCTGCTGCGCCCTGGGTTCCTGCCTTCGCAGGAACACAGCGTAGGGCGATTTAGATAGGACAGAATTCGGAAAGCCGATGGCCAATATCCAACTCGTCGAAACGTCGCTGCGCGACGGCAATCAATGCCTGTGGGCGGCGCTCGGCGTCGACACGGCCCGCACCCTCACCATCGCCCCGATGATGGAGCGCGTCGGCTTCAAGGCGATCGATTTCACCACCTCCACCCATATGGGCGTGGCGGTGCGCTACAAGCAGGAGGACCCGTGGGAGCGCATCCGCCTCATGGCGGCCGCCTGCCCCACGACGCCGCTGCAATTCCTCTCCACCGGCTTCCGCTTCATCGCCTGGGAGACGGCCTCGCCGGACTTCATGGCGCTGGCGTTCCGCACGCTCATGAAGAACGGCATCGGCCGCTTCGCGCTCGCCGACCCGAACAACGATGCCGACGCCAATGTCGAAGTGGCGCGGATGATCAAGGCGGACGGCAGCGCCTATGTCGTCGGTGCGCTGGTCTTCACCTTGAGCCCCATCCACGACGACGCGCATTATGCTGAATGCGCGCGCAAAATGGCCGCCTGCCCCGATATCGACGCGCTCTACATCAAGGATGCCGGCGGGCTCCTCTCGCCCAAGCGCGCGCGTACGCTGATCCCCGCCATCCTCGCGGAAATCGGGGACAAGCCGCTGGAGCTGCACGCGCATTGCACGATCGGGCTGGCCGAGCAGAGCTATTATGAAGCCGCCGACATGGGCGTGGAGACGTTGCAAGGCGCCAGCGGCGCGCTCGGCGACGGAACGTCCAACCCACCGCTCGAGCGCGTGATCGCGAACCTGCGCGCGCTCGGCCACACCGTCGATATCGACGACGAGGCGCTGGCGCATGTCAGCCGCTATTTCACGGAGATGGCGCAGGCCGAGGGCCTGCCTTCGGGCCAACCCATGGCCTATGATGCCGCCTATCTCCAGCATCAGCTGCCCGGCGGCATGGTCGGCACGATGCGCCGCCACCTCGCCGATCATCGCGTGCCGCATCTGGAAGGCGCGGTCGTCGAGGAACTTGGCCGCGTGCGCGAGGAGCTTGGCTGGCCGATCGTGATGACGCCCTTCGCGCAGATGGTGATGACGCAGGCGGTGATGAACGTCACCGGCACCGAGCGCTACAGCGTCGTGCCGGACGAGGTGATCCGCTATGCGCTCGGCAAGTTCGGCCGGCCCAACCAGCCGATCGCGCCGGACGTGCTCGATCGCATCATGGCCATGCCACGCACCAAGGAACTGGCGGCCGAACCCGGCCAGGCCGACCTTCCCACCTTGCGCAAACGCATCGGCGCGAACCTGTCGGACGAGGAATTCCTGCTGCGCGCGACGATGCCCGCCGGCCAGGTCGATGCGATGCAGGCTGCCGGCCCGGCACCGCGCCATTACGACCCGGCCCTGCGTCCGGCGATGGACCTCATCCGCAAGCTGATCGCGCGCAACGACATGACGCGCATCGCAGTTCAGAAGCCGGGCTTCAAGCTGGAGCTGGAGAGCTACGGGTGAATTTTCATAAGCCCCTCCCCTTCAGGGGAGGGGAACGGGGTGGGGGCGATGCGCCGCATCGCTCGCGAAGCGATCAAACGGCACCGCCCCTCCCCACCCCAACCCCTCCCCTGAAGGGGAGGGGCTCGAAAGAGAGATTACCATGACCGCCGCCCTGTTCACCGAAGCACTCCGCCCCGCCCAGGGCTTCATGTTCGATCTCGACGGCACGCTGATCCTCAGCGATCGCAACCTCGGCGGCTACAAGCTGCTGGATGGCGCCATCGAGCTGCTGAACGATCTGCAGGCGCGCGGCATCCCCTATCTCGCGCTCACCAATGGCAGCGCCTATCCGTCGTCCCAACAGGGCCCACGCCTCCGCGCGCTCGGCCTGCCGATCCCGGACGATCATTTGTTCACGCCGAACAGCGTCGCCGCCAAGGTCTTCCAGGATCGCGGCTTCGGGCGCGTCCTCGTGCTCGGCACGCAGGGCGTCGTCGATGCGCTGAACGGCGACGGCATCGCGACCGTCCGCCCCGGCGAAGACGGCGACGTGAAGGCCGACGCGGTCTATGTCGCCTGGCACCCCGATTGCGGCATGCCGGACATTCACGCGGCCTGCGAAGCGGTGTTGGGCGGTGCCACGCTCTTTTCCGCTTCGGACGTGCCGTTCTTCGCTTCGCAGAGCGGCCGCGCCTTCGGCTATAGCTGCGCGATCGGCGGCGCCATCGCCCGCGTTACCGGCGCGGAGCCGGAAGTGACCGGCAAGCCCTCGCTGCATGCCATGCGTTTCGTCGCTGCCAGGCTTGGCGTCCCGGTCGAGGGTGTCGTGGTGATCGGCGACGATCCCAAGGTCGAGACCGAAATGGCCCGCTCCGGCGGCGCCATGGGCATCGGCGTCACGACCGGCACGACCTCCGCTGCCGAATGGGCCGCCCAGCCCATCGAGCGCCGGCCGCATCGCGTGATCGACGGCCTCGGCGAGATCGCAGCGCTCGGCCTCATCGATTAAGGCGTATCGATAGAAAGGCGGGCCGATCCGTCTTTCCTCTGGCGCACCGGCGGAAACTGACGGAGACTGACCCGGACAATCGCCCCGCGAGTCTGGAGAGGCCCATGATTTTCGACGATCCCGCCGTCGCAGCCGTGTTCGAAAGCTATCAGCAGCGGCTCGACGGCGAGCGCAGCCTGTTCAACACCCGCACGCCGGTTTCGCGCGACGACCTGCTGCTGCCGGTAGGCGAGGAAGTCGGCGCATTCCTCCATGCCATGGTCCTCGCCCGCCAGCCCAAGCGCATCCTCGAGCTCGGAACCAGCTATGGCTATTCGACGCTGATCCTCGCCGATGCCGCGAAGAAAGTCGGCGCCAGCCTGATCACCATGGAACTGGCCGACTACAAGCAGGCCTATGCGCGCGAGAAGCTGGCCGAGGCAGGCCTCGTCGATGTGGTCGATTTCCGGCAAGGCGATGCCGTCGCGATGATCGAAGCGGACGACGGCCCGTTCGATCTCGTGCTGCTCGACATCTGGAAGGACGTCTATCTCCCCTGCTTCGAGGCCTTCTATCCGAAGCTCTCGGAAGAGGCGGTGATCGCCGCGGACAACATGATCGATCCCGTGGGTGCGCGGGAGAGCGTGCGGCTCTATCGCGCTGCCGTCCAGGCCAAGAGCGACCTCCAGACCGTGCTGCTACCGATCGGTCAGGGCATCGAGCTCAGCGTCAAGTGGAGCGCGGGGAACCCGAAGCTCTAGCGAGTGTCACGCTCTCCATTCAGCCATCGATGTTCCGCCGGAAGGTCTCGGGCAGGAACAATAGCCCGATGATGACGGTCAGCACCGCAACCACGACCGGATACCAGAGGCCGTAATAGATATCCCCCGTCGCCGCGACCATCGCGAAGGCCGTGGTCGGCAGAAAGCCGCCGAACCAGCCATTGCCGATATGATAGGGCAGCGACATCGAGGTGTAGCGGATGCGGCTCGGGAACAGCTCCACCAGCATCGCGGCGATCGGCCCGTAGACCATGGTCACCAGGAAGACGAGGTAGAAGAGGATCGCGATGACCAGCGGCTTGTTGACCTGCTCGGGATCGGCCTTGGCGGGGTAGCCGGCATCGTCGAGCGCGCCCTTCAGTGCATCCTGATAGGCCGTGATCGCCGCCGCTCGTTCCGCGCCGGTGACCCGCGCCGGATCGGGCGCGGTCAGCACGGTCGAGCCGATCGCGACGGACGCGATGGTGCCGGACGGCGCCTCGACATTCTCATAGTCGATGCCGTTCTTCGCGAGATAGGCCTTGGCGATGTCACAGCTCGACGTGTCGAACTTGTTCCGGCCGATCGGATCGAACTGGAACGAACATTCGCCGTCATAGGCCGTCACGCGGACCGGCGCGCTGCTCTCGGCCACCGCGAGCGCCGGATTGGCGGCGGAGGACAGCGCCCTGAAGGTCGGAAAATAGGTAAGCGCTGCCAGCGCGCAGCCACCCAGGATGATGTATTTCCGCCCGATCCTGTCGGACAGCCAGCCGAAGAACACGAAGAACGGCGTCGCCAGCGCGAGGGCAATCGCGACATAGATGTTGGCGCTCGCCCCATCCACCTTGAGGATCTTCTCCAGATAGAAGAGCGCGTAGAACTGCCCGGTGTACCAGACTACCGCCTGACCCGCGACGGCGCCGAACAGGGCGATCAGCACCCAGCGCAGGTTGCTCCACTTTCCAAAGGCCTCGGTCAGCGGCGCCTTGGAGGTCGTGCCCTCATCCTTCATCTTCTGAAAGACGGGGCTTTCGGCCAGTTGCATGCGGATCCAGAGCGAAATGCCGAGCAGCAGGATCGAGACGAGGAACGGCACGCGCCAGCCCCAGGCACTGAAGCTCTCCTCGCCCATGCCGGTGCGCAAACCGATGACGACCAGCAAGGCGGCGAACAGGCCGAAAGTCGCCGTAATCTGGATGAAACTCGTATAGAGGCCGCGCTTGTTGTTCGGCGCATGCTCCGCGACATAGGTCGCCGCGCCGCCATATTCGCCGCCCAGCGCCAGCCCCTGCAACAGCCGCAGCGCGACCAGGATGATCGGCGCGGCGATGCCGATCGTCTCATAGCCGGGCAGCAGGCCGACCGCGAAGGTCGAGAGGCCCATGATGCCCATCGTCACGAGGAAGGTGTTCTTGCGCCCGACCAGATCGCCGATCCGCCCGAAGACGAGCGCACCGAACGGCCGCACCGCGAAGCCCGCAGCAAACGCGCCCAGCGCCAGGATGAAGCCCGTCGTCTCGTTGACGCCCGCGAAGAAGACCTTCGAGATGAAGGTCGCCATCAGCCCGTAAAGGTAGAAATCATACCATTCGAAAACGGTGCCGAGCGACGAGGCGGTGATGACCAGCTTCTCGCTCTGCGTCGCTTCATGATGCTTGGGCGCTGCTTCCTCTGCGCTGGCCATGCCGTCCGGTCCCCCTCTGATTTGGCGCGATAGTGCAGACATCGACCGGCGGACGCAACCGCGCCGCGCGGGATTCGGCCCTAGTTACTGAGCCGCTCCGCCACCATCGGCGCGACATGCCCCGAGACGATCTTCACGCCGTCCGCATTGGGATGAATGCCGTCCTGCAGCATCAGCGCGCGATTGCCGAGCACATCCTGCAGGAAGAAGGGATAGAGCGGCACATCATATTTAGCGGCCAGATCGGGATAGATGGCGTTGAACCGGCCCGCATATTCCGGCCCCATATTGGGCGCCGCGAGCATGCCGGTCAGCATGGCGGGAATGCCGCGCTTCTTGAGCTCGGCGAGGATCGCATCGAGATTGCTCCGCGTCGCCGCGGGATCGAGGCCGCGCAGCATGTCGTTGCCGCCGAGGCCGACCACGACCAGATCCGGCTTGCGCGCAAGGCCATCCAGCACGAAGCCGAGCCGCGCCAGCCCCTCCGCGCTGGTGTCGCCCGAGACGCCGGCATTCACCACCTGCGCCGCGACGCCCCGCACCTTCAGATCGGCCTGCAGCACCGGCGCGAAGCCCTCGCCGTCGGCCAGCGAATAGCCGGCATAGAGGCTATCCCCGAAGACGACGACCAGCCTGGCATCGGCAGCCACGGCCGCGTTTCCCGCCGCCGCATTGGGCGCCGTTTCGTTGCCCGGCGGCGGCGCGGAAGGCGAACAGGCAATCGCCAGATGGACAAGCAGCAAAGACGCCCCATATTGTCGAAACTTACCCGCCAAGGAGCACTCCCTCTTCATGCACGCGACCATTGACCTCGCCTCTATCGCGATCCGCGCGCGCAATGTCACTCTTTCCCTCGGCAACACCGAAATTCTCAAGGGCATCGATCTCGACATCGCACCGGGCGAGAGCCTCGCCATTCTCGGCGCCTCGGGCTCGGGCAAGTCCTCGCTCATGGCGATCCTCTCCGGTCTCGAGCGGGCGAGCGGCGGATCGGTCATGGTCGCCGGCACCGATTATGGCACGCTGGACGAGGACGCGCTGGCCCGCGCGCGGCGTGGCAAGATCGGCATCGTGCTCCAGTCCTTCCACCTCCTGCCGACGATGACCGCGATCGAGAATGTCGCCGTGCCGCTCGAACTGGCCGGCACGACCGACGCTTTCGAGCGGGCCGCGCGCGAGCTGGAAGCGGTCGGCCTGAGCCATCGGCTCGATCATTATCCCGCGCAGCTCTCTGGCGGCGAGCAGCAGCGCGTCGCCATCGCCCGGGCCATGGCGCCAGGGCCGTCGATCCTCTTCGCCGATGAGCCGACCGGCAATCTGGACGCCGCGACCGGCGCCGCCGTGATCGAGCTGCTGTTCGACCGGCAGCGCGCAAGCGGCGCAACCTTGCTCATCATCACGCATGATCCCGAGCTGGCCGAGCGCTGCGACCGCATCGTCGAGATGCGCGACGGCACGATCATCGCCGAGCGCCGCCCATGAGCACGCTTGGCTGGGCGGCCGCCTGGCGCATCGCACGGCGCGAGTTCAGCGCGGGCTTTCGCGGCCTGCGCCTGCTCTTCCTCTGCCTGTTCCTCGGCGTCGCGACACTGGCGGCGATCGGCAGCCTGACCGCCGCGATCACCGATGAGATCGGCGCGCGCGGCCAGGTGATCCTGGGCGGCGACATCGAAGTCGAGATGACCCAGCGCGAGCTGGATCCGGCCAATCGCGCAAGCCTGAGCAAGCTCGGCACGCTCAGCGAAACGATCCGCATGCGTGCGATGGCTCGGCCGGTCGCCGGCGTCGATCGCAGCGTGCTGACCGAGCTCAAGGGCGTGGACCGGCTCTATCCGCTTTACGGATCGCTCTCCCTCGCCAACGGGCGCTATGCCCCGCTGTCGCCTGATCGCATCCTCATCGGCCCGGCGCTGGCCGAGCGGCTGAGCGTCAAGGCCGGCGACCGGCTGCGCTACGGCTCGGCCGAGTTCGTCATCGCCGATATCATCACGGACGAGCCGGACCGTGTCGGCGAGGGTTTCACCCTCGGCCCCGTCGCCATCGTCTCGATGGAGGGGCTGCGACGCACCGGCCTTATCCAGCCGGGTAGCCTGTTCGAGAGCAAATATCGCATCCGCCTGCCCGTCAATGTCGATGCGCATGCGTTGCGCCAAGACCTCGAAAAGCAGCATGCGAGCGACGGCTGGGAGTTCAAGGACCGCGAACGCGCGGCGCCGGGCACCAACCGCTTCATCGAGCGCATGGGGCAATTCCTGTCGCTCATCGGCCTCACTGCTTTGATCGTCGCGGGCATCGGCGTCAGCAATGGCGTCGCATCCTATCTGGCGATGCGGCGCGGCAGCCTCGCGACGCTCAAGGTGCTCGGCGCCACATCGGCCGATATCGAGCGCATCTATCTGTTGCAGATCGGCGCGGTCGCGGCCGTCGCCATCCTGTTCGGTCTCGGCGTCGGCGCGACCGTCCCCTCGCTGATCGTCTCGCTGCTCGGCGACGTGCTGCCGGTCCAGCCGGGCTTCCGCCTGCATCCGCTGCCTTTGCTCACCAGCGCGGCCTATGGCCTGCTCGTGGCGCTCATCTTCACCTTGCCGCCGCTTGCCCGCGCCCGCACCGAGCCGGTTGCCGGCATATTGCGCGCATTGGTCGATCCGCCGCATGGGCGCGACAAGCGCAGCCTCGTCCTCGTCTCACTCGCGGCCGCCGCGCTGATCGCCATTGCGCTCGCCACCGCGCGCGAGCCGCTCTTCTCGGCCGCCGTGCTGGGCGCGACGGGTGCCGTGCTGCTCCTGCTTCTCGGCCTCGGTATCGGCGTTCGATGGGCCGCCAAGCGCGCGCCGCGCCCGCGCGGCCCGTTGCTGCGCCTCGCGCTCGCCAATCTACACCGCCCCGGTGCGCAGACCTCTGCGCTGGTCGTGGCGCTCGGCCTTGCGCTCACGCTGTTCGTGACGCTCGCCGGCATCCAGACCAGCCTCGATGCCGAGATCGACCGCACCATCCCCAAACAGGCGCCCAATCTCTTCGCGCTCGACCTCCCCTCGGGCAGCGAGGCGCCGTTCCGCGGGATCGTCGCGCGCCACGCGAAGGACGCGCAGCTCAATGTCGTCCCCTCGCTCCGTGGCACGGTCGTCGCTTATGGCGGCACGCGCGTCGCCGATCTCCCGGAAAAGCCCGAGGGCGCGTGGATCCTGCGTGGCGAGCGCGGCGTCACTTACAGCGCGGCCCTGCCGGAGGGGAGTGAGATCGTCGCCGGCCAGTGGTGGGCACCGGATTATCAGGGGCCGCCGCTGGTCTCCGTCGATGAGGAGCAGGCGATCGCCCTCGGCCTTGGCGTGGGCGACAGGATGACCGTCAGCATTCTCGGTCGCGAGATCGAGGCGCGCGTCGCCTCGCTGCGGCGGATCAACTGGGACACGATGGGCTTCAATTATGTGCTGGTCTTCTCGCCCAGCGCGCTCGCCGCCGCGCCGCACAGCCTCACCGCGACAATCACCATGGCGCCCGGCCGCGAAAACGCGATGACGGCCGCCCTGCTCGATGCCTTTCCCGGCGTCTCGGTGATAGCGATCGGCGACATGATCGGGCAGGTGAGCGACATTCTCGACCAGATGGCGAGTGCGATCCTGACCGCCGCCTCGATCACGATCCTCGCCGGCATCGCCGTGCTGGTCGGGGCCATCGCCGCATCCCGCCAGACGCGCAGCTATGACAGCGTGATCCTCAAGACGCTCGGCGCGACGCGCGCGCAGGTGCTGGGCGCGCAGGCACTGGAGTACGGCCTGCTTGCGGCGATGCTCGCTCTGGTCTCGCTGGCGCTCGGCACGGCGGCCGCCTGGTTCGTGATTGTGCAGGTCTTCGAGTTCGGCTGGGCGCCGGATTGGGGCACCGTGCTCATGACGCTGGGCGGCGGCGCGCTGCTGACATTGGGCATCGGGCTTGTCGGCTCGATCCCTCTGCTATCGGTGAGACCGGCAACGGCGCTGCGGTCGCTCTGATGCTTCTTAGCCCCTCCTCTGAAGAGGAGGGGCTAACGTTGACTACTCCCCAAACGCGATCCGGTCGGCCGCCGCGCCGGCCATGATGAAGCCGATCGGCCGATCCGCTTCTTCCTGCAAATGGCCGATCAGGCTCGCCGTCCGCGCCAGCAGCGCGATGCCCTTGAGCGCAGCGAGCGGGAAGCCGACATCCAGCAGCACGGCCGGGATCGCGCCGTTGACGTTGATCGGCAATTCGCGCCCGATCGCCTCGGGCATCGCGTCGCGCACTTCATGCAGCATCGCGATATGCCGCCCCGCCACGCCATGCTCCTGCGCGAGACCGATCAGCTTCAGCGCACGCGGATCGCCGCCGCTATGCTGCGGGTGGCCGAAGCCGGGGATCGCCTTCTTCTCGGCCCGCAGCGCCTTGATGCCGGCAATCGCCGCGTCGCGATCGGCCAGACCCTCTTCTGCCGCCCGCGCGATCGTCTGCGCGAGGAACTGGCCCGCCAGATCGGCGCTGCCGAGAATGACCGAGCCGCAGCCGAGCAGCCCCGCCGCCACCGCGCCCTGCCAGGCCTCCGGTCCGGCCGCAAGCGTCATGCGCGCCGCGACCACGCTCGGCACCAGCCCATGCTCGGCAATCGAACAGAGCGTCGCATCCGCAAACATCTTCTGCACCGGCGTCGGCTGCTGACCCGCCACCAGCAGCCAGAAATAGCTGGTGAAGTCCATCTTCCCGATGATGTCGCCGCACAGGTCGAGGCCGCGCACCGTGATGCTCTGCGCATCCGAGGTGCTGATGGACGTGACTGCATTGTCCTGCTTGCCGATGCGCATGTCGCTCTCCTGTTGCGGCGCCTAGAAACGCCATTGATCCGGCTCATCGAAGGCCGTAGCGCTCAAGTCAAGGCAGGAGAGGGAGAGAGACTTTGGCGCTGCCGCTCAAGGACATCACGGTGCTCGAAATGGGCACGTTCATCACTGGCCCCGCCGCGGGCATGCTGCTTGCCGATCTCGGCGCGAACGTCATCAAGATCGAGCAACCGGAGACGGGCGACCCGTTCCGCTCCTACAAGGGCGAGCTCTATTCGCCGCACTTCCAGACCTACAACCGGAACAAGCGCAGCATCACGCTCAACACCAAGCTGCCGGAGGACCTCGCCGCGTTCGACAGGCTGGTCGAGACCGCAGACGTCTTCATCCAGAATTTCCGCCCCGGCGTCGCCGACCGGCTGAGCGTCGATGCCGCCCGGCTGCGCGCGATCAACCCGCGCCTCATTTATGCCTCGATTTCCGGCTTCGGCGCCAGCGGCCCGGACCGCGACCGCCCGGCCTTCGACACCGTCGCCCAAGCAGCCAGCGGCTTCCTGCGGCTGCTGGTCAATCCCGGCAATCCGCGCGTCGTCGGCCCGGCGATTGCCGACGCGATGACCGGCTTCTTCGCGGCCTATGGCGTGCTCGGCGCGCTGGTCGAGCGGCAGACCACCGGCACCGGGCGACTGGTCGAGACCTCGATGCTCGAGTCCATGGCCTATTTCAATCTGGACGACTTCACGCATCTCTTCTCGGCCGATCTCGTCATGGGGCCGTGGAGCCGCCCGCATGTCTCGCAATCCTATGTGTTCCAGTGCGCGGATGACGGCTGGATCGCGCTGCACATGTCCTCCCCGCCCAAATTCTGGGAAAATCTGGCCGAGGCGGTCGGCCGTCCGCAGATGCTGGAGGATCCGCGCTTCGCCACGCGGGATGCGCGCATCGACAATTACGAGCAGATCGTCGCCTATCTCGCGCCGCTCTTCGCCGAGCATCCCCGCGCCTGGTGGTGCGAGCGGCTGGCCGCGCTGGAAGTGCCGCACTCGCCGGTACTCTCGTCCAATGAAGTGATCGAGACCGAGCAGGCCAAGCATCTGGGGCTCGTGCTAGAGGCGCCCGGCCCCAAGGGCACCTTCCGCACGATCCGCTCGCCCGTCTCCTTCGATGGCGAAGCGCAGACGAGCGTGACAGCGCCGCCCACCGTCGGGCAGCATGATGCCGAGATTCTGGGAGATTTCCGCTCTCCGAAAGACAGCTGAGCGCGCGCAGACCGCCGCGTTTTGCGCTCTCCCTGCATCACCCCTGTAAAAATTGCTGAAATTCGGGCACTTCGCCGGGCCTTGATCGTTCGTTGGCTATGAATGGCCGAAATTCCCAAGCCGGCGATCGCGACACGCTCCTTCTCGACATGCTCGGGAAGGGATTGACCGGACGTTTCAAGACACCCGAAGACCGCAGTTTCTCAGACCTCCTGAGCCAGCTGGACCGGGCTGCCGACGCGGACAGGCGAAGCGCGCAATCGCGCTCCGCATGACAATCGGCACGTCGCGGCCTATCTTCGCGTCATGCGCGTCTACACCATCGGTTATGAAGGCACGACGCAGGCCGAGTTCATCGCCGCGCTGAATGCCGCAGGTGTGAAGCGCATCGCCGATGTGCGCGCCGTGCCGCTCTCGCGCCGCCCCGGTTTCTCGAAGAACATCCTCGCCGCCAGCCTGCGCGAGGCCGGGATCGACTATGTCGGCCTGAAAGCGCTCGGCACACCGGCCGAGGGTCGGGAGGCGGCGCGCAAGGGCAATCATGCCCGGCTTGCCGAAATCTACGCGGGGCAGCTGATGCTCCCCGAAGCGATGGTGCAGGCGGCGCAGCTCGTGGAGCTGGTCGAGGAAATGCCGACGGCCCTGCTCTGCTTCGAGCGCGAGCCGGGCTGCTGCCATCGCTCGCTGCTGGTCGCGTCCGTTCTGCCCGATGCAGAGGTGATCGACCTCTTCGCTTGATTGGCCGCCGAAAACCGCTCTCGCGCGTCTCTGCCAATCATTCCTGCGATTCATTCGCAAATTCTCGCTTGACCCTTCCTCTCACACTGTTCATTTGCATCGCTATTGCGACTCATTTTCATTTGCAAGAAATAGGGGACATATGCGGCGCTGTGAGACAGGGAACGGTTTTCAAGGCTTGACGGGCAGCCGCTCGTCACGGGCAGGGCGCTGGAGTGGCGCTGGGCTGGTGCTTGCCAGCGCCCTGCTTTCCTCGGGCGCGCAGGCGCAGGGCGATGACGGCCTCTATCTTGTAGATCGCGCCAACCGCATCGTCGTGACCGCCACGCGCACACCGATCAGGATCGAGGATGTGCCCCTCACCGTCTCGCAGATCACCGCCGAGCAGATGGCCGACGAACTCGTCACCGACATTCGCGATCTCATCCGCTTCGAGCCTGGCGTCAGCGTCCAGCGCCAGCCTGCCCGCTTCGGCGCGGCGCTCGGCGCCACCGGCCGCGCGGGTAACGACAGCTTCAACATTCGCGGCATTGGCGGCAATCGCGTCCTCATCCAGGTCGATGGCGTGCGCGTGCCGGATGGCTTCGCCTTCGGCGCGCAAGCGTCGGGCCGCGGCGACTATGTCGATCTCGGCCTCATCAAGTCGGTCGAGATCCTGCGTGGCCCGTCGTCCGCGCTCTACGGCAGCGATGGTCTTGCCGGCGCGGTCAGCTTCGTGACGTCCGATCCCGAGGATTTCCTGACCGGCGGCAAGTCGGTCGGCGGCCTTGTCCGCGCAGCCTATAACAGTGCGGACCAGGAATTCTCCGAGACGGCAATCCTCGCCGGCCGCAGTGGCGACTGGTCGGCCATGACGGCCTACACGCGCCGCGACTTCAAGGAACTGGAGAACAAGGGGACCGTGGGCGGCAATGGCGCCACGCGCACCATCGCCAATCCGCAGGACGGCCATTCCAATGCCGTGCTCGGCAGGCTCGTCTTCGCCCCGGCCGGCGGTCACAAGCTGCGCCTCACCGGCGAATATCTCGACACCTATCTCTTCACCAACGGCCTGACCGGGCTCAGCTCCACCGTCGATCTGCTCCAGGGCCGCGACACGGGCGAGCGCAAGCGCGTCACGCTGGACTGGAGCTGGGAAGGCGACGGCGCGATCGATGCTGCGCGCGCCGCCGTCTACTGGCAGGACGGGCTGGACAGCCAGTTCACCGACGAAGATCGCACCCCCGCGGCCGACCGCGAACGGCTCAACACCTTCGAGAACCGCGTGATCGGCGCCTCCGCCGATGCCCGCGCCGATTTCGCGACCGGCAGCCTCACGCATCGCCTCGTGTTCGGCGGCGACATCAGCCAGACGCGCCAGCGCGGCCTGCGCGACGGCGTCGTGCCCCCGGCAGGCGAGGTTTTCCCGACCCGCGCTTTCCCGACCACCGAGTTCACCCGCGGCGGGCTGTTCGTCGGCGACGAGATCGGCATCGCGGACGGCGTCTTCACCCTCTACCCGGCGCTCCGCTTCGATTTCTTCAAGCTCTCGCCGGACAAGGACCCGCTCCTCCCCACCTTCACCGGCGCGGCGCAGGACGGATCGCGCTTCTCGCCCAAGCTCGGCGCCGTGCTGAAGCTGGCCGAAACGGTTCGGCTGTTCGCCAATTATGCGACCGGCTTCAAGGCGCCCGAGCCAGGCCAAGTGAACCAGTTCTTCGAGAATATCGCGTTCGGTTATACCTCGCGCCCCAACCCCAACCTCAAGCCCGAGCATAGCGAAAGCTTCGAGGGCGGCATCCGCTTCAGCACGCCGCATATGAGCCTGGACATCACCGGATTCACCTCGCGCTACAAGGATTTCATCAGCCAGGAAGTGGTCAGCGGCGGCTTCACCCCGGCCAATCCCGCCATCTACCAGTTCATCAATCTGGACACGGTCCGCGTCAAAGGCGCCGAAGCGCGCTTCGAGGGGCGCACGGATTTCGGCCTCCATGCCAATGTCGCTCTGTCCTATGCGACCGGCGACGTGATCCGCCCCAATGTGGCGCGAGCGCCGCTCTCGACCATCGATCCGCTCAAGCTGGTGGTCGGCGTGGGCTATCGCGACCGCCAGGGCCGCTTCGGCGGACAGATCATCGCGACCCACAGCGCCCGCAAGGAGATCGATCGCACGACCGGCGTCTGCTCGCCCGCCTGCTATCGCCCGCCGGCTTTCACCATTCTCGACGCCACCGCCTTCGTGCAGCCGATGGAAGGCCTCACCTTGCGCGCCGGCCTCTTCAATCTGCTCGATCAGAAATATGCCTGGTGGAGCGACGTGCGCGGCCTCGCCTCCACCTCGACGGTGACCGACGCCTATACCCAGCCCGGCCGCCACGCGAGCGTTTCGCTCAGCTACCGCTTCTGACCAGCCCCAACGAAAACAGCGCAGGGAAACAACCATGAACCGTCTTCGCCATCTCCTCGGCCCCGGCCTTCTGGCCCTCGCCTTCGCCGTCAGCCCCGCGCTGGCGCATCCGCCGATCGCGGCCGAGCAGGCCGCGGCCAGCTTCGAGCAGGACCGCAAAGACATTCTCGCCATGGCGGGCAACTTCAAGGTCAAGTTCGACATGCAGGAGTCGACCCGCTGGGACGGCGCTTACACGCCGCTCGATCGCAAGATCTCCGGCGGCAACGAGATCGTCCGCGTGATCGAGGATAGCGGCCGAAAGATCGTGCTCCAGCACATCCTCGTGATGGAGCATGAGGGCAAGACCTTCGTGATCAAGCATTGGCGGCAGGATTGGGAATATGAGCCGGCCAAGGTGCTCGTCTACGCTGACCGGAACCTCTGGACGTGGGAAGAGGTGCCCGAGAAGATGCGCACCGGCCGTTGGTCGCAGACTGTCTGGCAGGTAGATGACAGTCCGCGCTATGGCGGCTGGGGACAGTTCGAGACGCAGGGGGGCGTTCGGCGCTGGCGCTCGAACTGGACCTGGCGGCCGCTCGCCCGGCGCGACGCCGTCCGCAATCCGGTCTATGACCGCTATCTTTCGATCAACCGCCACCAGGTCTCGCCCGATGGCTGGATCCACTGGCAGGACAATAGCAAGATGGGGCCGAAGAGCGGCAAGCTCACGCCCATCGTCCAGGAATATGTGCTGAACAGCTATACGAAGGCGAGCGACTTCAACGCCAAGCCGGGCGACGATTACTGGGCGGCGACCAGGGACTATTGGACCCCGATCCGCGCGGAATGGGACCGCATCGCCGTCGCCAAGGGCGCGATCATCATCAAGGAAGAAGCCGAGACCGGCACCGTCATCGCCGGTCGCCTGCTCGAGTTGGCGGACGAGATCGTCGCCGGCAAGACGACCACCGCCAAGGCGCTCGCCGAGGCGAAGAAGCTGATGGACGCCAACACCAAGGTGCTCGGCAACTAAGCGGCACAAGCAACAGGAGAGACCGCCATGTATGCTTTCCTCGACCGGCCCGTCCAATCGCTCAATCGCGGCGGGCAGCTGCTGATCTGGGCGATGCGCCACTGGGTGCGCGCCGCGAGTGCCGGGCGCTGCCCCTGCGGCGACATCGGCCCGGCCTTTCACAAGTGGAACCTCATGGCGGGCTTCCCGCACTTCCACATGATGATGGCGCTGCTCAACCGCAACGCGACCGAGAAGCTGCATTTCGGCACGCTCGAGTGCGAGCATGTCACCGAGCATGAGGCGCTGCTGCTCTCGCTCATCCGCATCGCGCGGGAAGCGCCGAGTGATCAGCTGCGCGGCATGGCCACCGCCATCGTCGACGAAAGCTCGGTAACGCCGGTCCTCATCGCCTTCGCCGCCCTGGCCGAGGCGATGGTCGAGGTCGGCCTGCGCCCGCTCCCGCCCCTCTTCGATCCCGACCGCGCGAGATATCCGATATGAACGACATGACTCATCAGGGCTTCACACTCGAACCGACGGGCGCGCTCAGCGTGGAGGAGGTGCGCTGGGTGCGGCACTGGAACGAGCATCTGTTCAGCTTCGCGATCACCCGGCCGCCGAGCTTCCGCTTCCGCTCCGGCGAGTTCGTGATGATCGGCCTGCCGACCGAGACGCGCCCGCTGCTGCGCGCTTACTCGATCGCCAGCGCATCCTATGCCGACGAACTCGAATTCCTCTCGATCAAGGTGCCGGATGGCCCGCTGACCTCGCGCCTCTGTCGCATCGAGGCCGGCCAGCAAATCTATCTCGGCCGCAAGCCGACCGGCACGCTCGTCGCCGACGCGCTCAATCCCGGCAGTCGCCTGTTCCTGCTCTCGACCGGCACCGGCCTCGCGCCCTTCGTCAGCCTCGTGCGCGATCCGGACATTTATGACCGCTTCGGCCAGATCATCCTCGTCCACAGCGTTCGCCGCGTCGCCGATCTTGCCTGGCGCGAGGCGCTGGAGAGCCAGCTTGCCGGCGATCCGCTGGTGCAGGATCAGGCGCTGCTCCAGTTCCACTATCACCCGACGGTCACGCGCGAGCCCTTCCGCTCGACCGGCCGCATCGGCACGCTGATCGACAGCGGCGCGCTGTTCGAAGGCGTGAGCGGCCCCGCCCGGCTCGACCCCGCGACCGACCGCATCATGCTCTGCGGCTCGATGGACATGATCCGCGAGTTCGCCGCGCGGCTCGATGGCATGGGCTTTGCCGAAGGATCGAACGCCAAGCCCGGCGACTATGTGATCGAGCGCGCCTTCGTCGACTAACTAGCCCCTCCCCTTCAGGGGAGGGGTTTGGGGTGGGGGACAAACTCTCGATTTTGCCTGTCCTTGATCGCGAGCTCCAGCCCCACCCCAACCCCTCCCCTGAAGGGGAGGGGCTAAGCTCTGCTCCCGTTCGCCCCAAGCAGACCCAACTTCGCCGACCGCAAAGCCTTGCGCGCGCTACCATGCTAGGGCCACACTTGGATTGGCGCGCCACAGATCGCGTCGGCACGGGTGAGGAGGTGAGCATGGAATTGCGCGGCAAGGTCGGCGTCGTCACGGGCGGCGCATCGGGCATCGGCAAGTCGATCGCGGCGGCCTTGGTCGCCGAGGGGATGCAGGTCGTCATTTCCGACATCCAGGCCGACCGGCTGCAGGCCACCGCCGACGAGATCGGCGCGACCGCCATCCAGACCGACGTCTCGAAAGCCGAGGAGGTCGAGGCGCTCGCCCAAGCCGTGAAGGCCCGCTTCGGCGCCGTCCATCTGCTCTGCAACAATGCCGGCATCGGCCCCATGGGCATGATCAAGGACCTGACCCTCAACGACTGGCGCTGGATGCTCAACGTCAATCTCTGGGGCGTGATCCACGGCGTGACGAGCTTCCTGCCGATCCTGCGTGAGAACGCCGATGGCGGCCATATCGTCAACACCGCCTCGATGGCCGGTCTGATCCCGGTCCCCGGCCTGACCGCTTACTGCACCACCAAATATGCGATCGTGGGCCTGAGCGAAGCGATGGCGCAGGACTTGGCGCTGGAGGGCGGCAAGATCGGCGTCTCGATCCTGTGCCCCGGCCCGGTCCAGACCGATCTCGGCAACAGCACGCGCAATCGCCCCGCCGAGCTCGCCGGCGGCCTCGCCGATGTGCAGCTCGAAGATTCGGTCCAGTTCCAGGATCAGGCGGTCGACTGGCTCTCGTCCGAGGCGACGGCCAAGCTCGTCGTCCACGCTATCAAGCATAACGAGCGCTACATCATCACGCATCCGTTCATGGCCGAGCCGGTCGAGCGCCGCAATCGTGTGATCGAGGAGGCCTTCCGCACCGAGGCCGCCCGCCGCGCGGAGACTGCCGAATGAGTACGCCAGAAACGCTGCTGCCGACGCCCACGCCTTCGCCCCACATGCCCGCCAGCGATGGCGACCCCTTCTCGCCCGGGTGGATCGCGCGCCTGCCTTACGCGGACGCCGAGCTCTGCCAGAGCGCCCCGGCCACCTGGATGGAACAATATGGCTTCGTCGCAACCGGCAGCCACGCCATCGTCCGCGCCATCCTGCCGGACTGGCGCCGCTTCACCTCCACGGCCAAGCCCTGCGACGATCCCTTCAGCCTGGTCCCGCCGATCCTCGTGACCGAGGACCCGCCTGAGCATACCGAAGTACGCAAGGCGCTCATGCAGTTCTTCACCCCCGTCGCTCTTAGCCGCAATGCCGATGCCTTCGCGGCGGCAGCGGAGGCGACCGTCGCGAAGGCGCTGAAGCGCGGCACGGTCGACGCCGTGCGGGACATCGCCGCCGCCTTCGTGCTCAAGGTCTTCCCGGACATGATCGGCCTCAAGGACGAAGGCCGCGAGCTCATCCTCGATTTCGGCGAGGCTGCGTTCAACACGGTCGGGCCCATCAACGAGATCTTCCGCGAGAGCTTCGAGCGCGCCGGCCCCGCCTTCGCCTGGATCGAGGAGAATACGCGCTACGACACGGTGAGGCCCGGCGGCCTCGGCCGCGCGATCCTCGATCTCGGCAAGGATGGCGTCATCTCCATGGAGCGCGCCGAGCTGCTGCTGCGCGCCACCATCGCCGCCGGTTTCGATACGACCGTGCTCGGCATCGCCAATGCCATCGGCGCCTTCCTGCGCTTCCCCGATCAATGGGACGTGCTGCGCGCCGACCCAAAGCTGATCCGCGGCACCTTCGAGGAAATGCTGCGCTACGATCCGCCCGCCCGCGTGCAGGGCCGCACTGCCAATGTCGATTGCGAGATCGAGGGCGTGCAGTTCCGCAAGGGCGATCCCGTCGCCCTCTTCCTCACCGCCGCCGGCCGCGATCCGGCCCGCTGGGAGGATGCCGACCGCTTCGACATCCGCCGCACCGGCGCCAATCTCGGCTTCGGTGCTGGCATTCACCTCTGCCTCGGCCAGGCTCTCGCGCGCATGGAATTCGACGCCGTCCTCGCCGCCCTCGTCCGCCAGGTCGCCCGCATCGAACCCGCCGGCGAAGGCCGCCGCTTCATCAACAACGCGGCGGTCGGTTGGAGGGAATTGCCGGTGCGGCTGGTGGGGGCCTGACGGTCAGGTCCTCGCCCTACCCCAGCTTCCCAGCAATCCACCGCTCGATCACCGCCGCGCCCTCGTCGCTGTTCTTCTCCAGCATCATCGCGTGGCCATTGCCGAATACTTCATGGTCCTCGAAGCGGACATGCTCGACATCGGCGCCGGCCTGCCGGAGGACATCGACGGTGCCGTGATTGTCCGCCGCCATCCAGCTCGCCTGTGCGGTGACGACGGCGATGGGGTAGCCCCGCAGCCCCGGTAGCGCGCGGGCGGGTTCGGCCTGGACGCGGCAGGCGACCAGATCGGGCGCGGGCGCGGGGCGCTCGACCGAGACGGGCAGTTCGCCCTCGGCCAGCGGCGGATCGAAGCGGATCGGTGCCGCCGTCAGCCCATAGGGCAATTGGCGCTCGGGCGGGCTGCCGGGCATGCCGGTAAAAGGCGGACCATAGGGCTCGATCGCGACCAGCGCCTTGATGAGATGCGGCCGCGCGTCCGCGATCATCCAGCCGCAGGGGCCGGCCGCGCTGTGCGTCATGAGGATCGCCGGGCCGATCAGGTCGAGCGCCTCCGCCCCCGCCTTCTGCGCGGAGAGATGGCTCGCCGCCATGTCCGATTGCGAGGGACCGGTGCCCGCCATGAAGGCGTCCAGCGTCGGGTCGCCGATCTCGCCGGTACCCGGCCACTGATTGTGAAGATGCGCCTGCGGGTAGGCCTCCGGGCGCTTTGACGGGTTGGTGAAGAAGGCGCTGATGAACTCGTAGGCGCCAAGGCCGGACATCGGCCCGAGCGCATCGGGATGATAAGGCGCGCGGCCATGGCCCGGCCGGTCCATCACATAGACGGCATAGCCCGCCCGCACGAAATATTTGGCCCAGCCCTCGCGGCCGTCCGGCGTGCCGAGATAGTCCGTGCCCTGCCCGCCGCCGCCATGAAGCATCAGGATCGGCCAGGGCTTGGTCAGTGCGGTCGGTATGAAATATTCGACATAGGCCTGGCCCGCGATGACCGTCCCGCCCGGTGTCGCGCGCCGCTCCATGCCCGTCCAGAAGAAGCCGTGCGCGGCGAGGCTCAACGGCTTCGTGCAAGCTGCATGCAGGTCCCCCGGTTTCAAACTGCGCATGGCCGCTCCTCTCTGCTTTGCTCTCATTAGCTACCTTGCTACAGACATGCCAAGCGCGGCGCGACTGTTTCCGATGCCGGGTGCAGGAGAGAGACATCATGGAAGATTGCGGCGACGTGCTGATCGTCGGGGCCGGCCCTGTCGGCGTGTTCAGCGCCCTTGCGCTGGCGCAGACGGGCGCGAAGGTCACGCTGATCGAGGCGGGCGCGGACATCATGAATTCGCCGCGCAACGGCGTGCTGCTGCCGACCAGCATCCTCATCTTCCAGGAGCTCGGCATCCTGCCGGAGGTGGATGCGCTCGGCGTCACCGGCCGCTCGCTGGCGGTACATGTCCCGGGCTATGGCGAGAAGTTCGTGCTGCAATATCCCGAGATGTTCGGCCCGGTGCTCGACCGGCAGCTCCATGTGGGCCAGCATCTCTTCACCGCCGTCGGGCTTGAGCATGCGAAGCGCGCGGGCGTCAACGTCCTGTTCGACACCGCGCTCGTCGCCCAGCGTCAGACCGACGAACACGCCATTGCCGAGGTCGAGACCAACGGCACGCGCCGCGAACTGCACGCGAAATGGCTGATCGGCGCCGATGGCGGCGGCAGCACGGTGCGCAAGCTGATGAACGTCACGTTCGACGGCTTCACCTGGCCCAACCGCTTCGTCGCCAACAACATCTACTGCGACTTCGACCAATATGACTACGAGCCGGCGAACTTCATCTGTGATCCGGTCTATGGCGGGGTCGTCGCCTTGCTGAGCAAGGACGGCCTCTGGCGCGTCACCTATCAGGAGGATGCCTCGCTCCCGGTCGAAACCTTCATGGAGCGCCTGCCCGAGCGGTTCGACCATATCATTCCCAAGGGCGCGAGCTACACGATCGACAGCTCAAGCCCCTATGCGCTCAACCAGCGCGCGGCGAGTTCACTGCGCGAAGGCCGCATCCTGCTCGCGGGCGACGCCGCGCACGTCACCAATCCAAATGGCGGCATGGGCATGACCGGCGGCATCTGGGACGCGATGATCCTCTCGGACGTGCTCGGCGCCGTCATCCGAGGCGAGGCGGACGAGGCCATTCTGGACGCTTACTCGAAGGAGCGCCTGCGCGTCTTCTGGGATGTCGCCTCGGCCAGCGCGGTCGAGAACAAGAAGATGCAGGAACGCAGCGACCCCGCCGAACGCGAGGCCGATCTCGCCGGCTTCCGCGCGCTCGCCGCCAATCCGGAAATGAGCAAGGTGACTTTCGCCTATCCCTTCCGCCTGATCGGCGACACGCTGCGCCCCGGCTCCCGCTGGGCCGGCGTCGATCCGACGCGCGGCACCCAGATCGGCACTTCGGCATCGCAGCTCTCGACCAGCCAGGCCTGAAACCGCGGTTTTGAGCCAAAGGTCACAAAGGTCACACTTTCGCGCTTGTTCTTCCGCACCGCCACTGGCGGCGCGAGACGGGATTTTCTGACCTGAGAAAGAGCTCGATCCGATCGTGCCATGGGTCGAAGGCTGTCGGACAGCCCTAATTTATGGACTGCCGATCCAAACCTACAGGTGCAGCGCCGCCGCCGCGATCGTCGCAAGGATCCCGCCTCCCAGCGCCGGTCGCAGCCAGGCGCCGACCAGAGCCCGCCGCGCCATAACGAGCGCCAGCAGCACGATGGTCGCGCTCAGCCCCCAGAAGATCGCCACCAAAGGCGCGCCGTTGCCGATCACCAGCCGCGCCAGGAAGGTCGCCGTCAGCGCCAGCGGGAAACCCCAGACCACGCCCGCCCAGAGCGCGCTCAGCCGCGGATGGTCGTATCCCCGCCGCTCGCGCTTGCCGAGCCAGATCGAGACACCCGTCCCGCTCACCACCGTCACCGCCAGACCGAACACGAACCAGGCGATCTTGACCGGCAGCCCTCCGAAATTGCCGAAGTGCAGATTATAGGTCGAGGCTGCCATCTGCTGCCCGACATGTCCGTCCGACAGCCCGGCATGCCCGTGATAGCGCCCGTCGGCGTCGTAATTATAATTGTCGCCGTAGATCAGCCGGCGGTCATGCTCAGCGATGATCTGGACATGCTGCCCCTTCGTGCCCGGATCGTGCAGCACGACATAAGTGGGCCGCACGTGAGGAAAGCGCGTCGCTATGTCGCTGAGCGCCGCCGCCACGTTCGGCACCTTGCCCGGCGCCGGATCGGGCTTCGCCTCGCCGCCGAAGATCGGGGCATAGACCGCCTCGATGTCGCCCTTGTAGAAGCCTGCCGCCATGCCATAGGCATTGAGCGTCGCAAGGCCGATCATCGCCCCGGTAAGCGCGATGGCGATGGCGAACGGCAGCGTCCAGACGCCGAGCCGGTTGTGCCAGTCGGCGAGGCCCACGCCGCCCTTGTCCCGGCTGCGCAGGCGGAAGGCATCGCGGAAGATGCGAGGATGCGCGATCACGCCCGTGACCGACAGCGCCAGCATCATCACGCCCAGCACGCCCACGATGCTGATGCCGACCAGCGACGGCAGGTTGAGCGTATAATGGAGCTGCACCAGAAAGTCGGACCAGCCGATCTGCTCCGGCCCGACGACCGCGCCGCGCGCATCAACATGCACCGCACCATGATCGGTCGTGATGGTCGTGCGCGGCACAGCATCGGCGGGCATATGCACATAGAGATGCGTGGTCGGCGTCTTGCCCTTCTCGCTCGCCAGGACGGCCTCGACACCCGCCTGCACCGCGGCCGGCGAGATGTGCGCCATTTCCGGGGCGACCGGCTGCTCCAGCCGCTGCCACTCCTCGTAGAAGACGCTGAGCGTGCCGGTGAGGCAGACGAGATAGACCAGCGCCCCGGCCAGCAGGCCGAGCGCTGCATGCGCGGAAAGGCCCCGTTGCACGGTGCTCTTGTGAAGGATCTGGTTCATCGCACGATACTCACCGCAAGAAGCCCCGCACAGGCAAGCCCCGGCAACAGCAGGACAGCGAATTGCATCCGACGCGCCGGCCAGACGAGCAGCACCGTCGCCAGCAAAGTCCAGACCAGCGGGACGATCAGCAGCATCAACGCATTGCTGTCCGCCTCGTGCAGCCCCGCGCCGGCTGCCGCGATCCGGCTCGCCATGCCGATCAGCACGGAAACGATGAAGGCCAGCGGCACGGCGATGAGGAATGTCAGAAACCGCTCGCCGATCCGCTTCGGCTCCTTACCCTCGGGCAGCATATTTGCGCGGCGATTGGAGGCGGCCACCCTGGCGGGCGGCGCCGTGATCGCGGCATGGGTCAGAACCGCCATCGCGACGGCGGTCGCGACCGCCGAAACGACAGCCATACCCCAGGCCCCGTCCGACATCGCGCCCAGAACGAGCGCGAGCAGCAGCAGGCCCCAGCCGAGCGCATTCAGCGCCATGGAGCGCCGGGCAAGACTCCAAGCATAGCGAAGCAGGCCGACGCTTGCGGCGGCAGCGGCCGCCGCCGTCAGGATCAAGGCATTTCCGGTCATCAGAAGCGGTAGCTCAGCGTCGCGTAGATGTTGCGGTCCGCACCGTTGAAGCAATCGCCGCGCGCCAGACAAGCCGAATAATAGCGCTTGTCGAACAGATTGGTGGCGTTGAGCGCGATCTGCCAGCGCTGCCAGTTCAGCTCCACCAGCGCATCGACCAGCGTATAGGCGGGCGTGCGCACGCCGCTCGGGAAGGCGGCGCCGAACGACCAGTTGGCGGCGCTATGCCGCACGCCGGCACCGATCCGCAGGCTTCGCGCCTCGCCGAGGTCGAAGTTCTTGGTGCCCCAGACGGAGGCATTCACCTTGGGCACATTGTCCAGCTGCTTGCCGAACTCGTCGAGATAGGCCTCGTTGTAACTGTAATTGGCGATGAGCTCGTAATCGCCCGGCAGCCTCCGGCTGGCCTCGATCTCGAACCCCTTGGAAGTGCTCTTGCCTGCCTGGATGCGCTGCTGCGGCTTGGCCGGATCGTCGATCAGGCGGTTGTTCTCCTTGATGTAATAGCCGGTGATCGTGAGCAGGGTGGCGTCGTCCGGGTGGAACTTGACGCCGCCCTCGAACTGGTTGCCGCGCGTCGGGCGAAAGATCCGGCCGGTGCCGTCGCCGGGGATCGGCTGAAAGGATTCGGTGTAACTGAAGAAAGGCGAGACGCCCGGCACCAGCTCGCCGATGACGCCGGCGCGGAAGGTCGTCGCATTGGCGCTCTCCACAGCGCCGCCGCTCGCCTGCGTGCGGACATGGTCGTGCCGCGCGCCGAGCACGACCGAGACCCGGTCCCACAAGCGGATCTGGTCCTGCACGTAGAAGCCCGTCTGGTTCTGGCTGGTGTCCTCGGCCGAATAGGTCGGCTCGGGTAGCCCACCGCCATAATCGGAGAGCGCGGCATAGTCGGGAGCATAGACGTCGATCGTCTCGAGCGCGAAGCCGCCGGTCTTGCGCACCTTGTTCCAGCTATAATCGATGCCGGCGAGCAGCACATGCTCGATCTGCGCACCGGTGTTGAAACGGTACTGGAAATTATTGTCGGTCGAAAAGATCTCCATCCGCGCAATGCTGCCATCGACATAGAGGCCCATCACCCGCTTGGCCGGATCGAGGAACGGGTCGGTCGGATTGGAGTAATTGTCCGGATAATGGGTCAGGTAAGTGAGATCGCTGTCGATATAGCGCGCCTTGAGGCTGAGCTTCCCCTCGCCGAAACGCTGGTCGAGCATCGCCGTGCCTTGCAGCAACCGCCCGTCATAGCGGTCCCAGCCGGGCTTGCCGATGAAGCGGTCGTGCGGCAGCTCGCCATTGGGATTGCCATAGAGCGTACCGTACAACGGCAGGAACTGTGCGGTCGAGCCGCCGTCATCCTCCTGGTAGAGGCCGATCAGCGTCAGCTCGGTATTCGCGCCGGGCCGCCAGCTCAGCGACGGCGCGAGCATGATGCGATCGTCCGGCACATGGTCCGTCTGGCTGTTGGCGTCGCGCACGCGCGCAACGACGCGCGCCGCCAGATTGCCCGTAATCGGCCCCGTTATATCCGCGAGCGCCTCCTTGCGATCGAACGACCCGTAGCGAACCGAGACCTCGCCACCGAACTCATATTGCGGCCGCTTGGAGACCATGTTGATCAGGCCGCCCAGCGAGCCCGAGCCGAACAGCACCGAGGCCGGCCCACGCACCACTTCGATCTGGCTGAAATTATAGGGATCGGAGCGGATGCTGGCATAATAGCTGAATAGGTCGCGCATGCCGTCGCGGAACTGCAGCGGATCGATGCCGCGAATGAAGCTGCCGTCCACGCGACTGTCCGGCCCGTAATTATTGGCCTGCACGCCCGCGACATAGCGCAACGTATCGGCGATCGAGACCGCGCCCTGCGCCAGATAGACGTCGGAACTGACGATCGTAACCGGCTGCGGCGTCTCGATGAGCGGCGTGTCCGTCTTCGTGCCGGCCATGCTCACCTCGCGTGCGCCGGTCACGATGATGTCGCTCCGCGGGGTCTCCGCATCGGCTCCATCCTCAGCGCAAGCCGGGAAAGCGGTGAACATGGTGCAGGCGAGGAGAGCGGTTTTGGCGAATTTCATGACGTCCCTGAGCATTGTTATAAACGAGCGATGAATCGCATAATGCGAGTCAATATCATTTGCAACAAATGCATTTCCGCTTTGTTTTCTTTGCTCTGGCGGATGCCGAGGCCACAAAAAGAGCCGCCGCGCCCATTGGCGCGGCGGCTCCCGAAAGGTCTCCGCCGGATGGCGGACGGCAGGCGCCGGACCGGAAGGCCCGGCTCTCCCAGCTGGATCAGAACTTCTTCTTGACGCTCACCGCCCATTCGCGCGGACGGCCGGGCTGGCCGTTGGCATAGCCCTGACCGCCGACCGTCTGGTCGTACAGGGTGAGCAGATAATATTCGTCGAACAGGTTGGTGACCTCGAGCGACACGTCGAGATCCTCGTCCGCATTGCGCCAGGTCAGACGCGCATTGGCCGTGCCATAGGCATCGATGCGGTTGCTCGGACGGTTGGCCGAGACCGTGTAGACCTTGCTCTGATACGAGCCATCGACACGCGGCGTCAGCGAGCCCGCGTTACCGAGCGGAATCTCGTACTGAACGCCCACGCTCCACTTCCACTTCGGCGTATAGGGCGCATAGTCGCCATATTGCGGGCCGTTGAGGTTGGTGGGGCCACCCACGGCGACGGTCGTGGCGCCAGCGGTGTAGGTGCCGAAGCGCTTATACTCGAAGTCCAGATAGCTCAGCGCCGCGTCGATGGTCATGCCCTCGACCGGACGGAACGTGGTCTCCACCTCGATGCCCTTGATGTCGGCGTCGCCGGCATTGACCGGCAGGGCGCAAGGCGCGCCGAAGCCGGCACCGGTGATCGCCGTGCAGTTACCGAGCGAAAGCTGGATGCCCTTATACTTCGAGAAGAAAGCAGCGACGTTGAAGCGCAGCTTGCGATCGAACAGATCGGTCTTGAGGCCGACTTCATACGAATCCAGCGTCTCCGGCCCAAAGGACAACGCCTGCTGGACGAAGAAGGGACGCGGATTGACGCCGCCGCCCTTGAAGCCCGTCGAGAACTGCGCATAGCCCATCACGTCGTCGGTGAACGCATACTGGACGTTGGCGCGGTAATCGACGCGCTCGCCGCTGTAGCGGCCGATCGTGCCGTTGAGCGGCAGCACGGCATTGGCAGTGACCGAGGTCGGATCATTGTACGGCCGCTGGCGGATATACTGATAGGTCTTCGATTCCTTGGTATAGCGGATGCCGCCGGTCAGCGTCAGCGGATCGATCGGGTTCCACGAGATGTGGGCGAACGCCGCCTTGCTGTCGGCATCGACCGGATCGCTCTGCTGGAACTGCAGGCCCGAGGAGCGCAGGTCCTGGAACGAGGTGTAGACCGACTTCTGGTCGCTGTAATAGCCGCCGACCGTATACTCGATCGTGTCGCCGATCGAGCCGTTGAGCCGCAGCTCCTGGCTGAAGAAGCGGAAGGTCAGCGGACCATAACCGAGGCTGTGCGCCATCGGCGACACGTCATTGTCGTTCGAGAAGTTGGACGTGTACTTGCGGAACGCGGTGATCGAGTTCAGCTGCAGATTGGCGCCCAGTTCCCATTCGATCTGACCGGAGATGCCCCAGCCGCTGAAGCGGACACGGCCGTCACCCGAGGATGAACGGAAATTGCCGTCCGCGGGCATGTCGTAGCTCGCATAGTTGCAATATTGGCCACAGACGAAGCGGTTGTCATAAGCCAGCAGCGCGTCGGGCGCCGCATAGGGATTGATGTCGCGACCGGGCGCCGAGGCAGTGGCATAGTTCTGCGCCGGCGACGATCCGGTGGCCGGGATCAGCGGCAGCGGGAAGCGCGGGCTCGCCACTTCGCCATTGGGATAGCTCCGCAGGAGCAGCACCGAGCCGGCAGCTGTGCGGTCATCCTCTGTATAGTCGCCGATGATGTTGATATCGATCGTGTCGGTCGGACGGAAGCGCAGCTGGGCGCGTCCCGCGATGTAGCCGACTTCGCCTTCCTTCGCGATGAGGCAGTCCGGGCGGTTGGTCTTGGCGGGGACGCCGCCGGCCGGGTTCACCTGGAACGTGCCCGATGCGCCGTTGATCGTGTAGGGGCGCGTGAAGGTCGCCGAGCCGCCGGCCGGATAGACACAGCCGAAGTCGAGGCGGTCCACATAGCCCTCCTGCTTCTTCGCGACGCCGGCGATGCGGACATCGACGCCCGGAGCGAGGTTGAAGTCCGCGCTGGCGCGCAGGTCGAGGCGGTTGCGGCTGCCATAAGCGGCCGTGATGCTGCCCGTGTTCGTGCCTTCCGGCTTCTTCGAATAGAGCTTCACCGCGCCGCCGATCGAGTTACGGCCGGCGAGCGTGCCCTGCGGGCCGCGCAGCAGCTCGACACGGTCGAGATCGAGCAGGTCGAGGATCGAGCCGGTCAGCGTCGCATAATAGACGTCGTCGACATAGAAGCCGACGCCCGGCTCCAGCGCGGGGTTGAAGTCGAACTGGCCGACGCCGCGGATGTTCGCGCCGAGCGAGGGACCGAAGGCGGCGCCCTGTGGCTTGAGCGTCACGGACGGCGCCTGGTTGGCGACCTGGCTGATGTCGGTCTGGCTGCGCGATTCCAGCATGGCCGAGTTGACGGCGGTGATGGCGATCGGCGTGTCCTGCAGGTTCTGCGCGCGGAACTGCGCAGTGACCACGATCTCGTCGGTCTGGCTGTCGTCCGCCTCGGCCGTGCCGGCCTGCTCCGCTGCCTGTGCCCACGCGATCGACGGCATCGCCAGCGCAAGCGCCGACGAGCAAAGATAGAGCAATTTGGTGTTCATGGGTTCTCCCTCCATTCAAGTTTCGATATTCGGCGATCGACTTCAGGCCGCCGCCGTATGTGATGTTTGCTGTGACGTCTGGCCGGTTGGTTCCGAGTTTGCGGTGTCTTGCCGGAGGTCGGCCTCTTCCTCATCGACAGCCCGTTGCACTTTGCCGAGCAGGCCGAGCAGTTGCTCGCGCTCGCCAATGTCCAGATGTTTCGCCAGCAGCTGCTCGGCCGCCTCGTGCCGGCGCAGCACGGCAGTGAGAGCGTCCTCGCCTTGTGCGGTGATGAAGAGCCCCTTGCTGCGACGGTCCCGCCCCGCGCCCCGCGTCAGCAGGCCCCGCGTTTCCAGGCGGCTTGCGACCTTCATGCCGACCGAGCGGTTGCCCGCGAGCAAGCGGCCGAGCAGGGTCTGATCGCAGCCGGGCTGCTCGCGCGCAAGCAGCAGCGCCGTCGTGTCGGCAGGCCGCAGCGTCTCCGCCGCCAGATGGCGATTGAGGCAGCGCAGCGCCGCGCAGTGCGTCATGTCGAGCTGATAGCCCAGTATGTCGGCAAGTTTCACCGCCCGCACCTCTCCTACGGGCGCCGTCTGTATCCGCTCGATACAGTTGCAAAAAGAGATAATGTGTTTCCTAAATTATCTTATGTCGTGGCGTTGCAAAACTGCATCAGCGTCTCGCGACAGCGCCCGCTGCAACGAAAATCGGGCGGCTGGCGGTTGAACTTTGAAGGCTTCTTTCCGACTAGCGAAACATCGGCCTATATGGATTGCGGCACCGTTGGCTTGCGCGCATTTTCGCGTAGCGGAACTCCGAAAGGGTCCGCCTCGCGTACCGGGGTTAGAGTATCTGTTCATGAAACAAGATGAGAGAGAGAAGAGCAGCGAAAGCGTCCGGTCCGTCGAGCGTGCGATCGCATTGATCGAGGCGCTCAACCGGCGCCCCCTCTCCACACTTCAGGATCTCCATCGCGACACCGGATTGCCCAAGCCGTCGCTGGTGCGGCTGCTCCGCACGCTGGAAGCAGGCGGTCTGGTCACACAAACGGGGAGTTACGGCGCCTATCGCTTGCTCGGCCGCACACGCTCGCTCTCCGAGGGTTTCCCGCACGAGCCGCTGATCGTCGATGTCGCCGAAAGCCTGATGATCGAGTTCACGCGGCGCGAAGGCTGGCCGCTCGCCTTCGGGATGCCGGACATTGATGCAATAGTCGTTCGCGCCAGCACGATTCCGCACACCTCGCTCACGCTTGCCCACTCGACTCTCGGCCTTCGTCTCAGTTTCGTCGGCTATGCACTCGGGCGCGCGTTCCTCGCGCATTGCTCGCCGAGCGAGCAGAAAGCCTATCTGGACGTGATCCGACACAGCACCAAAGCCGTGGACCAATTGGCGCAGGACGTCAGGGCCACAAAGCGCATGCTCAAGCAGGTGCGCGAACAGGGCTATGCGACGCGCGACACCGAAAACTTCCCGCTGACAGGCGGACTTGCGGTGCCGGTTTTCGAACGGGGCCGGCTCGTCGGCAGCCTCGGCATGACATGGCTGTCGGCTGCGATGCCAGTGCAACAAGCGCTCGATCAATATGTGCCGCTGATCACCGCTGTGGCTCGGAACATCTCGCAGGAAATCGAGAGCCAGCGGCGGGCGCACAAGTCCGGTACGGCACGCCAGACGGATCGCCACGCGGCCTGACGGGGCGGCCGGAAGGTCGGCCCGTTTGATTGGCTGACAGGGCCGGCCCTGTCTGTTCCCGGCGCCATCTCTCTCGGCAGTTTCCAGCAAAGCCAGGCGATTGCTAGGCACAGGCATCGATCGCATCGACAGACGCGAACGTGAAATGGCCGATGCGCTTGGCCACCCCATTATAAACGCTATGATGCACCCCGATTGGGGGCGCGAGCATGACGGAAATCCTGTTTCTCGTGACGATCATCCTTGGCGTGATCGTTTTCGACCTGCGCAGCAAAGTGAAACGGCTGGAGCGCACATTCCGGGAAGGCGGCATGTCGCTGGCCGTACCGGAGCAACCGCGCCGCGCGGCCGTCATCGTCGATGCGCCGGTGATCCCACCCGTGCCGCAGGCGCAGCCGCTCGTCGTGCCGCCGGAGATCCCGGTCGAGGTGCAATCGGCCGAGCCCGTGCCGGAACCAGTCGTGGCGCCCTTGGCAGCCGTACCGGAACCATCGACGCCCGTGGAGGCTGCCACGGCTTCGCCGGAAGCGCCGCCCGCAGCACGCTGGGAGCCGGACCAACCACCGCCGCCGCCTGCCAAGCCGAAGCGCGCCTCGATCAGCTTCGAGGATCTCTTCGGCCGCAAGCTTCCGATCTGGGCTGGCGGCATCACCCTGGTCGTCGCGGCGGTGCTGCTCGTCAAATATTCCATCGATGCCGGCCTGCTCTCCCCCGTGGTGCGGGTCGTGCTCGGTCTCCTTTTCGGCGCCGGGCTGATCGGCGGCGCGGAAGTCGCGCGACGCAAGGCCGACCTTGTCCAGGACGCCCGTATCGCGCAGGCGCTGGCGGGCGCCGGCATCGGCAGCTTCTATGCCGCGATCCTCGCCGCTCATAGTCTCTATGCGCTGATCTCGCCCGGCCTGGCCTTTGCGGGCCTCACCGCCGTCACCGCGCTCGCAATGGGCCTTGCCCTGCGTTTCGGCGCACCGACTGCCGTGCTCGGCCTCGTCGGCGGCCTCGCAACACCGGCCATGGTCAGCAGCGGTGAACCCAATGTGCCAATGCTCGCGGGCTATCTCGCGCTGGTCATCGGCGGAATCACGCTCCTGTCACGCAACCAGCGCTGGTTCTGGCTCGGCGTCAGCGCGCTCGCGGGCGGCGGCGGATGGACCGCGCTCCTCCTGGTTTTCGGGGGGCTGGACCAATTGTCGAGCCTCTCGGTCGGCCTGCTCATCCTGATGCTCGGCCTCGGCCTGCCGATTGTCGCCTCGGCCGATCGACGCGGTCCGGTGCTGCAAATCGTCTCGGCCGTCATCGCCTCGCTGCAGCTTGCCCTGCTCGTCGCGACCGGCGGCTACGCGATGCTGAGCTGGGGACTCTATGCGCTGCTCTCGATCGCGTTCATCTGGCTGACCCTGCGCATGCCCGCCCTGCGGACGACCGTCGCGGTACCGCTGCTCACCAGCCTTCTGCTCGCCGCGACATGGCCCGGGCCAGCCGCGGGATCGTTCATCGCCGTCATCGCGGGCATCGTGATCATCTTCGGCGGCAGTGCGCTCTGGCGGCTGTGGCGTGCGGACGGCGGCGTAATCGACGCGGCGCAGATCGTGCTGACGGCGCTCGGCGGCTTCTTCGTTTCCTACTGGCAGTTCCAGTCGGTTCCGCCCGGCGTGGACACGCGTTTCGCGCTGATCGCCCTTGGCTTCGCGGCGCTGCCCGCCGCTGGTGCGGCGCTTGGCTGGATGCGGGCGGAACGGCAGGGAGACCTGCGCTTCGCGATGCTCGTCCTCTCGTCGGCGCTTCTGGTGGTCATCGCCGCCATACTCGGCCTCGCCGAATGGACGGTCCCGGTCTCCATCGCCCTCGTCGCCGCCATCGTGCTGACGATCGGCGAAAGGGCGCAGGATGCGCGCGTCCGTCACGGCTCGCTCGTCTATCTGGGCATGGCGCTGCTCGCCCTCATGGGCACGGGATCAGGCGAGATGGAGCTGAAACGCCTCTCGATGGAGCTTTTGGTCGGTGGGACCGTGCATGCACTGCTGCGCTGGGCAACCACGCTCGCCGTCACGGCGCTCTTCGCCTGGCGCTTTGCCGGAACCTTGATCGGCGGGACCGCGCAAGGCATCGCCGCCGTGCTCGCCTATGGCTTGATCGCGCAGGTCCTTCCGGCGCCCTGGCTCGCCATCACCGCTGCCGCCGGCATGCTCCTCGCGAGCGAAGCTACGCGCCGCATGCCCGCGCTCAACCTGCGTGTCGCGCCGATCGTGCTCGCGGTCATTGCCGGCCTGTGGGCGCTGGAGCCGCTCGGGCGCTGGCTGCTGGCCGGCGCGGAATCGCTCGCCGGCGATCCCGTGCTGGTGAGCGAGCTCTCCCCGCTGCAGCTGGCCCTCAAATATCTGCTCGGCCCGGCCCTGATCGGCGTCGTCGCGCTCTGGCAAATGCGGGATCGCCTGACCGGCAAGGTCGGCCAAATCGCGTTCGGGCAGATGAGCGTGGTTGGCCTGATCGGCCTGCACATCCTCTACAAGCAGCTCTTCGCCATCGCCGACTTCGCCGCCTTCGCGCATCTCGGCCTCGCCGAGCGGACATTGTGGCAAGTGCTGCTGATCGCCGGCGGCATCGCCCTTTGGCGCCTCATGCCCGCGCGCCGGGAAGGCCTGGCCCTGGTCGGTCTCGGCCTCGCGCACAATCTCTTCTACACCGTCCTCCTGCATAACCCGCTCTGGGCGGAACAAGCCGTCGGCAACTGGCCGGTCGCCAATCTGCTCCTGCCGGCGTTCGGCATCGCCTTTGCAGGCCCTGCCGTGCTGGAGCGCATGGCGCCGGCGCTGCAACCCCGTCTGCAGCGTCCCGCAGCCATCCTGCGCATGATCGTCGTGCTGCTCTTCGCGCTTGCGACGCTCCGCCAGCTGTTCGGCGGGAGCATCCTCATCGACAGCGATGTCGGGCCGAACGAAAGCATCCTGATGTCGGTCGCCGCGATCGCGCTCGCCGTGGGCTATCTGATCTGGGGCATCAGGAGCGGCCAGCGCGCCTGGCGCATCGGCTCGCTGCTGCTGATGCTCGTCGCGGTCGCCAAGGTCTTCCTGCTCGATGCCTCGGGCCTGGAAGGGCTGCTGCGCATCGTCTCCTTCCTCGCGCTGGGCTTCAGCCTGATCGGTATCGGCTGGCTCTACAGCCGCTATCTCAAGCCCGACACGACCTGACGGCATATCCACGCGCAATCCGCGATTTGACGTCGATCAAGGTCACACGGGACCAGACGGGCATAGTCGTGATCGCCCTGTGGAGATCGCGCCATGACCTTTTGCGGTCAAAGACACTTTTCGCCGCCGTCGCTCGAGATTGTCCTGGAGGACCATTTGATCCAGCGGATCCTGTGCGATGATCTCGAGGCCGTGGCGGACCGGCTGCCCGCCCTGCCGACCTTGCCTGCCATCCGTCGGCTATGCGATCGGTTGCAGTGCATCACGACATCGCACTTCGTTCGCGCCGAGCGCATGCTGGCCAGCCTGCCGACGCCCCAAAGACCCGGCCATGCGGCCATGACTGCGCTGCACCGCATGCACCTGATCGACGAGATTCATGCCCAGGATCTCATCGCCACACTCTGGCAGCATGCGCGGCTCGGCAAGGGCCAGAATGCCGATCAGCTTGGCTATATGCTGCGCTGCTTCTTCGATGGCTGTCGGCGCGCCATTGCTCTCAAGGAAAGCATGATCGCAGGCGCCGGTCTCATGCCGATCAGTCTGGATTGACGATCTCGGATAGCTCCTCGGGGTTCTTGATCGTGCAAACCCTGTCGCCATTCGCGAAGGCGATGACCTCGTTCGTGCGCAGGCGCGTGAGCTGGCGGCTGACCGTCTCGATGGTCAGACCGAGATAGTCCGCCATTTCGCCCCGGCTCACCGGGATCGAGACATGCAGCAGGCCGTCCGCCCCGCGCGATCCAGCGCGCGCCGCCAGATCGAAAATGAAGCCGGCCACCCGCTCCTGCGCATTCTTGCGCCCGAGCGAGAGCATCCGCTCGCGCGCCTCGTTGAGCGAGGCCATGGTGCGTCTGAGCAGCATCCGTTCCATCCGCGGATAGTCGCCGAGCAGCGTCTCGAACGCGGCGCGCGGATAGCCGCACAGGTCCGTATCGACGATGGCGGTCACAGTGAGCGTCGTCTCGTCGGTGAACAGCTGGCCGACGAAATCGCCGGGGAACAGCAAGCCGACGATCTGCTCGCGGCCATCGGCCAGTGTCGCCGTCACCTTGAGCGCGCCGCTGACGAGGTTCGCGCAGAAGGTGCTGGCGTCGCCAGCCCAGCTGACGATCTGCCCCGCCGGGACGATTCGGCGTCGGCCGATCACGCGCAGCGCCGTCAGCTCCGTATCGCTCATGCTCGCACACAAGGCGCTATCCCGCACGGCGCAGCCCGAGCAGCGCGACGTTTTCGGCTCTTCATGGGAACGAGCGACGGGCAGCACGTCAAGTCGCGCCATGATCTTTCTCCATTTGCTGTTTGACCGGGATCAACTCTGCTTGTTTCCGCGGTGTGCCGATATAAGGGATGTTACTAGGTCGGCTTCGTGCGGCTCTTACGCCGCAATGGCCCTGGCCACCGCTTCGATCAGGAGATGCGGGCGGAAAGGCTTGTCGAACAACTGGACGAAGCCCTCGCGCATGGCGCGCTCGATCATCGTGTGCGACGTGAACGCCGTCATGAGGATCGCCGGCCCGGACCAGCCTGCCTTCCGGAGACTGCGCAACAGCGAAATGCCGTCCTGCTCGCCAAGACGATAGTCGGTCACCAGGCATGCCGCTCCGGCGAAACTGCTGTCGGCCAGCAAGGCGGACGCCGTCGAGAAAGCCCGGACGCGATAGCCCTCCCCCTCCAGCATCAGCTGAAGCGAGCGCCGGACACTCGCATCATCCTCGACCAGCAGGACTTGCGGTCGCGGCGTCGGCGGGCCGACATGGGGCGAAGGGAGCGTCATGGACGCCCTGATGACAGTCCGGACGGCTCGCCGTCCTTACGTAAACTTACTAGGGCGAACACTCCAGCCGAGGAGCGAACCGAAGCGCGGCGAGCCTGCTATTCCTCGGTCGCGATTCCGGCGGCAAACGCGATCCTGAGCGCATCGGACAGGCTGCGCACTTCCAGCTTGGTCATGAGATTGGCGCGGTGAACTTCGACCGTGCGCGCCGAAATGCCGAGGTCATAGGCAATCGTCTTGTTGGGCAGCCCCCTGGCCAGACCATTCAGAACGTCCCGCTCGCGCGGGGTCAGCGCGGCCAGCCGAACCTCGGCCTCCTTCGCGCGCCCGATCGCGCTGTCGGCTTCGGCAATCCGGGCGAAGGCGGTCTCGATGGCGTAAAGCAAAGTCGCCCGCTCGAACGGCTTCTCAAGAAAGTCGACCGCGCCCGCCTTCATCGCCCGCACGGCGATGCCGACATCGCCATGGCCGGTCATGATGACCACCGGCATCGTCACGCCGCGTTCGGCAAGCGTGCGCTGAACATCCAGTCCATCCATCTCCGGCATCCGGATATCCAGCAGGACGCAGCCATGCTCGGCATGCTTCACATCGGCGAGAAACATCGTGCCCGAGGCCCATGTCTCCACCGCATAGCCGGCAGTCCTCAGCAGGAAACTGGCCGACTTCCGGATCGCCTCCTCGTCATCGACAATGTGGATGAGCTTTCGATCAGCCATGGTCGTCCTCTTGTCCGGCACGCATCAGGGTGAAGTGGAATTCGGCGCCGCCGCCCTTCGCGCGCGGCTGCATCCAGATGCGCCCGCCATTGGCCTCGACGATCGTGCGGCAGATGGAAAGGCCGAGGCCCATGCCCTCGCTCTTGGTGCTGACGAAGGCCGTGAAGAGCTGACCGGCAACATCCGGCGCGACACCGGGACCGGTATCCGCGACGATGATGCGCACGAAGCCCGGCTGCTCGTCGAGCTTGCTTGTCACGGTGAGCCGGCGCTCCTGGCTCTCGCTCATCGCCTCGCAGGCATTGCGGATCAGGTTGATGAGCACTTGCTGGATCTGGATCTTGTCGACCAGCACGGGCGAGGCATAGGGATCGAGATCGAACTGCGGCTCGATGCCCTTCTCGCGCGCGCCCATGAGACCGAGGGCGGCCGCCTCGTTGATGAGCGCAGGCAGCGGCTCGATGGTCTTTTCCACGTCGCCGCGGGCGATGAAATCGCGCAGTCGCCGCACGATATGGCCGGCGCGCAGCGTTTCCTTCGCTGTTTCCTCCAGCGCTTCGCGCAGCATCGGCAGATCGTCCGGATCCGGCGCGGCGAGCTGATGGCGCACGGCCTCGACATAGTTGGCGATCGCCGTGATCGGCTGATTGAGCTCATGCGCCAGTGTCGAGGCCATGGTGCCCATGGCACTGACGCGGGCAACGTGAATGAGCTCGGACTGCAGCGTCTCCATCCGTTCCTGCGTGCGCTGACGCTCGGTCAGATCGCGAATGAAGCCGGTGAACAGGCGCTCGGCCGAACCGAGCGCCTCGCCCACCGACAGCTCCATCGGGAAAGTCGAGCCATCCCGGCGCTGCGCGAAGACGACGCGGCCGATGCCGATAATGCGCTTCTCGCCCGTCGTCAGGTAGCGCTCAATATAGCCATCATGCCGCTCGCGATCCGGCGAGGGCATGAGCATGCTGACATTGTGGCCGCGCACCTCCGCTTCGGCATAACCAAACAGCTTTTCCGCCGCCGCGCTGAACGAGCGGATCGCGCCGCTCTCGTCGATCACCACCATGGCATCCGGCACGGTCGAGAGGATGGAGCGCATATGGCTTTCGCGCGCGCGCAGCAGATCCTCCACGGCACGGCGCTCGGTAATGTCCGAGACGATCTTGGCATAGCCGCGCATCCTGCCCTCGTCGTCACGCAACGCGGTGATGGCGACGGATGCGAGGAATTCCGAACCGTCCTTGCGGACCCGCCAGGCTTCCTCCTCGAAGCGTCCCTCGGCCGCCGCGCGGGCGAGATCGGCTTCCGGCTTTCCGGCGGCGATGGCATCGGGCGGATAGAAAAGCGACATATGGCGACCGAGCACATCTGCTTCGGGCCAGCCTTGCAGACGTTCCGCGCCGCGGTTCCAGATCGTCACCCGGCCATCGCGATCCAGCATGTAGAGAGCCAGCCCCTGAGCGCCATCGATGAGCAGGTTGAGCTCTTCGGCAATCTGCGCGGAGTCCCTTGCCTTCATCCGACGATCACTCCGACCCCAATGATCTTGCAGGCTTTTCCGCAACGAACAGGGCTACCTCACCATCACTGCCGCCGCTCTTGACCGAGGTCAAGGAGCGCGCGCCGGGGCGTGGCTAGAAGCGAGACGTCGAATCAAATCTCGATGCTGCCCTGGGAGTTCTTCATGACCGGACTGACGATGCGCGCGGGAAGCTTCCTTTGCGCTGCGCTGCTCGCCTTCATGGCGGCGGCTTTCGCTGCCGATGCCGGCTTTGCGATCCATATGACGATCGTCTGCCTGGCCGCCCTGATCGCCTGCTGGGCGACCATTTCCAGAGCGGACTATACCGCCATCGCGCGGGGTATCCTGCACATGCCGGACGCCGGGCGCTATGATGACGACGTCATACGCTGGGGCGTCATCGCCACGGTCTTCTGGGGCATGGCCGGCTTCCTCGCCGGACTGTTCATCGCGTTGCAGCTCGCCTTTCCGGTGCTCAACCTGGGCCTCGAATATACCAGCTTCGGACGCCTCCGCCCGCTGCATACATCGGCGGTCATCTTCGCCTTTGGCGGCAATGCGCTCATCGCGACCAGCTTCTATGTGGTCCAGCGCACCTGCCGCGTGCGCCTCGCTTTCCCCGGCCTCGCGAAATTCGTGTTCTGGGGCTATCAGCTGTTCATCGTCCTCGCCGCCACCGGCTATCTCCTCGGCATCACCGAGGCGAAGGAATATGCCGAACCGGAATGGTATGTGGACCTGTGGCTCACGATCGTCTGGGTGGCCTATCTCGCGGTCTTCGCCGGCACCATCGTCCGCCGATCCGAACCGCATATCTATGTGGCGAACTGGTTCTATCTGAGCTTCATCCTGACGATCGCGATGCTCCACATCGTGAACAATCTCAGCATGCCGGTGAGCCTGCTCGGGTCGAAGAGCTACAGCGCCTTCGCGGGGGTGCAGGATGCGCTCACGCAATGGTGGTACGGCCATAATGCGGTCGGCTTCTTCCTGACCGCCGGCTTCCTTGCCATGATGTACTACTTCGTGCCCAAGCAGGCCGAGCGGCCGGTCTACAGCTACCGCCTGTCGATCATCCACTTCTGGTCGTTGATCTTCATGTATATCTGGGCGGGTCCGCACCACCTGCACTACACCGCCCTGCCCGACTGGGCGCAGACGCTGGGCATGGTGTTCTCGGTCATGCTGTGGATGCCGAGCTGGGGCGGCATGATCAACGGCCTGATGACGCTGAACGGCGCCTGGGACAAGGTTCGCACCGATCCTATCATCCGCATGATGGTCATGGCGCTCGCCTTCTACGGCATGAGCACCTTCGAGGGACCGATGCTCTCGATCAAGAGCGTCAACAGCCTCTCCCATTACACCGACTGGACCATCGGCCATGTCCACTCGGGGGCGCTCGGCTGGAACGGCATGATCACCTTCGCGGCGATCTACTATCTCGTGCCGCGCCTCTGGGGCCGCAGCCGCCTCTACTCGCTGCGCATGGTCAACTGGCACTTCTGGCTCGCGACCGTCGGCATCGTCTTCTACGCCGCCGCCATGTGGGTCGCCGGCATCATGCAGGGGCTGATGTGGCGGGAATATGGGGCGGACGGCTACCTCGTCTATGCCTTCTCGGACAGCGTGGCGGCGATGCACCCCATGTACCTGCTGCGCGCCTTCGGCGGAGGTCTCTACCTCTCGGGAGCGGTCATCATGACGGTGAACGTCTGGCGCACCATCCGCGGCGACCTGCGCACCGAAGCCCCGATGAGCGACGCCGCCTTCGATCCGGCAAGGGACCGCCCGGTTCTCGCCCAATCCCTCGCAACGCCTGCAGAATGAGGACGGACAAGCCATGAGCAGCTTTGCAGACAAGCACAAGAAGCTGGAGCGCAACGTGACGCTCCTGGGCCTGGCCTCCCTCGTGGTGGTCGCCATTGGCGGCATCGTCGAGATCGCGCCGCTCTTCTGGATCGACAACACGATCGAGAAGGTGGAGGGCATGCGGCCCTATACGCCGCTCGAGCTCGCCGGTCGCAACATCTACATGCGGGAGGGCTGCTACAATTGTCACAGCCAGATGGTCCGCCCCTTCCGGGACGAGGTCGAGCGCTACGGCCATTACAGCCTCGCTGCCGAGAGCATGTTCGACCACCCCTTCCAATGGGGGTCCAAGCGCACCGGGCCGGACCTCGCCCGCGTGGGCAAGCGCTACTCCGACGAATGGCATGTCCAGCACCTCAAGGATCCGCGCTCCGTCGTCCCAGAATCGATCATGCCCGGCTATGCCTTCCTGGCGGACCGGGACCTCAAGGCCGGCGACATGACCGCGCATCTCAAGGCGCTGACCCGCGTCGGGGTGCCGTACAGCGACAAGGATGTTGAGCTGGCGAACGGCGACCTGCTGGCGCAGGCCGATCCCGAGGCCGACACCGCCGACTTGCTCGCCCGCTATCCCAAGGCGCAGGCCCGCGACTTCGACGGCAATCCGTCGCGCCTGACCGAGATGGATGCGCTCGTCGCCTATCTGCAAATGCTCGGCACGCTCGTCGATTTCGAGAGCGCCGCGCCGCAGGAGGTCCGGCGATGAGCTACAACGACCTGCGGCATCTGGCCGACAGCTATGGCCTCGCCGCCATGCTGCTCATCTATCTGGTGCTCGTCGGCTGGGCGTTCCGTCCCGGCTCGCGGCGCCACAACGACACCGCCGCCACCATGATCTTCGCCGAGGATGGCGAGAGGATCGCGGCCCTCGACGAGGACAAGAGCCATGGCTGACAAGAAGCGCATCGACGCGCCGACCGGCACGCAAACCGTCGGCCACGAATGGGACGGGATCGAAGAACTCGACACCCCGATGCCTCGCTGGTGGCTGCTCACCTTCTATGCCACGATCATCTTCTCGATCGGCTATGTCGTCGTCTATCCGGCGCTGCCCGGGCTGACCGGCGCGACGAAGGGCACGGTCGGCTGGTCCAGCCGGGGCGAACTCGACAAGACGATGCAGGCCGAGGCGGCACGCAAGGCGCCGATCCTCTCGGCCATTGCCGCCACGCCGATCGAACAGCTTCCCGCGAAACCGCAGCTCATGCAGGCGGCGGTGCAGGGTGGCGCCGCGGCGTTCAAGACGCATTGCGTGCAATGTCACGGCTCGGGCGCGGCCGGATCGCCCGGCTATCCCAATCTCAACGATGACGACTGGCTCTGGGGCGGCGACCTCAAGGCGATCGAATATACGATCACCCATGGCGCACGGAACCCGGAGGTCGCGACGACCCGCACCAGCCTCATGCCCGCCTTCGGGCGCGACGGCATCCTCACAAAGGGACAGATTGAGGATGTCGTCAGCCATATCCGCACGATCAGCGGGGAGGAGAAGCCGAGCGCATCGGCGCGGCGCGGCGCGACCTTGTTCGAGGCCAATTGCGCCGTGTGTCACGGTCCCGCCGGCAAGGGCATGCGCGAATTCGGTGCGCCGAATCTGACGGACGGCATCTGGCTGTTCGGCGGTGACCGCGAGACGCTGGCGAGGACGGTGGCGGACAGCCGCAAGGGCGTGATGCCGGCATGGGATCATGTACTGAGTCCCGTCACGATCAAGATGCTGGCCGCCTATGTCCACTCGCTGGGTGGCGGCGAGGCAACCCTCGCGCCGAATCCGGCGGAGAGGGAGCCGGGAGCGGTCGAATGACCAACCTTAGCCCCTCCTCTTCAGAGGAGGGGTTGGGGTGGTGCTGCAACGGTGCGAATGATCGCGACGCGAGCGATGCTGGCGCATCGCCACCACCCCCTGACCCCTCCTCTGAAGAGGAGGGGCTTTTGTTGGGCCCCTTGATCTCGCTCAATGCCGTTGCGCGCCACGCCGACTAGGACTCGCGCAACCGAAGAAACACGGACGCTGCCAATGTCCAATGTGACCGACCTCACCACGCCGCCGCCTGCCTTTTTCGAGAAGCGCAAGGCGGTCTTTCCCAAGCAGATCGACGGCCCGTTCCGCCGGTTCAAGTGGCTCGTCATGGCGATCACGCTGACGATCTATTGGGGAACCCCGTGGATCCGCTGGGACCGGGGGCCTTATGCGCCGGATCAGGCGGTGCTGGTCGATCTCGCCAATCGCCGCTTCTACATGTTCTCGATCGAGATCTGGCCGCACGAATTCTATTACGTAGCCGGGCTGCTCATCATGGCCGGCATCGGTCTGTTTCTGGTGACATCGGCAGTCGGGCGAGCGTGGTGCGGCTATGCCTGCCCGCAAACCGTCTGGACCGATCTCTTCCAGCATGTCGAGCGCTTCCTTGACGGCGACCGCAATGCCCAGATCAGGCTCGACCGCGCGCCCTGGACCTTCGGCAAGCTCTTCAAGCGCCTGCGTAAATGGGCGGCCTGGCTGCTGATCGCCTTCCTGACTGGGGGCGCCTGGATCTTTTACTTCGCCGACGCGCCGACGCTGCAGCAAGATTTCTGGACCGGGCAGGCGGCGACCGTTGCTTATGCGACGACCTTCCTGCTCACCATGACCACCTTCATCTTCGGCGGCTTCATGCGCGAGCAGGTCTGCATCTACATGTGCCCCTGGCCGCGCATCCAGACAGCGATGACCGACGAGAAGTCGCTTATCGTCACCTATCGCCACTGGCGCGGAGAGCCGCGCACGCGAGGCCTGAAGAAGGCAAGCGAGGAACATCTGCCCACGGGCGATTGCATCGACTGCATGCAGTGCGTTCAGGTCTGCCCGACTGGCATCGACATTCGCGAAGGGCCGCAGATCGGCTGCATCACCTGCGCCTTGTGCATCGACGCCTGCGATCGGGTCATGGCGCAGATCGGGCGGCCGCGCGGCCTCATCGACTATGCGACCGAGCTGGATTGCGAACGCGAGAAGCTGGGTGAAGCGGCCGTGCCTGCGATCAGGCGCCTTCTGCGGCCGCGCACGCTGGTCTATCTGGGTCTCTGGACCGCCATCGGCGTCGCGATGCTCTTTGCGCTCGGCACCCGCACCCGCGTCGATATCGCCGCCAATGCCGATCGCAACCCTCAGTTCGTCCGTTTGTCCGACGGGTCGATCCGCAATGCCTATCTCGTCAAGCTGCGTAACATGCAAAGTCGTCCGCGCGAAATGATCGTCAGCCTCGCCGGACTGCCCGGCGGCCAGATGTGGCGGGAGAGCGAAACCCGCGCACAGGCAGGGCGCAGCTTGCGGCTCGCCGTCCCGGCCGATCAGGTGTTGAGGGAGCGCATCTATGTCGTCGCGCCCGCGACGGGCGCGGCACGGGAGGACTTCGCCTTCGCGCTTCAGGCAGCCGACGACAGCACGGAAAAGGCACGCGACGAGGAAAGCTTCGTCCGGCCGGGAGGCATGCAATGAAACAGACAGCACAAAAGGCCCGCGCCTTCACCGGCCGGCACATCGCGATCATCCTCGTCACCTTCTTCGGCATCGTGATCGCGGTGAATGTCACGATGGCGTGGTTTGCCAGTTCGACCTTTGGCGGACTGGTGGTCGATAACAGCTATGTCGCCAGCCAGAAATTCAACGGCTGGCTCGAGAAGGCGCGCGAGGAAGAGGCGCTCGGCTGGTCGCTCGACGCCGTGCGCACGCCCGATCGCCACATCGCCGTCACGCTCTCCAGCGCCGGCCGGCCGATGGCGGATGCACAGGTGACGGCGCTGATCCGCCACCCGCTCGGCATGGCGCCGGAGCGTCAGCTGCGCTTCCGAACGCTGGAACCGGGCCGCTACGAGAGTATCGAGGCACTGCCCGCCGGTCGCTGGGTCGCCCATCTGACGATCGCCGCCAATGGCCGGCAGCTCAACCGCATCCTGGACCTGCCATGAGCTATCTCGACCCCGGCGAGGACTGGACCGGCGGTCCGGTCGAGACACGCTTCACCGTGCCCGACATGCATTGCGCGGGGTGCATCGCCAAGATCGAACGCATGCTGCCGCAGCAGCCCGGGATCAGCGCCGCGCGCGTCAACTTCTCCGGCAAGACCGTCACGGTCGCCCATGCCGACGATCTCGCCGAGCCGGACATCCTCCGCGCCTTCGATGCGATCGGTTTCGAAGCACAACCACTGCACGACGCGGCAGCGGCGGAACGCAGCGCCTCGCTCAAGCGCCTCTTGCGCGCGCTCGGCGTCGTCGGCTTCGGCGCGATGAACGTGATGCTGCTCTCGGTCTCGGTCTGGTCCGGCATGGAAGGCAGTTCGCGCCATCTGTTCCACTGGATCGAGGTGCTGATCGCGGTACCGGCCATCGCCTATGCCGGCCGTCCCTTCTTCGAATCCGCCTATCGCGCCCTGCGCGCACGCACGACCAACATGGACGTGCCCATTTCCATCGGCGTGCTGCTCGCCACAGGCATGAGTCTTTACGAAACGATCGTCGGCGGACGACATGTCTGGTTCGACGGCGCACTCATGCTGCTCGCCTTCCTGCTCGCCGGTCGAGTGCTCGACGAAATGATGCGCAGCCGCGCGGCGATCGGCGCCGCAGCGCTGGTACGCCGCACGGCTCCGGGCGCGATGCGGCTCGATGCGCTGGGTGATAGCCACTGGGTGGAAGCGGAGGCCCTGCGGGTCGATGACCGGCTGCTCGTCGCGGCAGGCGAGCGGCTGGCGGCCGATGGGATCATCGAGACCGGGGCTAGCCGTTTCGATCTCTCGCTGCTGACGGGCGAAAGCGCCCCGGTGGCGGCCGGGCCGGGCGATGTCGCGACTGCCGGCACGCTGAACCTCGACGCGCCGGTGACGCTGCGCGTGACCGCCGTGGGCGAGGCGCGCGCCATTGCCGAGATCGCGCGGCTGATGGAAGGTGCGTCGCAGAGCCGATCGCGCTTCGTCCGCCTCGCCGATCGCGCGGCCGGCCTCTACGCTCCGGCCGTCCATCTGCTCGCGGCCATCAGCTTTGGAGGCTGGATGCTCGCCGGCGCCGGCTGGCATGAATCGCTGCTGGTCGCGCTCGCCGTGCTCATCATCACCTGCCCGTGCGCGCTCGGCCTCGCCGTGCCGGTCGCGCAGGTCGTCGCGTGCAGCGCCATGATGCGCGCCGGGTTGCTGGTGAAGGACGGCAGCGCACTCGAGCGACTGGCGCAGGCTGATGAGGCGCTGCTCGACAAGACCGGCACGCTGACGCTCGGCCGCCCTGTGGCGGAAGGCATCGACGCGATCCCCGTGGACAAGCGCCCGATCGTCCGCGCTCTCGCAATGGCCAGCCGTCACCCGCTCGCCATTGCGCTGCGTCAGGCGCTCGGCGGCGCGGATGTCGGACCGGCGACGCTCACCGACATTGTCGAGAAGCCGGGCGAAGGCGTCGAGGCGCGGTTCGAGGGCAAACCAGTCGCGATGTGCCGCCCACTCGCAGGCGAACTCGGCCGCGCGCCGGACGATCGCGCCGCCGTTGCGCTCGACCTGGGCGAGGGAGCGCCTGTCATCATCCGCTTCGCCGATGCGCTGCGGCCCGGCGCCGCGCAGGCGCTGGCCGAACTCGACGCGCTCGGCCTGCCCGGGCGCATCATGTCCGGCGATCGCCAGGAGGCGGTGGCCGCTCTCTCCCGCACGCTGGGCGTCGCCGGGCAGGGCGACATGCGCCCGACCGACAAGATGGCCTTGCTGGAAACGGACATCGCCGCCGGTCGTCGCCCGCTGATGATCGGCGACGGTCTCAACGACGGCCCTGCCCTCGCCGCCGCCCATGTCTCCATGGCCCCGGCCTCGGCGAGCGACGTCGGTCAGCAGGCGGCGGACATCGTGTTTCTGGGCGACAGCCTGCTCGGCCTCCCCAAGGCCGTGCGCGCCGCCCGCGCGACGATGCGCGTCGTGCGGCAGAATTTCGTGCTGGCAATCGGTTACAATATCCTTGCCGTCCCGCTCGCCATGGCCGGCAAGGTGACACCGCTGATTGCCGCCATCGCGATGTCGACCAGTTCCCTCATCGTCATTGCCAACAGCCTGCGCCTGCGGAGTGCCGCCAAATGAACGGTGTCCTGCTGTTGATCCCCATCGCACTCGGCCTCGGACTGCTCGGTCTCGGCGCCTTCCTCTGGTCGATGCGCGTCGGCCAGTTCGACGATCTGGACGGGGCCGCCATGCGGATCCTGATCGACGACGACGAGGCGGAGAGTCCAACCTCTCTCGACAGCGCGGCGAGGCTTAACTGATCGCGGAAAGCCGTCCGCAGGCGGTGGACGAGAAATGATCGAGCTTTCCACCTTCGAGTGACGACACGGCGTATTTCGGTAAAAATACTTAGGCAACTCGTTCAAGCAACGAGTAATTGTTTGTTAAAATTTCGAAGCATGCACGCAAATGCGCGGACAACAATATGTGCCGCTTTTGGGAAGCTAAGTATTGTTCCCGAATTTATCTCTGCTTTCGAAATGCATAGAACGGGCCTCGCAACAACGCCCTAAAGGTCGCCAGTTAGGCCGAGAGCTCCCACCTCTCGGCCTAATTGTCATGTGCAGACGAGAAGAAGGCCTCCGGTCGCCCGGAAGCCCTCCTGTCGATCGGCCGGCGCCGCTCAGAAGCGGTAGGCCAGCCCCGCGCTCAATACCCAAGGATCGAGATTGTGCCGCGTGCGCAATATCTCGGTGCCCGCGGCGTTCCGGAACGAGGCGATGGGCTTCACGAAATAGCGCTTCGCGTCGAGCGTAAGGCCGAAGCCCTTGTCTCCGATCGGGATATCCGCGCCCACCTGCAGCGCAAAGCCGACCTTGCTTTTCACGTCCGCGCTCGCCGCGCCCAGCGCCGCCTTGCCGCCGGCACCTACCTTGGAATCCAGCACGAGGAAGTAACTCGGGCCAGCGCCTAGATACGGCTTCACAGCGCCGAGGCCGGTCAGATGATATTTGAGCGTGAGGGTCGCCGGCACGATCAGCACGTCATCGACCAGATGACTGACCGCCGCGATCGCGCCGGCGCCATCGACATGATGCGCCGTCGTGCAGCAGATCGTCTCGACCGAGATGTTCGGCGTCATGAAATATTCAATGGCCACGGTCGGCACGAAATTGTCGCTGGCCTTCGTGTTCGTGCCCGCGGGCAGAGCGAGCGTGGTCGCCTCCACCTTGTCGATGCTGCCCTCGGGCAGCACGGCGGTGCCGAGCAGTTTGACCTGCAGCTTGCCGTCCGGCGCGCCGGCATGCGCCGCCATCGGCAGCATGAGGGCGAGTGCCGCGGCCGCGCAAGAGATAGTCTGTGCCTTCATGGCCCTTTTCCTTTCTTTCAGTGAACCACGAGCCGGCGGTAGGTCGGCGCGGCAGGCGCGACATTGACGCGCCGCAACCGGCGCCTTGATCGAGGGCAAAGCGCCGCGCGCGCCGGCGCGCTAGGGGATGTACATGTGGACATACTTTCCCGAGCTGCTCGCGCGCCCCGTGCCGCGCTACACGAGCTACCCGACCGCGGCGGAATTCTCGCCCGCAGCCGGCGCGATCGACCAGGTCGAGGCGCTGGAGGCAGTCGCCCCGGACCAGCCGGTTTCGCTCTATGTCCACATCCCCTTCTGTCAGGAAATCTGCTGGTATTGCGGCTGCAATACCGGCCGCGCCAATCGCGCGCAGCGGCTCAGCGCCTATCTGGACGCGCTGACCGCCGAGATCCGCACGGTCGCGACCCGGCTCGGCGGGCGCGGCAAGGTCAACCGGATCGCGTTCGGCGGCGGCAGCCCCAACGCGCTGGCACCGGCGGAATTTCTGGCCCTGCTCGCGACCCTGCGCGACGCTTTCAGCACCGACCGGCCGATCCTCTCCATCGAGCTCGATCCGCGCAGTTTCACGCCGGACTGGGCAGTGGCGCTGGGCGAGGCCGGCGTCTCGCGCGCCAGCCTCGGCGTGCAGACTTTCGATCCCGCCATTCAGGCCGCGATCGGCCGGGTCCAGCCGCGCGCGCTGATCGGCGAGACGGTCGCCGCGCTGCGGGCCAACGGCGTCGCCTCTATCAATTTCGACCTAATCTACGGCCTGCCCGGCCAGGACCAGGCGGGCCTGTCGGCCACTTTGGACGAGGCCATCGCCCTCGCGCCGGAGCGCATCGCCCTGTTCGGCTATGCCCATGTGCCCCATTTGCTGCCACGCCAGCGCCGCATCGACGCATCCAACCTGCCGGGCCAGGACGAGCGTTTCGCGATGGCGACGCTCGGCCATGAACGGCTGACCGCCGCCGGCTACGAAGCGATCGGCTTCGATCATTTCGCGCTGCCCGACGATGCGCTGGCGCGTGCCCAGCGCGAAGGGCGCCTGCACCGCAACTTCCAGGGTTTCACGGAAGACGACGCCCAGGTGCTGATCGGTCTCGGCGCGACCGCGATCAGCGCCTTTCCGGACCTGCTGGTGCAGAACGAGAAGAACAGCGGCCGCTACCGCATGCGCGCCATGGCGGGCCAGCTGACCGGTGAGCGCGGCGTGCGGCGGGACGCGGAGGATCGGCGACGCGCGCATGTGATCGAGGACCTGCTTTGCGGCCGCATCGCCACCGTCGCCCCGTTCCTCGCCGAGGATGGGTTAAGGGATCGGCTCGCGCCTTTCCTCGCCCATGGCCTCGCCGTGCTGGAGCAGGGCGGATTGCAGATCACGCCCGGCGGCCGCCCTTATGGGCGCGCGCTCGCTGCCCTGTTCGACCGCTATCGCATCGACCAGGGTCAGCGCTTCAGCACGGCGATCTGACAGGATGGCGTCGGCGATCAGCCTCGCGGGCGGCGCCGCGCTGGGTCTGGCCTCAAGCCTGCATTGCATCGGTATGTGCGGCGGCATCGCCGTGCTGTTCGGCTATTCGCCCGGCGGGTGCGACGCGGCCGCGGCAGGCCGGGAGCAGGCCCTGCTCCATGGCGGCCGGATCGCCAGCTATGCGCTGCTGGGCGCAGCAGCGGGCAGCCTCGGCAGCGCTGCGCTGGGCGGGATCGAAGCGGGCAGCGGCCAGGCCCTGCTGCGCTGGGCCGCCGCCGTGTCGCTCGGCTGGATGGGACTGGTCACGGCGGGCATTGCCCCAGCTCCCGCCTTGCTTGCGCACGGCGCCGGGATGGGCCGCTGGCGCATGCGGCTGATGCTGCACCTGCCGCCCCCTGCCCGCAGGATGGCTGGCGGGGTGCTCTGGGGACTCCTGCCGTGCGGGATGGTCTATGGCGCCCTGCTTTACGCGATGTTCGCCGGCACGGCGCTTGGCGGCGCGCTGGTCATGCTCGGCTTCGGCCTCGGCACGCTGCCGGCATTGGCGCTTGCCGGCCTCGGTTTCCGGTCGATGCAGACGGCCTTGCGCACGCGCGGCGCCGCGCAATTGCTTGGGGCCGCGATGATCGCAATCGGATTTCTGAGTCTGCTGGAAAGCCCCGCCGCGCTGAACGCATGGTGCGCGCGCATTGCAGGGCAATTCTGAACAAGAAAGCCGCGCCGGACTGCTTCCGACGCGGCATTTTTCGGTCTCAGGCCGCCTTGCTGAGCGTGGCGGGAGTCTCCAGCAGCATCGTCGCCGCAGCCGTGTTGGAGATCGGGATGTGATAGTTGCGGCTGACCTCGCGCACGTCCGGCCCAAGCGCGCCGCGCGCGGCGATCCAGTTCAGGATCTCGATGCCCTGACTGCCCGCCAGCTCGACGATATCGACCGCGCTGTGCGCGACCAACGCCTCGGGCTCTGGTCCCAGATGGTCGAGGCAGAAGCGGTCATAATCCTTGTTGATGAAGCCGGCTCGTTCACCGTCGAGCTGATGTGACAAGCCGCCCGTGCCGAAAATGACGATCCGCTCGGCGCCCGGCCAGCTCGCCAGCGCGTCATGCACGGCGCGGCCGAGCGCGAGGCAACGGCTCGGACTGGGCAGCGGGTGCTGCACGGTGTTGAGCGCGATCGGCACGATCCTGACCGGTCGATTGTCCGCGCCGGGCCATGACAGGGCGAGGGGCACGGTCAGTGCATGATCGACCGCCATCTTCTGGCATGTGGTGATATCGAACTCGCTGGCCACGAGATGCTCGATGATGTGCCATGACAGCGCCTCGGCGCCTGGAAATGGCTTCATCACGGGCAGGCCCCAGCCCTCGTCGGCATTGTGATATTCGGCCGCCGCGCCGACCGCGAAGGTCGGCATCGTGTCCAGGAAGAAATTCAGGCCATGGTCGTTGTAGAACAGCACCGCGACATCCGGGCGGGCAGCGGCCAGCCAGCGATGGATCGGGTGGAACCCGTCGAAGAAGGGCTTCCAGTAGGGGTCCTCCTGCAGGCCGCGGGCGATGGCGCCGCCGATGGCGGGGACGTGGCTCGTGAAGATGCCGCCGACGATGTGTGCCATGGTCAGAGCTCCCCTTCCGCTTGAAGTTTGTGACGAAATTCCTCGACCGTGACGCCCGTCTGCTGGGCGCCGAGATCCTGGACGCTGAGACCGAAAATGCCGGCCAGCTTGGCGAGGTAGTAAATGTTGCCGCCCGCATCGATCATCGCGAGGACGTTGCGCGAGGCGACGGCCGCCCGCTGCTGCGACGTCAGGCCGAACCGCTGGCAATAGCCCTCCTCGTCAGCGCGGAACGCTTCCCGATTGGCCTCGTCATTGAACGAGTAGCACATGGCGTTGAGCGCATAGCCGCGCGCCGCAGCGTCGCCGTCGAACAGGGAGGTTCCCGGTATCGTCCGTCTGTGCGGTCGTGCCGTGAGCGTTTCAACGATTGCAGTCATGGGTCTGTCCTTTCGCTTCGCCGCCATGATCGTTGTTGCGGCAGCGCGCGCATTGACGTGCATCAAGGGCGATCTTGACCCGGCGCAAGGCATGAAAAGGCCGCGCCCCGGGGAGAGACGCGGCCGTCCGTGGCATCGCTGTGCCGCGGGTCACGCGGCGAGCTTGCTCTCGTCGGCCCAGTTGCCGTGCAGACCCTGGCGCAGGCGCATGGGCAGCTTGGCACGCGCGATCGGCCCGTCCTCGACATGTTGCGCGTCGAAGATCGCAAGATCCGAATAGTTGGTGACGTGGTTATCAACGAGCGCGACGACATAGCCCTCGCCTTCCGGCGCATCGGCACTGCGCGGAATGAAGCACGGCTCCTGGATCGCGCATTGCGGCCCGGCCCACCAGCTCTTGCGCTTGCCCGTCGCGAGATCGACATGCCCCAGCGTGTTGGTCAGCGCATAGAAAGCGCCGCCCGGCCCCTCATAGGGCTTGTCGGTATCGAGGATCAGCATCCAGCCGTGACGATAGGCCTGCGTCGCATAGCGATCGTCGATGCGCGGAAACTCGTCCGGTACATCGACCAGCCGCTCGATCCTGTCGAGCCGATCGTCATTGCGCGCCATATCGACCGTCCAGCGCGTCAGATAGCCCCGCCCCGCCACCGGATCGAACGGCGCATCGTTCACGTCCGGGAAGAAGGGAAAGCTGTTGTTGGCCGAGACCGGCATGTCGATGTGAACCTTGGTCCCCTCGTTGAAGGCATTCATGACATGGCCGACGAAGCAATTGTCGGTCCTGAACCAGCGCAGGTCGCGCGCATCGCCGTTGCGCGGCAGCACGCCCATGTAGCAGGGCATGCTGGTGTCGAAGCCGAAGAAGGGCTTGCGCTGCTCCAGCCGCTCCCAGTTGCTGATGAGCGGCATGGTCGTGAACACGGCATAATCCTCCGTCACGCCGAAATCATGCATCATGCAATAATATTGATTGTGGAACGGGATCTCCTTCACCAGCTCGCCGGTCGGGCTGATCTCGATATAGGCCATGTCCGTGGTCATCAGGCCCCTGGCGCCATAGGAGAAGGCGCAGAGATTGCCGGTGACGGGATCGATCTTGGGATGGGCGCAGAAGGTCTGGCTCTGCAGCTTGCCGCCGAAATCCGTGTAGCCGAAGCTCTCCAGCGTGAGCGGGTCCATGAGCAGGCAAGGACTGTCCTCCTTCATCGCGTAGAGCATCCCGGCGTGGACCAGCACATTTGTATTGGCGGTGCCGCGGATCCGGCCCTTCACCGCCTCGTCGTCGGTCAGCGGATTGCGATAGGCGCCGAACAGAGCCTTGCCGGCCGCGCGCTCGAGCAGCCATTTGTCGGTATGCGCATAACGCTGGCGAAAATCGATCCGCCCGTTCTGGAACCTGAACAGGCTCACCATGCCGTCGCCGTTGAAGAACTGGTCATCCTCGAATCTGGGCGCGAATTGGGCATCGGGATGAACGCGGTGGAACGTGCCCGCCAACTGGTCCGGCACCTGCCCCTCGATCTCCAGATCCAGGATGTCACCTTCGATCCGTGACGGACGCAAGGTTCCGGAAAAACTCGGTGTATCGGGAAAATGTGCCATATGTCCTCTCCGCGCGGTGGAAGAGGAAGACTGGGCAACCACAAATGCCCCCGCCTTGATCCCGATCAAGGAATGGGAAAGCGGCACTGGGGGATTCCCGTGGATCGAGCCGGAAGCAAATTCTCCTGAACAGGGCGTTGCCAGACACGGCCGTGCCGATCGCGCCACGGCCGGAGACGATCCGGACGGGGCTGGCTATGCATATCGGTCCGACGGGGGTAGGATGCCGTCCGGGGCTTGAAAGCCGGGGAGGTAGCGCTGGTGAGGATCGACAGATTGTCCACGGACGATGTGCCGGCGGCATCGCGCTTTGACTTCTGGCGGGGCATTTTCGCCGAGCGGGACCAATCGATGGCGCTCGAGGGCGATCCCGGCGCTTTCCACGGCAATCTCACCAGGTTCACCGCAGGCGAGCTTAAGATCACCTCGGTGAAATCGAGTCCCCTCGTCACGCGCAGCGGCGCGAGTGCGGACCATGGCGAAACGAACTTCAGCCTTCAGCTGGTGCATTCGGGCCAATGCCTGTTACGCCACGCCGGGGCAGAAACCGTCGCGGAGACGGGTGACATGTTTATCATCGACCCGCGAAGATCATACGAACTGGCTTTCAGGAATCCGGTTCAGGGGCTTGTACTGACGTTGCCCCGGATGCGTTTTGGCGGCCATGCCGAGGCGCTCGAAGCCCTCGCTGGCCGGCGAATGAACCTGAATGGCGGCTCGGCTGCCGTGTTGTCCGGATTCGTTCGTTCGGCCTGGGATCAGCTCGTCGAGCGCGATGGCGAAGAGTGGCCGGAATCCGCCTCCGCGGTGATCTGGGAGCTGCTCACCGCGGCCTTGCAAGGCGACCGCGCCGGCGCCTTTGGAGGCAGCCGCGCGGATGACCTGCGCCGCAGGGCAATTGCGCTTATCGATAGCCGGCTGCTCGACCCCGAATTTCGCAGTTCTTCGATTGCCGGGGAACTGGGGGTCAGTGCGCGCTATCTTCAACAGGTCTTTGCGGAAGTCGGCACGACGCCGTCGCGCATTTTACTCGCCCGCCGGCTTGACGCCGCCGCCGCGCGCCTGCGGCATCCGGACAAACGCTGCCGCATCACCGACGTCGCGCTGGAAGGCGGGTTCAGCGACTTGAGCTACTTCAGCCGCGCCTTTCGCCGCCGCTTTGGCGTCGCGGCGCATTCCTATCGGTCGAGCCTCGGCGCCACGACCGCAGGCTGGGACAGCGGCGCTCCTTCGGCCTAGGATTCCCTGGCCACCTCGGTTGCGGACAATGTTTGTGCGGTCTCGTCCAAGCATGTCCATATGGCCGCCATTACCTTCAAAGCGGTGGAGGAGCGCAATGGATCGCGAACTGAGCTGGGTAAATGGCGCAAATGAGCCGCCGCTGCTGGACATTACGATCGGCCAGGCACTCGACCGGGCGGCGGAGCAATGGGGCGAGGCCGATGCGCTGGTGTCGGTGGCACAAGGGCTGCGGTGGAGCTGGCGGGAGCTCGCCCAACGCGCGGACGACCTGGCGGCGGGATTTCTCGCACTGGGGCTCGAGCGCGGAGACAGGATCGGCATCTGGTCGCCCAATTGTGCCGAATGGGCGCTCACCCAGTTTGCTGCCGCGAAGATCGGCCTGATTCTCACGACGATCAATCCCGCTTACCGAACTGCGGAACTCGAATTCATGGCCGGGAAGGTCGGCCTGCGCGCAGTCGTGGCGGCGGAGAGATTCAAGACGAGCGACTATGTGGCCATGCTCGAGGCGGTCAACGTGCCGAGCCTGGAGCACAGGATCAGCATCGGCGGCTCGACACGGCCGGGCTGGCTTGCCTTTGACGGCTTGCCGCTGCTGGGCTCGGAGCATCATCGGGACCGCGCCCGCGAGATCGGCGCGGAGCTCGACTGCCGCGACCCGATCAACATCCAGTTCACCAGCGGCACGACAGGGCTGCCCAAAGGGGCAACGCTTTCCCATCGCAATATCCTCAACAACGGCTGGTTCGTTGGACGAACGCAACAGCTCGGCCCCGGCGATCGCATCTGCGTTGCGGTGCCCCTCTACCACTGTTTTGGCATGGTGATGGGAAATCTGGCCGCCGTGAGCTGCGGCGCGGCAATGGTCTATCCATCACTCGGGTTCGACGCGGAAGCGACGCTCGCGGCGATCGCGCAAGAACGTTGCACGGCCCTGTACGGCGTGCCGACAATGTTCATTGCGCAGCTCGATTGCCCGCGTTTCGATGCCTATGACCTGACCTCGCTCCGGACCGGCATCATGGCCGGCTCCCCCTGTCCAATCGAGGTGATGAAGCAGGTCATCGGCAGAATGCACATAACCGACATCACCATCGCTTATGGGATGACCGAGACCAGCCCGGTCAGCTTCCAGAGCGCGATCGACGATCCGCTGGAAAAGCGCGTTTCCACGATCGGCCGGGTTCAGCCGCATCTCGAGGTGAAGATCGTCGATGCGGAAGGCAGCATCACACCGCGCGGCGTTCCGGGTGAGCTCTGCACGCGCGGCTATTCCGTGATGCTCGGCTATTGGGACGACCCGGAGCATAGTGCCGAAGCGATCGATGCCGAGGGCTGGATGCATACCGGCGATATCGGCACCATCGACGAGCAGGGATATGCCAGCATCGTCGGGCGGATCAAGGACATGGTGATCCGGGGCGGCGAGAATATTTATCCGCGGGAGATCGAGGAGTTCCTCTACGCCCACCCCAAGATCACCGACATTCAGGTCGTGGGCGTACCGGACCAACGGATGGGCGAGGATCTCTGCGCATGGATCCGCCTGGCGCCCGGCGAAACCTGCACCGAAGAGGAAATCCGTCACTTCTGCCAGGATCGGATCGCTCACCACAAGGTTCCGCGATACATCCGTTTCGTCGACGAATTTCCGCTGACAGCCTCCGGCAAGGTACAGAAGTTCGTTATCCGCGATCGAATGATCCGCGAACTCGGCCTCTGACCGCCCGCTGGGCGTTCCCTGTTGCTTGCGGAAGCTCTCGTCGAACGTCTTGGCGCCTCAGCCGGTTGGTTCCTTGAGTTTTCCCTGCCCCGCCATTATTCTATTTGGACAAAGGGGTTACCAAGCGCCCATGCTAGAGCATTTCTCGACCGCGCGCGTCGATACGGATACCAAACTCGGCTGGTGGAATACTCTGCTCGAGCAGACCTATAGCGGCCTTCGCGCGTCTCCCATGAAGTCACGCTTCGATGCGGAGATCTATCGGTGGAGTCTGGGAGAGACCCAGCTGACGAGACCCCGTTCGTCCGCTGCCGTGGTGACGCGCGAGCACAAGATCCGGCAGCCTTCCGAACAATCGCTCGCCTTCCATCTGCTGCATCATGGTTCCGGCCCGTTGAGATTGCGGCAGCGGGGTCGGGATATTTCGCTCAAGACCGGCGATCTTGTCATTTGCGCCGGCGAGGAGCCCTACCGCTTCGACATCGACGGGGCGCACGAACTGCTGATCGTCGAGCTACCCAGGCGGCTGCTCGCCGATCGCGTGCCGTTCATCGACAATCTGGTTGCGACCCAGATATCGGGCGACACGCCCGGCGCGCGCATCCTGCGTTCCTATCTCCTCTCGATCTGGCGAGAAGGGGACGCCCATCCCGGTCCCGCCATGCTGGATGCCTTCTCCACCACCTTACTGGATCTGCTGGCGCTGCCGCTGAATGAGGATCAAGTTGACCCGCACGCTCCGGAACCGCCTCTTGTCCGGCGGATGAAACGATTGATTGAGGCTCATCTTCCCGATCAGGACCTGTCTCCGGCGAGACTGGCAGGGGAGCTCGGCGTGCCCTTGCGGACGCTGCAGGCAGCATCGGCCCAGTGCGGGATCACGCCACTTGGCCATATCATGCGACGTCGGCTGGAGCGTGCGGCAGAGTTGCTCATTCTGGAATCGGACAGGCAAGTCATTCAGATCGCCTATGATTGCGGCTTCTCCGACAGCAGTTACTTTGCCCGTCAGTTTCAGAAGCGCTTTGGCGTCAGTCCGAGTCACTATCGCCAGAGGCACTGAGCGCCCTTTCCTGCGCGAATGTCGGGACTTTCTGCGCGATCGTCCGCGCGGCACGTCTCTCCCCCCCTTTAGGAGGCTCCAAAATCCTGGAGTGTCCGGGGGGAGGAATCATGAAGCGCATACTGACGAGTTCCACGTTGGCGATCGTTGCCCTGACGGCAGCGCCGGTCTGGGCACAGGATGCTCCGCCGCAGGAAGAGGCAGGCGGCGGCATTGAAGAGATCGTCGTCACCGCCCAGAAGCGGGCAGAGAACGTGCAGGACGTGCCGATCGCCATCTCTGCATTCACCTCGACGGCGCTCAAGGAGCGCGCGGTCACGTCGGTCGCATCACTGTCTTCTCTGGCACCGAACGTCAATCTCGATGGCGGCACGCCCTTCTCAGGCTCTTCTGCGGTCCTGTCGGCGACGATCCGCGGTATCGGTTCCGACGATTTCGCCTTCAACATTGATCCGGGCGTCGGCATTTATCTGGACGGCATCTATCTCGCCCGCACGGTCGGCGCGAACCAGGACCTTCCCGATGTAGAGCGCATCGAGGTGCTCAAGGGGCCGCAAGGCACCCTGTTCGGCCGCAATACCATCGGCGGCGCTATTTCCATCGTGACGCACGATCCGGGCAAGGATTTCCGCGCGAGCGGTGACGTGACGGTCGGCAGCTACAATCTGGTGAAGGTGCGCGGCACGATCGACGTGCCGCTGACGGACACGCTGTTCTCCTCGGTCACGTTCGCGACGACCAACCGCCGTGGCTTCCTCAAGCGCATCCCGTTCGGCGATCAGCGCGCCAGCAATTCCGACCCGATCACCAGCTTCAACCAGGCCGATTATGACAGCGCCTCGCGCGAGGGCGGCGACAACAGCGTCAGCCTGCGCGGCAAGCTCAAATGGGACAATGGCGGCGCGATCACGGCAACGTTCACCGGCGACTATACGCGCCAGGACAGCTCGGCGCAGGCGACGAAACTGCTGGCCTCGCTGAACCTGCCCGGCAACTTCGCCGGTTCCGCCTCGCTGCCGGGCACGGCATTCGATCCAACCGGCACGACGGGCTTCCTGTTCTCCGGTCTCTACAATTTCTGCATCGGCGCCACGGCATCCGAGATTGCCGCACGCAATGCCCAGGCGCTCTGCGGCGCGCGCGGCACGCAATATCTGGCGAACCGGCTGGTCAGCAGCTTCGCCAGCGCGAATGTCGATGGCAATGCGTTGAACGACCGGCTGCCCTGGGACTCGCGCTATGTCCTCTCCGATCCCGACCAGAGCTACGCGACCGGCCAGAGCTTTACAAAGCTGACCGCCTGGGGCCTGGGTGGGACGGTGCAGGCAGAGGTGACCGACGATCTCACCATCAAGTCGATCACCGCCTATCGCGAAACCAAGTGGAAGTCGGGCAGCGACCTGGACGGATCGCCGCTCACCATGCTGGAACTGAGCTTCGAGCAGAACCAGTGGCAGCTGAGCCAGGAACTGCAGCTGCTCGGCCAGGCGTTCGACGGCAAGCTCAACTATGTGCTGGGTGGCTATTACTTCAAGGAGAAGGGCGATCTGCACGATTACGTCATCTTCTCCGAAGGCCTGCTGCAGGTCGATGGGCCCAACAAGTTCGACACCGAAAACTACGCCTTCTTCGGTCAGCTGGATTTCCGTCCGACCGAGTTGATCGGCATCACGATGGGCGGGCGCTATACCCATGAGCGCAAGGAATTCGAGGGCGGCCAGCAGGACCTGAATGGCTTCAACTACAAGCTGTTCGGTTGTGCCGACGCCAATGGCAACATCAGGCCAATGGGAGACTTCCCGCTCGCGCCGCCGGTCGCGGCTGGCGGACCGCCTTGCTTCGCGGCCCTGTCCTTCCCCGATCCGACCCAGCCGACACGGGTCTACGTGCCCGGCGTCAATCGCAAGGTCTTCGACAATTTCTCGCCGAAGGTCGGCATACAGCTGCATCCGAGCGAGGATGTCATGGTCTACGGCTCGTGGTCGAAGGGCTACAAGACCGGCGGCTGGACCACCCGCCTCACCAACCCGCAAGGCAATGTCGCGCCCGATTTCGAAGAAGAGAAAGCGACGACCTGGGAAGTCGGCGTCAAATCGACGCTGCTCGACCGGCGGCTCCAGATCAATGCGGCGGCATTCACCACCGATTACGACGGCCTGCAGCTCAACATCCAGATCGGCACGTCGCCCACCATCGACAATGCCGGCAGCGCGCGGATCAAGGGCTTCGAGCTGGAAGTGGTCGCGGCGCCCCTGGATGGGCTGACCATCAACGGTTCGCTCGGCTATATCGACGCGCACTATACGCAAATCGCCCCTGCCGCCTTGGTCAATGCCGGCACCATCCCGGGCATTCAGGCCGGAATCTTCGTCGGCGCGCCGCTCCCGAAGACAGCGGAATGGAAGTTCAATCTCGGGCCGCGCTATGAAGCAAAGCTGGGCAATGGCGGCTCGATCGTCATGCTCGCCGACTGGACGCATAGCACGGAGGTCTGGAACGATATCGCACGGACGTCTGCCCTGCTTCGTCCCGCGAACGACATCGTCAACGCCAGCCTGACCTATAATGAGCCGGACGACCATTGGTCGCTGACGGTTGGAGCGACCAACCTTACCGACGAACGCTTCCTGACCAGCGGCGGCTCGAACCTTGCCGCCGGTGTACTCTTCGGCACCTACAACCGGCCGCGCGAGTGGTACGCGCGCTTCGGCTTCAAATTCTGACTGCAATCCGACTGCTTGCGTGAACCTTGTCGCGGTTTCCTTCTCTTCCCGGGAAACCGCGACCTTTTTCCCGGGCGGATCGACCCGTGGCTCAAGGAGACGTTATGTCCGATACTTTCCGCATGCTGATCAATGGCGCGTTCTCCGCCGGCACCAGCAGTTTCGAGGTGATCAATCCGGCCACGGGACAGGCTTTCGCACGGTGCCCGAAAGCCGATGAGACGCTGCTCGACGCTGCCGTCGCGGCCGCCAAAGCGGCGTTCCCGGCCTGGTCCGCGCTACCGGTCGAGCAACGCGCGGCGAGTATCGAGGCGATCGCGGCGGATCTCGAGGTGCGTGCGAGCGAATTCGCCAGCTTGCTGACGACCGAGCAAGGCAAGCCGTTCGATCAGGCCATGGGCGAGGTGATCGGCTGCACCTATGTGCTGCGTGCCTTCGCCGGCATGCGTCTCGAGCCGAAAACCCTGCGCACGGCGGCCGGCAATCTCGTGATCGAGCATCGCACGCCGCTCGGCGTCGTCGCGGCGATCACGCCATGGAATTTCCCGCTCGTTCTGCTCATGAACAAGCTCGGGCCGGCGCTCATCTCGGGCAACACCATGGTGCTGAAACCCGCACCGACCACGCCGCTCACCACATTGCTTTTCGGCGAACTGTGCCGCGCGCATCTGCCCGCCGGCGTCGTCAATATCATCTGCGACGAGAATGATCTCGGCGCGGTACTCACTGCCCATCCCGATGTCGCCAAGATCGCTTTCACCGGCTCCACCGCGACCGGCAAGAAGGTGATGGCCTCGGCCGCCGCCATGGTGAAGCGCGTGACCCTGGAACTCGGCGGCAACGACGCGGCCATCGTGCTGGACGATGTCGATCCCAAGCTGGTCGCCGGGAAGGTCTATGCCGGCGCCATGACCAATGCCGGCCAGATCTGCGTCGCGGTGAAGCGCGCCTATGTGCCCAGCGCCATGTATGACGATTTCTGCGAGGAAATCGCCAGGCTCGCCAACGAGGCCATTGTCGATGACGGCGCCAAGCAGGGTACCACGGTGGGTCCGATCCAGAACAAGGCGCAGTTCGACAAGGTGCGCGGCCTCATCGAGGATGCCCGCACGCGCGGCAAGATCATCGCGGGCGGCGAAGTGCTCGACCGCGAAGGCTATTTCATTCCGCCCACGATCGTGCGCGATCTGCCGGACGACGCGCCGCTGGTCCGTGAAGAGCAGTTCGGTCCGGTTCTGCCGGTGCTCAAATATGACGACATCGACGATGTCATCGCCCGCGCCAATGATAGCGAGTTCGGCCTGGGCGGCACGATCTGGGGCAACGACGTCGCGAAGGCGACCGAGATCGCGAAGCGCATCGACACCGGCACCGTCTGGATCAACCAGCATCTCGCCATCGATCCCAATATCCCGTTCCGCGGCTCCAAGCAGTCCGGCCTGGGCGGTGAACTCGGCGAGGCCGGTCTCCACGAATATACCCAGGCGCACATCATCAACGCGGTCGAACTGGCCTGATCGGAGAGGGGCAATCATGGCAACGCAGGTTCAGGCAGCCGTGCAGCGCGCGGTCGGCGCGCCACCGGTCATCGAGACATTGACGATCGACGATCCGCGCGAGGGCGAAGTGCTCGTCGCGGTCCGGGCGGTCGGCGTGTGCCATACCGATATGGTGATGCGGGACGGCCACCTGCCCATCCCTCAGCCCGTGGTGCTCGGACATGAAGGATCGGGCGTCGTCGCGAAGGTCGGCGTCGGCGTTACGGGCCTCGCCGTGGGCGACCATGTCGTGCTCAGCTTCGACAGCTGCGGGCATTGCCCGTCCTGCGACGATCAGGAGCCTGCATATTGCCACCACTGGTTCCCGCTGAACTTCGGCGGAGGACGTGCGGACGGCACCACTGCTCTTGCCGACCAGGCGGGCCAGCCGGTTCACAGCCACATCTTCGGCCAGTCCTCGTTCGCCACCCATGCGCTGGTGCGCGCCCGCAATTGCATAAAGGTGGCAAGCGATCTGCCGCTCGAGCTGCTTGGACCGCTGGGTTGCGGCATTCAGACCGGGGCGGGCACGGTGCTCAATGTGCTGAAACCGCGGCCCGGCAGCAGCCTGGCCGTCATCGGCACCGGCGCGGTCGGCCTGTCGGCGATCATGGCTGCCAAGATTGCGGGCTGTGCCACGATCGTCGCGCTCGATCTCAACATGGACCGGGTGGCCCTCGCGCGCGAGTTGGGCGCGACACACGGCTTTCAGGCCGATACGGCAAGCCCGCTCGATCATGCGCGAGCGGCCGGTTGCCTGAGCGGCTTCGACTATGTGATCGACACCACCGGCATTCCGGCAATATGCACCGGCGCCGTCAAAGCGCTCGGCTCACGCGGCGTCCTGGCACTGGTGGGCGCCTATCCGCCGGGTTTCAGCATCGAGCCGGAGGCAAGCTTCCTGATGAGCGGCGGACGAGTGGTGCGCGGCGTGGTCGAGGGCGGCGCCGATCCGCAGCGCTTCATCCCGGAGCTCGTCGATCTCTATCGCGCCGGTCGTTTTCCGTTCGATCGGCTCGTGCGCTATTTCGATTTCTCGGACATTGCCCATGCCATCGAGCAAGGCGAAACGGGCCGGGTAATCAAGCCGATCGTTCGAATGCCCTGATGGGATTTGCTCGCACCGGGCATTGACGCTCGCTGCATCTTCGCGAGCTCCCCTCGCGTCATGGCCTCAAGAAATCCGCGACTGAGAAAAAGCCGAAGGACGACGACCGGTTGTCCGGCCCGTCTACTGCCTGGGATTTGAGGAAAGCCTGGTGCGGATGGTCGGACTCGAACCGACATGTATTGCTACGGCGGATTTTGAGTCCGCTGCGTCTACCATTTCGCCACATCCGCGCCGGTGACTGCTCCCGCCCATAGGCGGCACGCCGGGCGGCGTCCAGAGCCAAGGGCCCATCGCGTCGCAAGGCCATTGTGCGGTTGCACAAAAACGGCACGGTTGTAATGTGCCCGCGCCTCAGTCCGAACACGGACGATCCGCCATGAAAGGGGCCGTCTTGCCCGAGAAATCCGCGACATTGATCCTGTTCGGCGCCACGGGCGACCTGGCGCACCGGATGCTGTTCCCGTCGCTCTATCACCTGATGTGCGATGGCCTCTTGCCCTCGCCCTTCCATATCCTCGCCTCTGGTCGCACGGAGATGGACGATGCGGCCTTCCGCGCCACCATAGCCGAGGCGCTCGCGACCTATGCGCAGGCCGAGTTGCTCGACGACGCCAGGGTCGCGACCTTTCTCGAGATGATCGTCTATGCGGCGGTGGCTGCGGGCGACGATAGCCAGTTTGCGGCGCTCGCCGCCCGTGCGACCGCCTTCAGCGACGGTCCCATCGCGGTCTATCTCTCGACCCCACCCGCGCTCTTCGCGCCGACCGCGCAGGGCCTGGCCAGAGCCGGCCTCGTGCTGCCGAGCACGCGCATCGCCATGGAAAAGCCCATCGGCAAGGACCTCGCCTCGTCGAAAGAGGTCAACGACGCGATCGGCGCGCTTTTCCCCGAGGAACAGATTTTCCGCGTCGATCATTATCTCGGCAAGGAGACCGTGCAGAACCTGATGGCGCTGCGCTTCGGCAACCGGCTGTTCGAGCCATTGTGGAACTCCAGCGCCATCGATCATGTCCAGATCACTGTCGCCGAGACGGTCGGGCTGGAAGGGCGCGTCTCTTATTATGACGGCGTCGGCGCGCTCAAGGACATGGTGCAGAACCACGTCCTCCAGATTCTCTCCATCATCGCGATGGAGCCGCCGGCCAGGATGGAGTCGACCTCCGTGCGCGACGAGAAGGTGAAGGCGCTGCGCTCACTGCGGCCCATGGATCCCGAGACGGTCCGCACCCACAGCGTGCGCGGGCAATATCGCGACGGCGCGGTCAAGGGGAAGCTCATCGCCGGCTATGCCGAGGAACTGGGCAAGGAAAGCGACACCGAGACGTTCGTGGCGCTCAAGGCGTATCTCGACAACTGGCGCTGGACCGGCGTGCCCTTCTATCTGCGCACCGGCAAGTGCATGCCCAATCGCCAGTCCGAGATCCTGATCCAGTTCAAGCCGGTCACGCACTCAATCTTCCGCCGCAACGGCTATGGCAGCGCGCTGGAGCCCAACCAGCTCATCATCCGCCTGCAGCCGGACGAGAATATCCGCCTCTGCATCATGGCCAAGCGCCCCGGGCTGGATCGCGACGGCGTGAAGCTGCAGGAAGTGGGGCTGGACGTCAGCCTCGCCCATGCCTTTGCCGGCGAGCGCCGCCGCATCGCTTATGAGCGGCTGCTGCTCGATCTGCTGGAAGGCGACACGACCCTGTTCGTGCGCCGCGACGAGGTCGAGGCGCAATGGACCTGGATCGACAGCATCTCGGCGGGCTGGAAGGCCTCGGACCAGAAGTCGGTGCAATATGCCGCCGGCACCTGGGGGCCTTCCGCGGGCATTGCGCTGATCGAGCGCGACGGAGCAAGCTGGTATGACTGAGCTTCATTCGACCATCGCCAAGGTGACCGATCGCGTTACCGAGCGCAGCGCGCGTAGCCGCCTGCGCTATCTCGACCTTATCGAGCGTGGCCGCGACGCGGGCACCAATCGCGATCAGCTCGGCTGCGGCAATCTCGCCCATGGCTTCGCCGCATCGGGCGAGGACAAGCCCGCCATTCGCGCCGGCAAGGCGATGAACATCGGCATCGTCACGGCCTATAACGATATGCTCTCGGCCCATCAGCCCTATGGCCGCTATCCCGAGGCGATCAAGATCGCCGCGCGGGAAGTCGGCGCGACGGCGCAGGTGGCGGGCGGCGTTCCGGCCATGTGCGATGGCGTGACGCAGGGCCTCGCGGGCATGGAGCTATCGCTGTTCAGCCGTGACACCATCGCGCTTTCGACCGCTGTGGCGCTCAGCCACGCGATGTTCGAGGGCGGGCTGATGCTCGGCATCTGCGACAAGATCGTGCCGGGGCTGCTGATGGGCGCGCTGCGCTTCGGCCACTTGCCGATCATCTTCGTGCCCTCCGGGCCGATGCCATCGGGCCTCGCCAACAAGGAGAAGGTCCGCATCCGCCAGCTCTATGCCGAGGGCAAGGTAGGCCGCGAGGAGTTGCTGGAGAGCGAGAGCGCCAGCTATCATGGCGCGGGCACCTGCACGTTCTACGGCACGGCCAACACCAATCAGATGATGATGGAAGTGATGGGCCTGCACATGCCCGGCGCCGCGTTCGTCAATCCGGGCACGAAGCTGCGCAGCGAACTGACTCGCGCCGCCGTTCACCGCGTCGCTGCGATCGGCTGGGACGGCGACGATTATCGTCCCCTTGGGGCTTGCGTCGATGAGAAGGCGATCGTGAATGCCGCTATCGGTCTGCTGGCGACCGGCGGCTCGACCAATCATGCCATCCATTTGCCCGCCATGGCGCGCGCGGCCGGTATCGTCATCGACTGGACCGATCTTGCCGAGCTCAGCTCGGTCGTGCCGCTGCTGGCGCGGGTCTATCCCAATGGCCCGGACGACGTGAACCACTTCCACGCAGCCGGCGGCATGGCCTGGATCATCACCGAACTTCTAAACAGCGGGCTGCTCCACCGCGACATCATGACCGTCGCCCGCGCCGATCTCACCGATTATGGCCGCATGCCCAATCTGGAGAATGACGCGCTCGTCTGGGACAAACCGCCGAGCGCGCCGGGCAATGACGCGATCCTGCGCCCGGTCTCCAACCCGTTCAATGCCGATGGTGGCATGAAGCTGCTCTCGGGCAATCTCGGCCGCTGCATCATGAAGACCAGCGCGGTCGATCCGGTGCGCTGGACCATCGAGGCGCCGGCTCGCGTGTTCGCCGATCAGGACGAGGTCATGGCCGCGTTCAAGGCCGGCGAGCTGGACCGCGACGTGGTCGTGGTCGTTCGCTTCCAGGGACCCCGCGCCAACGGCATGCCCGAGCTGCACAAGCTCACCCCGCCGCTCGGCGTGTTGCAGGACAAGGGCTTCAAGGTCGCGCTCGTCACCGACGGCCGCATGTCCGGCGCGAGCGGCAAGGTGCCCGCCGCCATCCACCTCTCGCCCGAGGCGCTCGGCGGTGGTCCGATCGGCAAGCTGCGCGACGGCGATCTCGTCCGTGTCTGCGCGGTCGAGGGCACGCTCGAGGCGCTGGTCGATGCCGCCGAGTGGGATGCCCGCGAGCAGGCCATCGCCCCGCCCCCGCCATTCGACACGGGCCGCGAACTCTTCGCCCTGTTCCGCCACCACAGCGATCTCGCCGAAAGCGGCGCCTCGCCGATCCTGGCAGCGATGGACGCCGAGTTGTGACGGAGCCGGAATCGTGACGGAGATCGTCGCCGCCGACATCGGCGGGACCAATGCCCGCTTCGCCCGCGCGACGATCGATGCGGCCGGCGTGCCGACGCTCGGCGCCGTGCGTAAATACAAGGTCGCCGACTATCCGAGCCTCGCCGCCTGCTGGCAGCGCTTCGCCGGCGACGAAGGCCGCGCCTTGCCGGACAAGGCCTCCATCGCCTTTGCCGCGCCGATCCTGCAGGACACGATCAAGCTCACCAACTCCAGCTGGATCGTCCGCCCTGCCCATCTCGCGCAGGAGCTGGGCGTCGCGCAGGTCCGGCTGGTCAATGATTTCGAAGCCGTGGCCCATGCCGTGGCGCGCCTGCCCAATGCCGATCTACCCTTGCTCTTCGGGCGGGACACGCCTTTTCCCCGCGATGGCGGCGTTACCGTGCTGGGGCCGGGCACCGGCCTCGGCGTCGCGATGATCGCGTTTGACGAAGGCGTGCCGCACATCATCGCGACCGAAGGCGGCCATACCGACTTCGCGCCGCTCGACAGCCTCGAAGCGCAGGTTCTAGATCAGCTGCGGCAGGACTATCGCCGCGTCTCGACCGAGCGCATCGTCGCGGGTCCAGGCCTCAACAATCTCTACAGGGCGCTCGCCAGGATCACGCACGAAAAGATCGAGCTGCTGTCCGACGCGGATCTCTGGAGCGCGGCGCTCGATGGGACCAACAGCCTCGCCCGCACCGCGCTGGAGCGCTTCTGCCTCTCGCTTGGCTCGATCGCCGGCGATCTGGCACTTGCGCACGGACCGCATGCCGTGGTGCTGGCCGGCGGCCTTTCGCAACGGTTGCGCGATTTTCTGGTGACTGAGAGCGGTTTCCACAGCCGGTTCACGGCAAAGGGCCGCTACGAAGCCCTGATGCAGACGATCCCGGTGCGGCTCGCCACGCATCAGGAAATCGGTCTTTACGGGGCGGCCGCCGCCTGGCGGGAAAGCAAGGAGTGACGATGACGGTCGATGACGTGATGGCGCTCGCGCCGGTGATCCCGGTGCTGATCGTGGACAGGGTCGAGGATGCTGTCCCGCTGGCCCAGGCGCTCGTCGCCGGGGGGCTTCCCGCACTCGAGGTAACGCTGCGCACGCCCGCCGCGCTCGAGGTGATGCGCGAGATGGCGAGCGTGCCCGGCGCCGTCGTTGGCGCAGGCACGGTGCTCAATCCCAAGCAACTTGACGACGCGCTCGAAGCCGGCGCGAAGTTCATCGTCTCGCCCGGCCTCACCGAACCGCTCGGCAAGGCCGCCGTCGCTTCCGGCACGGCCTTCCTCCCCGGCATCGCGACGGCGGCGGACATCATGCGCGGCCTCGATCTGGGTCTGGACCGCTTCAAGTTCTTCCCCGCTTCCACGAGCGGCGGCCTCCCCGCGATCAAGGCGCTGGCCGCCCCGTTCGGCGGCGTGCGTTTCTGCCCGACCGGCGGCATCACCATGGAGACCGCGCCGGAATGGCTGGCCCAGCCGTTCATCGGCTGCGTCGGCGGGAGCTGGGTCGTACCGAAAGGTCCGCTCGATCCGGCGAAGATCGAGGCGCTGGCGAGGGACGCGGCGGCGCTGCGGCCCTGAACAGTTGCGACCATGTCGCTTCACCTTGAAATTTGATACCGCATGAGGTATCCATTCACATGAGCAAGGCGGAAAAGCTTCTGAACGCCATGCGGCGCAATCCGGCTGGCGACTGGACGGTCGAAGATATCAGGAAGCTGTGCGACATGCTGGGATGGACGTGCCTTCCTCCCTCCGGAGGTGGCTCTCACTGGAAAATCGCGGCGCCGGGTTTGGAGACGATCCTCACCATTCCAGCCAAACGGCCGATCAAGCCGATTTATATCCGCAAGCTCATGGACATGGTGAAAGGCGGCGAACATGGCCAGGACGACTGAATATGCGATCATGGTGGAACCGCTCAAGGAAGCGGACGGCGGCGGCTGGTTGGCGACAGTTCCCGCACTTCCCGGCTGCACGGGCGATGGCGAGACGCCGGAAGAAGCGCTCGCTGACGCTGAACAGGCCGTGGTCGCGTGGCTCGACGCCGCAAAGGAGTTGGGACGAGACATTCCCGGCCCGGCATCTCTCGGTCAATGGCGCCAGCGTGTGCCGCGCTCGCTCCACGAGAAACTGAAGATCGTGGCGGCGCGTGAAGGCGTTTCGCTCAATGCCTATGTTGCCAATGTGCTCGCGGAGAGCATCGGACGGCACAGCCGCTAGCGCGACATCTTTTGTCGTCATCCCAGCTTTCGCCAGAGTGACAGCCAGATATCAAGCCAGCCCGTCCGCCCTTAGCTTGAGACCCGCCGTAAACAGCGGCGTCGTCGCCTTCTCGAACTGGCCGGGCGTCAGCTCGAAGAAGTGGCGGAATTCGCGGTTGAGATGGCTCTGGTCGAAATAGCGCAACGCCGCGAGCTGATCGGCGGTCGGATCGCCGAAGCCGCGCATCGCCTGCGCCATGTCGAGGAAACGGCTGCGGCGCAGGATCACCTTCGGGCTGTGGCCGAAGGTCGCATAGCATTGCCGTTCGAGCTGGCGCACCGACATGCCGACCTGGCGCGCCGCCTCGATCACCTGGATCGTGCTGTCGTTGCGCGCAATATCCTCGAACATCGCCATGGCACCGGAAGGCAGCGGGCCGCCCAGCTTGGCGAGCCGCTCGCGCAGCGCGTCCTCGATCACCTTGACGATCCGGTCATCGTCATTGGCGGCGGCCACGTCGCGATACAACCGGTCACCGAGCCCGCCCCAATATTTCTGCAACGGCGCCGCGCGATCCGCCACGTCCCGTGCCGGCTCGGAGAAGAGGCCCGCCCAGCCGCTTGGCCGGAAGGCGAAGCCGACGACGAGGAACGGCCCGCGCACCCTCACACGCCAGGGAATGCCATTCGAGCCCATCAGCAGGATGGAGCCGAAGGTCGACCATTCGCCATCTGCTGTCTGCGCCGCCCAGTCGCCTTGCAGCAGGATGCGCACGATCGCCGTCTCCGACATCAGCTTGTCGATGAGGACGAAATCTTCCGGCAATTGGGCATGAAACACGTAGTGACGGCGGACATAGCTAGCGAGATCGCCCGAAGGCGCATAGCTGCGAGACAGAAGCAATCCGCGCGACCTTGTTTTTGACTATCCGGTGGCATCCTTGCATCTGCTTTACCGCAGGGCAAGCGCCATCGTCACCGGGATCGTCAAAAAAATCCGCAGAAATCAGCGCTAATTTCGCGTTATTCCAAAGCGCCCCAAAGGCTCTTGGCCGACACATAACCGCGCTGGCCGCTCACGTCGAAGGAGCACCAGCCGTTCGAGCAGCCCGCGAGCCGCCCAACGACGCCCGGCTCCAGCCGAAACAGCAGCCGCGCATCGGCCGCCGGCTTGTCGCGCATCTCGGCAATGCCGCCCTTCACGATCGCGGTCGGCTCATCCTTGAGCAGGCGCACATGCATCCAGCCTTGCGTTCCGTCCGGATCCTCGACCTTGCGCCAGCTCGCATAAACCTCGACCACCTTCACCGGCAGGTCGCGCCGCTGGTAGATCCAGCTGGCCGGATAATCGAGGCTGGGGCCGACGCGCATGCGCGCATCGCCCTTGGAGAGCGACGCCCAATAGGGCACGGGCTTGCCCGACTTCTGCGCGAGTGCGCTGCTTCCGCCGGCTCCGACGAGCAGCAGGGCCAGTCCCACGAGCGCGGAGCGCAGCGCCATATATCGTCCCTCACGGCTCTTCACCGTCCGGCTCATGCCATGGCCACCGCACGCCGTCCACCGCAACGCGGCTGCATCGCGAACTTGTCCACAAGCAATTGCCGCTTGACCTTGCGGCCGCTGCGGGCAATCGCGGGTCCATGCCAAGGCGTCCAAGGCCCGCCCGACCCCGTGTCGCCGTCACGCGGCGCCTGCCGCACGCGGTCGAGGCTCGCATGGCCGAGCTGTTCGAGGCCAGTTTCAACGAACATGACCGCCCGCTGAGCCGCGCCGAGCTGCAGGCCGCGATGCAGGACTGCGACGTCTTCGTGCCCACCGTCACCGACGATATCGATGCCGACCTCATCGCCGGCGCCGGCGAGCGGCTCCAGCTCATCGCCAATTACGGCGCGGGCGTGAACCACATCGCGCTCAAGGCCGCCCGTGTGCGCGACATCATCGTCACCAACACGCCCGGCGTATTGACCGAGGACACGGCCGACATGACAATGGCGCTCATCGTCTCCGTCCCGCGCCGCCTCGCCGAGGGCGAGAAGCTGGTCCGCTCCGGGCAATGGGCCGGCTGGAGCCCTAGCTCGATGCTGGGCCACCGGATCGGCGGCAAGGCGCTCGGCATCGTCGGCATGGGGCGCATCGGTCAGGCCGTCGCGCAGCGCGCCCGCGCCTTCGGCCTCTCGATCCATTATCACAACCGGCACCGCCTGCCCGCCGTGCTGGAAGCGCAGCTGGCGGCGACCTGGCACGAGTCCCTCGACGACATGCTGGAGCGGATCGACATTCTCACGATCCACACGCCGCGCAATGCCGACAGCGAGAAGCTGATCGACCGCCGTCGCATCGGCCTGCTGCGCCCGCATGTCTATCTCATCAATGCCTCGCGCGGCGGCATCGTCGACGAGGACGCACTTGTCGAGGCGCTGGAAGCCGGCAGGCTGGCCGGCGCCGGCCTCGACGTCTGGCAATATGAGCCGGAGATCGATCCCCGGCTGCTGGCGCTGCCTAATGTGGTGATGACGCCGCATATGGGATCGGCGACGTTCGAGGGACGGATCGCGACTGGCGACCGCGTCATCGCGAACATCCGCATGTGGGTCGGCGGCGATCGCCCGCCAGACCAGATTCTCGAAGGCTGGGTCTGACAAACAAGAAGCTGCGCTGGGCAAAAGAGCGGCAAGCAGGGGAGCGTGGGGCAATGATTGGCAAGGGAACGACCGGCGCGAAAGCTCTCGCGGCGATCATTGGCGCGGGGCTGCTCTCGGCACCCGCCTTTGCGCAGGAGGCCGCGACCGACAGCGGCGACACCGCCTGGATCCTCACCGCCTCGGCGCTCGTGCTCATGATGACCCTGCCCGGCCTCGCGCTCTTCTATGCCGGCCTCGTCCGCGCGCGGAATGTGCTTTCCGTCTTCATGCACTGCTTCGCCATCGCGGCGATCGCTTCCCTGCTCTGGGCCGTTGCGGGGTACAGCCTCGCCTTCGGGCCGGGATCGGGCTGGATCGGCGGGCTTGTCAATCTCGGCCTCGCCAATCTCGCAGAGGTGCGGGACGGCACCGCGATTTCCGAACCGACCTTCGCGCTGTTCCAGATGACCTTCGCGATCATCACCCCGGCGCTGATCGTCGGCGCCTTCGTCGAGCGCGTGCGCTTCGGCTGGCTGGTGCCCTTCATGCTGCTCTGGTCCCTGGTCGTGTACGTCCCTGCCGCGCGCTGGGTCTGGGGCGGCGGCTGGCTCGCCGAACTTGGCACGCTCGACTTTGCCGGCGGCATTGTCGTCCACACGACGGCCGGTATCTCCGCCCTCGTCCTCGCCCTGTTGATCGGGAAGCGACAGGGTTTCGGCCACACCTTGATCCTGCCGCACAGCCCCACGCTCACGCTCATCGGCGCGGGCATGCTCTGGGTCGGCTGGTTCGGCTTCAACGGCGGCTCGGCGCTCGGTGCCTCGACCGACGCGGCGCTCGCGATCCTGAACACGCATCTCGCATCCTGCGCAGCCGCGCTCTGCTGGATCGGCCTCGAACAGCTAAAGCTCGGCAAGCCCACGACGGTCGGCCTTGCAACGGGCGCCATTGCCGGCCTCGCCACGGTCACGCCGGCCGCGGGCCAGATCGGCGCGATGGGGGCTATCGGCCTCGGCGTCGTGGCCGGCCTCGTCTGCTTCTATGCCGTCCAGCTGATCCGCAACCGCATCGGCATCGACGATTCGCTCGACGTCTTCGCCGTGCATGGCGTCGGCGGCATGCTCGGCTCCATCCTGCTCGCCCCCCTCGCCTCGACCGCGCTCGGCGGCGTCGGCTATGCCGAGGAGGGCGGCATGATCGCGCAGCTGATCGCGCAGATCGTCGGCGTCGGCGTGGTCGCCTTGTGGTCGGCGGTCTGGACCCTCGTGCTGGCGCTGGTCATTTCAATCTTCCTCCCGATGCGGGTGAACGCGGATGCCGAGCGCGAGGGCCTCGATCTCGCGAGCCATGCCGAGCGCGGCTGGGAGCTCGACTGACATGGCGCCGCCCACCCCGCGGGCGGCAGTCGCCATCTTCGCCCATAATGAGGAACGGCGCATCGCCGCTTGCCTCGCGAGCCTGCCGCTTGAGCGTGAGGACATCGCATTCCACTTGCTCGTCAACGGCTCGACCGACCGGACGGCAGCGCTGGCAAAGCCGGTGGCGGAAAAGCATCCGAGCCTCAGGGTCCACGAACTGCAACCGGGCGGCAAGGCCCGCACCTGGAACCGCTTCGTCCACGAGATCCTTGCCGATCCGCTGCCGGAGATGATCGTCTTCATGGACGGCGACGCGGCGATCGCGCCCGGCTCCTTCGATGCGCTGGCGCTTGCCCTCAATGAGCAGCCAAAGGCGCTCGCCATTGCCGGCATGCCGCTCAATGGCCGCAGTCATCTCCACTATCAGGCACTGCTCCGGCGCGACGGTGGCCTGTTCGGCGACCTCTATGCGCTGCGTGGCGATTTCGTGCGTCTGATCCGCGAGGCCGGCCATCGCCTGCCGGTCGATCTGGTCGGCGACGACGGCCTCGTCGCCGCCTGGGCCGCGACCGACCTGCGGAAAGACGAGAACTGGGACCGCAATCGCCTTGGCCATGCAGACGCCGCTGGCTTCTATTGCGAGCCGGTCAACATCGTCAGCCCGCGCACCCTGCGCGTCCAGTACAAGCGCATGATCTCCTATGCCGTCCGCCATTTCCAGGGCCGCATCGTCAGCAGAATCATGGGTGATACCGGCCCCTCCGGCCTGCCCGAGCGGCTGAGCAGCCTCTACATGGACTGGCTGCCGACCTTCTCGCCCCGCTCCGGCCCGGTCAACGCGCTGTTCGACCGCCTTGCGCTGCGCCGCATGGCAAAGGCCCGGGACGCCGAGCAGGACCGCGTCGCAAAGTCCTGAAATCAGGACGTTGGTTCCCTTTATGCAGGGATCTCCAGCGTGACCGGTCGCTCGAATGTACGGCACGTTGGTGGAAGTTCACCACGTGCAAATTGTGCAATGCGAAAAATTCTTCTTGCCAGCAAAGCGAATCGATGACAGCTTTACCCCATCGAGACGAATGATCGTTTCGGTGCAGTAGTCGATCCCGCCAAGGACGGTTGGGATCGGATCGGTCCTTCAGGACCGAGATGGCAAGGACGCCGCCCAGACAGGTCTTCCGACCTTCGTCTTGGCGGCTTTTTTATTGGCTTTTTGAGACCGGGAGGCCGCGCACAGCGCGTTTCCCGGAAGGAATTTTGCGCGCTGGACATGAGCCGGCGCGGGGGGAGTCCGCGTGTCCTTCGTGGCGCCGGATATGCATCGGGAAAGGGAGCAACAAGTGACTCAAGGGGATCATCCGGACGGCGTCAGCAGGCGCGGCCTCATCAAGCTGAGCGGCGCGGCGGCCGTTGTTGCTGCAACGCAGCAAGCTTTTCCGTCGGGCGTTCACGCCGCCGGTGCGGGACCGGAAGTCAAGGGTGCCAAACTCGGCTTCATCGCGCTGACGGACTCCGCGCCGCTGATCATCGCCAAGGAGCTTGGCATCTTTGCCAAGCACGGCCTGCCCGATGTCGAAGTGCTGAAGCAGGCGAGTTGGGGAGCGACGCGCGACAATATTGTCCTCGGCAGCAGTGCGGGCGGCATTGACGGAGCGCACATCTTGACGCCTATGCCCTATTTCCTGACGCTCGGCACGATCGGCAAGGCGACGCCGATGAGCATCCTGGCACGCCTCAATGTCAATGGCCAGGGCATCTCCGTTTCGAAGGAGTATCTCGGCGCGAAGGTCGATCTCGACGCGGGCAAAATGAAAACCGTGATCGCCCAGCGCAGAGCGGCAGGCAAGAAGATCACCATGGCCATGACCTTCCCCGGAGGCACCCATGACCTCTGGATTCGATATTGGCTGGCAGCCGGCGGCATCGACCCGGACAAGGATATCGAGCTCATCACCATCCCGCCGCCGCAGATGGTCGCGAACATGAAGGCGGACACGATGGACGCCTTCTGCGTCGGCGAGCCCTGGAACGACCAGCTGGTAGCCCAGGGGCTCGGCTACAGCGCTGTCTCGACAGGTCAGATGTGGACGAACCATCCCGAAAAGAGTTTCGCCATCCGCACCGATTGGGTGACAAAAAATCCGCGTGCCGCCGTGGCGATCGCAGCGGCCGTTCTGGAAGCGCAACGCTGGTGCGAAAATCCTGCCAATCTGGCCAAGATGGCAACGATCATCGGTGGACGGGACTGGTTCAAGGTCCCAGTCACCGACATTCAGGACCGTCTGGCCGGTAACTTCAACATGGGCGACGGGCGCAAATATCCCAACGCGCCGTTCAAGATGAAGTTCTTCAACGGCTATGCGTCCTTCCCTTACAAGAGCCACGACCTGTGGTTCCTCACGGAGAACCAGCGCTGGGGCAAGCTGCCCATGTCGCTGAACACCAACCAGCTCATCGCCAGGGTCAACCGATCGGACATCTGGCGCAAGGCGGCCGCTGCCCTGGGCGGCAAGGGTCCGGCGGGCGACAGCCGCGGCGTCGAGAAGTTCTTCGACGGCAAGCTGTTCAACCCGGCCAACCCCAAGGCCTATCTCGCCAGCCTCGGCATCAAGCGCGTCTGACCGGAGCCAGATCATGAGCCAGTCCAATCTCGCAGAAGCAAAGGTGGCGCCCGCGGTCGGTGCCCCCGCCGCCAAGACGGGGATCATCGTGCCCTATCCGCAAGAGGCCATCGCCCGCCGATTCTTTCCGCCGATGAAAGCAACGCACCCCGTAATCGCCAAGGCCCGGAACGTTGCCGCCTCGGTTCTGCCCACGGTTCTGATGCTCGCGGTGCTGCTCATGATGTGGCAGCTCGCATGCAGCTCGCCCGATGCGACCTTCCCGAGTCCGTTGAAGGTCTGGGAAGAAAGCAACGAAGTGATATTGCACCCGTTCAAGGGCGTCGAGTTCAGCGCAACCGGGCTCAGCATCCCGGAATCCGGCGATGTCGGCATTGCCGGGCAGGTACTCACCAGCCTCGGCCGCGTGCTCATCGGCTATAGTATCGCCGCAGTGATCGGCGTGGCGCTGGGCATCCTGATCGGTCAGAGCGTCATTGCGTTCCGCGCGCTCGATCCGTTGTTCCAGCTCCTGCGCACGGTGCCGCCGCTGGCCTGGCTGCCGCTCAGTCTCGCCATCTTCCAGCAGGCGCAGCCGTCGGCCATCTTCCTCATCTTCATCACGGCGATCTGGCCGATCATCCTTAACACGGCCGTCGGCGTCCAGACGATCCCGCAGGCCTATCGCAACGTCGCCAAGGTGCTCGCGCTGCGGCCGCACGAATATTTCCTGCGTGTGATGCTGCCCGCCACCGTGCCGCATATGTTCACCGGCCTGCGCATCGGCGTCGGCATGAGCTGGCTCGCCATTGTCGCCGCCGAGATGGTGCAGGGCGGCACGGGCGTCGGCTTCTTCATCTGGGACAGCTACAACAGCTCGCTCCTGACCGACACGATCGTCTCGCTCGTGTGGATCGGCATGGTTGGCCTCGCGCTGGACCGCCTGGTCGGGCTCATCGGCCGCCTCGTCGCCCGCAACGGCTGAGAAAGGAGACAATTCCATGAAGCAGCGAAGCTATCTCGCGCTCGAAGGCATCACCGTCGAGTTCGCGACCAAGGCCGGCCCGTTCTGCGCGCTCGACAGCATCGATCTGTCGATCGAGAAGGGCCAGTTCGTGGCGCTCATCGGCCATTCCGGTTGCGGCAAGTCCACCTTGCTCAATGCAGTCGCGGGCCTCGTCAAGCCGACACGCGGAGTCATCTTCCTGAACGACGAGGTCATCGATGCGCCGGGGCCGGACCGCGCCGTGGTCTTCCAGGATCACAGCCTGCTCCCCTGGCTCACGGTCGAGGAAAATGTCCGCCTCGCCGTCGACAAGACCGCCAGGGACAAGAGCAAGGCCGAGCGCCGCGACTGGGTGATGCACAATCTGGAGCTGGTGCAGATGGCCCATGCTGCGGCCAAGCGCCCGGGCGAGCTTTCCGGCGGCATGAAGCAGCGCGTCGGCATCGCCCGCGCAATCGCCATGAGCCCGCGCGTCCTCCTGATGGACGAACCGTTCGGCGCGCTCGACGCGCTGACCCGCGCCGCGCTTCAGGACGTGGTGATGGGCCTCCAGGCGCAGCTCAACAACACCGTGCTGATGATTACGCACGATGTGGACGAGGCCGTGCTGCTGGCCGATCGCGTCGTCATGATGACCAATGGCCCGGCCGCGCGCATCGGCGAGGATCTGGCAGTGACGCTGGCGCGCCCGCGCAACCGGCTCGAGGCGATCGACACGGCGGACTATGCCTCCGCGCGCCATGCCGTGATCCACTTCCTGCACGAGCGCTACCGCAATCCGACGGTGCTCGCCGCCTGAACCGGCGCGGCCGCACCGGCCGCTCCATCCATCAATTCGAAACCGAGAGGATGCCCTGGAAGGCGAAAAGCCAAAGGGAGCAATAGGGGGAACCATGCGTGCAATTTCCATGATGCTGGGGGCATCGATCATCGCCGTCGCGACACAGGCGGCAGCCCAGGACATCAAGTTCAAGCCGATCGTCGAGGCGCGGCTGCGCTACGAGACCGTCGAACAGGACGGGCCGGCACCGATCACCAAGACCAATGATGCGAACGCCAGCACTGTGCGCCTGCGGGCCGGCGGCGAGCTGTCCTCCGGGCCGTTCGCGTTCCTCGCGGAGACCGAGGGGACACTGGCGATCGGCAAAAAATATAACAGCGGCGTCAACGGCAAGACGACGCTGCCGATCATCGCCGATCCGGACAATGTCGAGCTGAACCGCATTCAGGTCCAGTATCGCACCAAGCCGCTGGTGGTGACCGTCGGCCGACAGCGCATCAATCTGGACGACCAGCGCTTCGTCGGCTCGGTCGGCTGGCGCCAGAACGAGCAGACCTTCGATGCCGCGCGCATCGAGATCATGGCGGTCAAGAATCTCAAGATCGACGTGACCTACGCCATCGCCGCGAACACCATCTGGGGGATCGACGGCGGCAAGTTCGGCGCGGCCAATCGCCCGACCCGGATCGAGGGCGACAATGTCTTCGCGACCGCCGCCTACACGACCAAGATCGGCACGCTGACTGCCTTCGCCTATCTGGTCGATCAGGACGAGCCGGTGGTGGCGCTCCAGCGCAACTCCAGTCAGACCTATGGCCTGCGCTTCGCCGGCAGCAAGGCGTTCAGCAAGACAGTGAAGCTGAGCTACATGGCGAGCTACGCGAACCAGTCCGATGCCAGCAACAATCCGGTCAACTACACCGCGGACTACGGCGCGGCCGAGCTCGCGCTCGACGTCGGCAAGGTCAAGCTCACCGGCGGCTACGAGCTGCTCGGCTCGGACGCGACGGTGACCGGCATCGCGGGCGGCTATGCCTTCCAGACGCCCTTCGCCACGCTGCACAAGTTCAATGGCTGGGCGGACAAGTTCCTGGCCACGCCCGCGACCGGCATTCAGGACTATTATGCGGGCATCACCTACACCTTGCCCAAGGTCGGCAAGATGGGGCCGCTCGCCGCGAGCGTTTCGTTTCATCGCTACGACAGCGACCGCAACTCGATCCACTATGGCGACGAGTATAACGCCCAGCTGTCGCTCAAGCTCGACAAGCGCATGACGCTGCTCCTCAAATATGCCGACTATCAGCGCCAGGGCATCGCCAGCTTCGCGGGTGACGCCGACACGAAGAAGTTCTGGGCACAGCTCGAATACGCACTCTAGGAAACAGGGGGAATTCGCGCCCCCTCTTCCCCCGGGAGGAGGAGTCCGGTCGCTCCGGTGACCGGACGAAGTTGGAGAGGGGGCCTTGGACTCCCCCTCTCCAATGCTTCCGTGCATGCCCGCCCGCGCCGCGCGCGAGCACGCTCAGCAGCGGATTGTCAGCCTCGTGTCGTCCACCGACCCGGCGCAGTTCTTGATGGGCATGGCCGCGCCGTTCTTCGTCACCTGAATCTCGCGCAGGGCGGTAGCGGGGATCGCGAGCATCCGGTTCGTGACGCCGATCGATTGGTCACCCCAGATGATCGGCAGGCTCGGCCCGTCGGACTGGATGCTGACACTGACCGGAAACCGGCTCGCGCTGATGAACAGGGATCGCGCCAGCCGCCCCGACAGCTCAGGCGTCATGGTCATCCGCCGGCGCGGTGTCGTCAGCGGCGACAGGCGCAGCTCGGTCGCGGAAAGGTTCGCCGAGGTCGAGATGCGCGCCATCTGCGTCAGCTGATCGGCATCTTGCGGCCGGTCAAGCGACACGGTGAAGCGCATGCCGCTCGCCTGCATCGTGCTGCGCACGCACAGGCGCTGAACGCCCTTCCTCGGAAACAGCACGATCGCGCGATAATAGCGCGTCGCGGCCAGTGCATCCGCATCGATCTTGAGCGCGACTTCGGCAGCGGCGACATCCCGGCCATCGAAGCCGTAGCGATCGGTGACCAGCACATTGTCAAGACAGGCGCCGCCCGCCTGATTGTCCAGCACCAGCCCCTCGATCGAGCAGTCGCCGTCCGTGCAGCCCTCGACCTTCACGGTCTTGGCATAGGCGTCGGTCAGCGCGTCCCAGGCATTGACGGTGGGCTGGCCCGATCCATTGATCTGCAACTGGGCCGATGCGCCGATGGCGCAGGTCGCCGCAAGACCGGCAGTCAGCAGGAAGCGCATCATCCGGGGCATGATCTTATTGGGTCAGCAGCGCTTTCGTCGACTCGATGGCGCTGCGATAGGCTTCCTGCCGGTCGGCGCTCCAGTAGGCCAGTTCGCTGAGCGGAATTTCCACGCCGCTGACCGCGCAGATGACGAAGCGGCCGGGACGGATGACCTGATAGTCCGCCGCGCGATAACGCAGGATGGCGAGGCCCGGCATGTCTGGTGCGCGCATCACGTCTCTCAGTCCCCGGTCAGGATACGGTCCACGAGCTGCTTCACGGTCGGCACGAACCCGTTCGAATAGAAGGGGTCCTGCTTGAAGCGATAGGCACCGTGGCCGGCAAAGAGGAGGTTCTTGTCGAGATCGCCGCCATGCACGGCTTCCTGCAATGACTTCTGGATGCAGAAGCTGCGCGGATCGGCGAGGCGGCCGGTCGAGAAATCGTCATGGTCCTTCCACGACGAGAAACCGCAGTGCGAGAGGCAGCCCATGCAGTCGGCCTGATCCTTGCGGATCTCGCCGCGGTCCTCGTCGGTGACGAAAACGAGCGTGTTGTCGGGCGTCTTGAGCGCGCTGGTATAGCCCTGCAGCACCCATTCGCGGGCACGCAGCAAGTCGTTGCGCGTCACCCAATAATTGCGGCCCTTGATGCCGACGTCGAGCTGGTGCGTATGGTCGCCCGCTTCTTCCATAGAGAAGGCAATCTGCCGCTCGGAGCGTGCTTCGAGCTCGCGCAGGAAGGGATTGCGGATCGCCGAGCTGTAGAAGCCGGTCGGCGAGAAGCGATGCAGCAGGATGTCACCCTCGTTGAGCGTGGTCAGCTTGGCTTTCCAGTCGTCGGGGATCGGGCTTTCCTTGGTCAGCAGCGGGCGCGTGCCGAACTGGAAAGCGATGGCGCCGAGCTCGGGATTGTCGATCCAGTGGTCCCAGTCGCGCAGATACCAGACGCCGCCGGCCATGATGATCGGCACGTCGTCGCTGATGCCGCCTTCGCGCATCGTGTCGCGCAGCGCCTTGACGCGGGGATAGGGATCTTCCGGCTTGGTCGGGTCTTCCGCATTGGAGAGGCCGTTATGGCCGCCCGCCAGCCAGGGATCCTCATAGACCACCGCCGCCAGCCATTCCGCCGCCTTGTGATAGGCGCGTTTCCAGAGCGCACGGAAGGCGCGGCCGGAGCTGACGATGGGCAGGTAGTTGACGTTGTGCTCGGCGGCGATCTCGCTGAGCTTGTAGGGCATGCCGGCGCCACAGGTGACGCCCGCGACCATGCCCTTGGTGCGCTCCAGCACGCCCTGGAGGACGCGCTGCGCGCCGCCCATTTCCCAGAGCACGTTGATGTTGATCGCACCCTTGCCCCCGGCGATCTCGAACGCCTTCTTCACCTGCTGGACCGCGCCCTCGATCGCATAGGCGACGAGTTCCTCATGGCGCAGGCCGCGCGTGCGGCCATGGTAGATCTGCGGGATGACGTTGCCATCCGCGTCATAACTGTCGGCATTGACGGCGGAGACGGTGCCGATGCCGCCAGCGGCTGCCCAGGCGCCCGAGCTGGCATGGTTGGAGACTGCAACGCCCTTGCCGCCCTCAATGATCGGCCACACCTCGCGACCGCCATAGACGATCGGCTTCAAGCCCTTGAACAATGGTAACTCCTTAGTCGCGCCCCTCGCGCGGCTTCTCCAGCTCGGCGCGAGTTGCGCCCCATAGCAGGATTTTTGTCAAATTCGTGCGTAAATTTGCCACAATCGTTAAATTAGCGCCAGCGCCTCGCCGATCGCTTCGCCGTAAAGCCGCCCGTAGAGCTGGAACATCACTGTTTCGTCGAAGCACTGGAGCGCCCGCTTGCGATTCGCCTCGCCGATTTTCGCGCGCAGCGCGGCATCATCGGCAAGCTTGCCCAGCGCCGTGCGGAAATCGGAGAGGCCATCGGGCTTGACAATGAACGGCCGGTTGCTCGGCGCGATCATCGCGGAAACGTCACCGACATCGGTCGATACCACGGGCAATCCCGCCGCCATCGCCTCGACCAGCGAGATGGGGAACTGCTCGCTGTCGGACGAGAGCGCGAAGATGTCGAAGGCGCCGACATAATCCTGCGGCCCGGACAGGAAGCCGGGCATCACGACATCGGTCATGCCGAGCGCTGCGGCTTCCGCGAGGATCGAGTCCCGCTCCTCCCCCTCGCCGACGATGACGAGGCGCAGCCTGTCCTTGAGCGGCCCGACCGCGCGTACCATGCGCCGCAGGTTCTTGACCGGACGAAGGCCGGCCAGCGTGCCGACGATCAGGCGACCGTCCGGCTCCAGACCGGGAATGGCAGAGGGGGGCCGGCGACCGGCATAAGCCGGCACGTCGATACCGTTCGGAATCTGATGCACCTTCTCTGCCTTCTGGTGCCATTCCTGCTGCGCGATATGCGCGAGCTGGTTCGAGGGCACGACCAGCGCATGCGCCCCGCCGAGCGCGATCTGGCGATAGCGGTTGCGCAGGGGATCGCGCGCCTGCGCCTCGTCCGCGTTGAAGCCGTCCTCATGATGGACCAATGGCGGCAGACGCTTCAGCCGGCGGAACAGGCGGTGCGCCATGACCCCGTCGATCGCGCCCCAATTGAAACTCAGGATCAGGTCATAGCCGCGCATGAACCGGGCAAGCGCCAGGAATTTGCCCAGCGACGGAGGACCACCCAGAGCCGGCTCGTGAACGAAGCGCACGTCGATTTCGGGATCGATGCCCGGCCTCGCCGAGGTCGCCTCGGGATCGGCGACCAATATGTCGTGACTCGCCCGCGCGCCCCAGTGATTCATCAGGCGGATGACGCGCGCTTCCTTGCCACCCTGATCGAAGGTGCCATGCATCTGCAGAATGCGGATCGGCGCGCTCTTGTCGCGGCGGCGGCGCGCGGCGTTCACAGCGCGGCCCGGACGCGCGCGAGCAGCCGGTCGATCGCCTCGACGGCGACCGGCTCCTCCAGCGTCGGCGCATGGCCGACGCCGGGCACCGTCACCATGTCCATGGTCGGCAATCGCGCCTGCATCGCCTGCGCCGTCTCGACCGTCAGCAGATCGCTGATCTCGCCGCGCACCAGCATCGCGGGCATGTCGCCGATCGCGGAGAAGGCCGGCCACAGATCGACCCCGACCGCAGCGCCGCCCGGCGCGCGGAACGGCTCGGCAATGCGCTGGTCGTAGTCCAGGACGATGCGGCCCTGGCTGTTGAGTCGGTAGAGCCGCTTGGCGTAGCGTAGCCAGTCCTTGAGGCGATATCTGGGATAGATCACGCCCTGCGCCTCCGCGACGGCGCGCGCGGCATGGACCCAGGTCGGGTGCTGGTTGCCCGAGCCGACATTCTTGCGGATGCGCTCCAGTCCCGGCTCGGCGAGGTCGGGACCGATATCGTTGAGCAGCACACCCGCCAGGCAGTCGCGGCGGGTCGCGGCGATCAGCATGAGCATGAGGCCGCCGAGCGAGGTACCGATGCCGACCACCTTCGGCACGCTCAGCTCCTCGATCAGCTTGAGCAGGTCCTGCAGATAGACGAGCGGCACATAGCTCATCGGGTCCTTGGCATAGGCGCTCTCGCCGCGCCCGCGCAGTTCGGCGACGATCACGCGCCATTCGCCCGCGAGCCGATCGGCGACCGGCTCGAAATCGCGGGCATTGCGGGTGAGGCCGGGCAAGCACAGCAAAGGCGGGCGATCGTCCCGTCCGGCATAGTCACGATAGTGGAGACGCAGATTGCCCTGCGACCACCAATATTTGTCCTCGTAACCGGCCAAGCTTGATCCTTTCCCCCGCAGCACCCCATATCGGGCCATGGAGCACGCCTTGCCAACAAGTAATTACCGGCCCGAACAAGCAATCGCGGAAATCGCCGACTTCATCGCCGATCCGGTGAGGTCGGCGGAATTTCCAACGCACATCCTGCGGTTCCGCAACGATCGCGCGGCGGCAACCGTCGGTCTCGACAGGCTCGACGATGCGCAGTGGCTGGCCCATTTCGGCCGCTTCGAGGTCTTGCCCGATGCCCAGCCCGAACCGCTCGCGCTGCGCTATCATGGCCACCAGTTCCGCGTGTACAATCCCGATCTCGGCGACGGGCGCGGCTTCCTGTTCGCGCAACTGCGCGAAAGCGCGGCCACCGGAGGGCGCTTGATCGATCTCGGCACCAAGGGCTCGGGCCTCACGCCCTGGAGCCGCACGGCGGACGGGCGCCTGACCCTCAAGGGCGGCGTGCGCGAGATTCTCGCGACCGAGATGCTCGAAGCGCTCGGCGTCACCACCTCGCGCACCTTCTCGCTGGTCGAGACCGGCGAACAGCTCGTGCGCGGCGACGAGCCTTCGCCCACGCGCTCCGCCGTGCTGGTGCGGATGAGCCACGGCCATATCCGCATCGGAAGCTTCCAGCGCCTCGCTTATCATGACGACACGGACAATCTGCGCCGCCTGATCGACTATTGCCTCAAGCACCTCCTCGCGCGCGATCCGGGCGAAAATGCCGCGCTCACCCTGCTCGAAGAGGTCGTCCACCGCACCGCCGATCTCGCCGCGTCCTACATGGTTGCCGGCTTTGTTCACGGCGTTCTCAACAGCGACAATATCGCCATCACCGGCGAAAGCTTCGACTACGGCCCCTGGCGCTTCACGCCGCGTTGGGAGCCGGGTTTCACCGCCGCTTATTTTGACCAGCAGGGCCTCTATGCCTTCGCGCGGCAAGCGGAGGCGATCCACTGGGATGTTGCTCAACTCGCCCAGTCGCTCGTCGGCCTCGCCGAGACCGATGCTCTGGTCGAAGTGCTGCGCCGCTATCCCGCCATCTACGAGCAACGCCTGATCGCGCGTTTCCTCTGGCGTCTAGGCCTGGACTCGCCCGACGAAGCCACTGCTCGCACCTTCGTGGTCGCAGCCGTCGAAGCCCTGCTGGAAGGCCGCGTCCCCATCGACCGCTTCTTCTTCGACTGGCGCAAGGGCACGCGCGACGTCCCGCTCTATGCCGGCCCCAGTTGGGACAAGGCCCGCGATGCAGTCGCCGCGCTCACAGCGCGCCCGAGCACCCACGCCTATTGGCAAGGCGAGATGCCCTGCTCGATGCATATCGACGAGGTCGAAACCATCTGGAGCGCAATCGCCGAGCGCGACGACTGGGGTCCACTACACGAGAAGGTCGCCGCAATCCGCGACATGGGGAAAGCATTGCGTCCCTAAGCTCCTCTCCCCCGGTGGGAGAGGATACGGAGCCTTGCGAGCTTGCTCGCTAGGCGCAGTTGGAGAGGGGGCTGGAACGTCGAACCCCTCTCCAAGCTTCGCTAATCGACCTTCGGTCGACAAGCTGCGCTATCCTCTCCCGCCAGGGGAGAGGAGTTTGATTTGCGCATTCTCACCCCCCTCCCACCGCAGCGTAAATCCGCTGGCAACCAATTGCACTGCATAATGGCGCCATGTCCGAGCCCATCAGATCCTACGAGCCGGCCACGGGTGCGCTGCTCTGGGAAGCGCCGCCGAGCGACGTGCACGAGCAGATCAGGCTCGTCGAGCGCTGCTGGCCGGCCTGGGCCGCCATGCCGTCTTCGTATCGGATCGAGACGATGCGCCGCTTCGCCAATGGCGTCCGCGCGGCCGAGGATGCGCTCGCCGACCTGATCGCCCGCGAGACCGGGCGGCCGCTGTGGCATGCCCGCGCCGAGGTCGCCGAGCTGGTCGATCGCGTCGATAGGGCCATCGCCGCCTATTCCGAACGCACTGGCCAGCGCAGGCTCGAAGGCGCGCTCGGCGCCCGCATGGCGCTGCGCCATAAGCCGCATGGGGTGATGGCCGTCATTGGCCCGCATGTGATGCCGGCCCGCGTGCCTGCCGATCACATCGTGCCTGCCCTGCTCGCCGGTAACGGCGTGCTCTTTAAGCCCTCCGAAAAAACCCCCGCGACCGGCGAGATGCTGGTCCAGCTACTGCATGAAGCGGGGATCATCGAAGATCTCGTCCAATGCGTCATCGGCGGCCCCGAGGCGGCCAGGGCGCTGGTCGCCGACGACGCCGTGCAGGGCATTCTCTTCACCGGCTCGACCCACGCCGGCGTCGCCATCGCGCGCAGCCTCGCTGCCCGGCCGGGCAAGCTGCTGGCGCTGGAAATGAGCGGCAACAACCCGATCGTCGCTTGGGACACGGCCGACATCGCCAGTGCCGCCGCCTTGGTCGTCCAGTCCGCGTTCACCGCCAGCGGCCAGCACTGCCTCGCCGGACGGCGTCTCATCGTGCGCGACACGCTGCGCGATCCGCTGGTCGAGGAAATCAAGAGCCTCGCCGATCGCCTCGTGATCGATCATCCCCACGCCGATCCCAGCCCGTTCATGGGTCCGGTCATCGACATGGACGTGGCAGACGGGCTGACCGAGAGCTTCCTCTATCTGATGAGCAATGGGGGCCGACCGATCAAGCACATGCAGCGGCCGTTCGACGGCCTGCCGTTCGTGACGCCGGCGATCATCGAGGTGACGTCGATGCGCGAACGCCCCGATGTCGAGCTGTTCGGTCCGCTACTCCAGATCGTCTCGGTGCTGAACTTCGAGACTGCCCTCGCCGAGGTCAACAATACGCGATACGGACTTTGCGCGACCCTCATCGGTGGCGGCCCGGAGGAATATGACCGGCTCTGGTCGAACAGCCACGCCGGCATCGTCAACTGGAACCGGCCCAGCTTCACGGTTGCCCCCAATGCCCCGCTCGGCGGGGTCGGCCTGTCAGGCAATCATCATCCGGGCGGGCATTATGCCGCGGATTATTGCGCCTATCCGGTCGTGTCGGCCGAAGTGGATCAGCCGCGCGCGACGATCGGCATCGGCCTCAAGGCGCTGGAAATCGTCGCGGATCGCTGACCCAGGACTGTCAGCCTTTCATCTTCAGCAGGAAGACCTGGCCGCGCTTGAAGATTTTGACGTAGTCCTTGCCTGCGTCTCCCGCGAGAAAATCCTCCATCGCCTGCAACGCCCCGTAAAGGCCCGGCGTGGCCGCTGCGTCCTCGCAGATGATGATGCCGCCCGGCGCGACAAGCGGCGAAACCTTGTTCAGCGCATCGAGCGTCGGCTCGAACATGTCCACATCGACATTGGCCACGGCGATGCGGCTCACCCCCGACGGCAGCGGGTCGGCGCAGATATTCGACGCGATGAGTTCAAACGGCACCGGCGTGCCGGACAAGGTCTCGCGAATATAGTCCATCGTCCGCGTAACCCCGTCCAGGGCATGCGTGCCGGCCCAGATGACGTCGGGGCTGTCGAAGGCCTCATCATAGTTGAACCCGTCGAATGTATCGAGCAGCCAGGCCTTGCGCGGCGGCAGGCTCGGGTCGGCTTTGCGCACTTCGTCGATATAATTGATCGCCGTCAGCGCCGATCCGCCGCGGAACACGCCGATCTCGACATAGTCGCCCTCGATCCGCCGCGTGATCGACAAGGCTTCGCAGATATTCTCATGCACGACGGGCGTCAGATGCGAAACGCGATCCCGCTTGGCCCAGGTCCGCGACATCGCATTATGCACCAGCCGCTCGGTGAAGCGATATTCGGTCTTTTCGAAGCTGAGATGGGGCACATATTTGCCGCCCGCCGCAGTGATGCGGCGCAGCGCCGGCAAGGCATCGCTGTCGCACAGGAAATAGATGTAGAAGATGCTGCCGGCGATCTGATCGTCGGTCAGCCCGTCCAGCGAGGAAATCACCGGGCCGAGGTCCTTGCGCACGGCATCGCTCACCGGCTGGTCGGTCAGCACATAGGGCGTGAGGCCGGCGAAGCGCTCCCGCGAAACCCTGGCGGCGCCCTCGAACAGCCGGCTCGTTTCGAAACGCCGGAAAATATCGCCCTCATAACCGGCCACCACCACCCGGTTGAGTTTGACGACCGTCTCGGCAACGGCAGGGGAATGGAGAAACTTCTTCGCAAGCGACTTCATGCTGGCCATGATTCTTCCTCGATGCTGACGAACGAAGCCCGGCCAGCAACCTCAGAATTTTCTTCCTTGGACCAGGCTTTCAGCGAGGATGACCGGCCTCCCGCGAAAATGCAAGGTGAGGCGGGAGCGCCGGCGGGACGGTCAACATATACCGCCGCTGCCGCCCGGGAACGGGACCGTGCAACGCCTCATCACTCTTCGCGGCGCGATTCAGGAAGCTCCTCTCGCCCGCTCCTCCGCCATCCGCGCGCGCCGCTTTTCCTTCTCGACGAAATGCAGCGCTTCGAGCTTCAGTCCATCCGGATCGCGGAAGAACACTGCATAATAGCCCTCGCCATAGCTCGGATACTCGGCCGGCGGATCGACGATCACGACCTCTTCCTTGAGCAGGAAACGGTAGAGCGCGTCCACTTCCGCCCGCCCGCCAAGCTCGAACGCATAATGATGATAGCCGATGCCGCCCTCATGATGCGGATGCCTGGCGCCCTCGGCGTCGGCCTGCGTAATCCAGAACATCGTCGCCCAGTTGTTCCAGCCGACCGTGCCGTTGAATTCCCATTCCTTCACGAAGCCCATGAAGGTCAGCAGCTTGTCGTAGAAACGTTTGGACCGGGTCAGGTCGCTGACCCGGATGGCGAGATGATCGATGCCGACGACGTGGACCATGAAGCCTGTCTCCCCTCCCGGCGCGCCCGAAGCAAGGCGGCCCAGACTGCACAACGCGCAACTCAGGAAAACGCCGCCACCAGTCGCACACTGTCCTACAGCCTCGTTTCATGGCATCGCCGCTGAAGGTAGCGATCTGTCCGCCCGCTCTTTGACCCCGTAAAAATCGAGAGAAATCCGTGCCTTATCCTGGCCCGGGAGCGACTTTTGCGCGGTCACCATGCGTCACACGAGGGAAGTTAGTGAAGATAAGGACCGGAAACCGCAGAAATACAGGACTTTCGCTTCCCCACCAAGAGGGCAATTTCGTGCAGGAACGGCGAGGAAAACGAAGTTAGCGCCGCCGGCGAAGATGAAAACGACCGCCGACTCGGCATGATGCGGGCAGCTCTGTTCCTGGCCGTTTCGCCCGGCCATCCACCCGCAAAGTTTCCCTACGCTACGCTAAAGCAAGCGTCGGTTGCGGGTTGATCCGGGGATACGCATCTAGCGCTCCATGGCGAACCACGAGTCCCCTATATCGGCCGCGACGCCGGGAACGGTCTATCTGGTCGGTGCGGGCCCGGGCGATCCGGACCTGCTGACGGTGCGCGCCGCTCGCCTCGTCGGGCAGGCGAGCCTGATCGTGCATGACGGCTTGGTCGATCCCGCCATTCTCGCGCTGGCCTCGCCGGACGCGGAACTCATCTCCGTCGCCAAGCAGCGCTCGCGCCACTCGATGAAGCAGGAAGCGATCAATTCGCTGCTCGTCGGCGAGGCATTGTCCGGCCGCGACGTCGTGCGCCTCAAGGGCGGCGACCCCTTCATCTTCGGCCGCGGCGGCGAGGAAATGGAAGCTTGCCGCGAGGCCGGCGTTCCGTGCGAGATCGTGCCAGGCATCAGCGCAGCGACCGGGGCCGGCGCGAGCGCGCAATTGCCGCTGACACACCGCGATCATGCCAGCATCGTCAGCTTCGTCGCGGGCCAGTGCAAGGGCCTCTCCGAGCAGAACTGGGCCGGCCTCGCCGGCGCCGGGCGCACGCTCGTCATCTATATGGGCCTCGCCACCGCGCACGACATTGCCGAGAAGCTGATGGCCGACGGTCTGTCGCCTGCCACGCCGGTCGCCGTGATCGAGAATGCCACCCGCACCGACCAGCGCGTGCTGCGCTCCCTGCTCGCCGATCTCGGCGACATGGTCGAGCGGAACGCCGTGCAGAGCCCCGGCCTCATCGTCGTGGGCGAGGTCGCCTCCCTCGCGCAGGCGATCGATTGCCTGCCCCAGCCCTCTCTCGCAGCCATCGGAGCGCAAAAGTAGATGAACATCCTGACGGGCAACGACCTCGCGACGGGCGACGTCATCTGGTGGACCGGCGAAGGCTGGTCGATCCATGTGGACGACGCCGTGGATGTGGGCGACAAGGGCGCCGAGATCGCGCAGGCGGAGACCGCCGCGCGCCGCGTCAACGAAGCCTATGTCGTCGATGCCGAGAAGGACGAGAATGGCGTGCGTCCAGCCCATATCAAGGAACGCATCCGCGCGCTCGGGCCGACCGTGCGCCTCGACCTCAGCCTGAAACCAGCCGACCCCACTGCGGGCAATTGGGTGATCTGACATGTATCAGTATGACAAATATGACCAGGCCATGGTCGATGCCCGCGTCGCCGAGTTTCGCGACCAGACCGAGCGCCGCCTTTCGGGTCAACTCAGCGAGGCGCAGTTCCGCCCGCTGCGGCTGATGAACGGCCTCTATCTCCAGCTGCATGCCTATATGCTGCGCGTGGCCGTGCCCTATGGCACGCTCTCGTCCAAGCAGATGAAGATGCTGGCCCACATCGCGCGCAAGTACGACCGCGACTACGGCCATTTCACGACGCGGCAGAACATCCAGTATAACTGGATCAAGCTCGCCGACGCGCCGGACATCCTCGCCGACCTCGCCTCGGTCGAGATGCACGCCATCCAGACCTCGGGCAATTGCATCCGCAATATCTCGTCCGACCAGTACGCTGGCGCCTCGGCCGAAGAGATCGCCGACCCGCGCCCGCTCTCCGAGCTGCTGCGCCAGTGGTCGAGCTTCCACCCGGAATTCACCTACCTGCCGCGCAAGTTCAAGATCGCCGTCATTGCCAGCGCGACCGACCGTGCGGCCATGCGCCTGCACGATATCGGCATCGAGCTGGTCAAGAAGGACGGTGAGATCGGCGCCCGCGTCTTCGTCGGCGGCGGCATGGGGCGTACCCCGATGATCGCGCCGGAAATCCGCGATTTCGTGCCGTTCAGCGAAGTCGTCTCCTATCTCGAGGCGTGCCTGCGCGTCTACAATCGCTACGGCCGCCGCGACAACAAGTACAAGGCCCGCATCAAGATCCTCGTCCACGAAATGGGTGCCGACGAATATCGTCGTCAGGTCGAGGAAGAGTTCGCGCACATGAAGACGCTCGGGCTCGATCCGCCGGTGGCGGAGCTGGAGCGGATCGCCGAACATTTCGCGCCGCCGCCCTACGAGACCGGCCTTTCCGACGAGATCGACCTCTCCGATCGCGACTTCGCGGCGTGGGTCGGCAGCCAGGTCGCCGCGCACAAGGCGCCCGGCTATGCGATCGTCAACATCAGCCTGAAGCCGATCGGCGGCATTCCGGGCGATGCTTCCTCCGCGCAAATCGACCTCATTGCCGATCTCGCCGCGAAGTACAGCTTCGACGAGCTGCGCGTGACCCATGCGCAGAACATCGTGCTAGCCCATGTGAAGAAGGCGGATCTCTACGCCCTCTGGAAGGCGCTGGAGGAAGCCGATCTCGGAACCGCCAATCTGGACCTGATCAGCGACATCATCGCCTGCCCCGGCCTCGATTATTGCAGCCTCGCCAATGCGCGCTCGATCCCGGTCGCGCAGAAGATCGCGCAGCGCTTCGCCGACATCGACCGTCAGAAGGAGCTGGGCGAACTCAAGCTCAAGATCAGCGGCTGCATCAATGCCTGCGGCCATCATCATGCCGGCAATATCGGCATTCTGGGCGTCGACCGGAAAGGCGTGGAGAATTACCAGCTCCTGCTCGGCGGATCGGGCGCGGAGGATGTGAGCCTCGGCCAGATCACCGGCCCGGGCTTCGATGAGAACGGCATCGTCGATGCCGTCGAGAAAGCGACCAATGTCTATCTCGCCAACCGCACGGAGGGCGAGCGCTTCGTCGATACCTTCCGGCGGATCGGCATGGCGCCTTTCAAGGAGGCCCTCTATGCTTGAGTTCTACTCTCTGCGTGACGGCGGCGACGCGGCCGAGCTTCCGGCGGTGACGCTCGAATCCTTCGCCGGCCAGAGCAACGCGACCGCCGTGCGCATCGAGCCGGGCGAGGATGCGCGCGAGCTGCTGCCGTTCCTCGACCGCGTCGCGCTCGTCGAAGTCAATTTCCCCGTGTTCGGCGACGGGCGCGGCTATTCGGCGGCGCGCATCCTGCGCGAGGCGGGCTATGCGGGCGAGCTGCGCGCCGTCGGCGATGTCGCGGTCGATCAGCTCAGCCATATGATGCGCTGCGGCTTCGACAGCTTCGCGCCGGACAAGCCGCTCGACCCGAAGCTGATCGAGGAAGCGTTCAGCCGCTTCCCCGGCCGCTATCAGAAGACGATCGATCCGCGTCCCGCGGTCTGGGCGCAGCGTCATGGCTGAAGCCGCCCGCATCGTCGACCGGATCGATGCCCGCCCGCGCTGGACGCAGGCGGAAGCGGACGCGCTTAATGCGCGTTTCGCGGGCGTCGATGCGGGCACGATGCTGAAGGCTCTGCTGGCCGAGGGCACGCTCGGCACCGTCGCGGTGGTCTCGTCCTTCGGGACCGAGAGCGCCGTGCTGCTGCATCTCGTGGCGCAGGCGGACCGCAATACGCCGATCATCTTCGTCGATACGCAGAAGATGTTCCCCGAGACGCTCGAATATCGCGACACGCTGATCGGCCATCTCGGCTTCACCGACAGCCGGACGATCACACCGCTACCCGAGGTTATCGCCAAGAAGGACGACAAGGGCCTGCGCTGGTCCTACGATCCGGACGGCTGCTGCGAAATCCGCAAGGTCGAGCCGCTGGCCCGCGCTAAGGACGGCCTCGACACCTGGATCAGCGGCCGCAAGGCCTTCCAGTCGGTCACGCGCCAGAACCTGCCGCGCTTCGAGATCGAGGACGGCCGCCTCAAAATCAATCCGCTCGGCGACTGGGACAAGGCCGCGCTCGATGCCTGGTTCGAGGCATATGACCTGCCTCGCCACCCGCTCGAAGCGCAGGGCTATCTCTCGATCGGCTGCGAGCCGTGCACCAGCAAGGTCCTCCCCGGCGAAGATCCGCGCGCGGGCCGCTGGCGCGGCTGGGACAAGGTCGAGTGCGGCATCCACACCGCCTCGACACCGCTGGCCGACCCGGACGATCCGGCCAATCAGCCGGTGTTCTGAGGGCGGCCGCTCAGCTTTAGTGCGGCGTTGCCGAATTTCACCGTTCGCCCTGAGCTTGTCGAAGGGTCGTCCTTCTTCTGTCTCACCCTCGGCCAAAAGAAGAGCAGCCCTTCGACAAGCTCAGGGCGAACGGTGTGGGGGTCGCGGACCTTTGCAGCGGGGAGGATAGCCTCTAAGGCAACGCCATGCCCGCCGCACCCGCCCCTTATGACGCAATCATCCTCGGCGCGGGCGCGGCGGGGATGATGTGCGCTGCGGTCGCGGGCCAGCGCGGGCGGCGCGTGCTGCTGCTCGATCATGCGGCCGAGCCGGGCAAGAAGATCCTCATTTCCGGCGGCGGCCGCTGCAACTTCACCAATGTCGATGCGGCCGCCGACCGCTTCCTCTCGCAGAACCCGCATTTCGCCAAGTCCGCGCTGAGCCGCTACACGCCGCACGACTTCCTCGCGATGGTCAAGCGCTACGGCATTGCCTGGCACGAGAAGACATTGGGCCAGCTCTTCTGCGACAGCTCCTCGCGCCAGATCGTGGCGATGCTGATCGAGGAATGCGCGAAGGGCGGCGTCGACATCGTCTGCGATGCCGCCATCAGCGAGGTCGCCCATGCCGACGGGCACTATCGCGTTACCACCGGCAATCTCACCGCGACCGCTCCTGCCCTTGTCATCGCGACCGGCGGGCCGTCGATCCCGAAAATGGGTGCGACCGGCTTCGCCTACGATCTCGCGCGCCAGTTCGGCCTCAAGATCGTGCAGCCCCGCCCTGCCCTCGTGCCGCTGACCCTCAGCACCGAAGAAGCTCTCTTCAAGGAACTGTCCGGCGTCTCGGCCAATGTCATCGCGCGCTGCGGCAAGACGGCGTTTCGCGAGGCGGCCCTGTTCACGCATCGCGGCCTGTCCGGCCCGGCCATCCTGCAAATCTCGTCCTACTGGCAGCGCGGCGACCAGATCGGCATCGATTATCTGCCCGACCATGCGGAGGGCTGGCTGATCGATGCCAAGCGCGCGCAACCCCGCACGACCCTGCGCCGCCTGCTGCGCCATGCCCTGCCCGAGCGCCTCGCCGATACGCTCTGCGACAAGATCGGCGCGGACGGCGATCTCGGCAATCTCCCCGACCGCACGCTCGCCGCCGCGCAGGCGCGCCTCGCCGACTGGCGCTTCACACCCAATGGCAGCGAGGGCTTCGCCAAGGCGGAAGTTACCGCCGGCGGCATCAGCACCGCCGAGCTCTCTTCGAGGACGATGGAAGCCCGGCGCACACCCGGCCTCTATGCAATCGGCGAAGCAGTCGATGTGACCGGCTGGCTCGGCGGCTATAATTTCCAATGGGCCTGGGCAAGCGGCTGGGTCGCGGCGCAGCAGCTTTGACACGCCGGGCGCGGCGCGCCTCAAATCGCTGGACAGTAGCAAAAGGCAATCTAGGTTTTGCGCCAACACGCCTTTGATGGAGTTCCCCGACATGGATCGTCGCGACTTTCTGCTGAGCACGGCCGCCACCACGCTCGCTGCCCTCTCCACCCGCGCGCTCGGGCAGGCCGCGCCGGCCAGTGACACGACGCCGGAACTCAACGCTGCTTTCGACCAGCTCTTCAACATGATGATCGACAATTCGCCGGAGAGCGCGACCGCGCTCGGCCTCGACAAGGGGCCGCGCGCCGCGATGAAGGGCAAGCTGGACGACAACAGCCTCGCTGCGGTGAAGGACGATTTCGATCTGGCCAAAAAGTCGATGGCCATACTCGACGGCTTCAAGGGCAGGACGCTGACCGACAAGGATCAGCTCAATCTGGCCTGCATCCGCTACACGGTCGAGCGCAGCTTCGTCGCGCCGGGCAAATACGACCTCTCCTCGATCGCGCGGCCCTATCGCATCTTCCAGCAGGGCGGCGCCTATTTCGAGCAGCCCGATTTCCTGAGCAGCGCGCACACGATTGCGACCAAGGAAGATTGCGACGCCTATCTCTCCCGCCTCGACGCCTTCGCGACCCAGCTCGACAATGACAGCGACGTGCAGCGGGCTTATGCCGCGCGCGGCTATCTCGCGCCCGCCTGGTCGCTCGACCTGACGCTCGGCCAGATGAAGACCCTGCGCGATCAGCCCGCGGCCACCTCTTCCATGGCCAAGTCGCTCGCCGATCGCGCCAAGGCTGCGAACATCGATGGGGACTGGGCGGCGCAGGCGGGTAAGATCATCGACGAGAAGATCTATCCCGCGCTCGACAAGCAGATGGCGCTCATCACCGAGCTGAAGCGGACCACCCGCGTCGGCGACGGCGTGTGGCGCGTGCCGAAGGGCGACGAGCTTTATGCCGATGCGCTGGCTCTCTCGACCACGACCAGCATGACGCAGGACGAGGTCCACAAAATGGGCCTCGATCAGGTCAAGGAGATCAGCGCCGAGCTGGACGGCATCCTCAAGGCCAATGGCCTGACGCAAGGCTCGGTCGGCGCCCGCCTGACCGCGCTCAACACCCGGCCGGACCAGCTCTATCCCAACACCGCCGAGGGCCGCGCCGCACTGCTCAAGAGCCTCAACGCGGATTATCTCAAGTGCAAGGCGCTGCTGCCCAAGATGTTCAACAATCCGAGCAACGCGCCGCTCGAGATCCGCGCCGTGCCGGTCGAGATCCAGGACGGCGCCTCCAACGGCTATTATCGCCGCGCCGCGCTCGATGGCTCGCGCCCGGCCATCTACTTCATCAATCTCAAGGAAGTGGCCGACTGGCCCAAATATGGCCTCCCCGCGCTCACCTATCATGAGGGCGTGCCGGGCCATCATCTCCAGATCTCGACCATGCAGGAAGCGGGCACCTTGCCGATCCTGCGCCGGGTCGGCGGCTACAGCGCCTATAGCGAAGGCTGGGCGCTCTATGCCGAGGAAGTCGCCAGCGAACTCGGCGCCTATGCGACGCCGCTGGAGCGCGCGGGCTATCTCCAGTCCTTCCTGTTCCGCGCCGCCCGCCTTGCCGTCGACACCGGCCTTCATGCCCGCAAATGGACCCGCGAGCAGGCAACCAACTATATGGTCGAGGTGACCGGCTTCGCCCAGCCGCGCTGCCTGCGCGAGGTCGAGCGCTATTGCACCCAGCCCGGTCAGGCGACGAGCTACAAGGTCGGCCACGCCGCCTGGACCCGCGCCCGCGCCAAGGCGCAGAAGACGCTCGGCAGCAAGTTCGATCTCAAGACCTTCCATGAAGTGCTGAAGGACGGCGCCATGCCGCTCACCATTCTGGAGCAGCGTATCGAGGCCCGGACGGCGGCGGCGATGAAGGGCTGAGCGCGCTGCCAGCGCGTCAGGGAAACGGCCGCCTTCGGGTGGGGCGAAGGCGGCCGTCCCCCGATCGCCGCGCGGGCGAACGACCATGCACATGCGCGGCGCATCGTCGCCGGCATGAAACCATCAAACCGGCAAGCGATCAGCGCCGCTCACCTGGAATTGGGAATTCCCTCCGCTTGCGAGTGTGCGGAATATCGCTGTATTGTGAAATACTTAGCGCGCCGGATCGGTATCTGCACGAGACAGGCCGTGCGGCCGTTCGGTGGCCCCGTCAGTCGTCGTCATTCCCGAACCGGTCGTCGGCCAGATCGGTGAACTTGGTGATCTTGGAGTCGAAGAACAGCCGCACCTTGCCGGTCGCGCCGTGGCGCTGCTTGGCGACGATCAGCTCGGAATGGCCCTTGATGCGGTCCATCTTCTCGGCCCACTGCGCATAGGCGGCCGGGTCCTGCTCGATGTTCGGCTCCTTGCTCATCTCGTAATAGTCCTCGCGATAGAGGAACCAGACCATGTCGGCGTCCTGCTCGATCGAGCCGGATTCGCGAAGGTCCGAGAGCTGCGGCCTTTTGTCCTCGCGGCTTTCGACCGCGCGGCTGAGCTGGGAAAGCGCAATCACCGGCACCTGCAACTCCTTGGCCAGCGTCTTGAGGCCGCGACTGATCTCCGAGATTTCATTGACGCGGTTGTCACCCGTCTTGCCGGAGCCCTGGAGCAGCTGGAGATAGTCGACCACGATCATGCCGATGTCATGCCGCCGCTTCAGCCGCCGCGCGCGCGTACGCATCGCCGCGATGGTGAGGCCCGCCGTATCGTCGATATAGAGCGGCAGGTCCTGCAACTCGCGCGAGGCGCGGACGAGATTCTGGAAGTCGGCATGGCTGATCTTGCCCATGCGCAGCGCCTCGCCGCTGATGCCCGACTGCTCGGCAAGGATACGGGTGGCGAGCTGGTCGGCCGACATTTCGAGGTTGAAGATCGCGACCGGCGCGCCGATCGACTTGGCCGGATCGATCCCGTCCGCCCTGTCGCGCACCCAACGGCGCGCGGCATTATAGGCGATGTTGGTCGCCAGCGAGCTCTTGCCCATGCCAGGACGCCCGGCGACGATGATGAGGTCGGAAGGGTGCAGGCCGCCGGTGCGGCTGTTGAGCCCGTCGAGGCCCGTGGTGATGCCCGAGACATGGCCGCCCGAGTTCAGCGCCTTCTCCGCCATCTCGACCGCGAGCCGCGTCGCATGAGCGAAGGTCTTCATGCTGCCCGTGTCGCCGCCGGATTCGGCGACGGCATAGAGCGCCATTTCGGCCTGCTCGATCTGGCCCTTGGGATCGATCGATTCGGACGTGTCGAGCGCCTTGTCGACGAGGTCGCGGCCGACACCGATCAACTCGCGCAGCAGCGCCAGATCGTAGATCTGGCGGGCGAAGTCGCGCGCGCCAATCACGGCCGCGCCGCTGCCGGTCATCTGCGCCAGATAGCCCGGCCCGCCCAGCTCCTTGAGCGCCGGATCGGCTTCCATCAACGGCTTGAGCGTCACCGGATTGGCGACCATGTTGCGATCGACCAGCTTGAGGATCGCGTCGTAGATGCGGCCGTGCAGCGGTTCGAAGAAATGCAGGGGCTTGAGCTCCATCTGCACATCCTCGACGATGCGATTATCGACCATAAGCGCGCCCAGCAGCGCTGCTTCCGCCTCGACATTGCGCGGCAGGCGGACTTCGGGGCCGGTGTCGGGCACCAGCGTGAGAGGGGTCGGATCGGCCATGGGTGGAACACAATCGGCTTTCCGGACTCGCCGCGCAAGAGTCGTTCGGTGAAATGTCTGTTGGCTAAGCTGGGGATAAGATCGGGGACATCTATTAAGCCCCTCCTCTTCAGAGAAGGGGAGAAATATCGTCGTGCCTTGCCCCCCTCCCCGCGCCAGCCTAGGGAAGCAGCGGATGGCCGACCCCCGCATCATCGATATCGTCCTCGACGAAAAGACGATCCTGTGGCGCAACGCGGACGTCGAGCAGGAGCGGCGCATCGCCATTTTCGATCTGCTCGAGGAAAACAGCTTCAGCCCCGTGCGCAGTGCTGCGGACGGGCATGACGGCCCCTATAAGGTGTTCCTGCGCGTGGCCGACGGGCGGCTGGTGATCGAGATCCGCCACGCCGACGATGCGCCGCTGGAAGCCGTCATTCTCGGCCTCGCCAGCTTCAAGCGCGCCATTCGCGACTATTTCGCGATCTTCGAGAGCTATCAGCGCGCCATTCGCGACGCGACGCCGCAGCAGATCGAGACGGTCGACATGGCCCGGCGCGCCATCCACAACGAAGCGGCGGAGCTTCTGATGGGCCGCCTGGCGGGCAAGATCGAGGTCGATTTCGACACGGCCCGGCGCCTCTTCACGCTCATTTGCGTGCTGCACATTCGCGGCTGAGGACCACGATGGCTTCCCGCCCCGCCCGCCGCCGCATCAAGCTCACACCGTTGCGTATCCTGATCGCGACCGTGCTGATCGGCGCGCTGATCCTCGGCGCGCTTGCCTGGTTCGCGCGGAGCTGGACGCCGTCGCGCAGCCGCTTCGCCGTGCAGGGCATGACGCTCGATGCCGGCGCCGGCGAGATCAACTGGCGCATGGCCCGCGCATCGGGCGCGGACTTCGTCTATCTGCTCGCGACTAGCGGCGCGGAAGCGCGCGACCCGGCCTTTGACGACTATCTTGCCGGCGCAAAGGGCATCGGCCTTCGCTATGGCGCAGTCCATCGCTTCACCCTCTGCAGCCCGGCGTCCGAGCAGGCGACCCGCTTCATCGCCACGGTGCCGCGCGATGCCGCCATGCTGCCGCCGGTGGTGCAGCTCGATTTCCGGCCCGAATGCGGCAAGCGGCCGAATCGCGACACGTTGCTCGCCGAGCTCAACACCTTCCTCAACCAGATCGAGACTCACGCGGCCAAGCCCGCCCTCATCCGCGTCAGCCATGCGTTCGAGGCGCAATATGACGTCGCCAGCGGCATCAACCGCACGCTCTGGCTGGAAGGCGAATTCTTCCCGCCCGATTATGCCACGCGCCCCTGGGTGATGTGGACGGCCTCGACATGGAAGCGCGTGGACGGCATTGATGGGCCGATCGAGTGGGATGTGGTGCGACCATGAGCGACTTGACCGATGACGAGCAGCAACTGATCGCGGCAGCGCGCGGCGCGATCGCCAATGCCCATGCGCCATACAGCAACTTCGCGGTCGGCGCGGCGCTGCGCATGACCGACGGGTCGATCCTGACGGGCAGCAATTTCGAGAATGCGAGCTACGGCCTCTCGCTCTGCGCCGAGACGGTCGCGATCGCCGCCGCCAACGCGCAGGGCCGCCTGCGCGACATCGCCGCCATCGCCGTCACCGGCGGGCCGATGGGCGCGGCCAGCAGCGACGTCATCACGCCCTGCGGCCGCTGCCGCCAGATCATCAAGGAAGCGCAGGACATGGCCGGGCGCGACCTGACCATCCTCTGCGCCGCGCCCGTGGGCGAGGCAGTCAGGCGCTTCGATCTCGACTTTCTGTTGCCCGAGGCATTCGGGCCGGCCAATCTCGGCATCGGATGAGCGGCGATGCGCTCGCCGATGCGAATTTCGGTGGTCGGCACCTCCGGCTCGGGCAAGTCGACCCTGGCGCGGCGGCTCGGCACAGCGCTCGACCTGCCGGTGATCGAACTCGACGCGATCAATTGGCAGCCCGGCTGGCGCGATCTCAACGAGCAGGAGCCCGAGACCTTCTCCGCCCGCGTGGCCGATGCAATCGCCGGCGAGCAGTGGGTCACCGACGGCAATTATGCGCGCGTGCGGCCGATGATCATGGACCGCATCACGCATTTCGTCTGGCTGGACTATGCGCGAACGCTGGTCATGTGGCGCGTCGTCCTCCGCTCGTTCGATCGCGCGATCTCGGGCCGCGAGCTATGGCCCGGCACCGGCAATACCGAGGGCTTCTCGCGCTGGCTGGACCCCGGCCACCCCGTTCGCTGGGCATGGTCCACCCACAAAAGGCGCCGCACGCAATATGGCGAGATGATGCGCGCCCTCCCGCCCGGCATCACCCGCCACCATCTGCGTCACCCCGCCGAGGCGGAAGCGCTGATCGCGCGCCTCGCCTTGGGTGAACCATCTGGCCTTCCCCGCGCCGAGCCACTAGCAAGCTGACCATGGCAATACTCTCCGACAAATGGATTCGCACCCAGGCACAGCAGACGGGCATGATCGAGCCCTTCGTGGAGAGCCAGCGGCGCGAGGGTTGCATCAGCTACGGCCTCTCCTCCTATGGCTATGACGCGCGCGTCGCCGACGAGTTCAAGATCTTCACCAATGTCGATAGCGCCGTGGTCGATCCCAAGGATTTCGCCGCGAACAGCTTTGTCGATCGCAAGACCGACGTGTGCATCATCCCGCCCAACAGCTTCGCCTTGGCCCGCACGGTCGAGTATTTCCGCATTCCCCGTGACGTCCTCGTGATCTGCCTCGGCAAGTCGACCTATGCGCGCTGCGGCATCATCGTGAACGTGACGCCGCTCGAGCCGGGCTGGGAAGGCCATGTCACGCTGGAATTTTCGAACACGACGCCGCTTCCGGCCAAGATTTACGCCAATGAAGGCGCCTGCCAGTTCCTGTTCCTCGAAGGCAACGAGCCCTGCGAGACGAGTTATGCGGACCGGGCCGGCAAATATATGGGCCAGCTGGGCGTCACGCTCCCGAAGCTCTGACCAGAGGCAACACTTTCTTCGCACTTGCAACGATAAGGCTGGCTCTTATGCGCCGCCTCGTCTTATACTGATCTGACCATGTTCGGCCTCTTCAAATCGAAGTCCGCTCCGGACCTTCTGGTCGATCCGCCCGACCTCGGCGAGGGACGCCGTGTCTATGCCATCGGCGACATTCACGGCCGTCTCGACCTTCTGACCGAGCTCATCGACAAGATCGCCGACGACGATCTCGCGCGCGGCCCCGTCGGCGCGACGCAGCTGGTGATGCTCGGCGATTTCGTCGATCGCGGGCCGGACAGTGCGGGCGTGCTCGATTTCGTGATGCAGCTGCGCGAATGGTGGCCGGACGTCACCTGCCTGCAGGGCAATCATGAGGAAGTCTTTCTCATGGCGGCGCGCGGCGACGAGAGCGCGTTGCGCTTCATGACGCGGATCGGCGGGCGCGAGACGCTGCTGAGCTACGGCGCCACCGAGAACGATCTCGACCAGATGACACTCGGCCAGTTGCGCGACTGGCTGATGACCGCCGTGCCCGAGCGGCATCTGCAATTCATGGAAAGCATGGAAGAGAAGGTGCTGATCGGCAATTATGCCTTCGTCCATGCCGGCATCCGCCCGCAGGTGCCGATGGACGAACAGGAAAGCCGCGATCTGCGCTGGATCCGCGATGAGTTTCTGAACTTCGACGCGCCGCATCAATATTTCGTCGTCCATGGCCATTCGATCACCAGCGGCGTCGAACAACGCGGCAATCGCATGGGCATCGATACCGGCGCCTATGTTTCCGGGGTGCTTACCGCCGTGGGCCTCGAAGGCACCGAGCAATGGTTCCTGAGCACCTCGGCTTATGCGGGTTAAGCGGCCGATGCGACACAGCTGGCTCCTCGCGACGGCGCTGATCGCCGCGCCACTCTTCGCGCAGACCGCCACGCCCGATCCCGCGCGACTGAAGGCAGACGTGGAAACGCTTGTCTCTTTCGGCACGCGCCACAGCCTGTCCTCCGCGACCGATCCCAGGCGCGGCATCGGCGCCGCACGGCGCTGGGCGGCCGGTGAGTTCGCCCGCATCGGCAAGGCCTGCGGCGATTGCCTGACCGTCGAGACGATCGGCGACCAGTTCACCGGCCCGCGCGCACCCGCGGGCGTCCGCATCGAGGATGTGCTGGCGATCCAGCCCGGCAGCGACGGCTGGGACAATGTGATCATCGTCGCGGCACATATCGACAGCCGCGTCACCGACGTCATGAATGCCACCGCCGACGCACCCGGCGCCAATGACGACGCATCGGGCTGCGCGCTCGTGATCGAGGCGGCGCGGCTGCTCAGCAAGGACAAGCACCGCGCGACTATCGTCTATGCCTTGCTCTCCGGCGAGGAACAGGGCCTGTGGGGCGGCGAACTGCTCGCCCGCACCGCCAAAGCGCGCGGCTGGCATGTGACTGCGATGCTCAACAACGATATCGTCGGCAACACGGTCGGTACGGACGGCCGCATCGTCGCCGATCGCGTCCGCGTCTTTTCCGAGGGCATCCGCACCAGCGAGGACCTCGCCACCGCGCAGATCCGCCGTGGTTCGGGCGGCGAGGATGACGGCCCCAGCCGCGCGCTCATGCGCTATGTGCAGGGCGTGAGCCAGAGCGGCGTTGGCCAGGGCGGCCTCGCAGTCATGGCGGTGCGGCGCCCCGATCGCTTCCAGCGCGGCGGCGATCACCAGCCATCGCTCGCGCTCGGCTATCCCGCCGTGCGCTTCTCGGTCGGCGTCGAGAATTACCGCCATCAGCATCAGGACCTGCGCACCGAGGCGGGCGTCGTCTATGGCGATACGGTCGACCGGATGGACTTCCCCTATCTCGCCCGCGTGACCGCGCTCAACGTCGCGACGATGCGCGCCCTCGCCGCCGCGCCGACCGCGCCGGCCAGCGCCAGCCTCGCCGGCGCGCTCTCGTCCGACACGACGGTCACCTGGACTCCGGTCAAGGGCGCCGCCGGCTACCGCATCTACACCCGCCCCGCCGACAGCCGCGACTGGATCGCCGGTCCGCGCGTCAGCGCGGACGCGACCAGCCACGTCCTCAAGGGCCTTATCGTCGACGATAATTTCGTCGGCGTCGCCGCCATCGGCGGCGATGGCAGGGAAGGCGCCGCCGAGAGCATCATCACCTTCGCGGGATTGCCACCCAGGCAGTGAAGGCGTTCATGCCTCCGCCACGGTGAAAGGCGTCACACCGTGGCCCGGCTGGCAGGCCGGATGATCGCCGATCTCGGCCGCCGCGCTCGTTCATGGCGACGCATGGCCACCCATTGTCAAAGACCGTGACAATTGGTCGGTAACGGTTCGACAGCGAATTTCTGCGACACTCATCTGCTCAGCCGTCGCGCATTGCGGCGCGCATCGGTTGTTCAGGGATGGAAATTGCAGGATGAGCCTCTTGAGGAAGATCGATCGGGTACCGCAAAACAGGCCCGTCTCAGTCTCGTCCCGTAGCGTCTTTCTCATCGAGGATTCCATTGCGGTCGGCATGCTGCTCAAGAACAGCATGGAAGCGGAAGGGGCGATCGACGTGGTCTGGTACAAGACCTATGCCGATGCCGCCCTCGCGCTCGCCGAGCAGCGTCCGGTTGTTGCCGTGACCGGCCTCAATCTGCCGGACGCGCCCCATGGCGAAATCCTCGATCTGCTTTCGGATCTGGATGTGCCGACAATCCTGTTTACCGCGACACTCAACCGAAAGGTTCGTGCGCGGTTCGCCACGCCCAACATTGTCGACTATTTCGTCAAGGATGCGAAGGACGCCTTCGACAATGTCGCGAAAGCCGTCTTCCGGCTCACGGACGAGACCGCGCCCCCAATTCTGGTGGTCGATGATTCGCGGACCGCTCGCGCCACGCTGGTCACGCTGCTCCGGCAGCAGAGCTACCGCGTCCTGGAGGCCGAGTCCGGCACGGGCGCGCTCGAAATATTGGCCGGACATCCGGAGATCGAACTCGTCGTCACCGATTTTCACATGCCGGACATGGACGGGCATGAGCTCACGCGCCGCATCCGCGCCCAATATGCCGGTGACCGGCTGCGGGTGATCGGCATTTCCACTTCGTCCGACCCGTTTCTCTCGGCCTCGTTCCTGAAGGCCGGCGCGTCCGATTTCATCTATCGGCCCTTCATCGCGGAAGAAGTCAAATACCGCATCGAAAGCAACATCGAGACGCTCAAGCAGATCAAGACGCTGCGCTTCCTGGCGGAACGGGATCCGCTGACCGGGCTCTACAACCGCCGCGCCTTTTTCGAGGGCGCCCGAAGCGCGATCGAGACGATGAAGGAGCAAAGACAGGAGGGATCGATCGCGATCCTCGACATCGACCATTTCAAGAAGGTCAACGACACTTACGGTCATGATACCGGCGACACGGTCATCAGGCTGGTCGCGGAGGTCATCGACGAGCTGAACGGCGCCGGCGATGCAATCACGGCGCGCTTCGGCGGCGAGGAATTCGTGATGTTCTGGCCGAACATGAAAGCCGAAGCGGTCAAGGCGCGATGCGAGCAGATTCGCGAAGCCATCGCCGATCTGATGATCCCGACGACCGGGGCAGTGCTCAGCGTCACGGTCTCGATTGGCGCCGCCATCTTCCAGCACACGGAAGGCATGGACAATAATCTGAACGCGGCGGATCAGATGCTGTATATGGCGAAGAACCAGGGACGAAACCGCGTCATCTACGACGCGATGTTTTACTGAGCCCTGGAAACGGGCGCCGGCAGCGATCTCGCCGACCCGCAGCCAACGCCAGCCTCGCCGGCGCACTCTCTTCGGGCACCTCGTAACCTGGACCCCGTCGAGGGCGCAGACGCTACCAGTCATGTGCTCAAGGGCCTCATCGTCGATGACAATTTCGTCGGCGGCGACGGCAAGGAAGGCGCGGCCGAGAGCATCATCACCTTCGTGGGGCTGCCCCGCGCCAGTAAGGGAGGACGAAAGGCGCGCGCCGCACGCCTTCCGATCGACGAGAGTTCCGGCGGGTTAGCCGATCGTCACGCCTACCACGCGCCAACTGCCATCCTCACGATCGAGCGTGACCGTCTCCACCGCCTCGGTTTTGTTCGCAAAGCGCGTGCGGAACTTCACCACTTCATAGCCCGCCGGCGGCGCAGGCAGATTTTCCTGACTGACGAATGTGCGCGAGATCATGGCACCCAGGGGCACCCGCGCTTCTTCCGAGGCCGCGGCCCAGACCTGCTTGCTGTTCTGTTGGCGAAACGAGGTTCCGGTTGCCTGATAGGTTTCGTCCCATCGTCCCTGATCGAGCAAGGCGAGCCACTGGCGTGCCGTCGCCACGACTTCCGAGGAAGACCTCGCCTCGGCGGCAACCGGTGCTTGCGACGTCGTCGAAGCGAGTTGGGGCAAGGTGGCAATGGCTAGCAGGCTGAAAACAAACGTCATGAGAAGACCTCCGATGATGAACCGGGAAGGACGATAGACCCGCCCCACGCCGCCGATCGGCGCGGCCTCCTCATTCATCCGGGCGCCGCGTGCGTCTTCCCCGATTTCCGCGTCCCCCAGCAAATTGGGGTTCGGCGCGCCCATGTCGTTGCCTTCAGCGCTGAGCAGCAGCCGCGCGGCCTCGCGACTGCTCGACACCGCCATCTTGCGCCGTGCTTCGCGCAGGCGCTCGTTGATCGTATGCACCGACAGGTCGAGGCTGCGCGCGATCGATTTCGCGTCGTGACCACGCACCATCAGGCGAAGCGTCTGCTTCTCCTTCTCGGTCAGCGCCTCGGTGCCGTACTTTGTCAGCATGTTCATGGCATAGAAATCTAGGTCAGGCGCAGGGTCGCGGCCACCCCCAAAAATTCGTGTCCCCGCAGCATCTCGAGAGCTGTCAATCAGCCCTTCCGCGCAAACCAGAGCACATGCGTGTCGCCATCGGCCTCGTGTCCGTCGCTGACCTTCACTTCGGCGACCTCGAACCCGGTCGCCTTCAGGCGCGCCGAAAAGCGGGGATCATCGAAGGCGGACCAGACCGCGAGGATTCCGCCGATCTTCAGCGCGCGCAGCGCCGCCGCCAGCCCCCTGTCGGAATAGAGATAATCGTTCGCCCGGCAGGACAGGCCCTCGGGGCCGTTATCGACATCGAGCAGGATGGCATCGTAACCGGCCGCCGCCGCGCCGATCAGCGTCGCGACATCCTGGTTCACCAGCTGAACCCGGCGATCATCGAGGCAATCGGCCGTCAGCGCGTGCATCGGCCCGCGCGCCCATTCGATGATCTCCGGCACCAGCTCGGCCACCGTCACGCTGGCGTCATCGCCGAGCGCCTCCAGTGCGGCGCGCAGAGTGAAGCCCATGCCATAGCCGCCGATCAGCCAGTCTGCCTCGGCGCGCGACCCCAGCCGCGCATGCGTCATTGTCGCAAGCGCGACCTCCGACCCGCTGACCCGCGTGCTCATGAGATCATTGTCGTCGATCGCGATCGTGAAATCCGCGCCATGGCGGATCAATTGCAGCTCTACCCCATCGGGGATGGTCGCCGTGGCAATGCATTCATGCGGCTCGATCCAGCCCTCGGGATTTGCGCGCACCACGCCCTCGTCAGTTCGTCTTGATGTTGCGACCGGGCGTTCCACGCTCGGCCGGATGATGCTGCCTCGTCTAGCTCTGCGGCGCTCGGATCCGGGCGACGTACAGCGACGAGCGCACGCTCGGCCCGGCGATCAGCTTCGCTTTCATCTCCCGCCGCACCTTTTCGGCATCGACCCCGTTATTGAGGATGACGCGCGTCCCTCCCGAAGGAAGAGGCTCGATCACGGATATGCCTATCCCGAACTTGGCGCAGAGCGCTGTGACGGCTTCGGGCGTGTCGTCGATGGTGACGACCCGGGTCATGCGAAGAGGCTTTCGGTGCAGCTGGCTGCCATTGATATCGTCCCGTTCGGCAAGCGGGAGCGCGGATCGTCTCTCAGTCACGGCGAAAGCTTGCGGGCTGAAATCGCGGCAATGCCGGGTCCTCTAGCAGGGGCCGGCCCGATTGTCGCAGCAATTCGGCGGTGCGCGTCGGCAGCCTCTGAAAAACGCTGTCCTACGGCCGCCGCGCCGTGTCAGAGTCGCGGCATTCCGCTCTTTGACATGTCAGAAAACCCGACCGCATGCTGCGCGCCGGCCCTCTCGCCCTGCGCGCGACTTTTGCGCGGATCACCATGCGCGACATGCGTGACCTTTGTGAAGTTACGGCCCTCGCGACCTTCGCCGCAAACAGGAAGGCCGGCGGAAATCCGCCGGCCCCAAGTCGTCGATAAACTGGCAGGAAACGGGCTGCGTCAGGCGACCTGAACGGCATCCAGGCCCTCAATGGCCTCGTCCGGATCGCGCAGCACATAGCCACGACCCCAGACCGTCTCGATATAATTGTCGCCGCTGCAAGCCAGCGAGAGCTTCTTGCGCAGCTTGCAGATGAACACGTCGATGATCTTGAGTTCCGGCTCGTCCATGCCACCATAGAGGTGGTTGAGGAACATTTCCTTGGTGAGCGTCGTGCCCTTGCGGAGCGAGAGCAGCTCCAGCATAGCATATTCCTTGCCGGTGAGATGAACGCGGTTGCTGTCCACTTCGACGGTCTTGGCGTCGAGATTGACGGCTAGCTTGCCGGTGCGGATGACCGACTGCGAATGGCCCTTGGAGCGGCGCACCACGGCGTGAATGCGCGCAACCAGCTCATCCTTGTGGAACGGCTTGGTTACATAGTCGTCGGCGCCGAAACCGAAGGAGCGGACCTTGCTGTCCATCTCCGAAATGCCCGACAGGATCAGAACCGGGGTCTGGACACGCGAGCTGCGAAGCTTCTTGAGCACGTCATAGCCGTGCATGTCCGGGAGGTTAAGGTCGAGGCAGATGATGTCGTAATCGTAGAGCTTGCCGAGATCCAAGCCCTCTTCGCCGAGGTCGGTCGTATATACGTTAAAGCCTTCGGTCGTGAGCATGAGCTCAATCGCCTTGGCGGTCGTCGGTTCGTCTTCAATCAGCAGCACGCGCATATGGTTGCCCTCTGTTTCGATCGTTCCGGCGCACCTTCCCGGCTCGGCAGGCCTGGCCGTAACTATTAACCATATGACAGATGAACGCAAAAGGTTAATTTAGGGTAAAGCGGCTTGAATCCACGAGTCGTTACGATTCACACGTAAAGCTGTTGCGCAACGGACTCAGGTGCCGTTGTGAGTCAATAGACTTAAGCAGCGGTTACCGCCCGACTTTGCTCTCGCCAAGCAGTATCCGTCGCGACGATGCAAAACGGCGCAGCCGCCGATCCAGTTCCCAGGAAAGCGCCAAAGCGGCGATAAAAATGACGGCGGCCGGAGCATAGGGCCGCAGATAGTGAATGAGCGCGACATGCGCATACATGATGACCAGAGTGGCCCTGCCGAGCATCGCAAGGCCGCCGATCAGCGCGATCGGCAGGCGCTGGAGCAGCGCCGCCAGCGTGACCGTAACCGCCATGGCACCGGCGAGCGAGAGGCCCGGCCAGCCGATGTCGCCCTGCTTCATGTTCACCGGCGGGAACCAGATCAGCACCGCGACCGCGATCATTGCCATGGCGACCGCGCCGATTCGCGGCGGCGGTCCCCAGTGTCGCCAAAGCGCCCCGGCCCAGATCATCAGCAGCGCACCCGGCAGGGCCAGCAGCGCGAGCGGCGACCATTGGCCGAAATGATGCGCGAACAGCGCGAGCGCGAAAACCAGCGCCATAGCCACCACCAGCAACGGCGCATTCGGCCGGCGGCCGTTTGCCGTGAGCGCATTCCAGGCCAGCCGCGCGAGGAACAGGCAAGGGATGAACCAGAGGATCGTGAACGGCCCGCGCGTCTGCTCGGCGTGGAAGAGGATGGTCGTCGCGCCATGCCACCAGCCGGAGAAGATCGGCCGGAAGCCCTTGGCGCCTTCGATCAGGAAATCTGCGGCAAGCAGGATCGCCGAGAAGCAGAAAAACGGCACCCACAGGCTGCGCAATGCCGCCGGCAGGAAGATGCGCCACGGGACATGCCGTGTCGTATAGCCCGAGAGGATGAAGAAGAGCGGCATATGGACGGCGTAGATTGCGTCGCGCACCCAGCCCCGCGTCCAGACATGCCCCGCGACCACCGCGACGATGCCCACGCCCTTCAGCGCATCGACCCAGTCGAGCCGTGCGCGCGCGGTTGGGCCGCGCTCGGCATCATGGTCTGGACCGACAGCGCTTTCCCCGCCCATGGCCACGCCCTATAGGCTGGGACATGGCCGTCAACTCCCGATCATCGCACCCCTCTCCCGGCGGCCTCTCGCCGCTGACCGACCGCGTGCTCTTCATGGATGGCGAAGCGATCATCCTCGACAAGCCGGCGGGCCTGCCCGTCGATCCGCCGCGCGACGGCAGCCTCAGCCTCGAAAATCATCTCACCAGCCTCGCCTTCGGCTTCCAGCGCTGGCCGGTCGCCGTGCATCGGCTTGATCGTGACACTAGCGGCTGCCTGCTCCTCGCGCGCAATCCCAAGGCCGCCAAGCGCTTCACCGAAGCGTTCGAGGCGCGGCAGGTCGAGAAGAGCTATCTCGCCATATTGGACGGCATTCCGATCGAGACATCGGGCGTCATCGACATGCCGCTGGTCAAGACCAGCACCGCCGAGACCGGCTGGCGCATGGGACCGGGCAAGGGCGGCAAAAGTGCGATCACGCACTGGGAGGTTCTGGCCTCGCGCGATGGCCGGGCGCTCATCCGCTTCCGCCCGGAGACCGGTCGCACGCATCAGCTGCGCGCCCATGCGCTGCATGGCCTTGGTCTCGGCATCCTGGGCGATCCGGTCTATCGCACCGCCAAGCCAGACAAGAGCTGGCGCGACGGCATGCTGCTCCACGCCCGCAGCTTGTCTTTGCCTCGTGCAGGCAAGCCACCGGTCGCGGCCACGGCGCCGGTCCCGCCGAGCTTCGCCGATGCCGGCTTCGCCGATAGCGAGGGACTGGACGCGACGGCATGAGCGAGCGGATCCTTCCCGACGATGCGCTGGAAGAGCGCTTCGTCACCGCGAGCGGGCCCGGCGGGCAGAATGTCAACAAGGTGGCGAGCGCCGTGCAGTTGCGCGTCGATGTCTTCCGGCTCGGCCTCTCACCCGAAAGCTATCGCCGCCTGCGCACCATCGCCGGCTCGCGCATGACCGCGAGTGGTACCCTGGTCATTCAGGCGCAGCGCTTCCGCACACAGGAAGCCAATCGCGAGGATGCCCGCGCGCGCCTGATCGCGATACTCGACAAGGCTGACGAGCGCGAGGCGCGGCGGATCAAGACCAAGCCGAGCAAGGCCGCCAAGGCCCGGCGCGTCGATACCAAGAAGGCCCGCAGCACCGTGAAGGCCGCGCGCGGAAGGGTGACGATGGACTGACGGGAAAGCTGCCGCCCGCTCTCTCAGGGCGTGGCGCTCGGCGCCGGCTGCGGCGCGGGCGCTGCCGGGGCAGGCGTCGGCGAGGGTGAAGCGGCGGGCGTGCGGGTCGGCGGCGGCAAGGCAGCGGGCCGGACAGGTGTGGCGCTCGCACGCGGACGGGGCGCCGCGCGCGTCTCCCTAGGCGCTGCTGCCGGCCGCGAGGGTGAGACGGCCGGCGCTGGCGTGCTGGTCGCGATTGGTGTCGATGCGGTCACATTGGCGGCCGCATTGGAAGGAACGCCGGGAACCTCGGCAGCATTGAGCGCTCGCGGTGCCGGCTCAGCGATGGGTGCCGGCTCCAGCGCGCGGGTGAACACCGCAAAGTCGTTGCTTGCGACCTGCACGCCGGTGACGAACAGCACCAGCGCGCCAAAGCCGACCAGCGACGTGACGCCGAGCCAGACCGTGCCCGTGAGCTTGACGCGCTTCGCATCGGCCATGGCTTCGTCGGACAGATCGCCAGTGACGGAGACTTGCGTCCAGTTCGTGATGGCGCGTCGCATCGCACGGGCAAGCGGAATCGTGAACAGCAGGCTGATCAATAGCGCAAGCAGCGCTACTGTCGCCCCCATGCCGAACAGCACAGCAACTTCATCGTGACGCTCGGGCGCGATCGTGTCGGCGAAGGAAAAGCGGAACCAGAAACCCGCAACATTGAGCAGGAACACAGCACAGAGCAGCAGCCGGAATAGCGCCATTGCCTCGCCCAGCAGCCGCCTCAGCCCGTCGCCAAGCCGCTCGACGCTGTTGCGGCCCACTTCGCGCGCGAGCGCCCGTGTCGTCTGATCGTCGCCGTTCATGCCGTCCCCTGGCGTTGTGGCGCGTGTCGCGCGATCCGGACGCTGAAGACCACGGACCGGCTTGCACTGCAAGTCTGGTAACGGCCTCGTCGTCGCCCTACATGGGCAGTCATGTACGATTTCGCGCCCGCCGATGCCGCCGACAAGGCGACGCTCCACGACGATCTGCGCGACGCCGCTAAAGCCATCGTTGCAGGCGAACCGGACGCCATCGCCAACATGGCCAATGTCGCCGCGCTCATCTGGCAGTTCCTGCCCGATTTGAACTGGACCGGATTCTATCGGTTGGTCGGCGACGAGCTCGTGCTCGGCCCTTTCCAGGGCAAGGCCGCCTGCATCCGCATCCCGCTCGGCAAGGGCGTGTGCGGCACGGCGGCAGCAACGCGCGAGACGCAGCTTGTCGAAGACGTCCACGCCTTCCCCGGCCATATCGCCTGCGACGCCGCCTCGGCCTCCGAAGTGGTCGTGCCCATCGTCCATGAAGGCCGTCTCATCGGCGTACTCGATCTCGACAGCCCCGCGCCTGCCCGCTTCGACGAGGCGGACGCACGCGGTCTCGAAGCGCTCTGCGCGGCGATTGCCCCCGCCCTCGCGGGCTGACGAGAAAAGCCGCGCATTTCAGCCAGTTCTGCTCCAGTTTGGGACAGAGAATATGGTGAATCGCGTGGTAACCATCGCACGGCGCTGATACATCCCGAAGCTGAACAAGAACGGCCGCTCACGCGCGTGCCGGGACGGAATGCAGGGACGAATCGCGATGCGGATGCTTCTTCTCGTCGGCCTCGGTGCCGCCAGCCTCGCGGCTATGCCGGCTGTGGCGCAGACCACCGCACCGCACGTCGCAAGAGGCCCCATGGTCTTGCATGGCGGCCCGGTCATGAACAACAACCGCTGGAACTGGGGCCACCGCGTCAATGGCCGCTGGTGGGGTGGCTGGCAGGCGCCGGGCGGCTGGGGCGCTTATCGTCGCCCGGTCGTGGGCTATGTGCTGCCGGGCTACTGGCTGCAGCCGAGCTATTACATCTCCGACTATCGCGTCTACGGCCTGCCCGCGCCGCAGGCCGGATATGGCTGGTCGCGCTATTATGACGATGCGGTGCTGACCGATCGCTACGGTCAGGTCCATGACAGCCGCGTCGGTTACGACTGGGAGCGCTACGGCGGCCATGACGACGGCCCGCGCTATCGCGAGGACGCTCCTCACGACAATGGCGGCCGCGCCGTCGCTGGCGCCGTCATCGGTGGCGTGACCGGCGGCCTGCTGGGCAGCGCCATCGCAGGTCCGGGCGATCGCACGACCGGCGCGATCCTCGGCGCCGGCGTCGGCGCGATTGCCGGCGCGGCGATCGGCGATGCGACCAGCAGCCGCGACACGCGCTACGCCTATGACGCACCCGGCTATCGCTACGATGGCACCTATGTCGATCCGAGCCGTGCCCGCAACGAACGCAAGCTGGCTCGGGAAGAGGCCAAGCAGCGCCGCAAGCTCGACAAAATGGCGCGCAAGGCCGGCTACTCCAATTACGACGCCTATATGCGGGCTCGCGACGGCCGCTATGGAGCTTATGCACCGCACGGCGGCCCACACTGGGCGATGCGTGGCGGCCCCGAAGGCGGCCCGGTCCATAGCGGCGTGCATGCCGCGCCCGGGGTGTCACACGTCCAATCCTACACCGCGCCCGGCTATATCGCCAATGGCTGGTACTATCCGGGCGAGACTGTCACGACGATCACGATCGAGCCGAGCGTTACCACGACCACCAAGACTTATGTCACGACCAGCCGCAAAGTCACGAAGCGGCCCGCGAGCAAGATCATCAAGCGCAAGATCGTGCGACGAGACTGCAACTGTAACTGACTTCTTCTGGACACCGGGGGGCGTCCAGCAAGGGCCCGGCGGCTGAAGAGCTGTCCGGGCCCTCAGCTTTTCGGCGGGAAGCGGAATCGCGGGAAAGAGGAGCGCACGAACGCGCCCAGCAGATTTATTTGAGGAGACGACCGCCCGAATCGCGCGGTAGCTCGGTTTCGTGGTCGGTTGCGTTGCCGGGCTTTTGCAGCACCGGCGGATCGAAGCGCTCCCAGCCGGCGCGACCAAGCTTCTCGATCGGCTGATAGCGGACTTTGTAGCTCATCCGGTCCGAACCCTCGACCCAGTAGCCGAGATAGACATAGGGCAGCCCTGCCCTCTGCGCACGCAGGACATGATCGACGATGATGAAGCTGCCGAGGCCCGGGCGGTCCGTCTTCTCCGGATCGAAGAAGCTGTAGATCATCGAGAGGCCGTCGCTCTGCTTGTCGGTGAGGCACGCCCCGACCAGCGCGCCGGGGCGCCCATCGACGCCGGGCTCGCGATATTCGATGACATAGGTCTCGACCGGCGTCTGCTCGACCATGTCGGCAAAGTCGATCTCGTCCATCTCGGTCATGCCGCCATTGGGATGGCGCGCGGAGAGATAGCGCTGCAACAGCGTAAACTGCTCGTCGGTCGACCAGGGCTTGCACGCACGCACGACGAGGTCGCTGTTCTTGCGGACGAGGCGGCGCTGCGTGCCGTTGGGCTTGAACTCGTCGGCGACGATCCGCACCGAGACGCAGGCGCTGCAATCCGAGCAGCTCGGGCGATAGGCAACGTTCTGGCTGCGGCGGAAACCGATCCGTCCGAGCGCGTCGTTCAGCTCCGATGCGTGCTCGCCGGCAAGCTCGGTAAAGACCTTGCGCTCCGTCCTCCCCGGCAGATAGGGGCAAGGACCAGCGTTCGTCATGAAGAAGCGCGGAAAGCGGAAAGCAGCGCTCACGTCGTCTCCCTGCGGCCGCCTGCCGGCCGATGACTCAACTCAATCATGGACTATGCCGATATAAGCCGAGTGTGAAAAGACCATTTACCAGCGGCCTCTGTCACAACGGGACAGACGATCGTTCACCTCGAAACGGTTTCTCACTTGCATCGTGCGGCGCATGCGCGGAAATAGCTACCACAGAAGGAGACGGACCTCATGGTGAAGCTGACCGATGCCGAACAAGCGATGCTGGAGGGCGACTCCGGCGCGGCGACGCAAAAGGCCATGGAACTGCTCATCCGCTATGCGGACGCGCTCGGCGCCGAACGATTCGTCGAGACGAACAATGTCGCTGGCGTGCCCGGATCCGCCCCGCAATGGATCAAGGATTACTACAAGGAGGATGGCGGCGACTATCGCGCCGTCTTCTCGCGCTTCGATCTCGATTCGGACGAAGTGGTCGATGTGCCGCGCATGAACGCCTTCTCCTGCCACCTGCAGGGCGGCATGGACCCGATGCTCTGGCAGGAGCAGGGCATGACCGAGGCGGCGCACGACAATTTTGTCGCGGACGAGGCGAGCGTCGCGGATCACGGCATCCAGATCCTCAAGACCTGCACGCCCTATCTTGCCGGCAACGTGCCGGTAATGGGCGAGCATTGCGCCTGGATGGAATCGAGCGCGGTGGTCTTCGCCAACAGCGTGATCGGCGCGCGCACCAATTGCGAGGGCCGTGAGTCGACCAGCGCCGCCATGCTCGCCAAGCGCATCCCGGACTTCGGTTTCCATCGCGACGACTATCGCAAGGGCCACCACGGCGTCGATGTCCGCGTGCCGGTCGACAGCATCTTCGAATGGGGCATGCTCGGCTATTTCGTGGGCGATGCGGTGCAGGACACCATCCCCGTCATCACCGGCAATGTCAGCGATGCGAGCCTCATCCGCCACAAGCATTTCGGCGCGGCGGCAGCCTCGTCCGGCGGCGTCGAAATGTACCACATGGTCGGCATCACGCCCGAGGCGCCGAGTGTCGAGCATGCCTTTGGCGGCCCGGCACGCGGCGACATCTTCATCTACGACGAGGCGGCCCGCAAGCGCATCTACGAGACGCTGAACAGCGTCGGCAACAGCGAGGATGTCGATTATGTCATGCTCGGCTGCCCACATTATTCGATCGAGCAGATCGCGCAGGCCGCCGCCCTCATCGAAGGCCGCAAGGTCCATGAGAACAGCGCGCTCTGGGTGTTCACCAGCCGCGCGGTGAAGGCGACGGCCGACGCCAATGGCTACACCAGGATCCTGCGCGACGCGGGCGCGTACCTCATGACCGACACCTGCTCGGCGATCAGCCAGGCGGTGCCGAAGGGCACGAAGGTCGCCGCGCTCGATAGCGCCAAACAGGTTCACTATCTGCCCGCGATGATGGGCATCGAAGGCTGGTACGGCACGACGGCCGAGTGCATCGACGCCGCCTGCACCGGCAAATGGAAAGGAAAGCTGGCATGAGCGCAGAATCGACAACGCTTCTCGACAAGCCGCGCGCCGTCATCACCGGCCGCCCGGTCGTGCCCGGCGTCGCCGAGGGCGAGGCGCTGGTTACGCGCGACACGATCTCCGGCTGGGGCGGCGTCAATCCGATGACCGGTACGGTCATCGAGAGCCGCCATGAGCTGAAGGGCCAGAGCTTCGCGGGCAAGGTGCTGGTCTTCCCCGGCGCCAAGGGCAGCTCGGGCTGGTCCGGCATTTTCCACATGGCCAAGCTGCGGGGCATGTCGCCGGTCGCGATGGTTTTCAACATCATGACCACCAAGGCCGCGCTTGGCGCCGTCGTGATGCGCACGCCGACCGTCACCGACTGCGATCAGGACCCGCTGGACATCATTCGCACCGGCGACTGGGTGCGCGTGGACGGCGATGCCGGCACAATCACGGTCTGGGACAAGAAGCCGGACTGATCGGGCGGTTTCCTACCCCTATTTCGTGCATTTCGCGCGCGTCGGCAAACATGTCGGCGCGCGCTTTTTCAATAACTTGACACTCCTAACTTCTCCATCTTCCCGCGTGTGAGGCATGGTGAATTCGCGCAAAGTCCTTCCGGGGTCGCAAGACGCCGGGAAAGTCTTGCGGATGCTGGACGATGAGAAGGAGCGGATGTCTGGCGGCTGATCGGCCGGCATGACGCTCTGCCATCGATGAGGGGCTGTAGGACAGCCGATTTTCATTCGGGCGTGCCGGCCCCACTGGCCGACCTCATTCCGGTGAAAGCCGGGATCTCCCGGAGGTGAGGGCTGTCGCCCAACAAGACCGCAATTTCGGCCGGCATGACAAAATGACGGAAATCGCAGGCGCAGCGCGAATATTTTCTAGTCGACTATAAATTTCTTGCTCCACTCCCGGCGCCGCCTTATGACTCGCCTCACCCCGCCGCAGGGCGAGAACAGTCTCGGGAGACGTTGCTTGGTTGAATCGCGACACGTGCGGACAGGCGTGTTCCTGCCCCCTCACCATACCAATGACGAGGATGTCGCGCTCTGCATGCAGCGCGATTTCGAGCTGGTGCAGTGGGTCGAGCATCTCGGCTTCACCGAGGCCTGGATCGGCGAGCATCATAGCGGCGGCCTGCAGATCTACGGATCGCCGGACCTGTTCATCGCCACCGCGGCCGAGCGCACCTCGCGCATCCGCATCGGCGCCGGCGTCATCTCGGTGCCCTATCATCACCCCTATATGGTCGCCGACCGGATCGTGCAGCTCGATCATCAGACGCGCGGCCGCGCCATGTTCGGTTTCGGCCCGGGCATGCTGATCTCGGACGCGCAAATGCTCGGCATCGCGCCGGAGCAGCAGCGCGAGCGGCTGGTCGAGGGCGTGGACGTCATCATGCGCCTGATCGACGGCGAGATCGTCAATCATGACAGCGAGTGGTTCACGCTGCGCGACGCGCGCCTGCAGCTCTCGCCCTACAGCCACCCGCGCCCGACGCTCGCGGTCGCGACCTCGCGCACGCCGATCGGCTCGCGCCTCGCCGGCCGCTATGGCATGGGCATCCTGACCCAAGGCGGCGGGGACGTCCAGGCTGCGTGGGGGCATGCCGAGGAAGCCGCCAGGGAATATGGCAACAGCATGAGCCGCGACGATCTGCGCGTCGTCGTCTCCTTCCACCTGGCCGAGACCCGGGCCGAGGCCGAGAAGGCCGTGAATTTCGGCTATGAGCCCTGGCTGCACTATCTCGATGCGCTCAATCCCAAGGCCTATGCCGACATCCGGGAAAAGGGCGGCGACACCGCTGCCAGCATGATCGCCTCGCGCGGCGGTCTCGTCGGCACGCCGGACGAAGCGGTCGAGTTCCTCGAGAAGCTCTGGGACCGCATCGGCCCGTTCGGCACGGTGCTCATGTCCGGCACCAACTGGATGAATTTCGAGGCCAGCAAGCGCAATTACGAGCTGATGATGCGCTACGTCATGCCCCGCTTCAACGGCGCCAACCGCCAGCGCGAAAAGTCGTTCGACTGGGTCTACGAGAACCGCCACGAATTCAGCGGCGCCAATGCCGCGGCGGTGAACAAGGTGCTGGAATCCGCGAAGAAGGGGTGAGTTTTAACCCCTCTCCCCTCGGGGAGAGGGAGGGGCCCGCCGCAAAGCGGTGGGAGGGAGAGGGGGTGCCCAGCCGCGCTGCCGCTTCCCCCCTCTCCAAGCTGCGCTAGCCGACTTCGTCGCCGAGCTTCGCTATCCTCTCCCCAAGGGGCGAGGGGCTATGGGCAGCCCTATAGCCGCTCCGCAATCTCCACCACCGGCACCAACAGATAAGCCCCCCGCGCCCCGCCCGTATGGATACGATGCGCCCCACGGTTCACGCTGTCCTCATGCCGCATGTAGAGCATCGGCTTGGGATGATTGTAGATATCCCGCCCCTTCACAATCAGCCGCAACGTCTCGCCGGGCAGGAACCGCGTGCCCGAAGGCAGAATCTCTATATCCACCTCCGCCACTTCGCCCGGCGCGAGCTTGTCGTCGCGGTCATTGGCCAGCACCGGCTGCCACTCGCTCGACTTCACCGGATCGAGCGCCCGCCGCGAGACGCGCAGCCAGCCAAGCGCCACCGGCCCGTCCTCGAACACCGCCCAATGCGCGAAGCCTTCCTTCGCCCCGTCGGCGCGGATCTTCTCCACCGCGACATGCAGATCGAGATCGTCCCCCTCGTCGGTCGAGACGACGAGCTTGAGCTTCATATGCCCGACCAGCTCGGTCTCGGTATCGAACGCGAAATCGAACGTCGCCGCACCCTTCTGGTCGAGCGGATCATAGACCGCCTCGCCAGCCTGCGCCGGCGCCTCCCGGCTCAGCGCCCCCGCGCCCGCATCCAGATACAGAAGCTCATAGCGCGTCCCCTCGACCGGCCAGTGCTGCGCCGGCTTCTGCGTCGCCACCCCGAACCGATCGCGCACATGCAGCCGCACCGGCGGCCAGTCGCTTAGCTCGGTCTCCTCGCCCTTCAGGAAATGATCGAAAAACGCCGCCTGCCGCGCAACCGAGGGCGGCTCGTAAAAATAGCCCCATTTCTTGCTGCCGTGGATTTCCAGCCATTTCTGCGCGGACGACAGGCCCTTATAGCCTTCCAGCGTCCCCCGCGTATGCACCCCATGATCGGACCAGCTCGCGACGATATAGGCCGGCACGTCGATCGCCGAGAAATCCGCGACCTTGGTGCGCCAGTAATCGTCGAAATGCGGATGCTCCTGCGTCATCGCCCAGAGGTCCTCCACCTCCCGGTCCGAGACGCCCCAGCGCACCTGGATATAGGGCCAGAAATGCGTCTCCGGAATGCCGCCATGGCGCACGATCTCGTTATACGTGTCGGACCAGCCTTCCCAGACGTTCATCGCGGCCAGATGCGGGGGCTTGAGCGCCGCGACCTTCCACTGGCAGGACGAGAGATAGGAGACGCCCGCCGTCCCGACCTTGCCATTGGACCAGTCCCGCGTGCCGGCCCATTCGATCAGGTCGTAATGGCATTCCGCCTCGCGCGGCGAGAAATAGCCCGCTTCCGTCTCGGCATACCAGGTGCCCGGCACGTCCGCCGTGATCACCGTATAGCCGCGCCGGGTCCAGAACAACGGATCGGGCGCCTCGAAAATCGTGTGGTCGGACATCCAGCCCGGCTCCACGCCCGAGGCCGGGAAGATGGTCGCGAGCGGCGCCGGGTCATGCTTGCCATAAGGCGTCCAGGCGACGATGACCGGCGTCTTCAGCGATGCATCGGCCGGGCGGAACAGGTCGATCCAGATATCGAAGCCGAAGCGGGTCGGCACGCGCACGTCGCGCTCGATCACCATGCCGTCGACTTCGGCGCGCTCATAGTGCCTCGCCCGTGCCCTGCGGAATTCCGGCGAATTGAGCGGCGCACGCAGTCGTTCCTTGTAGCCCATCGCCATCCTCCGCCTCTGCAGCTGAACAGTGCTCCTGCGCAGGCAGGAGCCCACGGCCCAACCGGGTGCCCTTACCCTCCGGACTCCCGCGTTGGGCTTCGCCCGCCTATGGCTCGCAGGAGCACAAGTTTATCCATTATCGACTAGCCACCTATTGTAGCCAAACCAATATTTCAACTGTCTTATAATATATCCACCCGCTCCGCCCCATGGTTGCCGAAAAGCGGGAGAAGAGCTAGGGCTTTGCGTTGCCGTGCCCAGCGCACAGGAAGGACAGAGCAGAGCATTGGCCAAGGACAATAGCACCCTCGACGATCGGAAGGGCGCAGGCACGCGCCGCGGCGCCTCCCGCGCGATCGGCCGCCCCACCGGCAAGGGCCGCATCGGCAAGGAGTTGCTGATCGAGAAGACGGCCGAGCTGCTGCGCACCGTCCCGCCGGAAAAGCTCTCGCTCTCCGTCGCCGCGCGCCACGCCAAGGTCCATCTGACCCTCTTCAAATATTATTTCCAGGACCGCACGCGGCTGCTCGTCGATGTCGCCCGCATGCTCTCCAAGGAGATCGGCGACCGCGTCATCGAGATCGAGGGCGCCAACGACGCCAAGTCCGCGCCCGAGCGCCTTGCTATCCGCGTCGATGCGATGGTCGACTTCTTCCTGGTCAATCCCTTCTATCACCGGCTGATGGTCGAGATCATCGACAACGAGACCGATCCGCTGGCGACCGAGCTCATCAACCTCTGGATGGGCAAGACGCTGGAGATCTATGAAGGCCTGATCGACGCGGGCGTGGCCGAGGGCACGCTGCGCCCGATCGACCCGGCTTTCACCTTCCTCGCGATCATGGGCCTGTGCGAGAAGATCCTCCACGCCGCCAAGCTGGCAGCCCGCACCGGCGAAAGCCAGGCGAGCGCGGCCGAGCGCTACAAGGCGCATGTGATCGACCTGATCCTCAAGGGTGTGGGTGCGGATGGCGTGGCGAGCGCCGGGGTCACACGGAAGAGCGCTGCAAGCTGAGCCGCGCCTTCCGCACGCGCCGCAGCCCAACATATCGTTTCCTGAACCACCATCGTCCCCCTCCCTTGAAAGGGAGGGGAGCTGAATACCCACTCTCAAAATTATACCACACTATAAAATATCTTCCCCCTCGCTCCCGAAGCTGATAATCAGACCCCGTCAAGGAGAGTCCGATGTCCGACGCGAATGTCCTGGCGGCGCCGCTCGCCCCGCCCCCGCCGCATAACGGCCAGGTCCATGGCAAGGACCATGACGGCACCTATCTGCGGAACTGGAACCCGCTGATGCTCGCGGAGGATCTTCCGGAGGGAAAGATCGTCGGCGTCAATTTTCTCGGCACGCGCGTCATCGTCTATCGCGGGGCGGACGGGAAACCCGTCGTGCAGAGCGCATACTGCCCGCATGTCGGCGCGGACCTCTCCGAGGGCTGCCTGGTCGATGGCGCGGTGCGCTGCGCCTATCATCACTGGCGCTTCGGGCCGAGCGGCGACTGCGTCGAGATTCCTGGCGAGGAGCTCATCCCCTCGGCCGTGCGCATCCACCCCTATCCCGCCGCCGAGCGCTGGGGCCTCATCTGGGCGTTCAACGGCAAGGAAGCGACTTTCGGCCTGCCCGAATTCCCGAACCTCTCGGAAGACGAGGTCTATTACAAGGCGCACCATCGCGGCCTGCGCCCGCTCGAAGGCTGGATCAGCTCGTCCAATCTGGTCGATTTCCAGCACTTGAAGACCGTCCACAATATCCCGGACCCCAATCCGGTCAGCGTCGATTTCGGCGACGATGTGGTGGTCGTCCGCCAGGAATCGAACGTGCGCATCGCCGACACGCAGCTTTTCGGCTGCACCTGGCTCGCCGCGCATCTCCAGCTTGCGGGCGGCATCGAGCGCCTGTTCATGGCCGGCAGCTCGCAAGTCGCGCCCGGCTGGTCGGATGCCTATTTCGTCGTCGCCATGCGCAAGTCGCAGGCCGACGAGATGGGCAAGGAAGCCGCCGACGCCGAGCTCGAGAAGCGCGTGGACTATATCCTCAAGCTCTATGCCGAGGACGAGCCGATCCTGATGTCTTTGCGCTTCCGCGGCTTCCAGAAGAGCACGCTGATCCGCGGCGACAAATATTTCGGCCAGTTCCTCCAATATGTGGAGAAATATCCGCGCTCGGCGCCGTTCGATGTCTGAAGCATCGGCAGCGGCGGGCAAGATCGCCCTCGTCACCGGCGCGAACAAGGGCATCGGCTTCGAGATCGCCCGCGGCCTCGGGCAAAAAGGCGCCACGGTTCTGCTCGGCGCGCGCAATGCGCCGGCCGGCGAGGACGCCACCGCGCGCCTTCGCGACGAGGGGCTGGACGCGCATTTCCTCGCCATCGACGTGACCGACGAGGCCAGCGTCGCCGTCGCCGCGAGCCACATCGCGACCGACTGGGGCCGGCTCGACATCCTCGTCAACAACGCCGCCGTCTCGCTGGAGAAGAACGTGCCCCCCAGCGGCACCGATCTCGCCCTGATGCGCCAGACCTACGAAGCGAACGTCTTCGGCCTCGTCGCCGTCACCCAGGCCATGCTCCCGCTGCTGCGCAAGGCGCCCGCCGGCCGCATCGTCAACATGTCGACCGGCCTCGCGTCCCTGACGCTCAGCAGCGGCCGCGACGCGCCCTTCTCGTTCAGCCGCCTGCTCGCCTACAACACGTCCAAGACCGCCGTGAACGGCATCACCGTCCAGTTCGCCAACGAACTGCTCGACACCCCGATCAAGGTCAACGCCGCCAATCCGGGCCTCTGCGCCACCGATCTCTCCAGCGGCAAAGGCCGCCCACCCAGCGAAGGCGCGGCGGTGGCTATGGGGCTGGCGCTGCTGGGCGAGGATGGGCCGACGGGTGGGTTGTACGGGGATCAGGGGCAGGTGCCTTGGTAGGGGGCGTTGGCCTTAAATGAGTTCGTGATGGTGGCCGTTCCTCTGTTGCCTGCGAATAGCACTTGGCTTGATCCGTTTGCGATCTGACTACCGGCGATATTGACAACTTTTGCCCGTAATCGCGCATCGCTATGATGTTTACGAGGCAAGAGGGGCCGATTACGTATCCGATAAGCATTGGTTACGCGGGGGCCGTCCACCTCCATAAGGACCCCAAGGTCAACTGGACGAGGATTGTCAAAAATTTCGCTCGACCCCTGCAGACATCGGCGTCCGGTCCTGACACTGTTCTAGTTCGTGATGCGGTTAACCGTAATGCCGCTTAACCCAACTATCCTATTTTATAAGACGACAGCGACCATAGCTATAAGACGTCATTGTCTCGTAGCATAGGACATGCACGTCCTATCGATTCAGTTGCATCTGTCAGAAAAACAGGCAAATGGGGGCCATCGGAGGATACACCATGAGCACAGAGCAGACAGATACAGAGAGTAAGGTCTTGAACCTCGCTGACCTGCTGGCCGCGTCCGGCAAGCAGGACACTCGGAAGGCTTCCGAGAAGAAGTTCGGGAAGCCCGTGATGGATGTGGGCTTCTGCATCACTCCCTCGTTGCTAATGAAAGCGCAGGCTCGAATTGGGCTCAACCCCGTGCAGTTCAATATCGTCATGCACCTCTTTGACCAGTGGTGGTCTGCAGATCGGAGGCCGTGGCCGTCGAAGGCGACACTGGCCGAGCGCATGGGAATGAGTGACCGACAGATTCAACGGCACATCGCAGAGATGGAGGGAGCGGGCCTCATTCAGCGAATTGGTCGGACCAGCCCAGGCAAGGGCAAAACGAGCAACGAGTACGACCTTTCAGGGCTCGTCAAAAAGATGAAGGAGCTAGAGCCCGAATTTACGAAGGCAAAGCAGGAGGCGAAGGCTAAGAGCAAAGCCCTTTCCCTGCCTAAGCACAAGCGACCAGCTTAGGTCCCGACGCGGCGTTCTTCGTCAGTCGAAGCCTTGCACTTAGAGACAGCCCTGCTTCGGCTGGGAGAGGTATCCGAGGCTAAGGACCACTAGAGGAAGCGGCTCGCACAGGCATCTGCGAGCCGCTTCTTTCGCACCAATTTAGCCGAGGGCTCAACGCACGATTGTGAAGGGCCAGCAAAAGCTACCTTAAGCTGGCAGCAAAGACTTGAACTAACTTTCAACTTTGGCGTTTCCGGTGTGCGCGCGGGATATAGCAGTGGGACACCTTGAACGGTCGAAAATGGGGCCCTAGCGGTCAACGACGCCCCTCACCTCAAGCCGCCACGACCTTCCCTGCCTCCCGCTCACCCGCCGTCTCCCCCAGCAACAGCGGCGCCGCGATCGCCGGATAAATCTCCCATGGCCCCCAGCCTGCCGCGAGGATCAGCGCGCCGATTGCCGGGCCGACCATCGAGGTCAGCCGGCCGATGCCGCCGGCCCAGCCGATGCCGGTCGAGCGGATCGAGGTCGGGTGGCGGGAGGCGACCAGCGCGCTCAGCCCCGCCTGCGATCCGATGAGCAGCAGGCCGCAGTCAAAGCGCAGCACCCCGCCGAGCCAGAGCGGCTCGCCGACCAGCGCGAGGCAGCGCATCGCGGCGAACGCAAGAAGCGGCGTCGTCATCAGCGAGAGCAGGATCGGCCCGGCAATCGCGCCGGAAGCGGGGATGATATTATTACAACAATCTTGAATTATGCCGGGAAATTGAAGGTACGGCGCGGCGTCCAGGGTATCCTTCACGCATCTAGGGCTGGCGAGCCACAACACATACCCGTTGAAGGCGGTCGCGGTTAAACAGGGGAGGAACACTGGACGCCATGCCAAACCGGACGCCATCCATCGCGGCGCTCATCCTCGGCGCCCTGCTCCTCGCGACCACCGGCTGCGCCAGCCGCACCGCGCAGACCCCGCCGCCGCAGGGCGACCTGCGCTTCTCCGCCCATGCCGTGATCGAGGCCGCGCCCGTCCATCATGCGTTGCATCATCTGCGCGCCGGCGACCCAAACATCCCGAACGGCGGCATCGCCGCGCTCTATCGCAACATGCCGAGGGGCGACGCCGATCTCGCCGGCCATGCCGACACGCAGGCGCTGCGCCACTCGCTGGCCCATCCCGATCTGCGCATCATCCTCACCGTGACCGAGGGCCACTATCGGATCGTGACCAGGCGCGCGACCGGCATCCGCTCCGTGGCCGATCTGCGCGGCCGCAAGGTCGCCACCGTCAAGGACAGCTCCGCCGCCTTCTACCTCAAGCGCGCGCTCGACACGGCCGGGCTGCGCGAGGCCGATGTCCAGATCGTCCCCATCCCCCTCCCGCCGAAGGACGCCGGCAAGCTGCTGATCGACGGCGCCGCCGACGCGCTCGTGCTCTGGGACCCGGAGCCGGAAATCGCCATCCATCATCTCAGCAAGGATGCGGTGATCCTCGATCCAGACACCGGCTATCAGGAGCTCTACAATCTCCACACGACCGCCGCGAAGCTCGCCGATCCGGCCACGCGCGCGAAGATCGTCCGCTTCGTCGCGACCTTGATGCAGGCCTCCCGCGAAATCCGCCGCCCCTCCGCCAAGACCATCGCCTTGACGGCTCAAATCACCGGCTACGCGCCCCAGCTGATCCGCGCTTCCTGGCCGCAGCACCGCTTCCCCGCGCGCCTCTCCCCGGCCCTGCTCGACACGCTCACCACCGAGGAAGCCTGGATGGCCGCCAACGACCGCCGCACACCCCGCACCCGCGAGACACTGGCGACGCTGATCGACCCGAGCGTGCAGGCGGAGGCGGAGGCGCTGTTGCGGGGGAAGTAGACGCACCGAGATCGGCATGACAGCATAGGCCGTATGAATCGCGTCCTTCTCCTGGCGAACCTCCTCGCCCTCACATGCTGCGCGGCACCGCAAAGCGAGGAAGCCGCACTCATGGACCGCATCGAACAACAGGTCCGGATGCCGGAAGGCGCTCGCCGCATCACCAACTATGACCGCTATTATGCCGATGCGGGCGACGGGAAGGTGATCGGCCTCTATCTGGGCGCTTCCTCCGATGGCGAACGGCAATGGCTAGCCGACGAGAACCGGTTGCTGGGCGTGGAGGATGGAGGATGCGGCGTCGTGCATGTCATCTTCGACCGGCGCGCGGGCAGGATCGAGAGCATCTGGTGTAATGGCGTGGCGTGACGGCTGCGCCCCTTAAGCCCCTCCCCTTCAGGGGAGGGGTAGGGGGTGGGGGCGATGCGCCAGCATCGCTTGCACAGCGCTTGATCCGCGATGTCCAGCCCCACCCTAACCCCTCCCCTGAAGGGGAGGGGCTAAGTGGCACCGCTAAACCTCGCCCACGACCCGCTCCACCACCGGCAATGTCAGCATAAACCGCGCGCCCGCACCCGTCGCGCTCGCCGCCGTCAGCGTCCCGCCATGCGCCTCCGCGATCGCGCGTGCCGTCGCAAGCCCCAGCCCCGCGCCTGCTGTCTCGCGGCTGCGCGAGGCCTCGATGCGGAAGAAGGGCTCGAACAGGCGTTCGGCCATCGCCGGATCGAAGCCCGGCCCGTCGTCCTCGACGATGAGCGACACCGCGCCCGCCGCCGGCGCGATCAGGACGCGCCCGCCGCCGCCATAACGCTGAGCATTACTCACCAGATTGCCGATCAGCCGCTGCAGCGCGAGCCGGTCGCCCGCTACCCAGATTTCCGCCGGATCGCCCGCGATCGTCACCGGCGCCTCCGCCCGGTCCGCCCGCTGCACGACGTCGCGCGCAAGGGTGACCAGCGCGACCGGCTTACGGTCCAGCCCCTGCTGGCCCTTGGCGTAACCGAGAATGCTGGCGATCAGCGCGGAGAGCTCCTCCAGGTCCGCCTCGGCCTGCGCGCGCACGCTGGCGGGCAGCTTGGCGACGTGGAATTGCAGCCGCGCGAGCGGCGTCGCCATGTCGTGCGAGATGGCGGCGAGCATCATCGTGCGGTTCTCGACCATCGCGGCGAAGCGGTCGCGCATCGCGGCGATCGTGCCGGCCAGATGCGCGATCTCCGGCGGGCCGCTGACGGTGATCGCCCCCGCCGGCCCTTCCAGATAGGCCTGGTCGGCTTCCTGCGCGAGGCGGCGGATCGGCCGGGTGATTCCCATGGTGATGCGCGCCGCGATGAAGCCCAGCAGCAAGGTGAGGCCGAGCGTCACGGCGATGGTCGTCCAATGCCACTGCGTCAGCAGCGGCTGCGGTGCGCTGCGCACGATCCGCCAGCCGCCGGCCCCGTCCGCCAGGCCGAGCGAGAAGCCCCCGGCCAGCGCATCGGGGATGCGGCCGAAGAGCGGCTGCGCGGTCGTCAGCCGCACCTGCCCGGGCGCGACCGCCAGCAATTGCGCGAGCCGGGCCTCGCCGTCCGGCCGTCGCCGCTCGCCCGATCGCGCGGCGAAGGTCGCGGCCGCCTCGACCGTCAGCCGCTCGCCCGGCGGGCGCCGCTCCGGCGCGTGCCCCTGGAGAACGGGCACGAGTTGCGTGAACTGCACCGGCGGCTCGCGCGGCGGCGGCCCGGCAAAGGTCACCGCGAAGTTGGCCGCCGTCAGCAGGATCAGCGCCGCGAAGATCAAGACCCCGATCTGCCGCGCGATGCTCCAGCCTCTTGCCCCCCGCGCGCCGGTCATGGTCGCTTCGTGAACAGATAGCCCTCGCCGCGCACGGTGCGGATGAGGTCGCCGCCGCCATGCTGGTCGAGCTTGGTGCGCAGCCGCGAGATGCCGACGTCGACCGCGCGGTCATAAAATTCCGCGTCCTGCCCGTGCACTTCGCTCATCAGGGTTTCGCGGCTCGTCACCCGGCCCGCCCGCCGCACCAGCGCGAGCAGCAGGCGGAATTCGTTGGTGGTGAGGCTCAGCGCCTCCCCGCCCGGCGCGCGCACCGTCAGCCCGCCCGTATCCACTTCCCAGCCATCGAAGCGCAACACGGCATCGCCGCCCGCCGGCGCCGCACCGGCCGGCCCGCTCCGCCGCAGCACCGCGCGCACGCGGGCCAGAAGCTCGCGCGGATTGACCGGCTTGGCGAGATAATCGTCCGCGCCCAGCTCCAGCCCGACGATCCGGTCGACATCGCTTGCCATGGCGGATAGCATCAGGATCGCCGGCGCATCACCCTTCTGCGCGAGCCGCTTCAAGACGCTGATCCCGTCCTCGACCGGCATCATGACGTCGAGGATCAGCGCATCGACCCGCTCGCGCTCCAGCAGCCGGGTCAGCTCCGCTCCGCTGGCGACGGCAGTGACGCGCAGGTCGTGCGCTTCCAGATATTCGCGGATGAGCGCGCGCAGCTTGGCATCGTCGTCGAGCACGACGACATGCCGGCGCACGCCCCCATCCCCGACGACGCCGGAACCGTCGCCAACCACGCCCGTCACCGCGTCCTCGCCATCGCTTTCATCGGAGCATAGTGGGCCGCTCATCGCTCAGGTTGCAATGCCTATCGTGCTGGTCGCCGTATAGCCGTTGGTCGTGTCGCCGCTCATGGTGAGCGTCATCACGGTCATCTGCGCCGTGCTGTTGTCGCCGAAGACATTGTCGTTGGCGATCGTGGTGCGGCTGTAGTTGGTCAGGCTCGTCGCATAGCCCGAGGTCGCATAGACCTGCGCGCATTGCGTCGCCGGCATCGCGAATTGCGAGATCAGCACCGCGAACCGCCCGCCCGTCGCATTGGTGAGCGAGGAGAACACCTCGAAGTGGATGTGCGGATAGCGCCCCGAATAGCAGCCGGGGAAGATCGTGCGGAACGTCACCTGGCCATTGGCGTCGGAGATCTGCACACCGCGCAGATAGCTCTCGTTCGGCAGGTCGTAGAGCGAATATTTGCCGTCCCGGTCGCAATGCCAGATGTAGACCGCATAGCCCGCCAGCGCCGCGCAGCTGTTGTTCGCGTCGACCAGGGTGATGGTGATGTCGACCACGATGCCCGCCGCCGTCGCGGTCGAGGAGCCGGCGAAGCTGGAGCGGATGTCCGATCGCACGACGCCGGTATAGGTCAGCGCATTGGAGGTGACGCCCGGCGCGGTGTTGGTCCCGTCCGCCGGATAGGGGCCGTTGGTCTCGGTCGCCGGCACGGTGCAGGTGCCGGATGAGGGCGTCGGCGTCGGCGTCGCGGTCGAGCTTGGCGTGGGCGTCGGCGTCGCGGTGCTTGTCGGCGTCGGGGTCGGCGTGGCGATCGTGGCCGTGCCGGTCGATCCGCTCTCGCCGCCGCAGCCGACGAGCAGCGCCGCACTGCCCGCGCCGCCAAGCCAGGAAAGCGCCCGCCGCCGGCCGACGGCCAGCTTCTCGATGGCGATCAGATCATGTTCGAGGCCGCGGTCATGCTCATGATCGTCATGAGCGTCCGGAGTGAGAATGGGCTGTGTCATGAGGGGAAGCTCCTTGTGGGGAGCTTCGGGATAAGCGGGCGATGATGCGCGGGAATTGCGGAATGTTACGGTTTGTTGCGGGGGTGGAGATCAACCCTGCGCAAAAGATGGCTAGAACGTCCAATCCTCGTCTTCGATAAGCGTGAGCAGATTGATGATACGTAAGCCTTCTTGCTGACAGACATATGGGATTTTTGGCGGCTTGAGGGATCCTCCCGCTTCCTCAGACACAATGGTGAGCCGAGGAGAGGCGGCGAGCGCCTGGGCTATTACGAACGGATCACCACCCGATTTTCCTGTCTTGGTATCGACGAGCCGGGGATAGGTCGCCATGAGGCGCACGACCTCCGCCTGCACTTCATCGTCTATCTCGCGAAACAAAGCTTCCTTACGATCCTTCGCCCAAGCGTGAACGTCATCGTCCTTTTTCTTCAGCTCGTGAAACACCTCGATCGAGGCGAGCATGCGCCCCTCATCGATAAGTGCATCGAACGCAGTCCAGACTGATGCGAAGCGATGAGGTGGATAGGCGCGGCGCCATGCATGAATGAGCGAGCTGGTGTCGAAGCTGTAGAACGGACCAGCTTGAGGCATCAGGCTAAGCCTAAGTTTTGTTCAATACCGGCAATATGCTTAGCTTTAACCCCCAGATAACCGGAAACCTCCGAGAGACTGATACGAGCAGAATGATATTGCTCAAGTACCTTTCTTACGAAAGGTTGTCCGAAATTGGCGATTGTTTCGCGAGGCATGTTACGCGCTATCGTCTTATCGGCATTCTTCTCCTTGTCGCGCAGCTTCTGCGCTCGATATTCATTCAAATATTGAGCATGCTTGCGCTTGTAGAACGCTTCCGTTGCACGATTGAACGTGAAGAGACGACGAGCAACCGCATCACGCGACGCCCCGAACGTCACGGACAGAGCGCGAATATCCTCATCACTCCACTCATGCTGTCCAGCACCACGCGCGGCGACGATTGGCTCCGCCAGAAACAGGTCACGCGGCATGAGGGCGGCCGCTGCGACTTGGTTGCAGAATATCTCGACCCTCTGATCACTGGGCGGGCGAGGAGCATCAGGATCGCCATCCGACACACCACTTTGGTGGAGCATCAGGTGGGCCAACTCGTGCAGTAAACTAAACGTGCGGCGGGGATAGGCGTCCTTACTGTTCACCACGATGAACGGCAGCACCTCCGCCCAGTAGGCGAAACCGGACGCCTCGCTTTCTTCAAGACGCGAAGCTTGAAACACCAGCACGCCTAGATCTTCGATCCTTGAACGCCACGCGCGAAATGCAGTGAGGTGATCCCTAAACCCGCTCTGGAGCTTATAGTCGATGCCGAGCGCCTCGCGCATCGCAGCACCGGCCACCTCCGCTTTAGTGTTGGGTGTCGTCTTTAGGGCAAACGCTTGCGGCTCTTCGCCATCCTCATCGAACAGCTCAAGTGCAAGCGTGCGCCGCTGATGGGCAGCTCGTATTTCAAGCGTTAGACCGGGCGAAAAACGACGGGCGCCATGCTCAGGCAGGCGACGGAAATCGTGCATAGGCTGAAATGCTAGAGGGGGCTCGGGCAAATAGAGGACTGCAAGCGGCCTTTTGTAAAGTTCAGCAATCTTTCGAAGTTGCGGGATCGAAGGTGCTTCCTCATCGCCGTCGGTTTCCCATGCCATGAGTCGATCCGGATCGAGGTTAAGCTTGGCAGCTGCTTCCTCGATGTCGTAGCCGGCTGACTTCCTCGCCCAAACGAGGAGCGCTGGGTTGACCGTTGCTTTGAGCCGCTTGGTTGTCATGCTGGTGAAGCGTTGACGCCAAACGCGCGATCGAGGGTAGATATTGCTATGCCGGTTGCTTGGTTCTCAACAAGGCGCACGTCTTCCAGTCGCGCTAGCGCACCGCGTTGCACGCCAAAGATTTGCTCTTTGAAGATATGGCGCTTTCCCAATTTCACACTTGATTCTGACACAACCCTTTTGCGACACGCAAGTAATTGTTCGCTGTCCTACATCCCCCAATCCATCATATCTGGCGAGTCCCCCTTTTTCACGGAGGACGTCCCATGACCAAACACACCCCCATCACCCCCGCGCACCCCGCTCCCGATCCGTACGCCACCCTCCCCGACGAAGCCCTCGTCCCCGTCGCCGAGCGGCATGACGGCTGGACGCCGGCCCGCCAGCGCGAGTTTCTGGAGATCCTCGCCGATACCGGCAATGTGACCCATGCGGCCGTCGCCGTCGGGATGACGGCCCAGTCCGCCTGGCGCCTGCGCCGCCGCGCGGATGCGCGCGCCTTCGATGCCGCGTGGGAGGCCGCGCTGGAGCGCGCCATGCAGCAGCTTCTGCCCACCGCGATCGATCGCGCGCTGAACGGCACCATCCGCGAGCGCTGGTATGGCGGGGAGGTCGTCGCGACCGAGCGGGTCTATCACGATCATCTGCTCAAATATCTGCTGGAGCGCGGCGAGCGCATGCTGGGCGCGTCCCGCGCACGGCAGGCGCTGCGCGAGGCGTGGGACAGGAATATGGACGCGCTGGAGAGCGGCGAGACCGCGCCCGCCGAGCCCAGCCCGCGCCCTGCCGGCTATCTGGAGCGCCCCGAGTTCGAGTGGGATCTTTACGAGGACGAATGGGTGACGGACGCGCCCCTGCCCGAGGGCGCCGATGAAGAGGAGTTCGCGCTCGATCCGGATGAGGCCTTCCCGGAAATGGCCGGCTGGCGCTATGCCTCGGAAGAGGAAGCCGAGACGTTCGCGCGCTGGTGTACCCGGCAGGATGACGATCAGGAGGAAGCCCGCCGCCGCTTCTTCGCCGCCGCCCGCGCGCCCACCCCGCCCGGCGGCCTCGGCCGCCTCGGCGCACTGGCGAGCGACCTGTGCCGGCAGTGATGGGAGCTCGGGCGATGCGCGGGACATGCGCCGGGCGATCCGCAGGGAGATTCAGGCGGACCCCATAACCTTCATAACCTTCGCAAGATTGTTGCGCGGCGATGATGCGACTGAGAGCTTATCATGATCCAGCAGCACCAGTGCTCCTGCGGAGCCGAAGGCGGGCGGAGCCCAACCAGGAGCCCATGGCCCAACAAACGTGCCTTGCCGCCCTGGGCAGGAGCACAAGGGAAAGGGCTCAGCGCCCTTGGTTGCGCCAGCGGTTGACCGTGCGTTCGAGGATCTCCTCCTCGCCGCCGGACTGCCGCCACAAGGCCGAGAACACGGGGTCCGCCGAAGCCGGGCGCCGCTCCGCCTCGAGATCGTCGAACGCCACACGGATCGGCACGGAGACGCCTTCGCCGCAGACCACGCATTCGCGGTTGCGCAGGGCCGGGATCGCATCGAGGAAGCCGCGCGAGCCTTCGGGCATGGCCGCCTTCACGAAATGCTGGTCGCGCTCGTTGTTGAGGCGCATGGCGATGATCGTGCCGCACTGGGAGAGCACGCCTTCGGCAAGGTCGCTCGGGCGCTGGGTGATGAGGCCCAGCGAGACGCCGTATTTACGGCCTTCCTTGGCGATGCGCTCCAGGATCTTGCGGACGCTCTGGCCCTCGCCCGCGTTGCTCGCGGGGATGTATCGATGGGCTTCCTCGCAGACGAGCAGGATCGGCTTCTGCTCCTCGTCGCGCGCCCAGATGGCGAAGTCGAAGATGAGGCGCGAGAGCACCGAGACGACGACATGCGTGATCTCGCTCGGCATGGCGGACGTGTCGATGATCGAGATCGGCTTGCCCTGCGCGGGCAGGCGGAAGATCTTGCTGAGGAAAGCCTGCATCGAATCCGCCACGAGCATGCCCGAGAACATGAAGCTGAAGCGCGGATCGGCCTTGATCTCGTCGAGCCGGGTGCGCAGGCGCAGATAGGGCAGCGTATTGGTGCTCTTGTCGAGCTTGCCCATCTCGTTCTGCAGGATCGTCGTGAGGTCGCTGAGCAGATATGGGATCGGCGAGTCCACCGTCAGGCGGCCAATGCCTTCCGCGGCGCGGTTGCGGGCGCGGGCGGCGAGCAGGCATTTGGCGAGGATGTCGCAGTCCATGGCGCGCTCCGGCCCCTTGGACGTGACGATGACTTCGCAATGCTCCTCGAAGTTCATGAGCCAATATGGCAGCTCGAGATTGGCGGCATTGTACACCGCGCCATTGGTCGCGAAGGCCGCGCCATATTCGCCGTGCGGGTCGATCATGACCACATGCCCCTGCGGCGCCATGTCGCAGATGCGGTGGAGGATGAGCGCGGCGCTGGTCGACTTGCCGGTGCCGGTGGAGCCGAGCAGCGCGAAATGCTTGCCGAGCAACGCATCGACCAGCAGCGAGGCGCGGGTCGTGGCGGTCGGGTACACGGTGCCGATCTCGATGCGCGCCTGATCGTGCGCGGAGTAGATCTCGATCATGTCGGCGTTGGAGACCGGGAAGATGTGCGTACCCGGCAGCGGGAAGCGCGTGACGCCGCGGCGGAAGCGGAAGATGCGGCCGGTGAGCTGCTCCTGGTCGCCTTCACCGATGAAGTCGATCTCGGCGACGACATGGGTGCCCTTGGGCGCCAGCGCGAGGGTGCGGACGGTCGCGACGAGCCAGGCCTGGCCCATGCGCATCTTCACCTGGCTGCCGACCTGCCCGGCCATCGCCACGCTGGGGTCGGCATGGCCGGCGAGCGATTCCATCGCGGCGATGTCGAGCATGATCGTCGCCGATCCGCCCGAAATGCCCGAGACGACGCCGATGACGAGGTCGGACAGGCGGCGGCGAGGCGTGGCGGGGTCGGCTGCGGCCGGGTCGCCATGCGGAAGCTTGCCTGTCATGAAGTTCACGCGCGTCTGCTCCCACGGTCCCGGACAGCTCAAGGCGCTATCAGCAAGGCGTAAACAAAACCCTTCGGAGATGTAAAATCTCCCGGAAAACTGCGGTAAACGATGCGTTAGGCGACGGCGATCCGCCCCGCCACGAAGCCCGCGAACAACCCCATCGAGAGGGCGAGCGCGATCGCGACGAGGCCATAGGCAACGTCATGGTCCTGTGCGAACTGGCCGATCAGCCGCTCGAAGCCGGTCTTGCGCACCTCGATCTCGCGCGTGGCGGCGGCGAGCACCCGGCCGTTCTGCACGAGGAAGGTTTCGGCGGTATAGGTGCCGGTGACGACGCGGGCGGAGAGCGGGAGGCGGGCGCGGTAGAGCACGCCGTCGGTGATCTCGACCGCGCCCGGCTCCTCCAGATAGAGGCCGTTGCGCCCCTTGAGGTCGCCGAGGCCGCGGGCGAACCGGTCGATCTCGGTCGTGTCGCTGACCGAGGAAGGCGAGAGCTGGAGCTTGGAGAGGCCGAGCTCGTAGATCGCCGCGGTCCGCTCGTCGACGAGCTTGTCGATCGGCCTGGACGAGGCGACCGCGTAGAAGGAGGGCGCGGAGCGGAAGTCGAGGCTGTCGGCATTGACCCAGATGCCCGCGATCTTCTGCTTCTCGCGCATGGTGATCGCCTGGCTCGGCCCCTTGAGCACGACGATGATGTCGGCCGGCTCGTCGGGCAGGCGGCCGCCGGGATAGAGGATCGCGCCGAAGAGAAGCAGCTCGGCGCCGGTGAAGCTGAAGCGGATCTCGACCGTCCGCTGCGACACGTCGGGCACCAGCACGGGCGCCGCGCGCTGGCTCTGCGCCAGTGCCGCCGGGCCGGTCAGGAAGAGGAGCAGGAGGAGGGCGAGGAGCCGCGTCACTGGAGCGTCACCGTATAGATCTCGTCCGGCCGCCAGCCGAGCCCGAGCGCCATGCGGATCGCGACGATGAGCACGATGAAGGCGAGCGCCACGCGCAGATATTCGGGCCGCACCTTCATCGAGATGCGCCCGCCAATTTGCGCGCCGGTGACGCTGCCGATGAGCAGCAGGAAGGCGAGGACGAGATCGACGGCGTGGGTGGTGGTCGCATGGACCATCGTCGTCACCATCGTCACGAACAGGATCTGGAACAGCGAGGTACCGATGACCAGCTGCGTCGACATGCCGAGGATGTAGAGCATGGCCGGCACCAGGATGAACCCGCCGCCGATCCCCATGAGCATGGTGATGATGCCGGAGAAGATGCCGAGCAGCAGCGGCGCGAAAGGCGAGATGTAGAGGCCGGAGGCATAGAAGCGCCAGCGCAGGGGCAGCGCGGCCACCAGCGGATGATGCCGCCGCTTGCGCGCTTCGGGTCGCTCGCCGCGCCGGGCCATGACGAGCGTGTGGATCGCCTCGCGCGCCATCAGGATGCCGATGGAGCCGAGCATGACGACGTAGAGGATACCGATGACCGTATCGATCTGCCCGAGCCGCTCCAGCAGGCGGAAGATGAAAGCGCCGATGATCGCGCCGATCGTCCCGCCCAGCACCATGACGCCGCCCATCGGCAGGTCGATGGTCTTGCGCCCGAGATGGCCGACCACGCTGGAAACGCTCGCGCCCATGACCTGCGTCGCCGCCGACGCCGCCGCAACCGTGGGAGGGATGCCATAGAAGATCAGCAAAGGCGTCGTCAGGAAGCCGCCACCCACGCCGAACATGCCGGAAAGCAGGCCCACCAGTCCGCCGAGCCCGATGATCACGAGCGCGTTCACCGACAGGTTGGCGATCGGCAGATAGATGTCCATGCCGCCCTCGGTAGTCGCAAAGCGGCCGCGCCAAAAGAGGCGGGTCGGCCTTGCGGGCTAAAAATCCGTGACGAGCGTGACCGCCGGTCCGCTGGCCGGTCGCGCATCGCCGGCGATGCGCGTGCGCCACTCGGTCGAAAGGCGCAGCGCGGATTGCCCCATCGGCAGGCGCAGCCTGAGCTCCGGCCCGACATCGACGCGGCTTGCGCCCGGCTGGATACTGCCCGAGATGCTGCCGCCCAGCGTCACCCTGCCCTGCGGCGCCAGCCGATAGCCAAGGCTTGCCTTGCCGTCCGCGAACCCGTCCGACCCCGGCAGTCCGACGATGCCCGCCTGCGCATAGCCTTCCGCCTCCACGCGGTGCGCGACATCGCGCGGGCCTGTGCCGCCGGCGGCAAGCAGGGCGAACCCGTTGCGCCCGCCCGGGCCGATGCGCTGGCGTCGCTCGGCGAGCAGCGAGACCGGAAGCCCGGCCGGGCGCACCGCGAGGCCGAGCGCGCCTTCCTCGGACGAGGGCCCGGTGAGGGCGCGACTGGCCCGTCCATAGAGGCTGAGCTGGCCTGCCTTACCGCTGAGCAGCCGATAATCGATTCGCGCGCCACCTTGCGATCCGCCGAGCAAAGGTGCCTGGACGACGTTGCCGCCGGTTTCCGGCCGCCAGAGCAGCCACGCCGTGCCCGACCAGCGGCCCGTCACATCGGTCCGCGGCGCGATCGGCGCGGCAGTCATTCCCTCCGCGCGTCCTTCACTGCCGGCGACGATCTCATTCACCCGATCGATCAGACTGCCGCCCATCCGCGGCTGCACGAAGCTCAATATGGAACTGAGCATGAGCTCGGCGGTGCTGGTACTCCAGCCACCCGAGTTGGTCGGCAAGGGCGCCGGAACGGCCACGCGCTTCCCCATGGCGGCCATCGGCACAGTCGAAACGCCGATGCGCGGAACAGCCGGCAATATCGCAGGCCGCTCCGTCACGGCGCGCGCCGGCGCTCCGCCATGATCGCTGACCGACCGATAACCAACGAAGTTGTCGGATGCAGGCGCAATCGCGATGCCCCACATCACCGGGCCGACGGTGGACATGGCCCGAATGCCAACCCAGCCACCCAGCAGATAGCCGAGAAAACGAAGAGGACGCCCGGCGCTACTCACAATGTTCGGCCGCCGCCTTGTCGGGGAAGCGATGCGCCGTCTTGTCCCATGCCAGCTTCTGTCCGCGCAAATGGGCGAGGTAGAGGGTGAGGGCGCGGCGCGCCGCCAACATCGCTATGATGTTCGCGACAAACGTACGGGGTACGGACAGGAGCGCCTGTCGGACCCCATAGGCCCGCCAGACGAACAACATGCGCACCAGGAGCCGCCATGCCAGCAACCAGGCTGTGGCGTACAGGAGCAAGGTCAGTGCCGCGGGAGATGGCGAGGCTGTGCGCCCGAGCAGCAGATCCGCGATGACGAGGAACGCGGTCAGCAACAGCCCGCCATAAGCGGCAAGGAGGATCAGCGCGGCGATCAGGGCACGGCGATCGCGCAGCCGCATCCAGCTCTCCCGCCAGCGTCCCGTCCAGCCCATCCGATCCCACCCGGCCAGCGCGATCCCGATCGTCCAGCGCGCCTTCTGCCGGATCGCTGTGGAGAAGGTGTCCGGAAAATACTCCCGCGTGCCGATGATGCCGCCCTTCTCGTCGCGCATGCGCACGAGCACGCCGCGACCGCCGGCTTCGCCCAGCCGCAAGCCGAGTTCATAATCTTCCGTCAGGCTCGCGACGTCGAACGGCAGATCGTCGCGCTCCGCAGCAAGCCGGCCCAGCGCCTGCCGGTTGAACCCGCAGCCGACGCCGGCCGATGGCAGGGCAGCGCCCAATGCCTCGCGCACCGTCATCGACTTGCCATGCGCCTCGGCAAACTCATCGCAATAATGGCCCGCCACCAATCCCGAGCCAACCAGCGGCAGAACCGGCAACTGCACCAGCGCGAAGCGGGGCGCCAGCATGCCTATGAGACGCAGCGAATCCTTATGCACGACGTCCTCGGCATCATGCAGGACGACCACCAGAAACTCGCGTTCATAAGCCGCTTCCCAGCGACGCAGCGCACGCCAGAGCAGATTGAGGCAATCGGCCTTGGTCGTCGGCCCCGAACGATGATTGACCACCATGTTCACCCGACCGAAGCCCCGCTCGGCAACGAGCTCGACCAGCGCATCCACGGTGGCCGGATCGTTCGGATAGACGCCGACGAAGATCTGGACATCATCCTGCGCCCATTTGTCGAGACAACCGTGCAGCATCGGGCCAAGCACGGACGCTTCGTCCCAGGCCGGCACGAACACGGCGATCGGCCCGGCCGCGCCCGGCGGCGGAAGGTCCCGCGAGGTCATGCGTGGAATGCGGGAATAGATGGTGAGCGAGCGCCAGAGGCGGCGCAGGCCGTAGACAAGATCGACGAACAGATCGTCAATCCCGCCGATCAGCAGGCCGATCGCGGCGAACAAGAGCAGTTCGTTGCGCAGCAGCTCAAGTGCCGCCAGTCCCGGATCCATTTCCCCCCTGGCCCGGCGCCCCTGTCCTTCGCCCGAGCATGCCCATATCCACCGATCCCCCGCCGATTTGCAAGGCATGAATGTGGTCGATGTGACGGATCGCTGGCGGAGCCACCCATTGCTGCGGATCATAAATCTCACCGACCGGTTGGATTTGACGCCCCTGCCCCCCTTCTTTAGCGAGACATCTGCCATGGCACATTCCGCACAACTACCGCCCTCGACCTTGCGCGCCTTCCTCGCCAGCGAGGCAGGCAGCGGCGCGCTCCTGATCGCCGCTTCGGCCCTGGCGATCCTGCTGGCCAATGTCTCCCCGGTCTTGGCGGACAGCTATCACCATCTCCTCCACGCGCCGCTCGGCCACACGCTCTCGGCCAAGCTCGGCGAGATGACGCCGCATCTGTGGGTCAATGACGGCCTGATGGCGATCTTCTTCCTCGTCGTCGGGCTGGAGATCAAGCGCGAGTGGCTGGACGGCCGACTGTCGAGCTGGGAGCGCCGGCGCCTCCCCGTTCTCGCCGCCGCTGCCGGCATGATCGTGCCGGCGATCGCCTATCTGCTGGTAATTGGCGACCACGCGGAACTGAGGGCCGGCTGGGCCATCCCCGCCGCGACCGACATCGCGTTCGCGATCGGCGTGCTGGCGCTGCTCGGCTCCCGCGCGCCGCTCTCGCTCAAATTGCTGCTGACCACCATCGCTATCGTCGACGACATGGGCGCCGTCGCGATCATCGCCGTCGCCTATACCGCCGCGATCAGCGGCACAGCGCTGCTCGCGGCCGCGCTGGCCTACGGCGCGATGCTCGCGCTCGGACGGCTCGGCGTGAAGGCGCTGTGGCCGTTTCTCCTGCTCGCGCTGTTGCTGTGGTACTGCGTGCTGCTTTCCGGCATCCACGCGACGATCGCGGGCGTGCTCGCGGCCACTGCCATCCCGATCCGGCTGACGCCCGGCGCCCCGGATGCGCCGGACAGTCCCTTGCACCGCCTCGAAAATCTGCTGCATCCATGGAGCGCCTATCTGATCGTGCCGATATTCGGTTTCGCCAATGCCGGCGTGACCATCCAGGGCGATCTCCTCGCCCAGCTTGCCGCGCCGCTTCCCCTGGCGGTGATGCTGGGGCTCTTCGCCGGCAAGCAGGTCGGCATCTTCGGCGCCGTCTGGATGAGTGTGAAGCTTGGCCTCGCCAGTCTCCCGCGCGGCGCGACATGGCTGCAGGTCTATGGCCTTGCCCTGCTCTGCGGCATCGGTTTCACGATGAGCCTTTTCATCGGTGCGCTCGCCTTCCCCGGATCACCGGCGCTGGCCGAGGAAGCAAAGGCCGGCATATTGGCGGGCTCCGTCCTCTCGGCCATTGCCGGTTTTCTCGTTCTTCGTTTCGCCCCACCGCATGCTGACCATGACGCCATCGAGGCAGCGCAGGATCGCGAGATCACCAAAGACGGCGACGTGGCTGCGTGACGCGCGGACGGCGCATGACGGTCGGCCTGCTCGGCGGCTCGTTCAATCCCGCTCATGGCGGACATCGGTCGATCTCGCTGTTCGCAAGGGAAGCGCTGGATCTGGACGAAATCTGGTGGCTCGTCTCGCCGGGCAATCCGCTGAAGCCGAGGGCGGGCATGGCGCCGCTCGCTGCCCGCGCCGCCAGCGCACAGAAGGCAGCGAGGAAGGCGCCGATCCGGGTCACGGCCATCGAGCGGGATCTGCGCACGCGCTTCACGGTGGACACGCTGCGCAAGCTCCGTCTGCGCTATCCGCGCATCCGCTTCATCTGGCTCATGGGTGGGGACAATCTGGCCCAATTCCATCAATGGAAAGCCTGGCGCGCCATAGCGCGCACGAACGCCATTGCCGTCATCGCCCGTCCGGGCTATAATCGCGATGCTTTCGGCTCACCTGCCATGGCCTGGTTGCGGCGTTTCGTCCGACCCGCAAGCCAGAGGAAAAGTTGGACGAAGTGGAGATTGCCGGCGCTCGTGCATTTGCGCTTCCGCCCTGATCCCCGATCGGCCACCCTGCTTCGGCAGAAGGCCCCCCTTTGGCACCGAAGCTATGCTTTCGCCATGCCGCGCGACGGCGTGACCGGTCGCCGCATCCCACAGGAGTGACATTGCCAGACCCGTTACCGACCAGGATCGCCAGCCCCGCCAATGACGCTGGGTTTCCCGCCTCCGGCCTCGACGCTTCCGCCGATCGCTTGCTTGAGATCGTGCTTCAGTCGCTGGATGACGATCAGGCGCAGGATGTGATCAGCATCCCCCTCGCAGGCAAAAGCAGCATTGCCGACCATATCGTGATCGCCTCCGGGCGCTCGTCGCGTCAGGTCGCCGCTATTGCGCAGAAGCTTGCCGAGCGCGTCAAGGGAGCCATGGGCCGCAACGTCCGCATCGAAGGCCTGCCAGTCGCCGACTGGGTGCTGATCGACGCTGGCGATGTTGTCGTGCATATCTTCCGCCCGGAAGTGCGCAGCTTCTACAATCTTGAGCGCATGTGGGGCTTCACCGACGCGCCGCTCGCTGCCGGCGAGGCTTGAGAGCCAGACACAGCGCATTTGGGGGCTGAATGCTGCTGCACATCGTCGCGCGCGGGCGCATCGGCCGCACGCCGGAGGCCGATCTGGTCGAGCGCTACATGAAGCGCGTCACCTGGCCGACCCGCATCACCGAGTTGCCCGACAGGGGCGGCAAGGAGCCGCCGCCCGCCTCCTCTCCATCCGTCACCGTCATGCTGGACGAGACCGGCACGCAGGTCGGCTCGGTCGCCTTTGCCGAGCGGCTCGGCCGCTGGCGGGACGAGGGCATGCGCGAATGTCGCTTCCTCATCGGCGCGGCCGACGGCTTCTCCCAGGCCGAGCGCGATGCCGCCAGCCTGCGCATCGCTTTCGGCGCCATGACCTGGCCGCACATGATGGCGCGCGCCATGCTCGCAGAGCAGCTCTGGCGCGCGACGAGCATCCTTGCCAATCATCCCTATCATCGCGAGGGATAGCGGGATGACATCGCGCGAAGGAAAATGGATACTGCGGTCTTCGCGATGATCTCCCGCCTTCTCGCCCTTTTCGCCTGCGCTCTTCCCGTCGCCCTGCTGGCGCAGAGCGCCGGCTCGCCCGTCCCTGGCACCAGCCTTGCCGAGCAGCGCACTGCGCTCGTGCGCGCCAAGGCGCAGGCCGAGGAAGCGCGCAAACGCAGCGAAGCACTCGAGGCCCGTTCGCGCGACGCCGCCAACGCGGCCGACCAGACGCGCGACCGGATCGCCGCGCTCGCTGCGCGCATCCAGCAGAGCGAAGCCGATCTACGCGCCGGGGAAGCGCGCATCGCGATCATCGCCGGGCTCCAGCGCGAGCAGGCACGGCGTCTCGCCTTGCGCCAGAAGCCGATGGTCCGGCTCACGGCCGCGCTCCAGCAGATTGCCCGCCGTTCGCCCGTGCTGACTCTGGTCGCGCCGGGCAGCGTGAGCGACGCGGTGCATCGCCGGATCGTGCTGGCGCGGATCATGCCGGTCGTCATGGAGCGCACGCGGGGTCTCCGCGCCGAGATCGCCCGCAGCCGGGAACTGCGTCAAAGCGCCGATGAAGCGCTGGCTGCCATGGCGCGGACGCGGGACGGACTCACGCTCCAGCGCCAGACCCTTGCCAATCTCGAGCAACGCCAGCGCGTCGCCTCGCGGGAATATCGGGCCAGCGCCAGCCTGGAAACCGAGCGCGCTCTCGCCATGGGCGAGGAAGCGCGCGACATCGGCGACCTCATGGAGAAGATAGAGGATGCTTCGGTCATCCGGGATGCGCTGATGCAATTGCCCGGCCCCGATCCGCGCCCGGCCCAGCCCGGCGACGCACCCTTGCCGACAGATCGTGCAACCATGGCTGCAACCGCCCAGGCACCAGCCTATCGGTTGCCTGTGGTTGGCGAGGTCGTCACGGGCTTCGGCGAGGTCAGCGAAAGCGGGGTGCGGGCGCGCGGCCTCACCATTGCCGCTGCACCCTCGGCAACGGTCGTCGCGCCCGCCAATGGCCGCGTCGCCTTTGCCGGGCCGTTCAGAGGCTATGGTCGCATCGTGATCATCGAGCATGGCGGCGGCTGGACGACGCTCATCGCCAATCTGGACAGGCTCACCGCGCAGATCGGCGATCAGGTGCGTCAGGGCGATCCGCTGGGTGGCGCCGGGCCGAACAAACCCCGCATCGTTGTCGAGCTGCGCCGTCAGGAGCGGCCCATCGACATCGCCTCGCTGCTGCGCTGAACGGACGAGACGATCCAGATCAAGGACGAGCCGTTCAGCCAAGCGTAACCCTTGTGCGCGCAATCTGCGGCCGCGCTAGGCAGACCCTGCAATCGCGCTTATAGTTCGGTTCAACCACTCGCTTCGAAAGCCACGCCATGCCAAGTGCCCGCAGCACGTTTCTGGTCCGCTCCGCCGCTATCCTCGGCGCCATTGCGCTGATCCCGGCCTCGACGTCGGCCGTTACGGAAAGCGAGAGCGAGACCTACAAGCAGCTCGATCTCTTCATGGACGTCTTCCAGCGCGTGCGCGCCAGCTATGTCGAGAAAGTGGACGATGCGACGCTGATCAAGGGCGCGATCGAAGGCATGCTGTCGAGTCTCGATCCGCATAGCTCCTATCTGGACGCACGCGACTTCACCAATCTGCGCACGCAGACCGAAGGCAGCTATGGCGGACTCGGGCTGTCGGTCACGCTGGACGAAGGCGTGGTCAAGGTCATCGCGCCGACCGACGACACGCCTGCCGCCAAGGCCGGCATCAAGGCCGGCGACTATATCACGCACATTGACGGCAAGCTGATCTACGGCAGCTCGCTCGACGAGGCCGTCGACAAGATGCGCGGCGCGCCCGGCTCGCCGGTCAAGCTCACCATTGCCCGCGCCGGTCGCGACGAGCCGATCGAGTTGACGCTGACCCGCGCGATCATCGACATCAAGCCGGTCAAATGGTCGGTGAAGGAGAATATCGGCGTCATCAAGATCGTCAGCTTCTCGGCCGATACCGGTGCCGACGTGCAGAGCGCGATCCGCAGCATCGACAAGTCGCTGGGCCGCAAGCCCATCGGTTATGTGCTCGACATGCGCTCCAACCCCGGCGGCCTGCTCGACGAGGCGGTGACCGTCTCCGACGCCTTCCTCGACAGGGGCGAAATCGTTTCGCAGCGTGGCCGTCTGCGCGGCGACAACCGGCCTTATTATGCCCGGCCGGGCGACGATGCGCAGGGTCTGCCCATCGTTGTGTTGATCGATGCCGGCTCGGCTTCGGCTTCCGAGATCGTGGCCGGCGCGCTGCAGGATCATCATCGCGCCCTCGTCATGGGCGAGCGCAGCTTCGGCAAGGGCAGCGTGCAGACCCTGCTCCCGCTCTCGCCGGAAACGGCCCTCCGGCTCACCACGGCGCGCTATTACACGCCGTCGGGCAAGTCGGTGCAGGAAGGCGGCATCGAGCCGGATGTCCTGGTGCCGCAGCTGTCCGATCCCGATTATGCAAAGCGCCCGCGCTATCGCGAAAGCGACCTGCGCAAGCACCTCATCAACGAGGCGAAGCTGGACCGCGCCGAGCTGGAAGCGGACGCCAATACCGATCCGCGCTTCACCGCGACGGCCGAGGACCTCAAGAAGCAGGGCATCGAGGACTTCCAGCTCGATTATGCGCTGAAGACAATCGGCCGCCTGGCGCCGCCGGTGCAGGTCGCCGCGGTCAAGGACAAGAAGGCGCCCAAGCAGAAATAATCATGATGCGCGAGACGATCCTCTCCCGCGCCCGGCTGGTTGCCATCCTTCTGCCTGTCGCCCTGCTGGGCGGCGCGATCGGATCGCAATATCTGGGCGGCCTTATCCCCTGCGAGATGTGCATGTGGCAGCGCTGGCCGCATCTCGGTGCGATCTTCGCGGCGCTCGCGGCCATCGCCCTGCGCGGCAATCCGCCAATGAGCGCGGTCTTCACGCTGCTGGCCGCTTTGGGCATCGCCACGAGCGGCGTGATCGGCGCTTTCCATGCCGGCGTCGAATATGGCTGGTGGGAAGGGATCACGACCTGCGCGACGACCGCCACGCCGGCACCCGGCCAGTCGATGCTCGACACGATCATGAACGCCAAGCTGGTGCGCTGCGATGTCGCACCCTGGGACCTGTTCGGCATTTCGCTGGCCGGGTTCAACGCGATCCTCTCGGTCGGCGGCGCGCTGCTGATCTTCGCTCTCGTGCGCACATGGAGCAAGGCGGCATGACCGGTCCCGCACCCCGCCCCGGGCAGCGCCGGACCGGCGCGGACGCCATGCTGCGCGTCGATCAGGCTGGCGAATATGGCGCGATCCGCATCTATGCAGGGCAGCTTGCCGTGCTGGGCGACCGCCATCCGATGAGCCGCGAGATTGCGCGCATGGCCGCGCAGGAAGAGCGTCATCGCAAGCATTTCGACGCGATGATGGCGCAGCGCGGGGTCCGCCCGACGATGCTCCAGCCCTTCTGGCATGTCGCCGGTTTCGCGCTCGGCGCCGCGACGGCATTGCTGGGGCCGCAGGCCGCGATGGCCTGCACGGCGGCCATCGAGACCGAGATCGACGACCATTATGGGCGCCAGCTCGACGATCTCGGCGGCCAGGACCCGGAACTGTCCGGGGCGATCGCGGATTTCCGTGCCGAGGAAGTCGAACATCGCGAGACTGCTATCGCACATGGCGCCGAATCGGCGCCCGCCTACCCGCTCCTGTCCGGTCTGATCCGGCTCGGTTGTCGCGCTGCCATCACCTTGTCCCAGCGTCTTTGAAGAGGAATAGTCTCCCATGCGCGCCCTGCTTTCTACCCTCGCCCTCGGCTCCGTCCTCGCCGCGACGCCCCTCTTCGCGCAGACCGCGCCGGCGATCGGCCCGGCCGATACCGAGAAGGTGAAGCAGGTGTTCGTCTATGGCGACGATCCCTGTCCGCAGGGCACGGGCGACGAGATCGTCGTGTGCGCGCGCATGCCGGACAATGAGCGCTACCGCATTCCCAAGGACCTGCGTACCGACCCCAATGACCCGCGGGTCCAGAGCTGGGCGAACCGCGCCCGTACGCTGGAAGTCGCGGGTGCATCGGGCATCAACAGCTGCTCGCCGACGGGCGGCGGCGGGTTCACGGGCTGCTTCCAGCAGCTTGCCAATGCCGCGCGCGAGGAACGCCGGACCATGCTCGGCAGCGCGAGCTGGGCCGATGCGATCGAGAAGGCGCGCGACGAGCGGCTCGGCAATCTGGATGCGGAGTCCGAGGCGATCGAGCAGCGGGTCAAGGAAGAGGAAGCCGAAGCGGCTCGCCAGAAGGCGGCGGCTGACGCGGCCAAACAGGGACCGGCGGATCCGCAGTGAGTTGCCTCTCATGAGCCGCCCGCCATTTCCGCCTTTCACCGACGAGACCGCAGCGCAGAAGGCGCGCATGGCGGAGGATGGCTGGAACGGGCGCGATCCCGCGAAGGTCGCACTGGCCTATACACCGGACAGCCGGTGGCGGAACCGGGCGGAGTTCATCAGCGGACGGGCCGAGATCGAGGCGTTTCTGACGCGCAAATGGGCGCGGGAGCTGGACTATCGGCTCATCAAGGAAGTCTGGGCGCACCAGGGCAACCGGATCGCGGTGCGCTTTGCCTATGAGTATCGCGACGACAGCGGGAGCTGGTTCCGGGCTTATGGCAACGAGAACTGGCAATTCGACGCCGAGGGACTGATGGCCGTGCGGATCGCCTCGATCAACGAGCATCCGATCGCCGAGGCCGACCGCAAGTTCCGCTGGCCGCTCGGCCGCCGCCCGGACTATCATCCGGGCCTCAGCGACCTCGGCCTATAGGAAATATTGCAGCTTCACGCCGGTCGCGCTCGGGCCGGCGGGGACGTGGATGCGCACCGCGTCGAACCGCGGCGGGCCGAACATGATGCGCGGATTACGCGAGAAGCCGACGCCCTCGCGCGGGATGCCGAGCATCGTATCGACCTTGTTGTTGCCATTCTCGTCATGCAGCACGAGCACGGCATAATCGCCCGGCGGCACGCCACCGAACGCCAGATGCGCATCCTTGCCCGCCGCCACGCTGAGCCTGAGCGCGGCGGGGTCCTTCTCGCATTTGGGATAATAGGCCGGATTGCGGGTCAGGCAGCCGCGCAAATAGCCCTTGGCCGACCGCAACCCTTCGAACCGGACATCGAGTATGCCGAGCTCCGCCGAGGGGACGCTGGCGCGCGCCAGCGAACCCGCTTGCAGGAGCAGGAGGCAAGACAGCCCCGTCACGGCCGCGCCGCGTTTAACCCGGCCATCGCGAAGCGTCATCCCTGTCCCCTTACCGGCGCGAACCCCTCGGCCAATCCCCTGTCGGTGCCGCAGACCTTATCCCAGAAGCGGAAATAGAGCCCGTAATTGCAGCGATACTGCTCATGATGCCGCTGGTGATGCGAGGCGGTGATCAGCCAGCGGCCAGCGGGCCCGCGCACCAGCGCGCGCGGGAACATTTCCCAGCCCATATGATTGGTGACGCCCATCACGGTCATAACGCTCAGCACAGCGCCGAGTGCCGCCACATGGATGGGAATGAGAAACACCAGCGCCGGGATGACGACCGCGCCGGTCAGCGCTTCCCATGGATGAAAGCTCATCGCGGCCCAGGCCGTCGGCGGGCGACTGGCATGATGCACGGCGTGCGCGACGCGGAACAGCGCCGGGCGGTGCATCAGCCGGTGCGTCCAGTAGAACCATGTGTCGTGCGCGAAGAGATAGAGCAGCACGGAGACCGGCAGATACCAGAGCGGCAGCGCGTAGACGTCCGTATAGATCAGGGTCCAGCCGCGGTTCTGCCAGCCCCAGGCGACGAGGCCCGCCGGAATGCCGAAGATAAGTGCGCTGGCGAACGACCAGCGAATCTCGGCGCGCATCTGCCGGTCGAGTCCCGCGTACAAACCGGGCCGCGTCAGCCGCGTGGCGAGCGCGAAACCGCCGCTGGAGAGCAGATAACGCACCGCGATGATGCCCGTCATCGCGAGCATCGAGGCCAGAATGAGCGGAAAGGCCTGCATGGGCGACGCTATAGGCCAGAGGGAAGAGGAGGAAAATGGCCCATTTCCGCCCCCGTGCGCGAGGCGGGTCGGATAACTTCTCCATCTTCGTGCATATGCGCAATGGTGAAATACATAAAAGTTCCGCTTTTCAGAGCCTTGCTAAACTCATGCCTAGCTTATCTCCACGCATGTAGGACAGCGGCTTCTTGCGGACGTCACGCGCCGGAACCTTACCGACGCATCAATCGTTGTGCCCACATGACAACATAGCTCGCGAGAGGCGCAGAAATGCGTGGTTCCGCGGCAAAAATAGTGCTCGCGCGGCACGCAAAGGGAGCGGACAAATGTCACTTCTAAACATCGTCATCGTCCTGATCGTGGTCGGCGTGCTGCTCTGGCTCGTGAACAACTACATCCCGATGGACGGCAAGATCAAAAGCATCCTCAACGCGATCGTCGTGATCGTTGTCGTGCTGTGGCTGCTGCAGGCATTCGGCTTGCTCGGGTCGCTCGGCGGCATCAGGGTCGGCTAGCCTGATCTGCCCTATTTCCCGCCGCGCAGGATCGCCTCCTGCGCGGCGGCGAGCGCCGTGCGCTTGGGCAGGCGCTTGAGGATGACGGGCTGCGGCCCGGTCCATTCGCTCTCCACTTTCAGATCCTCGCCCTGTTGGGACACTTTGAAGTCGATCGGCGCGGCATCCGGCTTGGCGCCGTTTTCCTGCGACCGGAAAGTGAGCGCGCCGGGTACGACCTGATAGCGTGCGCGATTGATGGCCGTGCATGGACCCTTGCAGAGCGTGATTTCCAGCATGTCACGCGGCGGGCCATAGATTTGCAGCTCCATGCCGCCGCTTGACTGGACGTTGCCGTAGACGCCGGGCTTGACGGGGAGGTTTGAGGCCGCCTCGGCGGAGGCGTTGTCCGGCGCGGATTCCTGCTGGCAGCCGGCGAAGAGTAAGCTCGCGCAGAAAAGCGCGACGGACGATCGACGCAATGATGCTGGCATGTGTTGTCCTCCCCTTTTGCCGGGAGGATAGCCAACAGCGACCTGGCGCGCCAGATAGCCACGCCATCAAATCGGCTCGATCGATCGCTGGCTTTCGCCGCTCGGGGCTGGGCGAGGCCATTGTCCTGTGGCACAGACGCGGCGGGAGGCGCCGCACTGGCGCAGAACGGTCGGGGGAAAATCATTCATGTCATTCAGGCTCGCACTGGCGCTGTTCGCCGCCAGCACAACCATGCCCGCCACGGCTGCCGATGGCAGTGACGCCCTGGCAAGGCTTCGCGTTAGCGTCGCCCAGAACGACATGGTCAAGGCGAGCGAAATCTTCGAAGAAACCTTGCTGGAGCGGCTGCCGGCATCGCAAACCAATCAACCCGACCCAATTCTCGACCGCATGCTGATCGAGATCGCTGCCCTGTGCGAAAATTTCTCCGCGCTATCGAGTGTCACGAAACGCGTCGTCAGCAACCCTATCGCGGGCGATGGCGCGCGCTACCGCCTGTTTGCGGCCAGAGCAGCCGAAAGCGAAAGCGACCTGACGGTTGCAGAAACGCTCTATCAAAATCTCGTCAACGACCCGACGCTGACGAGCGTAGAGCGCCAGACCGCCCAATTGGGACTTGTGCGGCAACAGGCGGCAATCGATCCGGCGAAGGCGCTCAACACCATCGCGGGCATCGATCGTTCATCGATGCCGAAAGACCTGCGCTGGGAGCTGGAACTGCTCGATGGCCGCGCGACGGCCATGGCGTCGGGCGATGCCGCGGCGACAACCAAGATGCAGCTGGCATGGGCACATGCCATCGATGCCGATCCCATCAAGGCAGGGCCGGCGCGGATTGCGAGCGACCTAGCCTTTGCCGCCGCGCGCAACGGCGACCGGCGCCAGTATCTCAACCTGCTCGCGCTCACCCGATTCAGCAGGAGAGGCGACAACAGCACGTCACCAGCCCCCAATCTGCCGCTCTGCAGCGAGCAGGGTCTGCGGCCCGACGATCTTGCGATCATCGAGACCGTGCAAGTGACAGGCGTCGGGAGACCGAGCATCGGTCTGGTGTGGGCGAACCGCCCCGGCGTCGGCGCGACATTCCTAGCCGCCGCAAGAAAGGCAAGCTTGCCGAGCTATGTCGACAGCCAAATCAGCCATTTCGCCATGCGCTGTCGGACCATGCCCGCGGCTGACTATGCCGTGCTCAACAGCATCGAAGACGAGATCAGCCATTGGATGACGGGCAAGGGCGCTTACCCTCTCTCCCGGCAAGCGAGCGAAGAAGGAAATGTCCTGACCTTGGTTGGCGAGCTCGCGCGCCGCGAGGTCGCCTATGGGCGCAGCTCGATCATGCTCCTTCCCGTGCTGATGGTCATTCAATCCGCGAATGACCCATTCTCCGGCGATACGGCGGCGGGGAAGCGGGCCGAAGAAATGGCGGCGCGGGTGCAGGAAATCCTCGTCGCCAATGATGCTCCGGCGTCGCTGATGCTGGTGTGGCGCCTGGGGACGATTTCCCTCGCCGTTCAGGCGAGGACGAAGACTGTCGAACAGGCACAAGCTGAAGCGCTGGACATTCTCTCGAAGGCGGCGAGCGACGCCGCTGCCCCTATCGATCTGATCTATTCGGCCGCGCTGTCGGCGGCCGAGGGTCCTGCGGTGCCGACCAACATGAAAGCGGCTTTGCTGGATGCGGCTCTGAAACTCATCCGGCGGCGCAATCCCGCCAGCGATCCCCGCGCGCGGGCACTCACGCTCCGTCTGGCTCGCCTGCGCTCCGAGGAAGGCGACAAGAGCACAGCGACAGCGCTTTATACAACGCTCAAGTTGCCGGCTGATCTCTGTGCTATCGCTGACCCTGCACCGCGCTTTATCTCGTCCGCGCTCACATCCGATGACTATCCGACCGACCTGCTGTTTTCGAGCATCGTCGGCACTGCCATTCTCGAATTCGGAATCGATGCAGAAGGCAAGGCGGTGGGGGGTCGCGTGGTCCTCGCCGACCCACCCTTTGCCTTCGACGCGATCACCATCGAAAAAGGTGCCACCATTCGTTACGATCCGAGCGCCGCGAAGAATTGCCGGGGGCAAATTCAGCGGGTCGTCTGGCGGCTGCCCTATTGACTGAGGAAATCCGGCGACCGCGCTGATGGCGCGGCTATCCAAGGTGCCCCACCTTCGCTAGGTGTGCCCGCGTGCCGTCGCAGCGTCCCATCGACCTCGTCATCGTCGGCGCCGGCTTGGCCGGCGGGCTGATCGTGCTTGCGCTGCGGGCGCGGCGGCCGGAGCTGCGTGTCGTGCTGGTCGAGGAAGCGGAGGCGGCGGGCGGCAATCATTTCTGGTCCTGCTTTCCTGGCGATGTCGCGGCGGAGGATCGCTGGCTGATCGAGCCGCTGATCGTGCATAGCTGGGGCGGGCATGAGGTGCGCTTTCCCGATCATGCACGAACCTTCGAGGCGGGCTATGCGAGCCTGACCGGCGAGCGGCTCGATGCCGTGCTGCGGCAGGCTGTGCCCGAGGACGACCTGATCTTCGGCCAGGGCGTCGGCCTGCTCTCGCCGACCAGCGCGACGCTCGCCGACGGGACTGTGCTGAGCGCGGGCGGCGTGATCGATGCGCGCGGGCCGGGCGACATGCGGGCGCTCGATCTCGGCTATCAGAAGTTCGTCGGGCAGGAGTGGCGCTGCAATGCTCCGCATGGCCTCTCCCGCCCGATCATCATGGATGCGACCGTCGACCAGAGCGAGGGCTATCGCTTCGTCTATGTGCTGCCGCTTTCGGCCACGGCCTTGTTCATCGAGGACACTTATTACGCGTCCGGTCCCGAGCTGGATGTGCCGGAGCTTCGCGCGCGGATCGCGGCCTATGCGCGGACGCAGGGCTGGGAGGGCGCAGCGGAAGGCCATGCCGAGACCGGCGTGCTGCCGGTGTGCATGGACGGCGACGTGGATGCGCTGTGGCGCGCCGAGGCGCCGGGCGTCGCTAAGGTCGGGCTGCGTGGCGGCTTCTTCCATGCGCTCACCGGCTATTCGCTGCCCGATGCCGTGCGCATCGCGATCGCGGTGGCGAAGATGGACGATCTCTCCGGCACCGCCCTGCGCGAGGCGATCCAGCGGCTGGCGCGCGCGCACTGGCGGGGGCAGGCCTATTATCGGATGCTTTCCACCCTGCTCTTCCGCGCGGCCGAGCCGGCCGAGCGCTGGCGGGTGCTGGCGCGCTTCTATCGCCTTGACCCTGCTCTCATCGGCCGCTTTTATGCTGGCCAATCGACCTTCACCGACAAAGTGCGTATCCTGACCGGCAAGCCACCCGTGCCGATCGGCCGTGCCATTCTAGCCCTTGGAGCTACCCGCTGACATGAAGAAAGCCGTCGTCATTGGCGCGGGATTTGGCGGACTCGCGCTCGGATTACGCCTGCAATCGGCAGGTATCGCAACGACAATCGTGGAAGCGCGCGACCGGCCGGGCGGGCGGGCCTATGTCTGGAAGAAGGACGGCTATACCTTCGACGCCGGGCCGACCGTCATCACCGATCCCGATTGCCTCGCCCAGCTCTGGCGCCTCTCGGGCCATGACATGGCGCAGGACGTCACCCTGCTGCCGGTCAATCCCTTCTACCGGCTCAACTGGCCGGACGGGACGAACTTCGACTACACCAACGACGACCGGCTGCTGCATGCCGAGATCGCCAAGCTCGATCCGGCCGATGTCGCGGGCTACCAGAAATTCCTGGCCTATAGCGGCGACGTCTATCGCACCGGCTATGAAGAACTTGGCCATGTCGCTTTCCTCGACTTCAAGTCGATGCTCAAGGCCGCGCCGGACCTCGCCCAATATCAGGCCTGGCGCTCGGTCTATTCGATCGTCTCGAGCTTCGTGCGCAACGAGAAGCTGCGGCAAGCGCTGAGCTTCCATACGCTGCTGGTCGGCGGCAATCCCTTCTCGACCAGCGCGCTCTATGCGCTGATCCACAAGCTGGAGAAGCAGGGCGGCGTGTGGTTCGCCAAGGGCGGGACCAATGCATTGGTCTCCGGCATGGTCACGCATTTCGAGCGGCTGGGCGGCACCCTGCATCTGGGCGATCCGGTGAAGGCGATCGAGACGGTCGGCAACCGGGTGACGGGCGTGGCGACGCGGGCCGGCATCCGGTTCGAGGCCGATGCGGTCGCCAGCAATGCTGACCTGATGCACAGCTATCGCGATCTGCTCGAAGGGCATGCACGCGGACCGCGCATGGCGCACAAGCTGGCGAAGAAGCGCTGGAGCCCCAGCCTTTTCCTTGTCCATTTCGGGATCGAGGGGACATGGCCGGGCATTCCCCATCACATGATCCTGTTCGGCCCGCGCTACAAGGAACTGCTCACCGACATCTACGAGCATGGCGTGCTGGCCGAGGACTTCTCGCTCTATCTGCATCACCCGACCGTGACCGACCCGGACATGGCGCCGCCCGGCCACTCGACCTTCTATGCGCTCGCCCCGGTCCCGCACATGGGCAAGTTGCCGGTCGACTGGGATCAGGTCGGCAAGATCATGGAGAACCGTATCCTCGACGAGATCGAGCGGCGGCTGATCCCCGACATACGATCGCGCATCAAGGTGAAGTTCTCCTATGCGCCGCCGGATTTCGAGGCCGATCTCAACGCGCATATGGGCAGCGCCTTCAGCCTGGAGCCGCTGCTGACGCAAAGCGCCTGGTTCCGCGCGCATAATCGCGACGACGTCCTCTCCAATCTCTATTTTACCGGCGCGGGCACGCATCCGGGCGCGGGCATTCCCGGCGTCGTCGGATCGGCGCGCGCGACCGCCAGTTTGATGCTGGAGGATCTGGCATGACGACATTCAAGCGCCTCGCCGTCTATTGCGGCTCGGCCACCCCCGCCGATCCGATCTACATGGAAACCGCCCGGCTGGTCGGCACGGAGCTGGCGACGCGCGGCATCACGGTCGTCTATGGCGGCGGCAAGGTCGGCCTTATGGGCATGATCGCGGACAGCGCGCTGGCGGCGGGCGGTGAAGTCATCGGCATCATTCCCGAGGCGCTGGTCGATGCCGAGGTGGCGCATCGCGGGCTCACGGAGCTGCACGTCGTACCGGATATGCACAGCCGCAAGGCGCTGTTCACGACCTTGTCCGACGGGTTCGTGACCCTGCCCGGCGGCGTCGGCACGATGGACGAATTATGGGAAGCGGTGAGCTGGGCGCAGCTCGGCTATCACCAGAAGCCGGTGGGGCTGCTGAATGCGGGTGGCTTCTACGATCAGCTGATCGGCTTCAATCGGCATATGATCGAGGTCGGTTTCATCCGGCCGGCGCATGCGGGCATCCTCGTGGCGCGCGATACGCTGGACGGGCTGCTCGATGCGATGGCCGCCTATGAGCCGCACGAGACGATCTTCGCGATGAAGGTGGGCCGGCTTTGACGCCACTCCACCTCGTCACCCTGAACTTGTTTCAGGGTCCATTTTGCCGCCGCGACCTGATTGGTCAGAGGGGAATGGATGCTGAAACGAGTTCAGCATGACGGTGTTGGCCAGGATGGCGCCGTGAGAGAGGCCCTCGTCCTCCACGCCCGCGACAGCATATCGCGCGGCTCCAAGAGCTTCCGCACGGCTTCGCGCCTGTTCGACCGGGAGACGCGCGAGCGGGCGTGGCTGCTCTATGGCTGGTGCCGCGCCGCAGACGACATTGCCGATGGGCAGGATCATGGCGGCGTCATGCAAGCGACGGACGATCCGCAGGCGCGGCTGGCGGACATCCGGACCCGCACGGCGCGGGGGCTGAGCGGCGCGGCGGGGCTCGACGATCCGGCCTTTGCGGGGCTGGGCGTGGTCGCGGCGGAATGCGCGATCCCGCAGCGCTACATGGACGATCTGATCGAGGGTTTCGCGCTCGATGCGGCGGGCTGGCGGCCGCAGAACGAAAATGATCTGCTACGCTATTGCTATCATGTCGCGGGCGCGGTCGGCTGCATGATGGCGATCGTGATGGGTGTCGCGCCGGACGACGAGGAAACGCTGACGCGGGCTTGCGACCTCGGCCTTGCCTTCCAGCTCGCCAATATCGCGCGGGACATAGCGGAAGATGCCTCGGCAGGGCGCTGCTATCTGCCGGCCGACTGGCTTGCACAGGCACAGGTGGATGCGGCCGACCCGCTGGCGCCGTCGAGCCGCGCGGCACTGGCGGGCCTCGCCCGGCGCGTGGCGGAACTGGCCGGGCGCTATGAGCAGAGCGCACGGCGCGGGACGCCCGCCCTCGCCTTTCGTTCAGCCTGGGCCGTGCTTTCGGCGGCCGGCATCTACGGCGAGATTGCGCGGCATGTCGCGGCCGACCCGGCGGCGTCGCTGGAGCAGCGCGTGTTCACCTCCAAGGGGGAGAAGCTGGGCTGGATGCTGCGCGCGGCCGGGCAATCGGCGCGGCGGGACGCGCTCTATCCGCCCGTGCCGCGCGATCCGGCGCTCTGGCAAAGACCGGCGTAAGAGTCCGCCCCTGCGAACGCAGGAGCCCAGGACGGTGCAGCATGAAATGCCCTGGGCTCCGCGCGTCGCAGGAGCGGTGGCGGGGGGCCATGAAGGCCTTACCCGCCGACATCGTCAGAAGCGGAAACCGACGCCGACCACGACATTGTCGCGATTGACGCCGCCGGTGATCGTCGCATTGCCGTTCTTGATGGCGTAGTCTGAATAATCCGTGTGGACATATTCAAGCTTCGCATAGAGGTTCGACATGACGTCCAGCTGAACGCCGGCGCCGAGATGATAGCCATCCGTCTCGTCCGAGAGGCCGAAGCTGTTGGCCGGGGTCACATGGTCGATATAGTCGAGCTTCACCTGGCCGTTGGAATAGCCGCCCTTGGCATAGAGCAGGACGCGCGGCGTGACCTTCGCGCCGATGCGGGCGCCGAGACTGATGTTGCGGCCGGCCTTCGCGCAGGTCTCGACCTCGGTGAAGACCTCGGCGCATTCCTTGGTCGAGGCGCCTTCGATGCCCGCATAGGCGCCAAGCGTGAAGCCGCCGAGATCATGATCGTAGCCGATCTCGCCGCCATAGACGATGCCGTCGTCCTTCTCGCGCGTGGTGGCGCCGCTGACGCCGACATCCGTGCGCTGATGGGTCGAGATATGATCCCAACCGGCATGAATATCTGCGCGAAAGCCGTTCTGGGCCTGGGCTGCGCTCGAGAACGTCAGGATGGTGGCAGCGAGCAGGGCTGCCTGGGTGGTCTTCGTCACGCTTTACTCCGTCACATTTTTGGTGCGTGCCCTAACCCACCGATCCTGTGACGGAGCCCTTTCCGAAAAGCCGTGATCTGCTTAGCCCCTCCCCTGAAAGAGAGGGATCATCAGGTCGGTCATGCCCCCGGCATGACCTAAACAGCACGGGGTGCTGTTTACCTGATGATGGGTGGGTGTCGCGAAGCGATCTGCAACGTCCAGCCCCACCCCAACCCCTCGCCTGAAGGGGCGGGGCTATTTTGTGGTTATTCGCCCGATGCGACGCAGCGCCAGGCGGTGACGGCATTGGCGTCGCCCGCGCCTTCCTTACGCGCGACCTGCGGCCAGACGCAGACTGGGCGTGTCATGCCGCCTTCGGTGCGCGTCGCGACCAGCGTGGCCGGCGCCTGTCCCTTGTCGACCCATGTATCGAGCGCGGCGAGCCAGTCGACCGCGTCGGCGCCCGGACCGCCACGACAATGCTCGACACCGGACAGCATGTAGGTGCGCAGGCTCGCGGCGGCGGCCTTCGCATCGGACTTGGCGACTCCCTTGGCATAATCGAGCGTGCCGACCGGGCTTGGGCCAGGATCGGACTCGCCATGCCAGAGGATGAGCTTGCCGCCGCGCGCGAAGAAAGCGGCGAGATCGGGGTTCGTCGCTTCATAGGCCTTGGCGAAGGCGCTGGACCGCGCTTCCGGCACGTCCTTCTGCGCATCGAGCTTGCCGAAATCGACGGCGCGGTCACCGAAGAGCCGCTTGGAGAGGCCGATCATGCCGCCGCCATTGGCCTGCGTGTTGCCGGTGCCGGCCGTGTTGATGAAGCGGCTCCAGCCGAGTTCGCCGCCCTTCATGAGCGGGAATTGCGCCCAGCTGCCGTCGCGCGTGCGGATGCCGGCATACATGGTCTTCACCGCCGCGACCTGCGCGGCGGAGAGGCAAGTATCGCCCGACTGGCCGGGCTTGCACTGGAGCACCGACGGGTTCCACGCGCAGGCGCGCGGCTGCGCGATCACGCCGTCCGTCGCGCCATCCTTCGCATCGCAGGCCTTGAGCACATTGTCGTTGACCAGCTTCAGCAGCGCCGGCGTGAAGGCGCCTTTCGCGAAGCCGTTGTTGCGCAGGATCGCGCTCGACTGGACTTGCAGCGAATAGACCGGCGCGCCCGCGATGATGCCGTCATAATCCTGGGGGAAACGCTGCGCCTCCATCAGCGCCATGCGGCCGCCGGTCGAGCAGCCCTGGAAATAGGCGCGGTCCTGCGCGCGGCCATAATGGTTGCGGATCAGCGCCTTGCCGGCGACAGTCATGCTGTTGATCGCACGATAGGCGAAATCGGTGACGGCCTCGTCGCCGCCCACCCAGCTATTGTCCCACGGCTCGGTGGAGGGATGGCCGCCATCGGTCTGCGCCGTCGCATAACCGCGCTTGAGGCCGTCCGTGGCGGCGAGCAGCGTCACATTGCCCGCCCAGCCGCCGCCACCGATGCCGAGCAGCTTGCCGTTCCAGTTGGCGGGCAGGCGATAGACGACGCCGATCGACGAGCCGGAGACAGGCGAGAGCGTGCCGCTGACTTCGCAATAGGCCGGGAGACCGGCGGCCGCATCCGCCTCGACCCAGCGGGCGCTGGCATTTGCCGCGCCGAAGGCCGCAGCGTCACCAGCCGAGGCGCAGCGCGCCACATCCGCGGGCTGGGCGGCGACCGGGGCCGCTGCAATGCCCGCAACAAATACCGACGCCAGCAATGCCGCGATCCGCGCCTTGTGCATATCTCTCTCCCGACTCTGATCCTTGATCTTGTCCCGTTGCTTAGCCTGCTAAGGGGGGTAGCGGGAAGAGCGGCTATTGCGGGCCGAGCAGCTTCAGCGCGCGGGCGCGAACGCGCGGCAAGGCGGCTTCGTGAACCGCCGGAACCCCGCAGAGCAGGCCGATCACCGACGGATCGGGCTTATTGTAGACGATCGGATCGCCGAGCGCGTCGGTGATCGTGGCACCGGCTTCCTGCGTGATGATATCGGCTGCGGCGAGATCCCATTCGCCGCTGAGGCGGAGGCCCGCGACCAGATCAGCCTCGTTCGCCGCGATCATCGCCATGCGCAGCGCAATGCCGTTGGGTTTGGGCACGACGGTGTAGTCCATGTCGATGCCGCGCAAATTGTCGAGCGGGACGCGCGCGCCGGACAGCGTGGCCTGCGCCCCGACCGCCAGCCGCACGCCGTTGCGATAGGCGCCGCCGCCCCGCACTGCCCACCAGCGCTCGTCGCGCGCCGGGGCGATCAGCACGCCCGCCTGCACGGCGCCATCCTCGACCAGTGCCACGGACACCGCCCAGCCCGTCCGCCCGCGCACGAAATCGCGCGTGCCGTCGATCGGATCGACCACCCAGGCGAAGCGCGCGTCACTGCGCCCCGGCGTCTCGGCGCTTTCCTCGGAGAGCCAGGCGGCCTCGGGCAGCAGCGCGCCCAGGCGCTCGCGCAGCATCGCGTCGCACGCAAGGTCCGCCTCGCTCACCGGCTGGCCGGGTGTCTTGTCCCAGTGGCTGTCGCTCAGGCGGCCTTCCGCCCATTGCTCCATCGCGCGGGCGCCGGCCGCATCGGCGGCGACCAGTATCTCATCGAGCAGGCGATCACTCGCCGGCAAGAGTCATCCCGTCGATGCGCAGAGTCGGCACGTTGATCGTATAGCGGAACTGGAGATCGTCCGCTGCGATCAGATTGGCGAACATGTCCTTCAGATTGCCGGCGATCGTCACTTCGGCAACCGCGTGCGAGACCGAGCCGTTCTCGATGAGAAAGCCGGACGCGCCGCGGCTATAGTCACCCGTCACCGGATTGACGCCGTGGCCGATCAGCTCGGTCACATAGAGGCCGCGCTTGACGTCGCTCATCAGCTCGCGCGGCGTTGCCGTGCCGCCTTCGAGATGGACATTGGTGGCGCCGACGCTCGGCGCGCCGCCGCCGCGCGTGGCATGGCCGGTCGGCGCGAGGCCGAGCTGGCGGGCCGAAGCGCTGTCCATCAGCCAGTCGACCAGCACGCCATCATCGATGAGGCGCATCATCGCGGTCGGCAGGCCCTCGCCATCGAACGGGCGCGAGCGAAGGCCGCGCGGACGGAGCGGATCGTCGACGACATGCAGGCCGGCGGGCAGCACGCGCTCGCCCTTCCTGTCGAGCAGGAAGCTCGCCTTGCGCGTGACCGAGGGGCCGGCCATGGCACCGAGCAGATGGCCGATGAAGCTGTTGCCGACGCGCGGATCGAAGATGATCGGCATCGGCCCGCTGGGAATGCGGCTCGGGTTCAACCGCGCGACGGCGCGCGATCCGGCGCGGGCACCGACCGAGTCCGGCGCTTCGAGATCATGCAGATGGCGCGTGCTGTGCGTGGCATAGTCGCGCTGCATTCCCGCGCCCTCGCCCGCGACGACGCTGGCCCAGAGCGAATGGCTGGTGCCGGCATAGCCGCCGGTGAAGCCGTGGCTCGTCGCCAGCGCGACCTGCGCGCGGCCGAAGCTGGCGCCGCCGCCTTCGCTGTTCGTCACGCCGGTGACAGCGCGCGCGGAGTCCTCGGCTTCCAGCGCACGGGCGCGCAGAGACGCCGGATCGGGCTCGGCCGCATCCTCGATGTCGAGGTTCGGCGCCTTCTTGCGCATGAGGCGGTCTTCCGGCGCGAGACCGGCATAGGCATCTTCCGGCGCTTCCTTCGCCATGGCGATGACGCGCTCGACCAGGGTCTCCAGCGTGCGCGGTGCGAGATCGGACGAGGACACCGTCGCGGAGCGCTGGCCGACGAAGACGCGCAGGCCGACATGCTCGGACTCCGAGCGCTCCACATCCTCCAGCTCGCCGAGGCGGACCGTCACGCCCGACGAGGCATCGCAGCCATAGACCGCATCGGCCGCATCGGCACCTGCCTTGCGCGCGGCGGCGGCGAGGGACTGAGCGCGATCGAGAGCTTCGTTGAGGCTGAGCATAAGGCGGCAATCCGGGGAGTCGTGCGAGAAGGCCGCGATGTAGCGATGGCGAGGCGCGGGCGCAATGCGCAGGCCGCCGAAGCGATCAGACAGGCGGTGCGACAGCCAGATGCGGCAACGCCCACCCGAAATGGTAAGCGAGCAGACGCAGCGTGAAGCAGGCGACCCCGGCGGCAACGGCCGTCATGCGCGCAGGCCAGCCCGCCAATCGGCCCATCACGACGATCAGCGCCGCGAGGCAGGCGGCGCTCGCATAGACATCCGTATGCAGAACGCGCGGCACACGATTGATGATGATGTCGCGGATCATACCGCCGCCGACGCCGCTCACCGTGCCGAGGAAGACGGCGGGCAGGGCATGAATACCGCGATCCAGCGCCTTCTCCGTGCCCGCGATCGCCGAAAGCGCGAGGCCGGCAGCGTCAAGCGCGACGACGAGCGACGCCGGCACATGCAGGAACAGCGCATGACCGGTCCACACCAGCAGGGCGGCCGCGATCACGATGACGGCATAGTGCCAGTCCCGCACGGCCGCAGGCGGCAGCGCATTGGTCAGAACATCGCGGATGAGGCCGCCGCCGAGCGCCGAAACGAAGCAGACGACGAGAACGCCGACCGGATCGAGCCCCACGGCGATGCCGACCAGCCCGCCCTCGAGCGCGAACAGCAAGGTTGCGGAGAGATCGGCGACGCGCGTGATGCGCGCGGTGATGGGTGTTGCCGCTGCGCCCTGATCATCTCGTTCGCCAACCGTCATGAGATTGTCTCCGGGCGCGCCGTCGCGGGGCGGAGTCTGCCCCTCGATACGCCGCTCCGCAAGGGGCTGAACTTCTTGTCGCAAGCTGCGTTTCGTTCCCGCGAACCAGTTCACGGGAGGCCTCGGCCATGAACAAGCTCTTCACGAAGATCGCCGGCAAGATCGCCGCGCTCGCCGGCAAGCCGATTACTTTCATCTTGGCGCTGGCCTGCGTGGCCGTCTGGGCAGTGACCGGACCGATGTTCGGCTTCTCGGAAGTCTGGCAGCTCGTCATCAATACGGGCACGACGATCATCACCTTCCTGATGGTCTTCCTCGTCCAGAACACGCAGAACCGCGATGCCTCCGCCATGCAGGCCAAGATGGACGAGCTGTTGCGCGCCGTGGCGCGGGCGCGGGAAGAGTTTATCGGCATCGAGCATCTGACCGATGTGGAGATCGAGAAGATCCGCGCCAGGCTGGAGAAGGAGGGCGGGCGCGGCAGCGGCAAGGCGCCCTCGCACGAGGCGGTCGGCCGGCTGCTCTCGCGGCGCTAGGGATGGCTGACGACCCGCTCATCGACCGCCTGCCGCAGGATGTGGAGCAAGCGGTGACGGCTCTGCTGCAGCACGCTTGCACGCGCAGCCTTGCGCTCGCGACGGCGGAAAGCTGCACTGGCGGCCTGCTCGCGTCGCTGCTGACCGACGTGGAAGGGTGCAGCCACGCCTTCGAGCGCGGATTCGTGGCCTATAGCGAGGAAGCGAAGAGCGGAATGCTGGGGATCGACCGTCACCTGATCGACGCGGAGGGTGCCGTCAGCAAAACCGTTGCGCTGGCCATGGCGAATGGCGCGCTCACCCATAGCCGGGCCGATGTCGCGATGGCCATCACCGGATTCGCGGGACCGGCCGGGCCTGACGACGAACCCGGCCTCGTCCATTTCGCCTGCGCGCGGCGAGGCAGGGCGGCTGCGCATCGTGAGGCGCATTTCGGGAAGATCGGGCGTGGCGCCGTCCGCGTGGCAGCCGTCCGCGTGGCCCTCGCCATGATGGGCGAAGCGCTCGACTGACACCGGCTGAACCACTCATCTCATGAGAATCGTTCGCAGGGAACCGTTGGACCGTCCGACCGCTTCTATGATCAACCCCAACACCGGAGCACCAGCCCATGGCCACCGAAACCTACACCGATGCGATTGCGCTGCTGAAGGCCGACCACCGCAGGGTCGAGGGCCTGTTCGAGCAGTTCGAGAAGGCGACTTCCGCGAGCAGGAAGCAAAGCCTCGCGCATGAAATCTGCACCGAGCTCAAGATCCACACGATGATCGAGGAAGAGATCTTCTACCCCGCCTTCAAGGGCAAGATCGAGCAGGACACGCTGGACGAGGCCTATGTCGAGCACGACGGCGCCAAGGTGCTGATCAACGACATCGAGGCCGGATCGCCTGCGGACGACTATTACGACGCCAAGGTCCATGTCCTCTCCGAGGAGATCAAGCATCATGTGAAGGAGGAGGAAGCCCCCTCCGAAGGCATGTTCGCCCAATGCCGCAAGACCGATGTCGACCTCGTCGCGCTGCGCGACCTCATGCTCGCGCGCAAGGAAGAGCTGATGGCACTGGCCAAGAGCGAAGGCCTGCCGGTCGCCAAGCCGACGGCGGTGCATCTCGTCGCGGCCTGACCCTTTTCGCCGGCCCGTCTAGGACCGGCAACACGGGGCGCTTCCATCGCGGAGGCGCCCCTTGCTTTTGTTCGCGACGCGGGACGTCGGTAGCACAAGTCAACTTGCCATCGCTGCGCGAAATGCTTCACAAAGCATTCGGCCTTCAGCGCCGGAGAGAGGAAGCAGCATGGCATTTGCGGGAGAGGTTGCGCTCGTCACGGGCGCCGGCAAAGGCTTTGGCCGCGCGATCGCGCTGGCGCTGGCGACGGAGGGATCGGCCGTCGCGCTGGTCGCCCGCACGCTGGCCGATGTCGAGGCGGTTGCTGACGAGATCCGCGCGGCGGGTGGCACCGCGCTGCCGATCGCGGCGGACGTGACGCAGGAGGCCGATGTCGAGCGTTCGATCCGCGAGACGCAGGGCGCGCTTGGCCCCATCACCCAGTTCGTCAACAATGCCGGCGTCGGCTGGCCCTATGGCCCGGTCGGCGGGATGGACGTGGCGCGCTGGTGGGAAGCACAGCATCTGCACCAGCTCGCGCCGATGCTCTATCTCTCGCGGCTGCTGCCGGCGATGAGCGCGGCGGGCAAGGGGCGCGCGGTGATCGTCTCGGCCAAGGCCAGTCATCTCTCCGTGCAGAGCATGTCCGCCTATATCACCGGCAAGACCGCGCAGGTGCGCATCGTCAATGTCGCGGCGCTGGAGATCGCGCCCGCCGGCCTCGCCATCTTCGCGATCGATCCCGGCTTCGTCGTCACCAGCCTCGCCCGCGAGACGCTGACCTCGCCGGAGGCGCAGGCGCATCTGCCCGACATGGTGCGGCGTCTGGGCGAGGTGGCGGAGAATGACTTTTCGCCGCAGCTCGCGGCCTGCGGGCAGCGCGTCGTCGATCTGATGAGCGGGCGCTACGATGCGCTCAATGGCTGCTATTTCGAGATGCAGGATGATCTCGACGCGGCCCTCACCGCGCTGAAGGAGCCGGTGGCATGAGCGACGATCTCGCGCAGGAAGTCGCGGCGCTGCGCCACGAGCTCGGCATGCTGCAGGACGTGGCCGCCATCCGCACGCTGCAGCACACCTATGGCTATCTCATGGAGAAGGGCCTCTATCAGGAGATCGTCGATCTCTATGCCGAGGACGGGGAGATGACCTTCTTCGGCGGCGTCTATCGCGGCAAGGAAAGCATCAAGCGCGTCTATCTGAACCGCATCCGCACCCGCTTCACCAAAGGGCGCAACGGGCCGGTGCGGGGCCTGCTCTGCGACGTCATGCAGATGCAGGACGTCGTCACCGTGGCGCCGGACCGCAAGACCGCGAAGGGCCGCTTCCGCGCGCTGCTGATGGGCGGCACGCATGCGCAGGTCGAGGATGCACCCAAGCTGCCCTATCAACAATGGTGGGAAGCCGGCGTCTACGAGAACGACTATGTGCGCGAGGACGGCGTCTGGAAGTACAAGCGGCTCGGCTATGAGCTGACCTGGATGGCGGAGTTCGACAAGGGCTGGGCCCATGCGCCGGACATGGGCGGCTATCGGGTGGAGAAGCTCTATCCCGAGGATCCGAATGGCCCGGATACGATCGCGCAGACGCGCTACCCGCCCTGGCCCGAGACCTGGCTGCTGCCGTTCCATTATGCGCATCCGGTGACGGGTGAGGAGATCGTGCCGGAGGGGGAATGAACTGCTCCCTCTCCCCAAGGGGAGAGGGAACTTGAAAGGAATCATCATGCGCACCGAACAGGAACTCGCGAACATACGCCTCGTCGAGCGGGTCTATGAGGAAGTGCTGGGGCCGATCGACAGCGGGGCTGTCGATGGCCTGTTCGACCCCGGCTATATCCAGCACAATCCGAGCATCGAAACGGGCGCCGCCTCGCTCAAGGCCATGCTCGACCGCGCGAAGGCGAAATATCCGGACGCCGTCCACATCGTGAAGCGCATCCTGGCGGACGGCGACCTCGTCGCGGCGCATGTCCATATCATCTTCGAGCCGGGCACGGCCGGCGTCGCGGCGGTGGACATCTTCCGCATCGAGAATGGCCGCATCGCCGAGCATTGGGATGTCAATCAGCCGGTGAGCACGGTGCCGAACAACAGCAACACGATGTTTTGACCTCACTTAGCCCCTCCCTTTCAAAGGAGGGGTTTGGGGGTGGGTGACACGCGAAGCGTGTTCCTGAAATTTAAGTTTTCGCAGATGTCGCTGCGCATCGCCCCACCCCTTCCCCCTCCCCTTCATGGGAGGGGCTTGTCGAGTTGTCCCCAAACCCGCATCCCACCGTTGATCGCGCCGAAATCAAGCCCATATCGCATCTTCCCCACAGAAATTTAGCTGTGGATGATGCCGCATGCCCGCTAGACTTTGTGGTAAATCGGCGTAGCATGCCCCTTCATCTTGCAACGTTCGCGCATTGTTCCCGGAGTGTCGACCCCATGCCTCTTCTCCAAGCCTCCAAGGTCTACAAGCCCTTCGAATATCCCTGGGCCTATGACTTCTGGAAGCGCCAGCAGCAGCTCCACTGGCTGCCCGAGGAAGTGCCTCTGGGCGAGGATTGCCGCGACTGGGCGCAGAAGCTCTCGGATCATGAGCGCAACCTGCTGACGCAGATCTTCCGCTTCTTCACGCAGGCGGACGTGGAAGTGCAGGATTGCTATCACGAGAAATATGGCCGCGTGTTCAAGCCGACCGAGATCAAGATGATGCTCACCGCCTTCTCCAACATGGAGACGGTGCATATCGCGGCCTACTCGCACCTGCTCGACACGATCGGCATGCCCGAGAGCGAATATAGCGCCTTCATGCAGTACAAGGAGATGAAGGACAAACACGACTATCTCCAGCAGTTCGGCGTGGACAGCGACGAGGACATCGCGCGCACGCTCGCCATGTTCGGCGGCTTCACGGAAGGGCTCCAGCTCTTCGCATCGTTCGCGATGCTGATGAACTTCCCGCGCTTCAACAAGATGAAGGGCATGGGCCAGATCGTCACCTGGTCCGTTCGCGACGAAAGCCTGCATTGCGAAGGCATCGTCAAGCTGTTCCATGCCTTCTGCGCCGAGCGCAATTGCCTGACGCCCGCCGTCAAGGACGACATCATGGACATGTGCCAGAAGACGGTGCGCATCGAGGATGCGTTCATCGATCTCGTCTTCGAGATGGGGCCGGTGCCCGGCATGACGCCCAAGGACATCAAGCGCTATGTGCGCTACATCGCGGACTGGCGCCTCGGCCAGCTCGGCCTCAAGCCCATCTACATGATCGAGGATCACCCGCTCCCCTGGCTCACCCCGCTGCTCAACGGCGTAGAGCATGCCAACTTCTTCGAGACCCGCGCGACCGAATATTCCAAGGGCGCGACCCGCGGCCAGTGGAACGAGGTCTGGGACAGCTTCGACCGCCGCAAGAAACTGCGCGCGAACGACGGCATGGGCGAGGAGCCCAAGGACGGCGGCGACGACGGGGATATGTTCTCGAAGGCGGGGATCGCGGCGGAGTAAATGACAACTCATTTCAAGAATGACTGCCCGCATTGTCGAACCAGAGGGGCAGGATTTGTTGTTGTTTACCAGTGGCCTTTTAGAAATCACTCGTCTTTTGCAAATTTTTTGGCCATTTGCGGCGTTTGCAATAACGGTGTAGTTGTATTATCAAATTCTATTGCACCAAATCACCCATCTCTTCTTCAAGGAATGAACAACTATCCTGGAACAATTTGCACGATAGTGAAGATGTGGCCGGATTATAGCCCCGAAGCACCAGCAGGCGTTCCTGAGAATGTAACAGGCTTTTATTTGCAAGGTCTGGAGAATTTACACCACCAGAGATGGGATGCTGCGGGTGCAATGTTTCGAAAAACACTCGACACCGCGACAAAAACTATTGCACCCGACCTCAAATCAATCTCGCTTTTTGCAAGAATTAATAAATTGGTAGAACAGGGACTGCTGACGCCAGCGATGGGTGATTGGTCTCACGAAATTCGATTAGATGGTAACGATGCAGTTCACGATGAAGAACCCGAAACCGAAAGCGACGCAAAAAAGAGCCAGAAGTTCACTGAAGCGTTCCTAAACTACACTTTCACGCTACCTGCCATGGTCGCTGATAGTAGAGCGGACCGTCAGCAGTAAAATTTCTCTTTTAGAGATTTAATCTGCATCTGATTCAATCTTGGGAACGGACACTAGGTTTCGCTCCTTATCTATTGAACGAAAAAAACGCTCGCCCCCCCCTAATTCTCCCCCGGCTCCAATCCCCTCATCAGCGCATCATGATGCGGCCCAAGCGGGCTTGGCGGGGCGTTGTGGTTTTCGGAATCGACCGGATCGGGGTGGGCGACGTCGCTGAGGGGCACGCCGTCCACTTCGTGCGTCGGAACCAGAGTCTTGTCGTCGTCCGATGCGGTCTTGCCCCGATCGACGAGCTGGTGCCAGGCGTCGTTGCCCGCCGCGTCGCGATAGCCCTTGGCCAGCGCCTGCTTCTCGTCCCTCTCCTGCTCCGTCACGGCGCGTCTCCTCGATACGTTTCTTTCACAACGTAGGGGCGCCCGCGTGGTTGCCGCGCACGTCTGGGGCGCCTCGACAAGGCCGACTATACGCCGGTTTTTCACCTGTCCCAAACATGAACCGCACGTAGCCATGGGTTCATGCAACCGGGTGTAGACTCCGCTCGTTCCCCTCTCGCAGCAGAGAGAACAATATGGAGTGAGACAGATGTACAAGGCTCTCAAGAACAGCATCACCGCTCTGGCGCTGGGCGCGACGGTGATCGGCGGCCTCGCCGCGACGCCGGCTCTTGCCGACCCGGGTCATAACAATGGCCGCGGCCGTGGGCATGACAAGCACTGGAAGCATGATCGCCATGACGACCGCCGCAGCGATTATCGCCGTGGCCGCGATCACCGCCCGGACCGTGTGGTCGTGGTGCGCGAGCGTCCGCGCGTGGTCTATGCCTATGACTATAACCGGCCGGACCCGCGCTATCGGGGCTATTATGCCGATCGCTATTATCGTGGCGGCTATGATCCGATCCGCGTGAACCGCCAGACCCGCATCTATCGCGGCTATGACGACCGCTATTATTGCCGCCGTTCGGACGGCACGACCGGCCTCATCATCGGTGCGGCGCTGGGCGGGCTGATCGGCAACGAGCTGGACCGTGGCCGCTCGTCCATCCTGGGCGCGGTGCTGGGTGCGGCCGGTGGCGGCCTGATCGGTCGCGAGCTGGATCGCGGCGAGGTGGTCTGCCGCTAAGCCGGCCGACATTCAGCGCTGACGTGCCTGCAAATGGCGGCTTTGGGAGCTTCCGGTGCTCACGTACATAAGTACGCTGCGCTCCGGGTCACCCAAAGCCACCACGTTGGCCTCCGGCCGTCTCCGACTCCGGCACGTCATCATCTGAATGTCGATCCGCCTTGCACGATGCGTCGCACGCTGGCGGGACTCCAAGCTACAAACAAAAATAGCGGCGCGGCGCCCTTTCGGAGGGCACCGCGCCGCTTCAATTCAAAGCGGGTGTGCAGCGGCCCACGCCAACCAAGAAGACGATCGGGCCGCGACACCCGGACTGAATGCCCGCCGCGCCGATCCGTTCCCGCAAAATGCGACGAAGTGTTTCTATTTGATCGCGTCTTCGCCGGCCTGACCGACCGATTCGATGTCGCGGCCCAGCCCCTTGACCGTGGCGCAGCCCGAGAGAATGAGCGCGGCGCCCAGCAGCGCGGCGACGAAAAACTTACCGGTCATTGGCGATCCCTTGTGCATTGGCCTTTTGTGCATTGTCGCACGGATTTTCCACAATATCGGCGCGCATGCAATCGGGGCGAAAGCGGCCGGGCGTGGAACCGCAATGCTTCGCGCGCGTATAGCCTGCAATCGTCCCGATCTCGCCCAAGGAGGACATCATGGACAGCGTCACCATCGACGACCGGAAGAAGGAGCTGCGCACGCTGCTCGACCTCATCCAGACCAGCCCCTCGCGGGACTGGACCGATGAGCGCGCGCGCGTCGTCGTCCTGCAGCGGATGATCGCCGCGGACGAAGCGCACAAGACGCACGCCTGAATGAGGAAGGCCGCTCAGGCGGGCGCCCCGGCGTGGGATCGGCCGCTCAGGCGGCCGAGCGATTGAGCTGACGCTTTTCGGCTTCCGCGATCACGGCGCGCTGAAGCGGCGTGAGGTTGTCGCCTTGCAGCCGGTTGATGATGGCGATGAGCTCGACATCGAGCATGTTCGCGGCCATCGCCGCGCATTCTTCGTATAACTGAGATCGGTGAGGCATGATTGACCGCCTTTCGGCGCAGGGCGGGCCAGCAGCAAGGTCACGGGTTGCGACAATGTTTTATAGCAGGATCGCGGCAATGACTCGCCCTGTGGCTTCGATAGCACGATCCGACCGGGACACCCCAGACAATTCGGGTTTCGTGCGGTGAGCGGAGCCTGCGAAGGGTTGCGCTCCGCGACTCGCGGGAGGATAAGCGCGTCATCAGGGGCTGATGACGGCGCGCCGCGCCAGGGAAAGACGTTGGGAGAATGATGATGGCCTTGCGCAAGACCACGGCTTCAGGCCGGGCGGCGCGCGCCCTGCCGCTGCTGGTGCCGGCGCTTCTGCTGGCGGGCTGCGGGACGAAGACGCCGCCGCCGATCGCCAATATTCCGGCGCCGCTGCCGGAGAACATCCCGCATATCGAGCCGCCGCCACCGCCGCCGCCGGTGATGATCGGCCAGCACAAGGGCGAGGATCTCTGGCATTTGCGCTCGGGGCTGAACGTCGCCGTGCTGCTCTGCCAGGGCGCGGACAATGCCGCGATGGTCGCGAGCTACAATCGCGTGCTCACCACGCACAAGCCGCTACTGGCCGAAGCCGCGCAGATCGAGGTCAATCTCTACAAGGCGAAGGGCGGCAAGAAGTGGCAGGACGCCTATGACGACCATATGACCAAGGTCTACAATGCCTATTCGGGCACGCTGACCCGTGAGGCTTATTGCAGCCGCTCGAAGGCGATCCTGACCGAGGCGGAGACGGCGCCGACAATCGCGTTCAACGACCGGGCGACGGTGATGCTCTGGGAGCTCAACAAGGCGGCCGGCCTTCCCGATCCCGACGGCAAGCTGGCGCGGGCCGCGATGGCAGCGTCCACTATGCCCGTCACGGCGACCGGCACCGCGGCGATCCAGCCTACCGCTTACGGACCGGCAAATACGGGAACGCGCTGAGCCTGCAAAAACCCTCCCCTGCAAGGGGAGGATTTTCTCTGAACCCGAGTTCGCGGGGCTAACCGCCTAGTGACGCGAAGGCTCGCCCGTGTCGGATACGGAGCCATCCTCGTCGTCCATATTGTCCTCGCCGTCGAAAGCGCCCATGTCGATCCGGCCGCTACGGTCCATGTCTTTGATATGATCGACCAGGTCCTGCGTATCGTCTGGAATGAGCTGCGTCGGATCAGGTCGCCCGCCGCGCTCCGTCTCGACGTCCGCGCGATAGGGATTGCGCAGCGCATCGGCGGCGACGTCCTGGGCCTGACTGCCCTCGTCATTCTGCTCGGCATTGTCCTCCCGCGTGTTCGGATCCGGGTCGGGATCGTCCACATCGGGCCGCTGGCGTGGGTTGTCCGTCATCATTGCCTCCTCAATCATTGATCGCGTCTTCGCCGGCCTGTCCGACCGACTGGATATCGCGGCCGGCACCCTTCACCGTGGCGCAGGCGGACAGCATGAGCGAAGCGCCGAGAAACAGCGCGATCAGGGCTTTGCTAGTCATCGTCCGGTTTCCTTGTCCGTTGTGGCTTCCGTTTGTGGCTCACGATCAGAACGCTCGCGCCGCGCTTCGGTTGCCGCGCCGGTGCGCTCAGAGACCGGCCTGCCAGTCCCGCACGGTGTCGATCGGCCAGGCCAGCATTAACACATTGAGCGTCAGATTGTCGCGGATCAGCGCCAGGGTCATTAGCTCCATCGCGAGCGCGAGGCCGAGCGTCCAACGCCAGGGAAGCCGCGCCGCGATGAGGAAGCCGAGCGCCATCATCGCGACATCGGACAGGCTGTTGAGGATGGAATCGCCAGTATAGCCGATGGCGATCGTTGCGGCCCGGTAGCGGTCGATGATGATCGGCGAGTTTTCGAGGATCTCCCAGCCGCATTCGATCACGACCGCGATCGCCAGCCGCCAGAGCAAAGGCACGTTGCGCGCGGCGAGCCAGAGCAGGCCGAAGAAGATCATGCCGTGAATGATGTGGCTGAAGCTGTACCAGTCGGAGAGTTGCTGGCTGTTGTCCGCCGTGTTGACGCCGCCCGCCCAGAGCCGGACCCGCCCGCAGGTGCAGAAGAAGACGCGGCCGAGGCCGTGCAGGATCGCGGCCGTCGCGGCGAGGATCAGCGCGATGACGGCGATCACCGTGATGCGCTGCCTGTTGCTCGTCCGTGCGCCTCTCATGCCCCCGCTCCCTCGCCTGCCGTTCCCCATGCCCTTGCTAGCCCGATTGACGCGCGCCGCAAGTCACGGCAGGAGCAGTCATGGCCGAAACGACCACGATCCCCCTCGAAGATGCGCTCGAACAGCCCGCCGCGTTCAAGCGCCGGGGCCTGCTCTTCGTGCTCTCCTCGCCTTCGGGCGCCGGCAAGTCGACCATTTCGCGCAAGCTGCTCGCCGCCGAGGACGGGCTGACCATGTCGGTCTCCGCGACGACGCGCCCGCGCCGTCCGGGCGAGGTTGACGGGATCGACTATCATTTCGTCGATCTGCCGACCTTCCGTCAGATGGTTGCCGACAACCAGTTCCTCGAATGGGCGCATGTGTTCGACAATCGCTACGGCACGCCGCGCGCGCCGGTCGAGGACATGCTGAATGCCGGGCATGACGTGCTCTTCGACATCGACTGGCAGGGCGCGCAGCAGCTGCATCAGATTGCCGGCGGCGATGTCGTGCGCGTGTTCATCCTGCCGCCCTCGATGATCGAGCTGGAAGCGCGCCTGCGCGGCCGCCGCACCGACAGCGACGACGTCATCGACCGCCGCATGTCCCGCGCCCACAGCGAAATCGCGCACTGGGACGGCTATGATTACGTGCTTGTTAACGACGATGCTGACGCCTGCTTCGCAAAAGTCCAGACCATCTTGCGCGCCGAGCGGCTGAAGCGCAGCCGGCAGACCGGGCTGATTGGTTTTATCCGGAAGCTGGATACCGGCGAGGTTTAGGGCCTCTCGCCCCTCCTCTTTAGAGGAGGGGAGAAAGATCAGGGCCAGTAGGTCTTGCTCGCGATTGCCGCGCCCTCGGCCAGTGCGGCGAGCTTGGCCCAGACCACCTCGCGATCGACCACGTCCGATCCGACATGGACCGAGAAGCCGCAATCGACGCCGGCCATGACATTGTCACGCCCGACGCGGTTGGCATAATGGCCGATGCGCTGCGCAACCAGTTCGGGATGCTCGATATAAGGCGACTGGCACTCGATCACGCCGGGGATCAGCACCTTCCCCTCCGGCAGCGGGAGCGTCTCGAACAGCACATATTCATGCGCGTGGCGGGGATTGGCCGCCTCGAACTGGATGGCATGCGGCCGCGCGCGCCAGACCAGATCGATGATGTCCTTGATCGGCACGTCATGATTGTGCGGGCCGGGATAATTGCCCCAGCATAAATGCATGCGCAGTTGCTGTTCCGGTATGTTCGCCGTCGCGCGGTTGAGCGCCTCGATGTTGAGCATCAGCCGGTCGCGGAACTGGCTCAGCGTCAGTTCGCGAAACTGGGTGTGCCGCCCCATGGCAAGGTCCGGGCAATCGATCTGCAGGACGATGCCCGCCGCCGCGATCGCCTCATATTCGTGACGCAGACCCTCGGCGAGCGCGAAGACATAATCCTCCTCGCGCGCATAATAGTCATTGCGGAAAAAGAGCGCCGTCACGCCCGGCGAGGCCGCGCTCATGAACGCCTGCCGCCCCGGATGCGCCGCCAGCGCCGCGTTGAGCGTCACCGCGTCGCGCGTGACAGCGTCCATGTCCTTGACCGAAATCGGCCCGGTGCAGGCCGGGGCGCGGCGATGCTTGCGGCCCTCATCCGCCGCCATGCGGGTCTTGGCGCCGGGATAGTCCTCCAGATCCTGGAAGACATAGCTCGTGCTTTCGCCGCCGAAACCGTTGAGCCGGTCCTTGATATAGGTCGCATAGCTCGGTTTCGACTGCTCGCCATCATTGACGATATCGATCCCGGCCGCGGCCTGTCGCGCGACGACATCGGCCACAGCCTGATCGATCCGTTCGTCGATCGCGGCCTGATCGACCGCTTCCCCGTCCTCCTGCGCGAACATGAGCGCCTTGAGGGCGTCGGTGCGGGGCAGACTTCCGACATGGGTGGTGAGGAAGCGACCCGCTGTCATGAAAGCTCTTGCCTGACGATTTTCGCACCCGCGACCATCGCCTCCATCTTGGCATAGGCGATGTCGCGCGGCAGATATTTGAAGCCGCAATCGGGCGCGATGACCAGCTTGTCTGCCGGCACATAAGGCAAAGCGCGGCGGATGCGCGCGGCGACCGTCTCGGGCGTCTCGATCTCGCGGACGGACAAGTCCAGCACGCCGAGGATCACCGTCTTGCCGGGCAGCTTGGCGAGGACCGAACAATCCAACTCCGACTGGGCCGTCTCGACCGAAATCTCATCCAGCGCCGTGTCGGCCAGCTCGGGGAGGAAGTTATATCCTTCCGGGCGTTCGTGGATCAGCGCGGCATAGCCGAAGCAGATATGCAGCGCGGTGCGTCCGCCGACGCCGTCCAGCGCGGTCTTCAGCGCGGCGAGGCCATATTCGCGCGCCTTGGCCGGGCGCGCCTGCATATAAGGCTCGTCGATCTGGACGATGTCGGCGCCCGCCGCGAACAGATCCTTGATCTCGGCATTGACGGCGACGGCATAGTCGTGCGCCATCTCTGCCTCGTCGGCGTAGAAGTCGTTCTGTGCCTGCTGGCTCATCGTGAACGGGCCGGGCACGGTGATCTTGATCATCCGATCCGTATTGGCGCGCAGAAACTCGACGTCGCGGGTCTCGACCGCATGCTTGCGGCGGATCTTGCCCGCCACGCGCGGCACCGGATTGGGCTCGCCCGAGCGATCCAGCGCGACGCCGGGATTGTCGAGATCGACGCCTTCCAGCGCCGTCGCGAACCGGTTGGAGTAGCTCTCGCGGCGCATCTCGCCGTCGGTGATGATGTCGAGGCCGGCCCGCTCCTGATCGCGGATCGCCAGCACCGTCGCGTCATCGAAGGCCTGTTCGCGGAATTCGGGATCGACACGCCACAGTTCCGTCGCGCGGACGCGGGGCGGAAAGCGTCCGGCAAGCTTCACCTTGTCGATCAGCCAATCGGGCTGGGAATAGGACCCCACGAGCGTTGTCGGAAGCAGCACCACGTCACTCTCCTCTCACTATCAGCATGTCGATGCGGGTGGAGGAAAGCCGCCAGCTCGCCGGGTGTCGGGCGTCGGATCGCGCCCGATTTCCCCTGCAAATGTCAGCCTGATCTCCCCAGCAGCCTACCGTCTGGCGTTCTGCCATGACAAATAGCGTTCGACAAGAACGAAACGGCGTATCGCGTTTCGCTCAGTGGTTGGCTTCGGCCCGGAAGGGGTTGTTGTTGTGATGCTGCCCGCCCAGCCAGCGCTTGAGCTCGGCATGCGCATCCGCGCGCCGCCGCGCATCCAGTGCCGGATCGAGCGCCTTGGGATCGTCGCAGGTGAACTCGACGGTCATGCCGTTCGGGTCCTTCACATAGACCGAGCGGCAATAGCCATGCTCCAGCGTGTAGGTCTCCGGGGGCTGAATGCCGGCGGCCTCGATGCGGCGCTCGAGCTCGGCCTGGTCCTCGGCATCGACATGCACGGCGATGTGGTGAAAGGGGCTATCCGGCATGGACGGTCCGAACAGGGCCTGATCCTCGTCATCGGCGAACTGGAAGAAGGCGAGCGCGCTGCCGTCTTTCATCTCGAAGAAGCAGTGACAATAAGTGCGCTCCTTGCCGAACAGCTCGTCCTTCTCGCAATAGGTTGCAGCGAGCTGGAAGCCGAGCAGGTCCTCGTAGAAGGCGCGCGTCTTTTCGAGATCCTTGGTCACATAGGCAGTATGGTGCAGGCGGTTGGCCAGGATTTTCGCCATCTTCTCTCTCCTCACGAATCAGGCGGGCATCTTATAACCCTTAGCCTGCTAGCTTAGCCGCAATTTCCGCGACATGGCGACCCTGAAAGCGCGCGCCGGCCAGTTCATTGTTGCTGGGCTGGCGGCTGCCGTCCGAATTAGCCAATGTCGAGGCGCCATAAGGCGTGCCGCCGCTGATTTCCGACATCTCGCTGTTGCCCGCGAAGGTATAGGGCAGGCCCACAATGACCATGCCGTGATGCAGCAGCGTCAGGTGAAACGAGGTGATCGTCGTCTCCTGCCCGCCATGCTGGGTCGCGGTCGAGGTGAATACGCTGCCGACCTTCCCCACCAGTGCGTTCTGCGCCCACAGCGGCCCGGTCTGGTCGAGGAAGTTGCGCATCTGCGCGGTCATGTTGCCGAAGCGTGTCGGCGTGCCGAAGATGATCGCATCATAGTCTGGCAGCTCCTCCACCGTGGCAATCGGTGCATCCTGATCGCGCTTGAAGCCGGATTTCTCGGCAATCTCGTCCGGCACAAGCTCGGGCACGCGCTTGGTTTCGACTTGCGTCCCCTCGATGCTCGCCGCGCCTTCCGCGACGGCCTTCGCCATCGCCTCCGTGTGACCATAACTCGAATAATAGAGCACCAGAATCTTGGTCATCATGCCTCTCCTGTCGGAAGGGAATCAAACGGATGAGGCGGTGATTCGTATCCGCGCGGCACGCCGAAGCGGGGCGAATGGCAGTCGTCTAAACCTTCGCCATCTGCGCGCGATAAAAGTCGCCATAGGGGCGCACCGCCTTCCAGATGAGGAAAAGTGCGATCGGCCCGGCCACGGCGGCGGTGGTCACCATGGCATAGCGAAGATCGGCCTCGGACCGGAAGAGATAGTCCGTCATCAACGCGACGACGGTCGGTCCCAGGCCCTGCCCCAGCACGCTCAACGTGAACATGTAGAGCGCGTTCACCTGCCCGCGCAGTTCGTTGGGCGTCACGACCTGCATCGCTGCGAGCTGGCAGGGCGAAGCGGCGATGGTCAGCGTGAGATTGGACAGGCTGCAAGCCAGCGCCAGCTCGAACGTGGGCATAAGCGGACCGGCAATGCTGAGCGGAATGCTGATGAACGCAGCCCACAGCACGACCCGCATATTGGCGTCGTAGCGCTTGCGCTTCATCATGCTCTCGGCAAGCCAGGCCCCAAGCATCAGGCCGATCGGCGTCAGGATGAGGCTGGCCAAGCCCTGGATCGGCGCGAAATCCGCCGGTCCCCATCCATAAGTGCGCTCATAGAAGACCGGGCGCCACGAGCCCACCCCGACGTCTTCTATATTCGAGACTGCGGCCGCGAGCAGGATCGGGATCAGCACCGCGCCGGACCTGCTTTTGAACAGAAAGGCGAAGCACTCGCTGAGCGGTACCGATCCCTGTATCCGCCGGCCGTGCCGGGCGGGTTCCTTGACCGTCAGCGCGAAGACGAAGGCGAAGAGGATGCCGGGCGCGCCGAAGATGATGAAGATCATGTGCCAGCCGCGCAGTTCGCCGAGCACCGGCGCCTGGATCGACCCGAGTGTGGCGAAGAGGCCGATCAGCAGGCCGCCGACGATCAGCGCCAGCGCCTCGCCGACGCGAATGCTGAAACTGTAGAAGGCGAAACCACGCGCCAGCTTTCGGGGAGGAAACAGGTCCGAGATGATCGAGACCGCGCATGGCCCCTTGACCGACTCTCCCGCGCCGACCAGCGACCGCGCGGCGAAAAGCTGCCAGAAATTGCCCGTGACCGCGCACAGCGTCGTGCCGAGACTCCACACGCCGAGCGCGGCGGGCAGAATGAGCTTGCGCCGGCCGACATCCGACAGGCGCGCGATCGGCAGGCCGCAAAGAAAATAGGCGCCAGAAAAGGCAACGCCCATCAGCAGGCTCATCTGCGTATCGCTGAACTGCAGGTCCGCCTTGATCTGGCTTACCAGCAGATAGAAGATCGCGCGATCCATCTGGCCGAAGATCATGACCAGCCCGATCATGCACATGGTGAACCAGGCGACGCGCGGTGGCGCCCAGTCCGGCTCGGCAGCGACGGTGGAGACCGGTGGGTGCGGCAGGCTGTCATCGATCGCGGTCGAAGCGGGCGTGGTCATGCAGCTGCGCCCGCCTCACGCATCGACCATCGCCTCGAACTGGGCGGGATCGAACCGGTCCCTGAAGCGCGGATCGAGTACGACGGGCGGCGGCGGATAGGCCATGACGGTCGTGCGGCGCATGTCGCGGCGATGATTGAGGTCATCATAGTCTCCGCCCCGGTGCATCGTGGAGAAATTGTCCCAGATGACGAGATCGCCGGGCTTCCAGTAGTGGTTGAAGGTGAATTGCGGCTGGGTCGCGAACGCCAGCAATTCCCGGAGCAGCGCGCGCCCCTCTTCCTTCTCCATGCCGGTGATGCGCAGCGCGTGACTGGCGATGTAGAGGCTCTTGCGACCCGAACCGGGATGGATGTGGACGAGCTTGTGGCGGGCAATCATGCCTGCCTCGACTTCTTCCTCGGTGATCGGGAAGCCGGCGAGCATGCGCGAGTAATTATAGCTATGCTCAGCTTCCAGATGCTCAATCCGGTCCTTCATGGACTGGGGCAGCGCGTCATAGGCGCCGCGCATGTCGGCAAAGCCGGTCTCGCCGCCCTCCGCCGGCACTTCATGCGCGAGCAGCAGCGAGTAGGTCGTGCGCTCTTTCGTGAAGCTCGAATCCGTGTGCCACAGCCGGTCGCCCTTGCGCCGCTTGCGGGCCATCTCGTCCATGCTGATCGAGCCGTCCGGACTCAGATTGCCCGCCTCGAACAGGTGCGGATAGGCGAAGCGCGAGGGGCGAGTCGCCTGCCCGCCGATCGTCCAGAGATTGCCGAACATGCGGCTGAACCAGATGTGGGTCTGATCGGTGAGGCCGGTGTGCGGATAGACGCAGACGCCATATTCCGCGATCGCCGAGACGATATCGGCTTCCTGATCCGGCGTCAGCGGCCGGGTGAGGTCGATGCCGGTGATCTCCGCGCCGAAGCCGGGCGTGATCTTCCTGATCTGCAGCGAGGACATGTCCTTCTCCTGTGAATCATATTTTGCCCGCAATATTTCACGGTTATGGCCGGACCGATAGTGCATGCCGATGAAAGGCAGCGACTTATTGGGGAGGACCGATGCTTCTGGAAACGATCGCGACGGGCGAAACTCCGCTGGACATGGCCGATCTCGCCGGAAAGACGGCGGTCATCATCGGGGCGGCGTCAGGCATCGGCCTTGCGCTCGGGCGCCGGCTGAAGGCGGAGGGCGTGCAGCTCGTCCTTGCCGATCTCGATGCCGACGCGCTCGATCGGGCGGTCGCGGAACTGGGCGGCCTTGCCGTCGTGACCGACAGCCGCGATCCTGCCAGCGTGCAGGCTCTGGCCGATCAAGCCGTCGCGCGATTCGGGCAGGTCCATCTGCTCTGCTCCAATGCCGGCGTCGCGCGAATGGCCGGAATCGAGCGGCTGAGCATCCAGGACTGGCGCTGGCTGTTCGACGTCAATCTGTTCGGCGCGGTGAATGTCGTTCACGCCTTCCTGCCCGTGCTCAAGGCCAATCCGGACGGCGCGCATATCCTGTTCACCGCCTCGCTCTCCAGCTTCTATGCGACCCGCGCGCAGGCCGCCTATGCCGCAACCAAATATGCGCTGGCCGCCTTTGGCGAAACGCTGGCGCTGGAGCTTCAGGCCGAGCGGGCAAAGGTCGGCGTCACGCTGCTATGCCCCGGGCCGGTGCGGACCAATATCGGCACGGGCTATGCGAAACGGGAAGAGCAATATCGCGTGCCGACCGCCGCCGATGCCGGGGCGGACGTCCACGAGCAGGCTTTCCGCGACGAGACATTCGAGGTCGACTGGAGCACGGCGGACTATGTCGCCGATGCGGCGCTCGCCGGCATGCGACGCGGCGAGCTGTGGGTGGTGACCCATCCCGACCTTCTGTCCTCGACCCTCTCGCGCCACCGTGCGATCGAGGCGGCGGCCGAGCGGGAGCCGGGTCGGCAGGATTTGAAGACGGCCTAGCGGCTCGCCAGCGGCAGCGCCTGATCCGTCCGCTCCGGCGCGGGCGCAACGGGCCGCGGCGCCACGGCCTCGCCGATCAGCAGCAACGTGGGGTCGTCCTGTCCGATCGTCCGCACGAGGAAGGACAGCGCGTCCAGCCGACCGCGCAGCAGGCGTTCGCCGGGCAGCGAGACATTGACCGCGACCATCACCGGCGTCGCGGGATCGCATCCGCCGGCAACGAGACGCCGCGCGATCTCGGGCGCAGCGGCGCGGCCCATGTAGATAGCGAGCGTGCCTTGGTTGCGAGCCAGCGTTTCCCAGTCATGCTGAAGGGGCTCGTCACCGCGCGCATGAGCGGTCAGGAACGTGAGCTGACGCGCCGCGCCGCGCAGGGTGAGCGAGGCAAGGCCGCTCGCGGCCGCCGCACTCGCTGCCGTGATGCCGGGGCAGATGCGGACCGGCACGCCATGCTCGGCGCATGCCGCCAGTTCCTCGGCCGCGCGACCGAAGACGGATGGGTCGCCGCCCTTGAGGCGCAGCACCTTGCGGCCGGCCAGCGCCGCCGCGACGATCAACTCGTCGATCGTGCCCTGATCCTTGCTGTGGCGGCCCGAGCGCTTGCCGACGCTGACCATCCTCGCCTGCGGGGCGAGCGCGAGGATCTCGTGGCCGACCAGCGCGTCGTAAAAGACGATGTCCGCTTCCGCGAGCAAGCGCGCGGCCTTGCGCGTCAGCAGATCGGGATCGCCGGGGCCGGCGCCCACCAGCCACACGGTGCCGGGAAGAAAATCGTCAGCCATGCACGGCCTCCTTTGTCTGTGCTGCGAGCAGCTGGGCCAGCGCGGGGCGACAGGAGCCGCAATTGGTGCCCGCGCCCAGAGCCGCGCCGATCGCCGCGACATCGGTGAGTTGCTGGTCGCGGATGGCAGCCACGATGGTGCGCACGCCGACGTCGAAGCAGACACAGACGATGGCGCCTCGATCCGCCTGCGCGCCGGGCGCGCGGCCGGCGAGGACTTGGGGCCCCTGCGGCTGGCTCAGCTGCGCGATAAGCCAGTCGCGCGAGGGCAGCTCGCCCGTTCGGGTCAGGAACAGCGCCGCTACCAGCTTGCCGTCGCGCAGCACCGCGACGCGCCGCGTGCCACGGGCGGGATCGCACGCTTCCATGCGTTCGCCCCTCGGCAGAGCGGCATCGAGCGCAGCCACATCGCCCAACCCGGCTAGCTCGAACAAGGCACCGCCCGGCACGGCGACACGGGTCGCCCACAGGCACTTCGGCGCGGCAGCACCCTCGCCGTGGACGATGAGAAAGCCGGTCCAGTCGACCGCCACCGACTCGATCTTCGCCGGGGTCATCTTGAAACCTGGCTGCCCGCTATGCGGATCGACCAGCGGGCGAGGCAGCAAGCCAGTGCGTCCTCCGGTCGATTGCTGGTCCGTCCAGTGAATGGGCGTGAACAGATCACCACGCCGCTGTCCGGGATGATGCGCGACACGGAACAGGCTTTCACCCTGCGGTGTCGATACGCGGGCAATCGCGCGATCGGCGAGGCCAAGCGCGGCGGCATCGTCCGGGTGGATCTCGACGAGCGGCTCCTCGCGATGCCGGGCCAGCTTCGGGCTGAGGCCGGTGCGCGTCATCGTGTGCCACTGGTCGCGATAGCGGCCGGTGTTGAGCACCATCGGCCAGTCCTTGAGGCTCGCCTCGGCCTGGCGCTGCACGACGGGGATCATCCGCGCCTTGCCGTCCGGCGTCGAATAACGCCCGTCCGCGAAGGGCGTGCCACCCCACTGGAAAGGCTCCATCGCCTCATAATCGGCATTGCCGATCACGGCCTTGTCGCGCAGGTTCAGGATGCGCAGGCCGTCATTGCGATAGGCGGTGAGGCGCGCATATTCGCGCCAGACATCCGCCGGGCGATCATAGCCGAAGGCGGTGCGCCAGCCCATGCGACGGCCGACTTCCTTGATGATCCACCAGTCCGGCTTCGCTTCGCCGGCGAGCGGCAGAACCTGCCGCTGGCGGCTGATCCAGCGCTCGCTATTGGTGACCGTGCCGTCCTTCTCGCCCCAGCCTGCCGCCGGCAGGCGAACGTGTGCGTGACGGCTGGTGTCCGTCTCGGCGATGCAATCCGACACCACGACGAAGGGACATTTGGCGAGGGCAGCGCGCACGCGGGCAGCGTCGGGCAGCGAGACGGCGGGATTGGTCGCCATGACCCAGAGCGCCTTGACGCGGCCTTCCTCGATTTCGCGGAACAGATCGACCGCCTTGAGGCCCGGCTTGGTGGCCATGCGCTCAGCCGCCCAGAAGCGCCCGACATCGGCGACATCCTCCTCACCAAAGCCGCGATGCACGGCGAGCGTCGAGGCCAGCCCGCCAACCTCGCGCCCACCCATCGCATTGGGCTGGCCGGTGATCGAGAAAGGCGCCGCGCCCGGCTTGCCGATACGGCCTGTCGCAAGATGGACGTTGACGATCGCATTCACCTGATCGGTCCCGCGGATCGACTGGTTGATGCCCTGACTGAACATCGTGACCGTGCGCGGCGTCGCGGCAAACAGATCGTAGAAGCGCTGGAGATCGGCGGGCGCGAGATCGCAGGTGCGCGCGATGCTCCACAGGTCGTGATCGACATCGAGTGCATCCCAGAAGCCCTCGGGCACGGCGACATGCCGGGCGAGATACTCTTGATCGACAAGCCCCTCGCGCCGCACATGCGCGAGGAGGCCATTCATCAACGCCACGTCCGTGCCGGGACGCAGCGGCAGATGGAGATCGGCCTCTTCGCAAGTCTCGGTGCGGCGCGGATCGATGATGACGAGCTTGGTGCCACGCGCGGCGCGGGCGGCCATGATGCGCTGGTAGACGATCGGGTGGCACCAGGCCGTGTTCGAACCGACCAGCACGATGAGATCGGCAGCGTCGAGATCGTTATAGCTCGCCGGCACGACGTCCTCGCCGAACGCGCGCTGATGGCCGGCGACGGCGCTCGACATGCAGAGCCGCGAATTGGTGTCGATGTTCGCCGAGCCGATGAATCCCTTCATCAGCTTGTTGGCGACATAATAATCCTCGGTAAGCAGCTGGCCGGAGACATAGAAGGCGACACTGTCCGGGCCGTGCCTCGCGATCGTGTCACGGAAGGTCTTCGCGACCAGATCGAGCGCGCGGTCCCAGCTCGCCTTGCGGTTGCCGATCATGGGGTGGAGCAGGCGGCCTTCCAGCCCGACCGTTTCGCCAAGATGCGTGCCCTTGGAGCACAAGCGGCCAGCATTGGCCGGGTGATCGGGATCGCCCTCCACCTTCATGGCGCGCTCGCCGAGCGGCGTCGCGCGGATGCCGCAGCCGACGCCGCAATAGGCACAGGTGGTGCGGATCGCCTCGCTCATGAACTTGTCCGCCCGAACAGGTGATGGGGGTGGGCAAAGGCTGGGCACGGACAGAACCCACCCCCTCGATCGGAGGGACGAGCCCCCGATCGACCTCCCGCAGGGGGGAGGAAATCATGCATCACGCAGCCGCCTGCACGGTGCTGGCGCGACAGATGAGGACGCGACCGCCGTCGATCTTGACGGGGATGGTCGGCGTGCAGCCCTTGTCCTCGCCCTGCGCCTCGCCGGTCGCCAGCGCGATGTTCCAGTTGTGCAAAGGGCAGGCGACGCTGTGACCGTGGACGATGCCCTGGCTCAGCGGGCCGCCCTTGTGCGGGCAGCGATTGACCAGCGCGAACACCTTGTCGTCGCCGGTGCGGAACACCGCGATTTCCTCGCCGCCCTCGACCGGGATCGTGCGGCTGCCGCGCACCGGAATTTCGCCCAGCCAACCGATATCGAGCCACTCGCCGATCATGCTACTGCCTCCAGATTGATGGGTCGCACCTGCGCCATATGCGCATGCTGTTCGCGGTCCGCGCCGGCAGCACGCTCGGCCCAGGGATCGTCCTGGCTGAAGCTCTGCGAGAAGAGAAAGCGCGAGCGCAGCGCCTCGCGGCCGACGCCGTCCTCGACGATGCGCTGCCGCACATAATCGACGCCGACCCGTTCGACCCAGGGCGCGGTGCGTTCCAGATAGCGGGCTTCCTCGCGGTAGAGCTGGATATAGGCCGCGCAGTAATCCATCGCCTCCTGCTCGGTGCTCACCCGGCAGAGCAGGTCCGTGGCGCGGACGTGGATGCCGCCATTGCCGGCGACATGGAGCTCATAGCCAGAGTCCACGCAGACGACGCCGAAGTCCTTGATCGTGGCTTCGGCGCAATTGCGCGGACAGCCCGAGACGGCGATCTTGAACTTGTGGGGCATCCACGAGCCCCAGGTCATCCGCTCCAGCTTGACGCCGAGGCCCGTCGAATCCTGCGTACCGAAGCGGCACCATTCGGAGCCGACGCAGGTCTTCACCGTACGCAGCGACTTGCCATAAGCATGGCCCGAGACCATGCCGGCGGCGTTGAGATCGGCCCAGACGGCAGGCAAATCCTCCTTCCTGATGCCGAAAATGTCGAGCCGCTGGCCACCGGTCACCTTGACCATCGGCGCGTTATACTTCTCGACCACATCGGCGATCGCGCGCAGCTCGCGCGGATTGGTGAGCCCGCCCCACATGCGCGGAACGACGGAATAGGTGCCGTCCTTCTGGATGTTCGCGTGCATGCGCTCGTTGACGAAGCGGCTCTGCTGGTCGTCGACATACTCGCCCGGCAAAGCGCAGAGCAGATAATAATTGAGCGCGGGGCGGCAGGAGGAGCAGCCGTCCGGCGTCGACCAGTGCATCTTCTGCATGACCTCCGGCATCGACTTCATGCCCTGCGCGACGATCTCGCGGCGCACGTCGTCATGCGTGTAGCTCGTGCATTTGCACATCGTCTTCGGCCCGCTCTGGACGTCGTCGCCGAGCGTCAGCGCCAGAAGAGTCTCGACGAGGCCGGTGCAGGAGCCGCAGCTCGCCGAGGCCTTGCAGGTCGAGCGCACGGCATCGAGGCTGTGTGCGCCCTTGGCAATGCAGGAAACGACCTGGCCCTTGCTGACGCCGTTGCAGCCGCAAATCTCGGCATCGTCCGAGAGCGCCGCAACGGCCGCCTTAGGGTCCGCCTGCCCACCCCCAGAGGCGAAGGCCTGGCCGAAGATGAGAAAATCGCGCATCTCGCCGACATTCTCGCCCTTCTTGAGGAGATCGAAATACCAGTTGCCGTCAGCCGTGTCGCCATAGAGCACCGCGCCGACGATCTTTTCGTCCTGCAGGATCAGGCGCTTGTAGACGCCACGGCTGGCATCGCGCAGGACGATGTCCTCGCAGCCCCCCCCGGTGCCGGAGAAATCGCCCGCGGAGAACACGTCGAGCCCGGCCACCTTGAGCTTGGTCGAGGTGACGGACCCGCGATAGGGATTGGCCTTGCCGACCAGACCGTCCGCCAGGCTGCGGCACATGTCCCAGAGCGGGGCGACGAGGCCATAGACATTGCCGTCATGCTCGACGCACTCACCGACCGCGAGGATCGACGGGTCGCTCGTCACCATATGATCGTCGACCTTGATGCCGCGACCGATATCCAGCCCCGCCTCGCGCGCCAGCGCCACCGACGGACGAATGCCGACCGCCATGACGACGAGGCTCGCCGGAATGTCGCGCCCGTCCTTCAGCCGCACGCCCTCGACCTTGCCGTCGCCATAGATCTCGGCGGTGTCGGCACCGGTCAGCACGGTCTGGCCGCGCCCTTCCAGCGCGGTCTTGAGCAGCCAGCCGGCTGCCTCGTCGAGCTGGCGCTCCATGAGCGTCGGCATGATGTGCAGGACGGTCACTTTCATGCCGCGCAGGCTGAGCCCGTGGGCGGCCTCCAGCCCAAGCAGGCCGCCGCCGATCACGACGGCGTCGCCGCCCGCATCCGCCGCCGCCAGCATCGTGTCGACATCCTTCATGTCGCGGAAGCTGATGACGCCGGGCAGATCCTTGCCCGGCACGGGGATGATGAACGGATCGGACCCGGTCGCGATCAGCAGGCGGTCATAGCCGAGGGTGCGACCCGAGCGGCTGGTAACGGTCTTCGCGGCGCGATCGATGGCGGTGACGGCGTCGCTCGTGACGAGCGAGATGCCATTGTCGGCATACCAGTCATGGCCATTGATCACGATATCGTCGAACGTCTTCTCCCCGGCCAGGACCGGCGAGAGCATGATGCGATTATAATTCACATGCGGTTCGGCGCCGAAGATGGTGACGCGATAGCGGCCCGGATCGCGCGCCAGCAGTTCCTCGACCGCGCGGCAACCGGCCATGCCGTTGCCGATGACGACCAGATGCTCGCGCTGATCGGCACCGTTGCGGGCGCCCTCTTCAGCGGCGGCGGGATCCTTGTCGTCCGCCCGTTGATTCTGAAAATCCATGCCCGTGCTCCAAAACGAAAAAGGCCGCCATCCGGACCTCGGTTCGCAGGAACCGAAGCCTGGATGGCGGCCTTGCCATCACGTAACGCCCGAACGACCCAACATCGGATCGATCGCAACTATATCAGTGGAGGACTGCCCAGCCCTTCGCATTGCAACATACTCGAAACGGTCGAGTCGCTCAAGTGATTTATAACGAAAATCCTCCCTCCTTTCAGAGAGAGGATTTCCCTGGCACCCCTCCAGAAACACTGACCGAAGGCACCTTTTCGGTACTCTTCGGCCAATATTCTCATGACTGAGCCTGGTCCTCAGATGCGCGCGCCGGTACTCCAGCGCGAACGCCAGCCGGCCTTGACCATCGCGAGCCCGGCAAGGGCAAGCAACGCAAGCGCAGCAAAAATCAGGAAGCCCGATGCAAAGCTGCCGGTCAGTTGCTTGGCGAAGCCAAGCGACGAGGCAAGATAGAAGCCGCCGACACCGCCGGCCATGCCGACGAGGCCTGTCATGATGCCGATCTCTGCCTGAAAACGCTGCGGAACGAGCTGGAAGACCGCACCATTGCCGGTGCCGAGCGCCAGCATGGCGACGACGAACAGCGCCAGCGCACTGCCCAGCGTCGGCGCGACGCTGACGCCGCCGAGGGAAACCGCCGCAACCACGAACACCATCATCAGCGTCTTCACGCCGCCGATCCGGTCGGCCAGCGCGCCACCCATCGGGCGGACCAGCGAACCGGCGAACACGCAGGCCGCCGTGCAATAGCCCGCCATGATGGTCGAGAGGCCGAACTGGTCGTTGAAATAGATGGTGAGCGAGGATGCAAGACCCGAAAAGCCGCCGAACGTCACCGCGTAGAAGCCCATCAGCCACCAGGCATCCGCCGTTTTCAGCGGATGGAAATATTCGGTGAACTTCTTGGGGGCAGGCTGGTTCGGCGCGTCCTTCGCCATGATCATGTAGACCACCAGCACGATGACGAGCGGAATGCAGGCGAGACCCAGAACGGCGTTCCAGCCGAACAGCTTGGCCAGGGTCGGCGCGAACAGCGAGGCGAGAACCGTGCCCGAATTGCCCATACCGGCGAGGCCCATGGCCTTGCCCTGATGCTCGGCCGGATACCAGCGGCTGGCGAGCGGCAGCGCGATCGCGAAACTCGCACCCGCGAAGCCGAGAATGACGCCGAGCGCCAGCGTGCCGCCGAAGCTGTTGACGCCCATCATCCATGCCGCAAACAGGCCGACGATCACGATAACCTGGCTGATCGCGCCGGACAGCTTGGGTCCGATGCGATCGACCAGCAGGCCGTTGCCGACGCGCAGCAGCGCGCCCATCAGGGTCGGCGTCGCGACCATCAATCCCTTTTGCGCGGCATTGAGGTCGAGCGTCTTGGCGATGTCCGGTGCGAGCGGGCCAAGCAGAACCCAGACCATGAACGCGAGATCGAAATACAGGAAAGCCGCAATGAGCGTCGGCGTATGGCCGGCGCGCCAGAAGCTGTTCTTGTCGGATGCGGCGCTTACGGCGCTCGGAGCATCCTCGTAGAAGGTTGCCATGTCACGTCCCCCTTGGATGGACGGTGAAAACAAAAAAAGCCGCTCGACCGACATGCGCACGCGATGTGCGAAATCCGGTCAGCGGCTTTGCTGCGATGTTGTGGAGGACGCCCTGCCCCTGCCCTGGGGTTAGCAATCCGATGGACGCGCCTCGTCGCGCGTTCACGGCCTTATCTCGTGATTCGGCTTTTTGTGCAAGGCACAAATTTCCTCCAGCACATCACGGCACGTCAAAGCCCGCAATATATTCGGCAATCCGGTCGGGATCGAAGGCGCGACCGTCGAAGAAACGATCCGGCCCCAGCGTGATCGATCCGCGCTGCGCGCCGATGGCGAGCGGCGCCTCCAGAGCGCCCTCGACCTTCATGCTCGCGCCCGGCATGGGCGTGTCGCTGTCGGCCAGCGCACGGCGATAGATATCGGGCCGGAATACGGCGCCGGCGCGCGCTTCGGCATCGGCGCTCGGTTCGACCATCTTCCAGCGGACAAGTTGCGAATAGATCCACAGGGCCTGGCTGCGCCACGGAAAGGGCGTCGCCTCCCGATCGAACAGCACGAAATCCGGCAGGTCCACCGGCGACTCGCCACGGCGCGCGACGATCCGGCCGGTCAGCGCACGCTCGATCAGTTCCGAGGGCTGATCGACATAGGCGTGCCGCGCGAGCAATTCGGAGAGTTCCGTGCGGTTCTCCGGTTCGTCGCACCAGCGCGCGGCAGCCGAAAGGCCACGCAACAGCCGATCCACGGGCTCGGGATTCTGCTCCATCCAGTCGGTGCGGAAGGCCAGCACCTTCTCGACGCCGCGCTGCCAGAGCCGCTCGCTCGCGGCGACGGCCTCGGCAAGCCCGACTTCGATCGCGGCGCTGCCCCACGGCTCGCCGGCGGTGAAGCCGTCAATCTCGCCGGCCTTCATCGCTTCGACCATCAGGGAGGGAGGCAGGACGCGCAGAACCACGTCGCGATCGGGATGGATGCCCGCGCTCGCCAGCCAGTAGCGCAGAGCCAGGGAGTGGCTGGAGAAGCGATGCACCACACCGATGATCGGCTTGCGGTGATAGAGGCCGATGGCGTTGGCGAAATCATGCGCTGTCGCCAGCGGATCGTTCAGCCGCACGGCCGCATCCGGCTCCAGCGCCGCAGCGAAGTCCGGCGCCATGACGATGAGGTTGCCGTTGACGTTGAGCTTGTAGGGTGCCGAAAGCGCCGAGGGCTGCTGGCTGAGGCCGAGCGTCACGGCGACGGCGAGCGGCGCCAGCATATGCGCGGCATGGACTTGCCCGTATACCAGCCGGTCGCGCAGGGTCGCCCAGCTCTCGGCGCGCACCAGATCGAGCGCGACGGCCTGCTCCTCGGCAAAGCCCTTCTCGCGCGCGGCGACGAGTACGGCGGAATCGGTGAGCCCCAGAAATGCGACACGAATGGGCGTCACGACATTCCTCCCAACAAATCGCTGGCCGTGATCAGGGCCTGCGCAACGTCCACCATCTTCTTGCCCTGGTTCATCGCCGTCGTGCGCAACAGCGCATAGGCATCCGGCTCCGAAAGGCCACGCGACGACATAAGGATCGCCTTGGCCCGGTCGATCGTCTTGCGGTCGGCCAGCTGCGTGCGCGCCTCGTCAAGCTCGGTCTGCATGCGCGCGAAGGCATTGAAGCGGCGAATGGCGAGATCGAGGATCGGCTTCACCCGCTCCTTGCGCAGGCCATCGACAACATAGGCGGAAATGCCCGCATCGATGGCGGCACCGATCATCGAATCATCCGACTGATCGACGAACATGGCGATCGGCTTGGCGAGCGCCCGGCTGACGGTGAGCATTTCCTCGAGCGTGTCGCGGCTCGGATTGCCCAAATCCATGAGCACGACATCGGGCGCCATGCGCTCCAGCCGCGCGACGAAGGCACCGCGCGGGGGCACGACATGGATGTCGTCATAGCCCGCATCCCGCAGCCCTTCCTCGAGGACCGTCGCGCGCGCGCCGCTGTCATCGATGATGACGATTCGCACCCCAAATTCCTTCGCACCTGCAACACAAATGACGCTCAAAGGCGTTCAGGTCAATTTCCCGGATCGCATTTCTGTTGCGAAGTGAGACGATGCGGCGCCTTTTCGCGCGCCGCCTCAGCGCCTTAGTGCGCAACAAAAATTCGTGCGGTGCGATCAGTAAGGGACAGGATCGAGATCGAGCCGGACGATGTCGGCTATGCCGTCGCGCGCCTTGGGATAGCGCTCGGTCACCAGCGGATCGTGGCCGGGCACGATATGTCGTATCGATGTCGCGAGCGCGCGCATCCGGTCATATCCCGCCATCATGTCTGCAACGCTCTCGACCACCGGGAAGGGTCGATACTGTTCGAAATTCGCATAGAAATGCGCGGCGTCCGACCCCAGCACCACCCAGCCGCGCCGGGTCTTCACGCGCACGGCCTGCAGTCCGCGCGTATGTCCGCCGATCAGGTGAACGGAAAGCCCCGGCTCGATCTCGTTGTCGCCCGCGTGGAAGCAGACCTTGCCCGAAAAGACCCGACCGACCATGGCCTGCACGTCCTTCACGTCGAAGCTGTGATTGAGGAACGGCTGGCACATGCAGCGCCCCGTGCAGAACGCCATTTCCGCATCCTGCACATGATAGGTGGCGTGCGGGAACATGTCGCGATTGCCGGCATGATCGAAGTGCATATGCGAGATGATGATGTCGGAAATGTCGGCGGGTGCGAGGCCGACCGCGGCGAGCCCCTCCTCGATCGGGCGGACGATCTGGCGATTGCGCTGCTTGCCCATCGCCGCATCGAAGCCGGTGTCGAGCAGGTAGGTCTTGGTCGGGCCCTTGATCGCCCAGATATAATAATCGAGCGGCATCGGCCCGTCATGCTCATCGCCGCCGATGAAGTTGGCAGCGGCATTGCGATCATGATGGCCATAGCGAATGGCGGTGATCTCGAAGGTGGATTCGCTCATCGCCCCGGTCTCCCGCTCAGCCCTTGCCGCCCCGTATCTCCACTTTAGCCCATTGCTCTACCACCCTGGCCATGGAGGTGAAATCCGAGTCCGGCCCGTAGCTCGCCTGCGTGATGTTGAGCATCGTGCGCGCCGCGCTGCCGACGATCATCGGCACGCCCGCCGCCTCGGCCTCGTCGAGACAGAGGCGCAGATCCTTGAGCGAGAGCTGCGTCGCGAAGCCGAAATCGAACGTACCGGGCAGCACCGAGCGCGGCATCTTGTCGGTCGTGGCGCTGTTCTTGCCACTGGAGGCATTGAGCACGTCGAGCATCACGGCAGGGTCGAGCCCGGCCTTGACGCCCATCGCCATGCCTTCCGAGGTCGCGGCCAGCGCCGCGACGGATAGCATGTTGTTGACGAGCTTCATCGTCTGCCCCTGCCCGGCGCCCTCGCCGACATGGAAGGTCTTGCCGAACAAGGCGAGCAGCGGCTGCACTTCCTCCCAGGTCGCGAGCGGGCAGGCAACCATGAGCGCCAGCTTCGCGCCGAGCGCCCCGGCGCGCCCACCGCTGACCGGCGCATCGACAAGCTGGATGCCCGCCGCGCCCAGCTCCTGACCGACGGCGACCGAGACGCGCGGACCGGTGGTCGAGAGATCGACGACGATGCGCGGCTTGCCCGGAATGAGCTGGCGCGCGACATCCTGCACGATGGCCGGTGTCGGCAGGCTCAGGAACACGATCTGCGCCTGCGCAGCGACATCCGCCGCCGAAGCCGCCGCCTTGCCGCCCGCGTTCTTGAAAGCCTCCACGGCGGCGGCAGTCGGATCGTACGCGACCACCTCATGCCCGGCGGCCAGCAGATGCGGCGCCATCGCGCTCCCCATGCTGCCCAGCCCGATGAATCCCAAGGTCTTGCCGGTCACGTCGTCTGTTCCTTCCTGATGCGCTTATCCGTTGGCGAGCCAGCCGCCCTCTATGGGAACGATGGCGCCATTCATGTCGATCCCGACCGGCCCGCACAGCATGAGCATCACTTGCCCGACGCTGTCCGGGCGGACGAACGCGCCGCTCGGCTGCTTGCCCTCGAGAAACTGGCCTTCCGCCTCGGTGCGGCTGATGCCCTTCTCGGCCATCAGCGATGCCACGCGCGCTTCCCAGATCGGGGTCAGCACGGAGCCCGGCGTGAGCGCATGACAACTCACCGGACCGCCGGCATTTTCGAGCGCGATCGCGCGGGTGAGGCCCTGCAGCGCGGTCTTGGTCGTCACATAGTCGATGCGGTTGACCGTCGCACGCGAGCCATAGACCGAGGTCATGTTGAAGATGCGCCCATAGCCCCGCTCGCGCATGCCGGGCAGCACAAGCTGCGTGGCGATCAGGGCGGCCGTCAGATTGACCGCCAGCGCCCGGTCCCAGGCGTCGAGCGGAAACTCCTCGACCGGCGCGAAATGGCGCACGACCGCATTGTTGATGAGGATGTCGATCGGCCCGCTGCTCCGCTCCACATTGGCAACGAGACCGCGCAGTTCGTCGCGCGAGGTCAGATCGGCCTGCACATAATGGACCGGAACGCCGCTTTCCGCTTCCAGCGCGGCGCGCGCCGGCTCACCGATCTCCGCGCCCTCGATGCTCGTCAGCGTGACCGTCGCGCCCGCTGAAGCCAGCGCCCGCGCCATCGCATAGCCGAGCCCCGCCGTGGAGCCGGTGACCAGCGCCACGCGCCCGTCGAGGCGCATTCCCTCAGCCATTGCGCACCAGCAGGGCACCGATCGCGGATGCATCGGGCAGGGTCTCGACGGCCATGACCGCCTCGACAACCCGCGTCGCCTGATCCCCGCTCAGCACGCCCTCGACATTCTCGCGGAACTTCGCCTCGATGTCGGCGTCGGTCATCGGGTTCTCGGGCGATCCGTGATTATATTCCTCGATCTCGGTCCAGTGACAACCATCGCGCGCAAAGACCTCGACTACGCCCTTGAACTGCTCGGAGCCCGGCATCGACGGATCAGCGACGAACTCGACGCGGTCGGCAAGCGCGAGAATGGCCGGATCGCGCAGCGAGCTTTCGGCATAAGCATCTTTGCCGATGCGCCCGAGCGCCAGCGCCTCGGCCAGCGTATACTGGATCGAAACGCGGCCATGGCTGTCCGTATTCGGTCGCCGCTTCTCCTCGACCGGCTCGCACACGATCGGCACGATGAACGGCGCGACCGGCACCACGATCTTCTCGATCTTGTCCGGCGTCAGGCCGTGGCGCTCGCGCAGGCGCAACAGGGCATCGATATAGGGATGGACGACATGGGCGACCGGGAAGGGCTTGAACGACGAAGCCCGGCTGTCCCAAAATGTCCCAAGCTCTTTCGTCAGCCGATCGAAATTCGGCGCGGGATCGGCCGCCTGGAGATGCGAGGCAAACAGACCGAAGCGCCCCTCGAACACTTCGCTCGGTCCAGTCACGCCATTCTTGCCGAGGATTGCCGCCGCGATGCCGGACTGCGCCGCCCAGCCGGGATGCAGGAATTTCGACTGCGTGCCGTCCACCCAGCACTGGATGAGGCCCGCCGCATAGCTGCCGGTGATGCCCGCCGCCCGGCTCATCTGGCCAGCGTCCAGCCCGAGCAGCTTGCCCGCCAGCCAGCAGACGCCGAACGGGGCAAACAGGCCCGAAGGATGGAAGCCGCGCTTGTGGAATTGCTGCGGCGTCACGCTGCCCACACGGCAGCTCATCTCGTTGCCGAGCGCGATGGCCGTGACGATCGCCTTGCCGCTCGCTTTGTGCTCGTCGGCCAGCGCCAATGCTGCAGCCACGGCAGGGCTGCTCATATGCACAACGGATTCATTGTGCGTGTCGTCATATTCCAGCGCTTGCGAGCAGGCGCCGTTGACGAAGGCCGCGCCGACCGCGCTTGCCGTCCCGCTCGTGCCCCAGAGGCGCGCCGCCGTGCCGGGCCAGGCGCTCGCGGACGCGCGCACAGACTTGCCGAACGGCGTCTCCCCGCCCGCGATCGACAGGCCGATCACATCGAGGATGCGCAGCCGCGTGCTCGCCACCACATCGGCGGGAATATCGTCATAGCTGATGGAAGAGACCCAGGCGGAAATGGTTTCGGAGGCGCTCGCCACGTGTAATTCTTTCTCCGCAGGACTCAAAAAGATACCGGTATCACAAAATCACTAAGCTGCTTTGTGCCCGCTGGCAAGCCTCACCCGGCGATATTGCTGAACTCAGTCGGCAAATGCCGTCCCGGATCAGGATCGCTACACCGCCCGCTTGCTCCGGCTGGCGAGCATGGTAACAGGATGTGAGGAGTCCTGAATTTGCCGCCAAGATCATCGTCCCGCAGCACAGGCGGCGTGCGCATGCACGAAGTGGCCGAGCTTGCCGGCGTATCCCGCATGACCGTCTCGCGCGCGCTCAATCATCCCGAAAAGGTGAAGGAGAAAGTGCGCCTGCGCGTGTTCGAGGCGGTGAGCCAACTCGGCTATGTCCACAATCATCTCGCGCGCAGCCTCTCATCCAACCGCTCCAACGTCATCGGGCTGGTGCTGCCGAGCCTCGAAAACTCGATCTTCTCGCAGACAGTGAAGGCGATTTCGGACGTGCTGAGACCCGCCGGTTTCCACCTGATGCTGGCCGAGGCGACCGACGACGCCAAGGTCGAGGAGGCCGTCATCGCAGCCTTCATCTCGCAGCGTGTCGCGGGCCTCGTGCTGCACGGCACGCAGCATAGCCCAGCTTCGATCCGCATGCTGAAGGGAGCGAACATCCCGGTCGTCGAGAATGGCGACATCCCGACCGAGCCGATCGATATGGTCGCGAGCTATTCGAACCGCGCGGCATCCAGAGCGATGACGCTGCACCTTGCGCGGCTCGGCTACAAGAAGATCGCCTTTGCCAGCCTCGCCAACAATCCGCGCGCGGCCGAGCGGCAGATCGGTTTTCTCGAGGCGCTGGAGGAAGCCGGCCACAAGCCTGACCCGCGCCGCATGGTCGCCGTCTCGCGCGGCTTCGTGGGCGGAACCGAAGCCATCGCCCATATCGAGCAATCGGCGCCCGACACCGACGCCGTGTTCTGCGCCGGCGACGTCATCGCCGTGGGCGCCCTGCTCGAATGCAACCGGCGCGGTTGGGACGTGCCCGGGCGCCTCGCCATCGCCAGCTATGACGATCTCGAGCTGATGCGTCACGTCAATCCGCCGATCACCGCGCTGCGCTTGCCCCGCCACGAAATCGGCCGCCGCAGCGCCGAGATGTTGCTCGCTCGCATCGTCGATCGCGAATTGCCTGCGCGTTCGGCCGACCTGGGTTTCGAGATCTTGCAGCGCGGCAGCACCTGAACTGATCGGAAACACGAATTCGGACGCTTGCCGACACGCCTCGATTTCGTTACCGGTAACAGGTAGACTGACAGACGGGAGCCAGGAATGAAACTGCAAGGACGCACCGCCGTCGTCACCGGCGCAGCGCGCGGCATTGGCGAAGCGATTGCCGGGGCGCTTGCCGCGGCTGGTGCGAGCGTGACGCTCGCCGATATAGACGGCGCGGGTGCGGACGCCGCGGCAAAAGCCATTGGCGGCACTGCGCGGGGCGTCGCGCTCGACGTCACGGATGCCGCTGCCTGCGAGGCGCTGGCTGCGTCGCTCGGCTCGGTGTCGATCCTCGTCAACAACGCCGGCATCATCCGGCAGGGCCGTATCACCGACCCGGACGGCACGGACGTCTGGGCGCGCACGCTCGGCATCAACGCGGGCGGCACGTTCAACATGTGCCGCGCCTTCCATGCCCAGCTCAAGGAAACGCGCGGCGCGGTGGTCAATCTCGCTTCGATTCGCTCCTTTACGGCGGCCGCCAATGCCGCCGCCTATGCCGCGTCCAAGGGCGCCGTGCTGCAACTCACCAAGGCGCTGGCGGTGGAGTGGGCGGCCGAGGGTATCCGCGTGAATGCCATCGCACCGGGCTTCATCGACACGCCGCTGGTTCCCGAGGAAGAGAAGACGCCGCAGCGCGAAGCGATGATCCTCGCGCGCACGCCGATGAAGTTCGTCGGCGAGGCGGCGGACATTGGCGGCGCGGCGGTGTTCCTGGTGTCGGACGAGGCACGCTACATTACGGGCGCGACCCTGCCGATCGATGGGGGCTATCTGGCGGGGTAAAGTCCCTATCCTCGCCCCGCATGGGGAGAGGATACGAAGCCTTGCGAATTTACTCGCTAGGCGCAGTTGGAGAGGGGGGCAGCCACGGCGCCCAAATTCCCCTCTCCAAGGTCCGCTAGCCGACCTGCGTCGGCAAGCTCCCCTATCCTCTCTCCGTTCGGGGCGAGGAAAGACTAACCTCGGATCGCCAATATCTGATCGTCATATTGCGCGGGATTGATCACCACGTCGATCAGCGCTGCCTTGCCCGCCTTCTGCGCATCAGCGAAAGCGCCGGCCAGATCGGCGGCGTCGGTCACCCGCCGAGTCCACCAGCCGAAGCCATCGGCGATTTTCGCGAAATCGGTGTCCGAGAAATCGACGCCCGCTGGCGCGAGTTGCCGCCGTTTCTGCTTGGCGCCGATCAGGGTCAGCGCGCTGTCGTTGAACACGACGACGATCGGCGTCGCGCCATATTGGATCGCGGTGCCAAGTTCGCCGAGGCACATCATGATGCCGCCGTCTCCGGTGAAGGCGATCGTCGGCCGGTCCGGATCGACAAGGCTTGCCGCGAGCGCGGCAGGCAGCGCGAACCCCATGGTCGAGAGGCCGCGCGAGATGAGCGACTCGTTCGCCTCGCCGCTCTGCCAGAGGTGCAGCACCGGCAGCATATGCGCGCCCGCATCGATGGCGATCCGCGTCTCGGGCGGGAAGGCCGCGCGGGCGGCCTGAACGAGCTGCGACGGCGCGATGCCCTCGCCGGTCGGCGTCAGCGCCGCCGTCCACAGGCGATCCTTGGCGGTCGCCAGTTCGTCCGCCGTCCAGTCCGGTTTAGGCAAGGCATCGGCCAGCGCATCCAGCGTCGCGGCGATATCGGCCACCAGCAACTGCTCGGGATGAAGCAGGCTGTGCGCATGGGCATGTTCGGAAAGCTCGACCGTCGGCCTATCATGATAGCGCCAGGGCGATGGCGGCCCCTCGACCGGATCGAAGCCGTAAAGCAGGATGAGATCGGCCGCGCGCAGCAACGGCTCTTCCGCCACGCCACCCGCATAGAGACCGAGACCGAGCCGCGTGCGCTCCGAGACGACACCCTTGGCCTTGTAGGTCGTCAGCGCCGGACAGCCGGTGGCCTTGACGAAGCGGTTGATCGCCGCCGCTGCTTCCGGACGACGCGCCTGCAGCCCCGCGATGATCACCGGGCGCTTGGCCTTGGCGAGCATGGCACGCGCCTGCTCCAGCGCGGCCGGATCGATCGACGCCATAGCAGCTTTCGGCGCGGCGGATGGCGCATCCTCGGCCGGACGACGGATGCGCGATCCGGCGACTTCGAGATAGGCCGGCCCATGCGGCTGCGACATGGTCGCCGCCAGCAGCCGGTCCAGCTCGCCGAGCGCATCGCCACTCCGCAAGTCCGAGCTGGCGCGCAGCATCGGCGCGAGCACGGCGATCTGATCGATGCGCTGGTGGCTGATATAGGCCTGATCGTCCTCATAGCCGTCGGCGATCAGCAGCAGGGGCGCGCGATCGAGATCGGCATAGGCGACGCCGTTGGTCGCGGCGCACAGCCCCGGCCCGCGCGTGGTCATGGCGACGCCGGTCGTGCCGGTCAGTTCGCCCGCGACGCAGGCCATGATCGAGGCGGACGTCTCGGTGCGCGTCAGCACGAACCGCACGCCCGCCTTGTCGGCCGCCGCGATGAAATCGAGATTGCACTCGCCGCCGGGCACGCCGAACATATGCGTGACCCCGCGCCGCGCCAATTCCTCGACCATCGCCTCGGTGACGCTGAGGCTGACGGCCCCCGCTACGCTCGGATTGGCCGCCATCAGACCGGCTGCTCCAGCGTCGGCGCAATATCCTCGAGCGTCACCCGGCGCAGATCGCGCGGATAAAGCTTGTCGTCATAGCGCAGGCCCCGGTGCATGGTGCAGCGATTGTCCCAGATGACGAGGTCCTTCACGGTCCAGCGATGCTGATAGACGAAGGCGCGCTGCGTCGCGAACTCGGTGAGGTCGCGGATCAGCGCCATCGCCTCGGGCGTCTGCTGGCCCTGAATGCGGCCAATATGGGCGGACAGGTAAAGCGCGAGCCGCCCGCTCTCGGCATGGCGACGCACCAGCCGCTGCGGCACCGGCTTGCAGCGCGCGGCTTCCTCCGGGCTGAACGCTTCGAAACCGAGCTGCATGCGCGAGAAGATCAGCGAATGTTCGGTGACGAGATCCCGAATCTCGGCCTGCATCTTCTCGGGCAGATGATCCCAGGCGACGCGCGTGTCGATGAACTCGGTTTCCCCCTCGCTCGGCGGGATGACGCGGGCATGCAGCATCGACCAGTAAGCCGGGGTCGGCTTGAAGCTGCTGTCGCTGTGCCAGAGCAGATTGCCGAGATTGAACATGCGGCGACGATCGTCCACGGCGAGGATCTCGCCGTCCGCGCCGAGGTTCGAGATGTCGTTGATCTTCATGTTCGGAAGGCGGCGGCGCTCCTGATCGACCAAAGTCGGCGTCGCCTCGATCGTGCCGAACTGCTCGGCGAAGGCAGCCTGCGTCTCGTCCGTGAACTGCTGCCCCGGGAAGACCAGCACCGCGAAATGGTTCATCGCCGCGCGCAGCTCGTTGCGCTGCTCCACCGTCAGCGGCCGAGTGAGATCGAGGCCCTCGGCGCACGCCCCGAAATGGGGATTGAGCGGCGTGAACGTCAGATATTTGCTCTCGAAACCAGCGGCCGGCGCGCTGGCAAGGGAAACGGACATACTCTTCTCCACGGGCAGCGCACGGATAGGCGCAGCCAATCACTATGCCCATACGCCTTGCCGATGCCCCGGGTTCATTACTTATGCTGATACTCCATAGTCCGCAGTTCTTCATCCCGCGCGGCACGAGGCGCTAGTCGCGATTGCGACGGGAACGAGGAGCAGGATGTGAGCGAGACGAAAGGCCCCTGGCGCGCCGAAGACTGGGAAATCTGGGACAAGGACGACCCGTTCGAGGCGATCAACGGCGCGATCTACCGCAACATCCATTTCCAGCCGGACGGGATGGAGCTGACGCGCGTCGGCTTCCGCATCGAGAAGAAGAACTGCAACATGCTCGGCACGGCGCATGGCGGCCTCATCGCCGCGCTGATGGACATATCGATGGGCCGCAACGCCTGGTCCGTGGCCGAACGCCCCGCGCCGACGATCAGCATGAATGTCGACTTCGTGCGCGCCGCGCAGGTCGGCGAATGGCTCGAGAGTCGCTGCCGCGTGGTCCGCAAGGCGCGGCGCTTCGTATTCTGCGACGGCCTGCTGCTCGGCGACAAGGGCGTGATCGCGCGCGGCAGCGGCGTCTTCGCGATCCCCGACGCGCCGTCACAATAGCCAGCAGTTATGCCAGCGGCAAAAGACCTATTGGTTTGCGTATAGCTGGTTTTGGCATCACGCTCTCATGACAGAAACCGCCACGCAGCAGCTGCACGACTGGATCGACGCATTCGGGGCGACGCTCGCCAGGGGCGATATCGCGGCTGCGCAGGCCCTGTTCGCGGATGGGGACTGCTACTGGCGCGATTTCGTCGCCTTCTCCTGGACATTGGTGACGGTCGAGGGACGCGAGAGCGTGGGCCGTTTGCTGCGCGAGCAGCTGGCGCATGCCGGGCCGGTCACGGTCGCGCCCAAGGGGGAACCGCGCGCGACCGAGCCTTATGTGGAGGGGTGGTTCAGCTTCGAGACCGCGATGGTGCGCGGCACCGGCCATGTGCGCCTCAAGGACGGCAAGGCGGTCACGCTGCTGACCGCGGGGCAGGAACTGATCGGCCATGAGGAGCCCGCCCGACGCCGCCGCATCGAAGGCGCACATCATGCCGCCTGGCGCGGGCGGCAGACATGGACGGACGAGCGCGAGGAGACGGCACGCACCCTCGGCCGCGAGGTTCAGCCCTATGTGCTCATCGTCGGCGGCGGTCAGGGCGGCCTCGCGCTCGGCGCGCGCCTCAAGCGGCTCGGCGTCCCGACCCTGATCGTCGATGCGCTGGCAAAGCCGGGCGACAGCTGGCGCGTGCGCTACAAATCGCTCTACCTGCACGATCCGATCTGGGTCGATCATCTGCCCTATCTGCCCTTCCCCGATCATTGGCCGGTCTACACCGCCAAGGACAAGATGGGCGACTTCCTCGAGGGCTATGCGAGGATCATGGAACTCGACATCTGGAGTTCCACGCGCTGCCGCAACGCGAACTACGACGAAGCCGCCGGCCGCTGGACGGTCGAAGTCGATCGCGACGGCGAGACGGTCGTCCTCCATCCCCGGCAGCTCGTGCTCGCGACCGGGCTCTCGGGCATGCGCAGCTTTCCCGAGATCGCCGGCGCGGAGACGTTCGAAGGCCTGCAATATCATTCGGCCGATCATCCGGGCGGCGAAGGGATGCGCGGCAAGCGCTGCGTCGTCATCGGCGCCAACAACTCCGCGCACGACATCGCCGCCGATCTCTGGGAGAACGAGGCGGCCGAGGTGACGATGATCCAGCGCTCGTCGACCACGGTCATCAAGGCGTCCTCGATGCGCAAGATCGCGGATCGCGGCTGGTTCTCGGAGGACGCCGTCGCCGCCGGCATGACCACGGACGAGGCGGACCTCCTGCTCGGCGCCCTGCCCTTCCGATTCCGCATCGGCATGGATCAGGCCAATTGCCGCGCCATTCAGGAAGACGAAGCGGACTTCTACGCCAGGCTGCGCGCCACCGGCTTCCTGCTCGATTTTGCCGAGGACGAGACCGGCATTGCAGGCAAATATCCCCGCCGCGCCTCGGGCTATTATATCGATGTCGGCGCGTCGGACCTCATCATCCGGGGCGAGATCAAGGTGCGCAGCGGCGTCGGCGTCCGCGAAATCCGACCGCAATCGGTCGTGCTGACGAGCGGCGAGGAACTGCCGGCCGACGTCATCGCCTATGCCACCGGCTACGGCCCGATGAACAACTGGGCCGAGATGCTCATCTCGAAGGAGGTCGCGGACAAGGTCGGCCAATGCTGGGGCCTTGGCTCCGACACGGCGATGGACCCCGGCCCCTGGGAAGGCGAACTGCGCAACATGTGGAAGCCGACCGCGCAACCGGGCCTCTGGTTCCACGGCGGCAATCTGCAGCAGTCCCGCTTCCATTCGCTGCATCTGGCACTGCAGCTCAAGGCGCTGATGGAGGGCGTGGCAGGGCCGGTGTTCGGGATGGCAACCGAGAAGCAGTCGGAGCCGGCGGAGTAGCTCCCTCCTGTCAGGATGGAGGCTCAGGCGGCAGCGGATAAACGATGAAGTCGGCATGCCGATCGATCATGGGCGGCGTGTCCGCCTTGGCCGCCGCCTGCTGCAACTCGGTAATCGCCGCAGGCGAAAGCGGAAGCACACGCTCGGCCGGATGCGTCTCGGCCTTCATCGGATAGTCCTGTCCCGGCGTGGCGGTCATCTCGATATGCGCGCCGAGCAGCGCGCGGATCGGATGTTTCGCCGCGAAGGCGGCAAGCCGGTCGGCGCTCGCGCGGAACTCCGCGAACTTGCCGTCCGGCACGTAGAGCCGGCCCGGATAAAGCATGTCGCCGGAAAACAGCAATTGCGTGCGTGCGTCATAGACCATCATGTGCGCCGGCTCGTGACCGGGCGTCGGGATGATGTCGAGAATGCGCTCGCCAAGATCGAAGCGGGCAATATCGTCCGGCCAGCGCTGGATGCGGAAGAATGCGGCGACTTCTCCCGGCTTGAGGCCGACAAGATCGGTATCCGGGCGGGCACGGAACTCGTCGTCGCCGGCATGATGGTCGCCATGACCATGCGAATGCGCCACGACCAGGCGGATCGGACGGCCACCATGCTTCGCCTGCCATTCGGCGACGAGCCGATCTATGGTCGGGCGGATCTTGAGGCCCCCCGCGCCGGTATCGATCAACAGAGCGCGATCCTTGCCGAACAGCAGGTAGAGAAACGGCGCCTCGAAATTGGTTCGGACCGACTGGCGAATGACGAACGTGTCGTCATCGATCCTCTGGACCTGCGTCTCCGGCTCGCTGGCGGTCGTGCCGTCGATCCAGTGCGCGAACGGCGGCGCCTCGAGCGCGGGTGACGCGGCGCCGAGCAGAAGCGCGGCACCGATCAGCGCGAAGGACTGGTGCCCGGCGGCGAACCGGCGGGCCGTGCGAAACGACTTACCCTGCCCCACTGATACCGTGCTCCTGCGAAGGCAGGAGCCCAGAACCCAACCGAGGAGCCTGGCCGCCTTGGGCTCCTGCCTTCGCAGGAGCACAAGTTGCGTTAGCCGGAACAAGGCACGATCTACATCCATTGGCCCAACCTATGACCTCTCATCCGGCATGACCAATCGGCTCAGATCTGGTTGGCCTTCGCGAATCTGGCGATATAGTCACCGGCGCGGAACGCCAGTGCCTCGATCGTCTGCGTCGGCTGACCACGGCCGGACGTGACCATGCTCGACCCGTCGCAGAGGAAGAGATTCTTCACGTCGTGCGTGCGGTGATATTTGTCGATCACCGAGGTGGAGGGGTCGTTGCCCATGCGGCAGGTGCCGAGCAGGTGGACGCCGCCGCTCGCTGCGCCGATCTCGCCGGGCACGATCTGCTTGGCGCCGGCCGCGTCCATGATCTCGACGGCACGCTCGACCTGCCATTTGGCATGCTTCATGTCGTCAGGATGATCCTTGTAGGTGACGCGGATCGACGGCACGCCCCAGTCGTCCTTCATCTCGGGATCGATATCGACGCGGTTGGTCTCCTGCGCCAGCGATGTGCCATGGCCCGAGCAGTTCATCCAGTAAGTGTAGGACTCCAGATATTCCTTGAAGCCCGGCCCCCAGGTCGGCGTCCCCTCGGGCACATTCTGGCCCCAGGTGAGCGGCCCGCCCGAGCGCGCATCGAACCCGCCGCCGCCATAGAAGCCGCGCTTGGGATCGCTGTCGTACCAGTCGTGGATGATGCGCGTGACGTTGGCGCCCTTATATTCGTTGAGCGGATGTTCGAACCTGGCCTGCGCGCCGCCACCCTTGTTGAACATGAGATAGCGCCCGACCTTGCCGCTCGAATTGGCGAGGCCGTCCGGAAAGGCACTGGTCGCGGAGTTGAGCAACAGCTTGGGCGTCTCGGCGCCATTGGCGCAGACGACCACGGCCCTGGCATTCTGGAACTGCTCCTTGCGGTCCTTGTCGAAATAATGGACGCCCGTGGCGCGGCCGGCGGCATTCATTCCGATGCGGTACACATAGCTTTCCGAGCGCACCTCGCAGTTGCCGGTCGCCTCCGCTTCGGGAATGACGGTCCAGACCGACGAGGACTTGGCCTTCACTTCGCAGCCGAAACCGCCGCAAAGGCCGCATTGCGCGCATGGCGGGCGCTCCTTGTAGATCACCGAGTTGATCGCCATCGGCGCCGGGAACGGGTGTAGCCCGAGCTTGCGTCCGCCGCGCTCGAACAGCACGCCCGACGACTTCACCGGCAGCGGCGGCATGGGATATGGCTTGCTGCGCCACGGATCGAACGGGCTGGCGCCGGCCAGACCCGAGACGCCGACTTCCCATTCCACCATCGTGTAATAGGGCTCAAGCTCGGCATAAGTGATCGGCCAGTCGACCAGGCTCGCGCCCTCAATACCGCCCAGGCGACTGCCCTCGATGAAGTCGATCTCATGCAGGCGCCAGAAATTGGCGTTGAAGTGCGCGCTGCTGCCGCCGACGATGCGGGCGTAGGTCAGCGGGTTGCGGCCGCTGGGCTGCACGGCCTTCTGGCTCGCGTCGCGGCGGAAGGTCTGCGGATTGGTCCTGGGATTGTTGGTAATGCCCGAGAGCTGGCGATATTTGAGCTCGTCATGCTCGAAGTCCCAGGGCTCCATGCGCGGGCCTTGCTCCATGACGATGACGCTCATGCCGGCGCGCGCCAATTCGCGCGCCACGATGCCGCCGGAGGAGCCGGAACCGACGACGATGAAATCGACGGTCTCGCTGGTCTTGTATGTCTTGCTGTCCATGCGATATCTCCGTCAGGCCGTCTGGATCTTGGTGCCGGGATAGGGCTCGAAACCGGCATAATCCTTGTCGTAATATCCGAACGGCGGCTCCCAATAATGGCTGTCGATCACCCCGAGCAGCTTGGTGCCGAGGCCGTCGCGGTTGCCGCCATATTTCGGCATGGAAGTGATGCCGAGCACGGTCAGCCGCCGCACTGCCTGGAAGAAAGGTGTCTCATCGACCTCGTGCAGAAAGGCGATCTGCTGCGCCTCCGGCGCCGCGGAGAAAGGTGCACCGGCCGCGCTCTTCTTGGCATAGCCGTTCTGAAATTCCGCCAGACCCTGCCGGAAGGACGGGAGTTGCGCCGCGAAGAAGCTGCCGAGCGCATTGTCGATGAAATAGAGAACGCGGATGTCCCGCGCGCCAGGCGTCGCGCCGCCCGGCACGATCTGGTTGGTGATGGCGTCGATTTCCGCCGCCTCGGCAGCGGTCAGGGTCGTGAGCTTGGCCGGGGCATCCGGTGCAGCGCCATGCCCGCCATGCGCCGAATGATCCGCCTGCTCGGCCGCGAAAGCGATCTGCGGCCAGTTCATCGTGATCCAGGCCGCGCTGGCCAGATTGCCGACCGCCGCCAGAAACTGGCGACGCGAGGGGGTTTGGTCTTCCATGGGCTGCTCCCGAATCCGGCTGGAAATCGACCGATTCAGGCGCCGCAATGTGCAGCGTGGAAATACGCAAAACGACGCATTGTGGAAGGAGGCCCGGCACGCCGAGATAGGCGACCGGCACCGGAACGGGGGTCAATTTGGAAGTCGGCTCGAACCGTTAGACGAGGAGCCGATAAGCAATTGCGGACATGGACGATTTCGTAAACGCGACTTGATCCGGGGAGACGGAGACGTTCGGATGATAGGAAAAGCTTCTAAGGCTTCGTCCAGTTCTGCACGGCGGCTTCGTCCATCTCGATGCCGCTCACCGCGATGACGCGCGCGATCAGCATGTAATAGCCCACGATCATGATGATCTCGAACAGCTGCGGATCGGGGAAATAGGCACGCACCGCCGCCAGCGTTTCGTCGGTCGGCGAGATGTCCACCACCAGCTCGGTCACGAACTGAGCCAGCGCCCGCTCCTGATCGTCCAGCACGGTGAAATCGCCGGTCCGCATCGCCTCGCACTTGGCATCGGAAAGACCGGCCGTCTTGCCGAGCGGGAGATGGTGGTAAAGCTCATAGTCCGAGTTGGAGAGATAGGCGACGCGCAGCACCAGCAACTCGCGATGCTGGTCGCTGATCGAGGTATCCACGACCGCCGAGCGGCCGAGCGCCCGCTGCCCGCGCCAGAAGGGATCGGGCGCCACCATCAGGATCTTCATGATGTTCAGCATGGGGCTGAACGTGTCGTAAATCTGCCGCTTCTCGGGGGAGAGCGTCTCCGGATCCGGATAGGGGATGCGCAGTTTCGCGGGCGGCGGAGAAATGGCGTCGATCATGGCGCGCATCATCGGTTGCGCCCCGTGCAAGTCAATCGGGCCGCAGGCGCCCGGCATTCCGAATCTATATCCACTATGCGCTTTGGGCCGGGTGCAACCAGAACCATAACTGATACCGGTAATGAAAATCATGAGGAGCGGTTATGGCAAAGGTCATCATCAGTTGCGCGTCCACTGGCAGCATGCACACGCCGACCATGTCGCCTTTCCTGCCGATCACGCCCGCACAGATCGCCGAGCAGTCGATCGCCGCAGCGAAGGCCGGCGCCGCCATCCTGCATCTTCATGCGCGCGATCCGATCGACGGGCGCCCGACCGCCCTCCCAGAAGTGTTCATGCAGTTCCTGCCGCAGATCCACGCGGCTACGGACGCGGTGATCAACATCAGCACCGGCGGCGGGCCGGGCATGTCGATGGAGGATCGCCTCAAGGCCGCCGTCGCGGTCAGTCCGGAGCTCTGCTCGCTCAACATGGGGACGGTGAACCCCGCCCTCTATCCGCTCGCCCCGCGCTACGAGCCGTACAAATATGACTGGGAGCGCCCGTTCCTGGAGGGGATGGAAGACATCATCTCCAAGAACACGCACCGCGACATCCGCCAGATCATCGAGACGCTCGGCCCCGGCGGCACGCGGTTCGAGATGGAATGCTACGAGATCGGCCATCTCTATAATGTCGCCAGCTTCGCCGATCGCGGCCTCTTGAAGCCGCCTTTCCTCATCCAGTCCGTGCTCGGGGTGCCCGGTGCGATGAGCGCGCATCCCGAGAGCGTCTACTATATGCGCCAGACCGCCGACCGGCTGTTCGGCAAGGATTATATCTGGTCTTTGTTCGGCGCCGGTCGGCACCAGATGCCGGTCTGCACCATGGGTGCGATCATGGGCTCCTCGGTACGTGTGGGGCTGGAAGACAGCCTGTTCATCTCCAAGGGCCAGCTCGCCAGTTCCAATGCCGAGCAGGTGCTGAAGATCCGTCGCATCCTCGACGAGCTGGGCCTCGACATCGCAACGCCCGCCGAAGCGCGCGAAATGCTGGGTCTCAAGGGACGGGACGCGGTCAAGCTATAGCGCCGTTCACGCACTATGCCCGTGCGGCGAATTGATGCACTCTTCGATACGGTGAGCGCATAGTCGGGGAGAGATCGTGAAACTGCAGCAGCTTCGCTACGTCGTCGAGATCGTGCGGCGCGGCAATCATCTCTCCGCCGCCGCCGATGCGCTCAACACCTCGCAGCCAGGCGTCAGCCGCCAGATCCAATTGCTGGAACTGGAGCTGGGCTTCGAGATTTTCGTGCGCACGCGCAATCGCATCATCGGCCTCACCGAGCCGGGCGAAGTCGTATTCCAGATCGCCCAGCGCGTGGTGACGGACGTGCAGGCGCTCAAACGCCTCAAGAGCGACATGACGTCGGGCAATCAGGGCGTCTTCACGATCGGCACGACGCATTTCCAGGCGCGCTACACCTTGCCCCGCGTCGTAGAGCAATTCGTGAAGCGCTACCCCGATGTGCGGCTGGAGCTGCGCCAGGGCGATCCCGAGGAAATCCGCCAGATGGTCGAGGCAGGCGACGTCGATTTCGCCATCGGCACCGAGACCAATCGCGACTTCCCCAATCTGGTGAAGCTCGATTGCTTCGAAGTGAGCCGCATGATCGTCGCGCCCAAGGGCCACCCGATCCTGTCCGTGCCCGAGCTGACCCTCGCCGAGATCGCCAAATATCCGATCATCACTTACGATCATCGCTACAGCGGCCGCTGGAAAGTGATGAAGGCCTTCCATGACGCCGGGCTGGAGCCGCACATCATCATGAGCGGCATCGATGCCGACGTCTGCAAATCCTATGTCTCGCTCGGCCTCGGCATCGGTATCCTCGCCACCATGGCCTATGAGCCAGAGCGCGACGAAGGCATCGCCATCCGCGAACTCGACGATCTCATCCCGCCCAGTACGGTGCAGATCGCGCTGCGGCCCAACACCTATATGCGGCCTTTCCAGCTCGAGTTCATCCGCTCCATCGCGCCGCAACTGACGCCCGTGAGCGTGCGGCAGGCCGTGCAGACATTCCAGAATACGCGCGGCGGGGATTGATCACGCCGCGACGACACCGCCATCCAGCGAGATCAGCGCCCCCGTCACATAGGACGATGCATCCGACGCCAGCCACACCACTGCGCCGGCCATTTCATGCGGCTCGGCGACGCGGTCCATCGGCACCTTGGCCCCGCCCGTCTGGCTCGGCAGCGCCATACGCCCGGCGCGCATCGAGGCAAGCAGCCCCGTATTGACCGGACCCGGCGCGATGGCATTCACGCGCACGCCCTTGTCGGCGAGTTCCAGCGCGACCGACTTGGTGAGGCCCGCCACCGCATGCTTGCTCGCCGCATAAGGCGCGCAATAGGCAAGGCCATTGATCGCCGCGGTCGAGGCGAGGTTGATGATCGAGCCTTTGCCGGCCTTGAGCATATGGGGGACCTGATATTTCATCCCGAACATCGCGCCGCGCACATTGATGTTGAACAGGATGTCGAACTGCTCCGCGCTCTGGTCCTGGATCGCGCCCGGCCAGCCCGGAATACCCGCATTGTTCATCGCGATGTCGAGACCGTCGAGCCGCTTGACCGCCTCATCCACGGCGGCCGCCACCTGCTCCTCCCTGGTCACGTCGACCGCGACGTAGCTCACCGCGCGGCCGCTCGCGGCAGCGATTTCCTTGGCGAGATCGTCGCCCTTGGCGGGATCGATACCGCCGATGACGAGGTCCGCGCCCGCACCGGCGATCGCCCGCGCGCAGGCAAGGCCGATCCCCGAATCCGCGCCGATCACCAGCGCCTTGCGGCCATCGAGCGAGAAGGAAATGTCGGCCATATACGGGCTCCTCTGGTTGTCAGGTCTTGGTCTTGACTGCCGGGCTTATCATCCGGGCGGCGCGACCATTAGGTCAGTTCACGATGAACCATGATCACAGGATATGCTGCCGGGAAACAAAGGCACTATAGTCTGGAATTTTCGCAGTCTCTGCCGGTTCGGGCAAGACAGGTCCGGCGCGGGCGATAGAATGGCGCGCGCAGGCAAAGACCATGCGCAGCATGATCGGGAGGGGACGTCGATGGACCAGGCATTCTCGAATCCGGAAAAGCAAGGCGGCGTCACCCGGCGCACCCTGATGGGCGCGATGGTCGCCGCACCCGCTATGGCCGCCCTGCCCGGCAATGCCTTCGCAGCCGGCGCCGCCGATCCGGCAGTCAAAGTCGTCTCGCTCGTCGCGCGCAAGGCCGATCTGTCCACTGACGGCTTTCGCCAACATTGGCTCGGCGTTCATGGCCCCATGGCGCGCACGGTGCCGGGCATGAATGCGTTCATCCTCTCCGAGGCTGTGCAAGACAGCGCGAACGCCGCGCCGCAAGCCCCCTATGCCGAGCGCTTCGACGGCATCGCGCAAAGCTGGCACCCGGCGCGGGACGTGATGCGCGCCGCCTTCGCCACGCAGCAGGGCCGCGACTGGCTGGCCCACGGCGATCTCTTCATCGATCGCAAGGCCTCGCGCGGTTTCTTCGTCAAGGAACAGGTCGTAACGGCCCCGGCCCGCGCGGAGGGCGGCATCAAGCGCACGGCACTCCTCGTGCGCCGGCAGGACGTTACGCATGCGCAGTTCGTCGAGCAATGGACCGGCCGCCATGCCGATCTCGCGCGAACCGTGCCGGGCCTCGTCGGCTGCATCTTCAACCGCATCGAGACGGCGCTGGGCGGCCCGGCTTCGCCCTGGAGCGAGATCGACGGCATTGCCGAATATTGGTGGGATGCCGGCGCGCTCAATCATGGTGAGCGCACGAGTTCGCCAGCATGGGCGGCCTGGTCGGCGCATGGCGACCAGTTCATCGATCGGGCACGCAGCCGCACGATCGTCAGCCTCGAGCATGTGATGATCTGAGCGACCACTTGGCCGACAAGATCTTCGAGACACCAGCTGCCGCGCTCTCCGGCATCCTGTTCGACGGCATGACCATCATGTCCGGCGGCTTCGGCCTTTCCGGCAATCCGGAGAGCCTGATCCCGCAGGTGCGCGATGCGGGCGTCAGGGACCTGACCGTCATCTCCAACAATTGCGGTGCGGACGGCTTCGGCCTCTGGATGCTGCTCGACAACGGGCAGATCCGGAAGATGATCAGCTCCTATGTCGGCGAGAACAAGCTGTTCGAGCAGCTCTATCTGGATGGCAAGCTGGAGCTGGAGCTGAACCCGCAAGGCACGCTCGCCGAGCGCATCCGCGCCGGTGGCGCCGGCATTCCGGCCTTTTACACCAAGACCGGCGTCGGCACGATCGTCGCGAACGGCAAGCCGGTCGAGCGGTTCGAGGGGCATGATTATGTCCGCGAGACCTGGCTGCGCGCCGATCTCGCGATCATCAAGGCGTGGAAGGCCGATCCCTCCGGCAATCTCGTCTTCCGCAAGACCGCGCGCAACTTCAATCCGGTGATGGCGACAGCTGCGAAAATGACGGTCGTCGAGGTCGAGGAGATCGTGCCGCTGGGCGCGCTCGAAGCGGACCATATCCACACGCCCGGCATCTATGTCGACCGGATCGTCAAGACGACGATCAACGAGAAGCGGATCGAGAAGCGCACGACCCGGCCGCGTCCGGACTGACGGGCTTCAAAGCTTCTCCAGACGCTCCAGCCATGCCTGGGCCTGCCTGGGTTCACCGACCGCATGAGCCGAGACCTTCCCGCGCGCGGCGAGAAAGTCGCGATGCAGATCGAAAGGCGGCATGGCGAGCGTCTCGCGCATGCCGTCGATCGCATCGGCCATGTCGGTCAGGGTCTCGATGATCGGCGCCACTTTCGCGCGCGCCTGCCGATCCTGCTGATGATCGAACAGTCCCCAGACGCCCGACGCCGTGACGCGCAGCGCGTCGATCAGCGTCGCGCGATATTCTTCCTCAAGGTCTGCCCTGCGCATGTCCATGCGTTCGAGGCGGTCGATTTTTGCCATCGCGCGGCTTTATCCCGAACAGGCCATGGACGCCAGCCAGCTACCCCCAGGCTTGCTCGTAAAGCCCCTGCATCTCGGCAACGGTCGGCACGCGCGGATTGTTCGCGGGCGATCCGGAGGCGATCGCCTGCTCGACCATGAGCGGGATCAGCCCATGCCATTTGTCGCGGTCGATGCCGTAGCCTTTCGGGTCCGGCACGGCGAGATCGCGGTTGAGCGCGGTCAGCTCCTCGACCAGCCGGGCGACCGTCATCTGACCGCCCTCCCCCTCGCGCGCCAGCCCCATGGCATCGGCGCAGACCGCGTAGCGCCCCACGTCGCCCGCCGCCGAGAAGGCCGTGACCATCGGCAGCAGCATCGCGTTGGAGAGGCCATGCGGCACATGGAAATGCGCACCGATCGGCCGGCTCATGCCATGCACGAGCGCCACCGAGCTGTTCGAAAAGGCGATGCCCGCATAGGTCGCACCCAGCATCATCGCCTCGCGTGCCTCCCGGTCCTGCCCGTCCGCCCAGACGCGTCGCAGATTGGGCGCGATCAGCCGGATCGCATCGATCGCGAAACGATCCGAGACCGGATTCGCACGCCTGGACACATAGGCCTCGATCGCGTGCGTCAGGGAGTCGATCCCGGTATCGGCGGTGAGGCGCCGCGGCATCGTCAGGGTCAGCTCATAGTCGATCAGCGCCGCGACCGGCAGATAGGCGAGGCCGATGCAGAGCATCTTCTCGTCCCGCTCGCTGTCGGTAACAATGGTGAAGCGGGTCGCCTCGCTGCCCGTGCCCGCCGTGGTCGGTATGGCGATGACCGGCAGGCCCGGCTGATCCTGGACATGCGGCGCCTTATAGTCCCGGCACGTCCCGCCATGGACGGCCAGCACCGCTACGGCCTTGGCGCTGTCGATAGGGCTGCCGCCGCCAAAGCCGACGACGCAATCATGATCGCCTTCCTTCAAGGCCGCCAGCGCACGCTCGACCGAGGGCACGTCCGGCTCCGGCATCGTGTCCGCGAACAGCCGCGCGCTCATTCCGGCCGCCGCCAGCGCGTCCACGATCGGCTGCACGCGCCCGTTCTGCACGAGATAGTCGTCGCTCATGATGAACGGCCGCCAGAGGCCCAGTTGCGTCAACACCTCCGGCAGCGCGAGCGCGGCGCCCGCGCCGACACGCATCATGCGCGGGAAGGCAATGGAAGCCGTCATGTCTGCGTGGGCATGATGAAGTCGGCGCCGGTGCTGGGGCCGGTCGGCCAGCGCATCGTCGCGGTCTTGTACCGCGTATAGAAGCGCACGCCTTCCGGTCCATGCATGTGATGCTCGCCGAACAGCGAGCGCTTCCAGCCGCCGAAGCTGTGGAACGCCATCGGCACCGGGATCGGCACGTTGACGCCGATCATGCCGACCTTCACCCGATTAAGGAAATCCTGCGCCGTGCGTCCGTCGCGCGTGAAGATGGCCGTGCCATTGCCATATTCATGATCGTTGACCAGCCCGATCGCTTCCTCGAAGCTGCCGGCGCGGACGACCGAAAGCACCGGCCCGAAAATCTCTTCCCTGTAGATGCGCATGTCGCTCGTGACATGATCGAACAGGCAACCGCCGAGGAAGAAGCCCTCCTCATAGCCCTGCAGTTTGAGATCGCGCCCATCGACGACAAGCTCCGCGCCTTCCTCGATGCCGAGATCCACATAGCCGCGCACCTTGTCGCGATGCGCGCCGGTCACCAGCGGACCCATATCATTGCCGTCGTCGCTGCCCGGCCCGATCTTCAGCGCGCGCACGCGCGGGGCCAGCGCCTCGACCAGCCGGTCCGCCGTCTCCGCGCCGACCGGCACGGCAACCGAGATCGCCATGCAGCGCTCGCCCGCCGAGCCATAGCCCGCGCCCATCAGCGCATCGACGGCCTGGTCCATGTCGGCATCGGGCATGACGATCATGTGGTTCTTGGCGCCGCCCAGCGCCTGCACGCGCTTGCCCTTCGCGGTGCCGCGCTGGTGGATATATGCCGCAATCGGCGTCGATCCGACGAAGCTGATCGCTTCGATGCGCGGATCGTCGAGCAATGCATCGACCGCGTCCTTGTCGCCATGCACGACCGTGAACACGCCGTCCGGCAGCCCGGCTTCCTTGAGCAGCTTCGCCAACTCGACGGCCAGGCTCGGGTCACGCTCGGAAGGCTTGAGGATGAAGCTGTTACCGCAGGCCAGCGCTACGGGGAACATCCACATCGGCACCATGGCCGGGAAGTTGAACGGCGTGATGCCCGCCACCACGCCGAGCGGCTGGCGGATCGAGACGGCATCGATGTTGCGCCCGACGCCTTCGCTATACTCGCCCTTCAGCATCTGCGGAATGCCGCAGGCGAACTCGACCACTTCGAGGCCGCGCAGCAGTTCGCCTTTCGCGTCGCTGATCACCTTGCCATGCTCGCTGGTGATGATCGCGGCGAGCCGGTCCTCGTCGCGCACCACCAGCTCACGGAACTTGAACAGGACCCGCGCGCGCAGATGCGCAGGGGTCGCTGCCCAGCCGGGGAAAGCAGCGGCCGCGCTCGCCACTGCCTCACTCACCAGCGAACCATCCGCCAGCCCGACAGATTTGGTCACGACGCCCGTCGCCGGATCATAGACTGGCACGCTGCGGCCACCGGCCCGCGTCACCGTCTCGCCCCCGATGAAATGCGGCAACGTCTCGGTCATTCGAACATCTCCGGTCTCGCGGGCTGGCCGTCAGTGGTTGTGAGTGTGCTGCTGCGCCGCGGGCGCCGGTCCCGCCCACTGGATGAGGATGTTGCGCCCGACCACGCCGTCCGGGAACGGCGTGATGACCTTCTCCTTCATGCGCCGGTCGAATTCGGCCATCGTCGCCTTGAGGTCGTGGCTCTTGATCGCATAGATGGCGACATAGCGCGGGGCGCCGAACGCCTCGGGCGCCTGCGACACCAGTTCCCCGCGCACGCTCCACTGCATGCCGGGAATCTGCAACACCTCGATCTGATGCACCGTCCCATAGAAATGGTTGAAGGCCGTCTCCTTGTCCGGCGCGGCCTCCAGATGGGCGAACAGATAATAGGTCCCCGGCTCGCCGCCCGCGCCGGGCACGAGGCTGGCGGCCCCCGCCTTGGCGGCAGCGCTCGCCTGCACATACTCGCCGAGCGCCTTGTAGACGAGGGTCGGCCCCTTGGCGGCCTCCTTGACGCGCGCCACGCCGGTCTGATCGGCCTCGACGAAGACGACCTGCTTGCCCGCTTCCGGCCGCGTAATCATGACGAGCGGCAGCAGACTCGGCTTGAGACCGGCCTCGACCGCCGCATCGCCCGACTGGAAGGCGAAGACCTGATAGCGCTCGCCCTGCGCCATTGCCGCCGTACTCAGCAACGCCGCGCCAAGAAGTGCTCCGGCAACCCGCATGCGCTTGCCCAATCCTGCGATCATCACAGCCTCCCCGATTCTTCACATGTGTTCCATCGGCGGTTACGCGCCCGCGCCGCCATTGACCATATCAAAGATGCACCGACAACGGCGAACCGTCGATACTGGTCTCAGGGCGCGGTGATCCGCGCCGCGACCGCTTCGGCCAGCTTGATCCCGTCGATCGCGGCGGAGAGAATGCCGCCCGCATAGCCCGCGCCTTCGCCGCCGGGGTACAGACCCTCGACATTGAGGCTCTGATAATCCTTGCCGCGCGTGATGCGGATCGGCGAGGAAGTCCGCGTCTCCACGCCCGTCATCACGGCATCGGGATGATCATAATGCCGGATCTGCCGCCCGAATACCGGCAGCGCCTCGCGGAAGGAGTCCAGCACGAACTCCGGCAGGCAGGTCGAGAGATCCGTCATCGTCACGCCCGGCTTGTAGGACGGCGTGACCGATCCCAGTTCCTTCGACGGCCGACCAGCCATGAAGTCCCCGACCGTCTGTCCCGGCGCCGAATAATCCGAGCCGCCCGCGACGAAGGCGAGCGATTCCCAGTGCCGCTGGAGCGCGATCCCGGCAAGCGGACCATCGGGATAGTCGCGCTGGGGATCGATGGCGACGACCAGACCCGAATTGGCATTGAACTCGGCGCGCGAATATTGGCTCATGCCATTGGTGACGACGCGCCCTTCCTCGGACGTTGCGGCGACCACGCGCCCGCCGGGGCACATGCAGAAGCTGTAGACCGTGCGGCCATTGGCGCAGTGATGCGCGAGGCTGTAGGCAGCGGCACCCAGGATCGGATGTTTCGCAAAGCGCCCATAGCGCGCCTCGTCCACCCAGCTTTGCGGATGCTCGATGCGCACGCCGATCGAGAAAGGCTTGGGCTCGATATGGACGCCGCGCCCATGCAGCATCTCGAAGGTCGGGCGGGCACTGTGGCCAACGGCGAGCACGACATGGTCGGTCTCGATGACGCTGCCATCCGCCAGCACCAGCCCGCGCAGCCGCTTGTGCCCGTCGCCCGCGCTTTCCAGCATCAGATCGTCGACGCGCGTCTGCCAACGATATTCGCCGCCCAGTTCCTCGATCGTGCGCCGCATGCTCTCGACCATGGTCACGAGCCGGAACGTGCCGATATGCGGATGCGCCTCGGTCAATATGTCGTCCGGCGCGCCGGCGTTGACGAACTCCTCCAGCACCTTGCGGCCGAGGAAGCGCGGGTCCTTGACGCGGCAATAGAGCTTGCCGTCCGAGAACGTGCCCGCCCCGCCTTCGCCGAACTGCACGTTGCTGTCGGGATCGAGCACGCCGCGCCGCCAGAGGCCCCAGGTGTCCTTGGTCCGCTCGCGCACCACCTTGCCGCGATCCAGGATGATCGGCCGAAAGCCCATCTGCGCGAGGATCAGCCCGGCGAACAGGCCGCATGGGCCGGCACCGACCACGACCGGCCGCTTGCCCGACCAGCCGGCGGGCGCGATGGCGGGAAAGCGATAGGTCGTGTCGGGGCGCGGGCGCACATCGTGATCCCCGGCAAAGCGCGCCAGCACGTCCGCCTCGTCACGCACAGCGAGGTCGATCGTATAGACCAGCAGGATCGCGCTCTTGCGCCGCGCATCGTTGCCGCGCCGCACGATCTCATGGCTCTGCAGATCGGCGCGCGCGATGCCGAGCCGCGCGCAGATCGCTTCGGGCAAGGCCGCCTCTTGATGATCGAGCGGCAGGGTCAGTCCGGACAGGCGAAGCATGCCACGCCCCTAGAGCATCGCGCGGGAAAGTGGGAATCGCTTTTCCGGCCTCGCGCGTTTGCAGCTCGCTCTGAACTGAATGTCGATACAACCTGATGGCGATCCATCCTAGCGGGGGCCATCGTCGCATGATAACAGACTGCTATGGCTCCCAATTCGTCTGGCCCGCCCTCCGTCGTTCTCCTCGTCGAGGACGAACCGATGATCGCGATGAACACCCAGATGCTGCTCTCCGCGATCGGCATCGATCAGGTTCATACGGCTTCCACCGTCTCGGAAGCCTTCGAATTGATCGACCGGGAGGATTTCGATTTCGCGATCCTCGACATCAGCCTCGGCGACGAGAGCGGCGTGCCCGTCGCGGAGCGCCTCTGCCGGAATGCTGTCCGGCTCGTCATCACCACAGGGTTCGAGGATGTCGACCTGCCTCCGGGTTGCGAGGGCACGCCGATCCTGCGCAAGCCTTATCGCCTGAAGGATCTGGAAACGATCCTGCTTTCGGGCGTCTGATTTCTCCGGACGCTTTCGGCGCGACGCCGGGATCATTCGGGGAACCGATTCACCGCTGGCGCGTTTCACGCAATCGTGAAAACGGGGGAATGGGGACTATGCGATTGATCTCGGGGGCGTCCCGCGCGTCGCGTCTCCTGGCGGCTTTTTGCACGGGGTGCGCCATTGCGCTGCCGGCCTATGCCCAGAGCATCGAGGAACTGCGGGACATGCCCATTTCGGCTCTGTCCAGCCTCGACGTCAGCTCGATCACCAAATCGTCGGGCGCACTCGGAGAGACGCCCGCTTCCGTCTATGTCATCACACATGACGACATCGTCCGCTCCGGCAATCTCACCTTGCCCGGCATTCTGCGGCTCGCACCCAATCTCCAGATCATGCGTGGCGCACAGAATCCGGTAATCACCGCGCGCGGCCTCGGCGGAAATCTGACGGCCCAGAATTTCTCGAACAAGCTGCTCGTGCTCATCGACGGTCGCAGCGTCTACACGCCGCTTTACTCGGGCGTCTATTGGGACATGCAGGATGTGCTGCCCGAAGATGTTGAGCGCATCGAGGTGCTGAGCGGACCGGGCGCCACGCTCTGGGGCGCGAACGCCATGAACGGCGTCATCAACGTCATCACCCGCAATGCCGGCGCGAGTCAGGGCCTTTACGGCACGGGTGCGATCGGTAACCGAACTTATGACGCTGGCTTACGTTATGGTGGCACGGTGGGCGAGAGGGTCAATTACCGCCTGTTCGTCAAGCGCCGCGAAAATTTCGAGAGCAGTGACGGCGCGAATGACGGGTCACGCCGAACGCAAGTCGGCTTCCGCGTCGACTGGAGCCCGTCCGCAGACGATCTTTTCATGGTCCAGGGCGATGTCTATGAAGGCGCGCGAAGCCAGGGGACGACGCCGGACGAGGAGATTCACGGCCTCGATCTGCTGGCCCGCTGGAACCGCTCGTCGTCGAACGGATCGGCGCTGCAGGTTCAGCTCTATTATGACCGCGCCGGTCGCAAGGTGCTCGACGGCAACGGTCGGTTCACCGTCGATACCGTCGATCTCGACCTGCAACACAGCATCCCCTTCGGCGCGGGCCACCAGATCATCTGGGGTGGGGGTGCGCGTCTCAATCATTATGATATTTTCGGCGTCCCGAACCTCGAATTCGTGCCGACTCGCGCGACTCAATTCCTTGCCAATGCATTCGTCCAGGGTAGCTTCGCGCTGACGCCGTCGGTCACGGCGATCGCCGGCCTCAAGGTCGAGCATGGCCCCTATCATGAGACCGAGCTCCTGCCGAGCGCGCGCCTGTCCTGGAAGCTGGACGATGAGACGTTGCTGTGGGCAGCTGTTTCGCGCGCGGTTCGGTCGCCGACACCGTTCGACCGGGACGTGCGCGAATATATGCCCGGCATCACGCCGCCTTTCGTGATCGGCACGCCGGACTTCCGCTCCGAGAAGCTGACCGCGTTGGAAGCCGGCACGCGTCTCGTGCTGACGCCCCGGATTTCCGCGACGTTATCCGGCTTTTACAATTTCTATGACGATCTGCGCAGCGTCGAGCCAACGCCCGCCACCTTGATTCCGCTCTATTGGGGCAATGGCATAAAGGGTGAGAGCTATGGCTTCGACAGCTGGGCGGATGTTCGCCTGACCGACTGGTGGCGGATCAAGCCGGGCTACAGCCTGCTCGTCCAGAAGTTCCGCTTCAAGCCGGGGTCCTTTCCCCTTCTCGGTATCTCACAGGTCGGCAATGACCCGAAGCACCGTGCTTCCGTGCGCTCATCCATGGACATCGGCCCACAAATCAATCTCGACGCCGACCTGCGCTTCGTGAGTGCCTTGCCCGACCCCTTCTCGCCCAGTTATGTCGAGCTCGGCGCCCGGATCGGCTGGGCATTCAGCGAGCGCGCGGAATTCTCGATATCGGGCTTCAATCTGCTCCACGACCGGCATCAGGAGCTTCCCCTCTCTCAGGGCAAGCCCCTTGGCCGAAGCGTCTATGCGGCGCTGAAATGGACGATGTGAGGCCTCCCTCCCCGGCGCGAACCCTTCGCCGGACGCTGACTGCTCCGGTCGTGCTGTGCTGCGTCCTGGCGCTGCTCATGTCGCAGGACGCGCCGGCGACGGCGCAGCAACCGGCCTCGCTCGAACAGGCCGTGAAGGCCAGCTTCCTGTTCAAGTTCGCGCCGTTCGTCTCCTGGCCGGCGGCAGCACAACCGCAGGGCGGGCCGTTCAACATCTGCCTGCGCGGCGAGGACCCGTTCGGCGCCACGCTCGACGAGGTGGTGCGCGGCCAGAGGATATCCGGCCGCTCGGTCAGCGTCCGCCGTCTGGGCGACAATGGCAATCTCGGCGGCTGCCAGATGCTCTTTGCCGGCCGGTCAACGGCGACCAGCTATGCGCCGTTCGCGGAGATCGACGGGCAGCCGATCCTTACGGTCAGCGATCAGAAGAGCGGCGTCGATGGTGCCATGATCCAGTTCGTGATGCAGAATGGCCGTGTGCGGTTCCAGATCGACTCCACGGCGGCGCGCGCCAATGGCCTGACCATCAGTTCCAAGCTGCTCGGCATGGCCGTTTCGGTGGACAGGCGATGACGGCGGAATCGCCTTCGCGTCTCCCCCTTTCCCGGTTGCGGGACTGGCTCACCAGCCTGGTCGCGACGCCGATCACGGCGGGCATCATCGCCTGCCTGCTGCTCGGTGCCGGTGCCGCCTTCGCGTTCCAGATCGACCGGATCAGCCGCGACGAGAAGCTTCAGCAGACGACGGTTCAGGCGCAGGTTCTGGCCAGCGGCATCGCCGCGCCGCTGGCGTTTGACGATAGCGCCACACTCCAGGAATATCTCGGGGCTCTTCACGCCGATCCGCAGATCCTGGCGGTCGCCGCCTATGACGCGCAGGGAGGGTTCGTCGGCGGTTACGCGGTCGCCCCCGCAAAGCTGCCCAGAAAGGGCCAGATCGGCGAGCCGGTCATATCGGCGCGGGAGTTGACCGTCACCGTCCCTGTTGTCCAGGGCGACACGCAGCTGGGCTCGGTCTATCTGCGGGTCGGACTCGACAGCTGGTCGCGCCGCGCGACGCGCTATGTGGGCATCGCCGCGATCGTGATGATGGCCGCTTTGCTCATCGTCGTGCTGGGCGCCTCCTATGCCTCGCTGCACGAGGCGCACAACCAGCTGCAACAGGAAACCGCAAGCCGGATGCAGGCGGAGGAGGCGCTGCGCCAGTCGCAGAAAATGGAAGCGCTTGGCCAGCTCACCGGCGGCGTCGCGCATGATTTCAACAATCTGCTGATGGTCGCCTCGGGCGCGCTCGATCTCATGGACCGCACCGACGATCCGACCAAGCTGGAGCGCCTGAAGGCCGGCATCCGCCACGCGGTCGATCGCGGCGCCAAGCTTACCCAGCAATTGCTGACCTTCTCCCGCCGCTCGCCGCTCAAGCCCGAAGTCATCGATCTGGGCCATCGCATCCGCGGCATGGACGCGCTGCTCGATCGTCTGCAGACCGACGGCATCCAGATCGAACTCGATCTGCCGGCCGGTCTCTGGCCCGTCGAGGTCGATCCCTCCGAGCTGGAAGTCGCCATCCTCAACATCGCGATCAACGCGCGCGATGCCATGCCCGGCGGCGGCACGATCGTCATTTCGGCGGTCAACCAGTCCGGCAACGAAGGCGCGGACGATATGGTGCGCGTCGCCATTTCGGACAGCGGGACGGGCATTGCGCCGGAAATCCTCAACCGTATCTTCGAGCCCTTCTATACGACCAAGGGCGTGGGCCATGGCACGGGCCTCGGCCTGAGCCAGGTCTATGGCTTCGCGCGCGCTTCGGGCGGCGACGTCGAGGTGAGGAGCGAAGTCGGCAAGGGCACGCTCATCTCCCTGCTGTTGCCCCGTTCACATGGCGAGCCGGAGCGCGCGGCGGTGATGCCCGCCGTTGTCCAGGCCTCCGCACGGCGCCGCATCCTTCTGGTCGAGGACGACAACACCGTGGCCGGCATGGTCGGGGACATGCTGAGCGCGATCGGATACGACCATGAGCGCGCGGTCAGCGGCGACGCCGCCATGCGCCGGCTCGAACGAAATCCGGACTTCTCGATGGTCCTCTCGGACATGATCATGCCGGGGCAATTGAGCGGCATCGATCTCGTGCGCCAGATCTCGCAGCGCTGGCCGACGATGCCCGCCATTCTCATGACCGGCTATAGCGAGGCCGCCTCGACCGCGCGCAACGAGGGCATCCGCCTCGTCACCAAGCCATTCACGATCCAGACCCTCTCCGCCCAGATCGACTCCATTCTCGTCCATTGACCGGACGCGGCCTGGCGGTGGAAAGCTCGGAATCTAGAAAAGTCCGGGAACTTCCCGCTCAGGCGTGGTGGGACGATCGGGCACGAGCAGGCGCGCCGCCGGCGCCGCGACCGACTGGGCGCGTATGCCCGCCGTAGCACCGCCGATCGGCGTGCAGCTCCGCCCGGCAAGATAATCCAGCGCCACGCTGATCGAGGCTTCCCGCGCATCGCCGAGCGGATAGGCGATGTCGTCGCTGGCCGCGCAGGTCTTCTCCATGGCCGGTGCGAGGCCATCATAATAGTCGCCGCGCCCTGCCGCGTTCCTGGTGGCGAAAGCGACGACGCGCAGGCGATCGTCGCAGGCCGAGCGGTCGAGCGCGATCTGGCCGACCGGCTTGCCATAGCTATTGCTGCCGATCAGCGCGACATCGGCATGCAGATAGGGCACCATCGCGTTGATCACGAGCTCGCTCGCCGAGGCCGATCCCTCGAAGCCGATGAAGGCGATGCGGCGCGGGCTGATCGACTCCGCCTGCGGCGAGAAATAGCTGATCTCGTCCTGCGACGACTTTTCCGGCCGATAGCTGATCTGCGTGAAGACCTCGTTGGTCCGGCGATTGCCGCCGAGCAGATTGCCGAGCGTATCGGCCACCGAGAGCAGCCCGCCGCCATTGTAGCGCAGGTCCACGATGATGTCGGTCACGCCCTGCGCGCGGAAATCGGCGAAGGCCTGGCGCAGCGCGGTGTTGGCCGAGGTGATGAAGGTGCGCAGGTTCAGATAGCCGACCTTGCGCCCGCCATCGTCGAGCACCCGCGCGCCATAGCGGCTGGAGACCGGCGTCAGGTCATAGTCCGCCTTGGTCGCGGTGACGACGCGCTCGCCACCGGCATCGCGGATGCGCATCGATCGCGTCGTGCCGGGCGTCGAGGGGCCGAGCGCGTCGATGAAGCCGCCCTCGCCCGATGCGGCGATGATCTCGCTCGTGTCGCGCAGACTTCCCTCGCTGGTGCCGACCGCCAGGATCTCGGTCCCGCGATCGAGCCCCGCTGCCAGCCCCGGCGCACCCTCGAAGGCTTCGGAGACATAAGCGCGGCGCCCGGCTTCATCGACCTTGAGCCGGATGCCGAAGCCGGCGGTCGCGCCGGTCCGGTAATAGTCATCTTCCTCGGCGATCGAGGTGACATAAGTGAAATAGCGATCCTTGCCCTGTGATCGCGCCGACGCGGTCAGCGCATCGACATAGTCGGCGACGCTGCCATAGGGCGTCGGATCGAGCGACGCCGGCAATGTGTCCGGGAAGAGATACCATTCGCGCAACTGCGCCGCCGCCCAGTCCTGCCGCGCGCGCAGGGTGCAGGTCGCATTGCCGGCGGGCGTCGGTGTCGGGCTGCCGCCTGTGCCACCACCACCCGCGCTCGATCCTCCTCCGCCGCCGCAGCCGGAGAGAAGGAGGGCAGTGCTGACGAGCGCGGCGATGGCCTTGCGTTGCGCAAACTTCATGAAGCCGGACCTAGATCGCGCCGCGACGGCTGTCAGGTCAAAACTCGCCGGAGGCAGGGATTTCGAGACCGAGCGTCGCACGCAGGTGCGCGCGCGTCTCCCGCTCGAACGCCTCGGGCCAGTCTCCGCCGATCGCCTCCAGCAGCGCCCGCGCGCGGGGCAGGAAGATGCGCGCGATGGCGACATTGCCTTCGAACGTGCTCTCCAGCGTCGGCGCGAGCGGCGGCAGCGCGAACAGCGCGGCCTTCTGTTCTTCGGTCAGGTAGAGATCGCGCGAGAGCATGCCGCCGCGCGCCCATGGTCCGATGCCGTTTTCCTCGAGCATGAGGTTCACCGTCATGCCGCGCAGCAGCTCGATGCCCGCCATGAGCAGCATGAGTTCACCCCGACCGGCACCGACCGGCGCAAGGCCGAGCACCCGCAGAAACTCGTTGACGATCGGCAGCACCGATTGCGGCGTGGCGCGATAGCTCTCCGGAAACCGCCCGCCCGGCTCGATCCCGCTGCGATTGAACAGGGTCGTCAGCACGGCGGGATCGTAGCGCCCGAGATCGCCCGGCTCGGCGAGGCTGATGTCGAAGCGCCGCCAGCCCTCCGCCACGACATTGATGACGATGCCGCCGAACAGGCTGTTGACCAGCAAGGGCGGCGCGATCTGCGCGATGCTGACCGCGAGGTCCTGCGACACCGCCGCCTTGGTCCCTGCCGCGCAGCAGGCCAGCAGATCGACGTCGCTCCACTGATCGCCGCCGCCTTGACCGAGACTGCCCGCGAGCCACAAGGCCTCGATCCGGTCGTCGGCCGACAGGTGCGCGGCAGCGCGATCGATGATGTCCCGTTGCTCAGGCGTCATGTCCGTGTCCCCTGACAGACCGCCCTTTACACGAGGGCCTGCCGGTCAGTCTTCCTTCTTCGGCACGCTCAGCGACTTGCTGAGATCGAGGCTGTCGTCGGCGTCCGGCATGGAGGCGATGATGTCGTGGAAGCGCTGCGTCACCTGCGTCTTCCAGTTGCCGTGGGTCGAGACATAGAGCGTGTTGTTGCGGATCGCGTCGACGATCATGTCGCCCACCTGCGTCGCGTCCATCCAGCTGTCGGCGACGACGCGCTTGGCAAGCTGCTCCTCATTGTCGCGGATGCCACTGCCGTCGCGGAAGCGCTCCGGGCGGTTCTGGCCGGATTCGTGAATGCGGCTCTTGATCGGCCCGGGCATCAGCACGGTGACGCCGATATTGTCCTGCGCCATCGTGTCCCTGATCGACTCGGTGAGCGTGACGACGCCGGCCTTGGCGACCGCATAGACCACCATCGCGCTCATCATCGGCGTGACGCCGGCGAGCGAGGCGGTATTGACGATATGCCCGCCCCGGCCGCGGCGACGCATGCCGGACGCGAACTCCATGATGCCATTGATCGGGCCGAGCAGGTTGATGGCAAGGCCATAGTCCCAGTCCTGATAGGTGAGCTGCTCGAACGGGCCGGAAGGATCGATGCCGGCATTGTTGACCAGGATGTCCGGCCCGCCCATCATCGCTTCGCATTCCTTCGCGGCTTCGCGCATCTGCTCGCGATCCGAGACGTCGAGGCGGATGGTATGGACGTTGCGGCCTTCCTGCCGCTCCTCGAAGAACTGCTTGGCCTCGTCGAGATGGTCCTGCCGGATGTCGGCCAGCACGAGCTTCGCGCCGTTCGCCAGCAGCCGCTGCGCAATGCCGAAGCCGATGCCGCTCGCGCCGCCGGTAATGAACGCTGTCGTGCCTGCGATTTCCATGGGGACCCTCTCCGTGATTGACTCTGTCCGGGCTGCGCTCTTGCCGCATTCGGCCGCTCCGGGCAACCGCCAGGCGTTTGTCCGGTCACCCAATCAACGCCTGTTTCACGGGAGCTCGACAGGCGTCGGCGCATGAGCGACCGGCAGGAGCGAGCGTCCTGCCCCCAGGCAGCCTCATGTCGTGCCCGGCGCGACATTCCCCTTCGTGCCGCATCTTCGCCGATTCCATGAGATGACCGCCGACGACGGTGGCGTTCAACCTGTCCGCGCTCGCCGCCGCCATGGCCGCCGCTTCCGCTGCCCTAGGGCGGATTCAAAGTTCGCAACATTCAGATATCGTCACCCTGAACTTGTTTCAGGGTCTATTCATCCTCCCGCGCCGTGCTCGGAAAGCCGCACAAACGGCGCGGTTGCGTCTCCAATCGGGTGAAGGCGCGCGCTGCCCGATGGACCCTGAAACAAGTTCAGGGTGACGATGAATTATGCGGCGAATTTCAGATGCAGGACCCTATTCTCGGCCCTGATCGCGCAACCAGTCGAGCGCGTTCTCAACCGAACCGAACATCGTTGCATTTCGCTCGCCGAACATCCGGCGCAGCTGCAGATCGAGCTCCGGCGACCCGACCGCGATCGCGATGATGTCGTCCGGCTGTCCATTCTTGGTGCCTGACCGCGTCAGTGAGACGATGACGTCCTGGGTCATCAGCTGGTTTTGCATGAGGTTGAGCAGAAGGCGGAGGCGGCCGGACTGTTCGCGTGCATGCTGGAAATGCTGGCCGGCTTCACGGCCATATCGCCGCGCCTCCTCGACCGTCCAGGCCCCCACCACATCGACCTGCATGACGCCGAGTTCGGTATGATAATTGAACTCGAACAAGAGCTTCTCACGGAGCATGTCACTTCCCGTCGCCCTGGATAGGACAGTTCCGCGCTCGCCGCAAAGAAAGACTGACGGCTCCCGCCACGGTCGCGGGCGCGTCCCTGCGCAATATTCCTGCATATAGGAAAAATCCGGTTGCGCGCCGACCGAAATTCCCTATTCTCGGAAATAGGAATAAACGACCTCAGAGTCGAAAGCCGGGGAGAGTGCTATGAAAGGGATCATTCGTGCGTCCGTCGCTGTTGCTGCCGTCATGGCTCACGGGCCGGTTTTGGCGCAGCAGTCTTCGCCGAACAGTGCCGTCGCATCTGACGGGGCCGAAACGGACGATGGCCTCGAGGAAATCATCGTAACCGCTCAGCGCGTAGCGGAGAGCAGTCAGCGCACACCGGTCGCCATGGATGTCGTGAAGCCCGAGGAGCTGGTCCGCCAGAACGTGATCCGCGCCGAGGATCTCGCACGCACGTCGCCCGCGCTGGCGGCGAACAGTGGAGGCGGCCCCACCACGGTCTTCTTCGTGCGCGGCGTCGGCAATGCGACCGTCAACGCCTATTCCGACCCGGCAATCGCCTTCAACTATGACGGCGTCTATCTCGGTCGGCCGTCCTCGACCTCCGGCGTCTTCTACGACCTCCAGCGCGTCGAGGTCCTGAAGGGTCCGCAAGGCACGCTCTATGGCCGCAATGCGACCGGGGGCGCGATCAACGTGATCCCCAATCGCCCCAAGCTCGGCGAGACGGCCGGTTCCTTCACGCTCGGCTATGGCAATTATAACTGGCTGACCGGGCAGGCCGCGCTCAACCTGCCACTCGGCGAGACGGTGGCCCTTCGCGTTGCCGGATCGGTTGCGCAGCGCGACGCCTTCCTGTCCGACGGGACAGGCAAGCAGCGCGAATATGCCGGCCGCGCGCAGATCTATGCCGAGCCGACGGATGCCTTGTCGCTGCGCATCGGTGTCGATTTCGCGCATCAGGGCGGCAGCGGCGCGAGCGGCTATTATCTGGGCACGGTCACGCCTGCCTTCGGGGCCAACGGCTTTGCCGGCTATGCCTATGCGCCGACCGGCTTTTCGCCCAATCAGGGCCTGCTCGATCCACGCTCGAACGCGCTTCAAAGCGCGCGCTTCATTGCCCAGGTCGGCCGCGCCGGTGCCGTCGTCGATGGCGTGCCCTATAATGACAACGACTATTGGGGCATCACCGGTGAGCTGAATTACGAGACGGCCACCGGCACGTTCACCCTGCAGCCCGCCTATCGCGAGTCCACACTCGACTACACGTTCAACGGGGTGTTCCGTTCCGCCGGCACGCGGGAGAAGGACAAGCAGAGCAGCGTCGAGGCGCGCTGGACAGGCAAGATCGGCAGCGCCGTCGATTATCTGCTCGGCGCCATGTATTTCGACGAGAAGATCGACGTCCCGAATGCCTTCTACAATCAGTCCAACCTCATGCCGATCCAGAATTTCGCGACCGGCACGGAGTCCTGGGCAGGCTTCGGCAAGCTGAGCTGGCGCCCCGTCGAGCAACTGACGCTCACCGCTGCCGGCCGCTATACGTCCGACAGGAAGCGGTTCGACGGCCTGTCGTCGGTCTATATATTGTTCTGCGGCAATCCCGCGCCCCCGCAGGATATCTGCCCGACATTGCCGTTGATGCCCTCGATCCGGAATACGGCCGAGCTGGAAAGCTTCTACACATCGCGCGGCATTCCGGTGACGCCGGTGCCGCTCTATGTTCTGCCGCCGATTGCCGGCGGATCGCAGACAGCGCCATTCGTGTTGCGCTCGCCGATCGCGATCAACGCGGGCCTCAAGAACGAAAAGTTCACCTATCGGCTCGCCGCGCAATATGACTTCAGCCCGCGCAGCATGATCTATGCGAGCTTCGAAACCGGCTATCATGCCGGCGGCTTCTCCTTTGCGCGCGGCGTCGAAACCTATGCGCCGGAGACGATCAAGGCCTACACGATCGGCAGCAAGAACCGCTTCCTCGGCAACACGCTGCAAGTGAACGTCGAAGCCTTCGTCTGGAAGTACAAGAACCAGCAATACAGCCAGTTCGGCTACGACCTCGGCACGCCGCCCGCGACCGTCTTCCTGACGCGCAATATCGGCGACAGCACCATCCAGGGCGTCGATCTCGACGTGGAGCTGCTGGCCACCCGCAACACGTTACTGTCGGCCAATGTCCAGTATCTCGACACGACGTATGACAGCTTCATCTATTTCACGCCGAACCAGGGCTTGCCGCCGAACACGACCTGCGGTTTCGCGCCGACGACGCAGACCACGCCGGGCGGCACGGTCAACGTGTTCCGGATCGACTGCTCGGGCAAGCAGGCGTTCAACTCGCCCAAATGGTCTTTCAACCTCAACGGCCAGCAGACCATCCCGCTCGGCGGGACCAAGCTGGTCCTGCAGGCCGGGACACGGTATCGTGGATCGAGCTATTCTTCGGCGGACTATCTCCCCTATCTGCGCTCGCCCGCGACCTTCGTGAGCGACGCATCGGTCACGCTTGCCAGCGCCGACGACCGCTGGTTTGCGAGCGTCTACGTCTTCAACATCGAGGACAATCAAAGGCTTGTTGGCGGCACCGTCAATTCGGCCGGCGCGATCTCCGCTTCCGCCGAGCAGCCCCGCACCTGGGGCGTTCGCATCGGCGGCAAATTCTAGCGCGATGCGGCAGCAAAGGCTTTGCAAAAACGTCTGTATCATATTATTCCCAATATCAGGAATTAAGAGTCGGAGGGGTTATGTCGACGTCGGTCACCGATCTACATTATGTCGCGCTGGCAGTGCCGGATCTTGCGGCGGAGCGCGCCTTCTTCGGAGAGACCTGGGGCCTGACGGAAGTCGGCGAACAGGATGGCAAGGTCTATTTCGCTGCCGAAGCGTCGGCCTATCCCTATGTCATCCGTCTGCGCCAGGATGCGGAGCGCAAGACCGATCTGATCGGTTTCACGGCGGCCTCCCGCGCCGATGTCGATGCGCTTTTCGCGCAGGTGCGGGGAGCGGGCTGCAAGATCATCTCCGAGCCCGGCGACGCCGAGGGTCCGGCAGGCGGCTATGCGTTCCGCTTCTTCGATCCGGATGGCCGCGCGATCGAAGTGATCAGCGACACCACGCCGCGCACGCCCCGGTCGCTTGCCAGGGGCGAAGCGATCCCGACCGGGCTCAGCCACATCGTGCTGCACACGCCCGAGCCGGCGAAGCTGGTCAAGTTCTATGAGGATGTGCTCGGCTTCCGCCTGTCGGACTGGATCGGCACGTTCATGGCCTTCTTGCGCTGCAATCCGGTGCATCATCGGCTCGCCATTCTGCCGGGGCCGCCGGCGCTCAATCATGTCGCGTTCGATGTGTCGTCGGTCGATGAGCTGATGCGCGGCCTCGCGCGCATGCACGAGAAGGGCGTCACGCTCTCCTGGGGGCCGGGGCGCCACACGGCGGGGAACAACACGTTCACTTATTACCTGACACCCAACGGCAACGCCGTCGAATATACCTCCGACCTCGAACAAATAGACGAAACCAGCTGGCGGCCGACCGTCCATGAGTTCAGCCCGAGTATCACCGACCAATGGGGCACGGGCCGCATCATTCCGGGCAATGTGCCGCACGCGGAAATGATGCCCGATAAGGGCCTGTGGCAGGTGCCCGCATGATCGGCAAGACGCTTGTCGTCGGCGGCGGCGTCGGCGGTATGACGGCCGCGATTTCCCTGAAGCGGATCGGCGTGGAGGTAGACCTGATCGATGCCGATCCGCAGTGGCGGGTCTATGGCGCCGGAATCAGCGTCACGGGCATTTCTCTGCGCGCCTTCGATGCGCTCGGCATTCTCGATCAGGTCCGCGCGCGCGGCCATGTCGGCGCGGGAATGCGCGGCAAGACGGCCAGTGGGCAGACGATAATGGAACCGCCGGTGCCGCCCGATCCGCAGCCGATCCAGCAGGGTGGCGGCATCATGCGCCCGGTCCTGCACGAGATCCTGTCCTCGACCGTGCGGGCCGAGAAGATCGATGTGCGTCTGGGGCTCAAGGTGGATAGGCTGGCGCAGGACCAGACCGGCGTCCAGGTCACGTTCGACGACGGCAGCAGTGGCCGGTACGATCTCGTGATCGGCGCCGACGGCATCTATTCGCAGATCCGCTCGATGATCTTCCCCGATGCGCCCAAGCCGAAATTCACCGGGCAGGGCTGCTGGCGCGTGGTCGCCAAGCGGCCGACGGAGGTCGATCGCACGGAAATGTATTTCGGCGGGCCGGTAAAGCTCGGTATCAATCCGGTGTCGCAGGACGAGATGTACATGTTCATCCTCGAACATGTGCCGGACAATCCCTTCTTCCCGGAAGGCGAGATGGTCGAGCATGTTCGCGCGCTCATGGCCCCGTTCGGTGGCGCAGTGCCGCGCGTGCGGGAGAGCATCGTCGATCCCGCGCAGATCAACTATCGCCCGCTCGAATGGCTGCTTCTGCCCAAGCCCTGGTATAACGGGCGCGTCGTCCTGATCGGCGACGCGGCGCATGCGACGACGCCGCATATGGCAAGCGGCGCCGGCATCGCCGCCGAAGACGGCCTCGTCCTCGCCGAGGAACTGCAGCGGCATGAGAGCGTCACCGACGCGCTGCACGCCTTCATGGAGCGCCGTTTCGAGCGCGCCCGTCTGGTTGTCGAGAACAGCGTCATGATCGGCGACATGGAGATGGCCGGCGACATGTCCGACAAGGCGCCGAAAATGCTGGGAGCGACCATGGGCCAGCTCCAGGCGCCCTATTGATCTTGGGAGAGACGGAATGAGCTTCGGTCTGGCGACGCTGCGCGATGGCGGCGCGGCATTGGTGGTTGGCGATCGGGTGATCGCGCTCGCGCCGCTCGGCGAAGGGCGCGAGGTGCTGGCATTGCTCGACGACTGGGATGCGGCCTTCCCGAAACTGGAAGCCCTTGCGGCAACGGGGGAAGGCGCGACCGTGCTCGACGAGACGGCTTTGGCGGCGCCCTATATCCCCCGCCAGATCTTCTGCACGGGCGCCAATTACCGCAAACATGTGATTGGCTTGATCATGGGCGATCCGTCCATGCGCACGCCGGGCGACGAGGACATCTCCGACGAGGAGCGTCGCGCCCGCGCGGAAAAGGTAATGGACGAACGCGCCAGGGCGACAGACCCTTATTGCTTCATCAAACTGCCGTCCTGCGTGGTTGGGCCAAACGACGCGGTCGTGCTGCCGCGCAATGTCGTGAAGCCGGATTGGGAGCTGGAGCTGGGCGTCGTCATCGGCAGGCGGGCGCACCATGTGTCGCCGGACGAAGCGATGGACCATGTCGCCGGCTTCGCGGTCGTGAACGACGTGACCGCACGCGAGCATATCTTCCGCCGCGATGCGGGTGGGTTGGGGGCGGACTGGCTCTCGGGCAAATGCTTCCCGACCTTCCTGCCCTTCGGCCCGATGATCGTGCCGCGGCAGTTCGTGGCCGACCCCTATGACCTGACGATCCGCCTCGCGGTCAACGGCAAGGTCTATCAGGACGAATCCACGCGCGACATGATGATCGGGATTGAGCGACAGATAGCCTATCTCTCCGATCGCGTCGAACTCATGCCAGGCGACGTGATCTGCACCGGCTCGCCTTATGGCAATGGCTCCGCCTTTGGCGTCTTTCTCCAGCCCGGCGACGTGATGGAAGGCTCGATCACCGGGCTCGGCATGCAGCGCAATCCCTGCGTGGCGGAAGCCTGAGTCGTGTGTGTCGTCCTAGCGCTTGCGGATGCCGTTCAGCATCAGGTCGACGATGAAGTCCTCGAAGTCGTCGCCAAGGGCGTCCATGTCCGTGCCGTCGGGCACGAGGTTGCGCACCACCGGCCGCGCGGAGACGAAGAAGTCGAACAGCCCGACCAGCGCGACATGCAGGAACAGCGGGTTGACGTCCCGCAGCGTGGTGCCGCCATCCCGTGCGAGCAGGCCGGCGAAGGCGTTGACGGCCCGCATGTTCATCTCGCCCTGTTGCCGGCGGACATCGGCGGATTTCGCGTCGGCGAGCTCATCGACCATCAGGCGATGGACATGCTTGGTCGATCGCGTGAAGCGCGCCGTGTTGCGGATGCGCGCCTCGAGCAATTCCATCGGCTCGGCATCGTGGTCAACATCGGGCGGCACATCGGCGAGCATCTTGTCGACCACGGCCAGAAGCAGCTTCTCCCGGTCACCGAAATAATAGCGGATGAGCGCCGGATCGACCCCGGCCTCGCGAGCGATCAGCGAGATGGTGACGCGCGCGGGCGGGAGTTCCTGCACCAGCTCCATCGTCTTGTTGAGCACCGTCTCGCGGCCCACCGCGTTGTCCGAGGGGCGGCCTTGCCCACGCTTCTTCGCAACCTTCGCCATATTCCCGCTATTCCGCTTTTTTTCGCGAGCGGCAAGCGCGACGATAATATTCCTGAAAATAGGAATTGCTTCGCTGTTCGGGATCGATAAACTCCGACTCAAAGGGAGAGGCGAATGGCGAACTGGCCGTTCACGCAAGGCATGCATGACATCGGCAACGGCGTTTATGGCTATGTGCAGCCGGATGGGACGTGGGGCTGGTCGAACGCCGGGCTGATCGTCAGCGCGGGCGAGACATTGCTGGTCGATACGCTGATGAGCGTGCCCCTGACCCGCGAGATGCTCGATACCTTCAAGGCTAAGGTGCTCGAGGCGGCGAAGATCGACCGGCTCGTCAATACGCACGCCAATCCCGATCATTTCTTCGGCAACGGCCTCGTCGCGGACGCGGAAATCATCGGCACGGTCGAAGCGAAGGAGGAGATGGCGGGGTTCAATCCGAAGATGCTCGCCGCCCTTAAGGACAATTATCCGCAAATGGGGGATGGCGGCGAGTTTCTCTACGAGACGATGGGCCGCAAGTTCGATTTCTCCGGGGTCGATAAGGTGACGCTGCCCAACCGGACTTTCGAAAAGCAGCTCTCACTCTTCGTCGGCGACAAGCTGGTCGAGCTGACCGATCTCGGCCCGGCTCATACCGCGTCCGATACGATCGTCTGGGTGCCCGGCGACCGCGTCTTGTTCACCGGCGATCTCCTGTTCAACGAAGGGCATCCGATCATGTGGGCCGGGCCGATCGAGAACTGGATCGCCGCCTGTCAGCACATCATCGACCTCGATCCACAGGTGGTCGTGCCCGGCCATGGCCCGATCACCGACCGGAACGCCGTGGCCAATATGAAGGCCTATTTCGAATACATCCGGGACGAGGCACGGGCGCGCTTCGATGCAGGCATGCGCTTTGAAGAAACGGCGCGCGACATCAACATGCAGGAATATCGCGGCTGGACCGACCCGGAGCGGATCGTGGCGAATGTCTTCTCGCTCTACCGGCAATGGGGAGCCGCATTCACGCCCGAGCAGCAGCGCGACCTGTTCGGCGCGATGGGCCGCTACCACAAGGAACTGACCGCCCACAGCGAGGCCTGCGATCATGAGCATTAGGATCAACGAGACGCATGACCCGGCGCGGCGAAGCTGGGTGGAAAGCGCCAACACGCCGGGCGGGGATTTCCCGATCCAGAACCTGCCCTTCGGGCTGTTTCGGACGGACGATCATGTGCGCGGCGGCGTCGCGCTTGGTGATCGCATCATAGACATGGCGGCTTTGCTCGACACCGGTTTGCTCGTGGGAGTGGCGGCAGAGGCGGCGCAAGCGGCGAGGGGACCGAGTCTGGCTCCGCTGCTCGCTTGCGCCGCCGAGGCCGTCAGCGCACTGCGGGCGCAATTGTCCGATCTGTTCCGGCAAGGCGGAAACGGCGACATCGCGACGCTGGAAACCTGCCTTGTGCCGATGGCGCAAACCGAGCTGCTCCTGCCGCTGAAGCCCACGGCCTTCACGGACTTCTGCACCTCCATCGATCACATCAAGCGCATGGGCGGCCGGGACGCTCCGCTTGCGACCATGTCTCTTCCCGTCGCTTATAATGGCCGCGCCAGCTCGGTCGTCGCGAGCGGCACGCCCATCGTGCGCCCGACCGGCCAGTTCGCCTCACCACCAGGCAGCAACAGCATCCTCTTCGGACCCGAGCCGATGCTTGATTTCGAGTTGGAGTTCGGCGTGTGGCTGAGGGACGGCAACGCGCTCGGCGAGCCGTTGGCCATGCCCGCCGCCGAGGACCTCATGTTCGGCTGCTGCCTCGTCAACGACTGGTCCGCGCGCGGCATCCAGTTCTTCGAATCCATCCTTGGGCCTCATCTCGGCAAGAGCTTCGCCACGACGATCAGCCCGTGGATTGTCACCATGGAGGCACTCGCACCGTTCCGCGTCGCCGCCCGTGGCCGGACCAGCGAGGAGCCGGCCGTGCCTGCCCATCTGCTCGGCGCGAGCGACCGCAGCCATGGCGGCGTCGACATCGAGCTCACGGCCGACCTCGCCGGCGAGCAGATCGTGCGCACCAATCTCAAGGAGCTGTTCTGGACGCTCGCGCAGATGGTCGCGCACCAGGCCTCCAACGGCTCCCCGCTCGAGCGCGGCGATCTGGTCGCGACCGGCACCGTCTCCGGCGCCGCCGACGACGCCAAGGCCTGCCTGGCCGAGATTACGATGCGCGGCGGCGTCAGCATCGATCTGCCCGACGGCACGAAGCGCGACTGGCTGGAGGATGGCGACACTCTGACCTTGCGGGGGCGAGCAATGGCGGAAGGCTACGTACCGATCGGTTTCGGCGACTGCACCGGCACGATCCAGCCCGCGCGAGCACGCGCATGACGATCACCACCTGCGGCGATCGCAAACCGATTCCGGTCTCGGCGCGCGGGAAGCATCTCGTCGTCGATATCCATTGCCATCTTGGCATCCCGGCCGCCGATGCGATCGTGCAGGCGAAATATCCGGGGCCACCGCCCGGCATCAACGATTTCACCAGCGCCAGGACCGTGGAGGTCAACCGCGCCCAGTTCGCGACGATCGGCCGCACGCTCAATACGTTCGACCAGCGCATTGCCGACATGGACCGTCTCGGCATTGACGTGCAGGCGATCAGTCCAAGCCCGGGGCAATATTTCTACTTCACGGACCCCGAGACCGGTCGCGACGCCGCGCGCGCCGTCAACGACGGCATGGCGGCGGCTGTCGCACAGCATCCCGATCGCCTCGTCGGCATGGGCACGGTGCCGCTTCAGAATGTCGAAATGGCAGTCGCCGAAATGCGCCGCTGCATGCGCGAACTCGATCTGCGCGGCATCGAGATCAGCTCCAACGTCAACGGCACGGACTTCCATGCCGAGGAACTGCGCCCCTTCTGGGCCGCAGCGGAGGAACTCGGCATCCTGCTCTTCATCCACCCGCTCGGATTCACCGAGGGGCGCCGGCTCAGCGATTATTATTTCAACAATCTGATCGGCAACCCGCTCGAATCCACGCTCGCCATCGGGCATCTGATCTTCGGCGGCGTGCTGGATCGCCATCCGGGCCTGCGCGTCTGCGTCGCGCATGGCGGCGGCTATGTCCCTGGCTACTGGGGCCGCATGGATCATGGCTGGCGCGCGCGCGGCGATTGCTCGGAGCATTGCCAGCACCCGCCCTCCAGCTATCTGCGCAAGCTCTGGCTCGACACGCTGGTGTTCGATCCTGACCAGCTCGACAGTCTCGTGCGCACGCACGGCGCTCACAAGCTCTGTCTGGGCACCGACTATCCCTTCGACATGTCCGAGCCCGATCCGGTCGGCTTCCACGCGCGGCTCAACGATGCGGACAAGGCAAAGATCCTTGGCCTCAACGCGGCCGATCTCCTCGGCTTGACGGTGACAGCATGACACAGACCGGTCCCAATTATCCCCGCAACTGCTGGTACATGGCAGGCTGGTCGAACGAAGTCGGCGACGCCTTGCTGCGCCGTCGCATCCTCGGCGAACCCATCTTGTTGTTTCGCACGGCGGACGGCGCCCCGACCGCGCTCACCGATCGCTGCCCGCATCGCTTCGCCCCGCTCAGCGCAGGTGCGCGCGAAGGCGATCTGGTGCGCTGTGCCTATCATGGCCTGGCCTTCGATGCTTCCGGCCAGTGCGCCCACAATCCCTTCTCGGCCACGCTGCCCAAGGGTGCCGCCGTGCGCAACTGGCCGGTCCACGAACGTGACGGCATAGCCTGGATCTGGATGGGAGACGCCGATCAGGCCGACCCCGCGTTGCTGCCCGACTTCAACACGCTCTTTCGCGACGGCGCGGAGCCTGTGCGTGGCTTGATGCCGATGCGCGCGCCCTACGAGTTCGCGACCGACAATTTGATGGACTTGAGCCACATCGAGTTCGTGCATCGCGGCAGCTTCGCGGGAGCGGGCGTGATTTTCGCCGGCAAGCATGAAGTTCGACGGGATGGAGACCGCCTCCACTCCAACTGGTGGATGCCCAATGTTCCGGCGCCCGGTCATACTTATGGCATCTACGAGCGGAGCCTTCCGACCGATCACTGGCTGGACATGCGCTGGGATGCCCCCGCGTCCATGTTGCTGGAAATCGGCGCGACACCGGTGGGCGAACCGCGCGAGACCGGCGTGATCATTCATCAGGCGCATATCATCACGCCCGAGACAGCCGATACGGCGCATTATTTCTGGGCGAGCACGCGCGGCAGCGGCGTGGCGAGCGAGCAGGGCGACGCCATGCTGTTCGCCATGATGACGCAGGCTTTCGAACAGGAGGACAAACCGATCATCGAGGCGGCCTATGCCAATCTCGATGGCCGGGATTTCTGGGACGCCAAGCCCGCATTCCTCGGCATCGATGCAGGCGGCACCCGCGCGCGCCGCCTGGTCGAGGAACTGATCGGACGGGAGACACGCGCGGCATGAGCGGTGCCCTCGCTCCGCTTTACCGCATGCCGGTGTCCTTCGGGCCGGCGCCGGGGCCGCGTAATCTGCCGGCCGACAAGGCGCATCTGCGTTATCGCAAGCAGGTCGCCTCGCTCGCGATCTCGGCGCGCTCCGATGCGGCGATGCTTGGTGCGCTTCTGCCGGATGGCTTTGCGCTGCGCGGAGAGCCACGCATCGAGGTGAGCTTGATGCTCCTGACCGATATCGGCTGGTTGGCCGGACGCGGCTACAACATCGTGCTCGTCCGCGTCCCTGCAGTCTGGGGAGGCGCGGAGCGCGTCGAGGGCGATTTCGTCCCCGTGGTCTGGGAAAGCATGGCTGATCCCATCCTGACCGGCCGCGAGGAACTCGGCTGGTGCAAGATCCACGCGACGATCCCGGATCCCGAAATCATCGATGGGCGCTGGATCGGCGGTGCGGCCTGGGAAGGCCATTGCTTCTTCGAGATCGAGGCGGCCGGCTTTAGACCCGACACCGCACTGCCCGCCCCTTCGCTGCCGATGCTGTTCCAAAAATATATGCCCCGCACCGGCGCCTGGGGTAAGCCGGATGTGACCTACGCGACGGCGAGCACGCCGGACGGCCCCCCGCCCGATATCCTCGCGATGGAGCGGGGACAGGGGCGTTTCGCCTTCCTTCCCGCTCGCTGGGAGGACATGCCGACGCAATACCCGATCGTGAATGCGCTCGCGGCCCTGCCGCTATCCGACTTCGGGCCCGCGATTCTGATGCGCTCTTCGGGCGGCGGCGATGGCAGCGCGCAACGGATCCTCGCATGACGACGCGGCGGATCGTTACCGGCCATGCGGCCGACGGGCGCTCGGTCATCGTCGCGGATGGCCCGGTGCCTCATGTGCGCGTCCTGCCCGGCGCCAGCTTCGACGAGGTCTGGTCGACCGACGCGACGCCCGAGGCAATCGGTCCGGTGCCGGCAAGCGAACCGACCAGTGCCGCGCCACGGATCGGTCCCCCGCCCGCAGGCAGCGTCATCCGCGTCATCGATTTCCTGCCGGCCGCGGCCGGCGGCGTCCGCAGCCCGATGCATCGGACCCGGTCGATCGACTACGGCATCGTGCTCGAGGGCGAAATGGTGCTGATCCTCAGCGATGGCGAGACCGTGCTGCGCCCCGGCGACGTCGTAGTCCAGCGCGGCACCGATCATGCCTGGGAAAACCGCTCGGAGCATCCCGCGCGGATGGCCTTCGTACTGATCGACGCAAGCTTCGACGCCGATCTCGAGGCATTGACGACCGGGCAGGAGCTGACCCCATGAATGATCGTATCAGAGGCGCCGGTTACACGCTCTTCGTCCTCTTTCTCTGCAACTTCCTGAACATCGCCGACCGCACCCTGCTTGGCATCGTCGTGGACCCGGTGAAGGCGGACTTGCGTCTCAGCGACACGCAGATGAGCCTGGTCTCGGGTACGGCCTTCGTCTTGTTCAACTTGCTGATGGGCATCTTCATCGCCCGCTGGGTCGATCATGGAAACCGCAAGCGCATCCTCATTCTCGGCGTGGCGCTGTGGTCCGGCGCCACGGCACTGACCGGCCTCGCGCAGGGCTTCTGGTCGCTCGGCCTTACCCGCATCCTTGTCGGCGTCGGCGAGGCGACGGCCTTTCCCGTGGCGATCTCGATGATCTCGGACCTGTTCGCCGCGCCGAAGCGGCCCCGCGCCATCTCGGTCTTTCAGGCCAGCACCTTCGTCGGCCTCGTGGTCGGCGCGATCCTCGCGGGCGTGCTGGCGGCGGCTCATGGCTGGCGCGCAATGTTCCTCATTTGCGGCCTCTCCGGATTCGCGCTCGTCGCGCTCATGCTGGTGAGCATGCACGAGCCCGTCCGTACGCGCGATACAGATGACCAGTTGCAGGAAAAGAATCTCCTTCAGGCGATCGGCCACCTCGTCGGCCTGCCGGGCTTCAAGGCGCTCTCGCTCGGCATGGCATTTGCCGGCATGGCGGTGGCGGTGCTGCCGACCTGGGCACCCGCGTTCCTGCTGCGTAGCCATGGCGTGCCGCTCGCCTCGGTTGGCGCGCTCATCGGCCCGGCGGTCGGACTCGGCGGCATTACGGGGACCATTGTCTCCGGCCTGCTCGCCAGCCATCTCGCGCGCAAGCATGGCGGTGAAGTGCATGGTCTTCTGGTGCCGCTCATCGCCGTCCCGCTGGCAGCGCCCTTCTTCCTTGTTTTCATACTTGCGCCGTCTCTGGTACTCGCCATGTCGTCGGCCGCGATCATGAACTTCCTGCTGGCAAGCGCGATGGGGCCTTGCATCGCCGTGGCGATCGGTATCGCGCCCATCCGCATGCGTGCTGTTTCATCGACGCTCATGCTGCTTGCCTCGGGCATCATTGGTGGTGCCGTTGCTCCGGTCATCGTCGGTGTGGTCAGCGACGCGACCGCACCCTATCTCGGCACCGACGCACTGCGCTATGGCCTTGCGACAATGGCGCCGATGCCGCTCGTCGCAGGACTGCTCCTGTGGATGTCTTTCGTTCGAATACGCGCGGGACACAGCCATTCGCCGGCCGGCGCGTGAAGGAGTCGGCCTCATCGGAGTTCGTCCGGGGCTGGCGGACCGTCCTGATGGCGGCGCTCGGCGTCGGTCTGGGCGTATCGGGCCTGCTCACTTACAATGCGGGCTTGTTCGCGCGCGATCTGGCCGGTGCGATCGGACTCAGCCGTACCGCGTTCGGCGCGGCCTTTTTCGGTTCGACCCTCGCGATGGCGGCAGCCATGCCGCTGGTTGGCCGGCTCGTCGATCGGTTCGGACCGCGCGCCATTGCCGCCTTTGGCGCCGCCATGCTTTCGGTCGGCTTTCTTGCGCTCTCGCAAGTTCGATCCGTGACGCTCTATATCATCATCGTCGTGCTGATCGGGCCGCTAACCGCTGGCTCCACGCCGGTTCCCTATACGCGCGCCGTCTCCGCTGCCTTCGATCGGGCGCGGGGGGGCCTCGCGCTGGGACTGACGCAAGTCGGCATCGGCCTTGCCGCAGCCATCGTGCCGCCGGTGATCGGGCTGGTCATCGCCCGGCAGGGCTGGCAGCACGGGTTTCTCGCGCTCGCCATGCTGGCTGCGCTCGGTCTCCTCCCCGCACTGCTCGGCTTGCCGGGCCGATCGCCGCACAGCGGGTCGCCGGGTGACGAGGACCATGCCGCGATCCGTGCTTCCAGCCTGTTCCGGCTGCAATATGCTGCCTTCTGTACCATGGCCTTTGCGTTCGCCGGCATGCTCTCGCATTTCGTGCCCATGCTGCGGGAGGCCGGGATGCCGGTCGAGCGGGCCGGCGCCTTGGCCGGTCTCATCGGCGGATCGGTCATCGTGACGCGCATACTCGTCGGTTGGCTTGCCGACCGCATCGAACCCGCCTGGCTCGGTTGTGCAAGCTGCCTCGTCTGTGCGTAAGCGGTGTCCTGCTGGCACCTTGCGCGGCCGCTGATCAGCGTCGAGTTTCCGCCCTCTGATCCGGACCGGGGCGGCTGATGCTATGACGATGCCATGTGACGATGCTAGCACGAAGGGGCGTGCCCGGCGTTTCGAGGTGTTCACGGGCGCTGGCCGACGTCGTGATTGGGATCCGTCGGTCAAGGCAGCGATCGTCGCGGAGAGCTACTCTGGCCTCGAGAGCGTGAGCGCGGTCGCCCGGCGGCACGATATCGTACCGTCGCAGCTTTTCACGTGGCGCCGCGAGCTTCGCGAGCAGCTTCAAGGCGTGACCGCCGGGCCGATCGCCACGTCGAG